>NZ_HF951986.1:0-591 GCF_000430995.1 Thermobrachium celere DSM 8682
GGTTCCATTTTTCAGGATTTGTTTTAGATAAATCTATAACTACACCTTTATCACCATTTACTGTAACGCTTCTAGCATATGGGTCTACTGCTTCATTCCAAGTTTCTCCTATTTTAACCTTATAGGTATATATTGTTCCATGTTGGTCACCATCAAGTGTATAGGACCAAACCCCTTTAACTTCTTCCTTTTTCTATACTATATTCTTTGTCCTTGAGTATCATTCCATTTTGTAATATATGACAAGTTTTGTCCTCACTTGCAGTAGGTGCCCAAACCTTTAAAATGTAGTTTTTGTAACTTGTATAGTTTGCTCCTAGGTCATCTCCTGAGTAGAAGTATAATTCATCAAATTCCTTTGAACTAAATATTTGTCCGAATGTAGCAGCTTTAGTGCCGTATCCAATAAATTCTACATTTATTGCTTTATCAAGTGAAATTTTTTCATCTAGAATAATTGATAAACGTCTTGCTTTATTTTCAACTTTTGTTGATTCATCAATTTTTATTTCTGAAATTGTATATTCCTTATTGTTATCCTTAACCTTTATTTTATTTTTAGTATCTTCTGTTATAGTAAATGGAAAATTA
>NZ_HF951986.1:3007-3576 GCF_000430995.1 Thermobrachium celere DSM 8682
CCTATTAAAATTTTATTTATATCCCCTCTTAAAACAGCTCTATACCAAATACTACTGCCTTCTTTTACTTCTACATCACCAATTATGTCAGCAGACTCAGCAACAAACACATCTTGTGCAATTTTAGGAAGTTTTTCAAAGTAGTTTCTAATCATATTTATTCCTCCATTAGAAAGACCTATTAAAGAATTAAAGGAATTTGAAAAGATAGAACTTGATGTTGGAGAGGAGAGGGAAGTAAATTTAAAAATAAAGGTAGATGATTTAAGTTATTTTGATGAACAATTTAATAGTTTTTTAGTTGAAGAGGGAGAATATAAAATACTTATAGGATCTAGCTCAAGAGACATAAGACTTGAAGGTAGTATAAAGGTAAAGAATAGACAAAAAGTAAAAAGAATGTAATCATATAAATTCAACTATTATGGATGTAATTAAAACAGAAAAGGAAAGAGTTACTAAAGAGTTAGTTCAAATGCTAGATGTTGATGAAAATAATGTACAGGCTAAAATGATGAAGGAATTTTATMTAAATATGCCTTTAAGGGGACTTATATATTATGGAAATG
>NZ_HF951986.1:5921-6453 GCF_000430995.1 Thermobrachium celere DSM 8682
GAGGGATACTATGCCACTAAATAGGAATATAAAAAAGGTACTTGTTATAGGTTCAGGACCAATAGTTATAGGACAAGCAGCAGAGTTTGATTATTCAGGAACACAGGCTTGTATGGCTATAAAAGAGGAAGGAATAGAGGTTGTACTGGTAAATTCAAATCCTGCCACCATTATGACGGATAAAGAGGTTGCAGATAAGGTGTACATTGAACCTTTAACAGTAGAGGTTTTAGAGAGGATAATAGAAAAGGAAAGGCCAGATTCACTACTTGCAGGAATGGGTGGACAGACAGGACTAAATTTAGCGGTTGAACTTTATGAAAAGGGATACTTCAAAAATATAATGTTAATGTTATAGGTACAAAGATTGAAGCCATAAAGCGTGGGGAAGTTTTANAGGGAGCTCTTTAGGGAGCTTATGAAAAAGATTAATCAGCCAATAATTGAAAGTGAGATTGTTACAAACCTCGAGGATGGAATAAAATTTGCAAAGAGAATAGGCTATCCTGTAATAATAAGMCCTGCCTATACA
>NZ_HF951986.1:8891-9317 GCF_000430995.1 Thermobrachium celere DSM 8682
TCCTGTACTGATTGATAAATATATATGTGGAAGAGAGATTGAGGTTGATGCTATTTCAGATGGTGAAGAGGTTTTAATCCCTGGTATAATGGAACACTTAGAAAGTGCAGGAATACATTCAGGAGATAGTATAACTATATATCCAGCTCAAAGTATTTCAAAAAATAAGGATAAAGTTTTAGAGTATAACAAAAGGATTTCAAAGGCAATAGGAATTAAAGGAATGATAAATATTCAGTTTATAGAGTATAAGGATGAACTTTATGTAATAGAGGTAAATCCAAGAGCATCAAGAACAGTTCCTTTTATAAGTAAGGTAACAGGTGTTCCAATAGTTGAAATAGCAACAAGGGTAATGCTTGGAGAGAAGCTTAAAAATATTGGTTATGGGGTAGACGTGTATAAGGAGTCAGAAATTGTTGCAGT
>NZ_HF951987.1:0-654 GCF_000430995.1 Thermobrachium celere DSM 8682
TAAACTATTAAAATCTGCTACTCCATCTTCAGATTTTAATTTAAAATAAATATCCTTATCTGTCTTATTCATAACAACAACTACCACAGTTCCATCAATATTTTTAAATTGCTGTTACCTCAAGATCCTYATAAGGATTTTTAAACCCTATTCTCTTGGCTCCTCTTTTTATTAAATCTACTAAAGTGACCTATATAATAATAGGAACTTTGGTAATATACTCTATCATTTTCTGTATCAACAATAATTGGGGCATCGCAGTAATTACCAACATGGTTGGGTCCTCCCATTGTGTCTAATATTAAGTTCCAGTCCACCCAACCAACAGTATAATTGTTTAATCTAGAAATTAGAATGGAAAGACATTGTAGCAATGCAATGAAAGTGGCAAAATTCTTAGAAGAACACAAGGCTGTTAAAAAGGTATATTATCCTGGACTTGAAAGCTTTGAACAATATGAACTTGCTAAAGAACAAATGAAACTTCCAGGAGCAATTATAGCATTTGAATTAAATGGTGGAGTAGAAGAAGGTATAAAAGTATTAAATTCATGTAAAGTATGTACTTTAGCTGTAAGCTTAGGGGATGCAGAGACATTGATTCAACATCCAGCATCAATGACACATTCACCTTATACTAGAGAGGAGAGACTA
>NZ_HF951987.1:2645-3257 GCF_000430995.1 Thermobrachium celere DSM 8682
TAAACAAAACAGATTATAGAGAAATATTCCATTTTAATCTTTTTCCTTACTAGTCCTGAAGCTGCACCTATAATTCCCCATGCAAACATCTGCCATATAGTCCATGGTCCAATGTCCTAAAAATATATTGGAAATAAAAGCAGCTGTACATCCAACTATAAATCCCACAAAGGATCCAAAAACATTACCTACTACAGCAACTATAAAAGTTGTGGGTTGAACATTAGGAATTGCCCCAAATGGTATCCTAAAAACTCCTGCAATAGCACCTAACGTTGCAATAAGGCTTATTTCCTTTGTTCCCATTTTACTTTTTTCAAAGTAAACAAATATAGTAAATATAAAAATTATAACAAACAGATTTATTAAAAACTCAATATTCACCTATTTCCCTCCAAAGCATTTAAAAACTGATTAAATGTAAAAACTCCACTTATAAACTGCTGAAAAACTGCATGGTATTTTATTTGAAGTTATTTGTTTTCTCTTTAAAATATCCTCTAACGAATTATTAGCAAATATATCAGGATAACTTAAGGATGTATTCATTCCAAAAACTAAATCTGCATCTACTATAGGTTTTATTAATTCCTTATTTCCATTTATATTTTT
>NZ_HF951987.1:6035-6217 GCF_000430995.1 Thermobrachium celere DSM 8682
TTAATTACATAATGTAGTCCCCATGTTGGCATTACATAACCAAATACTTCAGTCTTATTTCCCTTAACCTTGTTTATATCCTTTTCCCATCCTGCATTAACTGGTACTGGACCTTGCATTGATGCAAACCATGCTGGTGACCATTCTGGAGCCATTGCTRTATATTCATTATCACGTAGTTT
>NZ_HF951988.1:0-269 GCF_000430995.1 Thermobrachium celere DSM 8682
TCTTCTTGAATGGAGCAAATGCACCTGATAGGAACATGTATGGTAGAGTCATCGCAACGTTTGTCATTGCAACTAGTATGTCGAAGAACTTTGACATTGAATCTCCACCAACTGCAAGTAAAGCTATCATAACTACAACTGTAGCAGCTTGTACCTTCATAGCGTTTATTGGCATTCCGTCCTTAAGTTCTCCCATCTTTCCTGGCCATAGTTCAGCTGGAGTACCTTCAATTATTTGCTTAAGTGGTGCATATGTTAGAGTGAAGAAT
>NZ_HF951988.1:2974-3466 GCF_000430995.1 Thermobrachium celere DSM 8682
TTTTCTACACATTCTCCACAGGCAACACACTTATCCTTATCCACCTGTGCAACATAATTAGAACGCACCATATCTGGATTTACAAACATATTTGCAATTCTAACAGCAAAGCACCCACATCCACAGCAGTTACATATAGCATGGGTTTTGCCTGGTCCATCTGTATTTGGAATACAGTGCATCAGACCATTTTCTTCTGCTCTTTTTATTATCTCAAAGGCTTCTTCACGAGTAATCTGTCTTCCCCTTCCTGTTCTTATATAATATTCAGCTGCATGTCCAAGTTGTATGCACATATCCTCCTTTAAGTGACCACATCCCTCTCCCATTGCTTCTCTAGCTGTACGGCAAGACATCTGAAACTGAAAAATGGTTCAGCTATACTATTTGGTGCACTAAACAGCAGTTCACTTAACCTACAACTTGCAAATATTCCAAAAGGATATAGTGTACCTAATACAAGCAATAATTATTATATTCGTTGCAGCAGAC
>NZ_HF951988.1:5874-6355 GCF_000430995.1 Thermobrachium celere DSM 8682
TATTTTTTCTTCTGCTGACATCCTATCTGGCATATGTTAACTTCTTCTATAGTTTTTTGAATGATTAACATTACATAATCTTCAACAGGTATACTAAAATCCTCAGAAATTGGGCCTTTTTCTTCTGCAAGATTTCTTCTGGTCCACCTGTCAACTCTGATAAAATTTATTTAAAAATTTGCAGAACTTATTAAATCATCTAAATTAAACTTATTGTAAGAAGACCTATCAAGTTTCCATCTTTATTTTTTATAAACAAGATAGATGTTCTTGATACTTTACCATCCTTTGTCTTTGAAGGAAACCTTGTAATATAATCTCTATCTATATATAGCTTATCTTCTATAATTTTTTTTAAAGTTTTAGTCAAAGGATCTCCTACTTTTCTTCCACTTAAATTATTATTACATATTGCACAAACCTCATTTTTCCCTTCAGTTAAATCATATAATGCAATTTCACATGTTGAACCATATACTTC
>NZ_HF951989.1:0-587 GCF_000430995.1 Thermobrachium celere DSM 8682
AAGCGAGGATTTAAATCATTTGAAAGTGCAAACACTCTGATAGCAATGTTTATTTCCCATTATAATTTTTAAGACCTCACTATCTTTAAACAATCTAACCCCTGCACAAGTAGCTGGGATATTAGTTGATGAAAAAGCAATGAATAATTGGCTTCTATCTGCTTAATTTAAATAAAGCATATCTTTTCATACACCTACATTTTTAAGTTTTGTAGGTGCCTTCGGCATGCCTATTTTTATAAATTCCCTAGTTATTAAAAATTATTTTTAGAATTTAATAAAACCTGAGTAATTTTGAGTAATTATACATCTAGCTACGCTATTTTTTCATATTTACTTAACACAATCCTTTTGTTTTTTGAAAAACATTATTAATTTTATAAAAATATTTGGTGTATGTCTATAATAAATAAAAAACAAAAAAATAAAATTTTGTTATAATGTAATAAAGGAGGTGGTAGTATGAATATACTATCAGTTGTATTAATTATAAATGCTGTAGTATTGACTACCATTATTATTTTAGAAAGAAAGAGGCCAGAGAAGACAATTGCTTGGCTACTGCTTATAATAATTTTTCCTCCTCT
>NZ_HF951989.1:3234-3742 GCF_000430995.1 Thermobrachium celere DSM 8682
ATGCAGAAGAAATAGAAGCAGGAAAAGTTATTGTTGTGAGATAGGAGGGGTATTATGTCAGGTGGAGCTCTTGCTTTTATGATAGTAGCCTGGGGAATTATATTAGCAGCTTGTTATGTTACAATGTCAGCACTGTTAAAAAATAGCAAATAACAATTGAAAAAAATACAGGAATGGTTTAAAATATTATTTAACCATTCCTGTTAATTTTTATAATATTAAGTAAATTTGATTGTAAATTACTCTAGAGATGATGGGGTGAAAATATGCAGATTGTAGCTATATTGAAGAGTTTAAATGACAAATTAATTAAATTACAAATTAGTGATAAAAAGAAAAGGGTATATGTTAAGGAAATAGAAAATTTAATAGATAGATATGCAAAATTAGATATAGATACAAAGAATGAAGTGTATCAGTCGTTAGTAAGGAAGGGTAAAGAAGTACAAAAATTAAATGCATTGGAGATTGAAAATTATTTAAGATACTGTCAAGCGGCACTGTATGA
>NZ_HF951990.1:0-576 GCF_000430995.1 Thermobrachium celere DSM 8682
TGACCAAGCACTATTAACTCTCACCTATGCCTTGGAAAGGCCCCTTAATTAAGAAATGTTTTAAGTATGAAAAGTATAGGGAGGTTGTAGAAAAAGTTATAGAATATGTAAAAAGAGATCTAACTTCAAAGGAGGGGGCATTCTATTCTGCAGAAGATGCTGATAGTGAAGGAGTAGAAGGAAAATTTTACACATTTACACTAGAGGAGTTAAAGAACATTTTAGATGAAGAGGAATTTAAAATAGCAAATAAGGTATATAATCTATTTGAAGAGGGAAACTTTGAGGAGGAGGCAACAGGTGAAAAAACAGGACAGAATATACTATATAAAACACAGGATTATGATGAATATAAAGAAAAACTTGAAGTAATAAGGGAGAAGCTTTATAAATTTAGGGAAAATAGAATAAGGCCACTTAGAGATGAGAAGATATTAACAGATTGGAATGGGCTTATGATAGCTTCTTTATCGAGAGCAGGATTTATATTAAATAATAGTGAAATACATCAACATGGCAAAGAGGGCAGCAGATTTTATATTGAACTTATCAAAGGATGGATTAAAGCATAGATAT
>NZ_HF951990.1:3055-3561 GCF_000430995.1 Thermobrachium celere DSM 8682
CACTGTAGAGAATATGCTGTTGCTTTTGTGGTTATGGAGGGGTAGAGAAATGAAGGTTGCTAAGGCACAAAATATGAGAAATATAGATAAAAGGGCTATTGAAAATTTAAAATCCCTGGCATTGTTCTTATGGAAAATGCAGCATGGGCTGTTTTTAAAAGAATTAAAGAGAGGGATGCAAAAAGAATAACAGTAGTATGTGGTATAGGGAATAATGGCGGAGATGGTTTTGCACTATCACGCCTTTTATATATAAATGGATATGAAGTAAATGTATACTTGTTTGGAGATGAAAGCAAATAAAGGGCGATGCAAAGACAACTACGATATTCTACTGAATATGGGAGTTTAATAAAAAGATTAGATGAGTTGATAATGATATAAATTTAGCGACATTACAGTTGATGCACTATTTGGAACAGGCCTTGATAGAGATGTTGAGGGATTTTTAAAGAGTAATAGAATATAACAGCCATTCAAGTATACAATTTCAGTTGACATACCAT
>NZ_HF951990.1:6003-6541 GCF_000430995.1 Thermobrachium celere DSM 8682
GATATATTAGATGGTTCAGGTGGTGAAAAGAGGAGATATATTCTATGCTGATTTAAGCCCTGTCATAGGTTCTGAACAAGGAGGAGTAAGGCCTGTACTCATAATACAAAATGACGTAGGAAATAGGTACAGTCCTACTGTAATCGTGGCGGCCATAACTTCACAGATAAACAAAGCAAAGCTTCCAACCCATGTTGAAATATGCTGTGAGGACTATGGACTAACAAAGGATTCTGTTATACTACTTGAACAAGTTAGAACAATAGACAAAAGAAGGCTTAGAGAAAAGATAGGACACATTAGTGATGAACTAATGAAAAAGGTAGATGAGGCACTACTTATTAGCCTAGGACTAATCGACTTCTAAAGTGCCACCCAAGTGAAATGTGACATTTCCCAATTCATACCATAAGCATCAGAAGAAAATTAAGAAGTGACTACAAGTGTCAATCACCCGACTTAGTACCCTACGTTTTTTGTTTTAGTACGTTGCCCACCCAAGTGAAATGTGACATTTTCCAAATTATAGAACATTGCA
>NZ_HF951990.1:9045-9587 GCF_000430995.1 Thermobrachium celere DSM 8682
GATTGGTATGGGTATAGTATTTAATCAAAATGCATCAACAGGTGGAACAGATATTATAGCAAAGATAATAAATAAATTCTTCCACATAGATATAGGTAAATCACTTCTTCTTTCAGATTTTTTAATAACGCTTGCAGCAGGTCTAACATTTGGTCCTAAGATCGGTATGTATGCACTGCTTGGAGTTGTAATAAACGGTTTAGTAATTGACAACGTTATACAAGGGCTTAATGTTTGTAAGCAGGTAACAATTATTAGTGAGAAAAGCGAAGAAATAAAGAAATATATAATTGAAGAATTAGGCCGTGGTGTTACAATTTACGATGGTAGGGGAGCATATACAGGAGAAAGAAGGAAGTTCTAATGACTATTATAAGCAGAAAGGAATTTATAAGGCTTAGGGAATATATTAAGGAATTAGACAAAGAGCGTTTATAAGTGTAAGCAATGTACATGAAGTTTTAGGAGAAGGGTTTACAGAGATAGAATAAAAATAAGTACAAAATATATAATGTAGACCTAGGTGAATTAGAAATGAATTA
>NZ_HF951991.1:0-632 GCF_000430995.1 Thermobrachium celere DSM 8682
AAAAGAGGTGCTATTACTCCATCTGAAGTATTTTCTGCTACAGTTTCTACTGTTGCACGTACAATTTCTTCTTCCTTTAAATTTTTAGTATCACGTCCAACAATATATGAAAGTCTAAGTCTTGCACTTTCTAAAGATTCCTTTAAAGCATTATAAACCTTATTTGCTTCATCTGAGAGGCATCTTGCTGCAATTGTAGTATAGAGTAGGTAAGTATTTACTATGTGATAGATTACTTTATATGGTTTTAATAAATTTAAAATATAAAGAGGTAAAGCACCATAGGATTTTTTATGGTCTTCAAAAGGCAAGATTTATAAAATACTTTTGATGTTCCCAAAGCCCAAGTTCCTTACGATAAACTGGCGATTCTATTACTGTTGAAGCTGGCTCTGCATTTTTTCTCCATTCTTCAATAGAATATATAACTTTTCTCTGTGCCAACCTCTTTATATCTTCAATTATAAAATCAGACAATGGAATAGCATATTGACTATTCCAAAAGAAATCAAATTCCTCTTGTACCCAGTCTACAGCCTCCTTGGAATCATCTTCCCAAAGAATTTCATAATTTAATTTCCATGCTGAAGCTGTTTCATTTACACTACCTATAAACGATGTTTTTCTACCAT
>NZ_HF951991.1:2948-3581 GCF_000430995.1 Thermobrachium celere DSM 8682
AAAAAGAATAAGTTTTTTATTTTTCATTTAAACCCCTCCATTTAATCTTTTTATATACCAATAACAACCATCATAGGTTGTTATTATAGACATACTACAATTCTCAACTTGAAATTTATAAAATAGTCATAGCTATCAAATACTAAAGACAGAATACAACGTATTACTYCACCCGAGGTTACAACCAAAATATCTCCCTCTTCCTTTTTTATATCCTGTAAAAACTCTTCTACCCTTCTAAAAAGCTCCATAAGGCTCTCACCCTGTGGAATCTTATAGTTTTTATAATCCCTACACCAAACATACATATTCAGTCTTTAAACTCCCTTTGGATTTGTGTATAGTCTTTATCCTCAAATTCCTGGAACTTCTCCTGCACATGACTTTCCCATTACAAACAGGACATACTCTACAACTTCCATTTAAATTTTCCTTTGCCTTTTTTAAAATTTCCTTGTAATCCATACCTCATCCCCCATTTATATTTTATTTTTTTCAATTACTTCACCATTTATCAATATTAACAAATACTATGTAACCATCTTCAAAATATGCTAGCGAAGGAATTTCATCTCCTTTTGGAACAGATATGCTACCTGGATTAACTATTACTGAATTTTTGTATCTTTCAAA
>NZ_HF951991.1:5889-6438 GCF_000430995.1 Thermobrachium celere DSM 8682
GTTATAAGCGTTATCATATTGCCTTCTCCTCTCTTATATCTATAAGAAAATCATTTACTATATTTGCATCCTCAAAACTTCCCATATCCCTCATCATCTTTTGAGAAGCTTCTATTATAAAAAAGGCAAATGGACAGCCCGAACCCTCACCTAATCTCATATTTAAATTAACCATAGGTTCAAGTCCTATCTCCTTCATCATATATCTTGCACCAGGTTCTGCTGATAAATGAGATGGAAAAATATAGTCTTTTATAAGTGGATTTAACTTTAATATTTTTAACGTAAATATCATTAAATCTCTTAAGCATTATATTAATAATATCATGTTCTGACATACCTTTTTTAAATTCATATGTATCAGGGAAAAGATATCCCTCCAACCTTGAAGGTCTATCCTTAATCCCCTGTATAAATTCATACTCAAACTTACCTGTTTGAGCCTCCATAATAAACCTGTCAACATCTTTTATAACATCTAATGCCTTTAATTTTTCTGCAATTTGTTTTACCGTATAACCCTCAGGAATAGTCACCATAATAATATTT
>NZ_HF951991.1:8868-9439 GCF_000430995.1 Thermobrachium celere DSM 8682
TTATGAAGACAGGTTGCAATAACTCCTATATGTTTTCCTGAACAATCGCAATTTAAAGTAGTAATCTGATGATTTTCCTTTAGCTGCTTTTGTCTATAGGCTTGATTTATCGAATAGGTTTCTCCACATAAAAGCGCTTCTTTTTTTATATTTATCTTATTTAGCATCTCACTTAAGGTTTTAAAAATACATTTTAAAAAGAGGTGTCAAAATGGAAGTTCATGTTACAAAACTAGCAGAGGAAAAGATATTAGAGGCAATTAAGACCTATAATGAAAAAAATCAACTAAGAATTTATGTAGAGGCTGTAGCCTGTCATGGTGCAAAGTTTGGCCTTGCCTTTGATGATATAAAAGAAGGGGATGTAACAGAAAAGGTTGGAGATATTATATATTTTGCTGATGAAAATGTTTTAAAGTATTCAGATGGCATTAAAATTGATTATGTAACTGAACCAAAAGAGGGATTTATTGTAACCTCTTTAAGACCAATAAAATCAAGTTGTTCAAGTTGCTTTGGATGTAAATGATAAAAAGGGGGAAGTAAAATGATAGTAACCACAACGCCTTCA
>NZ_HF951992.1 GCF_000430995.1 Thermobrachium celere DSM 8682
AGCGTGGGGAGCAAACAGGATTAGATACCCTGGTAGTCCACGCTGTAAACGATGGGTACTAGGTGTAGGGGGCGAAGCCCTCTGTGCCGCAGCTAACGCATTAAGTACCCCGCCTGGGGAGTACGGTCGCAAGATTAAAACTCAAAGGAATTGACGGGGGCCCGCACAAGCAGCGGAGCATGTGGTTTAATTCGAAGCAACGCGAAGAACCTTACCAGGGCTTGACATCCACCGAACCCTGTGGAAACACGGGGGTGCCCTTCGGGGAACGGTGAGACAGGTGGTGCATGGTTGTCGTCAGCTCGTGTCGTGAGATGTTGGGTTAAGTCCCGCAACGAGCGCAACCCTTGCCTTTAGTTGCCAGCACTTCGGGTGGGCACTCTAAAGGGACTGCCTGGGTTAACCAGGAGGAAGGTGGGGATGACGTCAAATCATCATGCCCCTTATGCTCTGGGCTACACACGTGCTACAATGGCCGGTACAATGAGTTGCAAACCCGTGAGGGGGAGCTAATCTCAAAAACCGGTCCCAGTTCGGATTGTAGGCTGCAACTCGCCTACATGAAGCCGGAGTTGCTAGTAATCGCGGATCAGCATGCCGCGGTGAATACGTTCCCGGGCCTTGTACACACCGCCCGTCACACCATGAGAGCCGGCAACACCCGAAGCCAGTGGGCTAACCCGCAAGGGAGGCAGCTGTCGAAGGTGGGGCTGGTGATTGGGGTGAAGTCGTAACAAGGTAGCCGTAGGAGAACCTGCGGCTGGATCACCTCCTTTCTAAGGGTTTAATAGCTCTCGCTGTTTAGTTTTGAAGAACCGTAAGGTTCTAAGTTCTTTGAAAACTGCACAGCCAAAGGTAACAAGTTCTTTGTAAGATCAAGCTACAAAGGGCGCATGGTGGATGCCTTGGCACCAGGAGCCGATGAAGGACGTGGTAAGCTGCGAAAAGCTGCGGGTAGCCGCAAACAGGCTGTGATCCGCAGATGTCCGAATGGGGGAACCCGCATGGCTAACGCCATGCATCCTTAGCTGAATCCATAGGCTAAGGAGGGCACACCCGGGGAACTGAAACATCTAAGTACCCGGAGGAAAAGAAAGAATAATCGATTCCCTAAGTAGCGGCGAGCGAAAGGGGAGGAGCCCAAACCAGAGGAAACTCTGGGGTTGCGGACAGGTCAAGAAAGCGAAGGAGTTCTTAGCCGAATAGGTCTGGAAAGGCCAGCCGCAGAAGGTAAAAGCCCTGTAGGCGAAAAGGACTTTGAGCGAGACCTGATCCAGAGTACCACGGGACACGAGGAACCCTGTGGGAAGCAGGGAGGACCACCTCCCAAGGCTAAATACTACCTGGTGACCGATAGCGCATAGTACCGTGAGGGAAAGGTGAAAAGAACCCCGGGAGGGGAGTGAAATAGAACCTGAAACCGTGTGCCTACAAGCAGTCGGAGGGCGTTAAGGCCTGACGGCGTGCTTTTTGTAGAACGAGCCAGCGAGTTACGGTATGTAGCGAGGTTAAGCACTTAAGGTGCGAAGCCGTAGGGAAACCGAGTCTGAAGAGGGCGTTAAGTTGCATGCCGTAGACCCGAAACCGGGTGACCTATCCATGGACAGGGTGAAGGTGAGGTAAAACTCACTGGAGGCCCGAACCACGTTGGTGTTGAAAAACCATGGGATGAGCTGTGGATAGCGGAGAAATTCCAATCGAACTCGGAGATAGCTGGTTCTCCCCGAAATAGCTTTAGGGCTAGCCTCGGGTTAGAGACATGGAGGTAGAGCACTGAATGGGCTAGGGGCCGTCTAGGTTACCGAACCTTATCAAACTCCGAATGCCATAGTCTTGATGCCCGGGAGTCAGACTTAGAGTGATAAGATCCTAAGTCAAAAGGGAAACAGCCCAGACCATCAGCTAAGGTCCCAAAGTGCATGTTAAGTGGTAAAGGATGTGGGACTTCTAAGACAACCAGGATGTTGGCTTAGAAGCAGCCATTCATTTAAAGAGTGCGTAATAGCTCACTGGTCGAGAGGTCCTGCGCCGAAGATGTCCGGGGCTCAAACATGCCACCGAAGCTATGGATTTGGTACCGTTGCTAATGCTTATATGGTAGAGAGGACAGAAAAGAGAGGACATCTTTATGCTGCTACGCAGCGAAGCGAAGAAGCAGCATTAGATACAACAAGCTAAAACATGCCATGTAGGCGATAGCAACGGTACCAAATGGTAGGGGAGCTTTCTTAGCGGGTTGAAGTCAGACCGTGAGGACTGGTGGACTGCTAAGAAGTGAGAATGCTGGCATAAGTAGCGAGAAATAGGTGAGAATCCTATTCGCCGAAAACCTAAGGTTTCCTCAGGAAGGCTCGTCCGCTGAGGGTTAGTCGGGACCTAAGCCGAGGCCGAAAGGCGTAGGTGATGGACAATCGGTTGATATTCCGATACCACCAGCAGCCGTTTGAGAGATGGGGGGACGCAGGAGGATAGGCTGAGCACACTGCTGGATATGTGTGTCCAAAGCACAAGGTATGCCTCTTAGGCAAATCCGGGAGGATAAGCTGAGTGCTGATGGGGAGCCGTAAGGCGAAGCAGCCGATTTCACACTGCCGAGAAAAGCCTCTATCGAGGATGCTGGTGCCCGTACCGCAAACCGACACAGGTAGGTGAGGAGAGAATCCTAAGGCGAGCGGGAGAACCCTTGTTAAGGAACTCGGCAAATTGACCCCGTAACTTCGGGAGAAGGGGTGCCTACCGAAAGGTAGGTCGCAGAGAATAGGCCCAGGCGACTGTTTAGCAAAAACACAGGTCTCTGCTAAGTCGAAAGACGATGTATAGGGGCTGACGCCTGCCCGGTGCTGGAAGGTTAAGGGGAAAGGTTAGCGCAAGCGAAGCTTTGAACCGAAGCCCCAGTAAACGGCGGCCGTAACTATAACGGTCCTAAGGTAGCGAAATTCCTTGTCGGGTAAGTTCCGACCCGCACGAATGGCGTAACGACCTGGGCGCTGTCTCGACAAGGGACCCGGCGAAATTGTAGTACAAGTGAAGATGCTTGTTACCCGCGATTGGACGGAAAGACCCCGTAGAGCTTTACTGCAGCTTAGCATTGAGTTTCGGTATTGTCTGTACAGGATAGGTGGGAGGCTGAGAAGTAGCGTCGCCAGGCGCTATGGAGCCGCCGTTGGGATACCACCCTGATGATACTGAAGCTCTAACCGGAGGCCATGAAGCTGGTCACGGGACATTGTTAGGCGGGCAGTTTGACTGGGGCGGTCGCCTCCTAAAGAGTAACGGAGGCGCCCAAAGGTTCCCTC
>NZ_HF951993.1:0-514 GCF_000430995.1 Thermobrachium celere DSM 8682
TTTACGTCTACCAGGAGATACTATTATTACATCTGATGTATCAATAATATTTTTAACTATCCTTAACTTCTCGACTTGTTGTTGCAGTTAATATCAACTTCAAGCCCAGCTGATTTTAATGCACTTTGAACTTTAAATTGAAACTCATTTGATATACAAACAAGTCCAAACTTAGTTCCCTTTGGATATTTTGCAATTTTTACAATAGTTTCAAGGCATGGTGTGATTGCAACACCTAAGACCTCCTTATCAAAATCAGATGTGAGTTCCTTTACTTCATTTACATGATTAAATGTTGCTATTATAACCTGTGCATCACTTAAAGCCTCTTCTATCTCTTTACCTCTTACTTCATACTAGCATAACATGTTACAGCTATAGTTCCTTCAAGCCTATCTTCTGGTGGGACATTTCCAAGTGCTATCCCAATACTTGACTTTCTTGATACTAGCAAGTAAAATAGGTACGTTTAAATCACTAAAATAATCTATGTTTTTTATAAGCTCTATATTGT
>NZ_HF951993.1:3006-3557 GCF_000430995.1 Thermobrachium celere DSM 8682
TAACTGCTACTCTTGCTTCAATTGGTACAGCTGGAGTACCTAGTGCAGGCATTGTAATGCTAACGATGGTTCTACAACAAATTGGTGTTCCTGTTGAAGGTATTGCACTTATTATACCAATAGATAGAATACTTGATATGTGTAGAACAGTTGTAAATGTTACTGGAGATGCCGTTGGAACAACTATTGTTGCAAACTCTGAAAAGGAACTTGATATTACAACATACAATACATTAAACGTGTAAAAAAGCCGTGAAATTCACGGCTTTTTTTATGAATATATATCTGAAAACATGCACCTGAAACTAATCCATCTGCATCATTCATTTTAACCATCATAGTACCAAAATAAATTTCAATCCTTAATTATTTCTTTTGCTTGTTCTAGTGTAACACCTTTGCTTTTTCTTAATTCATAAAACTTCTCTGCATATGTATCAAATTTTTCTGATGTAACTGGATCAATTATTTCTATTCCTTCTATGTTTGCTCCTACTTCTTTAGCTTGTATTTTCTATTTCTTCTCTCTTACCAATAAGTACTACTTCAGC
>NZ_HF951993.1:5942-6440 GCF_000430995.1 Thermobrachium celere DSM 8682
GGAATATCGAAACAACAACATAATTCTTTTTGGGAAAATTGATAGAGCTATTGTTACTTTAAATAATGAGATAGAAGTTATTGACTATAAAACAGGTAACACAATCGAATATGAAGGTGATTTTGTTTTAGACCCTCAAATTGCATGCTATATAGAGCTTTTTAAAAATAATTTTAATATAGTCCCAAACTATATAAGTTTTTATTACCTTACCCACAACAAAAAGGTTCAAATAAAAATAGAACCTCAACATATAAACCTTGATCCACTCTAATCAGCTTATTTGCCTCTTGTTTTTTTGCCTCAAACAATTCTTTCTCCATTAAATCAATTGATTCATATAACACGTGAAATATACTTTTACAACTAGAAGTTTTTAAATTAAATCCAACGTCAACACCTATAATATAGTCTACATCATAATCTTTTAAAATTTTAGCTGGCACTCTTTCAAGCACTCCTCCATCTACTAATATCATATCGTCTTTAAAGACAGGT
>NZ_HF951993.1:9106-9779 GCF_000430995.1 Thermobrachium celere DSM 8682
TTTTCCTCTTGGATCAAAATCAGATCCACCTTTTCCTCCACCTATTGGTAGTCCTGTAAGTGAATTCTTTAAAATTTGTTCAAATCCTAAGAACTTAATAACGCTTAAAGTAACTGATGGATGGAATCTTAATCCTCCCTTATATGGTCCAATTGCTCCATTGAATTGAACTCTAAATCCTCTATTTACATGTAGATTACCTTCATCGTCCACCCATGGTACTTTAAACATTACTTGTCTTTCTGGTTCACAGAATCTCTCTAAAAGATTTTCTTCGATATATTCTGGATGTTTTTCTAATACAGGTATTAATGATGGTAAAACTTCTTCAACAGCTTGTAAGAATTCTGGTTCATTTGGATTTCTCTTCTTCACATTTTCAATAACTTGAGCTACATAATCAGCAGGTGTCATTTTAACTTTAACCATTTAAATTACCCCCTCTTGCTTTCGCAATCTTCTATTTATATTATGCATTATCATAAATATAAAAATTTTCTTTAATTGACTAAATCATTTTAATTTGATACAATTTTGTTAAAATTACAGTTTGGAGGTGCGATATGAGTCAAATTTTGTCGCTTTTTATCAACCAAATCAACAACATACTATGGTCCTACGTTATAATTGCATTACTAATTGCAGCCGGACTTTACTTTTCCTTCAAAACTAA
>NZ_HF951993.1:11881-12385 GCF_000430995.1 Thermobrachium celere DSM 8682
GCTTACTACATGGAAAGGGCTCTAGGAAAAAGATGGATGGGAGTTCTTTTCTCAATCCTTATAACTATCTGCTTTGGACTAGTATTTAACTCAGTTCAAGCAAACACAATATCTCAAGCCTTCCAAAAGGCCTTTGGAATACAAACTTATATTACAGGAAGTGTAATCGCTATTATAACTGCCTTTATAATATTTGGTGGTATAAAAAGAATTGCAAAGACTGCAGATGCCAAATCTGTTAATATCTTTTCTTTTTGTTTTTTTGTTGTACTTCCTGTTATAAGTGCTATGTTTAAATCAAAATCCTTTAGAAGGGATGTTATGGAACTAAAATGTTGCTCTGCTAAAATTTCTGTCGGAGCTAGCATTGCTGCTTGATATCCAGCTTCAGCACAATTAAACATTGCTATTGCTGCAATTACAGTCTTACCTGATCCTACATCACCTTGAACTAATCTATTCATTGGTTTATTCTTTTTCATATCAAGTAAAATCTCTCTAATC
>NZ_HF951993.1:15135-15319 GCF_000430995.1 Thermobrachium celere DSM 8682
AACCCACCACGGTGCTATTATTGCCATAATGAGACCTAATCCAAAAAATATAAGAACTAAACCTAAAACATATTTATCATAACATATCTTTTTTATTTTCCTAAAATAACTCACCAACTTACCCCCTAAATATTATTATCATAAAATCTTATGCCTGCAATTATAAATATTATTCCAATTATAA
>NZ_HF951994.1:0-185 GCF_000430995.1 Thermobrachium celere DSM 8682
ATTACTATATATTCATCTAATTCTTGACTTATTTTAACTATTTCATCATTAGTTACGTAGTTATTTTCTCTTAGTTTTTCATCCAACAACCCCTTTAGTTTTTCTATTTTTTTGCGCAAGTTTCCCATCCCGACTCATCCCCTTTTTTTTTAGGAGTCGGTTCCTAAAAAGTAAAATTATTATTA
>NZ_HF951994.1:2695-3308 GCF_000430995.1 Thermobrachium celere DSM 8682
TCTTACATTGAGTCCAGATTTTGCAATAACCTTTCCCTGTTTTATATCATATATTGTTATTCCTAATGCATTTCCAATTCCCCTTGCAATACAAAGGGCAATCTTTTTCTTGCATATTTTCGTTCTTTAGTATAGCTTCTTCCTTTATATTGCTTATAAATGCCACTTCAACAAGGCACACACGGGTAGTACGGATCTTGTGTGTTTCAAAACATAAAAATTTCTAGTTTTAACCCCTCTATTTCTAAATCCCATCTTATCCACAAGTTCCTTTAATATTTGTTCTGCAATACTTTTAGCAGGACTCCTTAAGCTATAACAATATACTTCACTCCCACTAGCATTTTTATCTGCAGCACTATTACAATGTATACTTATAAAATAATCAGCACCTATAGAATTTGCAAAATCCACCCTATTTTTCAAACTCTCTCTTGAATTCCTGGCAGGGTTTTTCATCCTTTTCTCTTGTTAAGACTCATCAATTCCATTAATTTTAGTATCTCTGCTAACTTTAATGAAATTGATAAATTTACATCCTTTTCCATTAACAAAGTTGGTCCAACAGCACCTGAATCAAATCCTCCATGACCAGGGTCTATACATATCTTCA
>NZ_HF951994.1:5931-6139 GCF_000430995.1 Thermobrachium celere DSM 8682
ACACCAAGTAGAAGTGAAACTACAACTGGTATTCCTATTGCAACTGGTAGATATCCACAAACAACTGTTACAACACCTACTACAACTGCATAATAGAGCTGTGTTTTAACATGGTGTAGGTGGTCACACATTGAACCCATTGATGATAGAATAGTTGTATCTGATATCGGTGAGCAGTGGTCACCAAAAATGGCTCCTGTAAGTACTG
>NZ_HF951995.1:0-599 GCF_000430995.1 Thermobrachium celere DSM 8682
GAACATTCCACGAAAGAATATAAAGGAGAGTAGAATATGGTAACGGCAAGAGTTCATTCCATTGAGACAATGGGACTTGTGGATGGACCTGGAATTAGAGTTGTAGTTTTTATGCAAGGATGTAAGTTAAGGTGTGCCTATTGCCATAACCCAGATACATGGGATCAAAAGGGCGGATTTGAGATTAGTGTAGAAGAACTAATTCAGAAGGTAAAAAGATATAAAATATATTTTAATCATTCAGGAGGCGGAGTTACACTTTCAGGCGGAGACCCCCTCCTCCAGCCTGAATTTGTAATAGAGTTTTTTAAAAGGTGTAAGGAAGAAGGAATTCACACAACCCTTGATACGTCAGGATGAAGGGGAAATAATATTACAAAAAGGTAAATCTTTAGGATATTTATCTCAAAATCTTGATATTGACGAAGATTTAACTGCATTTGAAGAGGTAATGAAGGTTTTTTCAGATGTAAAGCAACTAGAAATAAGAATGCGTGAAATTGAGATGGAGCTTTCTAATCCTAATTCCGATCATGAAAAACTTCTTAAGGAATATGGTAGACTTCAGACTGAGTTTGAGCATAGGAATGGATATAGCT
>NZ_HF951995.1:2817-3281 GCF_000430995.1 Thermobrachium celere DSM 8682
GCTACTATTGTGGATTAAGATGTAGCAATAGAAATCTTCCAAGATACAGAATGGATAAGGATGAGATAGTAGAATGTGCAAAGGAAGCTGTTGATGCAGGGTACAGAAGCCTAGTTCTTCAGTCAGGTGAGGATTTATATTATACAAAGGAAATTTTAGGTGAAATAGTAGAGAGAATAAAGGATTATTCAGACGTTGCTATTACTTTAAGTATTGGTGAGAGAAGCTATAAAGAGTATGAGTACCTAAAGGAAAAGGGAGCAGATAGGTTTCTAATGAAGYAYRAAACAGCCATGTGCATTAATTAAAGAAGTTCAAAAGAAGAGGGCAGGAAAATATTTAGTGATAAATCAAGATAAATGTGTGAAGTGTAAGGCATGTTTGAGAACAGGTTGTCCTGCTATATCAATTAGAGATGGTAAAGTTGTTATTGATAAGAACATGTGTAATGCATGTTCGGTATG
>NZ_HF951995.1:5900-6464 GCF_000430995.1 Thermobrachium celere DSM 8682
GGACCAGGACATATGTTTTTTGGAGTTAATCTAAAAAAATTAAAAAGAATGAGAAAAGAGATAGACGCATTAAATGAAAAATATAAAGATAAGATAAAAATTTATTTAGGAGTAGAGGCAAATATAATTAGTGCAGATGGTGACATAGACGTTTCAGAAGAAGAGCTTAAACTATTAGATAAATTATTAGTTGGGTTTCATAATGGAGCAAAACCTAAATCAATAAAGGATTTTTACACTTTGTTTATTAAAAATAAAATGGCAAAATTTAATTCAAAACTAAAAGAAGAATGCAGAAGAATAAATACGCAAGCATTAATTAAAGCAATAAATAAATATAAAATAGATATAATAACTCACCCAGGGGCTAAAGTTGATATTGATACAAGAGAGCTTGCAAAGGCAGCAGCAAAAAGAGGAACTGCACTAGAAATTAATTCTAGTCATAGATTTTTAACACTAGAATATGTTAAAATAGCAATGGAAGAGGGAGTTATGTTTTCAATAGATAGTGATGCCCATAGGCCAGAAGATGTAGGAAATGTAGAATGGGCATTAAACATA
>NZ_HF951995.1:9109-9451 GCF_000430995.1 Thermobrachium celere DSM 8682
TGAGAAGGTTGAAAAGAAAAATATAGAGAATCTAACATATGCAGAAGTAGTAAATATAGTAGAAGGTTCTGTACTTGGTGGAAAAGATGGACTTCATAAAACATTAAATAAGTTTGTAATAGGTGCGATGACACTTGATGTTATGAGAAAATATATATCTCCTGGAAACCTGCTTATTGTAGGTAATAGAGAAGAAGCCCAAAATTAGCATTAGAAAAGAATTGTGCTGTATTAATCACTGGGGGGTTTACATGTTCTGATGAAATAAACAGCTTGCAAATAAAAGGGAATTGCCTATAATTTCCTCAACATATGATACCTTTACAACAGCATCTATGATAA
>NZ_HF951996.1:0-629 GCF_000430995.1 Thermobrachium celere DSM 8682
GTATAAGGAACATAATTCAAAGGCTATTGAGAATTTAAAATAAAAGAAGCGAGCATCTTAGAAAAAAGATTTGAGGATAGGGTAGAGATAGAAACAAATGATGTTGTTGTAGTTGTGTACGATAACTTTAAAGTTGACTTTTATGACAAACAGAGAAATCCATTATGTTTAGATTATGATGGAGAAAGAAGCCCATTTATAAGAAGAGGGAATACTTCAATTGCAGAGGGGGAAGGAATAAGTACACAGGCAGACTTTAAACCACATAAAATAGAAGTTATAAAAAAGATGCTTGGGGATGAATATTTTTACGGATTTGGAGAAAAAACAGGGCACCTTAATAAAAAAGGGTACTACTATGAAATGTGGAATACAGATGATCCAAAGCCCCACGTTGAAAGTTATACAACGCTATATAAATCTATTCCCTTCTTTATTACCTTAAGAGACAATAAAGCCTTTGGAATATTTTTTGATAACACATTTAAAACATATTTTGATATGGGAAAGGAAAACAGCAGCTACTACTACTTTGCAGCAGATGATGGAAATTTAGACTATTATTTTATTTATGGTCCAAAAGTAGTAGATGTTGTTGAAGGGTATACATATTTAACAGGAAGAACACC
>NZ_HF951996.1:2939-3439 GCF_000430995.1 Thermobrachium celere DSM 8682
ATTAATGCAATTATAAGCATTCCTAAAAAGAAATGATATTACTGTTATTAAATAATCCTGTCTTTGTTCCTAAGTTCAGCTGTTAACAAGTTTCTTGCTTCAGAAAAAATTTACAATCATAGAAACATAAATCATAACTCCAGCAGAAAAACCAAAGGCTAATTGAAAGGAATTTAGTGTTTGTCTTTTKGKCAAAAAWWGCAATAGCACTTCCTATACCTGTTGATAGACCTGCTATAAGTGTAAGTAAAAAGGCTAGTAATATGCTGTTCACTAAAATATGCCTTATTTTAGCTATAGCCTACAGATTATATCATCAGGTTTTGTGGCATTAGGATTTACAAAATTATTTGGTGGTAATGTATTTGATTCATTGGTGGCTTTTATCATAAGTATGGGTATATTCTATGCTAAGGATAAGATTCAAAAATATGGTTTTTTTCAATTTTTAGAGTTTTTTATTTCAGGCCTTTATAGCAGGTGTATTATCCATTCTAATT
>NZ_HF951997.1:0-658 GCF_000430995.1 Thermobrachium celere DSM 8682
GCTAAACTTAATCCCTTACTCATTTTCAATCAACTCCAAAAATATATTTTCTAATGACTCATCATTCTTTCTTTCCTTTAATTCTTCAACTGTTCCAACAAATATTATTCGTCCGCCCTTTATAATTCCTATTCTGTCACTTTTTTTTTTACATCTTTTCTGCAACCTCCATAACATGGGTTGAGAAGAAAACTGTTTTACCACTATCTGCGTGCTGCCTCATCATCTTTTTTAGCGTAAAGGCAGATTTAGGATCAAGCCCCACCATAGGTTCATCAAGTATCCATACAGGAGGATTATGCATCAATGCACCTATTAAAACTAATTTTTGCTTCATACCATGGGAATAACTGTTTATGCTCTCTTTAAGTGCGGATTTTATTTCAAATTCTTCAGCAAGTTTCATTATTATATCTGCTCTCTCTTTGCTATCCATCTCAAATCATCTGCAATAAAATTTAGGTACTCTAATCCTGTTAGTCTATTAAATATTTCAGGGTTGTCTGGAACAAAGCCTATTTGCTTTTTGCCTCAATGGATTYTTTTTACATCTATTCCATTTACCAATATCCTACCTTCATCCATATTAAGTATTCCTGTTATAAGCTTTATCGTTGTGGTTTTTCCTGCACCATTTGGACCTAAAAATCCAAATATT
>NZ_HF951997.1:2940-3512 GCF_000430995.1 Thermobrachium celere DSM 8682
TGCATATGATAGCTACAGAAGATTTATTCAAATGTTTAGTGATGTTGTAATGCAAATTGACAAAAATTTGTTTGAGAATATACTAGATGAGATTAAGGAACAAAACAATGCAAAATATGATACAGATTTAACAGCAGAAAATTTAAAGGAAGTAGTAAAGAGATATAAAGAATTATATAGAATTTTTGAATATTTAAACATATTATTATATTCAAGTTTACAAAAATTTAGGATTATTTTCGGTTGCTTTTTCGAATTGATTATGAAAAAATTGGATAATTTCACATTTCACATGGGTGGCACTTTTGAATAATATATAAGAGGAAAATAGAAAGGGTGGTTTACATGGAATGCTTCAGAGATTTTATTGTTGGTGTTGACAGTATAATACCATTAAAAGATGGGACAATGGTTAAATATATAAATTTTGATAATGCCGCAACAACACCTCCCTTCAAAACTGTCATGTGGTTTATAAATTACTTTTCTGAATATTATGCTTCAATTCATCGTGGAGAAGGTTACAAATCAAGACTTTCCACTGAAATTTATGAGTCGGCAAGGGATGAAAT
>NZ_HF951998.1:0-560 GCF_000430995.1 Thermobrachium celere DSM 8682
GAGGTATAGAAGCACCTAATGATACTGCTGCCTCTACTACACCTTTATTTACTTCCTTTAGAGCAGATTCTACCACCCTTGCAACGAAGGGGGCTGCTGCAATGGATAATGGAACCACTGCAGCTTCTTTTCCTATTGTTGTGCCTACAATAACTCTTGAAAGGGGAAATAGTACTATTATTAAAATAATAAATGGTATTGATCTTGTTATATTTATTATTGTTCCTATTACTGAATTAATCTTTGGCATTTTAAGTAACCCTTCTTCATCAGTTACAGGTATTTCAATTTTAGCTTTTGTTGGAATAGAACAGTATATGGCRTATAAAGAAAGAGAAGCACTAATTGAAACTGTGGTGAAAAGTCAAGAAAAAAGAGATTATAAGGAAAATATTAAAGATCAAAATTCAATTCAGTATAATGCTAAAAATCCAGTTGGAATACTTGAAATACCAAAGATAAATTTGGTGGTTCCAATAGTAGAAGGAGCAACGCAAGAAACTTTAAAAAATGCAGTAGGACATATTGAAGGAACAGGGAGACTTGGAGAAATTAATAAC
>NZ_HF951998.1:1456-3159 GCF_000430995.1 Thermobrachium celere DSM 8682
ATACCTTGAGTATCATATAAAGATTTATTAAGAAATAAAAAGAAAAATAAAGAATTAATAAAATATATTTTTATATTTGTTATTTTTAATTATGAAGAAGATTAAATCACATGGTATTATGTAAAAGTCGCTTGCGGGGAGCAGCGATGAAAAGAAAAAAGGTTCATTGTAAAATTAAATGCAACAGATAAAAAATATTAAAACCATAGTGAAAATCATGTATGATATAGGTGTCAAATCCAAACATACAGGAGGTTTTCACTATGGTTGATAAAATTAATTCTAACACAACTGTACGTTCTTTTAAACACCTAAATAGCTATGAGCGTGGAGAAATTTATGCATTACTAAAAGAAGGTAAAAGTATTCGCTATATTGCTAAAAAATTAGGACGTAGTCCAAGTACTATCTCCCGTGAAATTAAACGTGGTACTACCTTACAGCTTAAAAGTGATTTATCTACATTTACAAGTTATTTCCCTGAAACAGGTCAGGCTGTATATGAAAATCATCGCTCAAATTGCGGAGCAAAAATTAAAATAGCTACAGCCGAAGCTTTTATAAAGTATGCAGAAACAAAAATTCTTAAAGATAAATGGTCCGTCGATGCTGTAGTAGGTTATTGTAAAAATGACCCTGCTTGGAAGGATAAATATATTGTTTCTACTAAAACATTGTACAACTATATTGATAAAGGCTTTTTATCTGTACGCAATATAGATTTACCTTTAAAACTACGCTTAAAACCTAAGAATAAAAGAATTAAGCAAAATAAGCGTATTTTAGGTAAAAGTATTGATTTAAGACCAGAAGAAGTAAATACCCGTGAAGAATTCGGACATTGGGAAATAGATACTGTCATTGGTAAAAAGTCCGGTGATAATGCTCTCTTGACTCTAACAGAGCGTAAGTCCCGTTATGAAATAATGATAACTTTAAATGCTAAAGATAGTAAATCTGTTGATGATTCAATAAAAAAGCTTATGGAGATGTATAGTGATACTTTTAAACATGTATTTAAAAGTATCACAGCTGACAATGGGGTTGAATTTAGTAATTTAGAAACTTTGCTTAAAGAATATGGTATAGAGGTATACTATACTCACCCTTATTCTTCCTTCGAAAGGGGTACTAATGAACGTCATAATGGTCTTATACGTCGTTTTATCCCTAAGGGTAAAAGCATCAAAGACTTATCTTTTGATACAATTCAAAGGATTCAAAATTGGATGAATAGGTTGCCACGTAAATTGCTAAATTACAAAACCCCAGAAAAATATTTTTATGAAGAACTATCGAAGATTGCTTAATCCCATATTTTGAATATTATAGATGTCGCTTGTGGTTTATCAAGGGTAAAGCTCCGCCTGCTACGCAGCCCTTGACAAACCCATGCACTCCATCTCCTGTTATTATTAAGATGGGCTTAAGGCTGATTTTGACTATTGTCAGTCCTATTCTACATGATTTTTCACAGGGGTGTTGCATTTAATATTGCAATTTAAGTAAAAATATCCATGTATTTACCATAACTTAAATAAAAAGCTATAAAATTATATATTAAAATCCTTCTGTCTACCAATACTTTTAAGGTTTTAWWAAAAACCCCCATGCAAGAACATATTACATGGGGGTAAATGCTACTAATCTTGATTTTCTTCAACATTATTTGTTATACTTGCTTGTTCTGATTCAACTTGCTT
>NZ_HF951999.1:0-521 GCF_000430995.1 Thermobrachium celere DSM 8682
GAGGTGCATTAGATTATACTATAAAAGCTCGAGTTGAAACTGCAATAAGAAGAGCAATGTAGTGAGGTGTTTAATATGAAGCTTAGAAGAACTATGCTTTTTATGCCTGGGAATAATCCAGGTATGAATCAAAAACGCTCCAATACTTGGAGCTGACAGTATTATTTTAGATTTAGAGGATGCATGTATTTCCACTTGGCTTAACTTCCTTTTTTCCTCCATTGGTTCAAATCTTGTCATCTCATCATTTAGCTTTAGTCCTTCTCCATACTTCATTTGATAAGCTAAAACTAAATCATATCCTCCGCTTAAGTTATATACATCATATCCATTTTGAACTAATATTCTATATGCTATATATCCTCTTAAACCAATCTTACAGTAAACAATTATCTTTTTGTCCTTTGGAATTTCATTCATTCTCTTTCTTAACTCATCAACTGGAATGTTTACTGCTCCTTCTAAGTGTCCACCTTCAAATTCTACATCTGTTCTAACGTCTACTATAAAGTATTCATCTG
>NZ_HF951999.1:3142-3749 GCF_000430995.1 Thermobrachium celere DSM 8682
AGGAGATATATCCTCCTCTTTCAAACATTATAATTTCTATATTCTCGTCAAGTCTTCTAAGTCTTGCTGCAGCGCTAGCGCCACCTGCAACTCCACCTACTATTAAAACTCTCTTTGACATATTATCCTCTCCTTAACATTGTTATAAACTTCACTAATTTAATCATTATATTGCTATACTGTAATTTTATAATATTACAAGTTTCGTCAATTGTCAATATACCCTGTAAGGGTAACAAAAATTTTATATTTATATTATTTGCCCAAGTTCCATTCCAAGCTTAATCTCCTCTGCCTTAGTCCATATTTATAAAATGGTGCGTTTATTTTTATTTTTCTAACCCTCTACACCACAAACAGTTCCCTTGTTTATTGCTTGTTCCATTGCATCTAAAAACTCCTGTCTACAATTCAAACATATCCTGAATAGTCAACTTCACTTACGCCTATAAATATATCCTGTAGCTCCAAATCTTTTACTGCATTAGGAGGCTGCAAAGGCTAAAAATATCATATTTCTTGCTGGAACATAGGTTATTGGTATATCAGTTCTATTTACATCACCCTCTGGAACATCAATGTTTTTGTCAGTTAAGGCTGAACCTCC
>NZ_HF951999.1:6170-6353 GCF_000430995.1 Thermobrachium celere DSM 8682
TCATTCCCCAAAGCATAAACTTTATCTTATCGCATATTCCTTTATTCATCTATCTTCCTCCCTTTTGTTTTGCATCCTAATTATAGCAAAAAAAATAAAGGGAGAAAACTCCCCTTATACAGCCATGTACTCAATATTTAATCCTTCCTGAGCAGTTTGTTCACACTTTGCTCCTATTACAAA
>NZ_HF951999.1:9103-9668 GCF_000430995.1 Thermobrachium celere DSM 8682
CATTTAATATGGCATCAAATCCTCTTCCTTCCTTTGCAAGTCCCATAGCTTCGTATATTAATAGTTCTGTTATAGTAAAGCAGTCATGAACTTCTGCTACGTTTATATCGTTTATTGTCATATTAGCATCCTTTAATGCCCTTTGAATTGCAACTTCTGCTGCTTCTAGCTTATAATTTGGCCTCTTTCCTTCAACAATAGATAGATAGTCTGATGTATGTGCAAGTGATCTTATTTCAACTACTTTATAAAGGGGCTCCCATACCTTTATACATCTCCATGCCAAAGCATAAACTATGTATCCTGTCATGACAACCATATTCTTTGGGATAAATTAAATTTATCTAACCCTCAAAGTAGTTTTGAGGATTTAARGGCTATGCAGAAGTTAGCATATGCAATAGTTTTAACATCACAGGGTGTTCCATTTATACATTCGGGAGATGAATTTTTAAGAACAAAACAAGGTGTTGAAAATAGCTATAATTCTCCAGATAGTATAAATAAAGTTGACTGGAATTTAAAGGTTAAAAACATAGATGTATACACATATTTCAAAGAACTA
>NZ_HF951999.1:11798-12333 GCF_000430995.1 Thermobrachium celere DSM 8682
TAGGCCTACAACAGAAGTTGCATTTAATATAACTCCACTTCCTTGGTCCACCATAACCTTAGCAACAGCTTGACCACAATTAAATACTCCCTTTAAATTTATGTTTATTACTCTATCCCATTCCTCTTCAGTCATTTTAAGCAGTGTATTGTCTGCTGTTATACCTGCGTTATTTACAAGGCAGCAGGTCTACGATTCATGTAACTCATTCATCTACTTCAGCTCTATTTGTTACATCAACTTTAATCCCTGCAATGTTTTCACTTATAGCCTTAAGTTCATTAACTGTAGCATCAACTTGTTCCTGACTAATATCACAGATTACAACACTTGCTCCTTCCTTTAAAAATTTTTCTGCAGTTGCCTTACCTATACCTCTTGCTGCTCCTGTAATAATTGCCACCTTTCCATTTAATCTCATAATAATTACCTCCATTCTTTAATTTTGATTTAATGTTAAATTTGTTTAATTTTTATCATTTGTATATATACTACTTAAAGGACAGTACCAAAATCGGCACTGTCCTTGTATACT
>NZ_HF952000.1:0-183 GCF_000430995.1 Thermobrachium celere DSM 8682
TAAACTCATTATTCTTTTCATTTTAAATCCCTCCATTATCATATTTATCTTTTGAATATTCGGTTGCATCATTAACATTAGTAGTAGTTTAAAAAATTAATTTATATATTTAGTAAGTTTGAAATAAGTTAAGAATAAATGTAATTAAATGTAGTAAACTAATTAAATTATCTACAATTTGTT
>NZ_HF952000.1:2791-3354 GCF_000430995.1 Thermobrachium celere DSM 8682
CGAATCATTGCATCGCTAACACCAGTTTCAACTAATGCATTACTCATTCCTACTATTATTGAAATGATGAGTATTGTACCTAGGAGTTCATTAATAGCATATATAAAGCTATTAAATACTCCGAGAACTGATGCGGACAGAGATTTTGTAGCCATTAATCCAAGTACAAAGATACCTACAATACAGATGAGGGTAGTATCTTTTTTAAGAATCATTACACCTAGTATAAGAATAATAAAAATTAGGTAGACATAATGCATTCCTAACAGTTCAACACCCATAAACAACACCTTTTAAAAAATAATATCCTTTTTTAAATTATGCATAGGTTTTTGAAAGTGTGATTGATATGTACTATTCTTTTATTTGATATTCTTGCTTTGCCGTATTTTGCAAGCAAAGGTCCTAAAACCAAAAAAGATGCCCTCATCTTTTTACAAGTTCATAGGGAGGTTCAAGTAACTTTAATGCTCCATCCCTAACCTCTATTGTACCCTTTTTAATATCCATAGAAATATTTGCTCCTAAGGAGTCAAGTACACTACACATTACCTTTACATCAT
>NZ_HF952000.1:5779-6390 GCF_000430995.1 Thermobrachium celere DSM 8682
AAGTGATGCAGATGTAAAAAATATGTTCAACACTCTTGCAGGATATGAAAGGCAGCATGCAACAACACTGAAAAATATATTAACTCAAAATGGTGTTAATTATACTAGCATCTATGAGAGCTATAATAAGCCATCTGCAGCTCAAAATCAGCAAAATCTTTCCTTCTCAGATGCTACAAATTATGAATGATTCATTACCCTCTCTTGTTCTTTCTCCAACACCAGTAAAAACTGAAAGTCCACCATGCTGCTTAGCAATATTGTTAATTAGTTCTTGTATCAACACTGTCTTACCAACACCTGTCACCACCAAACAGTCCTATTTTTCCACCCTTTGGATATGGTGCAAGAAGGTCTATTACTTTAATTCCTGTTTCAAAAACTTCAGGCTGAACAGATTGTTCTTTAAAGCTTGGAGGCATTCTGTGGATTGGATAGTACTCTTCTGCTTCAACCTCTCCTAAATTATCTATTGGCTTACCTAAAACATTAAACCAGCCTTCCTAAAGTTTTTTAGGACCAACAGGAACAGATATTGGAGCATTTGTATCTTCAGCTAGAGCTCCTCTAACTAAACCATCAGTAGAGTCCATTGCTATTGCCCTTACTGT
>NZ_HF952002.1:0-770 GCF_000430995.1 Thermobrachium celere DSM 8682
AAAAATAACAATTTTATAAGGGTATTTATAAAAAACGATGTTACTAAAATTAATAAAAAATCAAGATACAAATGATTTAAATGCTCTTATTTTGGATGACTATACAGAAAAGATTAAAGGTTTAAAAAATTTATTATATAACGCAGTTTGGGAGGTATAAAAATGAATTTAATGGAAAAAATAAGAATAATAGAAGATTTTCCAAAGAAAGGAATAAGTTTTAAAGACGTTACAACATTAATTAAAGATGGAGAAGCATTTAGATATGCAGTAGACAAGATGATTGAATATGCTAAAGATAAGAATATAGATTTAGTAGTTGGACCAGAAGCAAGAGGCTTTGTTTTGGTACTCCAGTTGCATATGGATTAGGAGTTGGATTTGTTCCTGTAAGAAAACCAGGTAAATTACCAGCTGATACACTTAAATATGAATATGAATTAGAATATGGAAGTGACTGTTTAGAAATACATAAGGATGCTATAAAGCCAGGTCAAAGAGTTTTAATAGTTGATGACTTACTAGCAACTGGTGGAACAATTGCAGCAGTAGCTAAATTAGTAGAACAGCTTGGTGGAGAAGTAGCAGGCATGTGCTTCTTAATTGAACTTACAGGGCTTAATGGAAGAGAAAAACTATCTAAGTATGATGTAGAATCATTGATTAAATATGAGTTTTAATGTCGAAAAAAATTGCAAATACAATTAAATTGATATATAATATTTTTAAAATTATATGGCTGGTAGATATACCAGCCATATATTATAAAC
>NZ_HF952002.1:2675-3515 GCF_000430995.1 Thermobrachium celere DSM 8682
AAGGGTGAAAAGGATTTATTAGTAAGATTTGCTAAATGCTGCMATCCTGTACCAGGTGATGATATTATTGGATTTATAACAAAGGGAAGAGGAGTGTCGGTTCATAGAAAGGATTGCACAAATTTTAAACATTTATCTGAAGTTGAACCCAATAGAGTTATAGAGGTAAATTGGACTGGAGAGCACACTTCCTCATTTATTGCAGATATTCAAATACAGGCAGTTGATAGAACAGGATTGCTTGCAGATATTACAAACACAATAGTAAATTCTAAGGTTTCTGTTAAGGCTATAAACGCAAGAACAAATAGAAAAAATACAGCCACAATACAACTTTCCTTAGAGGTTTTAAATACCGAACAACTTGAAAAAATAATGAGGGAATTTAGAAAGTTAACAGGTGTAATTGATGTATATAGAAATAGAAATTAGGGGTGAAAACATGAGAGCAGTAGTTCAAAGGGTAAATAGAGCCAGTGTTGAGGTTGAGGGAAATATAGTAGGAAGTATTGGAAAAGGAATTTTAGTATTATTAGGGGTAGAAGATGCAGATACTGATGACGATATAAAGTATCTTGCTGAAAAGGTATGCAATCTTAGAATTTTTGACGATGCTGATGGTAAAATGAATCTATCAGTAGTTGATGTAGAAGGTGAATTGTTAGTTGTATCTCAGTTTACATTGTATGGAGATTGTAGAAAGGGTAGAAGACCAAATTACATGATGGCAGCTAAACCAGATTATGCTGAGATGATGTATCAAAAGTTTGTTGAAGAATGTAAAAATATGTTAATAAAGTAGAAACAGGACAATTTCAAGCATATATGAAGGTTTTGCTT
>NZ_HF952003.1:0-701 GCF_000430995.1 Thermobrachium celere DSM 8682
AGCCATCATTCTTTACACTTGAAAATATAAGTAGATTATCTAATTGCGCTAAACTATGTGAACATTTTCATTTATCTCTACAAAGTGGCTGTGATGAAACATTGAAAAGAATGAATAGGCATTATACAACAGATGAATACTATGAAGCTGTTCAAAACTTAAGATTATTTCAAGGATGTTCTATAACTACGGATATTATTGTGGGTTTTCCAGGAGAGACTGAAGATGAATTCAATAGAACATATGAGTTTTTAAAAAAAGTTAAACTTACAAAATTACATGTTTTCAAATATAGCCCAAGAAAAGGAACAAAGGCAGCCAGTTTAAAAGAAACTGTAAGTAATCATGAAAATCTATAAACAACAGCACAGGATAAAGGATGACCTGGCAACCCTACTATGAATTTTTCCCCCACCTTTGCCATTAAAGTTGGTTTTCCTGGCTTTATCGCAATACCGTGAAATAAAACTTCTCCAAGCCTTTCCATTATATTTATAGTAAAATCCCTATTTCCAGCAGAACTTCCACCTGATATAAATACTATATCAGATTCCTCAAGAGACTCCTTTACTAATGTAAAAAGTTCTTCTTCATTATCCTTAGAAATTCCCTTATATTTTGCATCACAACCATCCTTAATAAGTGCCGAAGTCAAATAGTAGCCATTTATATCTCTTACCTTTGGAATCTCCCTCTTTTCA
>NZ_HF952003.1:3212-3788 GCF_000430995.1 Thermobrachium celere DSM 8682
ATAATCAACATTTTGTACTCCATCTGATTTTAGCTCTTCTCTTTGAATTTCATATTTTTTAGCAATACAAGGCATAACTASKGATACGTACAACTATCTTATCAGCAGGTATATTAAACTTTTCTGCAAAATATGTCTTTGCTATTGCTCCAAACATCATATGAGGAGACTTACAGGTTGAAGGTATATCTAAAAGTTCAGGGAACTGGTGCTCAATAAACTTAACCCAGCTAGGACAACAGCTTGTAAGAATTGGAAGTCTTCCCTTTCCATTTAGTCTATCTATAAATTCCTTTGCTTCCTCCATTATTGTTACATCCGCTGCAAAATCTGTATCAAACACCTTCTTAAATCCAAGTCTTCTTAATGCCGCAACCATTTTTGCCTGTAACTATTGTTCCAGGTTTTAATCCAAACTCCTCACCAAGTGCAACTCTTATAGCTGGTGCTGTTTGTGCTATTACATATTTATCTGGATCATGTAGTGCATTCCATACATCCTGTACATAACTAACTTCTGTAAGTGCTGCAGTTGGGCAAACTGATACACACTGTCCACAGAAGGTACATTGAGTA
>NZ_HF952003.1:6350-6902 GCF_000430995.1 Thermobrachium celere DSM 8682
CATCTAATATAGACTTGACATCTTCTACCTTAACTCTTCCATAAACCTTTCCATCTACCATAACAACTGGTGCAAGTCCACAAGCACCAACACATCTTAAACTATCAACCGTAAACATTCCATCTGGAGACATATTACCCTCTGTGATGTTAAGCTGTTTTTTTATCTCCTCTAATACCTTATCCGCACCCTTTACGAAGCACGCTGTACCCATACATACATTGATTACATGTTTTCCTCTAGGTTCCATAGTAAAATAAGAATAGAATGTTGCCACTCCATAAACCTTAGCTGCAGGAATATTAAGCTTTTTTCCAAACTCTAAATATTTCTTATCAATCTCTGAAAGTTCATCTTCTCTTATTACTTGAGATAGAGCCTTTACTTCCTGAACCTTAGAATAGGATGAAAAAATTTGATTTGCTACGTCTGGATGATCAGCTCTTGTATATCCTTCTCCAATTCCATCCTTCATAAGTCTTGATAGTGAAGGCAAAATATTAATTGGAGGATAAATATTCCTCTGATATATTTCTCTGCTTAAAACAATCT
>NZ_HF952004.1 GCF_000430995.1 Thermobrachium celere DSM 8682
GTTCCCTCAGTGCGGTTGGAAATCGCGCGTAGAGTGCAAAGGCAGAAGGGAGCCTAACTGTGAGACTGACAAGTCGAGCAGTGACGAAAGTCTGGCTTAGTGATCCGGTGGTACCGAGTGGAAGGGCCATCGCTCAACGGATAAAAGCTACCTCGGGGATAACAGGCTGATCTCCCCCAAGAGTCCACATCGACGGGGAGGTTTGGCACCTCGATGTCGGCTCGTCGCATCCTGGGGCTGAAGTAGGTCCCAAGGGTTGGGCTGTTCGCCCATTAAAGCGGCACGCGAGCTGGGTTCAGAACGTCGTGAGACAGTTCGGTCCCTATCCGTCGCGGGCGTAGGAAATTTGAGAGGAGCTGTCCTTAGTACGAGAGGACCGGGATGGACGAACCTCTGGTGCACCAGTTGTCGCGCCAGCGGCACAGCTGGGTAGCCATGTTCGGATGGGATAAGCGCTGAAGGCATCTAAGCGCGAAGCCCACCTCAAGATGAGATTTCCCATAGCGTTAAGCTAGTAAGACCCCTGGAAGAACACCAGGTTGATAGGCCAGAGGTGTAAGCGTCGTAAGGCGTTTAGCTGACTGGTACTAATAGGTCGAGGGCTTGATCATACAGGCTGTGCAGTTTTGAAAGAACTAATCCGGTGACTATGCCGCGGAGGAAACACCCGTTCCCATTCCGAACACGAAGGTTAAGTTCCGCAGGGCCGATGGTACTGCACCGCACGGTGTGGGAGAGTAGGTCGTTGCCGGATAGTTGAGGGCCTTTAGCTCAGCTGGCTAGAGCAACCGGCTCATAACCGGTCGGTCCGGGGTTCGAGTCCCTGAAGGCCCACCAAAATGTGGGGGTGTAGCTCAGTTGGGAGAGCACCTGCCTTGCAAGCAGGGGGTCAGGAGTTCGAATCTCCTCATCTCCACCATACATAAAATAATAGAGCAAATCTGGTGACTATGCCGCGGAGGAAACACCCGTTCCCATTCCGAACACGAAGGTTAAGCTCCGCAGGGCCGATGGTACTGCACCGCACGGTGTGGGAGAGTAGGTCGTTGCCGGATAGTATGGCCCCTTGGTCAAGTGGTTAAGACACCACCCTTTCACGGTGGTAACAGGGGTTCGAATCCCCTAGGGGTCACCACCATGCGGGTGTAGCTCAATGGTAGAGTCCCAGCCTTCCAAGCTGGTTGTGTGGGTTCGATTCCCATCACCCGCTCCATAATATGCGCCTTTAGCTCAGCTGGATAGAGCAACGGCCTTCTAAGCCGTGTGTCGGGAGTTCGAATCTCTCAAGGCGCACCATATGGTGGGTATAGTTCAGTTTGGTTAGAGCGCCAGATTGTGGCTCTGGAGGTCGTGGGTTCGAATCCCACTATCCACCCCAATAAATACGATGGGCAGTCGCCAAGTCGGTAAGGCACGGGACTTTGACTCCCGCATTCGTTGGTTCGAGTCCAGCCTGCCCAGCCATAAGAGCCACTAGCTCAGTCGGTAGAGCACAAGACTTTTAATCTTGGTGTCCGGGGTTCGATTCCCCGGTGGCTCACCACTTTAAATGCCGTAAGGCTGAAAAATTTGGGCCATTAGCTCAGTTGGTAGAGCACCTGACTCTTAATCAGGGTGTCCTGGGTTCGAGTCCCCGATGGCCCACCATAATATGCGGGCGTGGCGGAATTGGCAGACGCGCTAGACTTAGGATCTAGTGCCCAGTGCGTGGGGGTTCAAGTCCCTCCGCCCGCACCATCCCTGGCCAGATAGCTCAGTAGGTAGAGCAGGGGACTGAAAATCCCCGTGTCGCTGGTTCGATTCCGGCTCTGGCCACCAAATTTTATGCGGGAATAGCTCAGTTGGTAGAGCGTCACCTTGCCAAGGTGAATGCCGCGGGTTCGAGTCCCGTTTCCCGCTCCAAAATTTAATATGGCGGCATAGYCAAGTGGTAAGGCAGAGGTCTGCAAAACCTTTATCCCCAGTTCGAATCTGGGTGCCGCCTCCATA
>NZ_HF952005.1:0-556 GCF_000430995.1 Thermobrachium celere DSM 8682
GGTAAATGAATGTCTTGGTTTACATAAAAGAATTTTGAAACCAAAATCATCAGCAAATGCCTTCATTTTATTATTTACCTTTATCCTGCCATTTTCTATATCAACTACAGTCTTCATGTTATCAAAGAGTATCGACTTTGGAACACCTCCTATTGTTTTAAATGCATTAATTAAGCATTCAAACAGATCTTGTTGAGTCTTAGTTTCTCTTAATTCAAAGTAACAATACCTTGAAAAACCAAGTTTAAAGTTAAAACATTGATAATATATTCTTCCCCATATTTTGAAGTTAGCTTAATCTCCTCCTTYCAATCTACTTGAGCTTGCTCTCCTTCGGGTGTTTCAAATCTTGGATGAGCCATTATTTTTTCTTCAGTAAAACCAACCACATCTCCCGCAACCCAAACACCAATTACTTTAAATATTAAATACAGTACCATAATTAAAATTGGTATGCCTGTTAAAGGATTTAAAGTTAGTGTACTAATTTTTTGTCTTATCCTATTTCCCTTCCCCTCTTTTATTATTACAGATTCAGCTATTTTATCTACTTTCT
>NZ_HF952005.1:3045-3602 GCF_000430995.1 Thermobrachium celere DSM 8682
TTGTTCAAGTAGTTGTTCTAAATCCTTTAAATCATGTCCACTTATAAGTATTGCTGGATTATTTCTAACACCTATATTTACCTTTGTAATCTCTGGATTTCCATAGGTTGATGTATTTGCCTTATCAAGTAGTGCCATAACATCAACTGCATATTTTCCTGTTTCAAGTGCAAGAGAAACAAGTTCATCAGCACTAAGTGTGTCATACCTCTTTCATATTTATACTTAGATTTTAATTTTAAATTTAATAATTGTCAACTAAATTATTTTTTTATCTTATCAAGGTAGCCTTGTAAAATATATGTTGCTGCTATCGTATCTATGACTTTTTTTCTTTTTGACCAATGCATATCAGCTTCCATTAACATCCTTTCAGCAGCAACCGTTGTAAGTCTTTCATCCTCTAATATTATTTCCAAATTACAAACTTCCTTTAATTTTTCACAAAAATTTAACACTTTTTCACTCTGTGGTCCCAGTGTCCCATTCATATTTTTGGTAAACCTACAACTATCTTTTCTACATTGTACTGTTTTATAATACTTAGTATCTCTTGT
>NZ_HF952005.1:5789-6514 GCF_000430995.1 Thermobrachium celere DSM 8682
CTTACTCCTTCAAATACTCTTTCATATATTACTTTATCATCAAAATTTACATTTGTAATAGTTGTAAATAGACTCTCCATTATAAACTTATCCACATCGTCCCTTTGGATCCCATTCTCCTTAGCTATAAGGTTTACCATTGATAACCCCTTTAATGTATACATTAGTAAATCTTGGCTCTTTGCAACTACATCATTTTTACCACATACACCTCTTAGACTACATCCTTTTCCACCTGCGGCCTCTTGACATTGATAACAGAACATACTCATCTGAATCCCTCCTCTAATTTGCTTATGCCTTAATTATAGTTGTTATATTTTAGGGATTCAGTGATTTATATCACATAAATATTTTTTTTATATGTTTTAAAATTACCTGCTCTTACTACTCTTACTGTGCTTCCATATTTTTCACCAAATAGAGCTGTAGCACCCATCTTTTTAGCCTCTTCTAGAGAAGTCTCAATTGTTTCAACATTTAAAGCCTCTAGTATCTTTTCATTTACAAGTTGTTCAACCTTGTGCAGTTCTTCATGAGATAGAGCTTCAAAATGTGTAAAGTCAAATCTTAATCTGTCATCTGCAACAAGTGAACCTGATTGTTCAACATGTGTTCCTAGAATTTCTCTTAATGCCTTATGTAATAGGTGGGTTGCTGTATGATTTCTTGCAATGCTCATTCTTCTGGATACATTTACCTTAGTTGTTACTAATGAACCCTTT
>NZ_HF952006.1 GCF_000430995.1 Thermobrachium celere DSM 8682
CTATTCTCTGCGGCCTACCTTTCGGTAGGCACCCCTTCTCCCGAAGTTACGGGGTCAATTTGCCGAGTTCCTTAACAAGGGTTCTCCCGCTCGCCTTAGGATTCTCTCCTCACCTACCTGTGTCGGTTTGCGGTACGGGCACCAGCATCCTCGATAGAGGCTTTTCTCGGCAGTGTGAAATCGGCTGCTTCGCCTTACGGCTCCCCATCAGCACTCAGCTTATCCTCCCGGATTTGCCTAAGAGGCATACCTTGTGCTTTGGACACACATATCCAGCAGTGTGCTCAGCCTATCCTCCTGCGTCCCCCCATCTCTCAAACGGCTGCTGGTGGTATCGGAATATCAACCGATTGTCCATCACCTACGCCTTTCGGCCTCGGCTTAGGTCCCGACTAACCCTCAGCGGACGAGCCTTCCTGAGGAAACCTTAGGTTTTCGGCGAATAGGATTCTCACCTATTTCTCGCTACTTATGCCAGCATTCTCACTTCTTAGCAGTCCACCAGTCCTCACGGTCTGACTTCAACCCACTAAGAAAGCTCCCCTACCATTTGGTACCGTTGCTATCGCCTACATGGCATGTTTTAGCTTGTTGTATCTAATGCTGCTCCTTCGCTTCGCTGCGTAGCAGCATAAAGATGTCCTCTCTTTTCTGTCTTCTCTACCATATAAGCATTAGCAACGGTACCAAATCCATAGCTTCGGTGGCATGTTTGAGCCCCGGACATCTTCGGCGCAGGACCTCTCGACCAGTGAGCTATTACGCACTCTTTAAATGAATGGCTGCTTCTAAGCCAACATCCTGGTTGTCTTAGAAGTCCCACATCCTTTACCACTTAACATGCACTTTGGGACCTTAGCTGATGGTCTGGGCTGTTTCCCTTTTGACTTAGGATCTTATCACTCTAAGTCTGACTCCCGGGCATCAAGACTATGGCATTCGGAGTTTGATAAGGTTCGGTAACCTAGACGGCCCCTAGCCCATTCAGTGCTCTACCTCCATGTCTCTAACCCGAGGCTAGCCCTAAAGCTATTTCGGGGAGAACCAGCTATCTCCGAGTTCGATTGGAATTTCTCCGCTATCCACAGCTCATCCCATGGTTTTTCAACACCAACGTGGTTCGGGCCTCCAGTGAGTTTTACCTCACCTTCACCCTGTCCATGGATAGGTCACCCGGTTTCGGGTCTACGGCATGCAACTTAACGCCCTCTTCAGACTCGGTTTCCCTACGGCTTCGCACCTTAAGTGCTTAACCTCGCTACATACCGTAACTCGCTGGCTCGTTCTACAAAAAGCACGCCGTCAGGCCTTAACGCCCTCCGACTGCTTGTAGGCACACGGTTTCAGGTTCTATTTCACTCCCCTCCCGGGGTTCTTTTCACCTTTCCCTCACGGTACTATGCGCTATCGGTCACCAGGTAGTATTTAGCCTTGGGAGGTGGTCCTCCCTGCTTCCCACAGGGTTCCTCGTGTCCCGTGGTACTCTGGATCAGGTCTCGCTCAAAGTCCTTTTCGCCTACAGGGCTTTTACCTTCTGTGGCTGGCCTTTCCAGACCTATTCGGCTAAGAACTCCTTCGCTTTCTTGACCTGTCCGCAACCCCAGAGTTTCCTCTGGTTTGGGCTCCTCCCCTTTCGCTCGCCGCTACTTAGGGAATCGATTATTCTTTCTTTTCCTCCGGGTACTTAGATGTTTCAGTTCCCCGGGTGTGCCCTCCTTAGCCTATGGATTCAGCTAAGGATGCATGGCGTTAGCCATGCGGGTTCCCCCATTCGGACATCTGCGGATCACAGCCTGTTTGCGGCTACCCGCAGCTTTTCGCAGCTTACCACGTCCTTCATCGGCTCCTGGTGCCAAGGCATCCACCATGCGCCCTTTGTAGCTTGATCGTTACAAAGAACTTGTTACCTTTGGCTGTGCAGTTTTCAAAGAACTGTTTTACTTATTCTCAAAGACGTTCCTTATCTTAAAGCGTCTTCAATCTGAAGGGACTTCGGCCTTTCGGCTCCCGGGCAATTTAGACGCTAACTTCGTTAGCTAAATTGCCCGCCGAAATCCATTCAGGATTTCGGCCCTTCAAAACTAAACAGCGAGAGCTATTAAACCCTTAGAAAGGAGGTGATCCAGCCGCAGGTTCTCCTACGGCTACCTTGTTACGACTTCACCCCAATCACCAGCCCCACCTTCGACAGCTGCCTCCCTTGCGGGTTAGCCCACTGGCTTCGGGTGTTGCCGGCTCTCATGGTGTGACGGGCGGTGTGTACAAGGCCCGGGAACGTATTCACCGCGGCATGCTGATCCGCGATTACTAGCAACTCCGGCTTCATGTAGGCGAGTTGCAGCCTACAATCCGAACTGGGACCGGTTTTTGAGATTAGCTCCCCCTCACGGGTTTGCAACTCATTGTACCGGCCATTGTAGCACGTGTGTAGCCCAGAGCATAAGGGGCATGATGATTTGACGTCATCCCCACCTTCCTCCTGGTTAACCCAGGCAGTCCCTTTAGAGTGCCCACCMGAAGTGCTGGCAACTAAAGGCAAGGGTTGCGCTCGTTGCGGGACTTAACCCAACATCTCACGACACGAGCTGACGACAACCATGCACCACGTGTCTCACCTTTCCCCGAAGGGCACCCCCGTGTTTCCACAGGGTTCGGTGGATGTCAAGCCCTGGTAAGGTTCTTCGCGTTGCTTCGAATTAAACC
>NZ_HF952007.1:0-524 GCF_000430995.1 Thermobrachium celere DSM 8682
GAGCACTAAAAAGTTGCTCAAGATAATATTCTGAAATATTTTGTCTTTCTGAAATAGTCTTTATCGATAAAGGCTCATTGCCATAGTTTAATGCAAGCTCAAACATAGCCTTAACTCCATACCGACCCCTAGTTGATAACTTCAAATTAATCACCTCTAATTTAATTCCGAGTAAAATAATATGAATTTTAAATCTTTGTTTATCCTTTGGAACAACGCAAGTTCCAGATGCTCTACAAACAACGATAGGCTCTTCTAGTACATCACATGCAGAATCATTTCCAGGAATATTTGCAGAAGTTATAACTTTTCTAGCTTCAAATTTCATCTTTCTTGATGTGTTTCCAACCTCAACAATTTCACCAATAGCTTCAATATAATCTCCAGCATAAACAGGAGCTAAGAATTCAACGCTGTCGTAGGCTCTGAAAAGCCCTTCGTCTCCGTCATGGCGAATTAAAAGTTCAGTTGCTACATCTCCAAATAGTTGAAGCATTTTTGCTCCATCTACTAAGTTTCCTGCA
>NZ_HF952007.1:2754-3248 GCF_000430995.1 Thermobrachium celere DSM 8682
TGTAGGAACAGCACTATCATATGCAAAAGCCAAACGCTCCTCTTCTTTGTAGAATCTTTACAATTTCAATTGGAGGGCTTATTCTATCGTCATTTGAATAATCCTTCATAGCAAGACCAAGCACACCAATCTTTGATCCTGGTCTTACAATAACACCTTTCTTAAAAGCTTATTGAAAACATCCATGTCATCTTTTCCTGTATCTACCATAACAAAATTAGCTTGACTCTCTATATAATTTAACCCTAATCTGTCAAATTCTTTATAGTAGTATTTACGTCCCTCGTCATTCTTTTCAACAATGAATTTTAAAAACTCCTCATCCTTTAGTGCAGCAATACCTGCCTCCTGAGCAATTAAATTTGTATCAAAAGGTCCAATAACAGAGTTCATATATTGAGTTATCTCTTCATTAGCTATTCCATATCCTAATCTTAAACCTGCAAGTCCATAAGCCTTAGAAAAGGTTCTTAATATTACTATATTATTATATT
>NZ_HF952008.1:0-372 GCF_000430995.1 Thermobrachium celere DSM 8682
TAAAACTCAATCCTACAACTGGTATACCTCTTTTACCTATTTCCTCTATTGTATTTGCATAATCTACATGACTATTTCCCCATCCGTCAACTGATATAATTACACCATCTACTCTCATTGCTTCACACCATCTTGCTGCCATCTTACCTACAAAGTATTTATCTTCGTTCTCCTGTGGTGTACCTACTATCATAATTCCTACTAAGTCAATATCCTTATCATCTGAAACTACTTTAAGCAATGGATCTCTAAAATGATGTAATGTAGTTTCCTTTGTTGATGGACCAACACCCATATCATCACCACCTAATGCATTGCTCTTAATGCACCATCTCTAAATTCGTTTGGAGTTAATGTTATTGGAACGTTTCC
>NZ_HF952008.1:3013-3308 GCF_000430995.1 Thermobrachium celere DSM 8682
ACCAGCCATAACTGTCTTTAGCATAGCAAGTGCTCTTACAGCATCTTCTTTACATAATGTGTTGCATGCTAAAACTTCATTTTCAATACCTTGTTCAGACTTATTTAGGTCTACCATGTACTTCATGTATTCATTACCAACAACTAGTGCTCCTTGAACTGCACAGAAGGACATACCAACTACTGGAACACCCCTCATACCAATTTGCTCTATGTGGCTTGCAAAGTCAATGTGGTTGTTTCCAAATCCTTCTGTTGTTACAATTGCACCATCAACATCCATAGTTTCAATTAGC
>NZ_HF952008.1:5918-6464 GCF_000430995.1 Thermobrachium celere DSM 8682
CTTTTCATCCCCTAATCTATATACAACTCCATCCTGAAGAACCCTTAAAAGCTTTGCCTGCATATTAAGTGGCATATCTCCTATTTCATCTAAAAATATTGTACCATTATTAGCAAATTCAAATTTACCTATCTTACCCTTTTTTAAGGCTCCTGTAAATGCACCTTCTACATAACCAAACAATTCACTTTCAAGTAGGTTCTCTGGTATAGCACTGCAGTTTATTGCAACAAAATTTCCTTCTCTTCCACTTGCTTGATGGATAGCTTTTGCAAATACCTCTTTTCCTGTTCCACTCTCTCCCATTATTAAAACGCTAGCATTTGAACTTGCTACTCTTCTTGCTATTGATATCGCATCGAGTATTTTTTACTTTTTCCATAAATACTTGAAAACTAAACTTTTCTGCTATCTCTTTGTTGTATTGGCTCTTTAGAAACTCAACCTTCTTCTTTTCATTTTCAAGTTGAACAGATAGATTTACAACTTCAGTAACGTCTCTATCTGTTGAAACAGCAGCAATTACTTCATTATTTGTATTATATA
>NZ_HF952008.1:9046-9206 GCF_000430995.1 Thermobrachium celere DSM 8682
AGAGTGCTTGACCGTATTCCACCATCTGACCATTTTGAACACACACTGCTGCAATAACACCATCTACCTCAGCTTCAATTTCATTCATTATCTTCATTGCTTCAATTATGCACAGTATATCACCCTTCTTAACTCTTTAGAATCCAAAAGGATGGTGAAT
>NZ_HF952009.1:0-956 GCF_000430995.1 Thermobrachium celere DSM 8682
GATTAAGGAGTGGAGCGACATTTTTTATTCCTGGTTTTGTTTTAATAAGTTCAATATCCTCATCGCTTAATCCATTTGTTCTTCTTGACGTTATATTTACTGTAATCAAATTTGTTCCAAGGCTCTCTATCTGCTCCTGAACCTTCTTTTTAGTTCCCTCACCTAAACCTACAAGGGTTATAACAGATGATATTCCAATTATTATACCAAGCATTGTTAAAAAGGTTCTTATTTTATTGGAGGCAATAGAAGAAAAGGCCATTTTAAATAGAATTAGTCTTCGCACGCTCCCACCTCCTTTAACTTATCTATATACGAATCTGATACTATTTCTCCATCCTTTACTGTTATAATCCTTTTTGTCATTTAAAGCTATATTCATATCGTGGGTTATTAATACTATGGTATTACGTCYTTYGTTTAGTTACGTTCCTACTAATATTTAAACCTTAACCTACTTACCTACKTTTKGTTTAAGTACTAMSTAGGTCGACCAACGTTAGGTCGTCCCATCTGCTAAATATAATCTCAGGGTTTGTTACTATTGCCCTTGCTATTGCAACCCTCTGCATCTGTCCGCCTGACAACTCTGTTGGTTTGTGCTTTAAGTGACTTTCTAATCCAAGTTTTTGAAGAGCAGAAGTAGCCCTTTTTCTTGCTTCATTTATTGGTATACCCATATATATCAATGGGAGTTCAACATTTTCTAATACATTAGAACCTTCTTCCTTAAGTTGTGGTATGCTCTCTCCTGTAAGCATTGATTCATCAACTGTGGTTTTTCCTTCAATTACAACTCCATCGACAGGTATTCTCTCACCTGGACGAACTAAAACAACATCCTCAACTTCAACTTCCTCTGTTGGTATCTCAATCTCCATATTATCCTTTATTATTGTTGCCATCTTTGGAGAAAGATTTATAAGCTTTTCTATTGCTTCAGATGTTCTATTTTT
>NZ_HF952009.1:3449-3931 GCF_000430995.1 Thermobrachium celere DSM 8682
TGCATGGTTGTCGTCAGCTCGTGTCGTGAGATGTTGGGTTAAGTCCCGCAACGAGCGCAACCCTTGCCTTTAGTTGCCAGCACTTCGGGTGGCCTATTGCAGATGCTTTAGATTTTCAAGCTGTTCTCTTCTATGCTCCTGTTTTTCCAATTGTTTTTTGTAGGGTAAATTCATCCATATTGTGCTTATTATGGTCAAGATAATGCTCTGTATAGATTAGATTTTTTTCAATATTTTCTACTTCCCTCTTGTAAAAATCATCATCTTTACCATATGCAATAAGATTTCTTAAATGCTTAATCTGTTCCTCCCTCTGTCTTTGAAGTTCAAGTACATATTTAATCTCATCTAAATCAGTAATATTTGAATGCTCTTCAAGATGTCTCTCTGTTCTTGTATGTTTTTCAACTAAATCTATAAGCTGATCAATCCTTCTTGCATTAACTTCCTTCAAGCTGTCCTGTCCGTCACATTCATTATGA
>NZ_HF952010.1 GCF_000430995.1 Thermobrachium celere DSM 8682
GGGTTCTTTTCACCTTTCCCTCACGGTACTATGCGCTATCGGTCACCAGGTAGTATTTAGCCTTGGGAGGTGGTCCTCCCTGCTTCCCACAGGGTTCCTCGTGTCCCGTGGTACTCTGGATCAGGTCTCGCTCAAAGTCCTTTTCGCCTACAGGGCTTTTACCTTCTGTGGCTGGCCTTTCCAGACCTATTCGGCTAAGAACTCCTTCGCTTTCTTGACCTGTCCGCAACCCCAGAGTTTCCTCTGGTTTGGGCTCCTCCCCTTTCGCTCGCCGCTACTTAGGGAATCGATTATTCTTTCTTTTCCTCCGGGTACTTAGATGTTTCAGTTCCCCGGGTGTGCCCTCCTTAGCCTATGGATTCAGCTAAGGATGCATGGCGTTAGCCATGCGGGTTCCCCCATTCGGACATCTGCGGATCACAGCCTGTTTGCGGCTACCCGCAGCTTTTCGCAGCTTACCACGTCCTTCATCGGCTCCTGGTGCCAAGGCATCCACCATGCGCCCTTTGTAGCTTGATCTTCATTAAGAACTTGTTACCTTTGGCTGTGCAGTTTTCAAAGAACTGGTGGGCTCAAGTGGAATCGAACCACCGACCTCACGCTTATCAGGCGTGCGCTCTAACCGTCTGAGCTATGAGCCCATATATGGTGGAGATGAGGAGATTCGAACTCCTGACCCCCTGCTTGCAAGGCAGGTGCTCTCCCAACTGAGCTACACCCCCACATTTGGACCTTACGGTCCTTCAAAACTAAACAGCGAGAGCTATTAAACCCTTAGAAAGGAGGTGATCCAGCCGCAGGTTCTCCTACGGCTACCTTGTTACGACTTCACCCCAATCACCAGCCCCACCTTCGACAGCTGCCTCCCTTGCGGGTTAGCCCACTGGCTTCGGGTGTTGCCGGCTCTCATGGTGTGACGGGCGGTGTGTACAAGGCCCGGGAACGTATTCACCGCGGCATGCTGATCCGCGATTACTAGCAACTCCGGCTTCATGTAGGCGAGTTGCAGCCTACAATCCGAACTGGGACCGGTTTTTGAGATTAGCTCCCCCTCACGGGTTTGCAACTCATTGTACCGGCCATTGTAGCACGTGTGTAGCCCAGAGCATAAGGGGCATGATGATTTGACGTCATCCCCACCTTCCTCCTGGTTAACCCAGGCAGTCCCTTTAGAGTGCCTACCCGAAGTGCTGGCAACTAAAGGCAAGGGTTGCGCTCGTTGCGGGACTTAACCCAACATCTCACGACACGAGCTGACGACAACCAT
>NZ_HF952011.1:0-419 GCF_000430995.1 Thermobrachium celere DSM 8682
GGAGAAGGGGGGATACTGATGGATTATTCAATAAGAGAGCTAATGGAATGGAATGAAAAGATAGAGAAGATAGCAAGGGATTATGGACTAGATTTTTATGAACAGGAGTTTGAAATTGTAAGTTATGAAGAGATGCTCTCCTATGAAGCATATATAGGTATGCCATCAAGGTACCCCACTGGAGTTTTGGAAAGGCATATGAAAGGACAAAGACATTATATAGGTACAACTTGACTGGACTTCCCTATGAAATGGTAATAAATTCAAATCCTTGTCTTGCATATTTAATGAAGGATAACACCCTTCTTCTACAAATATTAACAATGGCCCATGTATATGGGCACAATGACTTTTAAAATAATAGGCTCTTTAAGGAAGGAACTAATGCAGACTACACAATAGAAATGTTTAAGAGGCAT
>NZ_HF952011.1:3012-3573 GCF_000430995.1 Thermobrachium celere DSM 8682
TTCCTCCACCTATTGTCCAAGCATTTTTACCAATATTAGTTGCCTTTAGTGCTGCAAAGGAGTTTGGTGCTAATCCATTCTTAGCAGCGGCACTTGGTGGTATAATGATACATCCAGCTCTACAAAATGCTTGGACAATAGGTGGAGGAATTGAAAAGACAATAAATGTGTTCGGATTAAATGTTGCAATGGTAGGATACCAAGGAACAGTATTACCAATACTTATAGCAGTATGGATACTTGGTATAGTTGAAAGAAATGTAAGAAAGATAGTTCCTGAGGTTTTAGATATATTATTAACTCCATTTTTAACAATAATGATTACATCATTATAATAACATCTGTATTGTCACCAACATAACAACTTGTTGCTCCTAAATGAATTATAGGTTTTGCTGTAGGACATTGCATTCCATAAGCATATACATGAGACATAACATCATGCCTTGTTTCTCTCTCTTTGTTCTCAGCCACCTCATAATTAATATCTTCAGCATATTTCTTAAGCTCATCAATTTGTTCATCAGTAATATTTAACCCCAATTCTTTTTCCGACTCAGC
>NZ_HF952011.1:5954-6206 GCF_000430995.1 Thermobrachium celere DSM 8682
CTTTATTCAATTGCAAGCTGTGGAAAAACTTTGAAGATATTACACTAGACGATATTAAATATTTTGCTAAGATTGCTAATGTATGTGGAGCTTGTGCTGTTTCAAAAAGGAGCTATGTCAGCACTACCTACGTTAGATGAAGTACTAGACATACTAAAGAGGTGAAAAATATGAATCTGTATGCACCAGAAGGAAATTTTATGGGATTTTGGATATATGAAGAGGATGGAATATATCATTTATTTCATTTAG
>NZ_HF952012.1:0-995 GCF_000430995.1 Thermobrachium celere DSM 8682
AAGGTGGGGATGACGTCAAATCATCATGCCCCTTATGCTCTGGGCTACACACGTGCTACAATGGCCGGTACAATGAGTTGCAAACCCGTGAGGGGGAGCTAATCTCAAAAACCGGTCCCAGTTCGGATTGTAGGCTGCAACTCGCCTACATGAAGCCGGAGTTGCTAGTAATCGCGGATCAGCATGCCGCGGTGAATACGTTCCCGGGCCTTGTACACACCGCCCGTCACACCATGAGAGCCGGCAACACCCGAAGCCAGTGGGCTAACCCGCAAGGGAGGCAGCTGTCGAAGGTGGGGCTGGTGATTGGGGTGAAGTCGTAACAAGGTAGCCGTAGGAGAACCTGCGGCTGGATCACCTCCTTTCTAAGGGTTTAATAGCTCTCGCTGTTTAGTTTTGAAGGGCCGAAATCCTGAATGGATTTCGGCGGGCAATTTAGCTAACGAAGTTAGCGTCTAAATTGCCCGGGAGCCGAAAGGCCGAAGTCCCTTCAGATTAAAGACGCATTATGATAAGAAACGTCTTTAAGAATAAGTAAAACAGTTCTTTGAAAACTGCACAGCCAAAGGTAACAAGTTCTTTGTAACGATCAAGCTACAAAGGGCGCATGGTGGATGCCTTGGCACCAGGAGCCGATGAAGGACGTGGTAAGCTGCGAAAAGCTGCGGGTAGCCGCAAACAGGCTGTGATCCGCAGATGTCCGAATGGGGGAACCCGCATGGCTAACGCCATGCATCCTTAGCTGAATCCATAGGCTAAGGAGGGCACACCCGGGGAACTGAAACATCTAAGTACCCGGAGGAAAAGAAAGAATAATCGATTCCCTAAGTAGCGGCGAGCGAAAGGGGAGGAGCCCAAACCAGAGGAAACTCTGGGGTTGCGGACAGGTCAAGAAAGCGAAGGAGTTCTTAGCCGAATAGGTCTGGAAAGGCCAGCCACAGAAGGTAAAAGCCCTGTAGGCGAAAAGGACTTTGAGCGAGACCTGATCCAGAGTA
>NZ_HF952012.1:2357-14246 GCF_000430995.1 Thermobrachium celere DSM 8682
TGGACGAACCTCTGGTGCACCAGTTGTCGCGCCAGCGGCACAGCTGGGTAGCCATGTTCGGATGGGATAAGCGCTGAAGGCATCTAAGCGCGAAGCCCACCTCAAGATGAGATTTCCCATAGCGTTAAGCTAGTAAGACCCCTGGAAGAACACCAGGTTGATAGGCCAGAGGTGTAAGCGTCGTAAGGCGTTTAGCTGACTGGTACTAATAGGTCGAGGGCTTGATCATATAGGCTGTGCAGTTTTGAAAGAACTAATCCGGTGACTATGCCGCGGAGGAAACACCCGTTCCCATTCCGAACACGAAGGTTAAGCTCCGCAGGGCCGATGGTACTGCACCGCACGGTGTGGGAGAGTAGGTCGTTGCCGGATCAAACTTAATATTCCACGGTAGCTCAATGGTGGAGCATCCGGCTGTTAACCGGAGGGTTGGAGGTTCGAGTCCTCTCCGTGGAGCCATCTAGAAAATATATGAGGTTGCAAAAGCAACCTCTTTTTTATTTTCTTTAAAATATTTGTCAATAATTGTATTGATTTTACTAACAGAATTCTTGTTGTTTGTAATAATCTTATTTTATATAATAGGTTTAAAATAATGGGGAGGGGGTAAGATGAGTGAACTCTTAAATATTAAAGATACAGTACAAAAATTTGCTGAAGTATTAAAGGAAGTTATAAAATTTGATGTGGAAATTGTGGATAACAAATTAGTTCGTGTTGCTGTGACAGGGGAATATGCAAATGAAGAAGAGCAGTTAATTGAAAAAGGCAATATATATAAGATAGTCTTAAAAACAAAGCAAATGATAGTGTTAGAAAATCCAAAGGAAAACGAGTTGTGTAATGGGTGTAAAAAATTTGATGAATGTAAAGAGGTATGTGAAGTATCATATCCTATTATTTTAGATGAAAACGTAATAGGAGTAATAGGATTTTTATGCTATACACAAGAACAAAAACAGCGTTTTTTAGAAAATAGAGAAAGTATAATTAAATTTATTGATCAGATATCAAAACTAATTGCGTTAAAGGTAAAATTTAATATAGAAAATTACAGACTTAATAATATGCTTAAAGTTTTAAAAACAGTAATAAATAAGGTGGGGGAATGTGTTCTATTAGTTAATTCCAAGAATGAATTAGTTGATTATAATCATGCTGGAGCAAAGTTTTTAAATTATAACAAGGATCTAAAGATTGAATTTTTAAAACCAGAAACTAAGGATGAAAAATATACTTTTACTATACTTATAAACAATAGGAATTATTATGTTTATGGAGAAGTATATGAGTTTAATTCTATAGATGAAAGTTATAAAATAGCAATATTTAATGATGTAGCTGATTCTAATTTCAATGACGCAAATATAATATTAGATGAAATAAAAGGTGAAAGTGAATACATTAAAGAATTAAAAGATAAAATTAAGAGGATTGCAAAGAATAGTTCAACTGTATTAATTACAGGCGAATCTGGAACAGGTAAAGAACTTATAGCAAGGGCTATACACTCTCTTTCTGAAAGAAGAACAAAGCCTTTTATAGCGATAAATTGTGCAGCTATTCCAGATACTTTACTAGAGAGTGAACTTTTTGGATATGAAAGGGGAACCTTTTCTGGAGCTGATCCAAGAGGCAAAATAGGTAAATTTGAAATGGCAAATGGAGGAACGATATTTTTAGATGAAATAGCAGATATGCCACTACATATGCAGGTTAAACTGCTTAGAGTTCTTCAAGAAAAAACCATAACTAGAATAGGTTCGCACCAATCACAAAAAGTTGATGTAAGAATTATAGCTGCAACCAATAAAAATATTCAGCAGTTAGTTAAGGAAAATAAATTTAGAGAAGATCTTTATTATCGATTAAATGTAATTCCAATACATACTTGTCCTTTAAGAGAAAGAAAAGAGGATATAAAGGTTTTAGTTCAACATTATCTTAATAAATATCAAGTACATTTTAATAGAAAAGGTATAAAGTTTGATAAAGATGTTTTAGACATGTTCTATAGATACGATTGGCCTGGTAATGTTAGAGAACTTGAGAATTTAATTGAATATATTGTAGCAATGGTAGATGATAATACTATAATAGATAAAAGCTTGCTACCAATGTCTATTAGTAATGGTAAAGGAGAAATTTTATTTAAAGATGAAGTATATAACTTAAAACAACTTGAAATGCAAACGATAAATAAGGTTATTAAGATGTGTGGAGATTCTACTGAAGGTAGATTAAAGGCAGCTGAGTTGCTTGGAATTGGGGTTGCAACTTTGTATAGAAAACTTAAGAATTATCAAATTGATAATAATGAGGATAAAATTAAATAAAAGTCCTTTAATGTATGGCAATTATCATTTTGATAAATTTTATCAAAATGATAATTGCTTTTTTGTTAGTTCATTTGAAAATTCTCTGCTTAAAGTTGGCATAGTCTTTGCTTTATTAATATAAAAGATCATGTTGGTAATGCCATAAGGCAGTGTAAACCTAAGGAGGTAATATATATGAAAAAAATATTAAAGTTAAAATGTGTTAAATGTGGAGCAGAATATTTAGAAAATGAGGTGGAATATGTTTGTCCCCAATGTGGTATAGAGGGGATTTTAGATGTTATTTATGATTATGAATTGATATCAAGGGAGTTGACGAAGGATTATTTATTAAACAACGAAGATAAAAATATTACAAGGTATTTACCAATCCTTCCTATTGAATCTGCTGAGTATTTTGAGCCTCTACAGGTTGGAAATACTCCTTTGTATGAGGTAAAAAAATTAAGAAGACTTTTGGAATTAGATAATTTATATATAAAAGATGATACTAGAAATCCAACATTATCGTTTAAAGATAGGGCTTCTGCTGTTGGTATAGCAAAGGCAAAGGAGCTTAAAAAAGATGTAATAGTAGCATCTTCAACAGGAAATGCTGCAAGTTCAATATCAGGTTTTGCAGCAAGTGCAGGAATCAAAAACTATATTTTTGTTCCCAAAACAGCACCAGAGGCAAAGGTCACTCAATTATTAGTTTTCGGTTCAACGGTATTTTTAGTTGATGGAACATATGATGAGGCATTTGAATTATGTTTTAAGGCAGCAGAAAGATTTGGATGGTATAACAGAAGCTGTGCTATAAATCCATATTTAGTTGAGGGTAAAAAGACTGTTGCGTTTGAAATACTTGAGCAACTAAATTTCAAGGTACCAGATTATGTGGTTATGGCGGTTGGTGATGGATGTAGTATAAGTGGTGCGTATAAAGGTTTTGTTGAGTTTTATAAACTTGGATTAGTTGATAAAATTCCTAAAATGATAGGTGTACAGTCTGAAAAGTCAAATCCAGTCACAAGAGCTTTTAATAAAAACACATATGAATTTGATTATATTCCTCCTACAACTATTGCAGATAGCATCTCAGTTGGAATCCCAAGGAATGGAATAAAAGCGTTAAAAGCAGTTGCTGAGTCTGGTGGATTTATGATAGACGTTACTGATGAAGAAATAATAGAGTCAATAAGAATTTTGGCATCAAACTCTGGAATTTTTGGAGAACCTGCTGGAGTTACAGGATTTGCTGGTGTAAGAAAACTTAAAAAACTTGGTCTATTTAAAAAGGAAGATATAGTGGTTACAGTAGTTACTGGATCTGGTTTAAAGGATTTAAGGACAGCACAAAGGGCGGTACCAAAGGCATATAGAGTATCTACAAACATAGATGATTTAGTTGAGCTGTTAAAAAATATTTAAATATAGAAATAGGGGGAAGGAGTTATGAGTAACATTTATAAACAGATACTTGAACTGGCTGAAAAGTATAAGCCAGATATGTCAAGGTTTTTAAGGGATATGATTGCAATTCCTAGTGAAAGTTGCAATGAGGAAAAGCTTATACAGAGAATTAAACAGGAAATGGAAAAAGTGGGGTTTGATAGAGTTGAGATTGATCCAATGGGAAACATATTGGGATATATAGGTCATGGAAAGCATTTAATTGCTATGGATGCCCATATAGATACAGTTGGTGTAGGGAATATAGATAATTGGGAATATGATCCATATGAAGGATATGAGGATGATGAAATTATATTAGGTAGGGGTGCAAGTGATCAAGAGGGTGGAATGGCAGCTATGGTTTACGCAGGAAAAATAATAAAGGATTTAAAATTAGAAGGGGATTATACTTTGCTTGTAGTAGGAAGTGTTCAGGAGGAAGATTGCGATGGATTATGCTGGCAGTATATTATACAGGAGCAAAATATAAGGCCAGAATTTGTTGTTTTGACTGAACCTACATCTTGTAACATCTATAGAGGACAAAGAGGAAGAATGGAAATAAAGATAAAGACAAATGGAGTAAGTTGTCATGGTTCTGCACCTGAAAGAGGAGAGAATGCAATTTATAAAATGGCACCAATTATACAGGAGCTAGAACAATTAAATGAAAGGTTAATATCACATCCATTTTTAGGTAAAGGATCCCTTACTGTATCGGAAATATTTTTCACATCACCTTCTAGATGTGCTGTTGCAGATAGCTGCTGGATTTCAATAGATAGAAGATTGACTGCAGGCGAAGATAAGGAATATGCGATAAATCAGATAAAGAATTTACCATCTGTTAAAAGAGCAGGCGCAGAAGTAACTATGTACACTTATAGCAGGCCTTCATATACAGGATTAGTTTATCCTACAGAAAGTTATTTCCCAACTTGGTTTATAGAAGAGGACCATCCTGTATGCAAAACATTATTAGAGGCATATGAAAACCTATTTAATGAAAAGGCACTTCTTGATAAGTGGACTTTTTCAACAAATGGTGTATCAATAATGGGTAAATTTGGTATTCCATGTATAGGTTTTGGCCCAGGACATGAAGATCAAGCACATGCTCCAAATGAAAAGACATGGAAAGAGGAGCTTGTTAAAGCAGCAGCTATGTATGCTTCAATACCTCTTATATATATTGAAAAATACTGTCATGAGATGCCAACAACGACTGTAAATTTAGCAGATAAATAGGGGGGATTCAAAATGAAAAATGTTAGTGAAATGCTTAATAAATTAAGTAATCTGGATTTTAAAAATATGTATAATAAAGATTTTCTATTAACATGGGAAAAGACTCATGATGAGTTAGAAGCAGTTTTAACAGTTGCAGAAATATTAAAGAGTTTAAGAATGAATAATATCTCTACTAGAATTTTTGATAGTGGTTTGGCGATATCACAATTTAGAGATAACTCAACAAGGACTAGATTCAGTTTTGCCAGTGCAGCTAATTTATTAGGACTTACTGTTGCTGATCTAGATGAAGGAAAGTCACAGATAGCCCATGGAGAAACTGTAAGAGAAACAGCAAATATGGTTTCTTTTATGGCTGAAGTAATAGGTATTAGAGATGATATGTTTATAGGAAAAGGTAATGCATATATGCGTGAGGTTTCAAAGGCTGTTCAGCAGGGATATGAGGATGGAGTATTAGAACAAAGACCAACAATAGTTAATTTACAATGTGATATTGATCATCCTACACAGAGCATGGCAGATCTTCTTCATTTAATTAATTATTTTGGAGGTATTGAAAATTTAAGAGGTAAAAAAATAGCAATGACTTGGGCTTATTCCCCAAGTTATGGAAAGCCCCTTTCGGTTCCTCAAGGAATAATTGGACTTATGACAAGAATGGGTATGGAAGTTGTATTAGCACATCCTGAAGGTTATGGATTAATGCCTGAAGTAGTTGAAATAGCAAGAGAAAATGCAAAGCAAAGTGGTGGAAAGTTTAGTATAGCAAATTCGATGCAGGAGGCTTTTGAGAATGCAGATGTAGTTTATCCAAAAAGCTGGGCTCCATTCTGGGCTATGGAAATGAGAACACAATTATATGATAAGGGAGATTTTGATGGAATAAAGAACCTTGAAAAAGAACTTCTTGCAGAAAATGCAAAATATAAGGATTGGGAATGTAACAAGGATATGATGAAGTTAACTAAGAATGGAAATGCACTTTATATGCATTGCCTTCCAGCAGATATAACTGGAGTTAGCTGTAAAGCAGGAGAAGTTTCTGCTGAAGTATTTGAAAAATATAGAGTCGAATTATATAAAGAAGCAGGATATAAACCTTATATAATAGCAGCAATGATTTTCCTAAGTAAAGTTGAAAATCCAATAAAAACTATAGAAAAGATAATAAATAATGGAAAACCTAGATTTTTAAAATAATAAACAGGTAGGAGGTTATTATGTATAGGCTTATAGATTTAAATATAAATGAAAAGCAATTAAATAAAACAGTTGAGATTGCACGTAAAAGGAATCTAATTATACCGACAATTGCTCAAATGAAGGACCCTGAAAAAATACCAAACTCAATTAAGGAAAAGCTTAAGGATGTTGGTCTTTGGGACATAAATCCGTTGAATTTGTTTAGAATAACTTGGAAAAATGAACCAGTAGAAAAGGGAGGACTTTATAAAAAACTTCCAAACTATATAGAGCTACCTAGTGAAATAACCGGTGTTAAGGCAAGAATATTTGCAATGTCGGGTAAATTCTTCCCAACAGGTGCCCATAAGGTTGGAGCAAGTTTTGCTTGTTTGGTACCAAGATTAGTTACAGGTCAATTTAATCCTGAGTATCATGTGGCTGTTTGGCCTTCGACTGGTAATTATTGTAGGGGTGGAGCATATAATTCAGCTTTGCTTGGATGCAAGTCTATTGCTATTCTTCCTGAAAATATGAGTAGAGAAAGATTTGAATGGTTAAGCAAGGTTGCTGGTGAAGTAATTGCAACACCTGGTTGTGAAAGTAATGTAAAGGAAATATATGATAAAACATGGGAGCTTAAAAGAACTCGTGAGGACGTTGTAATATTAAATCAATTTGGAGAGTTAGGAAACTATTTATGGCATTATGAAGTAACTGGAAGTGCTATGAGGGAAATAATAGAGGCAGAAAAGGGTGAAAGAGGAAATTTTGCTGGTGTATGTTTAACTTCAGGTTCTTCAGGTACATTAGGAAGCGCAGATTATATGAAGAATGTATATCCAAAGTCAAAGATTGCAGTAGGAGAAGCTCTGCAGTGTCCAACACTTCTGTCAAATGGTTTTGGAGACCATAGAATAGAGGGAATAGGAGATAAGCATGTACCATGGATACACAATGTTAAAAATACAGATATGGTTATAGGTATTGATGATGAGGAAAGTTTAGCACTATTTAGATTATTTAATGAGCCACAAGGACAGGAATATTTAAGGAGTCTAGGAGTAGAAGAAGATATTATATCAAAGCTATCATGGGTAGGTATATCAGGAGCTGCAAACATAATTATGTCCATTAAGTTTGCAAAATACTATGAACTCACAGAAAATGACATGATTATAACTGTATTAACTGATTCAGCTGATATGTATAGATCAAGATTAAATGAGATGGAGGATAAGAGGGGACGTAAATATTCAATGAAGGATGCTGAAGTTGACCATGGTAGGTTTGTATTAGGGGTAAGAACCGATAATATGGAGGAGCTAACATATAGATCAAGAAAAAGAATTCACAATTTAAAATACTACACTTGGATTGAGCAGCAGGGATATAATGTAGAGGAATTAAATGCTCAATGGTATGATTACGACAACTATTGGGGTAAGCTACAAAAAATGGGACCAGAATTAGATAGATTAATTGAGGAGTTTAATAAAAAAGTTGGATTAGTATATTAGACGAAAGTCTAATATAAATAAATTTAAAAGGGGGGTATTTATGAATTTAACAGTAGTTCTTATTGTAGTAGCTTACCTCTTAGTTATGCTTTATATTGGCTACTACTCCTCAAAGAAAATCTCCACAAATGAAGACTTTATGGTTGCAGGAAGAAGGTTAGGTCCAATACTTATGGCTGGAACACTGGCAGCAACTGAAATTGGTGGAGGATCATCACTAGGAGTAGTTGAAAAGGCTTATGGTGACTGGGGACTATCAGCTGCATGGTATGTTTTGACAATGGGTATTACTTTTACTTTCCTTACAATTTGGGGTCCAAAGTTTAGGTCAGCTTTAGTTAAGACAGTTCCAGAATATTTTAGACGAAGATATGGAAGAGCACCTGGATTTATAACTGCCATTGTTATGCTTCTACCTTTAATAGGATTAACGGCAGGACAGATTATTGCATCTTCAGTTGTACTTTCAGTTATGACAGGTTTTTCCTATAAATTATCTGTATTAATAGTGTCTTTTGTTGTAACAGCATATTCTGTAATGGGTGGATTGTGGTCGGTAACAATTACAGACGTAGTTCAGATGGTTTTAATAGTTATAGGTATGATATTGGCAGTTCCTTTTTCACTCCACTATGCTGGTGGATGGAGTAATGTAGTTGCAACAGTTCCAGCAGAAAAGTTTTCGTTTACAGGTGGTATGAGTATAAAGACTATAATATCTTTAATTGTTATGTATATAGCCTCATTTACAGTAGGTCAAGAAGCAGTTTCAAGATACTATGCTGCAAAGGATGATAGAGCAGCTAGATTAGGTTCAATATATGCAGGTATTTTAAACTTCATATATGCATTTATTCCAGCTGTATTAGGATTGATTACACTTTCAATAGTTAAGCAAGGATTAATAAATGCTGATGTAATAATGAAAAATGGAGCAAGATATGCACTTCCTACTTTAGCAATTAACACAATGCCACCAGTAATAGTTGGTTTATTGTTTGCAGGTATTATTTCAGCTACAATGTCATCAGCAGACTCAGACTTATTAGGTGCAGGTTCTATATTTGCTAACGATATATGGAGAGTATATATTAGAAAAGATGCTTCAGACAAGGAAGTTATGAAGGTTACACAAATTACAATGATAATAGTTGCAGTATTTTCAACTTACATTGCCTTAACCAATAAGGGTAGTTTAATAAATTTATTGATGTTCTCATTTACACTAAGAGCAGGTGGAGCATTCTTGCCATATCTGTTAGGACATTATTGGAGAAAGGCTAGCTGGGCTGGAACTATGGCTTCATTAATATTAGGTTCTATAGCTGTTGTTTTAGTTGAAAAGAAGGTTATAAGCTTCTTTAAGTTGGATCCAATATTCTTAGGATTATTAGTTTCAGCAATAACTTTCTTTGGATTATCGTATATATTCCCAAATAAGAAAAATTCTACTGAATTATGCGAAGAAAACTATGAGCAAATTGAACACACTCCAACACCAAGTATGTAGGCAGGTATATACCTGCCTAATTTTTTTATATAGATATACATGTAGTTTTAAATATGTTAAAATAATATATAAATAAATATAAATTTATTAATACATAAGTGGAGGATGATATATGGATCAAGTTTTAAAGAGATTAAGTTTTTTCTCTTCACTTGATAGTGAGAGTTTAAATAAATTATCTGAGATAATAGTTGAAAGGGAATATAAAAAGGGAAGTAGTATTTTTATAGAGGGAGAAGAAGCTGAAGCAGTATATGTTGTTAGAAATGGTAAGGTAAAGATATATAAAACAGGAAGTGATGGTAAGGAGCATATTATTCATATAATGTCTGACGGAGATGTTTTTGCAGAATCATGTATTTTTGAAGCATGTCCATATCCAGCAAGTGCTGAAGCTGTTGAGGACACAGTATTGTATGTATTAGAAAACAATAAGCTTGAAAAGGTGTTAGAAGAACATCCTAAAATAGCGGTTGAACTTGTAAAGATTATGGCAAGGAGACTTAGAATGGTTGCAATGCAGATAGAAAATTTATCATTAAAGGATGCAAATCAAAAGATAGCAACACTAATAGTGAATTTATTTAAAATTGGTGGTGTAGAAGTTATAAACGGTGCAAAAATAAAACTTGATGTATCAAGAACAGAAATGGCAAATATGGTTGGACTAACCCGAGAAACACTAACCAGAACACTATTTAAATTTAAAAATGAAGGTATAATAGATATAGATGGTAAAGAGCTTATTATAGTTGATTCATATAAGTTATTGCAGCTTGTATAATACAAAATATTTAATAAGTAGCTCCATAAGTGGATTATAAGCATTTTAAAAATCCATTTATGGAGCTATCTTATTTATAATTTGAGTTTAGAGAATAGGTTTATTTGTAGTTATTATTGTTTTAAATAAAAGGATTTTGTAGCATTTATAGAAAATGAGAATAACTTGTTTAGGGGGAAATTTGTAAATTAGAATTATTAACAAATGATAAATAGGTATATTTAATAATTAGTTTTATTCTCAAATGAGAAATATTAATTTCAAATAATTAAGTTGAAATATAAGGAGTTTAAACATAAAATGTAACATGTATATAATATCAATTGAAAAGGATGTGATTTTATGGAAAGAGAAAAAATGGGAATATATGCCTCATGGGTAACAATTTTCTTAAATACAGCTTTGTGTCTTTTTAAGATAATAGCAGGAATTGTAGGGCAAAGTGGTGCAATGATTGCAGATGGAGTTCATACATTATCAGATATTGTAGCAACTTTAGTTGTTATATTAGGCTTTAAAATTTCATCTAAACAAGAAGATGAAGAACATCCATATGGTCATGAAAAGTTTGAAGCGGTTTTTACAAAAGTAATAAGTATTATACTTATTATTACTGGATTTGTTATAGGATACGAAGGAGTAGAGAAATTAATTTCAAAAGAATTTGTAACTCCAGGTAGAATTGCTCTACTTGCAGCAATAATATCTATTTTAGTTAAAGAAGCAATGTATTGGTATACTATTATAGTTGCAAAAAAGATAAAGAGTTTATCCATGGAGGCGGATGCTTGGCATCATCGTTCAGATGCTTTTTCTTCAATAGGAACATTTCTAGGTATTTTTGCAGCAAGATTAGGATATAAATTTTTTGATCCTCTAGCAGCTTTGATTGTAAGTATATTAATAATCAAAGTAGGTGTAGAATTTTATATTAAGGCTACGAAAGAATTAGTTGATGAATCAGCAGATAAAGAAACCTGCACCAAAATAAAGGAATTAGCTTTGGGAGTTGAAGGAGTTGAAGGTATAAAAAGTCTAAAGACAAGAACATTTGGTCATAGAATATATGTTGATATAGAGATATTGGTGGATGAAAATTTGACAGTTAAAGAGGGGCATCAAATTGCAGAGGATGTGCATGATGTTTTAGAAAATAAAATGGATAATATAAAACATTGCATGGTGCATGTTGAACCTAAATACTCTTGTTTTTATCAACACAACCTGGAGTGTTGAGGTGTGAAAAAAAGAGAAATATATAAAAAAGAGTAGAAATGATGATATAAAGTTAAAATTTCTACTCTTTTTATTTTAGTATTTTATTTAGTACATGATATTATATAAAAGTCGTCGCGAGGGCGACAAAACGAAATAAAAAAAGATGTTGACAAAATGAAAAAGACGTGATAACATAAATAAGCGTCGACGGTCCTTGAAAACTGAACAGCGAGAGCGAACGTACTTTGAAGCTCAGGTTAGAACATGAGAGTTTGATCCTGGCTCAGGACGAACGCTGGCGGCGTGCCTAACACATGCAAGTCGAGCGGAGGCAGCACTTAACACTGAGTGCTCAGCTTGATAGGGGTAAGTCTTAAGCCAGCGTCAAGCACGCGTAAGCGGGCTTTACGCAAATTAGGATAACACATGCTGAGAACTGAGTGTTAAGTGCTGCCTTAGCGGCGGACGGGTGAGTAACACGTGGGTAACCTGCCCTTGAGAGGGGGATAACAGGTCGAAAGGCCTGCTAATACCGCATAACGCTAAGATGCCGCATGGCGTCTTAGCCAAAGGTTAATTCCGCTCAAGGATGGGCCCGCGGCCCATTAGCTAGTTGGTGAGGTAATGGCTCACCAAGGCGACGAT
>NZ_HF952013.1 GCF_000430995.1 Thermobrachium celere DSM 8682
GAAACAGGTCAGGCTGTATATGAAAATCATCGCTCAAATTGCGGAGCAAAAATTAAATAGCTACAGCCGAAGCTTTTATAAAGTATGCAGAAACAAAAATTCTTAAAGATAAATGGTCCGTCGATGCTGTAGTAGGTTATTGTAAAAATGACCCTGCTTGGAAGGATAAATATATTGTTTCTACTAAAACATTGTACAACTATATTGATAAAGGCTTTTTATCTGTACGCAATATAGATTTACCTTTAAAACTACGCTTAAAACCTAAGAATAAAAGAATTAAGCAAAATAAGCGTATTTTAGGTAAAAGTATTGATTTAAGACCAGAAGAAGTAAATACCCGTGAAGAATTCGGACATTGGGAAATAGATACTGTCATTGGTAAAAAGTCCGGTGATAATGCTCTCTTGACTCTAACAGAGCGTAAGTCCCGTTATGAAATAATGATAACTTTAAATGCTAAAGATAGTAAATCTGTTGATGATTCAATAAAAAGCTTATGGAGATGTATAGTGATACTTTTAAACATGTATTTAAAAGTATCACAGCTGACAATGGGGTTGAATTTAGTAATTTAGAAACTTTGCTTAAAGAATATGGTATAGAGGTATACTATACTCACCCTTATTCTTCCTTCGAAAGGGGTACTAATGAACGTCATAATGGTCTTATACGTCGTTTTATCCCTAAGGGTAAAAGCATCAAAGACTTATCTTTTGATACAATTCAAAGGATTCAAAATTGGATGAATAGGTTGCCACGTAAATTGCTAAATTACAAAACCCCAGAAAAATATTTTTATGAAGAACTATCGAAGATTGCTTAATCCCATATTTTGAATATTATAGATGTCGCTTGTGGTTTATCAAGGGTAAAGCTCCGCCTGCTACGCAGCCCTTGACAAACCCATGCACTCCATCTCCTGTTATTATTAAGATGGGCTTAAGGCTGATTTTGACTATTGTCAGTCCTATTCTACATGATTTTTCACAGGGGTGTTGCATTTAATATTGCAATTTAAGCTACAATTTTGTAAATAAAAAGGTATTGAATTTTTTCTTCTTTTTTAATAAAATATTAGTATCCTAATAAGGAGTAATGTGTATGGAAGGGTATGTAGTTACCAAAGTATTAAGCAATAACGTTGTTATTACTCAAAAAGATGATGAGATTTTTGTTTTAATTGGTAAAGGAATAGGGTTTGGGAAAAAGAAAGGGGACCCTATAACAGAAAAGGACATAATTGAACAGAAGTTTATTCAAATAAAAAGTGAGCATGCAGAAAATTACAACAGGCTACTTAATACAGTTAATGAAGAAATAGT
>NZ_HF952014.1:0-485 GCF_000430995.1 Thermobrachium celere DSM 8682
ATCTACAACTTCAATTCCAAGTAGTGCTAGTGCTATTTTAATTACATATGTTGAAGCTTCAACTAAGTTTTAGTCTTGCGGCCTTAAGGCCTGAATCTTCACATGAAAGTATTGGACATAGGTTGTAGAACTTATTAAATGCCTTTGCAACATCAATTACGTATCTTGTAACTATAGATGGTTCATATTTTTCTATAGCACAATATTAACAAAATCCCAAAAGAACTCAATGACTAATCCATTTACAACTGATGATATAAAAGTTAATGTTGGAGATTTAATATATTATGAACTAAAGGTTTACAATCCAAACAGCTATGCACTTGTTGATGTAGTTGCAACTGAAATATTTGAAGAATTATTGTCATTCATTGAAATTATTTCAATAGATACAGGAACGTTAACTACAGAATCTGGTAACTTAACTTGGACTATACCAATAATTCCTGCAAATACTGAATACTAAAGCCAGTAGTTGCCTTGTC
>NZ_HF952014.1:3228-3775 GCF_000430995.1 Thermobrachium celere DSM 8682
ACAGTAACAAGGTTATATTCTATCGTGACAGCATTAGAAAGCAGCATATCGAAATAGACAGTGTAAATGCAAATGTTCAGCTCATCAAATGTGTAACAGGTATGGATTCCACTTTAATAGATTACTGTATTGAAAAGGGAATAGATGGTCTTGTAATTGAAGGAATGGGAAGAGGAAATTGTTCCTACCTAAATCACTAGTTTTTTCGGTTGAAAGTAAGAAACTAAAATTAATTGACTAGATAGGACTTTATCACATTTGGCAAAATTGAGAAAATAATTTGATTGTGAGAAAATAAATAGAATAATGATTTGATAATGATATTGGGTAAAAATTTACAAAAGTAAAATCTATATTGTATCAAAAACATCGTCTAAAGACATATTTGAACTATGATTTTGATACAGTAGATAGAAGCCTTGAGAAATCAGGGTCTTTTTTGCTTTTTGAGGTTCTTTGTTAATAGTTGGGGCGGGTATTTGATTAGAATGACTGTCTTTCTTATTTAAGAAGGATTTAAATGAATAGATCGGATGATGGAGAGTAC
>NZ_HF952015.1:0-610 GCF_000430995.1 Thermobrachium celere DSM 8682
ATAGCATCACTAAAGGCATTAGGATATAGTATTGATGATAATACCATATATATTGCAAAGGTAAGGCTTATGGTGGAAGCTGATTATCCAATTCAAGTTGGTTCAGAAGTAAGAGTACCAGAATTTTATGAGGTTAAGGATCTTCTTTTAAAATCAAAGTTAGATTCAGGACTTATATTAGGGGTTATTAAAAGTTCAGAAGAACTTTATGATTCTATGGATGATGAGTTAAAGGATAGATTTTTATTATACCAAGATGGAAAGATACTAAAACAAAATGGAGTTCCATTTATTTTTGATATTTCATCTATGCAGCAGTATCCTCATATAGGTATATTTGGAGGTTCAGGTTCAGGAAAGTCCTTTGGTCTTAGGGTTATATTAGAAGAATTAATGAWKAWATAAGCCATAGGATATCCTAATATTAAACATATAAGTGTGCTTACTAATGCTAGATTTATAGAACGTTACAAGCACGTTTAATAAAGTGGATCAAAGACCTTATAATTATCTAGAGTAAATGAACCTTGTTAGTTGTAAAAGCGTAAAATAGAACTAGAAATAGTGGAGTACAGCAAATATAGTCATCCATGTTAAATATGGAATAGAG
>NZ_HF952015.1:3083-3905 GCF_000430995.1 Thermobrachium celere DSM 8682
GATAAACTCACGTGAAGAAGCAATAAAAATGCTGAGGAGTCAAGCGAAAGCTTGATTCCTCAGCTTACTTTCTTWWTTTTTTCAAAATGGCTCTTTAGAGATGTTTATAGTATAAACCTTCCGAACTTGTTACAATTTGGAATTCGCATGTACATACATCTGAATAGGATGACCAAGTATAGTAATCTATCCTTTCACTATCTAACATGCACCTGATATGTATATGGAAAAAGCTTGTAGTAGGACCTAAGGCAAGGGGAGTAGTATCACTAGATGTGCCTTTGAGTGAAAATATAAAGAATGTAGCTAAGGCTTTAAAAAAGGATGTTTCAAATGTTACCGTTGTAATTCAAGATAGACCAAGACATCAACACTTGATGGAAGAGGTAAGAAGGGTTAATGCAAGATTAAAGCTATTTAGCGATGGTGATATACAAGAGGCCCTTGCAACTTGTTTTGAGGAGAGCGGTGTTGATATTATGATAGGAATAGGTGGGGCACCAGAAGGAGTTATAACTGCAGCGGCTGTAAAATGTGTTGGAGGAGATTTTCAGGGAAGACTTTGTCCAATGAATGAGGAAGAAAAACAAAGATGTTTTAATATGGGTATAAAGGATTTAAGTAGGGTTATGCAGGAATGTGGTGCATGATTGATGAAGGGCATATTACAAATATAGCAGTTCATCCAGAGTTTAGGGGTTTAGGGCTTGGTGAAAAGTTGGTAGATGCTTTAATCGATGAGGCAAAAAAGAGGAGTATAAATGCAATGACTCTTGAAGTTAGAGTATCAAATTTACCTGCTATTAACTTATATAAGAAAAA
>NZ_HF952015.1:6287-6837 GCF_000430995.1 Thermobrachium celere DSM 8682
TGCAGCGGCTTTAAAGTGTTTAGGAGGAGATTTTCAAGGTAGGTTGTGTGTAACTAATGAAGAAGAAAGGGCAAGATGTAAACAGATGGGAATAGATGATTTAAATAGGATACTTTATATAGACGATATAGTTAAGGCAGATGATGTATATTTTGCAGCAACAGGAGTTTCAGATTAACAAGCTATAGATATGCACAAACAACAATTCCAAGATTAAATGGCACAGGATACAATGTAGTAATAGTACAAGACATAGTAAAAAGCCAAACAACTCCAAAAAGTTTAACAGCTATGAAGTTTACAAAAACAACAATAGATGTTAGAAGCGGACAAACATATGATTTAAAACAAATTCTAAACATTTATCCACTTGGGATAGATACCCCTGAATTAAATTGGGAAAGCAGCAACACCAAAATACTAACAGTAACAAACGAAGGAATAGTAATTCCAGTAACAACAGGAGTAGCATACGTAAAAGTATCAAGCAAAGCAAATCCAAAAATAGCAGCGTATATAAAAGTACAAGTTCCAGTAGAAGTACAAAGCG
>NZ_HF952016.1:0-659 GCF_000430995.1 Thermobrachium celere DSM 8682
ATTTCACCAATTTCATCTATAAAAAGAACTCCACCATGGGCCTTAGTTACAAGTCCAAGCTTTGGTTCTGGGATACCTGTTTCTATAAAATACCCTTTTTCGTCTCCTTGATATATAGGATCATGTACTGAACCTAATAGTGGACTTGTTATTTCTCTTGGATCCCATCTTAATGTTGTACCATCAACTTCAACAAATGGTGCATCTTCTCTAAATACAGACGTTTTAAATTCCTTTGMTAWAAGACTACTTGCTACAAAGGCTATTTTAACCAAAGAACTCTCTAAAGGAATAGGTGATCCAAAGGATGACAGTAGTGATCCCTATATAAGTATGCTTATAAATACTCAGCTCTCCGATACACTAGAAAGAAAAACTTGAGAAGATAGAACATGCCCATAAAAAACCCTTAACTTTGCAAGAGTTGATTTTACAGAAGATGGTTMMAAAAATAGAGAAAAGCTTTATATTGGAAAAATGTGCGTTCTTGATGATAAAATTTTAAACCATATATAATTGACTGGAGAGCTCCAATTGCCAACTTATACTATGAAGGTCGCCTTGGGAAAGCCCACTATGTTTGTCCTGATGGAAAAATTTATGGATAAATACATCTAAAAAGGCAGTACACCATTGAAGAAGGAAAGCTTCGTAATATA
>NZ_HF952016.1:2926-3418 GCF_000430995.1 Thermobrachium celere DSM 8682
GTTCTATATATGTCATAGTTGCATTATCTATAAAATCTGCACTCTTTCTATGATGGTCAATTATAACTATATTCTTAGCATGATCAACAAGCTGAGGACATTCTACAAACTTTTTTCTATGAACATCAACTATAATAAGAAGTGCCCCAGACATTACCTTTTGTAGAGCAGTTTCACAATTTATAAAAACCCCATTATATGCATTTGTTTTATTTACTTTATTCCATTATTTTTTCTTATAGAACTATTTATACCATTTAATACTATATAAGCATCCCTTTCCAAGATAGGTAATATAACAGTTTCTATATCCTCATATTTAGCAGGAAATATTATTTCATATACAAAATTAAGCTATTCATTAACCTTCATAATTTCTGCAGTAGTATTTGTTATACAAGCATTGGTTTTTATTGAATTTAATAAAATAAAAGAAGCACCAAAATATAAAGGTGCTCTTTATATCTCCTCTATTGAAACCACACTATATCC
>NZ_HF952017.1:0-529 GCF_000430995.1 Thermobrachium celere DSM 8682
TTTGCATATTTTGCTAGTATCCTCTTTACATAAATGTCAAGTTGTTGTGGTGTTCCATTTCTTAAGAGGTCTGTCATTATATTTTCCCTCCCTAATTAATTTCATAAATTCAAATTCTAATTTATACTATGCAATCAAGCTTAACTGTGTGATTTATCTACCAAAAAATCTTGGAAAATTTGATCCTTTTTTTCTAGAGTATTAACCTTCTCTAAAACAAGTTTAATGGTTTCATTTAAAAGCAATATCTGTGATTCAAAATATGTGCTGCATCTGTTCCTGCGTTTGGTTCAGTTAGTGCAAAGGCACCAAGATACTCTCCCTTTAAAAGCTTTGGAAGATATTTTTGTTTCTGCTCATCTGTACCAAATGTATATATTGGCCAGCAGCATAGGGATGTATGGGCAGATAGAATAACTGAAGTTGTAGCACAAGCCTTTGCAAGTTCTTCAACTGCCATGATGTATGTTATGAAGTCTCCACCTGCCACCCCCTACTTCTCTTTCAAATGGGATACCCATCATTCCAA
>NZ_HF952017.1:2720-3190 GCF_000430995.1 Thermobrachium celere DSM 8682
CTCATTCCATCAAATTCACCATAGAAAATTTGCTCCCATGGTCCTAAATCTAACTTACCGTTTGTGATGGCTACCACAACTTCTCTTCCCATAATTGTTCTTTTAAGATGAGCATCTGCGTTATCTTCAAATCCATTATGCTTGTATTGGCTATATGGCTTCTCTGGTGCTAACTTTTCTAGCCAAACTTCAAAATCATGGTGTAGACCGGACTCATCATCATTTATGAACACACTTGCAGTTATATGCATAGCATTACAAAGCAGTAGCCCTTCTTTAATACCAACTTTCTTTATTTTTACTCCTCCTGGAAGGGTTGAACCATGTAAAGCAACAGGTACAATATCACCCTCTTTAATGTTATCTGCACCAGTTACTATCTGTAAAACTTCATCCTTCACATCTACTTGGCATATGGTTAATTTATCTGCATTAGGATGTTTTTCAGTCTTTATTATTTTTCCTGTTAC
>NZ_HF952017.1:5603-6172 GCF_000430995.1 Thermobrachium celere DSM 8682
AAGCAGTAAGCTTATCTGAAGCACAACCTGGGGATTTAGTATTCTTCCATAGTCCAATAAGCCATGTTGGTATATATGTTGGAAATGGAATGTATATTCACGCTCCAAGAACTGGAGATGTAGTAAAAGTATCCTCACTAGCTGGAAGAAAAATAACTGTAATTAAGCGTATAAAATAAGCCATAGGCTAACCTATGGCTTATTTTTTTGATACATACTGCTTACACTACCTAATAGATCATGAATAAAGTTAGAACCTCTGCTAATTAAAATACCTGTTAAAATAGGACCTAGGTATTTAATAGATAATGGTTCACCTAAAATAGAAAACATGTCTACTTTTGCAGCTATACATATTAATATGCCTACTAGTGTTGCACCAATTCTATCATAATTAATCTTATCCTTTTGTTTAAATAACTTAAGTGTTTCCCATATAGCTTCAGTTATTAGTGCTAACAAAAAATCCTTTCCATAATAAACTCAATAACTTGCTCTATGTTATTATATTATATAGATTTCAATTTTATAACAAATGAAATTTGAAATTTTTATTGACTCATCCTTCA
>NZ_HF952018.1:0-88980 GCF_000430995.1 Thermobrachium celere DSM 8682
TAGCATTGAGTTTCGGTATTGTCTGTACAGGATAGGTGGGAGGCTGAGAAGTAGCGTCGCCAGGCGCTATGGAGCCGCCGTTGGGATACCACCCTGATGATACTGAAGCTCTAACCGGAGGCCATGAAGCTGGTCACGGGACATTGTTAGGCGGGCAGTTTGACTGGGGCGGTCGCCTCCTAAAGAGTAACGGAGGCGCCCAAAGGTTCCCTCAGTGCGGTTGGAAATCGCGCGTAGAGTGCAAAGGCAGAAGGGAGCCTAACTGTGAGACTGACAAGTCGAGCAGTGACGAAAGTCGGGCTTAGTGATCCGGTGGTACCGAGTGGAAGGGCCATCGCTCAACGGATAAAAGCTACCTCGGGGATAACAGGCTGATCTCCCCCAAGAGTCCACATCGACGGGGAGGTTTGGCACCTCGATGTCGGCTCGTCGCATCCTGGGGCTGAAGTAGGTCCCAAGGGTTGGGCTGTTCGCCCATTAAAGCGGCACGCGAGCTGGGTTCAGAACGTCGTGAGACAATATAAAATATAATAGCTAGGGTGGGCGGAGGGTTTATGATTGAAAGGAGAAAGGAGCATTGAAGGAGGCAAAGCTTGTAGTATTATCACTGCTTACAGGAATGATTGTTGGATTTATATTCCAAAAGCTTTCCCTACCTGTGCCAGCACCACCAACTATTGATGCCTTCATGGGTATCTTTGGTGTATGGCTTGGTTCAGTTGTAATTGATAAGATTTCAAGATAATTAAAGGAGGGAAAGTGAAATGATGACAATACTATTAGCAACAGTTGCAGGTATGATATTAGGTGCTCTATTTAAGAAGATGAATTTACCACTACCAGCACCACCAACATTACCTGGTGTAGTAGGGGTACTTGGAGTGCTTCTTGGAAGTATGTTAGCAAAAATGCTATAAGAGAAAAGAGGGTAGAAATACCCTCTTTTTTAATTTATTTTGTGATATAATATTAAAAAAGATATTGGGGGTGATAGGATGAAGGAGCTTAAATTTCACGGAAAAAGTATTATAATTGGTGAAAATTCAATTGAATATATAAAGAATATAGATTTTAAAAGGGTGTTTATTGTAACTGGTGGTAGGTCAATGTTTGAAAATGGAGCTATAGATAAACTTATGAGTATATTAAAAGAAAAAAGTGCAGAAGTACACATTTTTAAAGGAGTTAATAAAAACCCTACAACAGAAGTTGTAAAATTAGGAGTAGAAGAAATGAAAAAATTTAACCCAGATACTGTAATTGGTATAGGGGGAGGCTCTCCTATAGATGCAGCAAAGTCTATGGCACTGTTTTATGAATATGATTTAGACATAGAAAAAGTAGAGGGAATAACTTTACCACAGGTAAGATATAAGACAAAGTTTATTGCAGTACCTTCAACTTCAGGAACAGGAACAGAGGTTACAAGGGCATCAGTTATAACGTATAAAGACAAGGATATAAAGATAGGTCTAAAATCAGATGCCTTTATACCTGATTATGCAATATTAGATTCTACTTTGACATATTCAATGCCAAAGGAAGTTGTTGCTGAAACAGGAATGGATGCATTAACACACGCTGTAGAATGTTACATAAACAAAAATATAGATGAGTTTACAGAGGTTTTAGCAGAGGGTGCAGTAAAGGGAATATTTAAATATTTAGTCCTATCTTACAACGGTGATAAAAAAGCACGAGATAAGGTACATAAATATCAGTGTATGGCTGGATGTGCCTTTTCAAATGTAGGGCTTGGTATGGCACACGGTATATCCCACGCAATAGGCGGAAAATATAATCTATCACACGGCCTTTTAAATGCAATATGCCTACCCTATGTTTTAAAGTATAATTCTAGGGATTTTGAGGTAGATCAAAGATTAAACTATTTAGCTAGCTTAATAGGTTCAGATAGTTTTATAAATAGTGTTATTGATTTAAATAAAAGCTTAAATATACCATTATCCTTTAAAGATTTAGGGATAGACGAAAATGATTTTTTTGAAAACATAGAAGAAATTACATCAAATTCATTAAAGGGATCTACAAGGGTAAACCCAGTAAAAGTTAGTTTTGATGAAATGAAAAATATATTAAAATGTATTTTTTATGGGGATATGGGTTTATAATGTTTAATAACAGGATTGTTAAAAAGTGCACAAATATAATATGGAGAAAAACAAAACTATAGTGAGATATATTATATATAACTATAATAGAACATAACAATTTATATAAATAGCGTTTTTTAATAGTTTGTCTAGTTTTTTAACCTCTTTTGGATGTGGCAATATTTTAAGATATATCATATAATCTCTTTGTTAAACTTAGAGAGAAGGAGATAGATATGGGGTATTTATACAGAGAAGTAGTTGAATACAAACAAAAGAGGTTTGCGAAAATTTTGTTACCATTAATTACTATTTTGTGTATACTTAACTTTGTGGTTATATTAAGTGATTTAAGAAAGTACTTAAATAATTTTCATTATGTTATTACTCTTTTGGTATCAGCACTAATATTTGTTCAATTTAAGATATGGAGAAAGTGTAAAAGACGCTATAGATATCAAATAATAGATGATGAACTTATTATAGAAAGATTTGATGGAGATAAAAGAAGAGTGGAGTTAAGCATAGATATAAAGCAAATAATAAAGGTTGAAAAAATTATAGATAAGATTTGTGACGACATAGAATATAAAGAATTCTGTTTTTCAAATAAACAAAACAATATATATAGAGTTATTTATAAAATGGATGGTAAGATGTATAGCTTTTGTTTTGAACCAAGTACAAAATTTATAAATAAGGTTAATAGCCTTTTGAAGAAAAAGCCACTAGCTAGCTAGTGGCTTATTATTTTTGTATTTTCAATTATATCTATTCCAGTAAGGGCAAGGGCACTTGCAGTTTTAACTAACTGTTCAATTGCAAAGTCCTTTATTGTTGCATCTGCAAATTCCTTGGAATAGAATTCAATGTTATCCTGTGTTATGCCAATGTATGGGTGTATACATGGTATCTTGTAGCTAAGATTAGCCATGTCTAAGCTTTGGCTCATAATCATAGGACCGTGTATATCAACAATTCCCTTTTCCTTAAGATTGTGGCAGAAAATCTTAGAAAGTTCTGAATGAGTTTTAAATGGTACATATCTTGCCAAAGTAGAGTATTCAAAGTCACATCTATATATTTTAGAATAAAGCCTTGCTATATCTAAAATATCGTCTTGAGCAAAGTCTATTAGTTTATCTTGATCAGACTTAATTAATATCTTTACGCAGCTTTTTTCTGCAACCTTGCATATATCATCCATACAATCAGTGATGGTATAGTTTATGTATATATGTTCTTTGTACTTAGATTTTATTGCTTCAATTGAGGAAATAGTAACTGCTGCAGGTGTTATTGGATTTATGCCTTTATCAAAATTAACAAGTGCAGATGAAGAATATCCCTTAAATTGCATATTGGATATAAGCATTGAAAGTGAAGAACCACTTTCAAGTGTTTTTGTGTATGGATGTGCACAAAGTGCTGCATCTATATTATTAAAATAATTATTCTCAAGAAGTTTTATTTTTGTTGGATTTTTTTCTTCTGACGGACAGCCAAATACTGTACAACTTCCACCAATTTCATTTATGGCCCTTTTTAAACCTATTGCACCTAAAACATTCATAGTACATTGTATATTATGTCCGTTTATGTAACCATGACCTTCAACTGTATCATATTCGCATAGATAAGCTATATTTGGAGCAGAACTACCATATTTTGCAACAAACCCATTTGGTATCTCAGGTATATCTGAAACTTCAAAACCTTCCTCCTTAAGCAGATTAACAAGTGATGTATATGCAATACCTTCACATTTTTGTGCGTCGCTACATTTATATAATTCAAGAACAATTGAGCGTATCCTTTCTTTAAGATTTTCAACATAACCTGTAACAAGTTCACGTATTACAGTTTTACTCATAATACCACTCCTCAAACTTTTTATATTATTTTTTGATATTTGTTAATAAATTATGTAAGAGTATTACTTTATTATATTTTGATATTTCTGCTATAATATAAATAATAATTTAAAGGAGGAATAGAGTTGTCTTTAATAGATGATTTAATTAAATATAAACAAGAAGTTGATGTAAGGTTTCACATGCCTGGACATAAAGGAAATACCTTTGAATTTGATGAACTTGAAAGGCTTAGAGAACATTTATTTTCAATAGATGTGACAGAGGTTGAGGGAACAGATAATCTTCATGTTCCAAATGGTATAATAAAAAATGCACAGGATAGAGCAAAGGAGTTTTATGGAGCAGAACACAGCTTTTTTTTAGTTAATGGCTCTACAGCAGGTATATATAGTATGATTTTAGGTCTTTTAAAGCCAAAAGATAAAATAATAGTACAGAGAAATTGTCATAGGTCTGTATATTCAGCCTGTATGTTAGGAGATTTAGATGTTGTATATGTTAATCCTGTTATAGATGAAGAATTTCATATACCTGTTTCATTGGATATTGAACAAATTTTAGATGTAATGGATAGCAACTTAGATGCAAAGGCTATTGTACTTACATATCCTACATATTATGGTACATGTTTTGATTTAAAGAGGGTTATACAAGAGGCTAAAAAAAGAGGGATGTACGTTTTAATAGATTCTGCCCATGGTGCTCATTTTAAATGTTCAAGCAAACTACCAGAGGATGCAATTGAACTTGGTGCAGATGCAGTAGTTTATAGCCTTCATAAGACAACTCCAGCACTTACGCAATGTTCAATTTTAAATGTGAATAATGTGGATATTACAGGAATAAAATTTATGCTTAGTATATTTCAAACAACAAGTCCTTCTTATGTACTTATGTCATCAATAGATGCAGCAGTTAATATTATGAACAAAAAAGGCACTGAACTTATAGAAAGGACAATTTTAAGTGCAAATAAATTAAGAGAACGATTAAAAATTATTGGTTTTGATTCAATTAATTTAGATAGAATAGGAAGATATAATATAAAAGATATAGACACAACAAGAATAGTTATATCATCAAATATAGGTGGATATTTGTTAGATGAGATATTAAGAAAAAAATATAAAATTCAAGTTGAGATGTCAGATAATAAAAACATTGTATTAATAGGAAGTATGTTTGATAAGGAAGACTATTATGAGTATCTATATAAGGCTCTTTGTGATATAAAAAATAAATATTTAGAAGGCAATAAACAAAATATAAATTACGCAGATGTTAAATATAAAATTCGCATGAACATGAGAAGTGCATATTACAGTAAAAAGGAGAGGGTTTTATTAAAGAATGCCAAGGGATTAGTTAGTGCAGAGATGATTGTACCATATCCGCCAGGGGTTCCAATATTAATGCCAGGAGAAGAAATAACAGAAGATATAATACATTTTATTAATGAAAATAGAGGGAAGATAGCTTTAAATGGGATTAGTGATAAAAATGCAGAGTATATTTATGTTGTTAAGGAGTGATTTGTTTGAAGGGACTTTTTATAACATTTGAGGGACCAGATGGTGCAGGAAAAACAACACAGATAAATATGCTTAAGGAGTATTTAACTTCTAAAGGTTATGATGTAGTTTTGACTAGAGAACCAGGGGGAACAGCTATAGGGGAGAAGATAAGGAATGTTATACTTGATGTAGAAAATAAAGAGATGGATGATATATGTGAAGCACTTTTATATGCAGCCTCAAGGGCGCAACATGTAAAGCAGTTAATTCTTCCAAGTATAGATCAAGGTAAGATTGTTATTTGTGATAGATTTGTAGAATCTTCTATTGTTTATCAAGGATATGCAAGAGGTTTAGGAGAAGATAAGATAGAAGCTATAAATAATATAGCAACTAGAGGATTAGTTCCAGATGTGGTATTTCTTCTTATGCTTACTCCAGAGGAAGGTATAAAGAGGAAAAAGAAGTCAGGAGAGCTTGATAGGTTAGAAATGGAAAAGTTAGAGTTTCACAATAGGGTGTATGAAGGATATAATAGATTAAAGGAGAGACGAAAAAACATATTTGAAATTGATGCTACTTTAGATATCGATGATATACATAATAGAATAGTTAGGGTAGTTGAGAGTTTATTGAGGGAGGAATAATTATGAAGCTTGTTATTGCTATTGTACATGATGAGGATGCTATGGAACTTATAGATAATTTAACTGAGGGAGGATTTAAGGTTACAAAGCTTGCAACAACAGGGGGATTTTTAAAGGCTGGTAATACTACTCTTTTAATAGGAGTTGAAAAGGAAAGTGTAGATAGTGTATTATCAATAATACAGGACGTATGCAAAACAAGAAAGGGAGTAGTTTCTATGCCATCTCCAATGGTTGGGGCAACAGGAGTATTTGTTCCAACGCCTGTTGAGGTAACAATTGGAGGTGCAACTGTTTTTGTTTTAGATGTTGAAAGATTTGAGAGAATATAATGGAGTGATTGTATGATAAAGGTTGTAGGGCAGGATGCTCAAATTGAACTTTTTTTAAAAACAGCTGATAAAGGCATGCTTGCCCATTCTTTTATAATAACAGGGCCAGATGGTGTGGGCAAAAGTGTATTTGCAAGGTTTATGGCTTCTTATATACTTTGTACTTCTAAAAATAAACCATGTGGTGTGTGTTCAAATTGTATCAGAGTAAAAAATAAAAATCATCCAGATGTAATTGAAATTGCACCTAAAAACAGTATAGGTGTTGATGATATAAGAGGTTTAAGTGAAAAGATAAATACTAAACCTTATGAAGGAGACAGAAAAGTTGTAATAATTAAAGGAGCTGACTTTATAACTATTCAAGGGCAGAATGCATTTTTAAAAACTTTAGAGGAACCACCATTAGATACAACTATTATAATGCTTGCAGAGAATATAAATTTAATATTAGACACAATAAAATCAAGATGCCAGATATATAAATTAAACAGAATTCCAATAGAGAAGGTTAAAAATTATTTAATTAGTATAAATGTTGAAGAAAAAAAGGCAGAGCTATTTTCAAATTTAAGTGATGGTATAATAGGAAATGCTCTTAAAATGCTTGATAACAGGTATCAAATTTTAAGAGATGAAACATGTAGTGTGTTTACCAAAATGGTTCAGTTTAATCCATTAGATTTTATGATGATAGAGGATTTTTTTACTGCAAACAAAGATAATATTGAGGCTGTGTTTGATATTATAATATCACTTATTAGGGATATATCTGTATTTAAAAACACTTTAAAAGAAACTCACTGTTTAAATATAGACAAGATTGATCTAATTAGAAACTTAAGTGAAGTTTTATCAAATGAAAAATTAAATAGACTATTAGAAATCATTTTAAATACAAAGGGTAACATAGATAAAAATGCAAATTTTCAAATGGCCATAACATCGCTACTTTTGTCAATGCAGGAGGTTTAATATGGTTACAGTAGTAGGAGTAAGATTTAAAAGAGCTGGTAAGATATATTATTTTGATCCAGATGGGCTTGACATAAATAAAGGTGATTTTGCAATTGTTGAAACAGCAAGAGGTATAGAATTTGGAGAAGTTGTTATAGGAAAAAGAGATGTTCCAGAAGAGGAAATAGTTGCACCATTAAAGAAGGTGATAAGGGTTGCAACAGAGGAGGATAAGCTTAAAAATCTTCAAAATAAAGCAAAGGAAGAGGATGCTTTTAATATTTGTCTTAAAAAAATACAAGAGCATGGCCTTCCAATGAAGTTAATTGATGTTGAGTATACCTTTGACAACAATAAAGTTATATTTTACTTTGTTGCAGACGGAAGAATTGACTTTAGAGAGCTTGTGAAGGATTTGGCTGCAATATTTAGAACAAGAATAGAATTAAGGCAGATTGGAGTAAGAGATGAATCAAAAATGGTAGGAGGACTTGGACCTTGTGGAAGGCCAATGTGCTGTGCAACATTTTTAGGAGAGTTTGAGCCAGTTTCTATAAAAATGGCAAAGGAACAAAACTTATCTTTAAATCCATCAAAGATATCTGGAGTATGTGGTAGATTGATGTGCTGTCTAAACTATGAACAGGAAACGTATGAAGAAATAAGAAAGATAACTCCTGTTGTAGGTTCTATAGTGAAAACTCCTGATGGAGAGGGAGAAGTTATAGAAAATAGCATAATTAGAGAAAGTGTAAAAGTTAAACTAAGGACACCTGATGATGTTGAAATTAAAACCTACTCTATCCACGATATAGAGTTAATAGAAGGACAGTATGAACATAGAGAAATATCTGATGATGAAATTAAGTCAGAAATTGAAGAATTAGATGAATCTGATGTAGATATTAATAGTCTTTTAGATGAATAATGCCAATAATTAGTGATATATGTACTTTTCAGATTTAAAAATTAGTGTTAAAATAGGAATAGAAGTTTGCGGGAGGTGAAACTTATGGCATACAAGATTACTGACGCTTGTGTTAACTGTGGAGCATGCGCTTCAGAATGCCCAGTTAACTGCATAAGCCAAGGAGATTCAATCTATGTAATTGATGCAGATGCTTGCATCGACTGCGGAAACTGTGCTAATGTTTGCCCAGTAGGAGCACCTGTTCAAGAATAATCTACATACTAAAAAAGGCCGAAAGGCCTTTTTTAATTTTATAGCAGGTATCTAAAAGATGCCTGCTATTTTTTTAATAAAATTAAAAGTTTTTACTATGATATGAATATGGATTTATAAATATAAATATGATAATATATAAATATACCGTACAAGGGTATATATAAATCTGATGGAGGTGTGTTATGGAAAGGCTGTCAACTTTAATTGTATTTTCACAGGGTTTACTATCATTTCTTTCCCCATGCTTTTTACCACTTATCCCTATTTATTTAAGCTACATTTCAGGAGAGGCAGCAAACAAAAAAAGAACTATTTACAATACAATGGCATTCATTTTAGGATTTACAATAATGTTTACAAGTTTAGGAGCTTTATCAGGATCTATAGGACGATTTTTGTTAATTAATAGAAGTATTATAAATAAAGTATTGGGTATTTTTATAATAATAATGGGATTATTTTACACAGGTATTATTAAATTTGAATTTCTTAACAGAGAATTTAAACTAGATTTTAATTACAAAAGAGGAAGTTTAGTTTCTTCCTTTTTATTAGGGGTAAGCCTTTCTGTTGGGTGGACTCCCTGTATAAGTCCTATACTTTCAAGTGTTTTAATGCTTGCAGCAAGTAGGCAGTCAAGTTTAATAGGGGCTTATTATCTTTTAGTTTATTCTTTAGGTCTTCTTGCACCATTTTTAATTTTTTCAATCTTTGCTGATAAATCTAAGAATTTTTCACGTTATATATTAAGAAGGGCTAATATTATAAAAATAATTACAGGAACAATATTAGTGTTAACAGGAGTATTGTTGTTTACTGGTAAACTATATATACTATCAAATATATTAGGAGGTTTTTAATTATGAAAAGGACAATAGCGATAATATTATCAATATTAGTTTTATTTTTAGCGGGATGTTCATATAAAGGAGATACTGATAATACAAACAAACAAGAGACAGAAAAAGTTGTAGTAGCAAAGGATAGTGCAAAAGATTTTAAACTTAAAGATATAGAAGGAAAAGAAATAAAGCTTTCCGATTATAAAGGAAAAGTTATAATACTAAATTTCTTTGCTACATGGTGTCCACCTTGTAGAGCGGAATTTCCAGGTTTTATACAAATGGTGGATGAATATAAAAATAATACTGATGTAGAATTTGTATTTGTTAATTTGGGAGAGGATAAAGATACGGTTATAAAGTTTTTAAATGAAAGAAACTATAATATAAAACCTCTTTTAGATTTACAGACAGATGTGGCAGCACTTTATGGTGTGACAGGAATACCAACAACTGTTATAATAGATAAGGAGTTTAAAATAGATACTATACATGTAGGATTTATGGAGAAGGGGGATTTAAAAAATCATATAGAAAATTTAAAATAAAGGAGGACATATGCTTAAAGCTGGTGAGAGACTGGATGATCTTGAATTAAAGGGACTTAAGATAATACAAAATCCTGACTGGTTTTGCTTTGGAATTGATGCAGTGCTTTTATCGTCCTATGCAGTTATAAGAAAAAAAGATAGAGTAGTAGATTTAGGAACAGGGACAGGGATTATACCTCTTCTTGTGTATGGGAAGTATGAACCTAAAGAAATTATAGGTGTTGAAATACAAAAAGATGTTGCCGACATGGCAAGAAGAAGTATTGAATTAAATGGATTAACAGATATAATTAAGATATATGAAGGAGATATTAAAGATTGCTTTAAATACATTGGAATAAACCAATTTGATGTTGTGGTATCAAATCCCCCATATAAAAAAGGAAGCTCTGGTATTTTAAATATGTCAGATACAAAGGCTATATCAAGGCATGAGGTATTAATAAATATAGATGAATTATGTTTTTCTGCTTCAAGGCTTTTAAAGGGCGGCGGTCGTTTCTATATGATACACAGACCAGAAAGACTAAAAGATATAATACTTGCACTAAATAATAATAAATTTACTCCAAAGAGGATAAGATTTGTGCATCCGAAGATAAATAAAGCGCCTAATATGGTTTTAATTGAATCTGTAAAGGCAGGGGGAGACTTTTTAAAGATAGAAGAGCCACTTTATGTTTATAACGATGATGGAACCTATACACAAGAAATTTTAAAGATTTATGGAAGGTGTTAAAAATGGCAGGTACTCTTTATTTAGTTGCAACACCAATAGGGAACTTAGACGACATAACCTTTAGAGCAATAAATACATTGAAGGAAGTGGATTTTATAGCTGCAGAGGATACAAGGCAGACACTAAAGCTTTTAAATCATTTTGAGATTAAAAAACCTCTCTTAAGCTATCATGAACACAATAAATATGAAGTTGGGCCTAAAATAATAGAAAGATTAATAAAGGGTGAAAGTGTAGCACTTGTAACTGATGCTGGAACTCCAGGCATTTCAGATCCTGGAGAAGATTTAGTAAAGCTTGCAATTGAGAATTTTATAAATGTAGTACACATTCCAGGTGCATCAGCCTTTTTATATGCACTTGTTGTTTCAGGACTTGCTACAAGAAGATTTGTTTTTGAAGGTTTTTTAGAAAGAGAAGGAAAACAAAGAAGAGAAAGACTAGAAGAATTAAAAAATGAAACAAGAACTATTGTATTTTACGAAGCACCACATAGATTAGTAAAAACACTGAATGATTTATATGAGTATTTTGGTAATAGAAAAATTGCTATATGTAGAGAATTAACCAAAAGATTTGAGGAGATTACAAGGTGTACGTTGCTTGAGGCAATAGAAATTTATAAAGAAAAAGAACCAAAGGGAGAGTATGTTTTGGTCTTAGAAGGAAAAAGCCAAGAGGAGATAGAAGAAGAAAAAAGACAGGAATTTAGCGACTTAGATATAAGAGAGCATATACAAAAATATGTTGATGAAGGATTAAGCAAAAAGGAAGCTATAAAAAGGGTTGCAAAGGAAAGGGGATTAAAGAAGTCTGAGGTTTATAAATACACAATAGAATAGAAAAAGTGCCACCCAGGTGAAATGTGACATTAGGAAATCAACTGGAAAATGTCACATTTCACCTGGGTGGCACCTATTTTATTATTCAGCCTTTATTTCAGCTAAGCAGTTTTTGCAAATGTTCTTACCCTTGAAGTTTACAACGTCTCTTGCGTCTCCGCAGAAGATGCAAGCTGGTTGGTATTTCTTAAGGATAATCATTTCTCCGTCTACGTAGATTTCAAGAGCGTCCTTTTCTGCTATATCTAGTGTTCTTCTTAGCTCGATTGGAATTACTACTCTACCTAGTTCGTCTACTCTTCTAACTACTCCTGTGGACTTCATATGTACTCCCTCCTTCAACAAACTTCGACATTTCTTAATTAGATAATAACAAAGTTACCAGTAAAAGTCAATAACAGGGTATAAGAATTTCTAATTAATTTAATAAAATAATTTAATTAACAAATAGGTAAGCTCTTACCTATATTTTCTCCCTTATTTTAAATATTATGAATATAGTGTAGAATATTTAAAGGGGTGAGTTAATATGTTTAATGATATTAAAAAGAAATTGGAGGATTTAAATGTTATATTGAAGGATAAAAATAAATCTTTAAATAAATTAGAAATAAGAGAGTATCTTATAAAAAATGATATTGCAAATATTAAAAGTGCGAAAAAGTTGAGTGATGAAGAAATAAAAGGTGTATCATGTGATAAAGGTATAGTTGCTGTTGATGGTAGTATAAACAATTTTGGAGGACTGTATCCACACTATATTTCTCTTATAAGGGCAGTTGCACTATGTACAAAGGGTTATAAGGCTGAGTATGAGGATGTTTATACACCTCTTTTAGAGGAGAAGATGACTCAGGAAGAGGATGCAATAAAAAGAAGATCAAGTATGTCTAAACTAGAGATAAAGGCTGCTGTTGATGCTATAAATAATTGTGAGGCAAATATTATATTAATGGATGGTTCACTTTTACACTATAAAATAGACTGTCCGTATGAATGGGAGGAGCTTAAAAAAATAGCTATAGAGAGTGGTAAGATAATAGTAGGGGTAACTGAAGAGGTAAAAACAAAGGATATTGCAGAAATATTAAAAACATCTGGAAAGATTAATGATGAGGTTGTTTACGATAGAGAAATATTATTTAACATGTTAAATATAGGCGAATATCTTTACTTTAAAAAAGAAATAAAAACAAGCAAAAAAGATAGTGGTATAAAGAGTTTTTATGCAAGATTTTCGGAAGATCCACAGGCAATTGGTGTTGATTTTTTAAAGGAACAGGAGCTTTACGCTGATAGTTTGCTTAGTTTAATATATACTATTACATTTTGTAAATCTAGAGGACTACCTTATATAATTGATTTGGTTGATGTTGAGGCAAAGATGACAGATGAAAAGGTGAAGGCTCTAGTAGAGGGATATTTAGACAAGGATGTAGTTGAAGTTTATTTTAATCCTAAGAGAAATAAAAGGGGGTATTAATTATGCAAGTTGTTGGAATCACAAATCAACAGGAAGTGTATGTTGTTTCAGATAAAAATCCTTTCAAGATAAACCAAATTTTAGTTATAAATGATGAAAGACAGGGGTTGTTAAGAGGTGAGGTAGTAGAAACAAGTGCATATAATAGGTTTATTCCGCTTGATATAAATGGGGATTTTGTTGATAAAAACGTTATAGCATCACTAAAGGCATTAGGATATAGTATTGATGATAATACCATATATATTGCAAAGGTAAGGCTTATGGTGGAAGCTGATTATCCAATTCAAGTTGGTTCAGAAGTAAGAGTACCAGAATTTTATGAGGTTAAGGATCTTCTTTTAAAATCAAAGTTAGATTCAGGACTTATATTAGGGGTTATTAAAAGTTCAGAAGAACTTTATGATTCTATGGATGATGAGTTAAAGGATAGATTTTTATTATACCAAGATGGAAAGATACTAAAACAAAATGGAGTTCCATTTATTTTTGATATTTCATCTATGCAGCAGTATCCTCATATAGGTATATTTGGAGGTTCAGGTTCAGGAAAGTCCTTTGGTCTTAGGGTTATATTAGAAGAATTAATGAAGAAAAATATACCAACTGTTGTATTAGATCCCCATTTTGAAATGAACTTTAAAGATAATCAACAGGGCATTGAAAAGGAATATCAATATAATTTTATAGGAAAATTTGAATGCTTAGAAATAGGTAAAGATGTTGGAGTAAAATTTGAAAATTTAACTACTAGAGATCTAATTAATTTAATTGGAGCAGCATCTGCAGGTACATTAACTGATTCTATGACAAATGTTATAGAGCAGATTCATAAAAATAGAGACACTTATTTTAGTTTTGAGAGAAAACTGTCATTATTAAAAGAGGCACAGGAGATTGGAAGCGAGAAGAAGATATTAGATAGAAAAGCTAAGTGCGACGAAGATATGGATGCAAGTAGATTTGATGAAATGCTAGATTTGTTTAGAGAGTATGGTAGCCTTCCAACTCAATCAATTAATGGTGTTCTATGGAGACTTCAAAGGCTTCAGAAGGATGGTATATTTACAAACGATATTACAAAAGTAGAAAAATGTTTACAGGCAGGTAAGCTTGCAGTTGTACAAGGTCCAATTAAGATATTAAATGTATTTTCAACATATTTAATTTCAAATCTTTACTATAAAAGAAGAGAGTATAGAGATGCTCTTCAAAGGGGAGATGCAAAGGACTTTTTCCCACCATTTATAATAGCCTTTGATGAGAGTCATAATTTTGCACCAAAGGGCTATGATACACCATCTAAGTCAATCATAAAGGAAATTGCACAAGAGGGTAGAAAATATGGAGTGTTTTTAATACTAGCAACACAGCGCCCAACTCTTTTAGATGAAACAGTTACAGCACAGTTAAATACAAAATTAGTATTTAGAACAGTAAGGGCATCTGATATTGCAACAATAAAGGAGGAGACCGACATAACAAACGAAGAAGCAAAAAGACTTCCATATTTAAGAAGTGGAGATGTATTTATATCCTCTGCATTATTTGGACGAACAGTACCAGTTAGAATTAGGCTTTCTCATACAACTACAAGTCATACTCAAAATCCTTTTGATGAGCTTTTAAGCTTTAGAGATCAAAAGTATGAAGAAATTTATAATGAGATAGAAAAGTTTTTACCAATATATTCAACTGATTTGATGAGTATATTATCTAATGTAAATAAGGAAAAAATAAAAGATATAGAGGATTTAAAAAGTTCATTAGATACTTTGGTAGAAAAGGGTTATATTGTAAAAGGAAGAGCACCGTTTGGAGATTACTATGATAGAAAGTAGGAGATGTGTATGAGGTATTTGGACGAAATAAAAGCATACAGCCTTAAAAATAATATTCCAATATATTTAGTTGGTGGTGCAGTTAGAGACATACTGTTACAAAGAGAAATTTCAGATTATGATTTTGTAAGTAAATACTTTAAAGATGTTTCTGAATATTTTAGTAAGTTAGTAGATGGCAATTTAATTAAACTGCATGATGATGTATACAGAGTGGTAGTAGATGGGGTTGTTTTTGACTTTACAAATTTTAAAGGTGATAGTATTGAAGAAGATTTAAAAAATAGGGATTTTACCATAAATGCAATAGCCTATGATTTTATAAAGGATGAATATATCGATATTTTAGGTGGAATGGATGATTTAAGGAGGGGAATTATAAAACACACATCCGATAATATAGTAAAGCAGGATGCCTTAAGAATATTGAGGGCCTATAGGTTAAAGGGTGAATTAAACTTTAATATACATGATGATACATTAAGATTATTTAAAAGGGATGTGGATTACCTAAACAATATAAAGGGCGAAAGGATTGTTGATGAGCTTTTTAAGATCTTAAAGTTTAAAAACAGCTATGATTATATACAGATGTTAGATGACATAGGTGTTATAGATAGTATTTTCCCTATAATGAAGGAAATGAAAAAGATAGGTAAATGCAAATACCATCTTGTTGATGCCTACACCCATTCTACACTTGCACTTAAATTTTTGGAGGACAGATATAAAGAACTATATAGTACAAAATGGGGAAATAAGATAGAGGAATATTTAGAAGAACAGGTTGGAACATCGAAAAGAATAGAAGTGTTGAAGCTTGCAATATTTTTACATGACATTGGAAAGGTAAAGGCCTTTAAAGAGATTGACGGAAAAATTACATTTAGAGGACATGATTTAACAGGGGTGGATGAATTTAATTTGATTTTAAAAAGGCTTCCTCTATCTAATGCAAAGGCATCCATAATTAAATCGGTTATAACAGGGCATATGAGAATACTTGGACTTTTTAAGCAGGGAGCAAGTGATAAAGCAGTATATAAACTTATAAAGGATTATAAAACAAACCTACCAAGCGTTTTAATTTCTTCGTTATATGATGTTCTTGCAACAAGAAGTCTACTGGATGAAAATGGAGAAAGCCAAAGGTACTTTGAATTCGTACTAAATCTATTTGATAGATATTATACTTTTTTAGAAAAAAGAGATAGTTTTATTTCAGGTGATGATGTCTGCAAAATATTAGATATTAGAGGGCCAAAGGTTGGGGAAGTTTTAGAGAATATACATGAGCTTATATTTAAGGGTAAGATAAACTCACGTGAAGAAGCAATAAAAATGCTGAGGAGTCAAGCGAAAGCTTGATTCCTCAGCTTACTTTCTTTATTTTTTCAAATGGCTCTTTAGAGATGTTTATAGTATAACCTTCCGAACTTGTTACAATTTGGAATTCGCATGTACATACATCTGAATAGGATGACCAAGTATAGTAATCTATCCTTTCACTATCTATGTTAATTGATTTTTTTAACTTAACTTCACCATAGTTGGAGAACCACTTTAGAAGAGATGGTAGATCTAATTTTTCTGCGACTATATAAATATCAAACCTCTGCTTTGATATGTTTATTAGAGGGAATTTTTTCACAAGTGTGCCGTATCTGATTTTGAATAGTTGTAGATCATTAAAGTATTCTACTTTTCTAGGGTTATCTTTTGAAAATAGTTCGTATACTCCACAGTAATTTCTTCTAAGTACACGCACGTCTCCTTCAGCAATCTCCACATCAATCCATTTTCCCTTTTTAAGATTTTTAACTTCCATTGGTCTAAAAATCATTTAAACCACCTCCAAGGTTTTCATGAGGTTTCTAGTAATATATTAACATGCTATATGTAAGTGGTGGTTAATGTTATGTTAATTTTAAGATAAGTCAAAATATTTGTCAATTAAATTTTATACTAAATTTGTTAATTTTAGTATATATTTTAGAGAGAGTAAAGTGTAAGGGGAGTCGTATGATTAATTTAATTTGGTTTTTTATGATTTTTATTGGTATAATAACAAGCTTTTTATACAATCCGATTGATTTTTCAACTATCATTGCACAGTCTGCTGAAAGTACAGTAAAGCTTTGTATTAGCTTATTAGGTATTATGGCAATATGGTCAGGTATAATGAAACTTTGTGAAAAATCAGGTCTTATTAAGATATTTTATGCTGTATTGAAACTACCTATGAAGATACTTTTCCCTAAACTTGAATATAAAAACGAGAGGGCTCTTTACTATATAGTAATGAATTTAGCTAGTAACATGCTTGGACTTTCTAATGCAGCTACTCCCTTTGGAATAAAGGCAATGGAGGAGTTGCAAAGGATAAACACTAATAAGGATACAGCATCGGATTATATGGTTAAATTTATTATAATCAACAGTGCATGTATTCAATTAATACCTGCAACGGTAATTTCAATAAGGGCTAATTTAGGTGCAACATCCCCCTCTAGCATAGTAATTCCAACAATAATAACAAGTGCAATAACACTTATAATAGCTTTGGTTCTTGAGAAAGTATTTAGAAGGTGGTTTATATGATTTCAAAATATTTTATACCCCTTTTTATTTTATTTGTTTTAATTTATTCAGTTTTTAAGGGAATAAAGGTATATGAAGTATTTGTTGAGGGTGCAAAGGAAGGTTTAAAAACAGTATTTAATATTGCACCATATCTTTTAACTATGCTGTTTGCTATAGATGTTTTTAGACGTTCAGGAGCATTGAATGGTTTTATAAATTTACTCGCTCCTGTTACTAAGTTTTTAAACATACCAGATGGTGTACTGCCTATGATTTTAATTAAGCCCCTATCTGGAAGTGGAGCAATTTCTGTTATGACAGATATTATGAAGACATATGGAGTTGATTCTACTGAGGGATTAATTGCTGCAATTATAATGGGTTCAAGTGAAACTATTTTCTATACCATATCCCTTTATTTTGGAAGTATAGGGGTGAAAAAAATAAGACATGCATTAATTGTTGCATTAATAGCACATTTTATAAGCAGTGTTATTGTATGTAACTTTATTTTAAATTTTTTATAATACAGATCTATTTACATTACAATCATGTAATATTTTGATATAATAAAATACGAAGGAGGAGTTAAAATGAGGGATTTAACTAAAGGAAATGAAGCAAAACAGATAGTATATTTTGCAATACCAATGCTTTTGGGCAATCTACTTCAAACACTCTATAATACAGTTGACAGTATTTGGGTTGGAAAAGGTGTTGGTGAAAAGGGGCTTGCAGCAGTTACAGTAAGTTTCCCAATAATGTTTATGTTGATTTCTTTAATTATGGGAATTACTATGGGAAGCAGTATTGTAATATCTCAGTATTTTGGAGCAAAAGACTATGAAAATGTTACAAAATCCATTAATACTACATTGTATTTTTTATTAATATCTTCGATTGTAGTTACAGTATTAGGTATTGCAGTTTCAAAACCTATTTTAATTTTGATAAATACTTCAAAGGATATATTAAATGAGGCTAATAACTATTTAGTTATTATGTTTTTGGGCATAATATTTATGTTTGGATATAACGGGGTTACAGCAATTTTAAGAGGATTAGGAGACTCTAAAACACCATTATATTTTCTTTTAATAGCAACAATAATTAATATAATACTTGATCCAATATTCATATTTGCATTTAAACTTGGTGTTGTAGGTGCTGCCGTAGCAACAGTTATAGCTCAGGCTGTATCTTTTATATTTAGCATAAATTACATAAATAGAAAGCATGAATTATTTAAAATTAAATTAAGTAAAATAAAAGAGGCCGATAAGGATTTATTAAAAAAGATAATTAAGATAGGAATTCCTATGGGTATACAACAAACTTTAGTTTCATTAGCTATGGTATTTTTAAATTCAATAATTAACTTATTTGGAGTTGATGCTATGGCTGCATATGGTGCAGCAGGAAGGATAGATTCCTTTATGTCAATGCCAATAATGAGTTTAAGTGCTGCAGTTTCATCCTTTACAGGTCAAAACTTGGGTGCTAACAAAAAAGATAGAGTGGTAAAGGGGTTTAGAGCAACTCTTGTAATTGCTGTAGGTATATCAATATTAATTGCAATGCTTGCGATAATATTTTCAAGTCAATTAATAAGCATATTTAATACAAAAAAAGAGGTTATAGATTACGGAATAGGTTACTTAAAAATTGTAGGCATGTTTTATTTTACATTTGCAATTATGTTTATAGTATCAGGTGTAATAAGAGGTTCGGGAGATACTATGGTACCAATGCTCACTACTCTAATTGGCCTTTGGGGAGTTAGAGTTCCACTTGCACAATATTTATCAAAAAAGATAGGTATAGAAGGAGTTTGGTGGTCTATAGGAATTGGATGGGTAATAGGAAGCACGCTTAATTATATTTATTATAAAACTGGTAGATGGGAGAAAAAGGTTGTAATAAAGAAACCTGCTAAAATATAAGCAGGTTTTTAAATTTTATGACACTTTTACTGTTTTTTTGTCAAAAAATTGCTATAATATACATAGGAGGCATTTTATAAAGGAGAGTAATTTATGAAGCGAAGTATAAGATTCTTTGTTATAATGCTTATTATGATTTCATCGTTAGTTCCTCTTTTAGTTTTTGCTTTGTTATTCTTTAATAATACCTTTAGCTTCTTTATAGCAAGTGATAGGAGAAATATTGAATCAGTATTAGAAAAGGAAAGAAAATATATTGAGAGATTTGTTGAAGTTAATATTAAAGATGTAAAATTAGTGGCTACATCAGATAATGTAAAAACACTAAAAAAGGAAGAAATAATAGATGTTTTTATAAGAGTTATGAAGGTTCGAGATGATTTTGAAAAGATGAAGTTTATTAAGACAAATGGGGAAGTTTTAGAGGTAAGTAGAGAAGGAAAGGTAAGGGAGTATAAAAAAACTCACCTTGATTATTTTGATAAATATGCACTAGAACATGGAGATATAGCCTTCTATACAAATGAAGAGGATAGTAAACAGTATCTTTGTTTTTCTTCAAATTTTATAAAGGACGGAGAAGTATTTGCAACTTGTATTGCCTATATGCCTACAGATACAGTAGATTTTTTTACAGATAATATAAATCTAGATGCTATAGCAGAAATATATATAACAGATAGTAGGGATAAATTCTTGATAAAGAAGATGGATGAAGATCTTCAAGAGAGTGCCGATATTACTCTACCTATTAAAAATTCTGATTGGACTTTAGTTGCAAATGTAAATAATAGATACTTTAAAGATATACTTTATAAAAACATTCTATTTAAAACATTTATATTTTTGATATTTATAATATTTTCTATAATACCAATAGCAAATTATATTGCTATACAGGTACAGGAGGCTTTTAGAGAAGTCTTAGATGCAATAGAAAATAAACAAAAAATAGAAGGGAAAAGCATATTTTTCGATAAGATTTATGAGCTAAGAAAACTAAAGGTTAATATAAACAAATTTATTGTTTATATTAGAAAAAACTAAGGGTGGGTTAAGATGTTCAAAAGGTTAAAGGTTGTTATAACAGTATTTCTTTTAATAATGTCCATAGTTCCTTTAATACTTTTTTCTTCTACATTCTTTTTTTCAGTAATTAATTACTTTACTAAAAATGATGAGAAAAACATTTTAGAGATTTTAACAAGAAATAAAAAGTACTTAGAAGTTTTTGTAGAGATGAATATAGATGATATGAGGCTTTTGGCTAATTCTGATGACTTGAAAAGTTATGAAATAGATGAAATAAAGGGAGTTTTAGAAAGATTTTTATCAACTAGAGATGAATATTCAAAGATTAAATATATCGATAAGGATGGCTGGTTTGTTGAAGTAGATAGAAGTAGATCCGTTTATGAAAAATACTTACAACTTAGCCAAAAGGAGAGGTTATTATTTGAAAAGGGGGATTTTTCTACAATAATATCTGAAGATGGCATAAATTATGTTGTATTTTCTTCACCTTATGAGGATGAAAACAGACATGGTATTGTTGTGGGATATATTGATTTAAATAGGTTTGACTATATTTTTAAAGATTTAACTTTAACAGGTTTAGGTAACATAATTATTAAAGATAGTTCAGGAAACTATTTGTTTAAAATGGATAATAATAAAAAATATGATGAGGATGTAAAGGAAGAGATAAAAAATACTGATTTTAGTATGATTGTTTCTATAAACAGAGAAGATATAAGAAATGTATTTTTAAACGATCTATTTAGAAAGCTTACCCTTTACTTCTTTTTAACAGTTGTTATGGCAATAGTTTTTGCATATATAATATCTGAAGCAATAAACAAATATATAACTCGAATTATAGTAAGTATAAATACTTTGACTAGAATTAAAAGTACCGATAGCCTTCTTGATAATATAAAAGAAATAGAAACTTTTAAAAATAAGTTTAATGAAATAATAGAAAAGCTAAATAAAGATAAGATAGACTTAAGTGATAAAGCTTATATTGATGCTTTAACAGGACTTTATAATAAAAGATTCTTATCAGAAAAGTTATCTGAGAAATTAAAAGAAGTAAATGAAAATGTATATTTTATGATGGCTGATATTGATTATTTTAAAAAGATAAATGATACTTATGGACATATTGTTGGAGATAGAGTTTTAAAATCCTTAGCAGAAATATTAAAACAAAACATTAGAGAAGGAGACTATGCAATTAGATTTGGTGGAGAAGAGTTTTTGATTGTTTTTAGAAATATAACAAAAAAGGAAGCTCTAAATATAGCGGAGAGACTAAGGGTTCAGGTTGAAAAATTTGTATATAGAGAGGAAAAGTTAAATATAAAGTTTACAATAAGCATAGGGGTTGCAAAATTTAAAAATGGAATTGAATATACAATAGACATAAGTGATGAAGCTCTTTATAGTGCCAAAAGTTTAGGGCGTAATAGGGTAGTTTACAAGGAAGTGTAAAAATACAAGAAGCGGGAAAAATAAGTATGAGGTGTTATTTATGGATAGACTTATACTTATTGTTTCTCGCTTTGCTGCTTTTATTATAGATTTAGTTGTATTTGGGGTAGTTTATATTATAGCTTCAGATTTAGGAGCATATGCTTATCTGTTAGGTTACATAGCTATATTTTTGTATAGGTTCATAATGCAGGGAAGATATGGTCAGACATTAGGAATGATGCTTTTAAAAATAAGGCTTAATAAATATTCATACAAAATTGCATTAAAAAGAGAAATATATAGAATTGCATCTAGTTTTTATTATATAGGTTATATCTATGCTATATTTGATAAGAAATTAAGGACGTTTCATGATATATCATCAGGAACCTATGTGGACTATGTGGATAAAGAATTAGAAGAAGTAAGAGATAATAAAATAATATTTTATATTTCAAGTTTTCTTCTTGTAATTTCAATAATAAAGGGTACTTCTAGATTTTTTATAAATGAAATAGGACTTTTTGGATTGAATAGATTTTTAACATCGGATGAATATTATCAAAGTTTTGAAGGAGACAATCTTTTAAGCCTATCACAGGATGAACTTTATCTTAAAACAGTTGGAAGAAAATATACAGCAGTAATTAAAGAAGGAGAAAAGAAGGTTATATATAGAATATCCAATAAGCTAAAATATACAGAAGTATATAGGCTAAATACAAATGGAAATGAACTTGTTGGAGAATATAAATTTAAAGTGGATTTTCCCATACAGTTCATAGATAGTGGGGATTTTAAAAGAGAAAGTTGTTTTTGTGCAATAACACCTAAGGGAGAGCTTATTTTATTTTCAAACTGGGGAGATATCTATGCAAAAACAAAAATTTTAAATAAGGATGTAATAAATCTAAAAACTGGTGATATAGACAGGGATGGATTGGATGAAATAGCAATTTTAAATAGAAATGCAGACATAGAAATTTATAAATTAATGGATGGTAAATTAAACTTGATATTCTCAGGAAAGATAGGTGAAGACATATTACCCTATGCCTTTTTAATTGATGATGGTATAATTGTTTTGTCTAAAGGCCAAAATAAAATTAATATATATAAATATGATTTTAAGGATTATAGTTTTAGATATGTCTTCAAAAAAGAGATAAAGATAAAAGAAATATCAAATATATTTAAGTTTGGAGAAGGTTATTTAATAAACTATATAGGAAGAAATAATATGACCTTTAAAGTTGGAAATATACAAGTATTTGAAGCTTTAGATAATAACTTTAAATTAAAATACAACTTTGGTGAAAGACCAGCAAGAAGATATTCATATATGGTTAGGATTGTGGAAAATGTGGTTGATTTAGACGATGATGGGAAAGAAGAAATAATAGTTAAGTCTGTTGGTAAGGATGATGTAATGGGTCACGCCTACAGGGTAGAAGTCTATAAACAAAATAATATTCTTCTTATGATTAACAAATTATTAAGCTGGTGGGCTTGACAAAAACTATCTAATTTTGTACATTAATCTTAATAATGAAAATGCTGTGAAGGAGAGAGTAGCATAATACCGTGTCTAAAAGAGAGCTGGGGTAGGTGAAAGCCAGTGGCACAGGGTTATGTGAAGATGGCTCTGGAGCACAACAGTCGATATGTAGGCTGTTGCGGCGTTGCCGTTATCTTAATTAAGGCCGTATGGCGAAGTAGGGTGGTACCGCGATGCCTCGCCCCTATATGGGGTGGGGCTTTTTAATTATAAAAGTTAAATATAACATCTTATATACACAAATAAAAAAGAAAGGAGAGAAGAGGATGGAAAATAAGAGATTTTATATTACAACCCCAATTTATTACCCAAGTGATAAGCTACATATAGGTAATACATATACAACAGTAGCAGCAGATGCACTGGCAAGATTTAAGAGACTTACAGGTTATGATGTAATGTTTTTAACTGGTACAGATGAACATGGACAAAAAATACAAAGAATAGCAGAAAAAAATGGAGTAACACCTAAAGAATATGTAGATAAAATAGTTGCATCAATAAAGGAACTATGGAAGACAATGAATATATCCTATGATAAATTTATAAGAACAACTGATGATTATCATGAAAAGGCTGTACAATACATATTTAAAAAGCTATATGAAAAGGGAGACATATATAAAGGATATTATGAAGGTTGGTATTGTACTCCTTGTGAATCCTTCTTTACAGAAACACAATTAAAGGATGGAAAGTGTCCAGACTGTGGAAGAGATGTAGAGTGGACAAAGGAAGAGGCATATTTCTTTAAATTATCAAAATACCAAGACAGACTTTTAAAATATATAGAAGAACATCCAGAATTTATACAGCCTGAAAGCAGAAAAAATGAAATGATTAACAACTTCTTAAAACCAGGTTTAGAAGATCTATGTGTTTCTAGAACTTCATTTACATGGGGTGTACCTGTTGAGTTTGATCCAAAGCATGTTGTATATGTTTGGATAGATGCACTTGCTAACTATATAACTGCATTAGGTTATGGAAGTGAAGATGATACATTATATAAGAAATACTGGCCAGCAGATGTACATCTTGTTGGAAAGGATATAATAAGATTCCATACAATTATTTGGCCAATCATGTTAATGGCACTTGATCTACCACTTCCAAAGCAAGTATTTGGACATGGATGGTTATTAGTTGATGGTGGAAAGATGTCAAAATCAAAGGGTAATGTAGTAGATCCAGTTGTTTTAACTGAACACTTTGGAGTGGATGCTGTTAGATATTATCTATTAAGAGAAATTCCTTTTGGTCAAGATGGTCAATTTACAAATGAAATGTTTATAAAGAGAATAAATTCAGACCTTGCTAATGACCTTGGTAATTTAGTGTCAAGAACTCTAACAATGATTGAAAAATACTTTGATGGAGAAATTTTAAGAGGAGAAGCAGGAGATTTTGATGACGAATTAAAGAATCTTGCTAAGGAAACTCCAGCTAAAGTTGAAGATTTAATGAACAAATATAGAATAAGTGATGCCATGGATGAAATATGGAGGCTGATCTCTAGGGCAAATAAGTATATAGATGAAACAATGCCATGGGTTCTTGCAAAGGATGAAGGTACTAAAAATAGATTAAAAGAGGTTCTATACAACCTTGCAGAAACAATAAGATTTATAACTGTTCTATTACAATCATTTATGCCTGAAACTGCAGAAAAAATTAAAAATCAATTTAACTTTACAGATTTAACTTGGGATTCAGTTAAGGACTTTGGATGCTTAAAAGAAGGTACTAAAGTTAAGAGAGGAGAGCTATTATTCCCAAGAATAGATGTAGAAAAGAAGTTAGAGGAGCTTGAAAAATTAAACAAAAATGAAGAAAAGAAGGAGGAAAAGAAGATGGAGCCAATTAAGAGTGAAATAACAATAGATGATTTTTCAAAGATAGATCTAAGAGTTGCTAAGGTTGTTGAATGTGAAAAAATTGAAGGTGCAGATAAATTGCTTAAATTAAAGGTTGATTTAGGTGGAGAACAAAGACAGGTTGTATCTGGAATTGCAAAACACTTTAAGCCAGAAGAACTAATTGGTAAAAATGTGATTTTAGTTGCAAACTTAAAACCTGTAAAGCTAAGAGGAGTAGACTCCTATGGTATGATTTTAGCTGCATCAACTTCAGATAAAGAAAAATTAGTTTTAGCAACAGTTGATGGAGATATTGAAACAGGTGCACAAGTTAAGTAAGGAGTGATAACTTGATATTTGATACACATGCTCATTATGATGACGATGCATTTGATAACGATAGAGAGGAAGTAATTGAAAAGCTAAAAAAGGCAAATGTTGGACGTGTTTTGAATTGTGGAGCAAGTATAGAAGGATGTTTTAAGACTGTTGAGCTTGTTCAAAAATATGATTTCTTCTTTGGAGCAGTTGGACTTCATCCTCATGAGGCAGAAAAAAAGAATGATTTAAATATAGTTGGTGATCTACTTTTAAAGGATAAAATTGTAGCTGTTGGAGAGATTGGATTAGATTACTACTATCCTCATGATAGAGAAAAGCAAAAGAGATTATTTAGAGAGCAGATGGATTTGGCAAAACAGCTAAACAAACCAGTAGTAATACATGATAGAGATGCCCATGAGGATACATTAAAGATATTAAAGGAATTTAAAGGAGTATCTGGTGTACTCCACTGCTTCTCAGGTAGTGTAGAGTTTGCAAAAGAGGTTGTAAAGCTTGGATATTATTTAGGTTTTACAGGAGTTGTAACCTTCAAAAATGCAAAAAAAGCGGTGGAGGTTGTGCAAAATATACCTCTTGATTACATTCTAGTAGAAACAGATTGTCCATACATGGCACCAGAACCCTATAGAGGTAAGAGAAATGATTCATCCTATTTAGTTTATGTAATAGATAAAATAGCACAAATTAAAGAACTAGATTATAAATACGTAGAAGAAGTCACATATAACAATGGTTTAAGGGCTTTTATGTTATAAAGCCCTTAAATTAATTTTTTGTAAATAACAAAGAAAAATGAAAAAAATGGTTTTACTTTTTTCATTTTTTGTATATAATATTAACAAGCTGCCTCCGTGCTGGAAAGGGATGTATAACCGCAATCATTTTTGTTTATAATTTTTTATATAAATGTATGCCAAGGTAGGCATTTTATAATTTTTCCAGCTTGGGAAGCTGGGACGTTTGACAAAATATGTCGAAATGTGTATAATACCATAGTTGTCCCTGGTCCCAAAAGGAGGTGTTAGTATGTCAAAGTTGACCTCTCAGGTAAAGACTAGGATTTACGGGAATCCCAGGTTTCTAGGCATTTTAACCGCTTGTATAGTAGCTTTTTTAATCATTTTTGTTCAAACAGAAAAGACAGTTACTATTGTAGATGGAAAGGAAACAGTAAAGGTAGCTACTTACAAGAAAAAGGTTAAGGATGTCTTATTATCTTGCAATGTAAACATCAAAGACAAAGATAGAGTTGCACCTGGGCTAGACAGCATAGTTGAAGATAACATGGTTATAAATATAAAAAGAGCAGTTCCAGTTACTATCCATGTGGATGGAAAAACTATAAATGTGGAAACTGCTCAAGACACAGTATTAGACGTTCTAAATGAAGAAGGAATAGTTTTAAATGAAAAGGATAAGGTTTCTCCATCGATTATGGCTAAGGTAAAGCAAGGAGATGTAATAAAAATAGTGAGGGTGGAGGAAAAGATATTAACATCCACCGAGAGAATTCCTTATACAATTGTAAGGAAGGCAGATAATAACCTTGCTAAAGGAACAACAAAGGTTCTTCAAGATGGCCAAGATGGAGAAAAGGAAATTGTGACAAAGGTAGTATATGAAGACGGTAAGGAAGTAGTAAGACAGGTTGTAGCACAAAATGTAAAAAAGGCTCCAGTAAATAAAGTTGTTGCATATGGTACACTTGCTTGGATATCAAGAGGTGATAGTAAGCTATACTATACTAAAAAAATAAGAATGAGGGCAACATGCTATACAGCAAGTTACCAAGATACAGGTAAGATGCCTGGAAGTCCTGGATTTGGAAGAACTGCAACAGGTACATTAGCACGAAGAAATGAGAATGGCTATAGTACAGTTGCAGTTGACCCTGATGTAATACCACTTGGTACAAAGTTATATATCCCTGGTTATGGTTTAGCCATAGCAGAGGATACAGGTGGTGCTATTAAGGGTAATAAGATTGACCTTTATTTTAATCCAGGAAGCTATGAATACAGGACCTGGGGAGTAAGATATGTAGATGTTTATATTTTAAAATAAGGTGGATTTCCACCTTATTTTTTTGTATAATTATTGGGTTGTGTAGAAGTATAATAAAAGAGGTGTTTTATGTGATAAAGGAAGTTATAGTTGTAGAAGGAAGAGATGATTTAATAAAGGTAAAACAGGCTGTTGATGCAGATGTAATTGTTACAAGTGGATTTGGTATAACTGAAAAAACAATAGAGAAAATAAGGGAGGCACAAAGAACAAGGGGAGTTATAATATTTACTGATCCAGATTATGCAGGTGAAAAAATAAGAAGAACAATATCAGAGAAGGTTAAGGGTTGTAAACATGCATATATGCCTAGGGATAAGGCTATAAAAAATGGAGATGTTGGTGTAGAGAATGCAACTATAGAAAGTATAAGAGAAGCCTTAAGTAAAGTTCAAACTGAAGTTGAAAACCCTAAAATTGAGTTTACAATGGAGGATTTAATTAAAGCTGGATTAGTAAATGTAGAAAACTCTTCAGAGTTAAGGGATGAAGTAGGTAAAATATTAGGAATAGGCTATGGAAATGCAAAGCAGTTCTTAAATAGATTAAATAGATATGGTATTAAAAGAGAGGATTTTGAAAGGGCCATAAAGTTGGCAAAGGAGGGAAAATAATGAGTCTTGCTTCTAAAACAAAGGAAATAGTGAAACACTTTGAATTTAAATTTAGTAAGAGCTTAGGACAAAACTTTCTAATTGATCAAAATATACTAAATAAAATAGTTGATGCAGCAGAGCTTGATGAAAACAGTACAGCAATTGAAATAGGACCTGGTATTGGGGTTTTAACTCAAGAGATGGCAAGAAGATGTAAAAAGGTAGTTGCCATAGAAATAGATGATACATTAATACCTATTTTAAATGAAACGCTTGCAAATTTTGAAAATATTAAGATAGTACATAATGATGCTCTAAAGGTTGATTTTAATAGATTAATTGAAGAGGAAGGGCTAGAGAACATAAAACTCGTAGCTAATTTACCATACTATGTTACAACACCTATATTAACTAAGGTATTAATGGAAAAGCTACCTTTAAAATCGATTATAGTCATGATACAAAAGGAAGTAGCAGATAGAATTGTTGCAAAGCCTGGATCAAAGGAATATGGATCGCTTTCAATTTTAGTTCAATATTATTGTGATGTACAAAAGGTATGTAGAGTTTCAAAGAATTGTTTTGTTCCACCACCAAAGGTTGAATCGAGTGTAATAAAAATGAATTTAAGGCCTCCAAAATATAATGTTGAAGATGAGGATCTATTCTTTAATGTTGTAAGACATGCATTTAATATGAGAAGAAAAACTCTTTGGAATGCACTAAAGCCAATAGGTTTAAGGGAAGAGGATTTAAAGGAAGTGTTTAAACTATCTGGTATTGATGAAACAAGAAGAGGTGAAACATTAAGTATAGAAGAATTTGCTAAGCTTTCTAATACAATTTACACAAAACTTAAAAAATAAAGGACAATTTTTCAGTTAATGTTCATATACTATAATGATGAACATTAACTGGGAGGTATAAAAGTGTCTGCTAAAAAAAGTTATAGTAGATATTTCATCATATTACAGGAAGATGACAAGGGATTTGGTATAGCTATAGACAAGCAACCAACAGGATATACTAAGATTGAAACCAAAAATGGAAAATGCAAAATAACAGTTTATGTACAAAACTTGGTTAAAGAAAAGGGACCGTATGTATGTTATCTTGTGGATACTACAAAAAACCCACTTTATACAGCAAGGCTTGGTGAAGTACCAGTAGATGATACAGGTAGAGGAGAAGTTTGGTGGGAGTATAGAGAAGACAACGTTGCAGATACTGGACTTAACGTAGATAAATTTAATGTTTCAACAATAGTTGTTGAAGGAGAAAGTGCAAGTTTTCCACTTGTAGGTTATGTGGGTAAGGACAGAACAAGTTTTAAGGACAGATTTGTGTTAAAGAAGAGAGAGGTTAAAGAGGTTAAAGAAGCTGTTAAAGTTAAAAATGAAGTTGAAGTTAAAGTAGAAGATGAAGTAGATGAAGAGGCAGCTAAATTTGATAAATATGAAGAGGAGATTAAGAAAGAAATATTAGGAAATATTGAAGAACCTCAAAGAGAAGAAGTTAAGGATGAGGATTTAAACGACTATAATGAAGCTGCTCAGGTTGAACTATTGAGAAATGCTGATATGAGTAGTAAAAGTAAAAACCACGCAATGTATTTCCATGAAATACTTAAGGATTTTGAAGAGGTAAAGGATATAACAGAGGAGTATTCAGATTGCAGATGGTGGAAGGTAAAGCTTGATTATGATATTAGGCTTAAAGAAAATAAATACTACCCATATTATTGTGCAGTATATCATCTAAAGATGGCATATCCTTATATTAACTATTTGAAGTATTGTAAAAACACAGGACATTATTACTTTGGAATAAAATATGATAAAGATGGAGAAGTAAAATATTTACTATATGGTATTGAGGGAGATAATGATATCAAATCACAACCTTACAGTGGCATGACAGGGTTTGTAAAATGGATAAAGTTTAAGGACAAAGGGCTTTGGATTATGGTTTATAATCCTTACAATGGATGTATAATGATACCAAAGCCTAAGGATAAGTGATAAATAAGCCCCAAAGAGTTATATACTCGAATGGGGCTTTTAAGTTTAAGGGGGGATTTTATGAAGCGTAAAAAATATCTTTTAATATCACTATTAGTTCTTATAATTTTGTTGCTTTCACTTAATTGGATGTGGATTTTTAAATTATATAGAGTAAGTTTGAATTTGCTATGTGAATATAAAGGTATAAAAATAAAGGATTATGGTATTACTTATTATCTACCTCAAAGTTTCAATTTAAATACAATAGATTTTAATGATAAAGTAGTACTATATCATGCTGATTTTATATCTAGTGATAAAAACATTAGAGGAATAGTTGAAGTATTGAATATAGGAGATTTGAAAACATATTTAGAAAAATCCAAAAAAAGTGCAACTGGAGCAGTTGATTTTAAATATTTTAATATTTACAATAAAAAAGTAGCCAATAAAAATGCATTTGTTATTGAATATTTAAGAAGGGGAAATGATAATAGATATTATAGGGCATATGAATACTTTATTCCTACAAGTCAAGGATATGTTTTTAGGATGAGCTTTTTTATTCCTGATGATATATTTAATAACAATTTTTATAATCTGTTTGAGGATATAGTAAATAAAACATTAATAAGCTGAGGTGTAGATATGAATAAACAAAAGATTAAATTTATCAAAAAGAAGTTGTTTTTTTCAATAAAGGCATCTATAATTACTATAATAGTTTTATCTATTATTACTTCAATTTATGCCTTGATAAAGCATAAAGACATATTGAGTAGTATTTATACCTTCTTATATTATTTTGGTGGATTTAGTATGATTTTAGCTGTACCTCAATTTTATAAAAGAAATGAGGATGCAAAATTAAGAAGAATTAGGCGACAAAGCCCACTTTATGGTTTCTATGATATAAAAGAAAATCCATACGTAGAAGAGGCTATGGAGGAGGCTTTTGAGGAGTTTAGAGAGGATGGATTTTATACAGGAATTGCCATTATTATTTATTCTATCTTAATTTTATTAGTTGCATTTTTAATGGAAAAGATTTATTTACTAAGGGGGTAAAATGGTATGCATCCAATATTGTTTAGAATAGGGAATATTACAATATACAGTTATGGTTTCATGATGGTTGTTGGCATATTATCAGCGATATTATTAACAATATATAGAGCTAAAAAACAAGGTATAAGTGAAGATGTTGTTATGGATATTGCAATATATGGAGTTATTGCAGGTATTATTGGTGCAAAGCTTTTATTTTTGATTGCAGAGGCTCCATATATATTTAAAAATCCAGCTGTACTTAAGGATATGATAACAGGAGGATTTGTTGTTTATGGAGCTTTAATTGGAGGTGTTTTAGCAGCCTATATTTACTGCAGAATAAAGAAAGTAGATTTTCTAAAGATGTTTGACATAGCTGCTCCTTCTATTGCAATTGCACAGGGATTTGGAAGAATTGGATGCCTATTTGCAGGTTGTTGCTATGGGAGAGAAACAACAAGTCCCTTTGGAATAGTTTTTAAAAATTCACCCTTTGCACCAAATGGAGTTAAACTTATTCCAACACAAATAATATCAAGTGTAGGTGATTTTTTAATTGGATTTATTCTTTTATACTTTTCTACTAAAACTAATAAAAAGGGGCAAGTAGCAGGTCTATATATGATTTTATACAGCGTAGGTAGATTTTTTGTTGAATTCTTAAGAAATGACCCAAGGGGAAATGTATTGTTTTTATCAACATCTCAATTTATTTGTATTTTTGTATTTATTATAGGAATATATGTATTTAATATTGACAAGTTGCGTAGAAGCTAAGGTGATGTATTATGATGATTTATGAGCTTAAAAATGGCAAGAGGTTAAGCATTAGACGTGCTCAGGAGAGGGATGCAAAAGAACTAGTTGAAATGTACAATAAATTAGGTATGGAATCAGATAATTTGACCTTTGGAGTAGATGACTATTATCTTAATGTAGATCAAGAAAAAAATTTAATTTATAACTTAAACAATAGAGATAACTGCATATATTTGGTTGCTCTAATTGATGGTAAAATAGTAGGGAATTTAACTTTTATAGCCTCCCAAAGAAAAAGGCTTATGCATAGGGGAGAAATGGGTATAGCTGTATTAAAGGACTACTGGAATTTAGGAATTGGAAATAGTCTAATGGACTATTTTTTCAAATGGGTTCAAAGTACAGAAAAAATAAAGAAGGTTGAACTTCAAGTAAGGGAAGACAATATTGCAGCAATTAACTTATATTTAAAGTGGGGATTTAAATTTGAGGGGAAGATATCAAAGGGAATAATGGTTAATGGAAAATATTACGATCTATACTATATGGGAAGAACAATAGGATGGTGAGAAAGTGAAAAAATTCCTTGTTTTAATTTGTACATTAATAGTATTATTTACAAGTTCATGTAATTTTTTTAAGCATTCTAATACTAAAATTGAATCCAAATTAAATAAGAACATAAAATATGAGAGAATTATAATAACAAGTACAAGACTTGCTGGTAGGTATACTATTTTTGACCAAACTTCAATAAAGAGATTTATGAATGAAATATATGGTGCAAAGAATGTTGAAGGTGATATAACACTTCAACCTGACTTTTTTATAGAGTTTTATGATTCAAATAAAAAGGTGGCAACTTTTAAATATATTGCAGGAATTACAGATGAAAATCAGCCAAATTTAATTGATGAAGAAGGTAATAAGTACTATGTAGATAGTAGTATTGAAGATGAGTTTATAAAAAGAATTATGAAAAAAGAAATGTTTAAAGGCGCTTCTGACTATTATATATCTTTATTAGAAGATGTATTAAATAGGATAAAGCAGGAAAGACAAGACAATATAAAGGTTTATATAGACATAAACAAAGACTATTTAGTTATAAAATATCTTACTTCGGTTGATATGAGGAATATATATGATTCAGTAAAGATACAGGGAATAGAAATAGTTGAAAATGAAAACCAAGCAGATTATGTTATAAATATTGTAACTAGCGAATACAAAGATACAAAAGTAGTTGCGAATGTATCAATAAAGGATAAAAGCAATTACACAAAAAAGCTGTTTTATGAAGGAAACAGGGTAGATGGGAAAATAACATCATACTTTATAAAGAATAAGTAGCTAAAAAGCTTCATATCTATTAGATATGAAGCTTTTTTTGTGGGGTGATATTGTGAAATACTTTAAAATCTTTGTTATAACAGTTATTTTAGCAGTTACTTTCTTTTCAATCTTATATCTTACAAAAATTGCAAAGGACATTGAGGAGTACACCTTTTCAAGGGGTGATAGTATTAATTTAATCGTTTATACAACTAGTAAGGAAAAGTTAATTGATGCAGATATAAAGAATTTGCTAGATTACATAGAGAAATCTCAGGAAAGTATAGGTATTAAGGTTAAAAATTTAGGAGCAGTAACAGATAAGAAGACTCTAGAAAATAAGCTTAATAAAACTATAAAGCCTTTAGGAAGATATATAGTAATAGATTTATCTTTAAATGATAAGATAATTAATAAAGAAACTATACTTATAAGAGTTGAAAAAAATGAAAAATATGATGAAAATGTAGGCTTTGCTAATAAAATAAAAACAACATTAAACAAAGATAGAGTAAATATTTTAGGTGAAAGCAAGTGCTATCTACAGGAGTTTGGAGATAGGGCCTTAAGAGTTGAACTAAGTAATAAGCTTACATTAAAAGAGGCAGAAAAATTAATTGATAAGCTTATGTATGCAATATATAAAAACATTACAGATGGAGAGTTTTAATATTAAATCTAAAGCCCCATGGAAGGATAAAATCCATCCATGGGGTTAATCTATGAATAAAGAATATTGATAATATTACATTTTATGGTAAAATAGATCATAAGCAATTTTTCTAGCGTAATTAATTTTAAAAGGAGTGAAAAGGGTATGAGAAGAAAGGGGATTATTATAACTCTTATAATATTTTTTATATTTGGTATTACAATTTATTCTCTAAAAAGAAGTGCACAAAAGCCTGTTGAAGTTAAAACACAGGAGGTTATAAAGGGGGATATTGTTGCAAGTTTTTCAACCAGTGGAACTGTTGAATCAAAAAATAAAAGGGAATATTATGCCCTAACTACTGGTAAAGTGTTAAAAGTTTATGTAAAGGAGTCAGATAGGGTAAAAAAAGGAGATATACTAGTTGAATTTGAAGTTCAAGATATGACAAATCAATTGAAAACTGCAAAGCTTCAATATGAAAATGCTAAACTGCAGCTTGAAAATCTAAAAAAGCAGAAGGAAAATGCTATAAACAATCTTCCTCAAAATCAAACAGCTTCAATAGATGATCAAATAAAGATGCAACAGAACCAAGTAGAAATAGCAAGGCTTAATGTAGAAAGTATTAAACAAACAATAGCAAAACAACAAAGGTACTTAAAGGCAGAATCAGATGGGGTTGTAACTCAGATAAATGTAAAAGAGGGAAGTCAAGTACCAGTGCAGCTTCCTGCAATTGTTGTTGAAGATATTTATAACCTCAGAGTAGTAGTTAACATAAATCAATATGATGTAAACAGAATAAAAGAAGGACAAGAGGCAGAGATTAAGTTTTTGGACAATACTTTAAAGGGTGTTGTATCTTCAATCAGCAAATCTGCAACTAAGACAATGTCAACTGCTGGTACAGATACTGTTGTTAAGGCCTATGTTGATGTACTTGAAAAATCTGATGTTATAAAACCTAATTTTGATGTAGATGTAGAAATTAAAACAGCATATAAAAACTCTGTATTAAAGGTACCAAATGAAGCAGTTATTCAAGAGAAGGATAATAGAGAAAGGGTATATATAGTTGAAAATGGTGTTGTAAAGTCAGTAGATGTAAAAATAGGACTACAAAATGACTTTGAATCTGAAGTTATAAGCGGATTAAAGGAAGGGGATAGGATAGTATTAAATCCCCCTGCAACATTAAAGGATGGAGTTAAAGTTGTAGATAAGGATGTGAAAAGATGATAGAAGTATTTGAACTTAGAAAATCCTATAAACTATTATCAGATGATATTGAAGTTTTAAGGGGAATAAACTTAAAAATAGAAAAGGGTGAATATGTAGCAATAATGGGTCCTTCAGGATCAGGAAAGTCTACCCTTATGAATATTTTAGGATGCCTTGATAGACCAACTAATGGTAAATATATATTAAATGGAAGTGATGTATCCAAATTAAATGATAATGAACTTGCAAAAATAAGAAATAGGGAAATAGGATTTGTTTTTCAAGCATTTAACCTACTTCCTAGGCTTTCAGCCCTTGAAAATGTTGAACTTCCACTTATATATGCAGGTATTAAAGCATCGGAGAGAAGAAAAAGGGCAGTTGAAGCACTTGAAAAGGTAGGGCTCTCTGATAGAATGCATCACAAACCTAACGAATTATCAGGTGGGCAAAGGCAGAGGGTAGCAATTGCAAGGGCCATTGTAACAAATCCATCGGTTTTAATGGCAGATGAGCCAACTGGAAATTTAGATTCAAGGTCAAGTGAGGAGATAATGAAGATATTTCAAAGCCTAAATGATGAAGGAGCAACTATAGTTATGGTTACTCATGAGATGGATATTGCAAACCATACAAAGAGAATAGTTAGAATTAAAGATGGCTTGATTTTAAATGATAAACCAGTAGAAAACAGAATATGCTACAGGTAGGTGTCTTTATGAATATTTTAGAAAGCTTTAAGGTTGCTATAGAAAGCATATTAGCTAATAAGCTTAGGTCTTTTCTTACGATGCTTGGGATAATAATTGGTATTTCATCAGTAATTACAATTGTAGCAATAGGAAAAGGCGGACAAAAAAGAATAACAGCAGAATTTGAAGATATTGGAGTTAATGTTTTAGAGGTAAAGGTAGATACAAATACTCAGCTTTCAACTAAGGATTATTTTACGTTAGATGATATTAAGGAGATCAAAAATAGAATAGATGAGGTGAAAAATGTTGCACCACTGGTACAGAGACCAGTTACAGCAAAGTTTGAAAAGGCAACAAAGAGGGCGATTTTATTAGGTACAACTAATGATTATTCTTCTATATTTTCTTTAGATATACTATATGGTAGATTTATTAATGAAAGGGACACACTTCTAGGTAAAAATGTTGTTGTGATTGACAATGTAAGTGCTAAAAATATATTTGGATATGAGGATTGTGTAGGCAAGACTGTTAAATTAGGCAGCAGGGATAACATGATTAATGCGGTGATAGTTGGTGTTTATAAGAATGAGGGTGGAACATTTGCAGCAGCCTTTGGTGGTAATATGCCAATATTTGCATATGTGCCAATAACATTCATGCAGAAGCTTATACCCAATGAGTTTAACATAACACAGATGCAGGTTTTAATTTCAAATTCTAAAAACTCAGAGGAAGTTGCAAGAAATATAATAAGGTTAGTTGAGTCAAGGCATTTTAATAAGGATAAGTACAAGGCAGAAAATTTAGTAAAGCAGCTTGATCAGGTAAATAACATAATAAATATTTTTACTATGATAATTGGTGCCATAGCTGGAATTTCTCTTATTGTTGGTGGAATAGGAGTTATGAATATTATGCTTGTTTCGGTAACAGAACGAACAAGAGAGATAGGTATAAGGAAGGCTATAGGTGCAACAAGAAGGGATATATTGATACAGTTTTTAATAGAATCATTAATTTTATCGTTAATTGGTGGAGTAATAGGTATGATGCTAGGAACCTTATTTGCCTATGCTATAGGAGTATTTTTAAAGATAGAGCCTACTGTTTCAATGTCGACAGTTTTAATTGCATTTCTTTTCTCATCTGCAGTTGGTATATTCTTTGGAATATATCCAGCAAACAAAGCAGCAAAACTAGATCCAATAGAGGCGTTAAGATATGAGTAAAATTTTTAGCCCCATGAATTTTAAGTTAAAATTCATGGGGTTTTTTATAAAAATTTATGTAACTTTAGAATAATTACCTTTTAAAAAATTTTTTTATAAAACTTAGTACATTTTTTTCTTTATTATCAAAGTATGATGAATACCACTCCAACACAACGTCTCTTAATACTGTTTCTCTTCCTTTATATAACTTTTTAAAGGATTCATCCCACATTGACTTTGGATCAATTGTTATTATTTTCTTTTTAAATTTTTCAACATCATCACAGTATGCAAATATTAGAGCATTTTTAACTAGTGTTTTAAATTCTTCTTCTATATCAAGTCTTTGACTTAGAAGAGTCTCTACTAGGCTCTTATCAACTGAATTTCCTGTATGTTCAATTCCATAAAGTATTCTTCCAATAAAAAACTTTTCGTGTGTTGATAACTTTCCCATATAAACCTCCTCATTGAGCGTACAATTTAAAATTGACTAATTATATTTTAGAACTTTTAGGGTAAAAAGTAAATTATGTGGTAATAATAAATAAAAAGGAGGGATGTTTTATGAAGGCAATAGTTGATAAGGAAACATGCATAGGATGTGGATTATGTCCATCTATCGCACCAGATGTTTTTGAGATGGGAGACGATGGTAAAGCCCATGTTATCACCTCAACAGTACCAGCAGGTTCAGAAGATGCTGCAAAGGAGTCAGAAGCAAGCTGCCCTGTAAATGCAATAAAAGTACAATAAGGTGGCAAGTGCCACCTTATATAATGTCAGCAAAATAATTTTTACTGTATTCTATTCTTCTTTGCAACTTTTGTTGATTTAGCATGGCCTTTTTATTTGGGAGCGTTATAGCATAACCAGTTAGGTTATCCTTATTTATTATTTTGATCTCACCCTCTAACATTTTAACAAATTCTCTTGCAATATAAAGTCCAATTCCTAAACCTTCTGTTGAAGGAAGATTTGAGTCTTTTGATTTATAGAATTTATCAAATATCCTATGCTTTTCATCCTCATTTATTGGGGGGCCATCATTTAGAATGCATAATTGTAATTTTTGATCAATTTGAAGATCTATATGAATATTTCCACCATAGTTTGTATATTTTATGGAATTAGATATAAGGTTTAAGAAAATATTTGTAAACATCTTTTTATCAGTTACAAAAGTTCTATTATTAGAGAATTCAAAAGTCACATCCAGCTTCTTTTTATCTAAAACCTCTTCAGCCGATTCTATTATTTCGTCTATTATGTAAACAATGTCTTCATCAGAATAGAATACTTCAACATTTCCATTTTCAATTTCATTAAATAATATCAGGTTATCTGAAAGTCTATTTAATCTGTGGGCATTATTTTCGATTGAGGATATATAACTTAAATATTTTTGAGGATTTTGGTATATTAACCTAGAGGCATTTAATATAATATTTACTGGTGTTCTAAGTTCATGGGATAGATTAATTAAAAAGTCTGTTTTTATTGTATTTGCTTCTTCTAGATTTTTATATGGTTTTTGAATGTTGCTCATTACAAAGGTTTTAATTAAAAATAAAAATGCTATTAACTTAAAAACATGAGTTGATGCTGCAAATATATCGTTTGGGTATTTATGAAAATAGGATACATATTTAGAGAAAAATGCAAAAGCAATGCTGTTTATAGAATTTATATTATAAATATCAGGCTTTAATTTATAGCGTTTTAGGGATGTTAAAAGAGCATAAAAATAAAGGGCAAAAACAGTAAAGTCAAGTACCCTGCAGTATTTAGTTGGCCCATTTGAATCAATAAAGATAACATATTGTTGGTTTTTAAAGGCATAGTGTACTAACAAAGAAAAGGCTGTAAAAACTAATGGAATATAAAAAAAATGCTTTCTATCTTTTGCTACATGATTTTCAGGTAATTTATTTAAAAGTATAATCGCTATGCTCAGTAGTGTATATGTAATATTAGCAAGCAGAATACTTATCCCCCAACTGTCCATTTGTAGAGCAAAGTGTATGTGAAGAATATTAATTAGCGAAATAGATAAAAAAATAGAAGAAGGGATAATATATTTTTGCTTCTTTTCATAGGGGAATGTGTACCATCCTATATAAAAGATAGTACATGATGCCATAGAAACAATTATTTCACTTGCTAAATGAAAAAAATCAAAGGTACGTCGATCTATAAGTATAGGTTTTTTTGTAGATAAAACTGCGAAAAAAATAAAAATGAAAAAAGAAATTAACAAATTTATGATAATAGTTATTTTTTTCTTCAATTTTATCCCCCCTTGGCAAAAAAACATTTTATCATACTTAAATGAATATTTCTACAATTTGTCGAATGAATTACAAATTTAGACAAAATATTACATAAATTATTTTATCATTGATTTATTATAAACAATAGTGTATTCTATTTAGAGGAAAGGGGGATGTGCTTTGATATTAAAGGCTATAATTTTAGGAATAATTGAAGGATTAACAGAATTTTTACCTGTATCATCAACAGGACATCTAATCATTGCAAACAAATACATAAGCTTTACAGGAAACTTTGCTAATGTATTTGATGTTGTTATTCAGGTTGGTGCAATACTTGCAGTAATGCTTTATTTTAAAGATAAGATATTCCCTAAATTTGAAGATAAAAGACAAGCAAGAAGGGTGTTTAGGCTTTGGTATAAGGTTGTAGTTGGATTTTTACCAGCTGCAGTCTTAGGATTTTTATTAGATGATTATATAGAAGAACACTTTTTTAATCCTAGAACAGTTGCCTATGCACTAATTTTTGGAGCATTGCTTTTACTATTTGCTGAAGCAAGGCTAAAGAGGGTTAAGGTTGATGATGTAGATGAAATGACCTATAAAGATGCATTAGGAGTAGGATTATTCCAATGTTTAGCTCTTTGGCCTGGTATGTCAAGATCTGCATCAACCATAATAGGAGGATTATTCCTAGGACTTTCAAGAGAAGTATCAGCAGAGTTTTCATTCTTCTTAGCACTTCCAACAATAATAGGGGCTTCAGTTTTAAAACTATTTAAATCAGGATTGATGTTTACTCCATATGAGTGGTTAGTTTTATTTGTTGGAACTTTTGTTTCCTTTGTTGTAGCATTAATAGTTATTGCTGCTTTTATGAGCTATATAAAGAAAAGAAAGTTGGCTCCATTTGCATATTATAGAATTATACTTGGAATAATAGTGTTGCTTTTATTATAAAGTAGCCCTATAATTGTGCTTAGTTATTTTTGTAATTAGCTTAATAAATGCAAATTATGTAGAATAAGCTGGTTATAACCAGCTTATTCTACTTTATAGTATCCTTTTGTTCTCATCATGTTGAATATAGTTTCTGCGTGTCCTTGTTCTTCCTGTTGGATATGTTGAAGTTGTTTTCTTATGTTAGTATCAACGGTTTCTAAAATTGCTGTATTGTAGTTTGAGGAAACATGTTTTTCAGTAGATAATGAATCATTCATAATTTGAGCATCTGAGAAGGAAAGATTTTGCTGATTTTGAGCTGCAGATGGCTTATTATAGCTCTCATAGATGCTAGTATAATTAACACCATTTTGAGTTAATATATTTTTCAGTGTTGTTGCATGCTGCCTTTCATATCCTGCAAGAGTGTTGAACATATTTTTTACATCTGCATCACTTGCTAATGCTGCATATTGTTCATATTTTCTAATACAAAGATATTCAGCATCAAGATTTTCCTTAAGGTAATTTATCTCTTTTTGAGTGAGCATATTAAACACCTCCAAAATTATTTTTTGCAAATATATGATTTATATCACATAAATTTTTTATATTTTATTTTATAATCAGTTTGAAAATAAATGGAGGTGGTATCATGGCAATAAGAAAGATAGTGCATATAGATGAAGAAAAGTGCAATGGATGTGGATTATGTATTCCAAACTGTGCAGAGGGAGCACTACAAATAGTAGATGGTAAAGCAAAGCTTGTTAAAGATATTTACTGTGATGGACTTGGAGCTTGTTTAGGACATTGTCCACAAGGAGCTATATCAATAATAGAAAGAGAAGCAGAAGAATTTGATGAAAGGGCTGTTGAGGAATATTTAAAATCAAAGAAGGATGATGATAATTTAAAAAACACAACAAAGCACCATATACATCATGGTGGTTGTCCAGGAAGTATGATAAGGCAATTTAATAATGCCTCTAACCAAGAGCAAAATATTAAGGTTTCATCAAGATTAAGACAATGGCCTGTTCAATTAAGTCTAGTTCCTGCTACAGCACCATATTTAAATGGAGCTGATCTACTAATTACGGCAGATTGCGTACCTTTTGCATATGGAAATTATCATAATGACTTTCTAAAGGACAGAGCAGTTGTGGTAGGTTGTCCAAAATTAGATGATATAGAATACTATATTGAAAAGCTAACAGATATAATAAAGCTCAATAATCTAGAGAGCATAACAGTTTTAAAGATGGAGGTTCCTTGTTGCAGCGGAATGATGTATGCAGCAAAGACAGCAAGAGATAGAGCAGGTTCTGATATTCCAATTAAAGTTGTAACTATTGGAATTGAAGGCGACATTTTAAAGAGAGAGTACGTGTAAAAAAATTCAAGGAATAAAAACATCACCTATACTAAGAATAATTAGTAGAGGTGATCTACTTGAAAAAGAAGATAACAATACTATATCTAATAACATTTATACTATTTACTTCAATAGTATTTGCACAGGACACATACTATACAGTACAGCCAGGAGATAGCATGTGGAAAATAGCACAAAAATATCAGGTTGGGGTATCAGAAATAGTTGCAGCAAACCCAGAAATCAAAGATCCAGCATTAATCTACCCAGGGCAGAAGATAAAGATACCTGTTGTTGAAACAAAGGCAATAGAAAGTGAAGTAGTAAGGCTTGTGAATATTGAAAGGGCAAAGGTAGGTTTACCAGCCCTTAAGGAAAATTGGCAGCTTTCAAGAATTGCAAGATATAAGTCTCAGGATATGATAAATAAAAACTACTTCTCACATTATTCACCAACTTATGGTTCACCCTTTGATATGATAGAATCCTTTGGATTGAAATTCTCAGCAGCAGGAGAAAACATAGCAATGGGTCAAAGAACTCCTCAAGAGGTTATGAATGCATGGATGAACTCTCCTGGCCATAGAAGTAACATCCTAAGCCCAACATATACGGAAATAGGAGTAGGACTTGCAAAGGACAAATATGGAAGGTGCTACTGGACACAGATGTTTATAAAACCTATTAGATAATTGAAATTAAAAAAATATTTTGTAGCCCCATGAATGTATAAAAATCGTTCATGGGGCTAAATTATGGCGTTTTTTGTTTAGAAAAATATAAATTTTGTATATAATTTATGCTTTTATTTTTGTAATCAAAGTAATATAATTAGTATGTATATTAAATTAAATTAATTAAGAAAGGGGATAACTATGTACATAGGTATAGATTTAGGTGGTACAAACATTGCAGCTGGACTAGTTGATGATAGCGGAAAAATATTATATACAAAATCAACTCCAACGCTTGCAACAAGAGGATATAAGGCAGTTATAGATGATATAAACAAGTTAGTTAAGGATATTATTGAAGAAGCAAAGGTTGAAAAGAATGAAATAAAAGCAATAGGTATAGGTATACCAGGGCTTGCTGATAAGGATGGAAATGTTATATTTTGCGTTAACTTAGGATGGGAAAACATTCCTTTAAGAAAAATGATGGAGGAAGAGTTAAATATTCCAGTATTTATAGACAACGATGCAACTGTTGCTGGCCTTGCTGAATATGAGTTTGGTTCAATGAAGGGATGCAAAAATGGAATTCTTCTAACATTAGGTACAGGTATAGGTGGAGGAATAATATTAAATGGAGAGGTTTATAGCGGAGTACATGGTGTAGGTTCGGAAATAGGACATATGATAATAGGAGAAAACTTTTATAATTGCAACTGTGGAAAGAATGGATGCTTTGAAACATTTGCATCTTCAACAGCAATAATTAAATATACTCAAAAATTAATTAGTGAGGGAAATACAGATACAATAATTCTACAAAAGGTAGAAGGGGATTTAGAAAAGATAAATGCAAAAGTAATTTTTGATAGCGCAAAAGAAGGCGATAGGGTTGCTAAGATGGCAGTGGATAGACTTGTAAAATACCTTGTTATAGGAATATTCAATATAGTAAACTTCATGGATCCAGAGGTTATAGCATTAGGCGGAGGAATTTCTAATGCAGGAGAGTACTTATTAAATTTAGTAAAAGAGGAATTTGAAAAATTTAAATACTACAAGACTCTTCCAGCAGCAAACATTGTACTTGCTCAGTTTAAAAATGATGCAGGAATACTTGGAGCTGCGATGCTTGGAAAACATGGTGTAAGATAAGTAAAAAATGTGATTTACTACTATTAAGTAGCAAATAAAGGCCACTCTGCATATTATAACAATATGCGGGGTGGTTATTTTATGATATATGCAGTAATTATGTCAGGTGGGCTTGGATCAAGATTTTGGCCAAAATCTAGAAAAGGACTCCCTAAACAGTTTTTGAAGATTATTGGGCAAAAAACAATGATAGAAAATACAGTTGACAGGATTTCAACAATCATCCCAAGGGAAAACATATATGTTGTGACAAATCAAAACTATGTAGGGATTATAAAAAAGCTTTTAGGGTTTGACAATAAAAATATATTTAAGGAGCCTTTAAACAAGGAAACTGCTTCATGTATAGGACTTGCAGCAGTTAAGCTATTAAAAAAGGACTTTGAAGCTACAATGGTGGTTTTGCCTTCGGATCATTTAATTATTGGTCAAGAGGAATTTGAACAGACTATAAAAAGGGCAATAGATGTGGCTCAAGATGGTGACTACTTAGTTACTATGGGTGTCGCTCCAACAAGGCCAGAGATTGGTTATGGATATATTGAAGTAGGGGATAAAATTCAGGATAACGTATTTAGGGTAAAAAGATTTATTGAAAAACCAAATTTAGATGTAGCAACATCTTTTATAGAAAAGGGAAACTTTTTATGGAATAGTGGGATGTTTGTTTGGAGGGCAGATAGGCTTCTTCGCGAAATAAAAAAATACCTTCCAGACCTATATAAAAACCTTATGAGAATATATGAGTATATTGGAACAGAGGATGAGGAGAAGGTAATAAAAGAAGAGTATGAAAAGATTGATGGAATATCAATAGACTTTGGAGTAATGCAGAGGACCCACAGGGCTGTTGTGATACCAACCAACTTTGTATGGGATGATATAGGAAGTTTTACATCCCTTGAAAGATTTTTAAGCAAAGATGAGAATGGAAATATAATTCAAAACTGTGAAGCTGCAGTAATGGATGTAAAGAATACAACAATAATGGGGGACAAGAGATTAGTTGCTGCAATAGGAATAAAGGATATGCTAATTATAGATACCGACGATGTAATTCTAGTGTGCCCAAAGGACAGAGCCCAAAGCATAAAGGATTTAGTAAAAAAGATTTCAAGCAGCGAAGAATTCGAAAAGTTCATATAGTGCCACCCAAGTGAAATGTGACATTTTCCATTGTTTGTAATAACAAAATATAACAAAAAAGCTCCTAGGATTAATAGGAGCTTTTTTGTTGCATTTATTGTGAATAAAATAACTAAAATTGTATTTTGTCTAAATTTATCTATTGATAAAGTATTTTGTCTAATTTAAAATATAATTAATAAAACTATTAAACTATAATTTTTTCGTAATCTTTGGAGGTAGAGCTATGGAAAAGAAAAATTTGTTTAAATCAATAAGATTTAAACTTGTAGGGCTTCCTTTATTAATTCTATTTTTATCATATACTCTATTTACTGTAGCTGCTGTCTATTTTACAAAACAGTCTGTTTTACATACTATGAGGGAAGATGGGCTTGAGCTTACAAGACAAATGGCAAAGAGAATAGAACAGAGTGGACTAGCCTATAATATGGTTAACGAACAGGTTGAGGATAAAATAAGGATAGCTGGTAAGATGGTTTTGAGTCAACCTAATGTCAATAATGATGTTTTAAAGAGAATTGCAAATACTTTAGGAGTTGATGAAATAAACTATACTGACTCAAAGGGAGTAATTATTTATTCAAACCTAGAGTCAAGTATTGGTGCTGTTTTTGATAGCAATCATATATCCTATCCTGTTTTATCAGGTAAGCAAAATGAACTTATGGAGAATATAAGAAAGAGTAGAGAGAATAATAATTATTACAAGTATGGATATGTAATTAATCCAAAAGGTGGAATGGTTCAAGTAGGAATACTTGCAAATAAAATTCAGTCAATGTATGATCAAACAAGCTATCAGGCAATAGTAGATGAATTAGCTAAGAATCCTAAAATTGTATATGCATTATTCATAGATAGAAATTTAAAGGCAACTGCCCACAGCATTAAAGAAAGAATAGGAATTGAACTTAAGGATGAAGGAAGTAAAACTGCTGCTGTTGATGGCAAGGAATATGCTTCAGAATATTACTATGATGTAAAGAAGGTCAATGTATACGATGTTTTAACACCTGTTTACATTAACGGAAAGCATGTTGGTGCTATAAACATTGGACTTTCAATGGAAGCAGTTTATGATGCAATAAATAGAACTATATTGATTTTAACTATAGTAGGTATAATTTCATTCTTACTAGTAGGCGTTGTATTATATATTTATTCTATGAATTCAATAAAGACAATTAATAAGATAAAAGAATATCTAGGCCTAATGGCTAATGGTGATCTAACTAAGGATGTTGATGAAAAGCTTATTAAAAACGAAGACGAATTTGGAGATATGGCAAAGGCAATTGCAGAATTAAACAATGCCTTTAAGATAATAATTGGAGATATTAAGTTAAGAGCAGAACAAATAGGCAAATCATCAGAAGGGCTTGCTGCAACATCACAGGAGATGGCAGCAGGTTCAGAAGAGGTTGCGGCAACAATTAATGAAGTTGCAAGGGGTACTCATACTCAAACAGAGGAAATTGCTGATGTTGTTAATTTAATGCAGGATCTTGCTCAAAATATGGACAACATATATGAAAAATTAAGAAGTGTTAAGGCATCAACTGATGATACTAAAGATAAAGTTAACATTGGAAAGAATGAATTAAATTTACTATTAAAGTCAATAGAGGACATAAAACAGTCCTTTGGTATGGTAAACAGCAAGGTTCAAAACCTTTCACAATCAGTTACAAGTGTAAGTAGCTTTACAGATGCAATAACAAATATAGCTGAACAAACAAATCTTTTAGCACTAAATGCAGCAATAGAGGCAGCACGTGCTGGTGAAGCTGGCCGTGGATTTGCAGTAGTTGCTGAAGAGGTTAGAAAGCTTGCAGAAGAATCAAAGCGTTCTGCAGATGAGATTAAGAATTTAATTACTTCAATAAATGAAGATACAAAGGAAGTTATAAATACTGTAAACAATGTTGATACTCATGTTAAAGCACAGATTGAAACAGTTGATAAAACTGTTAAGTCCTTTGAGGATATATTAAATTCAGTAGAAGCTATTGCACCTTCAATAGAGGATGTATATAGATCAGTAGATTTAACTGTTGAAGTAAAGGATGCAGTTTTATCTAAGACAGAAAATGTATCAAGCATTATTGAAGAAGCTTCAGCTTCAACAGAGGAGATATCAGCTTCAAGTGAACAGATGTCTGCTTCAGTTCAAGAGGTTGCAGAAGCTGTACAGGGACTTGCACAAATTGCCGAAGAACTTGTTAAATCGGTTGAAAAATTTAGAATATGATGTAAAATTTATGTAAAATAAAGGTCATCCTTCCATGTTGCTATGGAAGGATGACAATTTTTTTGCTATAATTTAAATGCAGATTTTACAAAGGGGGAATATCATGAAGGACCTAATTAAACTTATTATGATCTTTTTATTTGGGGGACTTATTTCAGCTGCTTTTTATTTTTTAAATTTAAATTTTTTAGTAACTATCCTAGTGCTTAGTATTTCCCTCCCTATTATCACCTATTTATCATGTAGACGAACTATTACAGTAGAAAAAGTAGTAAAAGACAGTGATGATGATTTTGTAGATATATCAAAAAAGCTTGCCCAAAGTAGCAGGGACATATATGTATCTACAAATAAGCTTTATGATATTTCAAAAGATATTTATAGTTTATCAGATGAAATTACAGTATTAACAGAAAAGGATAATAAAAATATAAGGTCTATTATAAATGAAATAGAAAATGTAATATCTAAGGTTTCAAATATAATAAAATCTGCAAAGGATGCTAAAAGCTTATCTAATTATTGTTTAGAAGATATAAAGAGAAATGAGTCTTCAATCAAAAACTCTAGAAGCACATTTGATGATCTAATTTATGTATATAAAAACTTTTCAAAAAGCAAAGATGAACTAATAGCGTCATCACAGAAGATTTATGAAATAGCAAATTATATAAATGAAATTGCAAATAGAACACACCTATTATCGCTTAATGCAAGTATTGAGGCTGCAAGAGCAGGTGAATCAGGAAGAGGATTTTTAGTTGTTGCAGGTGAGATAAAAAAATTAGCAGCACAGTCAAAGGAGTTTAGTGAAAACATTAAAAAGGTACTAGATGGAATTACAGAAAGCATAAATAAACTAGATGAAGTTTCAAATTTAAGCTCTATGAAGATGGAACAGACAAAGAAGGAGCTAGAGGAACTTTATAGTTCAATCTATAGATTTATCAACTCTACTGTAGAGTTAGATAATAATATAAACAATGTAATCTATCAGGCAGAAGCAATAGAAAATTCAACGAATTTAGCACTTGAAACAGCACAGGCTGTATATTCATCCCATGAAAATACTACATCTTTAGTTGAAAAATCCGCAGAATTTATACAAAATCAATGGAGTGTAGTTGAAAAGTTTAAGAGAATTTCCGATGAGATTTCAACTGTTTCAGATGAATTTTTAAAGAAGAGTATTGACGATAGTGTAGAACAAAAACTTTATGAAATAGGTAAGAGGATAATGGAATACAATGGAGATAAGACTGAACATGCTTTAAAGAAGTTATGTAGTGATTTAGGAGTAAGTGACGTTTATTATGCAAATTCTTTAGGTATATTTGAGTATGGCACAACCAAGGAAGCAATGGGACTTAATATATTTGAACTTGACAAAAGATATAGGGATTTTGTAAGAAGTGGAGAGGATGTTAGAATTTATCCTTTAACAAGAAGACTTGATACAGGAGAACTTTTTAAGTTCATGGCAGTTAAAAGAAGAGATAAAGAGGGAGTAATATCAGTTGGTATTTCAATTGATAAGCTTCTTAATTTAAAATAGTAAGGTGTTTTATAATATAAATGTAAAAAGTAGGAGTGCAAAGCATGCACTCCTATTTTTCTTCACTCTCTACTGCCTCTTTTATATTTTTAACATCAAATACACCACTTTCAACAGACTTTATAGCAGCACAAAGCCTCTTATCAAGTAAACACTGAAGATCCTCTGCAGAACGTCTTATGTCAAATACCAATTCTAAAAGTTCCTTAATCTGATGTTGTTCTGTTATATTTATATGTGAAACTGCATTAGCAGCAGATGCAAATCCATCAGCAGCAACTCCAAGTCTTGATATTGCATCAATTATAGGAAGTATTTCTGTATTAAAAAGTTCACCAACAGATTTATATTTAGTTGAAAACCCAATTTTTTCAACTGTCTCGCCCATATTATCACCCCTTTTATTTTATGGGGGCGTTATAAATTATTTTTTGCTTCTTTATATATATTTAAGGTTTCTTTTGCTGTTTTATTCCAGCTAAATTTAAGTGAGTGCTCATAGCCATGAATGGCGAGACTGTTTCTTTTATTTTCATCATGGATTAGTTCTTCTATAGAGTTTTTAAGCTGTTCTGCATCAAATGGATTAATTAAAAGTGCTGCATCTCCTACTATCTCTGGGATAGATGAAACATTTGATGTAATAACAGGTGTACAACAGCTCATAGCTTCAAGTGGTGGAAGGCCAAAACCTTCATAAAGTGATGGGTATAAAAATAAGGTTGCACCGCTATAAAAATACGGTAGATCCTCATAAGGAACATATCCAGTAAAAATTACATTTTCACTTATGTTTAAGCTGTTGGCAAGACTTATTAAAAAACTATGTTCATCTTTAGACGAACCTACTATAACTACTTTATATTTATCCTTAATATCTTTAATTAATCTTGAGTAGGCAAGAAGTATAGATTTTACGTTTTTTCTAGGACTAAATCCTCCTATATACAATAGATAGTCAAAATTTATATTGTATTTTTTATTAAGATAATCTTTACATACATTTTCTTCTATAGGCTTAAAGTAGTCATCGGCGGCAAGATATGTTACCTTAATTTTATTTTCATCCACATCAAAAATTCTCATTATATCCTTTTTAGAGTAGTTTGATACAGTAATTATAATATCTGAGTTTTGTACAATTTGTGGCATTTGAGAAATAAATTTTTTAAGATATCCTCTTCCCACAGTTTCAGGCATAACATAAGGGATTAGATCGTGTATTGTAGATATATAAATGCAGCTTTTTTTAGAAGGTAGGCCTATTCCATTTTGGGGAACATGATATATATCAATATTTTTAAGCTTTATATTTTCAGGAATAAAATATTCTTCAAAAAAATGATGGTGCTTTTTGGATGCAATGCTTATTGAAATGTTTTTATTAAAATTAAATTGTTTATAGTTACTTCCATACCAATAAAGTAGGTATTTGTTTTCTGAATCATGTTTATTTATATATTTTAATAGCTCTATTGTATAGGTTCCAATTCCTGTACCAGCATATAGATTTGCACCTCTAGCATCTATGGCTATATTCATCACATCACTCCGTAAAATAGCTGTATATATTATAAATATTACATTTATTAGTCAAATGTGCATATTTTTTTAAAACAATTTTGTATCACAAAAAGATGTTAAAAACATATTATAAAATAGAACTCTTAAATAGGAGATGAAGTATGTTTTTAGAAAAGGTTGAAAAAGCATATGGATTTAATGTTGAATCATATGAAAAAATAAAAAACATATATAAACTTATTACAGATAGAGGTATATACTGTCTTAAGGTTTCAAAATATGATTTAAAACAATATAATTTCATAATAAGTGCAATGAATTATTTAATCGATAAAGGATATGAGCATATACTTCCTATTTATAAAACAATAGAGGGAGAGAATTATTTAGCTATAGATGATGGATATGCTTACCTTACAGACTTTATAGATGCAAAAGAGGTTGATTTTAAGGATTTAACAGAACTTAAAATGTGTATTGAAGCTATTGCAAAGTTACACTTGGCATCAAGGGGATTTAAATATGAAATAAGAATAAGGGACTATTATGGTAGATGGATTGAAAAGTTTAAAAAGAGAAGTAGTGAACTTTTATATTTTAGAGCAATATGTGAGTCAAAAGATGAGAAGAGTGAATTTGATTCTATATTTCTTAAATATTTCGATTTACACTACAGACAGTCCTTAAAGTGTTTAAAGGATTTTGAAACATCAAACTACTTTAAAATAATGGAGTCCCACAAAAGATTACATGAAATATGTCATCACGATACAGCAAATCACAATTTCTTAATTACACATGAAAACATTGTTTTAATAGATTATGATTATGTAATCATGGATACACATCTACATGATTTAGCAAGTCTTTTAATCAGAAACTTAAGATACGGTAACTGGGACATAAAGTTGTTTAATTTTATACTTAATGAATATTCTAGGTACATCCCCATAACGCTTGAGGAAATATATTTAATATTTTGCTTTATGGAATTTCCACAGGATTATTGGCAGGTTGGACTACAATATTATGTCGAGAAGCAGCCTTGGACAGAAGAAAATTTTTTAAAAAGATTAAATAGAGTTGTGCTTGATGCTGAGGGTAGATTTAAATTTTTATCTGAGTTGGAGGGGTTATATGGAAAATATAGATAAATATTTAGAAAAGATAGAAAAAATGAGAGAGGAATTAAATCAAATTACATTAGAAATATTAAAAAGGTCAGATGATGAAAATGTAAGCATTACTGATTTAGAAGATAAAATTAAAGGCTTAAAGGAAGAAATAAAAAGGCTCAAAAAATTAAAGAAACAGCAGGAGAAGATGGAAGAGTTATTAGAGAAAAAAGAGGATATCATAAGGGAAATCCAAAGAACCAAGGAAAAGCACACAAAGAGAAGGCATAAAAGGAAACATTAGGAGTGATTTTATGGAATTAAAGGGTGATAAAATAAAAAAGGTTGAAAAGGTTGAGGATGGGTATGTAGTTTATATGCTAGATAAAATATATCATTTAAAGAAGGTAAATATCAAAGAGTCTGAATTGCTTTTTATTAATGAGGTTATTGAATATGTAAATAACAAGGGATTTGATAATATAATAAAATTCCAAAGATTATCTAACGGAAAACCCTATATGAAATATGAAGGGGATGTGTATGTAGTTATTGATAACTATAATTTAATTGATTTAAAGAAGGATATAAATGCCTTATGCTATGCTAGTTTATTATCAAAATTTCATGCAACAGCTAAAGGTTTTGTAGCAAAGTTTGAAATTAAACCTAGTGTTGTATGGGGGAAGCGATTAGAAAAATATAAGAATTTATATAGAGTTTTGGAAAAGTTCATAGATGAGGTAAGTAGTAAAAGTAAGCATAATGAATTTGAACAACAAGTAATTCCTTATTTGGATGAATTAAAATCAAGAAGCAAAAAATCGATGAAGGTACTAAGAAGTTTTAGTTATATAGATCTGCTTGAGACTAGCATGAAAAACAAAGAAATTGTGCTTTATGATATAGGGAAAAATTCACTAGCAGAAAAAGATAGTAGACATTTTATATATAATGTCTTTGACATTTCATATGGATTGATTGAGGAAGATTTAGCAGTGCTAATAAAAAAATGCAATAAAAATTTAAAAGAGAATATTATAGATATATACAAAGAGAACTCACCAAGAGAATTAAATATAGATGTTCTAGAGGCATATATTCTATTTCCAGAAAATACACTAAAGGTTATAAGGGATTACGTTAAACAAAGGGATTTAAGTTTAATTGATAAATTTAAAAAGGCCTCTATTAAGGATGGAGTGAGGTGAATATATGGAGTATAAATTTAGAGATAAGGTTTATTTATCAACTTATATGTTAGATGCTGAATTGTTTGATAAGTATAATTTTTTAGTTGAAGATGCTGTTCCAATAAGATCAGTTTTTATTTTAAAGACAAATGAAGGGCTAAAGATATTAAAGAAAGTGGATTATAAAATTGAAGAGATTGAGTATATATATGAGGTATTAAATCATATAAGAAGGAGCTACCCCTATATTATAAATTTTAAACAGAGTGTTGAAGGTAAACCTTATGTGGAGTATGAAGGCGGAGTTTATGTTGTGTTTGATTTAATAGAAGGACGTGAATGTATATATGAAAATCCTGTGGATTTACTTGGTGCCTCAAGATCACTTGCAAAGCTTCATAATGCTTCAAATGGAATAAAAGTTAAAGATATTAGAAACAATCTTTACAAAATGGATAGTAACATTATCAAAAAGATAAAGGAACTTAATATGTGTAGGGATTTTGCAGACCTCCACGTTAATAAGACTGATTTTGATAGGCTCTTTTTAGAGTATGCAGATTACTATATAGAACAAGCAAATCTTTCACTAAAAGAGCTTCAGGAATCAGACTATAGAAAGCTTTGTAGAGATAAATATGTTTTGTGCCATCATGATTTAGCACACCACAATATAATTGTGGACAATGAGGATAACTACTATTTTGTAGACTTTGATTACTGCATGATAGACTTACCATATCATGATTTGTGCAATTTTATTACAAAGGCAATAAAACATAATATGTGGAATGTTGATATGGCAGATACAATACTTCAAGGATATTCAATGATAAGAAAACTAGAACCAAATGAGTTAAAGGTTTTATATGCATATCTTTTATTTCCACAGGATTTTTACGATATAACAATAAGCTATTATATGAAAACAAGAGGTTGGGATGAAGATGAATTTTTTGAAAAGCTTAAGAGAAAGGCAGAATATAAAGAGGATAGAGAAAAGTTCCTAAAGGATTTTAAAGAGCTTATACAAATTTAAAAGTGCTGCTATAGGGCAGCACTTATTTTATGAATTCAAAATTTCAATTGTTTCTACAGCTGTTTTCTTCCATGAATACATGCTACTTCTTTTTAGGGACTTTAGAACCATTTTAAAATACAAGGTCTCATCATTTAATAGAAGGAGCATTTTTTCTTTTATATCATCCACATCATATGGATTAATATATAATGTATCTTCACCTAAAATTTCTGGTATAGATGTTTTATTTGAAGCTATAGTTGGTGTTCCACAGGCCATTGCTTCAAGAGGTGGAAGACCAAATCCCTCATAAAATGAAGGATAAACAAATATCTTTGCAGCGTTATAAAATATTGGTAGTTCCTCAACAGGAACATATCCTGTAAATATTACATCATCCTTTAGATTAAGCTTATATGATAGGTCCCTGTAATCATAGTAGGATCTGCCCTTTTTACCTAGTATAACAAGTTTAATAGGCTTTTTATATTTTTCCTTTAAAAGTGCAAAGGCCTGTATAAGTCCCTTTATGTTTTTTCTAGGGCTAAATCCACCAACATATAATATAAATTCTTCATCTATACCATAATTTCTTTTAACAAAGTTTTTGCATACTTCTTTATCCATCGGAACATAGAATTCTTCTGCTGCAAGGTAGGTTACATATATTTTATCTTCAGGAAAACCCAGCGTTTCTGAAATGTCCTTCTTTGAAAAGTTTGAAACGGTAATTATTCCATCAATCCTTTTTATTATTTGAGGAACTTCCTTAAGATAAATATCAAGATATTGTGGCCCTACAGTTTCAGGCATTTTATATGGAATGACATCATGAAGTGTTATAAAAAACTTGCACATCTTTTCAGAGGGTAGTCCTATACCGTTTTGTGGAACAAGATACACATCTATACCAGTGTTGCTTATTACATTAGGAATATATACATCTTCCCAGAAAGTATCTTTACTTCTATCATCAATAATATTTACTTTTATATTACTTGGAATATCCAAATCAGAGTTGTTTTCGTTTGGTAAAAAGAAGGTATAATTATTTATTTTGTCTAGCCTACAGATGTTATATATAAGCTGATATGTGTATGTGCCAATTCCAGTTCCACGATACCATCTTGCAGCACGTGCATCAATTCCTATTTTCATCTTTACACCTTTATAAATAATTTCTACTATATCATAATATGTATTAATTTATAAAATGTGAAAAAGGTATATAAGTAGTTTAATAAATTTATCTTTCTTTTGGAATAGTTGTATAAATTGTAACATAAAAATGAATAAAGGGGGTGGAAGTATGGTTAGAGAAACTGAAATATCAAATCAGTTTGGTTTTAGAATATATGATTGTATTCCTAAAAAGGGAGTGTACCTATTAAAAACTGATAAAGGAGATAAGTGTTTAAAGAAAATATCCTATGGAATACAAAAATTAAATTACATCTACAAAGCTAAAAACCATATAATTGAAAATGGTTTTGATAAGGTTGATAGATATAATCTTTCCCTTAATAATACACCTTATGCTTTAGTTAACGAAGACATCTATATTGTAACAGACTGGATTGATGGGAGAGAATGTGATTTTAAAGTATTAGATGATGTAAAGATTGCTGCAAGGACATTGGCAAAATTCCATATTGCAGCAAGGGGATTTGATTTAGAGGAAAATTTAAAGGTTAGATGCGACATAGGGAAATTACCTTATACTTTGGAAAAGAGGCTTAGAACATTAAAGAAAATGAAGGATATGGCACATAAAAATAAAAAGAAGACTGAGTTTGATATGCTCTATTTATCTAATGTTGATAGTTTTTATGAACTTGCAAAGCAGGCATATGAAGCATTAAACTTAGAGGTTTATAAAGCCCTTTGTGAAAAATCATTAAGTGAAAAGGTTTTGTGCCATCATGATTATACTTATCATAATATATTAATAAAGAGTCCAGAAGAGGTGTATATTGTTGACTTTGATTATTTAAAATCTGAAGTACAAGTTTATGATTTATCTACTCTTATTGTTAAGACTTTAAAGAGAGTAGATTGGAATTTAGATTACGCAAAAGATATTTTAAAGGAATATACAAGTATTAAGGAACTTACAAGTGAAGAAAAGCATGTTCTAAAGGTTTTATTAAGATTTCCTCAGAGATTTTGGAGGCTTGCAAATAGGTATTATTATAAAGAGGCAACTTGGACAGAGACAACTTTCCTAAAGAAGATGAAGGAAATAGTTGATGAAAAGGAAAAATATTTAGAGTTCTTAAGCAAGTTAGATGAGATATTGTAAGTATGTATAGAAAAACAAAAATGACATGAAGAAGGTTTAGATGTATTTTAAATACTTCTAACCTTATTCATGTCATTTATTTTTAACCTATTATTTAGTTATTTCATATTATATACAAAGGAGGTGAAGTTATGGAGGAATTCAAAGTGGGGGACATTGTGGTAAGAAAATCCTATGGCGGAGATGTGTATTTTAAAATTATGGAAATAGTAAAAAAGCAGGATGGAAGCAATCTCTATATTTTAAAGGGCACAAACTATAGACTAATTGCTGATGCTCAAGAAGAAGATTTAGAAAAACCTCCTATGTCAAAGATAACAAAGGATGAGGATGAAAGTTTAAAGAGGGTAAATACCCTTATAAAAAAAGCTGTACTTCAGAGGAGAAATCAAGGGACCTTTCAGCGAATAAACACCCCGAGTACTAATTCTAATATAACCTTTGGACGACCGGGGAAGGTCCTTCATATAGATGGAGATATGGAATATTTAAATATATGCCTTAAGGGTTATAAACAGCTAGGAATTGAGGCGTATGGAAGGTTTGTACCAGAGGTCAGACAACCTGATGTTGTGTTGGAACTTTTAAGTGAGATAAGGCCAGATATATTAGTTTTGACGGGGCATGATGCAATGCTAAAGGGAAGTCAGGATTATAAAAGTTTAGATAGCTACAGAAACTCAAGATATTTTGTAGAGGCTGTAAGAAGAGCAAGGGAATATGAGCCGTCTTATGATGATTTAGTTATATTTGCAGGTGCTTGTCAATCCTTCTATGAGGCATTAATTGAGGCTGGAGCAAACTTTGCAAGTTCTCCTAACAGAGTTTTTATTCATGCTATGGATCCAGTTTTTATATGTGAGAAGATAGCATTTTCAAGTATTTCCAAATTTTTAAATCCAAAGGAAATAGTTGATAGTACAATTACAGGAATAAAGGGTATAGGTGGGCTTGAAACTAGAGGTAAATACAGAGAAGGGCTACCTAAATCACCTTATGCATAGGTGGGGTGTTTATGAAAATAATGGGTGTACCATTAAGAAACTTGGTTTTAAATAGCATTCTTGTTTTAGATTTAGATATTTTTAATTTGCCCTTTGAGGTTTTAAAGGCTCTCATTACTCTAAAGAGAAGTGAACTTATAGTTCATGTAAAAAACTCAGGTTTTTATAAAAAAGAATATTCAGGTAGTATAAACACTGATAAGTTTGATGAATTAGATAGTGATAAAAAGAGCATATTAAATAGGGCTTATGATGAAACAGAAGGGATTGTTGTTATAAACAATTCCGAACCAGTAGCACTCTTTTTTACTAAATGTTGTTGTGGTGGAACTGCAAATTCAGAGGCTATATTGGGATATAAAATTAATTATTTAAGGAAGGTTCTATGTAAAAGATGTAGTCAAAGGTGTGAGGAGATAAAAGTAGACTGTAGCAAAATAGCTGAAACTTTAGGATGTAAAATTAACTACAAAGAACAAATTAGGGAAATGATTAAAGATGTATCAAGGGATGATACTGGAAGGATTAGAAAATTAAATTTACTTGGAAAGGAGATTACGGGAGATAAATTAGTTGAAATTTTAAATTTAAAGAGTAATAGGGTTTATTTTAAAGAAGACAGTATAGTATTTAAAGTATTAGGAGAAGGCCTAGGGCTTGGTATATGCATAGAAGGTGCATGTAGTATGGCCGGCGAAAATAAAGACTTTAAAGATATAATAGAATACTATTATACAGGAGTAGAATTTATTAAATTAGATGAGTATAAAATAATAAATACTCTTGAGGGAAGGAAAATAGTGATAGATGCAGGTCACGGTGGAAGAGATTTAGGACATGTAAATGGAGATTTTGTAGAGAAGGATTTGAATTTAAACATTGCACTTAAATTATGTGAGCTATTAAAACTTAAGGGTGCAGAGTGTATCTTAACAAGGGAAAAGGATGAGGATGTTACACTTTCGGATAGAGTAAAACTTATAAACAAAAGAAGGCCTGATATATTCATTAGCATACATCAAAATGGTTTTCCTCAAGAAAGCGTCAATGGAATTGAGGTCTACTGTTTTAAGGATGATAAGGATGCATTAAATTTAGCAAATAAAATATTAAAAAGAATTTCAGAGGATGTAAAAATTAAAAATAGAGGTTGTAGGGATGGAGATTATTTTATATTGAGGGAAAGTAAGAGTACAGGTATTGTGGTTGAATGCTTATATATTACAGGTAATGTGGATAGTAAATTAATAAATGACGACAATTTAGATAAAATAGCAGAGGCTATGTTTAAAGGAATTTGTGAATATTTTGAGGTTAGTATTTAGTTGTGGTAATGCCAAGATGTTTATAAAATGTCTTGGCATTACCACAACTTTTTGTCAAACTTAATAATAGCATATTTACATGAGTATTTAAGAGATTTAAAGAAGATAGAGGATGTTAATAAAAAATTTAAAAATAGTAAACATAAAATAATCGTTGACTTTAGGTAAAAATGCTGTTAAAATAAATTATTTTATTTGACAAAATAAAGTTGTTGGAGTAAAATTGTATTTGTGGAAAGAGGGTGTTTGTTATGAAGGGAAGAGAACTTTTAGAAGCCATCAAAAAAAATATCGATGAGCATGTAGGCGAAAAGGTTCTTTTAAAGGCAAACAACGGTAGAAAAAAGGTTTTAGTTAAAGAAGGAATATTAGAGCAAACATACCCAAATATATTCGTAGTTAGAGTTGAAGCAAGTGACAATACAACAAGAGTAATATCATACAGCTATTCCGACATATTAACTAAAAATGTTCAAATAGTTTTTGAAAACAACGAAGTGGCAATTTGACGTAAATATAAAAATTTAGGCTGCATTCTGCAGCCTAAATTTTTTTGACAAAAAACACAAAAACCACCGGGGTGGGTGGTTTTTGTGTGGGGTTATGGGTTTGGCAGCTTATTTTTAAAATAGGGGGATAAAAGATTAAGGTTTCTTTAGGGTATTGAGAATTTATGAGAGGTTATATGGTCATCAACAATTATTTATTTTAAACAAAATAAGAAAAATGTCAATATATATCGAAAAAAGAAGTAATATTAAAAAAATTCTTTAAATAATGTTTTAGTCATAAAAAAACTACAGGCATTATATACTATATTAGGTAATTTAGGGTGGGAGGGATATAATGTCATTAGAATTAATTAGAGATATGCTTAGCTACGAAAGAATAATTTCAGAAGGTTCAAGTCAAACAATGGTAAGTGGTGATATTGTAATTGACGAGATGAACCCAGAGATAGATAAGATACTAAGCGTTGATGGAGAAGTTACTTCAGTTGAAACTACTGTACTTGAGGATAAAGTTTTAGTAGATGGAAGAATGTCCTTTAAGATACTTTATGCATCAAGGGGTGAGAGAGCAGAAGTAAAGATTCAAAAGGCAGATACTAATTTTAAACATTATGTACAGGCACCAATGGCAGCTCCTAATATGGTTTGCAAAGTTGTTCCTTCAATTGAAACTCTTGAATATGAAATTGTATCGGATAAGAAATTAAAGGTTAATGCAGTTGTAGTTTTAAAGGCTGTTGTTTTTGAAAAATGTCAAGTAGAAACAATAGTAGATATTAAGGGGCAGGATCTTCAATCTCTTAAGGATACAATGAAGGTTTGCGAATTTGTATCTGATGATACATCAAAGGTTATAGTAAAGGGAAACCTAGAACTTCCTCAAGAAAAGGGAGAATTTGCAAACATACTTAAACTTTCAGCACATGTTCATAAGAAGGATATTTTAATTCAAGATGGCAAGCTTGTTGTAAATGCATGTGTTCTTTCAAGAGTTTTATTTGAAACTACAAATAATGTATTAATGTCTCAAGATGTTGATATTGCCTTTACTAATGAAGTGATGATAGAAAAATTAAAACCAAATATGAAGTGTGATGTATCCTTTAGAATAACAGATGTAGATTATAAAGTATTAGAAAATGAAGCAGGAGCAAAGCAGAATTTAGAAATTCAAATATCATTAGATGTAAATGTTAAGACATATAATGAAAGAACTATTGAAAGAACTGTTGATGCCTTTACATCAACTTCAAGATTTGAATTTATTAGAGATAATATAAACTCAATAGGATATTATGGTGAAGGCGTTGACAGTCAAACAATAAAAGAGAGAATTACAATAGATGATGAGCTTGATGGTATAAGAGATATTGTATATGTAGATGCAAAACCAATATTAACAGAGGTAAAGATTGTAGAGGACAAGGTAGTTTGTGATGGTGTTCTTGATGTTTGTGCAGTTTATAGAGCAGAAAAGGAAGAAGAGGAGCTTGTAAGCTACAGAGAAGAGATACCATTTAAAGCAGCTGTTTCAATAGATGGTGCAAAGATAGATATGATTGAGGATGCTGTTGTTAATTTAGAATATCTATCCTTTGACAAGGCATCCCAAAGAGAAATAGATATTAAGGCAATAGTTGAGGTAGTTGCAAAGCTATATAGTAAGATGGGATTTGATATTGTTAAGAATATAGAAGAGATAGATATAGAAGATAGTCTAAAGAACATGCCAAGCTTAGTTTTATATGTAGTTCAGCCAAAGGATACATTGTGGAAGATTGCTAAGAAATATTGTACTTCAGTTGATGATATAGTAAAGCTTAATGATATAGAAAATCCTGATTTGATTATGCCAGGAATGAAGCTATTAATTCCAAAGAAGGGATTTATGAAATAGTGTTTTATAGCCTTGTCACCTTAAACTAGATGACAAGGCTTTTATTATATATTTGCAGGAATTTTTAACCTTATGTATAATTGTATATACGAAGGGAGGATTTTTATGATTATAGAATGTCCTGCAAAGATTAACCTTTCACTTGATGTGGTTGGTAAAAGAGAAGATGGGTATCATCTGCTTCAGATGATAATGCAGACTATAGCTTTATATGATAGGGTAAAAATAACTAAAAATAATGAGATGGTTATAACGTGTAATAAAATAGATGTACCATGTGATAGAAGTAATATAGCCTATAGAGCAGTAGAGGTAATGAAGGAAAAATTTAATATAGAGGATAACTTCAAAATAGAAATAGAAAAAAACATTCCTGTTGCAGCAGGACTAGCAGGTGGAAGCACAAATGCTGCAGCAGTAATTAAAGGATTAAATGATATGTATTCTTTAAATCTTTCAATTGATCAAATGAAGGAAATAGGTTTAAAACTGGGTGCAGATGTTCCCTTCTTTTTTGAAGGGGGAACATGTCTTGCAGAGGGAATAGGTGAAAAGCTAACAAAGTTAAATGATGTATCATGTCACCTTGTGGTTGCAAAGCCTCCAATAAATGTTTCAACAAAATATGTATATCAAAATCTAAAATTAGATGAAATAGCAGTTCATCCAGATACCAAAAGAATAATACAGTATATTAACTCAAACGATATAAGGTCGCTGGCTGAATCAATGGTAAATGTTTTAGAAACAGTAACTGTAAGAGAATATCCAGTTATTTTTGAGATTAAAAATATAATGATGGAATTTGGAGCATTAGGAAGCCTTATGAGTGGAAGTGGACCATCGGTATTTGGTATTTTTGAGGATAAGGCTGATGCTCTAAAATGCCACAATAGATTGAGAGATTATATAAAGGAAGTTTTTGTTGTAAGTACTATAAATAGAGGGGTGTAAAATATGGTAAATGCTTTAATTCTTGCTGGTGATAGGGGAGAGGATGGGGTTTCTAAGGCTCTCTTGAGGATAGGTCAAAAATATATGATAGAATATATAATAGATGCACTTAATGGGTGTGCTAATGTTAAGGATATATATATAGTTTGTGATGAAAATGTTGAAAACAAGATATCAAGTAAGGTTAAAGGGTGTATAAGGCCAAGAGAGGGTATAATAGAAAATATACAATCCGCATCTGAATATATAAAGGATAAAAATACTCCACTTATTATTTGTACTGCAGATATTCCACTTGTAAGTTCAGAGGCAGTGGATGATTTTATAATTGAATGTGAAAGCAAAAACATAGATGTGGGTTATCCTATAATTGATAAAAGGTTAAACGATGTAAAATACCCAGATGTAAAAAGAACCTATGTAAAGATGAAGGAAGGAACATACACAGGCGGAAATATTATATATATAAAGATGGAAGTAATAGATAAGTTTACAGATAAGGCTAAACAGTTAGTTCAATATAGAAAAAAACCTCTTAAAATGAGCAGAATTTTAGGACTTACATTTTTATTAAGATTAGCTTTAGGGAAATTAACAATTCCTGCTGTTGAAAGTAAAATTGGTAGGATGTTTGATGTAAATGGCAAAGCAATACTCACAAAATACCCAGAAATAGGAAATGACGTCGATAAACAAGAGGATATAGATTTTGTAAAGAAGTATTTAAATATTGTATAGTTAGATCCACTTTGGTTTTACCAAAGTGGATCTTTTTTTGAATAAATATCTTTTAGTGTAGTAAAACTAATTTAAAGAGGTGGTGCTATGTTTATATTGAAGTTTTTTAAGAACTATTTTGACTTTAATGTAATGCTATTATTTTTAATAACAGTATTATTTTTATACATCGATTCAAAGGAATACAAACAAAATGGAAAACAAAAGGAGTATAAGTTCTGCAGGTTCTTTATGTATCTATATACGATAATTGCAATAATAGGGTACATACTTTATTTAAAACTAGAAATATAGGGGTGATTAAATGAAGAGGGAGATTTTATATGAATATATACCAAATAAAAAAACTCCTATAAGCAATATGATAGATGATAATATTGTTTCGGTGAAAAATTTACTTAAGGACTGTGATGATGTAGTATATAGGCAGTTTAAAATAGGTGGGGATAAAGGAAGAGATGTTTTTCTTTTTTATGTTGATGGAATGGCTGAAAAGGATCTATTAAATAATTTTGTTTTAAAACCCCTTATGCTTATGGCAAGGATGGTGGATCCTACCTTTGAGGAAATAAAGGACGAAATATATGAGGCTTCAAAGGTTGCAGCTATGTCTGTTACAGATTTTAAAGAGAGCGATAATATAGAGGATTCAGTATTAGCTGTTTTATCTGGAGATACTGCAATTTTTGTAGATGGAGAAAATAAAGCTCTAGTTATAGCTACAAAGTTTTTCCCAGTAAGAGGAGTACAGGAGCCAACGGCTGAAACAGTAATTAGAGGTTCTAGAGATGGATTTACAGAAACAATAAGAATGAATACAGCACTAGTTAGAAGAAGGATAAGGGATCCAAGATTTAAGATAAAGCAGAAACAGATAGGAGTTCGCTCCAAAACTGACATAGCAATAATGTACATAGATGATATAGTTGATAAGCAGATAGTTGATGAGGTAATTAAAAAGTTAGATTCAATAAACATAGATGCTATTTTAGATAGTGGATATATACAGCAGTACCTAGAGGATAGGCCCTTAAGTTTATTTCCACAGGTTCAAACAACAGAGAGACCTGATGTTGTTGCGGCGGCTGTATATGAGGGAAGAGTTGGAATACTAGTTGATAATTCACCTTTTGCATTAATTGTTCCTGTTACATTGACAGCTTTTTTCCAATCTCCAGAGGATTACTATTCAAGAAGTATTGTTGTTAGCTTTGTAAGGGTACTAAGGGTTTTATGTGGAGCTATTGCAATACTTGCACCATCTTTATATATAGCAATAACCTCCTTCAGTCCTGGTATTATCCCCACAAAGCTTGCACTCTCAATTGCAGCAACAAGAGAAGGTGTACCTTTCCCTGCCTTTATTGAAGCAATAATTATGGAGCTTACACTTGAGCTTTTAAGAGAGGCAGGAGTAAGACTACCAAGACCTATAGGTTCCACCATAGGTATAGTTGGAGGTCTTGTAATAGGTCAGGCAGCGGTGTCTGCAGGTATTGTAAGTCCTATTATGGTAATTGTTGTTGCAATTACTGCAATTGCTTCATTTTCAATTCCAAACTATGAAGTGTCTGCAGCTTTTAGATTGGTAAGGTTTATTTTAATGGTTTTAGCTTCTATATATGGATTATATGGAATAGTTTTAGGTTCAATTATGGTACTAATACATCTATGCAATTTAAAGAGTTTTGGAGTACCATTTTTAGCTCCTATTGCACCATTTGAATTTAGTGACATAAAGGACTCTCTAATTGTAAGAATGCCTTGGAAGTATATGATTAAAAGGCCTAAACATATAAAACCTAAGGATGAGATAAGGCAGGTAGGTGATGAAAATGCAGAAGGGCAATGATAAGATTTCAACTTATCAAGTAGGAGTTTTAATATATTTAACAATTTTAGGAGTAGGAATACTAACCCTTCCAGCTTCCATGGCAAAAGAGGTTGAAAATGATGGTTGGATACTTTCAATAATTGCAGGTTTAATATGTATTGGTATTGTGTACATAATGTGCAAGGTTGGTGAAAAGTTTCCTCAAAATGGTTTTGTAGGTACATTAAAGCTTTTATTTGGAAATATATTAGGCACAATTCTTGCAATACCAACATTTTTATACTTCCTCCTATTTGCAGCACTTGAGGTTAGAATATTTGGAGAAACAGCAAAGATATTTCTTTTAAATAGAACTCCACTCGAACAGATAATGCTTCCGCTTATAGTATTATCTGTTATATTGGCAAGGCTTGGGATTGAACCCATTGTTAGATTTTTTGAGACAGTAACTCCTGTTATTGTATTTGTTCTTTTTATATTATTTTTAATAGGATTGAATGGTGCTGATTTTTCCAATTTAAAACCTTTTTTGTCCCACGATATATTAAGCTTTGCAAAGGGAATCAAATCTGCTCTATTTGCATATGCAGGATTTGAAGCACTGCTTATAATATTTCCATTTATAAAGGAACCTAACAAAGCCTTTAAGGCTTCCTTAGGAGCTATGGTATTTTTAATCATTGCCTATGTTATTACAATAATTGAATGTTATTCAGTATTTGGAGCACAGCTTACAACAAAGCTTATGTATCCTACCATGAGTATGATAAAGGCATCAGATATACCGGGGGCTTTTATTGAAAGGGTTGAAGGTATATTAGAGGCCCTTTGGGTTTTATTTGTATATACAACAATTGTTTCTCTTTTATATTCATTAAGTGTAGTTGCTAAAGATGTAATTGGGCATTCTGAGGCAAAACACATTTTAGTTATATTTTTACCATTTATATATTTAGCTTCACTAATTGGTGAAAGCATAATAGATATGATGAAGTATGGAGACTTACTTACAACAACTATAGGCTTATATACAATATTTATACTTCCTATACTAATGTATATATTATCAAGGTTTAAAAAGGCAGGTGGCAGCAGATGAAGAGGATGCCATTGGTTTTAGTGTTGATATTTAGTTTTATTTTTCAAGGATGTTGGGATAAGGTTGAAATAGATGAGAGGGCATTTGTTGGAGGAATATTTATAGATGCATTAGAAGCAGAAAAATCTAAGGGTGGAGGAACAATTGAACCATTTTATGAAGAAAAAATGGATAGCACTCTAAAGGTTATATTCACACTTGCAAATCCAGGTGAGGTTTTAAAGGGTGGTGAAAAGGGGTTTGTAACCGTTGAAGCAGAGGCAGAATCCATTCCTGATGCAATAAGAAAAATAGGTATTAGGCTTAATAGAACTCCCTTTTTTGCCCATATGAAGGTTGTTGTATTAACTGAAAAGGTGTTAAAAGATGAGAATTTATTTAAAGAAATATTAGACTTTTTAGAGAGGGACCCAGATATAAATGCTCAAGTTAATATAATGATGTTGAAAGGAGATATTGAAAAACTTACAAATATAAAACCTAAGCTTGATATTTATCTTGTTACATATATACAGGGAGTATTTAATAATGCAAGTAAATTATCATATGTGGTACCAATTAAATTGTTTAAATTCATATCACAGTTAAACTCAAGTAATAAGGCTATACTTCCAATTATTACTGTAAATGAAGATGAAGTAGAAGTAAAGGGACTTGCGCTTGTAAAGGATAATAAATTATACAAAGAGGTTGATGAAAAATATTTAAGAGCATTTCAATTTATAAATGGCAATTTTAAAGGTGGTAGGAAGTTTATAAATTTTAAAGGAGTAGATTTATCTTATTTTATTCAAGACAGCTTTAGAAACATATATGTTAAGGAGGAAGAGGGAAAACTGAAATTTACAATAAAGGCAGAAATTGAGGGTTTATTGGAAAACAATGTATTTAGCAAAGAAGAATTAGATAAAAAACAAATAGACGAAATTGAAGCAATAATATCAAAATCCTTTGAACTAGAGTTAAAGGAGGCTATAAAGTATTTTCAGAATGTTGTTGAGTTAGATTATTTAGGTTTAGAAGATTATACTAGAAAAAATTATTATAGGATATTTAAAAAATATGAAGATAACTGGGACGAAGCCTTTAGGGAGGCAGATTTTGAAGTTGAAGCAAAGGCCTTTATAAGAAGAATAGGTTCTAGTAGATAATTTAAAAAAATCCCTTCTTTTGTTGTTTAAAAAATATAAAATTGGAAATATTAATAGTAGGTTCTTAAAGAGGGGGTTTTTAGAATGAAAAAATACTTAAGTATCTTAATCTTGTTGGCTTTGCTTGTATCCTTTATGTATGCAAATAAAAAAACAAATACTTTAACTTATAAAGATAAGTTAATTAGATTTCATGTAATAGCAAATAGCGATTCTAAAGGGGATCAAAATGTAAAACTTAAGGTTAGAGATGCTGTTTTAAAGGAGTTAGGTCCTAAATTACAGAGTGCAAAGAATAAAGATGAAGCTATTAAAATAATTACTGACAATATAGATAAAATCGAAGAAATATCAAACAAAGTTTTGAAGGAAAATAAATACAAATATACTGCAAAGGCAAGTTTAGGAACATACACATTCCCTATAAAAAGCTATGGAGACATAACTTTATCTGAAGGAGAATATACAGCACTTAGGATTGTTCTTGGAGAAGGTGGAGGTAAAAACTGGTGGTGTGTAATGTTTCCTCCTCTATGCTTTATAGATATAACAAGAGGACTTACTACAGAAGAAACAGAAAAGGAACTTTATAAAGTTTTAGATGGTGATGAAGTAGTTGAAGTGATGAATGTATCAGAAACTAAAGAGGATAAGCATGAAAATGTAGTATTTAGATTTAAAATAGTAGAAATAATACAACAATTATTAAAATAAAGTCAGCCTAATTTATTTTAAGGCTGACTCTTTATTTGCAAGATCTATTATAAGGTTACAAATGTCCCTTGTGGCATTTGGTTTTGCCTTTTCTCTACAGCATTCCTTCATATGCTTTAATCTAACTTTACTATTCATAATCTGCATCAATATGCTAATGACACTATCTTCTGAATATATTCTTGCTGCAATACCGTTATTTAAAAGATAGTCTGCATTTTTTTCTTCTTGACCTGGTATAACAGAGTTTATAACAATTGGTAGTTCCTTTATCAAGGCTTCTGTAATTGTAAGTCCACCAGGTTTTGAGATTAAAAGATCAGATGCAGACATTAAAAGATTTATGTTATCTGTGTAGTCAAAAATTACGGTCTTTTTATAGCTTCTTGATGAAATCTCTAAAAGTTGATTTTTAAGTTTTACATTTTGTCCTGCACAGGCAATTATTTGTATATCTAGTTTTGAAAATGCTAGCTTTTCAAATATGTCTTTAATATTTCCAATACCAAGTCCTCCACCCATAAGAAGAATTGTGAATTTATCATCTAATTCTAATGTTGATTTAGCTTCCTTTTTATCTATGGTTATTAAAAATTCTTCAGAGACAGGTATTCCTAAAGGATATATAGTGTCCCTTGAAATGCCCTTTTCTATCAAATCTTGTATAAAGTCTTCATTTGGTATTACATAAGCATCTATATGGCTGTAAAACCAAAAGGAATGTGGAGCATAATCAGTAAGTATTGCAATACAGGGCACTTCAACTTTATTTTTCTTTTTAAGTTTTGAAACCATTTCAATAGGGAAGGGATGAGTACAAACTATTACATCAGGATTTAGTTCTTCAATTAGTCCTTTAATTTTTATTGATAGAAGTTCATTAACTAAACTAGATAGGTTTGATAGAGCATCTTCAGTTTCAGCAAACTTATATAATTTACCATAAAGAGAAGGTGTTCTTTTTAAGCTTTTTAAATAACCACCTACAATTATTTTATCAATTATTGGGTTTATATACTTTAGAGTATCTACAGTTTCAAAATGTATGTTTTCATAGTGACTTAGAAAATATTTTTCTAAGGCTTCTGCTGCTTTAATGTGGCCACTACCTGCAGATACTGTAAGACATAAAATCTTCATAACAACACCTCACTTAGTCTTATTATAAACAAAAAATATTAAAAAATCCTTTTATTAACACAAAATTAACAACAAATTAAATGTATAAAGTAACCTAAAATACAAAAAATATGTTTAGAAATTTTTATGTAAAGGGTGGTAATATGTTTAACAAAAGGTCATTTTTAGCTATAGTTGTTTCCATAATAATTGTCTTTACCACTACATTTGGCATGTTAATGTATCTTGATAGGCGTGATTATAGAATTTTTCTTGGAAACCAGTATCAAAAGGATTTATATGAAATAGTTTCAAACGTTGAAGCCCTACAAGCTAGTTTATCCAAAGTTCCAGTTACTATGTCAGAAAAACAGGGAATTATATTATTTAGTGAAATATGGAGGCAGGCAGGAGCTGCACAGGATAAGCTAAATAGCCTTCCAATTTCCCATGAAGCCTTATCACAAACATCTAAATTTTTATCTCAAGTAGGAGACTTTTCCTATACCCTTCTTAAAAGAAGTAGTAGTGGTCAAAGTTTAAATGAAGTTGAACTAAAAACTCTTGAAAAGCTAAATGATTATGCAGGTTTTTTAAATGTAAAACTTCATGAATTACAGCAGGAAGTATCCCAAGGGAAAATAGACTGGACTGAAATTAAATTAAAGGGAAAGGTATTATTTTCACAACAGCTTCAAAATCCAGTTGATGTTAAATTTGAACAAATATCAAAAGAACTGCAACAGTATCCTACTTTGATTTATGATGGACCATTTTCAGAGAATGTTTTAAATATAAAGCCTAAAGTTTTATCAGAACCAAAAATAAGTATTGATGAAGCAAAGAGGATAGTAAAAGATATACTAGGAAATGATAAGGTTCAATCAATAGATACATATAGTAACAAGCAGGGTGGTAAGATACCAGTCTATCCATTTAAGGTAAAAATGAAGGGAAATAAGGAAGCAACAGTAGATGTTGATATAAGTCAAAATGGAGGAAAGGTTGTTTATCTACTTGATACAAGAGAAGTCAAGGGAAGTAAAATTAGCATGAAGCAGGCAGTAGAAAAAGGTATGAAGTTTTTAGATAGTATAGGATATAGAGATATGATACCTTCTTATACTTTAAAGTATGATAACATAGCTCTTATAAACTATGTCTATGTTCAGGATAAGGTTGTAGTTTATCCTGATCAAATAAAATTAAAAATTGCACTTGATAATGGAGATATAATTGGTGTTGAAGCTCAGCACTATCTTGTTGCACATACAGAAAGAAAAATACCAAAACCTAGGATTACACCACAAGAGGCAAGAAATAATGTAAGTAGAAATTTAAATATAAAAAATGTAAGGTTAACATTAATACCTATGGAATCTCTAAGGGAAGTTTTGTGTTATGAGTTCTATGGAGAATATAAGGGAGAAAAATTTATTGTGTATATAAATGCTATGGATGGAGTTGAGGAAAGGATACTAAAGATAATGGATACACCAAATGGAGAGCTTACCATGTAGTTTATAACATATAAAATTTAATTGGGGGAAAATTATATAGTAGAAGGGGGGATTAAAGATGTCAAGACATAGAAGTATTATGTCCGAAGAGCTAAAGTATGAGCTTGCGAAGGAACTTGGTGTCTATGACATCGTAAAGGAAAAAGGCTGGGGAGACGTTCCATCAAGAGAGTGTGGAAACCTTGTAGCTGCAGCAATTCAATATGCTCAAAAGATGTATGAGCAGACTCATAATCACAGCTAAAAATAGCCTCAGAGAAGGGACTCCTTCTTTGAGGCTTTAAAAATAAAAAACATATTTACATATTATTATGTTTAATTTATTATAATATAGATGACTCATAAAAGGAGTTGATAATATGGCGAGAGCACTTGCATTAATTTCAGGCGGACTAGACAGTGGGCTTGCTGCAAAGCTTGTAAAAGATCAGGGAATAGAAGTTATTGGAATTTGCTTTAAATCTGCTTTCTTTGGATGTGATAGAGCAATTAAGATGTGTGAACAAATTGATATACCTTTAAAGGTTATAGATTTTTCAGAGGAACATCTAGAAATGGTTAAAAATCCAAAGCATGGATACGGAAAGAACATGAATCCATGTATAGACTGCCATGCTATGATGTTAAATTATGCTGGAAAATTAATGAAGGAATTAAATGCTGATTTTATTGTAACAGGTGAAGTTTTAAATCAACGACCTATGTCTCAAAATAGACAGGCACTTGATATTGTAAAGAGAGAATCTGGATATGAGGAGTACATATTAAGACCACTTTGTGCAAAGAACTTGCCAGAAACGTGGATGGAAAAGGAAGGACTTGTAGATAGAGAGAAGCTTTTAGGAATTTCAGGAAGAGGAAGAAAGGTTCAGATGGAACTTGCTGAAAAGTGGGGTATAAAGGAATATCCTTCTCCAGCAGGTGGTTGTAAACTCACTGATCCTGGTTTTTCAAAAAGGCTAAAGGATCTGTTAACTTATAATAAAGATGCAAAGGTTGATGATGTAGATATATTAAACATAGGAAGACATTTTAGAATAAATGAAAACGTTAAGATAATTTCCACAAGAACACAGGATGAATTTAAAATGTTAAAGCCTATGATTAAAGAAGGAGATTATGTGTTTGACACTCTAGATGTTCATGGTTCAACAGTAGTATTACGTGGAAATCCTAGGGAAGAGGATATAGTTCTTGCAGCAAGAATTGCAGCAAGATACAGTAAAGCTAGGGAAGAAAAAAATGTACGTGTTAAGTATAGAATTTATAATCAAAATAAATATAATATATTAACAGTAGAACCAGCGAAGGATGAAGAAATTTCAAAGTATATGATTTAATAATATAAAAAGGTGGGAGAAAATTGGATACAAGGCCTATTGGTGTATTTGATTCAGGGATAGGTGGGCTTACTGTAGTTAAAGAAATTATGAGGATATTGCCATATGAGGACATAGTGTATTTTGGAGATACAGCTAGGGTTCCCTATGGAAGTAAGTCACAAGAAACTATTACAAAATTTGCAAAACAAAATTCAAGATTTCTTTTAAGCAAAGATGTAAAGGCTATTGTAATTGCGTGTAATACAGCTTCAGCTTTGGCTCTTGATGAATTAAATTCAGAATTTGATGTACCAATTATAGGTGTAATAAAACCAGGAGCAAATGCAGCAGTTCGTGCCACAAAGACAGGTAGGATAGGAATAATAGGTACAGAAGGAACCGTAAATAGTAGAGCATATGAAAGGGCAATTAGGAAGCTCTTTAAGGAAGTAGAAATATTTTCATTACCTTGTCCATTATTTGTTCCTCTTGTGGAGGAGGGATGGGCAGAAAAGGAAGTTTCCTACATGATTGCCAAGGATTATCTTGAACCTTTTAAGAAATTTGAAATAGATACGTTGGTTTTAGGTTGCACCCACTATCCTATATTAACAAATGTTATCGGAAAGATTATGGGTGAAGATGTTACTTTGATTAATCCAGCGGAAGAAACAGCCATTGAGTTAAAGAGTATTTTATTTGAAAATGGACTTCAAAATACATCAAAGAGAAAGCCAGAATATACTTATTATGTAAGTGATAACCCTGATAAGTTTAAAAAGGTTGGAGGAAACTTTTTAAATAGAGAAATAGAAAATATAACTAAAATAGATATAGAAAAATTTTAAAAAGTGAGGATGAGAGCGTGGAAAATAAACGATTAATTTCAGTTAAGACAAAGCAGCTGATTGATGGACAAGAAGAAACAATTGAACTAATCTCGGAAGGTATTTATTATAAAGATAATGATGTTTATATAGCAGAGTACGATGAATCAGAAATATCTGGGATGGAAGGTACAAGAACTACCCTAGTTATTGGAAGAGATAGTCTAAATATAATTAGAAGGGGTACAACCACTTCAGACTTGAGGTTTAAAAAAGGGGAGAGCCATACAGCCTTTTATACAACTCCCTATGGAGCATTAGAGATTACAATTTCAACAAACCAAGTAAACATTGAAGCAGATGAAAAAGGAGCTAAAGTTTATTTAGAATATAAGATGCATGCAACAGGTCTTGATCCAATAATAAATAAGCTTGAGTTAAATATAAAATAGTAAAATTACCCCCATGAATGTAGTGTATTCATGGGGGGTTACTATTTTATATTACTACCAAAATATTTCTTTATTTTATACTGAAGTGTCTGTCTAGGTATATTTAGCTTTTTTGCAGTCAGACTAACGTTATTATCACAAATTTTCAATGTGTCTTCTATTAATTTTTTTTCATACTGTTCAATGCAGTTTTGAAGTGAAAAATCTTTACATGCCTTAATATGTTCAGGTAGATCATTTAATGTAATTAGATTATCTTCTTTTAAGTTCATTATACTTTCTATAGTATGTTCAAGTTCTCTAATATTACCAGGCCAACTGTAGTTTATAAGGCTTTCCATTGCATCATCAGATATTCCTAGATTGCTTTTACCTAACTTAATGCTGTATTTTTCTATAAAATGTTTTACTAGAAGTGGAATATCCGATTTTCTTTTTTTAAGTTCAGGTATTTCTATAGATATTACATTTAATCTATAGTATAGGTCCTTTCTAATAAGGCCCCTTTTTAAACACTCTTCTGGATGTAGATTTGTGGATGCTATAAATCTAACATCTACCTTCTTTTCTTTAATATCTCCCACTCTTCTTATAACTCCATCCTGTATTACCCTTAAAAGTTTTGCTTGAAGGCTTAGGGGCATTGAATTTAGTTCATCTAGATAAAGAGTTCCCCCATCGGCAAGTTCTAAAAGTCCAGGTCTATCTTCAGATCCTGTAAAGCTTCCCTTAACAGTTCCAAATAAAATTCCTTCAAGTAGCTGCTCAGGTACTGCAGCACAGTTTTGAGCAATGAATGGATTATTTCTTCTGCTGCTTGATGTATGAATGGCCTGTACAAAAAGTTCCTTACCAACTCCAGTTTCACCATATATAAAAACAGGTGAAGAAGAATTAGATGCCTTTATAGCAATATTTTTTACACTTAATATTTCATTACTTTCACCTATTATGTCCATAAAGGTGTATAGTTTTCTTTCAATATCTTTTGAATCCTTTTTTATTGTGAGTTGATTTTTTAAGTTTATTAGTTCATCTGTAATTTTTTTTACGCTAGTTAAATCTCTTGAAATTTCAATTGCACCAACTACTTTATCATTTTTTATAATAGGAAGAGTAGTATTTACTGTTGTTATTTTTTCACCTTTAAAATTTATAAAGCTTTGTGTATTGTCCTTTATTGAGTTTCCAGTTTCTAACACATTAAGCAGGGTGCTTGTCCTTTGTGAAAGTGAAGGGTAAACCTCAAGAACATGTCTTCCAACTACTTCATTTAAATCTATGTTATCAAGCTTTTGAGCTTTTTTATTTAAGAAAACAATTCTCCCCTTTACATCAATTATTGTTATACCATCTTCTAAACTGTCAAAAATCTCGTATATATTGCTGTCAAACATAATAAAACTCCCCCTATAGATGATTAAAAATCGGCACAAAATGCAGAATTTTCTGCAATTTTTATTTTACCATAAATTTAACTCAAATTCTATAACTTAATTATTAAATTTTAAAGGGGTTATTGAAATTGATAGATGCCAAAAATTCATCATGATAGTTAGAATTTTATCAAAAGTTAATTATTATTAATAAAAAAGCTTCTATGTAGTTACTGAATTTTCAGTTTTTTTAGTTGATGAATTTTAAAATTTTTTTGGCATGTATTTTGCATTATATTATGCAAATAAACATAGGGGGGTTTTTTATGAGAGGTTGTCCATACGGAACACACAGAGTAATTGAACCAAAGGGAGTATTACCACAAACTGCAGTTAAAATTGATAATACTATGGAGATTTATGACAATGAAATCCTAATAGATGTAAAAACATTAAATATAGACTCTGCAAGCTTTACACAGATTAAAGAACAAGCAGGTGGAGATGTAGAAAAGATTAAGGAGATTATGCTAAACATCGTAAAGGAAAGGGGAAAACACCAAAACCCAGTTACAGGTTCAGGTGGAATGTTAATTGGGGTTGTTGAAAAAATAGGTAAGGATCTAGAGGGCAAGATTGATCTTAAAGTAGGAGATAAAATAGCAACATTAGTTTCACTTTCATTAACTCCACTTAGAATAGATAAAATTTTAAATGTAAAGAAGGATATTGACCAAGTTGATATAGAAGGAAAGGCTATTTTGTTTGAAAGTGGCATATATGCAAAGCTACCAGATGATATGCCAGAAACTCTAGCACTTGCTGCTCTTGATGTTGCGGGTGCTCCAGCTCAAACTGCAAAGCTAGTAAAACCAGGGGATTATGTTTTAATTCTTGGTGCAGCAGGAAAGAGTGGATTATTATGCTGCTATGAAGCTAAAAAGCGTGCAGGAGTAACAGGAAAGGTAATCGGATTTGCAAGACCAGGTGAAGCAGCAGAAAGACTAAAGAAAACAAATTTCTGTGATGTGGTAATAGAAGGGGATGCAACTCAACCAGTTGAAGTTTTAAATAAAGTTTTAGAGTACACAGGTGGAAGATATGTGGACATTGCAATCAATGTGGTAAATGTTCCAAATACAGAAATGGCTACAATATTACCAGTAAGAGATAATGGAATAGTTTATTTCTTCAGCATGGCAACTAGCTTTACAAAGGCGGCTCTTGGAGCAGAAGGAGTAGGAAAGGATGTAAACATGATAATTGGTAATGGTTATACAAAAGGTCATGCAGAAATAACACTTCAAGTTTTAAGAGAGAGCCAAATTTTAAGAGAGATATTTGAAAGCATTTATGCATAAAAAGGGGGATAAAGATGAGGGATTATAGGGATATTGAACTATTTAAAAATGTTAAAGAAGAAGAGTGGAATGATTGGAAATGGCAGGTTAGAAATAGAATTACTACTGTTGAGGAGTTAAAGAAGATTATAAACTTACTTCCAGAAGAGGAACAGGCTATTGAAAAGTGTCTTAAAACTTTAAGAATGGGTATAACACCATACTATGCAACATTGATGGATCCTAATGATCCACATGATCCAGTAAGAAAACAAGCAGTTCCAACTATAGCTGAACTTAATTTTTCAAGCTGTGATATGAGTGACCCTCTTCATGAAGATGGTGATTCACCAGTACCTGGATTAACTCATAGATATCCTGATAGAGTACTTCTTCTTATAACTGATATGTGTGCAATGTATTGTAGACATTGTACTAGAAGAAGATTTGCAGGACAGACAGATTCCTCATTACCTATGGAAAAGATAGAAAAGGCAATTGAATATATTAGAAATACTCCACAGGTAAGGGATGTATTATTATCAGGTGGAGATGCGCTATTGGTTGATGATGATAAACTTGAATATATTATTAGAAAGCTAAGAGAAATCCCTCATGTTGAAATAGTAAGAATAGGTTCTAGAACACCAGTTGTAAATCCAATGAGAATAACAGAAGATTTATGCAAGATGCTAAGAAAATATCATCCAATTTGGTTAAATACACATTTTAATCATCCAAAGGAAATAACAGAGTATTCAAAGAGAGCTTGTGAAATGTTAGCAGATGCAGGAATACCTCTTGGTAATCAATCAGTTTTATTAAGAGGAGTAAATGACTGTGTTCACATTCAAAGAGAACTTGTTCATGGGCTTGTTAAAATGAGGGTAAGACCATACTACCTATATCAATGTGACCTATCACAAGGAATTGAGCACTTTAGAACAAGAGTATCAAAGGGAATTGAAATAATAGAGGGATTAAGAGGACATACTTCAGGTTTCTGTGTACCAACATTTGTTGTGGATGCTCCAGGAGGAGGAGGAAAGACTCCTGTTATGCCACAATATATAATTAGCCAATCTCCTAAGAGGGTTGTTTTAAGAAACTTTGAAGGAGTAATTACAACATACACAGAACCAGAATATGTAGAAGAAAAGTGTACTTGTGATGTATGTAGTGGCAAGGTAAAGGATGAAGTAACAGGTGTTTCAATGCTTTTAAGTGGAGATAAGCTAAACTTTGAACCTGATGTATTGTTAAGACGTGAAAGGGCAAAGAACTATCACAATAAATAGAAGGTGAATAGATGAATTTAGCTTGTGCTTTAGATACCTATAAAAAGATTTCAATAATAGGTATGAGTAAAAATACTGGAAAGACAGTTGTATTAAATGAGCTTATAAATATATGTAATTTAAATAAAAAGATAGTCTCCCTGACCTCAATAGGCGTAGATGGGGAAGGAAAGGATATAGTATATAAAACAAGGAAGCCAAAAATCTACGCCTATGAGGGCACACTCATTGCAACAGCAGAGGAGACACTAAAAAGTTTTACAGCTAAATATGAGATTTTAGATATATTACCCTTTTCAACGTCCTTAGGAAGAATAGTTATAGTTAGAATAATAAGAGATGGTTTTGTTCTTATTGCAGGGCCAGACAGTAACAAAGAGATTAAGGACGTTTCAGATATGATGCTAAATATTGGGGCAGAGGTTGTACTAGTTGATGGGGCACTTAATAGAAAAACCCAAGGATCACCTTCTATAACTGATGCTTGCATACTTTCAACTGGTGCAAGTCTTTCAAGGGATATGAATATAACAATTAAAAAGACAAAGCATGTTGTAGATATGTTAAGCTTAAAGTGTGTAGATGAATTAATAAAGAGTAGGTTAGGGGATTTTGAACTTAATAATGTTATTTTAATAGGAGAGGATGTAATAGATACAGGTATTAAGACATCTTTAGGTAGAGAAGATGAAATATTAGATAAAGTGGATGAATATACAAAATATATATTTATTCCAGGAAGTTTAACAAGTAGTTTTTTAAACAAGCTAAAGGGACTTAAGGTGGATGTAATTGTTAAAGATGGGACAAAGTTATTTTGTCAAAGGGAGGATTATGAAAGTTTCATAAGAACAGGAAACAATATATATGTTTTAGATAAGATAAATTTGATATGTGTCACCCAAAATCCAGTTTCACCCTTTGGGTATTATTATGATCCTAAGAAGTTTTTAAATGAATTGAAAAATGCACTATTTCCTATTGAAGTGTTTGATGTTTTATATGAAGGAGGGGGGCTATGATTTTAAACAATACATTTAAAAATGTAGGAATGGACTATTGTCTATCTCTTCTTGATATAAAGACCCCCTATGCAAGAGAGAAGTTAAATAATCTAAAGTTATTTAAAGATGTTGAAGAGTTAAATAGGCAATATGATTATATTGAATTTTTGATTTCTTTCATTAAAAACAACTCTTCCCATTACAACAACATATTATCTCTTTTAGAATGTACAAAAGAAATAAGAACATCAATAAAAAGAGCACAAGCTGGTGCTGTACTTGAGGTATCGGAGCTGTTTGAAATAAAAAATTTTTTAATTAATATAAGAGAAATATATAAGATACAAGTTGATAATAACTTTTTAGAGGACTTAAAACTATTTAGGATAAAGGATATAGAAGATCTTTTAGACATAGAGGGCCAGAATAGTAGAAGTTTTTATATATATGATAGCTATAGTGAAAAATTAAAAAAAATAAGATTTGAGATAAAGGAATGCAAGCAGAAATTAAATAGGTTAAGACAAGAAAAGATAAGGTATATTGAAAATAAATATGCTGTTAAGGTAAAGCAGAATAATGAACTTGTTATTTCAAAAGAAGATAAGTTAATTGATGAAGCTTTAAAGGATCAAAATTTAAAAAAGGTTCTATCAACACCCTATTATGTTATTTTCTCTATTGAACTTAGGGATGAGGGAGAGAGGATTGAACAGTATATACAAACCTTAATTTCAGAAGAGGAAAGGGAAGAGTATAGTATAAGGCAATATATTTCAGAAAGGATTAAAGATAGAGCAGAAGATTTTTATAAACTAACCAATTTAGTTGGTGAGTTTGAAATTCTATTAGAAAAGGCAAGTTTGGCGATTAAAACGTCATCTGTAAGGCCAGTAATAGTTGAGGATACTGAAGTTAATATATTAAATGGAAGACATATAAAGGTTGAGCATGAACTTTTAAAGAAAGGATTAAAATATACTCCCATCTCAATAAATTTAAAAAAGGGATCCACTGTTATAACTGGAGTAAATATGGGTGGAAAGACTGTATCGTTAAAACTTATAGGGCTTTTATGCATGATGGCTCAGATGGGATTCTTTGTGCCATGTGAAGAATTAAAAACTTGTCTTTTTGATTACTATTTTTGTGAGGCAGGAGATATGCAGTCCCTAGATACGGGCCTTTCAACCTTTGGTGCTGAAATTGTTGCTTTAAATGAAGCTGTAAAATATAAGGATTTAAGGGGATTAGTTTTAATTGATGAAATAGCAAGAGGAACAAATCCAAAGGAAGGACGAGCAATTTTAAAGGCAATATTATCATACTTTAATAAAACAAAATCGATTGCAGTTGTTACAACCCATTTTGATGGGGTAGATGATGAGGCAAGACACTATGAAGTTGTAGGACTTAAGATAAATAGTTCTTTAGAGAGTATATCATTAAAAGAATTAAATTTATATATGGACTATTCCTTAAGGGAAGTTTATGGTAAGTATGAAGTGCCAAAGGATGCAATCAAGGTTGCAAGGCTTTTAGGGTTTGATAGTGACATTTTAAATTTGGCAGAAAAATATTTAGATTAGGGGGGATAATATGGCATATATACATTTAAATGAAGAGCTTATAAAAAGGGCAAGAGAAGCAGCAAGAAATATAGCAGTGGATACTCAGAAGTTTATAGATGTGCACTCAACTGTAGCAATAGAGAGAACTATTGCTAGATTATATGGAATTGATGGAGTGGATGAAAATGGAGTACCACTTCCAAATAGAATAGTGGAGCATATAAAGGAAAATGGGGCACTTGAGGACGGATTAACCTATTATTTGGTTAACGCTGTTCTTGAAACAAATCTTTCACCACAGGAGATTGCAGAAGAGGTAGCAAAGGGGAATTTAAACATTGTAAAATTGAATAAACACAGTATAGAAGAGATTCAAAAGAAGGCTTATGAATTAGCCTATCCAATGGTTGAAAGAATAAAGTCAAATAGAAGAACAAGAGAAGAAATGATTAATAAAATTGGAGAAGGAGATAAACCATATCTTTATGTAATTGTTGCTACAGGAAATATATATGAGGATGTAGTGCAGGCACAATCTGCTGCAAAACAAGGTGCAGACATAATAGCTGTAATTAGAACTACAGGACAAAGCCTTCTTGACTATGTACCATATGGTGCAACAACTGAAGGTTTTGGAGGAACATATGCTACACAAGAAAACTTTAGAATAATGAGAAAGGCACTAGATGAAGTTTCCTATGAAGTTGGAAGATATATTAGATTGTGTAACTACTGCTCTGGTCTTTGCATGCCAGAAATTGCAGCAATGGGTGCAATGGAAAGATTAGATGTAATGTTAAATGATGCACTATATGGAATATTGTTTAGAGATATAAACATGCAAAGAACAATAGTAGACCAATTCTTCTCAAGAGTTATAAATGGTTTTGCAGGCGTTATAATAAACACAGGTGAAGACAACTATCTAACTACTGCAGATGCAGTGGAGGCTGCTCATACAGTGTTGGCTTCACAGTTTATAAATGAACAGTTTGCAAAGATGGCAGGAATACCAGAAGAACAAATGGGACTTGGACATGCATTTGAGATGAATCCAGATCTAAAGGATGGGTTCTTGCTTGAACTTGCACAAGCCCAAATGGCAAGACAGATATTCCCTAAGGCACCACTTAAGTATATGCCACCTACTAAGTTTATGACAGGAAACATATTTAAAGGGCATATACAGGATGCACTATTTAATGTTGTATCAATATGGACGCATCAAGGAATACAGCTTCTTGGAATGCTTACTGAAGCAATTCATACACCATTTATATCAGATAGAGCACTTTCAATTGAAAATGCTAGATATATATTCAACAACATGAAGTCAATAGGAGATGAAATAGAATTTAAACGTGGAGGCATTGTTGAAAGAAGAGCAAATGAGGTATTAAATAAAGCAACAATGCTTCTTGAAGAAATTGAACGTGAGGGCTTATTTACAACATTGGAAAAGGGAATTTTTGCTGATATTAAACGTTCAAGATATGCTGGAAGAGGTTTAGATGGAGTATTTACAAAGGGAGAAAATTATATAAATGCATTTATACCTCTAATGTTAGGAGGTGCTGACAATGAGTAGTGGTCTTTATTCAATGGAAAAGAAGGATTTTGACAAAACCTTTGATAAGACAAGAGTAAAAGCCTATGGAGATACAATGAATGATGGAAAGGTTCAGCTATCCTTTACGCTTCCTCTTCCATATTCAGATGAGGCAAAGGAGGCAGCAAGACAGCTTGCTCTTAAGATGGGTATAGAGGAACCAAATGTAACCTATATGATGGATTTAGGTGTTGGATATACTTTCTTTGTTGTATATGGTTCCTGCATACATTCAGTTGATGCAACAAAGATTGTTGTTCCTAAGGTTGAAACAAACACTATGTCCATGGATGAAGTTGATGAATATATAAGAAAGAATATAGGAAGAAAGGTTGTTGTAGTTGGAGCTTGTACAGGTACAGATGCCCACACAGTTGGTATAGATGCAATAATGAATATGAAGGGGTATGCGGGACACTATGGACTTGAAAGATATCAAATGATAGAGGTATATAATTTAGGTAGTCAAGTTCCAAATGAGGTGCTTGTTGCAAAGGCTATAGAAGTAAATGCAGATGCTATTTTAGTATCACAGGTAGTAACTCAAAAGAATGTTCATATACCAAACATGACAGAACTTGTAGAACTTGTTGAAGCAGAAGGTATTAGAGATAGAGTGATACTTGTAGCTGGAGGACCAAGAATAAGCCATGAACTTGCAAAGGAATTAGGATATGATGCAGGCTTTGGTGCAGGATCCTTTGCAGAGGATGTAGCTTCCTTTATAGTACAGGAGATGGTGGCAAGAGGAATTAAATAAAATATTTTTAAGACCCTATGGAAGATTAGAGAAAGCACAATTAATCTTTCATAGGGTTTAAATATTATAAACTACAAAAATAATATACCCAATTATGAAATTTTTTAAAATTTTTGCATAAAACCAGTCCATTTATGATATTATATATACAAATAAAGATAGAATTATTTGGGAGGGGTTTTATGCGAATTAAATGGTTAGGCCATGCCTGTTTTAAGATATCATCAAAAAGCGGAATAAGAATAGTAACAGATCCATTTGATGATAATGTTGGATATAAACTTCCTAAGGTAAGTTGCGATATAGTTACAACTAGCCACAATCACTATGACCATAATTTCATAGATTGTTTAAGTGGAGATTTTACTGTTGTAAATAAAGTCGGAAACTTTTATATTAAAGATATTGCAATAAGGGGAGTACATACATATCACGATGAAGAGCAGGGGGCAAAAAGAGGAGATAACATTGTTTATGTATTTGAGGTAGATGGGAAAAGGGTTTGTCACCTTGGTGACTTAGGACATAGGCTAACAAAGGCCCAAATTGAGATGATAGGAGATGTTGATGTGCTCCTAGTTCCAGTTGGAGGTATTTATACAATTGATGCAGAAGCTGCTAAAGATGTATGTGAGAGCCTAAATGCAAAAGTAATAATACCTATGCATTATAAGACTAAAGCATTGAAATTTGAACTAAATCCAGTGGATAAATTTTTAGAATATTATCCTCATACTAAACTAGATAAGTCTTTTATAGAGATTACAGATGATATGCTAAAGGAAAGACATGTTTATGTGCTACACTATGAATAGGCTATAATTTAAAACATATGTTGTAATTAGCCCTATGAAGATTTATTATACTTCATGGGGCTAAATAGCTTTAATTTCCTCTTGCACAAAATAAAAACATGAAGTAAAATATAAAAGTTAAATAAATTGAATACAAAGGAGGCTTATCATGGCAACCAAATACATATTTATAACAGGTGGTGTAGCTTCTTCTCTTGGTAAAGGAATAACCGCAGCATCCCTCGGAAGACTACTTAAGTCCCGCGGGCTAAAGGTGTCCATACAGAAGTTCGACCCTTATATCAATATCGATCCAGGAACCATGAGTCCATATCAGCATGGTGAAGTTTTCGTCACTGATGACGGAGCAGAAACAGATCTTGATCTTGGTCACTATGAAAGATTTATCGATGAGAACTTGTCTAAAAACAGCAACGTCACAACAGGAAAAATCTACTGGTCAGTCATCCAAAAAGAACGTAAAGGTGAATATCTAGGCGGAACAGTTCAAGTTATCCCACACATTACAAATGAAATTAAATCAAGAGTATATAAGGTTGCAAAGGAAAATGATGTAGATGTAGTAATAACTGAAATAGGTGGAACAGTTGGAGATATAGAAAGTTTACCTTTCCTTGAAGCAATAAGACAAATTAAGTATGAAGTTGGGCGTGAAAATGTATTATTTATTCATGTAACTTTAGTGCCATACCTTGGAAAAGCAGGAGAGCTAAAGACAAAGCCAACACAACATTCAGTTAAGGAATTAAGAAGTATAGGTATTCAGCCTGACATAATAGTTTGCCGTTCAGAAAGGCCACTATCACGTGAAATGAAGGACAAGATAGGACTTTTCTGTAATATCGATGGAGAATCAGTAATTCAAAACTTAGATGCTCCAACACTTTATGAAGTTCCTCTTATGCTACATGAAGAGGGATTAGATGATTTAGTAATTAAGAAGCTAAATATAGATGCAAAGGAGATAGACCTTTCAGAGTGGAAGGCTATTGTTGAAAGATTAAAGAACCTAAAACACAAGGTGAGAATAGCCCTTGTAGGTAAATATGTTGAACTTCATGATGCATATATGTCAGTTGTTGAAGCACTAAGACATGCAGGAATTTATAACGATGCACAGGTTGAAATAGATTGGATAAATGCATGTGATGTAGATGAAAAAAATTATGAAGAAATATTAAAGGATGCAGATGGAATATTAGTTCCTGGTGGATTTGGAGATAGAGGAATAGAAGGAAAGATACTTGCTATAAAATATGCACGTGAAAATAACGTTCCTTTCCTTGGAATATGCCTTGGAATGCAGTGTGCTGTAATTGAATTTGCAAGAAATGTTGTGGGACTAAAGGGAGCAAACAGCTCTGAGATAGATCCAAATACTCCATATCCAGTTATTGACTTAATGGATGAACAAAGGGATATTGATGAAAAGGGCGGTACAATGAGACTTGGACTTTATCCATGTAAGCTAAAGGAAGGTACCTTCTCATTTGAGGCTTATAAGGATGAGATAATATATGAAAGACATAGACATAGATATGAATTTAATAATGAATTTAGAAGTCAAATTACAAAGATGGGAATGGTACTTGCAGGAACAAGCCCAGATGATAAGCTTGTTGAAATTGTAGAAATACCAAATCATAAGTGGTTTGTTGGTGCACAGTTCCACCCAGAATTTAAATCAAGGCCAAATAGACCACATCCACTATTTAGAGACTTTGTAAAGGCAGCGCTAAATAGATAAGAACTGCAAAAAAAAGCAGTTCTTTTTTTATTTTACTTTTTTAATTAACATGTCATAAATAAATATAATTCTAACAAATAAGTAAAATATGGAATATATAATTAACCAATAACAATATAATATACCATCATATAAATCAATTTCAAATATAAGAAACTTTATATAATTATGGACAATATTTCCCTCAAAATCCTGTTGACGCTGGTAATGATGGTAAATATAATCAAAGTATAAGGATAAATTTTCTTATAAAACATATGCATTACCAATATGGTTTGTACAATGGTAAAATAAAAAGATAAATCTAGTATTGACATAATTTACACATTGTGCTAACATTATAAAAAGGTAAGTATATTTTTCTAAAAGTACCAGTAAAAAAGATGAACAATAAAATTTAACAATTGAGCTTGTTATATATTTATATAAATATATAAAAAGCTACAATATTAAAATTTTTCAGGGGGTGTCAATTTTGAACGACAAGGTAAAGAGAGTGTTAAGTACTTTAACACTATCAGCTTTAGTTGCTACGAATGCATCAGCATTAATGCCAAAGGTTGCAAAGGCAGCAGAAGCTGAAGTGGAACAACTTGCAGGAGAAACTAGATATCAAACATCAGATGCGATAGCAAACAAACTTGGGACAGCTTTTGATAATGTTGTTTTAGCATCCGGTTATGAGGCTGATAATGTAGATAATACAGTAGATGCATTAACAGCTGCTCCACTTGCAAGTGCTCTTAATGCACCAATAATTCTTTTAAATCATAAGACAGTAACACCAGAAGAAGTTGTTGCTAAGATGAAAGGATTAAAGGCTAAGAATGTTTACATAGCAACTGGTGTGTTCGGTAGTGAAGTTTTATCAGCTCTTGAGGCTGAAGGAATTAAGGTTGTTAAATTAGGTGGAAAGAACAGATTTGAGACTGCTTACAATATTGCAAAACAAATTGAGGCAATAAAAGGAAAACCTGAGGTGGCTGTTATAGTTAATGGTTATAAAAAGGCAGATGCAATATCAATTGCACCTGTTGCAGCTGCAAAAGGTTGGCCAATAATACTAGCGTCACAAGATGATGTAAATGACGAATATAAAGGAAATTACAAAAAGTATTATGTTATAGGTGGTAAAGGAGTATTATCAGATTCAGTTTTAAATGAAGTAAATGGTGAAAGATTAGCTGGTGAAGATAGATATGGAACTAACCTTGAAATTATAAAGAAGTTTAAAGAAGAATTAAAGTTTGATAATATCTATGTTGCAAAGGGTTCAGACAGAAATCTTATAGATTCATTAGTTGGTGCAGTTCTTGCAGCAAGAAGTAATTCAGCAATAGTTCTTGTAAGAGAAACTATATCAAACGAAATTAAAAATGAATTAGTTAAGGTAGAAGGTATTGAAAAGGCAAAATATACTGTATTTGGAAAGGTTGTTTCAAAGGAATCAGTGAAAGAAGTAGCAAATGCAATAGCAAAAGAAGTAATTGCAAATAAAAATAAAGTTGCTTCTGTAAAGGCTTTAGATGATAAGACATTAGAAGTAACTTTTGAAAAGGATGCAAAGGTAACAGAAGAGGTACTTCTTAACTCAGAACTAGTACTAAAGGCTGGAGAAGCAGAATTAAAGGCTAAATATGAAGCTGATACTCTATTAAATGGAGTAGCTAAGTTTAAATTAGTTGGAGATAGTAAATTAGTAGATGCTATTACTTACAAAGTAAATGCAAATTGGGCAGTGTTTACTAAGGATACTTTCCAAGCAAGAATAGCAAATGCATACATAAAGAATGTTGAATTTGTAACAAAGTCTGTTCCTGCAATTTCAAATGCAAAAGTATATTTTACTGCAAAGAATCAATATGGTGAAGATATAGCTCTTAAAGACAATGTTACAAACCTAAAAGTATCAGCAACTTTAAATGGTGTTCCATTAACAAGTAGTGAACTTGCTGAAAGTGTTACAGCTGATGGATATGTAACAATAAATAAAGCTCTCAAAGAGGGAGATAAACTGGTTGTAAAATTTACTAATAAAGTTGGAGAAAACACTATAGAAGTTGGAACTAAAGAGTTTACAGTAGTTAAGGCAGCAGATTCAGTAGCTACAACTATTGAAAATCTAAAGGCTGTTTATATTGGTGGAGAAAATGATAACAAGGAAGTAACTTCACTAGCAGCAAATGACCAAGTTAAGTTAACTGTTGCAGTTAAGGATCAGTTTGGAAATCCAATGGAAGACCATTCAGTAAGATGGGTTGTTGAAGAAGGAAAGGATAATATAGTGGCAGATTCAACTCCTGTTGATGCAACTGTGTTTAATTTTACAGCAAAGAAGGCTGGAAATATTAAGATTTCTGCATATTTAGCAAATGGACAAAAGGTAACATATACTTCTACAATAGGTGCTGCAAAACTATCAGCTTTAACTGTTACTTCAGAATCATACACTGCAGCATACAACAATGAAGAAGTTGTTGTTGCAAAGATTACTCCAAATGATGGTGCTGCTCTAACACCAGATATGTTAAAATTTGATGTAAAGGCAGAAAAGACAAGTGTAGATGTTTCTAAAAATGATGTGGTTGTAACAGCAAGATTAAGAGGTGGAGACGACAAAAATAAGGCTAATGATATAGTAGTTGTTGTTAAGTCAACTAAGGTTGGTAAGTTTACAATAACTCCATATGTAGGTGAATCACTAGATAAGGCAACTGTTAAGGCTGATAAAAATATTGAAGTTATAACAGAACTTAATCCAACAGTAGCATCAATTGAAGTTGATTCAATAAAAACTAATGAGTTAACAGCAAATGCTGAACTTAAGAAGGCGGTTACATTTAAGAATAAGCATGGTGAAGTAATTAAAGTCTTAGCAAAGAATTTAATAAAAGTAGCTACAGCTGGAATGGAAGTTAAATATTATGATAAGGATGGAAACGAATTAGCACCTGCAGCAGAAACAGAAGTTGCTAAGATTGGTTTTAAGGCAGCAAATAAGGGTAACTATACAGTTACATTAGTTTCAGGTGCTGTTTCTAAGCAAATAAATCTAACAGTTGTTGATGAAGCAAAGCTAACTACTTTAAGCCTTGGAAATAACATAACAACTGGTCTGATCGCTGGTAAAATAAATGGTGAAGATGCAAAACCATTTACAAGAATTCTAACAGTTAAGGATCAATATGGAAATGATTATATACCAACAATTAATGATGATAATAAAGAAGTTACTGTATCAACTTCAGGTGTAGAAGGATTAAAAGCTGAATTAAAATATTATAAACTAAATGATAAGAAAGAGATAGTTATTGTTGAAGATAAGAATGAAGCACAAGGTGTTGTACTAGTTGTTGATGCAAATGCATGTACAAATGATGTAGATAAGATAGCAACTATTACAGCTAAAGCTGGAGATAAGACTCTAAGCACAATTAATGCAACAGTTAAGGCAGTTAGAAAGGTAAGCTCAGTTACATTAACTCCAGAAGCTAAGTATTTTGCACTTGGAGCAACTGCTAAGGTTAAGGTTGAAGTAAAAGACCAATATGGAGACTTATATAATGTAGATATTGAAACGCTTAATAAGTCAACTGTTAACATAGTAAAACTAGGTGATTTTGTAAAAGTACAAAAGGATGGTAAGGACGTACCAGGAACATATGAATTGACAGTTACTGCTGATAAGATTGGAACTCAAGAAGTAACAATAAGTGTTAAAGATGGAGAAAAAGTTCTAGCAACTGCTAAGGAAACATTTACAGTTAAGGCTGCTGGTGAAATAATAGGAAGCATAGCAATTGATAATAGTAAACCTGCATCATTATATTCAACAATAGATGAGTTAGCAACTATTGTACTAAAAGCTGTTGCAAAGGATTCAAATGGTAATATAGTTGCTGTGCCAGAAACAGATTTAGCATGGTCAGTAGCCCAAATTAAGAACGCTGAAGGTAAGATAGTAACAGAAGGTGTAACTGTTAATGGCAATGAAGTAACAGCAAATAAAGGTTTTGTTGGTAGTGCAACAATTAAGGTTGTAACATCAAATCTTAAGGAAGCAACAATTACTCTAAACTTTGATAATAAAGTTCCTCAGGCAGTTCTATCAACATTAAAAGTATGTAAGCTAGATAATGAAAAAGTAGTTGCAGTTGAGTCACCAGTAAAAATAGAAAAAGGCAAAAAATTAGAGGTATTCTTATTTGGTAAAGATCAATACGAACAAGACTTCAGGGTAGTAGGTGGAGTAACTCCATTTAGTGAAAATACTGCAGTTGCTACTGTAGCAGGTAATGGAAATGTAGAAATAACAGCAGTAGAATTAGGAACTACAAAGGTTAATTTCATATATAATGGAACAGCATATTCAATAACTGTTGAGGTTGTGGCACCACAAAATTAATATACAAAAAAGGCAAACACAATATGTGTTTGCCTTTTTTATGGTTTATTGAAAATAATTGCTGAGATTTGATTTTAGGCTCTTTGTCAATAGTTGGGGCGGGTATTCGCTTAGAATGCCTGTCTTTTCTTATTTGAGAAGGATTTCAGAAAGATAGATTGATTTTGATGGAGTTTGTCTAAAAGTTTGCATCACAAAAAGACCAACGGTAGTTGTTTTTTTAAATAGGTTCTTTGTCAATAGTTGGGGCGGGTATTCATTTAGAATGCCTATCCTTTCTTATTTGAGAGGAATTTTAGAAAGATAAATTGGTTTTGAGGGAGTTTGCCTAAAAGTTTGCATGACAAAAAGACCAACGGTAGTTGGGTTCTTTTAAATATAATATTTTATAAAATTTAGTTACAACAATGAAGTATTCTATTTCTAAACCTATCAAAATTTTTAAAGCCGAAGGCATTTCTTTTAATAACTTTAATCTTGTTATTAAATCCTTCTATACAAGCATTTGTGTAAGGAATATCAAAAGAATTAACTATTCCATCGAAATATCTAATATAAGTATCAGCACATTTTTTGAATTCTTTAAGACCACTATTTTGAGCAAGTTTTATCCATTCCTTTAATAAAGTACGAGCTTCCTTAGAAGAAGATGCAGTTTCAGTAATTTTTAATAACTTTTCTTTTAATGCATGAGCAATAGCTAAATCGCTATTATAAGAAAGCATAACATGTAAAGCAGCTTTTGATTCATTATTAAGCAATTCAAATC
>NZ_HF952018.1:89069-175926 GCF_000430995.1 Thermobrachium celere DSM 8682
CTTTTTGTATACGCTTTCTAACTGCTTCTACAGCCCACATAGCATGTCTAATATAATGGAATTTATCAATTACAATAATGGCATTTTTAAAGTAAGTTTTAGCTAAATCAATATAAGGTTGCCACATATCACAAATAAAATATTGGACGCTATCGCGGTTTTTAATTTTTTTAAAGTAGTCCGATAGGACGTGTAAATGTCTATCTTTAATAACATCGATAATTTTTCTATTAACAGGGTCAACGATACAACAGTGATATTTAGAACCTCCAGAATTACCTTTAAATTCGTCAATAGCTATAATTTCAGGTAAAGTAGTAGCAGAAGGATAGGAGACATTATTAAAAATGCGCTTTATAGTATCAACAGACAAATTAACTCTTTTAGCTAAACTTGACATACTATAAGTATTAGTAAGCTCTGTTATAACGTACATAGATAAAAGATTAGTGATTCTATAATAACGTGGCAAGAATTCAATATGCTCATAAAATCTTTTACCACAAATATTACAACGATACCTACGCTTTTTAATAACGAGAACAGTAGGTTTTAAGAATAGAGGAATGTGTTTAACACGTTGTGTTCTATAATCATGAACTCTACGAGTTTGAGAATGACAACAAGGGCAAGTATGAGGTTTCTTCTTCATTTCTAAATAAATCTCAATGCAATTATCTATATTAAGTATTTTTGTTACAATAACATCTTTAAAACCGAGTAGGTTTTTGATAAAATTATTATTGTGCACTTGTTGGATGCCTCCTTTCAGGTAATATGTTGTTGTATGTAATTTATTATATCAGGCATCTAAACAGGTGCATATTTTTTTGTAAAAAAATATGCTGGGGCTACGCCCCAACATTTATTATAGAACCTGATTTTAATATCTGTTATTAGATATAATTGTAGACTTTTGCTTGTTTGTATGATAAAATTAAAATTACCTATAAAAATTGAAGGAGGAAAGAATAATGCCAAGAAAAAAGGCTAAGATTGATATATCGCTACATCCAGAGGTTGAAAATAGAGTTTCAAATGTGACAAAAGAATATTATAAAAAAGAACTTGAATCATTAGATCCAATAAATGAGGGAGAGGTAAATATTCATACATCATATATTTATTTAAATGGTGATGAAGTAGAAGCAAGTGTTATAATTAGAAATGGGCTTCAGAATACAATAAACTTTGATAAGCTTCCTATTATGATAACAGATGAGGATAATAATATTTATTTTAGAGGAACATTTGAAGCTACAGATATTGGGGACATTCCACCTCTTTCAGCACGACCATGGAAATTTTATATTAAGCTAGAGGATATGTTTATAAAGGACATAAATGAAAAGAAACTTATGGTTAAGTTTGATACTGAAAGGCTGCAAGCTCAGGTAAATGATCCAAATAGAATTGATTTAATATTACCTAGTGATATAAATAAGGATGAAAGGGATGCAATTGTAGAATTTATACAGAAAATGCCACCTCTAGAAGAAAAAACTGTTGATCTGGATGTATTCAGCGAGGCATACAGCAGTGAAAAGGAAACATTATATTTAACATATGTTGTAAGAAATGGAGCTTACCAAGATGTAAAGTTGGATTATCTACCATATAATTTTAATAAAAACGGAGAAAATAAACAGATTAAATTAGAATGGGATGGCATAGTAATTCCAAAAAGAAGTATAAGAGTTTTTAAATTTGAAGTCAAAGGAATTTAAGTTTTAAAAGTTGGGGCGGGTATTAAAAATACCTGTCCTTATTGTTTTAATTAAATCAAATAGTAAATTTAAGAAGGGAGGTGGGCTGTGCCTATGAGATTAAATTTAAAGCAAAAGATAGTTAGTTTTTTAATTGTTATAATGGTTCTTTTTCAGCTTAATGTTTTTGCAGAAGCACAACTTGAAGAAGTAAAAGAAATAATTAAGAATTATTATGTGGAAAATGTGGATGATTCAAAGTTAAATGTGAACTCTGTGGAGGAGTTAATAAATAATTTAAATGATCCCTATACTGCTTATTTTACAAAGGATGAATTTGATTCATTTATTGGTTCTATTAATCAAAGTTATGTAGGGGTTGGAATAGTTGTTGAAAAGTGTGAAGAAGGTATTTTAATTACTTCTGTTTTAGATAATTCTTCTGCTAAGCAGGCAGGTATTTTGCCAGGAGATGTTATTGTTGAAATTAATGGTCTGTCTATAGTTGATAGATCATTAGAAGATGCAATATCATTAATACGTGGTGAAGAAGGAACATATGTAAATTTAAAAGTAAAAAGAGATAACCAAATATTAAGTTTTAATTTAAAAAGATTAAAAATTGAATTGGCTACAGTAAAGGGATCATTAATAGATGGACATGTAGGATATATAAATTTAATGTCCTTTGGGGAAAATACGAATAGTGAGTTTTTAAGTGTTTATAATAATTTAAAATCTAAAGGAGCAGATTTTTTTATTTTAGATGTTAGAAATAATGGTGGAGGCTTTTTATATACAGCAGTAGAAATTTTGTCTAATTTTATTGGTAGTAATACATGTGTTGTTTTAAAAGATAAATACGGCTTTCAAACAAAAGTAAAAAATGATGTTGTACCAAGTAGATTAATAAATGAGAGATTTATTTTATTAACAAATGGAAACTCAGCAAGTGCTTCAGAAATACTTGCGGCAGCTTTAAAGGATTATAATAAAGCATTGATAATAGGAAATAGAACCTTTGGCAAAGGAACAGCCCAAAGTTTTTTCGTATTATCCAATGGAGATATATTGAAGTTAACAACACAAAAATTTTACTCACCAAATGGAAATGAAATTAATAAGATTGGAGTTTTACCACATATAAGGATATACGAAGACATAGATAAGGTTGCATTAATGCTTACTGAAAGAGAACCAGTTGCTGATAAAACAAATTATGTTAAGTTAGTTATTAATGGTAAAATGTATTATATAAATTTAAAAAATGACACTTACTTTAACAAATTAATTAGCTCAATAAATAATTGTGAAATGTACATTGGGGTAAAAAATTATTGGGTTAAAAGGGATTTGAATTATTATAAACAAAAAGAGAATGCCTTTGTTGAAGTAAAAAGAGATATTAATAATAAGATTAAAGAAATAGAAAAATACCATACTGTTGATGCAGCAAAAAAGAGTAATTTTAATACAAAATATGGATATGTTGCTGTATCTAAATTAAATTTTAGACAAATTCCTAAGCTAAAAGGTAAAGTATTATTTGTACTAAATAAAGGAACTAAATTTGAAATATTAGAGAGCTCAATGGGTTGGTATAAAATAAAATACAATAATAGAATTGCTTATGTTTATGGTAAATATATAAAATTAACTAAATAGGGTGGTTTTATAAAACCACCCTTATTTTATGTTTAGTATTCTTCTTGCCTCTTGAGGTGTTGCAATTTCACGACCTAATTCCTTTGCTATTCTTACAACCCTTTCTACTAGTTGTGCATTTGATTTTGCAAGTTCACCTTTATTATAATATATATTATCTTCAAGTCCAACTCTTACATGTCCACCAAGAAGTATAGCATATACGGCCATAGGAAGTTGGTATCTACCAATACCTGCAACAGTCCATGTTGAGCCTTCTGGAAGAGATCTTACCATATATGTTAAACTGTCTATATCGGCAGGCATACCAGATGGAACACCTAAAACAAAGTCAAAATGAAGAGGAGCTTCTAAAAGTCCCATTTTTAGAAGTCTTTTTGCATTTTCAACCATACCTCTGTCAAATACCTCTATTTCAGGTTTTACGTTAAATTCCTTCATTTTCTTTGCAAAGTTAATTAAAGAAGGAAAGCTGTTAACGAATACCTCATCACCAAAATTAATTGTACCTGCATCAAGTGTTGCCATTTCAGGCCTTAATTCTACAGGTGCAAGTCTTTCATCATCACTCATTCCAACAGCACCGCCTGTTGTAACTTGAAGTATTGCATCAGGACATTTTTCTCTTATTGCATCTAATATTACCTTAAATCTTTCTTTGCTTTGAGTTGGAGTTCCATCGTCTTCTCTAACGTGAATATGTAAAATTGATGCACCAGCCTTATATGCTTCATAGGCTGATTGAGCCATCTCTTCAACTGTATATGGAACAGCTGGATTTTGCTCCTTTGTAACTTCTGCACCTGTTAGTGCACATGTTATAATAAGCTTTTCCATTCCCATTACCCCCTATTAAATCTTTGTTTATCCTTTGGAACAACGCAAGTTCCAGATGCTCTACAAACAACGATAGGCTCTTCTAGTACATCACATGCAGAATCATTTCCAGGAATATTTGCAGAAGTTATAACTTTTCTAGCTTCAAATTTCATCTTTCTTGATGTGTTTCCAACCTCAACAATTTCACCAATAGCTTCAATATAATCTCCAGCATAAACAGGAGCTAAGAATTCAACGCTGTCGTAGGCTCTGAAAAGCCCTTCGTCTCCGTCATGGCGAATTAAAAGTTCAGTTGCTACATCTCCAAATAGTTGAAGCATTTTTGCTCCATCTACTAAGTTTCCTGCATAATGTGCATCGTGGCTAGACATTCTTACCCTAATTACAACCTTTTCACCAATTGGCATAGTATTACCCCCTTAAATGTTTTCATAATATTTATATTCTTCAAAAAATATATAAATCCTTTTAAAATATAATTGACAAAAAAATAATTTTTTCGACAAGAAGGAATTTTAACTTAAGTGAAGAATATATGAATATGGAGGTGAAGGGGATGATTATGGATTCTTCCATAAAGGCGGCGGTTAAATGTAGTGAATGTGGTAAATATACAAGCTTCCATATAAATTTGTTTGAAGCAAAAAGGCCGACGAGTAAAAGATGTAATTGTGGTAATGTTGTTTTTAAGGTTAGTGCTAATAAGGGAGAAGTTGATATAGATATTCCATGTATTGCATGTGGTGAAGTACATAGATATAAGTATAAAATAAAGGATTTGATAGACAAACAGGCTAATATACTTGCTTGCCCTATTTGTGGTATGGAAATTGCATTTTTAGGGAAAGAATATTTTGTAGATGATATGGTTAATAGGTACATGGAGGATATGCTTGAGCTATTAACTCATCTTGGAGTTATAGATAAAACAAAAAGATGGGTGATAAAATAATAAATGGGGAGTGATTATATGAAGCTTTTTATTGACACTGCCAATGTAAATGAAATAAGAGAGGCAGAAAAATTAGGTATAATTTGTGGAGTTACTACTAATCCTTCACTTATTGCAAAGGAAGGAAGAGACTTTGTTGAAGTTGTAAAGGAGATTACTGAAATTGTTGATGGTCCTATAAGTGCTGAGGTTATAAGCCTTGATGCAGATGGGATGATTAAAGAAGCAAGGGAACTTACTAAAATTCACAAAAATATAGTAATTAAAATACCTATGACACTTGAGGGATTAAAGGCAGTTAAGGTTCTCTCAAAAGAGGGAATAAAAACAAATGTAACATTAATATTTTCATCAGCACAGGCACTACTTGCAGCAAAGGCTGGTGCAACATATGTAAGCCCATTTGTAGGTAGACTAGATGATGTAGGACATAATGGTATGAATCTTATTGAAGAGATTGTAAGGATATTTGACAACTATGGTATTGAGACAGAAATAATAGCTGCAAGCATTAGACATCCAATGCATGTTGTAGAAGCTGCTTTAGCAGGTGCACATATTGCAACAGTTCCTTATAAGGTACTTGTTCAAATGGCTAAACATCCTATGACAGATATAGGAATAGAAAAGTTCTTAAAGGATTGGGAAACAGTACCAAAGAAATGATTTAAATTTAAATCCAGCTAAAAGTTATCTTTTAGCTGGATTTTTAACTTTTTTGATAAGTTTAAAGCAAAATATGGTAAATGTCACATTTCACATGGGTGGCACTTATTTAGTATAGCACATTAAATAAATATAATTTAACAAAAATATATTTGACAAACAATTAACAGGAAGAGTATAATAAAAAATGTTATTACAGAAACAAATAGTATATCACATTAGGAGGAATATTATGAACACAGATTTGGCACTGGGGCTTGTTAGAGTAACAGAAACTGCTGCAATAAATGCATCAAAGTACATGGGGCGTGGAGATAAGAATGCAGCAGATGAAGCAGCTGTAGAAGGTATGAGGAGGATGTTTGATGCTCTTCCAATAAGAGGAACAGTTGTAATTGGTGAAGGAGAAATGGATGAAGCGCCAATGCTTTATATAGGAGAAGTGTTAGGAAGTGGAGATTATGAAGTTGATATAGCAGTTGATCCCCTTGATGGTACAAGCTTTGTGGCAAAGGGAATGCCAAATGCACTTGCAGTTGTTGCAATAGCAGAAAAGGGTTCACTTTTACATGCACCTGATATGTATATGGAAAAGCTTGTAGTAGGACCTAAGGCAAGGGGAGTAGTATCACTAGATGTGCCTTTGAGTGAAAATATAAAGAATGTAGCTAAGGCTTTAAAAAAGGATGTTTCAAATGTTACCGTTGTAATTCAAGATAGACCAAGACATCAACACTTGATGGAAGAGGTAAGAAGGGTTAATGCAAGATTAAAGCTATTTAGCGATGGTGATATACAAGAGGCCCTTGCAACTTGTTTTGAGGAGAGCGGTGTTGATATTATGATAGGAATAGGTGGGGCACCAGAAGGAGTTATAACTGCAGCGGCTGTAAAATGTGTTGGAGGAGATTTTCAGGGAAGACTTTGTCCAATGAATGAGGAAGAAAAACAAAGATGTTTTAATATGGGTATAAAGGATTTAAGTAGGGTTATGCAGCTTGATGATATAGTAAAATCAGATGAAGTGTATTTTGCAGCAACAGGAGTTTCAGATGGAAATCTGCTTAAGGGTGTTGTCTTTTTAGGCAAAGATAGGGCAAAAACAAGTTCTATAGTAATGAGGGCAAAGACAGGAACTATAAGATATATAAATGCTATACACAATTTAAGTAGGAGAGGATATTAATTATATTTTATGTTAAAAATATTTTCTAGATTTTATTTTTTAAAAGTAAATGATAATTAAATTATAGGTAGAATAGGAGCCTTTGTGCTCCTTTTGTTTTGCTTGCAATTACAAAATAAAATTTTATGGGAATAGTTGGAAAATGTCGCATTTCACTTGGGTGGCACTTTATTAATTTATTTAACAAATAATGTAGCACATATTATAATTATGATATATTATATATTGACTTTGAATACATAAAGTGTATATAATATAGATAGCATTTTGGAATGGGGGAGTAGTATGGATATCGATTTAGCATTATCTTATGTTAGAGTTACAGAGGCTGCAGCAATAAATGCCTCAAAGCTATTAGGAAGAGGAGACAAGAACGCTGCAGATGATGCTGCTGTTCAAGCTATGAGGAAGATGTTTGATTTAATACCTATAAAGGGTACAGTTGTAATAGGTGAAGGTGAAATGGATGAGGCTCCAATGCTCTATATTGGAGAAGAAGTGGGAATAAGAGATGGAGAATGTGTAGAGGTTGATATTGCAGTTGATCCGCTAGATGGTACTAACCTTGTTGCAAAGGGACTTCCTAATGCATTATCTGTTCTTGCTGTTGCACCAAAGGGTGGACTTTTACATGCACCTGATATGTATATGGAGAAAATAGCAGTAGGAAGAAGAGCAAAGGGAGTTGTATGCTTGGATGCTCCACTTGAAGAGAATATAAGAAATGTTGCAAAGGCATTGAATAAAAAGGTAGAAGATGTAACTGTTATTATGTTAGATAGAGAAAGACACTTTGGGCTTATGGAAAAGGTAAGAAAAGTAGGGGCAAGAATGAAACTTATAACAGATGGAGATATAGCAGCAGCTATTGCCACAGGCTTTGAGGATACAGGAATTGATATTATGGTAGGAACAGGTGGTGCACCAGAAGGTGTTATTGCTGCAGCGGCTTTAAAGTGTTTAGGAGGAGATTTTCAAGGTAGGTTGTGTGTAACTAATGAAGAAGAAAGGGCAAGATGTAAACAGATGGGAATAGATGATTTAAATAGGATACTTTATATAGACGATATAGTTAAGGCAGATGATGTATATTTTGCAGCAACAGGAGTTTCAGATGGTGATCTTTTAAAGGGAGTTTTATACTTAAGTAAAGATAAGGTAAAAACTCAGTCGGTTGTAATGAGATCAAAAACAGGAACAGTAAGATTTATAAATGCTATACATAATTTAAAAAAGGTACAAACAAATCACGTTTAGGTGTATTTCACCTTAACGTGATTTTTATTTAGTTATTATTATTTAAGAAATATCAGTTATACTTTACATTTTAAATACAGAGTATTAAAATAGAAGTAGTCGAGTCTCATATTCTGTTCCATTCGTATATTTCCCCAGCATAACCACAAAAACAAAATAGTTTAATTTATTATAGAGTTTCAGTATCCTTGTCTTATGTAAAATTATGGAGGTGTAGTATGAATTTTGAAGAGTTAAAAGGGAAGACGCTTGAGGAATTAAGGCAAATAGCAAAGGATTATGACATAAAGTCTGTCTCAAAGTATAGAAAGAGTGAATTAATTGAAGAGATACTTAAAATAGAGGAAGAAAAGAGCAAAGCAAAGGGCGAAGAGATTATTTTACCAGAGATAGAGGATGAAAAGATTGATGATATAAGGGATGAAGAGATAAAACTACATGATATTGATGCAGAGAAACGTGAAAAGATTCAGGAGCTTCTACAGGATGCAGATACAGTTGAAGGAGTATTTGAACTGGTTGAAAACCAGCAATATGGATTTTTAAGGCTTGATAATTATCAACAAGGTCCAAGAGATATATATGTTTCACCCTCACAGATTAGAAGATTTAATATTAAAACTGGAGATTTAATTAAAGGAAAAGCAAGGTTCCCAAAGGAGACTGAAAAGTATAAGGCACTTATATATCTTCAAGAAATAAATGGTATGCCTCCAGAGAAGGTACAGGGAAGAAAAAGCTTTGAAACTTTAACTCCAATTTACCCCAATAGAAGATTAAGCCTTGAGGTTTCAAGCGGAGATTTAGCAACAAGATTGATAGACATATTAGCACCAATAGGAAGAGGGCAAAGAGGCCTTATAGTTGCACCTCCAAAGGCAGGTAAAACGGTTCTTTTAAAGAAGATTGCAAATGCAATAACAACAAATCACCCAGACGTTGAGCTTATAGTTCTTTTAATTGATGAAAGACCAGAAGAAGTAACTGACATGCAAAGATCTATAAAGGGTGAAGTTGTTTATTCAACATTTGATAATGAACCAGAAAATCATACAAGAGTTGCTGAGCTTGTATTAGAGAGGGCAAAAAGACTTGTTGAATTAAAAAAGGATGTTGTTATTCTTCTTGATAGTATCACACGACTTGCAAGAGCGTATAATCTTACAATTAATCCAACTGGAAGAACACTATCTGGAGGTCTTGATCCAGGGGCACTAATTCAACCTAAGAAATTCTTTGGTGCAGCAAGAAACATAGAAGAAGGTGGAAGTTTAACTATACTTGCAACTGCACTTGTTGAAACAGGAAGCCGTATGGACGATGTTATATTTGAGGAGTTTAAGGGAACAGGTAACATGGAAGTACATCTTGATAGAAAGCTTCAGGAGAGAAGGATATTCCCAGCAATAGATATTTACAAGTCAGGTACAAGAAGAGAAGATCTATTACTAAATGATGAAGAAAAGGCAGCAGTTCTTGCTATAAGAAGGCTTCTTGCAAATGAAACAACTCAAGAGGCTACAGAAAAACTATTAAATGCAATAGCAAGAACAAGGACGAATAAGGAATTTGTTCAAATGGCTGCAAAAGTTTTAAAGGATTAATTTTAATGTTGAAAATTAATCATAAATATGATATAATCTAAAAAGTTGACGGAAGGTACTACATAAAGCATATATATTTATGTTAAGAAACTAAGAAAGAGGTGAAATACATGAGAGACATCCATCCAAACTACAACCATGATGCAGTTGTAAAGTGTGCATGTGGTAACACATTCACAACTGGATCAGTAAAGAAGGAATTAAGAGTTGAAATCTGTTCAAAGTGCCACCCATTCTTCTCAGGTAAGCAAAAGATGATAGTTGAATCAGGCGGAAGAATGGATAAGTTCATGAAGAAGTACAATCTAAAGATTGAAGAATAATTATTTTCGACCGGCATGCCGGTCTTTTTTCATATACTAGGATGGAGGGATAATATGTACGGCCCAAAGGATCATGGATATATTGAGGTTATAGTTGGTCCAATGTACAGTGGGAAAAGTGAAGAGCTTATAAGAAGAATAAAAAGAGCAAAAATTGCAAAGCAAAATGTGGTTGTATTTAAACCAGTTATAGATGATAGATATAGTAAAACTTGCGTAGTTTCACACACAGGAATAAAGGAAGAAGCAATATGTATATCAAAATCAGAAGAAATATTTAATTATGTAAAGGATACAACAGATGTTGTAGCAATTGATGAAGTTCAATTTTTTGATGAAAAGATAGTTGATGTATGTAAAAAGCTTGCTGATAAGGGCAAAAGGGTAATTTGTGCTGGTCTTGATATGGATTTTAGAGGAGAACCCTTTGGGCCTATTCCAAAGCTTCTTGCAATAGCAGAGTTTGTTGATAAGATACATGCAATATGTGTTGTTTGTGGAAATCCTGCAACAAGAACTCAAAGATTAATAAATGGAAAGCCAGCAAGATACAGTGACCCTATAATTTTAGTTGGTGCAACTGAAGCATATGAAGCAAGATGTAGAAAGTGCCATATAGTTCCTAAGGAGTGATATGATGAAGGGTGTTGTAGATCGAATTGAGGGGAATATGGTTGTAGTTGTATTAGATGATGAGCAGGTAGTAGAAATTAACATTGATGATTTTGAGGATAAAGTAAAAGAGGGGGATGTAGTATTTAAAAGATGCTTAAAATGGGCTGTGGATTATAAGGAGACTGAGAAGAGGAAAGAGACAGTAGAAAAGTATTTGGATCTATTTGAAGAGTGATTAAAGAGCTGTTAAAGGATTAAAAAATGAATCCTTTAACAGCTTTTGATTTTTTTGTAAATTGATTGTTAACGCTATCTTTACAATATTTAACATGGTATTAATGTGAAGATAATATAGAACAAATACAATTACCAATGATGGTAATCATTCTTTGTTGTACCTATTTATAAAATTCATTTCAAGAAAATAGAAAAATAAGGGGGTTTAAGGATGAACAGTAAATCTAAAAAGGCAATCAACCTGTTATTGTCGCTTGTACTTTCATTATCTGTTCTAGTAAGTCCTATTACTGAACTTAATGCAAGTGCAGCAGGAACCACAACAAAGAAAGTTACAACTGTTACACAAAAAAGTACGGTACATAAGAGAACTGGAGCTAAAGTAACAAAGAGAAAGGTTACAAAGAAGGTAGTAAAAAATGTAAAGAAGCAGCCAGTAGTTAAAAAGCCGGTACAAAAAAATAATAATGTAAAACCAGTAGTTCAAGAAGTAAGAAAGGCCAAAAATGTGATCTTTTTACTTGGTGACGGTATGGGAATATCACATACTACACTTGCAAGATGGTATAAGGGTTCAAACTTAGCAATGGATGAAATAGCAGCAGGAGTAATAAGAACTTATAGTGCAGAATCAATAATAACTGACTCAGCTCCAGCTGCGACAGCATTTGCAACAGGTATTAAATCAAATGATAAGCTTATAGGTGTTTACCCTGAAAAGATTGAATTACCTAATAAAAAGACAGTAGATGAAAAGGATGCATATAAGCCAATAGCAACTATATTAGAGGCAGCAAAAATAAAGGGAAAGGCAACTGGAATAGTTTCAACTTCACAGGTACAACATGCATCACCAGCAGGGTTTACTGCACATGTTCCACACAGAGAATTATATTATGATATAGCAATGCAACAAGTATATCAAGGATTAGATGTTGTTTTTGGTGGAGGAAAACAATATTTAGTTCCAGGTGGAGAAAAGTATAATATTCCTGAAGAAAAGGGTAGAAAAGATGGTAATGATCTAATTGCAGAGCTAAAGAAGATGGGTTATGCGGTGGTTGAAGATACAAAGTCTATGAAGGAGACAAAGGCTAATAAGGTTTGGGGTCTTTTTGCAGATGATGCAATGGATCATGATTTAGATAGAGATCCTGCAAAGCAACCAAGCTTAGCAGAAATGACTAAAAAGGCTATAGACATACTTTCAAAGGATAAAGATGGTTTCTTCCTATTTGTAGAAGGAAGTGAAATTGACTGGGCATCACATGCAAATGACCCAGTAGGTGTAGCAACTGAAGTTATAGCATTTGACAACGCTGTAAAAGTAGCACTTGATTTTGCAAAATCAAACAAGGATACATTAGTAATTGTGGTTTCAGATCATGATAATGGTGGACTTTCAATAGGAAGCAAGAAGACAGATAGCACATATCCATCATTACCTTTAGCAGATTTAATAAATCCACTAAAGAAGGCTAAGGTTACAGGAAAGGGAATTGAAAAACTATTTAATGAAGATAAGAGCAATATTGCTGAAGTTATGAAGGATTACTTTGGAATCGAAGATTTAACAGCAGAAGAAATAGAAGCTATAAAGAAGGCTCCAGCAGGAAAGGTACAGTCTGTAGTAGGACCAATTATAAGTTCAAGATCAACAATAGGCTGGACAACTACAGGTCACACTGGAAATGATGTTGTATTCTATGCATATGGTCCTCATGCACCAAAGGGAACATTAGAAAACTATCAATTTGCAAAGATTATGGCAGATGCGATGGGAATTGATTTAGAAGACGTAAATACGGAGTTATTCATAGACCTAGAGGAAGGTTTACAATATATACCAGGAGCAGAGGCAGATTTAGACATAACAGATATGGCAAACCCAGTAGTTGAAATAACTAAAGGAAAGATAAAAGCTGAGCTTCCAGTAAATACAAATATTCTAAAGATAAATGGAAAAGTTTACAGATTAAATGGATTAACAATTCTATCAAAGTCAGAAAGAATATATGTACCACTACAAGCTCTAGATATTATTTATGATGCTAAATAATAAAGGGGGCATGTCCCCCTTACTAAAAAAAGGGAGGTATATAAGTATGAAAAAGATGAAAAGACTTCTTTCAGCTGTATTAGCAGCAATGACATTAACAGTATCAGTTCCATTTGTTAAGGCTGATGCAAAAACATATTCAGGTACAATTAAGTGTTCTGGTTCAACAGCGCTTTTACCTATAGTAAAGCAAGCAGCAGAAGATTTTATGAAGGCAAATCCAAAGGTTTCTATTCAAGTTACAGGTGGAGGTTCAGGAACAGGAATAAAGAATGTTCAAGATGGCGTTGTTGATATTGGTAATTCAGACGTATTTGCACCAGAAGGAAGTGGTCTTGTTGATCATCAGATAGCAGTTATTCCATTCCTTTTTATAGTAAATCCAAGTGTTCAAGTTAATAACCTTACTAAGCAACAATTAGCAGATATTTTTTCAGGTAAGATTACAAACTGGAAGGAAGTTGGAGGAAATGACCAAAAGATAACTGTAATAATGCGTCAAGCATCTTCAGGTACAAGAATGACAGTACAACAACTTGTTATGGGTTCAGAACAGTTTACAACAAATGCAATCGTTCAAGACAGTAATGGTTCAGTTAAAGCAACAGTAGCTAGAACTCCAGGTGCTATTGGATATGTTGATTTAGCTTATGTTGATAAGACAGTTAAGGCATTAAAGTATGAAGGTGTTGACTGTACATTAGATAATGTAAAGAACGGAAAGTATAAGCTTGTATCAATAGGACATATGTATACAAAAGGACAACCTTCAGAGCTTGTTAAGGCATTTATAAACTATGTACAAAGTTCTACTTTCCAAAATAGAGTTTTACCATTCTACAAGTTTGCACCAGTTAATACAAGCATAACAAAGCAAGTAAGCAAAATAAAACTTACAACTTCAACTAATAAGGCTACAAATGTTAAACCAAGTTCAGCTTTAAGAAAAAGCACAAAGAGAAAGTAAAATTAAAATAATCACCAGTTCATCTGGTGATTATTTTTAGGATGGGGAGATGAAGATGGAGCAGTCAGCAAGATATGTTGTAAGAAGAAAGGAAAGAACTAGTATAGTAAACTCAATAGTAGACAATTCAATGAAATATCTTTTGCTATTATGTGCCCTTTTAACAGTTTTTATAGTAGCTTCAATTATAGTGTATGTTTCAAAAAATGGAATTAATGTTTTTAAAGAAATAACAGTAGAGGGCTTTTTTACGAGTGATTATTGGTCACCTGATGAAGGAGAATTTGGTATTTTAGCCTTTTGGAGAGGAACACTTATTTTAACATTACTTGCAATAACAATAGGTGGAGCTTTAGGAGTTTTATGTGCTATATATATGAGTAAATTTGCCCCTAAAAAAATAAGGGAAGTTATGAAGTTTGCTATTGATATATTTGTTGGAATTCCATCTGTGGTATATGGTTTTATTGGTCTTACTGTTATTGTACCTCTAATTCGTGAAGTTTTCCCAGATAGCACAGGGTTTGGATTTTTACCTGCGGCAATAATTTTATCAATAATGATACTTCCAACAGTTATAAGTATATCAGAGGCAAGCATTTCATCTGTTGATAAATCCTATGAAGAAGCATCTTATGCTTTAGGTGCAACTAAGGTCCAAACTGTTTTTAGTGTTGTTCTTCCAAGTGCATTACCAGGGATAATTACTGCTATTATACTTGCAATGGCAAGAGCACTAGGAGAAACAATGGCAGTTCAGATGGTTATCGGAAATACTCCACAGGTTGTAAATTCACTGCTTGAACCTACTATAACATTAACAACAGGTATTGTTATGGATATGGGAAGCTGTGAGTTTGGAAGTACATGGAGTAATGCATTATTTATGATGGCAACGGTACTTCTTATGGTATCAATCTTATTAATTTTAATAATACGCCTAATTCAGAGGAGGCAAGTGAGTTGATGTTTGTAAAGATTAAGGATATGATAGTAACACTAATATTAAAATTAGCAGCAGTATTAGTTGTAGGAATACTGGTTTGGTTTTTGTATATGGTTTTAGCACAGGGATTACCTGTATTAAATAAGGAATTTTTACTTGGTATGCCAAAAGAAATGGAGGAAGGTGGAGGTATAGGACCAGAGCTCTTTAACACATTTTACATTTTAGTACTTTCTTTGATATTTACAATTCCTGTTGGAATTGGTGCAGGGATATATTTGGCAGAATATGCAAAGGATAATATAATAACTAGAATGATAAGATTGAGCATTGAAACTCTAGCATCTGTGCCTTCTATAGTTTTTGGTCTTTTTGGTATGGTTATATTTGTTATTAAATTTAAATTTGGTTTTAGTATTTTAGGTGGAGCTTTAACATTATCAATAGTAAATTTACCTGTTGTTGTAAGTGTAACTGAAACTGCACTAAGAGAAGTACCTCAAACGTATAAAGAGGCGAGTTTAGCACTAGGAACAACAAAATGGCAAACTATTATGTCCATAATGTTGCCAACAGCCTTTCATAAGATAATAAATGGTATAAAATTAGCTGTTGGTAGGGCAATTGGTGAATCTGCAGTTTTAATATTTACAGCAGGTACTAGTATATCAAGAAACTATCCAGAGTTTAATCCCCTTTCATCAGGAGAAACATTATCTGTACATTTATGGTATGTTAAATCCATAGGATTAGTACCAGATGCAGAGAGAATAGCTGCAGGTTCATCTGCTGTTTTAATAATTCTGGTTTTAGTAATAAATGTATTTATGAACTTTTATGAGAAGAGATTGAGATTAAAATTTTTGGGAGTAAAATAAATTTATCAGAACATTCGACAAAATCTGGCATAATATGGAGTAGGAAAAATAAGAGGGGGCCATAATATGCCAGATATTAGAAATAATAATGTTACTATTGATGTAAAACCTGAAGAAGCAAGGGGAACTTGTAATCCAACACAACCTCAACAGACAATTGAAGTGACAAAATCAGATACTAAATGTTTGTGCAAAAACTATCAGTATGGAAGAAAGAAATACGTTAAAATACCAGTAGTTTTAGCAGAATTTACAGTTCAAATAGATACAGAAGTAGATATAACTCTTCCAGAGGATGCAATAGATATAAAGTTTATAGATAAAAATGTATATCTAACTCAATGCCACTTAATTCCAGGAACAAACAAGGTATATCTTGCAGGTTTTGTAAGAAAGAATATTGTATATTCAACCTTAGGAGGAGTTGCAGGAAAAGGTATTGCAGGAGATATTAGACATGCAACATTGAATGTTCCATTTGATTGCGTAACAGAAGTATGTTTTGAAAAGTATCCAAAAATATATTCAACTCCTCCAAAAAAGGAAGTAGAATTCCTAGATTGCAAAAAATGTGGTAAGAATGATAAAGAAGATAACTATAAACATGTAGAAGTATTTAATGAAAGAGTATACTGCGAATTAGAGAATGCTTATATCTATGAAACAGATATTAAGCTTGACTCTAGACCAGTTAGGGGATTTGAAACTGAAGAAGTATTTAGAAAGATAAAAGAAAAAATGGTTATCTATATTACAATTAAGCTTCTCCAAAATCAACAGGTATGCTGGGATGGATATAAGGCATTAGATGATGAAGAGGAACCAAGATTTGATGAACTAAAGGTTGAATTTGAAGATGCTAAGTAATGAAATATGGCTTAAGGTGTTATCACCTTAAGCCATATTTTTATCCTAAACAATCCTTTTGAATACACACAACTTGATTTTGCATAAGCCTTAGATGAAGATTGAGAACTATTTTTTCCTTCATCCTATAGAAGCAGTCCTGTCCCTTTATATTTTCAACAGGTACTATATCTTCACGACACATCAGTTCATTTATTTTATATTTAATTATTTCACATACGATGTTTTGGTTGAAATATCCTTTATCCTCACATACAAAGTGGTATTCAAGGGGGATAAACTTTTGTTCCTTATTAGCTTTTATCTCAGGTGGATTTATATAGCTTATTTCAGTTGTGCATTCAAATGGAACGATGTATGTTAAATATCTAATATTACCACTTGAGCCCTTTGAGTTTTGACATCTTGCAGAAGCATATTCTAATACCTTTTTGATAACTCCGCGTATAAAAACCTTTTTAGTTCCAGGTATTAATTTACATTCTTTAAGCTGAAGTGTTTTTTTAGATGCCTTTATGCATACAACAGGCTCACAAAATCTAACAGAATTTTCAAGCTGTAGGCATATCTTAAATTGGCTTATAACAACAGGTACATTAATATATTTTACATCATTACAGCAGGGTTCTTCAGGATCATTTTTGCATTCAGGAATATTTTTTGAGCTAATAAGTATTGAATCGCAATCATCTTGACTGCCTCTAGATAGTTCGTCACTTTCTATTTGTTCTGTATCCTCTAATATATCTACTGTTAAATTAGGCTCTTCTTTAACATTTAATTCTTCATTCTTCTTGGATTTGCTGCTCATTTAACCACCCTAAATTAAACTTCATTTTATATTATGTTTATTAAAAAAGAATGGTTACTAAATATTTTAGTTGATGTATAATTTTAGTAGAGTAGTTTTTGGAGGGGATTAAATGAAGTTTAAAGCAGTATGTCCAAGGGATTGTTATGGAGGATGCTCCTTGATTTTAGAGGTTGAGGCAGGAAGGATTGTAAAGATTGAAGGAGATAAAGAAAATAGGGCAACAGAAGGCATAATATGTAGAAAAGGTTTTGAATATATAAGTAGAAATTATGGTAGAAATAGGCTAAAGAAGGCATTAAAGAGGGTTGGAGACAAGGGAAAAGGTGAGTTTAAGGAAATTAGCATAGAAGAGGCACTGGATGAAGTTGCAAAACGTATAATGGAGGTACAAGAAAAAGATCCTCTATCATTTTTATTCTACAAGGGTGCAGGTGAACTTGGAACAGCATCAAGGGTGTACAATAATTTCATAAATCAGCTTAAAGGATATACTTATGTTTATGGAGATCTATGTTCTGCTGCTGGCCTTGAGGCTCTAAAGTTAACCTATGGGAGTGTAGAACATAATGCACCATGGGATTTAGAAAAATCAAAGCTAATAGTTATATGGGGTAAAAATCCAGCCAATACAAATATACAGGAGTTAGTACATATAAAAAGGGCAAAGGAGAAGGGAGCAAAGGTTGTTTTAATAGATATAAGAAGAAGTGAGACAGCAAAATATGCAGATTTAGTTATAACACCTGAAGTTGGGACTGATTTGGCTCTTGCAATGGCAATACACAACTACATAATACAAAATAACAAATATGATGTGAATTTTGTTAATAATTATACATATGGATTTAATGAATTTAAACTGGAGGTACAAAAATACAGCTTAGAATATGCACAAGAGGTAACAAAGGTTCCAAAGGAAAAGATAGTAGAAGTTGCAGAGTTAATTTCAAATATAAAGCCCTTTACATTAATCTGTGGGTTTGGTATACAAAGACAAATACAAGGAGGCCAAACAGTACGAGCTCTTTCACTCCTACCTGCACTTGTTGGAAGTGTTGGAATTGAAGGTGGAGGTTTTAGATATTCAAATCATACAAGGCCAAGGCTAAACCTAAAGACAATTAAGCCAATTAAAAATACTAGAGGAATAAATGTGGTGAATATGGGACAAGCAATAAAAGATAAGGGTATAAAGTGTATGCTTATTCAGGCAGCAAACCCTGTTATGTCAAACCCAAACTCAAATGCCTTAAGGGAGGCACTTAAGGAAATTGAATTTTTAGTATGTATTGACACAGTGGTTTCAGAAACAGCAAAATATGCAGATATAATATTGCCTGCGGCAGCAACATTTGAATACTATGATGTTTTAAGATCGTATTGGCATCCATACATTATGCTTCATGAAAAAGTAGTTGAGCCACTAGGAGATTCAATACATGAGAGCAGAATATATAGAGAACTTGCAGATAGAATGGGGCTTAATAAAGATTTAATTCCTGAAAACAATTTAGAATTTATAGAGGAAGTGCTTAAGTATTCAAAAATAAATGTGAGTATTGATACATTAAGAAAAGGTCCATATTTAACAGAGGATTATTGTGAAGTTGTATATAAAGATTTAAAGTTTAACACTCCATCTGGAAAGATAGAATTTAAGGTAGATGGAATGAAAAAGTGGGGAGAAAATGAATTGCCAATCTATAAAGAGTTTGATGAAGTAGGGCCCTTTAAATTAATTTCTATTCATAGTAGAGATGTGACAAATTCACAATATTTGAATATACCATCAATATTAGATACTATGGAGGAGCCCTATGCCTATATAAACAAAGATGATGCAGATAGGTTAGGTATAAATCATGGTGAAAAAATGATTATATTTAATAGTTTATCAAGTATAACTTTAAGGGCAAAGACTACCTATGATGTTAGAAGGGAACATGTAGTTGTACCATTTGGACAAAATATAGATTTAAATTCTTTAATAGAAGGCAGAAATACAGACATTGGACTGTGTACAGCATTTCATAACATAGGTGTTAATATAAAAAAGTTTGAATAGGGGGTAATTTAATGTCAGAGATATTTGTTGAGGTGACAAGAGGGCCATTAGTTGAATGTATTCATAGAGGAGATGCTGTTGTTGTAGATTATAGGGGTAGGGTTTTAGCCTATTCTGGTGATGCTTATAAAGTAACGTATATACGTTCAGCAGCAAAGCCAATACAGACAATGAATGTTATATTATCTGGTGCTGCAGATAAGTTTAAGTTTACAGATAAAGAATTGGCAATAATGTGTGCATCTCACTATGGAGAAGATTTTCATGTTAAAACCTTAAGTGAGATGCTAAATAAGATAAATATAAAAAAAGAAGCGCTTTTATGTGGAGAAACCTATTCGATAAATCAAGCCTATAGACAAAAGCAGCTAAAGGAAAATCATCAGATTACTACTTTAAATTGCGATTGTTCAGGAAAACATATAGGAGTTATTGCAACCTGTCTTCATAAAGGATATGGCCTTATAGATTACAACACAAAGGAACACCCAGTTCAAAGGGATACATTGGAAGTTGTTGCAAATGTTTGTGATATCGATAAGGAAAAGATAATATTAGGCGTTGACGGATGCAGTGTACCTGTATTTGGAATGCCACTTTACAATATGGCATTAGGCTATGCAAGAATGGTTACTGGATATGGCCTAAATGATGATTATAAAGCTGCAGCAGAAAGGATATATAATTCTATGGTATCATATCCTGAAATGGTAGCAGGTACTAATGGTTTTTGTACAGAGCTTATGAAGGCAGCAGATGGCAAATTGATAGGGAAGCTTGGGGCAGAGGCTGTATACTGCATTGGTGTTAAGGATTTAGGAATAGGTATTGCAGTTAAAATAGAGGATGGAAACTATAGAGCTCTTTATCCTGCAGTTATGAAGATATTAGAGGATATGAAAATATTAAATTATTCCGAAATAAGTAGGTTATCAAACTTCAAAAACCCACCAAATCTAAATAATAAAGGTGTTAAGGTTGGAGAGATTAGAGCAGTTGTGGATTTAAAAAAATTATAAATAAAAAATAAAAATTTCTAAAAATTGTTGAAAAAATATGAAAGCATAGTATAAAATAATATTGAAAAGTGAATATATGCGTCAAAGGTGCTATTTAATAGCTTAATAGGGAAAGTGGTGAAAATCCACTGCAGCCCCCGCTACTGTAGACGGAGACGAATCCTAACCACTGGGAAACTGGGAAGGTAGGAGGAGGATGACCCGTGAGCCAGGAGACCTGCCTTTGATGTGCTAATCCTTCGGAGGGAAGGGAATGGCAAAGCGTAAACGATAGCCTGCCCTTTTGCAGGCTTTTTTATTTGGTAAGTCCATACATTATATGGGATTTATTAGTATTAAAAATAAAAGCTTCCATTTCCTTGGAGGCTTTTTTATTTTACATAGATTAAGGAGGACTAATATGGAACTTTTAAAAAGCAGTTTGCACCAAATAAAACCATTATATGAAGACAAAATTCAAGAGGCTTGGCAGAGGATTGATAATTTAACAAAACCTATAGGGAGCCTTGGAACTATAGAGAAAATAGCAGCAAAGATATCAGGAATAACAGGAAATTTAGTTAATGATTTTAGGAAAAACATTGTGATTATGTGTGCAGATAATGGTGTTGTAGAAGAAGGAGTAAGTGCATGTCCTAAGGAAATCACAAAAATAGTTACACAGAATTTTACAAGAGGAATAACGGGTGTATGTGTATTTGCTGATATGGTACAGGCTGATTTAACGGTAGTAGACATTGGAGTAGATGCAGAATTTAATAACCCTAAAATTATAAACAAAAAGATTATGTGGGGTACTAAAAACATGGCAAAGGAACCAGCTATGGAGTATAAGGAGGCAGTAAGGGCAATTGAAGTTGGTATAGAGATTGTGGATGAGCTTGTAAAAAAGGGGTACAACCTTATAGGAACAGGAGAGATGGGTATAGGAAATACAACAACATCAGCAGCAGTTTTATGTGCACTATCAAACCTTGAGGCTGAGGTTGTTGTTGGAAAAGGAGCTGGACTAACAGATGAACAGCATAAACACAAAATAGAAGTTGTAAAAAAGGCACTTTACATAAACAGACCAAATACTAAAGACCCAATTGATGTTTTATCTAAGGTTGGAGGGCTTGATATAGCAGGTTTATGTGGTTGTTTTATAGGTGCAGCTAAAAATAGAGTGCCAATTGTAATAGATGGATTTATATCCTCAGCAGCAGCCCTATGTGCAGTTAGATTAAATCCACTTATAAAAGACTATATTTTTCCATCTCATTTATCAGCAGAACCTGGTGCAAGATATATGATGAAGGAGATAGGACTTGAACCTATGGTTAATTTAAATATGAGATTAGGTGAGGGTTCGGGCTGTCCATTTGCCTTTTTTATAATAGAAGCTTCTCAAAAGATGATGAGGGATATGGGAAGTTTTGAGGATGCAAATATAGTAAATGATTTTCTTATAGATATAAGAGAGGAGAAGGCAATATGATAACGCTTATAACAGGTGGGGTAAGGTCTGGTAAGAGCAGTTTTGCAGAAGGAATGTTTAGTGGTAAGGAGGATGTTGTTTATATAGCAACGGCAGTTGTAGAGGATGAGGAGATGAAGGAGAGGGTAAGGCTGCATAGATTAAGAAGACCAGATATTTGGAGGACCTTTGAGGGATATAAGGGTTTAAAGTATGCAGTAGGAGATGAAAAAAACTATCTTTTAGACTGTGTAACTAATTTGATTTCAAATATTATGTTTGAAAGGACGGCAGGGCTTGAGTATATAGATGATATAGCAAAAAAGGATGTGGAGGATGCAGTAATAGATGAGTTAAATAGACTAACTGAAGAAGTAAGAAAAAAAGAGGGTAACTTAGTCTTAGTTACAAATGAGGTTGGGTATTCTATAGTTCCAGAAAACAATGTGGCAAGAGCCTTTAGAGATATACAGGGAAGAGTAAATGTTAGACTTGGCAGCCTATGTGATGAAGTTTATTTAGTAGTATGTGGTATTCCAATTAAAATAAAATGATTAAATCTTTAATATTAACTCTTCAGTTTTTAACAAGGCTGCCAATACCAGTTTCAACAGAAGTTGATAAAAAGACTTTAGCAAGAGGAACCTTTTTCTATCCCTATATAGGTGTACTTATAGGCTCATTGAGCTATATTTCTTATTATTTGCTATATAGAGTGGATAATCAAATAGCAGCACTTTTTATAGTTTTATCCATAATAGCAATAACAGGAGGGTTTCATCTTGATGGTTTATCCGACACCTGTGATGGTTTTTTCTCCTCAAGAAGTAGAGAAAGAATAATTGAAATAATGAAGGACTCAAGGGTAGGAGTGTTTGGAGTTATTGCAGTTGTATTTGATATTTTAATAAAGTTCATAGTTCTATCTAAAATTTCATATAAATATATGTTTTTTACCCTTATATTTTCTCTTGCCTTTGCAAGATTAACTGCTGCCTTTATGTTTACCTTTGGTAAAAGTGCAAAGAAGGAAGGCCTAGGTGCACAAATCACACAAAACAGGTCTGAATTTTACTATATTTTGTCAGTATCAAGCTTTATGCCTATTGCATTTTGGTTTTTAGGTTATGTTTCACTATATATATTTTTTATTGATTTAGCCTTTGCAATACTTTTGATGTTAAAGTCCTATAATACGATAGATGGATTAACAGGGGATATTTATGGTGCCTGTATAGAAATATGTGAGATAATAGGCTTTTTTATAATGTTTTTAAAGTTTTGAGGTGAGATATGCTTAATTTGTATCTTTTAAGGCACGGAAGTGTAGAGGGAAATGAGCTAAAAAAGTATATAGGAAGAAAGGATGAGGAATTATCGGAGCTTGGGCATAAACAGGCAGAAGAAATAAGTAAAAAAAATAACGTTAAATTTAAAAGAATAATATCAAGTCCCCTTAAAAGATGTAGGCAGACAGCAGCCTATTTTGGGGATTTTGAAGTTGATGAAAGGCTCTTTGAACTAAATTTTGGCATATTTGAGGATAAAGACTATACACAAATCCAAAGGGAGTTTAAAGATGAATATGATGTTTGGTGTAGGGATTATAAAAACTATAAGATTCCACAGGGTGAGAGCCTTATGGAGCTTTTTAGAAGGGTAGAAGAGTTTTTACAGGATATAAAAAAGGAAGAGGGAGATATTTTGGTTGTAACCTCGGGTGGAGTAATACGTTGTATTCTGTCTTTAGTATTTGATAGCTATGACTATTTTTATAAATTTCAAGTTGAGAATTGTAGTATGTCTATAATAACAACCTATGATGGTTGTTATTGGTATATAAAAAGATTAAATGGAGGGGTTTAAATGAAAAATAAAAAACTTATTCTTTTTCTTATTTTAATTTTGTTACCTAAATGTGCCTATGCAATGCACATAGGAGAAGGATTTTTGCCACCCTTTTGGGCAGCTCTCTACTACATATTAATGCTTCCATTTGTAATAAAGGGTGCAATTAAAATTAAAAGGGCAGACAATAAGGATGTAAAGATGTTAATGGCACTCTCTGGAGCCTTTATATTTCTTTTATCAGCCTTAAAACTTCCATCTGTTACAGGTTCTTGTTCTCATCCTACAGGAACTGGACTTGCAGCAATATTATTTGGCCCCTTTGTAACATCATTTTTGTCTATGATAGTTCTTATATTTCAAGCATTGCTTTTAGCCCACGGTGGGATAACGACCCTTGGTGCAAATACCTTTTCAATGGGAGTTGTAGGTCCCTTTGTAGCATTTATAATTTATAAATTCTTAAAAAATAAAAATAAAAGTTTAGCAGTATTTTTAGCAGCATTCTTTGGAGATTTTACAACCTATATTATTACATCTATACAGCTTGCACTTGCCTTTAATAAGGCAGGTTTTATAGGTGCATTCATAAAATTTGTTTCAATATTTGCAATAACACAAATTCCACTTGCAATAATGGAGGGAATACTGACAGTTGTAATTTTTGAATATATAGAAAGACACTCATCAGAAGAGATGAAGATTTTGGAGGTGAAATAATGAAGAGAAGGAATATATTTTTACTTTCCCTTTGTGCTCTTTTGGTTGTTATATCTCTTTTCATAGGCTCAAGGGGAGGTGAATTTGGAGGAGCAGATGATTTGATTGAAGAGAAGATTGTTGAGATAGATGGCAATTATAAGCCTTGGTTTAGTTCAATATGGGAACCACCTTCAGGAGAAATTGAAAGCCTTTTATTTGCTCTACAGGCAGGACTTGGTGCATATTTTATAGGTTATTATGTAGGAAGGAAGAAGAATGTTAAAGAGTGTTGATATGTACTCAAGAAATAGCAGTGCCAGATACATACATCCAGTGGAGAAGTTTATATTTTGTGTATTTTCTATTGTAATAATAAGCTCCTGTGAAAATATAAAAGTAATGTTTCTAAACTTAATTTTTATGATACTTCTTCACCTTTATTTTAAAACTCCAAAAAAATTAGTATTTAAATATATTTTAGGAATAATAGTTTTTTCTATTGTATCTGGTGCTGTTTATTCCTTTGAAATGGGAATAGATTTTTTTAGGGTTATTCTTTTAAGAAGCTTTTTATCCTCCTTAATATTAACTTTGTTTATTTTTACCACTCCTATTGATGATATTTTAGGATGTTTAAAAAGGGTTTCAATTTTAAAGGACACAGCAGAAATTATGGAGATGATGTTTAGGTTTTTATTTGTTCTTGAGGATGAAATGATGCTTATAAATAAATCAATGAAGTCAAGATGTGGTTTCTTAGGTATAAAGGCAAAGATAGAGGATACAGGTAGGCTCTCTGCGGTTCTTTTTATAAATACCTTAAAGAGATACAAAGAAATAAAGGATGCATTAAATACAAGATGCTATATAGGTAGAAGCTCAAATTTGAGGAATTTTAGTTTTAGTTTTAAAAGATTAGCCTTAATACTTATATATTTATCTTTTTTGTTACTTTTATCTTAATAAGTTTTAGGAGTGATTTTATGAAGATAATGATTCAGGGAACATCATCATCCTGTGGTAAAAGTTTAACAGCTGCAGCACTATGTAGGATATTTTATAAGGATGGATATAGTGTTTGTCCCTTTAAGTCTCAAAATATGTCCCTCAATTCCTTTGTAACAATAGAAGGATATGAGATGGGAAGGGCTCAGGCTCTTCAGGCCTTTGCTGCAAATATTGAACCTAAGGTTTATATGAATCCCATTTTATTAAAGCCTACAACAGACCACAAAAGTCAAGTCATTTTTATGGGAAAACCAATTTCTAATATGGGAGCAAAGGAGTATTTTGATTTTAAACCACGTTTAAAGAACAAAGTATATGAAATTTATAAAGAGATTGAAGATAAGTATGATGTGGTTGTTATAGAGGGGGCTGGAAGTCCTGCAGAGATTAACTTAAAGAAAGATGATTTTGTAAATATGGGTATGGCAGAGTTGGCAGATAGCAATGTAATACTTGTGGCAGATATAGATAGAGGAGGAGTATTTGCCCAAATATATGGTACATATATGCTTCTTAATAAGAAGGAGAGAAGAAGAATAAAGGGAGTTATTATAAATAAATTTCGAGGAGATAAATCACTGCTCGAGCCTGGAATAAAGATGCTAGAGGAGCTTATACCAGTTAAGGTTATTGGTGTCGTACCATATTTTGAGTTTAACTTAGATGATGAGGATAGTGCATCAGGTTTTAAAAACTTTTTAAGAGAAGGAATAAATGTAGCTGTAGTTAGGCTACCTAAAATATCAAATTTTACTGATTTTGATGCCTTTAAGTTTGAGGAGGATGTAACGTTAAAATTCATATCAAGACCAGAGGAGATGGCAGGTTCTGATATGGTTATTATTCCAGGAAGTAAAAATACAATATCTGATTTAAGATGGCTAAAGCAAAAGGGGTTTGAACAAGCAATAAAAAATTTTGATGGAATTGTATTTGGTATATGTGGTGGATACCAAATGATGGGAAAAGAGCTAGTCGATGAAGAAGGAGTAGAAGTCCAAAAGGGAGAATATGAGGATGGACTTGGTATATTTGAAACAAAAACAGTATTTTTAAAGGAAAAGAGACTTGAGAGAGTAGAAGGCACAGCCTTTTCCAATAGAGTTTATGGATATGAAATACATATGGGATTAACAGTAAATAATAAAAATCCCTTTGTATATTTAAAAGATAGGTTAGATGGAGATTATAAAGAAGACAGATTTTATGGAACCTATGTTCACGGAATTTTTGATTCAGGAGAGTTTAGAAGTTATATATTAAACAAAATAAGAAGAAAAAAGGGATTAGAGGAAAAAAGTTCGTTAGATTTAAATGAGATAAGAAGCAGGGAGCTTGATAGGCTTGAGGAAATCTTCAGGGAAAATGTTGATATTGAGTATATATATAGTCTACTATGATGGATTTAATACTTGCATTTGTATTAGATTTAATTTTAGGTGACCCAGAAGATGTTCCTCATCCTGTGAAGTTAATGGGAAAGATTATATCCATAGAGGAGAAGGTTTCAAGAAGGCTTTTTAAAGGAAATATGCTCTATTTTGCAGGTTTTTTGATTGTATTTTTTAACGTAATAATTGCCTTTTTTATACCTCTTTATATTTTAAATTTATTAAAACCATATAAAGTAATCTATCACATAGTAAATACTTACCTACTCTATACTACAATTGCAGCAAGATGCCTCTCAGATGAAGCAAATAAGGTTTATAATGCTTTAAAGGAATCTTTAGAAAGTGCAAGACTTAGACTTTCATATATTGTTGGACGTGATACTAAAAATTTAAAGGAAGAAGAAATTGTACGTGCAACAGTAGAAACTGTAGCAGAAAATACTTCAGATGGAGTAATAGCACCTCTTTTTTATGCAAGCATATATGGGGCACCACTAGCCCTTTGTTATAAGATGATAAATACAATGGATTCTATGCTTGGATATAAAAATGAGAGATTTAAAAGGATAGGATTTTTTCCTGCAAAAACTGATGATATAGCAAACTTTATTCCTGCAAGGTTAACAGGGCTACTTATGGTCTTATCCAACCCTAAATATATAAAAAGGTCCTTTAGGATTATGATTAGGGATAGAAAAAATCATAAAAGTCCAAACTGTGCATATCCAGAGGGAGCAGCTGCAGGAATACTTGGAGTTCAACTTGGAGGGAGTAATTATTATTTTGGTGAACTTGTTGAAAAACCAACTATAGGGGATAGGTTAAGGCCACTTCAGAGGGATGACGTAAAGAAAAGTATAGTGATTATGTATAAAACAGAGATTTTATATATAGTCTTATTTACAGTAGTTTGGTGGTGTTTAAGATGAGGCACGGAGGATGTATATATCAATTTAATAAAGAAAGGATAATAGATTTTTCAAGTAATATAAATCCAATGAGATATGATATAAACATTGATTTTAAAGATGCATATATTTATCCAGACTTAGAATATAGAGAATTAAAGGAGGCAGTAGCAGAATATTTAGGATGCAAAAAAGAAAATGTTGTTTTAGGAAATGGCGCTGTAGAGATTATAGATGCCTTTATTTGTGCATTTAAAAGGATTGTTGTATGTATTCCTTGCTTTAGTGAATACATAGAAAGGGCAGTTATTAGAGAAAAGGATATTTTAAAGATACCACTTGATGAAAATTTTAATGTTGATGTAAATAGGTTTAAGGATTTAAAGAGAGGAGACCTATTAATTCTTGGAAACCCTAATAATCCAACTGGTTTGAGGATACCAAAAGATATTCTTTTAGAAATATATGAAATCTGTACTAAAAGAGATGTTTTTCTTCTTTTAGATGAGGCCTTTTATGAGTTTTCTTGCGACTATGACAGTATAGAGCTTTTAAAAGATAAGAGCAATGTGGCAATAATAAGGGCTGCTACAAAGTTCTTTTCTCTTCCTGGTATAAGACTTGGATATGCTTATGTTTCGATAGATATTAAAGAAAAGATAGATAAATTACTTCTTCCTTGGAATGTAAATTCCTTTGCAAATGCATTGGCACTTAAATTCTTAAGAGATAGAGAGTATTTAAGAGTTTCTAAAGAGTATATTGAAAAAGAGAGAAGATATATGCTTATGGAGTTACGGAGCATTGAGAATATAGTTGCATATAATACGCATTCAAATTTTATATTGATAAAGCTATTAAAACACAATGAAGAGGAAATTTTTAGAAGAATGTTAGAAAAAGGGATATTAATAAGAAAGTGTTCAAGTTTTGAGGGATTAGATGAAAGGTATATAAGAATTGCCATAAAGGATAGAGAGAAGAATGATATTTTTTTAAAGGCATTTAGGGAGGCAATATATGATTAGTGCTGTAGCCTATGGCAGTTTAGGAGAGGTTCTGCAGGGAAACTATAATGGAGTTGATGTTCTTTGTTCTTTTCCAGTAAATCTTTATACAAGAGTCTATCTTTTAAAGCAAGATGGTTATATAGATGATAATATAAAGACCTATTCTTTTATAAAAGAAATTTCAAAAATATGGAAAATAGAATTAAATTATAAAGTCTCAATAGAGTCTAATATACCCAAGATGAAGGGGTTTGCAAGCAGTACAGCAGATATACTTGCAGCCTATCTAGCACTTATAAAGGAACATAGAAGGCAATTTGACATAGATGAATTTGTAAAGGCATCAATAAATGTAGAACCAACTGACAGTATAATCTTTAGTAATGCTACATTGTTTGATTATAAAACGGGTAATTTTAGGATGAGTCTTGGAGAATATTTTAAATTCTACTGTATTTGTTTTGAGGGGAAAGAGGGTGTAGATACCTTGAGATTCAATAGGGAAGTAAAGGTGCCTTTAGAAAGGGTTGATGATTTAGTCCCTATTTTAAAGGAGGCAGTAAAGGAAAAATCAACGGAGAAGTTATCCTATGTTTCAACAGAGAGTATAAAGAGAAATCAAAGGCGGCTCTCCTATACTTATTTAGATGATATTTTAAAACTATGTAGATGCTGCGATGGTTATGGTATTATAGGTGCCCATAGCGGTAATATGCTATCAATTATTTATGATGATAGGGAAAAGAGGGATTTTTATTTAAAGAGGATTTCATCTAATATAAAATTTTATCCCCTTGAAACACTTGGAAAGGATGAACTATATGAAAGCATTAATGATATCAGCATTAAATAGTGGTAGTGGAAAAACTCTTTTTACAGCAGGACTTATAAAACTTTTATCAGATTTAGGATTTGATATTCTTCCTGTAAAGGTAGGCCCAGATTATATAGATACACAATATCTTTCTCAAGCTGCAGGTTGTATGGCTCAAAACATTGATTTTCACCTTCAAGGGAGAGAAGGGGCAAAGGAGTGCCTATTTATTGAGAAAAAAGACTATGCAGTAATTGAGGGGGCTATGGGATATTTTGATGGTATATATAATACCTATACTAATTCAAGTTTTGATATTTCAAGGGAGTTAAATATAAATGTTATTCTTTTATATACACCAAAGGGCGAGATGTTCTCTATGATACCAAAGATTAAGGGAGCAGTTGATTTTTCAGGAGGAAGAATAAAGGGGATTATCTTAAATAAAACCAGTAAGAAGATTTATGACCTAATAAAACCAAAGTTAGAGGAATATGTTGGAATTAGAGTTTTAGGATTTATAGAGGATGATGAGGGGTTAGTAGTAAAATCAAGACACCTTGGCTTAGTTCAAAGTGGGGAGGTCTACAATTCTTCTTTAATTATAGAAAAGATGGCAAATAAAATTAGGGAAAATATAGATTTAGATTATTTAATTAGCCTTTTTAATGATGTTTTATATAAAACAAATTTGGAATTTAAAAAAAGAAGGATAGATGTTTGTATTTTAAGGGATATAGCCTTTTCCTTTTACTATAGAGAAAATATTTTGTTTTTAGAAAAATGTTGTAATGTACAATATGTATCTCCTTTAAGGGATTATTGTATTCCAAAATGTGATTTTTTATATATAGGTGGTGGATATCCAGAGGTTTTTAAGTCAGAGCTTGCAATAAATAAAACTATGAAGAAAGCAATTAAAGAATATGCAGAAAGTGGTGGATACATATATGCAGAATGTGGAGGTCTTATGTATTTAACTAAAGAGATAGAGGGAGAAGAGATGGTTGGAGTATTTAATGGAAGGGCTAGGATGACAAATAAGCTACAAAACTTTGGATATGTGGATATGTGTTTAAACGAAGAATTTTTAATTGGAGATAAATATGATAAGTTTACAGGACATGAATTCCACAGGTCAATTATAGATATAGAAGATAAAAGATATGTCGAGGTAAAAAAAACAATGGGAGAAGCTACATGGAAGTGTGGTTATAGGTATAAAAATGTTTGTGCTATGTATCCACACATAAGCTTTGTTGGAAATATAGAGGGTTTTAATAAAATGTTAGACAAGATAGAAGGGAGTAAAGAAGTATGAAGGCGATTTTGTTAGTAGGACATGGAAGTAGAGCAAAGGAGGCAAAGGAGGTTTTTATAAAAGTATCAAGGGAGCTTTCTAATAGGATAGATAAAAAAGTTTATATAGCCTTTATGGAAAATGCTAATCCAAGTATTGAGGATGCCTTTTTGAAGATGAAGGAGGAAGGAATAGAGGAGGTAGACGTACTTCCATACTTCTTATTTGAGGGAATACATATTAAGGAGGACATACCAGATATATTAAGGAATATGAAGGATGAGTTTGATATTGAAATAGTTTTTAAAAGACCGATTGAGTATCATAGTTTAATTGTTGATATATTGATAGACAGATTAAAGGGGGAAGGAATTTGTATTTGAAAAATCCAACTGAGATAGAGAAAAAAAGTTTTGAAATAATAGGCGGAAATTTAAAGGGACTTTTTAAAGATAAGGAATTAAAAGTTGTTATGAGGATGATACATACAACAGGAGACTATGACTATGAAAATATTGTAGTTTTTAAAAATAATCCAGTAGAGAGTGGGCTTCAAACACTAAAGAAGGGAACAAAGATATTTACAGATACAAGGATGGCCTATTCTGGCATAAACAAAAGAAAATTAAAGGAGCTATCTTGTGAGATTGATTGTTTTATAGATAGTGAAGAAACGTTTAAAAGAGCAAAGGAAGAGGATATAACACGTTCAATGGCTTCAGTTGACATAGCAGTGGGTTTAGGCTATGAAGTTTTTGTTATAGGAAATGCTCCAACTGCACTTTTTAGGTTGATTGAACATATAAATAAAGGAAATATAAAACCTAATCTTGTAATTGGGGTTCCAGTTGGTTTTGTTGGGGCAGAGGAATCAAAGGAAGAACTTAGAAAAGTTGAAGTACCTCAGATTACGACGGTAGGTACAAAGGGTGGAAGTAATGTTGCTGCAGCTATATTAAATTCAATTATATATATGGTGGGATAGTATGTTTGAGTTTGTCTATGGGAAAAGATTAAGATGTGGATATACAACAGGAAGCTGTGCACAGGCAGCAACTTTAGGATGTATATACCTTTTAAAGGGAATTAAACTTGATGAGGTTAAGATAGAAACAAAATCAGGAGTAAAACTTAATATAAATTTATATGGACATAGAATTGATGATGGATGGGCAACCTGCTATGCAATTAAGGATGCAGGTGATGATATGGATGTTACAGATGGAATGAAGATATATGTAAAGTTAAAGGAGAGGGATGATGATAAGGTTTTAATAGATGGTGGAGTTGGAATAGGAAGATTTGTTGAGGATACCCCCTATGGTAAAAAGGGAGAGGCAGCAATAAACAAAATTCCAAGAGAGATGATTGAAAAGGTGATAAGAAAGTTTTTAAGGGGAGCAGATGTCTTGGTTTATGCTCCAGATGGAGAGAAAATTGCAAAAAAAACCTTCAATAGCAGATTGAAAATAGAAGGTGGAATTTCTATTCTTGGAACAACAGGAATAGTAAAGCCTATGTCAAATGAGGCACTTTTAAAGACAATTTTTATGGAATTAGAAATAAAAAGAAAAACAGGGGATGAAATTGTTTTGTGTTTTGGAAATCATGGAGAGGAGTTTGCTTTAAAAAAAGGATTAGGAGAAGGTGTAATTATATCTAATTTTGTAGGTGAATCGTTGCAGTATGCGAAAATATTAGGATTTAAAAGGGTAACATTGGTGGGACATGTTGGCAAATTATGCAAAGTAAGTATAGGTGCCTTTAATACCCATAGCCACATATCAGATTTGAGGATGGAGTCCTTTGTGTATTATCTTGCTAAAAATCATATTGATTATGAGGTAATTGATAAAGTAGATAAAATGACAACAGCTGAGGAGGTTGTGTGTTTTTTAGTGGATAATGGGTATAACTTTGTTATTTTGGATATGTTAAATGGAGCAATTTTTAAGATAAAGAGACTTTTAGGGGATGATTTTAATATAAGGATTGTAATGTATACATTTAGAGGTGATGTATTTGATAGTTGTTGGGATAGGACCAGGTAATCTAAGGTATGCAAGTCTTGAGGCAGTTGAAAGGATTAAAAATTCAAATAAGGTTGTAGCATTTAAAAGGGTTGCAAAGGATTTGGAAGAGATATGTACACCTATTATTATAAAATCATTAGATGAACTTTTAAATTATAAGGATGCTTGTTTTGTAGCATCGGGAGACCCCTGTCTTTATGGTGTTTTAGAGTATCTTATAAAAAACAACATAGAGGTAGAGGAGGTTGTTTCATCTATTTCATCTGTTCAGTATATGTTTTCTAAAATAAAAAGAAGCTGGTCAAATGCAAAAATCATAAGTCTTCACGGCAGAGATTTTGAGGATATAAATTCAGGTGTGTATGCAATTTTTACCGATAGAATTAATTCACCTAGTTCTATTTCTAAAAAACTATTTGAAATGGGTAAAAGGGGACGAATTTTTGTAGGATACAACCTATCTTACCCTGATGAGAAAATAGTAGAGGGAAAAATTGGAGATTGCTTTAGAGAATTTTCAGATTTAAGTGTGGTGATTTGTTATGTGGATTAGGGATGAAGAGTTTATTCGTTCAAGGGTGCCTATGACTAAGTTTGAAACAAGAGTAGTATCTTTAGCACTCCTTGATATTAAAGAGGGAGATGTTCTTTTAGACATAGGTGCAGGTACAGGAAGTATTTCAATACAGGCAAGTAAATTAGGTGCAAAGGTTATTTCAATAGAAAAGGATATGGAGGCTATAGATATTATTAAAAGGAATATAGAAAAGTTTAATGTTGATATAAGGGTAATAAACAAAAGAGCAGAGGAGGTTATTTTAGATTTAGATTTTGATAAATGTTTTATAGGTGGAACAGATGGAAATATAGAAGAAATATTAAACCTTGTAGATAGGAGGCTAAAAAGGGGAGGTATAATAGTAGCTAATTTTATTACAAACAAGTATATCAAAATGCTTGAAGGTTTAGGTAATTATAATTTAGAAGTTAAGCTTATAAATATAGCAAATTTTGATGGAATTATGTTTAGAGCAAATAATCCTGTGTTTATTGTAAAGGCGGTGAAAAGTTGAAACTTATAGGAATTGGAGTAGGGCCTGGAGATTTTGAACTTTTGACTCTAAAGGCAGTTAAAGAAATAGAAGGGGCAGCGTATATATTTATTCCTGAATCAAAGGGTAAGTCTATTGCCTATGAGATAGCAAAACCTATTTTAAAAAATAGGCAAAATATTGTTTTTCTTGATATTCCAATGGGATGTAGTAGGGATGTATATAGAAGCTGTGCACAAAGGATAATGGAGGTTTCTAGGGATAAAACATCAGTATTTTTGACATTAGGTGACCCAAATGTTTACAGTACTTTTACCTATACAGCAGAGGAGATAAAAAAAATGGGTGGTGAGGCTTATACAATATCTGGAATACCATCCTTTATTGCTGCTTCATCTGCTATAGGAGTCCCTCTCTTAAAAAAGGGTGAAAAAATGATTGTTTGTGACTCGGTTGAAGGACTTTCATTAGAAAATATTGATACGGTAGTTGTTTTAAAAACAGTAGATAAAGAGAAAATATTAGATTTTTTTGAAGAGAGGGGATTTAAATATTTTTATATAAGAAGATGCACTCAAAAAGATGAGTTGATTTTAACAAATAGGCAAGAAATATTAATGGATACAGACTATCTTTCAATGATTGTGGCAAGAAGGAGATGATTTTATGGTTTATTTTATAGGTGCAGGACCTGGAGATGTAGATTTAATTACAGTAAAGGGTAGAAAACTTTTACAAGAGGCAGATGTAGTTGTATATGCAGGTTCTTTAGTTTCCACAGAACATTTAAACTTCTGTAAAGAAGATGTTGAATTTTATGATAGTTCATCTATGAATTTAGATGAAATAACTCAGGTTATATATAACGCTTATAAAAAGGGTAAAAAGGTTGTTAGGCTTCATACAGGAGATCCTACTATATATGGTGCTATACTTGAGCAGATGAGGGAACTTGATAAGTTGAATATTCCCTATGAGGTTGTTCCAGGGGTATCCTCCTTTACTGCAAGCTGTGCAAGGATAAAGAGGGAGTTTACAGTTCCTGATGTTACTCAAACAGTTATCCTAACAAGAATTTCAGGTAGAACCTATGTACCAGAAGAGGAGGATTTAGAAGGTTTAGCAGCTCACAAATCTTCAATGGCAATATTTTTATCTGTACACGATATAGATAGGGTTGTTGAAAAATTAAAAAGAGGTTATAAAGATGAAAATGTACCCTGTGCAGTTGTATATAAGGCAACTTGGCAGGATGAGAAGGTCATTATTGGAACATTAAAGGATATTGCAGAAAAAGTTAAGGAGAAAAACATAAAAAAGACTGCCCAGATATTGGTGGGATATTTTTTAGATGACTGTGGTACCTATAGCAAATTATATGACAAAAAATTTAGTCACGAATTTAGGGATGCACTATGATTAGCATTATATATTTTACAAGCTATGGAGAGAAGATTGCCTATAGATTAAAGGATTATTTTAATGAAGTTTGTTTATATAATAAAAGCACCTATAGAGATAATTTAAAAGAAATATTTAAAAATTCAAGGGCTGTAATTTTTATATCCTCAACAGGAATAGCTGTAAGATTAGTAGCTAAATTTTTAAAATCAAAGTATGAAGACCCTGCAGTAATTGTAATAGATGATGGGGCAAATTTTGTAATAAGCCTACTTTCTGGGCATATAGGCGGTGCTAATGAACTTTGTAAAAATGTAGCAAATATATTGAAGGCAACACCAGTTATAACAACTTCAACAGATATACATAATATTGATTCAGTTGATGTATTTGCAAAGAAAAAAGGTATGGTTATTGAAAATAAGGAAAGTTTAAAGCTCATTTCCTCGGCAATGATAGAGGAAGAAAAGATAGATTTGATTAAGGATGTAGAAGTTGAATATGATTATATAAATAAATGTAAGGATGCAGATATTGCTCTTTATATAACCTATAAAATGGTTAAAGATAAAAGGCCACATTTAATATTAAGGCCTAAGGTTTTAAATGTTGGAATTGGTTTAAAAAGAGGAATAAGCATTGATACCCTTTATGACGTGCTCAACACAGCCTTTATAAAAAATGATTTAAGTATAAATTCTATAAAACAGATTGCAAGTTTTGAACTTAAGAAGGAGGAAGAAGCACTTTGGGGGCTTAAAGAAAGATTAAAGGTACCTCTTATTTTCTTTACAAAAGATGAGATAAATAGGATAGATTGTGAAAGAGATGATTTTGTATATAAAAGCGTAGGTGTTAATGCTGTTTCAGAACCCTGTGCAAGGCTACTTGGAGGTAGACTTATCGTAAAGAAGTTTAAAAAGGATGGAATAACAATATCAGTTTGTCTGGAGGAGTAGTATGGGAAAAATTTATGTAGTTTCAATTTCATCTGGCAATATTTTAGATATGTCTAAGAGGGCTATGGATGCAATTAAAGACTCTGATATAGTTGTTGGATATACAGGATATATAAGCCTAATAGAAGAGTTAATAAGGGAAAAGGAAGTTTATTCAAATTCTATGAAGGGGGAAATAGAAAGGTGTAAATATGCTATAAACAAGGCAAGAGAAGGTAAAAGGGTTTCGATTATAAGTTCAGGTGATGCATGTCTTTATGGTATGGCAGGGCCAATATATGAGATGGCAGATGGTGTAGAAGTTGAATATATACCAGGTATAACAGCTGCTTTTTTGGCAGCTTCTCAACTTGGTGCACCAATAATGCATGATATGTGTACAATTAGCTTAAGTGACCTATTAACTCCCTTTGATGTAATAGAGAGGCGAATTAAATTAGCTGCAGAGGCTGACTTTGTGATTGCACTATATAATCCTAAAAGTTTAGGAAGGATTAATCATCTTGAATATGCTATGAATATTATTAGGCTCTATAGAAGGGATAGTACTCCAGTTGGTATTGTTAAAAATGCCCTACGACAAAATCAAGAGGTTATCATTTCAAACATAAGGAATATGAATTATGATTTCATTGATATGTCAACTGTAATTATAGTAGGAAATAGCCAAACCTATATAAAAAATGGATATATGATAACACCAAGGGGGTACAGGTTTTGATATGGATTATAGGTGGAACATCTGAAACGAGAATATTGCTTGAAGGGATAGAAAGGGATTATATATTAACGGTTGCTACATTAGATGGGAAAAGAGAATATGAAAAGTATAATCCTATTGTTTTAAGGCTTGGGTTTGAGGATATGCTTGATTTTATAGAAAAAAACAAGATAGATGTTGTTGTTGATATTTCACATCCCTATGCCAAAAATGTAAGCAAAAATGCAAAGGAGGCCTGTAGGGTTAAAAATATACCTTATTTAAGATACGAAAGAGACAGGGTTGATTTGAAGGGATGCATTGTTTTTAGGGATTATTATGAATGTAATAATTTTATAAAAACAAAGAAGGGAACCTTTTTGTTTACAATAGGTTCTAAGAATATTCATATATTTGAGAAGGATAGAGGAGATAGAAGGTATATATATAGGATTTTACCTTCTGTTGAAGGAATAAATGAATGTATGAAACAAAACATTGAACTTGATAGAATAATTGCAATAAAGGGCCCCTTTTCTGTGGAGTTTAATATGGCAATTTTGAAGGAATATAAGGCTGATTATATAATTATGAAAAATAGTGGAGTGCTAGGTGGCACGATTGAAAAGATAAGGGCAGCACAAAATTTAGGTGTTATTCCACTTGTTATTGATAGGGAGGAGGCTATTGGTCTTAATATTGAAGATATATTGAAAATAATAAATAAGGGGGCGATTATATGATTTATATGATTGGAATTTCTAAGGATGTTCCCCTTGATATAAGACAGAAATTGTCCTTTACAAAAAGTAGGCATAAAGAAATTCTTTTTAATATTAAACAAATTGTAGATGGCTGTGTTTTACTTTTAACCTGTAATAGAACTGAAGTTTACATAGAGGGTGAAAAGAAGATAGACGAGATAATAGAAGTTTTAGGTTTTAATGATTTTAAAGAAATCCTTTTTATAAAAGAAGAAAAGGAGTGTGTATTACATCTATTAAATGTAGCCTGTGGTTTTGATTCAAAGATATTAGGCGAAGAACAAATATTAGGTCAGATAAGGGATGCATTGACTTTATCGGAGGAATTGAAGACGGTTAGTGGTACATTAAAGAGGTTGTTTGATGTGGCACTATCCTGTGGTAAGGAGTTTAGAACAAAAAGTAGCTTAAATAGATATCCTGTATCATCTTCTTCAATTGTGGTTAATTATTGTAAAAAACAAGGATTAAGAAGGTATATGCTACTTGGTTTTGGTGATGTAAATAAACTTACAGCAAAATATATTCTTTCATCAAACTTTGATGTTTTATATATTGCAGTAAGGGATATTGAAAAGGTTGATATAGAGGATAGTAGGGTAAACATAATAAATTTCAAGGATAAAGATAAATACATAAAGGATGTTGAAGGTATTATTGCAGCAACTTCTGCACCTCATATTGTTTTAAAAAAAGAAGAGTTAAAGGAGTTTAGAGGATATATATTTGATTTAGCAGTTCCAAGGGATGTTGAAGATGTGAGTGATATAAAGGATATAGTTTATTTTGATATAGATACTATAACATCAATAAACGATGAAAATAAAGATAAAAGAAAAAGAGTGATGGAGGAAAATAGATTTATTATAGACAAACATCTAGAGGAATTTATGAATTATCTTAATACAAGGTGTCTTTCTGATGTAATAAAAAAGCTTCAAAATAGTTCAGATAGGGTTTATAAAAGGAGACTAAAGACGTACTTAAATAAATATCCAAAATGTGATTTTGAGACATTGGAAGTTTTATTTAAAAGTACTTCTGATGCCTATGTAAATAGAGCTATAGAGGTGCTAAAACAAGAATATCTAGAGGGAAGAGGAGAAGAATGTTTAAGGATAGTGGAGAAGATATTTATGATTTAAATTCAGGTTTTTTGGGAATTTATGTAGATAGGATAAGGGTTTTAATAGTAGGTGGTGGAAGGGTTGGATATTTAAAGGCCAAAGGACTTTTAAATCAAGGAATTATACCAGATGTTATGTCAAGGGATTTTATTGATGATTTTAACAGATTAAATATAAATTTGATTAAAGATGAAGCTACTATAGATTTATTGAGTAAATATCATTTTATAGTGGTTGCGGTTAAGGAATATAAAGATTTAAAAAATATGCTTGATAAACTAAACAAGCTATATATTATATGTTCAGATAAAGAAGAGGGAAATAGTTTTATGCCTGCTATTTCCAAAAATAAAGGTTTTACTATGGCCATTACATCAAACGGAAGTCCAAAGGGAGCAGTTTTTTTAAGGGATAAGCTTCTTAAAATTGCGTTTAGGTATGAAGATTTTTTATATGATATGAGGAAGATACGAGAAGAGGTTAAAAAAAGAGAAGATAAGGAAAAAATACTTGATTTTATATATAGCGATGATTTTTATTTTTTTTATCTAAAGAAGAAACATAAATTGGTTTTAAATATGTTCTTTGGAGGTTTTTATGATTAGAGTAGCAACAAGAAAAAGTACACTTGCACAAGTTCAGGCAGATACAATAATTGATTTGATAAAAGAAAAGTTAAATATAGAGGCAAAAAAGGTTTTATATACTACAAAGGGTGATATGATACTTGATAAAACTTTAGATAAAGTTGGTGGAAAGGGACTTTTTACAAAGGATATAGAATATGCACTTTTAAAGGGAGAGGCAGATTGTGCAGTACATAGTATGAAGGATGTCCCCTTTGATTTAGGAGAGGAATTTCAAATAATTGCAACACCCGTTAGAGAGGATGCAAGGGATGCCTTTGTTTCAATAAGTGGACAAAGTTTTTATGAACTTAGAAAGGGAGCAAGAATAGGTACAAGCAGTAGAAGAAGAGCTATGCAGCTTTTAAGTTTAAGAGGAGATTTAGAGATTGTACCAATAAGAGGGAATGTAGAAACAAGAATAAAAAAGATAGAGGAGGAAGAACTAGATGGAGTAGTCCTTGCGGCTGCAGGACTTAAGAGGCTAAATCTTGATGCAATAATTACTGATTATTTTGATGTAGATGAGTTTATTCCAGCAGCAAACCAAGGAATTTTAGGTGTTGAAATTTTGAGGAATAGCTCATACAAAGAAACATTATCAAAGATAGATAATGAGGATGTTCATTTTTGTTGTAGGGTAGAAAAATATATAATGAAGCTATTAAATGGAGGGTGCCATAGTGCCTCTTGTGCCTATGCAAGATTAGAAAAAGATAGAATCTATATTGTTGCTGCAAATGAAGTTTCAGGAGTTTTAAAAAAGAGTAGTATTGAGGGACATAAGGATGATTATATGAACTTATGTAATAGATTAGTCCAAAAAATATCTTAGGAGGATATTATGGGAAAGGTTTATTTAATAGGTGCAGGACCTGGAGATGAGGAATTATTAACATTAAAGGCAGTTAATAAAATTAAAGAGGCTGATGTAATTTTGTATGATAATCTTATAAATACTAATATATTAAGTTATGCAAAGGATGGTGCTAAATTAGTCTTTTGCGGTAAAAGGGCAGGTAAACACTATAAAACTCAAGAGGAAATAAATGATTTAATAGTAGAGTATGCAAAAAAAGGATTGAGGGTTGTTAGACTTAAAGGTGGTGACCCATATATTTTTGGTAGAGGAGGAGAAGAGGTCCTAAGGCTATTTAGAGAGGATATAGATTTTGAAGTAGTATCTGGAGTTACATCTGCTATTTCTGCTCTAAATTATGCAGGTATCCCAGCTACCTATAGGGGAATAGCACAATCTTTTCATATTTTAACTGCAAGAAGTGAGAAGGAACTTAAATTAGATTTTAGTATTATTTCAAAGTTAGAAGGGACATTGGTGTTCTTAATGGGATTTAGGGAGATAGATATGATTTGCAAAAAATTAATTGAAAATGGTAAGTCAAAAGAGACTCCCTGTGCTGTTATAGAGAGTGGTACAACAAGTAGACAGAGGGTATGTTGTGGTGTGCTTAATGATATAACAGATAAAATTAAAGAACAAAATATTGGAACTCCTGCAATATTTGTAGTTGGAGATGTTGTAAGGTTTAGGGACAAACTTAATTGGTATGAAAAAAAACCTCTGTTTGGTAAAAGAGTATGTATAACTCGCCCAAAGAAACAGATGAGTGAACTTAAAAACAAGATATTAGAACTTGGTGGAGAGGTTTTAGAACTCCCTACAATCAAAATAATAAAGATAGAGGGAGCTTTAGATAGATATATAGATAAATTAGATAAATATAATTTTGTTATTTTTACAAGTGTAAATGGTGTTGATATTTTCTTTGATGATTTAATTGAAAGAGAAATTGATATACGAACTATTAAAGCAAAGGTATATGCAATAGGTGAAAAAACTAAGGAGCAATTAAAAAGAAGAGGTATTGTTGCAGCCTGTGGAGATGAATATACTCAAGAGGGTTTATTTGAAAAGATTAGGTTAGAAGTAAAGAAGGGCGATAAAGTATTAATTCCAAGAGCAAAGGGAGCAAGAGATTTTTTAATAGATGCATTAAAAAATATTGGAGTTGAAGTAGATGAAGTTTGTATTTATGAGTCAGGTTTAGAAATAGAGAGAGCGCATGTAGATTGTGATATATATACCTTTGCAAGTCCTTCAACAGTTAAAAATTTTATAAAACTATATGGTAAAGATGTTTTAAAAAATAAAAAAATAGTTGCAATTGGCCCTATAACAAGGGATGAACTTAGAAGAGAAGGATTTTCTGCAGAAATACCAAGAAAATATACGGTAGACGGAATAATAGAGACTATTTTAGGAGGTTATGAGGATGATTTATAGAACAAGAAGAACAAGAATAAATGAAAACATAAGGTCAATAGTTAGGGAGACGGTTTTAAATATTGAAGACTTGATTTATCCAATATTTGTTGTTGAAGGTGAAGGTATAAAAGAGGAGATACCTTCGCTGGAGGGAAATTTTAGATATTCTGTAGACAAGCTAGATGAAATAATAAAGGAGATAGAAGAGCTAGGTATAAGGGGAGTATTGATATTTGGAGTTCCAAAGTATAAAGATGAGTTTGGAACTTCAGCCTATGTTGAAGATGGTATAGTTCAGAAGGCAGTTAGAAGAATTAAAGAAATTTCAAATTTATTTGTAATAACTGATGTATGTATGTGTCAATATACAAGTCACGGACATTGTGGAATTATTAAAAATGAGTATGTTGATAACGATTCTACCTTAGAATATATAGCAAAGATAGCACTCTCCCACGCAAAGGCAGGAGCTGATATGGTTGCACCTTCTGATATGATGGATGGAAGGGTAAAGGCCATTAGATCATTACTAGATGAAAATGGTTTTAAAAATGTTGGTATTATGTCCTATTCTGCAAAATATGCATCAAGCTTCTATGGTCCCTTTAGAGAAGCTGCAGATTCAAAACCACAGTTTGGAGATAGAAGGAGCTATCAGATGGATTATGGCAATATAAGGGAGGCTATGAGGGAAATAGAATATGATATAGAAGAAGGAGCTGATATTGTTATGGTAAAGCCAGCCCTTTCTTATCTTGATGTTATAAGATGGACAAGGGATAGGTTTAACCATCCAATAGCAGCCTATAATGTTAGTGGAGAGTATGCAATGGTAAAGGCTGCAGCAAAAATGGGATATATTGATGAGGAAAAGATAGTTTTTGAAATATTAACGTCTATTAAAAGAGCGGGAGCCGACATTATAATAACCTATCATGCACTTGATGTAGCAAGAAGATTAAAGAGTAGATAGGAGGATTATTATGCATAACTTAGATATATTTAATGAATCTAAAAGGTATATGCCAGGTGGGGTTAACAGTCCAGTTAGAGCCTTTACAGGTTTTAATATAAATCCGCCAGTTATAAAAAGTGGTAAAGGTGCTTACATATATGATGAAGAAGGCAAAAAATATATTGATTTTGTTTTAGCTTGGGGACCTATGATTTTAGGACACAGCGATGAGGAGGTCGTAGAGGAAGCTATTAAAACATTAAGGGAGGCTCAAGCCTTTGGTGCACCTACCTATCTAGAGTTGGAGCTTGCTAAACTAATTTGTGATACCTATGGAATAGATATGATTAGAATGGTAAATTCAGGTACAGAAGCTACAATGAGCGCTATAAAGCTGGCACGAGGATATACAAATCGAGATAAGGTGGTTAAATTTTCTGGGTGCTATCACGGACATTTTGATGGTTTTTTAGTTGCAGCAGGTTCAGGTGTTATGACTGAAAATATACCAGGAAGCGCAGGGGTTCCAAAGGATAGCATTAAAAATACTATAATTGCAAATTACAATGATATAGACAGTGTAAAGGAAATTTTTGAAAAGTTAGGAGAGGATATTGCTTGTGTAATTGTTGAGCCTGTTGCAGGTAATATGGGGGTTGTTCCAGCAACAAGGGAGTTTTTAGAGTTTTTAAGAGAGGTAACAAAAAAGTATGGTTCACTTCTTATATTTGATGAGGTCATGACGGGATTTAGGGTTGCACTTGGAGGTGCGAAGGAAGTCTATGGCATAGAACCAGATTTGGTTACCTTTGCAAAGATAATTGGAGGAGGACTCCCCTGTGGAGCCTATGGTGGAAAGAAAGAAATTATGGAGATGCTATCTCCAATAGGTCCTGTTTATCAGGCTGGAACAATGTCAGGGAATCCAGTTGTAATGTCCATGGGAGTTGCTACATTAAGAAAGTTAATAAACAATAAATATTATTATGAACAGCTTGAACTTCTATCAAGTTATATGCAGAGGGAGATAGAATTAATATTAAATAATAGGGGTATTTCTTTTGTTATAAATAGATGTGCTTCAATGATGACTGTTTTCTTTACTGAAGATACCACTATAAAAAACTATGAAGATGCAAAAAGATGCAATGTAGATTTCTACAGAAGATATGCTGAACATATGATTACAAATGGAATTTATATATCCCCATCCCAGTTTGAAGCTATGTTTTTATCGGTTAAGCATACTAAGGAGGACATAGATAGGTTTTTAGATGTATTAAGAAGGTTCTAATAAGGTGAAATGCCTTATTAGAACCTTTGCTATATAGCTAAAGATGTTATAAAATCTTTTTATTTTTTTGTTTTATAGACATTTATATTTATGTTTGATATAAATATATATAAGGATTTTATTTTGTAATTTATAAATTAATTTTAAAAATCTGGAGGTTTAAAATGCAGGTTGGTGGACAAGCAGTAATAGAGGGCGTAATGATGAGGGCAAAGGATAAAATGGCAGTTGCAGTGAGAAGGCCAGATGGTGAGATAGAGGTTAATGTTGAAAACATAGAACCCTTATATAAAAAATATAAAATACTTTCTCTTCCATTTATACGTGGGGCTGCTGCTATGATTGAATCTTTAGTAGTAGGAATAAAAACTCTTCAATATTCAGCTTCCTTCTATGAAGAGGAAGAGGATAAGAGTAGGTTTGAAAAATACCTTGATGAAAAGTTTAAGGGAAAATCGGAAAATATAATAATGAGCCTAACACTTTTCACATCCTTTGCCTTTGCAATATTTTTATTTGTGCTTTTGCCTACATTTGCAGCTAACTTTTTTAAAACAAAAATACAGAATAGTATATATATAAATCTGTTTGAAGGCCTGTTGAGGCTAATAATATTTCTAATATATATCTATCTAATTAGCAAAATGGAGGATATAAGAAGGGTTTTTGAATACCATGGTGCAGAACATAAAAGTGTCTTTTGCTATGAGGCAGGATTACCTCTTACTGTTGAGAATGTTTCAAAGTTTTCAACCCTTCATCCAAGGTGTGGAACAAACTTCCTTTTAATAGTTATGTTAATAAGTATATTTATTTTTAGCTTTTTTGGATGGCCTAATATTGTTGTTAGAATAGTTTCAAGGATAATTTTAATACCTGTTGTTGCAGGCATATCCTATGAGATAATAAAGTGGCTTGGAAAATCAAACACAGGCTTATCAAGGGCTCTTGCATATCCAGGGCTTATGCTCCAAAAACTTACAACAAGAGAGCCAGATGAAAAGCAAATAGAGGTGGCAATAGCTGCATTAAAAGCTGCTATAGGGGAGGAATAATATGACTATTTTAGAGGCAATAAGATATGGAATAGAAAATATAAGTTCAGATACACCTCAGCTTGATGCTGAGGTTCTTTTAAGCCATGCATTAGGAAAAGATAGATTATATTTAATAATCCATAGAGATGATGAGCTAGATATAGATGTATTAGATAAGTATAAAGTATATATAGAGAGAAGAAGTAAGGGAGAACCCGTTGCCTATATAATAAACAAAAGGGAATTCTATGGATATGAATTCTATGTTGAAAAGGGGGTTTTAATACCACGTCCAGATACAGAGATACTTGTTGAGGAGGTTATAAAAAGAAGCAGAGAATTAAAAAATCCTATAATAGTAGATGTTGGATGTGGAAGTGGTGCAATTTCTATTACATTAGCAAAGGAAATAGAAGGAAGCACAGTTTATGCGCTAGATTTGATGGAGACACCTATAAAGGTTACAAAAATAAATGCTAAAAGGCTTGGGGTAGAAGATAGGGTGAAAGTTTTAAAAAGTGATGTTTTTGAAAGCTTACCAAAGGAATTAGAAGGTAATGTTGATATTGTGGTTTCAAATCCTCCATATATAAAGGATGAGGTAATCCCTACATTAATGGTAGATGTAAAGGATTATGAACCATATGAAGCACTATCTGGTGGAGAGGATGGGCTTAAATTTTACAGAAGGATTTCTAATGATGCATTGAGATTTCTAAAAAAGGATGGTTTAATTGCCTTTGAAATAGGTTATGATCAAAGGGATGATTTATTTAATATACTTTCAAAGGATTATAAAGATATAGAATGCATAAAGGATTTGGCAGGACTTGATAGGGTTATAGTTGCAAGGAGGGGGTAGAATGTTATTTGAGCTTTTTATGTCCTTTGCAAAAATAGGGGCCTTTACATTAGGCGGAGGCTATGCAATGGTTCCTCTAATTCAAGAGGAGGTTGTTGAGAAAAAGAAATGGATAGATAGGGAAGAGTTTTTAGATATACTTGCAGTTTCTCAATCTACCCCTGGAGCACTTGCTATTAATATGTCTGTATATATAGGATATAGACTTAGGGGAGTTTTAGGTTCTATATTTGCTGCCCTTGGTTGTGTCCTCCCATCCTTTTTATCTATTATATTTATTGCAGCGTTTCTTACAAATTTCCTAGATTATAAATATGTAAAAAAATTCTTTCAAGGTGCAGGACCTGCAGTTGCAGCACTAATTTTATATTCGGCAGCAAAGATAGGAAAGACAAAAAAATTTAAGTGGTACTATTACATTATAACTATTCTTACAGTAATACTAATGTTTTTTAAAGTTGATCCTATTATAATAATTTTATCTTCTGCTGTTTTAGGGATATTTATAAGGGGGGAGAAGGATGGCGTTTAGGCTATTTTTAATATTTTTTAAGATAGGTGCCTTTTCAATAGGTGGAGGATATGCTATGCTTCCCTTTATTGAAAGGGAATTTATAGGAAGAGGATTTTTGACTATGAAGGAGTTTTCAGATATTCTTGCCATATCCCAAATGACTCCTGGACCTATTGCAATAAATTCTGCAACATTTATAGGTTATAAAATGGCTGGAGTTTTTGGAAGTATAATGGCAACACTTGGTGTAGTTTCTCCCTCCTTTATTATGATTTTAGTTATAGCAGCTTTTCTTAAGAAGTTCTACGAAAAGGAAGGTGTAAAAAGGGCCTTTAATGGGATAAGGCCAGCAGTTCTTGGACTTTTAATATATGCTTCTTTTTCAATATTTAGGAGCAATGTAACAAGTATAAAGGATGTAGTTTTATATGTTTTATCTCTTATTCTTCTTATGTATTTTAAACTGGACACAATTTTAGTCTTAATACTTTGTGGAATAGCTGGAATATTTTTATTTTAATAATATTTTTGTTGCATGAGGTAAAATTCATTGTTAAAATAAATTAGGTATATTATAAATTATACTAAAGTATGGAGTGATAACTATGTTGCATAAATTAGATTTTATTGAAGAAAAATATGAAGAGTTATCTAAAAAGATAGCAGACCCAGAGGTTATAGCCGACAATACTCTATTTCAAAAGCTTTGTAAAGAACACAGTTCAATGGAACCAATTGTTTTAAAGTATAGGGAATATAAGGATATTCAAAAGAGGCTTAAAGAAGATAAGGAAATGCTTCAAGAGGGCGGCCTAGATGACGAAATGGAACAACTTGTTAAAGAAGAGATAAAGGAACTTGAGGACAAGATTGAAGTTGTTGAGAAGGAATTAAAAATACTTCTACTTCCAAAGGATCCTAATGATGATAAGAACGTTATAATGGAAATTAGAGCAGGTGCAGGTGGAGAAGAGGCGGCACTATTTGCTGGTGATCTATTTAGAATGTACACAAGATATGCAGAAAGACATAACTTTAAAGTAGAAGTTATGTCAGCAAATGAAACGGGAATAGGTGGATATAAGGAAGTTATATTCATGATAAAAGGACAGGGTGCCTACAGCAGATTAAAATATGAAAGTGGGGTACACCGTGTTCAAAGAGTTCCACAAACAGAATCAGGTGGAAGAATTCATACATCAACTGCAACAGTTGCAGTTTTACCAGAAGTTGAGGATGTTGAAGTTGAAATCAATCCAAATGATTTAAGAATTGATGTGTATCGTTCATCTGGACATGGTGGACAAAACGTTAACACAACTGACTCAGCAGTTAGAATTACACACCTTCCAACTGGTATAGTTGTAACTTGTCAAGATGAAAAGTCTCAGATAAAAAACAGAGAAAAGGCGATGAAGGTTTTAAGAGCAAGACTTTATGAGATGGAACTACAAAAGCAGCAGAGCCAAATTGCTGAGGAAAGAAAGAGCCAAGTTGGAACAGGAGAGAGAAGTGAAAAGATAAGAACTTATAACTTCCCACAAAGTAGAATTACAGACCACAGAATAGGACTTACAATATATAAATTTGATGCATTCTTAGATGGAGAAATAGATGAAATGATTGATGCATTAATTACAAATGATCAAGCAGAAAAACTAAAGGCTGCAGGAGAATAGGCATGCTAATTAGCATGCCCAAATTTTTAATTTAGGGGTGAAACAATGAAAAGATACATGGCAAATAGAGCTTTGTATATGATTTTTCCCTTATTCGTACTTTCAGTAATATTTTCATATATTTTAGTTCTTTATAGAAGAAGTTATATGTACATAAATTATATAAATATAGGCTTTGATTTACTTGTACTACTTTTTTATTTAAGAAGATTTTGTTTGGAGATCAGTATGGACAGCAAAGGAATAAATTTCAAAGGAGCTTTATTTAGGAGAAGGGTGTATAATGAGGATTATATAGGTTTAGTTCAATCTAACTTTCTAACAGTTGTAAAAACAAAGGCAGGAAGTTTCTATATACTTACCACCAAAAATGGACGAAATATATTAAAGGATATGTTTAAAACTATTAATAAAGGGGAATGACTGCCAATAGAGGGGTGGTAAGTAAATGAAAATAAAGAAGAAGCTAGCAAAGGAAAGGTCAAAGCTAAAACGAAGCGTGTTTTTTTCAATATTGCTTATGGTTATTATGTTATATCTTGTGCTTGTTTTAGATGATCAAGGTTATTTTGTGGGTTTAGAGAGGACACTTATATATGCCAATTTATATATAATTGAATTTCTTTTTATAGTTTATATGTTTAGGCTCTACATTGAATCAACCTTTGATGTAATATTTAAGCAGGATAGAATAAAAATAATTAAGTTTTTTAGCCAAAGTGTAAACATCCCCTTTGATAATATAGTTTTTGTTGATGTTATTGAAAAATATCAGGATGATTTCTATATTTTAATTTTGCTTGATAAAATGAAGCGTTCAAAGTCCCTAATTTTATTTGATAAACAATTTGCATTAAATCATAATGAATATTTAAAGAGTTATAAAGAGGCTTCGACAATCTATGGCAGAGAAAAATTCTATTGTTATATAATAAAGCTTGGAGGAGCAAAAAAGTATTTTTATCTTTATAAGCTTTATAAGACGTGTTATAGAGCAGAATTTACTGATACAGCTATAAAATATATAAAAAGAGTTATAGAAGAATACAACCTTTCATAGAATTAATAGGAAGAATTTTAAGGAGAGGTTGTATGGATTCTAGGCTACATATTACTCTGTTTGCAACATTATGTTGTATGTTTGGTACTTCCTTTGGAGGACTTCTTACTGTATTATTTAGAAAGACAAATAATATTATAATGTCTGCCATTATGGGAATAGCAGGTGGTTTAATGCTTTCGGTGGTTACATTTGATTTGATACCTGAGGCTATACAAATGGCAGGTTTTAATGTAGTTCTTTTAGGAATAATTTTGGGAGTGCTATTTATTTCTATACTAGATATGTTACTACCCTATAGTAAGTTTATTAAAAGGTATGGTAAGGGTATAAAAATAGCACTTCTTCTTGCTTTAGGACTTGCTGCACATAATTTTCCAGAAGGACTTGCAATAGGTTCAGGATTTAGAGGAAGCAAAAGTTTAGGATATGAAATAGCATTTGTTATTGCGATGCATGATATTCCAGAGGGAGCAGCTGTTGCAGCCCCTTTACTAAATTCAAGTTTGTCAAAATTTAAGATAATATTATTTACAGCATTAACAGCAATACCAACAGCCTTAGGTGCTTATATTGGAGCCTATATTGGAGAGATTGAAAAAAACTTTATAGCTTTATCATTAGGTTTTGCGTCAGGAACTATGCTGTACATTGTAGTAGGAGAATTGATACCAGAGAGTAAAGAGAATTACAGAGGAATACTATCAACTTTATCAATTATAATAGGATTTATAATAGGTTTTATATTAATTACCATAATTTAATGGAGGCGAATGCTTTGGATACAAAGGTTTATTATTTGGATGAACATCAGGATGAAAAGATAAGGGAGGCAGCTGAGGTTATAAAAAGAGGTGGGTTAGTTGTTTTCCCAACAGAGACAGTATATGGGCTCGGAGCAAATGCATTAGATGAAGAAGCTTGTAGAAAAATATTTATAGCAAAGGGGAGACCTCAGGATAATCCTCTAATTGTGCATGTTGCAGATTTTGATATATCAGACTATGTAGAATATATACCTGAAAATGCAAAGAAAATTATGGAAAATTTTTGGCCAGGTCCTATCACTATGGTTTTAAAAAAGAGTAGTAAAATTCCTATGCTTGTTACAGCAAATTTAGATAGTGTCGCAATTAGAATGCCTTCTAATAAAGTTGCAAGAAAGCTTATCGAATATTCAGGTGTTCCAATAGCGGCACCAAGTGCCAATATATCAGGAAGACCTAGTCCAACTACAATCGAACATGCTATAGAAGATTTAATGGGTAGGGTTGACATGATAATTGGAGGAGAAAAATGTGAGTTTGGACTTGAATCCACTGTAGTTGAGGTTTTAAATGATAAGGTGACAATATTAAGACCGGGTGCTATTACAAAGGATATGCTTGAGGATATAGGGCTTACAGTAGATATAGATCCAGCTATATTAAAGAGGCCAGATGAAAATTTAAAACCAAAGTCACCAGGAATGAAATATAGACATTATGCTCCAAAGGCAGAAATGACAATAGTAACAGGAAGAATTGATAGAGCTGTTGACTATATAAACTATAAGATAAAGGAAATGAAGAGCAAGGGTAAAGTTGTAGGAGTTCTTGCAACTGAAGAAACAAAGCAGCTTTATGAAGGTGGATATATTATTTCAGTAGGAAGTAGAAACAAATTAGGGCTAATTGCAGCAAATCTATTTGACACATTAAGAGAATTTGATAAAATAAATGTAGATTATATATATGCAGAAGGGTTTGAAGAAGAAGGATTAGGACTTGCTATTATGAATAGAATGAAAAAGGCTGCATCATATAATATAATAAATGTGTAGGAGGTACGTATGAAGTTACTATTTGTGTGCACTGGTAATACATGTAGAAGCTGTATGGCTGAGGGTATTGCAAAGAAGAAGGCAGAAGAACTAAATATGAATATAGAAATATCATCTGCTGGTATTTACGCAACAAATGGTGCCTCTTGCTCTTTAAATGCAGCGCTTGTTATGGAAGAAATGGGGATAAATATAAGAAATCACCTTTCAAGACAACTTACGCATGAACTTTTAGAAAATTCAGATTTAGTTCTTACTATGACCAGGGCACATAAAGATATGATACTTTCATACTATCCTTCATTTTCAAACAAGGTGTATACTCTTTTTGAATATATTGGGAAAAGTGGCGATATTGTAGACCCATTTGGTGGAGATATTGAAACTTATAGGGCTTGTGCTAATGAAATTAAACAAGCCATAGACATTTTATTCGATAAATTAAAGGAAAGTTAAGGCTTTCTAGCCTTTTACTTTCCTTTTTTGTTATATAATTTTTGAAAAAGGAGGAATACCAATGAAGATTGCTTTAGGATGTGACCATGGAGGATATAATTTAAAACAAGCTATATTAGAACACTTAGAGAAGAAAGGTATTGAATATAAGGATTTTGGATGTTATTCAATTGAATCATGTGATTATCCTGATTTTGCAGAAAAGGTTGCTGAGGCAATAGTAAGAGGAGAATATGACTGTGGTATATTAGTTTGTGGAACAGGAATAGGAATTTCAATAGCTGCAAATAAGGTTCCAGGAATTAGAGCAGCGCATTGTACAGATACATTTAGTGCAAAGGCAGCTAAGCAACACAATAATGCAAATATATTAGCCCTTGGTGAAAGGATTACAGGAGTTGGACTTGCACTTGATATAGTTGATGCATATTTAGAAGCTGAATTTGAAGGTGGAAGACATCAAAGAAGAATAGATAAGATAGCAGAGATAGAAAAGAAATATTCAAAATAAATTTATAAGGAGGATATCAATGGATAAGAGAGTTACTGTTATTGATCACCCGCTAATTCAACACAAACTATCAATAATGAGAGATGTAAACACAGGTTCAAAAGATTTTAGAGAGCTTCTTGAAGAAATATCAATGCTTATGTGTTATGAAGTTACAAGAAACTTTCAACTAGAAGAGGTTGAAATAGAAACTCCTATTTGCAAAACAAAGGCAAAAATGCTAACAGGAAAGAAGGTTGCAATTGTACCAATTTTAAGAGCTGGTCTTGGAATGGTTGATGGTATGCTTAAGCTAATTCCAGCTGCAAAGGTTGGACATATTGGACTTTATCGTGATCCAAATACTCTAAAGCCTGTTGAATACTACTGCAAACTTCCAAGCGACATAGAGGAGAGAGAAATAATAGTAACTGACCCAATGCTTGCAACTGGTGGTTCAGCTGCTGATGCTATAAAGCTTTTAAAGGATAAGGGAGCAAAAAACATAAAGCTTATGTGTTTAATTGCTGCACCAGAGGGAATTAAGGCTGTTTTAGAAGCTCATCCAGACATTGAAATTTATGTTGCAAATATAGATGAGTATTTAAATGATCATGGATATATAGTTCCAGGACTTGGTGATGCTGGAGATAGAATATTTGGTACAAAGTAGGTGCACATATGAGACCAAGCTGGGATGAATATTTTATGGAAATTGCAAATACGGTTAAAAAGCGTTCGACTTGTTTAAGAAGGCAGGTTGGAGCAGTAATAGTAAAGGATAATAGAATACTTACGACAGGGTACAACGGTGTTCCACCTAAGATGAGACATTGTCTTGATATTGGATGCTTAAGGCAAGAGCTTAATATACCTTCAGGTCAAAGGCATGAACTTTGTAGAGCTTTACATGCCGAGCAAAATGCCATAATACAAGCAGCAAAGTATGGCATATCCATAGAGGGTGCAACCATTTATGTAACAGCACAGCCATGTATTATATGTGCAAAGCAGATTATAGCATCTGGAATAAAGAAAATAGTTTTTTCAGGAGATTATCCAGATGAGTTTTCACTTGAGATGATAAAGGAATCAGGAATAGAAATAGTTAGATTTAATCAGCTGTAAAACGATTTAGTTTTACAGCTGATTTTATTATTTAACAAAATTCATGGATTTTTAATTATTAAATTTATAAATTTGTGGTAAAATGTTTATGGTATGTTAAATATGAGGAGTGTATACAAATGAAATATTTATACATGTTCATACTTGCAGCGTTATTATCCTTTATTTTAACTCCACTTGCCAAGAAAATTGCCTATAGATTGAAGGCTATAGATGTACCAAAGGATGATAGAAGGTTACATAAAAAACCAATCCCTAGATTAGGAGGACTTGCAATTTTTTTATCCTTTTTAATAGTATCAATATGTTATGTTGGAAGACAAGAAGATTTGGATGGTATATTAATAGGTGCAACCATAATTGTTATTATGGGAATTATAGATGATAAAAAGGAGCTCAAACCAAAGGTAAAGCTTATTTTTCAAATATTGGCCAGCTTAATTTTAATAGCATTTGGAATAAAGGTTAATTATATAACAATACCACTGCTACCTGGAACAGGATCCTTTTATGTTGGGTGGCTTGGGATACCAATAACAGTACTTTGGGTTGTTGGAATAACAAATGCTGTAAATCTAATTGATGGTTTAGATGGATTAGCCTGTGGCGTATGTAGTATAGCTGCACTTTCTCTTTTTGGAGTGTCAATGATAAGTGGAAGGGTGACGGCAGGAATTTTATCCTTAATATTATCAGGAGCTTGTTTAGGATTTTTATATTACAACTTCAATCCTGCAAGTATTTTCATGGGAGATACTGGTTCGCAGTTTTTAGGCTTCACTCTTGCAGCTATTTCCATACAAGGTGCTATAAAGTCAGCAGCTGCTGTTGCTGTGGCAGTTCCTATATTGGCACTTGGATTACCTATATATGATACATTATTTGCTATGATTAGGAGAAAGATAAATAATAGACCTATAATGGAAGCTGATAAGGGACACCTACATCATAGACTCCTTGCATTAGGATATAGTCAAAGACAGGTAGCAATAATTTTATACATAGTAAGTGGTATATTTGGAGTAACATCAATTTTAGCAATGTCAGTATCAACTAAAAAATCGTATTTAATTTTGATGATAGTTTGTACACTTGTATTGGCCTTTGCAACTGAACTAGGATTACTAAAAAAGACGAAGAGGTGATTAAATGTTAAAGGTAATGACTATATTTGGAACAAGACCAGAGGCAATAAAAATGGCACCACTTGTTAAAGAACTAGAGAAAAGAGAAAATATTGAATCAATTGTTTGTGTAACAGCACAGCACAGACAGATGCTAGATCAAGTTTTAGAGCTTTTTGAAATCACTCCTGATTATGATTTAAATATAATGAAGGAGAGGCAAAGTTTAACATCAATTACAACAGGTGTACTTGAGGGATTAGATGAACTATTTAAGACAGTAAAGCCTGATATAGTTTTAGTACATGGAGATACAACTACTACTTTTGCAGGAAGCCTTGCAGCATTCTATAACAAGATTAAAATTGGACATGTTGAAGCTGGACTTAGAACCTTTGATAAGTATTTTCCTTTCCCAGAGGAAATTAATAGAAAGCTAACTGGTGCTTTAGCAGACTTACATTTTGCACCAACTCCAAGATCAAAACAAAATTTATTAAATGAAGGAGTAAAAGAAGAGGATATATTTATAACAGGTAACACAGTAATAGATGCATTAGAGGAAACTGTATGTGAAGACTATGTATTTGAAAATGAAGTATTAAACAACATAGATTTTAAAAATAGAAAAGTTATTATGGTTACTGCTCATAGAAGAGAAAATTGGGGTGAACCTTTAGAAAACATATGCAGAGCTTTTAAAAGGCTTGTAGAGACATATAAAGATGTTGAAATTGTATATTTAGTACATTTAAACCCAGTCGTAAGAGAGACAGTATACAGCATTTTAGATGGTGTTGAGAGGGTACATTTACTTCCTCCACTTGATACAAAGGAAACACATAATTTAATGAATAGATGTTATATGGTTATGACAGACTCAGGAGGACTTCAGGAAGAGGCACCACACCTTGGAAAACCAGTTTTAGTTTTAAGGGATGTAACTGAACGTCCAGAGGCTGTTGAAGCAGGAACTGTTAAGGTTATAGGTACAGATGAAGAAAAAGTATTTAATGAAGCAGCTTTATTAATTGAAGATAGTTCTGCATATAAGAATATGGCAAATGCAGTTAATCCATATGGAGATGGTCATGCTTCAAGAAGAATAGTAGATGCAATACTTTATTATTTTGGATTAAAAGAAGATAGACCAGATGAGTTTATAATACACAAATAGTTAATTATTTAGCAAATATATACAATACCCCTATTAATGTGCTATAATATTTCAAGAATATTTGCACAAATAGGGGGTTTTTTTATGAGAGAGGTTTATATAGTTGGAGCCTGTAGAACACCTATAGGAAGTTTTTTAGGCAGCTTGAAGGATTTAGATGCAACAAAGTTAGGTAGTATAGTGGTTAAAGAGGCAATAAGAAGAGCAAATATTAATAAAGATGACATAAGTGAAGTTATAATGGGTAATGTACTACAAGCAGGGTTAGGTCAAAATCCTGCAAGGCAATCTGCGATATATGCAGGTTTAAATATTGAAATACCTTCAATGACAATAAATAAAGTTTGTGGTTCAGGACTTAGAGCAGTAAGTTTAGCAGCACAGACAATTATGACAGGGGATAATGAAGTTGTTGTTGCAGGTGGTATGGAAAGCATGTCAAATGCACCATATCTTGTGAAAGGATTAAGACAGGGATTGAAAATGGGAAGTCAAGAGTTAATAGATTCAATGATTTTTGATGGCTTAACTGATATCTACAATGGATATCATATGGGTATTACAGCAGAGAATTTAGTAGAAATGTATGGTATAACAAGAGAAGAGCAGGATAGATTTGCAGAGGAGTCACAAAGAAGGGCAGCAAAAGCAAGAAGAGAAGGAAAGTTTAAAGATGAAATAGTGGAGGTTGAAATACCTCAGAAAAAAGGAGATCCAATTATATTTAGTGAAGATGAGTATATAAAGGAAGATACTACTTATGAGAAGTTAAGTAAACTTAAGCCAGCCTTTAAAAAGGATGGAACAGTTACAGCAGGAAATTCATCAGGTATTAATGATGGAGCTGCGGCTTTAGTACTTGCAAGTTATGAATACGTTAAAAAGAACAATTTAAAACCTATAGCAAGGATAGTCTCCTATGCTTCAAGTGGTGTAGATCCTAAAATTATGGGTATAGGTCCAGTTCCTGCTACAAAACTTGCTTTAAAGAAGGCTGGTCTTAATATAGAGGATATTGATTTAGTTGAAGCAAATGAGGCCTTTGCTGCACAGGCTCTATCAGTACTTAAGGAATTAAAATTTGATCCAGCAATAGTTAATGTAAATGGAGGAGCTATTGCATTAGGTCATCCAATAGGTGCATCAGGGGCTAGAATATTAGTAACGCTTTTATATGAAATGGTTAGGAGAAAATCAAAGTATGGTCTTGCAACACTATGCATAGGTGGTGGAATGGGAACAGCATTAATTGTAGAAAACTGCGAGATTTAGAGAATAAATAAGAAAAAATAGGGTTAAATTGGGCTGTATAGTCTAATTTAACTCTATATAATTTAAAAAAAACATTGAATTTTATTTTTTAAGTGATAAAATAAATTTCGTTAAGGTCATCTGACAGCCAAGCTTGGAGGTCGGGTGGTCTTGAAAAAAGAGGCAGACATTTACTTATCAAGGGTAAGTGTAGGCCGGTACCAAAATGATTGGTACCGGCCTTTTTGTTTTAGTTTTCTGACAAATTTAAAAATTTAAAAATTGTACAGTTTGATTGACAGCCTAAGGCGATGAGATTATGATATATTTGAATATTATGATATTACGATATTTTGACTTTATGTATTAAAAAGATAAAACTTTAGAAACTAAGATAAAAGACCTTTTTGGTGGTGCCCTATGGTTGATGAATTTATTTTTAGCTTCATTTTAATAAAACTTAAATTTTCTTTTTATATATTTTTATTATTTATAATTTTATTATTTGTTTTAGGAAATAAAATGTTTTTATCTTATACCTTAGGATATTTAATAGGAGTTGCCAATTTCATTGTTCTATCATTATCAACAAACTATATCATAAAAAAAGAAATTAAATACCCTAAGTTAACACAATTTCTATTTTTTACATTAAGAATTATTGTAGTTTCTTTGATTCTTGCAGAGGCAGTATCAAAGGGACATAATGTTTTTACTTTGTTTTTAGGTTTTATGGTATTAAATATATCTATAAAGTTAAGTGCTTATTTAGAGTGTAGAAGGGAGGGATAGCATGGGAAGTAGTGAAGCGATTTTTACTATAAAGATATTAGGTATTGATATACCAATATATTTTTCAGTTATTGCTCAGTGGATTATAATGGCACTAATTATGATAACAGTTCCTATACTCACTAAGAATCTAAAGTTGGTGCCTACTACAGGAAGGCAGATTTTTGTAGAAACTGTAGTTGAAAAAATAAATTCTTTAGTAAAGGGTAATATGGGAGAAGAGTATAAAGGGTTTGCCCCATTCTTTGGTACATTAATCGTATATCTTCTATTTATGAATTTATTTGGACTAACTGGATTTAGGCCACCTACAGCAGATTATAGCGTGGCACTGGGACTTGCTATAATTTCCTTTGTGATAATACAAGTAAATGCAATAGTACACAGTGGAATACTAGGATATTTTAAGGGATATGCAAAGCCATTTTGGTTTATGATTCCTCTAAATATAATAGAAAGATTAGTTGTTCCAGTTTCATTAAGTTTAAGATTATTTGGAAATATAACAGCTGCAGTTATTATGATGGAGCTTTTGTATGAAGGACTTGAGTTTTTAAGCCATGTTCTCCATTTTAAAATACCTGTTTTTGCAACGTTTATACCAATACCATTTCATATATACTTTGACTTATTTGATGGCACAATACAGATGTTTATATTTGTTATGCTTACAATGATATTTATTAAAACTACATCAGAACATTAAAGGAGGAGATTAATATGACTACAATTGATCCAAAGGCATTTATATTAGGACTTTCAGCAATAGGAGCAGGAATTGCAGCACTAGCAGGATTTGGTGCTGGAATAGGTACAGGAATTGCTACAGGAAAAGCAGTTGAGGCTGTATCAAGACAACCAGAGGCTAAAAATGATATTGTAAGCACACTTATAATAGGTTCAGCCTTTTCAGAAGCGACTGCAATATATGGATTGCTTGTTGCAATACTATTAATAATTGTTAAGTTAGTATAAACTTAAGTGCTCTGCACTTAAGTTTTATTTTAAAACAGGTCCTTGGCTTATAGCTTGGAGGTGAAGGTATGGAGATTAACTTATGGACAGTTGTGATAACAATATTTAATGTTGTTATTTTATATATATTTTTAAAGAAAAAACTGTTTATTCCAGTTACAACATTTATGGAGAATAGAACAAATACAATTGAAAATAATATAAAGTCTTCAATAAATAAAAAGAAGGAAGCAGAGGAACTTAAAAAAGAGTATGAAAACAAATTAAAGGAATTAAATGAACAAGGTAAAAGAATAGTTGAAGAGTATAAAAATAAAGCATTAAATATTCATGATGAAATAATAGCACAGGCAAAAAAGGAAGCCGATTTTATAAGACAAAAAGCAAGAGAAGATGCAGAACTTGAAATGGAAAGAGCTCAGGATGAAATTAAAAAGCAGATTGTTTCATTAGCACTTTTAGTGGCAGCAAAGGCAATAGAAAGGGAACTTGATGAGGAAAAACATCATGCACTAATAAAGGAATTTATAAATAGGGTAGGTGCATAATATGCATGAATTAGTGGCAGCAAAGTATGCTGAGGCTCTTTTGGAGGAGTCAATTAATACAGGGAACCTTAAGGAGTGTGTTGATGATCTTGATAAGTTCTGCAAACTTCTTAATGATAACAAAGAATTTTATGATTTCTTAGTACATCCAGAAATTAAGGATGATGAGAAGATAAATGTAATAAATAATTCATTAAGAGGAAAAACTCCAGAGGAACTTATAAAGACTATTATTCTTCTTATAACACATGATAGAATTGAAGACATATTTTTAGTCAATGAAGAGTTAAAATCGAGATATTATGAACACATTGGTGTTAAATTTGCTCAAGTTAAGACGGCAGTTGAGCTTACTGATGAGGAAATAGAGCTTTTAAAGAATAAGTTGAAAGATAAATACAACTGTGAAGTGATTATTGAAAATATAGTGGATAAATCGATAATAGGTGGAGTATATTTAAAGGTTTCAGATGAAACAATTGATGAAACAATTAAGGGGAGACTTGAAAGGATTAAAAGACAACTTTTAAAGAAGGATGAGGTGATAATATGAGTATAAGACCGGATGAAATAACAAGGATATTAAAAAGGCAACTTGAGGAGTATGAAAATAAATTTGAGATAGAGGATACTGGAACAATAGTTCAAATAGGTGATGATATAGCAAGAATATATGGACTTAATAACTGTATGGCTGGTGAACTATTAGAGTTTCCAAATGGTGTATATGGTATGGCATTAAACCTTGAGGAGTCAAATGTTGGTGCTGTTTTATTTGGTAGTCAGCAGGGAATAAAGGAAGGAGATGTTGTAAAAAGAACAGGAAGAGTAGTTGAGGTGCCTGTGGGTGAAGCATTAATAGGTAGAGTAGTTAATGCTTTGGGAGAGCCAATTGATGGGAAAGGACCAATTAAAACAAATAAAACAAGACCAGTTGAGGTTGTTGCTCCAGGAGTTATATATAGAAAGTCAGTTAAAGAGCCAATGCAAACAGGTATTAAAGCTATAGATTCAATGGTTCCAATAGGAAAAGGACAAAGAGAGCTTATAATTGGAGACAGACAAACAGGAAAAACCGCAATTGCAATAGATGCAATAATTAATCAAAAAGGTAAAAATGTTATATGTATATATGTTGCAATAGGACAAAAACAATCAACAGTTGCTCATATTGTAAATACCCTACAACAATTTGGTGCAATGGATTATACAATAGTTGTATCTGCCTCAGCTTCAGATACAGCACCACTTCAATTCTTAGCCCCATATGCAGGTTGTGCTATGGGAGAAGAGTTTATGTACAATGGAAGAGATGTTTTGATTGTATATGATGACCTATCAAAACATGCTGTGGCATATAGAACTATGTCACTACTTTTAAGAAGACCACCAGGACGTGAAGCATATCCTGGAGATGTGTTTTATTTACATTCAAGGCTTCTTGAAAGAGCAGCTAAGCTTTCAGATGAATTAGGTGGAGGTTCAATGACTGCACTACCTATAATTGAAACACTTGCAGGTGATGTAACTGCTTATATACCAACAAATGTAATATCCATTACAGATGGACAGATATTCCTTGAGGCAGATCTATTCTTTTCAGGGGTGAGACCAGCTATAAATCCTGGTATTTCTGTATCACGTGTTGGAGGTTCTGCACAAATTAAAGCTATGAAGCAGGTTGCAGGAATGCTGAGAATAGAACTTGCTCAATATAGAGAACTTGCCGCCTTTGCACAGTTTGGTTCTGATCTTGATAAAGAGTCAAGAGCTAGAATTGAAAAGGGACAAAGACTAGTTGAAATTTTAAAGCAGGATCAGTATTCTCCTATGCCTGTAGAGGAACAAATAGCTATTCTATATGCAGCTATAAATAATTACTTAAATGATATACCTGTTGAAGAAGTTAGAAGATTTGAAAAGGAATATTTAGAGTTTATGAGGACTCATAAAAGAGAAGTATTAAGTGCCATAGTTGATAAGAAGGAGTTAACAGATGAAATCAAAAAGATGCTAGATGATGCTATCAATGAGTTTAAGGGTACATTTAAATAATATACCCTTCTGGAGGTGTTTATATGGCAGGAGGGCTTATAGATTTAAAACGTAGAATAAAATCTGTACAGAATACACAAAAGATAACTAAAGCTATGGGGCTGGTTGCAACTTCTAAATTCAAAAAGGTTAGAGTAAGAGCAGAAAAAAATGAACCATATATAAATAAGTTCAATGAAGTTATAAATACACTAGCATTGAGCAAAGATGCTGAAGAAAGTATATATTTTAATAAAAATAAAGTTGATACAGACCTTTATATAATAATTACATCTGATTCTGGACTCTGTGGTAGTTACAATGCAAATGTAATTAAAAAGGCTGTTGAAGAGATGGAAAATAAAAAGGTAAGGCTGATAACAGTTGGCGAGAAGGCAAGAAGTTATTTTAGAAGAAGAGGCTACGATACAATTGCAGAGTATGTTGAGGTGGGTGACTATCCTGTATATTGGGATGCCGTTGAAATAATGAAGCATGCTATAGATGCCTATAAAAATGGTGAGGTAAAAACAGTAAATCTAATATATACAAAATTCTATTCTCCAGTTAAGCAGGAGGTAGAGGCTTTAAAACTTCTACCACTTGAAAGGCCAAAGGAAAAGGTAAAAAGGGAATTTGACTTTGAACCAAGGGCAAGTAGAGTTTTAGATTATATTTTTCCTAAATATCTAAACAACATGCTTTACTTTGCGATTTTATCGAGTATAGCAAGTGAGTATGCTATGAGAATGAATGCGATGGATAGTGCAACTAAAAATGCTCAGGAGCTTTTAAGTAAACTTCAAACTATGTATAATCGTTTAAGACAAAGTACAATCACTCAGGAGATTACGGAAATTGTAAGTGGTGCAGAAGCATTAAAGGATTAGGAGGGATAGCGTGAGCAAGGGAAAAGTAATACAGGTAATAGGTCCTGTTGTGGATATAAGATTTGAGGATGGACATCTACCTAGTATTTATAATGCAATAAAAATAGACAATAATGGTAAAGAGCTTGTTGCAGAAGTAATGCAGCATATTGGAGATGATACAGTAAGGGCAATAGCAATGGACTCTACTGATGGTTTAGTTAGAGGAGCTCTAGCTGAAGATACAAATGCTCCAATATCTGTTCCTGTTGGTCCAAAAACTTTAGGAAGGCTGTTTAATGTTTTAGGTAAGCCAATAGATAATTTAGGAGAGGTTGAAGCAGAAGAGTACTATCCAATCCACAGAATGCCTCCAAGCTTTAAAGAACAATCTGTTCAGCCTGAAGTTTTTGAAACAGGAATTAAAGTAATAGACCTTCTTGCACCATATCCAAAGGGTGGAAAAATAGGACTGTTTGGTGGTGCAGGTGTTGGTAAGACAGTGTTGATACAAGAACTAATTAACAATATTGCTAAGCAGCATGGTGGACTTTCAGTTTTTACTGGTGTTGGAGAAAGAACAAGAGAGGGTAATGATCTTTATAATGACATGAAGGAATCAAAGGTTATTGATAAGACAGTTCTAGTTTTTGGTCAAATGAATGAACCACCAGGAGCAAGAATGAGAGTTGCATTAACTGGACTTACAATGGCAGAATATTTTAGAGATAAGGGGCAAGACGTATTGCTATTTATTGATAATATATTTAGATTTTCACAGGCAGGTTCAGAGGTTTCAGCCCTTCTTGGAAGAATTCCATCAGCTGTTGGTTACCAGCCAACACTTGCAACAGAGATGGGAGCACTACAGGAGAGAATTACATCAACTAAGCATGGCTCTATTACCTCTGTTCAGGCAGTATATGTTCCAGCAGATGACTTAACAGACCCAGCACCAGCTACTACATTTACACATCTTGATGCAACAACAGTATTATCAAGATCAATAGCAGAACTTGGTATATATCCTGCTGTTGACCCATTAGATTCAACATCAAGAATACTTGATCCTAGAGTAGTTGGAGATGAACATTATGAAACTGCTCAAAGAGTAAAAAATATATTGCAAAGATATAAGGAATTACAGGATATAATAGCAATACTGGGTATAGATGAATTGTCAGAAGAAGACAAACTTGTAGTTGCTAGAGCAAGAAAGGTACAGAGATTTTTATCTCAGCCATTCTTTGTTGCAGAACAGTTTACAGGAATACAAGGTAAATATGTACCTGTAAAGGAAACTGTAAGAGGATTTAAGGAGATACTTGATGGTAAGTACGACCATATTCCAGAGGCGGCCTTCTTTATGGTAGGTACAATAGATGAAGTTTTAGAAAAGGCAAAGGCATTAGGATATGAAGTTTAAGAGGTGATGTTATGGCTAAATTTAGCCTAGAGATAGTTACACCTGATAGAAAGTTTTTTAAAGGTGAAGTTGAATCTTTAACAGTAACCAGTTTAGTAGGTAAAATGCAGTTTTTAGCAAATCATACTCCATATGTTGCTGCATTGTTACCTGACGTTATAAAAATAAAACAAGATGGATTTAATAAATATGCCGTTATAGCAGGTGGGTTTATTGAATTTATAGATAATAAAGCTATAATAATGGCTGATGCAGCAGAATGGCCAGAGGAAATTGATAGAGAAAGAGCAGAAGAGGAATTGGATAGGGCAAAGAAAAGGCTTGAAGCAAAGGGTGAGAACATAGATTATATTAAGGCAAAACTAAAATTAATGAAGGCGACAGCTAGATTAAAGGCAAGTGAGATTGTAAACAAAAAATAGCATAATTGTATAAAACCACTTTTTCATGGACATACTCTTTAAAAAAGGGGAGGGTGGTCCAGATGAAAAAGTGGTTTTATTTATTCATAATATTTTTAGTGATTATTTTTACATACTGGAATATCCAAAATAAAATTTATAACGATATGGTAAATGCATGTTATGAAGAGGGAGGAGAAACAATAAATATACAGCTAGAGGGGAATGGTTTTATAAGGGGATATTATGATAAAGCAGATCTATCTAAAAGTTTAATTAAGGATTTTGACATAATTTCATATGAATATACAGAAACAGAAGAAGAGTTTTTATTTAACGCTATAACAAGTTGTGGTTATGTAACAGTTAAGTTAAAGGATTTAGATAACAAAATTTATGCTTCTGTAACTGTTTCACAAAATGCACAGAATATGAATATAAATAATATTAAGCAAATTATTTTTAAAAATTTCATAAAATATAGAGCCTTACCTAAGTTTTCAATACTTATAACTGGCAAGTTTGATGGTAGACTCACAAGTGCAGAGATGAAACAGAAGGCAGTAGACATTATAAAAAAGAGAGGGGCAATATTCATAAATGGTATAGAAGATGAAAATTTAGTAAGTGTATCAGCTTTTTTACCAACATTAGAGGACAGGAAAATATGCGATGATAAATATGTAAATTTAAACATAGCCTTTAGATATAGCAGTTTAAACAACTGCACATATATTTGGATTGGCAGTCCACTTATTTTTGTTGAGTATTAATTATTTGGAGGAATAAATGATGGAGAGGATAATAGTAAAGGGAAACAACAAATTAAAGGGAAGTGTCAAAATAAGTTCAGCTAAGAATTCAGTGCTTCCTATTATTGCCGCGTCCTTATTATGCCATGAGAAATGTATAATAGATGATGTACCAGACCTTGATGATGTAAAGGTAATGTGTAGTGTACTTGACTCCTTAGGAGCAAATATTTCTATGGATATTAAAAAGGGTACAATAGAGGTTAGGGATGGAGCATTAAAGTTACTTGAACCTCCCTATGAACTTGTAAAAAAGATGAGGGCATCTTTTTTGGTTTTAGGACCTTTGCTTGCAAAATACGGCAAAGCAAGAATTTCTATGCCAGGTGGATGTAATATTGGAAGTAGGCCTATAGATCTACATCTAAAGGGATTTAATCTTCTTGGAGCTGAAATAAACTTAGGACATGGATATGTTGAGGCAGAATGTAAAAAATTAAAGGGGAATAAAATATATCTTGATTTTCCTTCAGTAGGAGCTACTGAAAATATTATGATGGCTGCAGTTTTAGCTGAAGGAGAAACAGTAATTGAAAATGCAGCAGAAGAACCAGAGATAGTTGACCTTGCAAACTTTTTAAATAGGATGGGAGCAAATATATTAGGAGCAGGAACAGATACAATTAGAATTCAAGGAGTTAAAGAATTAAAGGGAACAGTTCATCAGCCAATACCAGATAGAATAGAAGCAGGAACCTATATGGTTGCAGCTGCAATTACAAAAAGTGATTTGATAATTGAAAATGTTATAGTAGAACATGTAAGGTCTATAATAGCTAAGCTTGAGGAATGTGGTGTTAAGGTTTTGGAGGTTCCTGGAGGAGTTAGAGTAATTGGAGCTGAAAGTCCAAAGCCTGTAGATATAAAGACACTACCTTATCCAGGCTTCCCAACAGACATGCAAGCTCAATTTATGTCCTATTTGTGTACTGTCCCTGGAACATCAATTATAACAGAGACAGTATTTGAAAATAGATTTATGCATGTAAATGAACTAAAAAGAATGGGAGCTAATATTAAGATAGATGGAAGAAGTGCAGTAGTAGAAGGTGTTGAAAGGTTATCTGGTGCAGTTGTTCATGCTACAGATTTAAGAGCAGGGGCTTGTTTGGTGCTAGCAGGACTAGTAGCAGATGGAATAACTGTTATAGAGGATATTCATCATTTAGATAGAGGATATGTTGATATTGTAGGTAAAATGAGATCAATAGGTGCAGACATTACTAGAGAATAATAGTGTATAAATATTTTAGACTCCTCTAACTAGAGGGGTCTTTTATTTGGAATAAATTTAAAATCATAAAAATAAAATTGTAGTAGGACTTATTTAAGGGGGGATTTTGTGAAAAAAATACTATACCTTTTTTTGTTTACTCTTTTTTTGATTTTAGGAATACCCCTAATCATATCTGGAGGTATAAGACAGGATACTAAATTGCCTTATTATATATCTAAAATTCAACAGTTTGTACCTGAACCATTAAAAAACCAAAATTTAGAGGACAAGCTTAAGGATGATAAAGAACAATCAATAAAAATAAAGGTTTTTATAGAAGGACAGAATAAAGTTGTTGAGCTTGATTTTGAGGATTACATAAGAGGTGTAGTTGCTGCAGAAATGCCAGCAGCCTTTGAATTAGAAGCTTTAAAGGCACAGGCTATTGCAGCAAGAACATTTGCATATGCTAATATGATAATTAATGGTGGTTCTGGATGTGCTAAACACAGTGGTGCTGATGTATGTAGTTCTGTTCATTGTCAAGCTTATATTACAAAGGAAGAAAGGTTTAGAAATTGGCCTGCATCTTTGGCAACTGAGTATTGGAACAAGATTACTCAAGCAGTTTATGAGACAAAGGGTATGGTAATAACATATAATGGTGAAGTTGCAAAGCATATAAAATATCACTCTACAAGTGGAGGGAAAACAGAAAATAGTATTTATGTGTTTGGATATCAGGAACCATATCTTGTGAGTGTTGAAAGTCCTTATGAGGAGGAAACACCAAGCTATAATTCAAAGGTAGTCATGAAAAAGGAGGAGTTTATAAAGAGGGTAAAGGAATTAGATCCAAGTGTCAATATAACAAGCAAAAATTTAGCTAAGCAGATTAAAATACTTGAATGGACAGAAGGAGATAGAGTAAAAACAATAAAGATAGGTAATAAAACATTTACTGGTATTGATATAAGATGGGCGATGGGATTAAAATCTGCTGCATTTACAATAAACATTGATAGCAAAAATGTTACCTTTAATGTTAAAGGATATGGTCACGGGGTAGGTATGAGCCAGTGGGGAGCCAACGAGATGGCTAAAAGAGGTAAAAAGTATGATGAGATATTAAAGCATTATTATAAGGGAGTAGAGATTAAAAAAATAGATGAACTTATGAATAAAAAACAATAATTATGAGCATCTTACTTAATGTAAGATGCTTTTTGTTTTATGTATAAAATACCACAAACTGGAGAAAATACTAATGGAGGTGTTGATAGTGGGAGAAAAAAACTTTTTCAAAAAATCTAATTTATTCAACAAGGACAGTTTTTATGTAATTTTATTTATCTGTCTTTGTATTGTAGCAGTAGCAGCAGTAGTTATTACAAGAAATAACAACAATGTATCCAAAAAGCTTGGTGAGGTGAAGGTTACAGAGGAAACAAAGAAAACAGAGCCGAACAATGATCCAACATTAATCCAAGAGAAAAATAAGAACAACACTGTTCCAGCATCAAATTTACCAAAACAATCTGTAAGCACTAATCCTCAAAACAGCAATAATAACAGCAATAATAATTCAGCAACTAAGCAGCAAGGAAGTGTAGTATCCTTTAAACTACAAAAGCCACTAGATGGTCAAATTAAAAAGCCATTTGAAGACAGTAAGCCTTTATACAACCAAACATTAGATCAGTGGGAAACACATGAGGGAATTGATATTGAAGCTGATTTAGGAACTGAAGTTAAGGCTGCTGCTGATGGAAAAGTAGTAAAGATTTTTAAAGACGATAAGATCGTTAATACTATTAACAAGACAGGATATGGAGTTACAGTAGTAATTGATCATGGTAATGGTTATCAAACTGTTTACTGCAATCTATCAGAAGATTTAAAGGTAAAGGAAGGACAAAAAGTAACAAAGGGACAGGTAATAGGTGTTGTTGGGGATACATCAATAAGAGAATCCGTTGCTATTGAAGGAAGTCATCTACACTTTATGGTTTTAAAGAAGAATGGAAAGGAATACATACCTGTAGATCCAACAAAGTTTTTAAAATAAGTTGATTTAAGCAAGGTTGCAAACTAAATGGTTTGCACCCTTGCTTAAAAAAAGATTATAAAATACTAAAATTTTACATATTATGATATAAGAGTATTTAAGGGAGGTACATGCCTTGAAGGACTATATTGAAGAAAGAGTACTGGAAGTTGCAAAATACATCATTGAATCAAAGGCAACTATAAGAAAAACAGCAAAAATGTTTGGAGTAAGTAAGAGCACAATTCATAAAGATATAACAGAAAGGTTGCCTAAAATCAATCCACAGATTGCAAAGGAAGCAAAGCAAGTGTTGGATTTAAATAAAGCAGAAAGGCATATTAGGGGTGGAAAAGCAACAAAATTAAAATATAAATCTGCAGAAGCATAAGCATGCTCCCTATTTTTTAACAAAAAATTTACTTTTTTTATAGAAGGAAAATGTAAAATATAAGAGAATAATATTTTTAGTTAAACTATGTGTAGGGAGTGTGTCAAATGGGATTTTTTACTGCAAATGACATAGGAATAGACTTAGGAACAGCCACAGTATTAGTTTACGTTAAAGGAAAAGGTATAGTATTAAAAGAGCCATCAGTTGTTGCTATAGATAAAAACACTAATAAGATTTTGGCTGTTGGCGATGATGCCAAAAATATGATTGGAAGAACACCAGGTAATATTATTGCAAAAAGGCCATTAAGAGATGGAGTAATATCTGATTATGATGTAACAGAAAAGATGTTAAGCCATTTCATTAAAAAGGCCTATAATAAAAGAGGCTGGGGTAAACCAAGAGTAGTTGTTTGTATTCCTTGTGAGGCAACAGAGGTTGAAAAGAGAGCAGTTAAGGATGCAGCTTTAAATGCAGGTGCTAGGAAGGTTTATTTAATAGAAGAACCTATAGCAGCTGCAATTGGTGCAGGTCTTGATATTTCAAAACCAAGTGGCACTATGGTGGTGGACATTGGTGGTGGAACAACAGATGTTGCAGTTATATCCCTAGGAGGGATGGTTGTTAGATCTTCAGTTAAGGTGGCAGGAGATAAGTTTGATGAAGCAATTATTAGATACATTAGAAAAAAGTACAAGCTAATGATTGGAGAAAGAACAGCAGAAGATTTAAAAATAAATATTGGCTGTGCATATAAAAGAGATGAAGATATTTCAATGGAAATAAGAGGAAGAGATTTGGTTTCAGGGCTTCCCAAAAATATAATAGTAACGTCTGAAGAAATAAGAGAGGCATTAGCAGAACCAGTACATGAAATAGCTGAGTGTGTTCATTCAGTACTTGAAAAGACTCCGCCAGAGCTTGCGGCGGATATTAGTGATAAAGGAATTTTAATGACAGGCGGAGGTTCATTACTTTGGGGACTAGATAAATTTATACAGGAGAGAACTAATGTCCCTGTTAGAGTTGCAGAAGATGCAGTATCCTGTGTAGCGCTTGGTACAGGTAAAGCCTTAGATTTTATTGAAAAGTTAGAAGAAGTTAAAATATCAAATTATTAAAGCACGCAAATTGCGTGCTTTTAATATTAAAAATCTGTTTGTTCGTCCAATACGTCAGAGGCTTTTATTAATGCATTGCTAATAACCTTTGCCATTTGCATAATAAATCCTAAACGTGTAGAAGAATTAAATGCAAACATATCTGAATTATCCATACTATCTACAACACCTATTATAGATATATCTCCAACCTTTGGTAGATTTTTACCTACTCCTTTTCCAGGTGAAACAGGTCCAAGTTTAACTTGTATATCCCCTATATAATCAGAATATCCAAGACAGGCATCAACTGCAATTACAAAATAATCTTCATAAAATGTGTTTATATATTGCATCTTTGATTCTAAATTGACTGCATGTGCTGGATCATCAAGTGTACCAATAACAGGGAGTCTAAAGTTGTTATCCTTTAACAGTGTACCAACTAAGGGTCCAAGTGCATCACCAATACATCTGTCTGTTCCAATGCATAATATGAGTGTATTATCACTTAAAAATTTTTTCATATATTCAGATAGTTTATTTACGGCATCTTTATCTTTAAAGTGAACCTTCAATCCAATCAAATCATCTCTATAAGGCAAATCCTCCACCCCCTTAATAATATATACATAGATATTAAGGGGAAATATTACTAAAAAGTGAATAAATAAAATTAGAATGAGAAAGAATATAGAAAGAGGAGGGATATTATTATGAAGAGAATATATAGCTATTTAGTAATAGTGATAACAGGGATAACTCTGTTTGTTATGTTTTCCTTAAGATCAAATGAAATACAAGTTACAGGTAAAGACGTAATAGAAGATGAAGTTAAAATTCTTCAAGATGAGGATACAGGATATATTTTTGAAGATTTTAATAAGGGAATAAATATAAAACTAGAAGAAAATAAAGAAGAAAATAAAAATGACAATAAACAAAGCTTTAATAATTTATATAAATTAAAATATATATATGATAATTATATAATAAGTGAATACTATAATATAGATGTAAATAAAAATTTTGAACTTTCAACTAGTTACAAAACATATGATTTATTATCTATGGAAAATAAAATAAGCCTTGATGATAAGGCTTTTATTTTTTCATTGATAAAGTATTTGAAACCATCTGATGTCTTAAAATTAAAGGATATAATATTTGATGGAGTAACAGAAGAGGAAGCCCAAGATATATTTGATTTATTTAAAGAAAGGCTTCCTAATGAAACGTATGACAGATTGTTAAATGTTGTTTGGAAGTATGAAAATTAAATCATGTTGTTTTAGAGCCACAAATTTTTTGTATTCTATCTTTATCCCATATATTTAACTGTTCTGTATTCATTATAGCACCTAATATGTTGTCTTTAACAAAAGGTATATCATGTTCAATTTGTTTTATCAAATCTTTAATATACTGCCTTTTTGTTTCTCCATTAGCAGGGCATGGATTTTTAACTACAGGGATATTAAATTTATTACAAGCTCCTATGATTTCCTTTTCGTAAACATAAACAAAAGGCCTTATTAAATAAATGTCCTTTCTTGATAAATATGTTACAGGAGAAAAAGTGTTTAATCTTCCTTCATAAAACATAGAAAGCAAAAAAGTTTCTATAGCATCATTTAAGTGATGTCCAAGTGCAACTTTGTTACAACCTAGTTCCTTGGCAGTATCATGTAATATTCCTCTTCTCATGTTTGCACATAAGGAACATGGATTTTTTTCCTTTCTAACCTCAAATAAAATTTCACCTATTTGAGTATGTACAATTTTATGTGGAACACCTAATTCTTCACAATATTTAATGAGTGGTGTTGGATCATAATTTTCAAATCCCATATCTATAGTAATTGCAAAAAGTTCAAATTTTTCATTTGCAAACCTCTGGTACATTTTAAGAGCTTTAAGAAGTAAATTACTATCTTTACCTCCTGAAACTCCAACAGCTATTTTATCTCCATCTTGAATCATATTAAAGTCGGTTGCTGCTTTGCGAAGCTTTCCAAGTATTTGTTTCATCTTATCCCACCTTTTATAAGTATATTTTATAAATAAAATTTATACTAAATGTACGATATTGGCAAGGGGGAAGGGATAAGTTGAAGTATAAAATAGTGAGTTATTTAAAGAAATTTAAAGAATATATAAGAAATATGAATATAATCTTTATAAATGGGGAATATTATATTTGAAAAAAGTATTTAGCTTTTATATAATAACACTTGTCGCGAGGGACGATAACAAAAAACGAAAGCGACAGAAAAAATGTGGGCGCGTAGCTCAGCTGGGAGAGCATCTGCCTTACAAGCAGAGGGTCATAGGTTCGAGCCCTATCGTGCCCACCATAGATATGCCAGCTTAGCTCAATTGGCAGAGCAGCTGACTTGTAATCAGCAGGTTGTGGGTTCAAGTCCCACAGCTGGCTCCATAAGTGGGGCGATTCCCGAGTGGCCAAAGGGGGCAGACTGTAAATCTGTTGGCGCAGCCTTCGGTGGTTCGAATCCACCTCGCCCCACCAAAATAAAAACTTAATATTTGGGCGCGTAGCTCAGCTGGGAGAGCATCTGCCTTACAAGCAGAGGGTCATAGGTTCGAGCCCTATCGTGCCCACCATAGATATGCCAGCTTAGCTCAATTGGCAGAGCAGCTGACTTGTAATCAGCAGGTTGTGGGTTCAAGTCCCACAGCTGGCTCCATATATGGGACGGTTCCCGAGTGGCCAAAGGGGGCAGACTGTAAATCTGTTGGCGCAGCCTTCGGTGGTTCGAATCCACCCCGTCCCACCAAGAGACGCATAAGCGTCTCTTTTTATTTTATATTGAATAAGTTTTAAGTGGTGAGGCGTTATGAAAAAGATTAAGGAGTGGGCTGAAAAGATTATTAAACAGTTGGAATTGCTTTATAAGATATATACTCATTCAAAAACACCTTGGTATGCTAAATTATTTATAGGAATTGTAATAGCATATGCTTTAAGCCCTATTGATTTAATACCGGATTTTATACCTGTTTTAGGGTATATGGACGATTTTTTACTTCTACCATTAGGTATTTATATTTCATTAAAATTAGTGCCTAAAGATATAATTGAAGAATGTAGAGAGTTGGATGTTGATTATTCTAGATTTAGAAATAATAAAGTTTTAGGAACAGTAGTTATAATTTTAATTTGGATTATATTAATATATCTTATTTTAAAAAATTTATTTTAATTTAAGAAAAACTTTTCGACAATGTTATTGACATACATATATTATTGTGTTAATATTAGTCAAGATGTTTAAATTGAATATTGGAAACTCTTATCAAGAGAGGTGGAGGGACTGGCCCGATGAAACCCGGCAACCGGTGCTTATGCACAATGGTGCCAATTCCTGCAGAATTTTAATTCTGGCAGATGAGAGTCTTATGTATATAAGCCTCTTCGTCTGAAGAGGCTTTTTAATATATTATTTACTAAAATTTATTTTATTGAGAGATACTAAAGGTAGCACAAAAAAAGTTAATAATTATATTTTCACATAAAAGGAGGTAAAAAGATGGCAAGAAGATTATTTACATCAGAATCAGTTACTGAAGGACATCCAGATAAGATTTGTGACCAAATATCAGACGCGATACTTGATGCCATTTTAGCAGAGGACCCAGAGGCAAGAGTTGCTTGTGAAACAGCAGTTACTACAGGTATGGTACTTGTAATGGGTGAAATATCAACAAAGTGCTATGTTGATATTCCAAAGGTTGTTAGAAGAACAATCGAAGAAATAGGATATACAAGAGCTAAGTATGGTTTTGACTGCGATACATGTGCAGTTATAACTTCAATAGATGAACAGTCAGCAGACATCGCAATGGGTGTTGACAAGGCACTTGAAGCAAAGAAGGGACAAGAAGATGAGTTTGCTTCAATTGGTGCAGGCGACCAAGGTATGATGTTTGGTTTTGCTTGTACAGAAACTCCAGAATATATGCCATTACCAATAGCTATGGCACATAGACTAGCAAGAAGACTTGCAGAAGTTAGAAAGAATGGAACACTTGATTATCTAAGACCAGACGGTAAGACTCAAGTTACTGTTGAATATGAAGATGATAAGCCTGTTAGAATAGATACAATAGTTGTTTCAACACAACACAGTCCAGAAGTTACAAGAGAACAAATTGAAAGAGATATAATTGAACATGTTATAAGAAAGGTTGTTCCAGCAAACCTACTTGATGAAAATACAAAGTACTACATTAACCCAACTGGAAGATTCGTTATAGGTGGACCACATGGAGACTCAGGTCTAACAGGAAGAAAGATAATAGTTGATACATATGGTGGATATGGACGCCATGGTGGTGGAGCTTTCTCAGGAAAGGACCCAACTAAGGTTGACCGTTCAGCAGCTTATGCAGCAAGATGGGTTGCTAAGAACCTAGTTGCAGCTGGAGTAGCAGATAAGCTAGAAGTTGAAGTTGCATATGCAATAGGTGTTGCAAAGCCAGTTTCAATCACAGTTGATACATTTGGAACAGGAAAACTTCCAGAAGAAAAGATTGTTGAAATAATAAATAAGGTATTTGACTTAAGACCTGCTGCTATAATTAAGCACCTAGATCTAAGAAGACCAATTTATAAGCAAGTTGCAGCATATGGTCACTTTGGTAGAACAGACTTAGATTTACCATGGGAAAGACTAAATAAGGTTGATGAAATTAAGAAGTTAATAGCAGAAATGCAATAAAAAATGGCCTAATTTTTAGGCCATTTTTTTATGTGTAAAAATTGATAGTTTAAACAATTTATATAAGTGAAAGGGGGAGTTAAAGATGGCTGTAAGAGATTTAAAACAATCATCAACATTACTTATTAAATTTAAGGTGGGGGTAGATAGTAGAGGAAATGACATTTTTAAGATCATCAATTTAAGGAAGGTTAAGACAACAGCACAACATCAAGATATTTATGATGTTGCACAAGCTATTGCAACATTAGTTGATGGAACATTATCAGGGGTATTAAGACAAGATTTAGCAGAGTTAATAAATGAATAATTGGGGGTGTGATTTATGGCAAAGTCACTAATAATGGTTTTTCAAAATGAAGCTGGTAAGAATGTTTCAATATCTATCCCAAATGTAAAGGATGAAATAACAGAGAATGATGTTAAAGTAGTAATGCAAAACATAATAGAAAAGAACATATTTACATCAACAGGAGGAGATTTAATTACAATAATGTCTGCACAGGTTGTAAACAGAGATGTACAAGAATTAAGTGTAAGATAAGATGATAATTTGATTTTGGATGTTTATTCTAGTATTTTAAGTTTGATAAAGCCCCATGAAAGAATTTTAAAATCTTTCATGGGGCTAATCTATAAATAAATTTATTAGCCTAGAGGCTATATGGTAAGTTTTATATTGATAAATTGAGGAGTGAAATTATGGAAGAATTATTTAATCAAATAGCTAATTTTGGATTTCCAATGGTTTTATCGATATATCTTCTTGTAAGGCTTGAAAATAAATTAGAAAAGTTAACTGATAGTATTAATGAATTGTCAAAAAACATATCAAAAATTAGCAATTTCTAGAACTTTGACATCGAACATGTGTTCGATTATAATATATGGTATAAAAATTATTACGAGGGGGAGGAAAAATGCTTGTTTATATAATACCAAAGTATAGGGAAGGAATGGGGGACTGTACGCTGGTGAATATAAAATCTGATGAAATAGTTTTAAGTAAAAATATAAGGTACTCATTAAGACATTTGGCAAAAGATTATGGTCAAGATTTAAAAGAGTTAAAATATAAGTGTTCAAGGATAACAGGTCTAGGTAAGTTATCTCCAATAGCATTTTCTATTGATTGTATTTTAGTACCTGTTAAAGTGAGATTACCGAGGGTTCATAGAGATGGCGGATATGGATATGTAAATATATTTTGTATTGAACAAATACATGATAATTTCATATTATTAAATAATGGGAATAAAATATTTTTTGTGGAAAACAAGAGAAATATTATAAAACGAATAAATATTGCCAAAAATTTAAGTAGTACTATATTGAAAAGTGAGTTTAAAAATATAGCATCCATTTTAGATGAGGTCTTGAAACTTAACGATAAATTAGAGACAATATTATTAAAAAGAAGCATAAGTAGGAGAGATTTAGATGATAGACATAGAGGGCGTTGTTGAAAATATAGTCTTTAGAAATGATGAAAATGGATATACTGTTGCAAAGATTAGATATAACAAGGATTTAATTTCGATAGTTGGATATATACCTTTTATAAATACAGGTCAAAGGATTAAAGTTAAGGGTGAGTGGGTTTTTCATCCTAATTTTGGTCAACAAATAAAGGTTGAAGCCTGTGAAGAAGTAAAACCTTCTACAATAGAAGGTATAGAAAGATATTTAGCCTCAGGTTTAATAAAGGGGATAGGACCAGCAACAGCCAAAAAGATCGTGGAGAGATTTGGTAAAGACTCACTAGACATCATAGAAATGAATCCAGATAGATTGACTGAGATTGAGGGTATTGGACCAAAGAAGGCAGAGAAGATAGCAGAATCATTTAAAGAACAAAGACAACTTAAAGAGGTTATGGTATTTTTACAAAGCTATGGAATAACAGCAGGGTTAGGTATAAAAATTTTTAAGAAGTATGGTGAAGAAACTACCTCTATTGTTAAATCCAATCCCTATAGACTTTGTGATGAAGTTTCAGGAGTTGGATTTAAAACTGCTGATAGAATTGCAGCTAATTTAGGATATGATATGTTTTCAAAAGAAAGAGTAAGGTCTGGAATTAAATACATACTTTCTCAATGTATATCAAATGGACATGTGTATTTGCCTAAAGATGAGCTAGTAAAAGAGTGCGTAAAGATTTTAAATGTACCTGAAGAGTTAATTTTAGAACAGATAGTTATGCTTAGTATAAATAAGGAGATTAAAATAGAAAATGTTGATAATGAAGAGGCTGTGTATTTAGCACCCTTCTATTTTTCAGAGCTTTATGTAGCAAAAAAGTTAATTGAACTTTCATTGCAGAATTTATCAGGTGATTTTAATAATATTGATGAAGAGATAAAGGAATACGAAGAAGAAAATGGAATTACGTTGGCAGAAGAACAAAGAAGTGCAATAGAAGCAGCCTGTAAAAATGGTGTTTGTGTTATTACAGGAGGACCAGGAACAGGGAAAACTACTATAATAAAATGTATAATTCAGTTGTTTGAAAAGAGAGGATTAAGTGTTGTTCTAGCAGCACCAACAGGAAGAGCTGCAAAGAGAATAACAGAAACTACAGGTTGTGAAGCTAAGACAATTCATAGACTGCTTGAAATGGAGTATATGCCTGAGAGTGAAATACCGGTATTTACAAAGGATGAATATGATCCAATAGAAGCCCATGCAATTATAATAGATGAAGCGTCTATGGTAGATGTACTTTTAATGCATAGTCTACTTAAGGCGGTTTCAATTGGAACAAGACTTATTATAGTTGGAGATGTAGATCAGCTTCCATCAGTTGGTGCAGGCAATGTTTTAAGGGATATCATAGAAAGTGGAGCTATTTGTGTAGCTAAGTTAAATAGAATATTCAGACAGCAAGATAGGAGCCTAATTACCGTTAATGCTCATAAAATAAATCATGGAGAAATGCCGATTTTAAATGAAAAAGATAAGGACTTTTTCTTTCTAGAGATTGATGGATCTGCTGATTTAGGAGAGGAGATTGTGAGGTTAGTTGCTGAAAGACTACCAAGTTTTAGAGAAGGATTTAATCCAGTTAAAGATATTCAAGTTTTGTCACCAATGCGTAAAGGTGAAGCTGGAGTAAATAATTTAAATATGAAGATACAATCAATATTAAATCCTCCTGCAAAGTTTAAGACAGAAAAGAATTTTAGAGAGTTTACATTTAGAAAGTTTGACAAGGTTATGCAGATAAAAAACAATTATAATATTGAATGGGAAAGCATTACAACAGGTGAAACAGGAAGAGGAGTTTTTAATGGAGATATAGGGTTTATTGAGGATGTAGATGAGGAAAACCAGAGAGTTGTAGTATTATTTGATGATAAGCGTGTAGAATATGATTTTTCAAATCTTGATGAGCTAGAACTTGCCTATGCTATAACTATACATAAAAGCCAAGGAAGTGAATTTAAGGCTGTAATAATACCAGTATGTTTTGGACCTCCTATGCTTATGACAAGAAACTTGATATATACAGGTATTACAAGGGCAAAGGAGCTTGTTGTTTTAGTTGGAAATAGAGCAGCATTGAGATATATGATAAAAAATAATACCATTACAAAGAGGTATTCTGGACTAAAGTGTAGAATTATTAATTATTTACATGCAATATCCTAATTAAAGGAGTGTTTTATGTGGAGGTATATCTTTATAAAGCAAGGGGCAAGGGCGGCAGTATATATGATATGACACTTAATCCTCATATAGATTTTGAAGTTTTGAAAAAGCTAAGAGGAATTAGTAGTATCGAGATATTAACTGAAAAAATAGATGTGGCAATTGCAGAGGAAATAATAAAGCAGATATACAGTGGAACCTTTGGAGGAAGATTAATTTCGTTGCAGGATTTTTACCTAAATAAAATTTTAAAAAAGCACAATATAAATAAGGAAAGTAGGTTTATTACAAGTGGCAAACCTCTTCCAAGTATAGAACAACTAGAGAAAGTTGAAGCTTATATTAAGGGGAAGGTAATTCCTTTTAGATATCTTATAGAACTAGAAGATTTAAAAGATATGGATTATGATTTGATTATTGATGTTATACAAACTTTATATTGTGAAAGAAGAATTAAATATACTAAGGCAGTTAAAAGGGTTAAAAACAAAAATGTATGTTTTATGTGTGAAAAGGAGAAGTGTGACTTTTGTAGTTTTGAACACATTGAGGATGACATATTGTTATATGCAGCAGATAATTATAATAACCTAAAGCCACCTTATATAGAATTTCAAATGAATAGAAGCTCTCAATCTATTATAAATGTCTCTAAAGAAATAACGGAGTTTATAAAATCAAAGAGAGAAAGGAACATGCTATTAGCTTCACCTAAGGCTTTTTGTGTAGATGTTTTATTAGAGGGAATATACGAAATATTAAAGGTTGGGGGAAGAGTACTATATATAACATCACCTAAGTTAATTAATGAAGTTAAACAGGATTTATCTAACAAAATACATGGTGCTGGTGTTGAGATAGTATTAGGAAGAAAGGCGAAAATAGTTGATTGTGAAATTGTTATTACGTCCTATACTGACTATCCATGTTTTTATAAATCCTTTGATTTTGTAATTTTTGATAAAAGGGCTATTTTATTAGATAATATAGCTTTACACGATGAGATATTTGAAAAGTCAAAGAAGGAAAGAGGAAAATTTTTTAAAATATCAGTTGTTTTAAATGATGAAGATAAGAAGAAGTATAGAGATTTAATCTATTTACCTATCGATGGCATAAAAAAGCCAATGCCTGAGCCTTTAAATATAACTTCAAGATATTTAGATGGTACTGAGGACTTCATTCCACAGATGGCTGTAGATTTTATACTATATACAATAAATAAGAAAAATAATGTTATAATATTTGTTCCAGATGAAGGATATATTCAAAGGGTGTATTTTATTTTAACTCATAATATGAATGTAGATACTAGCTTAATAGATTACTCTACATCTAAAGAAAAGGATGGTCTTTTTAGGTTTGTTAAACAGGAGAGAAAAATACTTATATCATCTGATGTAACAGATGCATATTTAAGTTTTGAGAGTACAAATACTGTTGTTATGTACTCAGATAATAAAATATTTACCCCTGAGGCTTTAGTTTATATGTGCCAAATACCAACTAATTTCCAAGGGAAAAGGATAGGTGAGGTTTATTTTGTGTCATGTCAAGAAACACAGGACATGCAGGTTGCAAAGTCAACCGTAAGGCTCTTAAACAAAATAGCATGGGAAAAGGGATATTTGAAAAAATAAGGTTTTTATTTGATTGTCTCCTTGAAGTTATATATCAAGAACCATACATGTGTATATTATGTGGGAAGGAACTAGAAGAAAAAACATATATTTGTACTAGTTGTGAAGGAAATTTCAACAAGGTTTGTACTAAAGTTAAAATAGAACAAGATGCTGAAATTTTTATAGATGAGTGTATAGCTATTTATGAGTTTAAAGGTAAAGTCAGAGAAATAGTACATGATTTAAAATACAAGGGTAAAAGAGATAGAGCAGAGCTTATTGCCTATTTAATTTATAAAAATATTAATTTAGAAGCTGACTTAATAACTTGGGTACCTCAGTCAAATACTACTTATAATAAGAGGGGATATAATCAAGCAAAGGATATAGCAGAATGTTTATCTAAGCTGACAGGTTTAAAGTGTGAAGAACTTTTATTAAGAGTTAAACAAACAAAGTCTCAGGTATTGCTAAGTGGTGCTGAGAGATGGTATAATGTATGCGATGCTTTTTGTGCTAAGAGAGATTTAAAAGGAATCAATGTTTTAATCGTAGATGATGTTGTTACTACAGGTGCTACTTTAAACTTCTGCTCAAAGGCATTAAAGCAGAAGGGTGCACATAAAGTTTATGCAGTTTGTTTTGCAAAAAGTTGTTAAATAGGCAGTGTCAGCTGGGTCTGTGGTTGAAAGTCGATGCTAGCCGCAGGCGAAACGACCCACGTAAGTCAGACAAAAGTCTGATGAGCATGGTGCGGTTTAGAAGTAAGTCCTGCCGAAGTTTAAAACTTCGAGAGGGGGATTAGTGAGAGGCATACACCTTAAGCAAAACCTCCAGCAGGCGAGTGTGGGGGCAAAGACCAGGTCAGCCAGTTGACACTGCCTTTTAATATAAAAAAATTGTTTATCTATCTATAAAAGCCCCATGGATGTATAAAAGACATTCATGGGGTAAATTGTTTTAAAAAATTTTTTAATTAAAATTTGGTATAAATACCAATACTAAAAGAAAAATTTTTGGTTAAAATAAAACTAACAAAATGAAATTTATATGTTTTTATGTTCGATATAAATTCTCAGAATATTAATTATCAACAACTTGTACAATTACAGAAACCTTAATTTTAAAGTTATACACAGACTTTTACACATTATCCACAGGTGTTTATCCAAAGTTTCCACAGTCGAACAAATATAGTTTTTGCAGTAAACGTTAAAAAAATACATTAAATAAAAACTATTCACAAAAAAACACTTAAAAAAGTCTAAAAATTTTGAAAAGGGAACTTGAACTAATTTAATAAAAATATTACAATATAATAAACAAATTCCCTTATAACATAAGGAAAGGGGTAGATTTTATGAACTATATAATTACAGGTAAAAATGTTGCACTAACAGATGCCCTAAAGGCTACAGTTGAAAAGAAAATGGGAAAATTAGAAAAATATTTCACAGGTGATGTTGAAGCTCACATAACATTAAGTGTTCAAAAAACAAAACAAATAGTAGAGGTAACAATACCTTTTAATGGTATGATACTTAGAGCAGAGGAATCAACAGGAGATATGTATTCATCCATAGATAATGTTGTTGAAAAAATTGAAAAACAAATTATTAAACATAAAACAAAACTTGAAAAGCAAGTTCGTGAGGGTGCAATAAAGTTTGCAGAGCTTCCAAAGTATGATTTTGAAGAAGATGAAATTGATATAAAGAAGGTAAAAAGATTTTCATTAAAACCAATGCATGTTGATGAAGCAGTTTTGCAGATGGAACTTCTAGGACACGACTTCTTTGTATTTAAGAATTCAGAAACTGATGATGTAAATGTTGTTTATAAGAGAAAAGATGGAGGATATGGATTAATTGAACCAGAATTTTAAGAAGGGGCTTTAAGCCCCTTCTTCTTTTTCCAACCTATCTTGAAAACCTGATATAAGCTCACTTATGTACATTTTAGCTTCAAATAAGCTAAGAGCTGTTAAATCAAATGTTGATGAAAGGTTTTTGCTAAGCCCTGGTTGTAAATCAGATATAATGAGTAAAGAATTTTCTTTTGATGTTCCCATACGTTTTCTAAAATCAGAGTACTTTGATATATATCTTTGATAATCCCCTGTTTTGCATTCAATCCATATAGGAACATTTTTAACTATAAAAAGTAAATCCACTTCAAAGTTATCGCCATTTGGAAGTTCCAATTGGCAGTTTTGTACAAAGGAAAAGTCATCTATTCCCTTTGACTGAAGCTCACTAATTATAATATTTAATATATAATTTTCAAGCCAACCACCAGTGAAAAAGTTAATAACTCTTCCAATTCTTTGAGGTGCCCCAGTAATCACTCTACTTGCTTTTTTATAGGAATAGTTTGATAAAAAAGCATTTTTATAAAGAAGGCTACAAAACTGAGTACAGTATGTTATTACTTCTTGGGGTTTATTTTGCATATTATAAAAAAAACTATTTCCATTTGAAAGAGAAGGTTTAATGACCGAATAGAGTTCTCTTAAATACTCATATCTATTTCCAAGGTAATTAGAGAGCTTCATGAATATATCGTCATCTACTTCAGTTTTATAATTTTTTATCATCATTTTTCTAGATTGCAAATATTCAATTGCAGCATTTTCATTAGTTGGCGGTGTTTCGCTATTTTGATTTTCAGACGAAGTAGTGTGATTTATTCTTTCTAACTTTATTAAATTTTTCTTACCTTGTAGATTACCTTCAATTTTTAAATTTAGTAGTCTAATTTCTTCCCTTAAAAGTCTAATTTCTTCAGATAGTTGACGTAATAGTGTTTCATCCAAAACATCACCCCCCAAACTTCTGTCACTTTGTATATATTCTATATATATTTTCCAATTCCTTCTCTGATATAAAAAAAATACCCACATTAGTGTGGGTAGGGGGAGTGGTGTATTTGGGGGTTTCAAATTTCGTCAATTATCTACATATCTTTACTTTAATTTTAGTACTAAAGTCTAATTTTGTCAACTAAAATTTTCTAAAAAAGTTTCAATTTATATTTACATAATCTAAACTTATAAATATTGATAATAAATTTCTTAAATGCTATAATGAAATTTGTATTTAAATTTATAAAAGAAGGTGAAAAGCGTGGGAATTTTAGAAAAACTATTTGGTACATATAGTGAGAGAGAAATAAAAAGGATTATGCCTATAGTTGAAAAAATAGAATCTTTAGAACATGATATGGCTATGCTTACAGATGAAGAACTGCGAGGAAAAACGTTTGAGTTCAAGAAAAGATTAGAAAATGGTGAAACATTAGACGACATACTACCTGAAGCTTTTGCTGTTGTAAGAGAGGCAGCTTGGAGAGTATATGGAATAAAACACTATAGGGTTCAATTAATTGGTGGTATAGTACTTCATCAAGGAAGAATAGCTGAAATGAAGACAGGTGAAGGTAAAACATTGGTTGCAACTTTACCTGCATATTTAAATGCGTTAACAGGTAAAGGTGTACATGTAGTTACAGTTAATGATTATCTAGCTAAACGTGATAGAGATTGGACAGGTAAGATTTATGAGTTTTTAGGTCTAACAGTTGGTGTTATAACTCATGAATTAGATTCAGCACAAAGAAGAGAAGCATACAACTGTGATATAACATATGGAACTAATAACGAGTTTGGTTTTGACTATTTAAGAGATAACATGGTTATCTATAAAGAAGAAATGGTTCAAAGAGAACTAAACTATGCTATAATAGACGAAGTTGACTCAATTTTAATAGATGAAGCTAGAACACCTCTTATAATTTCTGGAGAAGGTGAAAAGTCAACTTATTTATATAATGTTGCAGATATGTTTGTTAGAACATTATCAGCTGAAGACTATGAAGTTGATGAAAAGCAACATGCAGTTATTTTAACTGAAACTGGAGTACAAAAGGCTGAAAAATTCTTCAATATAGAAAACTATGCAGATGCTGAAAACATGGAGATACAGCATCATGTAATTCAGGCATTAAAGGCACATAAACTAATGAAGAAGGATATAGATTATGTTGTAAAAGATGGAGAGATAATAATAGTAGACGAGTTTACAGGAAGATTGATGTATGGTAGACGTTATTCAGATGGACTTCATCAAGCAATAGAAGCAAAAGAAGGTGTAAAGGTACAAAGTGAATCAAAAACACTTGCAACTATTACATTCCAAAATTATTTTAGATTATATAATAAAATAGCAGGTATGACAGGTACAGCTCAGACAGAAGAGAGTGAATTTAGAGAAATATATGGGCTAGATGTTATTGTTATACCAACTAATAAGCCTGTGATTAGGAAGGATTATCCAGATATTGTTTATAAAACTGAATATGCTAAATTTAATGCTATTGTAAATGAGATAGTTGAAACCTACAAAAAAGGTCAACCAGTTTTAGTTGGTACAATAAGCATAGAAAAATCAGAACTGCTATCGGATATGTTGAAAAAGAGAGGAATACCTCATCAGGTACTAAATGCTAAATATCACGAAAAGGAAGCAGAAATAGTTGCAAATGCTGGACAAAAGGGAATGGTTACGATTGCAACGAATATGGCTGGACGTGGTACAGACATAAAGCTTGGTGAGGGAGTTGCTGAACTTGGAGGACTTAAGATAATTGGTACTGAAAGGCATGAATCAAGAAGAATTGATAACCAATTAAGAGGACGTTCAGGACGTCAGGGAGACCCTGGTGAATCAAGATTCTATATATCCCTTGAAGATGATTTGATGAGACTGTTTGGTTCTGAAAGGCTTAAGAACATTGTTGAAAAACTTGGAATGCCTGATGATGAACCAATTGAAAGTAAAATGGTTACTAATGCAATAGAACAGGCACAAAAGAGAGTTGAAGGTAACAACTTTGAAATAAGAAAGTCCCTATTGCAGTATGATAATGTAATGAATAAGCAAAGAGAGATCATATATAGCCAAAGAAGACAAGTGCTAGAAGGAGAAAACTTAAGAGATACAATATTTAAGATGATTGAGGATGTAGTTGATGCTGCAATTAATTCTCATATATCTGATGATAGACATAGAGAAGAATGGGATTTAAAAGGGCTCTTAAGATATTTTGCAGATGTGTTTAATATTGATACCAAGTTAAACTTTGAAGAATTTGAAAAACTAAACAGAGAAGAAATAAGAGAAAAACTTTTAGGTGTTGCAACTTCAATGTATGAAAATAAGGAAAAGGAATTTGAAGAAGAGAAGATTAGAGAGATTGAAAGAATAGTTCTTTTAAGAACTGTTGATGTTAAGTGGATGGATCATATTGATGCAATGGAGCATCTAAAACAAGGTATTGGATTAAGGGCATATAGACAAAGGGATCCAATTTATGAGTACCAAATTGAAGGTATGAATATGTTTGATGAAATGATATATAGCATAAAGGAAGATACATTAAGATTCCTATATAGATTAAAACCAGAAAGAGAAGTAAAGAGAGAAAGAGTAGCAAAGGAAACATCAACAAACTATGATGAATCAGTAAAAAAGACTCCTATAAAGAAAGAAAAAGAAGTAGGTAGAAATGAGCCATGTCCTTGTGGCAGTGGCAAAAAATATAAACATTGTTGTGGTAAAAATAAATAAAAGGGAAGGTGATTATAGTGCACGTAATGTTTGAAGAACACTATGCAGCAATTAAACCTATGAGGGAAGCACTAAAGGAAATGGGGGCTTCTCTTTGACATCGCTAGTTTGAAGCAGGAGATAGAAAACTTAGAAAATAAAATGAATGACCCAAGTTTTTGGGATGATCCTCAAAATGCACAGGTAGTAACTCAAAAATTAAAGTCTCTAAAGGATAAAGTAGAAAGATATGAAAACCTTGTAAGAAGGGTAGATGATTTAGAAGTTCTAATAGAACTATCAGATGAAGTAGAGGATTTAGATGCATTAGAAGAAATAGTTCAAGAAAGAAAGGATATAGAAAAGAAGATAGAAGATTTTAAGATTGAAATATTACTTTCAGGTGAATATGATAAAAACAATGCAATTATGACAATACATGCAGGTGCTGGTGGAACAGAGGCATGTGACTGGACATCAATGCTTTTAAGACTATATACAAGATGGGCAGAAAAGAAGGGCTATAAAGTTGATGTTGTTGATATGCTTCCAGGCGATGAAGCAGGAGTTAAGAGTGTTACCCTTGAAATAAAAGGAGAATATGCCTACGGATATCTTAAGGCAGAAAAGGGTGTACACAGACTTGTTAGAATTTCTCCATTTGATGCAGCAGGCAAAAGACATACATCCTTTGCATCTGTAGAAGTTCTACCAGAGATTACACCTGAACAGGATATAGAAATTAGGGCTGAAGATTTAAAAATAGACACTTATCGTTCAGGTGGAGCAGGTGGACAATATGTAAACAAGACAGAGTCAGCAATAAGAATTACTCACATACCAACTGGTATAGTTGTACAATGTCAGACAGAACGTTCACAGCATGCAAATAGAGAAAGAGCTATGAAGATGTTAAAGTCAAAGCTTATTGAACTTAAGGAAAGAGAACATAAGGAAAAGATAGAGGACTTAACAGGAGACCTAAAGGATATAGGATGGGGAAGCCAAATAAGATCCTATGTTTTCCAACCATATACTCTTGTTAAGGACCATAGAACAGGTGTTGAAATAGGTAATGTTCAAGCAGTTATGGATGGAGAAATAGATGAGTTCATAAATGCATATCTAAAGGGACAAACTGCAAGTGGTAATACAGATATAGAATAAATTACGTTTTAAGAATTAAAAAGGTTCTTTGTCAATAGTTGGGGCGGGTATTTATTTAGAATGCCTGTCCTTTCTTATTTGAGAGGAATTTTAGAAAGATAAATTGGTTTTGAGGGAGTTTGCCTAAAAGTTTGCATGACAAAAAGACCAACGGTAGTTGGGTTCTTTTAAATATAATATTTTATAAAATTTAGTTACAACAATGAAGTATTCTATTTCTAAACCTATCAAAATTTTTAAAGCCGAAGGCATTTCTTTTAATAACTTTAATCTTGTTATTAAATCCTTCTATACAAGCATTTGTGTAAGGAATATCAAAAGAATTAACTATTCCATCGAAATATCTAATATAAGTATCAGCACATTTTTTGAATTCTTTAAGACCACTATTTTGAGCAAGTTTTATCCATTCCTTTAATAAAGTACGAGCTTCCTTAGAAGAAGATGCAGTTTCAGTAATTTTTAATAACTTTTCTTTTAATGCATGAGCAATAGCTAAATCGCTATTATAAGAAAGCATAACATGTAAAGCAGCTTTTGATTCA
>NZ_HF952018.1:176179-284177 GCF_000430995.1 Thermobrachium celere DSM 8682
CATCGATAATTTTTCTATTAACAGGGTCAACGATACAACAGTGATATTTAGAACCTCCAGAATTACCTTTAAATTCGTCAATAGCTATAATTTCAGGTAAAGTAGTAGCAGAAGGATAGGAGACATTATTAAAAATGCGCTTTATAGTATCAACAGACAAATTAACTCTTTTAGCTAAACTTGACATACTATAAGTATTAGTAAGCTCTGTTATAACGTACATAGATAAAAGATTAGTGATTCTATAATAACGTGGCAAGAATTCAATATGCTCATAAAATCTTTTACCACAAATATTACAACGATATCTACGCTTTTTAATAACGAGAATAGTAGGTTTTAAGAATAGAGGAATGTGTTTAACACGTTGTGTTCTATAATCATGAACTCTACTGGTTTGAGAATTACAACAAGGGCAAGTATGAGGTTTCTTTTTCATTTCTAAATAAATCTCAAAACAATTATCAGTATTACGTACTTTTGTTATAATAACATCTTTAAAACCTAGTAAGTTTTTGATAAAATTATTAATATGCACTTGTTGGATGCCTCCTTTCAGGTGGAATTATGTTTTGGTTAATTTTATTTTACCAGGCATCTAAAACAGGTGCATATTTTTTTGAAAAAATATGCTGGGGCTACGCCCCAACATTTATTATAGAACCATTAAAAAATCCCCATGTAAGTAGTTTAATGAATTACTTACATGGGGATTATATTTTATACTCTATTTGTTTAAGTTACTATTTATATTTCATGCTTTAATATAAATCCAGATGATATTTTTTTAAAACCATGTTTTTCAAAAAATGAAGTAGAAGAGTCAATACAATCAATACAAATTGGCAGAACACCCTTTGATTTAAAAGAGTTAATTACTTCTCTTAAAAGCATCGAACCAAATCCTTTATGATGATAATCTTTATCTACAGCCATTTTAATTATATATCCAAATCCAAGTGTATGGTTTAATCTATATATGCTATATCCAATACAATTTCCATTATGCATTAATAGAGTTATTTTGATATAAGGATCCTTTGACATCTCGATTATATGATGTGGCTTTAACTTAAAAATGTCATAGAAGAAACTATTATCTATATTTAAAATATCCTGTGAGTATATATTTGAATAAGGAATAAAATAGCAGTTTGGAACTATTCCTTCTATTTCAAAATCTTTTTTTATCAAGGTATTTGTTTTAAATATGGGATAGAATTTTATAGATTTAAATATTTCTAATTTTTCTTCAGGAATATTTGACACGTATATATCTTCATTAAATAAATCTAAGAAAATTTTAAGCATTTCATTAAGTTCGTCATAATCTTTAATATGATATCTAATCATTATGTTATCATAATATCTTACAGGGTAAGAAAAGTGTAATGGATTTACATCAGATACAACCATATAGCCATCATTATATATATTATATAGTTCTTCTTCTGTAATGTAGCTTGGTCTATGTTTTATTATCCTTTTTAAATCTAATATGGTTGCAAAATGAGCCATATTATCACTCTCTTTTCGTTATAATAAAACTAATAGTTTGAAGTAAAATTAAGGCTAAAATATATCCAATAATGATATTTGTAAAAGATATTTGTTCTATTTTAGGGTTATATACTAGTTTAGTTCTGCTTTCAAGATATATATTTAAAGCATTAAATACATCGTCAAATCTATTTATATCTATGTTTTGTATTGTATCCATAGGAGTATGGATTTTACTTGTATCATCATGAATAAATGTAACAGCATTTATATTTTGGTAGCAGAAGGGAGCGTGGTCACTATTGTCTTGATAGATGTTTTTGCATTTTATCTTATTCTTAAGTAGTTCCAACATACTTCTTGAAAAAACACTTCTGCTACTTGATGATAATATACTTAAAGGCACATCTTGTTTTGAGCCAACCATATCAAAATTTATGACTTCAGCATCCTTTAAATCAAGTCCGCTGTTTTTAACAAAGTATGATGAGCCAATAAGTCCCTCTTCCTCAGCATTGAAGGCAACAAATATTATATCTCTATCGTAGGAGGTGTTTTTTAATGCTCTTGATGTTTCAATAAGTAGTGCAACACCAGAGGCATTATCAAGTGCACCAGAGTATATTACGCCATCTGCATCAAATCCAACGTGGTCAAAGTGTGCAGATAAAATTATAGGGGGCAGGTTTTTATCCTTTCCTTCCTTTATTCCAACGATATTACTTACCTTAACCTTTTTATAGTTTACAGGGCTTTGTATTTCAACATAATATCCTTGCTTTTTAAACTCCTCAAGTTCCTTTAAAACGTTTGTTTGAACTGAAATCTTAATAAGCCCATCTTTATAATCTATCTGTTCCTTATAGGGACTTCTAAACCTCATCATTCTGTCAAAGGAATAAATTACAGCCTTAATTCCATCATTAAATAATTTTTTATCATATTCATAGCTGCTTAAACTCTCGGTTGAAAGCTTTGATTCAAATTTAATAGTTTTATCGTCTAGTTTAGCAAATATTCTTCCTCCTTGTGATAATCCTGAGATAATCTCCTTAAAATCCTCTCCATACTTATATTCCTTTATTAGCTTTTTTTCATTGCTAAATATCTTAAGTGTACATTTTCCCTCAATTAAAGGTACATAAACCTCAAAGCTCTGCCTAAAGTCCTTATAGAGAGGCTTTATTCCATTTTTTTTAAATTGTGATATAATATAATCTTCTGCAAGTTTATTTCCCTTATCACCTGCAAGCCTTCCTCTGTATCTATCAGATGATAGTTCCTTTGTAATTTCATATACGTTTTGCTTATTGAATTTTATTGGAGTAAATGAAGTAAACAAAAGGCAAATTAGAATTAAAACTACTGCATAGAGTCTTTTCATAAAATCACCTCATATAATTATATGAAAATAATAAAAAAATTAGCATAGAAGAGTAACTGAAACTTATGTATATGCGTATTATAAAATAGAAAATTTATAAAGGTGATTTTATGTTTCCCATAAATGACAGTCTTTGGATTGTCTACACAAAAGATGAACTACCCATAACTGCTGTAGCAAATAACGTAACTCCTTGTTCAACCGACATTGTAGGTGATCTTTAAAATCCAGCAGCCTACTACTATATTGATCCAATAACAACTATAAATAGGGATGTTTGCTTTAGGATGAGGCTCAATCAAACACCTCTAAAGAATGTTCAGGGCGATTTTAAAGAATTTGGATGGGGAGTATATATTAATTTTGGAATAAATCTAAAATATACAGTAACTGTAGATACAAGTGGTGGGAACTACAGGCTTATTGTTACAAACCCATTTGGAGTAATTATTTATAATCAGCCTGTAGTTCTTGGGAATAATGTAAGGGTAATTAAGGCAAACACTACGTTCCCTTGTGGAAAAACCCCAGATGATGACTTCTTTTTAGACTTTAAAGTCCCAATATTTGCCTTTGAAGGTTTCAATTTTGATACAACAGTATTTAGCTTATGCTATTTTACTTCTACACAAAACCAAGTTTTAATTAAAGACATTATCTGCGGTGATGAGATAAATGCTCTAAAGCCTACAGTTGTAACAATTGAAAAGCAAATAATACAAGGACCATTGACTGTTGATGTAAACCAAACTGCAACTTGGACAGTAAGGATAACTGTAACTAATACAACAGCAGTTGACTCAATAAATACCATTGTAGTAGATACAATAAATAATGAGATAGCAGGTCAAATTACAGGAAACATTAGTTTTAATTTAACTCAAGGAACAGCAACCTATAGTGCACCAAAGGTAACTTGGAATGTTGGAACACTTCTTGGAAATAGCTCTGCAATACTTCAAATTACCTTCACAGCAAGCTTTTCAACAAGTGGACAAAAGATATTAGATTCTGCAACAGTTGTTTCAGATAATAGTATAATTAGTCTTCCTGTTCAGGATGAGGGAGTATTGGTAAAACAGACAGGTGTACCCTTCTTTACTCTAAAGAAGGATGTAGAGGGACCTCTTGAGGTAAATGTAGAAGAACAAGGAACCTGGACAGTGACACTTAAGGTAGAAAACCCATCACAAGTTACAGTAAATGATATTGTAGTTGAGGATAATCTTCATCCAGAGTTAAATGTAACTTCTGTATCTCCAGACCCACTTAATCCTTCAAAGGGAAGTGCATCAATTACTGGAAATAAGATTACTTGGAATGTAGGAAATTTATCACCAAGTGAAGAGGCAACACTAACCTTTGATGTAACAGGACATTTTAATGCAGCAGGTTCCAAAGTTTTTAATATAGCTTATGGAAGGTCAAGCAATGCACAAGAGGTAGGACCTGTAGATGATACTACTATTGTTGTTAAATTGGTAACTCCAACTGTAACAATAACAAAGGTGGTAGATGAGGGGCCTATAAGCCCAGAGGTTATAAAGCCAGAGGAGGAAAACTCTTGGAAATATACATTAAGGGTTAAAAATTTAGGTGAAGGAACTGCAAAAAATCTTGTTGTTACTGATGTTATTAATTATGAACTTTACGGCTCTGCAACAATAACTTGGGATGCTCCAACCCATGGAAGTGTAGATTTTAACGAAGACACCTTTATTTTAAAATGGACTATTGGAAATTTAGATGAAGAAGATGAGGCTACACTTACAGTTTATATTACAAATGGAGTATTTATGGTGCCTGGCTATAAAGTTTTAAACTATGCTAAGGTAGATGGAGATAATGTACTTCCAGTTGGACCAGTTTATGATATAGGTGTTCTGGTTGCAACAGAATATGGAATTTTAAAAATAGATAAAGAGGTATTAAGCGGTCCAACCCAAATCAATGCATGTACAAAGGGTAACTGGAGGGTAAAAATAACAGTTGAGAATATATCAAGTGTAAAGCTGTATTGTGTTAAATTGGTTGATGTTGTAAATGAGTATTTTGTATTTATAAATGGAATTCAAAATTACACTACAAATGCTGGTAATATATTCTTTGACAGCATATCAAATAAATTTGTTTGGGACATTGGCAATATGGAGCCAGGTCAAAGGGTTGAATTTGAGATTAATTTTAAAGGGTACTTTATACAAATAGGACAGCAAAGTTTTGATACAGCAGTTGCAAGCGCTAAAAATGCTGTGACTGTTGAGGCAAGGGATGAAGGTGTACTTGTTAAGGCAGCCTTTGAGGATTTTGACATAAATATAGAAGGAAATATAATAGACTGTAAAACAGGTGAGCTAATAGATAATGTCACTGTTAAGGTTTATAAGGACTGCTCTTTGATAACAACTGTAGTTGCAGACTATAAATACAGCTTTAATTTAAAAGTTGGAACCTACACTATAGTTTTTGAAAAGGAAGGATATTATAAAAAGTTTGTTGCACCAATTATATTTACAGATGAGTATATAAGATATGATGTAAAACTTTTAAAGAAGGAAGCTATAGATGCTAATTTTGAAGAAAACATGGATATATACGCAGAAAAAATTACAGAGAGAATAGATGGAAATATAGTTTTAAACCAAATTGTATGCCTACACGAAAAGTATAATCTTGAATGTGGAAGCGATGTTATAGATAAATTTGAATATAGGATCATAAAGGGAAGGCTTATTTTGAAGTTTTTGATAGAGAAGAATGTAATTTACAAGCTTGAGGGAAAGGACTTAATGATAAATTTAATTGAACACACAATCTGCTATCCTCTTCAGACAGATGTATGTGACAAAGAGTTTAAATACAAATACAAGGTTAATAGGTTTAAAATGTGTAGAGATTTAAGTAAGCTTTACAACTTCTGTGATATAGAATTTAAGGGATTCTTTGTAGAGCCTATGGATATTTTAATTGAAGGAAAAGAGGAATAGATTATAAATAAGCTTTACAACACCTTCTTTTATATATTCATAATATGATATAGAGTTTAAAATAGAGAGGTGGTTTTTGTGCCTTTTCCAAGCGACAGTAATTGGATAGTATATACAGAAAATGGACTTCCTATAACTGCAGTTCCAAACAATGTTAACCCCTGTTCAACAGATATTGTAGGAGACCTTTTAAATCCAGCAGCCTACTACTATATTGACCCTGAGACTGAAACAGATAGAGAAGTCTGCTTTAGAATGAGAATAAATGAAACACCACTTAAAAGCCAGTCAGGTGAATTTAAAGAATTTGCTTGGGGAGTATTTATAAATTTTGGAGTAAATTTAAAATATACTTTTACAATTGACGTGAGTGGTGGAAATTATAGATTGTTAATTAAAAACCCATTTGGAGTAATAATTTATAGTGTTCCAGTTTCCACTATATTTGGAACAGATATTAGGGTGATTAAGGCAAATACAAAGTTCCCCTGTGCAAAAACACCAGATGATGACTACTTTTTAGATTTTAAAGCACCTATATCGGCCTTTGAAGGATTTAATTTCGACACAACAGTTTTTAGCCTCTGTTATTTCACATCAACACAAAACCAAGTGCTAATTAAGGATATAATCTGTGGAGATGAAATAAATAAGTCAGTTGAGCCTGAGGTAATGCTTACAAAAGAAGTTACAGAAGGCCCGTTATATCCTGAGTGTATAGAGCCAGAACAAGAAAAAACTTGGAAATATACACTTACAGTTACTAATAACTCTGCATCAACTGCAGAAGGATTGGTTGTAAAGGATATTATAAATGCAGAATTAGGGCTTGAAGATAGTGATGTAACATTGACACCAAGTGGTACAACTACTGCAGATTTTGATGATGAGACATCTACAGTAACTTGGGATATAGGAGATCTTGGTCCAGGTAATTCAGTAACATTAGATGTTGAAATAACAGGTTCATTTAAATATCCAGGATTTAAGATTATAAACTTTGCAACACTAACTGGGGATAATATAAAACCTGTAGGTCCTGTAAGCGACATAGGAGTTTGTGTTAATGAAGAGATGGGAGAAATAGAGATAACAAAGACATTAACAGATGGTCCAACAGAAATTAATGCGTGTACAAAGGACAACTGGACAGTAGAAATAAAAGTAAAAAACACTTCAACAGTTAAGGTATATGGTGTAAAGGTAGTAGATAAACTAAATGAATATTTTATATTTACAGGTGGAGTGCCAATATATACACCTTCAATAGGAACAGTATTTTATGATTCACCAACCAGTACTCTTGTTTGGGAGGTTGGAGATTTAGAACCAGACCAAGAGGAAACTTTGATAGTTCAATTTAATGGATACTTTATAATGACTGGACTTCAGTATTTAGATGAGGCACAAGCATCAGCCCTAAATGCTGAAACAACTGATATTGTGCGTGATGAAGGAGTTTTAGTTAAGGCAGCCTATGATAATAAACTGATAAACATCTCTGGTAAAATAATGGACTGTAAAACAAAGGAACTACTTCAGGATGTAACAGTTAAAGTATATAAAGATTGTAGCCTAATAAAAACAGAGATATTTGATGAAGAATACAGCTTAAATCTTTTAGCAGGAGTTTATACAATTATATTTGAAAAGGACGGATACTATAGAAAATTTATAGCTCCAATAATTTATACAGACGAATATATTAAATACGATATAAAACTGTTAAAGAGAAAATCAGTAACTGATAGTATAGAGGAAAATTTAGACTTATATGTTGACAGGATTGTAGAAAGAATAGATGGAAATATTCTATTAAATCAGATTGTTTGTCTACACGAGAAATTTGATTTAGAATGTGGCAGTGATGTAATAGATAGTTTTGAATATAAGGTTTTTGACAACAAGATAATATTAAAATTTGCAATAGAGAAAAATATAATTTATAAATATGAAGGAAAGGATATGATGATTAACCTACTTGAACATCAAATATGTTACCCATTAGAAGAGGATGTTTGTGATAGGCAGTTTAAATATAAATATATTATTAAAGAATTTAAGTTCTGTAGAGATTTAAGTAAGCTATATAACTTCTGTGATATAGAATTTAAGGGGTTCTTTGTAGAGCCAATGGATATAATAATACAGGGAGAAGCTGAAAAGGATTGTTAAGAGTTATCCACTAATTTTCAGGCTTATCCACAAAAGTTGTGGATAAGCCTGTGGAATATTATGTGAAAAAAATGTGGAACAATGTTGAATAAAAAAATATTGTGTATAATGTGTGGACAAGTGTGTGGATATTGTTGAAAACCTTTTGGAATATTTGAAAAATCATTATTTTTGCAAATAATTAATATACTATAATATGATTAAGATATAAGGTGGGGTTTTATGGGAGATAACATAGATAGGCAGATAGATGAATTTATAAAAAAACTATCTGAAAGATTTGAGGCATCGGAAGATGAATGTGAATTTGAAGATTGTTTTAATGAATTTGTCAAGGAAAGTATAGAAGGTGGCATGAAGGATAAAAAAATATCATATAACCCATGTAATGCCTGTAGAAAAAAGCAGGTTATAATAGATGCCTATAATAGAATATGCAATAGAGAATACATTCCACCTTATGTTGATGAGGATTGTAGGAACTATAAGCTGGCACTTGTTGCAGAAAAGGTTGAAGAAGAAATTTTGGTAAATGTTTTTGAATATTTAATATTTAGAGTTAGCATAAGAGAAATAATAGATAAAATAGATGACATTGAATGGAGATGTAAGGCAGAAGATATACTAATATCTACAGGATATGATAAGTTTATAGAGATGAATTTTGGAAGATTTAATAAAAGGCAGATAATAAGGATGCTGTATAATGTAAATTACGTTCCCTTTGATGCTGAAAGAAAAAGGACATTATCAGAGAAAGAATGTATTACAATGATTAAATATTATATAGTTTTGGCATTAAGGGACAAAGTAAATGAAAGCTTATTTAAAATATTAAGGCTAATTGAATTAGAACTTGAATATAAAATAGCAGTTATTGAGGATGAGATAAGATATATAATAAAATGCATACTTCAAGAGATTTTAATTACGCCTATTCAATCAAACAACTACAATATAAATTCATTTAATGTAGTTGGGGCATTAACAGAGCTTTTTAAAATATTTGATGGTGTTGTAATTAATGGTACAGTAGCTGCTAATGGTAAGCATGATCAAAGATCTGATTTTAGGCATTTTAGAAATACAATTGAAAAATATGAAAGGGCTATAAGGGTGTCCTTTGATCTATTAACAAAGAAAATAAAACAATATGGAGAACTAATAGAACAGAGAAGATATATAGTTGGAATTACAGGAATTTGCGAAAGGCCAAATATATATCCTAAAAACGGTAATGAAAAGGATGTTATTGTTCCACCAAAACCTATAATTATTTTAAATCCAGATCAAAAATAGGTTGTCTTTTTTTGATATTTAATGTAAATTAATAATGTAATATATATTTTAAAGAGGTGTAAATTTATGGGAGATGGGCCTTATAGTAGTATATTAAAATAGACCACAAGGGTGCACGATTTTCTGCACCCTTGTGGGTGCGGAAAGGAGTGCATAGGATGATAAAGATTTATAGGACATTAGAAAATGAAAAAACTGTAGAAGTAGAAACAATAGAAAAAGGATGTTGGATTAATATAACAGATCCAACAGATACAGAACTTGAATATGTATCACAAAAAACTGGTATAATGGTTGAATTTTTAAAATCAGCACTAGACGAAGAAGAAAGCTCACGTCTAGAAATTGAAGAGGACCAATATCTATTTATATTTGATATTCCATTTATTGATGTTGAGAATAAAAAATTAAACTACTATACTATACCACTAGGTATTGTTTTAAACAACGACTTTATAGTTACAATATGCCTAGAAGAAAATAAGATACTTGAAGACTTTGTAAAGGGGAAGATTAAAAGCTTCTATACATATAAAAAATCAAGGTTTATTCTTCAGATACTATATAGAATATCAACCTATTATCTAAATTATCTAAAGCAGATAGATAAAACAAGCTCAGTTATAGAGGCAAGACTTCATAGATCAATGAAGAATAAGGAACTTATACAGCTTCTAGAACTAGAGAAGAGTCTTGTTTACTTTTCTACTTCACTTAAGGCAAATGAAATAACTCTTGAAAAAATGTTAAAGCTTGAGATGATAAATAAATATCCTGAAGATCAGGATGTTCTTGAAGATGTTATTATTGAAAATAAGCAGGCAATAGAGATGGCAAATATATATAGTAACATTTTAAGTGGTACGATGGATGCCTTTGCATCAATTATCTCTAACAATCTAAATATAGTTATGAAATTTTTGGCCTCAATAACTATTGTAATATCTATCCCATCAGTCTTTGCAGGACTTTGGGGAATGAACGTACCTGTTCCTTTTGCAGAAAATCCATTTGGATTTTATATAGTTCTTTTGATAACTGCTGTGGCAACAGGTGCTGCAACATATTATCTAGCCAAAAAAGATATGTTTTAAAAGCTGCTTATTGCAGCTTTTTGTTTTATTTTTGTTTAAATTGTAGAAAAGTTTATAATAATTTAGTATAATAATGAAAAATATTCTGCAGAAGAGGGTTGTTATGGCAAAAAAGAGAGCGGTAATTGGACACTTAGTACTTGTTATGTTTGTTTTTGCAGCATTTTTAATTAGTTCAATGTATTATAAACACAGATATTTTATAAATGTAGTTAACTCTATACAAAGTATAATATATATCATTGCATCATTAATGTGCTATAAAAAATACAGAGATACTAAGGCTAGATATTTTTTAAATCTAATGATGTTTTTAATGTTCTCTCTAATGGGAGATTTGTTATATGTGTTTTATGGAAAAAGGGTTTATGATTTATTTTATGTAGTTGCATATATCAATGTTTTTCTTGCTCTAGATAAGCTATATAAAAGTCTTTATCTTTTTAAATTTAACAAATCAATTGTGCTAGATACCTTAGTTGTTTGTTATATAACTATATATACTTTATTATTATATTCTTCAAACAATATAATTAAGGAATTTACATTTGACATAGTTTATGTTATATTTGACATTCTGCTGTTATTTTATATTGTTATGAACTTATTAAAGATGACATCTTCTGTGAAAATTAGAAGGCATGTAATGTATATATTATCAGCATTAATGTTTTATTTTGTTGCAGATTTAATATATTTTATAGTTGATAATGAAATAAAAAATCTATATACATCATTTGCAGATATTTTGTATATACATACAGGGCTTTATGTTATATTTAGCATTATTTTGCTTAAGAAAACTGATTTATATGATACTATAGTATCCCTGATAAAATCTTCCTTAAAGACAAAGAGTCTAGAGATTTATTTTGCATGGATTTATAGTATATTGCTTTTAGTATTTGTTATTTCTTTTACTGTAATTAATAGCAATGAATTAAATTTAACTTTTAATGACATAGGAGTGTATATTATCATTTTCTCTATTATGCTCTTTAGAATGTTTTCAAACATAATGTATATTACTGCCAATGTAAAAAGGTATGACGATGAAAATACATTTGATGTTTTAACCAAATTTTACAAGAGAGAAAAACTAACTGATATAATTAATAAAATCAATAGATTTAAAAGTAGAGCATATCCAATTACACTGCTTATGATAGATATTGACGAAATGCAGGTATACAATTCAATATTTGGCATAGAGGCTGGTAACTTAAGAATTAAATTGGTTGCAGACTATATAAATAAATATTTTGGCGATGATGGAATATGTATAAGGTATGGAGGAGATGAATTTTTAATTATTCTACTTAATAAAAATGAAGATGTGGTAAATGAAAGGTTAAAGCAGTTTGAAATATATGTAGAAGAGCAAAATAAATATGTTCAAAACAAAATTAATTTAACATACTATAGCTTAACATTTGAAGAAGTATCAGATTTAGAAAAGGCATTATATTCTTTAGAAATGAGTCTAACTAGAAGAAGACTTTCTAAAAAGAAGATTGTAAATGAAATGATTGAAGAGAAGAATAGACAGCAAATAGAGGAACAGCAGATAGAGGTTTTAAAGAGTTTTCTAAAGATAGTTCAATTGAAGGATAGCTATACAGAGGGACACAGTACTAGAGTTGCAGAATATGCAGCGCTTATTGCTAAATACATGAAGTTAAGTGACTATGAAATTAAAAAAATATATACAGCAGGAGTTTTACATGACATAGGAAAAGTGTTAATACCAACTGAAATATTAAATAAAAATGGACCTTTAAATGAAGAGGAAAAGAATATTATGTCCAAACACCCTGTTTACGGATACGAAATAGTATCCTCACTAAACATACTTAAGGAAGTTGCACCACTTATTAAATATCATCATGAAAGGTACAGTATTGGTGAAAATGGGCATTCAGGATATCCAAATGAAAAACATGGTGAGGATATACCTATAGGAGCAAGAATACTTGCTGTTGCAGATAGTTTTGATGCAATGATAACTGATAGGCCATATCGAAAGGGTATGCCAATTGAAAAAGCAGTAAATATTTTAAGAGAAGAAGCAGGAAAACAGTTTGATCCACAAATTGTAAACATTTTTACAAGCATGGTAGAGCATGAGATGAAAATGTATAAAAAAAATATATAAAAAGAGCCTTTTTAGGCTGTTAAAAAAGTACCCCCATAAAAGAGTTAAAGAATTCTTTTATGGGGGTTTTTTATTTGAACATTAATCGTATTAATATAACAACACATAGAAAAATTTAAATTTTTTATTATTTTATATTTGAAAATTAAGTTTTTTCGTTTAAATCAATTTAAAACTGATATATAACAGTTTAAGGTATTTTAAAATTATTGTAACAAAGATTGAAAATAAGGCTTATATGTGATATATTACTGTAGTCAAAGTGTTATGTACATATACATCAATTGTTAAAAATATAACAAACTACAAACCTTTTACAAATTATTACATTGATTTACATAATGTTTTAGTTTACAATTAAATTGTTTGAAAATTCTTTATAAACTAAGTTGCAAATTGGTTAATGAAAAATTTCATTAACCAATTAAATATAATTAAGTATGCCATAAAAATAACAAGCAAGGGGTGTGAATTTAATGAGTCAACAACATTGCTGCTGTGGCGGAAATCAAGTTGATGAAAGATTAGAAAAGATCATGAAGGTAATTGAAGAGCACAAAACAGTAAAGGGAGGATTAATTCCTGTACTACACGAAATACAAGACACATATGGTTATCTTCCAGAGGATATATTAAAGATTGTTTCAAGAGAACTAGATATCCCAATGGCTGAAATATTTGGTGTAGCTTCCTTCTATTCATATTTCTCACTTGAACCAAAGGGAGAACATATAATAAGAGTTTGTCTTGGAACAGCATGCTATGTTAAGGGAGCACAAGGTTTAATAGATAGACTATGTAAAGAACTAAATGTAGAAGTAGGTAAAACTACTGCAGATGGTAAGTTTACATTAGAGGCTACAAGATGTTTAGGTGCGTGTGGACTTGCACCAGTTATGGTTATAGGTGAGAAGGTATATGGAAGAGTTACTCCAGAAGATATTCCAAACATTTTAAAAGAATATAAGTAAGGAGATATTATGAGGGAACTTTCTCTTCATATAATGGATATAATTGAAAACTCTATTAATGCAGATGCAACACTCATTGAACTTTATATTGAAGAGGATACGTCTAAAAATATCTTTATCATTAAGATAAAGGATAATGGTAGAGGTATTGATGAAGAGATGTTAAAAAACATAACAGATCCCTTTGTAACATCAAGAACAACAAGAAGGGTTGGGTTAGGTCTTTCGTTGTTTGAAAGTACATGTTTAAGATGTAACGGAAACCTAAAGGTTTATTCTAAGGTAAATGTAGGAACTGAAGTTGTGGCGACTATGGAACATGATAATATAGATAGGCCACCGCTTGGTAAAATAGAAGAGACAGTTGTTTCTGTTCTTCTTAATCCTAAAATTGATTTGGTTTATGAACACATATATAATGGCAAAAAATTTATTCTAGACTCAAGAGAAATAAAAAAAATACTTGGCAGTGATGAAATTAATAGCCCAGAGGTTTTATTGTGGATAAAGGATTTTATTAAGGAAAATTTAAATGAAATAAGTGGAGGTGCCTTCTAATGAAAACACTACAAGAATTAGAAGAAATTAGAAAAAGGACCCTAGATAGAGTAAATCAAAGAAAGGATAGAACAACAACAAGAATAGTTGTTGGTATGGCAACATGCGGTATAGCAGCAGGAGCAAGACCAGTTCTTCTTGCAATTATGGAAGAGGTTGAAAAGCTAGGTCTTACTGATGTTGTAGTTGCTCAAACTGGATGTATCGGTCTTTGTAAGATGGAACCAATTGTTGAGGTTATAAAGCCAGGTGAAGAAAAGGTTACTTATGTTAAGATGGATGCAGAAAAGGCAAGAAGAATAGTAAGAGAACATGTTAAGGACGGAAAAGTTGTTGAGGAATACACAATGCACGTAATTCAAGGAAAGATACTAAATGACTATAAAGTAGAAAAAGAGTGATTGGAGGGAAAAGCATGGCTTTCTATCGTTCACAGGTTTTAGTTTGCGGTGGTACAGGATGTACATCATCAGATTCAATGAAGATTTTAGAAAAGTTTAAGGAAGAAGTTAAAAAGCACAACATAGAAAATGAAATAGAAATAGTAAGAACTGGATGTTTTGGTCTTTGTGAGTTAGGTCCTGTAGTTATTGTTTACCCAGAAGGAGCTTTTTATTCAAGAGTAAAGGTTGAAGATGTAGAAGAGATAGTTGCAGAACACTTAGTTAAGGGTAGACCTGTTACAAGACTTCTATACACTGAAACAGTAGAAGAAGGAAGAATTAAATCTCTAAATGAAACAGGATTCTATAAAAAGCAAGAGAGAATTGCACTTAGAAACTGTGGGGTTATTGACCCAGAGAACATAGATGAATACATCGCTTTTGATGGATACAAGGCTCTTGCAAAGGTTTTAACTACAATGACTCCAGAACAAGTAATAGAGGAAGTTAAAAAGTCAGGCCTAAGAGGTAGAGGAGGCGGTGGTTTCCCAACAGGATTAAAGTGGGAGCTTACTGCTAAGTCAAAGGCAGATCAAAAATATGTTGTATGTAATGCAGACGAAGGAGACCCAGGTGCCTTCATGGATAGATCAATACTTGAAGGAGACCCACATTCAGTATTAGAGGCAATGGCAATTGCAGGATATGCAATTGGTGCTAACCAAGGATACATCTACGTTAGAGCAGAGTATCCAATAGCTGTTCAAAGATTAAAGGTTGCTATAAAGCAAGCAAGAGAATATGGACTACTTGGAAAGAATATATTTGGAACAGACTTTAGCTTTGATATAGAAATAAGACTTGGTGCAGGTGCATTCGTATGTGGTGAAGAAACTGCACTTATGAACTCAATTGAAGGTAGACGTGGTATGCCAAATCCAAAGCCACCATTCCCAGCACAATCAGGACTTTGGGGTAAACCAACATTAATTAATAACGTTGAAACTTACGCAAATATCCCTCCAATCATTGTAAGAGGTGGAGAATGGTTTGCTTCAAAGGGAACAGAAAAGAGCAAAGGAACAAAGGTATTTGCACTTGGTGGAAAGATTACAAACACAGGACTTGTTGAAGTTCCAATGGGTATAACTCTAAGAGAAGTTATATATGAAATAGGTGGAGGAATTCCAAACGGAAAGAAGTTCAAGGCTGTTCAAACAGGAGGACCATCAGGTGGATGTTTAACAGCAGAACACCTAGATACTCCAATTGAATACGATACTTTAACTGCACTTGGCTCAATGATGGGTTCAGGTGGTATGATTGTAATGGACGAAGATACTTGTATGGTTGACGTTGCAAGATTCTACCTTGACTTTACAAGAGATGAGTCATGCGGTAAGTGTACTCCATGTAGAATAGGTACAAAGAGAATGCTTGAAATACTAGACAGAATAGTTGAAGGAAAGGGTACTTTAGAAGACCTAGACAAGCTTGAAGAATTAGGAAAGCAAATAAAGGCTGCTTCACTATGTGGACTTGGACAAACAGCACCAAACCCTGTTTTATCAACACTTAAGCACTTTAGAGATGAATATGTTGCTCACGTTGTGGACAAGAAGTGTCCAGCTGGAGTATGCCAAGCACTTCTACAATACACAATTATTGAAGAAAAGTGTAAGGGATGTGGACTATGTGCAAGACAATGTCCAGTAAATGCAATTTCAGGACAAGTTAAGAGTCCATTTAAGATAGATCAAGATAAGTGTATTAAGTGTGGTGCATGTATAGACAAGTGTCCATTCAAGGCAATAGTTAAGAAATAGGAGGTACATGGAACTATGGAAATGGTAAAGTTAACTATAGATGGAATAGAAGTAGAAGTACCAAGAGGAACGACAGTTATTGAAGCGGCAAGACAAATAGGCATAAACATTCCAAGTTTATGCTATCTAAAGGGTGTTAGCCATACATCAAGCTGTAGAGTTTGTGTGGTTGAAGTTGGACCAAGACTTATAGCATCATGTACATTACCTTGTGAAAATGGAATGGAAGTTAAGACAAACACTCCTAAGGTAAGAGAAGCAAGAAGAACAGTTGTTGAGCTTCTACTTTCAAACCACAAGAGAGAATGTACTTCATGTAATAGAAGTGAAAACTGTGAACTACAAACACTTGCAAAGGAATTAAATATAAGAGATTTAAGATTTGAAGGAGAAAGAATAAGCTACGAAATAGACAACTCATCACCTTCACTTGTAAGAGACCAAGAAAAGTGTGTTCTTTGTGGTAGATGTATAAATACTTGTAAAAATGTACAAACTGTAGGTGCAATTGATTTTTCAAGAAGAGGATTTAACACAAGAGTATCAACTGCACTTGATAAGAATATAGCAGATACAGTATGTGTAAACTGTGGACAATGTATCATGGCTTGTCCAGTTGGTGCACTAACTGAAAAGGAAAACATTAAGGAAGTATGGAAGGCACTTGCTGATCCAGAAAAGTTTGTTGTAGTACAAACAGCACCAGCTGTAAGAGTTGCACTTGGTGAAGAGTTTGGAATGCCAATAGGAACAAGAGTTACTGGAAAGATGGCAGCAGCATTAAGAAGACTTGGATTTGACAAGGTATTTGACACAGACTTTGCAGCAGACCTTACAATAATGGAAGAAGGAACAGAACTTCTTACTAGACTTGAAAAGGGAGAAAGACTTCCACTTATGACAAGCTGCTGTCCAGGATGGGTTAAGTTTGTAGAACACTTCTATCCAGAACTTATAGATAATCTATCAACTTGTAAGTCACCACATGAAATGGAAGGGGCATTAATAAAGCACTACCTTGCTGAAAAGCTTGGTGTTGATAAGAAGAATGTAGTTGTAGTTTCAATAATGCCATGTGTTGCTAAGAAGTTTGAAGGACAAAGAGAAGAGCTTTCAAATGAAAATCTACAAGATGTAGATTATGTACTAACTACAAGAGAACTTGCTCAAATGATTAAGGAAGCAGGAATTGATTTTACAAAGCTTCCAGATGAAGAGTTTGATAACCCACTTGGAGAATCAACAGGTGCAGCAGTTATATTTGGTGCTACAGGTGGAGTTATGGAAGCTGCACTAAGAACAGTTTATGACCTACTTTCAGGACAAGATCTAGAATCAATAGATTATGTTCAAGTAAGAGGAACTACAGGAATTAAAGAAGCTGAACTTACTCTACCAAATGGAAAGACAATAAGAGCAGCTGTTGCACACGGACTTGGTAATGCAAGACAACTTATGGAGCTTGTAAAGAGTGGGGAAAAGCACTATGACTTCATAGAAGTTATGGCTTGTCCTGGAGGATGTGTAACAGGTGGAGGACAACCAATAGTAGATGCAAGAACTCAAGCATGCATAGATGTTAAGGCAGAAAGAGCAAAGGCTATCTATGATGAAGATAAGGATATGCCAATAAGAAAGTCACATAAGAACCCATATGTTATAAGATTATATGAAGAATTCCTTGGAAAGCCAAACAGCCACAAGGCACACGAACTACTTCATACTCACTATGTAAAGAGAGATAGATTCTAATTGTTATATTGTGTAAATTACATTAGTGTGATAAAATAATACTAAAGATATCCGCCAAAGTGGTTCTACTGCTTTGGGGGATTAAGATATTGAGCCTGATTGCAAGGATTATTCTGAGCAAGAGGGGAAGGATATAGACAGACTCATAGCTATGGCCATATTATGCCTTCCAGCTTTTGCTGGAGGGCATTTTTACTTTAGAAGGAGGAAGTAGAATGGAAAAGAGGCTTGGAGTTGTTGCAATTGTAGTTGAGGATTTAGAGAGGGCAGAGGATGTAAATGCAATTCTACACGAGTTTAGTAGTTTAGTTGTTGGTAGAATGGGAATTCCCTATAGAGATAGAGGCGTATCTGTCATTTCACTAATTGTAGATGGAACAACAGATGAAATTAGTGCAATGACAGGTAAGCTTGGAAAAGTAAAAGGAGTAAGTGTAAAATCAGCATTAACAAAGAAATAGGTGATAGGATGAAGGATTTAATATACAAGATAGTTGAAGGATACGTGCCAAGTTTAGATGAAATGGAAAAGATACTTTCATTAGATGAAGAGGATGCAGAAGTTTTATTTAAAGCTGCAGATGAGGTAAAGAAGAAATACTTTGGAAATGAAATACACATAAGAGGAATAATTGAATTTTCAAGCTACTGCAGAGCAGACTGCTACTATTGTGGATTAAGATGTAGCAATAGAAATCTTCCAAGATACAGAATGGATAAGGATGAGATAGTAGAATGTGCAAAGGAAGCTGTTGATGCAGGGTACAGAAGCCTAGTTCTTCAGTCAGGTGAGGATTTATATTATACAAAGGAAATTTTAGGTGAAATAGTAGAGAGAATAAAGGATTATTCAGACGTTGCTATTACTTTAAGTATTGGTGAGAGAAGCTATAAAGAGTATGAGTACCTAAAGGAAAAGGGAGCAGATAGGTTTCTAATGAAGCATGAAACAGCAGATGAGTCTCTATACAACAGTCTTCATCCACATTCAAACTTTAAAAATAGAATAGACTGTCTTAAAAATCTAAAGATGTTAGGCTATCAATTAGGAAGTGGGTTTATGATAGGGCTTCCTGGACAGACTATAAGGACAATTGCAGAGGATATAATGCTTCTTAAGGAACTTGATGTTGATATGGCAGGAATAGGACCATTTATACCACACAAGGATACACCACTTGGAACATATGATGCAGGAAGTGCATTTTTAACAGTAAAGGCTGTTGCACTAACAAGAATTCTTTTAAAAAGGCCCCATCTTCCTGCAACAACTGCACTTGGTGTATTAAATACTAAATATAAAGATAAAGTTTTCTTTGCTGGTGCAAATGTAATAATGCAAAAGGTGGAACCTTATAAGTACAGAAGGTTATACGAAATATATCCAAAAGAATTTAAATTTGAAAAAAGTATAAGGGAAGAAAGATTAGATTTAGAAAACTACCTGTTGAGTTTAGGACTTGAGATTTCAGATAGTAGAGGCGATGCCCTAATAATTTAGGAGGTATATGTATGGAAACTGTAAAGCAAACATTTATAAATGATAATGAGATTTTTAAAATATTAGATGAGGCAAAGAAGAAGGCAGAGGATAGAGAATACGTTTTAAGTATTCTAGAAAAGGCAAGAGAAGCAAAGGGACTTACACCAGTTGAGGCTGCAGTACTTTTAAATATTGAGGATAGAGAGCTTTTAGATAAGATGTTTAAAATGGCAAAGGAGATAAAGGAAAAGATATATGGTAGAAGAATAGTTTTATTTGCACCACTTTATGTAAGTAACTACTGTGTAAATGAATGTGAATATTGCGGATATAAGCACTCAAACTGTTCATTTAAGAGGAAAAAACTAACTATGTCTGAACTTATTGAGGAGGTTAAGGTATTAGAGTCACTTGGGCACAAAAGACTTGCCCTTGAGGCTGGAGAGGACCCTCAAAACTGTCCAATTGAATATATATTAGACTGTATAAGAGCGATATATTCAATTAAATTTGATAATGGAAGTATAAGAAGGATAAATGTAAATATTGCAGCAACAAGTGTTGAGAACTATAGGAAGTTGAAAGAGGCAGAAATTGGGACATATATACTTTTCCAAGAAACATACCATAGAGAAACCTATGAAAAGATGCATAAAAAAGGTCCAAAGCATAATTATGATTACCATACAACAGCAATGGATAGGGCAATGGAGGGTGGCATTGATGATGTAGGACTTGGTGTATTATATGGACTTTATGATTATAAGTATGAAACTGTTGCAATGCTTCTCCATGCACAGCATCTTGAGGAAAAGTTTGGAGTAGGGCCTCATACAGTTTCTGTTCCAAGGCTAAAAAAGGCAGAGGGCGTTGATTTAGAGAAGTTCCCATATTTAGTATCTGATGAAGATTTTAAGAAGATTGTAGCTGTATTAAGACTGTCTCTACCATATACAGGAATGATTTTATCTACAAGGGAAGAGCCAAAGTTTAGAGATGAAGTAATAGCTCTTGGTATATCTCAAATAAGTGCAGGTTCCTGTACAGGTGTTGGAGGATATGTTGAATATTATAGGGGAGAGCACCACGATGATGAAAAGCCACAGTTTGAGGTAGGAGATCACCGTTCACCACTTGAGATAATAAAGAGTCTACTTAGGGGTGGATATATACCAAGCTACTGCACAGCTTGTTATAGAGAAGGAAGAACTGGAGATAGATTTATGAGACTTGCAAAAACAGGTCAGATAAATAACGTATGTCAACCAAATGCACTAATCACATTAAAGGAGTTCCTGCTTGATTATGGCGATGAAGAAGCAAGAAAGTTAGGTGAAGAGGTAATAAAAAGAGAATTAGAGACAATTCCAAATGAGAGGGCAAAGGAAGCAACAATAAGGATGCTTGAGAGAATTGAAAAGGGAGAGAGAGATTTAAGATTCTAAGGAGGAATACTATGTTAGATACACCAAAGGCAAATAGGCTACACATTGCTATATTTGGAAGAAGAAATGCTGGAAAATCAAGTCTTATAAATGCAATAACAGGTCAAGAAATAGCCCTTGTTTCAGATTATGCAGGAACAACAACAGACCCTGTATATAAGGCTATGGAGCTTTTGCCAATTGGTCCTGTTGTTATAATAGATACAGCTGGAATTGATGATGAAGGAGAGGTAGGAGAATTAAGAGTTAAAAAGACAAGGGAAGTTTTAGATAAGACAGATCTTGCACTGCTTGTATTTAGTGCAGAAAATACTGACTTATCAATGGAGAAGGAATGGTATTCATTACTAAAAGAGAGAAAAATACCTACAATTGGAGTTGTAAATAAGATAGATGTAGAGGATTTAGACTTAGAAGTATTAAAAAATGAATTTGATTTACCCTTTGTTAAGGTTAGTGCAAAAGAAAAAATAAACATAGGAAAATTAAAAGAAGCAATACAGCAGTATGCACCAGAGGACTATGAGAGAAAAACAATTTTAGGTGATGTTGTAAAAAGAAAGGATCTTGTTGTTTTAGTTGCACCACAGGATATACAGGCACCAAAGGGAAGATTAATACTACCTCAGGTTCAAGTTATAAGAGACATATTAGATAACGATGCACTTGCTTTAACTGTGAAGGATAGTGAGTTAACAGACATTTTAAGTGCACTAAATAGAAAACCAGACTTAGTTATAACGGATTCACAGGTATTTGAAAAGGTAAATGGCATTTTAGATAAGGATATACCTTTAACCTCCTTCTCAATTTTAATGGCTAGGTATAAGGGTGATTTAAAAATACTCATAGAGGGTGCAAAGGCTATAGATACACTTAAAGATGGGGATAAGGTGCTAATAGCTGAGGCATGTACGCACCACCCGCTTCAGGGTGACATAGGACGTGAAAAGCTTCCAAACTGGTTAAGGCAAAGGACTGGTGCAAACCTTGATATTACAGTAAATGCAGGAGTTGATTTTCCAGAGGATTTAACTAAATATAAGCTAATAATCCACTGTGGTGCGTGTATGTTCAACAGAAAGCAGATGATGACAAGAATAATAAGGGCAAGGGAGCAGAATGTACCGATAACCAACTATGGAGTTGCAATTGCATATATGAATGGTATACTTGATAGGGTAACAGGGATGCTGATTTAGCATCCCTTATTTGTTAAAATTTATTATAATTTAAAGATGTTATATTGTACAAAGAATATTTTTATGTTACAATATCAAACGTTGCGAAAAATGTAATATCTTGAAGTATTATATCAAAATATATCATAATCTAGTATATTAAACAGAAAAATAAAGGATTTAAGCTCTTGATTTTAAAAGTTAGTATAATCAGGATTGTTAAAACATTAACTAAATATTGTTAGTTTTATTTATAAAAAAGTTTAAGTGAGGGGAGGATTTTTATGCAAATAAATACGAAAAAAAGTATAAGTTCAAAGATAATTTCTACATATTTCTTATTATCTTTTGTTCTTATTTTTTCAATTATGTGTATTGTTTATATTCAATTTAAAAATGTTATTCAAAATAATATATTAGATTCAAATGTAGGTTTTGTGATTGAACTTTTAGATAAACAATATACAGGTGAATGGAAGGCTGAAGGGGATAAGCTTTATAAAGGAGATAATATTATTAATGAGGATTATAAAATACTTGATGATATAAAGAAAATAACAAAGGCTGATGTTACAATATTTTTAAACGATACAAGAATAAGTACGACAGTTTCAAATAATGGTCAAAGACAAGTTGGTACAAAGGCTGCACAAAATGTGGTAGAAAAGGTTTTAAAACAAGGAAGTGACTATAAAGGAACTGCGGATGTATTAGGTATAAAGTACGTTACAGTATATAAGCCTATAAAGGATAGTTCTGATAAAATAATTGGGATGATTTTTATAGGTTATCCAGAAAGTTTTGTTTTTGGAATTATTAGAACACCTATGCTTTTAATAATCATAATATCTTTAGTTGTTCTTCTACTTGGATGTACTGGATTTTATTTACTTGTAAATAGAAATATTATAAAACCAATAGAGGTTTTAAATAAAAATCTTAATTCTGTATCAAATTTAAATTTCAAAGTTACAGTAGATAAAAAAATGTTAGAGAGACGTGACGAAGTTGGAGAAATGTTTAATAGTTTAAATGAAATGATGAGTACTCTAAAGGGAATGGTTAAGAAGCTTTCGGATAGTTCTTCTAATCTTTTTGATGAGGCAAACAATTTAACAGCAGTTTCTCAGGAGATGGCAGCATCTTCAGAACAGGTTGCGTCAAGTGTTGAGCAGGTGGCAAGTGGTGCTCAGGAGCAGTCAACAAGTATAGAGGAAATAATGTTTGCCTTTGATAAGCTATCTAATGCTATGGATGAGGTACATAATAAATTAAATAGTGTAAAGGATGAGGTACAAAACACAGAACAAAAAGCATCTATTGGTAAAAATGAAATGGATAAATTAATTCTTTCAATAGAAGAGATAAGATCTGCTTTTAATGTGGTTTCAGAAAAGCTAAATACCCTAAATGAATCTGTATATAATATAAGTAGTATTGCAGATGTTATAAAGGGAATTTCAGAACAAACAAACCTATTAGCGTTAAATGCAGCAATTGAGGCATCACGTGCAGGGGAAGCAGGACGTGGTTTTTCAGTTGTTGCAGATGAGGTTAGAAAGCTTGCGGAGGAATCTAAAAAATCAACAGATCAAATAGTGAATATAATTAATATGATACAGTCAGAAGCAAAGGAAGTTATAGAAACATCAAATAATGTTGGAAGATTTATAAACAACCAAAAAGAATCAGTAAAAGCAACAGTAACATCATTTACAGATATATTGACATCGGTTGAAAGTATAATTCCTCTAATAAAAGGAACATCAGAGTATGTAAATGAAATGGTTGAATATAAGGATGAAACAGTAAGTAAGATAGAATCGGTAAATCAAATAGCAAGTGAAAATTTAGCAGTTGTAGAGGAGGTAAGCGCATCTTCAGAGGAGCTTTCAGCATCAGCAGAAGAGGTGGCATCAGCGTCAGAAAAACTTATGAATTTAGCAGATAACCTTAAAGATATTGTAGAAACTTTTAAAATATAGTTTGTAAAGATTTAATTCGATTACTGTTTTATATTATTAATATATAAAGTTAACTTTATATGAATTTGGAAAAAATATATATACCATGGAGATGATTTTGTTATAATTTTTGAAGTAGAAGAAGATTTTGTATTTAATTTTCTTCATAAAAATAATGGAGAAATAAAGCACAGTTTATATGTGAAAGGAATTAAGATATTAATTGGTTAATATAATTATTGAGTTATGCTATCATTTTATTATGATGTTGTAGCAGAATGGGTTGAAACTAAAGAGCAGTTTGAGTTATTGAGAGAGTTAGGATGTGATAAAATACAGGGTTATTATATATCTAAAGTACTTCCAATTGATAAGTTAGAAAAATTTATTAAATATAATTAAAGGAGTTTTGTATATGCATAAATTTGATCCTAAAAACGCTGAAAAACTGGATAATCCAACTAGAAGAAAGTATATGCCTCCATATAAAACTTTAGAGAAGTTTGGATTAAAGTCAAAGGGTGGAGGAGTATTCTTAGATGTTGGTTGTGGTATAGGATATTTTACCATACCAGCTGCTAAAATATTGACAAATGGAAAGGCTATAGGAATAGATATTTTAGATGAAATGCTTGAGCTTGCAATGGAAAGGTCAATAGGAATAGAAAATATAGAGTATATAAAATGTGGTGAGTATGATTTCCCTATAGATAACAGCTTTGCAGATTATGTTATGTTGTCAAATGTTTTGCATGAGATAGAGGATAAAAGTAGATATATAAATGAGATAAAAAGAGTATTAAAAGAGGATGGTAGAGTTTTTATAATAGAGTGGAAAAAGATAGATACAAACTATGGTCCACCAACTAAACATAGAATATCTCAAGAGGAAGTTATAAAATGGTTTGAAAATGCAGGATTAAAGTTTGTATCAGAAATTGAAGTATCTGAACATCACTATGGATTAATATTTGAAAAATAATTTAAGAAAGTTGCTAAACAACATGATAATATATTTTGAAGAGGCCCCATGAAAGATCTTTGAAATTAGCATTAGATCTTTCTGGGGCTAGTTTATATATTTTAAATATAAGTAATTTACAAACTTACATTATCAAAAAAATAACATTGAAAAATATTCGGAAAAATTATAATATTAAAATAGATCAAATATGGGGGAATGTATATATGAAGTTAAGTGAGATTAAGGAATTAATTAAAGCTGAAGTATTATGCAATGAAGAGATGCTTTCAATGGAAACAACATGTGCCTTTGGGTCAGATTTGATGAGTGATGTTTTAGCATTTTCATGTAGGGATACGATTTTAATTACAGGACTAACTAATATTCAAACTATAAGAACAGCAGAGATGCTAGATATTAAATGTATTATTTTTGTAAGAAATAAAAGGCCAGATGAATCAATAGTAGAGCTCGCCAAGGAAAAGGGGATGTGTCTGCTTGCCACTAGACATACAATGTTTACAACCTGTGGAATACTTTATAGTAATGGGTTAAAAGGAGTTGACATGGAGTAATGGAGGAGTTACTTTCTGTAAAATATGATATAGAAAGTGGGGATTTTATAAGAGGTGGAGAAGCATCAAGTAATTTGAAAAAGCTTCTAAACCAGCTTGGAATAAGAAGTGACATTATAAAGAGGATTTGTGTTGCCTGTTATGAGGCAGAGATGAATATAGTTATTCATAGCGTAGGTGGATATATTGAGGCTAAAATATATAGCGATCACATTGAGATAATAGCATATGATTATGGTCCAGGTATCCCTAATATTGAACTTGCAATGCAGGAGGGATATTCAACAGCTTCTGATATTGCAAGAGAAATGGGATTTGGTGGGGGAATGGGGCTACCAAACATCAAAAGGAGCAGCGACGAATTTTATATAAAGTCGGAGGTAGGCAAGTATACGGAAATTAAAATAATAATTTACTTTAATTAAGGTGATATTATGAAAAAACTATTTCATGCAGTTGGATTAATTCCCGAAAAGTGCATAGGATGTACAAAATGTTTAATGAACTGTCCTGTAGAAGCAATAAGAGTTAAAAACGGAAAGGCAGTAATATACAATGAAAAGTGTATAGACTGTGGTGAATGCATTAAGGTATGTCCATATGGTGCACATGTTGCAATTAGAAATTCGCTAGAAGATATAACAAGATATAAGAAAAAGATTGTTATACCTTCAGTTACATTATATTCTCAATTTGGAAAACAAGTTGAACCAGCAGCTATTAATGAAGCTCTTCTTAAACTGGGATTTGATGAGGTGTTTGATATAACCTTTGCATGTGATATTGCGTCTGAAATATTAAAAAAGGATATAGAGAAGGCAGAAAAACCAGCTATTTCAACTCTATGTCCTACAGTTATAAGGTTAGTTGAAACTGAATATCCAAGTTTAGTTAACCACTTAGTTAAGATGCTTACTCCAATTGAAATTTCAGCCCTTTTAACTAGAGAAAAATATCAGAGTCAAGGATACAAAAATGAAGAAATAGGTATCTTTTTCTTAACGCCTTGCCCAAGTTGGGTAACAAAAATTAGTGAGATTTCAAGGAATGAGAATATTAGAATAAATGGTGCTATTTCAATAAGTGATATATATCCAAAACTATTAAAGCATATAAAATCAAAAAATAATGAGTCGAATTCACACATATCAAAAACAGGTCTTTTATGGGCATATTCAGGAGGACAGTGTGAAGCGATTGGAGTTGAAAATTCTATTTCAGTTGACGGTATAAAAAATGTAATAAAGGTTTTAAGTGACGTTGAAAATGGTAGACTTGATGACATTGATTATATAGAAGTTTTAGCATGTCCAAATGGATGTGCTGGTGGTTTACTTCTTGTTGAAAATCCTTATAATGCTGAAAGGATAACAAAATCAATAATTGATAAACTTGATTTTACGTATCAAATACATGATTTTTCACATATAGAAAGTAAATTAGTTAGCGATGAAGGTAAAAAAGAGGTAAAGTATAAGGTGCCTGTTGATTTTGAGAGTGCAGTTAAAATGATAAAGAGCATGAACAATATAATAAATATTCTTCCTGGTACAGATTGTGGATTATGTGGTTCACCTTCATGTAAGGCCTTTGCTGAAGATGTAGTCAAAGGACTTGCAAGTATTGAAGATTGTAAATTTATAAGTAGTGGAGGGTTTAAAAATGAAGGTTAGAGATATAGTAAATGCACTAAACTTTGAGGTTTTAGCTGGAGAAGAGGGATTAGATAGAGAAGTAAAGGGTGTGTATACATGTGACCTATTGAGCTGGGTAATGTCCCATGGGAAGCAGAATAATGCATGGATTACAGTTCAAGTACATCCTAATATAATAGCAGTTGCAACCCTTTTAGAGTTTTCTTGTGTAATAATACCTGAAGAAATAGAGGTGGAAGAATCAACACTTAAAAAGGCTAATGATGAAAAGATTCCGGTTTTAAAGTCAAAATTAAATGCCTACGAAATATGTATTGAACTTAATAAATTAGGGGTATAAGTATGAAAATATATTATGATTTTCACATACACACTGCACTATCTCCTTGTTCAGATGATGATATGACTCCTAATAATATAGTTAATATGGCAAAAATTAAGGAGTTAGATGTTATTGCAATCACTGATCATAATAGTTGTAAAAATGTTGAAGCATGTATGAAGGTTGGAACTCAAGTTGGAATTTTAGTTATACCGGGAGTGGAAGTTCAAACAAAAGAAGAAGTACATTTAGTTTGTTTATTTAGAGATTTAAATACAGCATATATTTTTCAAGAATATGCCGACAAAAAACTTCCTAATATCAGTAATAAACCGAATATATTTGGAAACCAAATAATATATAATGAATTTGATGAAGCAATAGGAGTAGAGGAAAGACTACTTTTAAATTCATTAGATGCCACAATAGATGAAGTTTTTGAAAAGGTAAAAGAGCTAGATGGAATAGTAATTCCAGCCCATATTGATAAAGATACCTATAGTATTATATCAAACTTAGGTTTTATGCCAGATTATTTAGATATAAATACAGTAGAGTATTCAAGTTTTGATAAATTACAAAGGTTAATTAAAAATAAAATAGTTAAAAATAACCTAATGTTTTTAAAAAATTCTGATGCTCATAATCTAGGACATATTTCAGAGAGGGAAAACTTTTTAGAGGTTGAAGAGTTGAGTATAGATGCAATAATAGATAGACTAAAATAAAAGATGCTAAGGAACTAACCTTAGCATCTTTTTTAGATTTAAATTAAAGCTGAAGATTTTTTGTGGTATGAAAGTCTTTTTACAACCAAAGCATTTATATCGCTTATCATTTTTAAAATTGTCAACTCATAATACATTTTATTTATATCACTATACTTTAGATTTTTAGTATCTAATTTTTTGTTATGGATAGAATTATTAGAGTTATTCTTAAAATAATTTATAGCTTTGCTAATTTGTATGTTTTTATTATCTTTATCTTCTAAGTACTCTTTAACCCATTCATCAACTATTAAATTCACTTCCTTTTCTATTTCCTTTATTTCTGATCTAAAGAAGAAATATTTATCGTTATAGAAGTTTTCAATTATCATAGGTAGTTTTTTTACAGAGTTTAAGTTATTTAAGTACCTATGGGAAAAGATATTTAAACCATTGCCAATATATTTTCTTAAATTAATTTTTGAATAAACTATGTTTGCTAATGTGTTTTGTTCTTCTGATATATTAATTTTAGGAACAAATGTTAAATTGTTAACATGTAAATTTAAATTCACGCATACCCCTCCCATTTACATTAGTTAAACAATACATTAATATATATATTCACTAAAATAAAAAAATGTGAGAGATTTTAAAAATATATGTCAGAAAACTCAATTGATATTCTCTCAACATTATTAAAGTTATTTAATGGACTTAGATCTTTATATATGTCCTTCTCCAAATTATTGGGCAACAATATTATAAATTCACTACCTTTTCCCTCTTCACTTATTAATTTAATTTCCCCACCATGCATTTCAACAAATGATTTTACAATATTTAATCCCAGTCCACTTCCTTCGCGTTCACGTGAAAGTGACTTATTAACTTGGCTAAATCTTTCAAATATTATATCTTGCTTATCCTTTGGAATACCAATGCCTGTGTCCTTTACAGATATACAAGTATATTCATCTAAATCTGTTATATTTACAAATATCTTGCCACCTTCTGGAGTAAACTTTATTGCATTAGACAGAAGATTTAATATTATTCTTTCTATTTTATCTTTATCGCATCGTATTATTTTTTCCTCTATTTCTGTATCAAAGGTTATTTCAATATTTTTTGAATTGATATAGTCAGCAACCGATTGTACTATATCCTCAACTAAAGATACAATATTGCATTCAGATAAATTAAGTTGCATATATCCAGCGCTAACTTTAGTTATATCTATTAGGTTATTAACTAGTCTTAATAGCCTATAGCAGTTTTGTTTTATAGATTTATTATATTTTTGTAGTGTATGATTTTCATCTATAATTTTATTGTTCTTTAAATACAATTCAAGAAGTTGTATAGAACCCAAAATTATATTTAAAGGAGTTCTAAATTCGTGGGAAATATTAGCAAAGAATTCAGAACGTATATTTTCATATTCTTCAAGTTCTTTAATTTTTCTTCTGCTCTCCTCAAGTTTTTTAGAGTCTGTTATATCCTTTGCATATATGAATATTCTTTCAAGCAAGTTGTTCTCTATTATAGGCATTATATTTAATTCTAAATAGTATTCTTCATTAACCTTATTGACTAGTTTAGTTTCGAATTTAATAGGTTTACCATCCAGCAGTGAATCTATAGAACTTTTTTGAGTTACCTTATCTTCTATATCAAATAAATTATATATTGTATAATTTTCCAATTCATCCTTATTTAGTTTAGTCAATTTATAAAATGTAGGATTTGCAACAAATATATATCCAGAGTAGAGGTCAGCCTCAAGAAGTACATCAGGGCTATAGTCAAAGAAGGATTTATATTTCATTTGTTGATTTAAATTTTTTATTTCAATCAACTTCTTTTCAGTTATATTTCTAACAACAGCCATAACTTCTTTTTCATTAAGATAGACTAATCTTGCTTCAAAATATTGCTTTTGTTTTTTGAAGGGGAGAGAGTATTCTATAGATTTTATCTTTTTTGTTTTAAGTACATATTCTATTGCAGATTCATAAAGTAATGCAACATCTTGGGGAAATATATCAGTAATTTTATTTCCAATTATATTTTCGGGTTCAACAAATAGGTCAGTTTTATTATAGGTTTTAAAGTCAATTATAGTTGTGTCAGAACTTATTCTAAAATATAAATCAGGAAAAGCCTTGATTATTGAAAATAGTTCTGATGTAATGTTTTTTAAGCTTTCTTCTGCAACCTTTCGTTTTGTAATGTCAACACCAACTGTCCACCTACTTAATCCTTCTATTGGATAAAGGGATGAAACATTTGACCATGATATTATTTTTTTAGTTCCATCTTTACAGGTTATAGTTGTTTCTAGATTTCTAAAGTTATTTTCAAGCTTGGGAATGAGATTTAAAACATAATTTCTATATTCATCATCTGGATATAACAATTTAAATGCATTGGGGTTATTTAATATTTCTTCCTTGGTATATCCAGTTACTCTTTCTGCTTCTTTATTCCATAATATAAAATTTCCATTCTTGTCTAAAGCATCTATAATAACAGGCATATTTTCAAGTATGTATATGGAATTTTGATAGATTATATTCTGCATGCCCTTTCCCCTTCCTATTCATTTGTCACATAAATTATTATTCGACGCAATTAAAAGAATTCCTGCAAAAAAATAAAATTAAAGAAGGATTTTAAATAAATTAAAAGTGAGCCTAAAGAGCTCACTTTAATGCCTTTTTAACTGTATATGTTGCAATAAATGAAACTAGAAGCATTGCAATTGAAGCACTAATGAATACATAGTTATAGTTATTGTATAGATTTATTATTTTTCCATTTAAACTTGTTCCAATTGCACCACCTACAAACATATTAAAGGATGCAAGGGACATTGCAGTACCCCTTAGGCTTGGCATAGTTTCTTGTGCTGTTGAAACTAATGTTGACTGCAGAGAAACAAAGGCAAGACCAAATCCAAATAGAGCAACTACTATTAAAGCTGTTGATTTAGTAGCAGCTAATAGATAAAGTGATATAGAACCAGTTAATCCTAAAACTAAAAGGAATTTATTTTGTAGTTTTGATCTAAGTTTTGGGGCTATTCTTCCACCTATAACAGTTGCGATACCGAAGGAAGTTAATACAATACCGACTATAAAAATATTGTATCCTGTTTTAGACTGAACAAGCTTTCCCGTGTATGTGAAGCTACCAAATACACTAAAACCAACAAGCATAATAGTTGAAACTACAGATACAAGTTTACCATTTGAAAGTGCTTGTTTATATACACAGGTTAAATTAAGTTTATTGATTCTTCCGGGGAGTTTTGGTAGTTTCTTAAGCATTACTATAGCAAGAATAAGTTCACCAAGACCATAAATAAAATAAACAGTTCTCCAAGAGCCGAAGTACGCAAGCATTCCTCCTATAAGTGTAGCTGATGCACCACCTAGGAACATCATTCCCATTACTTTACCAATGGATTTTTGTCTTTCTTGTGGTTCAAAAACTTCACCAACTAGTGCCATAGTAACAGGGAAAATACCAGCACCAAATGCACCGTTTACTGCTCTAAAAAATACAAGTGAAGTTAGGTTGAATGCAAAGGCACCAAGCATACTAAAAATAGCTGTACCAAAAGCAGCTATGTTTATGATTCTAGTTTTTCCAAATCTGTCTCCAAGTGGTCCAAATAATATTGTAAATAGTCCAAAGGAAAGCATATATGCAGTAACAGATACTGCAGCTGTTGTTAAACTAAGATTTAAGTCCTTTGCAATGTTTATAATAAGTGGAGCAGCAGCATAATTATCTCCGTTAGCTAAAAAGGCCATTAAGCCAAGGACCATAACTATGGCTTGTTTATCTTTATTTGTCATCGTAACACCTCCATTATATAAGTAAATAATTAAATAATTATATTACGATATAATGATATTACATTAAGGAGTACTTGTCAACATTACATTTGACATATTTAGAAAATAGTTATATTCTATTAATAGCAAATGCTATAAAGGGGTGGTATTATGTCAAATTGCAGTACTTGTCCTTCAAATTCATCATGTTCAAAGGATAAGAATACATGTATGGTACAAATAAATCCAAATAATAAAATAAAAAAGGTAATAGCAGTAATGAGTGGTAAGGGTGGAGTTGGTAAATCAACTGTATCAGTTCTACTTGCAAAAAAACTAAATGAGTTAGGATATAGTGTTGGTATTATGGATGCAGATGTTACAGGTCCTAGTATACCAAGACTTCTCAATATAAAGGAAAAGGCAAGGGGAACAGAGGAGTATATATTTCCTGTTGAAAAAGATGGAATTAAAGTTATGTCAGTAAATCTATTAATGGAGGATGAAAATCAGCCAGTTTTATGGAGAGGTCCTGTAATTTCAGGTGTTATAACTCAATTTTGGACAGATGTTTTATGGGAGGAGTTGGATTATTTAATAATAGATATGCCTCCAGGGACATCTGATGTTGCATTGACTGTAATGCAGTCAATTCCAATTAATGGTGTTGTAATGGTTTCAATTCCACAGGATTTAGTTACAATGATAGTAATGAAGGCCATAAATATGGCAAGAAAGCTAAATATTGATGTTTTAGGAGTTATACAAAATATGAGCTATATTAATTGCCCAGATTGTGGAAAGAAGATAAGACTATTTAATTCAGAAAAGGCGGAGGAAGAATATAGAGAAATGGGAATAGATATTTTAGGTGAACTTCCAATGACTCAAAACTTAAATAGTTACAATAATTTAACAAAAGACGCAATAGAATTTGATAAAATATTTACATCAATTGTTTTAGATATTATGAAAAAACTAAACTAATGGAGGGATTTATGCCAAGACCAACTAAATATAGATTGGTAGAAAATCTACCTAAAGAGGAATATTTTATTCCTTCAAATGTGCCAAAATGCTCCTTAGATGAGGTTGTTTTGAAGGTTGAGGAACTTGAGGCTATGAGATTAAAGGATGTTTTAGATCTGCATCAGGAAGACTGTGCAGAGAGAATGAATGTCTCAAGGCAGACATTTCAAAACATAATAGATAGTGCAAGAAAAAAGGTAGCAATAGCCTTAACAGAGGGTAAGGCCATTAGGATTGGAGGAGGACACTTTGTAACAAAACACTGCAAGTTTAAGTGTTTTGATTGTGGAAATGAATACGAAATAAATGTTGATTATGATAAAACAAAGTGTCCAAAATGTGGTTCCAATAAGGTTATGTGCAGTAAAAAGGCTGAAAAGTGTAAAAAGTGGTGTAGATGTGAAGAAAATGATTGATTTAATATTTTAAAGTAGTAGAATAGAATTAAGAATAAAAAAACCTGAAAAGGGCAAACTTAGGGAAACCTAAGGACGCAAAGTCATGGGCCTAAGGAGCAGAGCTCTATGGTTGCCAGACTGCCAGGTTCTCCTTATATGGAGAACCTCAAATCTCTATATAAGGAGGGAATATTATGTTTAAAAGAGTCATATCATTCTTTTTGATCCTTTTTGTATTTGTATGCACGTCAACTATTTCAGCTACTGCTAAGTCTAAATTAAATCCCAAAGTTAAGAGAGGAGTAATTAAAAAAGTTATAATTAATAATAAAGTTTTAAGTGAAACTACATATAAGGTACCTTACGGTACTTGGCTTTGGGATACAAGTAAAATCCTTCAGATTCCAGATGACGTTATAAAATTCCTAAATAAAAATGGATTTAATGAAGTTTATGTTCAGATAGACCAGAGTTTAAACTATTCACATTACAGCTATTTTATAAAAAATGCTAATAAGTTTGGAATAAAGGTTTATGCATTAGATGGTAATCCTAATTGGACATTGAAAAGCAAAAGAGTTCAGCTTGATAAATTTTTAAATTGGGTTGTAAAATATAACAACTCTAAGGCAAATGATGAGAAATTTTATGGAATACACCTTGACTCTGAGCCCTATCTTTTAGATTTATGGAACATAAATAGAAATCAGGCAGTTTTAGAGTACATGGATTATATATCATACATTAAGAATTTTGCAGTAAAAAATAAATTAAATATATCAGTTGATATGCCTTTTTGGTTCGATGAAATACCCCTTTTAAATAAGGGTATGAGTTTAGCTGAATATGTGATTTCTAAGGTGGATTCTGTAAATATAATGGCCTATAGAGATAGAGCAGAATTAATAATAGAGATAGTAAAGAATGAGATAGATTATGCTAAGAAATATAATAAGAAAATTATGATTTCGGTTGAAACAGGCAACACAAGTGAAGGAGATTATGTAACCTTCTATCAAGAGGGGTTAAATTATATGTGGAGTGAAATAAATAAGGTAAATGATTATTATAGAAATAAATACAATAATTTTGGTTTTGCAGTACATTATCTGGAAAATATTATGATGATGAAAAGAGAGTAATTTAAAAATTGGGTTAAAGTATATTTAAAGGATAATTTGTATTGACTAAAATGATATATTTTGTTAACATAAAAAATGGAACACGAAGTTCCAAATAAACAATAGCTAATGAAATATAACTAAACCCACGAAGGGTTAACCTTCGTGGGTTATTTTTTGTTCTTATTTAAATTATAAAATTATGTGGTTAGGAGGTTGAACTATGAATAAAGAACTATGGAAAAAATGCGTTGAATTTCATGGACATGAGTGCCCAGGGCTTGCAATAGGTTTTAGAGCCTGTGAAATTGCAGTAGAGAAACTTAATTTGACCTTTTCTAAGGATGAGGAGGTTGTATGCATAACAGAAAATGATGCTTGTGGTGTAGATGCTGTACAGGTTATAACAGGATGTACGATGGGAAAGGGCAATTTAATATTTAAAGACAGAGGTAAAATGGCCTTTTCATTTATTAAAAGAAATACAGGAGAAGGAATAAGGGTAGTATTAAAACCTTCAAATAAAGAAATGTCAAGAGAGGAAAGAAAACAATATATTTTAGAGGCAAAAGAAGCTGATGTATTTGAAGTAAAGCCTTTAAGAGTGAAATTGCCTGAAAAGGCAAGAATTTTTAACAGCATAGTATGTGAGGAATGTGGAGAGGCTGCAGCAGAGCACAGGATAAGAATTCAAAATGGTAAGATGGTTTGTTTAGACTGTTTTAAAGAATATACAAGAGGATGGTAACAATGCAGGCAGATATTATGTACAAAAGGTATGTAGGTAGGAAAAAATATGTATTTATAGTTCTTCTTTTAATTTTATTTATACTATCCTTTTTGGCATTAAATTTAGGTGCAAGTAGAACTACACTCATAAACTTAATTGGATTTTTTAGAGGAATAAATGATCAAGATGCAAATTTGATTCTTTGGAGGATAAGACTTCCAAGGATACTTGCTGCAATTGTTGCAGGTGCAGCACTTTCAATATCAGGTTGTATAATGCAGAACAACTTAAAAAATCCCCTTGCTTCTCCTTTTACTCTTGGTATTTCAAATGCGGCAGCCTTTGGTGCAAATGTTGCAATAATTCTTTTAGATGCAGGTTCAACTCAAAGTAGTACAAAGGATGCGGTAATAATAAATAATCCTTATATAGTAAGTATTTGTGCATTTGTATTTTCAATATTTGCCACCTTTATTGTTATAAAGCTTGCAAAACTTAAATTTTTTAGTAAAGAGGCAATAGTTTTATCAGGTGTAGCATTAGGTTCACTTTTTACGGCAGCTACAACTCTTATACAGTATTTTGCACAGGACTATCAAGTTGCTGCAGCTGTGTTTTGGACCTTTGGAGATTTAGGAAGGGTGTCATATAAAGAGGTATTAATTATGGCAACTGCCACATTAATATCATATATATATTTTTACGTTCACAGATGGGACTATAATACATTAGAGGCCTCCGATGATGTTGCAAAATCTTTAGGTGTTGATGTAGAAAAGTTACGTTTAAGAAGTCTGTTATTAGTTTCATTTGCAACAGCAACAGCAGTATCTTTTATAGGTGTTATAGGATTTATTGGCCTTATTGCACCACACATAATGAGAAGAATTGTAGGAAGTGACTTAAGGTTTTTAATACCTACTTCTACAGTTTTAGGTTCAGTTCTACTTTTATTATCAGATACCCTTGCAAGAACTATAATTAGTCCTATTGTGCTTCCAGTTGGAGTTATAACATCATTTTTGGGTGCTCCTCTTTTTCTATATCTTTTGATAAAGGGGGAGGGCAGAGGATGATATTAAGGGTAGATAACTTAACTTTTTCCTATCATAGTAAATTGGTTTTAGATAAAGTAAGCTTTAGTATAGAAAGAGGAGAATGTGTTGCAGTTCTTGGTGTAAATGGAGCTGGTAAATCAACGCTATTAAAGTGTATAAATAAAATATTAGTACCAGATAGTGGGGTTGTTTATATAGAAAACAAAGATTTAAGTAAAATGCCTCAAATTGAAGTTGCAAAGAATATAGGATATGTACCACAGCGTACAAATGTGTCAAGGATGACGGTTTTTGATGCTGTTTTGTTAGGTAGAAAACCATATATAAAATTAGATGTAACTGATAAGGATATTGAGATTGTAAAGGACATATTAAGACACCTCTCACTTGAAAAATATAGTTTAAAGTATATTGATGAATTAAGCGGAGGAGAATTTCAAAAGGTTTTAATTGCAAGGGCACTTGCTCAGGAGCCTAAGGTTTTGCTACTTGATGAACCAACCAGCAGTTTAGATTTAAAAAATCAAATTGAGGTTTTGGATTTTATAAAGAAGATTGCAAGGGAAAGGGGAATTTCGGTTGTTATAATAATACACGATTTAAACTTAGCCTTAAGGTTTGCAGATAAATTTATAATGATTAAGGATAACAAAATATATTCTGCTGGAGGACAAGAAGTTATTACAGAAGAGGCAATTAGAGATGTTTATTCTGTAGATGTAAAGATAGAAAAAATAAGGAATAAAAAAATAGTAATACCAGTTTAATGGAGGGATTAAAATGAAAAAAAGATTAGCACTTTTTTTATCTATTTTAATGTTGTTAATGTCTATATTTATGGTTGGTTGTAACAGTAAAGAATCAAAAACTAATCAAAGGGAAATAGTAGTTACAGATTTACTTGGAAGAGAAGTAAAGATTAAGGAGAATGTTAAAAGGGTTGTAGCAATAGGACCAGGAGCATTAAGGCTTTATACATATGTAGCAGGTAAAGATAAAATTGTTGGAATTGAAGAGTTTGAAAAGAAGAACGCAAAAGGAAGACCATATATTATAGCTAATAAGGAACTTTTAGAGTTACCTACTGTTGGGCTTGGAGGACCCAATAATCCACCAGATGCAGAAAAGATTCTATCAGTTAAACCGGATGTAATTTTTACAACCTATGCAAAGGATAAGATGGAGGCAGATAATCTTCAGAGTAAAATAGGTATTCCAGTTGTTGCAATAAGCTATGGGAAAATATCTCTATTTGATAATGCAGTTAATGAATCTTTAAAATTAATAGGTAAAGTGGTTAATAAAGAAGAAAGAGCAAAGGAAGTGGTAGATTTTATAGAAGGAGTAAAGAAGGATTTAGAAAAAAGAACAAGAGACTTGAAGGATGAAAATAAACCTTCTGTATATATAGGGGCCCTTGGAATGAAGGGAATGCACGGTATAGAAAGTACACAGGGAAAATACTCTCTCTTTACTGTATTAAATATTAAAAATGTTGCAGATGAAACAGGAAAAACAGGTAGTGTAATGATAGATAAAGAAAAATTAGTTGAATGGAATCCAAATATAATATTTATCGACTTAGGTGGACTTGAAATAGTTAAGCAGGATTACAGTAAAAACTCAAAATTCTATGATTCACTTAAGGCATTTAAAGAAGGAAATGTATATTCACAGCTGCCATATAATTTTTACAGCACCAATATAGACACAGCTTTAGTTGATGCCTACTTTATAGGAAAGACAGTTTATCCTGAAAGGTTTAATGATATTAATATAAAGGAAAAGGCGGATGAAATATATAAGTTTTTTGTAGGAAAAGAACTATTTGATAAGATGAAGGAGGATTTTGGGGAGCTTGGAAAACTACAAATAAAGTAAAAAGGTGCTGTGCACCTTTTTAAAATACAAGTGAGTAATATTTATCTATTGTAGCTTGAAAATCATCAATGCTTACTATTCTTGATTTTCGGGCTATTTCTTTTCCGTCTATAAATACAAGTATTGTAGGAAATGAAAATATTGAATATTCTCCAGCAGATTCTGGTACGTCAGTTATCTCTACCTCTGCAAGCTTTATATTTGGATATTTAAGGACAACCTCCTCAATTTTAGGATAGAGTGCATGGCATACATTACAAGTATTGCTTGAAAAATATAAAATAGACATTGTATTTTCTTTTATAAAATTTTTAATTGAATCTAAAGTTGTAAGTTTCATAATAACACCTCTTTAACATAATATCACTATAATACGATATATTATACAAAACTTTTAGCCTATTATCTACAACTAGATTCTAATAATTTATTTAAAAATTAATATATTTACAATTTATTTTTACAAAGTTTTGAAATAGTATGTATTTATGTTATTATTAGATTGTAATTTAACTTGTTTTTAGGAGGGAGAATATGTTTAAGGCAGTTTTATTTGATTTAGATGGAACACTTATAGATACAAATCAGCTTATAATTTCATCCTATAAACATACCATAAAAAAGCATTTGAATAGAGACTTAGATGAAAAAGAAATTGTAAGATATTTCGGTGAACCATTAAGACTAACTCTTGAAAGATATGATAAGGAAAAGGTTGAAGAAATGTATAAAACCTATGTTAAATATAATGAAGAAAAACACGACAGCATGATTAAATTAATGGACAATGCAAAGGAAACATTGGAGGAGCTTAAAAATAGAGGGCTTAAGATAGGTGTTGTAACCTCAAAAAGAAAGAGGATGGCAGAGAGGGGACTTAAGTATTTTAATTTACTTGAATTAATGGATGTAATAATTGCAATGGAGGATACAGAAGTACATAAACCAAATCCACAACCTCTACTTGAGGCCTGCAAAAGACTTAATATATCACCAAGTGAAGTTCTATATGTTGGTGATAGCCATTACGACATTCAATGTGGAAAAAATGCAGGCTCTAAAACCTGTCTTGTGAAATACACAATGCTTAATTTAGATGAGGTATTAAGCTATAGCCCAGATTTTGTTATAGATGGGTTGAGGGAGCTTTTGGATATAATATAAATATATTAAAATTTAGTTGAAGTACTAATAAAAATGTGATAAATTTAAAATATGAAAAGCTTTTCAAGGAGAGTTGTTATGTTAAACATAAAGGATATTGCAAAATTAGCAGGTGTTTCACCAGCAACCGTATCAAGGGTTATAAATAACAGTGCGAATGTGAATGAAGAAAAAAGACAGAGAGTTTTAGAGGTTTTAGAGCAAACAGGATATAAACCAAATTCGTTAGCAAGGGGATTACTCTATAACAAGACCTTTACATTAGGTGTTGTTGTACCTGATATATCAAATATAAATTTTTCAGAGTTTGTAAAGGGAATAGAAATAGAAGCAAGGCAAAACAATTATAATATAATATTAATGACTTCAGGAAATGAACCTGAAAGGGAAGTTGAATGCTTTGAAATATTAAAGGAAAAAAGGGTAGATGGAATAATATTTGCAGGAACTATTTTAACAGACAGACATAAACTGCATATAGATAATTCAACTATACCATTTGTGGTTTTTGGCCAAGATTTCGAATATAAGTCACTAATTTCAATTAACATAGATAATATTAAAGCTTCCTATGATGCAGTTAAATATTTATACTCAAAAGGTATTAAAAAAATTGCTATGATTACAGGACCACTTTGGGACAAAGCAGCTGGGTATGATAGATATACAGGATTTTTAAAGGCCTCCATCGAAAATGGTATAAATCAAAGAGATTTAATATATAAAGAGGGAGATTTTACAATTTCATCTGGTTACGAAGCTATGAAAAAGATATTAAAAGAAGAAAGAGTTGAAGCAGTTTTTGCAGCAAATGATTTTATGGCACTTGGTGCAATAAAATATTTATTAGATAATGATGTTAAAGTACCACAGGATATAAAGGTTGTTGGATTTGATGATAATCCAATAGCAAAGATTTATACTCCTTCTTTATCAACTGTTAAAATTGACTTTTATAGAGCAGGTGTATTATCTGTAAATGCTATTATAAGCTGTATTAATGGAATAGAAGTAGAAAATAAAATGTTGTTAGAATATGAGATTATAGAGAGGCAGAGTAGTATATAATTTTTTTTTAACTTAACTATCCTTGAAAAGCTTTTCAAGAAGGGAGTGACAATTTTGAACATAGAAGAAAAAGTAAGTTTTGAAGAAAAACAATATGACCTTTTGACAATAGGAGAGATTTTAGTTGATATGATTTCCAAAGACTTTTCAGAGGACTTTTCAAATGATGAATATGTTAAAAAATTTGGAGGCTCTCCTGCGAATATTGTAATCAACACTAAAAGGTTAGGACTTAACTCAATTGTTGCTTCAAGTGTAGGATATGATGGTTTTGGAGACTTTCTTGTTTCATATCTTCAAAATCAAGGAGTTGATATATCCCTTATAACAAGAACAACTTATCCAACAAGCATGGTTGTAGTAACAAGATCAAAGGGGACACCCATACCTATATTTTACAGAGGGGCAGATTATGAAATTGAATATACACAAAAATTAGAGGAAGCAATAAAAAATTCAAAGATTATGCATTTTTCAACGTGGCCATTGTCAAGGGAAAAATCAAGAAAAGTAGTAGAAAAGGGGATTGAAGCAGCAAAGAAAAGTGGTACACTAATAGGTTTTGACCCAAATTACCATAAGGATTTGTGGGATATGGATGTTGATGGAGTAAGTTATATTAAATCAATAATAAAGTATGTGGACTTTATAAAGCCATCAGAGGATGATGCAGAAAGAATATTTGGCAAGGATACCCCAGAGAACCAAATTAAAAAATTCATTGAACTTGGTGCAAAACTTGTTGTTATGACTCTTGGAAAAGATGGAGTGATAGTTGCAGATAAAAATAAAATGCAAAGATTTAGTACATTAGCAACAGAAGTTCAAGATACAACAGGAGCAGGAGATGCCTTTTGGTCAGGCTTTTATACAGGAATAGTAAAGGGAAGAAGTATTCAAGAGGCAGTAAAGGTGGGGCTTGCTGCAAGTGCCTTTAAATTAAGATATGTAGGTGCTATTTCACCAATGCCAAAGTATGAAGATTTAATAAAAGAATTTAATGTATAGGAGGTAAGTATGAGAATAGCATTTATTAATCCACAAGGAAATTTTGATAATAATGATAGCTACTGGACACAACATCCAGACTTTGGAGGACAGCTTGTTTATGTAAAGGAAGTTGCACTTGCTCTTGGAGAAATGGGAATAAAAGTAGATATTATTACAAGAAAAATAGTAGATGATAAGTGGCCAGAGTTTTCAAAGGATGTTGAGATTTATCATGGAAATGAAAATGTTAGAGTAGTGAGAATACCCTTTGGAGGAGATAAATTTTTACCAAAGGAGGAGCTTTGGCCATACCTTGCAAATGAGTTTGTGGATGGAATAGTGGAGTTTTATAAAAAAGAAAATACAAAACCAGATGCAATAACAACCCATTATGCAGATGGTGGACTTGTTGGTGCAATACTTTCTAATATTTTTGATGTACCATTTACTTTTACTGCACATTCCCTTGGTGCACAAAAGATGGACAAGTTAGGTGTAAATAAAGACAACTTTGAAGAGTTTGAAAAGAGATTTAACTTTTCAAAAAGAATATTTGCAGAGCGAATTGCAATGAATAGGTCCTGTGTTAATATTGTTTCAACAGAGCAGGAAAGATTTAATCAGTATAGCCATAAATACTATACAGGTGCTGTTGATGTAAATGATGATAGAAAGTTCAAGGTGGTTCCTCCAGGAGTAAATACAAAGGTATTTACCTATGAATATTCGGAAGAAGATGATAAAACTAAGGAATACATAGATAAATATTTAAGAAGAGACATTGACGAGGATAGATTAAATCTTCAATATGTAGTACTATCCTCAAGGTTTGATAAAAAGAAAAATCATAAGGGGGCAGTTCTTGCCTTTGCAAAGAACAAGAAATTGCAGGAAATGGCAAACCTAGTCATTGTTTTAAGAAATGTTGAGAATGCCTTTGAAGATTATTCAAATCTAAATGCTGAAGAGAAGGAAATAATGGACGAAATAATGGCTATCATAAAAGAATATAACCTTTACGGAAAGGTATCAATGTTTCCTATAAATGGGCAAAAACAACTTGCTTCTGCATATAGAGTTTTCAGTAGATTAAGATCAGTCTTCTGCCTAACAGCACTATATGAGCCATTTGGTCTTGCTCCAATTGAGGCTATGTATGCTGGCCTTCCTGCCGTTGTTACTAAAAATGGAGGAACTCTTGAGACTGTAGATAGAGGACGCTATGGAGTTGTGGTTGATCCAGAAGATCCTGAGGATATAGCAGAGGGACTTATAAAGGCACTTAATAACTTTGAGATGTATAAAAAGCTTGGTATAGAAAGAGTAGAATCAAAATATACTTGGAGGGCTACTGCAAAGGGATATCTTGATGCAATAAATGAGGCTTTAAAAGGTAGAGAGAAGATAGAGAATTATTACTATACAAGAGAAGGAGAAGAAATTTTAATTAAAAAAATGAAGGATGTAATGGGAGAGTAGAATGATAAAAAAGCTCCACTTTTGTGGAGCTTTTTTTATCTTGTAATTACAGTTCCTGTTAATCCCTTTAATGCTTCTCTTGCCTTTTCAAGTGAAGTTATTATAGCCTTTCTTCCAGGCTTTGAATTTGCAAACATTACAGCAGCTTTAACCTTTGGAAGCATTGAACCTGGAGCAAAGTGTCCTTCTTCGATATACTTTTCAGCTTCTTCTACAGTTAATGTATCTAAATCCTTTTGATTTGGCTTATTGAAGTTTATAGCAACCTTTTCAACAGCAGTTAGTATAACAAGCTCATCTGCATCAAGAAGTTCTGCAACCTTTTCAGAAGCAAGGTCCTTGTCTATAACTGCCGCAACACCTTCAAGTGAGCCGTCTTCCTTCATAATAACAGGAACACCGCCTCCACCAACAGTTATAACAACATGTCCAGCTTCAACAAGAGTCTTTATAATTGGCTCTTCAACAACTGCAACTGGCATTGGAGATGGAACAACACGTCTCCAACCACGGCCTGCATCTTCCTTCATTACATATCCTTTTTCTGCCATTAAAACCTTTGCTTGTTCTTCTGTAAAGAATGAACCAACTGGCTTAGTTGGATTTTTAAATCCTGGATCGTTTTTATCAACTACAACTTGAGTTACAATTGCAGCTACAGATTTTTTAATGTCTCTTCTTAACATTTCTTCTCTTATTGCTTGTTGTAGGTGATATCCTATATATCCTTGGCTCATTGCACCGCATTCTGGGAATGGCATAACAGGTTTTGAACTGTCTTGTGCATTTGCAGCTTCATATGTTGCAACTATTTGTCCAACTTGTGGGCCATTTCCATGGGCAATGATAACTTCATGACCATCTTCTATTAAATCAACTATTGCCTTAGCAGTGTGGTGGCATGTTTCAAGTTGTGCTTCTGCTGAGATATCCTTTGGATTTGCTTGAAGAGCATTTCCTCCTAAAGCTACTACTATTCTTGCCATTTTTAAATCCCCCTATCGTTTAGTATTTAATATAACTCACGTTTAGATTAACTATAACCTAAACGTGAGCTTTTCATTTTGGGTAAACAAAAGGTGCCAAGCACCTTTTGTTTACTAATTATAGAGTAGCAACCATAACAGCCTTTATTGTATGCATTCTGTTTTCAGCCTCATCAAATACAACTGAGTGCTTGCTTCTGAACACTTCGTCAGTAACTTCTCTTATGTCTAGTCCCATCTTTTCCATAGCATCCTTTGCCATCTTAGTTTCGAAGTCGTGGAATGATGGTAGGCAGTGCATGAAGATTACATCTGGATTTTCAGTTGCCTTTAACATATCCATTGTTACTCTGTATGGAGTTAGAAGTCTTACTCTTTCAGCAAGTTGAGCTTCTTCTCCCATTGATGCCCAAACATCTGTATAGATAACGTCTGCACCCTTTAGAGCTTCAATGTTGTCAGTTATTTCAATTACAGCACCAGTTTCCTTTGCAACTTCACGAACCTTTTCAACTATATCTTCTTGTGGCCATAATTCCTTTGGACCATATCCTACATAGTGCATTCCCATCTTTGCACATCCATACATCCAANTAGTTTCGAAGTCGTGGAATGATGGTAGCAGTGCATGAAGATTACATCTGGATTTTCAGTTGCCTTTAACATATCCATTGTTACTCTGTATGGAGTTAGAAGTCTTACTCTTTCAGCAAGTTGAGCTTCTTCTCCCATTGATGCCCAAACATCTGTATAGATAACGTCTGCACCCTTTAGAGCTTCAATGTTGTCAGTTATTTCAATTACAGCACCAGTTTCCTTTGCAACTTCACGAACCTTTTCAACTATATCTTCTTGTGGCCATAATTCCTTTGGACCATATCCTACATAGTGCATTCCCATCTTTGCACATCCATACATCCAAGCATATGCCATGTTGTTTCTTGTATCTCCAACGAATACAACTTTAACCTTGTTAAGTGGCTTTGCAACGTGTTCTTCAATTGTCATAAGGTCAGCAAGTATTTGAGTTGGGTGGTCAACGTCAGTTAAACCATTCCATACAGGAACTCCTGAGAATCTAGCTAAGTCTTCAACTACCTTTTGATCAAATCCTCTGTACTCAATACCATCATAATATCTTCCAAGAACTTTAGCAGTATCTTCTAATGATTCCTTCTTACCCATTTGTGAGCTGTTTTGATCAAGGAATGTAACGTGAGCACCTTCGTCAAGAGCTGCAACTTCAAAAGCACATCTTGTTCTTGTTGAAGTCTTTTCAAATAGAAGAACTATATTCTTTCCAGCAAGAAGGTTGTTTCTTATTCCAGCTCTCTTTTTAGCTTTTAAGTCATGTGATAGGTCAAGTAGGTATCTTATTTCCTCTGGAGTAAAGTCCATAAGTGTTAAAAAGCTTCTTCCTTTTAAATTAACTGGCATAGTAAATTTCCCCTTTCTTTATGTAAATTATTTTTTTACAGTTTAATATTTTCTCTATATAGTGGCATACTCATACATCTTGGGCCACCACGACCACGTGATAGTTCTGAACTTGGTATTGTTAATACCTTTATTCCTTTCTTATCAAGGATTTCATTTGTAACATAGTTTCTTTCATAAGTTACAACCACACCTGGAGCAATTGCTAAAGTGTTTGAACCATCGTTCCATTGTTCGCGTCCAGCAACTATGAAGTCGCCTCCGCCACATTTTATAAGTTCAACACTATCAAGGTTTAAAGCATCCTTTAATATCTCTTCAAGTGGGCTTGTATTGTGTTTAAATTTTAATGTATTGTTGGCACCCTTAGTTACTTCATATACACTAAGTGGTCCTTGAATTGCAGGGTGAATTGTAAACTTGTCATAATCAACCATAGTAAATACAGTATCAAGGTGCATAAATGCTCTACATTTTGGTATTTCAAATACAAGAACCTTTTCAAATCCTGTATTTGCTTCAAATAAATTTTTAGCAACTATCTCAATAGCCTCTGGAGAAGTTCTTTCACTGCATCCTATTGCAACAACCTTGTCAGAAAGAACTAGTTCATCTCCACCTTCTATTGAGAATGGCATAGTTCTGTCATACCAAAGAGGTACATTAGCTTCTCTAAAATCTTTGTGATATTTATGGATATATTTTAAAAATAGTGTTTCACGGCGTCTTGCATCTGTTTGCATTCTATTTAGTGTTATACCATTACCAATTGATGCACCTGGATCGCGAGTAAAATATAGATTTGGCATAGGATCTAAATAGAATGGATAATCATCCATCATTAAATCTGCTAAAGAAGAAACTTCCTTAACTTCTACTTCTTCTTTCCTGATACCTGCCATTATCTTGTCAACCATCTCTCTAGTTGGCATAGATAATAGGTATTGCATTAGTGTTTCCTTAAGTGATGGTGAATAAATCTTACTTTCATGAAGCATTTCTTCTAAAAACTCTATCTTAGCTTTTTCATCTTCTAATGCTGAAGCTGCAAGTTCTTCTAAATATACAACTTCAACACCATTTTCACGAAGAACCTCTGCAAACCTATCATGTTCCTTTTGAGCTATTTTTAAATATGGAATATCATCGAAAAGTAGTCTTCCGAGATACTCTGGAACTAAGTTTTCAACTTCATTTCCAGGTCTATGAAGTAGAACCTTTTTTAGCCTACCAATCTCGGAGGTGACATTAATTAAGTTGCTCATGCATATCCCCCCTACTTCTTTTGCAACTTTTATTGCGTCTGCCTTACAGTATTCATTATACATTTCATGTATAAAACAGGTAAAATTCGATATGGCACCAAATTACATGAAATTAATCTAATTATTCAAAATATTTTGCACTTTGCTCAATATTTCATGAAAATACTAATGATTATGAAAAGTGAAAAAATTTATGCAATTATGCGTTTATTTAAACATTTTGAATGTATAAAACATAATAATTATGCAATTTGAACCCTTGAAAAATGTTAACTATGTGTTAAATGTGTATAAATAACCGAATATTGTATGTATAAATTATCAAAAATTTAACAAATAGTGTATATTAAGAAGTATACAAAAGAAAAATAAAGAAATTTCAGTATATTTTTAAAATATTATGTCGAAAAAAATATATAAACAAAAAATACAATATTTGCATAAAAATATTTTTATGTATAAACTAAAGCTAACATCAGGTAAATAGGGGGTACGACGATGGATTACTTTAAGAAGGTAGAAGAGTATAGAGAAGAAATGGTAAATTCAATTATTAAGATTGTAAATATACCTAGTGTATATAGGGATGATGAAGAATTACCGTTTGGAAAAGAAATAGATAGAGCTTTAAAGGAAACATTAAAGCTGTGTGAAGGTTTAGGATTTAGAACATATTATAATAAATATTATGGTTTTGCAGAGGTTGGAGAAGGTGATGAATTAATTGGTATACTAGGACACCTTGATGTTGTTCCTGCTGGGGATTTAAACTCTTGGAAATACCCACCCTTTGATGCAAAGGTTGTAGATGGGAAAATATATGGAAGGGGAACCCAAGATGATAAAGGACCTACTATATCAGCAATATATGCAGTAAAGTCACTATTAGATTCAGGAGTAAAGTTTAATAAAAGAGTTAGATTTATATTTGGATTAGATGAAGAAAATCTTTGGAGAGATATAAAGGAATATTTAAAAAATGAAGAAGTACCAAGCTATGGTTTTACACCAGATTCAACATTTCCATTGATTAATGCTGAAAAAGGGCTTTTACAGTTTATATTAAGATCAAGAAAGGGAAGCTCAGTTAATTTAAAAGTGGGAGAGGCGTTTAATGCTGTTCCAGATAAGGCAACATACAATGGAGAAAAAATTGAAGAATTAGAGAAGGAACTTAAAAAATTAGGTTATGACTACACAAAACACAATGGAATAACAGTGCTAGGAAGAGCAGCTCATGCATCAAAACCAGAAAAGGGAATTAATGCAATTTCAAGACTATGTATTGCACTAAATAACATTGGAATCAACTCAAGGGCAGTTAAATTTATTGCTGAGGTTATAGGTGAAACATACAATGGAGAAAATATCTTTAGTGGGTGTGAAGATGAAGTATCAGGTAAATTAACAGTTAATGTAGGGAAGATTGATTTAAATAGCGAAGAGGAGAAAATTTGTATTGATGCAAGAATACCTGTTACGTTTGATAAGGATGAATTTGTAAAAAGGGTTATAGATGTGGCTAAAAAATATGAACTAGAATATGAAGAATACGACTATTTAAAGGCTATATACGTACCTGAAGAACATAAGTTAATAAAGACTTTAAGAAGGGTATTTGAAGAAGAAACAGGATTAGACTCAAAGCCATTATCATCAGGTGGAGCAACGTATGCAAGGGCTATGGACAACTTTGTTGCCTTTGGTGCAGTATTTCCAGGAAAACCAAAGACAGAGCATCAAGCAAATGAATATGTTGTAATTGATGATCTGATTAAAGCTGCCAAAATATATGCAAAGGCAGTATATGAACTTATACATAATTAAGAGACTAAGGGGGAATTATTATGCAAAAGAAGAGATTTAAAATGCCTACAGCCTATACAATACTATTTTCAATAATAGTATTAGTGGCAATACTTACTTGGATTGTTCCTGCAGGTCAATATGATTATGTTGATCCTAATGCAGCAAAGAAACAGCCTATACCAAATACTTATCACATAGTTGAAAGAACACCTCAAGGTCTTAAAGACATTGCGATGGCACCAATAAATGGATTTTATGATGCTGTTGATGTAGCACTGTTTGTTCTTGTTATTGGTGGATTTTTAGGTATAGTAATGAAGACAGGTGCAATTGAGGCTGGTATTGCAAATGTAACAAGAAAGCTAAAGGGAAGAGAAAAATGGATGATACCTATACTTATGATACTATTCTCACTTGGTGGTACAACATTTGGTATGGCAGAAGAAACAATAGCATTCTACCCACTTTTGATACCAGTATTTTTAGCAGCAGGATATGATACGATAACTGCAGTTTCAGTTATAATGCTTGGAGCTGGAGTTGGAGTATTAGGTTCAACTGTAAATCCATTTGCAACAGGAATAGCTTCAGGTTTTGCTAATATTTCAATAGGTGACGGAATTATATTTAGACTCTTAATATTAGTTTTAGGTGAAGCAGCAGCAATTCTATTTGTAATGAGATATGCAGAAAAAGTAAGAAAAGATCCAACTAAATCATTAGTATATGAAACATTAAAGGAGGACAAAGAACACTTCCTTGCACATAAAGAAGGAACGGAATTCCCAGAACTTACAGGAAAAAGAAAAATTGTACTATATATGTTTGCAGCTACATTTATAATAATGGTATTTGGAGTAATTCCATTCTCAGACATCGGTATAACTGCTATTCCAACACTTGGATGGTGGTTTGGAGAATTAACAGCTCTGTTCTTAGTTTCAGCAATTTTAATAGGACTTGTATATGGAATGAATGAAAAAGAGCTTACATCAACTTTTGTTGATGGTGCAAGAGATCTTCTTGGAGTTGCCTTAATAATAGGTGTATCAAGAGGAATTACAGTAGTAATGAATGCTGGAAAAATAACAGATACTGTATTACACTTAGGTGAACAAACACTTGCAGGTACAGGTTCAGTAGGATTTACAATACTTTCATACCTATTCTATATACCACTTTCATTCCTAATTCCTTCAACATCAGGACTTGCGACACTATCAATGCCGATTATGGCACCACTTGCAGACTTTGCACATGTTGCAAGACACATAGTAATTACTGCATACCAATCAGCATCAGGAATTGTTAATTTAATTACACCAACAAGTGCTGTTGTTATGGGTGGCCTTGCAATAGGAAGAGTTTCATATGATAAATGGCTAAAACATGTTTGGAAACTACTTGTAATACTAATGGTTATAATAATCGCAGTTCTTACAGTAGGAGCCCTCTAAAGTGCCACCCAAGTGAAATGTGACATTTTCAAAAAATTGGAAACAAATTTTATACAGTTAAAAAACTTCCATTAGCTAGCTGTTCCTAATGGAAGTTTTTTTAATTTCGTCAATTTCCCTCAAATTTAAATTTATATCCAACAAATTATTGTTATTCTATGGATGGTAGTTTAATAAACTTTTCTAACATGTAAATAAAACAATTTAATATTAAAAAAACATGTATTTTAATATACATTAATATATAGTGTTAATACAGCCATGGGGGGATAAATATGTACTTTAAGAGGTTTATAGGGGAGAGAATTTATTTGTCGCCATTAAATCCGGATGATTATTTAAAGTATGCAGAGTGGATAAATGACTTGGAAGTTAGTATTGCATTATTTGAAATGAAAACACCAATTACTGCTGAAGGTGAAAGGCAGATTATAGAAGATTTAGCTAAAGAAAATGTATTTGCGATAGTTTTAAATGAAGTAGATAAATTAATAGGAAATGTTGGCCTACATAATATTAATTGGATATCAAGAACTGCTGAACTTGGCATAGTAATAGGAGATAAATTTTATTGGGGACAGGGTTATGGAAAAGAAGCAATAGAACTCATACTAGATTATGCATTTAATATGTTGAATTTACACTCAGTATATCTTAAGGTTTATAGTTACAACGTAAATGCAATTAAATGCTATGAAAAAGTTGGATTTAAATATGCTGGAAGGCTAAGGGAAGCAATAGAAGTTGCTGGTGAAAGATATGATATTATTTATATGGATATCTTAAAAAATGAATTTAAGTCAGTTTATATTAAAGAAGTTGTAGAAAAGAAAAAAGTGTCACCCAAGTGAAATGTGACATTATCCAATAAATGTAAGTAAAGTTCCACTTAAAAAAGTGGAACTTTTTTATAAGCCTTTTTGTGCCTGATTAAGAACAACAATCCCGATACAAATCTTAAAACTCCAATAATTATAAGTGCTGTTTTTATTGTTGTTAATTTATATAATTTCATACCAACCCAAGGCGCAATTACAAGGGTAATATTAGTTAGTAGGTTATAGCATGCAATATATGAGGTTCTGTTTTCTCTTGGTGTAACTTCAAATAGAGAATTTAAAAGAAGTAGCATAACACCTGATACACTAAGCCCTGTTATAACAACAAAATATGCAATATGATATATTTTAGTTGAAAGGGCATATAAAAATGGTGCAAAGGACATTCCAATTGCTGAAATTGTAAGGGCTACTGCATTTCCCTTTTTTCTTGAGAATTTTCCCCAAAATCTATATCCAAAGGCCATAGCAAGTCCATTTATGGTTGATATAATAGATGTCCAAAATTCATTCGTATGTAAGTAGTCTACTTCGTATGTCAAAAGCAAAGGCCACGCCATTTGCCATGTAAAATGAAAGGCAACCACTATAACTATGAATATTAAATACTCTCTTTGATTTTTTAAGTTTTTTAAAAATGCTATTGAAATTTTATTTTGTTCTGTAGATATTTCTGCAAAGGATGTTTTGGGATTATACTTGTGTTTTAGTAGTGTATAAACTTCTAATAATCCAAATATAAATGCAATAACAAATATTATTTGATATATCTTGATTAGCTCAGATTTTGTATTTGAAAGAGTGGTTAAAAGATATCCAGCAATTAGAGTTGTTGTCGTTCCTGCCACTGTTGAGATGCTATTTCTAATTGAAAGATATTGTTCTCTTTCACCAGGAGGGAATATATCAGCAAAAAATGATTGCCATAAAAATACAGCTATAGAGTTAGGAAAGTTCATCGCACCATATAAAATAACAAAAACAAAAGCTCTATATTTTTCATTTAGAAGCGGTACAAGGGCCATTAATATATAAAAGGCTCTTGTTATAAGAAAAGTAATGGAAGTTGTTCTTTTTTTATTTTTTGTAGAACCTAATACTATGCCACCTATGAAGATGGCCATTATACTGAAAAAAGCTGGAAGAGAATTAAAAAGAGAAACAAGATAATCTCCTGCATTCAACCTTTTTAAAAATAGACCTGCAAAGGATGTTGCAAGATTTAATGCAATAACTTGGAATATACCATTTAGTATATTAAGATAATAATTGTTTTTTAACCTACACAAATTAGCACCCCCATTCCCCTAAAGATGATTATAAACTAATTTTAATATATGTTACAAGGAAAAAATAAATATGGAAAATTCTCTATTGATGTAGTAATATAAAATGGTGTGCTATTTAATATTAAAATTCTTGTATTTTTAATGGTAGCACAAAAATAGGGGGTGCGTGTTTTGAGTTCTATTTACATATCTTTCTACGATTCACCAATAGGATTAATTAAAATATCTGCCAATGAGAGGGCAATTGTTTCTTTAGATTTTGTGTATAAAAAATCAAAGGAAAAGGAAAATGAAATAATTAAAGCGTGCAAAAAGCAGCTTGATGAGTATTTTAAAGGGACAAGAAAAGAGTTTGATATAGATATTGAAATAGAAGGCACTGAGTTTCAAAAGATGGTTTGGAGAGAACTAAAAAAGATACCATACGGCCAAAAGAGAAGCTATAAGGATATTGCAATTGCAATAGGAAACGAAAAAGCTGTTAGAGCTATAGGTGGAGCAAATAATAAAAATAAAATAGCAATTATAATACCATGTCATAGAGTTGTTGGAAGTGATGGTTCTCTTACAGGATATGCAGGAGGTCTTTGGAGAAAGCAGTGGTTATTAGAACATGAGGAGAAGTATAGTAAGTAATATGTTATATTAAAGGCCCCATGATAGATTTTGTGTAAATTAAGTTTTATCCACAAAATCTATTAATGGGGCCAAAACTTTTAAAATATATTCTATTCTCCTACAACTTCTGTCTTAATATCTTCTGTTTTAATTCCAAATTTTGTTTCAACAGCAAGAATGGATATAAAAATTAATGCACATCCTATGAACATGTTAATTGTGAATTTTTCATGAAGTAGCAAAACAGAAAATAAAGTTCCAAATACAGATTCTGTACTCAAAATAATTGCAGCCTTTGTTGAAGATGTATACTTTTGACCAACAGTTTGAAATACAAAGGCAATACATGTACTAAGTAGAGCAAGATATAAGATAGACATAATAGCTGTTGTATTCTGTGAAGAAGGTATACTTTCAAATATAAAAGCACAAATTAAGGACAATATACCTGAAAGTCCAAATTGAATTATAGACAAAATAACAGGATCAAGATTTTCAGCAAAGTATCCAGTTGCAACAATATGTCCTGCATATAAGAGTGCACATATAAGAGTGAGGATATCTCCTAAGTTTAAATTTACTCCAATTCCACCTTCGTATGTTAGTGTGGCAATTCCAATAAAACAAAGAAAAGCTCCTAAATAAGAAAATATATCTGGCCTCTTTTTATATACAAACCAATACAAGAATGGTACCATTACTACATTTGTTCCTGTTAAAAAGGCCTGCTTAGAAGGAGTTGTAAACTGAAGGCCAATGGTTTGGCTTGTGAAGGCAGTAAATAAAAATATCCCTATTATTATTCCACCTTTTAAATCTTCTTTTGTAATTGACATTACTTTTTTATAGAAGATAGCAGAAAGCAAAAAGAAGGCAATTAAAAACCTTGCAGCCATTAAATAAAAAGGCGTGATGTGTTCTAATCCATTTTTAGTTGCTACAAACCCACCGCCCCAAATTATTGCTGTTGTAAGTAGTGCTAACATTGCTAATATTTCTTGTTTCTTTGCTTTATCCATATTTTCATCCCCCCTTAGTGCTATTCTAACAGAGTTTAATATTTAAGGTAAAGTTAAAAAATTAAAAATTATGATAATTAATATAAATTTATGTTAAAATAAATTTAATATAACTAAATTTGGGGGGATATTATGAAAAGTTTTGCTAGCGATAATACATCAAGGGTTCATCCCAAAATAATGGAGAGTATAGTAAATGCAAACAATTATGATGCAAAGTCCTATGGATATGATGAATATACTCAAAGGGCAGTTGAAAAATTCAAAAAGTTATTTGGAGATGATATAGATGTCTACTTTGTCTATAATGGAACAGCTGCAAATATCTTAGGACTTTCAGCAATAACAAATACATATAATTCAATAATTTGCTCTGAATGGGCACACATAAACACTGATGAATGTGGGGCACCAGAAAAAAACATAGGATGTAAGATAATTTCTCTTTCAAGTAGCGATGGAAAAATAAAGGTTGAAGATATAAATAAACATTTGTTTGCTATTGGAGTTGAACATCATTCCCAGCCCAAGGTTATATCAATTACTCAATCAACTGAGTTAGGAACTGTTTATACAAAGGAAGAAATAATTGAGATATCAGAATTTGCGCATAAAAATAATATGTATGTACATATGGATGGTGCAAGAATTGCAAATGCAGCTTGTCATTTAAAACAAGATGTAAGAGAATTTACAAAGGATGCAGGTGTAGATGTTCTATCCTTTGGTGGAACAAAAAATGGAATGATGTTTGGAGAAGCAGTTGTATTTTTTAATAAAAATTTATCAGAAGGATTTAAGTATAGAAGAAAACAGTTTATGCAATTACACTCAAAAATGAGATATATTTCAGCACAGTTTGAAGCCCTTTTAACTGATGATCTGTATTTAAAAAATGCAAGACATGCTAACGAAATGGCAAAATACCTTGAAGAAAGATTAAAAGAGCTCCCAATTGTTAGGATAACTCAAAAGGTTGAAGCAAATGCTATTTTTGCATCTCTACCAAGAGAGATAATAGATAAGCTTCTAGAAAAGTACTATTTTTATATTTGGAATGAAGAAAAAAACGAAGTTAGATGGATGACCTCCTTTGATACAAAAAGGGAAGATATAGATGAATTTGTTGATGATTTAAATAAAATAGTGAAAAATGTATTTAAATAATTTAAATTTAATGTTATTATAAATTTGTAACAAAGCTGAAAATTTTGAATATACATAGGGGGTAAACACATGAATCAACAAAGACTAAACAAAGTATTAGCTGAAATGGAGAAAAGAAATTTAAAACAAATGATTATCTCAGATCCAGCATCCATATTTTACTTAACAGGCAAATGGATACATCCAGGAGAAAGGCTTTTGGCACTTTATATCAATCTAAACGGAAATCATAAACTTTTCATCAATGAGTTATTCCCAGTTTATGAGGATTTAGGTGTTGAAAAGATTTGGTTCAATGACACTCAAGATGGAGTTGAAATAATTTCAAATTATGTTATGAAGGATGAGCCAATAGGTATAGACAAAAATTGGCCTGCAAGATTTTTAATCAGATTAATGGAATTAAAGGGTGGAAGTACATTTGTAAATGGTTCACCTATTATAGACAGAGTAAGAATGCAAAAGGATGAGAAGGAAATAGAATTGATGAAACAGGCATCAAGAATTAACGACATGGCAATGGAGGAAATGGTGAAGCTTGTACCAGAAAGATTAACTGAAAAACAAATGGTTTCAAAGCTAGCTGAAATATACGAAAAGCTTGGTGCAGATGGATTCTCCTTCGGCCCAATCATAGCATATGGAAAAAATGCAGCAGACCCACATCATGAATCAGACAATAGCCAGCTAAATGAAGGAGACAGTGTAATTATAGACATCGGCTGTGTAAAGGATTCATACTGTTCAGATATGACAAGAACAGTATTTTATAAAAATGCAAGTGAAGTAGCAAAGAAGGTTTATAACATTGTACTTGAGGCAAATAAAAGAGCAATAGATATAATTAAGCCTGGAGTTAGATTCTGTGATATAGATAGGGCAGCAAGAGAACATATTGAAAATCATGGTTATGGAAAATACTTTACACATAGAACAGGGCATTCAATTGGTATAGAAGTACATGATTTTGGAGATGTTTCAGCAGTAAATACTGATGTTGTTCAACCAGGAATGATATTCTCAGTAGAGCCAGGAATATATTTACCAAATGAAGTAGGAGTTAGAATAGAGGATTTAGTTCTTGTTACGGAAGACGGATGCGAAGTATTAAATAAATATGATAAGGAATTAATAATAATAGAATAAAAGTGCCACCCAAGTGAAATGTGACATTATCCAATGATTTCAAGTAAATATTTCAAAATTATATGCAAAAACTTTAAATAAGCCCCATGAGTTACATGGGGCTTTTGTTATAATAGCACTGAATGATTTAAATAATTTGTGTAATAATTAATTATTTCCTTTTGCGATGTTATTTAACGCATACTTCAACCTATCAATTTCTTCAAATGTATTATATAACCCAAAGCTCAACCTTACCATGCCAGGTCGTTTTGTTATATCGCTATCCCTAATGATATTTTTTATATCATTTTTAGTTAATTTTAAAAGTTTATGAACATATGGTTGAGCACAGAAACAGCCGTTTCTTACGCCTATTCCATATTCTTCAGAAAGTATCTTTGCAACTTCATTATGATTTACTCCTTCTATATTAAATGGAATTATTGCAACTTTATTTTCAACTCCGTCGCAATAGAATTTGATCTTTTCAATTTCCTTTAAAGAAGAGGCTGCATACTTTAAAAGTTCATTTTCATACTTTTCTATGTTGTCAAGTCCGATATAAGAAAGAGTGTTTATAGCAGAAACTAAAGCAGCAACTCCCATTACGTTAGGCGTGCCCCCTTCTTCTTTATGCGGCAAATCTTCCCATATAACAAAATCATCAGTAACTACTTTTACAGTACCTCCACCTTTAACATCTGGTACTCCAGAGTTTAAAATTGTCTTATTACCAACTAACACACCAACACCAAAAGGAGCATACATTTTATGAGCAGAGAACGCTATAAAATCTAATTTTTTATTTTCATCTTCATGCTTCATACATATTTTCTTGTGAGCAGCAATTTGGGCACAGTCAACAAATATTTTAGCACCGTATTTATGACATAAAGCAGCAATATCATGGACAGGGTTAATATATCCAGTTACATTAGATGCATAGGTTACAGCAACAAGCTTTACTATTCCAAAATAGTTTTTAAGTTTCTTCTCAAGATGATCCAAATCTATTCTTCCACATTCATCGGTTTTAACTATATCCACATGAAACCTAAATCTCCATGGAAGAAGATTTGAATGGTGCTCCATTTCTGTTGTTAAAACAACACAATTTGGATATTGGCTGCAGATCTTATATGAAAGTTTATTTATTGCTTCTGTTGTATTTTTTACAAAAATAACCGTATCGTCTTTATTCCCTCCAACAAAATTTAAAATTTCATCCCTTGCCGACTCATAAATTTCAGTGGAAAGTCTTGATTTGTAACCTTCTCCACGATGAATTGAAGCATAATATTCAGAAAAGTAATTTATAAACCACATGACAGTTTTGAAGGGAGGTGTTGTTGCGGCATTATCAAAATTTATATATTTAACCATTGTCCCATCTTTTAATGGTATTATACTGTCAACACCAACAATAAAATCTCTGAAGCATTCCATGTAAACCACCCTTTCTATTTTCCTCTTATATATTATTCAAAAGTGCCACCCATGTGAAATGTGAAATTATCCAATTTTTTCATAATCAATTCGAAAAAGCAACCGAAAATAATCCTAAATTTTTGTAACTTGAATATAATAATATGTTTAATATTCAAAATTTTGATATAATAATCTTGAAGTATCCCTTGCACCAGAGCTCATATCCTGCAGGAGTGAGACTCAGAAAGGGGAGGATATGTTGAAAATAGGTTTTATTGGCGCCGGAAAGGTAGGAAGTGCCTTCGGACGCTACCTAAAAGAACAGGGTTTAGAAATTTATGGATATTTTAGCAAAACATCAGAATCAGCTAAATCTTCTGCTGAATTTACATCATCTAGGGAAGCTTGTTCAATTGATGAGATAGTAGAAAACTGCGACTATATATTTATAACAACTCCAGATGATGTTATACTTGAAATAGCTTCACATTTAAAACACTTCAACCTGCAGGATAAAAAAATATTTCATATGAGCGGATCACTATCTTCTAATGTATTTTTTGAATTAGAAGAAAAAGGTGCACATGGATACTCACTTCACCCTATCTTTCCATTCCCAGATAGAAATGTATACAAATACTTGAAAAATGCTTATTTTACAATTGAAGGTAAAAACCTAGAATTAATAATTGGATTTTTAGAGAAAATATCTATAAACTATATTGAAATACCTTCATATTGTAAGGAAAAATATCATGCGGCTATGGTATTTGCTTCGAATTATATAGTAGCTTTAGCAAAAATATCAAAGGAGCTTTTGAAACAATGTGATTTCCCAGATGATAAGATTGAAAAAGCTCTATACCCCCTTATGATTTCAGCTGTAGAGAATATAAAAGAAAAAGGGATAGAGGGGGCACTTACAGGTCCAATAGTTAGAGGTGATGTTGGAACAGTAAAAAAACACTTGCAAAATATAGGGGAATATAAACATATATATAGTCTACTTGGAGAAGTTGCACTTTCCATTACAGCTGAAAGGAGAAATTTAGATAGTGAAAAGTTACATTTACTTTTAAGAGCTCTAAGGGAGGAATAGTTATGAAAAAAACAACCACATATTTTAAAGAAGCAAAAAAAAGAGGGGAAAAACTTACAATGCTAACAGCCTATGATTATTCAATGGCAAAACTTATAGATTCTGCAGGAATAGATGGAATATTAGTTGGCGATTCACTAGGTATGGTAGTTTTAGGATACGAAAATACGCTTCAGGTAACAGTTGAAGATATAATACATCATACAAGAGCAGTTGCAAGAGGTGCAAAGGATGCACTAATTGTTGCTGATATGCCCTTTTTGTCCTACCACATAAGTGTTGAGGATGCTATAAGAAATGCAGGACGAATGATAAAGGAAGGTATGGCCCACGCTGTTAAATTAGAAGGCGGAGAGGAAATAATAGATAAAGTAAGAGCAATAATAAATGCACAAATACCTGTTATGGGACATTTAGGCTTAACTCCCCAATCAGTAAATGTGTTTGGAGGATTTAAAGTTCAGGGTAAAAATAAAAGCCAGATAGAAAAATTAATAAAAGATGCAAAACTTTTAGAGGAAGCAGGTGTGTTTGCAATAGTTCTTGAAGGAATTCCAAAGGAGGTTGCAGAGCGTATAACTGAAACTGTTTCTGTTCCTACAATTGGAATTGGTGCAGGTGTACATTGTGATGGACAAATTCTTGTAACCCAAGACCTACTAGGATTATACAGCGATTTTGTACCTAAATTTGTAAAGCAGTACAGGAAGCTAAGTGTAGATATAATGGAGGCCTTTAAGGAATATATAAGTGATGTAAAAAAAGGTCAATTTCCAAAAGATGAACATTCATTTAAACTAGATGAACAGACAAAAAATGAACTTGAAAAACTGTATTAAAGGAGGAATAACATGTTAATTATCAAATCAGTTGATGAAATGAAAAGGCATATGAAGGATATAAAAAAACAGGGGAGAAGCATAGGTTTTGTTCCAACTATGGGATATCTTCATGAAGGACATATGAGCCTTATAAAAAGAGCTAGAGGAGAAAATGAAGTAGTTGTAGTTAGCGTTTTTGTAAATCCTACACAATTTGGACCAAATGAGGACTATGAAAGATATCCAAGGGATGAAGAAAGAGATAAAAAGATGTGCGAAGAGGCAGGCTGCGACATCCTATTTATGCCAAATAAAGATGATATGTACAGAGAAAATTATTCAACCTATGTTGAGGTTCATGGCTTAACAGAAGGATTGTGTGGTGCCAAAAGGCCTGGTCATTTTAGAGGTGTTGCAACAATAGTAACTAAGCTTTTTAATATAGTAAAGCCAGATAGGGCATATTTTGGCCAAAAGGATGCACAGCAACTTGCAGTTATAAAAAGAATGGTTAAGGATTTAGATTTTGATATAGAAATAGTAGGTTGTGAAATAGTAAGAGATGTTGATGGCTTAGCATTAAGTTCAAGAAATACATATTTGTCAGAAGAGGAAAGAAAACAGGCACCTATATTATATAAATCTTTACTAAAGGCAAAAGAAGAAATAGAAAAGGGAGAAAGAGCTTCAGAGAAGCTAATTGACTTAATAAAGACAACAATATTAGAGATGCCAGATGCACAGATAGACTATATAGAGATTGTAAATAACGAAACATTAAAGCCAATAGAAAAGGTAGAGGGTGAAGTTTTAATAGCACTTGCAGTTAAATTTGGTAAAACAAGGCTTATTGACAATATGGTGGTGAGAGTATGATGCTTTGTATGTTAAAGAGTAAAATACATAGGGCAACAGTGACAGAAGCAAATCTAAATTATGTTGGAAGCATAACAATAGATGAGGAACTAATGAATGCAGTCGGACTACTTGAAAATGAAAGGGTTCAGATAGTAAATGTAAACAATGGAGAAAGATTTGATACATATGTAATAAAGGGTGAAAGAGGAAAGGGAGATATATGCCTAAATGGTGCAGCAGCAAGGCTTGTTCATGTAGGAGATAAGGTTATTATAATGGCATATGCGTATGTTGATGAGGAAGAAGCAAAAAACATGAGGCCTAAGGTTATTTTAGTAGATGATAACAATAGGATACTTGATTATTTAACTGAAGAGGCAAAAAAGTCAGTTTAGTTAAAAATGAAATATAAAGTTTTTCCATATTCATCCGATAAAATAACTAGATTACTTGGTTTAGAAAGGGGAAGGTAAATGGGTATTGTTGAAAGAGAATTAATAATGATCAACAAGAGAGTTTTACAAATCCACGTATTGATTTTTGTTATTTTTGCATTAGGATTTACTGGGGAATATATGAAGGGGAATAGAACACTTGTCTTCATTTTTCCTGTCTTAGCAATTGCACTTGCTGGGCTTGTTCTTTCTTATGCTATATATAATAAGAAAAAGGATTCAACAAAAATTAAATGGATTTTGATGGTAAGCTATGGTATTCCATACATTATAACTCTTTTAACTGCAGAAAAGGCAATGACATTTATATTCTTCTTTCCTTATGCTGTTATATATACACTTTATGCCGACTGGTTATTAACTATAATTCAAAATACAGTTGCATTTGTTACAATAATCTTATTTATATTAATAAGGATTAATGCAGGTGCAACAAAAAGTCTTGATACGTCAAATTATATGTTGATGATAGGAACTGTTTTAATGTATATTCCAGCAACTTTTACTATAGTTAGAGTAACTAGAAACTTACGTATGCAAACGTTATCAAATTTAGCAGAGCTTGAAAATAAAGAAAAAGACGTAAGAAAGGCAATGGAAAACTTAATTGAAATCGCAAGTTTAGTAAAGAGTAATTCAAATGAATTAAATAACATAATTGATGAAATTGCGTCATCAACAATGGCCTTTTCAAATGCAGTAGAGGAGATTGCTCATGGAGCTTCAAATACAGCAGAAGAAATACAAGATGCAAATAATGCAATACAATCTATAAGGGATGAGATAGAAAACACATCAAAAGCATCTTCAAAAATAAAGGAAGCAACAGAAGAGACAACAGAAATTGTACAAAGTGGACAAGCAATAATAAATGATCTATCAAATATGTCAAAGGAAGTTAAAGAAAAGAATGCAAGTGTGAGTCATACAATGGATGCATTAAAGATAAAATCAGATGATATTGTGAATATAACAGGTGTAATTGCGCAGATTGCAGAACAGACAAATCTTCTTGCACTTAATGCAGCAATAGAGGCAGCAAGAGTTGGAGAAGCAGGACGTGGATTTGCAGTAGTTGCAGATGAAATTAAAAAGCTTGCACTTGAGAGCAAGAATAATTCAGATAACATTGCAAGAATAATAAATGAGCTTCAAAATGAAACAATAACTTCAATAAAGGCTGTTGCAGAGCTTATTAGGATAAATGAAAAACAACAAAAATTAGTTGAAGAAGTAAGCAGTATGTTTGGAAAGATTAATTCAAATGTATCTGATATTAAAGAAAAGACAAATATGCTGAATAAAATGATGGAGAATGTAATAGTAGAAATGAATAAAATAGCAAATGCAGGAGAAAACATAGCAGCAGTATCACAGGAGACAATGGCAAATTCTGAAGAGGCAGCGGCAATGTCAAGAGAACATATTAATCAAGCAGAAAATGCAAAGAGGCTTTCAAATGAGCTTCTAGAGATGGCAAATAGACTTGTTTAAAAAAAGGGCAGGTTTTGGGCATACCAAAACTTGTCCTTTTTTACTTGTTCTATTGCATTTTAATCTTACGTTTGTTAAAATGTAATTAGATATTTAGACAAATATCTAATTACAAATTTTTCAAAGAGGTGTTGTTATGATAAAAATTGAAAATGTATCTAAAACCTATGGAAAAAACAAGGTTAAGGCACTTGATAATATTAATCTTGAGGTTAGGGATGGAGAAATATTTGGATTTTTAGGTCCAAATGGTGCAGGAAAAACCACAACGATAAAGCTTATAACAGGAATACTTAATATGGATGAAGGTAGGATATTGGTAAATGGAATAGATGTAAAAAAGAATCCTATTGAGGCAAAAAAGCAAATAGGCTTTGTTCCAGACAACCCTGAAATATTTAATAGACTAACAGGATTAGAGTACCTAAATTTTATTGCAGATGTATTTGAGATGGATAGCAAAGAGAGAGCAGATATAATAATGAAACTTGCTGAAGAATTTGAAATAAAATCCGCACTTAAAGAGAGCATAAACAGTTATTCCCATGGTATGAAGCAAAAATTAGTTTTAATAGGTGCATTGATGCATAATCCTCCTGTATGGATACTTGATGAACCTATGGTGGGGCTTGATCCTAAATCTGCCTTTACGCTAAAAAAGATGATGAGGCAGCACGCAGATAGTGGTAAAACAGTTTTCTTCTCAACCCATGTTATGGAGGTTGCAGAAAAGATGTGTGACAGAATAGGAATTATAAAGGGCGGACGAATAATATTTGTTGGAACAGTTGAAGAATTAAAGGAAAGAAAGAATGATGAGTCATTAGAAAATATATTTTTGGAGTTGATTGAAAATGAGTAAGGGATTAAGTTTAGCTAAAATTTATATAAATTCAACGTACGGATTAAGCAGATTTATAAGGGATTTAAAATATAATAAAAAGAATGCTGTAAAAACGATAGGTTTTATCCTGTTAATTATATTTTCATTAAGTGGAATGTTTGGAATGTATCTATACTTTAACATTAAGATGTATGATCTATTGAAAAAAATAAATCAACAAGGAGCAGTAATAACTTTAGCTGTAGTATCTTCCTCAACTTTAACACTTATGTTTGGTATTTTAACAGTTTTAGCAAATTATTTTTACAACCAAGAGGGAGATATTATATTAGCACTTCCTATAAAAAAGATGGATTTACTCTTTGCTAAGTTTATAAATGCATACATTGTGGAGTTAGTTGTGACATTTATATTTATGGGAGTTGGCATTGGTGTTTATGGAATAAAATCGGGTGAAGGAATTTTATTTTATTTAGTATCAATAATTTCAACTATTTTTATTCCGCTAATTCCACTTTCAATTTGTTATTTTTTAATAATACCCTTGATGAAATATGGAAACTTAACAAAGAAAAAAGACCTTTTTATGATTTTAGGTGGATTCTTTGGTATTATAATTGCCCTAATATATCAGGTATCAATAAATAAACTTGCTAGCACTAATGCTGGATCAGAGGATATAATAAAGAGCTTGATGAGAGAAAATGGATTAATTGATTTGGTTGGAAGGATTTATTACCCATCAATATGGATAAGTAATGGAATATTGAATTACAAGAGTATATCAGGAATTTTGTATTTAGTTGCATTTGCTTTATTGTCTATTTTAATTGTATATTTGCTTTTACTTACTACTTCAAATTTATATTATTCAAGTATTATTGGAAGCAGTGAGGTTACAAAGAAAAATAGAGAGATTAAAGGTGAAGAGATAGATAAAGTATTTAAGAGAAGAAGCTTATTAAGTTCACTATTTATAAGAGAAATGAAGCTTATGAATAGAGAGCCTATATATTTTTTAAATGGGCCCTTTGTAGTTTTATTACTTCCACTTATATTTGCTATAATGTTTACAGTTAACAAACAAAGTTTGGGTCCGATAGATACATTAATAAAGCAACTTGATAATGTAAAATACTTACTTTTGATTTCAACAGGTATAATAATGTTTATTGGTTCTACAACTTCAATAACATCAACCTGTATATCAAGGGAAGGTAGTGGAATATATGTTTTAAAATCACTTCCAATTAGGCCTATTGACATTATAAAGGCAAAATTTCTTCACGGTGCCTTCTTTGGGTTTATTGCCTCAATAATTGTAAGTGTAGGTCTTTTATACTTAAAGGTTCCTTTTTATATAATTTTTCTTTCAGTTGTAATAGGAAACCTATATCTTTTCGTAATCTACCTTGTAGGGATAATCCTTGAATTAAACTGGCCAAAATTAGTTTGGGATAATCCTCAAAAACCAATGAAACAGAACATTAATGCTGTTTTTATAATATTTATCGATTTTGCTTTGATAGGAATTAACTATCTTATAGCTAAGACGATACCTCAAAGCATTCTAATATTAGCATTTTTTATAATACCAATTATATTGCTTTTATTTGTATACCTATATTTAAATAAAAATATTGAGGGACTCTATAGTAGGTTATAAGATGAGTTTAATAAGTTGCAAGTATAATAAGTATTAAATGGGATAGTATATAAAAAATAAGGTTTAAAAGAACAAAAGTTTATTAATGGAATGCTTATAGTTAAAGGAAATATGAATTAAGTTTTAAAGGTTTCAGTTTGGTGAGGTGCAGCCAAATTGAAACCTTTTATTTTGTTAAGAACCTTCAATATTTGTGCATATGGCATTAAATGGATAATGTCACATTTCACCTGGGTGGCACTTTTATTTACACTTTGTTAATAAAATTTGCATCGTAATGTCACGATGCTACAATAGAATTAACTCATAAGGAGGTGTGGACAATTAAAGGGATATATGCCTTAGGAAGCGATATTTATGTTAATGTATCTGGAGCTTTTGGTAAGATAGTTACTGAACTTATTTTTAGAAGGGTTTTAAATATTGATAAGAAAATGTCAGCATTTAGTGATGACAGTGAAGTAGGATTAATTAATAAAAATGCAGGTATTAAAGAGGTTTTAGTAAGTAAAGACACACAATATGTGATAAAAAGAGCACTTGAGTTTAATAAAATATCAGATAAATTTGATATAACAATAAGGCCTTTGGCATTATTATGGAGTAAAAAACTGAAAGATAATGAAATTCCAAGTAGTGAGGAAATAGAAAATGTAAAATCATTAATTGATTCAAGAGATGTTGTTATAAAAGAAGATTTTGCTTTTTTAAAAAGAAAAGGTCAGATGATTGATTTAGGTGCAATAGCAAAGGGATATGCAACTGATATATCAAAGGATATTTTAAAGGTACTTTCAATTAAAAATGCACTTCTTGATTTTGGAGGAAACATATATACCATAGGTAAAAATAAAGAAAATTATTGGAATATAGGAATACAAAATCCATTTTCAATTAGAGGAGAAATCATAGGAGTTTTAAAATCAACAGATGAGAGTATTGTAACATCTGGAATTTATGAAAGATGCACTAAAATTGGCGATAAAATATATCACCATATAATAGACAAGTATACAGGATTTCCTGTTGAAAATGAGCTGGCAAGCGTGACGATAGTATCAAAATCATCTACTGAGGCTGATGCCTTTGCAACGATAATACTACTTGAGGGATTAAAGGAAGGAATTAAATTGATGCAGTACTATAATTTAGAAGGAATAATTGTAACAAAGGATAAGGATATATTTATAACGAAGTCCTTGTTTGAGAGATTTAATTGTGTTTGTAATTATAAAATATTTAAGATATGAGGAGGTTTTTATGTTAAGAAGAAAAAATTTAGCATATTATTTTAGACTTGCAATACAAATTATGTTTCTCATTTTAATGCCGGGATTATTTACTATGATTTTTGGACAGATGAAGCAGCTATATACTTCAGTTATTTTAGGGAAGTTTAATTTTAATTTAGTGGCTACAACATTACCACTAGTAATTTTAGTAGTTTTAACTATGATATTTGGGAGATTTTTTTGTGGTTATATGTGTGCATTTGGGACAATAAATGACTTGATTTATAGATTTTCACCCAAATTTTTTAAGACCAAGTTTAAAGCAAATAAAAGAGTAGATAACTTTTTAAAATTATTAAAATATGCTATTTTGTTATTTATTATAATAGTGGTTTGGACCTTGGGAATAAGTGAATTAAACAGCATAAATCCTTGGGATGCCTTTTCACAGCTCATTCAGTTTCCACCACAAGTTTTGAGCATTAAAGCATTAATTGTCCTTATAATAATATTTATAGATGCATTATTTATAGAAAGATTTTTCTGTAGATACCTTTGCCCTCTTGGTGCATTTTTATCAATTCTGCAGGTGTTTAGAATAGTTAAGATAAGAAAGGAAAAAACAGTATGCATAGATGGATGTACTGCTTGTACAAGGAGTTGCCCAATGGGTATAGATTTAGACAATGTTAATAGGGTTGATAGTATAGAATGTATTGAGTGTATGAATTGTGTAGGAGTATGCCCAAAGAATAATGCAAAACTAACTGTATTTGGTAGGGTGGTCAATCAAATACTTGTTATAGCTATATTCGTATTAGCATTTTTAGGATTTAAAGGTCTTGCAGAAAAAGTTATAGAGTTTAAAATGATGAAGGAAGATAAAGAGAGAAGTATTAATTTTGGTGAACACATACCAAAACCAGATGGAAAAAGAAGACATAGACATGGTAATGAGGAACAGCAACAAGTGCAAAATGTTGACGTTGCACAGGGAAAATATAAGGATGGAACATATGTTGGTTCTGCTATAGGTTTTAAACCAGGACTTACAGTTGAGGTTACAATAAGTGGTGGAAAAATATCTAAAATTGAGATTATAGACCATAATGAAACGCCAAGCTATGCAGAGCTACCGTTTAAAATTATTCCAAATGAGATAATTAAAAAGCAGTCTACCAATGTGGATGCTGTATCTGGTGCAACAAGAACGAGTGTGGGTATAATGAATGCAGTTGCAGAAGCTCTAAAGCAGGCAGAACAGAAATAGTGTTGGCAAAGCTAATATGTTGAAAATGTAGCCCCATAAAGGAATATAAAAATCCTTTTTGGGGCTTTTTAAATGAAATTGTATGTTGTTTTGCTAATTAATAATGTTTGTATATATGTTTTGAGATTATTTTAATGGTTCAAAATGGATAATGTCACATTTCACCTGGGTGGCACTTTCTATTATGTATATTGTGTTTCTTGCCTCTTCTGCTGAAACAGGAACCTTCCCACCCTCTACAATTGCACTATATAGTTCTTTGTAATATTCCCTATAATCACCACATTCACTTTGTACAGTTGTTCTTATATCAACTCCATTTAAATTTATATTTAAAATTCCATTTGATGTTTTAGGTTCCTTTCCCCAAGGAGAGTATGTATTAGGTGTAAATCCTTTTCTTAAATGCTCTTCTTGTACGTCCATTCCATACTTAACAAAGTTTCCATTTTCACCTGTTACTATGTATTTTGGTAGAGGTTCTTTGACAAGCATTGAGGCCTTAAGTATAACCTTTAAATCATCATAGAATAAAATCAGCTCAAAGCTGTCATCTATCTTTGCAAAGCTTCTTTGTTTTCGTACATCAGCGAAAAATTTATTTGGTGTTCCAAAAAGATAAAGGGCCTGGTCAATAAGGTGGGAACCTAAATCATATAGTATTCCAGAACCAGGTATGTTTTCTTCTCTCCAATAGTTTTTAGGAAAATTTCTAAACCTATCAAAGTGTGCCTCAAATTCAATAATCTTCCCTAAAACACCACTTTCAATAATCTTCTTTACTGTTTTAAAGTCGCTGTCGTATCTTCTATTTTGATATACTGATAAAATTTTGCCTTGCTCTTTTGAAATATTAATTAAATCCTCTGCCTGTTTTGTTGTAACTGTAAAGGGTTTTTCAACAACAACGTGCTTTCCCTTTAAAAGAGCCATTTTTGCATATTCATAATGGCTTTCATTTGGAGTTGCAACTACAACAAGATCTATGTCGTCACTATTTAAAATATCATCAACATTGCTACATACTTCTGCGGAGTATTTTTTCTTTGCAACTTCAATGTTGTTTTCATTTTTTGTATATATCTTTTTTAATAAGTATCCTTCTGTACAGTCTATAATTGGTGCATGAAATACTTGCCCAGATAGACCAAAACCAATCAATCCAATATTTATTGTTTTCATTATTTCACCCCTACTAATTTTGTTACATTTATATTACATTAAATCTTAATATGTATCAACTAAAAATTTACAAATAAAATAATTTAGTACAGTTTTATTTAAAAGGGACTTTATAAAGTTTAAGAAGAAATTATTTCAATATTGGGTTTGATGAAATATAATATAATTAGCTTGGAAACTTATTTAAATGTGTAAATTTAAAAAGATATTCAATAAAAACTGGAAAATGTCACATTTCACTTGGGTGGCACTTTTGAAGGATGGAGGATGAATATGCAGCAGATACTACAACATTTAGTAAATATATTTCAATCCTATGGGATACTTGGTTTAATTGTTTTAGCCTTTGCAGAGTCTTCGTTTTTCCCAATACCGCCAGATGTTGTTTTAATTCCCATGTGTATAATGGATAAAAACATGTCATTGATATATGCACTTTCAACAACACTGTCTTCAGTAGCAGGTGGGGTTTTTGGTTATTACATAGGAAAAAGGTTTGGAAAGCCTATATTAAAAAAGCTCTTTAAAGAGGATAAGATAGATAAAGTTGGGTACTATTTTGACAAATATGGAGGCTGGTCTATTGTAATTGCAGGCTTTACGCCAATTCCATATAAGATATTTACAATTGCAGCAGGTGTGTTTAATGTAAACTTTATTACTTTTGTTACGGCATCTTTGATAGGTAGAGGAATGAGGTTTTTCCTTGAAGGAATTTTAATTTTCTATATGGGGGATAGTGCAAAGTATTTCATAACAAATTACTTTGAATACATAACTATAGGAGTAGCACTTTTATTAATTGTGTTCTATGGATTATTTAGATACTTAAAGAAGAAGAATCTACTAAAACTAAACTTTGCGGTTTATAAGAATAAGATATACTCAAAGCTTAACTATTTCCATAAAAAATATAGAATTGTGGACCAAACAGCCTTTTATGTTTATACCTCAATTGTATTATCCTTCTTCTCATTGTTTGTATTTTTAGAACTTACTGAGGATAACTTTATACATAAGGATTATTCCTTAGATATTTATATTATTCAATTAGTACTATCAATAAGGAACAATGTACTAACTAAAATATTTAAGGGGATAACTGTCCTTGGAAACTATGAATGGATAATTGCGTTTACTGTTTTAGTTATGACACTTATGATAAGGAATAATAGAAAAAAGTTTTCAGCTTTTTTTGGTCTTAATATAACTTTAGTGTGGCTATTTAATGAGCTTTTAAAGGTACTTTTTAAAAGGCCAAGGCCAGATCTGATTTATAGGTTGGTTGATGCAAGGGGGTACAGCTATCCAAGTGGCCATGCAATGATTTCTTTAACATTTGCCCTTATATTAGTTTATTATTTAAACGAAAGAGATTTTAAATATAATTCTATTAAGTTTGCCGTTATAATTTTGGCTCTCATTATAGGTATTAGCCGCATTTATCTTGGGGTACACTATTTTACAGATGTTTTAGCTGGATGGTCAGTTGCTATAATCTATTCAACAACAAGCATTTTAATATATAAAAATGTATTATCAAAAGAGAGGGAATAGTATGCTTCAATTTAAAAAGGATAGAGTTATGATTTTAGACGGGGCCATGGGTACAATGGTGCAAAAATACAAAGGTATAAGGAATATAATTCCAGATACCTTAAATGTTTTGGAAGCAGAACTTATAAAAAAAATACACAATGAATATGCTAATGCAGGTTGTGATGCAGTAGTAACAAATACATTTAGATCAAATAGATTAACTATGTATGAATGTGGATTTGATTTTAAAGAGGTAATAAAAAGAGGAATAGATATAGCAAGAAGTGTAAGGAAGGATTTACTTGTTGCACAGGATATTGGTCCAATAGGAAGATTTATTGAGCCCAAAGGACCTATAAGTAAAGGACAGGCCTTTGAAATTTATAGAGAACAGATTGAGATAGGTAAAGAAGAAGGTGTAGATTTTATACTTATTGAAACTATGTATGATATTGAGGAGTTAGATATTGCTTTAAAGGCAGCAGATGATTTTAGTATACCTGTATTTGCTTCTATGACTTTTAATAAAGAGGGAAGTACCTTTTTAGGTTATACAGTTTATGACATGGTTAAAACTGTAGAAAAACATAGGGTTGCAGTAGTTGGTGCAAACTGCTCAACAGGGCCCACTGATATGGTAAATATTGTTAAAAAATTATTAAATACCACAAATATACCTGTTCTTGCTAAACCTAACGCAGGAATTCCAAGGGATGTAGAGGGTAATTTGGTATATGATGTAAATGAGGACGACTTTGCAGAGTATATATTAACCATGATTAACCTAGGGGTTAAGGTTGTGGGGGGCTGCTGTGGAACAACTCCTAGTTATATAAGGAAAATAAGAGTGAAATATGACGTTTTAGGTTAAAATTTAGTAAAAAAAGAAGAATACTAATGAATTTTGCTATAACTATGATATAATGTTGATTAGAACTGTTTAAAAACATTAGGTGGGGGAGCTATATCATGAAGAAAAATAGGTTTGGGAAGAATTTATTTAAGCTGGTTTCTCGTATTTTTATAGCAATCTTTACTATTATGGTTTTAGCTTACTCTTTTATTTTCTATTCCATGATGTTAACTATTAAACAAAATGTTGAAGATGCAGCAAGTTTTGCAGCAAGACACATAAACGGTGATGAACTAAAAAATGTGTGGAAGTTAAAGGATATGCAGTCTGAACAGTTCATCAAAATAAAGGAAAAATTGATAGATCTTAAGGCTGAAAGAAGTGTAAAATATCTATACACATTATATGTAGATGGTGAAAAGGCATATTTTATTGTAGATGGTTCAATAGAAAATGCAGCAGCATTAGGAGACGAATATGAATTTAGACCTAAGATGAAAAGGGCTATGGAGGGAAACTTATCGTCCTTAAATTTACCAATTAAGGATGACTGGGGTATGTTTATATCAGGGTATGCTCCAGTTAAAGACTCAAGTGGAAATATTGTAGGTATTATTGCAGCAGATATGGATTTTGCAGTATATTATGTTCTTGCTAAAAGACTTTTAGCTGCTCTTATAGGAACTATTATTTTGGCACTTATTTTAACTATTTTAATTACTCAAGTTTATTCTAAGAAGATAATAGATCAACTTGATCTAACAGTTGATGGAATAAATAGATTATCAAGTGGAGATTTAACTGTTAAGTTAAATATAAAAACTAAGGACGAGCTTGAAGATATAATTGAAAAGGTAGATGAATTTAGATGTACAATAAATAATATTATGAAGAACTTTAAAGAAGAATTTCAAAAGCTTTATGATCAGTCTAATACATTGAGTTTAATATCTCAAGAGCTTCATAGGACTTCTCAAGAAGTTGCTTCATCAATGCAGGAATCTACTCATGAGGTTGACAGTCAAAGTGAAGGTGTAGAAAAGGTACTAAATTTAACTAAGGAGTTTAATGATACACTAGAAAGTATAATTGAAAATATAAAGAAAATTGAAAAGGATGCCTTATCAATTAACAGCCTTTTAGATGAAGGAAGTAAGAATATCGATAATTTCCAAAATTCTATGTTAAGCATTAAGAATTCATTTACTAATGTAGCAGGAAGTATTGAAAAATTAAGTGATAATATATCTAAGATAAGTGAAATATCCACTGTAATTAACAACATAGCACAGCAGACAAATTTACTTGCCTTGAATGCAGCAATTGAGGCAGCACGTGCAGGAGAAGCAGGAAGAGGATTCGCAGTTGTAGCAGACGAGGTTAGAAAACTTGCGGAACAGACATTAGTTTCTTCAAAGAGTATACATGAAATTATAGATTCTGTATCTAATGAAAATATAGCTGTTGTTGAAAACTCAAAGAAAATGGCAGACATGATAGAAGAGCAGATAATAACAAATGAAAGTACGACAAATATATTTAAGAATATAATAAATACAATAGAAGGTTTAACTAAAAATATAAACCAACTATACAGTTATGTTTCAACAATTGAAAGTGGTAAGCAGGATATATTAGATAATGTTCAAACACTTTCAAGCTCAATAAGAAATATTTCTGATTCTGTAACATCAACAGCAGCTGCTACAGAAGAGTTGTACTCTGCAGCAGATGAACTATCAAATTCTGCTGGAGAGCTTGAAAAGATGGCAAATTATATGGTAGAAAGTATAAATAAATTTAAGCTTTGATGAAAATTCCACCTAGGTATTATGCTTAGGTGGAATCTGTATATAAAAAGGAGGAGAGTTATATGATAAAATGGAAAGAAGAATATTCAATGGGTGTAGAGCACATAGATAACCAACACAAACATTTAGTTGATATTGCTAATAAAGCATATGAAGTTTTAAAAAATGATTTGTATATTGATAAATATGATAAGATTGTAGAGATATTGAAGGAACTTGAAGACTATACAGTTTATCATTTTAATTCAGAAGAAGAGTATATGAAGGAAATTGGTTATGAAGGATATTTTCTACATAAGATAGAACACAAGCAGTTTATTGATAAGGTAAAATCAATCGATTTAAATAAAGTTGATGTGGAACAAGACAAGCACCTACTTGATATATTAAATTTCATAGTTGATTGGTTGGTAAAGCATATATTAGAAAAGGATAAGGCTATTGTTAAATAGTATTTAAACAATGCTTGAATTAACAAAAAATTTAGATTATAATAAACTTAATAAAAATGAATAATTCAGCCACAAGGGGAGATGGATTAGGCCATCTGAGAGTAAGGTCCGTTGAAACCTTTGACCCTTTGAACCTGATCTGGTTGATACCAGCGTAGGGATGTGGGATATAAAATGATTTCAAAGCTATTCCCACGGGAATAGCTTTTTTGTTACCACCCATGCTGGGTGGTTTTAATTTTTATGGAGGTGATATTGTGAAAAAGGTGTTAACAATTGCAGGTTCAGACAGCTGTGGAGGAGCAGGAATTCAAGCAGATTTAAAAACATTTTCAGCTCATTTAGTCTACGGTATGAGTATTATTACCTCAGTGACAGCACAGAATACTCAAGGAGTAATTGATGCCTATGATTTACCAGTGGAGGTGATTGAAAAACAGATTAGAGCTATTTTTAATGACATTAATGTTGATGCGGTAAAGATTGGTATGTTGTCAAATAGTAGAATAATTTCTACTGTTGCTGATTTATTAAAATTTTATAGAGCTAAAAATATTGTGTTAGACCCCGTAATGATTTCCAAAAGTGGATTTAAACTTTTAAAGGATGATGCAATTAGTAGTTTGATTAGCAACTTAATACCTATTTGTACAATAATAACTCCAAATATTCATGAGGCAAATTTAATAGCACAAATGGATATAAAAAATATAGATGATATGAAGAAAGCTTGTAGGATAATAAATGACTTAGGAGCAAGATATGTACTTATTAAAGGTGGGCATCTAAATGATGATGCAATTGATGTACTATTTGATGGTAAAGGTTATTATCAATTTAAAGGCAATAGAATCAAAACTAAAAATACCCATGGTACAGGTTGTACACTATCTTCAGCAATTGCAGCTAATTTAGCAAAAGGTTTTGATATTGTTGAATCAATAAGTAAAAGCAAAAATTATATTCAAAATGCAATTGAAAATTCCTTCAGTATAGGTTTGGGGGTTGGACCAGTCGATCATTTTTATGAATTTAGAGGAGTGGAGGTAATTAAATATGAGAGATAAAAAAGGAATGTACTTTTTCTTTTTGTGGTTTGGGGCAGCAGTCTCAGTTGCCGAAATAATGGCAGGGGCATTTCTTGGACCACTTGGTATGAAAAAAGGTTTAGCTGTAATAATTATAGGACATTTAATTGGATGTTTGATTTTAGGATTAGCTGGAATTATAGGACAAGAAAAGGATATGACGGCTATGGAAACTTTAAGCTTATCTTTTGGTGTTTATGGTAAATATATATTTTCTGTTTTAAACTTTATACAATTAGTTGGATGGACGTCAATTATGTTAATAACAGCATCTAATGGTATAAATCAAATATTTAAAAGTCTATTTGGTTATGAAAATTTTTATTTATGGGTTTTAATTATTGCCGCAATAGTTTATTTATGGGCTGAATATAGTTCCTTTAGATATCCAAAATTAAACTATATATCAGTAGTCCTTCTTATAATTCTTTCATTAACTATGTTTTATATTTTAATAAACTCAAAAAGCAATAACGTTTTAAGTAATGAACATATCTCCTTTGGTTCAGGATTAGAACTTAGTATTGTGATGCCTATTTCGTGGTTACCTTTGATTTCTGATTATACAAAACATAGTGAGAATAAAATAAGTTCATTTTTGGGAAGCTTTTTTGGATATTTTATTGCAAGTAGCTTTATGTATATTCTTGGGTTACTTTGTGCAATTAAATTTAATGAAATTGATATTGTTAATATACTTGTTAAAGGAAATTTTGGAATTGGAGCTTTATTAATAGTTGTTTTATCAACTGTTACTACAACCTTTTTAGATGTTTATTCAGCTGCAACAACTATTTTTAACATAAAAAGATTGAATAAAAAATATGTGACTTTGCTTATTGTTGGAATTAGTATAATTTTTGCATTGTTTTTTAAAATGGAACAGTATGAAAACTTTTTGTATTTAATTGGTGCAGTTTTTTCGCCTCTGTTTGCAGTTGTATTATCTGACTATTTTCTACTTAAAAATGTAAATGGAAAGGTTGATTATTTTATTTCGTTTATAAGTTTTATCATAGGCTTTGGGTTTTATATTTTAATAAAAGAAAATGGAACTTTCTTTGGAGTTACTATACCAGTTATGCTTTTAACAGCTTTGGTATCTTTAATGTTAAAGAAACTTGGAGGTGTTATATATGGAAATGTTAAACAAAGTATGTGAGGCATTGGAATTAGTAAGAAAAGTAAATCCATTGGTTCACCATATAACAAACTATGTATCTGTTAATGATTGTGCAAATATAACATTAACAATTGGTGCTTCACCAGTAATGAGTGATGAAATAGATGATGTTGGTGACTTAATAAAAATTTCAAATGCGTTAGTTTTAAATATAGGTACCTTAAATAAAAGAACTATTGAGGCAATGTTTTATGTTGGTAAAGAAGCAAATAAATTAGGTATCCCGATAGTATTTGATCCTGTTGGTACGGGTGCAACAAAGTTAAGAACAGAAATAGCTATGAAAATTATAGATGAGATTGATATAAGTGTGTTAAGAGGAAATATGTCTGAAATAAAATCTTTAATAGGCTTATCTTCCAGTACAAAGGGGGTAGATTCAACTGAAAAAATGGAAGGTGCAGAGGAAATATCAAAACTTGCATCAAAGAAGTTTAATTGCGTTGTTGGAATTTCAGGTGAGGTTGATGTGATAAGTGATGGAGAAAGAATATATAAGGTTTTAAATGGCCACAGCATATTAACAAAAGTAACAGGGACAGGTTGTATGGTAACATCATTAATTGGTTCATTTTTGGGTGCAGGGTGTAATCCATTAACTTCTTGTGTATCAGGATATGTGGTAATGGGGATATGTGGTGAAGAGGTATTTAAAAAGTCAGGAAATAATATAGGAACATTTAAGGTTAAGCTTTATGATGAGATATTTAATATAAATGAGATAAAAATAAAAGAAGGTGTTTTGCTTGAGAAATGTTGATTATAGTTTGTATTTAGTTACAGATAGAAAAATGATTGGGGAAAGAAATTTATTAAGATGTGTTGAAGAAGCAATCAATGGAGGAGTTACAATTGTACAACTTAGAGAAAAGGAAATATCTTCCTTAGAATTTTATAATACAGCAATAAAACTAAAAGAATTAACTACTAAATACAACATTCCACTTGTAATTAATGATAGGGTAGATATAGCACTTGCTGTTGATGCTGATGGTGTACATGTTGGACAAGAAGACATACCAGCTAAAAAGATTAGAGAACTTATAGGTAAAAATAAAATTCTGGGTGTATCTGTAACTAATATAGAAGAGGCATATAGAGCTGTTGAAGATGGAGCTGATTATATAGGTGTTGGAGCTATATTTCCAACTGATACCAAAAAAGATGCAACAAATTTAAATATAGATGTATTAAAAGAAATAAGAAATAAGGTAAATTGTAAAGTGGTTGCTATAGGTGGTATAAATGAAAAAAATATAAATGCTTTAAAAGGATTGTGTGATGGTGTGGCAGTTGTTTCAGCAATTTTAGGGAAAGAGAATATAGAATTGGCTGCAAAAAAATTAAAGGTTTGTTTTTATAAAAATAAGTGTTAATATAACAATATAACATATATATATTTTTTATTTCATAATTTTGTAACTAATTCTTAATTACTAATAAAAAGATAGAGTTATAATCTAATTGATATGTTTAAAAACAATATAAATGTAAATAATTAGTAAAAGGTGCTCCTTATGGAGTGTTTAATAATTAATTAAAGGGAGGAAAGGGTATGAAAAAGCTTATTTCGTATGTATTAACAATCTTTATTGTTTTAAGTAGTAGTTCATTTGTAAATGCTGCTACTAAGACAAGTACCAAAACAACAAGTAAAACAGTTGTAAGAACATTAAAAACAGCAGATAAGGTAGTTGAAATGGTAAATAAATCAGTTGTTGCAATTATAGGAAGAAATGAAAAATATAAGCCAAGTGAAGAATATTACTCAAAGCTACCTCAAAATCTACAACACGGTTCAGGAGTAGTAATAGATAAAGATGGAAAAATATTAACTAATAATCACGTAATAGATGGATTAAATGAAATATACGTTGTTACATACGATGGAAAAGCCTATAGGGCAAAATTATTGTATTCAGACAAAGATATTGACCTTGCATTGATTCAAATAGATAGAAAAGATTTACCACCTATTAAACTTGCAAATGAAAAGGATATTAAAGTAGGGATAGATGTTCTTGCAATTGGAACTCCACTTTTCTTTGGATATAGAAATACAGCAACAAAGGGAATTATTAGTGGGTTAAATAGACCAGTTGATGGTGTTTATACTTATCTTCAAACAGATGCGGCTATTAATCCAGGTAACAGTGGAGGCCCATTGGTAAATTTATATGGAGAACTTGTGGGGATTAATACTTATGGGTACTTATTTTTCCAAGGTATGAGTTTTTCAATTCCAGTTGGAAATATTAATTATTTTTTAAACCATTATAATAAGTATGGTAGAATAAGACGTTGCTATACAGGAATAGAATTTGAAGAAAACTGGGCTGCAATTTTAGGTATTCCAACAGAAGAGGGGTTAAAGGTGGTAGCATTACAAAGTGATGCTGTTGTAACAGAAAATCAGGTAAAAGAAGGAGATATATTAGAAAGTATAAATGGTAAAAAGGTTACATCAATAGCAGAGTATAATGAAATATTGAAATCTTATTTACCAGGTGATAAGGTAAAACTTACATTTGATAGAAATGGTAAAAAGTTTACAATAAATGTTGTATTAAAGGAAAAGAAGGGGGAGAATTAAAATGAAGAAACAGTTGAGTTTTGTGATTGCGTTATCGTTAGTTTTTGGTACTGTTACTCCTGCAATTGCAAAAACTAATACAGTTAATTTATATGAGGTTTTTTCAAATAAAAAAGATAAATACAAAAATGAGGTTGGAAGCCAAATTTATAAGTGGTCAATGTATCTTCCAAATGATGCACAGATTTTTAAATCAGATAAGGCTAACTATTTTAGTATGTATACTAATAGCTATCAATCTAATATTAACTTAGAGGTTAATAGAAACAAATATAATTTGACATTAGAGGATATTTTGCTTAGGCTAGAAAATAATAATATTTTGTTTGATTTGAATGATATGTTTTCAAAGGGTAAGGAGTATTCGATAGATATTGTTAAAGATGAAAAAGGTCAAAAATATATAAGAATAGTAAAAACAAACCCATTTTATGATTATTATTTTGTAGATGATGCAGCAGAAGAAAATGGAGATTTTATAGAAAATAGAATATATGTAGCAAATGGATATATATACAATTTAACTGTAAGTATGAATGGAAGATTTTACAAACAACATAAAGAAATGTTTAATAAATTAATATCATCCTTTAAGACCACCTTTGATAGTAAAAATCCATATATAAAGGAGCTAACTGATACAGCAAGTGTTGATAGAGTGTATATAAACAAAACTTATGGATATACAATGTTATTAAGACCTTATTGGAAGACAGATACGATGAATTATAGAAAACAAACATTTAAGCCTTTATATTCAATTGATGAATTAATAGGAAAACCTGAAGAAGATTCATCAGATGTAAAAATACAAGAAGGAATAAGTGTTAATGTTGTAAGTTCAGCAAAGGGCGGGGAAAAGGTAAGTGATTGGGCAAATAAAGAAATAGAGTTATTTAAGCAAAGTTATAACGAAAAAGTATATGAGATATTGGAAAATAAACAAATAAAGTTAAATGGTTTTGATGCCTACTTATTTGAGGTTAGATTTAAAACAATAACTTCAAAGTCATATGTTTTAAAAAATATCTATATTATTGGAAATGGATACAAATATCAAATAGTAGCAACAATGTTAGATGAAACCTACGAAGATTCTACTAAGAAATTAGATTATGATAGGATGATGAATTCTTTTAAACTAGAGAAAAAGTATCTAAGTACAAAGTTAGGTAGACTGCTAAGTGCAAGAGATTTAGTTGATATGAAACAAACGAGAGATATTAAACTAAAAAAATATGATTTTAAAATAAGTGTACCAAAGAGTTTTGGAAGTTATGATGAAATGTTTTCCTATGACGATAACAGCAACAGAAGATATGATTTTGAGGACAATATTAAATATTCAGATGGAAATTTAGAATATATTAATATTTCTGATATGATGAATAGGATGCAACTTAGTGTTTTTGCAAGTTTAAGTGTAAGAGATATGAATGAAATAATGAAGCAAAAGTTAGAGATATACCAAAAAGATTCAGAAGTTTTAATGGGAATTGCAAAGGTTAATATCAAATCTACTAATATAGATGGAACAGAAATTTATAGAATTGATAAAGTATATGATGTAAATAGGATAAATGAATTTGTACAAGAGGATTTTGGTAAGCAATATAATTTAGAATTAACTTGTAATCAATATCAGTTAATTATAAAAAGAGGAAATGATTTATATTCTATAAGTTTGACTTTACCTGTTGCAAATATTACAGATAAAAATATAAATACAATAGAAACAATATTTAAGTCTGTAACAATTAAGGGAAGTAAGTATGGAAACTTAAATTTAAATTGGAAACAACGTGAACTTAGTGAGTTTAAATCAGAACAATCTGTATCTACTCAAGATAATAAATAATTTATTAAAAAGGGATGATAGATAAATGTCTATCATTCCTTTTTTGTATCTATTATGTTAGAATATACAAGGTGAATAGGAGGTGGGTTATGAAGAAGTATTTGCCATATCTTGCTGGTGTTACGATGTCTTTAATATTTGGATTCTCATTTATATTTAGTAAAGCAGCTTTGGAGATGCTATCTACTTTTGAACTTTTATTTTTAAGATTTACAACAGCAACTATTACAATGTCAATTCTTATATTACTTGGAGTTGTTAAAGTTAATTTAAAGGGTAAAAACATAAAACCATTAATATTAGTAGCTTTTTGGCAACCAATAATCTATTTTATTATGGAAACAAAGGGACTACAGTATACAACATCATCAGAGGCAGGAGTTATGATGGCCTTTATTCCTGTCCTTGTTGCAATACTTGCAGCATTTTTACTTGATGAAAAACCAACAAAACTTCAGTGGATTTTTATAGCAGTATCAGTTATCGGAGTTATAACTATTGTGCTAGGTGGAGGAAATCTAGAAACGAAGGGTCAACTTAAAGGAATTATATTTTTATTATCTGCTGTATTTAGTGCCTCTATGTTTAATATATACTCAAGAAGAGCATCACAAAATTTCACTCCATACGAAACAACCTATTCAATGATGATACTTGGAATGATTGTGTTTGGAATACTTTACTTAATACAAGGTTTAATAAATGGAGATATAAACATTTTATCAAAGATTAATACTCAGGTTTCTATTTCAATCTTCTACCTTGGTGTGTTATCATCTGTTTTTGCCTTTTTACTTGTAAACTACAGTTTATCAAAGCTTCCAGCTTCACAATCATCAGTTTTTGCTAATCTTACTACAGTTGTATCGGTTATAGCTGGTATTACAATAAGAGGAGAGAGTTTTGAAACTTATAAACTGATTGGAGCTGTAATGATTATAGTTGGTGTTTGGGGAACAAACTATTTTGGAATACTTAATAAAAATAGGGCATAAAGCCCTATTTTTATCTATTAAATTTAGTTTTTATCATATTCATATAATCTGCATTTTCAAGTCCAAGTCTCCAAATTGCAACTCCAGATAGATTATAGCTATTTACTAAATCAAGCTTATATGAAATGCTCTTGTCATTTTCAAACCAAACAGAGTGTGATACCCCATTTACATCTGTATAATTAAAATAAGGCGACTTTGATACATCATCCCAAAGTATAGTTGCATTATTGCTACTTGCAAGGCTATAAATTCCATTTATACCATATGCCTTTGTACCATTTGATGACCAATCGTATCCGTATGCTGCAAGTCCTAAGAAAATCTTTTCTCTAGGTACAACAGTAATAGTATAATCTATTACCTTTTGCACCCATCCAATAGATGCAATAGCACCAGGTGTTCCCCCTGGATAGTGTTCATCGTAGGTCATTAATATAAATTGATCTACATACTTTGAAAGTTCAGCATAATCATAGGCACCTGTCCAGCTATTTGTTAAACTGTCATAAGTCTTTGCAGGAACAGAAATACCTACTATATATCCCTGAGGTTTTAGTGCAGTATAGAGTTCCTTCATAAAGGTTGTAAGATAACTTCTATCATAGTAGTAAACACCTTCAAGATCTATGTTTACCCCTTTATATCCATTTAACTTTAGGGCGTTTAAAATATTATTTATAAGAGCTTGTCTATTTTGTGCATTTTCTAGTAGTTGTTTTGCAATCTCACCGCTAAAATTGTTACTTACCATTGCAATAGGAATTATTCCATTGCTATTTGCATAATTTATCTGATCTGTAGGAACTAATCCTGATATATTACCAAGTCCGTCTGTTATATATGTGTGTGTAATAACTGTGTTAAGAAGTGAAGTGTTGTTTACCATTGAATTATAGGAGGATTTATCCCCACTGTAATAGTAAGTTGCAAATCCAATAACCTGCTTTTGATTATTCACAACAACATTTTGTGTAGTTACTTTTATATGAGCAGAATCGCCAGATGTTCCATAGCTATTGTAGGCGCGAACATAAAACCAATAGACTGTAGCAGGTTTTAAATTTGATACTTTATAGCTTGTTGCTGAAGTTGTTGCAATTTGAGTATAGTTTGAATCATTTGGTGTAGCCATAAATACTTTGTATCCTGTTGCACCTTGACTGCCTGTCCACGTTAAAGTAACCTCACTTGTCGTTACACCTGATGCACTTATGCTTGAAGGTGCTGTTGGAGGTGTGCCTTTTTTTACTCTAGCAAAAGCGGTTATAAAACTTGATAAAATAAAAGTTAAAATTAGTAGTGGTATAAGTATTTTTTTGTTTCTATTCATATACTACCCCCCCCTTAAAAATTTTATATATTATTTATCGTAATTAATAAATATACAGTTTAAATGTAATATATGGGTTATTTTCCAGTATAACTGCATACCGAAATCTTGAAAATTTTTATATATTGTGGCAATATTAACCTATAAGCACATACAAGGAGGATAAATATGGAAGATGTTATAGTAGTAGAAAATTTATTTATGGATTATGGAAGTGGAGATGTATTAAAGGGGATTAGTTTTAAAGTTCCTAAGGGCCAAATTGTAGGATATATAGGTCCAAATGGAGCTGGAAAAAGTACAACAATAAGAATTTTTTTAGGCATGACAAGTGGATATAGAGGTACAGTTAAAATATTTGGTGAGGATATTAGGGATAAATATGAATATAAAAGAAGGATAGGATATGTTCCTGAAATAGTAGAACTTTATGATAGTCTAACTCCTATAGAATATCTAAATTTTATAGGAAGTATATATGGACTTGAAGAAAATAGATTAAATAATAAAATAGATGAACTATTAAATCTTTTTGATTTATACGAAGTGAGAAATACAAGAATTTCATCCTTTTCTAAGGGAATGAAACAAAAGCTTGCAATTATTTCATCAATAATACACAATCCAGATCTAATATTTTTTGATGAACCAATTACAGGTCTTGATGCAAATAGTGCCATGGTATTTAAAGAAATGATGCAGGCACTAAAAAAGGAAGGCAAAACTATCTTTTATTCTTCCCACATAATGGAGGTTGTGGAGAAGGTGAGTGATAGAATAATTCTTTTAAATGACGGACGAATAGTAGCAGATGGAAACTTTTATGAACTTAAAGAGAAGGTAGTAGGAAGTAGCCTTGAGGATATATTCAACACATTAACAGGATTTACAAATCATTCAGAAATTGCAAGTAAGGTGGTTGAGATTATCAACTCATAATGGAAGCCACATCACTTTAAACCTAGTAAAAGTGATGTGGCTTCTATTTTAAAGGTTTTAAATGTAAAAAGTAGATACTAATATTTACTTTACCATATTTTTCTGATAATATAAAATTAGAGATGTTTCAAATTTTAAAATAATTGTTCCATTAAGTACAATAAAGGGGGAAGATTTATGTTTCTTTTTGAACAATTATCATTGGCTCAAATAGTTATGTGGTTTGTTGTATTAGCTGCACTTATATTAATTAATGAAATTGCCCGAAGAAATAAGTATGTTTCAATTTTTCTATTCATTGTTCTTCCAGCGATATTAACCTTTACAGTATGGCCTAAAACTGCTGGAGAGGGGTCAAGTGTAGGAACTTGGTTCCATTGGGCAAAGGTTTATTCAGCTCTTGCAGGATGCATAGGTTTTATGGCAATTAGATATATAAAGAAGTTGCAAAAAAATAAATATGCCCTTGCTTTTCCAGCTTTCATACTTGCTTTAAATATTATGGAGGCAGTAATAAGGGATTTCCAATGCTATAGTTATAATGGACTTGTTGATGGGGTTACAATAATTGGTGGACCTTGGAATATAATGAATGGTATTGCAGGAATATTAAATATTATAACAATATCAGGTTGGATGGGCATAGTAATTAGTAAGGATAAAAGTCAAGATATGATCTGGCCAGATCAACTTTGGTTTTGGATAATAGCATATGACTTATGGAACTTTGCATATGTTTATAACTGCGTTTCAGACCATTCATATTATGCTGGACTTGCGTTGCTTTTATCCTGTACAATTCCAGCCTTCTTTATAAAGAAGGGTGCATGGTTACAGCACAGGGCTCAAACACTTGCAGTATGGATGATGTTTGTAATGTGTTTCCCAAATTTTGTGGATACTTCAAAGTTTGCAGTAAAATCATCCCATAGCACAACAGCACTTTTTGTTGTAAGTTTACTTTCATTATTATCAAACGTAGCAGTATTTGTTTATCACTATTATAATATATTTAAGTTTAAGAAAAATCCATTTAAAGAAGAAATACACAATGATCTTAAGTCCTACAAGGCAGTATTAAGCAATAATAACTTAACCATATAAAGAGCATCTGATTTTCAGATGCTCTTTTATTTATAGCATTTAACCCTATTAAAGTTGAATCATACTTTTATAAGGTATAAAATATAGTTAAATTGAAAAATTTTCAAGTTATTGGGGTGATATTTTGTTTAATAAAATTGTAGATACAATAAAGAGCAACAAAAGGGTTATTTATCTTGCTCCAACAAGGGAACTTATTGAACATGTAAGAGGCGAAATATTAAATAGGGTAGGTTCACTGTATAATGTTGATGTTATAACCTTTGATGACTTATCAAGAAAAATTTTAAAACATCATGTAGGTAGTTTTGAATTAATCACCTACGAAGCATCCCTTGTTCTCCTTGAAGAAATACTAAAGGAACTTGGAGAAAAAAACATTAAATATTTTAATAGAGTTTATGATAAAAAAGGTTTTGCAGTAAATGCATTAAATGCAATAAGAACGATAAAAAAAGAATATGTTGATATTGATGATTTTATAAATATTATAGTTTCTTTAGGTGATGATATATTAAAAAGAAAAACAGAAGACTTAGTAACAATTTACAATGCATATCAAAACAAACTTCATTCATTAAACCTAATAGATATGGATGACATAATTAAGATTGCTATATATAATGTAGAAAAAACAACTTATTTCGAAGATGTGTCTTTATTTATTATAGATGGTTATATAGATATATTTAATAGTGAAAAGAAACTTCTAGAAGTTATAAAGAATCAGTTTCCTAATATAGAATTTATATATCATCTTCCTATAAATATACCTTATGTAGTTGATTTTGCAAAAAGGGAAGCACTAGGTTTTGTACAAAATAAAGGGTTTGAAATAAATTATAGTGACTTTTTAAATACGAAGTATAGAAGGCTTGCAGAGGTTTTATTTAACGACAATACCTTAAATGAGGGTATAGATGTTAAAATACTTGATGCACCATGTATTGAAGATGAAGTAAGGCAGGTTGCAGCAAATATAAAAGAGATATATAAAGAAAAAAATATAGAGCTTGATAGGATAGCAGTAATAGTTCCAGATAGAGAGGAATATGAGGATATATTGCTTGAAATATTCAATGAATATGGAATTCATATATCCTTAAGTGATACAGAACTTCTTTCAAAGATGCCATTTATAAAAACTATTGTATCACTGCTTAGGCTTAAAAATGAAAGATACAATAAAAATTTATTAGAGGATATAATTACAAGTCCATACATAAATGTATCTGAAAAATATAATGTTTTAAAGGTTTTAGATAGATATTTTAAAGGGAAGGATACATCAGAGTTCCTTGCAAAACTTCCAGATGATTTTAAAGTTGAAGATGAAGATCAACAGGATAATTATATAGAAAAAATATCTAAATTAAAAAAGAGCTATGATGAATTTGATAGTTTCATAAATAATATACTATCAAAGCTAAAAACTAACGCAAGTTTTAAAGAATATAAGCAGACATTAATAGATATTTTAGATGAGCTAAATATAAAAAAGAACATAATCTGCCTCTACCAAAAAGGTAAAATATCACAGGATATAATGATTCGTGACTTGAAGGCTCTTTTTGGTTTCATTGATATGTTAAATAATCTAAATGAGATATATAAACATAAAAATTCAGAAATTGAATATGCAGATTTCCTTAGCATACTAGATGAAAATATAACTATGACAACTGTTACCTTAAGTTCTAAAAAAAGCTATGGTGTAAAGGTACTAACCCCTGATCTAATAAGAGGTACAAGTTATGATTACGTATTTATAATGGGGCTTAATGAAGGTAAATTTCCAAAGCTTTCAAAGGCAACAGGAATATATACAACAAGGGAAAAAGAGATGATATATAGGCAGGGAATAAACTTTGGAAGCAACATATTTGAGATGGAGAAGGAAAAAATAAGATTTATTCTATCAATTGCTTCATCAAAGGAAGGTTTATTCCTATCCTACAGAACATCAGGAGAGGATGGTTCATATGTATCAAAGTCCCAGTTTTTAGATGAAGTTATATATAAACTTGGACTTCAAAAATCTTTAGAGGAAAGAAAAGTAAGAACCATGAGGGATAGGTTTAAATTAAATAAAATATATAGCAGAGAAGAGCTTATAAAAAAATACTGCATTACAAAGGATAGTAGAATAATTAAGGATATCCAAATAGATTACTTAGATAAAGCAATAAAAGTAGAAGAGATGAGAAACAGCAGTCATTTTACAGAATATGATGGGCTTATTGATATAGAGAGACTTAAAGAGAGTAACAAAAGTGATGTTTTTAGTGCTTCAAAGATTATGTCCTATAATAAGTGCCCATTTAAATACTTTATAGAAAATGTACTTAACATAAGAAAATGGGAAGATGATATATATTCAAGTTTAAATTTTGGGAATATTTATCATTATGTACTTGAAAAATACTACAAAGAGTATATAGGAAAACAGCTTGAATACAGAGAAGATAAGATTGTAGACCTTGCAAATGAAGCATTTAAAAATTATGGTTTAGTATTAGATGACAGCTATACAGGGATAACTAAGGAACAACTTCTTAAAAACATTAAAAGCTTTATAAAAGTTGATGTTGAATATAAAAATGAAATAAATTTTAGACCATACTATATTGAAAAAGAATTTGAACTTGATGATTTAATTGAAGGAGTCAAGATAAAGGGAAGAATTGATAGAGTTGATATGGAGTATGACGGAGATATTCCAACAGGAAGGTATATAATACAGGACTATAAAATATCAAATACAAAAGCACTTGGAGAAATACTTAAGGGAGAGGCTATTCAAGTTGTGCTCTATTATTATAAAGTAAATAAAATTTTACAAGAAGAATTAAAAAAATCTCCAGAATGCCTTGCACTTGTTTACTACGACATAAATTCTTCAATAAAAGAAAACAAGAAAAAGATAAGTGGTATTATTGTTGCAAAGGATAAAGATGAATTAAAAGTACTTAAAACACACCATACAACAAGAACTGTTGCAAGAGAAAACTTTGAAGTTGTTTTAACACATATAACCCAAAACTTTATTAATGAAAGTATAGAAAAAATTAAAAAAGCTATATTTACTCTCCCTAAAATATGTGAGTTTCAAAAGGCTTTTAATTTTAGCTGTGATTACGAAGATGTGTGTAGATATAGCAAACAAAGGCTGTCAGGTAAAAGCGAGGTGAAAATATGAGTATACAACAAATAAAGGATGTGTATGGCGTTAATGATGAACAGGCAAGAGCCCTTGATATAAACAAAAACATTGCCCTTCATGCTGGGGCAGGTTCTGGTAAGACAAGGGTTTTAACTAGGAGGTTTCTAAGGCTACTTCTTGAGGGTGGTGCAAAGGTAGATGATATTGTAGCAATAACATTTACAAAAAAGGCAGCTCTTGAGATGAAGGAGAGGGTTGTAGATCTAGTAAATAAATTTATAGAACAGGAAGATGATGCTAAAAAAAGAGAAGTCTTGAGAAAGATAAAAGAGGAAATTCCTCTTGCCAACATATCAACCTTTCATAGCTTCTGCGATACTATTGTTAAAGAGAACTATCATATTATTGGAATAGAGCCTATGTATAAAATAGTTGAAGAGGTTGATACTCTAACTATACTTAACAGAATAGCTAATGAGGTTTTTGATGAGTTTGTAAATAGTATTGAATATAAAGATAAATTTCAAACTGTTGCAGATGTTTTAGGCGTAGATTATTTAAGCAAGAAAAAGATAATAGAAGATGTTAAATCTATATATAAAGAAATTAAGACAAAGGGAGACAGCATAGAGGATGCAAAGCAGTTTACAAATAACAATATAAATGAGTTTAATTCTAAATATAAGCAATCTGAAGAGGGAAATAAATCAAAAATAGTTGATAAAGATATTTTAAATAAACTTCAAACAATTATCCAACTTGTTATGGACTTAGTAGAGGCAATAGATATAAAGTATACAGAGGAAAAGAAGAGGTTAGGTGTATTGGATTTTAATGATTTAGAAAAATATACTCTTGAGATACTTAAAAGAGTGGATGTAGGAAATAGGATAAAGGAAAGATATAAATATTTTCTTGTGGATGAGTTTCAGGATACAAATGATGTTCAGTTAGAGATACTAAAATATCTAACAGAAGAGGGAGACAAAATACAACAGGGTAAGCTATTTGTTGTTGGCGATATAAAGCAGTCTATATACCTCTTTAGAGGTGCAAACTATAAAGTATTTGAGAATGTAACAGATAAGATTGAAACTTCAGGTGGGAAGCAATTAGAACTTTCAACAAACTATAGAAGTCATGATGAAATTGTTGAAATTATAAATAATATGTTTGAAATTCTAATAGACGGGTATAAACCGTCAGAGAAGTCAAATAGTATAAAGGGTGAGGCAGGATTTGACTTTAAAATATTGGAGTCAGAAGAAAAAGATAAATTTGATGTAAAACAGCTAAAGGAAAGAAAGGTAGAAATAGATGAGCTTAAGGTCTTTTTAGAAAAAGAGGACAAAGACGAAAAGAGGAGAAATGAAGCAGAGTATGTAGCAGAAAAGATATTAGAGCTAAATAAAAAGGGAATTGAATATAAAGATATTGCTATCCTATTTAGAGGAAGAAGTGGGATATTAGAATTTGAAAATTCCTTAAAGAAGAGGCAAATACCGTATACAGTACTTGGGGGAATAGGATACTTTGAAAGGCAGGAGATAAGGGATTTAATAAATCTGGTAAGGTTTATATATAGATACGAAGACAAACTTTCCCTGCTTGGTGTATTAAGGAGTCCCTTTATTGGTCTATCCGATAATGAAGTATTGGATGTTTATAACATAATCAACGAAAATAACAATATAAACTCAGCAGAAGGGTATAACGATAAGGTAAAGAAACTTTTTGAACTAAAAGAAGAAGCTCCTTTATATAGCGTATCAAGTTTTTTAAAGAGATTGGATGAAGAACTAAAAATAAAAGAGATACTTCTTCTTCAGGAGGATGGAGTACAGAAATATAGAAATTTTGAAAAGTTTTTAGAGATTGCAGAGGAGTTTGATAGAAAGGGAATTTATTCATCACTTGAGTTTGTTGACTATATAGAAAATTTAATTGAAGTATCAGATAAAGAGGCACAGGCCTTTTTAGACACAGAAAACAGTAATGCAGTAAAGATAATGACAATACATGCATCAAAGGGACTTGAATTTGAGGCGGTGTTTATTCCTTCACTTGATTATGAGATTGAAAAAAGTAATAGAAATAAATTTGTATATGACAAGTTTGAAGGTGATAAGGGAAGATTTGGGATAGTCATAAACCATGATGCTGTAAAGGATGATTTGTATAAGTATGTTGAAGACAAAAGGAAGGAAGAAGAGAAGAAGGAAGAAATAAGGATATTTTATGTTGCAGTAACAAGAGCAATAAGGTATATATCATTGAGTGCTGTTGTTAAGAAGAGTGAAAAGACATTGATTAAACATCTAATCGAAAGAGGAGTAAACCTTGAAGAACTAGTTAAAAAAACAAGTGCATTTAAGGATTATGTTAAAGAGAAAGAAGAGAATGATGAGGAAGATAATATTGATATTGAAAGTTTTTTAGAAAACATAGATTTAAATATTGAATATATACCAAAGTCAATATTTAGTATATCAAGATATATGCTCTATAAAGATTGTCCAAGAAAATACTTTTTTAGATATATAGCAAAAATAGATGAAGATTTGTTAGATACTGATTTTTCAATTAAAAATGAAGAGGAAGACGAAGTAGATGTGGTAAAAAATATAAAAGCTTCAGAAATAGGTAATATTGTTCATAGTATACTTGAGGATGTTTCAAAGGGATATAAGGTTAATATTGAAGAGAGAATAAATAAAGATTTAGGTGAAATAGATGAAAAATATAAGGAAAAAATATGCAGGATGGTTAAAAACTTTGAAAAAATAGAAAAGAGCATAAGAATAAATGGTGAAAAAATAATTTCAAATAGAGAATTTAGTTTTAGAGTACCTCTTCCAAATACAGAGATTATCTTAATGGGAATAATTGACAGGTTAGATATATACAAGATTGAAGACACCAAAAAAGCAGTTATTATAGACTACAAAACAAATAAAGTAAATGGTGAAGAGGATAAAGAGAGGATAAAAAATCACTACATTCCTCAATTTGTTGCCTACAGCTATGCAGTAAAGAAGATATACGATATAGAAATCGAAAAGATGTATCTATATCTTCTAGATATAGGAGAGTATGTAGAAATTGATCTTACGGATGAAGATATACAAAGGGGTATAAAAGATATTGTAGAAGTATTTAAGTTTATGGAATTAAATAAAGATTTTGATAAGTACGATGCATGTACAAATTGTAATTTTTGTAGCTATAAGTTAGTATGTGAGTAAAATTAACTATATTTTTACCATTTTAAAATATAAATTGAGTAGAATAATAATAAATAAATATTAATGAGGTGGGATATATGAGGTATAGGGTTATTGGTGAAGGCTTACCTGTTGTTATTTTAAATCTTGATAGGGGCGAGACAGTAATAACAGAGTCTGGCGGAATGGCTTGGATGAGTGATGGTATAGATATGTCAACAAACATGGAGGGTGGTCTTTTTAAAGGTATTGCAAGGGCCTTTGGTGGAGAGTCTGTGTTTTTGACAAGATATACAAGTATACGAGATAATTCGGAAATAGCATTTTCGTCATCATTTCCCGGGAAAATAATTCCCATAAATTTGTCAAATGGACAGTCAATAATATGCCAAAAACATGCATTTTTATGTGGTGAAAGTTCAATCAAGCTAGATGTAGTGTTTACTAAAAAGCTTGGTGCAGGATTTTTTGGAGGAGAAGGTTTTATTCTACAAAAAATAACAGGTGCAGGTATATGTTTCCTTGAAATTGATGGTGAGGCAGTTGAATACAACCTTGCACCTGGTGAAATTCTAAAAGTTGATACAGGCCACGTAGCAGCCTTTGAGCCAACAGTTAGCTATGACATTGTAACTGTAAAGGGCTTCAAAAACATATTATTTGGAGGAGAAGGATTATTCTTAACTGAACTAAGAGGACCAGGTAAGGTAATACTTCAATCATTACCTATATCAAATTTAGCAAGGGAGATAATACCGTATTTACCTGTAAAAAGGAATGAATAAAATTAAATAAACTATTATTTATAATGCAGCCGATGGCTGCTTTTTTATATTTAATTTTTATCCTAAAAGTTCATTTTTTCCGAATTAATTGGAAAAACAATGTATATTCGAAATGTTTTTTATATTCGATAAATTATATATAATAAAATTAAATAAGAAAATTGTAATAGAAACATATTAGATTAATAAGTTTATTTTTGTAATTTCATAAAAATGAAAAATATAGGTGTGATGCTATATGGAAATAAAAAATAAAGAAATTGAGATAATAAAATATTTGTTTCAAAAGGATGATTATGTAAAAGTTAAAGAATTAGCAGAAATGTACAATGTTACAGAAAGAAGTATGAGATATACATTAGATAAAATTGAGAAATTTTTAGTTAAGAATGGATTTAGATATTTAGAAAGGAAGCATAATAAAGGAATTAAAATAATTAAACAAGAAGGGTTAAAAGAATTAATTGATAGTTACATAAAACAACCTGTACCGTATAAATATTTTTACTCAAAAGAAGAAAGATTTAAATATATAATAACCAAAATTATACAGTCAGACAAACCAATAAAAATAGATGAATTACAAAAGACACTCTATGTATCTAAGAATACAATTTTAAAAGAATTAGATGAAATTGAATTATGGCTTAGTAAAAAAAATTTAAAACTTTTAAGAAAACAAAAGATAGGTATTAGCGTAGAAGGAAGCGAATATGACAAAAGAAGAGCATTATTAGATTTAGTTGTAGATACAGTATCAACTGAAGATATATTAAATTATGTCAATAATAGAATTGCACATTCAAGAATAAAAAATATGCAATTAGATATATTATTTTCTGATTTAAATATTGATTTTCTTGATAATTTGATTAGAAGGGCAGAAATACAACTTGGTAGAAGATTCAGTGATGATGCTTATGGCAGTTTATTAACGCATCTAGCTATAATGATAAAAAGAATACAATTAAATAAAACATTGTATTTACAAAATGTTGATTTTGATACAGTTGAATGTAGTGTTGAATATGAAGTTGCTGTTTATATGATAAATGAAATAGAAAATTATTATAAAATTGTTGTGCCAACAGAAGAAATTAGATATATAGTATATCACTTATTAGGATCAAGAATTTATAAGCAAAGTATCGATGATTTAAAAATACAAGTTGATGATCAATTAAGTATTGTAATAAAAAAAATGATAGATGAAATTAAAGAGTTGTATAATGTAGATTTAAACGAACAGGAAGATAAGTTGTTTGAAGGACTTTTAATGCATATAAGACCTGCTATTTTTAGATTAAAATATAACAAAATATTAGAAAATCCATTATATAATGACATAAAAAACAAATATAGTAAGTTGTTTAAAGATGTACAATTTGTTTCAAGGCACCTAGAAGAATATATTGGTAAAAAGATTAATGAACATGAAATTTCGTATTTAGTTATGCATATAGGAGCAACACTTGAAAGTGCTTTACCTAATAAAAAGAAAACAAAAGTAGTAGTTATATGCGCGGGACAGGCATTGGAACAGCTAGAATAGTTTCTACACAAATTAAAAATCAATTTGATGTTGAGATTGTAGACACTATTTCTTATAGAGAAATAAGTAAATTAAAATATTTAAATTATGATGTAATTATTAGCACAGTTGAACTTAATAGTTATGATAAAGAGCATTATATAAAAATAAATCCAATTTTACTTAAACATGATTATGAGAAATTAGAAAAGATTTTAAGAAGAAAATATAGTAATGATATTAATTATGAAAATGAAATTGAAATAGTTAATAGATTTATAAGTATAGTTGAAAAATATTGTACAATTCAAAATAAAGAGCATTTAATTTATGAGTTGATGTATGAAATTAAAAAGACAAAGAATGTTTTACAAATGGGAAGGAGGGTATATATGCTTTCAGATTTATTGACAGAAGATATGATAAGAATAAATGTTGAGGCTAATAATTGGGAGGAGGCAATTAGAGAAGGAACAAAAATCATGAAGAAAAAAAACTATGTAGAAGAATGTTATGAAGAAACAATAATAAATAATATAAAAACATTAGGACCTTATATGGTTATTGCACCAGGTATAGTTTTATCGCATGCAAGACCTGAAAATGGAGTAAAAAAATTATCTATGAGTTTAACGCTACTAAAAAATCCTGTTGTTTTTGGACATGAAACTAATGATCCAGTAAAATTAGTAATAACAATTGCTGCAGTTGATAATGAAACTCATTTAAAAGCATTGTCACAATTAATGGAATTGTTGATGAATGAAGTAGATATGGAAAGGATTTTTAACGCTAAAAGTAAAGATGAAATTATAAGTATAATAAATAAATATAAAAATTAAGGAGGGGTAATATGAAAATACTTGTTTGTTGTGGTAGTGGACTAGGGAGTAGTTTTATGATTGAGATGAATATTAAAAAGGTTTTAAAAGAGTTAAATTTAAATGTTGAAGTGGATCATTCGGATCTTGCATCTGCTAAAGGGATAAAGGCAGATATATATGTTGGTACAAGAGATATTGCAAATCAGTTAGTAAGTCTAGGGGGGGAGGTCGTTTCATTAAATAGCATGATTGATATGAAAGAGTTAAAAGAAAAGTTGTGTAATGCTATTGAAAAAGTTAAAAACAAGTAATTTTAAATTTAGGAGGGGGTTTTATGTTAAAACTAATACTTGATATTTTAAGCGTACCTTCTATATTAGTTGGTTTAGTAGCAATGATAGGTTTAATTGCACAAAAAAAATCTCTATCTGATATTATCAAAGGAACCATAAAAACAGTAATGGGATTTTTAGTATTAGGAGGAGGAGCAGGGATAGTTGTTGGTTCGTTAAATAGTTTTGGTGCAATGTTTCAAAAGGGGTTTGGTATACAAGGTATAGTTCCTAATAATGAAGCTGTTGTTGCACTTGCTTTAAAGACTTATGGAACACAAACAGCACTTATAATGACTTTGGGAATGTTGGTTAATATTTTAATAGCGAGATTTACAAAGCTAAAATATATATTCTTAACAGGACATCATACGTTATATATGGCTTGTATGATTGCAGCAATTTTAGTTGCTGGTGGTATGAAAGGGGTATCATTAGTTATATTAGGTTCAATTATATTAGGGTTTGTAATGGCTATATTCCCAGCTATAGCACAACCAACAATGAGAAAAATTGTTGGACATGATGATGTAGCATTTGCACATTTTGGAACAGTTGGATATGTATTATCAGCATTTGTAGGCAAGTTAGTTGGTAAAAATTCAAAATCTACAGAAGAAATGGAAGTTCCACAAGGACTAAGCTTTTTAAGAGATACTTCTGTAGCAATAAGTTTAACAATGGGTATTTTGTATTTAATAGTTGCAATAGCAGCAGGTAAATCATATGTAGAAACAGAACTTAGTGGTGGACAAAATTTCATTGTTTATTCAGTTATTCAGTCAATAACATTTGCTGGAGGAGTATATGTAATTTTAGCTGGTGTAAGATTAATATTAGCAGAGATAGTACCAGCTTTTAAAGGAATTGCCGAAAAAATAGTACCAGATGCAAAACCAGCTCTTGACTGTCCAGTTGTATTCCCATATGCTCCAAATGCTGTTTTAGTAGGATTTTTATCTAGTTTTGTAGGTGGAATTGTTGGTATGTTAATTTTATTAAAATTAAATGCACCAGTTATTCTACCAGGTGTTGTACCTCATTTCTTCTGTGGTGCAACAGCAGGAGTATTCGGTAATGCTACTGGAGGAAGAAAAGGTGCTATATTAGGTTCGTTTGTTCATGGACTTTTAATAACATTTTTACCAGTTTTACTACTTCCAGTTTTGGGGGACTTAGGGTATGCAAATACAACTTTTAGTGATGCAGATTTTGGAGTGGTAGGTATACTTCTTGGAAATATATTAAAGCTATTTGTTCATTAATTTTAAAAGTCAATTTTTAATAGTTGGGACAAGCATTTATAATGCTTGCCCTTTCTAATTTAATTGGTATTAAAAAAATGAGTTAAGTTAAAATAATTTTACCAAAATATACAACAAAATGCCAACTAAAGTTAAAGTTTAAAATATGATAAAGTTTAATTAAATTAATAAATAATTATATTTTTTATATTTATTAAAAATTTTATAGTTGAAAACATTTGTTTAATTATTTTAACCATGCTATTAAATTTTACTTAGATGGAGGAATTAATCATTTCAATAATATAACTAATATATTGTTAAAAAAGAAATTTATTGAAATAAATTCTTTGTCATGTTTTTATTTATTTTTAATAAGTATAAGCTTTTTCAAATTAAGTATTATGAAATTTTTATTATAATAACATCTTTGAAATCAAATAAGCCTTTGAAATTTATTAATATGTATTTTTGAATGCTTCTTTAACAATAAAATTTTTTTTAGCTAATTTTATTGTTTTAATTATCAAAATAGGTGAGTAATTTTTGTATAAAAAATGTTGGAGCATAGCCCCAACATTTTTTTAACCTATTATTATAACAATACAAATATCAAACCAATGATTATACCTGAATATATCAAATCAACTAAACAATATCCCATAATATCCTTTGCACCAAGTTTGGCAAGTCCTAGAATTGGCAGTGCCCAGAATGGTTGAATCATGTTTGTCCATGCATCTCCCCAAGCTAGAGCCATAACAGCCTTTCCAAGTGGAACATTGAGTGATTGAGCAGCCTTTACAACAATTGGACCTTGAGCAACCCATTGTCCTCCACCAGAAGGGATGAAAAGATTAATAAGCCCTGCACTTAGGAATGTGAATAAAGGCAGTGTTTTTGCTGTAGAAATACTTACAAACCAATTAGCTATTATTGATGCAAGACCAGAATCAACCATAATACCCATAATACCCCCATAGAATGGGAATTGTAGCACTATACCTGCTGTTCCCTTTATAGCATTATCTACCGCTTTAATATATCTTATTGGAGTTTTATGCAGTAAAATTCCTGTAAATAGGAATATTAAATTTACAGAGTCTAGTGATAAAGTTCCACCATTTGAAAAATATTTTATTATATACGCAAAACCTAGAATAGAAATTATTATTGTCAATAACCTACTATTTTCAAGTTTAGAAGAGAATGAATTATCGATTGTAATTTCAAACTCTTTTTCCTCTTCTGGTTTAAATTCAATCGTTTTATCTTTATCTGGAATCATAAAGTAATTTATTAAAGGTAGTGTTAATATAAGTATAATTGATATTGAAAGGTTAAAGTTTGAAAAAAGTGTCTGGGATAAAGGTATGCTATCAAATTGAACCCCCTTTAGTCCTCCACCAGCTTCAACAACTTTAAGTGGGATAGAACCAGATAAACCTCCATGCCAAACTAAAAATCCGGAGTAGGCACTAGCAATTAGAAGCCTATAGTCAACTCCTTTAACTTTTCTTGCTAATTCTTTAGCAAGAAGTCCTCCGATAACAAGACCAAATCCCCAGTTTAACCAGCAGGCAATCGCAGATACAAAGGTTACTAATAGAATTGCTGAAGCAGGTGTTTTGGCAATACTTGCAATTCCTGTTAATGCTTTTTTGACAACAGGTGCCTGAGCTAGAGCATGTCCAGTAACGAGAACTAAAACCATTTGCATTGAAAATCCTAGAAGACTCCAGAAACCCTTACCCCAAAATGTAACTAAATCAACTGCTGATTTGCCAGTTTTGAAGATTGCTAAAACGTAAACAATGATTGTGAGCAGGATTGCAAAAATAAATGCATCTGGCAAATAGCGTTCAACAAATTTGACGCATGCGTTTGTAATTTTTTTAAACATAACCTCATCCCCCTAAAAAAATAATCTCAATTACAGTATATAATATTATTTTAAAATTATAAAAATTCTAAAAATATGATTTAAGTTTTTGCTATATTTTTAACAAGAATTATATTTTAATAAATCTCTATAATTAATTTTTTTGCCTTTTTAATTGCTAAGTTTTATCAAACTAGATATATATTTCAAAAATATGCCTTATATAATATAATCGTTGTATGGGGTGATTTTATGTGTGGACGTGTTCTTTTAGAGAGTGAGTTTAAAGAGATTTTGATAAGATATAATATATATGGTGCTGGAGATAGGGAATTTAAAAGAGGAGAGGGATTTCCAGGAGACAATATCCCAGCTATATTTAACGACGATGGGTTACAAGTTGATTTGTTTAACTGGGGATTTATTTTAAATGGAAAGAGAATAATTAATGCAAGAGCGGAGACGGTTTTAGAAAAACCCTTTTTTAAAAGGCATTTTATATTTAATAGATGTATTGTACCTGTTAATGCATTTTTTGAATGGAGGAATGAAGGCAATAAAAAGATAAAATATAAAATCAGCCTTAAAGATGATAAAATAATGTCCCTTGCAGGAATGTATGGAGTTTTTAAAGATAAAGATGGAAGTGTTAAAAAATGTATAACAGTACTTACAACAGAACCAAATAGTGAAGTAAAGGATATTCACAATAGAATGCCGGTTATTTTAGTCAGAGAAAAAGAGCAGCTATATTTAAGAAAAGAATTTAATATTGAGATTTTAGATTTGTTAAAGCCGATAGATGAGGGAAGGCTAGTAATAGAAAATGTAGATAAGAATGAGTATGAAAATATAAGTTTCTTTTAAAAAGGAGGGGGATGAGGTGAAGGGATTTAGGTATAAGTTATTTGGTGGGCTAGAAGGTAACGCCTATTATAGTGTTATAATGGAACCACTTTGGGCAATATTTGGAGGGATGATATTTTTCTATCAACCCCTTTATATGAAACATCTTAATGTAACAGAGGTGCAGATGGGATTTTTAAATTCGCTTGCATCTGCCCTTGCTGTTATAACAGCCTTTATTGGAGGACCAATAACAGATAGGTTTGGTAGAAAAAATACAACCCTAGTTTTTGACCTTATAGGTTGGAGTGCTACTATGTTCATTTGGGCTGTTTCACAAAATTATCTGTATTTTTTAATTGCTGTAATTACAAATTCCTTTTGTAAGATCTCGTACATATCTTGGACATGTTTATCAGTAGAGGATACTCCAGAGGATAAGAGGGTATACTTTTTTAGCCTTATAATGATTATTAATTTAGCGTCTGGTATTTTTGCCCCTATTGCAGGTGTCTTAGTTGAGAAGATAGGCGTTGTTTATGCAATGAGGATAATTTATGGTTTAGGTTTTTTAAGTATGACTTCAATGTTTTTGATAAGACATAAACTTGTTAAGGAAACAGAGCTTGGAAAAAAACTTATCAAACAGCATAATCAGTTTTCTTTAAAAGAAAAGATTTTGGATTACAAAGAAGCTATAATATATTTTTACAAAAATAGGGTTACATTTCTTGTGTTTTTCATTCTTTTAATTGGACAGCTACAAATGTATTTTTTATATTACCAATCTGTATATTTAAAGGATGTTATAGGTATAAAAGAATCACTAACTTCAATGGTACCTGGCATATCAGCAGTGACTAATTTGATAGTATATTTTCTTTTTATGGAATTGTTAAGGAGTAAGGGGGATAAGGACAGTTTAGCAATAGGATTATTCTTACATGCTGTTGGAGTGATATTACTTTTATTAGTAAGGCCTAAAGGTTATATAATTCTTCTATTAAGTACTATTTTTATGGCAGCAGGTAATTTGATAACCATAACCTTTAGAGAAACGCTGTGGAACAACGTTATAGGAGAAAAGGAAAGGGCAAAGGTATTCTCAACAGCAAGTGGACTTGTTGCATTAATTTCAATTCCAGCAGGATATGTATCGGGACATCTATATAACCTAAATCCAGCATATACATTTGTGGTTAGTTTAATAATGTTTGTTGTTGGATTTATAATAGCAATTAGGATAAAGAGAATTTCTTGATAGAGAAGGAATGAACTATGAAGGCGATTATAGGAGGAAAATTAGTAACAAAAGATCAAATATTATATGGAAAGGCTGTTATATTTCAAGATCGGATTGTTGATATTGTTGATGAAGATTGTATAAATAAAAGTAATTTTGAAATAATTAATGCTCAAGGTAATTATGTATCACCAGGATTTATTGATATTCATGTTCATGGATTAGGTGGCTATGATACAATGGATGCAACCTTTGAGGCATTAGATAATATGAGTAAAACTGCAGCAAAATGTGGAGTTACAGCATTCTTACCTACTACAATGACTATGCCAATAAGTGATATTTATAGAGCACTAGATAATGTTATTAAAAATAAAGATATGGTATCAGGGGCTAAGGTTTTAGGAATACACTTAGAAGGACCTTTTATAAATAAAAAATATAAAGGTGCTCAAAACGAGAAGTATATATTAAAACCTTGCTTTGATTATATACAAAAGTATATAGATGTTGTAAAAATAATAACTCTTGCTCCTGAATGTGATGAAGGGTTTAAATTTATAGATTATCTTTCAAGAAATTATGATGTTGTTCTTTCGATGGGACACACGAACACAGATTATAATACGGCAGTAGAGTCTATAAAAACAGGAATAACACATGCCACCCACACCTTTAATGCAATGAGCTCCTTTAATCACAGAGAACCTGGGGCTGTTGGTGCAGTATTTAATACAGATATAACATGTGAAATAATTGCTGACTTTGTACACGTTCATCCTGAAGCAATGAGGTTATTACTTAAAATAAAAGGAACAGATAAAGTAGTGCTAATAACAGATTCAATGAGGGCAGGATGTATGGATGAGGGTGTGTACGATTTAGGTGGTCAGAAGGTTTATGTAGATAAAACTTCTGCAATGCTTGAGGACGGAACATTAGCAGGTAGTATTCTTACATTAAATAATGCTGTGTATAATGTTAAAAATAAATTGGGAATAAATATAGTTGATGCTGTTAAGATGGCATCTTTAAATCCAGCAAAGGTAATTAAAGAGGATAGTAGGATTGGAAGTATAGAAATAGGGAAGAATGCAGACATAATAATTTTTGATGAAGATATCGACATTAAGCTTACAATAATTAATGGCAAAATTATCTTTAAAGCATAAGTTAGGAGGAAATAAGAATAAAGGTGGGATTTTGTCTGAGGGTTATTTTGAAATATTTGTCTGTAGTAATCGAAATTAAGTATTTTTAGTTATATTTTTATCCCCCATTTAAAAATAATTATACACTAAATTAATATTTATCTGTAAAGAAAATTAAAAATATGTTATAATTTAGCTAACAAAGTAGAAGGAAGAGGGGTTTGGTATTTTGAGAAAAAGAATGGTCAATATTAATGATTGTTCTATTGGAGATAAAGTAGCTTTAGATGTAATATCTGACACCGGGGCTACTATTGTTACTGAAGGAACGCTCTTAAATGAATTTATAATTAATAAGTTAAAGCAACTAGGAATTAAGCAGATACATATATATGCTAATGAGAGTTCGTATTTAAGTCAAAAAGAAATTTATTTTGAACAGTTTACAAAAAAATATACACAAAATGTAGATACAATAAAAAATTTAATAGGAGATTTAGCATCAGGTAAAAAACTTGACTACACTACAATAACTTCTATATCTGAGGATATAAAGAAAGAGATAAATGAAAAGGATAATATTATAAAATTTTTATCCACCCTTAAGGCATATGACCAATATACATACAATCATAGCATGAATGTTGCCTTTTATAGTATGCTACTTGGAAAATGGCTTAAGTTACCAGATGAAATAATAACAGAACTTACAAAGGCAGCTGTAATGCATGATTTAGGAAAAGCAAAAATTCCAGATGAAATATTAAACAAAAAGGGACCACTTAATAAAGATGAATTTGAAATAATGAAGAAACATGCTCAGTACGGATATGAAATTGCAAAGCAGGATACAAGAGTAAACATTGAAGTTTTAAAGGGAATACTTATGCATCATGAAAGAGAAGATGGGACAGGCTATCCTCTAAAGTTAAAAGGCGATAAGATAAATCTATTTGCAAAGATAATTTCAATATGTGATGTTTATGATGCATTAACTCAAGAGAGAGTATATAAGGGCAGAATGACTCCCTTTGATGCATTTAAAATGATAGAATTAGATGGATATACTAAGTTTGATACAGCAATTCTTTTAACATTCCTTCAAAACATAGCAAGTTACTACATAGGTATGCAGGTAGTATTAAACGATGGACGAGTTGGTGAAGTAGTTTATATAACACCTAAAAATGTAGCTTATCCAATTATTAAAGTAGGCGATGAACTTATTGACTTAATGAACAAAAAGGATTTAAAAATAGTTTCTTTACTAAACTAAAGTGCCACCCAAGTGAAATGTGAAATTATCCAAATTTTGTACATAAATTTTCATTGATATGCTCCCTTTATGGTAGACAGATTAAAAATGTAAAAACTGTTTGCTATAAATAGATGCACCCTTTCAAGCATATAGCTGAAGAATATAAATTTTTTTAAGGTGGAGTGATACCATGAAAAGATATAGATTTAGATTTTATGGTAGGGTTCAAGGAGTTGGGTTTAGATATTTTGTTTATACAAAGGCATATGCCTTAGGCTTAAATGGTTTTGTAAAAAATTTAGATGATGGAACAGTTGAGGCTGAAGTTGAGGGAGAAGAAAAAGAAATTTTAAAGTTTCTTGATTTAGTATTAAAGGGTAATGGTATTTCAAGGATTGATGATGTGGAAAAAGAAGAGATCGATATTAAAGGGGATAGAAAGTTTAAAATACTATATTATTAAAAAAGTGTCACCCAGGTGAAATGTGAAATTTCGCTTTGGTGACATTTTTTTATTAATAAATTTTAATCAAAAAATAATCATGTACTAAAAATAAAAATTTGACTCCTTTTTATCTTTAGCAGGAATTTGAATTGTATGTATAGAAAGTAAAAAAGGGGTGATTTTATGAGAGTAGAAAAAAGTGTTTGTATAAATTACGATAAAGGTATTCATACAAGAGTAGCTGCTGCAATAGTTAAAAAAATAAGTGATATAAAGAAAAAGTATAACGTTGATGTTTATATATCAGCTTTTGGTAAAAAAGTTCCTTTATCAAGTATGATACTAATTGTAGGGTTAAAAATTAAAAAAGGTGATATAGTATCAATAGAGGTTATGGGTGAAAATGAAGAGATTTATAAAGCAATTGATGAAATATGTGAATTTTTAAGTCAGAACGAAATTGATGAAATAGAAAAGGATGAACTTGATAATATAATTAATCAGGATGCTCTGACTTTAGAACAAATCATAAATAGTATGGCAAATGCTGTAATTGCAATCGATGTAAATGGAAAGATAACATTAGTTAATAAAGCTATGCTCAATATTTTAAAATGTAATATTGTAGATGTTTTAAATAAAGATATTGATGAGGTAATACCAAATTCAATTTTAAATATTGTTAGAATTAGTAAGAGACCAAGATTAGGTATAAAAGTTAAAATAAACGATGCTACTTTATTAGGAAATTTCACCCCTATAATTATTGATAATCAGTATAAAGGAGTACTAGCTATTTTTGAAGATATTTCAAGAATAGAGAAGATTACAGATGAACTTTTACAGGTGAGACAGCTAAAGGAAGAATTGCAAGTTGTGTTAGATACTGTTCAGGATGGTATTTGTATAATTGATTCGGAAGGTAATATAAGATATGTAAATGATGCATATGCAAATATTGTAGGTGAAAGTAAAGAGACTATCATTAATAAGAATATTTTAGATATTTCTCCCAATGGTGTTAGAGCAAGAGTATTAAAAACAGGAGAAAGAGTTAATGGTGAAATAATAAAAAAGAAGAATGGTGTAACAATTATAGCAAATGTAAACCCAATAATAGTTGATAATCAACTTTGTGGAGTTATATCTGTTATAAAGGATGTTACAGAAATAAATATGCTTTATGAAAAATTAAATATGTATGATGATAAAACAAAGTATCTACAAGATGAATTAATGAGAATAAGAAAGCCTAATGGAGCATTTTCAAATTTTAAAGGCTATAGTGGTAAAACTATAGAAGTAATAACAGCTGCTGAAAAAGCTGCAAAAACTAATTTTAATGTATTAATTTTAGGGGAGAGTGGTACAGGTAAAGAAATTATTGCAGAAGGAATTCACTATGCAAGCAATAGAGCAAATGGACCATTTGTTCGTGTAAATTGTGCCGCTATTCCTGAAAACTTAATTGAAAGTGAACTGTTTGGATATGAAAAGGGCGCATTTACAGGTGCTTTTAAAAGAAAGCATGGTAAATTTGAGTTGGCAAATGGTGGGACTATTTTTTTAGATGAAATAGGTGATTTGAATATTAATGTACAAGCTAAGATATTAAGAGCAATACAAAATAGAGAAATCCAAAGGATCGGTGGAGAAGACATAGTAAAGGTAGATGTCAGGATAATTGCTGCAACTCATAAGGATTTAAAAACCATGGTAAAAGAAGGAAAATTTAGAGAAGATTTATATTATAGATTAGATGTGATATCAATAAATATACCACCGCTGAGAGAAAGAAAAGAAGATATACCATGTCTTCTAGAGCACTTTATTAATTTACATAAAGGGAATAAAAATATAAAAGGTGTTGATAAAAAGGTAATAGATGCATTAATAAGATACGATTGGCCAGGTAATGTTAGAGAACTAGAAAATGTAGTAGAAAGAATATTGGCTTTTATAGATGAAAAAGATTTTATAACTTTAGATATGTTACCTATATATATAAATAAAACTGATAACAATATAAACAAAGAATCTAATAGGTTAATAAAAAATGTTATAATCAACGAAATATTTGAAAAGGATGAAATACTTCCTTGGAAAGAGTATGAAAAAATAATTATAGAAAAAGCTTTAAAAAAATATGGAAGTTATAATGCCGCAGCAAAGGCATTAGGGTTAACGCATAGGACAGTAGCCTTAAAGGCAAAGGAATATGGAATAGAAAAGAGTATAAAGTGGATAAGTAGGTAGATAAAAAATATCAAATTGATAAAAAATATCATAGTGTAAAAAATTTATCAATTTTTTTATCCAAAAATACTAATAGATTGAGCATTAAGTTGGTATGGTTTTTGCTATAGGTATAATAAAAGCATGCCATACCAATTTTATTTTTTAAAGGGGAGGATATAGAAATGAAAAAGGTTATAAACAATCCTAATTATGTAGTTGAAGAAATGATAAATGGTTTAATTAAGGCTTATCCTGAATATTTAAAAAGAGTTGATAATTACAATGTTATTGTTAGAAAAAGTGCACCAAACAAAAAAGTTGCTCTTGTAAGTGGTGGAGGAAGTGGTCATGAACCAGCTCATGCTGGATATGTAGGTTATGGTATGTTAGATGCAGCTGTTTTAGGAGAAGTGTTTACATCACCAACTCCAGATCAAATTTATGAGGCAATAAAGGCAGTAGATGCAGGAGATGGTGTATTACTAATAATAAAAAATTATACAGGAGATGTTATGAATTTTGAAATCACTAAGGAAATGGCAGAAATGGAAGGTATAAAGGTCGAAAGTGTAATTGTAAATGATGATGTTGCTGTTGAGAACAGTTTATATACAGCTGGAAGAAGAGGAATTGCTGGTACTGTTTTTGTACATAAGATTGCTGGTGCAATGGCTGAGGAAGGAGCAAGTCTAGAAGAAGTTAAAAGAGTTGCTCAAAAGGTTATAAATAATGTTAGAAGTATGGGAATGGCGTTAACTCCTTGTACAGTTCCTGCAGCAGGAAAACCTAATTTTACGCTTCAAGAAGATGAAATGGAAATAGGAATGGGTATACATGGAGAGCCAGGTACTCATAGAGAAAAGATTAAACCTGCTGATGAAATAGTAGAACATATGTTAAATAAAATATTTGATGATATGCCTCTATCAGAAAATGATGATGTGGCAGTTATGGTAAATGGATTATCAGGTACACCATTAATGGAACTTTATATAGTTAATAATAAAGTAAATGATGTATTAAAATCCAAAGGAGTAAATGTTTATAGAACATATGTAGGTGAGTATATGACTTCACTTGAAATGGCAGGATTTTCAATATCTATTCTAAAATTAGATGAAGAATTAAAAAGACTTCTAGATGCAAAAGCAAATACAGTTGCATTTAAAGTTTTATAGAGGGGGAACATACAGATGAGTTTAAATGGACAACAAATTAAGCAGATTATTTTTAAGATTGCTCAAATGATTGATGAAAATAAAATGTATCTTACAGAGCTAGATGCTGCAATTGGTGATGGAGATCATGGAATAAATATGAGTAAAGGTTTTCAGGCTGTTATTGATAAGATAAAGGATGATAATGGGGATAATATTGGAGATATGTTAAAGAAAGTAAGTATGGCTTTAATTGCTAATGTTGGTGGTGCATCAGGACCATTGTATGGAACAGCTTTTATGAAAGCTGGTATGTGGGTTGGTAATAGGAGAGAAATTAGTATTGAGGACTATTACAATATGTTGTTAGAAGCATTAAACGGAATTAAGGCACGAGGAAGGGCTAGTATAGGAGAAAAGACAATGGTAGATTCACTTGAACCTGCTATTAATGAGCTGAAAGTATCAATTGATAACAAATTTAATGAATTAGAATGTCTTGAAAAAATGGTTAATTCAGCTAAGTTAGGAATGGAAAATACTAAAAACATAGTAGCAACAAAAGGTAGAGCAAGTTATTTAGGAGAAAGAAGCATTGGACACTTAGATCCTGGAGCAGTTTCATGTTATTTAATATTAAAAACAATATTTGAAGAAGTTAAAAAAATAAAAGGGTGAAAAACATGGTATCATTAGTAATTGTTTCTCATAGTGAAAAAATTGCAAAAGGTATTAAGGAACTTGCTCTACAAATGGCACCTGATGTTAAAATTGAAATTGCAGGGGGAACAGGTGATGGAAGAATAGGGACAGATTGTTTAAACATAATGAATGCTATTAATAATGCATATTCAGATGATGGAGTATTGATATTGTTTGATTTAGGTAGTGCATTAATGAATTCTGAAATGGCATTAGATTTTATGGAAAACATAGACAAAAGCAAGGTAAAGATAGCAAAATGTGCCATTGTGGAAGGAGCAATTGCAGGAGCAGTTGAAGCAAGTATTGGAAAAACGATTGATGAAATATTAGAAGCACTAGAATCGTATAGGATAAATAAATAATTTTTAATCCTGATAAACGTGTCCTATATGTTTAGTTTAAACTATAGGACACGTTTTTTGGTGTTTTTTATTTAAAAAAGAATACTGCTGACTCCCATTGAATAAAATGTAATAGTTTAATTAAGGGGGAGTTTTATGTTTTGTAAAAGTTGCGGACATGAGTGTCCAGATGATGCTGTTTATTGTTTAAAGTGTGGAAGCAAATTAAATGATTTTTCAAGCAATGAAACAAATAAATACAGTGAACCAAGTATAGCAGACAAACCTCCAACATATTTAGCACAAGCTATTTTAGTAACATTGTTTTGTTGTTTACCCTTTGGAATTGTTGCAATTGTTTATGCTTCTCAAGTTGATTCAAGATGGGCAGCTAAAGACTATTATGGAGCACAAGAGGCATCAAATAAGGCAAGGGCGTGGTGTATAGCTTCGTTAGTTATTGGAATTATAATAGGAATATTCTATTTCATTGCAGCTTTAGGTTAGTGAGTAAATATGAAGGTAAGTGTTAAGAATAAAAAATTATTTTATATTATGTTAATATTATTCTGTTTATCAGTTTTGTATTTTTATAAAAATAATCCAGCAACATCAAAATACCCAACCTGCCCATTCTTGTATATAACAGGGTATTATTGTCCAGGTTGTGGATCATCAAGGGCATACTATAATTTAATGCATGGAAGAATAAAAGATGCCTTTTCACTAAATCCTTTAATGGTATTATCAATTCCTTTTGTTATCTATTATTGTATTGGTGAAATAGGAATATATGTTAATGATAGGCCAATTATAAGAAGGACAGTTATATCAAAAAAAGGTTATAAAATTATTTTTTTCATAATCGTTCTTTACTGGATATTAAGAAATATTCCGTACTATCCTTTTATTTTATTAGCACCATAGAAATATGGTGCTCAGATTGTTGATAAACCTCTTGATTCTAAAAATCAAGGGGTTTATTTATGCGGTAGCATATAAATTTTCACAGTAAATTTCTGATTTTAACATAAATATTTTATTAATACCTTTAAAAAATAAAAGGGATAGTACCCTTGCAATCTTTTTCATATTTTGAACTGCTGCTGTAAGTAAGCATTGTTCGCTTACTTTAGCTAATCCGCGGAAGCGACAATAGCGAAGCCCATGTAATTCTTTCGAATCTGCAAAGCTTCGCTCTATTGTTTCCTTTCTTCTTTTGTATATTCTTTTACCTTTATCWADTTTTTAAAAAGGCTATGTTTTTATCTTTATATTCTTCCCATACATGTCGTCTAATAGTTCTAAATTCACTTTTTCCAGTTAGGCACTTATCTTTAAATCTACAATTTGAACAAATTTCTTTATC
>NZ_HF952018.1:284788-515308 GCF_000430995.1 Thermobrachium celere DSM 8682
TATCTGTATCCTTAAAACGTCTTCTCCTATTTTGACTTATAGTTGAATGATCAGGAATCTTATCTGTAAGTGAGAAACCTAAAAACCATCTATAGGCAACATTAACTTCAATATCCCTAACGAGCTGACGCTCGGATCTAATACCAAATAAGTAGCCTATAAATAACATTTTAAAAAGAACAACAGGATCAACAGCAGGTCGTCCATTATCATGACAATATAAGTCCTTAGTTAATTCACGAATAAAAGAAAAGTCAATATATTTATCAATTTTCCTCAGTATATGATCCTGAGGAACTAAATCTTCAATGTAAACCATTTCTAATTTTTGTTGTTTTGATTTAATTTCATTAATCATTGGGCACCTCCAAATTTATTTCTCTATATATAATTCTACATAGATGTTTAAAATCCTTTTTGCTACGCAAAAAAAACTGTTGACAAAATTTGTTTGTCAACAGCCTGAGCACCATAGAAATATGGTGCTTTTTATATTATTTGGTAAAGATATTATTACAATTTGGTTGTGTCAAAATTTTATTATTAATAAAATAGAATAAAAGGGGTGAGTTAGATGGGAGTAGCAGTTAATATAAGTAAAACTTATACATATAAGGATTATAAAGAATTAAAAGATACTTTACTTGAAATTATAGATGGTGTTCCTTATCTTATGAGTCCTTCACCAACAGTAGAGCATCAAAGGATTTTAAGAAAGTTGCTTCTAATATTAAGTGATTATTTTAAAAATGGGATTTGTGAAGTTTTTAGTGTACCTCTAGATGTTATATTTAAAAACGAAGAAGAAACCATAGATGAAGCTAAAAATGTTGTTCAACCAGATATTTTTGTGGTATGTGATAATAAAAAGATTAATGATAAAAACATAATTGGTGCTCCTGATTTAATAATTGAAATTGTATCAAGTAGTAGTCAGTCTTTAGATTATGTTAAAAAGTTAAACTTATATGAAAAATATAAGGTAAAGGAGTATTTAATTGTAAATCCAATTAATAAGACAATACTACAGTATGTTTATGAAAATGATAGCTATGCTTCTTCTAATATTTACACAAAAGAAGACATTGTAAAAATCATCTATTTTGAGGGATTACTGATAGATTTTAAGAAGGTATTTTAAATAAACATATAAAAAAATATTTATGTGATATAAATCACTGAATCCCTAAAATATAACAACTATAATTAAGGCATAAGCAAATTAGAGGAGGGATTCAGATGAGTATGTTCTGTTATCAATGTCAAGAGGCCGCAGGTGGAAAAGGATGTAGTCTAAGAGGTGTATGTGGTAAAAATGATGTAGTTGCAAAGAGCCAAGATTTACTAATGTATACATTAAAGGGGTTATCAATGGTAAACCTTATAGCTAAGGAGAATGGGATCCAAAGGGACGATGTGGATAAGTTTATAATGGAGAGTCTATTTACAACTATTACAAATGTAAATTTTGATGATAAAGTAATATATGAAAGAGTATTTGAAGGAGTAAGCTTAAGAGAAGAATTAAAAAATGAGTTAAAGGCTAAAGGTTTAGAGATATCAAAACTTAATCATGATGCAGCAAACTTTGTAATTTCTTTAGAAGATGCACAAAAAAAGGCAGAGGAAGTTTCAATATTAAAGACAGAAAATGAAGATATAAGATCTTTAAGAGAGCTTATTACTTATGGTGTTAAGGGAATGGCTGCATATGCAAACCATGCATATGTTCTAAAGCATGTAAATAGTGATATATTTAAGTTTATGCAAAGGGCACTTGCTAAAACATTAGATGACACACTTAGTGCTGATGAACTTGTTTCTCTTGCACTTGAAACAGGAAAATATGCAGTTGATGTTATGGCACTACTTGATAAGGCAAATACATCAACCTATGGAAATCCAGAGATTACAAAGGTAAATATAGGTGTTAGAAATAATCCAGCAATACTTATAAGTGGACATGATTTAAAGGATTTAGAACAACTACTTGAACAAACAAAGGGAACAGGTGTAGATGTTTATACACATGGAGAAATGCTTCCAGCACACTACTATCCAGCTTTTAAAAAGTATGACCACTTTGTAGGAAACTATGGAAATGCTTGGTGGCTACAGGATAAGGAGTTTGAACTATTCAATGGACCAATTTTAATGACTACAAATTGTTTAGTGCTTCCAAAGGATTCATATAAGGATAGATTATATACAACAGGTGTAGTAGGTTTCCCAGGTGTTAAGCATATAAAGGAAGATAAAAATGGTAATAAAGATTTCAGTGAAATAATAGAACATGCAAAGAGATGTAAGCCACCTGTACAAATAGAAGAAGGTGAGATAATAGGTGGATTTGCTCATAATCAAGTATTACAACTTGCAGACAAGGTTGTTGAAGCAGTAAAGAGTGGTGCTATTAGAAAGTTTGTAGTTATGGCAGGCTGCGATGGAAGAATGAAGTCAAGAGAATACTATACAGAATTTGCAAAGAAGCTTCCAAAGGATACTGTAATATTAACAGCAGGATGTGCAAAATACAGATACAATAAACTTCAACTTGGAGACATAGGAGGAATTCCAAGAGTTTTAGATGCAGGACAATGCAATGATTCATATTCACTTGCAGTTATTGCATTAAAGCTAAAGGAAGTATTTGAATTAAATGATATAAATGAATTACCTATAGTATATAACATTGCTTGGTATGAACAAAAGGCTGTAACTGTACTTCTAGCTCTTCTATATCTTGGAGTTAAAAACATCCACCTTGGCCCAACACTACCAGCCTTCCTATCACCAAACGTTGCAAAGGTTCTTGTTGAAAACTTTGGAATAGGTGGAATAACTAATGTAGATGATGATATTAAAATGATGATTGGCTAATTAACAAAAAAGGACAGTAAAAAGCTTACTGTCCTTTTTTATTTAAGATAGTTCCTTTACTCTATCTATTAATACTTGAATAAAATCATTAATATTTCTTATATCCTCAAAACTTCCTTGGGCAAATTTAGGTCCCCCTCCACCTCGACCATTAAAATTAGGTAAAATCTCTTTAAAAATCTGGCCACAATTTAAGTTGATTTTTCCATTGTGGGTGAGTATAACTTTTTTATCAGGAATAGATGTAAGAATAACAGGCTTATCACATAATGATGATGTTTTGTTTCCTAACATTTGAATTACATCAAATTTTTTATCTTCATATATTCTTGAGATTATATCTCCTTCTGAATTATTTATTAACTCCTTCGCAATATATTCTATATTTATTTCCTTTTGAAGATTAAGCTCCTTTGTTAAGTTTTTTATTTCATTTTGCATAGAGTCTATTTTTAAAATAATTTCATTTTGAGGAACAGATAACTTTTTATTAAGATTATTTATTATTGTATTTTTCTCTTGAAAATCCTTAAGAAGCCTCATACCGCATTTAAAATAGACTCTTGTCATGTTCTTGTATTTTTCTGTCTTTAATATTTTAATCATTCCAATTTCTCCAAGGCTTTTAACGTGTGTACCACAGCAGGGGGAGTAGTCTATTCCTTCTATTTCAACAATTCTTATATCAACCTCAGTTGGTGGAAGTTTTCTTAGAGGTAGTTTTTTAGCTTCATCAAAATTTACTATGTAGAATTTAACTGGTATGTTTTTAAAAATAAGCTCGTTTACTCTATCTTCAACCTTTTGAACTATTTCATCTGTTATATTTTCAATTCCTACATCTATACTTACATAATCATCTCCAAGATGAAAACTATTAGTTGGAGCATCGTAAAGTTCTATAAATACAGAGGACAAAAGGTGCTGTCCTGTATGATTTTGCATATGCTCAAATCTTCTTTTAAAATCAATTTTACAGTTAACAATTTGTTTTTCAATCCTTCTATTTACCACATGATATACTATACCATTTTCTTCAAATAAATCTACAACCTCAACCCCATCTATTGTTCCAAAATCCCTAGGCTGTCCTCCACCTTCAGGATAGAAAGCAGTATCACAAAGCTCAATTATATAAAAATTATCCTTTTCCCTTTGATTTATTATTTTAGCTTCCCACTCATAAATATAAGGATTTTCATAATATAACTTTTGCATATCAACCTCTCCTTTTCTCAAAAGTGCCACCCAAGTGAAATGTGACATTATCCAAATTTTTCAACTACATCATATCAAATATTACATATATTATAACTATTTTTATAAAATTTGTTAATTATAAATTTGAATAGCTTTTAAATGGGGATTCTCTATGAATGTTTAAAATTTAAAAAAGAAAAAATAAAAATGATTAGTTTAAATTGTACATATTAAAAGTTAGAGGCCTGTTTATTATAGATCCTGATGGAGTAGTTAGATATTAAGTAGTACATGATCTAAACATAGGTAGAAGCGTAGAGGAAACATTATTATTAATTTGCATTTGAAACTATTTATATTTTATTGTCAATTATATAAAATTAAAAGTATGAATTTAGTTTAGGGAGGAACTAGGGGTGAAAAGTATTGGTATTGTTACAAATAAAAAAGGCCAACTTTCAGAATTCTTACGAAAAAATTTAAATGAAGTTTTTGTAAATAAAGTTAAAATAAATAATTACTATTTGCAAGATTTAAATGATGGTGAAATTATTGATGATAAGGTTATTTTAGTTATGATTGATGAAATGGCTTATAAAGTACAAAAATATGCATCAAAAGAAAGTACTATAATAGTTATAGAAAGGACATTGAGAGAGAAGGAAATATATAAAATTGCAGCAATACCAAGCGATACAAAGGTTTTAGTTGTTAATGATACTAAAGAAACTACAATTGAAACTGTTAATTTACTTTATAGTATAGGTATAAATCATTTAAATTTTATACCTTATATTGAGAATAAAGTATATGGTGATATAAAAATCGCAATAACACCAGGTGAAGTAGATAAGGTTCCTGATTATATTGAGACTATAATTGATGTGGGTCATAGATGTATAGATGTTGCAACATTTTTGAAAGTATTTAATTATTTAGATATTAATGATAAAGAGATTGAAGAAAATTTAATAAAGTATTCAGAAAGTATTATAAGTAAAGATATGGGAATAAAGAAACAATATATGGACTTATTTATCAAGGGCCAACAATTAGAGGTTTTAATTGAACATACTCAGGATGCAATTGCGATTGTTGATAATGAGGAAAGAATTGTTTTAACTAATAGTATTTTTGCTAATTTGTTTAATTTTAAAATTGGGAACAGTTTTATTTTTAATAATGATGAAATTGACAATGTTTTAAAAAAAGATGAGATAAAGGGAGAAATAATAAAATACAAGAACCAAATTTTTGCAGTTAATAAAAAACCAATAAAGTATTTAAGTTATAAATCGGGATATATTATAAGCTTTTCGGATGTTACAAATATAAAAAGGATGGAACAAAATATATCTAAGAAGATTAGAGAAAATGGGTTTTATGCAAAATATAATTTTGATATGATAATAACTAATTCTCAAAAAATGAAAGAATGTATAAATATAGCTAAAAAAATATCAAAATCTGATCATACTGTTTTAATTACAGGCGAGAGTGGTACAGGCAAAGAGATGATTGCACAATCAATTCATAATTATAGTAATCGTTTTATGTATCCTTTTGTTGCGATTAATTGTGCAGCATTACCTGAAAATTTGTTAGAAAGTGAACTTTTTGGTTATGAAAAAGGGGCTTTTACAGGTGCATTAAGGGAAGGGAAAATAGGACTTTTTGAAATAGCAAACAATGGGACTATTTTTTTAGATGAAATTGGAGATATGCCTTTAAAACTTCAAACAAGGCTTTTAAGAGTTTTACAGGAAAAACAAATAATGCGAGTTGGATCAGACAATGTGATTAATGTTAATGTAAGAGTTATTGCAGCTACAAATAAGGACCTAAAAAAATTAGTAGATGATGGGTTGTTTAGGGAAGACTTGTATTTTAGACTTAATGTATTGCCTATTAGTTTGCCTCCACTTAGGGAAAGAAAAGAAGATATAATGCCATTATTATATAGTTTTCTTGATAGAAAAATAGATTTTGAATATGAAGTTGAAAATTTGCTTTTAAATTATAGATGGCCAGGGAATATAAGAGAATTACAAAACATAGCAAGTTATTTAAATGTAATGGAGTTTAATAAAGTTACATTAAGTGATTTGCCACAATATATATTAAATTATGGAATTGATTTTAATAAAGAGTTAGAAGTAATAGAAAATAGTTACAAATTAGAAAAAGTTATAGATGTTCTTGAGTGTATAGGAAAAAGTGAAGGTGTTGGAAGAAGATGTATAAGTGAAAGGATTTCTTACATCGGTGAAGGTGAAGTTAGAGGGATATTAGATTTGCTTTATGATTTGGGAATGATTAATAAAAATAAAGGTAGAAGTGGTACAAAAATTAATAATAAAGGATTAATGTTTTTAAACTGGATAAGAAAAGGGATAAAATAGGCATATTTTATCCCTTTTTAGTTTTGGATTTTTAAAAGCTAATTATGATATATTAATACATTGTTTTGAATAAAGAAAGGGTTAAATAATTCAAATTACATAATAGTTTGTTTTTTTAGTTTTTTATTTTGGCATTAAATTTGCTTAAATATTTTTGAAGGAGGCGTTGAAGATGAGACCAGTAATAGGAATACTTGGGAATATGTTAATAATGGAAGGAGGGATTTTACCAGGTATAGAAAGAGCATATGTTAATTATGATTACATTGATGCAATAATTAAAACAGGTGGAGTGCCTTATATTGTTCCGATGAATTTGGAAGATGAAGTTATTGCAAAACAAATAAGTTTATTAGATGGACTTATTTTATCAGGTGGATTTGATGTAAACCCACTTTTATATGGCGAACAGCCTTCAAAATATCAAGATTATACTTATCCAGAAATAGATGAGTTTTATCTAAAGAGTATAAAAATTGCATTAGAAAGAAATATACCAATTTTAGGTATTTGTAAGGGGATGCAGATGTTGAATGTAGCGCTTGGTGGTAGTTTATATCAAGATATATCACAAGTTGAAGGTTCATTTATAAAACATGTACAAGCTGCAAAAAGAAGTACACCAACCCATAGTGTAAGTTTTAAAGAAGGTTCAAAATTGTATAAAATATTTGGAGAAAAAACACTTATAAACTCATATCACCATCAATGTGTAAAAAAAATAGGAAACGGCTTGAAAGCAGTTGCTTTTTCAGATGATAACATAGTTGAAGCTATTGAACTTGAAGATAAAGAATTTGTCATAGGGGTTCAATGGCATCCTGAGATGATGGTTCAGAATCCAAATTCAAATATGATAAAACTGTTTAAGGAATTTATTAATTGTGCAGGGAGGGAATAGTTTATGAGTGATAATAAAAAGTTTGGTTTTTGGAGTATAGTATTACTTGGTATTAATGGTGTTATAGGTTCAGGAATTTATCTTTTACCAGGTAAGGCTATGAAGATAATAGGTCCAGGAAGTATATGGATTTACATTTTTGATACATTGTTAGTAATGTCAATGGCACTATGTTTTGCAGAAGTTGGAGGATTGTTTGATAAAAATGGAGGACCATACGTATATGCAAAAGAGGCTTTTGGTGAATTTGTTGGATTTGAAGTTGGAATTATGAAATGGGCAATAAGTATAATAGCTTGGGCAACAATGGCTGTAGGTTTTGCAACAGCACTCTCAAAGCTTATACCACAGGCAGCAACTCCTTTTGCTAAAAATTTAATCGCTACAACTATTCTAGTAGGACTTGGATTAGTTAATATAGCTGGAGTAAAGGCTACAAAATATTTAAATAATATTGTAACAGTTGCTAAATTATTGCCACTTATATTGTTTGTAATCATAGGTATATTCTTTATAAAAGGTGGCAACTTTACTCCTATGTTCCCAAATGGTACAAGTGGAGCAACAATTGGTTCTGCTGCAATATTAATTTTCTATGCCTTTACAGGTTTTGAATCTATTGCAGTTGCAGCAGAAGATATGGATGAACCTCAAAAAAATGTACCTAAGGCAATTATAGTGACTATGATTTTATCATCAATTGTTTATATACTTGTTCAAATTATTTCAGTTGGTATTTTGGGAGGAGCACTTGCTGAAAGCACAACTCCAGTTGCAGATGCAGCAAAGGTTTTCATGGGTGGTTTTGGTGAGAAATTTGTAGCAATAGCTACTCTCTTATCAATTGGAGGAATAAATATAGCAGCTTCCTTTAATGCACCAAGATCAGGTGTTGCACTTGCAGAAGATGGTATACTGCCAAAATATATAGCAAAGAAGAATAAGCACGATGTTCCTTATATTGCAGTAATTATAACTGTTCTACTTGCAATACCTGTTGCAGTATCTGGTACATTTACACAACTTGCAATGATTTCTGTTATATCAAGATTTGCACAATATATACCAACATGTCTTTCTGTAATTGTATTTAGAAAACGAGGTATGAAGAGTACATACACAATGCCTTTTGGAAGTCTATTACCAATAATTTCGGTTATGGTTAGTATTTGGTTATTAACTAAAGCAACAAAGGAACAAATTTTATGGGGACTTGGTGCTTTAGTTATTGGAATACCATTATATTTTATTCTAAAGTGGTTACAAAATAGAGATGCTAAATTAACCCAAAGTATGTAAAAATCTAAATACTCCAAATTAAAAAAAATCACCGTATATAAATTTTATATACGGTGATTTTTTTTATATAAATAACAAAAAATCTAGGATAATTACATATAAAAATTTATGCCAATATATGAAAAGATGAAACTTAAGGTAGTTTTTGAAAAAGAAATAGGAAAAACAATTGGTACATAAATATTATCAAAATATAACTTTCAAAATTAAATGATAATAGTAGATTTAGCCTTTATAGATTTTTTAACTACAATTTAATAAATCTTAGAATTTATTAAATATTTCAGGCTTAGTTGTTCTATAGAATATAATGAAAAATTTACTACTTCTTTTTTTTTATTTACGGGGGCTTTTTTATCAACGCATTTATTATATAATATTAATGAGTTAATTTTGCTAAAAATTTTTATGAAGGTAGGTCATTAGATATGATGAACTATTATGATTTTTTAGAAAATGTTTTTAACAATGTTGAAGTTGAATATTTAAAAAGAGGAAAAACCTATTATGAACAAGGTAGGGTAAAAGACTTTTGGATAAATACAAGTGATGAGGCAATACAGTTTATAGCTGAGGTAGAAGGTAATGAGGCTTATCAACCATATATAATAATAAGAAAAAAAAATCAAGTTACTGAACTGACTGTAAGATGTGATTGTCCATTCTTTAAAAAATATAAACATATATGTAAACATATAACAGCGTTATATTATTATGTTATATATAACAAAGATAAGATAAAGCCATTGGATCAAAATGAAATGGAAAATAATTTTATTGCAACAATGCTTATTAATTTTTTAAATCAGAAGATAAGCTATAATGAAAAGTTAAATTTAAATGTTGAGTATACGATAGAATTTAATAATTTCAATTATTTAGACTATGATGCAGAATTAACTATAAAAGTAGGATTTGATAAATTGTATGTTGTAAAAAATGTTGCAAGTTTTTTGGAATCTATTGATAATAGCATAGAATATGAATTTAGTAAAAATTTTGTTTTTAATCCTTTACTACATGATTTTAAACAAGATGATAGAAAAATTTTTGAGTATTTAAGTCATATTTATTATGCTGATACTATGAAAAGACAAGTAGGATATCACTTAAAAGGTGAAAATGTAATTTTTTCAGGTAAAAAAGTGTATTTGAAAAATAATATGGTCAGGTATATTTTAGAGAATTTAAAAGATAGGACCTTTAATGTTAAGTTTGGTTCAAATGAGTATACAAATGTAAGAGTAGAGTTTGAAAATATTCCTTTTAAAATTGAATTAGAAGAAAAAAATGGAGATATAATATTAGGATTAAACAAAGAAAAGAACCCGATAAAATTGAATAGTAATGGTGATTTGTATTTATTAGATAATAAATTATATGTTTTAGATAATAAAGGTTTTTTATGCTATGCAATGAATTTAATGATTGATGCTGATACTATAAAATTTACAGGGGAGCTTAAAGAAAATTTATTGATATCTTTACCTAAATTGCTAAAGTGTAAAGGAATTGAGTTGAAGGGTGAACTTAAGAACAGATTGATTGAAAGTGATTTAAAAAGTGAAATTTATATAGATAAGTACAAAAAAGGTATAAGAGTAGATGTGGTATTTAAATATGGTAAAGAGAAAATTAATCCGTTGAGTAAACATAATATAAGTCCTTTTATTATTCGTAACTATGAAACAGAAGTTAAGATATTAGATATATTAAATCAATCAGGTTTCAGAGAACTAAATAATTTTTATGTACTAGAAGATGAAGGTCGAATATATATGTTTTTAAAACATGTATTACCTGTTTTAAAATCAATGTCAGAAATTTTTTATACGGATAGTGTAAAAAAAATATATAAAGACAAAAATGTTTATGCTACTACCAAAATAAAAAATGTTGATTATGGATTAGTTGAAATAGAATTCAATATAAGTGATGTTGATAAAAAAGAAATTGTGAATGTTTTAAAATCAATTAAAGAAAAGAAAAACTATCATAAGTTAAAGAGTGGAGAGTTTATATCTTTAGAAGAAAAAAGTATAGAACAAGTGAAAAAGATATTAGATGAATTTGATGAAACTGAAATTGTTCAGAATAGAATAGATATACCAAAATATAGAGCTATATCTTTATTAAATAAAATTGATAAGGAAATAGAAATAGAAGGTAGGATAGAAATAGATAATCTTTTAAATAAAATTAAAAATGTAACACAAGAAAATATTGATGTTCCTGAAAATTTAAAGAATGTATTACGCGATTATCAAGTAACAGGTTTTAAATGGTTAAAACTTTTGTCTAACATTGATTTAGGTGGAATACTTGCAGATGACATGGGACTTGGGAAAACATTGCAAACTATTGCGTTGATTGAAAGTGAAAAGACGCAAGGTAAAACGTTAATAGTTGTACCATCATCTCTATTGTTTAACTGGCAGAGTGAATTTGAAAAATTTGCACCCGATACAAAAGTTTTAGTTGTTCAAGGGAATAAAAAGAAAAGGGAAGAGTTAGTTGAATTGATAGATAAAAATGATGTAATAATTACATCTTACCCACTAATTAGAAGAGATATAGAATTATATGAAAACTTTGTTTTTAATATTTGTATATTAGACGAAGCTCAACATATAAAAAATCCAGAATCACTAAATGCAAGAAGTGTTAAAAAAATAAAAAGCAGAGTAAAGTTTGCATTAACTGGCACACCAATTGAGAACAATTTAATTGAGTTATGGTCAATTTTTGACTTTATACTTCCAGGAATATTATATACTAGAAGCAGATTTATTGATAAATATGAGAAACCTATATTAAAAGATAATAGTGAGGAAGCATTAAATGATCTAAAGAAAACAATATCACCCTTTATTTTAAGAAGAAAAAAGTCTGATGTATTATTGGAATTACCCGATAAGATTGAGACAAAACTTGTTTGTGAAATGACCAAAAAACAAAGTGAATTGTATAAAGCATATCTTTTTAAAGCTAGAGAAGATGTTGAAAAACTAATAAAAAATGGAGAATTTTCAACTAATAAAATACATGTTCTTAAGCTTTTAACTAGATTAAGACAAATATGCTGTCATCCTTCATTATTTTTAGAAAACTATAAAGGTGATAGTGGAAAACTTAATCAATTTGAGGAACTAATTGAAGAATTATTAGAAGGTGGACATAGAGTTCTTGTATTTTCACAGTTTGTTTCATTGTTAGATTTAGTTAAGAAAATATTAGATAGAAAAAGAGTTAAATATTCATATTTAGATGGTTCAACAGAATTAAAAGAAAGAAAAGTTATAGTTGATGAATTTAATAGTGGTAAAACGAATGTATTTCTTCTTTCTTTAAAAGCAGGTGGAACAGGGTTGAATCTCGCAACAGCAGATACAGTAATTCATTTAGATCCTTGGTGGAATCCAGCAGTTGAAGAACAAGCAGCTGATAGGGCTCATAGAATGGGTCAGAAAAATGTTGTTCAAGTATTTAAAATGATTACAAAGGATTCTATTGAAGAAAAGATATATGATTTGCAGTACAAGAAAAAAGAGTTAATTGATTCAGTTATAAAAGAAGGAGAAGTATTTATAAACTCATTATCAGAAAAAGAAATATTGGAAATATTAAAATAAGTAAACAAAGGTTCCTTTACCTTTGTTTACTTATTTAATTTTTCTTAAAATTTTAAAAAAGATATTGCCTAACTTGTACGTACATGTTATTATTAATATACAAGATAAACATGTACGTACAAGTTAGGATGGAGTGGAATGAAGTGAGTAAATTTGCAAATGATGTAAAAGAACTTTTAGAGTATGTTGGTGGAAAAGAAAACATAGCAGCAGTTTCACACTGTGCAACACGTATGAGATTTGTTTTAAACGATCCAAAGAAGGCAGATGTTAAAAAGATTGATGCAATGAAGGTTGTAAAGGGAACTTTTACTCAAGCAGGTCAGTTCCAAGTTATCATAGGAAACGAAGTTCCAGTTTTCTACAATGAGTTTGTAAGATATGCAGGTATTGAAGGTGTAAGTAAAGAAGAAGCGAAGAAGGCTGCAAGACAAAATATGAGCCTACTTCAAAGATTAATATCACACCTTGGAGAAATATTTGCACCACTTATTCCAGCAATAGTTGTTGGAGGTCTTATTCTTGGTTTTAGAACGTAATTGGCGATATTAAGATGTTTGAAAATGGTACAAAGAGTTTAACTGAAATATCACAATTTTGGGCNGTTTTGATGTGTTAATAGAAGCGGTTAAATTTGCAAATAAGGTTTCTGCAATAGCAGTTACAAGAGAAGGTGCACAATCATCAATTCCATATATGTGGGAATTTAAAGGAGATATTTGGGGAGGAATTAATATGAAAAAAGATTGGTATATTAAATCATGAAAATTTCTGAAGTAATAGCAAAAATGGGGCATACAGATTCAATAGCTATAGGAGATTGCGGACTTCCTAWTCATGTACGTACAAGTTAGGATGGAGTGGAATGAAGTGAGTAAATTTGCAAATGATGTAAAAGAACTTTTAGAGTATGTTGGTGGAAAAGAAAACATAGCAGCAGTTTCACACTGTGCAACACGTATGAGATTTGTTTTAAACGATCCAAAGAAGGCAGATGTTAAAAAGATTGATGCAATGAAGGTTGTAAAGGGAACTTTTACTCAAGCAGGTCAGTTCCAAGTTATCATAGGAAACGAAGTTCCAGTTTTCTACAATGAGTTTGTAAGATATGCAGGTATTGAAGGTGTAAGTAAAGAAGAAGCGAAGAAGGCTGCAAGACAAAATATGAGCCTACTTCAAAGATTAATATCACACCTTGGAGAAATATTTGCACCACTTATTCCAGCAATAGTTGTTGGAGGTCTTATTCTTGGTTTTAGAAACGTAATTGGCGATATTAAGATGTTTGAAAATGGTACAAAGAGTTTAACTGAAATATCACAATTTTGGGCTGGAGTACATCATTTCCTATGGCTTATAGGTGAGGCTATATTCTTCTTCCTACCAGTTGGTATAACATGGTCAATTTCAAAGAAGATGGGTACGACACAAATACTAGGTATAGTACTTGGTATTACACTAGTTTCACCACAATTACTTAATGCATATGCAGTTGCTACAGCAAAGGAAATTCCAGTATGGAATTTCGGATTTGCACAAGTTAAGATGATTGGTTACCAAGCCCAAGTTATTCCAGCAATGCTTGCAGGATTTACACTATCATTCTTTGAATCAAAACTAAGAGAAGTAGTTCCTTCATATATATCAATGATAGTAGTACCATTCTTTGCACTTGTTCCAACAGTGCTAATTGCACATACAATATTAGGACCTTTAGGATGGGCAATAGGTTCTGTAATTTCTAAAGTAGTTTATGCAGGACTTACATCAGCATTTGGATGGTTGTTTGCTGCACTATTTGGATTTACTTATGCACCACTTGTTATAACAGGATTACATCACATGACAAATGCAATAGACCTACAATTAATGAGTGAACTTGGTGGAACAAACCTATGGCCAATGATAGCACTTTCAAATATAGCACAAGGATCAGCAGTACTTGCGATGATTTATTTAAATAAACATGATGAAGAAGAAAAGCAAGTTTCAATTCCAGCATGTATTTCATGCTACCTTGGAGTAACAGAACCAGCTATGTTTGGTATTAACCTAAAATATGTTTATCCATTCCTTGCGGCTATGATTGGTTCTTCAATTGCAGCAGTATTCTCAGTTGGAACAGGAGTTATGGCAAACTCAATAGGTGTTGGAGGACTTCCAGGAATACTATCAATAAAGCCACAATTTATGTTTAAGTTCTTTATTGCAATGCTTATTGCTATAATAGTTCCATTTGTATTAACAGTAGTATTTAAGAAGAACAACATTCTTGTAAAGGATAACAAGTAATATTAGGGACAATGGCCTATGATTAGACTTTCCCCCTAATTATTTGATATAAATTGGGCTGTTTTACAACAGCCCAATAATGTTTAAATAAAGAAATAGATAGGAGTGACGTCATGAAGGACTTTAAAAAGAGTGTTGTTTATCAAATATATCCAAAGTCATTTAAGGATTCAAATGGAGATGGATTTGGAGATTTGAAAGGCGTTATAGAAAAGCTTGATTATTTAAAGTTTTTAGGAGTAGACTATATTTGGCTTACTCCATTTTATGTTTCACCTCAAAGGGATAATGGTTATGATGTAGCAGATTACTATAACATAGACCCAAGATTTGGAACAATGGAGGATTTTGAAGCATTAATTGAAGAGGCACAAAAGAGGGATATAGGTATAATGCTTGATATGGTATTTAACCATACGTCAACTGAACATGAATGGTTTAAAAAGGCTCTAGAAGGCGATGAGAAATACAAGGGATTTTATATATTTAAAGAAAAACCAACAAACTGGCAATCAAAGTTTGGTGGAAGTGCATGGGAATACGTAGAAAAGTTTGGTGAATATTATCTCCATCTTTTTGATGTGACTCAAGCTGATTTAAATTGGGACAATGAAGAGGTTAGAAAGAGTGTATATAAGATAGTAAACTTCTGGCTAGAAAAAGGGGTAAAGGGATTAAGATTTGATGTAATAAACCTTATATCAAAGCCAGAAGTATTTGAGGATGATTTAATAGGAGATGGGAGAAGATTTTATACAGATGGCCCTAATATCCATAAATACTTAAAGGAGTTAAATAAAAATACATTTGGTAGATATGATGATGTAATTACAGTAGGAGAAATGTCATCAACTACAATTGACAACTGTATAAAATATACAAATCCAGATGAAAAGGAACTTTCAATGGTATTTAACTTTCACCATTTAAAAGTTGATTATAAAAACGGTGATAAGTGGGCTCTAATGGATTTTGATTTTAGGCAACTAAAGGATATATTTAATGAGTGGCAAGTTGGAATGCAAAAGGGAAATGGTTGGAGTGCAGTGTTTTGGTGTAACCATGATCAGCCAAGAATAGTATCACGATTTGGTGATGATAAAAAATACCACAAAGAATCTGCAAAAATGCTTGCAACTTCAATTCATATGCTAAGGGGAACTCCATATATATATCAAGGTGAAGAGATAGGAATGACAAATCCTTACTTTGATAAAATAGAATACTATAAAGATGTTGAGTCTATAAACTATTATAAAATATTAAAGAATAAAGGAATGGACGAAAGAGAAGTAATGAATATAATTATGGAAAGATCAAGGGATAATTCAAGGACCCCAATGCAGTGGAATGATAGTGATAATGCAGGTTTTACTAATGGACAACCTTGGATTGATGTTGCAAAGAATTATAAAGAAATAAATGTTGAGTCTCAAATTAATGATGAAGATTCAATACTAAACCACTATAGAAAGCTAATAAAACTAAGAAAGCAGTATGATGTAGTTGCATATGGAGATTATAGGCCTTTATGCGTAGAGCATGATAGGGTATTTGCTTATGCTAGAAGTTATAAAGATGAGCTAGTTGTTGTTGTAAACAATTTCTATGGTGAGACAACAAAGGTTAATTTAGAAGGAGAAATAGACTTAAAGGGTAGTGTTAAAATTTTATTATCAAATTATAAAGACAGTGGATTAGACCTATCAAATTTAGTTTTAAGGCCATATGAATCTGTAGTTTACTATATTGTAAAGTAATGTAAGGCGTGTTACAATATCATTGGTGATGAGGATGGAAAATAGTAAGTATCTGATAATATACAATGATATTGTAGACAAGATAGAAAAGGGAGAATATGAGGCAAACGCAAAACTTCCTTCAGAAAATGAATTAATGCAGATTTATGATGTATCGAGAGACACGATAAGAAAGGCTCTATTGCACCTTGAACAAAATGGGTATATTCAAAAGATAAAAGGAAAGGGCTCCTTTGTACTTGATATAAATAAATTCGATTTTCAAGTTTCGGGACTTATAAGTTTTAAAGAGCTTGCCAGCAAAATGGCAGGTTCTGTTGAAACTATAGTAGAGGAGCTTGAAGTTATAAGACCTGATAAGTATCTTCAAAAGCAGCTTCAAATAGGTGAAGAGGATGCAGTTTGGAAGATAGTTAGATCAAGAAAAATAAATGGAAAAAGAATTATTTTAGATAAGGATTTTATATTAAAGAGTGTAGCAGATGGATTTACTAAAGAAATTTGCCAAAACTCTATTTATGAGTATATTGAAAATGTATTAGGGCTTAAAATATCTTTTGCTAAAAAGGAGATTGTTGTTAAAAGTGCAACAGATGAGGATAAGAAATATTTAGATTTAGATGGATTTGATGTAGTGGTTGTTGTAAAGAATTATGTGTATCTTGATGACATGACTCTTTTTCAATATACAGAATCAAGGCACAGGCCAGACAAATTCAAGTTTATAGATTTTGCAAGAAGACATAAATAGGGAGCAGTTAAATTATTTACTGCTCCCTATTTTATATATAAACAATGCAAGGGGATAAACCAAGGAGTATGCTTATTTATTATCTTTCTTCAAAGGCATTTATATACATTTGTTTAATTTCGCTAATTAATGGATATCTTGGGTTTGCACCTGTACATTGATCATCAAATGCCTGTTCTGCCATTTCATCAAGTGTAGCGTAGAACTTCTTTTCAGAAACTCCAGCTTCTCTGATTGACTTTGGTATGTTTAGTTTTTCTTTAAGTTCATCTATTGCCTTAATTAAAAGTTCTACCTTTTCTTCGTCAGTATTTCCTCCAAGTCCTAGATAATCTGCAATTTTAGCATATCTTGATTTAGCATTTGGATACTTATATTGTGGGAAAGCTGTTTGCTTTCTTGGATTATCTACTGCGTTAAATCTTATAACTTCATTGATTAATAGCGCATTTGCTATACCGTGTGGTATGTGGTGCATTGCACCAAGCTTATGTGCCATTGAGTGACATACACCAAGGAAGGCATTAGCAAAAGCCATACCAGCTATTGTTGAAGCATGTGCCATTTTTTCTCTTGCCTTTTGATTTGTTGGTCCTTCATTATATGCTATTGGTAGATACTTAAATATAAGTCTTATAGCCTCTAAAGCTAGTCCGTTTGTGAATTCAGATGCTAAAACAGAAACATAAGCTTCGATTGCATGAGTTAGAGCATCTATACCTGATGCTGCAGTTAGGCTCTTTGGCATATTCATCATAAGCTCAGTATCAACAATTGCCATATCAGGAGTTAATTCATAGTCAGCAAGAGGATACTTAATTCCTGTTTTTTCATCAGTTATAACTGCAAAAGGAGTAACTTCTGAACCTGTACCTGCTGATGTTGGAATGGCTACCATCATAGCCTTTTGTCCAAGTTCTGGGAATCTATAAACTCTTTTTCTAATATCCATAAATCTCATAGCCAGATCTTCAAATCTAACTTGAGGATGTTCATACATTACCCACATAATCTTTGCAGCATCCATTGGTGATCCACCACCAAGTGCTATTATTACATCAGGGTTAAATGCCCTCATTAGATCTGCACCCTTTTTAGCACAAGCAAGTGTTGGATCTGGTTCTACCTCAAAGAATACACTTGTTTCAATTCCAAGTGGTTCTAGTATACTAGTTACCTTTTCAGCAAATCCTAAATCAAATAGTACCTTGTCAGTAACTATAAATGCTCTCTTTTTACCCATATCCTTTAATTCCTTTAGAGCTTCTGCAAGGCATCCATATTTAAAGTAAATCTTTTCTGGTACTCTAAACCAAAGCATATTTTCTCTCCTCTCAGCTACGTTCTTGATGTTTAATAGGTGTTTTACACCAACGTTTTCTGAAACTGAGTTTCCTCCCCAAGATCCGCAGCCAAGAGTAAGTGATGGTGCTAGTTTGAAATTATATATATCTCCTATAGCACCTTGGGATGATGGCATATTTATAATAGTTCTACCAGTTTTCATTACTGCACTGAATTTTTCAACTCTATCCTTACATTTTATTGTATCTGTATAAAGTACTGAAGTGTGACCAAATCCACCATGTTTAACAAGTGTTACAGCTTTATCAAGTGCTTCATCGAAAGAATGAGCTCTATACATAGCAAGAACAGGAGATAGTTTTTCGTATGAGAATGGTTCGTCAATTTCAACTGATTCAACTTCAGCAACAATTATTCTTGCATTATCTGGCACCTTAATACCTGCCATATCACCTATCTTTTGAGGACTTTGTCCGACAATGTTAGGATTTATTGAACCATTTACAAGAAGTATTTTTCTAACTTTATCAATTTCATCTCCCTTTAGGAAGTATGCGCCTCTTTCAATAAATTCATTTTTTACTTCATCATATACCTCATCAAGTACAATTACAGATTGTTCTGATGCACAAATAACTCCATTGTCAAAGCTCTTTGAAAGTATTATTGAGTTTACTGCCATTTTAATATGGGCATATTCGTCAATTATAGCTGGAGTATTACCAGCACCAACTCCTATTGCTGGCTTTCCTGAAGAGTAGGCAGCCTTTACCATTCCTGGGCCACCAGTTGCAAGTATAAGATCAGATTCTGCCATAACAAGCTGTGAAAGTTCAACAGATGGCTCATCTATCCATCCTATGATATTCTTTGGTGCTCCAGCTTTAACTGCTGCATCAAGAATTATCTTGGCAGCTTCGATAGTTGACTTTTTAGCACGTGGGTGAGGAGAAAATATAATACCATTTCTAGTTTTAAGTGCAAGTAGAGCTTTGAATATTGCTGTTGACGTAGGATTTGTTGTTGGAACTATAGCAGCTATAACTCCTATTGGTTCTGCTATTTTTGTAAGTCCCATTGCTTCATCTTTTTCAATAACACCACAAGTTTTTTCATCCTTGTATTTATTGTAGATATATTCTGAAGCAAAGTGGTTTTTTATAACCTTATCTTCTACTATACCCATTCCTGTTTCTTCAACTGCCATTTTAGCAAGATATATTCTTGCGTTATTTGCTGCCATTGCAGCCTGTCTAAATATCTCATCAACTTGTTCTTGAGTGTAAGTTGAAAATTTCTTTTGAGCTTCTCTTACTTCAGCAATTTTTTGTAGTAATTCCTCTCTGTTAGTAACTGCCATAAAAAACACCTCTCTTTGTTAATTTAATAACATAAATAAGAAATGTCGAAGTTGGGATGGAGGAGTGATAAATACTAAATAGTTATAAATTTAACAAACTTAATTAAATAAAAAAGTACATTTATCAACTTTTGGTTTGTTAATTTATTGACAATTATATTGTAATATATATTTTTACAAAAATCAATATAAAAAATAAAATTTTTTAAATAAAATTAACATTTGAAAATTTGGGTTGTTTTAAGTATGCTAAAGTAGTTGTTATTTAATCTTTTCTTCATATGATATTTTTTATATAATATCTAGGAATAATTATATTTAAATAAGATAACGTAAAATTGACAGATAGGCTTATAAAGGAGGATTGTGATGAGTGAAAATAAACTTGCTGGTACAGGTTGTCCTATATTAGTACCTTTTAGTGAGAGAAAGCCTCTAGAAGAGATAGAAAGAAGTATAATTAAAACATATAGAAATAAACTATGGACTAAGTTTGTTAAGGCTATAGATGAGTTTAAATTGGTAGAGGAAGGCGATAGGGTTGCTGTTGCTGTGTCAGGTGGTAAAGACAGCATGCTTATGGCAAAACTTTTTCAAGAGCTTAAAAGACATGGAAAAATAAATTTTGAGCTTGAGTTTATTGCAATGGACCCAGGATATCACGAAAGTATTAGAGCATTACTTATTGATAACTGTAATTATTTAAACATTCCAATTAAGATATTTGAATCAGGTATATTTGAAGTTGCAGATCGAATAGCTAAGGATTATCCATGTTATATGTGTGCAAGAATGAGAAGGGGAGCACTATATTCAAAGGCAAAGGAGTTAGGATGCAATAAGCTTGCATTAGGCCATCACTTTAATGATGTAATAGAGACGATCATGCTAAATGTTTTATATTCAGGAAATTTCAAGACAATGATGCCAAAGCTTAAGGCAGAAAACTTTGAAGGAATAGAGCTTATTCGTCCTATGTATTATATTGAAGAAAGACATATAGAACAATTTACAAAGGCAAATGGAATATGGCCTATAAACTGTGCTTGTATGGTTGCAGCAGAGAAAATTGCAAATAAAAGATATGAAATAAAAGAGCTTATTAAGGAGCTAAAGAAGAAGTTTAGTGATGTAGATAAATCTATATTTAATGCTTCAAAAAATGTAAATATGGACTGTATACTAGGTTGGAAAAAGGGAGATAAGAAATATTCCTTTTTAGATTTCTATGATGAATAAGATTTAGTACCATGAAGGATTTTTAAAATTAGAACAGTTATTTTTATTTTTAAACAAAAGAGCCCTATGGTAAAGGGCTCTTTAAATTTTACAACCTTTTATTTAATTTACTGTAAATATGGTACCCAACAAAACCTAACATACCAATAAGAATAGCTACTGCTGAAATTAGTGCATAATTTGTTGTTTGTTCATATAGTACATAAGCAGTCTTTGGTGGTAGTGTAAGTGTTCCACCACTTATAGTTTTAATTGGTGTAATTCCAGCCTTTTGACCATTAACAACTATACTATATCTTCCACGACTAGGAAGTTTAATCTTTTGTTCTTTATTTGTACCGTTAAAGGCAACTACAATATTTTTCCACTTATCTCCATTTGCATTATCCTTTAAAACATAAGCAATTACATTTGTAGGAGTGTCTAAAAACTCAAGATGTTTTTTTATCATTTCAGCAGTTGGCATTCTGAATGCAGGGTGGTTTTTTCTTAACTCAATTAATCCCTTATAGTATTCAACGACATCCATATTTTTGTCTTTTCTATCCCAATCAAGTCTATTTATTTCGTCGCTTGCATTATAGCTGTTGTCGTTTCCTTGTTTTGTTCTCATAAATTCCTGTCCAGCATGTAAAAATGGAATTCCTTGTGAAGTTAAAACTATAGCACCAGCTAGTTTATGCATAGCCTTTATTTCTTCTTCTGATGCATCAGGATTAGTAAATTTTAGCTTATCGTATAAGGTATTGTTATCATGAGCTTCACAATATACAACAGATTGATTAGGTTCAATTCCACCCCATGTAGTTATTACAGTTGAATAATCAATTCCTCCAACAATACCAGACATAACTTTAAATTGTGATGAAGTACTTCCATTTACAAATCCAGGTTCAGTATGATTAAATACGCTTCCCTTTATACCATCCCTTATAGTGTCATTAAAGTGTGCTATCCTTGGCATCTTTGAAGCGTTCTTTTGGTTTGCCTTAAGGTTATCATCAAGTGCTGTTGAAAGGTTCCAGCCTTCTCCAATAATAATTATTGAAGGGTCTATTTTATCAAGTTCAGCTCTTATTGAATTCATTGTTTCAATGTCTAAAAGCCCCATTAAGTCAAATCTAAATCCATCAATATTGTACTCCTTTGCCCAGTAGGTTACAGAGTCTATTATGAATTTTCTTGCCATGCTTCTTTCAGATGCAACATCATTTCCACAACCTGAACCATTTGTGAGCTTCCCTGAAGAGTCAGTTCTAAAGAAATAGCCTGGTACTAGTTTATTAAAGTTTGAAGCGTCGGCACTATACATATGGTTATAAACAACATCCATTATAACTCTTAATCCGTTATCGTGTAGAGTTTGTATTAATGTCTTAAGTTCAATAACTCTAGATAGTGGATCAAACGGATTTGTTGAATAACTTCCCTCTGGTGCATTGTAGTTTTTAGGATCATATCCCCAATTAAATTGAGGTTTTGTCGAAGCTTCATCTATAGATGCAAAGTCAAATATGGGTAGAAGTTGTATGTGAGTTACACCTAGACTTTTTATATAATCAAGTCCAGTTATAGTTCCATTTTGTGTCTTTGTACCTGTTTCAGTTAAACCTAAGAATTTTCCTTTATTTTTAATACCGCTATTTGGGTGTACTGATAAATCCCTTATATGAAGTTCATAAATTATAGCGTCAACTGGATTTTTAAACTCAGGCTTATATTTCGGGTTCCATTTTTCAGGATTTGTTTTAGATAAATCTATAACTACACCTTTATCACCATTTACTGTAACGCTTCTAGCATATGGGTCTACTGCTTCATTCCAAGTTTCTCCTATTTTAACCTTATAGGTATATATTGTTCCATGTTGGTCACCATCAAGTGTATAGGACCAAACCCCTTTATCTTCCTTTTTCATACTATATTCTTTGCCTTGAGTATCATTCCATTTTGAATATATGACAAGTTTTGCCTCACTTGCAGTAGGTGCCCAAACTTTAAATGTAGTTTTTGAACTTGTATAGTTTGCTCCTAGGTCATCTCCTGAGTAGAAGTATAATTCATCAAATTCCTTTGAACTAAATATTTGTCCGAATGTAGCAGCTTTAGTGCCGTATCCAATAAATTCTACATTTATTGCTTTATCAAGTGAAATTTTTTCATCTAGAATAATTGATAAACGTCTTGCTTTATTTTCAACTTTTGTTGATTCATCAATTTTTATTTCTGAAATTGTATATTCCTTATTGTTATCCTTAACCTTTATTTTATTTTTTAGATCTTCTGTTATAGTAAATGGAAAATTAACTTCGATGTTTATTGTTTTAATTCCATCAATTGTTGCAGACACAAGCTTTGGAGTTAAATCAATTGTGTCTATTGAATAGTGAATTCTTTCATCTCCCTGCATAAGCCAAATTTCAGCAGAACCATCATCTTTAAATTTAGTTATAAATCTATCTCCAAACTCCTTTTCGGCCCAGTCGTTTCCTTGTTCACTTCTTCTTGTAATTATTCCTAATCTATCAACGTCTGCGGTATCTTCAATGATAAAGGTACCAACTAGACCAAAATTATCTCTACCAGTAAAATAATATCCTTTGCCTTGTTTTCCATAAGGCCAGATCCACAGGTTCCAACCATCATATTTGCCGTCGTATCTATAGTAGTGTACCGTTACTTTAGTTTTTTCCTTTAGTTTAACAGGATTTGATGCTTTCTTATCGGGCTTTTTATAGTAGATTTCTGGATCATCGGGGAGAAGCCAAATCTCTGCAACTCCATTAATAAATTTATCTACAAATCTATCTTCTGCAACGTCCTTTTCCCATTCATCAGTTCTTACAATAAATCCAACTTTATTATAGTTTTCATCAAACTCTATAATTGCATAGGGACCAAAGTCGTCCTTGTGGGTGAATTCATATTTTTTGCCATCCTTTCCATAAGGCCAAATCCATAGGTTCCAATCTTTGTCTGTCTTTGGATCTTTGGCATAGTGAATAATTAATTTTGTTTTGCCTTGAGCAAACGTTTGTCTTGGTGGCATTACATAAAAAATATTAACAAGTAGAAAAGTTAATAGAGATAAAAATGCTAAAAAATTAGTTTTCTTCAAGCATATCCCCCTTTCATAAATTAATAAATATATTAATTCTATTATTATCTTTAGTTTCCTGCTTTATCCTAATAAAATAATTTTACACTATATATTATAAAATAAGGAGATTATTTAGAAGAAAATTTATAGAATTTTTCTAAAATTTATGCTATTATAAAAGAAAACGATTTCTGGGCTGGGGGTAGAGTTATGAATATAGATGAAATAATGAATGAGCTTACTTTAGAAGAGAAGTGTAGTCTTTTATCAGGGGCAGACTTTTGGAATTTAAAATCTATAGAGAGGCTTGGAATAAGAAAAATTATGATGACGGATGGACCACATGGACTTAGAAAGCAGGATATGGATGCAAGTGAAATAGGACTAGAAAAAAGCGTACCAGCAACTTGCTTTCCAAGTGGAGCTGCACTTGCTAGTACATGGAATAAGAATTTAATTAAAGAAGTAGGAAAAGCTATTGCAAAAGAGTGTTTGGATAATGATGTAGATGTGCTTTTAGGACCGGCGGTTAATATAAAAAGGTCTCCTTTATGTGGAAGAAATTTTGAATATTATTCGGAGGATCCAGTTCTATCTAGTAAAATTGCAAAGTATTTTATAAAAGGAGTACAGAGCCAGGGAGTATCAGCATGTATAAAGCACTTTGCAGCTAATAATCAAGAATTTAGAAGATTAACAACAGATGTAAGGGTTGATGAAAGAGCTTTTAGGGAGATTTATTTAAAGAGCTTTGAGGAGGCTATAAAGGAAGCAAAACCAGATTGTGTAATGTGTGCCTACAATAAAATAAATGGAGAATATGCGTCAGACAATAAAAAACTTTTAAATGATATATTAAGGGAAGAGTGGGGATACGAAGGAGTAGTTATATCGGATTGGGGAGCTGTTAATGACAGAGTAAAATCACTAGAGGCTGGAATGGATATTGAAATGCCAAGTTGCTTTGGAGTAAATGATAGAATAGTTTATGAAGCAGTAAAAAGTGGGAAAATAAAAATTGAAGTTCTAGACAGGGCAGTTAAAAGAATTTTAAAGTTAATTTTAAAGCATAGTAATAAGAGTCAAACTAGATGTGTTGATTATGAATACAATCATAGACTGGCCTCAAAGGTTGCCGAAGAAGCAGTTATACTTTTAAAAAACGATGATGATATACTTCCATTAAATAAGGATAGCAGGATAGCGATTATTGGAGAATTTGCTAAAAATCCTAGGTTTCAAGGTGGAGGAAGTTCACATGTAAATCCAACAAAGCTAGAATGTCCAATAGATGAAATAAAAAAATATGCAAATAGTGTTGTATACGCAAGAGGATTTAATTCAAATAATGATGAAATAGATGAAGCTCTAATAAAGGAGGCAGTTAATTTAGCAAAAATATCTGATGTAGTTGTTCTATTTTTAGGTCTTCCAGAGAGGTATGAATCGGAGGGATTTGATAGAGCAGACATTAAACTTCCATATAATCAGAATATATTAGTTGATGAAATATATAAAGTAAACAAAAATATTGTGGTATCTTTAAGTGTGGGATCCTGTGTTGAGATGCCTTGGTTAGATAAAGTTAAAGCAGTTTTAAATGGGTATCTTTTAGGTCAGGCAGGTGGAAGTGCAATTGCAAACATCTTATTTGGTTATTCTGTTCCATCTGGAAAACTTTCAGAAACATTTATAAAGAGGTTAGAAGATAATCCATCCTACATAAATTTCCCAGGTTCAAATGATCGGGTTTATTATGGAGAAAGTGTTTTTGTAGGATATAGATATTATGATTATAAAAATATAGATGTTCAGTTCCCTTTTGGACATGGATTAAGCTATACTAGGTTTGAATATAGTAATTTAAAAATAGATAAAAATGATTATTTCGATGATGAATGCATTGATATTAGTTTTAAATTAAAGAATGTAGGTAAATATAAAGCTAAAGAAGTAGTGCAGGTATATATCAGTAAGCCAAATTCAAGCATCATAAGACCTATTAAAGAATTAAAGGAATTTGAAAAGATAGAACTTGATGTTGGAGAGGAGAGGGAAGTAAATTTAAAAATAAAGGTAGATGATTTAAGTTATTTTGATGAACAATTTAATAGTTTTTTAGTTGAAGAGGGAGAATATAAAATACTTATAGGATCTAGCTCAAGAGACATAAGACTTGAAGGTAGTATAAAGGTAAAGAATAGACAAAAAGTAAAAAGAATGTATCATATAAATTCAACTATTATGGATGTAATTAAAACAGAAAAAGGAAAAGAGTTACTAAAAGAGTTAGTTCAAATGCTAGATGTTGATGAAAATAATGTACAGGCTAAAATGATGAAGGAATTTTATCTAAATATGCCTTTAAGGGGACTTATATATTATGGAAATGGGAAATATGACTTTGAAAAATTAAATGAGATTATTGATTTATTAAATAACGAAGCTTGACAAATGGGTTTGATTCTATTACAATTTAGCATAAATATACACTTTAATTTGGTCCAGCGAGGCCAGAAAGGGGTATGATAGGTATGAAGCTTTTTTGTCGTGTAAAAAAATGCATAGCTTTGCTTAAATATTTTTGTGGAACATAATGGACACGAAGGAGATTAGCTTATATAATCTCCTAAGTGTCCTTTTTTATTAATACTTGTTTAGGAGGCAAAAATATGAATGCAAAGCTGGTACTTGAAAATGGAGTAGTGTTTACAGGAAGGGCATTTGGATATCTACAAGAAACAGTAGGTGAAGTAGTATTTAATACTGGGATGACAGGATATCAGGAGGTTTTAACAGATCCATCCTATTATGGACAAATAGTTGTTATGACTTATCCTCTAATCGGTAATTATGGAATAAACTATGAAGATGTTGAATCACAAAGTCCTAAGGTAAAAGGGTTTATAGTTAAAGAAAATTGTACTTTCCCAAGCAATTTTAGATGTAGTATGGACCTAGATGATTATCTTAAAAACAATAAAATAATAGGATTAGAGGGAATAGATACAAGGGCTCTAACTAAAATACTTAGAGACACAGGTACTATGAAGGGTGTTATTACATTAGAGGATATGGATATAAATAGAGCAAAAGAGATTATGAAAAACTTTTCAAATAAAGATGCAGTCTTAAATGTAACTACAAAACAAAAATATCATATAGACGGTATGGGAAAGCACATTGCAGTTTATGATTTTGGAATAAAGCAGAACATAATAAGAAGCTTTATAAAAAGAGGATGCAGACTAACAGTTTTTCCAGCAACAGCCTCATATAATGAGATTTTAGAGGTAAATCCCGATTTAGTGTTTTTATCAAATGGCCCAGGAGATCCAGAGGATTTAAAGTTGATAATTCAAAACATAAAAGAATTATTAGGTAAAAAACCAATTGTAGGTATATGTTTAGGTCATCAGCTTTTAGCCTTAAGTCTTGGAGGAAGGACTAAAAAACTTAAATATGGACATAGAGGCTGTAATCATCCTGTAAAGGATTTAACAAAAAACAAAACATATATAACCTCTCAAAATCATGGATATTATGTTGATGTTGTACCAGAGGACATGGAGGTAACTCATATAAGTTTAAACGATGGCACAGTTGAAGGGATGAGACACAAAAAACTTCCAATTTATTCAGTTCAATTTCATCCTGAAGCTTGTCCTGGTCCAAAGGATAACGACTACATTTTTGATGAATTTTTAAAATTAGCACTATAGGAGGGATACTATGCCACTAAATAGGAATATAAAAAAGGTACTTGTTATAGGTTCAGGACCAATAGTTATAGGACAAGCAGCAGAGTTTGATTATTCAGGAACACAGGCTTGTATGGCTATAAAAGAGGAAGGAATAGAGGTTGTACTGGTAAATTCAAATCCTGCCACCATTATGACGGATAAAGAGGTTGCAGATAAGGTGTACATTGAACCTTTAACAGTAGAGGTTTTAGAGAGGATAATAGAAAAGGAAAGGCCAGATTCACTACTTGCAGGAATGGGTGGACAGACAGGACTAAATTTAGCGGTTGAACTTTATGAAAAGGGAATACTTCAAAAATATAATGTTAATGTTATAGGTACAAAGATTGAAGCCATAAAGCGTGGGGAAGATAGGGAGCTCTTTAGGGAGCTTATGAAAAAGATTAATCAGCCAATAATTGAAAGTGAGATTGTTACAAACCTCGAGGATGGAATAAAATTTGCAAAGAGAATAGGCTATCCTGTAATAATAAGACCTGCCTATACATTAGGGGGGACAGGTGGTGGAATTGCAGAAGATGAAGAGGAGCTAAAGAGAATTTTAGATATGGGACTTAAGTTAAGTTCAATAGGACAAGTTTTAATAGAAAAGAGTGTAAAGGGATGGAAGGAAATAGAGTATGAGGTTATACGCGATAGTCAGGGTAACTGTATAACTGTATGTAATATGGAAAATATAGACCCCGTTGGAGTTCACACAGGAGACAGCATAGTTGTTGCACCAAGCCAGACTTTATCAGACAAAGAATATCAAATGCTTCGAACAGCTTCAATAGATATAATAAATTCAGTTGGAATTGAGGGGGGATGTAACGTTCAGTTTGCATTAAATCCTAATTCCTTTCAGTATGCAGTCATTGAAATAAACCCAAGGGTGTCACGTTCATCTGCCCTTGCATCAAAGGCAACAGGTTATCCTATTGCAAAGGTCGCAACAAAGATTGCACTTGGATATACACTTGATGAGATTAAAAATGAAGTGACAAATAAAACATATGCCTGCTTTGAGCCAAGTTTAGACTATGTAGTTGTAAAGATACCAAAATGGCCCTTTGATAAGTTTACTGATGCAGAAAAGACACTTGGAACAAAGATGATGGCAACTGGGGAAGTTATGGCAATAGGGAGAAACTTTGAAGAGGCACTTTTAAAGGGAGTTCGTTCCCTTGAGATAGGTGCATATTCTCTTGAGATTAGTAAATTTAAAAATGATAGCTTAGATGAGCTCAAGGAAAAGGTAAAGAGGCCAAATGATGAAGGATTATTTATAGTAGCAGAACTTTTAAGAAGGGGAGTAGATGTTGAAGAAATTTCAAATATAACAAAGATAGATAAGTTTTTTATAAATAAGATAAAAAACATAGTTGATAGAGAAGAAGAATTAAAAGGATTAAGTTTGAAGGATTTAAATAAAGAAAAATTAAGGGAATATAAAAAGCTTGGATTTTCTGATAGGGCAATTGCCCATTTTCTAAAGGCAGAGGTTGAAGATATAAAGAGACTTAGAAGGGAGCTTAATGTAAATCCAGCATATAAAATGGTGGATACCTGTGCAGGAGAGTTTGAGGCAGAGACACCTTATTATTATTCAACCTATGAAGACTTTGATGAAGTTGTAGTAACGGATAATAAAAAGGTTGTTGTAATAGGTTCTGGCCCAATTAGAATAGGTCAGGGAATAGAGTTTGACTATTCTTCAGTACACTGTGTACTCTCTTTAAAAAAGCTTGGTTTTGAGACTATAATAATAAACAACAATCCAGAAACAGTAAGTACAGATTTTAATATGTCAGATAAACTATACTTTGAGCCATTAACTGAGGAGGATGTTTTAAACGTTATAGAAAAGGAGAAACCCTATGGAGTAATTTTACAATTTGGAGGACAAACTGCAATAAAGCTTGCTAAATATTTAGATAAAAAGGGAATAAGAATACTTGGAACATCATCAGAGCAGATAGATTTAGCAGAGGATAGAGAAAGGTTTGATGAACTACTCGAGGGCCTAAACATAAAAAGGCCAAAGGGAAGGGCAGTATGGTCAGTTGAAGAAGGTATAGAGGTTTCTAAAGAAATAGGTTTTCCTCTTTTAGTTAGACCATCCTATGTGCTGGGTGGACAGGGTATGGAAATAACAAGGGATGAGGATGAGCTTAGATATTATTTAAATTGTGCCTTTGAAAAGGACAATAAAAATCCTGTACTGATTGATAAATATATATGTGGAAGAGAGATTGAGGTTGATGCTATTTCAGATGGTGAAGAGGTTTTAATCCCTGGTATAATGGAACACTTAGAAAGTGCAGGAATACATTCAGGAGATAGTATAACTATATATCCAGCTCAAAGTATTTCACAAAAAATAAAGGATAAAGTTTTAGAGTATACAAAAAGGATTTCAAAGGCAATAGGAATTAAAGGAATGATAAATATTCAGTTTATAGAGTATAAGGATGAACTTTATGTAATAGAGGTAAATCCAAGAGCATCAAGAACAGTTCCTTTTATAAGTAAGGTAACAGGTGTTCCAATAGTTGAAATAGCAACAAGGGTAATGCTTGGAGAGAAGCTTAAAAATATTGGTTATGGGGTAGACGTGTATAAGGAGTCAGAAATTGTTGCAGTAAAGGTTCCTGTATTTTCAACTGAAAAACTAAAAAATGTTGAAGTTGCATTAGGACCTAATATGAAGTCAACAGGAGAAGTTTTAGGTATTGGAAGAAGTTTAAGTGAGGCATTATATAAGGGATTTTTAGGGGCAGGTTTGGATATTAAAAAGGTAAAAAAGGTATTTGCAGCGGTAAATGACTATGATAAGTATGAGTTTGTAGAGCTAGCAAATAGGATGAACGAAATAGGATGCGAAATATATGCAACAAAAGGTACATGGGAGGTACTAACTAGAGAAAAAGTGGAGGCAGAGTTTGTGGATGATAATAAAGCTCTAAACTTAATATCAAAAGGTGATATAGACCTAGTTATAAATACTCCAACTAAGGGAAATGATTTAGAAAGAGAAGGATTTAAAATAAGAAGAAGAGCTGTGGAGAGAAACATTAAAGTATTAACTTCACTTGACACCTTAAGGGCTGTTGTTAAAGTTATGGAAAATAAAGTGGAATATGATGTCTATGTGTTATAATTATTTTTAAGTTTTTTAGATGGTTAGGACAGGCATTTGATTAAAATGCTTGTCCTTTATTATTTGAGAAGTTTTTAGATGTAAGGGAGAGTTGACATAAAAATTAAATGGTATGGAGACAAAATATAATTATCTTTTTTAGTATAACATTTTAGAATGAATTGGAAATTTTCATATATAAACTATCTTTGAAACAAGCATTTTTGTACTAATGTACATAAATTGTTAATACAATTTATTCAAGAAATGGTATATAATTATTATTGCAAATAGCAATATTAAGGGGGATTTTTATGTATAAGGAGGCACCTTGGAAGTTAAAGGGAGATGGGTATATATTACTTTATAAATTTAAAAAGCACTTTATAAAGAACCACATATATTCACAGGATTTTTTGAAGGATTGCCCCTGTGGTGGATTAGGGTGTGTTATGATTGTAGACTATAAGGAATCAGATGTAGGACCATATAGGGAACTGCTTTTTATACCTGGCAAATTTAAGTTTAATGGTAAAAAATTAAATACAATATCAAAAATATATGTAACAACACAGGACAGCGTTGTAAATGGAATAAGAAATTGGGCTATACCTAAGGAGATTGCAAATTGTAGCATAAATAATACAGGAGGAATTAATCACATAGAATTTTTAAAGGGAGAAGAACGTATTTTAAAAATAAGTTTTAAAGATGGAAGGATGAAGTTTCCTGTGAACACTAAACTTTTACCATTTCCATTAGTCCAAAGATATCATGACAAACTATATTATACAAACTTTTATGGAAGTGGTAAGGGAAGCTTTTCAAGGGTAGAACAAATAGAGGTTAATGAAAAGTATTTTCCAAATATAAAATACTATAAACCAATTGCTGTAATTAAAGTTACAGATTTTAATATTGTATTTCCCAAGGCTGAAATAGAGGGGATGAAGTTATGAATTTAAAACTTCAAAAAAGAAGACTGCACTAGTTCCTTTTCCAAGTCAGTCTGCACACTATGTTGCAACATGTATTATAAAAGGTATGGAGAGAAATAAAAAATATGTTTATCCATCAAAAACTTTTGTTTTAATTTCGGTATTAAATAGGCTTTTTCCGTTTATTTATAGGCTTTATCAGAAATCACAGTACAATAAATTTAAAAGGTGGTTAGAAAAAGTATAAGAGTTGAGGATGTTTGAAAAAGAATTGTAGAAAAAAACAGCTGAATATATTATAAGATTTTTGGAAAAAATCGAATAAAAAATATATACAAATGAGGAGATGCTATGGTAATATTTTTTATACTAATAACAATTGCTATATATGGACTTGGCAATTATTATTTAGGTTTTAGGATGTTCAGAAATATAAAAAAAATAATGCCATTTTTGAGTGCAAAATTTTATTGGGGTGTTATTATATTTTTGTCTTTGAGTTTTATAACAGAGAGGTTTTTAAGGAAGTATCTATCAAAAAATCTAAACTATATTATAAGTTTATTAGGGTCATACTATATTGCTGTTTTGTTTTATGTGATGATTGCCTTCTTTTTAGTTGATATATTAAGGTTTTCACTGAAAATTCTAATTAAAGGATATAAAACTCCTACAGTGTTAGCTTATGCAAATATTTTTGTTGCAGCCTTAATTATACTTTTAATAATAGTTGGCACAATAAATGCACTAAATACTAAAGTATCTGAATATAAGATAACAACAGATAAAAGGATTGCTGAAGATTTAAATATAGTTATGGTAAGTGATATTCATCTTGGAACAATCATAACAGAGAGAAGATTGAATAAACTTGTTAATTTAATTAACAGTCAATCCCCTGATATTGTAATATTTGCAGGTGACTTGATAGATGACGATATTGATATATTTGAAAAAAGAAGATATGGAGAAGTATTGAAGAATATAAAGTCAAAATATGGTGTATATGCTGTACTTGGTAATCACGAGTATATTTCAAGAGATATAGATAAAGTACAAAGATGTTATAGTGAGGCAGGTATAGAACTGCTTATTGATGACGTGAAGGAAGTAAATGGAGTATATTTAGTAGGAAGAGATGACCAATCATCAGCAAGATTTAATGGAAAAGATAGAAGGAGCATAAAGGATTTATTATGGGATTTAGATAATAATAAATTTATAATAGTAGTCGACCATCAGCCAAAAAATATAAAGGAGGTAAAAGAGGCTGGAGTAGATTTGCAATTAAGTGGACATACCCATAAGGGACAGTTTTTTCCTGTAAACTATATTACAGGAAAGATTTATGATATAGACCATGGTATAATGAAAAATGGTAATTTTACACTTGTTGTTTCAAGTGGATATGGTACTTGGGGTCCACCGATTAGAATTGCAACAGTCAGCGAAATAGTGAAGATAAGAGTTTCAAAAAATAAATAAAAAATTCATTCTAAAAGTCCCATTTAAGATTTAGATGGGACTTTAAATTTTTTATTAATAAATATACATAATTTTTAATAAAAAAATAAGTTTGTAAATTATTGAAAAATTTACAAAATATTTTTACAATTAAATTAAACAAACGATTGCATAGAGGGGGGACTAAAAATGCAAAAAATTAAAAAGCCTCTAAGCTGGCTATTGGTGTTCTTTTTTATGTTTACTTTAATTCCAAGATTAACACCAAAGGCAAGTGCAGAGGTAAAATATTTGTCTGCTGACTTAATCGTTTCACTTGTTGGCAATTTTACTCCAGAGGGAGACAAAAATGACAATTGGAGGCCAGAAAATCCTGCAGGCTTTATGAAGCTATACCAAAATGGTATATATGAAAAGATTGTAACCTTCAAAAGTGCAGGAGACTATGAGTATAAGGTAGCCTTTAATGGCAATTGGGATGGATGTATACCAGGAGGGGATAATAGAAAATTAAAGGTTCCTGCTGATAACACTAAGGTAATCTTTAGATTTGACGCAAAGAATAGGGAAGTTTATGATTCAATTAATGAACCTCAAAGATTTAAAGTTAGTGCGACACTTGTAGGAACACTTAAGGATTTTTTGCAGAATGGACAAGATTGGAACCCTGGAGATGCAAATTTTGATTTACAATACATAGGTGGAGGATTTTATAAGGGTACATTTACTATAACTCCTCAAGATAAGGACTTTGAATACAAGGTTGCTTACAACCATGTTTGGGGAGCAGGAGAAATACAAGGAAGCAATAGAGTTATACCAAAGGAAAAATTAACAGGCAAAGTTAATGTTACATTCTTAGCAAATCCAGAATTAAATGTATGTGTGGATTCAATAAACAATCCAGATATTAATACTGTTGTATCACTAATCGGTCCAATAAGAGAGGTTCAAAGTGGGGAATGGGATGCTTCAGTTAAGGGATTTGAATTTAACTATTTAGATGGACAAGGAAAGTTTATATTTACAAAATATTTTACACCACAGAGTGAGGATAGAACATTTGAATATAAGGTTTGTGAAAATTACAGTTGGGATGGCGGAGGTATACCTTCAAGTGGTAATTTAAGAACTACAGTACCAAAGGAAGGAAAAATAGTTCACTTTATTTGTGATGTAAAGGAGAGAAAACTTTATGACAGCATAAATAATCCTGATAAAGTTTCAGAAATATTGGGGCTTGAGGCACCTATTGTGAGCCCAGAAGTTTATCCAGATGGAAGAGTGGTATTTAGATATAAAAACAATAACGCTAATAAAGTTTATATAGCTGGAGACTTTAATGGTTGGAACGCAGAAAAAGACTTAATGGCAAAGGATGAAAAGGGAGTTTGGAAGATTGAGTTAACTTTAAATCCAGGTGAATATAAATATAAGTTTGTAGTAGATGGAAACTGGATAGCTGACCCTTCAAATCCAAACCAAGTAGATGATGGATTTGGTGGTAAAAACTCAGTTGTAAAGATTCCAGCAAAGGTTACAAGTCCAGTGGTAAGAGGTAAAAGTGTTACATTTAACTATTTAGATTTAACAGGAAAGGTTAAGAAGGTAGAGCTTGCAGGTTCTATATTAGATAAGGATTGGAAGGAAAGAAGAACCTTTGAAAAACAAGGAGATATATTTACAATAACGTTAGATAATATAATGCCTGGGGTATATCAATATAAGTATATTGTTGATGGAAACTGGATGTTTGATCCTGTAAATCCAAGAAAAACAGGTGATGGTGCCTTTGATAACTCAATTGTATATGTTCCAGGATTAATTGATTTATTAGTTCCATTTGAGGTAAAAATGGATTCAGAACTTACTTTAAAGGGAAGAGTACTTAAAGAGGATGGAGCTGTAGAAGATTATCTGGATGTTGAATGGAGTGTAGTTGAAAATCCAAATAATATTGCAAAGATAGAAAATGGAAAACTAGTTGTATCAACTTTACCAGAAGGAGTAGAAGAAGTCGTTATTAAAGTAAAGGGAAAGGATAAAAATTCAGATGTTGAATTAACAAAGGAAACTAAGGTAGTTAGGGAACTTTCAGAAGTCCCAGGTGGAAGAACAGTTATATTAGCAGGTACTTTGCAGCATTTTGTAGGTGGAGGAGATTGGGATCCATCAAATCAAAACACAAGAATGAAACATATAGGAGATAATTTGTATAAATTTACAATTAAGAACCTACCAGCAGGTATATACGAATATAAAGTTGCTATGGGTTCTTGGAATGAAAACTATGGAAATAACGGAGAGAGAAACGGTGCAAATATAACAATTCAAAATCCAAAGACTCAGGATGTAACCTTCTATTATTCAGATTTAAGCCATATAGTAACAGATTCAACAAAATATATACCAAGGCTTTCAGATGAAGATAGACCAAAATTAATAATAGGAAGTCAAGAATATGTAATGAAGGACTTAGAATTAAGAGGAGTTTATTCAACAGAAGTTGAATTAGGAGCAGAAACCTACTCAAATATTAAAGTTAAGATAGATGATAAAGAATTTGTATATCCAGACATAACATTAACTGAAGGTAAAAGGGTTAAATTCAACTATGACTTAATAACAGGTTTAATATTTAATAATGCAGTAACAAATACAATTGATAAATCTAAGATTTATTTTGATTCACGAAACAGTGAATACAAGCTTCCTTTTGGTGCAGTAAAGACTGGAGAAGAAGTAACATTTAGATTAAAGACAGGAAAAGATATAGCACAGGCAAAGCTTGTTGTATTTACTCCAAATGGACAATTAAGTTTTGACATGATAAGGGAACAAAAGGATGAATATTATCTATGGACAGCTAAATTTACTCCAAATGAAAAGGGAATGTACAAATATTATTTTATAGTTTCCAATGGTTCAGATGTTAAGGCCTATGGTGATGATGACGGCCTATATGGTAAGGGTAAGGCTGATGAGCTTGGAAAGGTAATGTATTATGGACTAAATGTTTATTTGAAGGATTATAAAACACCAGATTGGATGAAGAATGCTGTAATATATCATATATTCCCAGATAGATTCTATAATGGAGACAAAAACAATGACTATGTACAAAAATTAGCAAGAGGTTTCTTGCCATACGAATTCTATGAGGATTGGTATGCGATCCCTGAAGTTCCTTCAATAGAAAACAATGATGGCTATAAAGGAACAAAGGGAGATGGCGAATGGTGTAATGAAATGTATGGAGGAGATATTAGGGGAGTTATTGAGAAGCTTGACTATCTACAATCTTTAGGTGTAAATGTACTATACTTTAATCCTATATCAAAATCAATTTCAAACCACAGATATGATGCAACAGATTATAGAGAACTTGATCCACTACTTGGTTCAATGGACGACTTTGTGGAACTTGCAAATAAAGCGAAAGAAAGAGGAATGAAGATAATATTAGATGGAGTATTTAACCACGTTTCAGATGACTCAATTTACTTTGATAGATATGGTAAGCATATGACAAAGGGCAAACCACTTGGTGCATACCAGTATTGGTCAAGGGTTTATGATTTGATGAATGAAATGGGATTAACACAACAGGATGCAGAAAAACAAGTTCAAGACTACTTTAGATCAATAGGAATTACAGATTTTCATTATAAAGATTGGTTTAAGATAGAAAACAGAAAAGTTGATGTAGGAACAAAAAATGAACACTATGCCTATGAGGGCTGGTGGGGATTTGATTCTATGCCAGTAATTCAGGCATTAAATGGTTCAGAGTATAAGGTTGAGTCTTGGGCAGATGAAATAATAGATGGAAAAGATGCAAATGCTAGGTTCTGGCTAAGACAAGGTTCAAATGGTTGGAGACTTGATGTAGCAAATGAAGTATCAGATGAAACTTGGCAACACTTTAGAAGAGCAGTAAAGGAAGAGGGCGACAATGTAATAATAGGAGAAATATGGGATGATGCATCAAGATATCTACTTGGAGATATGTATGATTCTGTTATGAACTATAGATTTAGAGCAGCAGTTTTAGACTATCTAATGGGTAAAAAAGACGCAAAGAGTACAATGGAAGTTTTAGAATTAATAAGAGAACAATATCCAAAGGAAGCCTTCTATTCTATGTTTAACTTAATAGATTCCCACGACACCCAAAGAGCAATTTCAGCCTTTGATGGTTATGAAAAGAGTAAAAAGGATATTGCAGATGCTCCAACTGAAAATGCAAAGAAGCTTCTAAAACTTGCAGTACTAATGCAGATGACTTATCCAGGTGCACCAGTAATATATTATGGAGATGAAGCAGCACTATTTGGTGCAGATGACCCAGACAACAGAAGAGCATTCCCTTGGGGTAAGGGCGACAAGGATATGGTTGAATGGTACGCAAAACTTGCAAATATGAGAAACACTTATGAGGTATTAAGAACAGGAGATATAACACCAATAGAACTAGATGATCTATTTGCCTTTAAGAGAACGTTAGCAAATGAAGTAGCATATGTTCTAATAAATAATGGCAAAGAAAAGGTTGTTGAGTTATCTGTTCCTCAAGGGATATATAAGCTTACAGATGCTATAACAGGAATAGAATATACTGCTCAAAATGGTAGGGTAACTTTACAAGTTTCTGAAAAGTGTGGATTAGTATTAGTAAGTAACTTTAGACAAGTTAAAGTAGAGTTTGAAAAATTAAAGGATGCATACGATCCGAAGTATATTGTAAAAAATAGAGAAGTAGGAAATGCTATGGATGATATAATTAAAATATTAAGTAATGATACAAAGGAAGGATTAGAGGTTAAGGTTTCATTGGAAAATGGCAAAGTATCAAGAGATGTTCTATTGTTAGCAGCAAGAAAGAATTTAATATTAACTGTAGAAACCAATGGAGTAGAGTTTAAATTTAATGCAAATGAAATGGTATTAAATGTTGATGGTGATTTGAAACTATCTGTTGAGGAAAGGTTGGATAATGCTGATGTTATAAATAAGCTACTTGGAAATAACTACTTTATACCATTAAATATTAACAGCAATTTTGGAACTTTGGTTGGAACAGGTGTTAAGGTTTCTGTAAAAGTAGATAGTAAAAAAATTAGCGAAAAGAAAGCATATGTATATTACTTTAATCCAAAAACACAGGAATTTGAAGAAATAGAATGTACTTTTGAAAATAGAGTAATAACATTTACAATAACTCACTGCAGCGACTATATAATAACAAATAAAAAGATTAAAATAAAGGAGAATGAGTTAAGACATAAAGGAAAAAATGAAAATAAATGTAATAAAAAATAATTATGTAAAATAATCCACCTAAAACGCTTCCTAAAACAGGAGGATTCCCATTAGAAGCATAATTTTTAATAGCTTTAATGTTTATATTTATTGGAATAGCCATGATACAGAAGTTTTCTGGCAAAGTAAATACAAAAAGAGGCTGATTAACTTCGGCCTCTTTATATTGTCTTTTAAAATAAATTTTAAATTTTTTATGGAATTTTCTAATATTATGTAACATAAGTAGAAAAATTTAACGTGTTTTGGTATAATTTAATTTTGTGATTACTCTCTATTTAGAGGTGAAGAAATGTTAACTAACAGCACAATTGCAAAAATAATTGATAAAATGCAGAATGCTTTTGCATATCATAAGGTAATATATGACCAAAATAAAAGGCCAATAGATTATGAATACATTTATGTTAATGATGCCTTTGAAGAGCTTACTGGACTAAAAAAGAAGGATGTAATTGGTTCAAGGGTTACACAGTTAATTCCCAATATTAAAGATAGCTTCTTTAATTGGATAGAATACTATGGAAAAATTGCTGAATATGAGTCAGAGGATCATATTGAGCAGTATTTTGATATATGGGATAGATGGTATAGAATAGACGTTTTTTCACCTGAAAAGGGATATTTTGCAACTCTATTTAATGATATTACAGATATTAAGAAAACAACAGAACTATTAAGAGAACAAAAGGATATATTAAAGCAAATTACAGAAAATCTTGAGGAAGCTACATTTCTACAAGATGTAAAAACTAAGGAAGTAATTTATGCAAGTAAATCCTTCGAAAAGATTTATGAAGTAAGCTTAGATAAATTAATGAAAGGAATAGGAAGTTGGAAAGACTTAATTCATCCAGACGATTATGAAAAGGTTATAAGTAGATCTAGGATGGAAGTTATATTGGAAAATATAAATGAAAAGGGAATATTTGTTGAAAAATATAGAATAGTAACTAAGACAGGAAGGATCAAATGGATAAAATCTAAATTCCTTCCAATACGAAATGAAAATGGAGAAATAATAAGAATAGCTGGGATTGATCAAGATATAACAAGAGATATAGAAAACAAGCTTGAAATAATAAATCAAAAAATTAAAGCAGAAAAGATGGCTATGTATGATTATTTAACGAATATTTACAATAGAAGGGCCTTTTTTGAGGTAGCATATGAATTATGCAATAAGGTAGAAAAGAAAAATAGTAGTGCTGTTGTTGTTATGACTGACATTGACAAATTTAAGACAATTAATGATACCTATGGTCATGATGTTGGAGATGCCATATTAAAAGATTTTGCAAGTATTTTAAAAAATTCTACAAGAGAATGTGATATAGTTGCAAGGTTTGGTGGAGAAGAGTTTGTTATACTCTTATATAATATTTCAATAGATGATGCCTACAAAAGAATTGAAGAACTAAGAAATGCAATACAAAACAAAATAGTAGAAGTAGGAAAAAATTCAATAAAGTATACAGCAAGCTTTGGTATAAGTGGAGTAAGATGTTTTGATGAAAAACCTCTAGAGGATGCAATCAAAAGAGCAGATATGGCACTATACAGAGCAAAGCAAAATGGAAGAAATAGAGTTGAGATTGAAAATTAATTATTAAATATATTTAATAAACTAATTATTTTTGATAAAATATAATCGCAAGTATTTACTTAAGAGCTTGGGGTGTTAATTATGGAGGGTGAATTATTCAGACGGATAGTTAGCCGCATGCAGAATGCTTTTTCATACAATAAAATTATCTATGATGAAAAAGGACAAGCCATTGATTTTGAATATGTATATGTTAATAAATCCTTTGAAGAATTTACAGGTATAAGATACGAAGATATAGTTGGTAAAAGGGCAAGTGAAATAAAAGATAATAGATTTGTTTTATTTGATAAAATTGATATTTTCTCTAATGTTGCAACAAATGGAACAGAAGATAAAATTGAACAATACTGTGATGTGTGGAAAAGATGGTATAGTATAGATGTTTTTTCACCAGAGGAGGGGTATTTCGGACTTCTTTATACAGATATTACAAATATAAAGAATTTAACCTCTTGGCTTGGTGAACAAAAGGAGATAATGAAGCAGATAACTGAAAATTTAGAGGAAGTAACATTTTTGATGGATGTTAGTACTAAAAAAATAATATATACAAGCTCTTCTGCTGAAAGATTGACAGGAATAAGTGTTGATAAACTTTATTCTGATGCTAAACTGTGGACAAAATGTATAGTTTTAGAGGATAGAGAAAGAGTTATACAAAGTCTACAGATGATTACACTGATAGATTATTTTAAATACCACAACATATATATTGATGAGTTTAGAATAATTGACTGTAGGCAGCAGCTAAGGTGGGTTAGACTAAAGTGTATACCAATAAAGGATGAAAACAATAATCCAATCAGGCTGGTTGGAATTATACAGGATATTACAAAGGAGAAAAATGATAAAAACGAAATATTAAAGGCAAAAAAGAGAGCTGAAAAGCTTGCAATGTTTGATTATTTAACAAAGGTTTACAATAGAAGAGCCTTCTTTATTAGGGCAAGAGAAGAGTTCTCTAGAGCAAAGAGAATGAAGAAGCCAGTTGCAGTTATTCTAACAGACTTAGATAGGTTTAAATCAATTAATGATACATATGGTCATGATGTCGGAGATTTAGTATTAAAGAACTTTTCAAGGACTATTAAGAACTTTGTAAGAAAATATGATGTTGTTGCAAGGTTTGGTGGAGAAGAGTTTGTTATAATGCTAAGTGGAACAGATTTAAGTGATGCCTACAAGAAAGCAGAAAGTTTAAGAAAAATAATTGAACAGACCAAGGTTTATACTAAAAAAACGAATTCTCCAATAAGCTTTACAGCAAGTTTTGGTGTTGCAGCGGCTGAACCACATCAAAATGTAGCATTAGAGGAGTTAATTTGTAGTGCAGATAAAGCACTATATAGAGCAAAGAATTATGGAAGAAATAGAGTAGAATGTGTATAAGGGGCTTAACAATAGCCCCTTATTTTATAAAAAAATATAAGGAAAATAAAAATAAAACTTCAATTTTTTCAAAAATATGATAAAATATTATTGACATAAACTTTCCCCCTATGCATTCCCCAAATATTTAAATGTGCATAGGGGATTTTTTTATTTAAGTAAAATTTTCAGAAAAATATTGACTTTTATAATGTTGTGTACAATAATTAAATTAGGAAAACCTTTTCTGTTAAGGGGGAGTTTGGGTGGAAAACAAAGTTCTAGATGTTGACTTGAGAAAAGAATACCTTTTAGAAGGAAATGATGAAGGATGTCTTGTTATACATGGGTTTACAGGAACACCAGCAGAATTGAGATTACTTGGAGAAAGATTAAATTCTAAAGGATATACAGTTTACGGTGTAAGATTAAAGGGCCATGGAACAAGTGTTGAAGAAATGGAGCAGTGTACGTACAAGGATTGGCTTGACTCAGCTATAGAGGGATACAACCTATTAAAGCAAAAATGTAAAAAGATCCATGTAATAGGTCATTCAATGGGATCGCTTATTGCACTTTATATTGCTCAAAACTTTGAAGTAGCCAGTGTATCAGCTCTAGCACCTCCTCTTTATGTAAAAAACAAAGCTTCATATTTTGCATTTATAGCAAAATACTTTATGAGATATAGTGAATGGGAACCAAGAGAAAGGCCTGAAGAGGAAATGAAATATTTATTAGGCTATAGCAAAGTACCAGTAAGGTCGGTACATGAGTTTAATAAGCTAAACAGGGTTGTTAAGAAAAATCTTAATAAGATAGAAGCTCCACTTTTGATAGTTTACTCAATAAACGATGAAACAGTTGAAGTTAAAAGTGCAGATTACTTGAATAATAAGGTTAAGAGTAAAGTTAAAAGGATATGTAAGCTCCAAAAGTCAGGACACAATATTACAGTTGAATGTGAAAGAGAGGATTGTTTTAAGGCAGTTTTAGAGTTTTTATCTGAGATAAAATAAGGGGGAAACTTTATGAATAAAAAGTATGTTCCATATATAATTGGACTTCCTAATTTAGGGGTTGGACTTCTTTGGGCTATGAATATGTCTGTTATTCCTCTTTTTATTTCTAAACTTAATGTTTCAAATGCCCAGCAGGGAAGATTGATTTCTATGGGTGCCTTTACAGGCATATTTGTTCAATATTTAGTAGGACTTTTAAGTGATAGAAGTAACTTTAAAATGGGTAAAAGAAAGCCTTATATGATAATGGGTTCAATTCTTTCAGCTTTATTTTTAACCCTGTTACCATACTCAAAGGGTTACTCAACTGCATTTATTTTAGCATTTCTATTTTATTTTTTCTTAAACTTTTATCAAGGCCCGTATTATTCTTTAATTCCTGAGGCAGTGGATGAAAATCAAATAGGACTTGCAAATGGATTTGCAAGGGTAGTTAGTGTAGTTGGAAGTGCAATAATATTTATGTTAGGGCCAAAGCTATGGGATATTAATTTTAAATATCCATTTTATCTTGGAGCTGTTTTAGGACTTCTTACAGTTATAATAACTGTATTTTTAGTAAGTGAAGATACATCAAAATATGAAAAACCAAACAGAATATCATTTGACTTTATAAAATTTCCATCTGTTATAAAATTATATCTTTCAGTATTTATGGTTTATATGTCCTTTGGTTTTATTACACCTTTCTTTGTAAAGTATTGTACAACAAACTTAAATATTTCAAATACAGATGCCAACAATGCTCTACTTATATTAACCCTTGCAGGTGCTGTATTTGCAGTTCCTATTGGAAAGCTTGCAGATAAGATTGAAAAAAGAAAGGTACTATTATTAGGAGTTGTTCTATTTGCGTTATCTTTGGCCTTAGGTACTTTTATAACTAGCAAAGTTGCATTGTTTGTAATGATGTCTGTTATAGGAATTGGATTTATAGCGATTCAAATAACAACATATTCAATACTTGCAGAAATCGTTCCTCCTGAAAGATTAGGAGAGTTTATGGGCATGATGAACCTATTTATATCACTACCTCAGTTTTTAGCAAATAACATAATGGGATACATGTTAGATACATTCGGATATAGAGTATATTTCCCAACTGCAGCTATAGCAATGATTATTGCAGGTATAATTGTATTAACATCACGATTTAACAAGTATGTAAGTAAAGGAATTTCAAACTCTATATAAAAAATGTTGGGTTTACACCCAACATTTTTTATATATATTATTTTAAAACAACTACCTTTTTACCATTTACATCCTGAATTTTAATTTTGTCTTGTTTTAATAGGTTTTCCACTACAGTTTTAACCATTTTATTTGGTTCTAAAACTGTCATGCTTTTTCGACTCCAAAAGACCTTTGCAGTTACACCTTCAATTTCTTTTTCAAGCTCCTTATATGTAGCAGATTTGTTTTTATAAAGATACTTTAATATTTTATCTTTGCATTTTATGTATAACCTCTTTGTTAATTCTGCAGGAAGATAATATTCCTTTGCTTGTCCATATATAATTAAAAATACCGTAATTAAAGCTATAGACATAACATAAATTACATATCGCATAATTGTACCTCCTTAAAATTACAGCCCAAGAAAACTTGGGCTGTAATTTTATTTATCTTTATTATACACTTTTAGTTTTGTTAACATCAACTTTTTTGGATTTATCCTGTAATACAAAGTAAGCAAGGCTTAGAGCAACTAATAGGAATAATACTAGAGCACCCCATCTTTCTAAAATAGGATTCTTTAGGCTGAAATCAATTTCAAAATATGCAAAGAATGCCAAAATTACACCCATTAAACCTTCACCAGCAATTAAACCAGATGAGTAGAGTATACCTTTTTCAACTTTTTCTTTACGTTCTCCTTCATCCTTTATCTTCTTATCAACTATTCCTCTAATAATTCCTCCAACCATAATTGGAGTTGATAAACTGATTGGTAGGTATAGTCCTATTGCAACAGGAAGTGATGGAATCTTGAATAGTTCAAGCATTAATGAAATAAATACGCCCATAAATACAAGGTTCCAAGGAAGATTTCCTTCCATTATACCTTCAATAACAAGCTTCATAAGGGTAGCCTGTGGAGCACTCAATTCCTTTGAACCAAATGTATATGCCTGATGAAGCATAATTAATATAAATCCTATTACAGCAGCTGAAGCAAGAACACCAATAAGTTCTCCAACCTGTTGCTTCCATGGAGTTGCACCAACAAGGTAACCTGTCTTTAAGTCCTGTGATGTATCACCAGCAATTGCAGCAGCAGTACAAACAACAGCACCAATAATTAGAGCAGCAATCATACCTTCTTTATCCTTATATCCAACTGCCTTTAATATTACTGTTGAGAAAAGAAGTGTAGCAATAGTCATACCTGATACTGGGTTTGAAGAACTACCAACAAGTCCAACAATTCTTGATGAAACAGTTACAAAGAAGAAACCGAATATAGCAATAAGTATTGCACCCCAAATTTTAACAGGAATTTGTGGTAGTACAGCCATAAGTACTATTAAAACAATTACACCAGCTATAACAAACTTTGGATTAAGGTCTGCATCTACTCTTTCAATAATGCCTGTTGCCTTCTTTCCATATCCCTTCATAGCTTCTTTAAATGAATTTATAATAGTTGGTATAGACTTAATTAAGCTAATTATACCTCCAGTTGCAACAGCACCAGCACCGATATATCTTATATAGCTTTTCCAAATTTGAGTGATGCTGAGTTCTGCTATTGGCTTTGTTGCTGGGAATATAGGAGTATTAATATATTGGCCAAAGAATGATATTGCAGGTATTAATACAAGCCATCCAAGGATTGCACCACCGAGCATGTAAGCAGAAATTTGAGGTCCTACAATGAAACCAACACCAAGTAGTGCAGGATATACATCCATACCAACCATTGCACCATGGTATTTTGGTATTTCAAAGTCAATTGAAGTTGGGAACATCATAAATCCATCGCCAGCAAGCTTATAAATAAGTCCAACTAATGCACCTATAAATACATAAATAGCACCTGTTCCGCCTTCTTCTCCTGCAACTAAAACTTCAGCACATGCAACTCCCTCTGGATATGGAAGTTTTCCATGTTCTTGAACTATTAAGTATCTTCTTATAGGAATCATAAATAGAACACCAAGGGCACCGCCTACAAATGTTAATATACCCATTGTTAAAACGCTAGGAGCTTCTCCCCATAAGAATAGAGCAGGAATTGTAAAGATTGCACCAGCAGCAAGAGATTCACCAGCTGAAGCTATTGTTTGAACCATATTGTTTTCAAGTATTGATTTTCTCTGCAAAATAACTCTAACAATTGCCATAGAAACAACGGCAGCTGGAATTGAAGCAGAAACAGTCATACCTACCTTAAGTCCAAGATATGCATTTGCGGCACCAAATAGAGCAGAAAGCAAAACACCAAGTACGATTGAAAGAACTGTGAATTCAGGCATCTTTTTCTCTGAAGGAACATATGGAACGTATTTTTGTCCTTCCTTTAAGCCGTATGCTCCATCAGGAAGCCCTTTTTTTGACATAAAAAACCCCTCCCCATTTTATTTTTTATATTAAAATTTTATTTCTGTAATTTCAATTTAATTCCTTCTAAATTTTTCCTTAATTTTTTTTAATACAAAAATGTATATTCTTGTCTTAATTTTACTTTTAGTTTACAATTTTAATGGGTGATAATTATGATAAGAAGTTTTGTAAAATACTATAAACCACATATAGCACTTTTTATTTTAGATATGATTTGTGCAGTTTTAATTGCTGCTACAGATTTGATATATCCGATGATAACAAGAAGGTTTATAAATATAATAATTCCCTCAAAAAATATATCTTTGATCTTTAAACTAGGTATTATACTTTTTATTTTATATGTGCTAAGAATGATATTTGAATATATAGTTGGATATTATGGACATGTTTTAGGAGTTAGGATGGAATATGATATGAGAAGGGACATGTTTTCACATGTTCAAACACTTCCTATAAGTTACTTTGATAATACTAAAACAGGTCAAATTATGTCTAGAATTGTAAATGATTTAAATGAAATATCAGAGCTTGCCCATCATGGACCAGAGGATATATTTATTTCCAGTTTAATGATATTAGGTTCTTTTATTTTACTTCTTAGACTTAATGTAAAACTTACACTAATTGTATTTACAGTTATACCATTTATGATTTATTTCACAATAAAATATAATTCTAAAATGAGAAGAAACTTTAGGCAGATAAGGGAAAGCCTAGCTGATGTAAATAGTAGACTTGAGGATTCAATATCAGGGATTAGAGTAGTTAAGTCTTTTACAAATGAGGAGTATGAAATAGATAAATTTGATGAGGGAAATAATCAGTTTAAATATTTAAGAACAAAATCAGTTAAATATATTGGTATACTTCATGGGGGAATAAATTTCTTTTCAAATATTTCAACATTAATTGCTCTTGTTGCAGGTGGATATTATGTATCAAAGGGAGAAATATTGGTTGGAGATTTAGTTGCATATCTACTTTACATCGGCCAATTTTTACAACCAATAAAGAGGCTTGCTCAGTTTGTAGAACAGTACCAGAGAGGTATGGCAGGATTTAAGAGGTTTTATGAGGTAATGAATATAAAGCCAGATATATTTGATAAAGATGATGCGATAACTTTAGATAAAGTGAGAGGAAAAGTGGAGTTTAAAAATGTAAGCTTTAGTTATAATGATAAAAAAACAGTTCTTGAAAATATAAATCTTAAGGTGGAGGCAGGGGAGAGCATAGCAATTGTTGGTCCATCTGGAGTTGGAAAAACAACTCTTTGTAGCCTAATCCCTAGATTTTATGATGTAGATAGTGGAAACATATATATTGATGATATAGATGTTAAGGACATAAAGCTAAAGTCTTTGAGGCAAAACATAGGTATTGTTCAACAGGATGTATTTTTATTTGCAGGAACAATACGTGAAAATATTGCATACGGAAAATTAGATGCAACAGATGAAGAGATCATAAATGCAGCAAAGGCAGCAAATGCCCACGATTTTATAATGGAATTAGAGGATGGATATGATACATACATAGGAGAGAGGGGAGTTAAATTATCTGGTGGGCAGAAGCAGAGAATATCTATAGCAAGGATGTTTCTAAAAAATCCACCTATTTTAATTTTGGATGAAGCAACATCATCCCTTGATAATCAAAGTGAAGCAATAATTCAAAAGTCAATAGAGGAACTATCAAAAAATAGAACAACATTCATAATAGCCCACAGGCTTGCAACTGTAAAGAATGCAAAGAGAATAATAGTTTTAACTGAAAATGGTATAGAGGAAGAGGGAACCCATAAGGAGCTTATGGAGAAAAAGGGAGTTTATTACGAATTATATAAAACTCAATTTGAATAGGATAGGCCTTTGCCTATCCTAAAGCAACATCTAGTACCATCATCACTATAAATCCTATAATAGTCATAATGCTTATTAGCCCTTCGTTTCCCTCAGATTGAGATTCAGGAATAAGTTCTTTTACCACAACATAAATCATGGCTCCCGCTGCAAAGGATAGAGCATATGGAAGTATAGCTCGTATATATACAACTAGGTATGCACCAATTACAGCAGCAATTGGTTCAACAATTGCAGACGCTTGACCGTACATAAAGCTTTTAAATGCGGTTAAACCTTCTCTTCTTAAAGGTAGGGATACAGCGGCACCTTCTGGAAAGTTTTGAATTCCTATTCCAATCGCAAGGGATAAGGCGGCTGCTAGAGTTGCTGCGTCGTATCCAAAGTTTAAGGCACCAAAGGCAACTCCAATTGCAAGGCCTTCAGGTATGTTGTGTAGTGTTATGGCAAGTATGAGCAGAAACATTCTTCTCCAAATGTTTTTTTCTTCACTCTCTTTTTTGTGTATTTTCCCAGCTATAAAGTCTGTCAACCTAATAAACAATCCTCCAAATAAAAATCCTAGTGCAGTAGGAAAAACTGGATTATATCCTAGTTCATCTGAAAGCTCTATTGCAGGTGTAAGTAATGACCAAAAGCTAGCTGCAATCATAACCCCAGCGGCAAATCCCATCATACTATTTAATATTTTCTTATTTACATCCTTAAAAAAGAATACAAGACCTGCTCCTAAGGCGGTGACGAGCCACGTAAATATTGTTGCAAGTAGTGCTAGAGTAACAGGTGAAAAGCATATAAGTTGATTCATAATACCACCCCCTATTAATTTAGAATATTTATATGGGGTGGTTTTTGTTACACAAAAAAATAAAAAGCAAAGAGCACATAACAGTCTACCTTACACCAACCTAGATAGTTTATTACCCAACTGCAATCTTTCGACTGCAATAGAGCAGTTCGCCACCTAAGCTGATGGTTCGTTCGACCATAGAGGATATCTAATTAGCTATATACAACCTCTCGGCTGTATATAACCAAACTTCATGTGGGCCCTAACACGAATATCAATACCCTCTATAATCTTAGCTCGACCCTTTAGGATAGATTGGAACCATATTATAATCATATTATGAATATACGACTATAATATAGCTTTTCTCAACCCTAAAGAATCTTCCCTCCGACTATATATAAGCCCAAATAGATGAAACTAGATGGACCTATATATAATCTTTGGTCGACCTATATACACCCCTGCCAAGGAGCATATATAGATCTTAGCTCAACTGTTATATACCCTTTGCTTACACTAATAATATTTCCTTAAATTTAATATTTTATACACATTAATAAAAGCTATTGGGTTTCAATTTCCCAATAGCTTTTACAATTTTTAATATATATATGGTGTCAAAGTGTATTTTTGAGTGTTGCTATATGATCCATTATAACCTATAACTAATATATAATAATAACCTGTGTATTTTGCCTTATATACAATTCTTTCTGATGATCCATATCCATTTTCAGAGTAGGCTACTAATGTACCGGATTGATTATATAGGTATAAATCGTAATCACCAGGAACATTAGTTAAATTAATATCTAAATACTTACCATTGTTTACATAAATTTTGTAAAAATCTTTATCTGTAGGAGTAAATATATATGATGAATAGCTTGTTGATGAATATACTCTATATGCTTGGGAAATTGTATCATTAGGTTCGTACAAATCAGTTGTTTGATAAATACCAACTTGATCAAATGCCCATCCAACAGTTTGAGCTTCAGTACTGTCTGTACCATATAAATCTTTTGCTGATTGTATTAGTCCTAATCTTGCATTATAGAAGTTAGTACTGCTTGTAAAATATGTTGTTAAAGCACGATAGTAAATTCTTGCAGTTTTTTCACAGCCAATATTTTGAGCTATAAGAAAAGCAGCTTTATTTGGGATTCCAGAATTAATATGAACGCCACCGTTATCATCGGAAGTATAAACGTAATTGTTCATATGATCAGGTTGATTATAAAGTGTAGGATTTGCAAGACTTCTTAAAGCATCACCAGGTGTTGAAGGAGTATATATATCATCTCCAATTACCCAATCAGATACATTAAATTGCCACTGGCCTCCATTAGCAACATTATATTTGTCGTATGTTTGAACTAAAACACCAAATACATCTGCTAATGATTCATTAAGAGCTCCAGATTGATCTTTATATGTCAAATTAGCAGTATGTGTAATTACACCATGAGTCATTTCATGGGCAACAACATCTAAATCTCCTGATAAAGCCCTAAATAAGGTGCCATCTCCATCTCCATAAACCATTTGAGTTCCATCCCAAAATGCATTGTTGTATTTACTTCCATAATGTACAGTAGATATTAAGCTCATACCGTTGTTATCCAAACTGTTTCTATTAAACATATTTTTATAAAATTGATAAACTACTCCTGCATAATAATGAGCACTTACGCCTGCTGCATCATTTATTGTAGTTGTTGTAGAATAGATTGTAGTTCCAGGATAAGTCTGTCTGTTATTTGCAGATGTAGTATTTATATAGCTATTTGTTGGTCTTGTTATGTCTTTGGTATAATAATATGAACCTTGTTGATAAAGAATTAAAGTTTTTGTAGTGCCATCTACAGCTGTTCCATTACCATAAACTACACCATCATATCTGATGTTGCTGACTATACTTATAACTTTTCCACTATAAACATCAATATAAACTTCCCAATTGCCTATTTCAGGCTCATTATATTGAATATTTACCTTGTAAGTTTGATAGTATTTGTTATCATTTGGATTTTTATAAATAACAACTTTTGTTGTAGGAGGTGTGCGTAGTTCTTTGAATTGGAACTGTGATTTTGCAATTTCAATTGCTTGAGTTTCAGGAAGAACAGATGTAGATTCTTTTACTATAGTAATGTTATCAATAATTTGGCCAGTTATTTTTTTTAGAGTATTATTTTTAACATGGGCTATGATTTCTTGTCCTTCTATTGGTATACCATTAAATTTTTGATTAAACTTAAGATGAGTAAAACCAAGTTCATCATTAAATTCAGAAACTTTTTGTAGTTTTATTTGGTTGTTTAAATTAAATTTATCCTTATTTTCATTTATAACTTTTTCTATTGTATTTTCATCTAACTTGCCTTCTAAACTTACATCTAAATCGTGGAATAGGTTGATTTGTTTCATTTTTATTTCTTGTTGTGTACTATTTTCAAAAGGATTTGGCATTTGTTTTTTGGGAGAGGCTAAAGTTGAAGTTGTAGTAGTAAATGCGAAAAGTAAAACAAGAGTTGTTGAAAATAATTTTTTAAACATTAAATCCTCCCATAAAAAATATTCTAAGTATATATATTTAAAATATATACGAATTATTACAAAAAAAAGTCTCAAAATATGGAAATATTTTGAGACTTTTGGGATTAATTAACCATTTTAATAAAATAATTATGAAAGTTTAAATCGTCAGTCAGTTCAGGATGAAATGAAGTTACTAAAATATTCTTCTGCTTTGCAGCTACTATTTTGTTTTCAACCTTATGAATAATGCGTACATCTTTACCAGCTTCACTTATATAAGGTGCCCTTATAAATACTAATTCAATAGGATTATTTGATACTTCAGGCACTATGTCAATTTTTTTAAAACTATCAATTTGGCTACCAAAGGCATTTCTTTTAACCTTTATATCCATAACCTCAAGATGTCTCCTTGTATCATTTTCAATTTCCTTTGCAAGTAGAATCATTCCAGCACAAGTACCCCATGTAGGAAGACCTGATTGGATTAGAGCTTTTAATGGAGTAAGTAGATTAGCATCCCTTAAAAGCTTACCAATTGTAGTACTTTCACCTCCAGGAAGGATAATTCCATCTATCTTTTTTAAATCATCAATCTTTTTTACTTCTATAGCTTCAACATTAAGTTTGTTTAAATGGTTTATATGCTCAATTACTCCACCTTGTAGAGATAAAACTCCGACTCTCATATTACCAGCCTCTTTCCGCAAAATTGCTCTCAAGATTTTTAATTTCAAGTCCAAACATTGCATCACCTAAATCCTCAGATATTTCAGCAAGTATTTTTGGTTCATTATAGTATGTAGTTGCCATTACAATTGCCTTTGCTCTTTTTTCAGGATTTTGAGATTTAAAGATTCCTGAACCCACAAATACACCTTCGGCACCAAGTTGCATCATAAGGGCTGCATCAGCGGGTGTTGCAATTCCTCCTGCTGCAAAGTTTACAACAGGTAGCTTGCCATTTTTCCATACATACTTAATAAGTTCATAGGGTGCATTTAGTTCTTTACTTATTGTCATTAATGATTCTTCACTTGCAGATTGAACCATCTTTATATCTTCATTCATTTGCCTTAGGTGCCTTACAGCTTCTACAACGTTACCTGTGCCAGCTTCTCCTTTAGTTCTTATCATAGAAGCTCCTTCTCCGATTCTTCTTAAGGCTTCACCTAAGTTTCTTGCTCCACATACAAATGGCACTTTAAAATTCCATTTGTTTATATGATATTTTTCATCTGCAGGTGTTAAAACTTCACTTTCGTCAATAAAGTCTATATCGAGTGCTTCAAGTATTTGAGCCTCAACAAAATGTCCAATTCTTACTTTAGCCATAACAGGAATTGATACCGCAGATTTTATCTCTTTTATAAGCTTTGGGTCTGACATTCTTGCAACTCCACCTTGCTTTCTAATATCAGCAGGAACCCTTTCTAATGCCATAACAGCACAGGCACCAGCTTTTTCAGCAATTTCAGCCTCTTTAGCACAGGTTACATCCATAATTACTCCGCCTTTTAGCATCTTTGCAAGATCCTTGTTTAACTCATAGCGTTCCATAACAAAATTCCCCCTTTTTAAATAATGTATCGATACAATACAAAAGTGTTATATTTGAAATATTAATACACTTTAAACTTAATTTTGTCAATAAAAAATTCTGCCTTATTTAGGCAGATCTATGTTAGCTTTAAACTTAAATCAAGTGATTTGTATGAATGAGTTATATAGCCTGTTGATATAAAATCTATACCAGTTTTGGCAATTTCGTTTATGTTTTCTAAAGTAACATTACCAGATACTTCGATTAGGGCTCTTTTATTGATAATAGATACAGCTTTTCTTATATTTTCTACATCCATATTATCAAGCATTATAATATCAACATTACATTCTAAGCATTCTTTAACCATGTCTAGTGTTTCAGCCTCTACCTCTATTTTTTTTATGTTTCCATATTTTAATCTAACCATTTCTACAGCTTTTTTTATTGAACCTGCAGCTTTAATATGGTTATCCTTTATTAAAATGCCATCGGATAGATTAAATCTGTGATTTAGTGCACCCCCAATATTAGTGGAATATTTTTCAAGTATCCTTAGGGTTGGTGTTGTTTTTCTCGTATCTAATAGCTTAACTTTTGTTCCTTCTAGCTTTTCTACAAACTGTCTTGTGGTTGTTGCAATTCCACTCATTCTCTGAATAAAGTTTAAAGCAGTTCGTTCTCCAATCAATATATTTTTGGTACTTCCATAGAGAGAGCAAACAGTATCTCCACTTTTAACATGAGTTCCATCTTCTAGGTGTATTGTACACTCTACATCACCTAATATTTCAAAAACTCTTTTAAACACAAAAGTTCCTGCAATAACCCCATTTTGTTTTGCTATGAGTTTTGCATTGGACTTCATTTCTTTATCGATGATAGCTTCAGTTGTTAAATCTAAATAGTTTATATCTTCACTCAATGCTTTTTTTATAAGCTCATCTACTTCAAATAAGTTCATCATTTATATCACTCCTATGTTTTCTTAAAGTATTTCTAAAAAGATTTTTGTTTTCAAGAATAATTTCATCAATATTTTTGTCAACTTTTAAAACTTCAATTTTTTGACTTGAAATATTTTTGTTTATATAATCTGAACACCTTTTTCCAAATACAAGTCCTTCCAGTAGTGAATTGCTAGCAAGTCTATTATTACCATGGAGTCCTGTGCAGCTTACCTCACCAACAGCAAATAGATTATCCATAGATGTTCTTGAAAATTCATCAACTTCAATTCCACCCATATAATAGTGTTGAGCTGGACGCACAGGTATTGGATCTTTAGTTATGTCTATACCATATTCTAAACATGTGTTGTAGATAAGTGGAAACCTGTTTCTGATGTAGTTTTTATCAAGATGAGATATATCTAAATAAACAAATTTGCAGTTTTTTTCTTTTAACTCATTCCATATTTTATTTGCAACCTTATCCCTTGGTAGAAGTTCATTTACAAACCTTTGACCATAAATATTTTTTAGAATTGCCCCTTCACCTCTTAAACTTTCTGAAATTAAAAACATCCTTTCTGATGTTTTATTATAGAGTGCAGTAGGGTGAAATTGTATATATTCAATATCTTTAAGCTTAATACCATATCTTAAAGAAATAGAAAGTGCATCACCTGTTAAAATTCTTGCATTAGTAGAATTTTTAAAAAGTCCTCCTATTCCTCCTGTTGCAAGAACAGTGTATTTTGAATATATGTCAATTAATTTATTATTTTTTATAAATGTTCCTCCTAGGCATTTATTCTCCTTTACAATTAAATCCACTAGGGTAGAGTTTTTTAATATTTTAATGTTTTTCCTGCTTTTTAACTTTGTAATTAATGTATCAATAACATGTTTACCTGTATAATCCTTATGATGAAGTATCCTGTTTTTGCTATGGCCACCTTCTTTTGTATAGAGAAGTTGTCCATTTAAAGAATCAAATTTAACTTCAAAATTTATGAGAGTATCTATAACATCTCTAGATTCTTTAGCAACCATATATACAATACTAGGGTTATTTTTAAAATTTCCAGCATGTAGTGTATCCTTAACAAAGTCTTCAATATCATTTACATCATAGGCTGTTGATATTCCACCCTGTGCAAGATATGAATTAGAATCTGTTAGAGTTGACTTTGTAACAATAGTAATATTTAAATTTTCACTAAGATTTAAAGCAGTAAAAAGGCCAGCTATACCAGTTCCAACAATTAAAACATCTGAAATTAGTTTCATAATATCACCCTGCAAGTTCAATCATTTTGTTTAATGATTTAAGTGCTAAATTTGATATTTCTTGTTTAACATTAATTGAATGTTTCTTATGAAGTAGAGAGTTATAGATGTCCTCAAGAGTAGTTTTTTTCATATCTATACAAGTTGCAGGAGCACCTGGTACATAAAAATTTTTGTCTGGATTAGTTTGCTTAAGTGTATGAATTACTCCATCTTCTGTTGCGATTAAATAGTTTTTGAATTTTGTTCTATTTGCAAAGTCTATTATTTCTTTTGTACTTCCTAAAAAGTCTGCAATTTCTCTAACCTCTCTGTTACATTCAGGGTGGGCAAGAACAATAAGATTATCTATTTTTTCCTTCAAACTTAAAATATGTTTTGCTTGAATCTTTTGATGTACAGGACAAAATCCATTCCAAATTATAAATTTTTTATTAGGAAATTTGTTTTTTATATATTCGCCTAAATTTCTATCAGGTAGGAAAAAAATTTTATCATTTTCAATTTTACTAAGTATTTTTTCAGCATTTGAAGAAGCTACAACAACATCACACATTGCCTTAACTTCAGCATTGGTGTTTATATAACAAACAAACGTATAATCTGAATATTTTTCTTTATATTCCTTTAGAGTGTTCAAATCAACCATGTTTGCAAGAGGGCAGGCAGCATCCAAAACTGGTAGTAATATTTCTTTTTGAGGAGATAATATTTTAGCACTCTCTGCCATGAAGTATACGCCTGCAAATACTACTGTTTCGTTTTGACATTTTTGAACCACTTGACTTAAATAAAAGGAGTCTCCAACATAGTCAGCTATATCTAAAACCTCAGCCCTTTGGTAGTTGTGAGCAACAATTACAGCTTCTAATTCTCTTTTTAGTTTTAATATTTTATCCTTCAATATCTACACCTCACTTTACACCTGTCTTTACATATATCATATATCATAAATTTTTAATTTTCAATTAGTTTAAAAAGGAAAATAAAAAAGCTGTGAAGGATAGATCCTTTCACAGCTTATAGGTGCCTGTTATGTCACTATTCAAAAATAAATAAGGAAAGAGCACATAACAGTCTACCTTACACCAACCTAGATAGCTTATTACCCAACTGCAATCTTTCGACTGCAATAGAGCAGTTCACCACCTAAGCTGATGGTTCGTTCGACCATAAAGGATATCTACCTAGCTATATACAACCTCTCGGCTGTATATAACCAAAAATCACTTGGGCCCAAAGGTGAAATCCCAATACCCTCTATAGTCTTAGCTCGACCCTTTAGGATAGATTGGAACCATATTATAATCAAATTAAAAGTTCGACTATAATATAGCTTTTCTCAACCCTAAAGAATCTTCCCTCCGACTATATATAAGCCCAAATAAGTGGACCTATATATAATCTTTGGTCGACCCATATACACCCCTGCCAAGGAGCATATATAGATCTTAGCTCAACTGTTATATACCCTCACCTTACACTATTATTTTTACCCATAGGTATATTATTATGCATATAAAAATAAAATTTTTTTCTTGCTTTTTTTGAAAAATACACATAATATTAATATATTAAACTAAACAAAAGGTGGTATTTTATGACAACAGTAAAATTTAATGAACTAAATTTATCAAAGGAAATACTTAAAGCTATTGCAAAGCTTGGGTATGAAGAGGCAACACCTATTCAAAGTGAGGCAATACCAGTAATATTAGAGGGACATGATGTTATAGGTCAAGCTCAGACAGGTACAGGAAAAACAGCAGCTTTTTCGATACCTGTTATTGAAAGGATAGATACATCTAAAAAAACAATACAGGCACTAATTTTATGTCCAACTAGAGAACTAGCAATACAGGTAAGTGAGGAGATAAAAAAGCTATCTCAATACAAAAAAGGTGTAGTAGCATTGCCTGTTTATGGTGGTCAGGCAATTGAAAGGCAGATACAGTCCTTAAATAAAGGTGTAAACATAATAATTGGTACTCCTGGTAGAGTAATTGACCATATAAACAGAGGTACAATTAAATTAGACAACTTAAAAATGATTGTGCTTGATGAAGCAGATGAAATGCTAAATATGGGATTTATTGAGGATATTGAATTTATTTTAAGTGGTGCACCAAAGGAAAGGCAAACACTTCTTTTTTCAGCAACAATGCCAAAGCCAATTTTAGAGCTTACACAAAAGTATCAAAAAAATCCTAAAATGATTAAAATAGTTCAAAAGGAACTTACAGTTCCAACAATTGAACAGATATATATAGAGGTAAGAGAAGCAGATAAGATAGAAGTTTTATCAAGGCTTTTAGATATACATAATCCAAAGCTTTCTCTGGTATTTTGCAATACAAAGAAGAAGGTTGATGAGGTTGCATTAGGCCTACAGGCAAGGGGTTACCTTGCAGATGCACTTCATGGGGATTTAAAGCAGATACAGAGAGATAAGGTAATGCAGAAGTTTAGAAGTGGTTTGATAGAAATATTGGTTGCAACTGATGTTGCAGCAAGAGGAATAGATGTTGAAAATGTTGAGATGGTCTTCAACTATGATGTTCCACAGGATATTGAAAACTATGTACACAGAATAGGAAGAACAGGTAGAGCAGGCAGAGAAGGAAAGGCATATACCTTCATATCAGGTAAGGAGATTTATAAACTAAAGGACATACAAAAATACACAAAAACTAAGATTAAAATGGGTAAAATCCCAACAATAAATGATGTTGAAGAAAGAAAGATAGCAATGCTAATAGACAACATAAAAGAGGTTATAAACGAAGGTGGGTTAGAAAAATATACAAATATAATAGAGAGAATAATAGGAGATGAATATACTTCCCTAGACATTGCATCAGCTCTTTTAAAGATGACAATGAAGCTTGAAGAGAAATATGATGAAGAGATACAGGAGTTAGATCAAGAACAGGAAATGACAAGGCTATTTATTAATGTAGGTAAAAATCAAAAGATATCACCAAGAGATATAGTTGGTGCTATTGCAGATAAAGTTAAGATACCTGGAGATTTGATTGGAAGTATAGATATATATGATAAATTCTCCTTTGTTGAAGTTCCAAGGGAATATGCAAAGGAAGTAATGAGGATTATGAATGAAAATACCATAAAGGGTAAAAAAGTAAATATTGAAATAGCAAAGAAAAAATAAAAAATTTACTTGCAATTGCTATGAATATGTGTTATAGTTATAGAGTACCTGAAAGACAGTTCAACATTCTCCTGGTATAACCTTGGAAATGTTGTTCGTGGTCTTAAGGAGAGAAAGGTTATATTTTAGGAGGAATGTTGAAATGGCAGACAAGAATTTAACATGTGTAGACTGTGGAAAGGAATTCATCTTCACAGAAGGAGAACAAAAATTCTACGCTGAAAAGGGATTTGAAAACGAACCAAAGAGATGCCCAGAGTGTAGAAAGGCTAGAAAGCAACAAAAGAGAAACTTCAATAGATAAGAAGTTTAAAGCAGCGAAAAGCTGCTTTTTTTTATATCTACCAAAAAATCTTCTCCCTTGGAGAAGATTTTTTTCTACATATATTGACAAATTTCGAATGTGTGCTATCATTTAATTAGAAGGATAATAATTATTATATAGTAAAAATTCCAACAATCCCCCAACACCATTAAATCCTCCCATAAATAGGCTGCTATGCAGCCTATTTATTTTTGAATAAAAAATTTAATTGTTATAAAATTTTAAATAAAAAGAAGGATTTGATAAGCGGGTGTAGAAAAGAATATATATAGTTTAAATAAAATAAATGTTCAAAAATTATCAAAATTACAGTATAATAAAAGTTAGTATACGACAATTTAATAAATGTGCTACACTTCTTTTACTAGGGGGAGTTACGTTGAAGCCTTTTATAGTGCTAATGTTTGTACTAATAGTTTTGGCATTAATGGTAGTTGCTAATCTGTACGTAAGACTTAAGGAAAAATACGAAAGGGAGGTAAATTTAAACAATCTTTTAATTGAAATTTCAAAGGAATTTTCAGTTTATAAGGATGTTTACAAACTCTACAAAAAGATACTTGTAGACACCTTAAAAATTATAGAAGAAGGTGATGCAGGAAGTATACTCATATATAACAGAGAAAAGGATCATATGGAATATGTTGCAGCAATAGGTTATGACATTGACGAACTTAAGAAGATAAATTTAAAAAAGGAAGAGCTTTATCTTTATAAGTTAAACAGGCTAAATTCAGCAGATATAATAAAAAATCCTAGAGCCTTTGATAGTGAGTATATTGACAATGAAAAGTACAACATGCTTATGGAGATGGAGGCATTAAATATAAAATCTGTTTTGAGTGCACCAATATATGTAGATGGAGAATTTTATGGAATAATCAATATTGATAACAACAGCAATGTAGATGCCTTCAGTGAAAAGGACATTGAATTAATTGATTTTTTAGTAAAGCAAATGGAAATAGCAATTAAAAATGCTCATCTGCTTGATGAGTTAAAACATACTTTAAGAACGGATGATTTAACAGGTGTATATAACAGAAGGTATTTTGAAGAGTTATTAGAAAAGGAAATAAGAAGAGCCCAAAGATATGGAAACAGGTTTAGTTTGGTTTTAATAGATTTAGACAATTTTAAACCTATAAATGATACATTTGGACATAAAAAAGGAGATAAGGTTCTAAAGCATTTTGCAAATATATTAAAGTGCAATTTAAGGGATACCGATATTGTTGCAAGGTTAGGTGGAGATGAATTTGTTATACTTTTACATGGAGCAGATGAAAATCAAGCAGAGGGAAAGATGGGATTTATAAAAAATTGTCTGGTGGAGAACACAGTGGATGATTTGGTTATAGATTTTAGCTATGGTATCTGTGAGTATAAAGATGGATTAGATATAGATAAAATGATTACATGTGCAGATGATAAGATGTATGAACAAAAAAAGATAAAAAAGATTGAAAGATAGAGGCCATTTGGCCTCTTTTTTAATTGCTTTTTAAATAGAGGAATTTAAATAAAAAAATAGAAATTATATTTATCTGCAACAAAGTTTATGTGAGTTTCGTCTAATAGATGAAGGGAGGAAGAGGTGTGGTAAATAGGCAGGATTTAAATGCTGAAATAGAGGGGTTAATTGATAAATATGGTGATGACATATTAAGGTTATGCTTTATATATACCAAGGACTATTCACAGGCAGAGGATCTCTTTCAAGAGGTATTTATAAAGATATATAAAAATATAGACAAGTTTAGATACGATTCAGATATACATACATGGATCACAAGGATTGCAATAAATACCTGTAAGGATTATTTAAAAAGTTCATGGATTAAAAGGATAATTTTATCTTGGGATGTAGAAAAAGAAGAGAGGGAAAGTATAGAAAGTGCTGTTATAAAAGACATAGAGAAGGATTACATAATAAATGCTGTATTGGGGCTCCCAGAAAAATATAGGGTAGTGGTGTTTTTATATTACTACAAAGGATTATCAACAAAGGAGATAGCAAATCTAACAAAGGAGAAGGAGTCAACGGTAAGGAGCCGACTAATGAGGGCAAGGGATATGTTAAAAGGCAAACTTAAGGAGGGTTTATCCTATGAAGAATGATAGAGAGTTTGACTTAAGTGGTCTAGATGAGATTAAGGTTACAGAGGAACTTAAAAGAAGGACATTGTATAAGTGTAAAAATTTAAATAAAGGAGGGATTTTTATGGGTAAAAGAATGGCAGCCGCAGTAATGACTTTAGTAGTTTCAATTTTTGCATTAACCTATGTCTTTTCCTACTTAAGACAGAATAAAGAAACAAAAGAGGTTGCGTATGAACTTACGCAGGTTGAAAATAAAAAAGAGTTTATTTCAATGTTAAACAAAAAATTAAAAGAAGGAAGTGGAGGATTAAAGTTTTTTGGTGGTAGGTTAGGAGAGGAGAAGGCACAGGACTCTACTAAAACTACCTCAAGAGAGCACTCTAATACAAATGTTCAGGTTGAGGGAATAGATGAGGCAGATATTATAAAAACAGATGGGCAGTACATTTATGTAATCAACTTTGAAAGAAATGAAATAAACGTTTATACAGCAGAGGAGAAGCCTAAAAAGGTATTGAGCTTAAAGGCGGAAGAAATATTAGGCAGTAAAGAGGCAAAGGAATTTAAGGGATATAAAAGACAAATAAGTTTACAAGATATGTTTTTATACAAAAATGATGGTAAGGACTATCTAGTAGTAATGTCTAATGTAAACAGATATAAAGAAAATCCACAGCAGACTTCTTTAAAGGATAGGGTTATAGGCATAATGCCAATATACTATGGAGAAGATACAACGCTTATAAGTGTTTGTGATGTGACAGATATTCAAAAACCAAATGTAGTTAAGCAATTTGAAATTGCAGGATATAAACTATCTGCAAGATTAAAGGATGGTAAGGTTTATTTAGTAACCAATAAGGGTGTTTACTATCGCATAATGGAGTCAAATAAAAGTGATAGCCTATTACCATACTACATTGAATATGGAGAAGAGGCTATTAAAAAGGAAATAGATGTAAGTAACATTAGATATAATAAACAGGATATTCAACCAAACTATACAATCATAGCGGCAGTTGATTTAAATAAAAATACAATAAGTAATCAAGTTGTTTTAGGATACTTTGAAAATATGTATATGTCCCATGAGAGTCTATATCTTGTTAAAACTGCTGTAAACTATAAAGAAATAAAGCAGGATTCTAATAAACAAGGTGAAAGTATTGCAGTTGCAGTTTATGATGAAGAAACAGTTATATATAAATTTGATTTAGGAGAAAAGGTTGAGTATAAGAAGTTTGTAAGTGTAAAGGGAAGAATAATAAATCAATTCTCAATGGATGAGTATGAAGGATATTTTAGAATTGCAACAACAGAGAGCATAAATCAAAATAATAAATTCACAACTACAAACAATGTATATGTAATAGACAAAAATATGAATGTCGTAGGAAAGATAAATAATATAGCTCCTGATGAAAGAATATACTCAACAAGGTTTGTAGGAGATAAACTTTATATGGTAACCTTTAAACAGGTGGATCCACTATTTGTAATAGACTTAAAAAATCCAAGGGAGCCAAAAATATTAGGATTACTAAAAATCCCAGGCTATAGCACCTACCTTCACCCATACGATGAAAACACAATTATAGGTTTTGGAATGGATACAGGTGAATTTGAAGGAAGAGTTGTAAATAAGGGAATGAAGGTTGCTATATTTGATGTAACTGATTTGAACCATCCAAAGCAGAAGGATAGCATTGAAATTGGTGGAAAGGGCACCTTCTCAGAATCCCTATATAACCATAAGGCACTTGTGGAATATAAAAAATATGATCTATATGCATTTGACCTATATGAGACTAGAGATGACGATTCATATAATATTAAGTTTACAGGTATATGCTTGATGCAGATTAAAAATGATAAGCTAGATATAAAGGCAAAGATAACCCACAACAAAGTAGATTCAATAGATGCATACAGAGAACCTCTATATGGTTATAGAGCAGTGTTTGTAGATAATCTAATGTTTGTAATATCAACTAGAGCTATAAGCGTAATCAATCTTGATACTATGAAGGAAGTTTATAGTGGTAATATTTAATATTAAAAAGTATTGAAGTAAATTATAGTTTTTGTTAAAATTAAATATAGCCACGAAGGCAATTTTAACTGTTAACTTTTTAGGATAAGGTTGTTACCACGAGGGTAGCGTTTTTGACGCTACCCTTTTTTAATTACATCAATATCATTAAGGAGGGATTTTATGCATATACCAGAGAATTATTTAAGCCCATCTACTTGTACAGCCTTTTATTTGGCTATAATACCAATAATTAAAAGAACAATAGCTAAAGTAAAAGAGGAATTAGATAGAAGAAGGATGTCTCTTTTAGGTGTTGCAGCAGCCTACTCCTTTTTAATTATGATGTTTAATGTTCCACTACTTGGAGGAACAACAGGCCATGCTGTTGGAGCTGTTATAATTGCTATACTTCTTGGACCATATGCAGCCTTTATATCAGTTGCAGTTGCACTTACAATACAAGCACTATTTTTTGGAGATGGAGGTATATTATCCTTAGGTGCTAATATATTCAATATGGCCTTTGCTATGTCCTTTAGCGGATATTATGTATACAGTAGGCTAAAGTCCAAAAATGAAAACTTAGCAGTTTTTTTAGGCTCATACATAGGACTAAATATTGCAGCATTTTTAACTGCAATAGAATTTGGAATACAGCCATACCTTTTTAAAGCATCAGATGGAACTCCTCTTTACTGTCCATATGGTTTAGATGTTTCTATACCTGCAATGATGCTTTCGCATCTTTTAGTTGCAGGGGTTGTTGAGGGTGCTGTATCATTACTTATATACAAGGCTGCAAAACAAATTGATTTAGTAAAGATTTATGAGGATGATGAAAAAACAAAAGGGATGAATAAAGTATATATATTTATTGCTATATTAATAGCCTTATCACCACTTGGATTAATTGCCCAAGGAACAGCTTGGGGTGAGTGGGGATTAGATGAGATAAAAGAAATTGCAGGTTTTCTTCCAAAGGGAATGGAAAAGGGATTAAATTTTGAAGCTATTATGCCAGATTATACAGTTTCAGGAGTAAATGAAGTATTAGGATATATTATATCTGCAATTTTGGGAGTTATGATAATTATACTTTTATTTAGATTGATTGGCATATTTTCAAGGAAAGGGTTAGAGAATTAAATGGATTGGTTAAAGGAAAAGGATGAGTTTGAATTAAAAATTAGAAATGAATCCTTTATTGAAAAAACTATTTCTTCACTATTAAGTCTTGTATCAAATATAAGAAGATTAGATAGTAGGGATAGAGGTATATATAGAATACATGAGGCCTTTAAGCTGTATTTTACCCTTGTAAACATAATACTTCTATCCCTTTCCTTTAATAAGTTTTATATAATGTTAAATGCTGCATATGTAATACTGCTTATAATTCCTTTAGAAGATAAGGATGTTTTAAGGATACTAAACATATCATTAGTTGCCTTTGTTGTTTCTTCATTAATAATAGGGCCATCTTGGTTTTGGGGAAACAAAAATGCCATGTTGGTTATAGTGAAAATAACCATATCAGTCTCTTTAACGATGATTATGTCAATTACATCAAATTGGCATAATATAATTTCAGCATTTAGACTGATTAAAGTTCCTAATATTGTCCTTTTTATATTTGATTCTGCAATAAGGTTTATATACTTGTTATCAGAAAGGGCATATGCAATTCTTTGTAGTTTAAAGCTAAGGAGTGTTGGATACATTAAAAAGCCATATAGAACTTTAGCACAAATAATGTATAATTTATTTGTAACTTCTATTGATATGAGCTTTAAAATGGATGAAGCTTTAGAGTGTAGGTGCTTTAGTGGAGAGTTTAAATATAAGATATATAAAAGAATTGGAAAGTCTGAGATTTTATATAGTATAATAAACATAATTATTATTTTAGGATTTTTTATATTACGATAGAAATAATTTAAATCTAAGGTGATAAAATGATTGAAATAAAAAATTTAACTTGTAGGCTGAATGGAAATGTAGTATTAGATGATATATCCTTTAAAATAAACAAGGGTGAAAGCGTTGCTATTATTGGACCAAATGGTTCAGGTAAAACTACTTTACTTAGGGTTTTAAATGGTTTGCTTGATATTAGAAATGGAGAATATGTATTTGATGGACAAAGGATTGATGATAAATTTTTAAAGGACGCAAAGAGAAGAAAAATTTTTCATAAGAGAATAGGCTTTGTATTTCAAAACTCAGATAATCAGCTATTTTGTAAAACAGTTTTTGATGAAGTAGCCTTTTCACTTTTGCAGTTTGATATAAAATATGAAGAGGTTGAAAAAAGGGTTTTTGACTGTTTAAAGTTACTTGATATTGAACATTTAAAGGAGAGAGTTCCATATACTTTAAGTGGTGGTGAAAAGAAAAAGGTTGCAATTGCTTCAACTCTTGCTTTAAATCCAGAGGTTTTAATATTAGATGAACCTTTAAATGAAATTGATCCTAAAAGTAAAAGAAAGATAAGGGAACTATTAAAAACATTAAATGATTATGGTAAAACTATAATCTGTGCAACACATGATTTTGAATATTTTAAAGGAGTATTTAAAAGAGCAATTGTAATATCAAGTGGACACAAAATAATATATGATGGTGATTTTGAAAGCCTCATAGATAATAAGGAATTTTTAGAACAAAATGATATAATCTAGGTGCTGCTTCTTAAGGTGATTTATATAGTTTTGATGCCTTAAGAAGCAGTTTTTTATTCACAGTTTGTTAATAATTCTGTCAACTTCTCTCCTTTTTTTAGCTATAAAATGAACTTAAAATTTGATGGGAGGAGAGAAAATGAAGAAAAGTATTAAGGTCTTAATTGGTATTGGTTTATTTTTAATTATTGTCTTTACTGTGTATTATTTTTATTCAAAAAAATCAGCAGCCAATAATACACAATTATCAGTAAGGTACATACCCCAAAGGGTAGTAAAGCAGGATATTTCAGTTAAGATCAAGTCAACTGGTATAGTTTTTGCTGGAACTACAAAGGAAGTGGTTGCTAAAAACAGTGGAGAGGTTAAGAGTTTGAATGTAAAGGTTAAGGATACTGTAAAGGAAGGAGAGACACTTTTAACTGTATATAACGATCAAATAGATTCACAAATAACAAGTGCAGAGATAAATATAGAAAAATTAAACCTTCAACTTAGCAATGCAAAATCAGATGATGAGAAGAAACTTATTAATTTACAGCTAAAGGAAGCCAAAAATAATTTAGCAAATTTAAAGAAACAAAAAAGTGAAATGACTATAAAATCTCCAATAAGTGGTGTTGTAACTGCAGTAAATGTTAATAATGGGGATAATGTTCAATCGGGAAAGACATTGGTTACAATAGTTGATCCTAAATCCCTTAAAATAAAAGCTTCAATTGATGAACTTGATATAGCCAAGGTTTCAATTGGTCAAAGGGTGAATATAAAAATAAATGCACTTGAGGATAAAGCATTTATAGGAAAGGTTGAAGAAATATCAGATATAGGAACAACTCAAAATAATGTTACAAGCTATGATGTAGTAGTATCTATACAAAATCCAGAAGGGATTAAACTTGGTATGACTGCAAGTATAGAGATAGATGTACAAAGTAAAAAGGATGCATTATTGATACCAATTGAAGCACTACAAGAGATAAATGGTAAAAAATATGTACTTCTTCAAGAACAAAACGTAAACACTCAGACTAATGATCAAAATAGTCAAAGCTCAAATATAAAGGCAAGAAGTCAAGGAAGGCAATTTGGGTTTACTGAAGGCAATGGAAGGCTAGTTGAAATAAAGACAGGACTTAGAAATGATAGCTTTATAGAAGTTGTAGAGGGACTAAAGGAAGGAGATGTTGTACTTGTAAAGGTTTCAACAAGCACAAATTCAAATACAATTAAAAATAATTTTAGAAATAATAGCATGAGGATGCTTGGTATGGATGGTGGAATGGGTGGACCAGGTGGAGCACCACAAAGATAGGGGTGATTAGATGGATAAAAAAGAAAAGGTTATTATTATGAATAATGTTGGAAAGGTTTACTCAACAGGCAAAAACAAATATAGAGCACTTAACGGAATAAATTTAGAAATAGAGAAAGGTGAGTTTGTTGCAATAGTTGGACCATCTGGTGCAGGAAAGTCTACTCTTATGAATTTAATTGGATGTTTAGACACTTTAACAGAGGGTGAATACTATCTTGATGGAATTAGTATAGGAAAGATGAAGGATAATCAGCTTGCTGAAATTAGAAATAGAAAAATAGGTTTTATTTTTCAAACCTATAATTTAATAAATAAGCTAAATGTATTAGAAAATGTTGAACTCCCATTGATATATATGGGTATACCAATAAATGAAGCAAGAAAAAGGGCTACTTCTGCTCTTCAAAAACTTGGATTAGAAAGTCACTTAAAGCACAAACCAACAGAGTTGTCAGGCGGACAGATGCAGAGGGTTGCAATAGCAAGGGCAATAGTAACAAACCCTGAGATTATATTAGCAGATGAGCCAACTGGTGCACTTGATTCAAAAACAGGTATAGAGGTTTTAAATATATTGAAGGACTTAAACAAAGAAGGTAATACCATAGTATTAATAACCCACGATATGAATATAGCTTTAAATGCAAAAAGGATTATAACAGTAAAGGATGGAGAAATAGTATCAGATTCGTATATAGATAAGTTAAAGGAGGTGGGAGCGTGCGAAGACTAATTCTATTTAAAATGGCCTTTTCTTCTATTGCCTCCAATAAAATAAGAACCTTTTTAACAATGCTTGGTATAATAATTGGAATATCATCTGTTATAACCCTTGTAGGTTTAGGTGAGGGAACTAAAAAGAAGGTTCAGGAGCAGATAGAGAGCCTTGGAACAAATTTGATTACAGTAAATATAACGTCAAGAAGAACAAATGGATTAAGCGATGAGGATATTGAACTTATTAAAACAAAACCAGGAATAAAAAATGTCGCTCCACTCCTTAATCAAAATGGTATAATAGTAAAAAGTGGAACAAAAACCTATTCAACAACAGTTGAAGCATCTACTCCAGAGTATTTTGGAATTAGAAAATTAGAAGTGGAAAGTGGAAGAAAATTAGAAAAGGATGATATAGAATCAAGGAGAACAGTTTCAATAATAGGGCAAGATATTGTGACAGAACTATTTCCCCTCCAAAATCCAATAGGGCAAAGTATAAATATTCAGGGAGTTGACTTTACTATTGTGGGTGTTTTAAAATCACAAGGAAGTTCAGTTGGTGGATCTGGAGATGATAGAGTTATTATACCTATAACAACAGCAAAGAGGCTTTTTAAAACAGATGAGGTTAGGACTATATTTATAGAGGGAACATCAAGAGATGACACACAGCTTGCAAGAGGATATTTAGAACTTTATTTTAATAATAGATTTAAAGGTGACACTAGTCAGTACAGAGTTTTTGATCAAACAAGCCTTCTTGAAACAGCAACAAAAACTACAGAATCTATGACGTTAATGCTCATGGGAATTGCAGCAATATCCCTTTTAGTTGGTGGAATTGGTATTATGAATATAATGCTTGTTGCTGTTATAGAAAGAACACGTGAAATTGGCATAAGAAAGGCACTTGGTGCAAAGAGAAGAGATATAATGATTCAGTTTTTGATAGAATCTTCAACAGTAAGTTTAATGGGAGGAATTTTGGGAATTATTTTAGGGTATTTACTTGCAAATTTCTTTAAATCTATGTTGAATATGTCAGTGTATATATCACTTAATGTTGTTTTATTTGCTGTTGCATTTTCAATTTTTGTAGGCATATTCTTTGGTATATATCCAGCAAGCAGAGCATCAAAACTAAACCCAATAGATGCACTGAGATATGAATAGGGGTGGTTTAATGAAGGAGACTATTTTAGTTGTTGAAGATGAGGAAAGAACAAGGAAACTAATTTGTGCATATTTAAATAAAGAAGATTATAATGTCCTCGAGGCTGCAAATGGCTTCGAGGCTATTAATATTTTAAAAAAGGAAAAAGTACATCTTGTTTTGCTTGATGTTATGATGCCTGTATTAGATGGATGGCAGACTTTAATTGAAGTTAGAAAATTTTCTGATGTTCCTGTTATAATGCTGACAGCAAAAGCAGATGATGAGGATAAACTTTTAGGATATTCGCTAGGAGTGGATGTTTATTTAACAAAGCCTATAAGTCCTAAGGTAGTTTTAGCAAGTGTTTCTGCAATGATAAAGAGAGTTTACCACTCAAAAAATGAATTGCTTCTAGATGTTGTAGATGGATTAAAAATTGATGAAGCAGCCTATTCAGTTTTTATAGATAGTGAAGAAGTTATCTTATCACCAAAGGAATTTGAGCTTTTATTGTACCTATATAAAAATAAAGGTATAATTTTAACGAGAGAACAGATTTTAGATAATGTTTGGGGACTGGAAAAGGATGTAGATTTGAGGACAGTTGACACACATATAAGGAGAATTCGTGAAAAATTAAAGGATAAGGCATACTTAATTACAACTATAAGAGGAGTGGGATATAAGTTTGATTGTAAAAATGAAAGGTAGTATTGTAAAGAAGCTGTTTTTAATAAATACGATAATTTTGATATTTTTTATTATATTATCCTTTGTATTTCAGAACTTATTTTTTGAGAAGTTTTATGTTCATAAGAGAAAACTAGAGGCAATAAATGTTTTAAATAATTTTGTTGAGATATATGAACAAACAAGCGACTTAAAATTATCCTTTGAAAAGTCGGTTGATATAAACAAGGCCTTTGGTTATCGATTTTTGATTTTAGACAGAGAAGGAAATATAAAATATGCAGTAAATCCTGTTATAGATAAAGGTGCAAAGGAGAATATAAGGATTATTACAGATGTAATTTTTAGGATTAGTACAGATAATTTGTTATCTAAAGTAGAAGAAAATTCATATATATCTAAAGTTTATTATAATAAGAGATTTCCAATAAGCAGTATTATTGCTATATATAATTTAAGTGAAAAGAATGAGTATATTGTATGTAGTTCACTGCTTCAGCCAATAAATGAAGCGTCTAAGGTAATAAGAGAACTTTATATATATTTATTTATAGCAGGAATAATTGTTACTCTTATAATATCTTTAATCTATTCCAAAAATGTTTCAAGACCAATATTAGAAATAAAAGATGTAGCTGATAGGATCGCTAATTTAGATTTTAGTAGAAGAATTGAAATAAAGTCAGATGATGAACTTGGAATGCTTGCTGGTGCAATAAATACCATGTCAGAAAACCTAAAGAATGCCCTTGATTCTTTAAGGGAGGCAAATAAAAAGCTTGAGGAGGATATAGAAAAGGAGAAAAGGCTTGAAAGAATGAGAAAAGATTTTATTGCAGCAACCTCCCATGAGCTAAAAACACCTATAAATCTTATACAGGGTTATCTTGAGGCCTTTAAGGATGATGTGTTTGAGGATAAGGATAAGGACTATTATATAGATATTTTACTTGATGAGACTAAAAAAATGGCAGGGCTTGTTAATGATATGCTGGATTTGTCGCAGCTTGAATTGGGAAAATATAAACTTACGTTAGAGGAGTTTAATTTAGCAGAGCTAGTAAAAAAGGTTGCTAATAAATTTGAGGAAAATATAAAGAGCAAAAATATAGAATTGAAATTGAATATTGAAGATGTTTTTATAAAAGCAGATTTTACTAGGATAGAACAGGTTATAACTAATTATTTAACTAATGCAATAAGGCATTCAACAGGAAAAGTTGAAATAAATTTATATAAAGAAGATGAAAGGGTAAAATTTGAAGTTGTAAATTCAGGAGAAAATATACCAGACGATGAAATTGAAAATATATGGAATAAGTTTTATAAAATTGATAAATCAGGGAATAAAAGATATGGGGGTACTGGGTTAGGATTAAGTATAGTTAAGAATATTATTGAACTACATGGGGGGCAGGTTGGAGCCCAAAATATTGAAGGTGGAGTTAAGTTTTATTTTGTATTATAGATTTTATTGATATATAAGCATAATTAGTATAAAATTATCTTTGAGGGTGTTTTGGAGGTGTATCTATGGAACAGGTTTTGAATTTGATCTTGAATAAGTTAGATAATATTGATAAAAGAATTGATAATATTGAAAAGAGAATTGATAACATAGAAATTAGAATTGATAACATCGAAAAGCGTATGGATAACATCGAAAAGCGTATGGATAATATCGAAAAACGTATGGATAATATCGAAATAAGAATAGACAATATTGAAAAAAGAGTGGATTCTATAGAATCAGACGTAAAAGAAATAAAATCTGATGTAACTGAAATAAGAGCAAGCCAAAATAGACTTGAGGCAAGGCTAGAGGATTTAGACTCAAAAAATGCAAAAAATCATATTGCAATGATGAGTATGTTAAAGACAACATATAAGGATGTTAAATTTGTAAAGCATAAACTATATCAAACAGAAGAGGATGTATTTGATATTAAAGATTATTTAAAAATAGTAAAGTAGGTGAAAATTCACCTACTTTTTGTTTTTGGCCTCCAGCCAAAATTAGCAGCCAGCTCAAGAAAAACCGCTTGTCTTTGGAGCTCCTGATGAACCATTAACTTTTATTGTAGGAAGTTTTCTCTTAACTAGTGAGCTTTTACATTTTGGACAATCTACCTTTTCATCTACACTTCTTACTAATTCCTCAAATTCATGTTCACATATTTCACATTTATAGGTAAATAGCGGCATATAAGACACCTCCTTTATCATACCCTCCTATGGTATATATTATAAACATATCCTAGTTAATTTCAATATTTTTATTAAGGAAAATAATTTTCTAAAGAAAACTATTGTCAAAATAAAATAAATATGATATTATTAAAGTGTCGATAGGAAAATAAAAATTTTAATATAAAAGGGAGGATGTTAATATGAAGAAGTTTGCATGTACAATATGTGGTTATGTTCATGAAGGAATGGAGGCGCCAGACAAGTGCCCACAATGTAATGCTCCAAAGGAAAAGTTTATAGTAAAAGAGGATGGAAAGCTTGTTTGGGCTGATGAGCATAGAATTGGAGTAGCTAAAGATGTTGATCCAGAAATAATTGAAGGTCTTAAGATGAATTTTATAGGTGAGTGTACTGAAGTTGGTATGTATCTTGCTATGAGCCGTCAAGCAGATAGAGAAGGATATCCAGAAGTAGCTGAAGCCTATAGAAGAATAGCATTTGAAGAGGCAGAACATGCTGCAAAGTTTGCAGAGCTTTTAGGAGAAGTTGTAACTGATAGCACAAAGAAGAACTTAGAGATGAGAGTTCAAGCTGAATATGGTGCTTGTGAAGGAAAATTAAAGCTTGCAAAGAGAGCAAAGGAACTAAATCTTGATGCAATACATGATACAGTTCATGAAATGTGTAAGGATGAAGCTAGACACGGTGCTGCATTTAGAGGACTTCTTGAAAGATATTTTAATAAGTAATATGAGTGTGAAGGTTGTAAACAGGATAAGTGTTTACAACCTTTTTCTTTTGGAGAAATTTTAGATAAATTTAACAAATACTTTTTTGTTAACCTGTATAATTTATGAAATTTTGGTTAACTTAAATGAGGAGGGGTGATAAGCATGGCAAAGAAGGAAGAAAAGAAACAAAAGAAGAACAGAAAAAAAGAAACCATGCCAGAAGAAGAATAATGTGTCCTGTATGGACACATTATTTTTTTATTTTATTGTTTGTTTTGGAAAAAGAGAATTTATTTATAGAGTATTTTTCTATATAATTTTTATAGTTGAGCTTTAAATAGGGTGGTGATAACATAATATGGAAAATGTCACATTTCACGTGCCTGGCACTTTGTATCAATTTAATAGGAATAGTGTTTATGATGGTTGATAAGTTTAAATCGAAGTTTAGAATGTGGAGAGTTAGAGAAAGCAGTTTGTTATTTATAGCTCTCATTGGTGGAAGTATTGGAATTTGTTTTGGGATGTATATTTTTAATCATAAGACTAGGAAACCAAAGTTTAAATATGGAATTCCAGCTATTATATTTTTGCAATTGTTAATATGGTTTTTAATATTTAAATAAATTAAATTTCCCTTGATATTATAGGAAGGTAAATATAAAATAGTAGAGAAATTATAAGTGGAGGTATTTTTATGTCTCTAAAGGGAAATTTAGAAATGAAGATAAGCAATGCTCTAATGCATTTTGAAAAAGAGGAAATAGGTCGTGGTGCTGAAGAAGCGATGGCCCACATCTTTAAAGACATGATAATTGTAAGATTGAAAAAGGTGTTAACCCCTGCTGAAAAGAGGCTTGCACAATCACCAGAAGGTAGGAAAACTATAAAGGAATTTAGATATATGCTTGAGGATGTGCTAAGAAGCAAGCTTGAAGCGATAATAGAAGATATCGTAAAGGTTAAGGTTGTAAGTATTCATTGTGATATAAGTACAAAAACAGGAGAATATTTAATGGTTTTTGTTATGGAGAAGGATGTTGAAAGTTTATTTAAGGAGTGATGGGTAATGGATATAATTAAAAGGTTGTCACAAGAGCTTAATATTAAGGAATGGCAGGTAAAAAATACAATTGAGTTAATTGATGCAGGAAACACTATTCCTTTTATTGCAAGATATCGTAAAGAGGTAACAGGAAACTTAGATGATACAACACTTAGAAATTTTTATGAAAGATTAACTTACCTTAGAAATTTACTTTCTAAGAAGGAAGAGGTTAAAAGATTAATAGATGAACAAGGAAAGTTAACAGATGAAATTATAGAGAAGATAGAGGCAGCAGAGACTATTACTGAAGTTGATGATATATATAGGCCATTTAGACCAAAAAAGAGGACAAGAGCAACAATTGCTAAGGAGAAGGGGTTAGAGCCACTGGCTAATTTAATAATTTCACAAGATTTCGAAGGGGACTTAGAAAAGGAAGCTGAAAAATTTATAAATGAGGAGCTTAAGGTTTTAACTAGGGAAGACGCGATATTAGGTGCTCTTGATATTATTGCAGAAGATATTTCAGATAATGCTGATTATAGAAAAGCAATCAGAGATATTACATACAAAGAAGGAATAATTGTAACTAAAAAGACTAAGGATGAGCGTTCACCATACGAAATGTATTATGACTATAGTGAGGCAGTTTCAAGGATTGTACCCCATAGAATTCTAGCTATAAATAGAGGAGAGAGGGAAGAGTTTTTATCAGTTAAAATAGAGGCTCCTGTAGATAAAATACTTTTATATTTAGAAAAGAGAATATTAAAGAGAGAGGGACAGGAAACAAAGTATATAAAGGATGCTATAAAGGATAGTTATAACAGACTAATTGCCCCATCAATTGAAAGAGAAATAAGAAACATGCTAACAGAGAAGGCAGAAGAACAGGCCATTAAAGTTTTTGCTTTGAACTTAAAAAATCTACTTTTACAACCTCCAGTTAAAAACAAGGTTGTATTAGGCTTTGACCCTGCATTTAGAACAGGATGTAAGATAGCAGTTGTTGATGAAACAGGAAAACTTTTAGATACAGCAACAGTTTATCCTACAGAGCCACAAAATGATATAGAGGGAAGTAAAAGGGTGCTTAAGGAGTTAATTTATAAGCACAATGTAGATATTATATCATTAGGAAATGGTACAGCGTCACGTGAATCTGAGGCCTTTTTATCAGAACTAATAAAAGAGGTAAAAGAGGAAACAGGAAAGGAATTGTTCTATGTTGTAGTATCTGAGGCAGGTGCTTCAGTATATTCAGCTTCAGAGCTTGCAGCTAAGGAGTTTCCAGATATAAATGTATCTTTAAGAGGTGCAATATCAATTGCAAGAAGACTTCAGGACCCACTTGCAGAACTTGTTAAAATAGATCCAAAATCTATTGGTGTTGGACAGTATCAACATGATGTTTCTCAAAAGCGCCTTTCAGAAGCATTGAATGGCGTTGTTGAGGATGCAGTTAACTCAGTTGGAGTGGATTTAAATACTGCATCTCAATCGTTGTTATCATATGTTTCAGGTATTAATTCTGCTATAGCCAAGAATATAGTTGAATATAGGGAGCAAAATGGAAAATTTAAAAATAGAAGAGAGCTTTTAAAGGTTAAAAGGCTTGGGGAAAAGGCCTTTGAACAGTGTGCAGGATTTTTAAGAATAACAGATGGGGACAATGTGTTTGATAATACTGCTGTTCACCCAGAATCTTATGAGGCAGCAGAAAAGTTAATAAATATATTAGGCTATAGTAAAGAAGATGTTAAACAAAACAGACTACAGGATATAGATGAAAGGCTTAAAAACTATGGAGAAGAAAAGATTGCAAAAGAGATAAACATAGGAATACCTACATTACAGGATATAGTAAAGGAACTTAAAAAGCCAGGTAGAGATATAAGAGATGAACTTGAAAAGCCTATATTTAGAAGTGATGTATTAAAGATGGAGGATTTAAAACCGGGTATGGTTTTAAAGGGAACAGTAAGAAATGTTGCTGACTTTGGTGCTTTTGTTGATATAGGTGTTCATCAAGACGGATTAGTTCATAAATCAGAGATTTCCGACAGTTATGTGAAACATCCTGCGGATTTTGTTAAAGTTGGACAGATTGTAGATGTTAAGGTTTTAGATGTAGATTTAGAAAGAAAGAGGATAGCACTTACTATGAAAATATAAGGGGGTTGTAAAATTGATTTTAATAAAGAACGGAACTGTCTTGACTATGGCAGGTAGGGTTATAGAAAATGGTTGTGTACTTGTTGAGGATTCAAAGATAAAGTATGTAGGAGAAGAGAAGGATTTTGAAGGTGTTTCAGAGATTATAGATGCAGAGGGCGGCTATATTATGCCTGGTATGATAGATGCCCACTGCCACCTTGGTTTGTGGGAGGATGGAGTAGGATTTGAAGGTGCAGATGGAAATGAAGCAACAGATCCAATAACTCCACACCTAAGAGCAATTGATGGTATAAATCCAATGGACAGAACATTTAAAGAGGCCTATGAAAATGGTATCACTTGTGTATGTACAGGTCCTGGAAGTGCAAATGTTATAGCAGGAAGTTTTGCTGTAATAAAGACATATGGTAAGAGAATAGATAATATGATTATAAAAAACCCTGCTGCTATAAAGGTAGCGTTTGGTGAAAATCCAAAATCAACTTATCATGAAAAACATGAAATGCCAACAACAAGAATGGGGATAGCAGCACTTTTAAGAGAAACATTATACAAGGCACAGGAGTATATGAATAAAAAGGAAAATGCTGAAGAAGACGATGATAAGCCAGACTTTGACATGAAGTATGAAAGTTTAATACCGGTTTTAAAGAGGGAGATACCTTTAAAGGTTCATGCCCATAGAGCAGATGATATGTTTACAGCAATTAGAATAGCAAAGGAATTTAATTTAGATTTAACTTTAGACCACTGTACAGAAGGTCACTTAATAGCTGATGAACTTAAGGAAGAAGGATATCCTCTTATAGTTGGTCCAAGTTTATCAGAAAGAAGTAAAGTTGAATTAAGGGAACTAACCTTTGAAACAGCAGGAATACTAAGCAAAAAGGGGATAGATATTGCCATTATGACAGACCATGGGGTTATTCCAATACAGTATCTTCCTCTTTGTGCAGCCCTTGCAGTAAAACATGGAATGGATGAGATGGAGGCACTAAAGGCTATAACTATAAATCCAGCAAAGATATTAAAGATAGATGATAGAGTAGGTTCACTTGAAGTTGGCAAGGATGCAGATATAGTTGTTTTGGATAAGTTTCCACTAGATGTTATGGCAAAGACAAAATATGTTCTAATAGATGGAAAGGTTGTTTTTAGAAGATAAATGAGATAATCTGTTTTAGTAGAAGAGTTTTATTTTAAAAAGCTCCATACAAGGACTATGAAGGGTGCCTTGTATGGAGCTTTTTATACCTTTTATAGCTAGAGCAAGTTATATTATAGAAGAGGAATAATGTTAAATAAATCAAAAATATTTTTTAATTATTGATAAAAACAAACTAAATTATTTTTTATAATGTACGATATTATAAGTAAAGTTATCCTAAAACATATTAAAAGGAGTGGGATTGTGGCAAGGGAATTGTACGATAGGATATTAAATACGCATCACAGAAGGCACTTTTATGATATAGAGTCAACAGTTAACAAGTTTTATGACATGTTTGGCAATGACTTTAAAAAGATATTATATTTAAAGGGAGAGTATATAGAGGCTGAAAATGTTAAGGACAAGTTCTTCTTTTTAGAAAGAGGAAAAATAGCAATTAAGCACGATAATTATATGGGAAAGGATATGATATGTAGTTTTGTTTTTCCAGGAGAGTTTTTTAACTTTTCAGTGTTCTCTAATGAAACAACATTTAAATATGAGGCTGCTATAAATAGCTGTGTTTATTATGTTGAGAAGGATAAAATATTAAAGTATTTAAATGAAAATAATGAATTTAGAGGATATATTCATAATTTAATTATAAAAAGTATGGATCTACAGATGATAAGACAGGGATATACAAGCTCAGGTAACCACAGACATTCCTTTGTGAGCTTCGTACTTGAATATTTTAATGGAGCAAGTAGCTTTAAGGATGGACAAGTTGAAATTGAACTTGATGTAAATTATCAAGAAATAGCATACTTGTTAAATATGACAAGAGAAACCCTTTCACGTATAGTTAATGAGCTAAAGGATAAGGGAGTAATTGAATCAGGAAGAAGATATTTAAAGATTATAGATTTAGAAGAATTTTGTAGTTGATATATTGAATTTTAATGGAAAAAGAAGTATAATGATAAAAAAGAATATAATTTAAAAAATCTTCAGGGCAGGGTGAAATTCCCGACCGGCGGTATAGCCCGCGAGCCGAAAGGCATGACTCGGTGAAATTCCGAGGCCGACAGTATAGTCTGGATGGGAGAAGATTTATGTTTTTTTGCCTCTGAAGATTCAGAGGTTTTTTATTTTCTCCCCGCCCTGAGAAAAAAAGGGAGGGTTTATTATGTCAAAAACACAAAAACTAACCAAAATCTCAATTTTAGCAGCAGCGGCCTATTTAATTATGTTTATTGAATTTCCACTGCCTCTGTTTCCAGATTTTCTAAAGATTGATTTAAGTGATGTACCTGCATTATTTTCAGCCTTTGCCTTTGGACCTATATTTGGTGTTGTTGTAGAAGCAATGAAGAACATTCTACACCTTATTACAAAGGGTAGCACATCAGGTATAGGTGAGCTTGCCAACTTTATTGTAGGTTCAAGTTTGGTATATACTGCTGGTGCACTTTATAAAAGGGATAAAACCAAAAAGGGTGCAGTGATTTCTTTGATTGCCGGTGTACTTGTTATGGCAGTTGTAGCTTCAGTTACAAACTACTATATTTTCTTGCCACTATATGAGAAAGTTCTAGGATTTCCAATAAAGGCTGTTGTTGAGATAACTTCTAAAGTAAACAAGGCAGTTGTTGATTTAAATACACTGATTGTTTACAGTATAATGCCATTTAATTTGATTAAGGGAACTGTAGCTTCAGTTGTAACATTTGCACTTTATAAAAAGCTACATTCAATAATTAAATAGTAAAAATTAAGCCCCAATGTTTTGGGGCTTATTTAAATCTCTGATAGTGCTTGTTTTACTATGTTAAATGCTCTCATGCAGAGTTCACCTGTATCAACCATTGTTTGAATTATATTAAAGGCATCGTTTCTGTTCATTCCTTTTCTATAAGGCCTATCTGCAGTTAATGCCTCATATATGTCACATATAGACATAATTCTTGATTCAAGAGATAGTTCTTCAGCATTAAGCCCAAAAGGATATCCCTTTCCATTTAGCTTTTCATGGTGATTTGCGGCCCAATCTGTAATCTCTTCAAAACCATCAATTTTAGAAAGTATAAGCCTAGTATAGTAGGTGTGGGAACGCATAATTTGCATTTCGTCCGCTGTTAATTTACCATTTTTATCAAGTATAGAATTTGGAATTGACAGTTTACCTATATCGTGAAGTAGAGCTGCTATTTCCATTTTTAAAGTTTTATTTTTATCATAGCCTAAGTAGTTACATACCTTTTTTACATATTTAGCTAGATTGGTTGAGTGGGTATAGGTAAAATGACTTTTGTGGTCTATAATGTATGCAAAAACTTCAGCAATTTTCTTTATATCATCTAATGTAACAGGAATTTTTATGTCGGGTATAATTTTATCTAATATAGATGTATTATGGGCAATATTTTCGATATCAAGCCAAAAAGCATCAATAGACTGTACTTTGTTAAATACTTCCACCAGATCAGGATCAAAAATAGTGTTTTTATGTTCATTAATCCATTCACATATTCTTTCACGTTGAGTAAAATTAGGCTTTGTTTCATCATATAGTATTTCAAATATGTCAGCAAGTCTTATTATTCTAGAGATAAAAGGTATGTCTTCTCCTTTTAATTTAAAAAGGCCTGTTCCATTGAAGTTTTCGTGGTGATATTTTATTATAGTTGATAGTTCTTTATCTATTGGAAGTCTTAAAATCAATTCTTCTCCCAATTTAGAATGTTCAAGTATAATGTCAAAGTTAGAGTGTGCACTGTCTATATCCTTCTTTATTCCAATATCATGAAGGGCAGTGGATAGAAAGACTTTACTTAAGAAACTATCATTAGAATTTATATTTTGTGCAATTTTTAACGCCACATAGGTTGCCCTTCTTGCGTGGTTTAAAAATTTGTGTTTAGAAAGGTTTAAGTCTGCAGTATAGTCTTTAAATTCACTATCGGCTATTACACTTGTTTCAGCTAGGTCTACTGAAAAGGCTAAAGATGCAACAACTTGATGTAGATCAAGTCTTTCCATAAAAACCTCCATAAATTTTTTTAGAATTATTTCGATATAAATATTATAAAACAGAATTCGTTAAATTTCTACATAAATGATAACTGAAATTAGTATTAATAGAATTGAATTATCCGTAGAAATTGGTTAAAATAGAAGTGGAGGTGTAAAGATGAAGGGAACAGTAGTGTCAACTTGGATTAAAACATGTAGAAAATTATACGGAGATGGTGTAGTAGATAGAGCATTAGAGTATGCAGGCTTTAGTAGTAATAGGATGTTTACTCCAATTGAAGATGTACAAGACGAAAAGGTCTACTCAATTATGAGCTTTATTTCAAAGGAGAAAGGAATAACAGTTTCGGATCTTTGGAGAAGTATAGGTAGGGATAATATAAAGACTTTTAGCATGGATTACCCAGCATTTTTTAAACATGATAGTCTATATGGATTTTTAAAGTCTATGTATGATGTACATGTTATTGTTGTAAAAAGAATACCGGGTGCAAAGCCTCCTATATTAGAGTTAAAACCAATTTCAAAGCGTGAAGCTGTATTTAAATATTTTTCAAAAAGAGGAATGTTTGATTACTTTTTAGGTCTAATTGAAGGTGCAGCTGAGTTTTTTAAAGAAAAGCTTGAAATTAAGGAAATTTCAAAGTCAGCAGATACTTTAGAATTAAAGTTAACCTTTGAAAAGGATATATATGTAACAGAAAAATACAGGATAAATAAAGCGTTAGGATTTGTAAAAGATATAGAGTTAAAAACTGCTGTAGTATCTACTATTATATTTTTAATTTTAGAAATACCAACTCTTTTAATTTCAAAACAAGCTGGAGTTTATGCATCTTTTATATATGCTTTAGTATCTACATTATTAGGTGCTAAGTTGATTAATAGGCCTCTATATAGAATTATTAAAGAAATGAAGAGGATTAAGGGACATGATTATGTAGAGGATGGTAGAATAGAAACAGCAGACTATTATGAAAAGATATTTGATGCTCTAAATGAATATAAGGATGTAGTAAGAAAGGATTTTGTAGGATTTAAAGGAATTACAGATGAGATGAATACATTTAGTAACACACTTACAACAATTGCAGATAAGATGAAATATACATCAGATGAAATATCAGGAGTAGTTGAGCAGGTAGCAGAAGCAGCCATGACTCAAGCAGAAGAGACAGAAACTTCTGTAGCTCTATTAAATGATAATGTAGAAGCAATAAAGCATGTGGTTGAGATAGAGATGCAAAATAAAGAGGAACTTGAAAGAGCGGTAGACAAGATAGAAACAAGCTTTAAATATGTTGATATGACATCACAAAAATTAAACGAGCTTTTAAAGAACTTTGAAATGGTTAAAAATAGAAGTTTTGAAATAAAGGAGCAAGCAAAAGGAATAACAGAGGTTGTGGAGCTTGTTTCACAAATTGCAGCCCAAACAAACCTTCTTGCCCTTAATGCTTCCATTGAAGCAGCACGTGCAGGAGAGGCTGGACGTGGTTTTGCTGTTGTTGCAGATGAAGTAAGAAAGCTTGCAGAACAGTCAAAACATGCTGTAGATGATATAAACAATAGGCTTTTAGACTTTGTTGCTCAAATTGAAGCTCAGGTTAATTCTGTAGCAGAGCAGTTTGAAGTATTAAATGATGAAAACAAAAAGCTTAATACAGCAGTTCACTCAAGTAGTGAAGCAAAGGATACAATAAAGCAGGTAGCAGACAAGCTAATTGAGACTTCAAATAAACTACAATCAGAGACAGAATCAATTATAAAGGTGTATGAAAAGATTGAATCCCTTGCAGCAATAGCAGAGGAAAATTCAGCATCTTCAGAGGAGGTTGCTGCAAACGTTCAAAGCTATACAGAAGAAATTAAGAAGCTTATCGACAGCATATCAGACTTTAAAAAGATTACAGAGCAGTTTGCACAGGATATAGATATTTATAAAATATAAAGGAGTTGGTATAAACAACTCCTTTATTTTGTTATTGAAGTATTTCAAGTATTTCTTTTTCAGTTAATGAATTAATAAATACTTCACCATTTTTAATAACCGAATCAATAAGTTCTTTTTTCTTAATTTGAAGCTCATATATTTTTTCTTCAATTGATCCCTTGGTTATCATTTTAAAAACTTGTACAACATTTTTTTGCCCAATTCTATGGGCTCTATCAGCAGCTTGTTCTTCAACTGCTGGATTCCACCAAGGGTCTAAAAGTATTACAGTGTCAGCTGTTGTAAGGTTTAACCCAGTACCTCCTGCCTTTAAAGAAATTAGAAAAACATCTGTTTTACCATTATTAAACTCATCAACTATTTGCATTCTTTTAGAGACATTAGTCGAACCATCTAAGTATGAGTATTTTATTTTTTTATTATCAAGCATTCCTTTAGTTATATGCAACAGTGAGGTAAACTGTGAAAATATTAGTACCTTATGGTTTCCTTCAATTAATTCTTCTAACAACTCTTCAAGTTGATTTAGTTTACCACTATCTCCATCGTAATTTTCTAAAAACATAGAAGGGTGGCAGGAAATTTGTCTAAGTCGAGTTAGTAGCTTTAAAATCTGCATTTTACTTGTTTCGAATTCTCCTTTTGCTATCATATCTTCAACATCTTTACGAGCTCTTGATAAATAAGCCTTATATATGTCATTTTGTTTCTTTGTCATTTCACAAATAAGCTTTGTTTCAATCTTATCTGGTAGTTCTAACAATACGTCTGCTTTCTTTCTTCTTAATATAAAAGGTGCTATCGCCTTTTTTAATTCTTCTAAAACTTGTCTATCCTTTTCTTTGGTTATAGGTCTTTCATATTTTTCAATAAATTTGTTTTTAGAGTAAAGATGTCCTGGTAATATAAAATCAAATATTGACCAAAGTTCAATTAAATTATTTTCCATTGGAGTTCCGGTTAATGCAAATCTTGTTCTACTTTTTATTTTTTTAGTTGATTTAGCATTTAGTGACTCAGGATTTTTAATATGCTGTGCTTCATCAAGTACACAGAGATTAAAGGTGTAATTTTCATAAAACTCAATATCCCTTCTTAAAAGTGGATAAGATGTTATAATAACATCGTTATTTTCAATTTCTTGTATTAATTCTTTTCTTTTGTTTTTGTCACCGTGTACCAATAGCACTTTTATATCAGGGGCAAATTTTTTAAATTCACTTTGCCAGTTAAAAAGTAAAGAAGATGGTGCAACTATTAATGTCTTTCCATGGTCTTTCTCTACTGAAATTAAAGATATTGTTTGCAAGGTTTTACCTAACCCCATGTCATCAGCAAGTATACCACCTAAATCAAGATTGGATAAAATTTTGAGCCATTTAAAGCCTGTAATTTGGTAGTCTCTTAAAATAGTTTTTAGATTAGCTGGTACTTCAATATTTTGTTCTTTTGAATTGTTTAGTTTATTAATAAAATCATCAACTAATTCTCTATTTTCTATTTTTATATCCTTATTTAACTTATTAAAAACAGTTATTGCTCTAGATTTAGGGAGAATAAATTTATTATCTATTATTTCATTCTCTTCGAATTCATCTAGTACATCTAACACACTAGTTACATCATCTATATCTTTTGATTCTAATGAGATTATTTCACCAGTTTTTAGTTTATAGAACTTTTTTCTTTCTTTAATTGATTTTAATATGTTTATTATTTCTTTTTTATCTATATCATCTATGTTAAATTCCAATGATATTAAATTTGATGCAAAAAGCTTTAAATCCATGCTGATGCATATACTTTTATTTTTATAAATTTTATTTATGCCTTCAGAAAAGTAAATTTCAGAGTAATTTTGTAAGGTTGGAACAGTATTTTTAAAAAAGTCATAAATTCTCTCATCGTCTTCTAAATAATAAAAGTCATCTGCATTTTTAAACTTTGACTGTTTTAGTAAATTTAATATTTTATTTTCCTTAGATAATTCTCTTTTTATTAACGGATTTAACTTTTTTGGATTATTAGGTCTAATTTCAATTTCACCATACTTAAAAATTACATCTAATTTTATTCCTTGTTTGTAGGTGTCAATATAAATTTCACTTTTTAAATTGTGGTTTATTAATTCATTTTTAAATATATCTTTAATCTGAAGACTTTTTTCTTTAATAGTTTCAGGAAGTGAATTTGATAAATCATTACTATTGTTTTGATTAGTTAGATTTAAATCATCTGTTTTGTTAATTGCTTTAGGACATGGTCCATAAATATTGTTATCTGGGTAACTATCTTTAAGAAGTAAAAATAAAAAGTATATATTACCAATAAAAGGTATAGCATTAATTAGTATCCAAAATCCACTTTTATTAATGTCATGCAGTCTTCTTACAGTAATAGCTAAAGTAGGAACTAATATAAAAAAAGGATATAGGATAAACATTAGTGTATAAATCCAATTTTGTGTATATCCTGATAGTAATAAAATTGAGAAATGAGTTATTAAGCTATTTAGAATAAAAAGAAAATATTCTCTTCTACCAGTTCTTCCCTTAAAATCTTTAAATTTTTTCAATGCGTTAATGTATGAATGCATTTAATTACCTCCAAATAAAGTTTTTATAAATTTATTAAACATATATAAACTGTTTTTAAATTTATGTAAATAACACTGTTTAATTTTATTATGAAAGAAAGAGGTTAACTATGACAATAAAAAAATGCTGGTAATAATAAAAAAATATGTAATACATAATATATACGTTATTCGAAAAGGCCTAATTTTGAATAATAATTGATGATTTCACATTTATGGTATAAAATAGATTTATGCCAAAAGAAAAATAATAAGGTTGGTGTAGTAGATGAAGACAGTTGTTACAAACAGTGAGAGAGAAACATTTGAATTAGGATATAAAATTGGTAGTATTTTAAAAAAAGGAGATGTAATTTCATTAAATGGTGATCTAGGTGCAGGGAAAACTCACCTTACAAAGGGAATTGCAGCAGGACTTGGTGTTGAGGATTATATTACAAGCCCAACATTTACAATAGTAAATGAATATATGGGCAGGCTTCCACTTTACCATTTTGATGTATACAGGATTGATGATATTTATGAGATGTATGAAATAGGATTTGAAGAGTATCTATATGGAGATGGTGTGTGTGTAGTTGAATGGGGAGATATGGTAGAGGAACTTCTCCCAAAGGATAAAATATATATCTACATAAAGAAATTAGATGATAATGTGAGGGAAGTGCAAATAGAAGGATTGGAAGGTGAATTTTGATGAAGGTTTTAGCAATGGATACATCATCAAGTGTTGCAACAGTTTCTATTGTTTCAGATGAAAAGGTTGAGGGGGAAATATATTTAAACCATAAAATGCAGCATTCAGTTATACTTTTTCCTATGATTGAAAAGCTTTTAGATATAACAGAAAATAAGCTTGATGATATAGATATAATAGCTGTATCAGGCGGACCAGGTTCCTTTACAGGACTTAGAATTGGTGTTGCAGCTGCAAAAGGTATAGTTCAGGGTGCAAATAAGATATTTATTACAGTATCAAGCCTTGAGGCTATGGCATATCAGCAGGGAGATTTTGAAGGTGTAATTTGTCCTATTATGGATGCGTTGAGGGATAATGTATATACTGCTCTTTATCAATTTAAAGAGGGTGAATTAACTAATATAATGTCTATAGATGCACTACATATAGATGAGCTTCTAGATAAGTTAGAAGCGTATGATAGAGTTTTATTCTGTGGAGATGCTGTTTCAATTCATATAGGAAGAATAAAGGATAGGTTAAAGGAGAGGGCATATTTTTCAACACAGAATAATATGTTACCTAGAGCATCAAGCATAGGAGAGATTGCACTTAAAAAATATAGAAAAGGTGAGGTTTCAGATATATATACATTCAGTCCTTTATATATTAGAAAATCTCAAGCAGAGAGGGAATATGAAAAGAGGACAGGTGAGAAACTTGAATGATTATGTTATTGAAGATATGAAGATAGAAGATATAGATGATGTATATGAGGTTGAGGTTTTAAGCTTTAAAACTCCATGGAGTAAGGAGGCTTTTCATACTGAACTTACTCGAAACAGCTGTGCTGTTTATAAGGTTTTAAGATATAAAGGAAAAGTTATAGGCTATGCAGGAATGTGGTGCATGATTGATGAAGGGCATATTACAAATATAGCAGTTCATCCAGAGTTTAGGGGTTTAGGGCTTGGTGAAAAGTTGGTAGATGCTTTAATCGATGAGGCAAAAAAGAGGAGTATAAATGCAATGACTCTTGAAGTTAGAGTATCAAATTTACCTGCTATTAACTTATATAAGAAAAAGGGATTTGTGTGTGTTGCAACGAGGAAGGGATACTATCAAGATACAGGTGAAGATGCTTATATTATGTGGAAATATGGTATAAATTAGTAGAATTATTTAGAGAGTTATAGTATAATTAAAAAAAGCCTTTAAGGAGGGGTTATATGTTATTAAGGGCACTTCTTGTTCCATTAAGTGAGCTTATCGTTGCAGCACCAGAGGATACGTTAGAGGATGCATTAGATAAGATTAATTCAGAAAACTTTTTATCAATACCAGTAGTAGATGATAAAAGGTTTGTAGGGGTTATTTCAAAGGAGAGAATATTTAGTACATACTTTGAACTTGGGGGAGACAGAGAAGAATTTTTAAAAAACAACAGGGTGGCTGATTTAGTAAGAACTGATATACCAATTTTAAGTGTATATGACGATATAGAAAAGGCAGCACATACATTAGAAACATACGGCATTCCTTTTGTTGCTGTTATGGATGAGAATGGCGAATTTGCAGGTATAATTACTCATCATGCAATATTTAAGACCTTTGTTGAAATATTTGGTATGAACAAAGGACATAAGATATCTGTGATTGCATATGATATACCCGGTCAAATTGAGAAGCTTACTGACATTATAACTAAAATGGGAGGAAATATTATAAGTTTTGTTGTTTTAGATCCAAAGGTTAAGACAGATGTAAAGGAGATAGTAATTAGGATAGATACAGATAGATTTGTTGAAACAGTTGATGCTATAAGAGATGCAGGGTTTAGAGTACAATGAGGGTATAAAATGGGGTAGCAAGCCCCATTTTTGTATATACTAAATAAAACGGAGGGGGATAATATGAAAATAGTTGGAATAGATTTAAAACCATTAGAGGTTTCTTTAGAAAAGCCCTTTAAAACAGCCTTAAGAGAAGTAACTAATCTAAAAACATATATTGTCGAACTTTATACAGATGACGGAAGTGTAGGATACGGTGAGGCTGCTTCAACTCCTGTTATAACAGGTGACTTAGAAGGAAATATAAAGGATGCTATATTAAATTACATATTCCCTGCTATAAAGGGCATGGAAATAGAAGAAATAGAAAATATCATGAATAAAATAAATAAGTGCATTATAAAGAACACAAGTGCAAAGGCAGCAGTTGATATGGCTGTTTATGATTTGTTTGCAAAGATGTGTAATAAGCCTTTATATGTACTGTTAGGAGGAGCAAGGGAAGAAATAGAAACAGACATTACAGTAAGTGTAAAGGATCCATATGATATGGCAAGAGATGCAAAGGAATATGTAGATAGAGGCTTTAATACACTAAAGATAAAAGTAGGTATAGATAGTGAACTTGATATAAAAAGAGTAAAAACAATAAGAGATGCTATTCCAAAGGAAGTTAAAATTAGGCTTGATGCAAATCAAGGATGGAATGCTAAAGAGGCAGTTAGAACAATAAAAAGAATGGAGGACATGGGGTTAGATATAGAACTTATTGAGCAGCCCGTTCCTTACTATGACATAGAGGGGTTAAAATATGTAACAGATAATACTTATATTCCAATAATGGCAGATGAGTCACTGTTTTCAATACAGGATGCTGTAAAACTTTTATCAATTAGAGCCTGTGACATAATAAATATAAAGCTTATGAAGTGTGGAGGCCTATATAATGCTCAAAAGATAATATCAATTGCTGAGGCCTTTGGAGTAGAGTGTATGATAGGAAGTATGATGGAAAGTGGTGTAGGTATATCATTTGCGGCATCTCTTGCGTGTGGAAGGCTTGGAATTAAGAAATTTGATTTAGATGCAGCTCTACTTCTTAAAGAAAATAAGGTAGATGGCGGAATAATTTATGAGAAAAACAAAATTAAAATATCAAAGGATATTGGAGTAGGAATAAAAGGAATAAGATACTAAAACTTGAGGTGAATTTGGTGAATAGTATAAAAATTATCCCAAGAAAATTAAAAGGAGTAGTAGATATACCTCCTTCTAAGAGTATAAGCCATAGGGCTATTATATGTGCTGGACTTTCAGAAGGAAAAAGTATTATTGAAAATATGATATTTTCTGATGATATATCTGCAACAATTGAAGGAATTAAGTCCTTTGGAGTAGATTTGGAATTTAAAAAGGCAAAAGAAACATATGATGTTTTAGTAAATGGCAAAGGAAAAGTTGATTTAATAAACGATATAATTGATTGTAGAGAATCTGGCTCTACATTGAGGTTTCTAATTCCTATTGCCCTTATGCAGAATAAGGAGGTTACTTTTGTAGGTAGAGGCAAGCTTTGTGAAAGGCCACTTGATGTATATTATAAATTATTTAAACAAAAAGGAATAGAATTCAGAAATGAAAATGGAAGGCTTCCACTTAAGGTTAAAGGTCCTATTATGAGTGGTACATATGAGGTTGAAGGAAATATTAGTTCACAATTTATAACAGGACTTTTATTTGTCCTTCCTCTATTAGATGGAGATTCAAAAATAATTATAACAACTAATCTTGAATCAAAGGGATATGTTGATTTAACATTGGATGTTCTTAAAAGTTTTGGTATAGAGATTGTAAATGATAATTACAGACAGTTTTTAATAAAAGGAAATCAAAGATATAAAGCTACTCATTTTAAGGTTGAGGGCGATTATTCACAGGCAGCCTTTTGGCTTACTGCAGGAGTGCTTGGAGAAGAGGTTGTATGTAGAAATTTAAATTTAAATTCACTTCAAGGAGATAGAGTTATTATAGATATTATAAAAGCAATGGGTGGAAATATTACAATAGAAGGCCAATCTTTAATATCTAATACTTCAAATTCAAAAGGAATAGTTGTTGATGTATCTCAATGCCCAGATTTAACACCAATAATTACTGTACTTGCAGCATTAAGCAATGGAACTACAAGGATTGTAAATGCCAGAAGGCTAAGAATTAAAGAATCAGATAGATTAAAGGCTATTGCAACAGAACTAAATAAGTTAGGTGCTGAAGTTTTAGAATTTGAGGATGGCCTTGTTATAAATGGTAAAGAAATGCTAGATGGTGGAGTTGTAGATAGTTGGAATGATCACAGAATAGCAATGGCCTTAGCTATTGCCTCAATCAGATGTAAAAAACCAGTTATTATTCAAAACTATGACTGTGTAAAAAAATCCTATCCTAACTTCTTTGAGCATTTTAAAGAGTTAGGCGGTGAAGTTTATGAGTAGTACTTGGGGGAAAAATATAAAGATTTCTCTATTTGGAGAATCCCATGGAGAAGCAGTGGGAGTTGTAATTGATGGACTTCCAGCAGGGGTTGAATTAGATTATGATTTTATAAGAGAAGAAATGAAAAGAAGGGCACCAGGAAGAAGCTCTATTTCAACTCCAAGAAAGGAAGATGACGAAGTAAACATAATAAGTGGAGTATTTAACGGAAGGACAACAGGAACGCCTTTATGCTGTGTTATTAAAAATAAAAATAAAATATCTAAGGACTATGAAAAAATAAGATACGTATTAAGACCAGGTCATGCGGATTATACAGGATACATTAAATATAGGGGATATAATGATTATAGAGGTGGAGGACATTTTTCAGGAAGACTTACAGCACCTCTTGTTTTTGCAGGAGCAGTAGCAAAAATTATTTTAAGTAAAAAGAATATTTTTATAGGAGCACATATAAAGAGTATAAAGAATATACAGGATTTGGGATTTGATTTTTGTAACGTTGATGAAGGTACGTTAATTAAGTTAAGGCAGATGGATTTTCCTGTTCTAAATGATTGTATAGAAGATGAGATGAAAAGGGTAATAAAAGAGGCAAAAGAAGATGGGGATTCAGTAGGTGGAGTTATAGAGGTTGCTGTTATAAATGTTGAGGAAGGATTAGGTTCCCCCTTCTTTGATTCTATAGAGAGTAGGCTGTCACATCTTTTATTTTCAATACCTGCAGTTAAGGGAGTAGAGTTTGGAGAGGGATTTAATATTACAAATATGTTGGGCTCTGATGCAAACGATGAGTTTTATATAGAAAATGGTAAAATAAAGACAAGGACAAATTATAATGGTGGTATTTTAGGAGGCATATCAAATGGTATGCCAATAATATTTAGAGTTGCCATAAAGCCCACGCCTTCTATTTTAAAGAGACAGAAAACAGTTAATATAAGTCTAATGGAAGAAGTTGAATTACAGGTGGAAGGAAGGCATGATGCATGTATTGTGCCTCGTGCTGTTCCTGTAGTTGAAGCTGTAACTTCTATAGGAATATTAGATATGCTGATTGAGAGGGAAGGATATTCATGGATAAAATAAAAAATATTTATGGACTTATAGGAGAAAAGCTATCGCATAGTTTTTCTCCATTTATTCATAATGAGATTTTAAAGAGAGTAGGTTTAGCTGGTGAATATAATTTATATGAGGTTGATAGAGAAAATCTTAAGAGTAAAATATTAAATCTAAAAAAGTATGTTAAAGGATTAAATGTAACAATACCATATAAGGTTGATGTAATAGATTTTTTAGATGAAGTTTCTGATGAAGTTAAAAAAATTGGTGCTGTTAATACTATTTCTTTTTTAGATGAATTAATAATAGGATATAACACAGATTATTTTGGTTTTGGTATAATGCTTGACATAAATAAAATAGATGTAAAGAATAAAAAGGCTGTAATACTTGGCACAGGTGGTGCAGCAAAGTCGGTAGTACATTATTTAATTGATAATGAAATTTCAGATGTTATTTTAGTAAGTAGGGATAAAGTCTTTGCACAAGAAAAATTTAAAGAAATAAAATGTATAGACTACGATGAATTAGATAAAGTAAGAAGCTATGATTTAATAATAAATTGTACGCCTTGTGGAATGTATCCAAATATTGATGTATCTCCAGTCAATAAAGATATATTAACTAACTTTAGTATAGCAATTGATCTTATTTATAATCCTAGAAAGACACTATATTTAAAATGGGCAGAAGAGCTAGGATTAATTTCAATAAATGGACTTTATATGTTAATTGCTCAGGCGGTAAAATCTCAGGAGATTTGGAACAGTATTAATATAGATTTTAAAGTTATTGATGATATTTATGATATTATTTCAAAAGAACAATAATTATGAAAAAATAAGCAAGTTTAAGAAATACTGATGCCACTAACAACAAATCTAATTGATAGTTGTTGGTGGTATTATTTTGTTTTAATAAAAATGAAATATTCATAATATAAACTTGCATATTTAAAATCCCAGTAATAAAATTATTTTGATAATCAAAAAAATATTTGTGCACAATACTTGATTTTATGCATATAATTAAATAATATATAATTGAAAGTTGAAGTTGAAAAATGAAACTATCGTATTTTTAAATTGCAAATGTATGGAGGTAGTAAAATGTATAAGATAATTGAGAAAAATTTTTTAGCAGAAAATATAGTTATGTTTAAGATAAAGGCACCAATGGTTGCAAAATCTGCAAAACCAGGACAGTTTGTTATAGTTAGAATAGATGAAAAGGGAGAGAGAATACCCCTTACAATATGTGATTATGACAGGAGTTTAGGAACTGTATCTATTGTTGTACAGGTAGTAGGAGCTTCAACTTGTAAAATGGCAAAGTTAAATCAGGGAGATTATATACTTGATTTTGCAGGTCCACTTGGAAATGCTTCAGAGTTTGTAAATTTAAATGAAGAAGAGCTGAAAAATAAAAAATATCTATTTGTAGCAGGAGGAGTAGGTGCAGCTCCTATTTATCCTCAAGTAAAATATTTAAGACAATTGGGAGTTTACTGTGATGTTATAATTGGAGCAAGAAGTAAGGAGCTAGTTATATTAAAGGAGGATATTGAAAAGTTAGGATGTAGAGTTTACATTAGTACAGACGATGGAAGTCTTGGTATAAGAGGAAGAGTTACAGATCTTGTTAAAAAGTTAGTTGAAGAAGGTAATACATATGATGAGGTTGTAGCAATAGGTCCTGTTGTTATGATGAAGTTTGTTTCTATGCTTACAAAGGAATTAAACATTAAAACTACAGTAAGTTTAAACTCTATTATGGTTGATGGAACAGGTATGTGTGGTGCCTGCAGGGTGACAGTTGGAGGACAGACTAAATTTACTTGTACAGATGGTCCGGAGTTTGATGGGCATCTTGTGGATTATGATGAAGTAATAAAGAGACAGAATATGTTTAGAGATGAAGAAGTAAGAAGAATGCATCATACAAGCGAATGTAGTTGTTTTTAGTGGAGGTGGATTATGAGGGTTCCTGTTAAAGAACTTAAGGTGGAGGAAAGAATAAAATGTTTTGATGAAGTGTGTTTAGGTTATAGTGAAGAGGAAGCAGTTTTGGAGGCTTCAAGGTGTTTAAATTGTAAAAGTGCTAATTGTGTTAAAAAATGTCCTGTAGGTGTTGATATACCAAAGTTTATTGAATATATAAAGAAAAGGGAGTTTGAAAAGGCAGCAGAAATAATATTTAAATATAACAGTCTTCCTTCAATATGTGGTAGAGTTTGTCCACAGGAAATACAGTGTGAGGGTGGTTGTGTACTTGGTAAAAAGGGCGAAGCTGTTGCAATAGGTAAGTTAGAGAGGTTTATAGGAGATTATGTATTAAACAATGATATTGATGTATTTAAAAAAGAACCCAAAAAAAATAAAAAGGTTGCTGTTGTAGGGAGTGGACCAGCAGGTCTTTCATGTGCATCCACCCTTGCAATTTTAGGGTATGATGTAACGATATTTGAAGCACTTCATGAGGCTGGTGGAGTATTAGTTTATGGAATACCAGAGTTTAGACTTCCTAAAGAAAAAATAGTAAAGAAGGAAATAGAAAATTTACTTAAACTAGGTGTTGAAATAAAGACAAATGTTATAGTAGGTAGAACCGTTACATTAAATCAACTATTTGATGAGCTAGGATATGAAGCTGTATTCATTGGAACAGGTGCAGGGCTTCCAAAATTTATGGGTATAAAAGGTGAAAATGCTAATGGAGTTTACTCTGCAAATGAGTTTTTAACAAGAGCAAATTTAATGAGGGCCTTTTTAGATGAATATGATACTCCTCTTAAAATTGGTAAAAGGGTTGCTGTGATAGGCGGCGGAAATGTTGCAATGGATGCAGCAAGGACAGCTGTAAGACTAGGTGCTGAAGTTCATATTATATACAGAAGAACTGAAGATGAGATGCCAGCAAGGTTAGAGGAAATACATCATGCAAAGGAAGAAGGAGTAATTTTTGATGTTTTGACAAATCCAGTTGAGATACTAGCGGATGAAAATGGATGGGTAAAGGGAATGGTTTTAAGAAAAATGGAGCTTAAAGGTGTAGATGAAAGCGGTAGAAGAATACCAGTTGAGGTTGAAGGTTCAGACTATGTTGAAGAATTTGATACAGTTATTATGGCAATAGGAACAGTACCTAATCCTATAATTAGCTATACAACTAGTGAGATTAAGATAAATAACAAAAGATGCATAGTTGTGGAGGAGGATACAGGCAAGACAACAATGGAAGGTGTTTATGCCGGAGGGGATGCAGTAACAGGTGCAGCCACAGTAATACTTGCAATGGGAGCAGGCAAAAGAGCAGCGTATGCAATTGATCATTATTTAAGTAATAATAACAACTAAAATTATATTTTATAAAAACCTCCTAGATGGACTTTAGTCCAACTAGGAGGTTTTTTATAAGAATATTTACCAAATAATGCTACAAAGAGTAATGCTTATTTGTTAAAACAATGTAATAGGTAATTATAATAGAAAATCATTATTTATTACAACTATCTATTTAACAAACATAGTATAAATATTTTATACTTAACTTAGAACATTTAAAAAGGGGGATTAAAATGGGAGACAAAAAATTAATTATTATCAATGGACTTATTGTAGGATTTTTATCAGCTCTGCTTGTTAAATTTGGTAATCCTATCAATATGGGTATCTGTGTAGCATGTTTTATTAGGGATACTGTAGGAGGTTTAGGATTACATAGAGCTGAACTTGTACAGTATGTTAGACCTGAAATAATAGGAATTGTACTTGGAGCCTTTTTAATGTCCTATGGTAAAAGAGATTTTCAGACAAGAGGAGGTTCATCTCCGCTAACAAGGTTTGTTTTAGGATTTATAGTTATGATTGGAGCATTGATGTTTTTAGGATGTCCTCTAAGAATGGTTTTAAGACTTGCTGGTGGAGATTTAAATGCATTGTTTGGAATAGTAGGATTTGCCTTTGGAATTTTTATAGGTATTAAGTTTCTAAATAAGGGATTTACATTAAAGAGAACATATAATTTAAACAAGGCAGAAGGATATATATTCCCAATTATAAATTTAATTTTACTTGTATTATTGATTTCAGGTTCAACACTTCTTATATTCAGCCAAAAAGGACCAGGTTCACAACATGCTCCAATATTATTAGCCCTTTTAGTTGGTTTAGTTGTAGGTGCCTTTGCACAAAGAACAAGACTTTGTATGGTTGGTGGAATTAGAGATTTAATCTTATTTAAGGATTGGTATTTGTTATCTGGCTTTATAGCAATATTTATAGCAGCTCTACTAGGTAACATAGCATTTGGTGTGTTTAATTTAGGTTTTGTAAAGCAGCCAGTTGCACATACAGATGGACTTTGGAACTTTTTAGGTATGGCTCTTGCGGGTTTTGGTTCTGTGTTACTTGGAGGATGTCCAATGAGACAATTGATACTAGCAGGAGAAGGAAATATAGACTCTGTAATTTCTATTTTAGGTATGGCAACAGGAGCAGCCTTTGCACATAATTTTAAGCTTGCTTCAAGTCCACAGGGACCAACTGTTAATGGGAAAATAGCAGTTATTATTGGTTTTATAGTTGTTGCTTTAATTGGATATTTTAATATAGAAAAGAATTTAACTTTTAAGGTGAAGGGGGATGTCAAGGTTGAAGGCTAATGTGGTTGATGCAAGAGGAAGAGCATGTCCAGAACCAGTTTTATTAACGAAAAAGGCACTGGAAGTTTATAAAGAAGGTGTTGACGTAGTAGTTGACAATGTAACTGCTAGAGAAAATATAAAAAGGTTTGCTAAAAATTCAGGATACAATGTTGATGTTAAAGAAGAAAATGGGGATATAATATTAATAATAAGAAAAGAGTGATGATATGTATATAGTAACTTTTCATACACAGTCGGCAGCATTTATGTATAAAAGGCTTCTAGAACAAAATGGTATAAAAGTTGAGCTTATGCCAACACCAAGAAAAATAAGCTCAAGCTGTGGGATATCAGCAAGAATATTTGAAGAAAGTGCAATGAAATATGTTATAGATGATTTAGATGCAATATATGATGAAGAGTTTAATTTAATATTTAAAAATGCTTAATAAATTCCATTAACCACACCAAAGGGCTGTGAATAATTTGGAAGTGTTTAGATCTTCTAAATTATTTCACAGCCTATAATATTGAATTACCATAATTTTTGCTGTTATAATAACCTTTGGAACTTTTTATGGAGGTGTTAAAATGTACAGCTATAAACCAATAAGCGTATGTGCTGATGAAATTTTATTTGATATAAAAGATAATAAAATAACTAATGTTGAGTTTGTGGGTGGATGTCCAGGGAATGCCATAGGGATTGCAAGTTTGCTTGAGGGAATGGAAGTAGAAGAGGCTATAAAAAGATTAAAAGGTATAAAGTGTGGTTCTAAAAATACTTCCTGTCCAGATCAATTTGCTAAAGCCCTTGAGGAGATTATAAATAGATAAAAAGCTATTTATTTGCCCATGTAAGTATTTTATGTACTTTTATAACAAATAAAAAACTTACATGGGCTGTTTTCTACGTATAATCAATCATAAAATTTGTGTTATACTTCATAATCTACAACAACACGAGCCTCTCTAACTTTTGATATAAATTCTGCTACTTTTACATGTTCAGGGTGATTTTGGTAGGATTCTAGATCACTGTAGTTTTCAAACTCTGAAATTAAAACTACATCGTAAGCCTGAGGATCATTAAATGAGTTGATTCCAATTTCAATGTATTTAATTTCCTTTATCTTATCTTTTAAACCTTCAACACTTTCCTTTATTATTCTAGCATTTTCTAATTTATTTTTTCCTTCTGCAAAATCTTTAAGTTTCCACATAACGATATGTTTAATCATATTAATCCCCCCCTAAAAATATATCTAATTTTATTATATTTACTTGCACATAAATTAGAAAGAGTAATATAATAGTAGTAGATATTTAGAAAATTGTCTAAATATCTAAGGAGGTGAAAGTATGAATTTACCATTTAAGGCCTTAGCAGATCCAACAAGAAGAAAAATTATAATGCTTTTAAAGGAGAGGGATTTAACAGCGGGAGAGATTGCAGAACACTTTAATATGACAAAGCCTAGTATCTCCCATCACCTTAGCATACTCAAGCAGGCAGATTTGGTTTCTGATGAAAGAAAGGGCCAAAATATATATTATTCTTTAAATACAACTGTTTTTCAAGAACTCATAAACTGGTTTTTTGAAATCATAGATTATAATGAAGGGGTGAAGAATAATGAGGATAAGTGATAGGATAAAAAAAGATTGGCCAATATTATCTTTAATGTTGTTTGTTTTTATTATAAGCATTGTTTTATATCCTTACTTACCAGATAAAGTACCAAGTCACTGGAATATAAAAGGTGAAGTTGATGCCTATTCAGGTAAATTGTTTGGAGTACTTGGGTTAAATTTAATAAATATAGGAGTTTACTTTATGTTTTTAATACTTCCAAATTTGGATCCTAGAAAGGAGAATTATGCAAAATTCTCATCAGCCTATAACATAATAAGATATGTTTTTCATGTATTCTTTGTTTTAATGCAAATAATGATTTTAATGGCTGCTTTGGGATATAGAGTTGATGTAGGCTTTGTTGTTACTCTTTCAACTGGAATAATGTTTATACTGTTTGGAAATGTTATGGGTAAAATAAAACACAATTACTTTGTAGGAATAAGGACACCATGGACATTGGCAGATGAAGGAGTATGGGTTAAGACCCATAGATTTGCAGCACCACTTTGGGTAATGTCAGGTTTTATAATGCTTGCAGTATCCTTTATTGGTGGAATGACTGCTTTTGTTGTTCTTATGTTTGTAGTTTTTATAATTTCAGTAGTACCAATTATATATAGCTATATGATATATAAAAATATCAAAAACTAGTGATTATTTTATCTAAGAATAAAAAAAGCCTCATGAATGCATTTTAAGGCATCATGGGGCTTAATTGTTGTAATAAAGCTTTTAATTCTTTATTTCTATTCCACCTAAAATGGCAGTGCATTTAATGTATAGTGTTTTTGTATATTCATAAGGTGTATTAGTCTTATTCTCCCAGCCTCCAAGTATAGGGATGCCGGTTACAACTACTCTCCAGTCCCTTGGCAATTTTATTTCTATTCCACCCATAATTGCTGTTAGAATAAGCTGTGCAGATTCAATTTGCATATTGCATTGTGATAAGTCTACTTCTGCACCACCCATAATAGCTGTTATACTTCCACCTCTAAAATCATTTGATACATTAACAGTATCAAGGGATGAAAGTATTGCAAAGTAATCTAGGTATCTATCCTCTCTATAGTTGTTTTTTTTTGAAGTAACATTTTGAGTAAATATAAGTGATATTCCAATTATGATCAATATTGTAGGCCATAGGTATTGTTTAAACTGTCCAGGTAGCAGGTCTAGATGCCAAAGTTGTACTATTAATCCAATTATTACAAAAGAAAGACCAGCTGATGTAATCCTTCTTTGTTCTATGCAGATGTATATACCATAAATTGCAATTAGCGATGGCCAGTATACTTTAATTAAAGAATTGAAATCAATAAGTTTCATTTGAGATAAAATCAATAAAATACCCATAATTATAAGTATTAGACCCATTTTCCTTCTACCATTCATTTTTCTCCACCCCCTTTATTTAATATTATACTATAGAATTAAAATAATTAGTTACAAACTTTGTAAAAAATTATTTGTAATAAAAATGAAATATTTCAATAAATGGACAAACCATATAAATTTATATATAATATTACTTAGAAATTCTAAAACATGAGGTGTGAGTATGATACCTACAGTTTCAAATGTTCAATTTACTAGCAATTTAAGGTATTTAGGAAATGCATCTCAGGATTTTTTAAATATAGAGCTTGTATTAAAGGTATCTAAATCTTTAGAAGTGGCAGTAGAAGAGTTTATAATGACATATGACCCAAAGAAGTTTTACAGAGGGATACAGGGGATATCCACTAAGACTATTGGACTTAATATTAATACATATGCATAAGTGGATTTTATTTATATCACCTTATATATTAAATAAAATAGTTTGTGAAAAAAGCCCCATGAATTGATTTTGCAGCATAAAATAGGCTTAAAATCAATCATGGGGTTTTATATTTGTTTTAGACTATTGATTGTTTTTTAAATTGGTTGATTTTCTTAATAAAATACCTCCAATTATAAAAAGAATAATTACACTGAAGACTCCATTTTTGGTTTCACCAGTAAGTTGAGCAACAAGTCCTACTAAAAATGGTCCCATTATTGCTGCAAACTTTCCAAATATGTTGTAAAAACCAAAAAATTCATTAGAATTCTCTTTAGGTACGAGTTTGCCAAAATAGGATCGGCTTAAGGCTTGAATTCCACCTTGAGATGTTCCAACAAGCATAGCTAATATCCAAAAGTCTAAGGCTGTTTTTAAGAAGTAGGCATATATACAAATTATTGTGTATATTATTATTGCAACGTATAGCATTGTTTTAGTTGAATATTTTTCAGAAAGCCTTCCATATAGTATTGCAAATGGGAAAGCAACAAATTGTGTAAGAAGAAGTATGATTAGAAGACTTGTGGCACTTATACCTAAGTCTGAACCGTAGGATGTTGACATTTTTATAATTGTATCAACTCCATCGATGTAGAAGAAATATGCTATTAAGAATATAAAAAGTGATTTGTGCTGTTTTATGTTTTTAAAAGTCTTATAAATTCTTTTAAAACTTGATGTTACAGGATTTTTTTCTGGTTCTATATAGTATTTTTGCTTAACGTTTTTGATCATAGGAATTGTAAATATGCCCCACCAAATTGCAGTTATAATGAAAGATATCTTTGATGCTGTGTAAACGCTAATAGGTATTTTATTAAATTGGGCTAGTATAACAATTATCATACATACTATAAAAGGAATTGTACTTCCTATATATCCTAGAGCATATCCCATTGTAGATACTCTATCCATTCGTTCTTCGCTTGTTACATCAACTAAAAAGGCATCGTAAAATATATTAGATCCTGAGAAACCTATTACAGTTAAAATATAAACAAACAGAAGTAATGGCCATGCACTGCTATTGGGCACAGAAAGTAGTGCAGTGGATATAATTCCTATCAAAAAGAATGATATAAAGAATTTCTTCTTATATCCTTTATAGTCTGCTATAGTTCCAAGAATTGGAGCTAATAGGGCAACAATAAAGGTAGCTATTGAATTTGCATATCCCCAATAGGCTGTTGAGGTTGATTTGTCAATAAGGGCAGAATCTGTTAGCATTTTAAAATAAAGAGGAAGTATAGTTGTTGTAACTGTCATTGAATAGGCTGAGTTTGCCCAATCATATAGAGCCCAGCTTTTCTCTTCTTTATTAAGTTTCATAAACCTACCCCATTTCATTTAATATTTAATAAATTTTCTAATATACCTTTTATTTGAGTTATTTTAATACTTTTTAAATCTGTTTTTGATGTATTTTTATCAAACACACAAAATAAAGTTTTATGCTTGTGTGGTAATTGCCCATGTACAGCTTTGTATTTTGAAATTGCAATATAGTTTTCAATATATTTATCCGTAAAACAATATCCAAAGGAGGGTTCTAGCATAAACAGTGCTCTCTTGTCAAATCCTAATTTAGTTGAATTATCTTGGGTGAATATATATTCAATTGAGTCGGTATATTTTTTAAATTCCTCTAGAGCATAAAAAATCTTATTTTTTATACTACTTGAACCCTCCCTTCTTAAATAAATGTAGGCAGAACCATCGCAGGATTTGAAGTATATTTGATTTAATAAACCATTATCTTTAAAGTATGAGTTAATTGATATTGTGCTATGAACATCTAGGCTTCCATGATCACCTAAAATTGCTATTTTGTACTCTAAATCTTGAGCACATTCAAATATTCTTTTTAATCTTTCTTCATGTCTTAAAAGAGCTTCTTTTACTTGTGTTGACTTGGTACCATAAATATGCTTTTGGGTATCAAGATCAGTAAAATGTACAAACATTAAATCGGGTTTTTTATTTTTAAGTGTGTATAATGTGCATTCTGTAACAAAATCATCAAGGTTAGGTTGTTTTATACCGTCTAAAAGATAGCTAAAGCTTCTAAAGAGCTTTAATTGATATAGTTTGCTTCCTGCAAATAATGAAACAATTATCTGGTTTTGCCAAGGCCTGTTTGCAAATATTTCAGGCATGTTATAGTCAATTTTCGCTTCACCTGTTGTTGGCCAAAGAAGTGCACATGTTGTAAGTCCATTTTGTTTTGCTATGTCGTATAGTGTATCGCACTTTATGTCACTTCTATACCAAAACCAATCTGGAGAACTTCGATTTGGCTGTATTTTTGTATTGTTTACAATTCCATGTTCATTTGGCATTTTGCCTGTTATTATGCTTGCATGGTTTGGGTATGTAAGTGTAGGATAGACAGGTTCAACATCAAGGGAGTATACTGAATTATTTAATATATGTTTAAATGTTGGTAAATTATATATTTGATTTAAATCATCCTTGCATAGAGCATCAAATGAAATAATTATAAGCTTTTTATTCAAATTTAACACCTCTTATCCATTATAGTACAAATATATTAAATAAAATAGAAAATATTTCGAAAATATATGTTAAAACTGAAAATATATGAATAGAAAAAAATAATAAATTGCATTTAAAAAAGCAATAGTGCCTATTTTACTTAATTACTAGATGAATTTTTTGTACGTTTGTAATATTAATGTAAAGAATATTAAAAATATTGCAAAAAATTAATTGTAAAAATTCATTTATTATGATAGTATTTAAGTATAAAAATTCAAAATTAAATTAGGGGGGAATAAAATGGCTCAATTTGTTGACTTTCTAAACAGTCTAGTTTGGAGTAAAGCACTTATCTATCTCTGCTTATTGGTTGGACTTTATTTTTCAATCAGAATGAGGTTCTTCCAGGTAAGACATATCAAAGATATGGTCAAGCTATTATTTGGTGGAAAAGATTCAGAGCAAGGTGTAACTTCCTTCCAAGCATTTGCAATGGCAGTTGCAGGACGTGTTGGTATAGGTAATATTGCAGGAGTTGCTACAGCAATTGCAATGGGTGGTCCTGGTGCAATTTTCTGGATGTGGGCAATAGCATTCTTAGGTGCAGGTTCAGCATACGTTGAATCAGTTCTTGCACAAATGTATAAGGAAGAGAGAGATGGACAGTACAGAGGAGGTCCAGCTTACTATATTGAAAAGGGACTTGGAATGAGATGGTATGGAGTACTATTTGCAGCATCAACTGTTTTGGCATGTGGTGTATTACTTCCAGGAGTTCAAGCATACAACATTGGTGAAAGTATAAACAATGCCTTTGGAGTAAATCCAGCTGTTACTGGTGGATTTGTAGTTGCACTACTTGGACTTATTATATTTGGTGGAGTTAAGAGAATTGGTAAGGCAGCAGAATTAATGGTACCATTTATGGCAATTGGATATATAGTAGTTGCATTAATTATAATAATCGTAAATATTAAGGCTCTTCCAGGAGTTATTGCTTTAATATTTAAGAATGCATTTGGACTTGATGCAGCATTTGGTGGTCTTTTAGGATCAGCTATCTCATGGGGAGTAAAGAGAGGAGTTTATTCAAACGAAGCAGGTCAAGGAACAGGACCTATGGCAGCTGCGGCAGCAGAAGTTTCCCACCCAGCAAAGCAAGGTTTAGTTCAAGCATTTTCAGTTTATGTTGACACATTATTTGTATGTTCAGCTACAGCATTTATGATTTTAATTACAGGAAAGTATAATGTTCATAAGCCAGGTGGAGGATTCTACGTAGAAAATCTTCCAGGTGTTCAATATGGACCAAAGTTTACACAATTAGCAGTTGAAACTTTAATTCCATCCTTTGGTGCAGCATTTGTTGCTATAGCTCTATTCTTCTTTGCATTCTCAACATTAATGGCATACTACTATTATTCAGAAACAAGCCTTGCATACCTAATAAATAATGAAAAATTAAGAAAGGTATTAATTAATATATTAAGAGTATTACTTCTAGTTTCATCTTTCTATGGAACAATAAGAACTGCTTCATTTGCTTGGGCACTTGGTGACTTAGGAGTAGGTTTAATGGCATGGCTAAATATAATTGCTATTGTTCTACTACAAAAACCAGCCCTTGCAACATTGAAGGATTATGAAGAACAAAAGGCAAAGGGACTAGATCCTGTATTTGATCCAGAAAAGCTTGGTATTGAAAAGGCTGATTACTGGAAGGAAATAAAGAAAAAGTATCAAAAATAAAGGGCATAATTGCCCTTTATTTTTTGTATAACCCAAATTTTAATATATTTGATATTTCCTTCATATCATTTAGTATTTTTTCTTTATTCAATAGGATATTCCCATTTTTATCTTTATTTTGTTTAATGTAGTTATTTGCATATCCTTCAAATACCCAAGATATAATTTGAACAGCATTTTTAATGTTAATTTCATCTTTTAAATTTGAAAAATCAATGTTTTTAAAGATAGCGTCATACCCAAATCTTTGATATTCCATAAGGATTGGTGTAAGCTCTGAGGTAAGTTCCTTTGGAGTATCCAAAAACGCATCAGTTAGCATTTTAAATATACTTGGATACTTCTCCATAAGATTAAACTTAACTATATTCCACTTTATAATTCTTTCGAATATATCTGTTTCGCTATAGTCTGCAATCTTAAAAAATTCTTCATACAAAAGGGGTATAGCGTATTTAATAGTTTCAATATATAATCCTTTTTTGCTTTTAAAGTAGTGAAAAAGTATGCCTTTAGAAATACCAGCAGCCTCTACAATTTTATTTGTAGAGGCATTTTTATACCCTTCCTTTGCAAACTCTTCAATTGCTGCAATTAATATCTTTTCTTTTTTATCTTCTGAATAGTTAGTTCTTTTTTTCAATTTATTCACCTCTAAATGTGTTATTCATTTTGAAGTTTAAGTATATCCACCATTGAAATTTTAAATATTCTCTTTCTAGATATATATTTTGAAACTAAAAGCACAGTGTATATTATAGCAAATCCAAATAAAGAATAAATAGGATTGATCTCAATTGGTATAGCTAAATTAATATCCTTTAAAGATGTTTTAAGTATTGAATTTAAAAATCCTTTTACAAATGGTATTGATAGGACATATCCTAAAACACTTGGTAATAGCATAAAGGACAGCATGAGTGAATTTATTTCATTTTCATAATATCCTAATACCTTTAGCATTGAAATAGTGTATTTGTTTTCTTCTATGATTAGTGATGTTACTATATATACAACAATTAAGGCAATTATAAATGATAGTATTCCCATGGCTACTAGCATATATTTAACAGGCTCTAAAGCTATGTCGAAGGACTTTAATGTTTCATCTATACTTTCATATTTTAAAATTAATTTACTATCTATATTTAGAGGTTGTTGAGAAAATATACCATTTATGCTGTTCCTCTCTTCATTTATTATTTTATTTAGATCCTCAAGAGGCATATAGATTACATTTCCAGTGTACACATCAACTACATCATCAATTTTTAATTCTAATTCTTGATTGTTAAATAGGTTTATAAGTTCTATATTATTTTTCTTATTTAATTTTTCATATAGTGAATTAGTAATGTAGATTTTATCTACTTTAACTTCTTCTTTACCTTTTTTTAGCTTTAAAGATTTTGTATTTTCTTCAAGTCCATAAACTATTATGTTTTCATTTGAATTTTTATCTTTAAAATAGGCAATTTTAAATCCTTCTTGATTAATACTGTTTTTATTTATATTTTGATTTAAGTAATATACATATTTATAGTTTAATGTGTTTTTAATTGTTTTATTAATAAGGGCATCAATTGAACCCTTAGCAGCAAATCCAACAAGAAGTAGAGTAGATGCGGTAAAAATGCCAAAAATTAAAGTTAAAATCTTTGAAATACCCCTAATGGATTCTCTAATTTTAAATTTTTGATTAAATTTAAGCTTTTCAAGATTAAGGCCTGATAAAAAGGTCAATCTATCCTTAGATATTTTTCCACGAAGTAGTGTAGTAGGTGAATGTTTTAGAAGTGTTTGTGAAGCTGTATAGCTAGCCAATGATAATATAATAATTGATTCCAATAGTCCGTATAAAATAAATTTATATTTCACATCAGATTGTACAGGAATATTAAAATAAAAAACATAATAGTTAGTCAAAGGTTTTTGTAATGTAATGGTAAATAGTGTTGCAAGAATAGATCCTATTATAGATATTATTAGTGGATAGAATAGGTAGTGTTTTTGTATTTCTAATTTAGTATAACCTAGAGCATATAATGTTCCTATTTCTTTTATTTCAAGTTTTATTATTCTTCTTAATAATATAAATAGGAGTATAAAGGTTAGTGTAAAGAATAATAAAGGAATTTTTACAGATAGCTGAGGAAGTTGCTCAATCTTTTTTTTGGCTAATACATACCTAAGATTGTCCTGTATATCCTGCCACATTAATATTTTATAGTTTTCATCAATATATTTTTTAACCTTTTCTACATCTCCTTTAATGCTGTAGAAGTAGGTTAAATTGTTGTATTTTAGAATGTCTTTTGAAGTAATTATAGCAACTCCAAATTTAGTTGGATCAGCCATTAAATCACTTAAGGATTTAGTAGGATAAATATAATCAGGTATTGAAACAAATCCTGAAACCTTGTATTTAAATCCTTCTAATTCAATAAAATCACCAATCTTTATATTGTTTGCTTTAGCATAGGCAGGATTTAGAGCTATTTCTCCTTCTTTAATTAAATTGCCTTCAATCATAAGAGGTATATTTATTTTATTTGTAAGTTCAATAAGTCTAATTGTAGAGGACTTATAACTTACATCTACCTCATGTCTTTTTTCAATTTCTACATTAAATGTATTTTCGATATAATTAATATCCAAATCCTTTAAGGTAAGAAATTTTGCATCTTCAATGTTTGTAGTTCTACTATAATCTGAGGTTGCTTTGTTAAAATTAAAGGCTAAACTACTAAAGATAGTATATAAAGAAATAGATAGTGCGACTAAAAATATAAGTCCTATATATTGAGCTTTATTTAAAGTTATTACACGCTTAATTCTTTTATTTAATATCATTACCATTCAACCTCCTTAGGGGAGATTCTATTAATGTTTTCTTTAATCTCAATAATTTGGCCACTTCTTAGTCTAATTATCCTGTGACACATTGAAGCAATACTAGTATTATGGGTTACAATAAATATTGTTGTCTTGTATATTTGATTGATTTTATCAATTAATTCAAGAACTTCTTTAGATGTTTTATAGTCTAAAGCACCTGTTGGTTCGTCACAAAGAAGTAGCTTAGGGCTCTTTACTATTGCTCTTGCAATGGATACCCTTTGTTGTTCACCACCACTTAACTCTTGAGGGAATTTATCTTTTTTATCTAAAAGTCCCACAGCCTCTAAAACTTCATCTATTTTAAGTGAATTTTTATTTAATTCTGCAGCAACTTCAACATTTTCATAGGCAGTTAAATTAGGTATAAGATTATAGAATTGAAAAACAAATCCAACCTTATCACGTCTATATTTGGTAAGTTCCTTATCTGATAGCGCTGAAAGATTTAAGCCATCAAATATTATTTCTCCAGAAGTTGCTCTATCAAGTCCTCCAAGTAAATTGAGAAGAGTTGATTTTCCAGAACCAGAAGGTCCAACTATTGCTACTATTTCTCCTTCCTTTGCTTCAAAGGATATATTGTTTAATGCTAAAAATATATTTGATCCATTTTTATATTCTTTTGTTACACCTATAAATTGAATAGACATATATATACCTCCTTTGACCATGTGGTCAATATCTTTAATTATATTATAGTCTATATTGACCATGTGGTCAATATGAAGCTCTTTTTATTTTTTTCATCATAATTTAAATATAACCCCCATATTATAGTAATAAAATAAAGGGTATTTGGAGGGTAATATGGATTTTAATCAATTGATAAAGAGCGATAGGGAAAAGAAAAATAAAGAAAAATTTGAAGGTACATTTTTAGATTATTTAGAGATAGTAAAGAATAATCCAGATGTTGCAAAACTAGCACATAAAAGGATGTATGACATAATTGTTAGCAAAGGTTTTGAGGTTTTAAAACCTGAGGAAAACCCAAGAGTAAGAAAAATATATGGAAATGAAGTTATTAAAAGGTACAACTTCTTTAAGGATGAGTTTTTTGGAATTGACAAGGTTTTAATGAAGATAGTTAACTATTTCTATTCTGCTTCTATGAAGGGTGAAGAGTCAAGGCAGGTTTTATATCTAGTTGGTCCTGTAGGTGCTGGAAAATCATCAATTGTTGAGGCATTGAAAAGAGCCCTTGAACAATCTCCTCCAATATATTCATTAAAGGGCTGTCCAATGAGGGAAGAACCACTTCACCTAGTTCCAAATCACCTAAGACCAGAATTTGAGAAAATTCTAGGAGTTCAAATTGAAGGAGATCTTTGTCCGATTTGTAAATATAGACTTATGAATGAATATAACGGTGAATATGAAAAATTCCCAGTAGTTACAACAAATTTCTCAATAAGATCAAGGAAGGGAATAGGTGTTGTTCCTCCAGTTGATCCAAATAACCAAGACACATCCGTATTAACAGGTTCTATAGACATTTCAAAGATGGATTTATATCCAGAGGATGATCCAAGAATACTTTCATTAAATGGAGCCTTCAATGTTGGTAATAGAGGAATAGTTGAATTCATAGAAGTGTTCAAGAATGATGTAGAATATCTTCATACAATAATTACAGCAACACAAGAAAAGTCCATTCCATCTCCTGGAAAGGGGCCTATGATTTACTTTGATGGTATTATAATAGCTCATTCTAATGAGGCTGAATGGAATAAATTTAAATCTGACCATACAAACGAAGCTATACTTGATAGAATTGTTAAGATAGAAGTTCCGTACTGCTTAGAGCTTAACGAAGAGGTTAAGATTTATGAAAAGATATTGAAAAAGAGTAATTTTAAGGCTCATATCGCTCCACATACAATTGAAGTTGCAGCAATGTTTGCAATTCTTTCAAGACTTACTCCTTCAAATAAGGTTGATATTATGACTAAGTTAAAGCTCTATAATGGTGAAGATATATTAGAAAATGGAACAACCAAGAAGATTGATATAAAGGAATTAAAGGAAGAGGCAGGACCAAGAGAAGGTATGACAGGTATTTCAACTAGATTTATTGTTAAGGCAATAGATAATGCTCTATCTAATTCAGAACACAACTGTATAAATCCATTAAGTGTTATGGAAAGTATTCTAAAGTCAATTAAAGAGTTAGATGTAAGTGAAGATGATAAGAAAAAGTATACAGCATATATACAGGATGCAATTAGAAAAGAATACAACAAGATTTTGGAAAAAGAAATTACTAAGGCATTTATACATGGATTTAGAGAACAAGCAGAGAGCCTATTTAACAATTATATAGATAATGCAGAAGCATATGTTAACAAGACAAAGATTAAGGATAAGGCAACAGGTGAGGAATTAAATCCAGATGAGGCATTTATGAGATCCATTGAGGAACAGATTGGTATTTCACCAAACTCAGCAAAGGGATTTAGAACTGATGTAACTTCATATATGTTCTATGTTATGAGGAATGGAGGAAAGATTGATTATACATGTTATGAACCACTTAAGGAGGCAATAGAAAAGAAGCTTATAGCTTCTGTAAAGGATTTAACAAGGATAATAACTAAATCTAAGGTAAGGGATAAGGAGCAGGACGCTAAATACAATGCTATGGTAGAAAAGATGAAGGAGGACGGCTACTGTGACCACTGCTGTGACGTTATATTAAAATATGCAGCAAACAATCTTTGGAAGGACTGATGGATATGGCAATATTTCGTGATATGCATTCAGATCCTGTTGAGCATGATCGTTCAATAGAGGATAGAAGAAGACATAAAAAGCTTGTTGAAAAGGCAATTAAGGATAATCTTGCTGATATTCTTTCAGAAGAGAGTATAATTGGTGAAAGTAAAAATAAGAAGGTTAAGATCCCAATAAGAGGACTTAAGGAATATCAATTTGTATATGGAAAAAACACAAAAGGAGTAGCATCAGGGGATGGGACAGAAAAAAGAGGAGATAGAATAGGAAGTGAGAAGAAGCAGGGAATGGGACAACAAGGAGCAGGCAATCAAGAGGGAGAAGAGATGTATGAACTTGAGATTACAATAGATGACATACTTGATTACCTATTTGAAGATTTAGAGCTACCTGACATGGATAGAAAGAAGACATCTGAAATACTGGTTGAAAGCAGTAGAAAAAGAGATGGATATCAAAAATATGGAATAAGGCCAAGGTTAGCTAAAAAAAGAACTGTTATGGAAAAGATAAAGAGAAAACAGGCAAGAAAAAGGGCCCTAAAGGAGATGAATTTACCTGTAGAAATAGATAGATTCCCATTTGTTGAGGATGACTTAAGGTATTTTAAAATCAAGAAAAAATTTAGACGAGAGAGCAATGCTGCAATTATATGTATTATGGATATCTCAGGTTCAATGGATAATACAAAAAAGTTTATGGCTAGAACCTTCTTCTACGTTCTTTCAAGATTTATTAGAAAGAAATATAAAAATGTACAAGTTGCCTTTATAGCCCACACAACAACTGCAGAGGAGGTAAATGAATATCAATTTTTCCACAGAGTTGAATCTGGAGGTACCTATATTTCTAGTGGTTTAAATAAAGCTTTGGATATTATAAATACAAGATTTAATCCAGAAAGTTGGAATATATATGCCTTCTATGTTAGTGATGGAGACAACTGGAGTGAGGATGATGAGAGAACAATAAAAGCAGCTAAAGAACTCTGCAGGATATGTAACCTGTTTGCCTATGCAGAGGTTATGCCAAATAGTTATAGTATGACAATTAAAGGAAAGCTAACAAAGGAAATAAAGGAGAAAAACTTTATAGCTGTCTCTGTCAGCCATAAAAATGAACTGTGGGATGCCTTAAAAACAATGCTTAAAAAGAAGGAGAAGGGGGGATACTGATGGATTATTCAATAAGAGAGCTAATGGAATGGAATGAAAAGATAGAGAAGATAGCAAGGGATTATGGACTAGATTTTTATGAACAGGAGTTTGAAATTGTAAGTTATGAAGAGATGCTCTCCTATGAAGCATATATAGGTATGCCATCAAGGTACCCCCACTGGAGTTTTGGAAAGGCATATGAAAGGACAAAGACATTATATAGGTACAACTTGACTGGACTTCCCTATGAAATGGTAATAAATTCAAATCCTTGTCTTGCATATTTAATGAAGGATAACACCCTTCTTCTACAAATATTAACAATGGCCCATGTATATGGGCACAATGACTTTTTTAAAAATAATAGGCTCTTTAAGGAAGGAACTAATGCAGACTACACAATAGAAATGTTTAAGAGGCATGCTGATCAAATAAGAGAGTATATAAAAAACCCAGCTATTGGATATGATGAGGTTGAAAAAGTTATAGATGCAGCCCATGCACTAAAACTTCAGGTAAATAGAACAATCTATAAGTGTAAAGGCGAACAAGAACAACAAGAAGGCAAATATAAGCTTCCAGAGGAGGATCTACTGTTATTTATAATTAAATATAGTGATATTGAAGACTATAAAAAAACAATAGTTGAGATGATACGTGAAGAGGCCCTCTATTTTATACCTCAAATTGAAACTAAGATAATGAATGAAGGTTGGGCAAGTTTTTGGCATTATAAGATATTAAATGCTCTAAATCTTCCTCCATCCCTTCACTTTGAATTTATCAAAAGGCATAATGATGTTGTTTCACCACGTGTTGGTGGTCTCAATCCATATTATGTTGGATATAAGATCTTTGAGGATTTAGAGCAAAAATATGGACTTAAAAAGATATTTGAGGTTAGAGAGGTGGATAGAGATAGTTCTTTTATAAGAAGATATTTAACATTGGAACTTTGTCAAGAGATGAACTTGTTTGAATATGTAAAGAGGGATAGTGAGTATATCATAAAGGAAGTATCAGATGAAGAAGGTTGGAAGGAGATTAGAGATACTTTAAGCAACAACTGTGGTATGGGCCTTGTTCCTTATATTCAGGTGGTAGATGTAGAAAGAGATAGGACTCTAATATTAGAGCACGTATTTGATGGACGTGAGTTGCTTTTAGAGTATGCAGAGGCTACCTTAAAGCACTTTGTTGAACTTTGGGGACACCCAGTACTGTTAAAAACACAGTTTTCAGGCAAGGAGTACAAAATATATTGTGATGAGAAAAAATGTATAAAGAGGGGAGTATAAAAAATATTGACAAACTATAAAATTTTAGAGATATAATTTATTAGGAACACAAAAGATGGCTTAGGAGGATAAAATGAAGATTAAGAAAATTCTTAACAATAATACTCTCCTTGTAAATGATAAAGGTGTAGAAAAGATTGTAATAGGTTCTGGAATAGGATTTCAAAAAAGAGTAAATGATATTGTTGATAAAACAAAGATAGAAAAAGTTTTTGTAATGGAAGATAAGAGTGAATATGAAAAATTTGAAGAAATAGTAAAAAGCTATCCTCAGGAATATGTAGATGTCGCAGAAAATATAATCCATTATGCTGAACAAAAGCTAAATGTTGAGCTTAATCCTCATATTTATATAGCATTAACAGATCATTTAGCCTTTGCATTTGAAAGATTAAAAAAGGGAATAGTAGTACAGAACAAGCTTCTAGAAGAAATTAGATCATTATATTTTGATGAGTTTAAGATAGGAATTTGGGCAAAGGATTATATAAAACAAAAATTAAATATTGAAATTCCTGATGATGAGATAGGATTTATTGCACTCCATATCCATACTGCTAAAAATAATTATAGAGATATATCCGTTACTATGGATATAGCCTCAATCATTAAGGATATGACTAAGATAATAGAAGCAAGCTTAAATATAAAAATTGATGAGGCATCTGTTTCATATCAGAGATTAAAGACACACTTTCATTTTGCATTAAAAAGAATTATTAAAAATGAAAGAACCTTTGGAATAGATATGGAGCTGTTTGAAGTTATAAAGAATAAATATTCTAAGGCATATAACATAGCAAAAAATATTCAAAAACACATATACGAAGAGTATGATTATACTATGCCAGATGAAGAACTTGCATATATATCTTTACACATACAGAGAATAATAAATTCTGCTTGACAAGTAAAAAAATATTTTATATTATAAAAATACAATAAAATAATTTAGGGATTGTTACTGGTAATGCAGGCAAGACCCAAAGTAACGGTAGATTTATCTACTGATACTTTGGGTCTTTTTTGTTTTGTAACAATAACCAAATTTAGTGCCCGGGACTAAATTTAAGTTTTAAAAGTCAATATAAAATTAAGGAGGGACAAATATGGATCATAGAGAATATGCTCAAAAGATAATAGAACTTGTTGGTGGAAAGGATAATATAATAAGTGCAGCCCATTGTGCAACAAGGCTTAGAATGGTACTAAAGGATGAATCAAAGGCAAACATTGAGGAGCTTGAAAAATTAGAAGAGGTTAAAGGAGTATTCTCAAATACAGGACAATTTCAAATTATACTTGGACAAGGTTTTGTAAATAAGGTATATAAAGAATTTGTAAAGCTAGCTGATCTTAAGGAATCCTCAACTAGTGATTTAAAGAAGGATGCAATGCAGAAGATGAACCCAATTCAGAGATTAGCCAGAATTTTATCTAATATATTTGTTCCGATAATTCCTGCAATAGTAGCCAGTGGACTTTTAATGGGACTTCTTGGTATGTTTAAAACCTTTAATTTAGTAAATCCTGATAGTGGATTATTTATACTAGTTGATATGTTCTCAAATGCAGCCTTTGTATTTTTACCAATATTAGTTGCCTTTAGTGCTGCAAAGGAGTTTGGTGCTAATCCATTCTTAGCAGCGGCACTTGGTGGTATAATGATACATCCAGCTCTACAAAATGCTTGGACAATAGGTGGAGGAATTGAAAAGACAATAAATGTGTTCGGATTAAATGTTGCAATGGTAGGATACCAAGGAACAGTATTACCAATACTTATAGCAGTATGGATACTTGGTATAGTTGAAAGAAATGTAAGAAAGATAGTTCCTGAGGTTTTAGATATATTATTAACTCCATTTTTAACAATAATGATTACAGGATTTATATCATTAACTGTAATTGGTCCAGTTGGTAGACTAATAGGTGAAGGAATTTCATTTACATTGAACTTTGCTTATAACAAAATAGGTGCATTAGCAGGATTAATATTTGGAGGATTATATTCAACAATAGTAATAACTGGAATTCACCATAGCTTCCATGCAATTGAAGCAGAACTTATAAAGAATGTTGGAGCTAATTTACTATTACCAATATGGTCAATGGCAAACGTAGCACAAGGTGGAGCAGCCTTTGCAGTATACTTTAAAACTAAAAATGCTAAGATGAAGTCAGTTGCACTTCCAGCAGCTACATCATGTCTTTTAGGAATTACAGAAGCAGCTATATTTGGGGTTAATTTAAGACTTATGAAGCCATTTATTGCAGCAGCAATTGGAGGTGCTTTAGGAGGAGCATATGTTGTGGCTACTAAGGTTGCAATGACAGCAGTTGGTGTTACAGGTATTCCTGGTACTGCTATTGTTCAAACTGCTTCTATGGTTAATTATTTACTTGGAATGGTTATTGCTTTTGCTTCAGCTTTTGTTGCTACTTATGTTCTAGGTTTTGAAGAAAAGCAGACAGAAATGTAAAAGTAGGTGATAAAATGAAGGGTGTTTTAACACTTGGTGAAGTATTAATTGATTTTATACCTATAGATGATAATATGACATATAGAAAAAATCCAGGTGGTGCCCCAGCAAATGTTGCAGCTGGGGTTTCAAGACTTGGAGGTAAGTCGGGATTTATTGGAAAAGTTGGAGATGATGCATTAGGAAGGTATTTAAAGAATGTTCTTGATGATTTTAACGTATCTACTGAAAATATGATTTTTACAAAAGAGGCACATACAGGTATTGTACTAGTTACACTAGATGAAAATGGAGAGAGAAGTTTTGAGTTTTATGTTAATCCTAGTGCAGACAGTCTATTAAAAGAGGATGAAATAAAAGAAGAAATGTTTGAAGGGTATGGAATACTTCATTTTGGAACTATATCAATGATAAATGAATGTTCAAAGAGAGCCACAATAAAGGCGGTGCAAATTGCTAAAGAAAAAGGAATGTATATATCCTTTGACCCTAATTTAAGATTAAATTTGTGGGAGTCTGAAGAAAAGGCCAAAAACACTGTATTTGAAATGTTAAAATACGTTGATATTTTAAAGGTATCAGATGAAGAGATTATTTTCTTAACAGGAAAGAGTGAAATAGAAGAGGGATTGAAGGATTTAATTAATTATGGAATTAAGTTAATACTTGTAACTTTGGGTAAAGAGGGTGTTTTATTAAGCTATAAAGGAGGAATAGAAAAGGTTGAAGGTTTTAAGGCTGAGGTTGTTGATACAACTGGTGCTGGGGATGCCTTTGTATCTGGTATGCTTTATTCAATTGCAAGCTGTGGAAAAAACTTTGAAGATATTACACTAGACGATATTAAATATTTTGCTAAGATTGCTAATGTATGTGGAGCTTGTGCTGTTTCAAAAAAAGGAGCTATGTCAGCACTACCTACGTTAGATGAAGTACTAGACATACTAAAGAGGTGAAAAATATGAATCTGTATGCACCAGAAGGAAAATTTTTATGGGATTTTTGGATATATGAAGAGGATGGAATATATCATTTATTTCATTTAGAAGCTCCGTTAAGTGATGATTCACATAGTAGACATAGAAATTCCTCTGTGGGATATGCTATATCAAAGGATTTAATAAATTGGGAATATAAAGGAACGGTACTTAAAGCTTCGGATTTAGAGGATGATTGGGATAGTGTTTCAATTTGGACAGGATGTACTATTAAAAAGGACGATACTTACTACATGTTTTATACATCAAGATGTAAAAGGGATGTAGCAGAGGACGGATATGTTGGACATACTCAAAGGATTGGAGTTGCAACTTCAAAGGATTTAATAAATTGGGAAAAGTATAGGGGAAATCCTATTATAGTAGCAGATGAAAGGTATTATGAAAAGCAAATGGATGCATATAACAAGCACGAGGGATGTAGGGATCCATTTGTTGTATATGATGAAGATGAAAAGATGTACTATGCGTTTTTTACAGCGAGGGATAAAAATGGACATCCTAAATATAGAGGGTGTATAGGTAGAGCAAGGTCAAAGGATTTAATTAATTGGGAAGTTATGCCTCCTGCAGCTTCACCTCATATATTCACTGATATGGAGGTACCCTCACTTCATAAGCATAATGGTAAGTGGTATATGATTTTTGCTGTAAAAAAAGAATGGTATAGTCCAGAGTATATTGAAAAAATCTATCCAATGAAGCCACAAACAGGAGTACTTTACTTTGTTTCGGATAGTTTATCAGGGGAATTTAAACCTCTTTCAGATGATATTGTATTATGTGGTAATGAAAGTGGACTATATACTGGAAGAATAATAAAATCACCTCAAGGCGAAGATGTATTTTTATCATGGCATGTTGGGGATGATGAGGGGTTTGAGAGAAACGATAAATCTTATAGATTATCCTTGCCTATTAAAGTTGAATATGATTTATATGGAAGGATGAGGTTGCAAACTGCTTTGGATTAATTCCAGAGCAGTTTTTTATATAAAAATATGTTCAAGTTCTAATTAAAACATACGATAATATAAATGTCAAAACTTGTAGTAAATTGTCGTACAATTTTGAGTATTAGGAGGGGACTCCATGTATATAAAGAGGAAACTTCCAATATTTATTGTTCTTTTAGTATCCATTCCTTTAATAGTTCTTACAGTTACAATTTATAACTATTCATCAAAACAACTTATAGAAATAAATAAAAATAAAATAAATGAAATAGTTACTGTAGAGGCAGAAAATATATCTGTTATATTAAGCATATTTTCTAGCGACATTGAGGAGATGGCAAGTAATTATAGGGTTAAAAATTATATTTTAAAAAGGGATGAAGTTTCAAAAAAAGAAGCATTTGAATTTATAAAGAATAGAAGTGAACTTTCAAATGCCCAATATTTCAATTTGTTCAATTATAATACCAAGAAAAACAATTTAAAATTCAGAACTGTTATTTTGGATACTGAAGGAAATATTTTGATTGATACAGAAAATGATCAAACGACAAAAAGTTTATATGATAGATTAATTTTAAATAAGGTATTGGAAGGCAAAATATTTATGAAGCCTATTTATAGCGATAGAAATGAGTCAAAATTATTAATAGCTGTTCCAATAATGTCTATTACCAATGACAGAATAATAGGTGTATATGCAGCATATTTTGATATGAATAAAATAGGCTTTAAATTCTTTAACTATGAGATAGGTAAAAATAGATATACTTATATTATCGATCTTGATGGTACAATATTGCATCACCCAGATAGAGAACGAATTGGTACCAAGGTTGAAAATGAACTAGTAAATAATATTATAAATAGGATATCTAAGGGTGAAAGGATAGTAGAAACAAGTGGTATATATGAATATAGAGGAACTAAAAAGTATATGGCCTGTAAATTAATGGAGTCAACAGGTTGGATTATAGTTGTTGCACAGGATTTAAATGAAGTACTGTCTGTTTCTAAAAACATTACTGTAATATCAATTATACTGCTATTTATTTTTATATTTGTTTCTATTCGATTTGCTATATATTTTTCATCAACTATAACAACTCCTCTTACTAACTTAATGAATGCAATGAAGGCTGTTGAAGAAGGAAAGCTTGAGCAACAATTTATATATAATAGGGATGATGAATTTGGAAACTTAAGCAGGGCATATAACAGCATGATAAATAGGTTGAAAAGTAATTATACAGAGCTTGAGGCACTTTATGAGGAACTTGCTGCAACTGAAGAGGAATTAAGGGCTCAATATGATATATTAATGCAGTCTGAAGAACAGTTAAGAATAAGTGAAGAAAGATATAGAATTGCCCTTGAGGCGGGAAAAAATGGTATATTTGAATGGAATATAGATGATGATACTTTATTTTTATCAGAGCAATTTAAATCAATGTTGGGATATAATTTTAAGGATATAAAAATGAGTGAGTTAATGGAAAAGATAGTATTGGATGAGGACAAGGAGCCATTACGCAGAGCCTATCGTGAGCACTTAGTTGGTTATAAAAACTGCGTAGAATGTGAGATAAGGGTTAAAACAGGATATGGACTTGTAAGATGGATGTTTGTAAAGGGTAAAATTATAAGTGGAGTTAGAGGTGCTACCAAGATTTTAGCTGGGGCTATTATGGATATAACAGAAAGAAAGGAATATGAAGAAGATATAAAATATTTGGCATATTATGATACACTTACAGATTTACCTAACAGAAGATATTTTATAGAAGAGCTTGAGAAGGAATTAAATAATATAAAAGACAAAAAGATTGCTGTATTTTTACTTGATCTAGATAACTTTAAAAAGGTTAATGACACATTAGGACATGATAAAGGTGACGCCCTATTGAGAAAAGTAGCATCAATTCTAAAGAAATATGAAAGCCAAGAGGTATTTATTGCAAGGTTTGGTGGAGATGAATTTTTAATACTTGTAAGAAATATACATGACATTAAATATTTAAAGAGGCTTGCAAAGGCAATAATTGATGATCTTAAGGAAGGAATAGATGTATTAGGTAAAAATATATATACAACAACCAGCATAGGAATTACTGTTGTTCCAGATGATGGCGATAATGTAAGAGATATAATTAAAAATGCTGATACAGCAATGTATAAAGCCAAGGCTGAAGGAAGAAATACCTATATATTTTTTAGCAGTGAAATGGTGGAGGAACTTGAACAAAAACTAGAAGTAGAAAAATTACTGTTAGAATGCGTAAAAAATAGAGGATTTAAACTACTATATCAACCACAGGTTTGTTCAAGGACAGGTAGAGTACACTCCTTTGAGGCTTTAATTAGAATTAAGGATAGTAATATCTCTCCAGCAAAATTTATACCAATAGCAGAAGAGTCTGGTATGATAATTGATATAGGATATTTTGTATTAGAGGAGGCTGTAAAGCAAATAAGAGATTGGATTGATAGAAATGTTGATGTAAAACCAATTGGGGTAAATGTATCAGCAGTACAGCTTAGGGATGAGAATTTTACAAGAAGGGTTATAGAGATAATTAACAAATATAACATAGATCCAAGTTTAATAAAACTTGAAATAACAGAAAGTGCACTAATGGAGGATAAGGAAAGAAATATAGAAATAATAAAGGGATTAAAGGAAAAGGGAATTCAAATAGCTATAGATGACTTTGGTACAGGATATTCATCCCTTAATTATCTGACCTTTATTCCTGCAGATTATATTAAAATAGACAAGTCCTTTATCGATAAAATGTTTGCAGACGAAGGTAAAAAGCAAGTTTTAGATGGTGTTACCTTCTTAGCACATAAGCTGAACTTAAAGGTTGTAGTAGAGGGGATAGAGGATAGAGAACAGTTTAAATACCTAAAGTCAATGGGATGTGACTTTATGCAGGGTTACCTATTTAGTAAACCTGTTGAAAAGGAAGAAGCAGAAAAACTATGTAGCTACATCTTCAAAGAGTGCCACCCAAGTGAAATGTGACATTATCCATTTTATGGATACACATTTCACTTTTTTTATACAAAAACAGGTTTTCTTGCTATGACTGTGTTTCCGTATAATTGTATTTATTCTAATGTTAAAAAGTATGCTGGGACAAAACAAATAAGGCCTAATCTTTCGATTAGGCCTTATGGCAGGGGCAGTAGGAATCGAACCCACAGCCTACGGTTTTGGAGACCGTTGCTCTACCAATTGAGCTATACCCCTTCGACATGTTTTATTCTATAATATATTTTGGTTTTTGTCAACACTAAATTTTAAAATTTTTAAAGCCATGCTCAAAATTTAGCATGGCTTTATTTACGTATAGTCATTACTAGTATTGCTTTTTATCATCCAGTCTACTCATAGCTTCGTCAAACAGAGCCTGAACCATTTGTGCAAATTGATCAGGGGTAATTACAGCCTTAACAAAAGCAGGCAATTTATCATATTGTGAAACTACGTAATAGAATTTCTTTTTTCCTTCATAGAGTGCCATTTCTTCTGCTTTCTTTTCTGCGTATAGCATAAACTCTAAAGCCAGTTTTTTAGCATATTCCCTGTTAATAAAGTAGTAGATAATTATTATAGCAATAACTGTAAAAATTCCCCAAAGTTCAGGCATAGAACCCCCTCCTTTTTATTACATTATATGAGGGAGTTATCAAGAAAGTGCCTTTTTAGTGCAATTTTGTTCCACAGTATGGGCAAAATTCAAAGCTAGGATGTATTAAATTTTTGCAGTTAGGACAAACACCTTCATTGTACCCCATATTGATTTCTATTAAATCTTTTTCTTCAATATCATTTTGAAGTCCTTTTTCTATATTCTTACCTATGCTATGTGGTACTTCAAATAGTCTATTACAGCATCTAGATACTGCATAATAGTTTTCATTAAATTTGAAAAGTTTAATAAAGAAAAAATGAAAGTAAGAATATGTTTTATAAAGTCTATATGTTGTATACTGACCACATGATTTACATATTTTAGCATTAATATCCCTTATATGTTCTTCCTTATTTTCGATGCCGAATATTCCTATAAAGAACATAATCCTTCCCCCTTAATTACAGCTTACAAACTTAAGCATATCACAAACTTCGCCTATTGAGTAGATACAAAGTTTATGAAGTGGTCTTGTCAATGCTACATAAAGGAGTTTTATATCTAGTTCATTATTTTGATATAAAGAAGAGCTTGCATTAGGAATATATACAGCATCAAATTCTAATCCCTTGGATAAATATGAAGGTACGACAACAAGTTTAGAAGAATAATCCTTTTCGTTTCCTGTAATTAGACTAAACTTGTATCCTTTAATTTTAAGCATTTTGTGTATTTCCTTGCATTCTTCTAGTGTTTTACCTATTATAGCGATACTTTTTATATTGGAATTTTTTAATGCTTCTAGATCAGAAGCTATATTTTCTACAACATCTTTATATGAATTTACTTTTTTAATTTGAACCTTATCTCCATGTCTTATAACAGGTTTGGCCAACTGAATTTCTGATTCTTTTAAATATGATATAACTTTGTTAGCCACATCCATAATTTCAATACTTGTTCTATATGTCTGTTCTAGGGTTAGATAGTTAGCAGTATTATTAAAGACCAATTCCTTTATATCATTCCAATTTCTAACTCCTCTGTAGTAGTGTATCCCTTGATTTAAGTCACCTAGTATTGTAAAGGAGCTGTCTTTAATTATATTTTTAAGCACATGAAGTTGAAGCACACTAAAATCCTGTGCCTCATCAATGACAATATGTTTAACTTTGATTTTTTCACTTAGCCCTAATGTTTTATATTTTATATATAATAGAGGTGCCAAATCTTCATATTCGAATAAGTCGGATTTTTTATTTTCAATATAGGTACTAATTAAATATTCATAGGCATCATTACTAATATAATTTAGTGCATTCTCTTTAAACATATCACTTAATAAAAATTCATCGTAATATTCAAAGGCGGTTTTGATCTTAATGTGTTTTATATAATTGGATGCTCCTGATTTTACAAAATCATTTACTTTTCCAATTAGTTCATCCCTTTTGTTATAGGTTTCAGTAATTTTAGCTTGACGTTCTTTTAGATCTAAAATACTATTTTTTATTTTACTAATTTCAACATCGCATATTTTATTTAACTTTTCAATCAGCTCATCCTTTTTTAATTTTGCTCTGTTTTGTAGATGCTTCTTAATTTCATTAAGTCTTTTTGCAAATGGTAGGTCAGAATAGTTTTTAAGGAAAAGCTCATTAATTTCATTATGAGAAAAGAGTTCGATTTTACCTATTTTAAAGGATTCATCTGGTATTAAATTATATTCTACTTGCTTTAAATATTTATCAAGTATATCCCAAAACTCCTTTGATGTTTTAAATTTTAATGCCTCTACAATTATATTTTTTTGTTTTTCATCTTTTAAATTTACTAATAGAGATAATGTATTGTTAACATCCTTAAGTTTTATTTTCCTTTCTAGTACCTCAAATGCAAATTCTTCGAATGTAGTTTGCTTAACTCTGTTTACACCAAGTTCAGGTAAAACCTCTGATATATAATTTAAAAACAATTTATTTGGTGCAATAATCATGTAGTTTTCTGGAACAAAGTCTTTATCGTAGTTGTAGATTAGATAAGCAATTCTATGAAGGGCTATTGTTGTCTTACCACTTCCTGCAACTCCCTGTACAATTAGAGGCTTCCACATATCGGCACGAATTATCCTGTTTTGTTCCACTTGAATAGTAGATACAATGTCTTTTAGTCTATTGTCTGCATTAGCACTTAAAAAGGCCTGAAGGAACTCATCGTTTGTGGTTATATCTATATCCAATATATTACGAAGCTTTCCTTCTTCAATGGTGTACTGCCTTTTTAGATGTATTTCTCCATAAATTTTTCCATCAGGACAAACATAGTGGGCTTTCCCAAGGCGACCTTCATAGTATAAGTTGGCAATTGGAGCTCTCCAGTCAATTATATATGGTTTAAAATTTTTATCATCAAGAACGCACATTTTTCCAATATAAAGCTTTTCTCTATTTTTTGAACCATCTTCTGTAAAATCAACTCTTGCAAAGTAAGGTTTTTTATGGGCATGTTCTATCTTCTCAAGTTTTTCTTCTAGTGTATCGGAGAGCTGAGTATTTATAAGCATACTTATATAGGGATCACTACTGTCATCCTTTGGATCACCTATTCCTTTAGAGAGTTCTTTGGTTAAAATAGCCTTTGTAGCAAGTAGTCTTTTATGATGTATTTTAAGGAAGGAAAGAATAAAGTCTAAATATTTTAATTCTTCTTGAAAATCTGGATGTTTTTCTATAGGCATAAAAACACCTCCTTGGATTTTTATAGGAGGTCCTTGAAAACCACGTAGTATTATTCTAATTTATTTTTAATTATAAGTAAATATCATTTCCTGGGAAATATTCTTATTTTATGGCGAAAAAATAGGTTGAGAAGCTATGTACATGAATAACATAAAAGTTGCAAATATAGAAAACTGAACAATAGTTAAACATAATTTGACTTTTCTATCATCCAGTTTTAATTTAAGTATTTGAAAAATACATATAAATGTCAAGAAAAATAAAATCAAATTACTCATGTTACCCACCCCTTTATTTTCAAATATATTAAAAGTATAGTCTAAGTATTTAAATTTTATTCTTTAAATTGTTTAAAATTTATATTTTTGATTTGAGATTTTATACATATCTATAATTTTTTAATAATTTCTTAACGTAAATATTTGGATTTTATTATAATATGTGTAATAGATGAAGGAGGTGGGTTATGGAAAATAAAGGGAAGGGGATTGAGAAGGTTTATTATATTGCTGCGATACTTTTGATTATAGTTTTTTTATTTAGCTTTTTTATAAGGGATTTGTCTTCATATTTTGGACCAAAGGTAAGAAAGGCTATGGAGGTTATAAAATTTAATGTCCTAAATGTAGAAGAATATTATTCAAGTTTAGAAAAAAAGGAAGTTATGGTAGGAGATACAATTTACTTTTCACCAAGAGGTTTTACAGATAACTTTTCACTTTATGCATATAATACAGTGAATAAAAAATTAGATAGAATTACAGATGATTGGGTTAATAGAGTTGAAAGCTATAAGGACAGTATTTACTTTTTAGATGCCAAAAATATGCTATTTAGAATAAAAATCAAAGATAAAATAATTGAAAAAATTTTAGATAACTGTAGGGATTTTCAAATAAGCAATGATAAGATTGTATATATTGATACCCAGACTTTAAATGTAAATATATATAATTTAGAGGATAAAACAAAAATTGACTTAAAAATTCAACCTCAAGGATTTTTATTTATGAATGATTTTATCTACTATTTTTACTTTTCATCAGGTGATAAAAATTCAATATTTAAACTTGATATAAATACTAGAAAATATGATGTATATACTGTAAATGGTAATATATTAGGGTTGATGTATTATAATGGAAAATTTTATGCACAACATGGAACTGATAGGATTGCATGTTATGATGATAAATTTGAAAAGATTTGGGAAGTAGGTACACAAGGTGAGTATAAGTTACTATCAAAAATTATTAAAGATAAAATTTATTTTTATGCTGAATCTAATGGGTTACAGGGGTCAGTTCTTATGAGTATAGATTTAAATGGTAAAAATATAAAAAAGGAGATGATCGTAAAAAACAACTCCTTTAGTAATTTTGAATATGTTTGTGAAAATAATAAAAATTATATTTTTGATATAAAAACTAACAAAAGATATGAATTACCTGATATTAAATCACATGTATTTTATTTTCCAATTAAGAAGCAGATAAATGCATTGCAGGGCTACAAAATGGTTAAAACAGGAAATAAATTTTATTATATAGATAGTGGTATAAATTTTAATCAAGGCAGTTTGGTTGAGTACGATTTTGCTAATAAAACTAACAATGTATACAATACCAACTTATATCTTAATGATATTAAGTTTATAGAAGGTAACTTATTTGTAACAGCAGGAAAGCTATATAATTTTGACCTAGAGGAGAAAAAGACAAAACTAATTTCAAATGTATTTGTAGATAAGATATTTACAAATGGAGATAACATATATGTTTCAACATTTGAAAACTTATATAAAGTTGATGATAGAGAATTAATAAAGATATTGGATAAAGTTAGAATTGTATTTTTTAATGAAAATAAAATATATTTTTATCCAAAAATAGGAGATGTGTATGATGTTACAAAATTAAAAATTTTAGATCTTAATACAAATAAAACAAGTGAATTAAGTATTGATATAGATCTATTTAATTTAATTTATATAGATGACGAATATGCAATATATACACAGGGGAATGATATACTTGCTTATGATTTAAAAAAAGGGGTAAATAAAATATTGTATAAAGGAGCCGTTTTTATTGAAGGATATCTTTTAAGCAAAGATAAACTCTTTTTAAAAATAACAGATGATCAGGGTAAAAATAGTATAAACTGTATCTATTTAGACTCGATAAGTTGTAAAACTTTAGTTAGGGAAATTGGATACATTAATTCATATTTATATGATGAAGATCATAATAAAATATATTATACTATTTCAAATTATCTAGATGTTCTAGAAGTAAAATTAAAATAAAGCCTATGAGAGGATTTCAAAAGTTAAATTACTTATGAAATCCTCCATAGGGCTTTTAAATGATTTAATCCTCATCAATTTTTCCTTCAGCCTTTAATTTTTCCTTTATAAAATCAATTCCAGCACCAATTCTATATCTTTTAGACATTGTAGGAAGAGCCTTGCCTACTATACCTTTTCTACTTTTTCTTACCATAAACATAGCCTCCCTTCTACTTATATTTTGAGTTAAAATATTAATAATATAACTGAAATAATTGGAAGAGGTGGTTTTATGAAGAATGTTTTAGATTATATAGATAGATTAAACTGTTCTGTTGGGGTTTATTATAAGGAGTTAGAAACACAGTATATGTTTGAATATAATAGCGATAAAATTTTTCCTTCTGCAAGTACTATAAAGGTTCCTATTCTTTTAGCTCTGTTTAACAAGGTATTGAAGGGAGAGATAGATTTAAATAAAAGAATTAAGATCCAAAAAGACTATACTGTCTCTGGAGCAGGAATTGTATATTTATTAGATGAAAACAACACATATACATTACTTGATTTAGCTAAGTTAATGATTGTTTTAAGTGACAATACCGCAACAAATATAATAATTGATTTATTAGGATTTGAATATATAAACAAATACTTTAAAGAAATAGGACTTAATGAAACTATACTTCAAAGAAAAATGATGGATTTTGACAGAAAAAGGTTAGGATTTGATAACTTTACAAGTGCAAGGGATTTAGGATTAACCTTTTATAAGTTATGTAAAAAAGAAGTACTAAACCCATATTACTGCAACTTGGCAATAGAAATTCTAAAGGAGCAGAAATTAAAGGGTGGACTTGATAGATATTTAGGCAATAAATATGAAATAGCACATAAAACAGGGGAGCTTAACAATTTAGAACATGATTGTGGTATAGTGTTTAAAGACCATAAAACATTTATAGTTGTGATTTTAACAGAAGGAGAGGAAAATTACATTTTAAAGGATGTTATCGGTAATATAACATCAAAATTAATAAAAGGAAGTGATTTAAATGAAAAATAATAGCACTTCGAAAAAGTTTGAAAGAGTTTATTTAGTATTTGCAATAATTTTGGTTTTAGTTTTTGGAGTTAGCTTGTTTTGGTCAAATTTAAAAAGGATTTTTAGACCTAAAACTATAGATTTTATATCAAGTAGTGATAATTTATCAGTATATACAAAAGATAGTATTTATATGAATACAATACTTTTTTCCGATATTGTTGGACTCTATAAAATAAACACATCTACAGGTGATACAAAGGAGCTTGAATTAGATAATGCATATAATATATTTAAAAGTGGCAACAACATTTATTATCTAAGCCAAAAAACTTTATATAGATTAGATGAAATAACAAAAAAGAAAGAAAAACTTTTAGACTATGGAATAGAAAGCTTTAAGCTATGTGGAGAAACTATAATATATAAGGATGAATTAAATAGACTTTACAAATACGACATTAAAAACAAAAAGTCAGAATATATAATTTCTGCACCCAATTTATATGTGGTAGACAATAAGCTTTATATGTACTATACAACAAAACAAATAGTTGAAAGGGACTTAGAGACAGATCAGATTAAAACATACAATTTAAATTTCCCAATAAGGCTATTAAGCTATTATAAAGGATACTTCTATGTTATAAACGAAGAAAAATCTCAAATTGTAAAATTAGATAGGGAGTTTAAAGTTATAAAGGAGTTGCTTACAGATCCAAATTTAATAGAGTTTTTAATAATAGATGAAAGGATATTTACATTAGATTTTGAAAAACCCGATGTATGTACATTATATAGCTATGATTTAGATGGTAATGATAAAAGGCTAGAAAAAGATAATGTTTATATGAAAATATTTGATAAGTTTATAATAGAAATTAAAGGCAATAACCAATATTCACTATATGATTTAAAGAAAAAACAAAATATAGATCTAAAGGGTTTAAAGGAGAGAATTTATACTAAGTTTGAAATTAAAAACTCAAGAAACATTAATGGTTTTCAAATGACTAAAGTTAATGATGTTTATTATTATAGAAGTCATGATGAACTTTTTAGCTACGATTTAAAAAGTGATAAAGTAAATAAGAGTATAGCTAAGGGTGTTGAATTTATTAATGGTTTTTATGGTAATGTTTTTTACAACAAAAATGGTTTATTATACTTCTATGATGGGTCTGAAAAGATTTTTGCAAATCTAAATATATCAGATATAGATGTTGAAGGTAAAAATATGTTATTAAGGACATCAAGGGGTATATATTTATACAACATCGAAACAGGTCAACTTAAAAAGATAGATGACTCTATAATATTTGCAGAACTAGAGGATGATAAAATATATTATATTAAATTCAATTCATATGTAGTTTTATATGAGTATGATATAAAATTAAACAAATTAAACGAATATAGATTAAACGTAAAAAACTTAATGATAGATAGCTTTAGAATTTATAAAGGAAATATGATATATTTTGAATATGATAAGTTGTATAGGTATGATATAAAATCTAATAAAAAATTTTTAGTAGCATCTCTAACAGATGTTGTACCAGCCTATGTTGAGAATGATAAACTATATTTATACACAATAGGAGGTTTAAATACAAAAATTTACGAATTGAGTTTATCTAATTTTAAACTAAAGGATTTATGTACCATAAATAAAGCAGACATGAAGGGTATAGAAGGATTTATATATGATAGAGATATCAACAAGTTGGTAGTTAAGTATTTTGGAGAAGATAAATTAAGCTTCATTGATATAAAAGAATAAACCAAAATAATTTATGAAAATAAAAATGCCCCGTAAATAAAAAGTTTCATGGGGCATTTTTATTTTTATAAATCATATTTTTTCCTTTCTATTTTTAAGTACCAACAAATGTCCTTTTGATGAATCTCTTAGCTTTTTAAATACCTCTTGAACATCTTCAGGAAGACTATGGGATAAAAACCTTTCATACATTTCAATGTTTTCAATTTCTGCATGAATTCCATATTCAAGAGCCTCATCTAATGAAGAGGGCATTTTAAGAAATTCATATGATCTATCTTCTGGAATTGGAATATTATATTTTTGAAGGAGTTCCTTTAACCAATTTATATGATGAACTTCTGAGTTAATAATGCTATTGAAGGGTTTTTCATCTCCTAATGATTTAAGTGCAAGCTCATATTCTGTTCTTGCAAGGTACTCATCTTCTATAGCATAAATTAGCATCTTTTCAAGTGTTAAATCGTTATCTAGCTTTGATCTTATTGCTCCATACATAATATCACGCTCCTTGTGTTTAATTATATAAATTATATAAAATTTTGTAAATTTATATTGTAAAAGAAATTTTGTTATGTTTTTTTAACAACAAATATGATAAATTATATATTGAAGGGAGTGATAAGATGAAGGCACAATTTAGAGTAAGATATAAAGAAACTGATAGAATGGGAATTGTATATCATTCCAATTATGTAGTTTGGTTTGATGTTGGGAGAACCGAGCTTTTAAGAAGTCTTGGATTTAACTATAGGCATTTAGAGGAAATAGGCTTGATGTTACCTGTAATTGAAGTAGAGGTTAAATATAAAAGCCCTGCCTATTATGATGATTTGATCCAGATTGAAACATGCATTTTGGAAGTTTCTAGAGTAAAGGTAAAGTTTGGATATAGGGTATATAGGGATGAAAAAATTTTAGCAGAAGGCTATACAGTACATGGTTTTACAGATAGCAATTTAAAACCAATTGCATTAAACAAATTTAATCCTGAGCTATATAATATTTTATTAAATAATGTAGTAAGTAATTGGGAGGATAAGAGATGAATGTAATTGTGACTCAGGTTATGGTTCTTTTCTTAATTATGGTTGTTGGATATATATCAAGAAAAAAGGGATTTCTAAATAAGCAAGTAAATAGGAGTTTATCAGAGCTATTGATAAATGTTACTCTGCCTTTTATGATTATTTCTTCATTTAACTTTAACTTTTCAAGTGATATGTTAAATATAGGTGTTAGGTTATTTCTTACTTCAATTATTATACATGGTGTGCTTTTTGTTTTAGGAAGGTTTATTTATAAAAAATTTGAAGAGGATGAGGCTAAGGTTCTTTGGTTTATTACAGTGTTTTCAAACTGTGGATTTATGGGATATCCAGTTGTTGAGAGTATATATGGTAAAATAGGGATGTTTTACGCAGCATTATTCAACATACCCTTTAATGTACTCATGTGGACAGCAGGAGTATTTATATTTTCAGGAAGAGGCGATAAAAACAGCTTAAAAAAGGCTCTTTTAAACCCAGGAATTGTTTCAGTTTTAATTGGGCTTATGATTTTTATTTTTTCAATAAAACTACCTCTTCCAATAATAAAAACTCTAGAATTAGTAGGTTCAATGACCACTCCTCTTTCAATGATTATAATAGGTTCTACATTAGCTGATGCTAAAGTGAAATCAATATTTGAAGGACACTCAGTCTATGTTGGTACAGTTGTTAGGTTGATTTTAATTCCACTTGTAGTTCTTTTCATTTTAAAAGGGGTTGGAGTAAAGGAGTTTTATTTAAGTATACCTGTAATAATTACCTCGATGCCAGCAGCTGCAAATACAGTTATTATGGCAGAAAAGTATGGAGGAAATTCAGAATATGCTTCTAAGGTTGTATTTTTATCAACTATAATTTCTGTTATAACCATTCCTTTAATCTTAATGCTTTTATAGTATTCCTAAGTCCCTTTTAATTTCTAAAAGTCCCTTTGAAGTTATGTTTTCTTTTGGTATTTCAAGTAATCCTGTTATTCTTTCTAAAGCCTCAATATTTGGGGCTTCTATTTCTATATAAGGATATGGAAATACAGATTTATCCCAAGTGTCAAATTCAATTAATACATCTTCTAAAATATAGCTTTCTCTATATTTATCCTCTCTTTTATAGTCTTTAAATCCAAGTTCTTTTAAAAATAATAGACATTCATTAAAATCTGAAACCTCAAATTCGTGTTCAATGTTTTGACGAACATTTTGTAATTTAAATATCTTTTTTATACATAGTGTAATTTTTTTTCTATTGTTTATAAGGTCTTCAATAACTCTTATTCGCACATATCCATTTTCTTCCTTGAGGCTAAAGAAATAGTTTTGCTGATTTTCCTGCTTTATTTTTTTTGCACCTAGTTTACCTAGTTTTTTCTTTACCATATCAAAATCAATATTTAGTACTTTTACTTCTATCTCCTTCAATTTTTTATACCTCCTAAAATGAATATGGAATTTTTTTTAATAATGATGTAAAATAATATTAATATTTTTAATAATTATTTAGTAAGGGTGCAGAGATATGAAGAAAAAGATTTATTTTTCATTATTAACAGGATTTATAATTTCATTAACATTATTAATATCGCAAAAGATAGAATTATTTTCAAGTATGAATTTATTGTTTGTTTTTATAGCAACTTTTATTGTCTCTGTTCCATTAAAAAGATTGGGAGTAAGTTATGGATTTATAAGCTATTTTTTTGCATTAGTTTTGCTCTATTTATTTAACTTTGATAAAAAGTATTGGCTAATATATAGTTTTGTTGGCATATATCCTATTATAAACTATTTTATTGAATTTTTTACCTTAACCATAAGCGGTAAAAAGGTTTTTAAATTCATATGGTTTGATTCAATTATTATTTTAATATATTTGTTATATGGAAATGTATTAAATTTAAATGTTACGAAAAACAGTAAAATTATTACAATATTTTTATTTATGTGCATACAAATTTTGTTCTATTTATATGATATAATATTTACTAAGATTGTTAAGTTGGGGAGGTAAATATATGGACAAATTTTATGAACAGCTTTTGGGAACAACAATAAGTAGTACCTATAAGTTACTAAATATATTGATGTATGTTTTAATAATTATTGGGGCTTTATTGTTTGTTTTAGCAACCCTTACTTTTAATTTTAAGGTGTTTGCATTAGTTTTGCTTGTATTTGCAGGTGCTTATTTAGTTATGATTTTAAGGGACAAGCAATATAGTGAATATGAATATATATTTACAAATGGAAATCTTCAAATAGATGTTATATATAATCAAAAAAGAAGAAAAACCCTACTTGATTTAGATGTAAAGGAATTTGAAAGTTTTGGAAAAGAAGGAGACATAAAAATACCTCAAGGGGCACAAATAGATGTGTATATTCCTTGGGATTACAAAGAAGATAGATATGTATTTTTATATAATGGAGGTAAAAGGGCAGCTTTTATTTCTCCAAATGAGGAGATGTTGAAATTAATAAATCTATATTTTAGGGGGAAAAGAGTATGAAAAGGAGAATATGGTTATTTATATTGACATTAATAACCCTTATATTTAGTGTGGGTTGTTTTTTTGACAAAGAGCAAACGATTGCACCAAGAAAGAAACAAGATGGACTTGTTGTGTACCAGATATTTGTAAGGTCATTTTATGATTCAGATGGAGATGGTATAGGTGATTTAAATGGAGTTACCAAAAAACTTGATTATATTAAAAGCTTAGGAGTAAACGCTATATGGTTAAATCCAATTTATCCATCTCCAAGTTATCATGGATATGATGTAACAGATTATAAAGATATAAATAAAGAATTTGGAACAATGCAGGATTTTGAAAATCTAATAAATAAGGCACATGAAAATGGAATAAAAGTCATTCTTGATTTTGTTCCAAATCATACAAGCAGCAAACATCCTTGGTTTGAGAAGGCATTAAAAGGTGATAGGAAATATAAGAATTATTATATATGGTCTAATAAGGATACAAATTTAAAGGAGCTGTCAGGAATAGGACAGAAGGCTTGGCATACAAAAGATGGACAAAACTATTATTATGCTACCTTCTGGTCTGAAATGCCGGACTTAAACTATGATAATAAAAAGGTTAGAAAGGAAATAAAAGAAATAGCAAAGTTTTGGTTGGATAAAGGAATTGACGGATTTAGAATAGATGCAGCACTTCATGTTTACGAAGGCAAAAGATATAAGGATACAGTAGCATGGTGGCAGGAGTTTGCAAACTATGTACGTAGTATAAAAAATGACGTATATATTGTTGGTGAAGTTTGGGATTCAGAAGGTAAGATTGCACCATTCTTTACTGCTTTTGATTCATGTTTTAACTTCAATTTAGCAGAAAAAATTATAGAAGCAGTTAATACAGGATTTTCAACTAAACTTTCCCCAAGAATTAAAAACTGCTATGATACTTATAAGGCTGAATATAAAGATTATGTTGATGCACCTTTTTTAACAAATCATGATATTGATAGAGTTATGTCTAGATTAGATAGTGTAGAAAAAAATAAAGCAGCTGCAGTAATATATTTAAGTTTACCAGGAAATCCTTTTATATATTATGGTGAAGAAATTGGTATGAAGGGTTATAAACCAGATGAGGAAATTAGGGAACCTTTTAAATGGTATAGGGTTTCAGGTGAAGGGCAAACAAAATGGGAAATGATAAAGCATAATGTAGGGGAGTACTCTCCATCGGTAGAGGAACAGGATAAGGATGAAAATTCACTTTTAAACTTCTATAGAGATTTTATAAAATTTAGATTAAATGATGAAGTAATGAAGCATGGAGACATAGTTCCTTTTGATATAAATCCACTTGTTGCATCATTTATAAGAGAATATAATGGAGAAAAGAGACTTATTATAGTCAACATCAGAGAGGAAAATATAACTATAGATAAGGATTTATTATCTAAGAATGGTTTTGAAAAGATTATAAAGGGTAAAGCTGAAGATGTAGTAGAAAATGGAATACAGAAGTATCAAATAAAACCATACGAATATATAATATTATCCAATAAGTAAAAGTATATGTAAAAACATATAGGTTAGTTTTAGTTTTAAAAAGCCCCATGAAAGAATGATATCAAAATTCTTTTATGGGGCTTTACTAAATAGAAGTAGGCCTAAAAGCCTACTTTTTAATATTGTATATGCTATTTCTTTATGGCATAATATATAAGTACAGCTATGTTCAGAGGAGGTAAATATGAAAAGGTTAAAGTATATATTAATTCCATTGGTGATCATAATTAGTTTAGCGTTAGGGGTATTCTACTACATTAATGACACCATACATGTTCCAACTCCAAAGGATTTTTTTAGTTCAGAAGAAGAAAGACAGCAGATTAATTTTCAGGAAGAGCAGGGGTTTATTAATATATTATTGATTGGAATAGATGCAAGAGCAGAAGGAGAACCAGCAAGAACAGATTCCATAATACTTGCAACAATTGATACGAACAATAAAATAATAAAGCTTACATCCTTTATGAGGGATATGTATGTTCCAATACCAGGTTATAAACCTCATAAGATAAATACAGCATTTTTCTTAGGAGGTCCAGAACTTTTATTAAAGACATTAAATCAGGACTTTCAGGTAAATGTTCAATATTATATTTCAATTGATTTTAATGCTTTTCAAGATGTAATAGATGCACTTGGTGGGATTGAAGTTGAAGTTAAAGATTATGAAGTAGACGAGATAAATAAGTATATAAAAGAGGTTAATGGAAAGAATTCAACATTACTAACAGCACCAGGATATCAAAAACTAAATGGCCAACAGGCTCTATCCTATTGTAGAATTAGAAAAGTTGGTAATGGTGATTATGAAAGAACTGAAAGGCAAAGAAGGGTTTTAGGATTATTAATAGATAAAGTAAGAGGAGTAAGCTTTTTTAAACTTCCTGAGCTAGCAAAAGCAGTGCTTCCATACATTAAAACAAATATACCAACTACTAAGCTTATGAATATTGCATATACTGCATATAAGTTTGGAAATACCCCAGTTGAAACAGCAAGGGTTCCATTTGATAATACCTTTGAAGAAACATATGTAAATGGAATGAGTGTGTTGCTTCCTGATTTTCAAAAGAATGTTGTAATGCTTGAAAAGTTTTTATATTCATCATCAGGATCATCATCAAATGCACCAATTTATATGGTTAATGATTATCATTCTAAAGACAAGCCTATTGATAAAAGAGGCAAAAAAGCTCCAGTTATAAAGCTAGAGATACCTAAGGAAGAAAAGAAGAAAATCGACAAAGAAGAAAATAAATATAAAGAGAAGGATAGTAAATCTCAAAATACCAATGAGTCAACTAATACAACAAATGATGATGGATCAAATAATGGAGAAGTAAAACAGAATGAAGGACAAGAAAATCCAAACCAAAATCCCAATAATCAAGGTAATAATGTAAATACTGGTACAATTGAAAATACTAATAGTAATAGCAGTTCTAGTAATGAAAGTAATGGAGGAGAAGTTAAAAATAATTAAAAATGCCCAGAATATCTGGGCATTTTATCTTTATACAGATAATTTATTAGCTTTAACTTTGTAATTGCCGTTTGGTACATCTGTGAATAGATACATACCTTGAGCGTTTGTTCTTGTAAATTTGATAGGTGTAAGTTTTCCATCAGATTCAACTCTATATAAAGTTACAACCGCATTGGCAACAGGTTGGTTATTGTCATCTTTAATATATCCAGAAATAGTACCCTTTGCAGCGTTTGGATCAACGCTTAGAGTAATTACAAGTTTACCAATCATTCTATTTCTATCTATTAGTATTGTAGAAGTATCTGAAACATATCCAAATTTACTTGTTCTAACTCTATAGGTTCCTTGATCAACATCCATGAACAAGAATTGTCCTGTTTGGTTAGTAAAGGTTGTTCCTATAAGTGTTTCTGTTTGGTCAGGATTTACTTTAAATAGCTGAACGGTTGCATCTTGTATAGGTTCATTTGTTGTTGTAAATACATCACCAGCTATAATAGAAAGATTTGCTTTAGGGTCTGAGGCAAGTGTAATGTCAATTTGAATTTGTTGTTTTGGTTGTAGTGCAAAGAGTTGAAGTGGAGAGAATATAAATCCTGGAGCAATTGATGAAATATAATATTGTGTTCCTGGTGGGAAAGGTGAGAAGGTGTAGTTACCTTGTGCGTCTGAAAATGTGTGGGCAATAGGGTTACCTTGAGCATCAAATATTTTAATTACAGCACCAGGTATAGGATTACCATTTTCATCCTTAATAGTACCTATGATTGTACCGCAATTAGTACGAGGGTTTGGTTGTAAATCAAGGTCTATTCTAATTTCTTGTCCTATGCCTGTAAGTTCTTTAGCAACAGATTGTCCTAAAACATAAAGATCACAAGTCTGAATTGTCATTAATATCCCCCCTAAATAGTAGTGTATATTAATGTTATGGATGCATTACTACAGCCATTTTCAATTTTTGCTGTAGCAGGTAGATTATATTTAAGCAATATTCCACATGTAAGATTAATTTGTAGAGTTGGTTGTTCTTTAGTTATGACAAATATTATATATGATAATCCAAAGTTTAACTTAATTTCACAGATAGGATTATCATCAAAAGTTGAAGAAACAATTATATCTTTTATAATAATATTTTGATTATTAGGCTTTATTATTACGGTTTCTTCTTTTGATATGTTTTTAGTTACAATTTCACAAGTAGAAAAAGAATTGTTTAAGTTTTCGAGTTTGTTGTATATTAAATTAAATTTTTCTTCAAAATATAACAAGATTTTTCTAATATCAATTGGCATATATAAGACTCCTTTTCCTTTCCTGTATTATAATATGACAAAAAAATGAAAGTTGTGAATAATATGTAGTAGGGAGGAGTGGTGGTTTTATGGATAGTGAGATTAGAATTGATGGGAGGTTAGAAAAAGAAAAAATTCTTTAAAAATAATAGAAGGAAAAGTTATAAATATTAGTGGACAAGGTATATGTGGAGCGTGTGTAAAGGCACTGGATGTGTTTTCTAATCCTATAGCACATACAATAACTGATGTAAATGGTAATTATAAGATTATGATATTTGATTCAAGATCGTGTTTTAAGGTATTTGCAACATCTGAAGGATATAATACATCAGAATTTCAAAATGTTTTCATTTCAGATGGACAGAAAATATATCTTACATTTACATTAAATAAATTATTAGACAAAATGTCATATGTTGTTGGACGGGTAATGTTTCAAGACAAACCTGTAGATATGTGTGTAGTTGAAATATATTCCTTTTATTACGGAATATTTACTTTATGTGAAAGAACAGTTACTGATAAGAATGGATTATTTTTTATTGATGGAATTTTAAGTGGAGTTTACATTATAAAATTAGAAAATAATATGTTTTACTATAAAAATAAAATATGTTTAAGATCAGGATTAAATAGTATTAATATAATTCCTTATATTAAGCCTTATATGATGTATGGTACAATAAGTGGAGTTATTGTAGATTGCGAGGGAAAAAGAGTAAAAGATGCATTGGTTGTGCTACAAAGGAAAGATGGAAAATTGGTGAAGTTTACAAGAACTAACTCTCAGGGTGAATATTTATTTTATAATGTAGAAAGAGGAGAATATTCTATAATTGCTTGTGCAAAAAATTAGTATTCTTAAACAACTTTGTTGAAACATATTATAAAAATAGTAGACCGGTTAGGTCTACTATTTTATAGTCTATTTGCTGAACCTAATACATGTTCAATCTTATATTCAACAACCTTTTGTATAGCATCTCTTCCTGCTCCAAGATACTTTCTTGGGTCAAATTCAGCAGGATTTTCAGCAAATACCTTTCTTATTGCTGCTGTCATTGCAAGTCTTAAGTCAGTATCCATATTTATTTTACATACAGCCATTGAAGCTGCCTTTCTTAGCATTTCAACTGGAATTCCCTTAGCATTAGCTATATTTCCGCCATACTTGTTGCACATTTCAACAGTTTCTGGATCAACTGCTGAAGCACCATGTAAAACTATTGGGAAGTTTGGAAGTTTTCTTTGTATTTCTTCAAGTATATCAAATCTTAGTTGTGGCTCATAGTCTGGTGGGAATTTAAAAGCACCGTGTGATGTACCAATTGCAATTGCTAATGAGTCACAACCAGTTCTTTCAACGAATTCAACAGCTTGATCTGGATCAGTGTAAACGTGTTCAGCTGCAACAACGTCATCCTCAACTCCAGCAAGTACACCAAGCTCAGCTTCAACAACAACACCATGTGCATGAGCGTATTCTACAACTTCTTTTGTTCTTCTAACGTTTTCTTCAAAATCATAGTGTGATCCGTCAAACATTACTGAAGTAAATCCACTTGCTATTGCAAGCTTAACAGCTTCTAAATCTGGACCATGGTCTAGGTGAAGTGCTATATCAATTCCAGTCTCTTCAGCAGCAGCTTCAACCATAGCTCTTAGATACTTTGGTCCTGCATATTTTAATGCACTAGTTGAACATTGTAATATTACAGGTGAGTTTTTAGCCTTTGCACCTCTTACAACACCTTGAAGAATTTCTAAGTTGTTAATGTTGAAAGCACCAATTGCATATCCGCCTTCATAGGCCTTTTTAAACATTTCCTTAGTTGTAACAAGTGGCATGATGAATCCTCCTTTATATGTATTATGGGACTAAATTAGTCCCTATGGGACAAATAAGCACTATGTATATTATAGTACATTTTTAGATTTAAGAAAATAACTTTTTAAAAAATATTTTCAATACATAGTTTATCCATTTCGGGTATGTGTTCTATGTATTTCTTAAGAACTGATAAATGGCTCAATGAATTAGTTTTATCCTTCTCCTTTATATATTCTGTTAAAAGTTCAAGGTTTTCTGATATTTTGTCTATCTCATCATGGTGTATTAGTGCACTCCAAACTCTTTCTATTGTCTTCCATTCTTCTTTTAGTTTCACAATTTCAATATATGATATATCCCAATTATTATATTCTATATTAAATTGTATAACATAAATTGAATTTAATAAAGATTTTGATGTATTATTTAAAAAAATATTTACCAATATTCCAGCTGAAATTATTAAAGAAAAAAGTAAAATTATAAAAAAGCAAGTTTTTAAGTTACTTTTTGTTCTCCTCTTCATCCCTATCCCTCCTTTGTATAAAAAGGTTACCTTTTGAATCTATCATTGCAATAAATACATCCTTTATATCGTTAATTCCCTTACTTCTTAGGTTTTCCATAAGCCAGTTTAGATCGTGTCCAGTTATTGCAAGATTTTTCTTATTTAATACCCCATCCAATATAATGCTTACTGGAAGTTTTGTTGCTTGAGGTCTAAGGTTTAAATCCTCCTTGGTTACAGGTGATTTTTCTGCTTTAGGAATAATGCTTAATTTTCCACTTGTTTCAAGTATTGCATATTCAATATCCGATATATCTAAGTACCCACTCATTCTAAGTTCTTCAATTAGGTCATCTAAATTAAAGCGTTGGCGCCTTAATTCTTCTTCAGAAACCTTTCCATGTTTTATTAAAATATCAGGTGTACCACAGAAAACTTTTCTTAAAAACTCTATTTTTAATGTTAAAAATGATATGAGAATTTCAAGGGACATCAATGTGAGAATAGGTATAATTCCATGTATTAGAGGAATAGCTGTATCCTGCATAGGAAGTGTAGCTAGTTCAGATAACATTAGAGCAACCACAAGTTCAAAGGGTTGAAGTTCACCAATTTGCCTTTTCCCCATTAGCCTCATGGCTAAAGTTACAAAAATGTATAGTATAATTGTTCTAACAAATACGATCATCATTACACCTCCTTAGCAGTAGTATTTGAAGTTTAATTATTTTTAAACATATTAGATATAATGAAGCAATAAGTTTTATAAATTTTAAATTACTTGTAAATTTTTAGAATAATTAATATAATTTAATTAGCACATTAAATAGAAAGGAATTAAGTTATGATGAAAAATAGATTAGAAAAGTTTGAAATGAAATATGGTTATTTCTTCCCGAAGGAGTATAAGGAGTTTATATATAAATTTGGCGGAGATAGTCAATTTGGAAGCTGTCGTTTTGAGTATCCTGAAAATATTGCAGCAAATATATTAAGAATTCCAGGCAAAATGGATTTTAGGCTAGTTCCATTTGGTGATATAAGTAATGGAGATTTATACTGTTTTTACAGATATGGACCAGAAATTGAAGACTACTTTATAGGTTTATATCTACATGAAACAGGAAATTTTGTAATTTTGGCTTCAAATTTCAAATCCTTTATGTATAGATGTATGTTAGATGACTATTTTGCATCTATTAATGCAAATGAGGATCTTTCCTTTGAAGATAATATATCTGCCTCATTTGAATGCCTAGAAAGATGTGAGATATTATCTAAAGAGTTTGGATTTAACTTAGATGAAATAAAACAATATAGATCAGAGCTTGATTATCACAACCTAATGATTAAAAAGGATGGAAAAGCTGTTCAGAGTTTGTGTTATCTTGGGAAATATTATTTAGAAAAAGAGGATTATAAAAAGGGATTTTATTATATTAATAAAGCAATAAAAACTTATAACAATTACTTTGCACCCTACTATATATTAGGTAAACATCTACTTTTATCGGGAAAAATAGATGGATATACATATCTAAAAAGAGCAATAAAACGTTCGCTAAGTTTAACAGGATATAGTTATTGGCAGGAGGATTTCATTGATATACCTGAGGATGCACATAGAGATGTAGCACTTTATTTAGAAGATATGTTTGATTATGATGATCTATTAGAAAGAAAATTAATGAGGGGAGCTGACCCCTATGATATGAAGTTAAGGATGGCTATTGCAAAAGAGTATTATAAAATTGGAAAATATAAGCATGCAATTGAGGAGTGCTGTAATGCTCTTTACTGCAGTAGAGGAAATTCAATAGAAGTTTTAGAATTTGCATTAGAAATATCTAAAGTATCGGGAGATTCATATATTACAAAGATAATAGAGAACGACATAAAAAATTTAAGTAGGAAGGTGTATTAAAATGGAGGTTAGGGTTAGGATAGCACCAAGTCCAACTGGTAATTGCCATGTTGGAACAGCTAGAAATGCTCTCTACAATTATCTATTTGCTAAAAAAAATAATGGTAAATTCATATTAAGAATAGATGATACAGATATGAAGCGCAATTCAAAGGAGTCAGAAGAAGGCATATATGAGGGATTAAGGTGGTTAGGAATAACTTGGGATGAGGGCCCAGATGTTGGTGGTCCATATGGACCATATAGACAATCAGAGAGATTGGATACCTATAATAAGTATATAGAAAAATTAATAGATGAGGGATATGCTTACTATTGTTTTTGTAGTGAAGAGGAGCTTGAGGAGGAAAGAAAAAGACAGTTAGAACAAAAGCTTGCTCCAAAATATTCAGGAAGGTGTAGAAGTTTAACCAAAGAAGAGATAGAAGAAAAATTAAATAAAGGTTTAAAACCTGTTGTAAGATTTAAAGTGCCTAATAAAGTTATAACCTTTAATGATGTAGTAAGGGGAGAACTAAAGTGGGATGGCAGTCTAATGGGTGATTTTGTGATAAGAAAATCAGATGGAGTTCCTACATATAATTTTGCAACAGCAATAGATGATTACTTGATGAAAATTTCCCATGTATTAAGAAGCCAAGAACATATACCAAATACCTTTTGCCAAGTATTAATTTTAGAAGCCCTATCTGCAAGAGTCCCACAATATGTACATTTTCCTCTTCTACTTAATGAGGATAGAAGTAAAATTTCAAAAAGGGATGGTGCTTTGTACATAGGTGAATATAAAGAGATGGGATATTTGAAGGAAGCAGTATTAAACTTTATAGTACTTCTTGGATGGAATCCAAAGGATGGACAAGAATTTTTAACAGTTGAAGAGATGATTGATAAGTTTAGTTTAGACAATATTAATAATTCAAACGTTGTTTTTGATTTTAAAAAGCTTGAGTGGTATAATGGCCACTATATTAGAAAAAAGAGTTTAGATGAGTTATATGAACTTATTTTACCTTTTGTTGAGAAACAAGATTATTTTGAAGGGACAGAGGAGGATTACGAAAAGCTAAAAAAGATTGTTGCAGTTGAACAGGAAAGATTAAAGAGACTTGATGAGGCAAAGGATGCCTTTAGGATGTTTTACGAAAGACCAAAGGAGTATTCTTTAGAATTTATTATAGACTCAATAAAAAAGGTTGATAAAGAGGAAATAATACGACTTTTAGATGAGTCAATTAACCATCTAGAAAAGATAGAAAACTGGGATAAGGTATATTTAGAAGAAGAGATGCGTAGGCTTTGTGAAAAAATAAATACAAAAACTAAAATACTATTTATGCTACTTAGAATTGCTGCAACAGGTTCAAAAGTTTCTCCACCTTTATTTGATGTATTTGAAATTATAGGTAAAGAGGAGACGCTATTTAGATTAAAAAAATGTAAAATGGATATAGAGATAAAATAAATAAAGTACTCTGAACAATAGTGTTCAGAGTACTTTTAGCATTTAAACAATTAGTTTTGAGGAATTAGTTTAAAAGTTTCAATAAAGTAAGTTCCAGCAGGAAGGTTTCCAAATTCAAAATAACCATCAGATTTTGTTTCGGCTATGGCAACAACATATTTCATATCTCCATCACGTCTATAAATTTCTACAAGGCATTTATCTACAGGTACACCATTATAGATAACTGTACCTGTAATTTTACCCTGTGGATTTGCAGGATCTTTTGATAGTTTATTTGTTGAGGATATAACCATATAATCCTTATCAATAACAACTAGAAAATCCTGAGGAAGATATCCATTGGCTGCAAGTCTTAAGGTGTATATTCCATGAGGAAGATATGCTATTCTATATCTACCATTTATACTTGTGAAACTGTGAACATATAGTTGATCTGTTCCATCAACCTTTTTATAAAGATTTGCACCACCATTGACTATTCCTTCAAGTGTACTTCCAAGGACTTCACCAAATATTACACCAAGTCTCGATACCATATTGTCATTTAATAGTAGGCTCAAATTCTTTTGCTCGTTACCTTCTAATATAAAGTCACCAACATAGGACAGATTGTAGTCTGGTGATATAACTATTATAGTGTATTTACCAGCAGGAAGTCTGCCACTGAAGAATCCTTTGCTATCTGTTATATCGTGGTATATTGTAAATCCATCGGTATTAATAATCTTTACTGATGCACTAACAATAGGATTATTATCGGGGTCAGTAATATTTCCATATATTAATCCTTCTGGACTTTGGTCAAGCTCAGGGGTAACAATTATATTAATATTAGCATTTTTAGTAAGTTCAATGTTGCTTGTTTCAGCTTTTAAAGCTCTGCACAAGAGTAAGGACGAAGGTGTTGGCACTTCTATTAAAGTACCGTGTAATGAAATAGGATAGGTTCCAGTTGGAAGTGCAGAAACTGGGTTTGCATGTTCAATGTCAACTCTTATTGCTATATTTAAAGTTTGGTTTGTAACATAGGCAATTTTAGATTCAGGTCTTATTTCAATATCTGTTAAAGAACCTCCAAGATAAACGGTTTTGTAGTTATCAAGATTGTTTATATCAAATATTGTTATACTTCCAGATGTTGAATTTAAAGTTATTAGCTTTTGACAGTTTGGAGTAATTTCGCATTTATATGGTACAGCAAATAGGAATTTTGTTTTTAATATTCTAAGAGGAGGTGTTGTAGAAAGCTGCATAATCATTCCCGTTGATCTGCTTAATCCAGTAACAAATATATATTTACCATCCTCAGAGGTTGTTATAGCAGTTGGGTTAAATACACCAGATGTAAAGGTAATATAAGGTGTTAATAGTTCCATACTTTCAACAGATATCATTCCTATAAATGGTCTTTGATAACTTACAAAGTATACATATTTTCCGTCTTTACTCATTAGAAGGTCGGTTGGAGTGTAGGTTAGTGAAGTAGGAAGAGAAATTCTTTTTACTAAAGACATACTTTCAGTATCAATTACTGGTACATTTAGGGCGTTAATACATTGCACAAACAAGTACTTTCCATCAGGAGTTATAACCATTCTAACAGGTTTAAAGTTAAGAGGTATTGTGCTTACTATAGTTTGGGTTGCGATATTAATAACAGCAATATATTCGCTGTCACGACAGGCAACATAAAGAGTAGAGTTATCTGGACTTATAACACCAGACATAGGGAATTGTCCAACTGTTATTGTTGACGAAACTGTGTTTGTTGTTGTATTAATTATACTTATGGTTCCATCGCCAGAGTTTAAAGAAAATACATATCTCCCATCGTGGGTTGTAACAACATCATAGGGGTTACTACCTACAGGTATATTTGCTATAACTTTATCGGTTGTTGTATCAATACATGTTACACTTGAGGAGTTTAGATTTGCTGTATATATGGCAAATGTTTTCATATTATCCCCCCTTTATTCTTTCAATACAGTATATGTATTATTATTACAGAATGTTAGATTACAGTAGAAATTTTTAAATAAATTTTGTAAAATGTAATAAATTAATTATGTAACATTAATACAAATAATGCATATAATAAACTACACTCTATTAAAGGGGGATAATAATGGAGAAACTTATTTCGGTAAAGAGACTAGATACAGGCGAGATTATAAAGGCTAATGTAGGAAGTAGTTTGCTTGACATATTAAAAACTGGGAAGGACATATTAGATCCTGTTGTGGCAATGGTGGATGGAGAAATTGAAGAGCTAACTAAAAAAATCCATTATGATGTAGAGGTTCTTCCAATTACCCTTAAAAGTCCCCTTGGAGTTAAGACATATCTTAGAAGTTTGACATTTGTTTTTATAAAGGCCGTTGAAGATTTATTCTCTGGTGCAGAGGTTACAATTGAGCATTCTCTAAACAAAGCTTTGTATGGGGAGATACATTATGATAGAAAGATAGAAGAGAAGGATATTGAGCTTATTAAAAAGAGGATGCAGGAGATTATAAACTCAGATGAACCCTTTGAAAAAATAAAGGTTAAAAAAGAAGAGGCTGTAAAGATATTTCAAAATTATGGAATGAAGGATAAGTTAAGACTTCTAAAATATATTAATTTGCCATATATAAACCTTTATAGATGTGGATACCTTTATGACTACTTCTATGGTCCAATGGTACCATCTGCAGGATATCTAAAACTATTTGATTTAAAATTTCATGATCCAGGTTTTTTACTACTTTATCCACATGAAAGCAATCCAACAAAGCTTATTGAATTTAGAGATGTTCCAAAACTAGCTAAGATATTTAAAGAGACAGAAGAATGGGCAAAAATACTTGATGTAGCAGATGTTGGGGCACTTAATGATAAGGTTGTAAATAAAGAGATGAATGAGTTAATACTAGTTGCAGAGGGACTACATGAAAAGAAGATTGCACATATAGCGGATAAAATTTATGAAAATAAGGATAAGGTAAAGATCGTATTGATAGCAGGTCCTTCATCATCTGGTAAAACAACCTTTTCAAAAAGGCTTTCTATTCAATTAAGGGTTCTTGGTCTAAAGCCCCATCCTATTTCGTTAGATGATTATTTTGTAGATAGAGAAAAAACTCCACTTGATGAAAATGGAGAATATGATTTTGAGTCAATTTATGCACTCGATCTAGAGCTTTTTAATAAACACCTTGCTGCTTTATTAGATGGCCAAGAAGTTGAGATACCAACCTTTAACTTTATAAAGGGAAGAAGAGAATGGAAGGGACATAAATATAAAATGGAACCTAATTCTATTCTTGTTATAGAAGGTATACATGGATTAAATGAAATATTAACTAATGCTATTCCAAGGGAAAATAAGTTTAAAATATATATAAGTGCCTTAACTCAATTAAATATAGATAATCACAACAGAATACCTACAACAGATGTAAGGTTACTAAGAAGAATTGTAAGGGATAATCGTTCAAGGGGAAGAAATGCAGAGGCTACTATCCTATCTTGGCCAAGTGTAAGAAGAGGGGAAGAGAAGAATATATTTCCATTCCAAGAGGATGCAGATGCAATGTTTAACTCAACTCTTGTTTATGAAATGAGTATACTCAAAAAGTATGCAGAGCCTCTTCTTCTTGAGATAAAAAAGGATAGTCCAGCCTACATTGAGGCAAAAAGGCTCCTTTCATTCCTACAGTATTTTATATCAGTTGAGGATGAAGATATAATTCCTAAAAATTCAATTATTAGGGAATTTATAGGTGGAAGTTGTTTTGAATAATAAAAGGGCCAAGGCCCTTTTATTTTTTACCATTACAATTGAATTTAAATAATATAAATGTTAATATATAGGTATTACCTGTAAAATTTAGGATAATATAATAGTGGGAGGTGTAAATATGGTTGATAAATCAATATTACAGGAAGTTTTAAATGAGGCATTAAAAACTGGTGGAGATTTTGCAGAAATTTACATAGAGCAGAATGATTTAAATACCGCATATATGTCAGATGGTAGAGTTGAAAGCGTTCTTTCAGGAAAGGATTATGGAGCAGGAGTTAGAATTTTATCAGGTTTTAATTGTGTTTATGCCTATACAAATGATTTATCAAGGGAAGGGCTTTTAAAGATAGCAAGGGATGCGTCCTATGCATTAGCTGATGTTAAAAATAAAGAGAGTAGAGAGCTTATTAAACTTGATTATACAAATTCACATCCTATAGTTATAGTTCCAAGCACAGTTGATATTTCAAAAAAGGTTTCAAAGGTTAAAGAGGCTTATAGTGTTGCTAAAAACTATAGCAATGAAATAGTGCAGGTTTCAGTAAGATATATAGACAACGACAAGAAGGTTTTAATTGCAAATTCTGAAGGTTTACTTGCAGAAGATAGAAGGATAAGAACAAGGATGGCTATTGAGGCTGTTGCATCCGACGGAAATGAAAATCAAACAGGATTTTTTGGTCCAGGAAGGCTTATGGGATTTGAGTTTTTCCAAAATGTTGACATAGAGTGGTATGCGAAAGAGGCAGCAAGAATGGCAGTTACCATGCTTCATGCAGACCTTTGCCCATCTGGAGTTATGCCTGTTGTAATAGATAATGGTTTTGGTGGGGTTATATTCCACGAAGCCTGTGGTCATTCCCTTGAGGCTACATCAGTTGCAAAGGGCCATTCTGTATTTTCAGGAAAGCTTGGTCAAAAGATTGCTTCTGATGTAGTTACTGCCATAGATGATGGAACCATACCTAATGCTTGGGGTTCATCAAATATTGATGATGAGGGACATCCAACACAGAGAAATGTGCTAATTGAAAATGGTATATTAAAGGGATATATGATAGATATGCTAAATGGTAGAAGAATGAATATGAAGGCAACAGGAAACAGCAGGCGTGAGAGCTATAAATATGCTCCAACTTCAAGAATGACAAATACGTTTATTGCACCAGGAGATAAAACACCAGAGGAGATTATAAAATCAACTGAATATGGATTGTATGCTAAGTATATGGGGGGAGGTTCTGTAAATCCTGTTACAGGCGATTTTAACTTTGCTGTAAATGAAGCGTACTTAATAAAGGATGGAAAAATAGACAGACCAGTAAGAGGTGCTACGCTTATAGGAAAAGGCTCACAGGTCCTACTTGATATTGATATGGTTGGTAATAATTTAGAATTAGGGCAAGGAATGTGTGGATCAATTAGTGGAAGTGTTCCTGCAAATGTTGGTCAGCCAATGATTAGGGTTAAAAAGATGACTGTTGGTGGAAGAAAGTAGGAGGTGATTTTATGGAGCTTAATAAATTTATTGATGAGCTTTTTAAGAGGGGTAAAGAAGAAGGCTTTAGTGATATGGAGGTTTATTATATAGATTCAGATAGCTTTGAAGTAAACATATATAATCAAGAAGTAGATAAATATAATGTTAATAAGAATAAGGGATTATCCTTAAGAGCTATATATGAAGGAAGAATAGGATATGCATACACAGAGAAATTTGATGAAGAGGATATAGAATTTTTAATAAAAAATGCAAAAAATAACGCACTAGAAACTCAAACAGATGTAATTCCTGAATTTTATTCTGGAGGCCAGTATAGAGAGCTTGAAATGGATATTAATGTAGATATTGATACAAAGAAGAAAATAGAAGATGCAATGTATATGGAAAGAAGGGCAAAGGAGTATGATTCAAGAATTGATTCTGTAAATTACTGCTTAATAGATACTGGAAAGGGTAGAAGGAAAATAGTAAATACTAGGGGATTAAACTTAGAAGAAGAGAGCGGTGTAAGTGTAGCATATATTGCAGTTGTTGCTAAGGATAAGGATGATGTTAAAAGTGGAAGCAGTTTTAAAGTAACAAGCAACTATAACAATATAGATTTTGAAAAGTTAGTAAAAGAAGCTTGTGATGAGGCTATTAATTCACTTGGTGCAGAAAGCATACCATCAGGTAAATATAAAGTCATTTTAAGACGTGATGCGGCAGCAACTTTGCTTGCAACCTTCTCTTCAATATTTTCAGGTGACGCAGTACAGAAGGGGTTTTCATTACTAAAGGGTAAGATTGGTAAAAAGATAGCATCGGATAAAATAACAATACTAGATGATCCTTTTTTAAAGGATGCTCCATCAAGCTGTTTCTTTGATGATGAAGGTGTAGAAACCTATACTAAGGAAGTTATTAAAGATGGAGTACTAAAAACATATTTGTATGATATAAAGAGTGCTAAAAAGGATGGAGTAAAATCAACAGGAAATGGGTTTAAAGCAAGCTATAAATCTCCTGTTGTTGTATCACCAACAAATATGTATATTGTAAAAGGAACATTAGATTATGAAGAGGCTATAAAAAGACAAGAGAGAGCTATTATAATTACAAGTTTACAGGGACTACATTCGGGAGCAAACCCAGTATCTGGTGATTTTTCTCTTGCAGCAGAAGGATATCTAGTTGAAAATGGAAGTATAACAAAACCAGTTGAACAAATAACAATAGCAGGTAACTTTTATAAACTACTAGAGGATGTTGAAGAGGTTCTTTCAGATTTTGAACTTGCACTGCCTAGTGGTATGGGAAGTTATGGAAGTCCAAGTATTATAATAAAGGAATTAAATGTTTCTGGAAAATAAAAGAGACATTGTTTATAAGAGAGAACATTTTGTTATTGCCCCATTTTGGGTTTCATAGGCTTAAATTAAGATTGCCTATGAAACTTATAATGGGGCAATCATAGGTAATTTTAAAACTTTTTAGTCATATTAAAAATAATTGTGTAATATTACTTTTGATATTGTAATGTAAGTCTTATAATTCGCCTTACTAATCTTCTTGCTACTGGATATGGCATGTTATACATCTTGAGAAGTACAAAAATTTCTGGATTATTTTTTTCAATTTTGTTTAATATTCTATCAACTTCATTTACCATTCCCTTTTCAAAGTCATCTTTTTTCTGTCTTTCATCTTCAGTATCGTCAATATCCACAATAACAGGTACCATATTTGGCATAATCATAGTTGGAATCATATCGATGGGTTTCATATTAAAGAATAACCTCCTATTAATGTTTACAATATATAATATTAATTAAGAGTATATAGTGTTAAAAATATTTTTGTGCAATTGTCCTTATCAACAAAATCTCAAATAGAATTATAAATTTCTATTGTTTAAAAATTAATAAAATGATAAAATTAAAGTGAAAAAAATGTCGAATGGAGAGGAAGATGGTATGAGTAATTTAAGTGCTTTTGATATTATTGGACCTATAATGGTTGGGCCATCTAGTTCACACACAGCAGGAGCTGCAAGACTTGGGAAAGTTGCAATGTCAATTGCAGGTAAGAATTTTAATAAAGTTACATTTTATCTACATGGCTCATTTGCAAAGACATATAGGGGACATGGCACAGACAGAGCATTAGTTGCAGGTATTTTAGGCATGGAAACCTATGACGATAGATTAAAGTACTCTCTTGAAATTGCAAAGGAAAAAGGCATAGAGATTGAGTTTATTGAAGCAGATTTAGGAGATGTCCATCCTAATACTGTGAAAATTGTTTTTCATAGAGAAGATGGAACAAAGTTTGAGGTTGTAGGTTCATCAATTGGTGGAGGAAATATAATAATTACAGAGATAAATGGTGATAAAGTAGAATTTACAGGAGATTATCCAACCCTTATTGTAAAACAAAAGGATGTAAAGGGTATGATAAGTTCTGTAACAGCTATTTTAGCTAGTCAAAACATCAATATTGCAACTATGAGGGTGACTAGACGAGCTAAGGGTAAAGAAGCCCTAATGATAATAGAAACAGATGCTGAAATAAGTGATTATGTATTAAAAGTGATTGAAAAGGTTGAAAATATACTATCAGCTAAAGCGATAAATCCTGTAAAGTAATTGGAGGTTAGAATATGTACAATACAGGTTTAGAACTTATGGAAATTGCTAATTCTAAAAAATGCAAAATCTATGAAGTGGTTATAGATAATGAAGTAGAATCACAGGGAATAAGTAAGGAAGAAATAATATCAAAGATGCAAAAGGCACTTGAGGTGATGAAATCATCAGCTCAAGAAGCACTAGAAAAGGAAGTAAAGTCAGTAAGTGGATTAATAGGTGGAGATGCTAAAAAGTTAGAGGACTACAGAAAAGCAGGAAATACGCTTTGTGGAGATACGGTTGTTAAGGCAATGGCTAGAGCACTTTCATGCTCTGAAGTAAATGCAGCAATGGGTAGGATTGTTGCAGCACCAACTGCAGGATCATGTGGTATTCTTCCAGCAGCATTAATTACTGCTGCAGAAAAGCTAAACAAGAGTGAGGAAGAATTAGTTAATGCCCTATTTACAGCTTCAGGTATAGGGCAAATAATAGCTAAAAATGCAACTGTATCAGGAGCAGAAGGTGGCTGTCAAGCAGAGTGTGGAGCAGCAGCTGCTATGGCAGCGGCAGCTATTGTTGAGATGGCAGGTGGAACTCCAGAAATGTGTCTGCATGCGGCAGCAATAGCATTAAAGAACATAATGGGACTTGTGTGTGACCCAATTGCTGGTCTTGTTGAGGCACCTTGTGCTAAAAGAAATGCCTCAGGTGTTGTTAACGCTCTAATATCAGCTGAACTTGCACTTGCTGGTATAAAGAGTATTATTCCTTTTGATGAAGTTGTTGACGCAATGTATAAAGTTGGGAAGGCACTTCCAGAAGCATTGAGGGAAACAGCCCTTGGTGGAATTGCTGCTACACCAACAGGTATCAAATTAAGAAAACAAGTACTGGGAGAATAATTACAATTTAAAGATAATTATTATTGACAAAAATTTTAATAACAATTAAAATGAATTTAAGAGTGGTATATCCACTCTTAAATTTTACATAAGGTGGGTTTTAATATGGCAGTTTGGAAGTGTACTGTTTGTGGAGAAACAAAGGAAGGAAGATGTAGACCTCAAAAATGTCCAAAGTGTGGAGCTACAAAGGAAAATTTTGAAAAACAACAATAACAAAACATTAGGTGTTTTCCACCTAATGTTTTGTTATTATTATTTATTTTTTGGTATTTGTTCATTAACAAATTCCTCATCGATCATTTCATATAAATTTAGTTTATATTGAATATCATCTTCGGTATTGTCTTCTCTCATAAATCTAATATTTTCAAATAAATCCTCTTCATCCTCAAAATAGCTAATTGGAACCCAAACAATCATGCAAGGATACATTATATTCACCTCTATTTATAGTTCTCGCAGTAGATTTCAAAGTAAGCCCTTGGAAAACCACATAGAGGACAAACTTCTGGAGCTTCAGTTCCCTCATGAACATATCCGCAGTTTAGACATTGCCACTTAACAACAGTATCCCTCTTGAATATCTTTCCAGATTTTAAGTTTTCAAGTATTTTTAAGAATCTTATTTTATGAAATTCCTCTGTTTCTGCAAGTTCTTTATAAAAATCTGCTATCTCTTCAAAGCCTTCTTCCTTTGCAACCTTTTCAAATTCTTTATATAATTTTTCAGATTCAAAGGCTTCAAGCATTGCAGCTTCTAATAAATTTTCAGCAGTAGTTTTGTTTTCCTTAAGGAAATCATCAAATACTCTTCTAGCATGTGCCTTTTCATTATCAGATGTTATGTCAAATATTTTTGCTATAAATTCATACCCTTCTTTTCTTGCCTTTTCTGCGTAGAATGAATATCTGCTTCTTGCTCTTGATTCTCCGGCAAATGTTTTTAGTAGATTTTTTTCGGTTTTACTTCCTTTAAGATTCATTACAATCCTCCTGATATATTTACTCACAGTTATATAATATGAATTATACATAAAAAAATTTACAAAAAAATATTAGAGTATTTGTAGTGAATAATACAAAAAGCCTCATGTGTGGATTATTTATCCATACATGAGGCTTTTAATGAAAACTTGTTTTTTATTAAAACTTCTTTATCTTTATTTTACTTACCATAAGATAAGCAAAAACAATGAATATTATAGTTGAAATAATTGGATGAGGTTTATATAAACCTATAATATTATCTAATGCTACAACTGAACCTGCAACTGTAATTGGAACTCCAGTGAATACGTTATTAAATTGAGTTACATTAAATCTAGCAAGTCTAAAGGCACCAGCTATAGGGAATAGTAGTGTAATAATATAACCTATGATTCCAAAATTAATTAAAAATGATTGCCAACTTAAAATGGCTGGTGCAGCTCCAAAGGACACAAGGTCTGCAAGAGAATCAAGCTCTTTTCCTAGTTCACTAGATACTCCAATTTTTCTTGCTATTCTTCCATCATATCTATCAAGAAGTGCTGCAAGTATTATCATTAGTGCTGCAAGTCTTAAATTGTTGTTAAAAGTAAACATAATGGATATCATACCAAAGGATAGATTAGCAAATGTAAATAGATTAGGTATAAATTCTTTCTTCAAATCAATCACCCCAATAAATTTAATTAATACTTAGTTGAATCAGTGCATAAGTTATTATAAAATTATAATTGACTTATTTTAAATTTTTAATTTACTAAATATATATTATAAACTAAAAGCAAATATTTTACAACAACAGGTAAAAAATTTTGAGGTGGTATATTTGAATAAAAGAAATATAATAAAATGGTTTGTTATATTGATTATTTTGTTTGCCATTTATATCATATTTAAAACAACTAAACTAACTTTGTTTTTTACGGGTATTAATATAAAGAAAATAGTAAGTTACATAAGAGGGTATGGGAAATTTTCTATATTAATTTTGTTGATTATATATGCAATTAAGCCATTTACTATTATTTTCCCAACATGGACATTAGGTGTTGCTTCAGGGGTATTATACGGATGGTTTTTAGGGTATATAATATCTCTAATTGGGTGTTTTATATCTGCAACTGTTGGTTATTATGTTGCTAAATTTTTAGGTAGAGATTTTGTATTAAAATTTACAAAAGGAAAGTTTGAAAAACTTGATAAGGTTTTAGAAAAGGATGGGTTTAAAATACTTTTTTTAATGAGGCTACCTGTGGTTTTTCCTTATGATGCATTAAGTTTAGCATGTGGTCTTACATCAATAAGATATAAAGATTTTATTTTAGCAAGTGTCTTGGGTGTAATGCCAGAAATGTTTGCATATAATTACTTTGGAAATTCCTTTAGTACAAGTTGCTATAGAAGTATATTAGTACCAATAAGTATATTGGTAGTATTAGTTTTTATTTCTTTTAAATTAAAGAATATCGGAAATGTTGAGTAAAAAAACACCTCTTGGGAAAAATAATACTGGAGGTGTTTAAATTGAAGGTTAAAGATATAATGACAAGGGATGTAATAACAGTTTCTCCCAATACACCTGTTAAAGAAGTTGCTGATTTAATGAGAAAATACAACATAGGTTCAGTTCCAGTTTGTGAAGGTAATAGGGTAGTTGGTATTGTTACAGATAGGGATATAGTTATAAGAGAAGTGGCCTATGGTAAAAATCCTAATGAAGTTTTAGCTAGAGATGTAATGACAGCTTCTATTACTACCATTAACTCAGAAAAGGATATTCATGATGCGGCTAGAATTATGGCAGAAAAACAGATAAGAAGATTGCCTGTAGTAGAAGATGGTAGACTTGTTGGAATGCTAGCCCTTGGTGATATTGCTGTTACAAATAGACTTCATGACGATGCAGGTGAAGCATTAAGTGATATATCAAAACCAAGTGGTACAATGTTTTAATCCCTGCAGTTGCAGGGATTATATATTTTGTGTATACTAATTAAGTTGGGGGGCGTTAGTATGAAGAAGGCTAAGTTGATTTACAATCCTTATTCTGGAGATAGATCCTTTAGAAATAGACTAGATTCTGTTATAGATAAGCTTCAAAGTGCAGGTTATGAGGTTACACCTTATAGAACTATGTCTATAGAAGACATATATGAGAGTGTTAAAAGGTCAAAGGAATATGACGCTATTTTAATTTCGGGTGGGGATGGTACAATTAATCATGTTATAAATGCCATGGTTCAAAATAATATAGATGTGCCTGTTGGTATATTCCCTTATGGTACAGCAAATGATTTTGCATCCCATTTAGGTATACCAAGAAAGATAACTCAAGCTTGTGACATAATTGCAAAGGGAAAACTTACGCAGTTTGATTTAGGTAAAATAAATGACAGGTATTTTATAAACGTTGCAGCTGGTGGTCTTTTAACTGATGTTTCACAAAAGATAGACATAAATATGAAAAATACGTTAGGTAAAGTAGCTTACTATTTAAAGGGAATAGAACAGCTTCCAAACTTTAGATCAATACCTATAAAAATTACTTGTGACGATAAAGTGATTGAAGAAAATATATACTTATTTGTAATCTTAAATGGTTCAAGTGCAGGTGGATTTAAATTAGCACCAGATGCAACTGCAAATGATGAGCTATTAAATCTTATTGCTATTAAGCAGTGTAGTTTAGTAGATTTATTTAACTTGTTTATTAAAATGTTAAAAGGAGAACATCTAGAGAGCAATAATGTTATATATTTAAGAAGTAAAAATTTTAAAATAGAGTGCTATGAAAATATTGAAACAGACATCGATGGAGAGGTAGGACCTAATTTCCCATTAGATGTAAGCATATCGTCTAAAAAGATTAAAATTTTTACCCCATAGGTTATAAATTTATTTTAATTTTAATATTATAAATTAGTAGTAATCTATAAGGGGAATGGATGTGGATATATTAATATATTTAATTTTTATATGTTTTGTATTAAGTATATTTGACTCTTACCTATTATTAAAAAGAAAAAAGTGGTTAAACATATTATTGGCATTGGTATTTTTAATATCTTCAATTAGGTATATTTTAATTTACTTATTTTTATCTGTAAAAAAATTAAATTCATTGTATTACTTAGGAAAATTAACTATATTACCAATACTTTTGTTTTCTATAGGTGTATACTGTGTATATTTAATTAATAGAAAATCAAAAATATCCACACCAGATAAAATATTAGTATTTATTTTGTTAATTTTAGAATCATATATGATTTATAAACTACCCAATAACTTTATAAAGTATTATGGCGGTTTTAGATATGTATGTACGGGCGACTATAAAAACTACTTACTTATTTTAATGGCATTCTTTTCAATATTCTTTATATTCATTGCATCAAATTATTTTAAGAATATACAGTCATCATATATGAAGTTCATAAATACATTATATATTGCTTCATATATTATTTTCTTAGTTCAAGTAATATTAATATATATGGGTGTAGAAATTAAGACTTTAACTCTAATTCCAGAAGCTATCATCCTTCTAACAATGTTTGGTGATATATATAAAAATTAATCAAAAATCCCTAAGAAAGTAAAAATTTCTTAGGGATTTAATTTATGCTCTATTTTTTCTTAATTTTTTCTGTAATACCCAATAGATTGAAAATAAAATAGATATCATTACAACTATCAATCTGTAATATTCCTTTATAGAGGCTTTTATTATATCCATATTATCGCCAGTTATAGCACCAGCAGTAAAGAGCATTGTATTATGTAGTATATTTGCAATAAGTATAGATAGAAGAGCAGGTATAAATTGAAGTTTAAATATACCTGCTGCAATAAATGTAAGTGAACCAAGTCCAGGAATGAATTTATTTATTAAAATGAAAAATACACCATATTTTCTAAATAGATTTTCAAGTTTATGTATTTTATCTATATTAAATAATCTAATTAAATATTTGTTGTTTAAAACATAGTCAGACTTTTTATAGCTAAAATAATAAAGAAACATACTACTTAAAAATGAGCCAAGTAGTGTACTAAGGAGCATAAAATATTTATTAAATCCCATTCTATAGGTTAGATACCCTTGAAAAATAGTAATTGTATCTCCAGGGTAAGGAGGAAAAAGTATCTGTAAGCATGAATTAAAAAAGAAGAATATATATGTTGCAAAGTAGTTTTTATCAGCAATTGATTTAATAAATATTAGTATTTGCCTCTCCATTTATCATCTACCTTTTTTAATTTTAGATTTTTTAGGAGGAATTAAACATTTTTTACCATAACCGATTAAATCTTGTCTTCCAGCTAATGTTAATGCCTTGTAAACCAATTCATAGTTTTTAGGATCTCTAAATTGAAGCAGCGCTCTTTGCATTTCTTTTTCTTCTCTTGTTTTTGGAACGTAAACCTTTTCGCCTGTTAATGGATTGATTTCAGTATAGTACATTGTGGTTGATAAACTACCAGGAGTGGGATAAAAGTCTTGTACTTGCTCTGGATTATATCCCATATCCCTTATATATTCTGCAAGTTCTATGGCACTTTTAAGGGTACTTCCAGGATGACTGGACATAAGGTAAGGAACAAGATATTGGTTTAGTTTAAATTTTTTATTCTTTTCAAAGTACTTTTTAACAAAGGCATCATATACCCTTCTGTTTGGTTTTCCCATAAGGTATAAAACTTCATTACATATATGTTCTGGAGCAACCTTTAACTGACCACTTATATGATGTTTTATAAGTTCATCAAAAAAGGCTTCATTTTTGTCAAGCATAAGGTAGTCGTATCTTATTCCAGATCTTATAAAGACCTTTTTAATTCCTTTTATTTTCCTTATTTTTCTTAACAAACTTAAATATTCTGAATGATCAACTTCAAGGTTTTTACATGGAGTAGGGAAAAGGCATTGCCTGTTTTTACAAATACCATGTTCTAGCTGCTTTTTACATGAAGGTCTTCTAAAATTAGCTGTTGGACCACCTACATCGTGTATATATCCTTTAAAGTTAGGTAGTTTTGATAATGTTTCTGCTTCCTTTAATATTGATTCTTGGCTTCTTGCTTGAATAACTCTACCTTGATGAAAGTTTAATGCACAGAAAGAACAGCCACCAAAACATCCTCTATGGGAGGTTATGCTAAACTCAACTTCTTTAAGAGCAGGTATTCCGCCTTGTGATTTATAAATAGGATGGTATGTACGAGTATATGGTAGTGAGTATATAAAATCCATTTCTTCTTGAGTTAATGGTAACGAAGGTGGATTTTGAACGATGTATTGATTTCCATGTTTTTGAATAAGCATCTTTCCCTTTACTGCGTCCTGCTCCTCATATTGAATTTTAAATGCTTCAGCATATTTCTTTTTATCTTTGGACACATCTTCAAAACTAGGAAGAAGGATGTAGTCTTTAAGATTACTTATGTCTGAAGTTAAATAACATGTTCCACGTATATCTTTTATATCTTTAATATTTTTTCCAAACTGTATAAGGTTTAGAATTTCCATTATTGGTTTTTCGCCCATTCCATATATAAGTAGGTCAGCACTGCTATCTACTAATATAGAGTTTCTAACTTTGTCGTCCCAATAGTCGTAGTGTGCAAATCTTCTAAGACTAGCTTCAATGCCCCCAATAATTATTGGTACATCTTTATATGCTTCTCTTAACCTATTACAATATACAATGACTGCTCTATCTGGTCTATATCCAGACTTTCCACCTGGTGAATATGCATCGGTATTTCTCTTCTTTTTATGTGCAGTATAATGGTTTACCATAGAATCTATATTTCCTGACGAAACCAAAAAGGCTATTTTAGGTTTTCCAAGCCTCATGAAATCATCTTTACTTTTCCAATTTGGCTGAGGAATTATTCCAATTGTAAACCCCATACTTTCAATAAGCCTTGTTATTATTGCATGGCCAAAGGAAGGGTGATCCACATATGCATCACCAGATATGTATATAAAATCTAGTTGTTCTATTCCTCTTTTTTTCATATCCTCTTTACTGATAGGTAAAAAATCTGCCATATTATCACCTCAGTTTGTATTGTTTAAGTATTATATCATAAAAATAAATATATAAAAAGAAATTAGATATAGTTTCAAAGTTATGCTAAAATAAATATGATTTTAATAAGGTGGTGGTAATTTGAGAAGATTAACTGTAATAGTTTCTATAATTTTATTATTTCTTTTTGGATACTACATATATGATGCTGAAATACAAGAAAAAAGTGAAAATATAATAGAAAATATAAAATGGTGTCCTGATAATAGCAAGGTTGCACTAAAATTCAATAATCAATACAAGATCATGGATTTAAAAGGAAAGGTTTTGTATACAATCGAAGAAAGTTTAATAAAATACAAAAACTATGCATGGATATTAAAAAATGATGATTGGTATTTTACAGAGTTTAAAGTTGATGAACCTCCAAAGAGTTTAAAGCCTGTTGAAGGGAAAATAGATGGAACTTTGTATAATCCCATATATAATAGCTCAGGCAATATAATTTTAGATGATGAAATTATTAATTCAAAATATTATATAATTGCGGTAGATAAAAAGACAGGAGAATATAATAAAATTATATATTTAGAAGATGCTTCTTCAATAGATTTGCTATACATTGATAAATATAAAACAGTTATAAAAGTCACAGAAAACAATATAGATAAACTTTATTTATTAGATATAAATAAGGGATATAATATTTATAGTTTGGATAATCTAAATTTTTCACAAGCTTTAACTAAGTTGAGTTTTAAAGAAAATGGTATATCAATAATCAATAATTATAAATACAATAATATCTATGTAATTTATTTAAATTTAAAAGAATTGAACATTATATACAAGGATTTACAGACTAACAATTACTATTTTATTGATTTAAATAATAAATTTAAAATAGAAGTTTCAGATATTTATTTGGCTTTGGTTGATAAAAATATAATATATGCTGTCTCTAAAACAGGGGATACCTTTAGGATATATAAGATTGATACCAAGAAGAATGAATATACAAATTTATATAAAAGCAATAACCTTATAGAGAATATAAGACTGGTAAATGGACAATTGTATTTTACTGAGCTTAATATATTAAACAATATTAGTGCTTATAAGCTCTTTAAATACTATAATGGCAGTATTACAGAAGTTACGTTAAAAGATTAGTGATATTATTTTTATTATAATGAGTTTTAAGCCCCATGAATGGACTAAAAGTTTTTTGGATCCATTCATGGGGTTTAGTCTTTGTAAAAGTATATAAGTTTGAAAGAGTATGTTAATGTTCTTATAATTTTACTCATTTTTTTTATTTAATTGGGAATAATAAGTTATCAGAGGAGGGATGTGCATTGAAGAAGTTATTTTTAGTTTCATGGGTGGCATTTATGATTTATTTTGCATATTTTATTACTACAAGTGTTATGGCACAAACATATTCCTATGGTTCTAAAGGAGATGTTGTAAGGGAAATTCAGACAAGACTAAAAAGATGGGGCTATTACACAGGAGCAGTTGATGGGATTTATGGATACCAAACCTATGTTGCAGTTAAAAACTTTCAAAGAAAAAATGGGCTATATCCAGATGGTGTTGCTGGTCCAAAGACATTAGCAGCACTTGGTATAAACGTTTCACAAAGTAAAACTCAGACTACATCTGGACCAGGTTCTCAAAATTTAGATCTTCTTACAAGGGTAATAAATGGAGAAGCAAGAGGAGAACCATATATTGGTCAAGTTGCTGTTGGAGGAGTCGTACTAAATAGAGTAAGGGATCCAAGATTTCCTTCAACAATACCAGGAGTAGTATACCAACCTGGTGCCTTTACAGCTGTAGCAGATGGTCAAATTAATGCAGCAGTTGTAGATAGTTCAAGAAAAGCTGCAGTAGATGCTTTAAATGGCTGGGATCCATCGGGCGGTGCGATATACTATTATAATCCAGAAAAGACAACAAATAAATGGATTTTATCAAGACCTGTTATAAAGGTCATAGGAAAACATATATTTTGTAAATAAAAATACATAAAAAAATTTAAAAATATTTATTGATTTTTTTATAACATTTGCATATAATATAATTAAGAAATCCGAGTAAATTAATAGGAATTAAACACTGTGAAGAGGGAAAGTAGATTATATGAGGCTTTACAGAGAGGAACTCCTAGGCTGAGAGAGTTCTAAGCTGAATATAATTGAAGTGCCCCTTGGAGTGTTAGGCCGAAATTAAAGTAGGCTGTTACGGGTTCTCCCGTTATAGAGATAGGGCATGTTGGTGCCTGAAGACGAGATGGGCTTTTTTGCCTAAGCAGAGTGGAACCGCGGAAGTATACCTTCTGCCTCTGTATATACAGAGGTAGAAGGTTTTTTTATTGCAATAATATAGATTTAGGAGGGATATAACATGATTTTAAATAGTATCTATGAAGCTATAGGAAAAACACCTATTGTAAAATTAAATAATATAGTTGATAAAGATAGCGCAGAAATTTATGTAAAGGTAGAATTTTTTAACCCAGGGGGAAGCGTTAAGGATAGGATAGCTTTAAATATGATTGAGGAAGCAGAAAAAGAGGGACTACTAAAAAAGGGAGACACAATCATAGAACCTACGAGTGGAAATACAGGTATTGGACTTGCTATGGTTTGTGCAGCAAAGGGCTATAGATTAATTTTGGTTATGCCAGAGACTATGAGTATTGAAAGAAGAAGAATACTGAAGGCATATGGTGCTGAGCTGATTTTAACAGAAGGCTCTAAGGGAATGAAGGGAGCTGTTGAAAAGGCTATTCAGCTTGCAGAAGAAAAGGGCTACTTTATGCCTATGCAGTTTGAAAATATATATAATCCTAAAGCACACATGAAAACAACAGCACTTGAAATTTTAGATGATATGGAAGGAAAAATTGATATGTTTATAGCTGGGGTTGGAACAGGAGGTACAATAACAGGAGTTGGAGAGGTATTAAAGCAAAAAATAAAAGATATAAAAATTGTTGCGGTTGAACCCAAGGATTCAGCAGTATTATCTGGAGGAAGCCCAGGACCTCACAAAATTCAAGGAATTGGAGCTGGTTTTATACCTAAAATATTAAATAGAGATGTAATAGATGAGATAGTTGCAGTTTCAAATGAGGACGCTATGGAATATGCTAGACTTTTGGCTAAAAAGGAGGGTATTTTAGTAGGAATTTCATCAGGAGCAGCCCTTTATGCCGCAGTATTAAAGGCAAAAGAGTTAGGAAAAGGAAAAAGAATAGTTGTAATACTACCAGATACAGGAGAAAGATATCTATCAACAGAATTATTTAGTGAGGAGTGATGTCTATGTTTAAAACCTTCTATAATGAAGTTAAAAATATAATGGAAAAGGATCCAGCAGCAAAAAATATGCTTGAAGTTATACTATGTTATCCTGGTCTTTATGCAGTTTTATTTTACAGATTAGCCCATAGATTATATAAAAGAAGGATGTTTGTTCTTGCACGTTTAATTTCTCAGATAGCAAGAAATCTAACAGGAATAGAGATTCATCCAGGTGCAAAAATAGGAAGAGGACTATTTATTGATCATGGTATGGGTGTGGTAATTGGTGAAACTGCTGAAGTTGGAGATAATGTTACAATTTATCATGGAGTTACTTTAGGAGGAACAGGTAAGGATAAGGGAAAGAGACATCCGACTGTTGGGAATAACGTAGTAATAGGTGCAGGTGCCAAAGTTTTAGGACCTATTACAATTGGAGATAATGTTAAAATAGGGGCAAATGCAGTTGTTTTAAAAAATGTTCCTCCTAATGTAACAGTAGTTGGAATTCCAGCTAAAATAGTAAGAGCTAAAGATAATAACGTAGTTTATTTAGAGGACTATGTTATATAGTATTTACAAAAATATCAACAATTTCTGCTCTTCCGTCCCTTTCTATGATATTTATTACAGAATTTATTTGAGTATCAACAATCTTTTTATCGTTAGATATAGTGGCAACTCCTATTTGAGCAAGTTGCCACTTATCATTTAATCCTACTTCAGCACAGGAAACATTCAAATTTGTTCTTATTTTACTTAAAATACTTTTTATTATTTGCCTTTTTTCCTTAAGGGATGAAGGTGAATAAAGCATTAGCGTTATTGTAGCATATCCTATAATCATATTAACTCTCCTTTATTCTAAAAATAGGAAACTAAGAATGGCACTTACTACTGAAATAATTATTGATGCAATTATAGCAGAACCTAAACCTGCAATGAAAAAGCCCTTTGTTATTGAAGCTACTATTAAAAGCATTAGTCCATTTATAACGAATGTAAAAAGTCCTAGAGTCATTAAATTTATAGGAAGAGAAAATAATAAAAATATAGGTCTAATTAGGGCATTAACAATTCCTAGAATTAAGGCAGCAACTAATGCGGTGATAAAATCTCTAATTTCTACGCCCTTAACAAAGGATGCAGTTAAATATATAGCAGCAGCGTTTAGAATAAGTTTAGTTAAAAAACCCTTTTTCATTCTTCCCCCTCCAATTTTTTTAATGAGTTTTTTATGTATCCTTCAAAACTATTATCCATTGAGATATTTTTAAGTAGAGAAGTATATTTTTTATTTTTTGAATTTCCCATAGCTATAATTAAGTTTCTTTGAAGAATTTTTTTACCCCTCCAACCTGAAGAAGTACTTCTAAAGGTTTTATTAAATTGGCTATTTGACATTTTTAAAAAATCCTCTTCATTAATATTAATATTCCATTCCTCAGGTAAAAAGTCTAATATATTTGATTTTTGTGCTTTTATATTAAATGGACATACATCTTGACAGGTATCACAACCGTAAATCCTAAGTCCCATTTTTTCTTGTTCTATAGCTGTTAAGTCTCCTTTTTTTTGTGTAATATAAGATAAACATTTATTAGAGTTTATAAAGTACTCCTCTTCTATAGCACCCATCGGGCATGATTTAATACATATTGTACAGCTTCCACAAAGCGATTTTTTAGGAGTGGATGGTTCTATATATAGATCAGTTAATATTTCACCTAAAAATACAAAAGAACCATATTTTTCTGTTATTATTGTTGAATTTTTACCATAAAAACCTATACCACACATATAGGCTATTTCTCTATCATGAAATGGACCAGTATCAACAAATGAAATTGTTTTTGCGTTGTAATTATTTTGTAAAAACTCTTCAATAAGTTTTAACTTCTGTTTGAGTACAATATGATAATCTTTTCCTAGTGATGCCTTTGAAAAATAAGGTTTGGATTTATCAATTTCAATGGTTTTATAAGGCAATGCAATTGATATAAATGTTTTAGCATCCTCCATGTAATCTTTAATATTAATTCTTTTTTCTATATCATTTATTTGGAATTCACAATTGTATTTCATTTTTAAATTATGGGATAATCTATTAATAAAATCGTTAGAAAAATTAGCACTGCAAAATCCAATATATTCAATTCCAATGGATCTAGCAAAGTCAATAATTTCTTCCTTTATTGACAATTTATACACCATCCTTAACAATGTTTATTGAAAAATAAAGCTATTATGTTAAAATGATTTTAGCTATAAATTTATTTTAGGTGATGTATATGGAAAAAACAAGGGTTAATAGGATTTTAGAGGTACTTGATAAATATTATGGTCATTTAGGTTGTGCACTAAATTTTAATACTCCCTTTGAGCTATTGGTTGCAACAATGCTTTCAGCCCAGACTACAGATATAACTGTAAACAAAGCAACAGAAGTTTTATTTAAAAGATACAACAAACCTCAAGATTTTGCAAATATGTCTCAGGAGGAACTAGAGGGATACATAAAAAGTTGTGGATTTTATAAAAATAAGGCAAAAAATATAATTGCTGCAAGTAAAATGATAATTGAAAAGTATGGAGGAGAAGTACCTAATTCATTAGAGGAGTTAACTAAACTTCCAGGTGTTGGTAGAAAAACGGCAAATGTTGTTTTATCAAATGCCTTTGGAATGGATGCTATTGCAGTAGATACCCATGTATTCAGGGTATCAAACAGGATAGGGCTTGCAAAATCTGATGATGTATTAGATACAGAAGAACAGCTTATGGAGAATATTCCAAAAAAAATGTGGTCTAGAGCACATCACATGCTTATATGGCATGGTAGAAATATCTGCACTGCTAGAAATCCAAAATGTACAGAGTGTCCCATTAATAATCTGTGTGCTTTTTTCTTAGAAAATAATAGAAAAAATATTTAAATATTTAGTTATAATGGTATAATGTATAAATAGAAGGAGTGATAGCGTGAATAGGGGAACAAAAAATGCAATTATATTTACTTTATCTCTATTTATCATTTTAGTCTTAACAACAGTTTTTGTCGTATTAAATAATACAAGTAAGGCGGCTGATAGAATATTTGAGGGCATCTACATAAAGGATGAATATGTAGGTGGTATGACTAAAGATGAAGCAAAAAAATTTCTGGAGGAAAAGTTTGGTAATCTATCTAACAGAAAAATAGAAATAGTTTATAACGACAAAAACTACATAATTGACTTTAAAAAGCTTAATGCACACTATGAAATTGATAAAGCAGTAGAAGAAGCATTCCAATATGGAAAAACAGGAACTTTAATAGACAAAACAATAAAGAGAATGAGGTTGAAAAATAATCCTTATAAAATACCTTTAAACTTTGTAGCTGACACTTCAATAGTAGAAAAGGAAGTCAAGAAGATAGCAAAGGATATAAACATTGAACCTAAAGATGCAAAGATATCAAGAATAGGTGGCAAGTTTATAATAGCTAAAGAAGAATCAGGTTTAGCAGTTGATGAAGCCAAACTAATCCAGCTTATAAACGCTCAAGTTAAGCCTGAAGGAGAAATAGAAAAAATAAATGTTCCTGTAAATGTTGTAGAGGCAAAGATAAAGTCAGAAGCACTATCTAATATAACTACAAAGATATCATCCTTTACAACATCCTTTAAACCTTCTGATGTAAATAGAACAGGAAACATAAAAATTGCCGCAAGCAGCATAACAGGAACAGTTGTTATGCCAGGTGAAATATTTTCAATGAATAAGACATTAGGACCAAGAACAGCAAGTAAGGGATACAAAGAGGCTCCTGTTATTATAAATGGAAGACTTGAACCAGGACTTGCAGGTGGTATATGTCAGGTGACAACTACAGTATATAATGCTGCTTTACTTGGAAACTTTGAAATAGTTAAAAGAAGGGCGCATGGGCTTGCAGTAGCCTATGTGGCACCTGGAAGAGATGCTACTATATCAGGAGACGTTATAGATTTTCAATTTAAAAACAACTACAACAATCCTATATTTATAGAGGCAGTTGTTGGAGCATCAACAATTACTGTGAATATATATGGTGCAAATGAAACACAAGGACAGTATGTTGAAATAGTATCAGAAGTTTATGAAAGAATAGAACCAAAGGTGGAATATATTAATGATCCAAATCTACCAGAAGGGCAAAAGGTGGTTGAAGTAAAACCTATAGCGGGGATAAAGGCTAAAACATATAGAAAAGTATATCAAGATGGAAAACTGATTAAGACAGAAAAGCTAGGAGACGATTTCTATAAGCCACAAAATGGTAAGATAAGAGTGGGAACTAAAAAGGTAACACAAACAACTAAAGTACAAAATGATTCAACAAATGAACAGCCTCCAACTACTGAAGAGGTACAAGAAACTGCAAACTAAGACCAAAGGCTTATGCCTTGGTCTTTTATTTAAATGTAAACAGTAAAAAATTTCAAATGATGTAAATAAAATTTAGGAGGAAGGGTTATGGGCTATAGAGAAAAAATAAAGAAAATAATTGACAATATCAATGAGGTTATAGTGGGCAAAACAGAAGTTATAGAAAAGGTTATTATATGCTTGCTTGCAGGAGGTAACGCTTTAATTGAGGATGTGCCAGGTGTTGGTAAAACAATGCTTGTTAAAGCACTTGCTAAATCCATGGGATGTGATTTTAGCAGGATACAGTTTACACCTGATCTTTTGCCTTCAGATATAACAGGTGTAAATATACTAAATCCTAAAACAGGAGAATTTCAATTTAAATTTGGACCAATAATGAGCAATATAGTTTTAGCAGATGAAATAAACAGAACATCTCCTAAGACACAATCAAGTTTACTTGAGGCTATGGAGGAAAAACAGATAACTGTAGATAATGTTACGTATAAGTTAGATGAACCATTTATTGTTCTTGCAACGCAAAATCCAATAGAATATGAAGGAACCTTCCCATTACCTGAAGCTCAGCTTGATAGATTTATGATGAGGATAAGTATCGGGTATCCTAGTGAAGAAGAGGAAATAATGATGTTAAGGAGATTTAAAAATAAAAATCCTCTAGAAAGTATTAGAGAAGTTGTAACAAAGGAAGAAGTAGTTAAGATGCAGGAGGAGGTTAAGGAAGTTTTTGTAGATGAAAAGGTTGAAAAATATATTGTATCATTAATTGCTAAAACTAGAGAAAGAGAAGAAATATTAATTGGGGCAAGTCCTAGAGCAACTCTTCATCTTCTTAAGGCAAGTCAATCAAGGGCATATGTTTTAGGTAGGGACTTTGTTACTCCAGATGATGTTAAGGATGTATTTGTTGAAGTTATATCCCACAGAATAGCGGTAAGGCCAGAGGTAAAAATAAAAGGACAAACAGAGACTAAACTATTAAGTGATATATTGGAAAAAACAGCTGTTTTAGGAGTAAAACTATATGTTTAAGATTAAAAAATCATCGTTTGTTTTACTTTTAGTTTCAATGCTTTTTGTCGCTTCTGTGGGAAGTGAGTTGTTTTATAAAATTTTTTATTTAATATTCTTTAGTATGCTTTTTTCTATTATTTGGTGTAAGGCATCATGTAGATTTTTATTTGCATATCAAAATGTTGAAAAGGTTATATGTACTACTAAGGATGAGGTAAATATTAATACTGAGATTGTAAACAGTTCAGTACTCCCTATACCTTATGTTGAAGTTGATAACATATTATCAGCAAAAGGAGATTTTAAAAGAGAATATTTCTCACTAATGCCATTAGAGAAAGTGTCATTAAACGATAAAATAAAATTTAACTACAGGGGAATATATAATTTAGGGCCTATTGAAGTTGTTCTTTGGGATGTGTTTGGGATAATCTGCTTTAAAAAGACTATAAAAATAGATAAAAGTATATTTGTTTATCCTAAATTACATCATATAGAAAAAATCACTTTACCAAATGTAAAGCCGCTTGGAATTCACAGGTCTAGAATATCAACAGATGAGGATTATACGAGTATAAGAAATATTCGTAACTATATAGTTGGGGATAATCTAAAAAGAGTACATTGGAAACTAACAGCAAAACGTGGAGAAATACAGGTTAAAGAATATGATGCTTCAGCATCTAGTTCGGTGAATATCATATTAGATATGACAAATGTATATAAAAATTTAGATTTAGAGGAAACTGCAGCAGAGGTCTGTATATCAATTGTAGAGTATCTTTTAAGAAATAAAGTAGAAACAAATTTAATTATAGTATCTAAAAGATTACATTATGTTGATGGTAAAAATATAAATGACTTTTATAAGTTTAACAATACAATAACAGGGGTTAAAGCTGAGGGGAGTATAGATTTAATTGATGCCGTAAAGGATAAATTAAGAATAAATAAGCAGAGCAGTGTTTTGATTATTACTGGAGAATTATCAAAATATAAATATGAAAGGCTTATTGAAATAAAAAAGTATTTATCAAATTTATTTGTTATAAGCTGTAGTGAAACTCAAGAAGAGATGGAAGGAGTACTATATATCAAAGATGCTAGTCAAATAAAAGGGGGGATATATTTTGAAAAATAGGCCCCTACAATTTATATGGTATAATTTTATATTAACAATGATATTTTTGATTATACTTTTTTCAATGCAGGATTTATATGGTATGACATTTATAAATAATGGTTTAGCAGTGCTTTATTCTTTTACAATATTATGTTTATTTCTATCCGAATGGAATAAATATTTTTATTTGTTATTTTTATTTTTATGGTTCCACCCAGCTATTAGATGGAGATTTTTTGAGGCCTTAAGAGACTTTGTTCCTTTAGTAATTAGTATGGTCATAAACCAAGGGTTGATAGAAGAATACAATAAAGCTTTTTTGAATATAGTTTTTATTTTATTTGTACCAACGTATTTAATCTTTTACTACAATATAAAAGTTAAAAAAAGAACTGTATTTTTGTTCATAATTGGTTTTATATTATTTTATACACAGTATTATTTTGGAAGTCTTAAAATAAATAGAGCTATACTGTATTTTACCTTTACATTAATTTTATATGGGTATAATAATTTTACCAAAAACGTTGAAAAGGCTAATATAAATTCAAATCTTCAAAAGGGATATCTAATTAGATGGATTACATTGATAACTATTTTTGTTATGGGTACAAATCTTTTTATTAAATTGCTCCCCTTTAAAAATGAACCTTTAATAAAGGGTGGAGAAAATTTAAGCAATTATTTTAACTTTCAACCTAGATCCTTTTCTCTTTCAATGACAGGCTATCAAAGGGATGGAAGTAGGTTAGGTGGGCCAATAAAGGATGATTATTCAGTTGCAATGATTGTAACAACAAATGAGGATTTAGGAGAGATACATTTAAGGGGAAGCATAAAAACAGTATATAATGGTTCAAAATGGGTTAAACTAGACAATCTTAAAGAGTACAAAATAACAAGTGAAGTAAATGATATAAGTGGGTTAAATAGAGCAAAAAAATTAAATATAAAATTAAGAAACATCTCATATGAAATTAAACCACAAAAAATAAATACAGAAACATTATTTTCATCTCTTTACTTAGATTATATTAAAATAGCATCTAATAAAGAAATATTTATGGATGAAGATGGGGAAATATATAGCAGTGAAAATTTGAATACAAATGATGTATATTATGTACAGAGCTTATATTATGATTATAATAACCTTGAAGAATATATTAAAAAAGCTAGTAAAAACACTAGTCAAATGAATAAGGAAAAATATCTCCAAATACCTCCTAATGTTCCCGAAAGAGTTTTAAATCTTTCAAAGGATTTAACAAAGCCTTATCAGGATAGAACTAATTTAGTAAAGGCTGCAGTAATTGAAAGATATTTAAAAAGCTCCTTTCCATATTCAAAAGATGTTAGTATGCTTCCAAAGGATAGGGAATTTGTTGATTACTTTTTGTTTGAAGAAAAAAAAGGATACTGTAGCTATTTTGCAACAGCAATGGTAATACTGTGCAGAGCCTCAAATATACCAGCAAGATATGTAGAAGGATATGCTAAAAATATATATAAAGGAGTAAATAAAATAATTAATAAAGATGCACATGCTTGGGTAGAGGTATATACAGATGAATTAGGGTGGGTAACCTTTGATCCAACACCTGGACATATAAGTATATCAGACTATCTTCCTAATTACTTATTTAGTTTAGAAGAAAAAGATAAAGAGAATGAGGAGAAAAAGAAGGAAACTAAAACAGAAAAGGACAATATTGAAAAGAGACCAACACAAAGACCAACAGATATTAAGGAGGAGAAAAGAGTAATTGTTCCTAAGTATGTTTATTTGGCCTTTATAATTTTATTTATTTACTTATTATGTTATGGTGTATTTGTTGTTAAGGCTGATAAGGTTGCAAGAATAATGAATAAAATGATATATTATGGAAAGATTAATAGAGTAACTTATGACAGGAATATGACAATAAGGGAATATTTAGAAAAATTAGAGGGAGTTTTATCAGTTGATTTAAGTAAAGTAAAAGATATATTAGATTCTACTTTATATGGTAATAAACGTATATCTAATTATGAACTTAACATTTTAAATAGAAAACTAAAACTAATTAAACAAAAGACAAAGGAAAAAGCAAAAATAAAGTATTATTTTAAAAATATTCCATATATTGCATTAGAACCATTTTACTATTTATTTGAATATTTAATAAAAAATGTAATATAATAATAAAAAAGCGGGTGTGGCGAAATTGGTAGACGCACTGGATTCAGGTTCCAGCGTTTTTTGAACGTGCAGGTTCGAATCCTGTCACCCGCACCAATAGAGTTTAAAGGTGCCAAGGAGAATGTCCTTTGGCACTTAAATTTTGTTAAGCCTTTGATAGAAAATACACATATTAATAATTTTTTGATATAATAAAAGAACTAATAAAACTGCTTAGGAGGAAATTATGAGGCTTAGAAAGAAACCATGGGCAAGACCAGAACTTGAAGCATGTAGCTTTGTCGTAACAAATCCATATGATTATAAGGGAAAATGGAATGAATTTTTTAAGAATAATAATGATATTTACTTAGAATTAGGATGTGGAAGAGGAAAGTTTATAGCTGAAAATGCTATTAAGCATAGGGATAAAAACTATATTGGAATTGATATTAAAGATGAAGTCCTTGTTTATGCTAAAAGAAAGGTTGAAGAGGTTTTTAGAGAAAATAATAGAGAAGTAGACAATGTTGCATTGATACCTATGGAGATTGCCTTTATTGAAAATGTGTTTGATAAAGATGAGGTTTCAAGGATATTTTTAAATTTTTCAACTCCATGGCCTAAAAAAAGACATAATAAAAGAAGGCTTACATATGTCACTTTCTTAGAAAGATATAAAAGGTTTTTAAGAAAAGGTAGTGAGATATGGTTTAAAACAGACCATGAGGACTTTTTTAATGATTCTATTGAATATTTCAAAGAGGCAGGTTTTGATATTACATATATAACCTATGATTTACACAATAGTGATTTTAAAGAAAACATAATGACAGAATATGAAACAAAGTTTTCATCTATGGGAATGAAAATAATGTTTTTAATTGCAAAACTCGGGGTTTAGGAGGAATATTATGTCTATAAGCATAAAAAAATTTATAGAGGATTTAAATCTTGAAGTAGTTGTCGAAGGGGATGAAAACAGACATATAAATTGCAATGATATAATAAGGCCTGGTTTACAGTTTGTAGGCTACTATGACTATTTTGTTAACACAAGAATTCAAATAGTAGGCAATGCAGAGTGGCATTATCTTAATAATCTTGAGCCTAATGTTAGAAGGCAAAGATTAGAAAAGTATTTTGAATATGATATGCCGTGTATTGTTTTTTCTAGAAATTTAAATCCACATCTAGAGTTTATAGAACTTGCAAGACAAAAACAAATATGGGTTTTAAGAAGTACAAGGGATACAACAAGACTTATAAATAAACTTGTAAACTATTTAGATAGAGCTTTAGCTAAAACAACTACACTTCATGGGGTATTGGTAGATGTTTATGGTATAGGGATACTAATAACGGGTGAAAGTGGAATAGGAAAGAGTGAAGCAGCACTAGAGCTTATAAAAAGAGGACATATGCTTGTAAGTGATGATGCTGTTGAAATCAAATTAGTTGACGGAATTTTATATGGAAAAAGTCCTTATATAACATCTGGTATGCTTGAAGTAAGAGGGCTTGGTATAATAAATATACAGTCTCTTTATGGGTTAAGTTCAATATTAGAGGAGAAGACTGTTGATTTAGTTATACATTTGGAAAAGTGGAAGGATGAAGATGATTTTGACAGAATAGGTACTCCAGAATATACTAATATACTTAATATTCCTGTAAGAAGAATAAGAATACCCGTTAAACCAGGTAGGAATTTAGCAGTTATAATAGAGGCTGCAGCGGCTAACTTTAGGTATGGAAGAATGATGATGGAGGCACCAGTTGACACTATAAATAGAAGAATTGATGAAGTAATGAGGGGAGAAATAGAGAGATGAATAAAGGGGCAAATAGCCCCTTTATTCATCTCTTCTTGTTTTAAGTAGATTTCTAACCTTTCTTACACCCTCAATTTCTTCTATTATTTCTATTGCCATTTCCATTTCATGTCTTCCATTTACAAACCCAGAAAGCCTTACATATCCATCATCAACAGAAATGTTTATGTCATTATTGCTTATGCCATGGTTTCTAAGTTCTTCTACTATCTTGTTAGTAAGTGTGATATCGTCAATTTTTCCAGCATCCTTAACCTGCATATTAGAGACTACATCTTTTATACCAAATGCTTCCTTTGCAGTTTCCATAGCTGTTCTTTTTACCTTTGCATTATCAACAGTTCCCATAAGTATGGCAGTTCCACCTTCTACCTTTACTCCAACAGAGTTTAGTTCAGGGTTTTTTCTAAGTTTATTGATAACTTCAAACTCTGCCTCCTTATCTGTAAAGGTTCCATCGGTTGAAATAGTAAGGGAGTTTTCAATCTTTTTAACTCCATCAACTCTTCTTACAAGTTCTTCAATTTTACTCTTTTCAGAAAGAGTGTCAACAATACCCGATATAGTAACGTGCCCATCAACACATCTAACCTTTATATCGTATGAAAGCTCCTGCAGTTCATCTTCAAGAAGGTTTCTAATTCTTTCAACAATTTCACTATCATTATACATACTATCACCCCTTTATAATATTTTTCGCACTGAGAAAATTTTAATTCGTGTTTTATATGGTATTATTTTCAAACATAATGGAAAAATAAAAATAGAGGTGGTGTACATGATTGAACAAGTACTAGTTCAGGATTATAATAAAAATCTTCAGCTTATTTCCAATTTTGTGGCCCAAAACAGCAATTTCATAAAGAAGGAGATATTGATAAATGGTAAAATAAATGCCTATGTTCTTTTTATAGATGGACTTGCTAATAAAAGCTATGTTGAAGAATCTATAATAAAACCTCTAATGTATAAGGTTGATGAAGACATCACTAAAGATGAGGACATATATGAAATAGCAAAAAAATATTTAGTTGTAAGTAGCTTTAGATTAAATAACAATGCAAAGGACATAGGAGCAGAGATATTAAGTGGAAAGACTGCAGTTATAATAGATGGAATAAAAACTGCAATGATTATAGATTCATTAAATGACAAGTATAGGGATATTCAGGAATCAACCTCAGAAAAATCAATATTAGGTACAAGAGAAAGTTTTACAGAAAATATAAATTTAAACCTTACCATAATTCAGAGAAAAATAAAAAGCCCTTCACTTAAAATAGAAAGATTTGTAGTAGGCGAAAAGACTAGAACTGAGGCTGCACTAGTATATGTTGAAGATATAATCGATAAAGAACTTTTAAATACTATAAAATCAAGAGTACTTACAGTAAAAGCTCCAGCAATGCATACTACTGGTGTGTTTGAACAGTTTATAGAAAGGCGTCCTTTTAATTTATTTCCTCAAGCAAAGAATACAGAAAGGCCAGATAAGGTGGTTTTTGACCTGTTAGAAGGGAAGGCAGCAATATTTTTTGCAGAATCATCATCAGCACTAGTTGTTCCAGCAACATTCATTGAATTTTTTCAAGGATTTGAGGACTACTCTGAAAGGCTAGTTATAGCAAATTTTTCAAGAATAACACGTTTTATTGCTGTAATTTCTGTTTTAATTTTAGGGCCAATATATTTAACTCTTCTTTTATATAATGCAGAACTTTTACCCTACCAACTCATGATGGTTATTATAAACTCTAGAAAGGGTATACCACTACCTCCTTTTTTAGAAATACTTGCAATGGAAATTGCAATTGAAATATTAAGAGAAGGTGGAGTAAGGCTTCCAAACCCAGTTGGAACAACCCTTGCAATTGTAGGTGGTATTGTTATTGGAGATGCAGCAACTAGAGCAAACTTGGTAAGCCATGCAACATTGTTTATAGTAGCAATAACAGTTGTTTCTACATTCTTAATTCCAAACTATCAAATGGCTCTTTGTATTAGATTTTTAAGGTTCCCAATGTTAATTTTAGCTCAGATGTTTGGTTTTTATGGTATACTTATAGGATTTTATATTTTGCTTGTAGCACTTGTAAAACTAGACTCCTTTGGAATACCATATTTTTCACCTATGGCACCATCGAGGTTTAAGGACTTTGGAGATGTTTTTGTTAGAGATCAAATAAAAAAGGTATTTAATGAGCCTGTAAGCCTAAAACCTAGTTTGGCTAGGAGGAACAAAGATGAATAAAAATAACACTATTACAAGGAATCAGTATTTTTTCGTAATTCAAAGTGCAATGATAGGGATAGGAATAATAACTTTGGCATCAGGAGTTACAAAAAAGGCTCAACAATCAGGATGGATTGCTGTTATTCTAGCAGGAATTTATCCTATATTATGTGTACTTTTAAGTTATGAAATATATAAGGATTTAAACTTTGTTGAGTATACTCAGGCTAGTGAACAGATATATGGTAAGTTTTTAACTAAGATATTTACATTTTTGTTTTCTTTTAATTTTATATTTTTAGAGGCAGCTGTAGTTTCAGGTCTTGCCAATGAATTAACCTTTTCAACAACAAAATTTTTATCTCCTTATGTACTGATTTTTATAACATCTGCTCTTATATATTATAATACCGTAGATGGATTAAAGATAATTGCAAGGTTAAGTGAGTTGGTGTTCTATCTCACTATATTTATATTTTTAATTCCAATATATTTTATTAATAAAGGGGACATAACTAATGTTCTTCCAATAGTTAGTGATTATGGCTCAATTATAAAAGCAATCCCTACTACTTTTTTTGCATATTCAGGTGTCGAACTTTCTATTGCAATAATTCCTATGATAACAAATAAAATGGGAACAAAGGGAGTAGGAATAGCAGCATGTATTTTTACAACTACACTTTATACATTTGTAACCTTTGTTACCATACTTTTTATAGGTTGGAAGTTAACATCGCAATTAAAATATCCTTTTTTATATCTAGTTGCAACTACAGAAATACCTGTAATTTCAAATTTTGAACCACTTTTTATATTCATCTGGGGCAACAAGATATTTCAAACAGCTGCATGTATGCATTTTGGAGCTACATATTATTTTTCAGAGGCAACCAAGATCCCATATAAAATATCCTGTGCAGTGACATGTATTTTAGCAGCTCTTTTAGGATTAATTTTAGTACCAGAGCATAATAGAGGCAGTATAACAGATAAGGTTATGCCTTTTTTAGTAGGGTATATAATTTTATGGTTAATTACTGCATTTTTAATTAGCAAGTTTAAGAAGGTGAAGAAAAATGCAAAGGCTTAAACTATTTTTTATAATTCTTTTATTTTTACTATTTAGTAGCTGCTATAACAGAGTTTCTATTGAAAAGTTGTCGGTAATAACTGGAATAGGATTTGATATAGGGGAGGATAAAAGAAAAATAGAAAACGTGGCAGAGTATTTAATATTTAGGGGGCAAAATGAAATAGACAGGGGTGTAAGTTTAGAAATAGGAAAAACAATAAATGAAGCAAATGATTATAGGCAACTTAATTTAAAAAAGAATTATCTTTTAGGTACAACTAGAGCCTATGTAATTAGTGAAGAGAGGGCAAAACTAGGTATAAAGGATATATTAGATATCTGCATAAGAGATCAGGAGAGAAACTTAAATACCATAATGGTTGTATCAAAAGGAAGCTGTAAAGAAATATTTGAGCAAAAGCCTAAGGAAGAAAATACAATGGCTGATGAAATAAAGGAATTAATTGAAGCAGCCTACAGTGCCAACTTTTTTACTAATAATGCAGGAGTTAAGCATTTAGTTAATATGTATTATCAGGAGGGCAGAAACATTATCATACCAGCAATTGAAAAGAAGGATTCAACAATAAGAATTGCTGGTATTGCTGTCTTTGATAAAGATAAACTAAAAAAGATAATTCCAATTGAAGAGGCTGTATATGTAAATCTTTTAAGAAACAGTGATGTTAAGGGGAATATTGCAATTGTAATGGGTGATTATAATAAAGCTGTTGATGTGGAATGCATTTCAAAAAGAAAGGTTAAAGTAGATAAGATAGGAGATAAATTAAAATATACAATTACACTAAATATACAAGGAGAAATTAAGCTTAATACCTATAGTTTTGAACAACAAAAGGATGAAAAAGAAATTATTGAAGAAATTAATTCACTACTAATAAAGAACTTATCTGAAAAACTTAAAGAGACAATAGAAAAGGCAAAGAATGATTTTGAAATAGATGTATTTGATATACAAAAATATGCTGTGGCTAAATATGGGAGAACAGATGCAATTGTTGAAAAAATACAGGAGGGATTTAAAGATTGTGAGATAGAAGTAGTAATAAACTCAAAAATAAGGTCAACAGGAAGATATAAATAAAAAAGCGGCTAAAAAGCCGCTTAAATTATTTAATTATCTTAAGAAAGCACCTAAAACTTTTCTACAGTCGGTAATTATTTCGCAGATGCAGTGGATGTCAACAAATTTAACTGGGCAGCCGCATCCTGCGATTTCACATACTAAAATGTTATCGCAAACTGTTAAAACTCTTACACATTGAGCTCTGCCATTCTTTAATACTATAATGCAGTTTTGACCCTTTAGCATTTCAAGTATATTTTTAATTGAGCAGCATGGATTGTAGCTGAAATCACAGCAGTTATTCATACAGTTCACCACCTTTCTTAAAAATTATGTTCAACTTATATCATTGGTAGCCTATATCTTTTCCTAGTACATATTATTCTTTATGGTATTTTTTGATACAAAGTTCGACAATATTTTGTAAACAATTGGTTAATAATTTGTTTTATATGTCACTTATTTTTTTAAAGTTGCTATAATATCTTTAGAAGGTTTGGGGGTGTTAAGATGAGGTATGGTTTATGTTTAACTGGTGGAGGAGCAAAGGGAGCCTTTGAAGCAGGTATTTTAAAGTTTTTTAAGGAAAAGGGATTAAGTTTTAATGTTATAACAGGTACTTCAATTGGAGCTATTAATGGATATTTTATGTATAGGAACTCCTATGAAGATATGTATAGGTTTTGGCTTGAGATGGATTCAAATAAATATTTTGATTCGTTAAACATGGTTGTAGAAAATAAATTGGTTATAGAAGAATTAAAAAAATTAAAGGGATTTGATAATAGTATAGAATCATTTTATGTGAACTATGTTAAGGTAAGTGGTACAGCTATAGAAGAGGTTGTAGTTGATATAAAAGATTTAAGTGAAGAGGAGGCATTAGATGCAGTAAAGGCAAGTTCCCTTCTGCCATATAATTATGAAGGTGATCTAAAAAAAGTGAGTGCTAAAATTCTTTTTGAACAGTTTAAAAAAGATTTAGTAGAGGGCAAGTATGATGGGTACAAGTTAGATGGAGGAATATTAAATAACTGCCTATTAAGCCCATTAATTGAGGATAAGGTAGATAAGATCTATATAATTGCACTTTCAAATGGTTTTATAGTACCAGAGTACATATATGATATATATAAAAAAGAAGACATTATTGTCCTAGAACCCAATTTTGAAGTAAGACCAGAGGATACAGTAAACTTTAGTAATGATTTTTGCACAAGAATATTTAATCTAGGGTATGAATATGCAAAGGGATTAGAAGGGACTAAATTAATTTAGTCCCTTCTAATCCCCTTTTTATTTTTTATAGGAGTATCATTCTTTTCATATTGGTATTGGGATGTTTGCTTTTGATATTTTTCTTTGTTTTTATTATTTTGTATTTTATTATCGGGATTTTTATTAAATTCTTTTTTGGTATTATTTAAATCGTTGTTTTTTATTTTTTTGTTAGGTTTAATTTTATTTGAAGGTACTTCCTTTTCATTATTATCTTTAGGTATTGGTTTTGTTTTTTGTTTAATAAGTTCATCTTTTTGTTTATCCTGTGTATTTTGAACCTTATCATATACTTTTACAAAATTTATATTCTGTTTTTTTAGTTCAGATATAAATTTATTTAGTTTTATATCTTCTTTATCTATTTGAATATTTATTTTTTTAGATTTGTTATTATAATACTCATCAGTTATATACTTTTTTTCCTTTGCCTTATTTATAATTAAAATTAGTCCATCGTTGATATTTTTATTTTTTAGTTTAATAGAACTTGTTATTTCTTCACCATCTTTATTTAATGGGATTATCTTTATTATTCTATTAAATTTGTTAATATCAATTTTAATTTTTGGATTAATTGTTATAACTATTGAAGCATATACTTGGTTATATACTGTTAAAAATGATCCAAAAAGTATACAAATTATTAGTGAAGCTGCTATTAAAAAAGGTTTTAAATTTATAGATGTATATGTGTATTCTTGGCCTATTTGTAATTTTTCTTTAGATTTAAATTTAATAAATTCCCCTGTTTGAGTAAATAGAACGGCTTCGTTATTATTAACTTCTACAACTATACCTTTTTTAATCATTTATTTCACCTACCTTTATATTGAGGTATGATCTGATATATTTTAAATCTTCATCTGTCAAAATAAGTATTAGTGCTATTAGGTACCTTCTCCATTTTTCAATAAACTTTTCGTTTTTAGAGGCTAAAAGACATATTTGCTTTATGGGAAGCTGTTTAGTCCTAGTTAGTTTTTCAATAATTTGGCTTTCTTTAGAAACTAAAAATGCAACGTTTATTAATTCTTCTCTTGTATCTTTATGCTTTGGTGAATTTGATACCAAGTCAGAGAAACTTATTCCATATTCTTTAAGTTTAAGTGAAAAAAGAGTAATTTCTTGAGCTCTTACTTTATTTTCTTCTTCTATTTCATATCTTTCGATTGAACTTCTATGTTCAAAGCTTATAAGATCTTCATCATCAAGGGAGATGTTTAAGTTTTTTGTACTTTTCCTAAAGTAATCTATAAGTGAATTTTTAATTACCATTTTAGCATAGGAGAAGAAGTTACCTTTTTGTTTGTTATAGGTATCAATGGATTTATTAAAGGCAATTAGAGCAATACTTAATTCATCATCATTTTCCCAATTTAATCTTCTTTTACATATGCTTGAAGCAACCTTATATATAAAATCTCTATTTGTTTCAATAAACTGTTCTCTATCAGTTATCATCCTCTTCCCCCTTTCACTATCTAATACGTAAAATTTTAAAAATTTTATGGGGTAAAAATTTCTTATTCCCCCCTTAAAAAATAATTTTTGTTCGTATAATTAAGTGAAAACTAAATTAAGGGGAGGTAATAAAGATGAAAAAATATTTATCAATTGTATTAGCTTTGGCGTTTTCTTTTAATATTACAATAGCAAAGGCGGACGTGCAAGGATCAGATGCTGGAATAACACCAGACAGCATACTATATCCTGTTGATAAGCTAATTGATGAAATAAAAATAGCTTTAACCTTTGAAGAGGAGAAAAAGGCAGAAGTTACAGCAGATGTAGCAGAGGAGAGATTAGTAGAGGCACAGGTAATGGCTGAAGAAGGTAAAGAGGAACTTGTAAAACCTGCAGTAGATGAATATCAGCAGAAGATGGATGCAGCACAACAAACAGTAGAAAAAATAGTTTCTCAAGAGAGTCAGGAAGATAAAAATCAGGAAGATGATCAAGATAAAGTTAATGAATTAAGAAATAGAATAGAAAGTAGATATAAAAATTCAATAGAAATATTAAACAAAATACAGGAAAAGGTATCGGAAAATGCAAAGCCTACAATACAAAAAGTAATTGAACTTCAAACTCAAAAAAGAGAAGTATTAATAAGTTTAATAGATAAGAAAAAGGAAATGTATGAAATTAGAAAACAGGTAGTAGAAGCAAGAAAAGCACTAGAGACAGCAAAGGAAGTAAAAAATGAAGAGGAGATTAAGAAGGCAGAAGAGGCATTAAAGTTGGCACAGTCATTATTAGATAATAAAAAAGAAGAGATGAAGAAAATAAGAGAACAAGCAAGAGAAACAATTAAAGTTAGAAATCAAATAAGAAAAGAAACTAGAGAGGTATTAAAACAAGAAGTAAAAAATGGAACAATAACAAAAGAAGAGGCAAAGCAGGTTAAAAAGGAAATTAACAATAATTTTATAAACAAAAAGGATACAAATGAAATAAAGGTGGAATTAAAAAAGGAAATTAAAGAGAAAACTCAAGAAAAGCATCAAGAGAGAAAGAATAAAAAAGGTGTAAAGCAAGTTGAATCAGAACAAGCAAGTATAACAAATAATGTTGAAGAAAATCAAGATTAGTAGCATTTACCCCCATGTAATATGTTCTTGCATGGGGGTTTTTTATAAAAACCTTAAAAGTATTGGTAGACAGAAGGATTTTAATATATAATTTTATAGCTTTTTATTTAAGTTATGGTAAATACATGGATATTTTTATAAGAAAAAAATGAAAAATATATTGACAAAACTTGCAATTGTTTATATAATCTAAATCAAGAATTAAATAACAAGCTCTTATCGAGAGAGGTGGAGGGACTGGCCCGATGAAGCCCGGCAACCTGCGAAAAGCAAGGTGCCAAATCCTGCAGCGAAAGCTGGGAGATGAGAGAGGATGCCTCTTTCATCAAAGAGGTTTTTTTATTTGTATTACAGGTAAATAATATAATTTATTCAAATAAATAACAAGCTCTTATCGAGAGAGGTGGAGGGACTGGCCCGATGAAGCCCGGCAACCTGCGAAAAGCAAGGTGCCAAATCCTGCAGCGAAAGCTGGGAGATGAGAGAGGTAAGCCTCTTTCATCAAAGAGGTTTTTTTATTTGTATCACAGGTAAATAATATAATTTATTCAATAAAATAACAATAAATAATTTTAAAGGGGTGTCAGCATGATAGAAATAAAAAATTTAAAAAAGAGCTATTTGGTAAACGGAAAAAATTCAGAGGCCTTAAAAGGAATTAATTTAAAAATTGAAAAGGGGCAAGTTTTTGGAATTATAGGTAAGAGTGGTGCAGGCAAATCAACACTTTTAAGGTGTTTAAATTTACTTGAAATTCCAGATGAAGGTCAAATAATAGTTGAAGGTGAGGATATAACAAAATTTAATAAAAGAGAGCTTAGAGAGTATAGAAAAAATGTAAGCATGATTTTTCAGCATTTTAATCTGCTTTCAAATTCTAATGTGTATAAGAATGTTGCATTTCCACTTGAGATAGCAGGATATAAAAGGGAATATATAGACAAAAGAGTTAAGGAACTTCTAGAGATTGTAGGACTAGAAGACAAAGAAAGAGAATATCCTTCAAATCTGTCAGGAGGCCAAAAACAGAGAGTTGCAATAGCAAGAGCACTTGCTAATAATCCTAAAATACTTCTTTGTGATGAGGCAACCTCAGCCCTTGACCCTCTTACAACAAAACAGATTTTAGATTTATTACTCCATTTAAATAATAAATTTGGTTTAACGATAGTTTTAATTACTCATGAAATGGATGTTGTTGAAAGAATATGTAGTCATGTTGCAGTTATGGAAAATGGTTTGATTGTAGAAGTGGGCAAAAAGGATGAGGTATTTAATAGTCCTAAGTCTAAGACATTAAAACAGTTTCTACGAAGCCAAAATGAAGGAGTAATATATTTAGACTTAAAAGAAAAGGCGATGTAAGGAGGTTGAAAATATGAGTGAAATTGTTGAATTAGTGGTACCTTCATTTTTAGATACTTTGTATATGGTTGTGTTTTCTACATTTTTTTCAATAATCTTAGGGGCTCCCCTTGGAGTGTTTTTAGTATTAACTGATGAAGAAGGGTTACTTAAAATGCCAAAGATTAATTCAGTAATAGGAACAATAATAAATATAACAAGATCAATACCATTTATTATTTTAATAATAGTACTATTTCCCCTTTCAAGAGTTATTGTAGGCACAACAATAGGAAAAGAAGCTGCAGTGGTTCCATTATCCATTGCAGCAGCCCCCTTCGTTGCAAGGGTGGTAGAATCTGCTCTAAAGGAAGTAAATAAAGGTGTAGTAGAGGCAGCAGTATCATTAGGTGCTTCTATACCTCAAATAGTTTTAAAGGTTTTGATAAAGGAAGCTCTTCCAGGTCTAATATTAGGTATTACTTTAACAATTGTAAATATAATAGGATATTCTGCAATGGCAGGAGTTATAGGGGGTGGTGGAATAGGTGATTTAGCAGTAAGGTATGGGTACCAAAGATTTAGAACAGATATTTTAATAGTAACTGTTATAATTTTAGTACTCATTGTTGAAATAACACAAAGAACAGGAAATTATCTTGCAAAAAAAATTGACAGGAGGTAATAATTATGAATTTAAGAAAATTTACTTCAGTAATAGTATGCGTTTCATTATTACTTACAGGAATTACAGGATGTCAAAAGAAAGAAACTAAGAGTGTGAAAAAGATTGTAGTTGGAGCTACTCCAGTTCCTCATGCAGAAATTTTAAACTACATAAAACCAAAACTTAAAGAAAAGGGAATAGAATTAGAAGTTAGAGAGTTTACAGACTATGTTACTCCAAATACAGCACTAAATGATAAGCAAATAGATGCAAATTTCTTTCAACATGTTCCATATCTTAATGAGTTTAATAAGGAAAAGGGATTAAATCTTGTTTCAGTTGCAAAGGTACATGTTGAGCCAATGGGGGCTTATTCACAAAGGATAAAAAATAAAGAAGAGATAAAGGATGGAGCAGTAATAGCAATACCAAATGATGCAACAAATGAAGGAAGAGCACTTTTGCTTTTACAAAAGCAAGGTCTTATTAAACTTAAGGATAATAGTTTAACACAAACTCCAAAGGATATAGTTGAAAATCCTAAGAATATTCAGTTTAAAGAATTAGAAGCAGCTCAACTTCCAAGGGTTTTAAAGGATGTTGATTTAGCAATTATAAATACTAACTATGCCCTTGAGGCAAAATTAAATCCTGTAAAGGATAGCCTATTTATTGAAGATAAGGACTCACCATATGCAAATGTACTTGTAACAAGGGAGGACAATAAGGATAATGAATTAATTAAAGAACTTATAAATGTACTGCAATCAGAGGATGTTAGAAAGTTTATAGAAGAAAAGTATCAAGGAGCAGTAGTTCCAGCCTTTTAACTTAATATTTAACCTTTAAAAGCCCCATGAATTTTAAAATCATGGGGCTAATTTTACTAGAATTATTTAATACTAAACATAATTATAAATTCGCATCCATCAATTGTAGGAGTTTGGTCTTCACCTTTTCTTCCTGAAACATTATTTAATATTATTTTGATTTTAATATTTTGATTTTCATCTACATAGGTTAAAGCATCTACAGCGAGTTCAGTGTCCTTTTGAAGCATATTATATTTTTCATAAATTCCCTTTAATATCTCATTAATATTTTTGCTATAGATTAATATATTGTTTTTAAAGATATATAAAGTTGCATTGGAATTGTTATATTTAAAGCTAAATTCCTTCATATTTGTAGTATCTATATTGTATGAGTTAATTTGAACAAAATAGTCATAACCTTTAATATCTATTAAACTGTTTTGCTTTATTCTGTAATAGAAATATTGAATACTATCTGGAGTGTAAAGAGCTTCATATTCAAAACCAAATACTTCTTTCATCTTTGATGAATTGAAATCAGAAGGAACAAACTTTAACTTATCTATTCCCTGCCTATATTCAAAGTATGAAATGATACTGCTTATCTGTTGTTTATCTTTTTTATCTATATTAGGATTTTTAATAATTTTCCCATCTTTTAACATGTTATTTCTTTTTAATATATTTTCAAAACGCTTATTTTGGCTATATCTTGATATACTAAAGCTAGATAAAGGAGTAAAAAGTGATATAAATATTGTTATTGCTAAGGTAAATGGTATTAGTGTATTCTTAGTCTCTTTGGTTATATTCCAATATACGAAAACTAAGAGGACCCATATACCAGCTATAATTACATAATATCTTGGTTCTGTGACTCCATAGGCATTAATTCTAATTCCCATTGAAGTAAACATCATTAAAATTAAAGGTATTATTGCCTTGGTAATAACTTTAGTAAAATAATATGCTATTTTTACATCCTCTTTTATTGGGGCTAGGAAGAATACAACCAAAATTGTTATAAATGAATACCATAGAACAAGGTGAGAAACAAGTCCCTTAGGCCAGTTTTGTGTTATTAGTATTTTAAAGAAGTAGATGTATAGTATTATGGTATATGCAGTAAGTAGAGGCACCACTATATAATTTAAAAGTATATTGAAGGCTCTTGGAAATACGTCCTTTGTAAAGTTATCTTTAATTCTAGGAACCAAAGATAAAAAGTAATTTACTGCAAATATAAAAACACAAATAAAGAATGTTTGTAAGTATGTTTCAGGGTTTATTTTTACTTCAAGTAGCCTGTCAATCGTAAAAAGAATGGCACTAAGTCCAAAATAGAGTACACCAGTGTATATTGAGGTTATAAATCCAGCTGTAAATATTTTTATGGAGTACATTTCAAAATTTTTTCTATCAATAAAATATGGGATAAGTAGGAATAGAAGATAAAATATTATATTTGATCCAACAATTCTTGATGTGCTTATATAGTCAAGCTTATTTAGATAGATGAAGTAGTATCCGATAATGAATACAAAGGAAACGGCGTAGTAAATTAAAAGCCTCGCATAGTCTTCCTGTCTTCTTTCCCATATTATCTTAGCAGTGAGTGTTACAGGTATTGATAATATTAATATCATTGCTAATCTTTGTAGAGTGGATGGAGGTGAAGTCCTATATTCCACAATTGATATCATTGTAATACATGCAGCCAATGAAAATAAAAAGGTAACAGGAAAGCGCTTTATGCTGTTTTCAAATGCTTTAGTTATCTTAAAGGTAAAGTTTGAGATATTCATATTAATTCTCCCTTCATGGTTTATTATTAATATTATACTACAAATATTTCTATAAAAATTAAAAAATAGTATAAAAAATTAAAATGCTATTTTAAATATTTCTTAATTTATTCATAATGCTTTTTATATAAAATTTATATGTATTGTATAAAGGATTTTATTTTTAGATGTTGAATAATAAAGGTATATATCTAGTGTCTGGAGGAATTATGTAATGAAAAAAAGGTCTGTTTATATAATATTTTTTGTTTATATATCTGCTTTTATAATTGGACTAGCTATAGGTAAGTTTTATGCTGAAAACAATTCAGCTAAAGCAGAGATTAAAAGCCAAGCAAATATTAATGAAAAGGAAGAAAAAAGAATAGAAAATATAAGTAATAAGGATCATAAAAAACATTATGAACAAAAGTTGGACAATGAGGAAAATAAAAAACAAAAAGAAGATATAAGCGTTTCAAGTGACAAAAAGGATATTGATAGTATAAATAACAAAAAAGTTAATGAGATCATAAAAAAGAGCTCTAAAAAGATAGCGTATCTAACATTTGATGATGGTCCAAGTCAAGATGTAACTCCAAAGGTTTTAGAAGTGTTAAATAAAAATGGTATAAAAGGAACGTTTTTTGTTTTAGGCAGCATGGTTAAAGATCATCCTGAATTGTTAAAAAAAATACACGATGATGGACATGCTATTGCAAACCACACATATACACATATATATAGTAGAGTATATTCATCACCAGAGGTTATAATTGAAGAGATAAAGAATACAGAGAAGGTTATTAAATCTGTATTAGGAGATGATTATAACAATAAATTCTTCAGATTTCCAGGTGGAAGCTTTGGAAGACCAAAGGAAATAAAAGCTGCAGTGGTTTCAAGTGGATATAACTATATAGACTGGAACTGTTTAACTGGAGATGCAGAAGGAAAGATAGTTTCGGTTGAAAGGCAGTATCAAAGGTTTTTATCAACCTGTAAAAATAAAAAGACGTTAATAATATTAATGCACGATGGTAAGGGAAAATATACAACGCCAGAGGTTTTAGATAAGGTTATAAATTATCTAAAAGAACAGGGTTATGAATTTGAAGTTTTAAGGTAGGTGGATGATATGGACAATTTAAAAGTTCTTGTTGTAGAGGATGAAGTAAGCATTAGAAAGTTTGTAAAAATAAACTTAGAGAGAAATAATTTTATTGTTTATGAAGCAGAAACAGGTGAGAAGGCATTAGATATTTTTGATAAAACTATACCTGATGTTATTGTTTTGGACATTATGCTTCCTGGAATTGATGGGTTTGAGGTTTTAAGAAGAGTTAGAGAGAAGAATAATGAAGTTATAGTAATTATGCTCACTGCAAAATCTCAAGATATGGATAAAATAATGGGGCTTGAGCTTGGAGCAGATGACTATATGGTAAAGCCCTTTAATCCTTTAGAGTTGGTTGCAAGAATAAATACTATTTTTAGAAGAATAAAAAAGAATGAAAATAAAAGTGAGCTTACAGGAGGAGATATAAGGGTTGAACTAAATTCAATGAAGGTTTTTAAAGGTGATGAAGAAATATCATTAACACCAAAAGAGTTAGAGATATTAATATTCTTTTTGAAAAACAAAGGTAAAGTTTTAAGTAGAAATGAAATATTAGATTATGTTTGGGGTAAAAACTATTTTGGTGAAGTGAAGACTGTGGATGTTCATATAAGAAGGCTTAGGGAAAAGATAGAAGATGATTCATCAAATCCTCAGTATATAGAAACAGTTTGGGGATATGGATATAGATGGCGAAGGGAGAAATAATATGGGTAGTATAAGACGTAGGTTGCTTTTAAACTTCGTCATAATAATTGTTTTAACAGTTTCAACTTTGAATTTAATTATATATATTTCCTTTAAGAATATTTACTATAACAATATTGCAAACCTACTTATAAATCAGATTAAAATTTCATCGGATTTATACAGTAAATATTTTTCAAGGGATAGCCTATATGAAAATGTTATAAACGGAGTTGATAGTTTTTTTAGAAACAATTTAGAGGTTCAGATATTTGATAATACTGGAAAAATAATATACGATTCAATAGGTATTTTAGATAGGAGGATGTATTCGGATATTCAAGAGGCACTTTTGGGCAAATTAGGTAAGTGGATTGGACGAGTGGAGTATGATGATGAAAAGGTGTTAGCAGTATCACATCCTCTATATCAAAATGGTGAGATAATTGGAGGTATTAGGTTTGTTACAACCTTAAGAGAGGTAAATAGAGATTTAAATAATATATTGATTATACTAATAACATTAGGATTTGCTGTTACACTTCTTTTTGCTTTTTTAAGCATACTTTTAGCTGATTCAATTACGATACCTATTATAAAAATTACAGATGTGGCAAGAAAAATGGCTGATGGTGATTATAAACAAAGATGTGAAAATGCTAAGTTTGATGAAATAGAAAAACTTTCATCTACGCTAAATCATATGGCTGAAGAAATAATTAAAAGAGAGAGACTGAAGGATGAATTCATATCCTCAGTTTCACATGAACTTAGGACTCCTTTAACATCTATAAAGGGATGGGCAGTTACATTGAAACATTCAATTGATGATGAGGAATTATTAAATGATGGATTAAATATTATAGAAAACGAGTGTGATAGGCTTTCTCAAATGGTGGATGAGCTTTTAGATTTTTCAAAGCTTTCTTCAGGTAAAATTGATTTTAAATATTCTGAGGTGAGTTTAAACAAGTTTTTAAATGATATTAGAAAACAGGTAGAGTTAAGAGCTTTAAGAGAAAACAAAATATTTAAAGTTGATATGTTGAAGGATGATTTAATCTTATATACAGATATAAACAGATTGAAGCAGGTTTTTATAAACATATTAGACAACTCCTTTAACTTTACCAATGCAGGAGATGAAATATGCATAAAACTTAAAGAAGATGAATATAAAATAATGTTTGTTTTTGAGGATACTGGTATTGGAATTTCAAAGGAGGATCTGCCTCATGTGTTTGAAAAATTTTACAAAGGAAAAAGCAGCAGATCTAAAAATGGAATTGGGCTAGCTGTTTGTAAGGACATAATTGAAAGATTAAATGGAAGTATATCAATTGAAAGTGAATTAAACAGAGGAACTAAAGTTTTAATAAGTCTTCCTAAAGATGGAGTGATCAAATGAGAAGGTATATTATTCTTTTGTTGTTTTCATTTTTATTTATTCTAACAGGTTGTAATGATTTTACAAATGCAGAAAAGGTAAAGGCACCTAAGAATAAGTTAATTCCAATTAAAGGTACATATAGGGTAGAGAGCTCTGATTACATCAAAGATGATTTGATGGGAAGAAGTTTTGTTTTTAAAGAGGATGAGTTTTGGGATGGTGTGGATAGGTTTAATAACATAACCTATAAAATAAAGCTTGTTGATATGTCGGAATATCTTTTATATGGATACAAAATACAAAACAATATAAATAAAGGAAGAGAAGTAGAGGTTGTGTCTGTCTTAAGTGGAGGTAATTTTTTGTATGATTTTATTAAAGTAGATAGCGAGAATATAATGGTGATATACAATAATAAGCTATATAGATTAAAAAAGACTAATGATGAAAGTTTCAATATTTCTTCTTGGAAGAGGAGTATACCTAATTTAAAAAAATATGAACAAAACTTTAAAGATACAGCCCTATACTTAAGTATAAGGCATGAGGAGGAAGAAAAAACAGTATATAAAACATACTACATAGGAGTATCAAATGGAGAAGTAAATGAAATTTATTGTACTAATGATATATTTCTACCAAGAAAAAGTGGTTTTTGGCGTATAAGTATGGATGATTACAAAATTAAAGTAGAAAACATATCAAAGGGGCAGGAGAAGGTTGAAAGCAGAAAAGAAAAAATAGAGACTATGTTTATAAATGAAATGAACAAAATAAAAATAGATTATGTGGGAAATGATTACATGGCGTTAGAAGAGAAGCAGGGTAATGTGGATGTTTTAAAAATTGTTCCAGTGGATAATCCAATGCAAAATAAGGGGGTAAATATTTCTGACTTGCTTGGGCAGGAATATAAAAGTCTATTTGAAGATGTAAGAAAAAAGATATTAAAGGATATAAGAGGTACAGTTTTAAGAGAAGATTTAAAATATGAGAATATAGGTTTAATGAGAAAAAATGGAGGTTTTTGGATTAAAGGAAGGGTAAATTATCAAACTGATTATACCACTTCATATATAGATTTTAATACAGGATTTATACCACCTAAAAAAATGGTTGCATATGATAATTTATGTGTTCAAATGAAGGATATAAAGGATAGGGTTCCTCAGGCAATAGATGCCTACACATCTCCAAATAAAGATATAGCAGTTATAGTACTTCCTAAAGCTGTTGAATTTTATAAAATAAAAAACCTAAGGCTTGTTGATAAGGTTGGTGAAATTAAATTACATAATCAAGATAAGATAATTATGGTAGAGTGGTCAACAGGAAATTATGCTAACCTATGGAGAGAAAGCTTTATTAAGAACAATTCTGTTGAGGTAATAAAAGAAGGTAAACAGTAATTAAATTTATTTAATTATCTAGAAAAAATCTGCAAAAAATGTTATAATTCAAAATAATAATTTACATAATAAAGAAAAATATTCAATATTAACAACACTTAGCAAATTTTATAATAGATTTAATGACATTTAAAAAGTAATTTAAATTAAGGGGTATAGGTATGCAAGCTAGAAAAAGATTAGGAGAATTTTTAATAGAAGCAGGACTTATTACACAAGAACAGCTACAGAAGGCATTAAACATACAAAAGACTACAAACAAAAAATTAGGAGAAGTATTAGTTGAAAGTGGCTTTGTTACAGAGGACCAAATAATAGAAGTACTTGAATATCAGCTTGGTATACCTCATGTAAAGCTTGATAGATACCCAATTGATCAAGAATGCACAAAAATGATTTCTGAAACATTAGCAAAGAGGCACACTGTACTTCCTATTAAAATGGAAAGGGACAAGCTAGTTATTGCAATGGCTGATCCTTTAAACATATTTGCCCTTGAGGATATACAAATATACACAGGAAAACAAGTACAGCCAGTTTTGGCAAAGGAAGAGGAGATAAAAAGATTTATAAATAAATATTATGGTAAACAGGAAGCCCTTAAGGCTGCAGAGGAGTTTAAGAAGGAAAATAAGGCATTAAAACTTGATAGAAATAAAAACCCAAGAATAGCAGATGAGGATGTTCAGGGGCCAATAGTTAAGCTTGTAAATTCTATTTTTGAACAGGCTATAAATCAGAGGGCCAGCGACATACACATTGAACCCTTTGAGGAAGAGGTAAAGATTAAGTTTAGAATAGATGGAATACTATATGAGATAATGAAGGTTGAATATGAGCTTCATGCTCCACTTGTTGCAAGGATTAAAGTTATAGGTAACATGGATATAGCTGAAAAGAGAATACCTCAGGATGGAAGAACGACATTTGAAATATATGATAGAGAATATGATATGAGAATTTCATCTCTTCCTACAGTATTTGGAGAGAAGATAGTTATAAGAATAGCAGACAAGAGGGAGTTTTTGAAGGATAAGAAAAACCTTGGTTTTTTAGAACATGACTTGAAACTTTATGAAAAATTGATATCTTCACCACATGGAATAATATTAGTTTCTGGTCCAACAGGAAGTGGTAAGTCAACAACCCTATATACAGCACTTAGAGAACTTAATACTGGAGATAGGAATATAATAACAGTTGAAGATCCTGTTGAAAGTACAATATATGGGGTAAATCAGGTTGAGGTTAATGTTAAAGCAGGGCTTACTTTTGCAACAGCCTTAAGGTCAATTTTAAGACAGGACCCAGATATTATAATGATTGGTGAGATTAGAGATAAAGAAACAGCAGAAATTGCAGTTAGGGCGGCAATAACGGGACACCTAGTTCTTTCAACAATACATACAAATGACGCACCAAGCTCTGTTACAAGATTAATTGATATGGGAGTTGAAAGCTTTTTAATAAGCTCATCATTAATTGGCGTTATAGCCCAAAGATTAGTAAGGCGTATATGTCCTTACTGTAAAGAAGAATATATTGCAGACATAAGTGAAATTAAGGCTATGGGCCTAGATGAAGAAAGAGAATATAAGCTCTATAGGGGAGCTGGGTGTTTGTACTGTGGACATAAAGGATATATAGGAAGAACAGGTATATATGAAATATTAGTTATAGATAAGGAATTAAGAGCTGCTATTACAAAGGGATACAGCAGTGATGAATTAAAGGATTTAGCAGTAAAAAAGGGAATGGTTACACTTAAAAATAGCTGTATTCAAAAGGTTTTAAATGGTGAAACAACAGTTGAAGAATATTTAAGAGTTACATATTCTATGGATTGATGAGGGGTGCTTATGGCAAATTACGTATATGAGGCTATAGATTCAAAGGGTAAAAAAATAAAGGGAAAAGTTGTAGCTGAGGATGAACAGGATGCTGTAAGACAGCTTAAGGATAAAAACCTTTATGTTGTTGAAATTAATCAAGATAACCTTTTAAACAAAGAAATAGATGTAAAGTTTTTAAATAAGGTAAAGGCTAAGGATTTAGCTGTATTTTGTAAGCAGGTAGCAACACTCTTACAGTCGGGGCTTAATATATTAACCTGCCTTAATGTAATAAAAAATCAGATACCTAACAAAAAGCTAAAAAAGGCGGTTGAAACTCTTACAGAGGATGTTGAGAGGGGAACGGCGGTTTCAACTTCTATGAAGAAATTTCCTAATGTCTTTCCAGAAATACTTGTAAACATGGTAGAAGCAGGAGAGGTTGGAGGTTCCCTTGATAGTTCCTTTGATAAGATGGCGATACAATTTGAAAAGGAAATGAAGCTAAAGCAAAAGATAACAAACGCACTAATGTATCCTGCAATAGTTATATTAGTAGCTCTTGCTGTTTTAAATCTTCTTTTAGTATTTGTTGTTCCAACCTTTGTTGGAATGTTTAATGATTTAGGAGTTGAACTTCCAGCAACAACAAGGTTTATATTAAATACAAGTACATTTATGCAGAACAACTGGTTAATTCTTTTAGTTTTACTGGTGTTTATAATAATTTTACTAAATTATTATATAAAGACTCCTTCAGGCGATATTGCTTTCTCAAAACTTAAACTTAAAATGCCTATTATAGGACAGATATCCTTATTTTCTTCAATAGCAAGGTTTACTAGGACGCTTTCAACCTTAATAGGTGCAGGTGTTCCTTTAGTTACTGCTATTGAAACAACAAAAAAATTATTAAACAATGCCTACATAGAAAGCAAGTTTGAAGGAGTCGTAGAACAGGTTAGGGGGGGAGAAGGCCTAAGTAGACCAATAGGAGCTTTAGAGATTTTTCCAGAGCTTGTGCCAGTTATGATTAAAACAGGCGAAGAGAGTGGTACCCTTGAGGAGATGCTCTCAAAGCTTGCAGACCTCTATGAAAATGAGGTTGAAAACATGGTCACAAGACTTACAGCAGTATTTGAGCCTATAATGATAGTTTTCTTGGCTCTAATTGTAGGTTTCATGCTGGCATCAATTATTCTACCTATGTTTAAACTTTATGGAAACATGAATTTATAAAAGATGGGGAGGTTTAACTATGAACAAGAGAAATAAGAAAAAAGGTTTTACGTTGATTGAACTTATAGTTGTAATGGCAATAATTGCTATTTTAGTTGGTATTGCAGTTCCACAAATTACAAAGCAAATAAATAATTCAAAGATAAGATCTGATGTTGCGACTGCTAAAACTATAGCAGGTGCATTACAACAATATATGGCAGAAGGAAATACTATAACTGCTTCAGGAAAGCAAAAGATTGAAGAAAATACAGTTGTAAGTAGTGATGGGAAAACTAAGATAGATCTAAAGAAGTATATTGATAATGCAACAGCAATATTAAAACCAAAAGCAAATACATCCTATGATTTTTACTATGAATATGATCCTTCTAATAATACTTTAAAGATATTTGCTGGACCATCAGCAAATAATGCGGAAGAATTATATCCTGTTTTAAGTGATAAATATACTGTTAATATAAAGCAAGATAATAACACTCAAAATAATAACGCTCAAAATAATGACAAATAAAATCGGGGCATCTTCTGCCCCCCCTATCTTTATATTTAGGTGATAAATATGAAAAAAAAAGGTTTTACACTTATTGAGTTGGCAATTGTGGTTGCAATATTAGGTATACTTATTTCAATCGCTTATATGAATTTTACAAAGTCTCTTATAAGTTCAAGACTTGATTCTGCTGCCAATGAAATTGCATCAATGCTTAGGGATGTATATGAAAATGGAAACAAGTCAATGGACTTTGAAAGTTATTTTATAAGTATCAATGAAAATAATGGGACTTATATAGTAGAACTTGTTAACAAAAAAGAAGGAACTGAAAAGGTTGTAAGAAGCGTTGAGTATAGGGATTTAACTATTTATTATGGAGACAGCAAATTTCAGGGCGAAAATGTAATTTACTTTACACCAGAGGGTGAAGTGTTAAATCAAGATGGACAAGAAATAAATCTTATACAAATTAAAAACAAATCCGAAAACAATACCAAAAAGGTTTATATAGATAAAATACCAGCAGGAAATATAAGAGTTGAGTAGGGGTTTTGTATGAAGAAGAAGGGTTTTACTCTAGTTGAGCTTTTGGTAGTATCAGCTATACTTTTAATTCTAATCGATGTAGGTTATAGATTTTTTAATAACAACTACAAAGTCCTTCAGGAAGAAAAAAAGAAGGCATACATAGAGTCACAGGTTAAAAGTTTTATGGACTATGTGATGCAGTCTTTGCAGATGGCATATCAAGAGGATATAGTTGTAAAAAAACATGATCGATATGATAGCAAGGATGAACTTGTTATGTATGTTCCTAAGGGAAATGGCGATTTTATCTTGGACCAAGATAAAACTAATGCAGATATGATAGAAGTATATAGTTTAAGTGACGAGATACATATACAAAAAAATAATACAGAGAATATAATACTTGATGGAAACATAGAAGATTTTAGATTTGAAACTAAAACAGAGAAAACAATCATTCAAAAGCTGGATGGTACTTTTGAAGAGAAGGAAGTTTTAAAGTATATTGAGATAAAATTTACAGTTGATTATAAAATAAGAGGTATAAAAAGAGATTATTTAATTAAGTACAATATTAGAAGATGAGGGGTAGTAGTATGTTAGATAGTTTATTTAATAGTCTATGTATTGAACTTAACAGCAACTTTGTAAAGATAGTAGAAGGAAATAAGGGCAAAAAGATAAAGATATTGAAGGCTCAGGATATTAAAATAAATAGTAATAATGAAGTATTAGATGTATTAGATGAAAATTCTATCATTGAGGAATTAAACAAATTCTTTTTTGAAAATAAGGTATCTAAGAAGAATGTTAGTATAGTTTTATCTGGACTTACCAATCTTCTTGTTAGAGAGGTTACAATACCATATATACAAAGTGATAAGATATATACAATGCTAAAATATGAATCAGCACAATATTTCCCAGTAAATATAGATAAATATATATTAGATTACAAGATACTTGAGGTTTTAAAGGATGGAAAGAATAAAAAATTAAGGCTTCTTGTTTTTGCAGTTCCTAAAAACATAATTGATCAAGTTATGGCAATAGTAAATAAATTGAATTTAAAAGTAGGCAAGATAGATATAGAACCAAATGTTTTAACAAAGCTAGCTAAAAAATTAGGATTAGGTAAAGAGGAAAGTGCAATGCTTTTAAACGTAGAGAGAAACTTTTTAACAGCTGTAATTGTAAGGGATGGTATTATACATCTTACAAAAACTTATCCCCACGATTTAAATATAAATGATGAAGGTTATTTAGACACAAATGAATACACTTTAAATGAGGTGTACGATAACATAACAAAGCTAATAGAATTCTATAAAATAAGAGAAAGACAAGAATTAACTAATGTTTTTATTACTGGTGAATTGGTAAATAAGATTAAGTTTGATGAGGTGTTACCAGCAAAGGCTGGTGTTAATGTAAATTATATTGTAAACCTTGATTTTGTAGAAACAGAGTTTGATAAAAATAAATTTATAATTCCAGTTTCAACATTTATATAGTATAAGGGGGATAATATGTTAGATTTACAGTTAAATAGAGGGAAGGATATAAACCTACTTGAAGCATATAACAGGCAATACAAAAAAAATACAGAGAATAATAAAAAAATATTCATATTTTTAATATCAGAAATTGTAGTTTTTTTATTAATTACAATCATTTCTATAACTAAAATAATTTATTATAAGGTTCAAAATACAAAATTAACTCAAGAAATAAATAACTTGATTCCAATTGAAAATCAAGTTAAAGAATATACAAAGATAAAAATGCTGTATGAAAGCAAAAAAACGATCTTTGATGCAGTATCTAAAGACAATGAAACATTGAATTTAGTTATAAAAAATCTTGAAGAGATAACTCCATCAGAGATGGCTATTGAGAATATGACTTTAAGTAAAGATAAGGTATCCTTTGTAATAAAGTCTTCAAAAGAGGAGAATATAGCACAATTTGTTTATAATATGCAAAATTCATATATATTTAAAAATATAGTTTTTAATGGTATTTCCAATCAAGGAACTGAAAAAAGAACATCAATTACTGCTGAGATTGTGAGGAAGTGATGGGTATGTTTAAGTTAACAGAAAAGGATAAAAAAATGCTTTTAATTCTTTTAATTTTTCTTATAGGTTTTGGGTTTTATCATGCTTATCAATCTATGTCTTTAAAATTAAGTAACTTAAAGGAAGAAAACACTAAACTACTTGATAGAAAAGCAGAACTTGATAGAGCAGTTGAGGTATACAATAAAAATAAGGATAAAATAGAAGAGACAAAATTAAATTACTATGAAATATCTCAAAAATTACCTAATAATTTAGATGAAAAGTTCTGTGTTGTAGATGCTTTAAATCTACTTAGAAAGTATGGGGCTGTTATAAACGATTTACCCATTGCACAAAAACAACAATTTCAATACAATGGCCAAAAAAAAGTAGATGGGGCATACTTTCATAGTATAAAAATAACTACACAACTTACTTATGAAAATCTTAAAAGACTTTTTACAGAGACTAGTGACTTTAACACTTTATATTCAGTTGATAGTTTATCCCTTGTTCCATTAAATAACGGAGATATTATATCAGCTTCATTTGAACTTAAATTCTTTGGATTTGAAGATAATAATGCACCAGTTAGACAGTGGCAGGACTTTAATTTGGAAACAGGAAAGGATAAAATTTTCTCAAGTAGTACCTTAAAAACAACAATAGTGGACACAACATCAAAGGAATATATAGAACAAAATAAGGACTTTTTGGTAATGCTCTCAACTCTTAATTCTCCAGAGACAGCTGTACAAATTGTAAAAATAGGAGAAGATTTCAAAATTTATGGTAAAAACAAGCAAATTGAAAAGGCATACATAGAACTTAAACAAAATGGTGAAAAGCTTTTATATAGAATGTCAACAGAAGGAGATGCTCATCCAAAGGATGGAGGATTTAAGGAATTTAAAATAAATTCAGAAAATATAATAATATATGTTTATTCAACGGAAAGAAAATATCAAGATGATAAAAATGTAATCCTTTTAAATGTAAAAAATGAAACAAGTAAAAAGGTAATGGTTTATGTTTTTAACGATGATAAGAATAAACCAAGGCTTAACTTAACAGCAATAGGCAACAATATTTTTGTTGAAAAGAGATGATGTTATGAAGAAGATGAAGGGATATACGTTAGTTGAACTCTTAGTTGCATTTTCTATATTTGCTATCTTAATAGTTCCTGTTTCGGGAATGATAAATACTGCAATAAGAGGTAATAAATTTTCTAAAGAAAAATTAGAATTAGTAAATATATTTGACTATGCATATGAAAGTTATTTGAATGGGGATGTAAAATTAGAAAATAGTGATTCAAAAGAAATTAAATATATGAATTCTGATTATAAAATCAGATTTAAGAAGGTAGGCCAAGTAGAATATCAAATGAAGGGAATAGATTATAGTAATTACGATTTAGTATTAAAAGTTGAAGGAAATGAACTGCAGTTGTGGAAGAAAGACTGTAAAATAGCAGTAAGTCAATTAGAAAAAGAGAAAAAACCTGAAAATAGAGAAAAGGTTAAAAATAGGGCGTTTATTAAAATAACATTGGAGAATAGTAATTCATTTAAATATGAAATAAAAATAAATAAAATAAGGGAAGAAAATGACAACAAATTCAATAGTTTACCTGATGAGACATTTAGTGAAATAGTATTGAATCCTTCTGGAAAGCTTTTAATTGATGCAAATAATACAGATTATAATGTTAATTTTTTAATAGATGGTGTGTATAATAGTAATAATTTAATAGATAGAATTTTAACAGTTAATCTTAAAAATAAACCAAATGGAGATAATGTTAAGGTGGCATCTGTGTATCCTAATGTAGAGTTTATTTCAAAGGAAGATGTACAATTAAATAAAAATCAAAATATAGAATATGTAAAAATATCAATATTCAAAGAAAATGATTTAAATAACCCATTAGATGAAAAAGTATATGAGTTTTCAAAAATACAAAAATGAGAGTGATGTTTATGAAGATCAAAAAAGGTTCTGCGATGATATATGTTATTTTAATGTTAGCTGTATTATTTACTACAAGTGTTATAGCTATGCAGATTACATTGGCTTCTTTAAAGCAGAGTAGCAGCTTTTATCAAAAAAATCAAGCATATTATTATGCTGATTCATCAACTGAGAAAATACTTTATTTTTTAGATGCTATAGCTGATGAAGCAAGAGGTTATGCAAATAGTTATTGCTATACCCCTTCAGGTGCACCTAACTTAGATAATCCTGAAATTAAAACGATATACGAAAACTTTTTAAATGATAAAAATAAAGAAAATTATGAGACAGAAATTAGAAATATATTTAGAGAGAAATATGTGGAGTATTTGGATGAATTTTTTAACAATAACAGCAGTTATTCTATAAATAAACAAGTAAAATTAGGTGAAAATAGTTATACAATAAATGGTACTTGGGAAAACTGGAAGAATAACATTAAAAATATTTTAGTTAATTCTGATTTTGAAGTGGATTTTAAAATTGTTAGAGATTTAGAAGAAGATAGTGATGAATATAAAAGAATATTTAAGAATATATCAAAAAATAATTTGACTTCATATTTAAAAAGCAGATATCCATTAGAAACATTGTTAGTAAAAATTAAGCTTAAAAATAGCGATGTTCAAAGATATATGGTAACAACATTTGAATTTAATCCTTTTAGAGATAAAGCTTTTGCAACTGAAAATAAAAAAGTGTATAGAGGATATAATGGACTTTTAGATTATGCATTGATTTCAGGAAGGAATATAATTATTGCGAATGGAAATAGTACATTAACTATAAAGGGAGATATATATGCAAAGGGAACTGGTAATAAAATAGAAGAAAATAAACCATATGAAAACTATGGAGGAGTTTTAGTAGGTATTGATTCTGATGCTATACAAAACTTAAAATCAAATAAGGTAAGTGAAAATCCAACCAATATAGCAAGTATGGATACTTCAACTGGGAATTTGATAGTCGAAGGTAATATATATTCAGGATATGTTGATAAAAGCAAAAATTTTATAAGTGGATTTGTTAGAACCGTAACTCCAAATTCTAAAATAGAAGTTAAACAGAATCAAAATGGACAGGGTGGAGATGTTTGGTGCCACTCTATTATAACAGATGAAAAAGTAAATAGTTCAAATATAACAATTAAGAATGCATATATTGCAGATAATGTATCTTTATATGCAAAAAATAGTAAAATTAATATCGATAATGAACTTATATCATATGAGGAAGCAAATAATAATACTAATTATAACAGTTCATCTTCTATTGTTATAAATGATACTACTTCAAAACTTAGAATAGGTGGAAGAGTGATTTTATTTGGAGTTGCCTTTGTTGATGAACTTGTTAAGGGAAATAATCCATTTAAAACATTAGAGACTACTGCTATAAATCCAAATTTTATTGTGTATAATTACAACAAAAAAAATTATGGAGAATATTTTTCAGATTATATACTCAAAGGCAATGAAGCATTTAATTTAAGTTTGTTTGAACCAATTCTAAGTGCACCTGTTAGTAAATCAATGGGCTTTCTTTTAGATTACCTTTATTATTCAAAATTAAATAACGAAAACTTTGATTATCAATATGACTTTGGAAATAGCATAGAATTTAATGAAACAAAAATATCAGAAAGTTATTTTCCATATTTTTTTATAGCTAATAATAAAATATATAAATTAGGTAGCGGAAACATAGAATCATTTAATGATTTAAATACTATAAAATCCAAGCTAACTGAACTTAAACAAGAAGATGGTTTAAGTGAAGATGCAGCAAAGGATGAATCAAGAAAAAAGAAGGATGAGATATTAGAAAAAATATACTTTAAGGACAAAGGATTAGACTCGAATTCATTTTTAGATTATTTAGATTTAGATTTTTTAAATAGTCTTCCAGATAAAAAGATAGAAATAATAGGTAATAAAACATATGTATTAATACAAGATGGGGATATTGAAATACAAGATCTAAAAAATTATGATGGATATAACGTCTTTTTGTATAGTACTGGGAATATAACATTAAATAGCAGTGGAGAGACAAAAGTATATGGTACAATTATTTCAATGGGAGACTTGATTGTTAAAGGGAAAAATATTACAATAGAAGCAAATAAAGAGAATTCAAAAAAGTTATTGAACTATTATAGTAATGAAGAAAAGGAAGACTGTCAAAAATTCTATAGGTTTACAGCAAAGGGGATAACTGCAGATGATTACTATGAGCAGGAAATATATGCAGGACTTGAAGAGAAGGCAAAGACGAATATTTTAATTAAATCTAAAAGACAAGTTGTTACTAAATAGCCTTGAAGGCTTTGGAGGTGAAAACCTTGAAGAAAAGAATAATTGCTTTAGTTTTAATTTTGGCAGTAACTTTAGGAGTTGGATTAATTAGAACTACAAAAGCATCAGAAGTAAAGGAATTTACTGCAAAAGTATTAACTAATAGTGAACTAATAAAAGTAGGGCAAGAGGTTGAACTACAGTTTAGCTATGATATTTCTGGAAATGGAGAAAATATATCTAATATAGGTATAACTTATACTATACCAAGTAATCTTCAAGTAACAACTTTGCCAGATGATAAATGGAGTATAGTTGGTAATACATTGAAAGGAAATAATTTAAATTTTAATCCAAGAGGAAAAATTGAATTTGTAATTAAGCTAAAGGCCATATCCACAGGTAAGATTGATAAGTTTGGTACAGCTCAATTAAAGTACAATTATAATAAAGGAAATGATAAAACAAAGGATGTTGTTGAAGAGATCTTAACTAATGAAGTGCAGTTATTTAATAGACTAAGTAGTGCTCCACTAAATTCATTGATTATAGATCCAACAAACATTAATATTGAGGCAAATATAAAGAATAAAAGAACAGATAACGGAAGAAGTTTTTTATATTTAGATGAACCATTAGAAGTCGAATACAAACTTACACCTCAGGGAGAAATAAATGTTGAGAGAAAACCAGTTGACATTGTATTAGTTGTGGATACATCTGGTTCAATGCAACTAAAAAATACTTATAGAAAAGTTAATGAAATTGATTTTGAAGGAAGAATTACTAATGGCTTATCTACAAATCATATATATAAATATTTAATTAGAGAATACAAATATAGTAAGATAACAGGGGATGTTTATAGTAAGGTTTATTTTACAGATTCTCAAAATATAAAAGACTATTATAATAATCGAGAAACAGCAGATTTTTTTTATAAGTATTATTACCAATCTTTTGATAATCAAGAATATTTCAATACAAAAATGTATAAAACAACATTGGCTGCTAAAAATCTATTAAATAAAATTTATGATGAAAGTATACAAAATATTAAAGATGATAAAGTTGCAGTTGTTGATTTTGATACAAGAGTTAACAATCCAAATGATTCTTTACTGAGTATTAATGTTACAAATAATAAGAATTATTTAATTCAACGTGTTGATAGAATGTATGGAAACGGTGGAACAAATATTCATGAAGGACTTTTGATAGCAGAAAAGTATTTAGATAGTGACAATAGAGATGTAGAAAAGCATATAATTGTTTTAACAGATGGAATGCCGACATTCTATATTGAAGGATCTGCTAAGGAATCTTATAAAACCAAATATGGCGAGATTATAGATGTTTACGGAAAATATTTAGGTCCAGGATCGCAACCAAATGATACAACTAAAAACATAACAAAAAATAAGGTAAGTGAGTTAAAATCAAAATATAAAGTACATTTTATCGCTTTAAATACTGAAGCTGGAGATATAGATGCTTCATTCTTTGATGAAATTAAAAAAATAGACGCTGGAATTTCTGAAATAATAAATAACGCTGATAATTTACAGAATCTATTTAATCAGATTTATAAATCAATAACTAAATCTATAGTATATACTAATTTAAAATTTGAACAAACTATCCCATCGCAACTTCAGGTTGAAGAAGTTTATGTGGATGGAAATAAAATAGTTAATTATCAATATGTTAATGGTAAATTAACAGTTAATTTAAGTGACATAGTTTTTGAGAATAAAAAAGGAACACCACCACCATTAACAATAAATGTAAAATATAAATCCCTGGATACAGGAGTTGTAAGCTTAAATGATGCAATGATTAGTGGTGAGAAGTTAGTAGAAGGTTCAAAATATGATTATACAAATAGTTGTCGTGTAGAAAGCATTGAAATAAAACCAAGAGATTTTTATAATTATGTAAATTTCAATAATATTGAGGTTAATAGAAGCCTTGTACCAAATAATACTTTTGTTACTGTAAATGTTGATATAACTAATAAACAACTATTTAATATGGATTCTAATGCAAGAGTAGAGTTAATTGTAACTCCATTAACTGATGGAGGAGTTGAAGTTATAAAGGATACACAAGAGAATAAATTTATTTATAATGGTTTAACTCAAAGTATAAGTGATAGATTTAGATTGAGAATAACAAGTGAAAATGTAAAAGAAAAACAAGTTACTTATAGAGTAACTGCAATAAAGGTAATATATAAAGGAAATGAATACAATATTAATCAAGATATTGACAAATATTTTGGTAATAATATGCCTTCAATTACTGTAATGGTTAAAAAGTTTACATTGAGATAAAATTATAGTGGCATTTTGCCACTATTTCTTTTTTTCTTTGTAACCAATTATTTACTCTTTAGTTTTAATTATTATATAAAATGTAATTGAAAATAGATTTGGGGTTGGGAATATGAAGAGAAAAATATATATTCTCCTTATTATCTTGTTATTTTCACTGCTTCTTATGATGTCACCTAAAATACAGATAGGATTTTAGAATTTCTTGTATATAAGCCTCATAAATGATAAAATATATATCTATGAAAAAACTAGATTGTGTTAAGTAAATATGAAAAAATAGCGTAGCTAGATGTATAATTACTCAAAATTACTCAGGTTTTTATTAAATTCTAAAAAATAATTTTTAATAACTAGGGAATTTATAAAAAATAGGCATGCCGAAGGCACCTACAAAAACTTAAAAATGTAGGTGTATGAAAAGATATGCTTTATTTTAAATTAAGCAGATAGAAGCCAATTATTCATTGCTTTTTCATCAACTAATATCCCAGCTACTTGTGCAGGGGTTAGATTGTTTAAAGAATAGTGAGGTCTTAAAAAATTATAATGGAAAATAAACATTGCTATCAGAGTGTTTGCACTTTCAAATGATTTAAATCCTCGCTTGCGCTTATACCAATCTTTAAATGTATCATTAAAAGCTTCTATCAGGTTGTTAGAGATATCATCCTTAAATGATTGTACTTTGATATGCTTAGAATTATTAAAAATAGTTTTAGCTGCAAGATTATATGAGTCTAGTCTGTCGGTTACAATAGCCGATGGACATCCAAATTTGCTTGCAGATTTAAACAAAGCAAAAGCTTGCGAAGCATCTCTTGATGCTGTTAAATTGAAACCTAAAACCATTCTGGTTTCTGAATCAATAANATTAAAAGCTTCTATCAGGTTGTTAGAGATATCATCCTTAAATGATTGTACTTTGATATGCTTAGAATTATTAAAAATAGTTTTAGCTGCAAGATTATATGAGTCTAGTCTGTCGGTTACAATAGCCGATGGACATCCAAATTTGCTTGCAGATTTAAACAAAGCAAAAGCTTGCGAAGCATCTCTTGATGCTGTTAAATTGAAACCTAAAACCATTCTGGTTTCTGAATCAATAATTAACCAAAGATAATGCTTTTCACCATTTATAAAAACGACAGTTTCGTCGGCATGCCATTCATCAGAGGTGCCTAAATCGAGATTTTTAGTAAGTCTATTAGCTATACTTAGAAATATAGGAGCAAATTTTTTGCACCAAGATGCAATAGTTACATGAGACACTTTAATATTATAAGTTACTTTAAAGAATTGAGATATTCGTCTAGTTGAAGAACCATTTAAGTAATAAAGATTAAGTGCAGAAAGAATTAAAAACAAAGGAAATCTCATTCTTTTAAAGTCCATCTTTCCTTTAATTAATTCACAAGATGCAGATTGTATATTATTAGGTTTTGCGACATAAACAGAATGAGCACATTTTTTAGAGTTGCAAGTATAATGAGAGTAATACTCGTAATCATGGTGTAAATACATGCCATACCCACAAACAGGGCAACGAGGGTATCCTCTCAAAAGACTCTTTTTCTTGCCTGAACAATCTTCGAGAGTAAACTGACGTTTACAATTTCTACATTGATATTTCTGCTTACCAGCTTTATCTTTACCAAATCGATAGAGGTTATGACTGTGGCATCTTGGGCATGAAAGATTATTCATTAATTTGCACATAATTTCATCTCTCCTTCGGAGGTATTTTATTGTTGGCTATCTTTAAGATAACTCAAAGGGGAGATGAAATTCAAATATCATATAACTTAACAAAACTAAAAACTATGTACGGAGGAATATTATGAGGCTGCCAGAGAAGTTTCTAGATAGAATGAAGGAACTTTTGAAGGATGAGTTTGATGACTTTTTAAAAAGCTATGAATATGAAAGATATCAAGGGATCAGAGTAAATACACTAAAAATAAGTGTTGAAGATTTTTTAAAGATATCTCCATATAAAATATTAGATAGAGTGCCTTGGGAGGAGAGGGGTTTTTACATAGAGGAAGAAAAACCAGGAAAGGACCCCTATCACGCTGCAGGGCTTTTTTATGTGCAGGAACCAAGTGCAATGTCTGTTGCACCTCAAGTTCAAATTAAAAAGGGTGAGAAGGTATTAGATCTTTGTGCATCGCCTGGTGGAAAATCAACACAGGCTGCATCCTACCTTCAGGGAGAAGGGCTTCTTGTTTCAAATGAGATTAAACTTAAAAGAGCCCAAATACTTGTTCAAAATGTAGAAAGAATGGGAATAAAAAATGCAGTTGTAACTAACAACTCTCCAGAGGAGCTTGAGAGGGTATTTACAGGATATTTTGATAAGGTTATAGTTGATGCACCCTGTTCGGGAGAAGGTATGTTTAAAAAAGATAAAGATGCTTTAAATTACTGGAGTGTGGAAAATGTTTTAAACTATCAGGGGATGCAAAGACCAATTTTAAGGTCTGCTGCTAATATGCTAAAGCCTGGCGGTCTTATGGTATATTCAACCTGTACATTCTCCATTGAGGAAAATGAGTTTATAATAGATGAATTTTTAAAGGAAAATAAGAATTTCGAACTTGTTAATATAGAAAAGAAGTATGGATTTAGAGAAGGATTTTATGAAGTATTTAATAACCCTGAACTTAAAAAGGTTGCAAGGCTTATGCCCCACAGACTAAAGGGAGAAGGGCATTTCCTTGCCCTTTTAAGAAAGCTTGATGGAGATATAGAAGAACCCAAAAAACTAAAGACCAATATTGGCAAAAGGGACATAGACGATTTTAGAAGGTTTGTAAAGGATACATTAAAGTTTGATTTTGATGATGAAAGACTGTTATTAAGAGGAGATAGGCTTTACTATGTTCCAGAGGACTGCTTTGATTTAAAGGATTTAAATGTACTTCGTCCAGGTATCCTCCTTGGAGAATTTAAGAAAAACAGATTTGAACCAGATTATGCACTTGCGGCAACCTTAAAGATGGATGAAGTATATAGAAATATAAACTTTACAAGAGATTCAGAGGAAATAAGAAAATATATAGAAGGGTATACACTAAACGTGGATTTAGAGGACGGGTGGTATCTTATAAATGTGGATGGCTACTCCCTAAGCTTTGGAAAAGTTGCAAAGGGAGTTTTAAAAAACTACTTCCCCAAAGCCCTAAGATGGCAGTAGTTACACCTAATTTATATGAATATTTACCCAAAATTAAAGATGAAGATATTAATACTTTATTTTTTAATTCAGGTTTTTCATATTTTCTATCTCTGCTATTTTATATATAATATAATATAAAGGGAGTGGTAATAATGGATACAGCAATTATTGATGCATTAAGATTGGTTATAAGAGAGGAACTTCAGCCTATTCGTGAGGATATTTCTAAGCTAAACCAAAGAATGGACAAATTAGAATTAAGAATGGATAAATTGGAATCAAGAATTGATAAATTAGAATCAAGAATTGATAAATTAGAATCAAGAATTGATAAATTAGAATCAAGAATTGATAAATTAGAATCAAGAATTGATAATATAGAGGCTGATGTAGCTGTATTAAAAGCTGATGTAAAATATATAAAAGTACAGGTAGACGAAAATACTCAAATTTTAAAGGCTCTTGAACATCAAACACAAGTTAATAAATCGGAAAATGATAGATTAGTATATCAAATTGCCAAGGTAGAAGCTAATTTAAACGCAATAAAACCTGATGTTATAAAGGGTGTAGAGGCTTATAATTTTATACAGGAATTAAAGCAGTTTGTAGCAAGGTAAGCAATAGGCTTACCTTTTTTTGTATCTAAAATAGTATTCAGGTGTGTTTTCATCTATAGTTTCAAACATATAACCCTTCTCCTTGAAATAGTCTATAATCTTTGGCAGTGCTTTTACAGTATTTTTGTCTGTTTCACTGCAGTGCATAAGAAGAAAAACTGTATTCCATTTTTGGCTTGTTTTAATAGCTTCTCTATACAAAACATCAGGTGCTTTGCTTGGCACATATCCATCTGAAATTCTTGCATTCCAGTCATACACCTTATATCCTAATTGGTGCAGCCTCTCATGTAGTTCTTCATCAAGTCGCCCTGTACTTCCACCTGGGAACCTTATTATTTTTGGTCTAATACCAATAACTTCATATATGGCATCTTCAGTTTTTATCATTTCTTCAATAAAAGCATCTTTACTTTTATAAACAAGTTTCATTTTATGGGTATAGGTATGCAATCCAATTGAATGACCTTCTTTATATATTCTTTTAACTATTTCACTTCTATCATGAACCTTATTTCCAATAAGAAAAAATGTTGCTTTTACCTCTTTTTCCTTTAAGATATTTAAAATTTGGTTTGTTATTTTGTAGCTTGGTCCATCATCAAAAGTAAGATATATAGTTTTTATACTAGAATTATCATCTGCTTCAGCAGAGCAGTTCATATCAAATTTGGCTAAATTATAAAATATAAATCCAGTGATTAAAAAAGATAAAATAGATAATGTTTTATTTTTCAATTTTATCATCTCCTAGAATTAATATATATTTATTATTTGCTTTTATCTTAACAATATGTAAATGCAAGTGATTTGCAATTTCTTATAAGTGAGGTATTATTATAAATAAATAGTAATATAATTAAATAGAAAATTATTAGGAGGTATTTTAAGTTATGGAACATCTTAACGAACTTAAAACAAGTTCAATTCTAAAGTTTATTTTTTTTGGCATTATAATTATGATTTCACTAAATATACTTGGGATTAAATTTATAAAAATTGATAAAGATGTCTTTAATAGTTTTTCCGCAATATTTATCAGTATAATACTTGAGACCATTCCTTTTATACTTTTAGGGTCCTTTGTTTCAGCAATAATACAGGTTTTTGTTTCAGAAGCTACCATACATAAACTAATACCTAAAAATAAATTTTTTGCAATCATAACAGCCTCTTTATTAGGATTTTTTATTCCAATTTGTGAATGTGGAATAATACCTGTTGTAAGAAGGTTGATTAAAAAGGGTGTTCCAAGTTATGTAGCTATTACATTTATGCTTTCATGTCCAATAATAAATCCTGTTGTAATACTTTCAACCTATAACGCATTTTATGATAAAAAATACATGCTATTTTTAAGAATAGGTTTTGGTTTAGCAGTTTCTCTAATAATAGGCCTTTTACTTTGGTACCTTGAAGGTGATAATAAAGTTGTTTTAGAAACTTATAATCATCATAGTTGTTGTTGTCATCATCATAAATCAAAGCTATATGAAATATTTGACCACACTAGCCATGAATTTTTAGATATAGGTAAATTTTTAATATTTGGTGCTTTAATTTCAGCTATAATGCAGACAGCTAATATAAAGTCTTTAATATCAATCTATTCGAGAGATAGTTTTCTATCAGTTGTGGCTATGGGTATTTTTGCATATGTTATATCTCTTTGCTCTGAGGCAGATGCATTTATTGCAAGAACATTTATACAGCAGTTTACAGTTGGTTCCTTAGTGACATTTTTAATTTTAGGACCAATGATAGATATTAAAAATACATTGGTTCTATTTTCGTCATTTAAAAAAAGATTTGCAGTTGAACTTATCCTACTAATATTTTTGATATCCATTTTATGTGGAACATTTATAAATACATCATTTGTGTTGAGGTGAAAATATGAAGTTTGAAAATATATTATGGACTAGTATATTGTTTTTACTGTTTTTAATCACTACGCTACTAAATGTAACAGGGAAAATTTATTACTTTTTACATCCAAGGCTTTTTATATATAGTGTTTTTGCATCCGTTATGCTATTTATGTTGTTTTTATTTGAGGTTTATAAACTATTTAAAACTAATAAACATAATCATAAGCATAGGCTAAGAGTTTTACCTTATTTTATGTTTGTTATGTTTATATTTGTATGTGGAGTATATGAATTTGAAAATTCAACGCAAAACATTGCTAGAAATAAAGAAGCATACTTTACTATGCCTATTATGTTAAAGGGAGAAGGTATTGGTGAAGGAATAATCAATGTAGATAACAAAAACTATTTGGATGTAATGGAAGAGCTTCATAATAACTTAGATAAATATCTAGGAAGAGAAATTGTAATAGAGGGGTTTATATTTAGAAATAAAGAATTTAATAAAAATCAATTTGTTGTGGCAAGGATGCTTGTAAACTGTTGTGCGGCAGATGCTCAGGTAGTTGGTCTTATGGTAGAAGGAAGTTATAATGTAAAGGAAAATGAGTGGGTTAGAGTAAGGGGGAATATTAAAAAAGGTTGTTATGATAATCAAGAAATTCCAGTTATTGATGCAAAAAGTGTAGATTTAATAAAAAAGCCAAAGGAAGAGTATATATATCCATGATTATTTTAATTAAATAGCTAAAAATAAATGTAGGTATATAAAAAAATTAAAAAAGAATGTTTGAATTTTGATATTAGTTATGTAATACTATAACAAACACAATTTAAGGGAGGTATGAATATGGGAAGATTAAATGGAAAAATAATTGCTATAGCTGTTGTTGCGCTTTTGGTAATTTGGGGTATAGGAAGTTACAATGGTTTAGTTTCAAAAAGTGAGAAGATAAATGAAACGTATAGCCAAATACAGAATCAGCTACAAAGAAGAGCAGATTTAATACCTAATCTAGTTGAAACTGTTAAAGGATATGCAAAGCAAGAAAAAGAAGTTATCCAATCTGTTACAGATGCAAGAGCAAAGCTTGCAGGGGCAAGAACACCTCAGGAGCAAGCAGCTGCAAATAATGAACTAAATAGTGCACTATCAAGACTTTTGGTTGTTGTTGAAAATTATCCAAACTTAAAGTCAGATGCGAATTTTAGACAGCTTATGGATGAACTTGCTGGTACTGAAAATAGAATAGCAGTTGCAAGAAAGGATTATAACGCTGCAGTTAAGGAATATAATGTTAAAATTAAGAGATTTCCTACTGTGATTATTGCAAGAATATTTGGTTTTACTGAAAAACAATATTTCGAAGCAAATCCAAATGCGCAAAATGCACCTAATGTCAAGTTTTAGGGGGGAATTTTATGAAGAAAAAATTCCTTCCCCTAAGTATTATTTTAATATTATTTTTTAGCATAATAGCTTTTGCAACACCTAAGATTCCACAGCCAACAGAGTATAAGTATTTTAATGATTATGCAAATATAATAGATAACAATGCTAAGGGGAAAATACTTCAGCTTGGAAGTGAGCTTTATGCAAAAACAGGTGCAGAAATTACAGTTGTAACATTAGACTCAACTGAAGGTTTAAGCATAGAGGAATATGCGAATGAATTATTTAGAAGGTGGGGTATAGGACAAAAGGGAAAAGATAATGGGGTGCTTTTTCTTGTTGCAGTTAAAGATAGAAAAATGAGAATAGAAGTAGGATATGGATTAGAAGGTGCGCTTCCTGATGGTAAAACCGGTCGCATAAGAGATGAATATATAATACCATATTTTAAACAGGGGGATTATTCAAATGGAATACTCCTTGGATATCAAGCTCTTTGTAGTGAAGTTGCAAAGGAGTATGGAGTTGAACTTGAGGCACTAGATAAAAACATAGTTCCAATTAGAGGCAATAATAATAATAACTCAACAGGAATGGATCCATTTTATATACTTTTGTTTATTTTTATTCTATTTGCAGCGGATGGACTATTTTTAAAATGGTATATTTTAAGAACGATACTATATTTATTGATAAGCTCAGATAATAGAAGAGGTCCAAGAGGAGGTTTTGGTGGCGGAGGATTTAGCGGATTTGGTGGAGGCTCCTCAGGTGGCGGATTTGGTGGTTTTGGAGGAGGTTCCTCTGGTGGAGGTGGCTCTTCCGGAAGCTGGTAAAAAAGTGCCACCCAGGTGAAATGTGAAATTTTCCAATTTGTGTAACAAAAATTATTGTGATATGCTCCCTTTATGGTAGACAGATTAAAAATGTAAAAATTGTTTACCATAGAGAGGAGTATATTTTTATGAGAAAGAAAGGCGTATACGATTTTGATATAAAACTTAAAAGTGTTGAAGAATATTTAAACAATATTAAGACAACAAAACAAATATGTTGTGAGATTGGTGTAAATAAGAAGAAGAAGGTATTTTTAAATTGGGTAAGGAAATATAAAGTAGAAGGAGCAAAAGGGTTAATAATTAAAGATTCTAATAAAAAATATTCAACAGAATTAAAAATAAAGGCTGTTGAAGATTATTTCAATAGCACTCTATCTCAATTTGAGATATGTTCAAAATATTATATTTGTTCTCATATTGTTATAGCTTTTGTTTATAAATAAAAAAGTGAAATATGACACAACCAATCAATGGAAAATGTCACATTTCACTTGGGTGGCACTTTATTGGGCAGCCTTTACCTCAGTCCATATTCTATCATATTCCTTTAGCATGTCTGATAAATCCTTATACACTTCACATCTTTTAATAACTTCATCATCTGGATATGCAGTTTTATCATTTCTTATTTGTTCATCTAGCATTTTATATGCTTCTTTGTGTGGAGTGGAGTATCCTATATATTCGGCATTCTTCTTAGCAATTTCAGTTTCACACATAAAGTTAATAAACATTTCTGCTTCTTTTTTGTGTTTTGAAGTTTTTGGGATAACCATACAGTCGATAAATAGATTGCTTCCTTCTTTAGGTACAACAAATTCTAAGTCTGGGTTTTGCTTTTTCATAAACACTGCATCACCTGCCCAAGCAACAGCAAGTGCAGCCTCTCCAGATATCATTTTATCCTTTATTTCATCTCCAACATATGCAAGTACAAGAGGCTTTTGTTTTATTAATTCTTGTTTTGCTTGTTCTAACTTATCCTTATCGGTTGTATTTAAAGAATATCCAAGCTTTTGCAGAGCAACTCCTATAGATTCCCTTTGACTATCAAGCATAAGAATTTGCTTCTTATACTTTTCATTCCAAAGTATGCTCCAGCTATCAACAGGATCAGATACCATCTTTTTGTTGTATACTATACCAACAACACCCCACATATAGGGTACAGAATATTCATTATTAGGGTCAAATTCAAGTCCCTTAAACTTTTCATCAATGTATTTATAATTTGGCACATTTGAAAAATCAATTTTCTCAAGCATGCCTTCCTTAATCATTTTTGAAATCATATATTCTGAAGGTATAGCTACATCAAATGCTGTTCCACCAGCCTTTATTTTAACATACATATCTTCATTTGTTGCAAATGTTTCGTAATTTACTTTAATTCTATATTTATTTTCAAACTCAGATATTACTGTCTCGTCTATATAGTCACCCCAGTTGTATACATTAAGTGTTACTTTTTCTTCTTTAGAACAGGAGGCTAATGGAATAACAGCAAGTGCAATAAAAATAAAGATCAATAACTTACTTAATCTTTTCAATTAAACTCATCTCCTTTGCCTCTTTATTTATATAAGATAAATTCATTAAAAAGAGGGAGGACTAGATACCCAAAGTATCTGTGCCTTTGTCTTTCCATTGTTTTTTATGTAGTGGTTGCTGTTTGGTTTGAAGTAGAAACATTGTCCCTTTTTTAATTTAAACATTTTATTTCCAACAACTAATATTATAGACCCAGATAGTACATACCCAAATTCCTCACCATCATGTGGAGCATCAATTTCTGATGAACCGCCTTCGTCTAATGTTATTATTATAGGCTCCATTATATTTTTCTGTGCATTTGGAACTATCCAGCTAATAATATTTTTAAGATCTGGATTTTCCTTTTCAAAAGCATCCTCTTTTTTAAATACAATTTTTTCATCGCTGTTATCATTAAAAAAGTCCTTAATATTTGTTCCAAGGCATTCTAATATGTCCATTAATGTATTAATAGAGGGAGATGTTAAATCCCTTTCAAGTTGAGAAATAAAACCTTTAGAAAGCTCACATCTATCCGCTAGTTCCTCTTGTGTAAGACCTTTTTTGATTCTTAATTCTTTAATCTTTTTTCCTATTTTCATTTTTACACCCTTTACTATAATATTAAACTTTTAGTTTACTTATACTAAACATACTTTAATTATAACTCTTAACCAAAAAAAATCAATATATACATTTAATAGTAATGAAGATTAACAAAAATATATAAAATAAATACAAAAATATGGAGTTAATGAAATATGTATAAATTCATTAACTCCATAGGATCTATAGCTACGTTAGTTCATTTTAAAAATTTTATTGGATATAGAAGGAAAATGTCACATTTCACTTGGGTGGCACTATTATAGTTGTATAAATCCAATTTTTCTTTGCATTTTCCTTAAGGTTTTGTTAGCTACATAGTTTGCCTTTTCAGCTCCTTTTCTATAGATAGATTCAAGGTATGCTTTGTCAGACATGATTTGGTTTATTCTTTCTTGTATAGGTCTTAATTCTTCAACAACTATTTCAGCAACATCCTGTTTTAGTTTTGCATAGCCTTGACCTTCATAATCTTTAACTATATCTTCAGGCTTTCTGCCGGTTATTGCAGCTATTATGTTAATTAAGTTCTTTATTCCTGGCTGTTCGTCTGAGTAGTTTACAACACCTATACTATCTGTAACTGCTCTTGATATTTTCTTTCTTATTACATCTGGAGAATCGTTTATTAGTATATATCCATTTGGATTATCCTCTGATTTTGACATCTTCTTTTCAGGATTTTGTAGGTCCATTATCTTTGCACCAGCTTCTGGAATATACGCTTCTGGTACCTTAAAGGTTGGGCTATATAGGTTGTTAAATCTTATAGCAATATCTCTTGCAAGTTCTAAATGTTGCTTTTGATCCTTTCCAACAGGAACAAGGTCAGTATTGTATAAAAGTATATCCGCAGCCATTAAAACAGGATAGTTAAAAAGCCCTGCACTTATGCTTTCACCAAGTTTTTGTGATTTATCTTTATATTGAGTCATTCTGCTTAGTTCTCCCATGTAGGTAAAGCAGTTTAAAAGCCATTGAGCTTCGCTGTGGGCTGGAACATGGGATTGTATGAATAATGTGCATTTATCAGGATCTATACCTGAGGCTATATATGTAGCAAGTATTTGAAGTGTACGAGCTCTTAAATCCTTTGGTTCCTGTCTAACTGTAATTGCATGCAAATCAACAACGCAGAAGTATGATTCATATTCATCTTGAAGCTTTACCCAATTTTTTATAGCACCTAAGTAGTTACCTAAGGTTAGTTCTCCTGAAGGCTTAATACCACTAAATAATACCTTTTTTTGATTTTCCATATTAATCCTCCTCCTTTATGGTATAAATAAAAGCCCTATGCAAAGCATAGGGCGTAGTATTACGCGGTACCACCTATTTCAAGAAGCAAAAGCTTCTCCTCTGTAGGATACTAACATATCCTGCTCATTTAACGGCGAGCATGCGTTTTAGGCTACTAAAATTTCACCCAAATCCTCTAGGACCCATTCAGCCTATGGTAAGTTACTGCATTTCCACCACCAGCAGCTCTCTGTAAACATCCCATATGCTTACTTGCTTCCCTTCATTGGATCTTTTCACCATATTTATATTTTTAATTAATATTATATGCAAAAGGTATAAAAAATACAACATCTACTTTAAAAGCAGATTATTTTATATAATTCAATATTTCTTTATTTTTATCATTTTTGAAACAATTTAATTATTGTGTGATTTTTGACGAAATATGTGATATAATATTTAGGACCATTTTAGAAATGAGGGACAAAAGGTGAGGATACTTGTAGTTTCAGATAAGGAATCTACATATATTTGGGATCATTTTGATAGAGAAAAATTTAAAAATATAGACTTGATAATATCCTGTGGAGATCTTAAGGCAGAATATCTTTCCTTTTTAGTTACCATGATAAATGCACCTCTTTTTTATGTGCATGGAAATCATGATAGAACATATATTTATAATCCACCAGAAGGCTGTACATGTATTGATGATAAACTTGTAGTATTCAATGGTGTTAGAATACTTGGAATTGGTGGAAGTCCATTTTATAATGGAAAAGAATTTCAATATACTGAAAAACAAATGGAAAAAAGGGTACAAAGACTTATACCTAAGATTTGGTGGTATGGAGGAGTTGATATTCTAGTTACCCACACACCAGCATTTGGTTTAGGAGATGCTCCAGATGTTGTACATACAGGTTTTAAGGTATTTAGAAGGCTTCTTGATAAGTATAAACCCAAATATTTTCTACATGGCCATCAGCATTTAAATTATGCAAATGGAAATAGGATAATTAAGTATAATGATACAACAATAATAAATGGATATAGATACCATATATTTGATTATTAAGTGCCACCCAAGTGAAATGTGACATTTTCCAAATGAAACCATATATTTTTAAAATAAAGTCGTATATACGAAAAGTATCGCAATATTGCATAATAAATTTCAATAATAGTTTATTTCATAAAGAGTTATAAATAATACAAAGCCTCGCATGTGTTATTTTGGCAAATGCGAGGCTTTAAGTATTTTAGTCAAAGGTATAAATTTATATAATCATTAGAGTATAAATATTAATCTGTGAAATATTCTTGTGCATGTATATAAATTTTTTTATGTTATAAAATCATCACATTATCCACATACCACTTCATAGAAAGTATCTGTTCATAAGTTGCATTTTCACCAGAATCAATTCTTAAAACTCCGTTATTATCATAGATAGGCCCTGTAAATGGGTTATAAAGTCCATCTGCAATCATTCTTTTCATAAACTCAATAAGCTTTTGTGTTTCTTGAGGCACTGTATTTTTAGAGTAGTATATGTCAAGTACCCCTGCATCGATTCCCCACCAAAAATTATATACCCTACTTGTTGTACCAAAAATATCTGTTATATTCTTTACTTGTTCATTTAAAATACTTCTAAGTATTTTTTCATAAAACACTCCCCATCTCCATATTGGAGCAGCATAGTATTTATCTGGCATTTTAGTCTCTTCATCAATTGATGTCAGCATAGAGTAGACTCCATACATTTTGGTTACTGGATGGTTTACATCTATTGTCATGTTAGATATGATATCAACTCCATTTTCAATCAATTTTTTATCCGCATCTTCATATTTATTTGTACTGTGCCATTCATTTGTCCAACTTACCAACACTTTAGCATAAGGATTTACAAGCTTTGCACCAAGCGAAAATGCATTAATAGAACTTATAACCTCATGGGTTGGTGAGGTTGCAACGTATCCAATTCTATTATTCTTTGTCAATGCACCTGCAATAATTCCTGTTAAAAATCTTGGTTCGTATGTTCTTCCAAAATAATTTCCAACATGAGTATATGGTGTATACTCAGAACAGTTAAAGAACTTTATATTAGGATACTCAAGTGCACATTTTAATGTCTCCTTATGATAAATTGGGCTTGTGGTAAAAATAACATCATATCCAATTTCAGATAGATCCTTAAATACATTATAGGCACTATCGCCAAATGGTACATTTTCAACATACTCTGTTATAATTTGATCCTTCAAAACCTCTTCAACATGTCTTCTTCCAAGCTCATGGGCATATGTCCATCCAGATGATTCTATTGTTCTTGCATATGCAAATAGTACTTTTAATTTCTTTTTAGGTATAACAAATGTACTTAATGTTTGTATAAGGTTTTCCCTAACATCAAGTGGAGAGGTTTGTATGTTTGCATAGTCTACATTTGATAATGATTTAAGCTCTGGAATTAAAAGACGTATTCTTTGTGTAACTTCCTCTCTAGTTTCATTTACAAACGGAAGTCCATAAAGCTTAAAATATTCAAAAAAAGCATCACCTGTTGTTATAGGTATATTTCCTCCACCTAAAGATAAATAGATTTCTCTAAATGGTAAATAAATGTTCCTTTCAAAATATTTATACCTATTTTCCTTAAATTCAATAGAATCAATCTCAAGCTTATCTATAGCATTAAGAAGTCTATTAAATCTATTTTTCTTACTAAAGTATAAGGTATTTAACCCAGTTACTTTGTTAAAGTTTAAAAACTCATAATATATCTTTATATCATGGTTGTTTTCATCATATTTAGGTATTATCCTTGTAACGTTTGCATGAATAGAGTAGGCATCAAAATATTTTAAAACGCTTACCCTTTTGTTTCCCTCAACAACGTAGAACCAGTTTAAATACTCATAAACCTTTATAGGATCCCTTATTCCCTCTTCAAGATGGGCAGCACATAAGTTTACCCACTTTGTTTGCATCTCTGTATTTTCATTTAAAAGAGGCATAAAGTTTCTTGCAAATGAAAGACTCCTAAGATGCGAATAGGTACCAACAATTTTTTTAAGTGGAATTTCAACAAGTCCAATATTTACTTCAGAAACAATATCTGTATTTTTAATAATACCCTCAAGGGATGGAAGATATCCAGATTCACCCTTTGAGGCATATCTGTTATATTCCTTTAAAGCCATTCTTCTAGCAGAACTGTAATGCTCTTTAGCTTCATTTATAATATTATTTTTCATTAAAATCACCCTTAATAAGACAGACTATAGTTTATATTATATTCTACAATATTTATAAAAAATAGCAAACGTAAAATTAATTTACTTTTAAAAATTATCTTGTGTGGAAAAATATAATTAAAACAAATAAGAGGTGATACTATGGATGAAAGATGGAGGCAGGGAATGTTTTTTTATCCCTTTGGTGCATATATAAATAATATTTATGACATAAAACAGGAACATGATTCCTATAGGGTATTTGTGAATGGAGATTATGTTGGAGATAAGGTGCTTATAAGTGAAGGAGAAGATGTTAAAGATGTAGAAAGGTTTTTACATGATAGGGGATTTACCAATATATCTTCACAAATTGAAGGAAATATGTATAATATAATAGTTACAGATGAAGAGGCTGCAGAGGAGATAAAAAGAAATGTAGATGTTTATTTAAAAAATAGATAAGCAGGAGAAACCTCCTGCTTAATTTAGCGTCTAAAAATGTTTCTTAAGGCTTCCTTTGTTCTTTCAATGAATTTTTCCCTTTTTTCTAGATAGTTTCTGTATGTTTCTTCATCGTAGTATCTTTCATCCTCTTTATAGAAGCCCATAGCATCACCACCCTAAATATATTATGCTCAACTGTGAAAAAATAAATGTGATATGTTAATTTATTAACATACGTAAAATTTTATACTCTTTTACAAAATATACTATAACATTTTTGTTGCAAATACTTTAATGTAACATTATAATAAAAATATGAACTAAATTTTAAAATATTTAAAATATTATTAACAATCAGCAAGGAGGTTACATTAATGAAAAAGTTTCAAGATGTATTAGTAATTGGACTAGCTCTATTTGCAATGTTCTTTGGAGCAGGAAACTTAATCTTCCCACCTTATATAGGACTAATATCAGGTGACAAGTGGTATATGTCTCTTTTAGGATTCCTATTAACAGGTATAGGCCTCCCACTTATAGGTATCATTGTAATGTCTAAGAATGAGGGAAAATTTGAAAACTTTGCAGGTAAAGTTGGGACAAACTTTAGTAAAGGATTAGGAATAATTATAATGCTTGCAATAGGACCACTTCTAGCAATACCAAGAACAGGGGCAACAACATATGAAATGGCTATAAAACCAATATTCCCAACTGTAAATCCTATTATTGTTACATCAATATATTTTGCAATAAATTTATACCTTGTAATAAATCCATCTTCTGTTGTTGATAAGATAGGTAAAATTCTAACACCTGTACTTTTAACAATGCTTGCAATTATCATATTTAAGGGAATATCCACACCAATTGGTTCACCTATAGTTACAGATATCCAAAATCCTTTTTCAAAGGCATTTGCTGAAGGATATCAAACAATGGATGCACTAGCTTCAACAGTTTTTGCAGGAATTGTTATAGGAAGCGTAGTAGCTAAAGGATACAAGGATACAAAGGACCAAATAAGACTTACTTTAATGTCAGGAGTAATTGCAGCTTTAGGTTTATTGTTAGTTTATGGTGGACTTATGTACCTTGGTGCAACAGCATCAGGCCTATATGGAGCTGATATATCAAAAACTCAGCTTACAATTGCAATAACAGAAAGATTGCTTGGAACATTTGGTAAAGTTGCTTTAGGAGTTGCTGTTGGTTTTGCCTGCCTTACAACTTCAGTTGGACTTACAGCAACAGCAGGAGATTTCTTCTCTAACTTAACAAATAACAGAATAAGCTATAAGGCTGTTGTAATAATTGTTACTGTATTTAGTGCAGTTGTTTCAAACTTTGGAGTTGAAAAGATAGTAAAATTAGCAGTACCTCTACTTGTTACTGTATACCCAGTTGTTATAGTTTTAATTGTTCTTAATATATTTGATGAATTTATTAAAAATAAAAACTGCTATGCAGGTGCAGTATATTTAACATTAATAATAAGCATAGTTGACGGACTTGCGGCAATTGGACTAAACTTAAAGGGAGTACAAAATTTTGTTGCAAAGCTTCCTTTTGCAAGTGCAGGTTTTGCATGGATCCTACCTGCAATAATAGGATTAATAATTCCACTTATATTCTCAAGAAAACAGGAGGCTTAAATTTAAAGTTAAGGGGTTGTGATGTTTGCAGATACCTTTACCTCAGGTAATGCCTAAGTTTACTGTATTTAGATTAATAGCTGGTTTAATTATTAAACTAGTAGGTCTTTGGGGTTATTATTTTCTTCTTATTGGTCTGACAGTAATTTTATCCTCAAGATATATTATAAAGGCCTATAAAAACCAAAATTATGAAACATGCTTTTTAATAGTTATATTTATGTTTATTCTAATTGGAGGCATAATTGCATTAGTTAACAACTAGGGTGCTGGAAAATATCTTTTCTAGCACCCTAGTTTTGTAGTATATTAAAATTAATAAAAATTATGGGGGAATAGATATGCTAAATCATGCCGTATATAAAAAGGACAAGGGATATATATACAAAGATGATGTAAATAAAGATGAGTTAAGACAACTTGAGGATCTATTTAATTATGATGAAATAAACGAATATGAGACCTATACTTACTTTAAACTAAATTCAGGAAGATACGCTTTTGTAAAGTGTTTCAATATAGAAGAAGAAAACATATTTCATGCTATAGTATTTGAAAAAATAAATACATCACCACTTCAAATTATAAATGAAGGAATATTTATAAATGAAATAGAGGAAATAGATAACTTAAAAAGGGAACTAATTGGGGAGTTCAACAATGAAATAGCAGAAGAATTTTTAAAGTCAAGGCAGGATAGAAGTATTAGAGATATTATTTATTTTTTTATTAAGCAAAAAAATATAAATATCGTTGACTACAGAAAAAACCATTTGAGTTGGATATCATCTATATATTATTGTCTACCTAGCAGTTGTTATAAAAATATCACATTTACAACTAATCCTTACTTTAAGGGAGAAGTAAAATTTTATGTTCTAGAACAAAGATATAATGAAAATGTTTGTATATTTGATTATGTATGGGGATCAAAGCCCAACCTAAACATAACAACACCATATATAAAATTTATAGATACAGGAGTTTTTGCATCAAAACAGATATATAGGTCTTATATGAATTTTATGGAATATTTTGAGTATGAAGAAGTAAATGAAGAACTAAATGACAGTTACAATTTATTTTTACTTTTAAACATACCAAACCTAATTAATGATGAAAGAGCCCTTCAAAGTGCATTAAAGTTTTTAATAAAGTATGCAAAGGTTAGTGAAAGAAAATATTTAATAGAAACATACATAACTTCCTTAGACAGCCTCACAAACAAAATAAACTTTGATATAGCAGAAGAATTTTATTATTTTGTATTTAAAGACGTAGAGCATAAGAAGGGAGTATATGATACAGCTGTATCAATATTTTATAGAAGCATTTTTAATATACTAAAGGAAGGACAGAGCTTAAAAAACATAATAGATTTGTATAACAAAGTTGCTGAGCTAAACAAAGACAAGCCATATTTTTATACCTATGTGCTGGATAAAACCTTCTTTAAGTTTATAGAAGATTTTATAAGCCTAGATAGAGCAAAAGTATTAGGACTTTACATTGCTGTATTTAGTGCTTTAAACTCAGGTTTAAGTTTTAGTCAGCTTAAAAATATAGAAGGATTTAAAAATACATTTGATCATGGATTAAATGAAGAGATAATGGAATACATTCTAGAACAAACAGAGAGGGATTTAGATTTTACATTAAGTTTCCTAATAGAAGCTTTAGATTTATGCCAAGCATCTTCAGTAAATGAGCTCTATAGAATATATTCAGAGGGAGACTTTGAAATAAAAAGAAATATATATAAAAGGCTGTTAGAAGAGGACAAAAAAGAAATTGCCTTTACAATGTACTTAAGGGGATTAGAAAAATCAGAGGATGTAATCAAATATTTTGACGAATATAAAAGGGAAATTTTAGATTATTTTATGGAATATTCAAAGGAATATTTAGGTAAAATAATAATCGAATACTTTAGATGTTTAAATAGAGAAGAAAGATTTGAAGAGGCAAAGAAACTTTTATTTGAATATGTTTTAAATGCATCATATATATTAAATAAAGACGCAGCAACTAAAATAATAGAATCATTTGAACTTGGAATAACTCTAGAGAACTATCTAGAATATAAAGATTTAATAGATAAAGTAAGAGCAATAAAAATTAAAAATGAAATAAAAACAAATATAGACATGTCCTTTATAGATGTAATTTATGTTATAGATGACTTTAAATATGGAGATTTTAAAGACCTTATTGAAGAGATTAAGTATATATTAAAGGAGTATGATATTCAAACAAACATTAAACATAGAAATATAATACTATACAAGGTTGGAAAGCATCTTACAAATTTAGAATACCATAAGGAAATGTTTGATCTTTTCTATGATGAAGATGATTTGATAACATATTTTGAATTTATAAAGATAAATAAAAACGAAGAAAATTATAAAGATATACTTACAAGCTTTATTGCATATTATCTTTATTATATAGAACCAAAATATAGGCTTTTAAATAAACAGGATAAAAATACAGAAATTGAAGAGGCTATTATAAATGAGCTTACAACCTTTAAAAAGAAGGATTTGGAATATTTTGACGCAAAAATAAAAGAAATTTTTGAAAATTTAAACTTAAGTATTCCTATAAAATGGAGTATAATATTAAATAATACAAAAGAAAGGATGACATTAAAGTATAAAATAATAAACCTTTTTAAAGGGTAAATGAGGTGGTTTTATGAAGGCTGAACTTATATGTGTTGGCACAGAGCTTCTTTTAGGAGACATAGTAAATACAAATGCAGCATTTATTGCTAAGAACCTTGCTATGCTTGGAATTGATCATGTTTATGAAGTTGTAGTTGGAGATAATAAGGATAGATTAAAAGCTCAGCTTGAAATTACAAAAAACCGTTCAGATATTATTATTTTAAGTGGTGGACTTGGTCCAACACAGGATGATTTAACCAAAGAAACAGTAGCTGAGCATTTAAATAAAAAACTTGTATTTGATGAAAATGTATATAAACATATTGAAGAGTATTTTAACAAAATAAAAAGACCAATTACAGAAAACAGCAAAAAACAAGCCTATGTTATAGAGGGTTCAAGGGTATTAATGAATGAATGGGGAACGGCACCTGGACTTATATGTGAAGAAAATAATAAGACATATATACTTCTTCCTGGTCCACCTATGGAGCTTGAACCCATGTTTAATAAATATGTATTCCCTTACCTTAAGGAAAGGAGCAGTACAGTCTTAGTTTCTAAAACAGTTAAAATAATGGGCATAGGGGAAGCTATGGCAGAGGAGATGGTGAAGGATTTAATAAAGAGTCAAAATCCAACCCTTGCTCCATATGCAAAGGATGGAGAAGTTCATTTTAGGATAACTGCAAAGGCAAAAAATGAAGAGGAAGCACAAAGCCTAATACAACCTGTTTACAATAGACTAAAGGAAATATTTGGGATAAACATTTATGCGGAGGATGATCAAACGCTTGAAGAGGTGGTTGCAAACCTTTTAATAAAAAACAACCTTACAATAGCTGTTGCAGAATCCTGTACAGGTGGACTTGTAACTTCCAAACTTGTAAATTATCCTGGTATTTCAAGTGTACTTTTAGAGGGAGTTGTAACCTATAGCAATGATTCAAAAATTAAAAGGCTTATGGTAAGTGAAGAAACCTTAAAACAACATGGAGCTGTTAGCTATCAAACTGCAATTGAAATGGCAGAGGGTGTTGCAAAAACAGCAAAGGCTGATATTGGAATATCAACAACAGGAATAGCAGGGCCATCTGGAGGAACAAGTAAAAAGCCTGTAGGACTTGTTTATTTAGGAGTATATATAAAGGGTTATAAGACTTTTAAGGAGCTTAAATTAGCAGGTGATAGACAAAGAATACGTGAAAGGGCATCCAAAGAGCTCTTAGATTTCTTAAGAAGAGAATTAAAAACAGAGATGATTGGGAAGTAGCCCAATCATCTCTTAAGATTTTGCTCAATAATTTTCCTTAAATTTTTCTCGAAATTAAAGTTGTTAAAATATGTTCTTTTTTTAGGATTAGATGTTTTCCCACCACTTTCTCTAACCTTATAACTTACATATCTTTGCATGAGAAGGGAATCTATATTATCGTTAGTAAATATAAGTCCATTTTGATTAATTGCAAATGTTCCTTTAGACAGCACCATTGCTGCAACTCCATAATCTTGAGTTACAACAATATCTCCTTGTTTTGCTTCATTTACAAGGGCAAAGTCAACAGAATCCCTGCCTTTACCTACTATAATTGTCTTTGAATACCCATCATCTATTATATGTGATGTATCCATAAACATTAAAACATCAAGTTTATATTCTTTTGCAACTTTGACTATTATATCCTTAACAGGACATGCGTCAGCATCAACTAAAATTCTCATAACTACCTCCATAAATTTTTGCTTATTTAAAGTATATGATTAATTTTAACAAATAATTTTAACTTAAGGTATAAAAATAATGTTTGGGGGGCATATATGAATAGAGATAAAAGCTACATAACAAGATCTCATAAAAGATGTATAGAATATGGAATAGATAAAAATCAAAAGTTCAGCAGAAGAATATTAAATCAAAATGAATTAAACGATAGATTGATAAGAAGTAGAAAGCTAATTTTAGCAGCAATACCATTTATGAACATGCTCTATGATTTTGTTAAGGGATATGATTTCTTCTTAATATTGACAGATGAAGAAGGCTGTATTTTAAACATAGTAGGAGATCAAAACATTCTTCAAGAGGCCTTTGAACTTAAAATGGTTCCTGGAGCATTTATGTCTGAGGAGGCAATAGGTACGAATGCAATGGGAACAGCGCTAAAGGAAAAAAGGCCTGTTCAAGTTTCAAAGGATGAGCATTTTATATATGCATATCATAAATGGACGTGCTCTGCAGCTCCAATTAGGGATAGGGATGGAACAATTATAGGCTGTCTTGATATTACAGGGTATAGCGAAAAAGTACATCCACATACATTAGGTATGGTTGTTGCAGCAGCATACTCAATTGAAAGAGTTATAGAAAATGATTCATATTTAGAGAAAATAAATAAATCAAAAAAATATATAGAGAGAATATTTAACTCAATTGAAGCTGGAATATGTGCCTGTGACGATTATGGTAAAGTTAACTACTATAATAATAAATTTAAGGAAATGTTCAGTCTAAAAAGCAACGGCGTTAATCTTGAAAATTTGATATATGGGTTTGATGATATAAAAAATAGGTTAGCAAAAGAAAATGAAATAACTGATATGGATGTTTATATAAAGGCTGATGTAAACAAGCTGTCGTTAAATTTAAGTGTATATCCACTTTATACAACAAGTGCTCATGGATATGTTTATGTTTTTAAAGATGCAAAGAAGGAGAGGAAGCTTATAGATAAAATCTCCTCATCTAAAGCTATTTATACATTTAGCAAAATAATAGGTCAAAATGAAAGGTTTAAATCAACTGTTGAATATGCAAAAAAAATAGCAGATAGCAAATCAACAATACTTATTTTAGGTGAAAGCGGAACAGGTAAAGAGGTTTTTGCACAATCTATTCACAACTATAGTAGTAGAAGTGAAAAGCCATTTATAGCAGTAAACTGTGCTGCGATACCTTCAAATCTTATAGAATCAGAACTGTTTGGTTATGAAGAGGGTGCCTTTACTGGTGCAAAAAAAGGAGGGTATGAAGGGAAATTCCAACAGGCAAATGGAGGAACAATATTTTTAGATGAAATAGGAGATATGCCTCTTGATATGCAGGTTAAATTATTAAGAGTAATTGAAGAAGGAGTTATAGTTAAAATAGGTGGAACAACTCCCAAATATGTGGATGTAAGAATAATTGCTGCAACAAATAAGGATTTAAAGAGGCTTGTGGAGGAGGGTAAGTTTAGAAGCGACTTATATTATAGATTAAATGTGCTTCCTTTATACCTCATGCCTTTAAGAGAAAGAAGGGACGATATTCCTCTGCTTATAAAATATTTTATGGATAGGCTTTCCAAAAAACTAAATAAAAAGCCTGTTATTATAGACGAAGCTGAAATGGAAAGGCTAATATCTTATAATTGGCCTGGAAATATTAGAGAATTAGAAAACTATGTAGAATATATCATAAATATAGGACATATACCTAGAAATTTAAATGATAATGAAATAAAGGATGTAAATAAATTTATTCCAAGAACATTAAGTGAAGTAGAAAAGAGACATATTGAAAATACTCTAAGGCATTTTAATTTTAATATAACTCAAGCAGCAAAGGCTTTAGGAATTGGAAGAAATACATTATATAGAAAAATAAATGAATTTGGTATAGATTTAACATGTGTTCCAAAATAGAACAAAGTTCAATTATAGAACAACTATTATATAATAAAACTGAACTATAATAGAACAGTTATATTAAATAAGTAAGGTTTAAAATTGGCATACACCTTGCTTATTTTTTATTGGGTTCCATCAAAGTTGGAACTAAAAAAGAAGGGAGGTAAATTTATGTTTGGTTATAGGGGTAAAATACTTAGGGTAAATTTAACAACTGGGGAAATTAAGAAGGAAATATTAGATATGGAACTAGCTAAAAAATACATAGGAGGAAGAGGACTTGCAACAAAACTTTACTATGATGAAGTTGGAGCAAATGTTGAGCCTTTTGATGAAAATAATAAGTTATTAATAGTAACAGGACCACTAACTGGAACTGCTGCTCCTACAGGCGGAAGATATATGGTTGTAACTAAATCACCTCTTACTGGAACAATTGCATGTTCAAACTCAGGTGGCTTCTTTGGTGCAGAACTAAAGAGTGCTGGTTATGATGTAATAATAATTGAAGGAAAGGCTAAAAGTCCAGTATATATATCAATAGAAGATGATAGTGTTGAAATAAAGGATGCTTCACATCTTTGGGGTAGGGTTGTATCTGAGACAACAGATGAACTAAAGAAGGTTTCAAAGGAGAAGGCAAAGGTATTATGCATTGGTCCTGCAGGAGAAAAACTATCAAAAATTGCAGCAGTAATAAATGATTATGATAGAGCAGCAGGACGTTCTGGTGTTGGAGCTGTTATGGGATCAAAGAACCTTAAGGCAATTGTTGTTAAGGGAACTGGTAAGGTTGATATTCATGATGAAGACAATTTAAAACAGGTTGTACAGGATTGTATAAAGAAGATTAGAGATAATGGAGTTACAGGTCAGGGACTTCCAACCTATGGTACAGCAGTTTTAGTAAATATAATAAATGAAAACGGTGTATTCCCAACAAACAACTTTAAAGAAGCTTATTTTGAAAAGGCTGACAACATAAGTGGAGAAACAATGACTGATAAGTATTTAGTTAGAAAGAACCCATGCTATCGTTGTCCAATCGCCTGTGGAAGATGGGTAAAGATTGAACCATTAAATATGGAGGCTGGAGGACCAGAATATGAAACCCTATGGGCATTTGGTGCAGACTGTGGAGTAGATGATATTCAGGCGATATTTGTTGCAAATCATCTATGTAACGAATATGGACTTGATACCATTTCAGCTGGTGCAACAATAGCTGCTGCTATGGAACTTTATGAAAAGGGACTAATTAAGGATGATGAAATAGAAGGGACACCGCTTAAATTTGGAAACAAAGATGCAATAATTGAATGGACTAAGAAGATGGGACTTCGTGAAGGACTTGGAGATAAGCTTGCAGAAGGTTCATATAGACTATGTAAAATGTATGGAGCACCTGAACTTTCAATGTCTGTTAAAAAGCAGGAACTTCCAGCCTATGATCCAAGAGCAATTCAAGGACACGGACTTGAATATGCAACTTCAAATAGAGGTGGATGCCACGTTAGAGGATATATGATTTCACCTGAAATATTGAGTCTACCTGAAAAACTTGACAGACATTCATTAGAAAATAAGGCTGAATGGGTAAAGATATTCCAAGACCTAACTGCTGTTATAGATTCACTTGGACTATGCTTATTTACATCCTTTGCACTAGGTGCAGAAGATTATGCAAAGCTTCTAAATGCTGCATGTGGTTTTGACTACGATAAGGACAGCATACTAGAGGCAGGGGATAGGATATATACATTAGAGAGAATGTTTAACCTTGAGGCTGGAATTGATCCAAGTGAAGATACTCTTCCAAAGAGGTTGCTTGAGGAACCAATTCCAGAAGGACCATCAAAGGGACATGTAAATAGATTATCAGAGCTTTTACCAAAATATTATGAAGTTCGTGGTTGGGATGAAAAGGGTGTTCCAACAAAGGAGAAGTTACAAAAGTTAGGTTTATAAAGGATGGGGTATGATGCACGTACGCGTAAAACTATTTGCTACTCTAAGGATTGGACGAGAAAAGGATAAGGTATATGAAATAAAAGATGGAGCAAAGGCTATTGATGTTATTGATATGCTTAATATAAACAAAGATGATGTGAAGATACTTCTAATAAATGGCCAGGATGCAGACTTTTATGAGGAGCTTAAGGATGGAGATGTGGTGTCTATATTTCCACCAGTAGGTGGGGGATGATTAAGGAGTAGGTTATCCTACTCCTTCTTTTCTCCTTTATATAGGCTGTCCACAAGAATTGCAATTGCGTTGTCTCCTGATACGTTACATGCTGTACCAAAGCTGTCTTGTGTTATATATAGTGCTATCATAAGTGCAAGTTGTGCTTCTGAGAAGCCAAGCATTGATTGAAGTATTCCAAGTGCCGCCATAACTGCTCCACCTGGAACTCCTGGTGCAGCAACCATTGTTACACCAAGCATAGCAATAAATCCAACCATCTTTGAAAATTCAACAGGCATATTGTTTAGCATCATAACTGCAATTGAACAGGATGTTAATGTTATTGTACTTCCTGAAAGGTGTATTGTTGCACATAGTGGTACAACGAATTCTCTAATTCCCTTTGATACTCCCATATTTTCTGAACATTGTAGGTTAACTGGGATTGTAGCAGCTGATGATTGAGTACCTATTGCTGTTAGGTAACCAGGAATTTGTTTTTTAAGTGTTGAGAATATATTTTTCTTTCCTACTGAACATGCAACTGTATATTGGAAAAGGATTATAATTAAATGAGCAGCTATAATTATTAAGAATACCTTCCAGAATACTCCAAGAATTCTTCCAACTTCACCGGCATAAGTCATGTTAGCAAATATACCCATAATATGAACTGGTAGAAGTGGAACTATAACGTTTCTTATTGTCTTTTCCATTATCTTTTGGAATTCACTTGCTATATTGTAAAGAGTTTTTTCTTTGATTGCTGCAATTCCAAGTCCAAGTAAGAATGCTAAAATTAGTGCTGTCATAACTCCCATAACAGGAGGCATATCAATTTTGAAAAATGGTGCAAGGAGCTTGTCCTCTGGATTTCCAGCATCACTTAAAACTTCAGCAGTGTGGATAAATAATGGGAAGAATGACTTTGCAACAAAATATGCAAAGAAACCAGCAATTAAAGTAGAAACATATGCAATTGCTGTTGTAAGTCCAAGTAGCTTTCCAGCACCTTGGCCAAGGTCAGCTATACCTGCAACAACAAAGCCTAAAATTATAAGTGGAATACAGAATCCTAAGAAGCTACCAAAGATAGCATTGAATGTAGCAAGAAGTCTTACTACAGGTTCAAAAGTAAACTTACCGATTAGAATACCAAGAATAATTGCAATAATAAGTCTTGGTACTAGTCCTAGTTTTTTCATTTTATCCCTCCTTAAAGTTGTTAAGCTTTATACAAACATTTTACTGAATATTTAAAATTAAGTCAATTATTAAAATAAGAAAATAATAAAAATATGACAGAAAAGACTTTAAATTATGCAAAACGGCTTTAAAATTTCTATAAAATGTAATGACAAGAACTAGGAAATGAAACTTAATAAAAAATACAATTCAAAATCAAGAATATAAAAACACTAAAAAGGTTAATTTTGTTAAAAAATAATTTAGAAAAATTTTTTTATTTATCCCTAAAGTATTAAAAAGAAGGTACGACAAATTAAATAGAAGGTTCAAGAAAAAAGTAACAAAAAAATTTTTAAAAAACCCTAAAGTTTATAAAAAAAGCCTTCGAAAAAATTAATAGAAAATAAAACACAAAACTTTCGGCCGAAAGATTAGTGTTTTAAAAAACAAAAGGCAAGGATGCCAAAATAAAAATTCAAGGAGGAATGTAAAATGATAATCAACCACAATCTAAATGCATTAAATGCACACAGACAACTTGGAATGAACACAGTAGCAGCAGGAAAGTCAATGGAAAAGCTTTCATCAGGTCTAAGAATTAACAGAGCTGGTGACGACGCAGCAGGCCTTGCAATCTCAGAAAAGATGAGAGGTCAAATTAGAGGTTTAGAGCAAGCTTCAAGAAATGCACAAGATGGTATATCTATGATACAAACAGCTGAAGGAGCCTTAAATGAAACACATTCAATTCTACAAAGAATGAGAGAGCTTGCTGTACAAGCAGCAAATGATACAAATGTAGCAGTAGATAGAGATGCTATACAAAATGAAATTGATCAATTAGCAAAAGAAATAACAAGAATATCAGATACTACAGAATTTAATAAACAAAAATTATTAAATGGTACATTCCAAGGAAGTTTTCAAATAGGTGCAAATGAAGGACAGCAAATATCAGTTTCAATAAATAATATGGGTTCTTATGCTTTAGGTGTTGCAGGAAATGGAACTTATCAAGAAACAATTGACACTGCTGGAACTATTGCTGGTAGTAAACAAGATATTGCTGATGGAAAGTATACAGTTGGAACAGATGGAAAGAATGGGTATACATTAGTTAATAGTAAAGGAGATGTTGTTGCTACATCAATAGATGGGCAAAACTTTGATTCAATAATTGGAGAAGGGGACGACACTTATGCATTTGGTGCAACATTAAAGGTTGGTAGCACTGTAACTATATCAAATAATGGTGTTAAGGCAGAGGTTACAATATATGGTACTAATACTGGTTTAAATGCAGGTATTTACACTTATGATCAGTCTAATAAAGTTTTGAAAGACGAAAATGGTAATATTGTAGGAACTTCTAGTGATGATCAAAACATAATAGATGCTTCAGGTAACACAATATATTCATTTGCTGCTGCTGTGACTGCTAATAAAACTATTGATGTTGGTGGTGTTGATGTAACAACTAACGCTAAAACAACAACAGCTATGATTACTACTATTAATAATGCCATAGAAAAGGTTTCTTCGCAAAGAGCGACACTTGGAGCTATTCAAAATAGACTTGAACACACAATAAATAATTTGAATACTTCAGCCGAAAACTTACAATCATCAGAATCAAGAATTAGAGATGTTGATATGGCTAAGGAAATGATGAACTTCTCAAAGAACAACATCCTTGCACAAGCTGCACAAGCAATGCTTGCACAAGCTAACCAACAACCACAAGGAGTTCTACAGCTATTAAGATAATGCTAGTTAATCAAAAGTAAACAAGGAAAGGAAAACTGAATATATTTAATATATTCAGTTTTCCTTTTAAATTTTTAATATTAAATGCGACCTTGATTAAGAGGTGAATTAAAATGATTAGAGTTAAAAAGAAGAATATTTTAGGTTTAATTTTTCTTTTTTTTATAATATTAGGAGAGTTAAAAGTTTATGCCAGTGGAGCTGTTTCTAATTCGTATTTAGAATTTGTTGTTAGTCCAACTGGCAGGTTTACTATAGGGACTACAGGAGGAAATCCAAGTAATAGTTTGGATGATTACCAAAATATGTTATTTGGTCATCCAATTCCTAGTACATCATTTACAACTATTAAAATAGATGGAATAGAATATATATATTCACCAAATTATGAGTCACCTATAAATAATTTACCTGATTTAAGTAATACTTCTTCAAATTATTATGGTGATATCTTAGTGAAACAAACTTTAAAAATAGTTAAAAATTCTAATACTGGAAATTTTGATACTGTTGAAATTAAATATTCTATAAAGAATTGTGACACAAAATATCATAATGTAGGTGTAAGAATAATGCTTGATACTATGTTGGGTTATAATGATTCTGCACCATTTAGATTACCCAATATAGGACCTGTTACAACAGAAACAGAATTAACAGGGAATAATATACCAGAATATTGGCAAGCATTTGATGATTTGCAAAATCCAAGTGTAATTGCACAAGGTACGTTAATTAATAATGTTCAAAATAAACCTGATAAAATTCAGTTTGTTAATTGGAGCAGAATATATAATACAATGTGGAATTACTCAATATCTCCAGGGTCACCTAATGGTGACAGTGCAGTTGGGATATATTGGAACGAAAAACCGTTAGCTCCAGGTGAAACAAAGGAGTACATAACTTATTATGGATTAAGTGAATTTTTTCAAGATTTAAGACCACCTCTTTCGTTTAGTGTAACTGGTGCAAATATTATTCAATTAACTCCAGAAGGATACTCTCCTAATCCTGTAACAATCACAGCTTATATTAGTAATATAGGGAATGGAAATAGTAATAATGTAAAAGCAACTATTAACTTACCAGAGGGAATTAGCTTAGTAGAAGGTCAACAGAATATTATATATCTTGGAACAATAGCACCAGGAGAGCTAAGGCAGATTTCTTGGCAAATAAAAATTCCAAATTGTGATGTAGATAAAACGATAAATTATTCGATAAGTTTAGAAGGAGACGAACAGGAAACAAAGACAATTACAAGAAGTATTTTTATTCCTCAATTTAAGATATTATCCGAGAGTATAGCTATTAATCCTAATTCACTAACTTTAAAACCTGGAGAGACTAGGCAGTTATCTGTTATAAAAAAATTGGTAGATGGTTCTACTGTTGATGTTACATCTAATGATAAAGGAACGATATATACAACTAATAGATCAGATATTTTGACAGTTAACCAGGATGGAATGATATTTGTATCATCAACAGCAAAAGATGGAGATACAGCAACAGTAACAGCTTTAAATAATGGCAAATACGCTAGCTGTGAAATTGTTATTAAAGAAGATACTACTGAAAAATTAGAGATTATTCCTAATACGTTAAATTTGGGGCCAGGTCAAAAATATCAACTATCTGTGGTGCATACGCTTATTGATGGAAGTACAAAGGATGTAACAAGAGAAAGTGGAATAATATATACAACAAATAGTACATCAGTAGCAACAGTAAATGGGAATGGAGAAGTGACAGTATCACCTTCAGCAAGTGTAGGATTTAAAGCAACAATAACAGCAAAGTATGGAGGAAAGACAGCAACATGTGTTGTAACTGTTGCAAATGCAACTACTACCATAAGCAGTTTGAGAATAGAACCATCATCGGTGAGCAAAGCACCAGGTGAGACAGAACAGCTAAAAGTAATAGCAACAATGTCGGATGGAAGTACAAAGGAAGTAACAAGGGAAAGTGGAATAATATATACAACAAATAGTACATCAGTAGC
>NZ_HF952018.1:516112-581580 GCF_000430995.1 Thermobrachium celere DSM 8682
TGGAGGAAAGACAGCAACATGTGTTGTAACTGTTGCAAATGCAACTACTACCATAAGCAGTTTGAGAATAGAACCATCATCGGTGAGCAAAGCACCAGGTGAGACAGAACAGCTAAAAGTAATAGCAACAATGTCGGATGGAAGTACAAAGGAAGTAACAAGGGAAAGTGGAATAATATATACAACAAATAGTACATCAGTAGCAACAGTAAATGGGAATGGAGAAGTGACAGTATCACCTTCAGCAAGTGTAGGATTTAAAGCAACAATAACAGCAAAGTATGGAGGAAAGACAGCAACATGTGTTGTAACTGTTGCAAATGCAAATTAGAAATTTAATGGGGTTGCACATTTGAATTCTTAAAGTAACCATAATACCTACTAGCGCCACCCAGGTGAAAATAGAAGTGAGGGAAATAATGGAATTAACATAATAAAACTAACTAATCAATTAATCTTATAAAAATCTATACTTAAGGAGGCGTTACTATGGACATAGTAACGCCCTATCAATTAACCTTAATCAATTAAGGTAGTACAGAAAACCAGCCTTGCAGTAATGAAACTTGCAATGGACACAGGAAAACAAACAGCTAATGAAACTGTAAAGATGATTCAAGAAAGTATAGATTTTTGTTAATTAATATATATAATTATATTATATAATACATTAAAATTTTAAAGGTGGTGTTTTGGTGAACAAAAAATATAAATTCTTATCTTCTTTACTATTATCGTTGACGTTATTGTCAAACACAGCATTTGCTGGAACTTACACTATAACAACAAAAGATGATTTATATAATGCTTTAAAAACAGATGCATTAAATTTAGATACAACAGGTACTTACACATTTAAAGGACTATCTTCATCTACAGTAAATAGTTGGCTAAAAGATGCTGCATATATTATACCAGAGTATGGAAACAGTACAAAGGGTTGGGAAGGCTCATACACAATTAATGGCTCAGATGTAGTATATAATCTTCAGTTTAACAGACATCTTACAAAAGAACAATATAATCAAGTAGTAACAAAAGTTAGAGAAGTATTACCAAATATCATAAATGAAAATATGAATACATTAGAAAAAGAAAAAGCAATACACGATTGGATTATACAAAATGTTGATTATGATTATACTTATAATAGTTATGATGCATATAAAGCATTATTTAGTCAAGAACATAAAACAGTATGTAATGGGTATGCTATGTTAGCAGATATAATGTTTAGAGAGGCAGGCATAGATTCAAAGATAGTATTAGGTTATGCATATCAAAATGGTAAAAAAGTTGGTCATGCATGGAATATGGTAAATTTAGATGGAAATTGGTATCATGTAGATTTAACTTGGGACGATTTACAAAATGGAAATGTTAGATATGACTATTTTAATTTAAGAACAGAAGAAATTAAAAAAGACCATATACAAACAAGTATATCACCAGCAACTTCAACAATTCCATTTGACCAATATATAGTAAATGTATATGGCAGTGATACATCTAAATATTTAGGTTTATATGGAGACCAAATATTAGATAAAGTAGATACTATAGATGATTTAGCGACATATTTAAAGAAAGCATTAGATGAAAATAAAACGAGTGTTAAATTTGCATATAAAGGAACATTTAGCTCGGCTATTAATACTTTAAAAATATATCTTCCACAATTAACAAGCTATAGATATGCACAAACAACAATTCCAAGATTAAATGGCACAGGATACAATGTAGTAATAGTACAAGACATAGTAAAAAGCCAAACAACTCCAAAAAGTTTAACAGCTATGAAGTTTACAAAAACAACAATAGATGTTAGAAGCGGACAAACATATGATTTAAAACAAATTCTAAACATTTATCCACTTGGGATAGATACCCCTGAATTAAATTGGGAAAGCAGCAACACCAAAATACTAACAGTAACAAACGAAGGAATAGTAATTCCAGTAACAACAGGAGTAGCATACGTAAAAGTATCAAGCAAAGCAAATCCAAAAATAGCAGCGTATATAAAAGTACAAGTTCCAGTAGAAGTACAAAGCGTATCTCTAAAACAAGATAATATTTATATGAATGTAGGTTCATCTACTATACCATATGTAATATTTAATCCAACAAATGCTACTTATAGAACATTTACAATGTCATCAAATTATAGTAGCATAGTAGACGTATATAATGGTAAATTAGTAGCTAAATCAGTAGGACAAGCTACAATAACTATAACATCTACTGATAACCCTTCAGAAACAGCAACATTAACAGTATATGTAGTAAAACCAGTAACAAGTTTAACTGTAAATAAAACATCAACAATGATAAAAGCAGGAAAGACAGAAGCTATAGAAACTACTGTATTACCAGCAGATGCAACAGATAAGACATTAATATGGGAAAGTAGTAATCCTACTGTAGCAGAAGTAAGTCAAGATGGTATAATTACAGCAAAAGCACCAGGCACAGTAAGAATAAAAGTATCAAGTAAAACAAATCCAAATGTATATAAAGTGATAAATGTAACAGTTCCAGTGGATTTACAAGGAATATCAACACCATATTCAAATTTTTATGTTAAATTAGGTTCAACTTATACACCATCTATAACTTATAATCCAACAAATGCAACAATAAAAACAGTAACTTATGAAAGTGACAATCCATCTGTATTATCAATAGTAAATGGTAAGCCATTAGCAAAGGCTTTAGGCACAGCAAACTTAACAGTTAAAGCAGTAGATGGAGATTATAAAGTTACAATAAAAGTAACTGTTATACAAACACCTGTAACATCAATAGGTTTGAATAAAACAACTATGAATTTAGCAGTAGGAGGTTCAGACACATTAACAGTAACAGTATATCCAACCAATGCTTCAATAAAAGATTATTACTTTATTAGTAGTAATGAATCTGTAGCAAAAGTAGATGAAACAGGAAAAGTTACAGCTGTATCAAAAGGAACAGCAGTAATAAAAGTTGTATCAGTGCAAAATCCTTCAATAACAAAAACTTGTTATGTGTATGTTAAATAATTTTTATTTACCCAATAGTGTCACATAGGTGAAAATGGAATTGCGGAAAATAATGGAATTAACACAATGATAATCATTAATCAACTAATTTGCTAAAAATCAATACTTAAGGAGGCGTTACTATGGACATAGCCGCCCTATCAATTAATCTTAATCAAGCAAAGGTAGTACAGGAAACCAGCCTTGCAGTAATGAAACTTGCAATGGACACAGGAAAACAAACAGCCGATGAAACTATAAAGATGATTCAAAAAAGCATAGACTCAAACCTTGGCAAAATATTAGATATAAGCGTGTGATAAAATGGATGAAAAAGAACCCTAAAAGAAGGACTACAATGGGTAAAATACAGAATAAAGATGCTTGATTTGATAGAAGAAAAACTACACATAATGAGAAGCTTAGTTGAAAGAGTAAAGGATAATGAATTAAATGAAGCAGAAAGAATTGAGATAAATAAAAAGATAGAACAACTAAGACTCTTTGTCAAAGCTAAGGGTGGGTATTTGCTTAGAATGCCTGTCCTTTCTTATTTGAGAAAGATTTTAGAAAGATAGATTGGTTTTGAGGGAGTTTATCTAAAAATTTGCGTGGCAAAAATATCAATGGCAGTCAAAATATCTAATATAATTATCAGCACATTTTTGGAATTCCTTAAGACCACTATTTTGAGCAAGTTTTATCCATTCTTTTAATAAAGCACGAGCTTCTGCAGAAGAAGATGCAGTTTCGGTAATTTTTAATAGTTTTTCTTTTAATGTATGGGCGATAGCTAATTCGCTAAATCTCTTACCACACGAATTACAACGATACCTACGTTTTTTAATAACAAGAATAGTAGGTTTTAAGAATAAAGGAAGGTGCTTAATGCGTTGAGTTTATAATAACATATTTAAAATCGAGTAAATTTTTGATAGAACTATTAGTGTGCACTTGTTGGATGCCTCCTTTCGGGTGATATGTTGTTGTATATAATTTATTTTATCAGGCATCTAAACAGGTGCATATTTTTTTGTAAAAAAATATGCTGGGGCTACGCCCCAACATTTATTATAGAACCATTTTTTATATCCTTCATCATTTCTTAATGTTTCAATGTGCATGAAATATTAAAATAAATTAAAATATAACAAATTTCTTTAAATAATAATTTTCTTTTGATATAATATATAAAAAGCTGCTGTATAAACAGCGGATTATTGAAAAAAATAATTTCTAGATATTTATAAGGAGGTTATATTATGCCTAGAAGGACACAGACAATGGATGGCAATACCGCTGCGGCTTACATATCCTATGCATTTACCGAAGTAGCAGCAATTTATCCAATAACTCCATCATCTAATATGGCAGAGCTTGTAGATGATTGGTCTGCAAATGGGAAGAAAAATATATTTGGACAGAGAGTAAAGGTTGTTGAAATGCAGTCAGAAGCTGGTGCAGCTGGTGCTGTACATGGTTCTTTGCAAGGTGGAGCATTAACAACTACCTATACAGCTTCACAGGGGCTTCTACTTATGATTCCAAACATGTACAAAATAGCAGGAGAGCTTCTGCCAGGTGTTTTCCATGTAAGTGCTAGAGCAATAGCAGCTCATGCTTTGTCAATTTTTGGAGATCACCAAGACGTCATGGCAACAAGACAAACTGGATTTGCACTACTAGCTTCAAACAACCCTCAAGAAGTTATAGAACTTGGGGCAGTAGCACACCTTTCAGCAATTAAATCAAGGGTTCCATTCTTGCACTTCTTTGATGGATTTAGAACATCACATGAAATAAAAAAGGTTGAACTTTTAGAATATGATGAACTTAAAAAACTTATAGACTACAATGCATTAAATGAATTTAGAAAAAGAGCTTTAAATCCAGAACATCCAGTTACAAGAGGAACTGCTCAAAATCCAGATATTTACTTCCAAGGAAGAGAGGTTGCAAACAAGTTCTATGATGCAGTACCTGACATAGTAAATTACTACATGCAGGAGATAAATAAACTTACAGGAAGAAACTATAAGCCTTTTAATTATTATGGTGATCCAAATGCTGAATATATTATAGTTGCAATGGGATCAGTATGTGATACAGCAGAAGAGGTAGTAGATTATTTGATGTCAAAAGGACAAAAGGTAGGATTAATTAAAGTTCATCTATATAGACCATTCTCATCAAAATATTTCTTTGATGTTCTACCAAAAACAGTAAAGAGAATAGCGGTCTTAGATAGAACAAAGGAACCAGGATCAGCAGGAGAACCTCTATATCTTGATGTTGTTAAAATGTTCTATGATTATGAAAATAAGCCTCTTATAATAGGTGGAAGATATGGATTAGGTTCAAAGGATACAACTCCAGCCCAAATAATAGCTGTATATGAAAACTTAATGAGTCAAAATCCAAAGAACAACTTTACAATTGGAATATTAGACGATGTAACATATACATCACTTGAAGTTGGAGAAGATATAGAAACAACTCCAAAGGGAACAATAAGCTGTAAATTCTTTGGTCTTGGTTCTGATGGTACTGTAGGTGCAAACAAGCAAGCTATAAAGATAATTGGAGAGCATACAGATCTTTATGTACAAGGTTATTTCTCCTACGATAGTAAAAAATCAGGTGGAACAACTGTATCCCATTTAAGATTTGGAAAGGAACCAATTAAGGCTCCGTATCTAGTTAACAATGCTGATTACATTGCATGTCACAACAAAGCATTTATATACAACTATGACTTATTAAAGGGATTAAAGAAGGGTGGAACATTTGTATTAAATTGTCCTTGGGATGTTGCTGAACTTGAAGAAAAACTTCCTGCCAAGATTAAAAGGTATATTGCTCAGAATAATATAAACTTCTACATAATTGACGCTATTAAGATTGCACATGAAATAGGACTTGGCGGAAGAATAAACATGATTATGCAAGCCGTATTTTTTAAGCTTGCTAATATAATTCCAATAGAAGATGCAGTAAAATATCTAAAGCAGTCTATTGAAAAGACATATGGTAAAAAAGGTGCAAATATAGTTGAAATGAACCAAAGAGCTGTAGACAAGGGACTTGCAAGTGTTGTAAAAGTAGATGTTCCGCAAAATTGGGCAGATGCTAAGGACCAAGAAGAAATAAGTACAAAGGATGAACCTGAATTTATAAAGAATATATTAAGACCTATGGCAAAACTAGAGGGAGATAATCTTCCAGTTTCAGCCTTTGTAGGTATGGAGGATGGAACTTATCCAAATGGTACAACAGCCTACGAAAAGCGAGGTATTGCTGTTTTAATTCCAGAGTGGCAGTTAGATAAATGCATACAGTGTAATCAATGTTCATTTGTTTGTCCGCATGCAGTTATAAGGCCAATACTTCTTGATGAAGAAGAGGTAAAGAAAGCACCTGAAACCTTTAGGACAAAGCAGGCAACAGGTAAGGGATTTGAGCATTTACAATACAGAATCCAAGTAAGTCCATATGATTGTACAGGTTGTGGCAACTGTGCAGATATATGTCCAGCTCCTGGTAAGGCGCTTGTAATGAAGAGTGCAGAAGAACAAATAGAAAAAGAGGCAGAAAACTGGGAATTTGCAACTAAAGTAAAGGTTAAAGATAATGTTATGAACAAGTTTACTGTAAAGGGAAGTCAATTTGCACAGCCTCTATTTGAATTCCACGGTGCATGTCCAGGTTGTGGAGAAACTCCATATATTAAGCTAATTACTCAACTATTTGGAGATAGAATGATTATTGCAAATGCTACAGGATGTTCGTCAATATATGGAGGAAGTGCACCATCAACTCCTTATACTAAGAATGCATTAGGAAAGGGACCAGCGTGGGCAAATTCATTATTTGAAGATAATGCAGAGTTTGGATTTGGAATTGCAATTGCATATGCACAAATAAGGGATAAGATTGCAGAATTGATGCAAACAGCAATTAAGGAAAACATAGGCGAGCCATTTAAGAGTGCCTTTGATGAGTGGTTGAAGGTTAAAGACAATGGAGAACTATCAAAGGCTGCAAGTGATAAGGTGCTTAAAGCGTTTAAGGAGGAAAACTTTAAAGGAAATGATATATTAGAACAAATATATGAAAGAAAGGATTATTTAGTAAAGCCGTCAATATGGATAATTGGAGGAGATGGATGGGCATATGATATAGGATTTGGAGGATTAGATCATGTAATTGCCCAAGGTATAGATGTAAATATACTAGTGCTTGATACAGAAGTTTACTCAAATACAGGTGGTCAATCATCCAAGGCAACACCAACCTCAGCTGTTGCAAAATTTGCAGCTGCAGGAAAGAATATTAGAAAGAAGGACCTTGGAATGATAGCAATGAGCTATGGATATGTTTATGTAGCTCAAATTGCCCTAGGAGCAAATATGAACCATGCATTAAAGGCTATAACTGAAGCTGAAAATTACAATGGACCATCTTTAATAATTGCATATTCACCATGTATTAACCATGGTATAAAGACTGGTATGGGAACAACAATAAATCAAGCAAAGAAGGCAGTTGAAACAGGATATTGGCATCTATATAGATTTAATCCAGAACTTAAAGATCAGGGCAAGAATCCATTTATACTTGATTCAAAAGAACCAAAGGGATCCTTTAGAGATTTCCTAATGAGTGAAATAAGATATACATCATTGATGAATACTTTCCCAGAAAGAGCAGAAGAGCTATTTAAAATGGCAGAAAAGCATGCTAAAGAAAAATTTGAAACCTACAAGCGTCTTGCAGAAATGCAATAAAAAAGTGGCCCCTTAAATTGGGGTCACTTTTTATTTTCCTCTACATATTCCTTTGCGTTTTCAACGTCTATTATATCGGGAATAGGTACATTAGATTCAGGTTTTGTCTTTTTTATATTTGCCCATGCTGCTGTATCATGCTTTTCTACAGGTTGTCTTTTCTTTACCATATCAAAACCTCCTTCCTATATATTATGAGCTCATACAGTCTATTTTATATAGTGCCACCCAGGTGAAATGTGAAATTATCCAAAAATTGTAATATAAAATTCAAAAAAAATATAACTAGTGTAGAAATGTTAATATTAACACTTTATGATGTATGATGTATTATTTGTTTTTCATTATGCATATTATCCTTAAACTTTAGATTAAATAAACATATTGTAAGTCTCCTACTTAGTGTTAGTATTTGCTAAAGCTAACAGTAAGTGATAAAATCAATGGGGTAGGTTTTGTTTTATTTGTTCACTTCAAAATAATGGATGTAAAACGAAGAAAGATATTTAAAAACAAATGGGTGAAAATGGGAAATGTCACATTTCACCTGGGTGGCACTTAAGGGAGGAGTGTTTATGAAGTTTCATAGAGCTGTTGCGGTGTATATTTTGAATTCAAAGAACGAAGTTTTGCTTCTTTATCATAAAAAGCTAAAGACGTATCTTCCACCTGGAGGGCATGTTGAGGATGGAGAGTTGACACATGAAGCAGCCCAAAGAGAGGCTAAAGAGGAGGCAGGAGTTAAAATAAGGTTTATACATATTAACGATAAACTTGGTGATGATAGGGCAACTCCGCTGCCAACACCTTTTCTTGTTCAGCTGGAGGATTTAGGAGACCACTATCATGAGGATTTTGTTTATTTAGCAAGGGCAGAGAGTGATGAACTTGAAAATTGTGAAAACCATGAAGATATAGGTTGGTTTTCAATTGATGAAGCGTTAAATCTTAAGCTTTTTGAAAATGTAAAAAGACAGCTCATACATTTAAAGAGCATAATAGGAAAGTCTTAATTACAAAATGATTTCTAGGTTATTTTAAATAATTAATTTTAGTTGCAAACTTAAGGGGCTTGGCATATAATAATATATGAACAATTATTCATATGTTCAAGTGAGGTGAATTTATGGATAAAAGAATAGATACATGTTCCTGCAATATAATACATGATGAAATTGTAAATGAAGTTAAAAAGAAGATGCCAGAGGAAGAAGTTTTATTTGACTTAGCAGAGTTTTTTAAGGTTTTTGGAGATAGTACAAGAATAAAAATAATGTATGCACTGTTTGAACATGAAATGTGTGTATGTGATATAGCAGCTCTTCTAAATATGACTCAATCTGCTGTGTCACATCAATTAAGAGTGCTAAAACAGGCAAGGCTTGTAAAATATAGAAAGGAAGGAAAGGTTGTTTATTATTCTCTAAATGACGAACATATAAAAGATATTGTTAAAGAGGGGCTTGAACATATCAATGAAGGGAGATGAGGGTTTTGAAATATGAATTTTATCTTGAGGGGCTTGGATGTGCTAATTGTGCAGCCAAAATGGAAAAAAAGATAAAGGAACTTGAAGGTGTGAATTTTGCAAGTATAGATTTTGTTAATAAAAAGTTGGTTATTGAAACTGAAAATGTTGATATAGTTTCCAAAAAGGCAGAGGAGATAATAAAAGGTATAGAATCTCATGTTAATATGGTAAGTATTAAGGATGAAGTAGAAAAAGAGGATAAAATTGATAAAGGGATTATTATAAAGTATTTGATTGGAGTAGTCTTATTTATATCAATGCTTTTTATGAAAAATGGTACTAGTAAATTAATATTTTCATTAACATCGTATGTATTAATCGGTGGGGATATTGTATATAGGGCATTTAAGAATATTTTAAAGGGACAAGTTTTTGATGAAAATTTTTTAATGACAGTTGCAACATTTGGTGCATTTTTAATTGGAGAGCTACCAGAGGCTATATCAGTTATGCTTTTTTATAAAATAGGAGAGACGCTTCAAGATATGGCTGTAGATAAGTCAAGAAAATCAATAAAAAAACTTTTATCTTTAAAGGCTGAATGTGCAAACCTAGTAAAAGGTGAAGAAATATTAAAGGTAAAACCAGAGGAGTTAAACTTAGATGATATTATTTTAATCAAACCAGGTGAAAGGGTTCCTGTTGATGGAGTTATAATAGATGGAAGAAGCTCTCTTGATGTAGCTGCACTTACAGGAGAGTCAATACCTTCTTATGTAGAACAGGGAAGTTATATTTTATCTGGAAGTATAAATCTAGAAGGTGTATTAAAGGTTAGAGTATTAAAAACTTATCAGAATTCAACCGTAAAAAAGATCTTAGATCTTGTGGAAAATGCAGCTTCTAAAAAGGCAAAAACTGAAAATTTTATAACTAAATTTGCAAGATATTATACACCAGCAGTTGTTGGGTTAGCCTTTATATTAGCTGTTATTCCGCCTGTTTTAGGCTTTGGAGATTTTAAAAGATGGATATACAGAGCATTAGTCTTTTTAGTTGTATCTTGCCCATGTGCCCTAGTTATATCAATTCCACTTAGCTTTTTTGGTGGAATTGGACTTGCATCAAAAAGGGGTATATTAATAAAGGGCAGTAGTTTTATAGAGGCTCTTTGTGAAATAAAGGCGGTAGTTTTTGATAAAACTGGTACATTAACATGGGGAAGATTTGAAGTATCAGAAATTGTTCCACTAAATGGATTTAGTAAAGAAGAAGTTTTGAAATATGCAGCTTTATTAGAAAGTTTTTCAAATCATCCGATAGCAGTATCAATTGTAAAGGAGTATAAAGATATAATAGACAAAACAGAAGTAAAAGATTTTAAGGAAATTTCAGGATGTGGAGTTTGGGGTAAGATTTTTGATAAGGAAGTAGCTGTAGGAAACTCCAAGTTAATGAGACAATTAGGAATAAATTTAGAAGAAAATATTAATTTAACCACTGTCTATGTTGCTGTAAATGGAGTTTTAGCAGGGGTTATTAAGGTTACTGATAGCATAAAAAGTTCAGCAAAAGAGGTTATTGATAATTTAAAGAAACAGAATATCAAAACATTTATATTAACAGGTGATAATAAAGCATCTGCTTATTATGTAGCAGATAAGCTAGGAATAGATGAGTACTACTTTGAACTTCTTCCTCAAGATAAGGTAGAAAAGTTTAATGTGATAAAAAATTCACTAGATGGCAAAGTTGCCTTTGTTGGAGATGGAATAAACGATGCACCTGTATTAAAGCTTTCAGATGTTGGAATAGCTATGGGGGCTTTAGGGCAGGATGCAGCAATTGAAGCAGCAGATGTTGTAATAACAACTGATGAAATAGAAAAGGTATATGAAGCTATAAAGATTTCAAAATACACAAGAAAAATAGTGGTACAAAATATAATACTTGCCCTATCAATTAAAGTATTAGTATTAATTTTAGCAGCTTTTGGTCTTTCTAACATGTGGGAGGCAGTGTTTGCAGATGTTGGAGTAGCCTTACTTGCGGTAATAAATTCTAGAAGGATAATAAAATAGTGCATGTAAAAAGCTCGCCATTTGGCGAGCTTTTATTACTTAATTTCCTTTAAGACAGCAAGTAGATAATCCCACATTCTCTTTACAGATGAGATGCTTATATGTTCATCTGGTGTATGAACATCATATAGGTTTGGTCCAAATGAAATCATATCAACATCTTCTCCAAGCTTTTCTTTAAATAGTCCACATTCTACACCCGCATGAATTGCAACTATTTCAGCATCTTTTCCAAACATTCTCTTATATACATCCATAAATAGTTGTCTTAGTTTTGAATCTGGGTCATATTGCCATTCTGGATAGTCTGAATCTGCAACAAGTTCAGCACCTAGAACTTCAGCAACCTTCTTTGCTTGATTTAATATGTTGTATTTTAAGCTTCTAACTGAGCTTCTTACAGCTGATTGGAATATAACTTCATCTTCTCTTGTTTCAACAACTCCAAGGTTTGTAGAACTTTCAACTAGTCCTTCAATTGCCATGCTCATTGTTTGGATACCATTTGGAATTAAAACAAGTGAAGCAATAACCTTTTTCTTTGTTTCTTCATCAAAGCATCTTTCAACTGCATTTTCAAGTTTAGTTACAAAAACATGCACATTTGCATCTGAACTTCTAAGTTCGTTCTTTAGAGTCTTATCCCATTCTTCTATTTTATCTTGTAGCTTTTGAACATCGCTTTCATTAATAAGTATAGTTGCGTCGCATTCTCTTGGAATAGCGTTCATCTTAGAACCACCATTTATTTCAGCTAGGTCAAAGTTTATAGTATTTAAAAGATCATCAAGAATTCTTCCCATTATCTTGTTGGCGTTTCCTCTGCCTTTGTCTATTTCCATTCCTGAATGTCCGCCCTTTAATCCTCTTATGCTGATTGTATATGCTACCTTGTTCTTATCAGCACTTACATATGTAGCCTTAACTTTATGAGTTGTTCTAACACCACCTGCACAGCTAACTAGAAGTTTTCCTTCTTCTTCAGAGTCAATGTTAATAAGCATCTTACCACTTAAGTTCTTTCCATCAAGTGCCATTGCACCGCCCATACCTGTTTCTTCTTCCACAGTAAGAAGAACTTCAATTGGTGGATGTGGAATATCATTTGAAGCTAATATAGCAAGTGCATATGCCATTGCAATTCCATTATCAGCACCAAGAGTTGTTCCATTTGCATATATGTAGTCATCAACTATTCTAAGTTCAATAGGATCCTTTTCAAAATCATGTCTTTTATCCTTATTCTTTTCACAAACCATATCCATATGGCCTTGTATTATTACAGTTGGAGCATTTTCATATCCAGGTGTACCTGGTTTTTTAATTATTACATTTAGAGCTTTATCTTGAATAACCTCAAGGTTATGCTTTTTTGCAAAGTCTACAAGATAATCACTTATAGCCTTTTCGTTTCCTGATCCTCTAGGAATTCTAGAGATTTCTTCAAAATAGTGAAAAACTGATTGTGGTTCAAGATTTCTTAATACTTCTGCCATTTTTATACCTCCCTATAGGTTTATTACATTATAATTATATGAAATTAAAAAATATTAATCAATCTTATTATTTAGAAAAATTCTAATAATATATTGACTTCAAAATTCAGATAATTTATAATAAAATCAAACACAAACAAACACAAATGAACATAAAATATAATAAAAACAAACATAAACAAACATGAGGTGAGTAGATGAAGATTATAGAATACACATTTAAGAACGAAATGGCTCTACATGCACGACCAACAACTATTCTCATATCAGAGGCCAATAAATTTAAATCAGATATTATAATAGAAAAAGATAATATGACAATAAATGCCAAAAGCCTTATAAGTGTTTTAAGCCTTCTTATTGAAAAGGGAGATACAATAAAAATAAAGATTGATGGACCAGATGAAGATAAAGCAGCAGATGCTATAAAAGAAATACTAAAAAATATTGAAGAATAGGTGGTATTATGTTTGCTGAAGAGAGAAAAAGTAAAATTTTAGAAATAATCAAATCGGATAATAGCGTTAGGGTTTCAGAACTTTCGAAGCTCTTTAATGTATCAGAAGCTACAATAAGGCGTGACTTGATAGAATTAGAACAGGCTGGTTGTATTGTAAGAACCCATGGTGGAGCTGTTTCAACAAACAGTACAAATTTTGAGCCATCCTTTAAAGAAAAGCAGGATAAGTTTTTAAAGGAGAAGGAGCAAATAGCTAAAAAAGCTGCTTCACTTATAGAGGATGGAGATACTGTAACAATTGATTCAGGTACGACAACACAATTTATTTCAAGATACATTACTGCAAAGGGAGTTACTGTTGTTACAAATTCAGTAAATTTGGCAGATGAATTATCAGATAGAGAAGATATAGAGGTTATTGTAACAGGTGGAATTTTAAGAACCAAAACTAAGGCAATGGTTGGACCACTTGCAGAAGAAATATTAAAACAGCTTAAAGTAGACAAACTCTTCTTAGGTGCAAACGGAGTATCCATAAAATCAGGAGTTACAACTCCTAATATAGTTGAAGCAAGTACTAAAAGGGCAATGATAGAGGGAGCAAAGGAAGTATATCTTGTAGTTGATAGTTCTAAATTTGATGAAGTCAATTTTTCTCTCATATGCAATGTTTCAAGAATTGATTACATTATAACAGACAAGCTCCCTAAGGATTATGAAAAATATGAACATTTAGGGGTTAAATTTATTCTAGCATAAGAAGGTGATAAATTGATTTACACGGTAACATTAAATCCAGCAATAGATAAAACAATAGTACTTGATAGTTTAAATTTAGGACATGTAAATAGAAGCTTATTCTCCCGTGATGATATTGGTGGGAAAGGAATAAATGTTGCAAAAGTAATTAAAAAATTAGGACATAATGTTGTTGCTATGGGGTTTATTGGGAGAGAAAATAGCAATTATGTTTATAAAAAACTTTATGAATACGGAATATGTTGTGATTTTATTGAAGTAGATGGAGAAACAAGAACAAATATAAAAATAGTAGAAGAAAGAGAAGGAAGGTTTACAGATATAAATCAGTTAGGTTTTGAAACAGATAATTTTGATTTAGAAAACCTAATAAAACGAATAAAAAGCAGAGTTAATTCTAATGATGTTGTAGTTTTATCAGGAAGTCTACCTAAGGGACTTAATGTTGACACTTATAAGATAATGATAGAAAAACTAAAGGAAATAGGTGTAAAGATAATATTAGATGCAGAAGGTGAAGCTTTAAGAAAGGGAATAGAGGCAGGACCATTATTAATAAAACCAAATTTAAATGAGTTAAAAACTATTGTAAATTGTGGAGAGAGTTTAGAAGATATTAAAAAAGCAGTTTCTGTAATAGTAGATAAAGGAATAACAACTGTTGTCTCAATGGGTGAAAAGGGAGCAATTTTATTTAATAAGGACGAATGCTTTTATTCAAAACCAATAAAGGTTGATGTAAAAAGTACTGTAGGTGCTGGCGACTCAATGGTTGCAGCATTTGCCATAGGTATACATGATAATTTACCTTTTGAAGAATCATTTAGGCTTTCTATTGCTGCATCGACCGCCAAAGTCACTAAAGAAGGTAGCCAAGCACCAGACAGGAATGAAATACTAAAATATCTAGAATTAGTAGAAATACAGAGGAGGTAACTAAAATGGAGCTACAAAAAATTTTAACACCAGAGAGAGTAGAATTTAATCTTAAATCAAAATCAAAACTTGAAGTAATAGATGAATTGATTGACATTTTATATAGAGACGGAAAGATAAAAGATAAAGAAAGATTTAAAGGGGTGGTGATAAAAAGAGAAGAAGAGTTTACAACTGGAATTGGAATGGGTGTTGCTATACCTCATGGAAAGGACGAAAGTGTAGTTGAACCTGCACTAGCTTTTGGTTTATCTAAGGAAGGAATAGAATATGATTCTATGGATGGTAAGCCAGCACACATATTCTTTTTAATAGCAGTACCTAATAATGCAAATAATGAACATTTAACAATATTAAGTATGCTATCAAGAAGGCTGATGTATGATGAGGTTAGAAATAGGCTTTTTAATGCCTCAAGTTATGAAGATGTAATAAATGCATTCAAAGAATGATGGGGGGAAAGTATATGAAACTTTTAGCAGTGACTTCATGTCCAACAGGTATTGCCCATACTTATATGGCTGCTGAAGCTTTGAAGATTGCAGCAAAAGAATTAGATGTTGATATTAAAATTGAAACAAGAGGTTCTGTAGGTGTTGAAAATGAAATAACACCAGAGGATGTTAAAGAAGCACATGCTGTTATTATTGCTGCAGATACAAAAATTGATAAAACAAAATTTAATGGACTTCCAATGATTGAGGTATCAGTAAAGGATGCTATTAAAGATGCAAAGGGTTTAATTGAATCAGCAATGAAGCTTGAAAAGAAAAATAATTATGTTGATAAGGTATTTGAGGCAAAACAAGAGGAGAAGAAAAAGATAACAGGTGCATATAAACATCTAATGACTGGTGTATCCTTTATGATTCCTTTCGTTGTAGCAGGTGGTATATTAATTGCTCTATCCTTTGCCTTTGGTATTAAAGCATTTGAACAAAAGGGAACACTTGCGGCAGCACTTATGGACATAGGTGGTGGAGGAGCATTTTCACTTATTGTTCCGATACTAGCAGGATATATAGCATATTCAATTGCTGATAGACCTGGTCTTGTTCCTGGTATGATAGGTGGTGTTCTTTCAAGCAAACTAGGTGCAGGTTTCTTAGGTGGTATTATTGCAGGTTTTGCTGCAGGATATGTAGTTGAATTTTTAAAGAAGACTATAAAATTACCAAAAACTATGGAAGGTTTAATGCCTGTTTTGGTTTTACCATTGTTATCAACTTTAATTGTTGGTTTGGGAATGATTTATGTAGTTGGTACTCCAGTTGCTTCTATAAATAAAGCAATGGAGGGATGGCTAAATAGTTTAAGTGGAGGAAGTGCAATAACCCTTGGAATAGTATTAGGACTTATGATGGCATTTGATATGGGTGGTCCGGTAAATAAAGCTGCATATACGTTTGCTGTAGGTACTATAGCATCAGGACAACCATCAACTGTTATGGCAGCAGTAATGGCAGCAGATATGGTACCACCACTTGGGGTATTCTTAGCAACAAGAATAGCAAAAAATAAGTTTACTAAAGAAGAAATAGAAGCAGGTAAAGCAGCATTTTTCCTAGGTATATCATTTATTACAGAGGGTGCAATACCATTTGCTGCAGCAGATCCATTAAGAGTTATACCTTCAATTATGTTGGGTTCAGCTGTAACTGGTGCATTATCAATGGCATTTAAATGTACACTTGCTGTACCACATGGAGGAATATTTGTTCTTCCAATACCAAATGCGGTTGGGGGCTTGTTATTATATACAGTTTCAATAATAGTAGGTACAATAGTATCAGGAGTTATGATTGCAACTTTAAAGAAATAAAAAGGGACCACATGGTCCCTTTTTTATTTACATTCAAAGCTTCCACAGTCAGTTGCTTCTTTATCCTTGGCTGGATTATGATGATTTACTATTTGAATTGCATTTAGTGTGCAATAGTTTTCATTTCCAGCATGATGTCTACAATCACGAACAGTACAAGCAATATTTCTATTAACCATAAGTTTCCCTCCTAAAAATTAAATTTTACACGATTATTTTGCACATTTAAAAAACAAAGTATTCATTAATTAAAGTTTAAAGTCATATTTTATAATTAAGTGATTAATTGGGGGGAGACGATGAAAAGGAGGTATATTGCACTTTTTATAATAATTTTAATGTGTATTGTTGTTGCAGTTGGTGGAACACTAATATTTGTAAGAAGCGACAGCGTGTTTAAAAAGGATAAAAATTCAAGTTCAAGGTATTATATTTTTGTTGATGTAACAATTAATAGATTGTATTTATATAAAGATAATGAACTCATAAAAACATATCCAATAGCATCAGGAAGACCAAATACGCCTTCACCAATTGGGGTGTGGAGGATAATAAGCAAAGACACATGGGGTGAAGGATTTGGCGGAAGATGGATGGGATTTAATGTACCATGGGGTAAATACGGTATACATGGTACTAGTGAGCCATGGTCAATAGGGCATGATGAGTCAGAAGGATGCATTAGAATGTTTAACAAAGATGTTAGAGAGCTTTATAAAATAGTTCCAATAGGCACAACAGTTAGAATATATGGTGGTCCATATGGACCTTTTGGAGAAGGTTTTAGAATTTTAAGACCAGGAGATAGAGGAGCAGATGTATACGAAGTTCAAAGGCTTTTAAAGGAAAAGGGTTATTTTAAAGGATATGTAAATGGAATTTATGGTGAGGATATGAAACAAGCTGTTTTTAATTTTCAAAGAAAAAATGGTTTGAGAATAAGTAATGAAATTGGATATAGTTTTTATGAAAAATTAGGTATAAAACTAATGGATTAATGGGCATGCTTTTTTATGCATGCCTAAATTAATTGTTCACATAGGAAAATTTTATATTATAATTAGAATATAAATACTTTTAAGGGGTTGGCTGCTATGTTTGATATTAATAGTATGATATCAATCTTAAAACATTTAACAGTTCTTAATGTTATAGACATTACAATAGTTGCCTATATTTTTTATAAACTTTTTATACTGATTAGAAAGACAAGAGCTGAACAGCTAGTTAAGGGACTTGTACTTATTCTGCTTGTAATGAAAATAAGTGAAATATTAGGACTTATAACACTTCATTGGCTTATACAAAATACATTGACTGTTGGTTTAATTGCACTTATCATAATATTTCAACCTGAACTTAGAAAGGCATTAGAGCATCTTGGAAGAAGTAAGATATTAAATAGGAGATTATTTGATAGTGATGAAGAGGTTGAGAAGGTTGTAAATGAAATTGTAATTGCTGCAGATAATCTTTCAAAAAATAGAACAGGTGCACTTATTATAATAGAGCAGGATACAGGTTTAAATGATTATGTAGAGAGCGGTACAGTTATAGATGGAATAGTATCCTCACAACTTCTTGAAAACATTTTTGTAGAAAATACTCCTCTGCACGATGGTGCTGTTATTATAAGAAAGGATAGAATAGTTGCTGCATCATGTGTTTTGCCTCTTACAGAACAGTTTGTATCAAAGGAGCTTGGAACAAGGCATAGAGCAGCAATTGGTATAACAGAGACATGCGATGCTATAGCAGTTGTTGTTTCAGAAGAAACAGGAACAATATCTATATCTATAAATGGTAAGCTTGTTAGGGGATATAATGCTGAGAGGTTGAAGAAGGTATTATATGGAATACTGAAAAAGAACATAGAGATAGATAATACATTTTTTAAGAGGGTGAAAGAATGGCTAACAAAGATAAACAACAAATAATGGCAATAGTACTTTCAGTATTTATTGCCTTTATACTTTGGCTTTATGTGATGGGGGAGAAAAATCCAGTTCAAATAAGAACAATAGAGGATATTCCTGTTACTTTATACAATGTTGAAAATGTAAAAAATTCAAATCTAGTTATGCTTCCAAATCAAAACTTCACAATTAATTTAACAATAAAAGGTAGAGCCCTTGATGTTTTTAAAGTTACTAAAGAGGACTTTAAAGTAGAAGCTGACATGAGTGGTTATTTAAAAAGGGGAGATAACAATATACCTGTTGAAATAAAGAAAAAACCTCAAGGGGTGGAAATTGTAACTGATGGAATATATCCTTATATAAGGGTAAAACTTGATAATCTAGTGGCAAAATCTTATCCTGTAAATATAAATATTACAGGTATACCAAAAGAGGGATATGATACATTAGAGCCAGTTGTTAGGCCTTCTGAAATTATTGTAATTGGACCTGAAGAATACATAAACAAGGTAAGCTATGTTGAAGGTCAAGTGGATGTTACAGGAGCATTTTCAGATATAAGCAATTCAATAATTGTCAAGGCCTACGATAGAGAAAGAAAGCAGGTTTCTAATGTAGAAACTGATCCTAAATATGTAGACGTTTTAGTCAGCGTAAAGCCTACAAAGGAAGTACCTATAAACGTTATTACAAAAAATACACTTCCTAAGGGTAAGGTTATAAAGTCTATAAATCTATCACAACCTAAGGTATATATTTTAGGAGATGTAAATGTTATAAATAAAATTAAAGAAATTGAAACAAAACCTATAGATTTGCAACAGATAGGACAAAGCACATCCCTACAAGTAGAACTTAATTTGCCTAAGGGAGTATATGTAAAAAGCAAAGATAAAAGTATACAGGTGGATTTAGTTGTAGAAAATATCATACAAAGGGAGATAAAAATTCCTGTACTTATGAAAAATCAAGTTGATACATATAGCTATACACTTTCACAAAACGAAGTTACATTGACTGTTAGAGGAAGTGAAAGCCAAGTAAATGCACTAGATGAAAAACAACTATCCTACGAATTAGATGTTTCACAATATGATGAGGGTGAACATACTGTTCCAATAAAGATAACAAAAATATCAAATATAGATGTGATTGATATTAATCCAACAAGTATAAAACTAAGAGTAAACAAATGATAATGGAGGGTGTATATGACAGTAAGAGTTAATAATATAAGAATTTCGCTAGATGACAGCATAGATAAGGTTATGGATATTGCTTGTAAAATGGCTAAGGTACATAAAGATGACATTTGGGATTATAAAATATTAAAGGAATCTATTGATGCAAGGCGTAAAAATAAAATTGATTTTGTTTATCAAGTTGAGTTTAAGTGTAATAATGAATCAAAAGTTGTAGCAAGAGCAAACAGTAAAGATGTTTTACTTGATCAAACTATGCTTGATGATAATTTTGATTTTGGAAGTCAGAAGTTAGAAAAAAGACCAATAATAGTTGGGACAGGACCGGCAGGGTTATTTGCCGGTCTTATTTTGGCAAAAAACGGTTACAAACCACTTATATTGGAAAGAGGATCAAGTGTTGAAAAAAGAACCAAAGACATACAAAATTTTTGGAATACAGGAGAGTTAAATTTAGAGAGTAATGTACAGTTTGGTGAAGGTGGTGCTGGAACATTTTCAGATGGAAAGCTAACCACAAGAATAAAAGATACAAGAATAACATATGTACTTGAGGAGTTTGTAGAGGCTGGTGCACCAAAGGAAATAATGTATTCAGGCAAACCACATATTGGAACTGATATACTACAGACAGTTGTAAAAAACATTAGAGAGAAAATTAAGGCACTAGGTGGAGATGTAAAGTTTGATTCAAAGGTTACGGATATTATAGTAAAGGATGGACACATAAAGGGTGTAATTGTTAATAATGAATATGAAATATATTCAGATGTTGTTGTGTTTGCAATAGGACATAGTGCAAGGGATACCTATGAGATGCTTTTAAAAAGAGGGGTAGAGTTTGAACAAAAACCATTTGCTATAGGAGTTAGAATTGAACATCTACAGAAGATGATAGATGAAAATCAATATGGCAAATTTGCAAACCATCCAAAGTTAAGAGCGGCAGACTATAGATTAACTTATACAAGCAAAAACTATGGAAGACCTTGCTATAGTTTTTGTATGTGCCCTGGTGGACTTGTCGTTGCTGCAGCTTCAGAGGAAAAAAGGCTTGTTACAAATGGAATGAGTGAGTATAGAAGAGATAGAGAAAATGCCAATAGTGCTATAGTTGTTGGAGTAGGACCAAATGACTTTGCAAGTTCTCATCCACTTGCAGGTATGGAGTTTCAAAGACATTATGAAGAGTTGGCATATAAAGTAGGTGGAGGAGGGTATATTGCACCTGTTCAGCTTGTTGGAGACTTTTTAAAGGATGAAGTTTCAAAGAAAATAGGAAAGGTAAAACCAAGCTATACAAGAGGATATAACTTTGCAAATTTAAAGGACTGCTTACCAAATTATGTTATAAACGTATTAAAAGAGGCTTTAGTTGATTTCGACAGAAAAATTAAAGGATTTGCAAGTTTTGATGCAGTTTTAACAGGAATTGAAACTAGAACTTCAGCACCTGTTAGAATTATAAGGACAGAAACCTTCGAATCAAGCACAATTAAGGGGCTTTATCCATCAGGAGAAGGCGCTGGTTATGCTGGAGGAATAATGTCTGCAGCAGTTGACGGAATTAAAACAGCAGAGAAAATAATGCAAAAGTATGCACCAATAGAGTGAAATATATTTTGCAAATTATTAAATAAACATAATAATTTATAAATATTTTTGTTGCATTTATGTACCATTATACATTAAAATAAGAATAGAGAAAGTTTTTAGAAAATTAAATAACATATTTATTCATAGGGGTGGAGATTTTATGAGGGGACTAATTCTTGCAATAAATCCAGGGTCAACATCAACAAAAATTGCAGTATTTGAAAAAGACGTGAAGGTTAAACAGACAAATATTACTCATGATGCAACAGAACTTGCAAAATATGAAAGGATTGCAGATCAGTTTGAATTTAGAAAACAACAAATTATTACATATTTAAACCAAGAGGGGATAGACATTAGAGAATTTGACTGCATTGTAGGACGTGGTGGACTATTAAGACCAATGCCATCAGGTACATATAAGGTAACGGAAAAGATGATAGAGGACTTAAAAATTGGCTATCAAGGGGAACATGCATCAAATTTAGGGGGAATAATTGCAAAATCAATAGCAGATGAAATAGGAAAAGAGGCCTACATTGTTGACCCTGTGGCTGTTGATGAGTTTGAAGATATAGCTAGAATCTCAGGTATACCAGAGATACAAAGAAGATCACTTGTGCATGCACTAAATATCAAAGCAGTATCAAGAAGGGTTGCTAAGCAGCTTGGCAAAAAACTTGAGGATTGCAATTTCATAGTAGCTCATTTAGGTGGGGGGATTTCAGTTGCACCTTTAAAAAGGGGTAGAATAGTTGATGTAAACAATGCAAATGAAAGTGGTCCATTCTCACCAGAAAGATGTGGGCAGGTACCTGTAGGAGACCTAGTAAAACTTGCTTTTTCAGGAAAATATACATATAAAGAGCTTAAAAAGAAGATGGTAGGTCAAGCAGGGCTTGTTGGTTATCTTGGTACAAATGATGCTAGAGTTGTAGAAGAGATGATTAAAAACGGCGATGAAAAGGCAAAACTAATATTTGAAGCAATGTGCTATCAAATTGGTAAAGAAATAGGTGCGGTTAGTACGGTGTTGTTTGGGGATGTTGATAGAATAATTTTAACTGGAGGTCTTGCTTATTCAGAAAGACTTGTAAACTATGTAACAGATATGGTTAAGTTTATTGCGGATGTGGTTGTAGTGCCAGGAGAAGATGAAATGCAGGCACTAGCAGAGGGGGCCTATAGAGTTCTAATTGGAGAAGAAAAGGCTAAAATTTATGAGGAAGAGGTGAAAATATGATTAGAACATTTGAAGAAATTTTAAACAAAGTAAAATGTGGTGAGAGAAAGAAGATAGCAGTTGCAGTAGCACAAGATGAACCAGTTTTAGAAGCAGTTAGAGATGCAAAGGCTATGGGGCTTGCTGATGCTGTATTAGTTGGTGATAGGGAAAAGATCGAAGAGATTGCAAAAACATTAGGAATTAACTTAGATGAATTTGAAGTGATAGATGAAAAGGATAATGCAAAGGCAGCAATGAAGGCTGTTGAGCTTGTATCAACAAAGAAGGCAGATATGCTTATGAAGGGACTTATAGATACAGCAACCTTCTTAAGAGCAGTTCTTGATAAAGAAAAGGGATTAAGAACAGGAAGAGTATTATCACATGTTGCTGTTTTTGAAGTTCCAGCACTTCAAAGAATTCTACTTGTGACAGATGCTGCTATGAATATAGCACCAGATTTAAATACTAAGAAACAAATACTAGAAAATGCTGTAAAGGTTGCTCATGCTATTGGAATTGAAGTTCCAAAGGTTGCACCAGTATGTGCAGTTGAAGTAGTAAATCCAGATATGCAGCCAACACTTGATGCAGCAGCACTATCAAAGATGAATGATAGAGGACAAATAAAGGGTTGTATTGTTGATGGCCCACTAGCAATAGACAATGCTCTATCAGAAGAGGCAGCAAAACATAAGGGAATAAAGAGCCCAGTTGCAGGTAATGCAGATATCATACTTGTTCCAAATATCGAAACAGGAAACGTTATGTATAAGACTTTAACATATACAGCAAATGCGAAAAACGGAGGAATACTTGTTGGAGCAGCAGCACCAGTAATATTAACTTCAAGAGCTGATAGCAATGAAAGCAAGCTCTATTCAATAGCTCTTGCGTGCCTTGTTGCATGCCTATAATTTAAAAGGAGGATGTAACATGAATAGAATGCTAATTATAAATCCAGGTTCTACATCAACTAAAATAGCAGTTTACGATGATTTAAACCCAGTATTTGTAGAGACACTAAGACATTCAGCAGAAGAGCTTGCACCTTATGCAACAATATTTGATCAATATGAATTTAGAAAGAATGTTATTATAAAGGCTGTTGAAGATAAGGGAATAGATTTAAGTACATTAAATGCAGTAGTTGGACGTGGTGGATTATTAAAACCAATTGAAGGTGGTACATATTCAGTAAATGAAAAGATGCTTGAGGATTTAAAAATAGGTGTACAAGGGCAACATGCTTCTAATTTAGGTGGAGTAATAGCTTATGAAATAGCAAAGAAGTATAACATACCTTCTTTTATTGTAGACCCTGTTGTAGTTGATGAAATGCAGGATGTTGCAAGAATATCAGGTATGCCAGAAATTGAGAGAAAGAGCATATTCCACGCATTAAATCAAAAGGCTGTTGCTAAAAGATATGCAAAAGAAAAGGGAGTAAAATACGAAGACCTAAATCTTATAGTTGCACATATGGGTGGTGGAATTTCAGTAGGTGCTCACAAAAAAGGAAGAGTTGTTGATGTAAACAACGCACTTGATGGTGAAGGACCTTTCTCACCAGAAAGATCAGGAGGACTTCCAGTAGGAGACCTTGTTAAGATGTGCTTCTCAGGAAAATACACACAAGATGAAATAAAAAAGAAAATTACAGGCAAAGGTGGACTTGTTGCTTATCTTGGTACAAATGATGGAAGAGAAGTAAAGAAGATGATGGATGAAGGTAACAAGGAAGCAGAACTTATATATAAGGCTATGGCATATCAAGTATCAAAGGAAATTGGTAGCTGTGCAGCAGTTTTAAAGGGTGAGGTAGATGCAATTATACTAACTGGAGGTCTTGCTTACGGAGAAGAATATGTAAGCTGGATAAAAGAAAGAATAAGCTTCATTGCACCTGTTGTTGTGTATCCAGGTGAAGATGAAATGCTTGCACTTGCTGAAGGTGGACTTAGAGTTTTAAAGGGAGAAGAAACAGCTAAGGAATATAAATAGGATGTGATTAAATGGAGTCAAGAATAAGAATATTTACAGGACATTTTGGAAGTGGCAAAACAGAAATCTCTATAAATTATGCTATAAAATTAAGGGATGAAGGGAAAAAGGTATGTATAGCAGACCTTGATATAGTAAATCCATACTTTTGTACAAGGGATGAAAAGGAATACCTTGAGAGCTTAGGAATAAGAGTTATAGCAACACCAAAAGAGATGGCAAATGCAGAACTAGGTACAATTCCACTTGAAACATTAGCAGTATTTAACGACAAAAGCTATGATGTAGTTCTTGATGTTGGTGGTGATGACCAAGGGGCTGTTGCCCTTGGTCAATATAACAGATATTTCAAAATGGAAGACTACGATATGTATTTTGTTATAAATACTACACGTCCCTTTACAAAGGATGTAGAAGGAATATTGGAATATATAAGAGATATAGAGGCAGCATCAAGATTAAAGGTTAAATATCTTGTTAATAATTCAAATTTATCCTATGAAACAACAATAGATGATATACTAAATGGACAAAAGATTGTTGAGGAAGTTTCAAGAATAACAAATATACCAATAAAATTTACAGCAGTAAGGGAAGACTTGGTTGAAGAAGTAAAGGATAAAATACAAAATGAGATTTTCCCAATCAAGATATTTATGCTCCCTCCATGGAGAAAGTATCTTGATGAATAAATAATAAATTTTTAGGAGGTAGACTATGGGAAAGGTAACTTTTAGAGAAGAAAGATGCAAAGGCTGTGGACTTTGTATCGAAGTTTGCCCAGTAAAAATAATTGAATTTGATGAAAAGTTAAACACAAAGGGTTATCACCCAGCAACTGTAAAGGGTGATAATATGCAAAAATGTATTGCTTGTGCATCATGTGCAAGAATATGTCCTGACGTTGTTATAAAGGTTGAAAAATAAAGGGATTAAGGAGGTAAGCTTAGATGGCTCAAAAGGTTTTAATGAAGGGAAATGAAGCAATTGGTGAAGCTGCCATTCATGCTGGATGCCAATGTTTCTTTGGATATCCAATAACACCACAAACTGAAGTTGCAGCTTACATGTCAAGAAGAATGCCAAAGGTAGGAAGAGTTTTCCTACAAGCAGAAAGTGAAGTAGCAGCAATAAACATGGTTTATGGTGCTGCAGGTGCAGGAGTTAGAGTAATGACTTCTTCATCAAGCCCAGGTATAAGCTTAAAGGCAGAAGGAATTTCATATATAGCAGGTGCAGAACTTCCATGTGTTATTTTAAACATTGTTCGTGGAGGTCCAGGACTTGGAGGTATTCAACCAGCACAATCAGACTATTTCCAAGCAACTAAGGGTGGAGGACATGGAGACTATAAATTAGTAGTTCTTGCTCCATCATCAGTTCAAGAAATGGTTGACTTTGTTCAAGATGCCTTTGATATTGCAGACAAGTACAGAACACCAGTTATGATAATGGGAGACGGTATGCTTGGACAAATGATGGAACCAGTTGAATTTAAGGAAAGACCAAAGAAGGAACTTCCAGAAAAGACTTGGGCAGCAAATGGACTAAGAGGAAGAGAAAAGCATAATGTAATCAACTCTCTATTCCTAAAGCCAGAAGAACTTGAAGCACACAACAACAAACTTCAAGAAAAGTATAGAGAAATTGAAAAGAATGAAGTAAGATACGAACTTTACAATTGTGATGAAGAAATGGACCTTGTTATAGTATCATATGGTACATTAGCAAGAATATGTAAGAATGCTATTAAGATGTTAAAGAAGGAAGGAATTAATGTTGGTTTAATAAGGCCAATAACTCTATGGCCATATCCAGTAGAAGCATTTGATAAGGTTGTAGATAAGACTAAACATGGATTTATTTCAGTAGAAATGAGCTGTGGACAAATGGTAGAAGACGTACAACTTGCTGTAAATGGTAGAAAGCCAGTTCACTTCTATGGAAGAAGTGGAGGTATGGTTCCAACTCCAGCTGAAATTGCAAACAAGATAAAGGGAATTGTAGGAGGTGCTAAATAATGACAGTAGTATTTGATAGACCAAAGGCACTACTTGATGTGCCAACTCACTATTGTCCAGGATGTACACATGGTGTTATCCATAGATTAGTAGCAGAAGTAATTGATGAACTTGGAATACTTGATAAAACAATAGGTGTTGCTCCTGTTGGATGTTCAGTTCTTGCATATGATTATTTTGCATGCGACATGTATGAAGCTGCACACGGTAGAGCACCAGCAGTTGCAACAGGAATTAAAAGAGCAGTTCCGGACAGCGTTGTATTTACATATCAAGGAGATGGAGACCTTGCTGCTATAGGTACAGCTGAAATTATTCATGCTGCTGCAAGAGGAGAAAAGATTACAACAATATTCGTTAACAATGCTATATACGGTATGACTGGAGGACAAATGGCACCTACTACACTTCCTGGTCAAGTTACTGAAACTTCACCATATGGAAGAGATGTTAAAACAGCAGGATACCCAATTAGAGTTGCAGAAATGATTTCAACATTAGATGGTGCTGTTTATGTTGAAAGAGTATCAGTTGACAGCGTTCCAAATATAATTAAAGCTAAGAAGGCAATCAAGAAGGCATTTGAAATACAACTTCAAGGATTAGGTTTCTCCCTTGTAGAAGTATTATCAATATGCCCAACTAACTGGGGTCTATCACCAAATGAATCAGTTAAGTGGCTAAGAGACAACATGATTCCATACTATCCACTTGGAGTTAAGAAGGATGCAACTACAGGGGAGGTGAAGTAATATGGCAAATCAAGAAATCATATTTGCAGGATTTGGAGGACAAGGAATTCTTTCAATGGGTAAGTTCCTAGCTTATGCTGGACTTGAAGAAAACCTAAATGTTTCATGGTTCCCATCATATGGACCTGAAATGCGTGGAGGTACTTCAAACTGCTCAGTAATTTTATCAGATGAACCAATAGGATCACCACTTGTTGTTGATGCAACAACAGTAGTTGTAATGAATAGACCATCACTTGACAAGTTTGAAAGCCATGTTGTTAAGGGTGGATTATTGATAATAGATAGTGACCTTGTAAATAGAGAACCAGAAAGAACAGATATAGAAATTATAAAGATACCAGCTCAAAGAATAGCTGAAGAAGTTGGTTCAAAGAAGATTGCTAACATGGTTCTACTTGGAGCACTTGTTGAAAAGACAAAGATAGTAAAGATGGAATCACTTCTAAAGGCTCTAAAGGAACACGGAAAAGAGCAATTCTATGAACTAAATAAGAAGGCCCTTGAAAGAGGAGCTGAGTTTGGAAGATAATAAAGGAGGCTGCAGAATGCAGCCTCCTTTAATTTGGTCAAAATTTTGGATATTTATATAATTATTTGGATTGTTCAGAATATTCATTCTTGTTAATATTAAATTAAGAAAAAATGAAGGGGGAATTGAAGGTGAAAAAAATTTTAAGTTTAGCTTTAAGTTCATTGATGATGTTATCTTTGGCATCATGTACAAATTCAAAGACACAAACAACAAATAGCACAAATAATGATTCCAAGAAAGTAGTAATTTATTGTCCACATCCAGTAGAATTCATCAATCCTATAGTTGCAGAGTTTGAAAAGAGTACAGGTATTACGGCAGAAGTTGTTACAGCAGGAACGGGAGAACTTTTAAAAAGAATTGAAGCAGAAAAGGATAATCCATTAGGAGATGTATTATGGGGTGGTTCATTATCAACTGTAAAGCCTAAGATGGATTTATTCCAGGAATATAAGAGTAAAAATGAGGATTCAGTATTAGATGATTGCAAAAATACAGAGGGTATGATTACAAGATTTACAATGATTCCAAGTGTTATTATGGTAAATAAGAACTTAATAGGTAATATAAAAATTGAAGGATACAAAGATTTACTAAATCCTGCATTAAAGGGAAAGATCGCATTTGCTGATCCTTCAAAATCATCTTCATCCTTTGAACATCTTGTAAATATGCTATATGCAATGGGACAAGGTGATCCAAATAAGGGATGGGAATATGTTGGACAACTTTGTAAGAACTTAGATGGCAAACTTTTAAGTGGCTCATCAGCAGTATATAAGGGTGTTGCGGATGGTGAATATACTGTAGGGCTTACATTTGAAGAAGCAGCAGCAAAGTATGTTAAAGATGGTGCTCCTGTTGAAATTATCTACATGAAGGAAGGAGTTATTGCAAAACCTGATACAGTTCAAATAATTAAAGGAGCAAAGAATTTAGAAAATGCTAAGAAATTTATAGATTTTGTAACTAGTAAAGAAGCTCAAACTTTAATTGCAAATCAGTTATGTAGACGTTCAGTAAGAAAGGATGTTCCAGCAGCTTCAGGACTTAAGGCACTAAATGAAATGAATCTAATTAAGGACGATGAGGCAACTGTGAATAAGAGCAAACAAGAATGGCTAGATAAGTTTAAGGAAATATTTACAAGCAGTAAATAATAAAGATTGAGGCCTGCGACGTTTGTTGTAGGCCTAATTGTTAAGGGGGGAATATATATGAGCGTAGCTATTATAATTGAAAATGTTGTTAAAAGATATGAAAAAACGACTGTTATACCTAATTTGTCCTTACAAATAAAAAATGGTGAATTCTTTACTCTACTTGGTCCATCAGGATGTGGAAAAACAACATTATTAAGGATGATTGCAGGTTTTAATAGCATTGATGGAGGCTGTATAAAATTTGATGATAAAGTTATCAATGAAATACCTGCGTATAAAAGAAATATAGGTATGGTATTTCAAAATTATGCAATTTTTCCTCATCTTACAGTAAAAGAAAATGTTGAATATGGATTGAAGCTTAGAAAAGTGCCTAAATCTGAAAGTGATAGAAGAGTAGAAGAAATATTAAAAACAGTTAAAATGTATGATTATAAAGACAGGCTTCCTGATAAATTATCTGGTGGTCAGCAACAGAGAGTTGCTCTTGCACGTGCAATAGTAATACGTCCCAATGTTCTTTTAATGGATGAGCCTCTATCTAATCTTGATGCAAAGCTTAGAATAGAGATGAGAAGTGTTATAAGGGACATTCAAAAACAAATAGGAATAACAACAGTTTATGTAACGCATGATCAAGAGGAGGCACTTGCTATTTCAGATAGAATTGCTGTAATGAAGGATGGGGTTGTTCAACAAGTAGGAACACCATGTCAAATATATAAAAGGCCAACTAATATATTTGTTGCAACCTTCATAGGAAGTTCAAATTTAATTAAAGCTAAAATAAATATAGAAAATGGTGAAAGATATGTGGTATTTAATAAGGACTATAGAATAAAAATGAATAATTTGAGCAGTAATGTAAAAGATGGACAGGATGTTATTGTTTCAATAAGACCAGAGGAACTAAAAATTGCAAATAAGGGACTTAAAGTAAAGATTTTAAAGGGAACATTTTTTGGTAAGTTTATAAATTATGAATTTACATTAATTGATGATAATGTTTTTGGAGAAAACAAGGTATGTGAATTTGTTCAGGATATATCAGACACAAATAAATTTTTAAGAGAAAATGATATTATCTATTTAGAACCAGATTTATCAAGGATAAACGTATTTAATGAAGATGGTAGCATTAATTTGATAGAGGATGTGATTTTATATGAATAAAAGATTCAAATTTGATTTTTGGACAATAGTTACTTTGACTATTTTAGGCATTTTTTTATTGTTTTTGGTGTATCCTTTAACTACACTTTTTATTGATGCTTTTAAGGAACCTTTAACTTCTAAATTTACCTTGGCAAACTTTCAAAAGTTCTTTAGTAAAAAATACTATTATCAAGCATTAATAAACAGTATTGTTTCTGCAACAAGTGTTACACTATTATCAATTATAATCGGACTTCCAATTGCATATTTGATGACAGCATATAAGATAAAGGGAAAGAGATTGCTTGAAGTTTTAATAATTATATCCATGCTTTCACCACCTTTTATAGGTGCATATTCTTGGGTTTTATTATGTGGTAGAAGCGGGGTTATTACTAAATTTTTTAAGCACAATTTCAATTTAAATATTCCTACTATTTATGGATATGTAGGTATATTACTAGTTCTAACTTTAAAATTATATCCCTTTATATATTTGTATGTATCTGGTGCATTAAAGAAAATAGATTCATCCTTAATTGAAGCAGCAGAAAGTCTAGGCTCAAAACCATCAAGAAAATTAGCTTTTGTTATTATTCCTTTAATTTTACCAACTTTACTTGCAGGAGCTCTTTTAGTTTTTATGAATGCAATAGCAGATTTTGGTACACCCGTTTTAATAGGAGAAGGATATAATGTTATGCCAACATTAATCTATTCTGAGTTTATAAGTGAAGTTGGTGGTCAGGCAAACTTTGCTGCTGCAATGGCAACAGTTATGGTATTTTTAACTTCAATTATGTTTTTAATTCAAAGGTATATAATAAACAAAAAATCTTATGTTATGAGTTCACTTAGGCCAATACAAATAGGTGAGCTAAAGGGAATATCAAACTATTTAGCGCATATATTTATATATTTAGTAGTAATATTATCAATAATTCCTCAACTTACAGTAATATATACTTCATTTTTAAATACAAGAGGAGCTATGTTTTTACATGAATTCTCTTTAAAGAGTTATAGAACTGTGTTTAGTAGACTAGGTAAATCTATTACTAATACTTATGTGTATGGGTTTATAGCTATAATTATAATCATTCTTATTGGAATGCTAACTGCATATATCTCAACTAGAAGAAGAAGTACTTTGACAACAGTTATAGATACAGTAACAATGTTTCCATATATAATTCCTGGGTCAGTACTTGGAATTACTCTTCTGCTTGCATTTAATAAAGGATATATCATATTAAGTGGTACAGCTACTATTATGATAATGGCATTTGTTATCAGAAGATTACCATATACACTAAGATCTAGTGCAGCAATACTATATCAAATAAGTCCAAGTATTGAAGAGGCGTCTATTAGCCTTGGTTGTTCACCGGTTAAGACCTTCTTTAAGGTGACTTCAAAGATGATGCTTCCTGGAGTGTTGTCTGGGGCGATTTTAAGCTGGATTACAGTAATAAATGAATTAAGTGCATCGGTTATACTTTATACATCTAATACAAGAACAATGTCTGTAACTATATATACTGAAGTTGTTAGGGCAAGCTATGGTACAGCAGCCGCACTTTCAACAATATTAACAGTAACCACAATTATATCATTATTGATATTCTTTAAGCTAACTGGAAGCAAAAATATTAGTATATAGTTGGGAGGACAGATAATGAATTTTAATGGCATATTAGTTGTTTCAGATTTAGATGGTACACTTATGGATTCAAGTAAAAATATATCAAAGAAAAATATTGATACATTAAGGTATTTTGTTAACAATGGAGGCCTATTTACTGTTGCAACAGGACGAACAGAATTAAATATAAGACCATTTATTAGAGATTTACCAATAAATTGTCCTGCTATTTTATATAATGGTGCTGCAATTTATGATTTTAAAAAAGAAAAATTTATAAAGCATGCCTGTTTGGATAATAGTATTTTAGCTCATGCTATAAGAGATGTACTTTATGAATATAATGAGATATGTGTTCAGATTTTTACAGTTGGAAAGATGTATATAGTTTCAGGAACAAGATACATTGATCCATATGTTATACACGAAAAACAGCCCTATGAACTTGCAGATGTGTTAGATATTATAAATGAAAAATGGCTTAAAGTAATTTTAAATGGAAAAAATGATAAGCTTAAAGGTATATTGAAAAAAATTGAAAGTATTATTCCAAAAAACAAGTTTAATTGTATGTTTTCTACTGATGAATATCTTGAAATTTTACCATTTGGAGTATCAAAAGGAAGTGCATTGAGGGAACTAATTAAATTAATAGGTGTTAATGAAAATAAAGTTGTTGCAATTGGAGATTATTGTAATGATATTGAAATGATAAAGGTAGCATACCTTGGAGTTGCGACTGCAAATGCTCATAATGATTTAAAAAAAGCAGCAAAATGCATTACTGTAAGCAATGACAATAGTGCTGTTGCTACACTAATAAATGAAGTTATACCAGAATTTATAAGTGTATAAAAAAGGCTGTATAGTAGATTTACCTACTATACAGCTTTTTATCTTCCTGTTTTAAAAACTCTGTGGGAGAAATATTTAGATACTTTTTAAATGTGTTGAAAAAATTTTTATAATCTCCAAAACCAACTAATTCCGATATTTCGTATACTCTGTATTTACCAGATAATAATAGGTCTATTGATTTTTTAATTCTATATTGATTTAATATGTCCATAAATGTTTGGGAGGTTATTGATTTAAATTTTCTACTTAGATAGCTTGGGCTTACTCCCAACATTTCGGATATACTTTCAAGAGAAATTTTTTTACTGTAGTTGTTTTTTATTTCTAATAATGCTTGATTTACATAGTAATTATCTTTGCTATTTATTATGTATGAATCAATATCAATTATATTTTGATTATTTGATATTAACTTATTTTTAATCCTATCTTTTATTTCCTGTTTAACATTATTTATGGTTTTAATAAGTTCATCTTCATCAATAGGTTTTAATATATATTCATATACTTTAAGGCTAATTGCTTGTTTAGCATATTCAAATTCTGAATAACTAGTTAGAATTATACTATAAAAAGAGACATGCTTTAAAGCTTCTTTTAACATTTCAATTCCATCCATTACAGGCATTTTTATATCTGTAATAACTATATCAGGTTTATGTTCTTTAATTAAATTTAATCCTTCAAGTCCATTTGATGCTGTTCCTACAACAGTACAATCCAAAGAAAGCCAATCTATAGTAAAAACAAGTCCATTTCGTATAATTTCTTCATCTTCTACTATAACTATTTTAAACATATTAACACTCCTTTTTAAAATTTAAAGGCAATTTTATAAAAACTTCAGTGCCAACATTTTCTTTACTTTTAATTTTAATTCCATATTCATCTCCATACAAAAGTTGAATTCTTCTGTGTACATTATAAATACCTAAATGATTTGATTTGTTTTGGTTATTTTTTAATATTTCATTTATTTCTTCTAATTTACTTTGGTTTATACCTATACCGTTATCTTTTATGGATATATTTAAGTTATTGTTTTTATTTTCTATGCAAATATCAATATTCAGTTTATTATCACCTTTATATCCGTGTTCAACACAGTTTTCTATTATAGGTTGAAATATAAGCTTTGGAACCAAGCAATTAATTAGATGGTTGTCCACTTTTATATCATATTCAAATTTTTCTTTAAAACGAGTCTTTATTATTTCAAGATAAGATTTAGTGTAATTTAGTTCATCTTCTATACTTACTTCAGAATAATTATTATCAATACTATACCTTAAAAGCTTTGAAAGGTTTATAATCATTTTTGTTGCATCTTGAGGATTTATTTTGATCATATATTTAATCACCTCAAGTGTATTAAAAAGAAAGTGAGGATTAAATTGCGATTCTAGTTGTTTAATTTCAGATATTATACTGTGCTTTGCTTCTTCTTTATTTAATTCAATTAAGTTTTTTATGTCATCTAGCATTTTATTGTAAGCATCAGATATTATTTTAAATTCAATGTTAGTTTTTATATTAAGTCTTGTATTCAGATCCCCATTTTGAACGTTTTCGAGAGCCTTTAGTATCTTATCTAAATCTCTTGTTTTGTTTTTAGATACTTTAGATGATGAATACATTAAAAATGCTATTAAAATAATTATAAATGTAATGAGAAGTATACCTATTATTTTAAAGATGGTTATCATATTACCTAAAGAATTGATTGTGTATATATTGAATATGCCATTATAACTGTTACTTTTAGTTATAAAGTAATAACATTTAAAATATTTTATAAACCCAGCATTATCCTTTATAAAATTTTCTAGCTTACCTTGTCTTGTTATAGGTAATGTACTTGTTGTAAAAAGTACATTTTCATATCTATCAGTTAATACTGTTATTAATGAATAATCGGAAAGATAGTGCTTAATAAGAGAATCTGCGTATATGTCAAATGTCAAGTATCCAATTACTGTATTATTTTCTTTTATTTTTGCTCCATATGTTATTGTATTTTCAAGATTAGTTGAATCTAAGTTGCACTCTACTAAATGATCTTCCTTTGAGGTTTCTAAACGAGACAAAATTCCAAGATTATACTTATTTTTTTCAGCATATAGAGGTGTTTTATTTGTGTTTGATATAATTATATTTTTATCTTTATCAAATACATAAAAGTATGTTTTTACACCTGTTGAATTTATATAGTTATAAAGTAATTGACATGTTTCTACGTCAGTTTGTTTAGATTTTATAGTACTAATTATTGAGCTGTTTTTAGATAGATCATTTAATATTGTTTCATAGTTTTTGAAATATTCATTTAATGAATCTTGCAAATGTCTATTTTGATTTTGGTTGTATGAAGATGTATTATGCATAAAAATATAAACTGATATCATGTAAGATGAAAAAGCAAGTATTACAATTGGTATTATTGTGTAAAACATAAAAGTTCTTTTTATATCATATTTAAATGTGTTTTTATGTTGCAAATTCATCCCCCCATAAATGATTATACCATTAAAAACAAAAATGACATAATGTTTTATTAAATGTTAATTTTCAGAAAAAAGAAATAAATTTCTGAAGGAAGTCATAAAGTTCTGTAGAAGATAATATATAAAAAATAAGGAGGGGGTTTTTTTGAACAAAAATGAGTATATTAAAATGTTAGCTCAAAAGTTTGAAAAATATTTTGATATAGAGTTTGATAAAAACATTTTAAACTTAAAATTAGACTTGTTTGCTAAACACTATAGTTTAAATGGTAGAACATTTTTGACAAAAAAAGATGTAATAGATGAATTTGAAAATTATGAGTATGTATTTTTAAAACACTATAATTATATTGATGTACATGCAATTAATGAATTTATAGATTTTTTAAAGAAAGTATCCGAAGAAGTTGTTAACCCTACAAAAAATCATATGTCTACATACATAAATGGAGTTGTACTATTTGATTCAATTGATGAAGGGGTAAAGGATGTAATTAAAAGATTTAAAAATTCCAAGACATTCTTATTTGGGCTTAGGGGATGGTTTGATACAAGACTTTTGGCAGTTGATTTAAATGGACAAGACATTATTTGTAATAGGGAGGGTAAACGGGTTAAAAAGGTGTATCAAATTACACCTTAAAATAAAAAAGGAGGGGTTTTATGAGTTCTTTATGGCTTATCTTTATTGGCATCATTGTTTTTCTAGTAGCTTACGTTTCGTATGGAGCTTATCTTGCAAAACAGTGGGGAATTGACCCAAAGAGACCTACACCATCCCACACAAACTTTGACAACGTGGATTATGTTCCAACCAATTCAAAGGTACTTTTAGGTCACCACTTTGCATCAATTGCAGGTGCAGGACCAATTGCAGGACCAATTCAAGCGTCAATATTTGGATGGCTCCCAGTATTTTTATGGATTGTAATAGGAAGCATTTTCTTTGGTGCAGTTCACGACTTTGGTTCACTTCTTGCATCAATAAGACATGGAGGAAAGTCAATCGGAGAAATAATTGAGGTAAACGTAGGTAAAAAGGGTAAAAAGTTGTTTAATACATTTGCTTGGTTAACATTAATTCTTGTTGTTGCTGCATTTACAGATATAGTTGCATCAGCCTTTGCTTATAATCCTGAGGTTAAGGGATTCCAAGCAGGACCAGCTGCAGGAACTGCTTCAGTTTTATTTATATTCTTAGCTGTTTTATTTGGCTTTATGGTTTATAGAAAGGGATATAACTTAGCTGTTTCAACAGTTGTAGGTGTAATACTAATTTTCCTTGCAATATATATTGGATATAAATTCCCATTCATTGCACTTAGTAAAAAAGCATGGTACGTTATATTATTAATTTATATATTCCTTGCATCAACACTTCCAGTATGGTTACTACTTCAACCAAGAGATTATCTAAATTCCTTCCTACTATATGCAATGTTAATTGGAGGCTTCCTTGGAATTCTAGTTATGAGACCTACATTACAACTTGCAGCATTTAAGGGATTTACTGTAACAACTAAGGCAGGAGCACAATACCTATTCCCAATACTATTTGTTACAGTTGCATGTGGTGCAATTTCTGGATTCCACTCACTTGTAAGTTCAGGTACATCTGCAAAGCAAATAGATAAGGAGAGCGATGCACAGCTTGTAGGATATGGTGCAATGCTTATTGAGGGCTTCCTTGCTATTATTGCATTAATATCAGTTGCATATGTTGCAAAGGCAGAGGGAGCACCAGCAGCAGTTTTTGCTTCAGGTGTTGCAACATTTATGTCTAAAATAGGAATACCATTTGAAGTGGGTAAGGTATTTATAACTCTTGCATTTACAGCATTTGCATTAACAAGCCTAGATACAGCAACAAGACTTGGAAGATATATTTTCCAAGAATATGTTGAAACAGTATGGGGTAAAGAATCTAAACTTAACAATATGTATGTATCAACTTTAATTACAGTAGTTATTTCAGCATTACTATTGATGTATGGTTATCAAAAGATATGGCCAATATTTGGAACAGCAAACCAATTACTTTCAGCTCTAGCACTCTTAGCTGTTACTGCATGGCTTGCTAGAAATAATAAGAAGAATATAATGACTATAGTTCCCATGGTATTTATGTTTGCGGTAACACTTACAGCACTTGTTATATTATCACTAAACTTCCTAAAGGCAAAGAACTATGTTCTACTTGTAATAGCAATTCTTCTATTTATATTTGCTATAGAGTTAATTGTTGAGACATATAAAGTTTTATCTAGTTCAAAGGCTTCAAAGGGAACAGATGTTAAAGCATAAGCTTAAATTATAGTAGCTCTGATTTAAAAAAGCCCCATGAAGTGATTCTTAGATGGTCTATGAAATAATACCTAAGATATCCTTCATGGGGCTAATCTATATTAGTTATTGTAAAAGTTTTACTTAAGTAGAACTTAATAAATTTCCTCTTTAACATTTGATAATTCTATGTTATCATAGATTAGGTTGTAATTACATAATGGTTGGGAGGATAATCATGGGAAGAATGTTTGGAACAGATGGAGTAAGAGGTATTGCAAATACAGAACTTACTGCAGAACTTGCATATAAATTAGGAAGAGCTGGTGCATATGTCTTAACAGAAGGAGCTCATAAGCCTACAATAGTAGTTGGTAAGGATACAAGAATATCAGGTGATATGCTTGAGAGTGCACTAGTTGCAGGTATTATGTCTGTTGGTGCACACGCTATTTGTGTTGGTGTCGTTCCAACTCCAGCAGTTGCATATTTAACAAGAAAGCTTGGAGCAGATGCAGGTGTTGTAATTTCAGCATCCCATAATCCAGTTGAGTATAATGGAATAAAGTTCTTTAATAAGGATGGGTATAAGCTACCAGATGAAGTAGAGGATAGAATAGAAGAGGTTATAAAAAATGGATTAGCAGAAGTCCCATCACCAATAGGTGAAGATTTAGGTGTAAGAGAACATAGAGGGGATGCAGTTGAACTTTATGCAGAATTTCTAAAAGAAGTTGCAGGAACAAGATTAGATGGTATGAAGATTGCACTTGACTGTGCAGAAGGAGCATCCTACTATATAGCACCAAAGGTATTTAGAGAGCTTGGAGCAGAAGTACATGTAATCCATAACAATCCTAATGGAAAGAATATAAATAAAAACTGTGGTTCAACACATATGGATGAATTAAGAGAATTTACAGTAAAGATGGGTTGTGATTTAGGTCTTGCATTTGATGGAGATGCAGATAGATGCCTTGCTGTTGATGAGAAGGGTAACATTGTAAATGGTGACTTCATAATGACAATACTTGCAAGTGAAATGAAAAAGCAGGGTAAACTAGATAAGGATACTTTAGTTGTTACTGTAATGAGCAATATGGGATTAGATATTGCTTGCAAAAAGGAAGGTATAAATACAGTAAAGACTAAGGTTGGAGATAGATATGTTCTAGAAGAGATGATTAAGGGTGGATATAAGATAGGTGGAGAGCAATCAGGACATATAATATTCCTTGACCATAACACAACAGGAGATGGATTAATTACAGCACTTAAGGTTGCAATAACCCTTAAAAATAGTGGTAAGAGGATGTCAGAGCTTGCTTCAATTATGAAGGAGCTTCCACAGGTTTTAGTTAATGCTAAGGTAACAAATGAAAAGAAATATGCATATACTGAAGATGAGGTTATTGTTTCAGAAATTCAAAAGGTAGAAAAGGCACTAGAGGGAAGAGGAAGGGTACTAATTAGACCTTCAGGTACAGAACCTCTTGTTAGAGTAATGCTTGAGGGAGAAAATCAAGAAGAAATAAATGATATGGCAACAAGACTTGCAAAGCTAATTGAAGAAAGAAGTAAATAATTTGTTAATTTAATAAAATAATATTATACAAGAAGATAAATTTTTGTATAATTAAAATAAACTGCCTCTTTTGAGGCAGTTTTTGAAATCTTTAAAGGAGGTGAGGTAAAAGATAGGTAGGCTGTTAGTTAGAATAACAAAAATAAAAGCGCCGGGACTTACCAATGGTAAGTTGACGAGGACAGGGTTTATCGAGTAATCGGCGGATGCCCTGCGGCTGACCACCGAAAGCGGCCAGACAAAACCTAAAAGCGATTTTAGGGACAAAGGGGCCAGGTCAAAGACAAAATAAATTAGGAAGGAGACATTAATATGTGTGGAATAGTAGGATATATTGGTAAAAGACAGGCGGCGCCACTCTTAGTAGAGTGTTTATCAAAGCTTGAATATAGAGGATATGACTCCGCAGGAGTTGCTATAATAAATGAAAAGGGTATAAACATCGAAAAGTGCAAGGGTAGACTTAAGAATCTTGAAGAAAAACTAAACCAAAGTCCAATTGAAGGTACTATGGGTATTGGACACACAAGATGGGCTACACATGGAGAACCATCAGATGTAAACTCACACCCACATTACAATAAGGACATGACAATAAGCGTAGTTCACAATGGTATAATTGAAAACTACCTTGAACTTAGAGAATGGCTTCAAACTTTAGGATATGAATTTAAATCAGAAACAGATACAGAAGTTGTGCCACATCTTATAGACTACTTCTATGAAGGAGATATAGTAAAGGCTGTAATGAAGGCACTAGATAAAATAGAAGGTTCCTATGCACTAGGAGTTGTATGTAGCCATGAACCTGATAAGATGGTGGCAGTTAGAAAGGACAGCCCACTTATAGTAGGTCTTGGAGAGGGAGAAAACTTTATAGCTTCAGATATACCAGCAATACTTGCATATACAAGAGATGTTTATCTATTAAATGATAAGGAAATAGTTGTTTTAACTAGAGATAAAGTTGAAATAATGACAAAGGAAGGTCTTCCAGTTCAAAAGGAAGTATTCCATGTAACTTGGGATGCTGAAGCGGCTGAAAAGGGTGGATATGAACACTTTATGATTAAGGAAATCCACGAACAGCCAAAGGCAATAAGAGATACTCTAACAAGAAGAATAGTTGCAGATTCAGATGAAATAGTTTTAGATGACATTAAGCTTACAGCAGAAGACCTAAAGAATATAGACAAGATTTACATTGTGGCTTGTGGTACAGCATACCATGCAGGATTAGTTGGAAAATATGTTATTGAAAAGCTTGCAAGAATTCCAGTTGAAGTTGATATTGCTTCAGAGTTTAGATATAGAGATCCAATTATAAACGAAAGAACTTTAATGATGGTAATTTCACAATCAGGTGAAACTGCCGATACTTTAGCAGCATTAAGAGAAGCTAAAAACAGAGGAGCAAGAGTAATAGCTATAACAAATGTTGTAGGAAGCTCAGTTGCAAGAGAAGCAGACGATATACTATATACTTGGGCAGGACCAGAAATTGCAGTTGCTTCAACTAAGGCATATGTAACTCAGCTTATTGCAATCTATATAGTTGCACTATACCTTGCAAGATTAAATGGCAAGATGACAGTAGAGGAGTATAGAGTAATAAGAGATGAACTATTAAAGCTTCCTGAAAAGGCAGAAGAAGTTCTAAACAGAAAAGAAGAAATCCAAAAGTTTGCTGCAAAGAATTATGGTCATAAGGACATCTTCTACCTTGGACGTGGACTTGACTTTGCAGTAGCATTAGAAGGAGCACTTAAGATAAAGGAAATATCATATATCCATGCAGAGGCTTATGCTGCAGGTGAATTAAAGCACGGACCAATAGCTCTAATTGACAAGGGAGTTCCTGTTATCGCACTTGCAACACAGGAAGATCTATTTGAAAAGATGGTAAGCAATATTAAGGAAGTAGTAACAAGAGGGGCAAAGGTTTTAGGTGTTGCATTTGATGGACATGAAGATATAGAAAAGGTAGTTGACCAAACTGTTTATATTCCAAAGACACTACCACTACTTGCACCAGTTCTATCAGTAATTCCTCTACAACTACTATCATATTACACAGCAGTTGAAAGAGGTTGTGATGTTGATAAGCCAAGAAACCTAGCAAAATCAGTTACAGTTGAGTAATGAAAAACTCACACTTAGATTTATCCTAAGTGTGAGTTTTATTTTAAGAGAAGATTTTGAAATAATCTTTAATTAATTAAGGTATAAATTTTAATTTTATAACTATTATGGTAAAATTATCTTTAGTATTAAAAATGGGGGGATAAATATGAATATAACCTTTTTTGATTTAGGAAGTATAAGTGATGATGATTTTGATTATGTATTTATATTTGCTCTTTACGATAATAAATGGGTATTTGTACGTGAGAAGGGGAAGGATACATGGGAGATGCCTGTAGGACATAAGGAGAAGAATGAAAATGTTTATGAGGCAGCAGCTAGAGAACTGTTTGAAGAAACAGGTGCAATAGGTTTTAATCTTGAAGCTATTTGTGATTATTCAGTTACAATAGAGGATAGAACTACATATGGAAGATTGTTTTATGCAGATATTAAGGAATTAGGAAAACTACCTGAGAGTGAAATAGAAGAAGTAAAATTATTTACAAAGGCTCCAGATAATTTGACCTATCCTAAGGTGCATAATGTGTTATTTGAAAGATTGATGGAATATTTATCCAAAAGATAGGCATAATATATATTGTTATACTATTTGTTATTTGGAGGTCAAAATGAAGTATATTAAAAGCTATTTTACAACACTTTTTATATTGATTATATTAATCTTCACAGTAGGCTGCAGAGGGACAGAATATCAAAAATCCATATATTATGATGATAAAAAAATAGCATCTGAGGGGGATAGCTATACATTTTTAGTAAGAAATGGAGTAGTTGAGGATAATAAGACAAGCATAAAATTTTCAAGCTTCACAGGTATGGAGACAATTTATATTATTGAAGCTGCTAGTAACTCAAAGCTAAAGATAGATTTTAATTCAAAGGTTTCAAAGGGTAAATTTAAGGTAGTTTTTATAGATACAAATAATAAAATAACTAAAATATTGGAAGGAACTCAAGAGGGAAGTATGGAACTAGATTTGCTTAAGGGTAGAAGCAGAATAAAGCTGGTTGGTAAAGATACAGGTGGAGAAGTTAGAATTGTATTATATCCTTCTAATAATATAGAGATAATGGAGAAAAACCAATAAGATGGGCCAAAACCCATCTTTTTTATATTAATATATAACTAATAGCTGTTGACATTGTATAGTAAAAGGTATAATATAAGTATATAATTAAATTCTTAAATAAAGGAGGCATAAATATGTTTATATTTAGTTGGCTAAATGACCAACTTCTTAAAATGAAGTGGTTGTCTGATTTAGTTAAAGCATTTGTTGAAAATGTATTAAGATTAAATGTAAATACAAGAGTTGGTGGAAGTATACATTTCTTTATATATGACACAATAAAGATATTTATACTTCTATCTGTATTAATATTTCTTATTTCATACATTCAAAGCTATTTCCCACCAGAGAGAACCAAAAAGATACTGGGCAAAATAAAGGGGATAAAGGGAAATATACTTGGTGCGCTACTTGGAACTGTAACTCCCTTCTGTAGCTGTTCAAGTATTCCAATATTTATTGGTTTTACTTCAGCAGGACTTCCAATAGGGGTAACCTTTTCATTCCTAATATCATCACCATTGGTTGACCTTGCATCCTTTTTACTGCTAATGTCCTTCTTTGGACTTAAAATTGCTCTTGCATATGTTGTTGTTGGTTTAATACTTGCTGTAATAGGAGGTACTTTAATAGATAAGCTTGGACTTGAAAAATATGTTGAAGGCTATGTAAAAGAGATTGAGAATGTAGATGTAGAAGTGCCAGAGATGACAAGAAAAGATAGAATAGATTATGCAAAGGGACAGGTTAGAGACATTATAAAAAGAGTATGGATTTACATCTTAATAGGTGTAGGTATTGGTGCAACAATACACAACTGGATACCACAAAATGTTATAGAAAATGTTGTGGGAGGTAAAAATCCTTTCTCAGTTGTACTTGCAACAATAGTTGGAATACCGATGTATGCAGATATATTTGGAACACTACCAATAGCAGAGGCTCTATTCTTAAAGGGAGTAGGAATTGGTACAATATTATCCTTTATGATGGCAGTAACAGCCCTATCACTTCCTTCAATGATAATGCTAAGTAAAGTAGTAAAGCCAAAGCTATTATCAATATTTGTTGCAATAGTTTCAATTGGAATACTAATAATCGGATATTTATTTAATGCAGTGTCATATTTATTTGTTTAATATAAATCCCATATGAATTTTAAAGTTCATATGGGATTATTTTTATTAGTATCAATTTCTAATAGAAAAAATAAAATACAATAATTTGAATTTATATCGAATATATATTAAAATAGTATGGAAATTAGGTGAAGGGAGTGGTGTGATGAAAAAGGTTTTAAGGACTTTAGTAATTTTTTTAATCACTTTATCTATGACAAGTACAAGCATAGTTAAAGCTGAAGGTGAAACAAGTGTAAGCGATGTAAATACTCAACAATTAAGCACTCAGGCTCAAAGCAACATAATAGACATTACAATTTCTGCAGCAGGTGACTGTACATTAGGGTATGATGTAAATTTTGGTTATACAAATTCCTTTAATGATGAATTTTTTAAACAAAATAAAGACTATACATATTTCTTTAAAAATGTAAAGGACATATTCAGTAGAGATGATTTAACTATAGTAAACTTTGAAGGAACACTTACAAACGAAACAAAAATGGCAAATAAAAAGTTTAGATTTAAGGGGTTGCCTGAGTTTACAAATATTTTAAAGGCTGGTAGCATAGAGGCTGTTAATCTTGCAAATAACCATACATACGATTATTTAGTTAAGGGATATAAAGACACAATAAACTATTTAGGAAAAAGTGGAATAATATATTTTGGTAGAGAACATAGGAGAATAGTTGAAATAAAGGGAATAAAGGTTGGATTGTTAGGATATGAAGGTTGGAGTAATACCAAGGCATTAAGAAACAGAATAAAGAGTGATATAAAATACCTAAAATCAAAGGGAGCAAAACTTGTTATAGTTAGCTTCCACTGGGGAGAGGAGAGAAAATATTTTGCCAATGCAACTCAGAAAGGCCTAGCTAGGTTTACAATAGATTCAGGGGCAGATCTAATACTAGGACATCATCCACATGTAATTCNGCCTTGGAAATAACATAACAACTGGTCTGATCGCTGGTAAAATAAATGGTGAAGATGCAAAACCATTTACAAGAATTCTAACAGTTAAGGATCAATATGGAAATGATTATATACCAACAATTAATGATGATAATAAAGAAGTTACTGTATCAACTTCAGGTGTAGAAGGATTAAAAGCTGAATTAAAATATTATAAACTAAATAATAACCATACATACGATTATTTAGTTAAGGGATATAAAGACACAATAAACTATTTAGGAAAAAGTGGAATAATATATTTTGGTAGAGAACATAGGAGAATAGTTGAAATAAAGGGAATAAAGGTTGGATTGTTAGGATATGAAGGTTGGAGTAATACCAAGGCATTAAGAAACAGAATAAAGAGTGATATAAAATACCTAAAATCAAAGGGAGCAAAACTTGTTATAGTTAGCTTCCACTGGGGAGAGGAGAGAAAATATTTTGCCAATGCAACTCAGAAAGGCCTAGCTAGGTTTACAATAGATTCAGGGGCAGATCTAATACTAGGACATCATCCACATGTAATTCAGGGTGTAGAAAATTATAAGGGTAAAATGATAATATATAGTCTTGGAAACTTCTGCTTTGGAGGAAACAAAAATCCTCAAGATAAGGATACATTTATATTTAAGCAGACATTTAAATTTAAAGATGGTAAATTGATTGATAATAAAAACTATGAAATAATACCATGTTCAGTTTCGTCAGTAACAAATCGAAACAACTATCAACCAACTCCTCTTAAAGATAAAGATGCAAAGAGAGTTCTAGACAGAATAAAAAGCTATAGTAGGTGATAAATAATTTTAAGCACCAATGGGAGCACTTTAGACTCCTTATTGGTGCTTAATTTTATGATTTATTTTCTTTAACCAAATATATTCTTTTCTTGCTCAAGTAGATACTGATTTGTGTACAACCTATAATAATATCCCCTCTTTTTCATAAGTTCTTTGTGGCTACCATCTTCGATTATTTTTCCATCCTTTATAACAAGTATTCTGTCAGCTGATTTTATTGTAGAGAGTCTATGGGCAATTATAAAGCTTGTTCTTCCCTTTAAAACCTTTGCTATTGCCTGTTGAATTAGGTGTTCAGTTTCAGTATCTACAGAGGATGTTGCTTCGTCCAATATAAATATGCTAGGATTTGCAACAATTGCTCTTGCAATTGATATAAGCTGCCTTTGACCAACGGAAAGTTTAGCTCCACCTTCACCAACTTCGGTGTCATACCCCTTTTCTAGTGACATTATAAAATCATGTGCGTTTGCAAGTTTTGCAGCCTCAATAATCTCTTCAATACTTGCATCTAAATTAGCGTATTGAATATTTTCCTTTATAGTTCCACTAAAAAGGTGTGGCGTTTGAAGTACATATCCAAGGCTTGAATGTAGAAGGGATAGTGGTATTGATCTATAATCTACTCCATCTATATAAATTGTTCCCTTTGTTGGTTCATAAAACCTGCATAAAAGATTAACAATGGTACTCTTTCCAGAACCAGTTTCTCCAACAAGAGCAATGCTTTGACCCGCCTTAACCTTTAGGTTAAAATTCTCAAGTACGTTTTTCCCATCCTCATATGAAAAACATACATCTTTAAACTCAATATCTCCCTTTATTTTTTTAATTTTTGATTTCTCACCAGTATCCTTTATTTCAACCTCAGCATCTATTAATGATATAACCCTTTCTGCAGCTGTTTGAGCAGATATAAATTCAGCCATGACTCTAGCAAGTTCTCTAACAGGATCAAAGAACTGAATGGAATAGGAGATAAATGCAGCTAAAGTACCAAAACTAATCTTTTCAAGAATAACACCCTTTCCTCCAAAGTTAAGTGCAAGGGCTGTGCCAATGCTTCCAAGGGTCATAACAAGAGGCATATATATGGAGGATAATACAGCTGCTCTTACAGAGGATGAAAACATACTATTTGTCAAATTCTTAAATTCATATATATTTTTATCTTCAATGTTTAATATTTTTGATGTCTTTGCTCCCATGATTCCTTCATTAAAGGCTCCTGTAATTTGTGAATTTATCCTTCTTACCTTTCTGTATTCAAATAAAATTTTATTTTGAAAATACAGGCTCAATATAACAAGAAATGGGACAACACTTAATGTAATTATTGCAAGCTTGACATTTAGTATAAACATGTAAACTACAATAGAGCCCATTATAGCAATTCCCCAAATAAAATCAACAATACCCCAAGCCAAAGTGTCTCCAATTCTTGAAACATCTGATGTAAGCCTTGCCATAATCCATCCAACTGGCGTTTTATCATAGAAGGAAAATGAGAGTTTCTGTAGCTTATTAAAGGCACTTTTCCTTATATCATAGCAAAGTCCCATATCTATTTTTCCAGCAAGAGCAATAAGCCACCATACATTAAATACCTGAAGAACAATAAAGGCTATATAAATTAAAATGAATTTCCAAAATCCATTTAGTGAACCTTTTTTTACATAGTTATCAATGGCATATTTATTTAAGAAAGGAAAAGTCGCATCAATTATTCCAACTCCTATCATAACAAAAACCAAAACAACTACAGAATTTCTATACCTTTTTAAGAAATCAAACAATCTCTTCCAAAGGTGTAGATCGAAATTCTTTTTAAACTCCTGTTCTTTAATCTCCATAAAATCACCACCTTATTCTTCATCAAGCTGACTTTGAATATCCCATAGCCTTTTGTAGAAACCACCTTTATTTATAAGTTCATCATGACTTCCCATTTCAACAATTCTACCCTTATCAAGTACAATTATTCTGTCGCATTCGTGGGCTGTTGTAAGTCTGTGGGTTATTATGATTGTTGTTATATCTTTACTCCTTTCTTTAAGCCTTGTTTTTATATGCTGTTCAGTTTCCGTATCAACAGCACTTAATGAATCATCAAAAATTAAAATTTTATAGTTTTTAAGTACACACCTTGCGATTGCAACCCTTTGCTTTTGCCCTCCAGATAGGGTAACCCCCTTTTCACCAACCTGTGTTTCATACCCCTTTTCAAAGGACAAAATTGTATCGTGTATATCTGCAATTCTACTTGCTTCATATATTTTCTCTTCATCTACACCTTTTTCAGCAATTGAAATGTTTTCTTTTATGGTCTTAGAAAATAGAAAGCAATCCTGTGGAACAAGCCCTATATTTTGCCTTAAAAAGTTTTTATTGATCTTTTTTAGCTCAACTCCATCAATCTTAATAGAGCCTCTATTATAGTCATAAAGTCTTAAAAGTAAATAAGCCAATGTGGATTTACCTGAACCTGTAGGTCCTATTATTGCTACTGTTTCTCCCTTTTTTATATTAAATGTTATATTCTTTAAAACTTCCTTTCCATCCTTATATGAAAAGGATAGATTTTTAAACTCAATATTACCTTCAATTTTTGGTTTTTCTCCAAAGTTGCAATCCTCAAGAGGCGTTTTTAATATTTCATTTATACGTTCAATTGCAACAAAACTTTTACCCATATCAGATAAAATTCTTCCAAGCTGTCTTACTGGCCAAAGAAGCATAGAAATATAGCTAATAAAAATTATAAGTGTTCCTAATGTGATTACTCCCTTTGATGCAAGATTAACGCCATATATTACAACTAAGAAGGTTTGAAGCATACACATAGCATCTGAGGAGGACCAAAAATAGGCAAATGTTTTCATAAGTTTTAAAAGATGATCTCTATATGTTCTATTTTTTTCTTCGAATTTTTCTATTTCATATTCTTCTCTATTAAATGCTTTAACAACTCTGATACCAGTTAAGTTTTCCTGAAGGACTGCAGACATTTCACCTTCTGCCTCATCACAAAGCTGAAATTGTTTTCTAACTTTTTTAAAGAATATATAAGATGCAGCAAATATTAATGGAAGTAGAGAAATTGAAACAAGAGCATATTTAACGTTGTAGTAAAACATTATGGATAATATAAATATAACCATAAATACTGTTCTTCCAATTTCTACAAATTGAACAGCCAAAAAGCTCTTTATGGTTTCAATATCTGAAGTACACCTTTGAATTAAATCTCCAGTTTTAACTTCAACATGAAAATCATAGTATACCCTTTGAAGATGGCTATAGAGATTATCTCTTAAATTTTTAGCAACAGCTTCAGCAGACTCATTTGCCCATTTTCCCTTTATATACATAAAAAGTCCATTTAATGCTGTTACAAGAACAATCAAAAGGGCAACTATATAAATATTTTGTCTTAAATAATTCCTATCTCCAAGAGAATTAAAAAGATAAAGTATATATTTTTCTTCAATTGCTTTATTCCCAATAATTGAGTCAATACTTGTTTTGATAATTATAGGAATAAGAACAGACAAAAGAGATGAAAGGATAATTGATATACTTGCAAATATATATTTTATTCTATATCCCTTCATGAATTTAAAAAACATATAATCACCTCCAAGCAAATAAAAAAGGCCATAGGTACTAAACCTATGACCATACTTACACAAGGATAATATATTAATCGGACGTATTAAGGTCAGGTTGTACCATAGATACAATACTATTTAATTTGATTAGAAAATATTTCTTATTAAGCATTAGTACAACCTCCCTTCCTAAAATTAGAATAATATTACATTTCATTACTACTATAACATACCTTAAATTACAAATCAAGAAAATTTTGAAAATAACAATTTAGAATGGAACAAATATTTTATTCTATTTTTTAAAAATAGGGAAAAATAAGTTTAAAAAATATGAGGGAGTGATTAAGATGAATAGATTGATACATGAAAAATCCCCATATCTACTTCAACATGCCAATAATCCTGTTGATTGGTATCCATGGTGTGACGAAGCCTTTAAGGAAGCTAAGGAAAAGGATAAGCCTATATTTTTAAGTATAGGCTATAGCACTTGCCACTGGTGTCATGTTATGGAGAAGGAGAGCTTTGAAGATGAAGAGGTTGCAAAGATGTTAAATGATACATTTATATGCATAAAGGTAGATAGAGAAGAAAGGCCAGATATAGATAGTATCTATATGATGTATTGCCAGATGATGACAGGACATGGAGGATGGCCCTTAACTATTATAATGACTCCTGATAAAAAGCCATTTTTCTCAGCCACATACATACCAAAGGAGACAGTATATAATAGAATAGGCATGAAGGATTTAATAAAGAGAATTGATGACCTTTGGAAAAACGACAGAAAAAAGCTACTTGATTCTTCAGAGAAGCTCTATCGAGAATTATGGAAATTAAACAATGAAGACAAAAAGGGAACATTAAATAAAGAGGATGTATTTGAAACTGTAGAGGAATTTAAGGTTGTATTTGACAGGCTTCATGGTGGTTTTAATAAGAGGCCCAAATTTCCAATTCCTCATAACTTGTTGTTTTTGATGAGCGTTTATGCAGAAAATAAAGATGAAGAAATAAAAGAGATGGTAACAAAGACACTTGATCATATGATGAGGGGTGGAATATTTGATCACGTTGGGTTTGGATTCCACAGATACTCAACAGATAGGGAATGGAAGCTTCCTCATTTTGAAAAGATGTTGTATGACCAAGCACTATTAACTCTCACCTATGCTGAAGCCTATAGAATGTTTAAGTATGAAAAGTATAGGGAGGTTGTAGAAAAAGTTATAGAATATGTAAAAAGAGATCTAACTTCAAAGGAGGGGGCATTCTATTCTGCAGAAGATGCTGATAGTGAAGGAGTAGAAGGAAAATTTTACACATTTACACTAGAGGAGTTAAAGAACATTTTAGATGAAGAGGAATTTAAAATAGCAAATAAGGTATATAATCTATTTGAAGAGGGAAACTTTGAGGAGGAGGCAACAGGTGAAAAAACAGGACAGAATATACTATATAAAACACAGGATTATGATGAATATAAAGAAAAACTTGAAGTAATAAGGGAGAAGCTTTATAAATTTAGGGAAAATAGAATAAGGCCACTTAGAGATGAGAAGATATTAACAGATTGGAATGGGCTTATGATAGCTTCTTTATCGAGAGCAGGATTTATATTAAATAATAGTGAATACATCAACATGGCAAAGAGGGCAGCAGATTTTATATTGAACTTATCAAAGGATGGATTAAAGCATAGATATAAGGATGGAGAATATTCAATAGAACCTATTTTAGATGATTATGCCTTCTTTACATGGGGATTAATTGAGCTGTATTTATCAAGTCAAGAAGTAAAATATTTAAAGGAAGCTTTGATGTTAATTGATAAAATGATTGAGAATTATCTAGATAAAGAAAAGGGAGGATTTTTCTTAACAAAGGAAACAAAAGAACTGATTTTAAGATGCAAAGAAATATATGATGGTGCTGTACCATCTGGAAATTCAGTTGCTTCATATGTGCTATACCTTGCTTATAGAATTACAGGTGACACAAAATATTTAGACTTATCAAAGGGAATTCTAAATTGCTTTGCAAAGGAAATTAGGGCAATAAAATCTGCCCACAGCTTTGCTATGCTAGTTCAGGATTTGATATTATCAGAGCCTATTGATGTAGTGATAGCTTCAAAGGATATTAAAGAAGTAGAAAGATTTATAGAGCCTGTAAGAAGCAAATACATAAAAAACCTTTTAGTAATATCAAAAACAAAGGATGAGGATGAGAGATTAATACCTCATATAAGAGAGATTCAAATAAAGGATGAACCCCTTGCATATGTTTGTAAAAACTTTACCTGCGGACTGCCAAAGAATATCAATGAGTTTTTAAAGGATAAACTGCTTTTATCTTAAAATTTAAAAAGCCCCATTATTGGGGCTTTTTAAAATAATTTATATTTGTATTTTACACAACTGGCTCAAATGTATAGGCCTTATTTATCGGTCTTTTTACATCCCACGTACACTTTAATCCCTTTGGGAATGTTACAAGCATTCCTTCGTTAATTGTTACAGTTTCAATTGGAGTTGTAACTATAACTTCTCCTTCAAATATATAGCATGTTTCAGTTTCATCATATTCCCAATCAAATTTTGAAACACCGCAGCTCCATCTTCCCCAATTGTCAATTCCAAGCTTTTTAGCCTCTTCCAGTGACATTTGTTTTATTTTAATCTTTTCCATATTTAAACCTCCCTTCCAAATGTATTATATCATAAAAATAAATTACGACAAAATACAATGCTGTACCATATATAATTGGAATATAATGTATATCTAAATAAAAAATAAAATTGATGTCATCAAAAATTGAAATATATTGTTGAAAAAATATTTGTCATTATTCTCAAATTTCAACATATATTAAAATGGATGCATGCTAAAATATAATAGAAAATTAAATTAAGGGGGATAATTATGAGAGACGTTGTTGAAATAGCTAGCTGTAGAACAATATTAGACGACAACAAAAGTTATGTATATAAATACTATTTAGTTAAAAATTGTAAAAAAATAAACGTTGGGGATGATGAATTTGATATAAAGTGTTTTGGTATTGAGGTGTTGAGAGAAGAAATAGTAGATGATAAAGTTATAAGCATCGAAAAGAATTGGGTAGATTATGTCAGCACAGATAGAACAAAGGTATTAGAATTAATAATTTATCTACAGAAAAATGAAGTATCTCCAGTACATCTAGTTGAAATTATAGGAGAGTATGTTGATGAATGGGTAAGCGATTTTGACAATGAAGTTTCTAAGATAGAAGCAAAGCTTGTACTTGCATAAAATTAGAGTTACAATTAAATAAAAAAAGGTGATATATGTGGTAAAGGGAGTAGGAACAGATATAATAGAGATAAGCAGAATAAAAAGAGCAATAGAAAAAACAAACTTTATAAATAGAGTTTTTACAGAAAATGAGATAGAATACCTTAAAAATAAGAATGTCGAAAGTGCTGCAGGATATTTTGCAGCAAAGGAGGCAGTATCAAAAGCCCTAGGAACAGGTATAAAGGGCTTTTCTTTTAAGGATATTGAAATACTAAAAAGAGATGGGGCACCCTATGTGGTTCTACATAGAGGTGCTAAAAAAATTGCAGAAGAAAAAGAAATAAAAAATATACAGATTTCAATATCACACTGTAGAGAATATGCTGTTGCTTTTGTGGTTATGGAGGGGTAGAGAAATGAAGGTTGCTAAGGCACAAAATATGAGAAATATAGATAAAAGGGCTATTGAAAAATTTAAAATCCCTGGCATTGTTCTTATGGAAAATGCAGCATGGGCTGTTTTTAAAAGAATTAAAGAGAGGGATGCAAAAAGAATAACAGTAGTATGTGGTATAGGGAATAATGGCGGAGATGGTTTTGCACTATCACGCCTTTTATATATAAATGGATATGAAGTAAATGTATACTTGTTTGGAGATGAAAGCAAAATAAAGGGCGATGCAAAGACAAACTACGATATTCTACTGAATATGGGAGTTTTAATAAAAAAGAGATTAGATGAGTTGATAAATGATATAAAATTTAGCGACATTACAGTTGATGCACTATTTGGAACAGGCCTTGATAGAGATGTTGAGGGAATTTTTAAAGAAGTAATAGAAATAATAAACAGCCATTCAAAGTATACAATTTCAGTTGACATACCATCTGGAATCAATTCAGACAATGGTTTTAAAATGGGATGTGCAGTAATTTCAAATGAAACAGTAACCTTTGGGACACTAAAGCTAGGACTATTATTAAATGAAGGAAGAGAACATGCAGGAGATGTTTTTGTGGATAACATTTCAATTCCAAAGGCCTGCATTGATGAAGAGGAGTTAAACATAACATCAACCTATGGAGGTTATCCCAAACACCTTTTAAAAAAAAGACATTATGATGTAAATAAAGGGAGTTGTGGTAAGGTTGCAGTAATAGGTGGATGCTACTATATGTCGGGGGCGGTAACATTAGCTGCAAAGTCAGCCCTAAGGACAGGAAGTGGTATCGTAACATGTGTAGTTCAGGGAAGTATTGTAGATAGAATTGCATCATTTTTGCCTGAGGCGACATATAAAGTATGTGGAGAAACTGATGGATACATTACATTAAAAAATGAGGATGTAGATGAAATAATAAAAAACTATGATGCAGTTGCAATTGGAGTAGGTCTTGGAAAAAACCAAAACTTTATTTCTACTCTATCATATATACTAGAAAACTTAACAAAGCCATTAATTATAGATGCAGATGGCCTAAACTTACTTTGTAACATAAAGGAAAAACTTAATTTTAAAAAATGTCCTATTATATTAACACCTCATCCTGGTGAATTTTCACGACTTACAGGCCTAAGTATAGATTATATAAATAAGAATAGGGTAGAGGTAGCTTTAAAATTTGCAAAGGAATATGAATGCATAGTTCTACTTAAGGGAGCAAGTACAGTAGTAACGGATGGAGAGATGGTATATATAAATACAACTGGAAATACTGGAATGGCAACAGGAGGTTCAGGAGATGTTTTAACTGGAATTATTTTATCTTTAGTAGGCCAAGGATATAGTCCATATGATGCTGCAGTTCTTGGAGCGTATTTACATGGAGCTGCTGGAGATTGGGCATATAAAAAGTATGGAAATGGATTGGTTGCTAGTGATATAATAGAATATATAGGACAGGCTATGCTTTAGTAATAAATCACCTACAAAAAGAATAATTATAAATGTAGTATTTTTGTAGGTGATTTTTTATATGAAAAAGAGGTTATATATTTTTTTAACACTAATATTCACAATATTCACAATTTCATGTACAATTTTTAAAAAGGACAAGGGTGTTGAGGATTTTCTTTTAAATTTAAAAACCTACAGGGCAGAAGTTGAAATTGAAATCTATGGAAACAAAGGCACATCAAAGTATAGACAGCTTCAGTTTTATAAATTCCCAGACAAAGTAAGAATAGAGACACTTGAGCCAGAATTTTTAAAGGGAAAAATTATGATTTTAAATGACGGAAAATTAGAAATATTCCATCCATTAATTAACCAAAAATTTGAAGGTGATCTTCAGACAGAGAAGTCCTTTATTCACCTTGGAATTATACAAAATAGCTTTATTAAAGATAAAGAATATAAAACTAGCCACTGTGTAGTAGATGGGCTAGATGCAATAAAACTTAGGATAAAGATTGAGGGTGATAACATATACAAACATGAGGCAGTTGTTTACTTTACAAAGAAGGAAATTAGACCACTATACTTTGAAATTTACGACAACAGTGGTACTTTACGCTATAGGGCAAAATTTATAAACTTTGAATGTAATAAAGAGATCAAGGAGGACACTTTTACTCTAAACTTAAATTAAGGGGGAAGATGGGATGCTAAGGCCATATTATGCTGAAGTTAATCTTGATAATATAAGACATAATATAAATGAGGTTAAAAGGATTGTAAAGGATAAAAGAATAATTGGGGTTATAAAGGCAGATGCTTATGGACATGGAGCTTTTGAAGTTGCATCTGTACTAAAGGAAGAAGGTGTTGACTTTTTTGCAGTAGCAGTTGTAACAGAAGCTCTACAGCTAAGAAGAGAAGGTATTCAGGATGATATTTTAGTTCTTGGTTATACATCAGAGGAATTTTTTGAAAGAGTTTTAGAAAACAACATAACACTTACAATATATAATTTTGATCTTGCACAAAAACTTAATTTAGCAGCACAAAAAATGAATAAAAGGGCTAAAGTTCACATAAAAATAGATACTGGTATGGGAAGATTGGGATTTCAAATAAATGAAGATGGAAAAAGAGAAATAGTTAGAATATGTGCCCTTAGCAACTTAGAAGTTGAGGGTATATATTCTCATTTTGCTTGTGCTGATGAAAAGGATAAAACATATTCATACCTCCAACTTGAGAAATTTAATTGGATGATTAATGAACTTGAAAAAGAGGGAATTAAATTTAAAATTAGACACATTGCAAACAGCGCAGGAATAATAGACTTAAAAGAGAGCTACTTTGATGCTGTACGTCCAGGCATAATGCTTTATGGCTACTATCCATCAGATGAGATAAATAAAGATGAAATAAAACTTAAACCTGCAATGAGTCTTAAGGCAAAGGTTGCAATGGTAAAAAAGGTAGACAAGGGTACCTCAATAAGCTACGGAAGAAGATATATTGCACCTGACACAAGAATAATTGCAACACTTCCCTTTGGATATGCAGATGGTTTTACAAGAATGATGTCTGGAAATGCAAAGGTATTGATTAAAGGAAAAGAGGTTGAAGTTGTTGGAAGAATTTGCATGGATCAATGTATGGCGGATGTTACAGACGTTGAAGATGTAAATATAGGTGATGAGGTTGTTGTAATGGGTAAATCAGGTGATAAAGAGATTACTGCTGACACAATTGCTGCGAGGTTAAATACAATAAGCTATGAAGTTTTATGCATGGTTTCAAAAAGAGTTCCGAGAGTTTATATAAAAAATGGAGAGATTATAAAAATTAAAAATTTAGTATGACATAATTTTGTGTAAATTGGAAACAATGATAAAGAGGAATAAAGGTTGCAAATAAAGTAAGTAAAGTGCTATAATAGTTACATGCTGAGCCTCGCCTACATAGGTAAATTTAGGGGGTATGATGATGAAAAATAAAAAAATTACAGTGAGCCTCCCCGAGAGCTTGCTAGATGAGTTTGATGAATTTATAGAATGTAAAAATGGTAAAAATAGAAGTCAATTTATAAAGGAAGCTGTAATATTATATATTAAGGAACATAAAAAGAAGAACATTAGGGAACTTATGAAGAAGGGCTATCAGGAGATGGGTAGCATAAATCTTGAAATAGCAGAATGTGGGATGGACTGCGATCTTAAGGAGCTTGTTAAATATGAAGCAGAGCTTGCGGAGAGTGATATATTAGATGGTTCAGGTGGTGAAAAGAGGAGATATATTCTATGCTGATTTAAGCCCTGTCATAGGTTCTGAACAAGGAGGAGTAAGGCCTGTACTCATAATACAAAATGACGTAGGAAATAGGTACAGTCCTACTGTAATCGTGGCGGCCATAACTTCACAGATAAACAAAGCAAAGCTTCCAACCCATGTTGAAATATGCTGTGAGGACTATGGACTAACAAAGGATTCTGTTATACTACTTGAACAAGTTAGAACAATAGACAAAAGAAGGCTTAGAGAAAAGATAGGACACATTAGTGATGAACTAATGAAAAAGGTAGATGAGGCACTACTTATTAGCCTAGGACTAATCGACTTCTAAAGTGCCACCCAAGTGAAATGTGACATTTCCCAATTCATACCATAAGCATCAGAAGAAAATTAAGAAGTGACTACAAGTGTCAATCACCCGATTGACACTTTTTTGTTTTATAGTGCCACCCAAGTGAAATGTGACATTTTCCAAATTATAGAACATTGCATACAAAAGTTTAAAAAATGTCAATGCAAAAATAGTGTGTATTTTGTCAAAATATGTGTTATAATATTTGTGCGGTTAGAAAAATAAGCCTTATGGCATACTAAATATAAAGATCAAAAGGAGGGAACAAGATGAATAGAGACATCAATAAACTAAAAGAAATAGCAGTTGAAGTTAGAAAAAACATAATAAAGATGTTAACTGAGTCACAATCAGGACATCCAGGTGGTTCACTTTCAGCTGTTGAAATCTTAACATCACTTTATTTTAGCGAAATGAGAGTGGATCCAAAGAATCCAAAGTGGGAAGATAGAGATAGATTTATTCTATCAAAAGGACATGCTGCACCAGTTCTTTATGCAGTTCTTGCAGAAAAGGGATTCTTTGATAAGTCAGAACTTATGACTCTAAGAAAGATTGACTCTAATCTTCAAGGACACCCAAGTATTAAGAACACTCCAGGTGTTGACATGTCAACAGGCTCACTAGGACAAGGACTTTCAGTTGCAAATGGAATGGCACTTGCAGCAAAGCTTGATAATAAGGACTATAGAGTGTACATACTTTTAGGAGATGGAGAACTTGAAGAAGGTCAAGTTTGGGAAGCTGCAATGACAGCGGCACACTACAAGCTTGATAATGTAACTGCTTTTGTTGATTTCAATGGACTACAAATAGATGGACCATGTACACAAGTTATGAACGTAACACCAATTGCAGAAAAGTTTAGAGCATTTGGATGGAATGTAATTGAAATAGATGGACATGACTATAATCAAATATTTGATGCAATAGATAAGGCTAAGGCTACAAAGGGAATGCCAACTGTAATTGTTGCAAAGACAATAAAGGGTAAGGGCGTATCCTTTATGGAAAATCAAGTAGGCTGGCATGGAACTGCACCAAATAAGGAACAATGCGAACAGGCACTACAAGAATTAGGAGGTGCTATAAATGGCTAATTTAGCGACAAGAGAGGCATATGGTAAGGCACTTGTAGAACTTGGAAAAGAAAACAAAAATATAGTAGTTTTAGATGCAGACCTTTCGAAGTCAACAAAAACAGTTGACTTTGCAAAGGTATTCCCAGAAAGATTTTTCAACGTTGGTATAGCAGAAGCAGACCTTGTTGGAACAGCTGCAGGACTTGCAACATGTGGCAAAATTCCATTTGCAAGTACATTTGCTATGTTTGCAGCAGGAAGAGCTTTTGAACAAATTAGAAACTCAGTATGCTATCCAAAGCTAAATGTTAAAATAGCTGCAACACATGCAGGTCTTACAGTTGGAGAAGATGGTGCATCACACCAATCAGTTGAAGATATAGCTCTAATGAGAAGTATACCAAACATGACAGTAATTTGCCCTGCTGATGATGTTGAGACTATGGCAGCAATAAAAGCAGCAAGCGAATATTATGGACCTGTATACATAAGACTTGGAAGATCATCAGTTCCAACAATAAATGATAGACCAGATTATAAGTTTGAAATAGGAAAGGCAGTATTGTTAAGAGAAGGTAAGGATGTTTCAATATTTGCAACAGGAATAATGGTAAGTGAAGCTCTAAAGGCTGCAGAAGAGCTACAAAACGAAGGAATAGAAGCAGAAGTTATAAACATCCACACAATAAAACCAATTGATGAAGATGCTATTGTAAATTCAGTTAAAAAGACAAAGGCAGCAGTAACTTGCGAAGAACATAACATAATAGGTGGACTTGGAAGTGCTGTTTGTGAAGTTTTAGCAGAAAAGTGTCCAGCACCTGTAAAGAGAGTTGGAATAAAGGATACATTTGGAGAATCAGGAAAACCAGCTGAACTTTTAAAGAAGTATGGTTTAACTAAGGATGACATAATAAAGGCTGTAAAGGAAGCAATAGCTTCAAAGTAAATAAACTAGGGCTGTCTAAATTTAGACAGCCCTTTTAAAGTGCCACCCAGGTGAAATGTGAAATTTGTAATATATTAGTCAAATAATAAATTTTTGTGAATGATTGTACGTTGCTATACAGAATGTAATTATTTTAAAAAAGCTTATCTACACAAGTTTAGGGGAGAATATTTTATAAAATATAAAATATAATGATTTATTATTTTAATTCAAGGCAAACTATAATAGCTGCTAAACAATTAAGCATACATAATAAAAAATAAGAAAAACAAAAATAATATACAATAAATGCATAAAACGAGAAGCATTGAATTTGCTTTATTCTAGACGAATTGATAAAATTAATATGCATAATTGGGACTAAATTTCCATTAGCTATATAGACGAAAATTAAATAAAAGGAGGGATAGGATGAAAAAGGCAGTTAAAGAGTATGTTCTAATCACTTTAGGTATCTTCTTAGTAGCAGTTGGAATCTATTACTTTCTAGTTCCAAGTGATCTTGCAGCTGGTGGTGTAAGTGGTCTTGCAATAGTTATAAACAAATTCTTCCCAGCTATACCTGTGGGACTTTTAATGCTTGGAATGAATATAGTTTTATTTATAATCGCATTCATTGTAATAGGTAGTAACTTTGGTGCTAAGACAATATATTCAAGCCTTGGACTTTCTGCAATGATATGGTGTTTAGAAAGAATATATCCAATATCCCAGCCAATAGTTGACGACTTGCTTCTACAGCTTTTATTTGGAATATTAATATCAGGGATTGGTATGGGTATAGTATTTAATCAAAATGCATCAACAGGTGGAACAGATATTATAGCAAAGATAATAAATAAATTCTTCCACATAGATATAGGTAAATCACTTCTTCTTTCAGATTTTTTAATAACGCTTGCAGCAGGTCTAACATTTGGTCCTAAGATCGGTATGTATGCACTGCTTGGAGTTGTAATAAACGGTTTAGTAATTGACAACGTTATACAAGGGCTTAATGTTTGTAAGCAGGTAACAATTATTAGTGAGAAAAGCGAAGAAATAAAGAAATATATAATTGAAGAATTAGGCCGTGGTGTTACAATTTACGATGGTAGGGGAGCATATACAGGAGAAAAGAAGGAAGTTCTAATGACTATTATAAGCAGAAAGGAATTTATAAGGCTTAGGGAATATATTAAGGAATTAGACAAAAGAGCGTTTATAAGTGTAAGCAATGTACATGAAGTTTTAGGAGAAGGGTTTACAGAGATAGAATAAAAAAATTAAGTACAAAAATATATAATGTAGACCTAGGTGAATTAGAAATGAATTATTTGGAAAATATCACATTTCACCTGGGTGACACTAACCCCATGGAAGAATCAATTTTATAAATTCTTTCATGGGGTTTATATTTTGCATTTAAATTATTTCTGTAAATTAGTCTATATTTAGAATTATATGCTTTTACCTATGATAGATAAATAAGACTTTAGTTTATCTACTATGAGAAGTTCATATTACAAAAAAATTCACTATGAAATGTCTGGAAAATGTCACATTTTACTTGGGTGGCACTTTTATTATTGATTATTATATGTTATTATATATGTTGTAGAAAAATCAAAGACTTTCACATAATAAGACGAAATAAGGAGTTGTTGCTGATGATAGAACTAAAAAATGTGTCGAAGGTTTATAAAAACAATCATATAGCCTTGTCAAATGTAAATTTTAATATAAATAAGGGTGAATTTGTATTTTTAGTTGGACCAAGTGGTGCAGGTAAGTCTACAATACTTAAACTGCTAATGAAGGAGATAGAACCTACAAGTGGAGAAATAATAGTTAATAATGTAGATATAACAAAACTAAAAAGAAAAGAAATTCCATACTATAGAAGAACTCTTGGTGTAGTATTTCAGGACTTTAGGCTGCTTCCTGATAAAACTGTTTATGAAAATGTAGAATTTGCAATGCAGATCGTTGAAGCAAGCCATAGAGACATTAAAAAGAGGGTACCTCAGGTACTTGAAATGGTTGGTTTATATGCAAAACAAAGAAACTATCCACACCAATTATCAGGTGGAGAACAGCAGAGGGTTGCAATAGCAAGAGCCATTGTAAACAATCCAAAGCTTTTAATATGTGACGAACCAACAGGAAATCTAGACCCAGATACAGCTCAAGAAATTATGGCTTTAATTGATGATATAAACAAATCCGGTACAACAGTACTTATGGTAACACATGCAAAGGATCTTGTAGATAAAATGAAAAAGAGGGTTATTGCAATAGAAAAGGGTGTAATAGTAAGAGATCAGCAAAGAGGTGTATACGGCTATGAGGATTAATACGTGGAAATATTATATTAAGGAAACAATAAAAAGTATATATAGAAACAGGCTTATGAGCTTAGCTTCAATTACAACAGTTGCAGCAACTATATTTATTTTTGGTCTTTTTATGACCCTTGCAATCAATGTAAATAGGTTTGCAACAAATGTTGAAGACATGATTGAAATTAAAGCGTTTCTTAAGGATGATGTAACGACTCTTCAGCAGCAAAAACTAGAAAAGAGTATAAAAGAAATACCTGGAGTTGTAAGTGTTGATTATGAATCAAAGGAGAAGGCACTAGAAAAATTCAGGGAACAACTTGGAGAAAATAAAGATATTGCAAAGGGACTTGAGGAATCAAACCCACTTCCAGCATCATTTATAATAAAGGTTGACAAGCCAGAAAGCGTTGAACTTGTAAGCCCTAAAATAGCTCAAATGGAAGGAATACTTAAGGTTAAGGATGGCAAAAGAACAGTTCAAACTATTATAAAGCTTGTAAGAATAGTTAGATATTCATCTACAGTATTAATGGCCATATTAGGAACTATATCGATATTCTTAATATCAAACACAATAAAGTTGACTGTATTTGCAAGAAAAAGGGAAATAAGCATTATGAAATATATTGGTGCAACAGACTGGTTTATTAAATGGCCATTTATATTAGAGGGTATATTACTAGGCCTTATAGGTGGCCTTATTGCAGCCTTTATAATAGAAAATGGATATACCTATGCAGCAAAGATAATACAACAAAACATTGTAGTATTTACACTTGTACCTCCAAAGGAAGTTGTGAAACAATTCTGGTGGCAGTTCAGCCTTCTTGGAACTTTAATTGGAGGATTTGGAAGCTTCATTTCAATTAGAAAGTTCCTTGTTGTATAAATTATCTTTGGGGGGATGGTTTTGAAAAAAATAATATCATATTTACTGTGTATAATACTTATATACACAACATCCTTTGCTAAAGCAGATACAATAAAGGAAAAACAAAATAAGCTAAATGAAACAAAAAAGAATATACAAGATATAAAACAAAAGATTGATGATGTTAAGGATAAACAAGAGGATGTTGAAGAGGAGATAAACAAGCTAAACGAAAAAATTGATAAAATACAGGAAAATATAGATAAAATAAATTCAGATATTGCAGATACTAAGAAAAGCATTAAAAAGCTAAATAAAGAAATTAAGCAGTTAGAAAATGAGTATGAGGAGCAGATGGGGTTATTTCATGAAAGAATAAGGGCCATGTACATGAATGGCCCAACAAGTTTTTTAGAAATATTGCTTGATTCAAAGGATTTTAATGATTTTATATCAAGGGCTGAAGTTGTAAAAATTATAATTGAAAACGATAGGAATATACTTAAGTCAATATACGAAAAGAAGACAAGTATTGAAAGAAAGGTAAGCGAAGTTAAAAGAAAAGAAGCAAGCCTAATAACAATGCAGCAGGAGTATACATCAAAAAAGCAAGAACTTGATGAGGCATGCAATGAACAAAGAAAGCTCTATAGCAAACTTGAAAAAGACAAGGCCTATCTAGAAAGAGCTCTAAAGCAGGAAGAGGAAGAATCAAAGCTTCTTGAAAAGCAAATAAAGGAGCTTCAGGCTAAACAAAAAAATACAAATAAAAGTAGTACAAGCAATGGAGCAGTTTCTAAAACAGGAATAATAAAGGTGAGCGATTTAGGTTATGTTCCAAGAATATCCTCATATTTTGGAATGAGAATGCATCCTGTGTTGGGATATGCAAGAATGCACAATGGAATTGACATAGCAGTTCCATCTGGTACACCAATATATTCTATGGCAGATGGAGTTGTTTTAATATCATCTTATATGTCTGGTTACGGAAATGTAGTTATAATCGACCATGGAAATGGTATAACTTCAACCTATGCCCACCTTTCAAAGAGGCTTGTTTCAGAAGGGCAGGAAGTTAAAAAGGGACAGCTTATTGCAAAATCAGGAAACACAGGTCTTTCATCAGGACCACACCTTCATTTTGAAGTAAGAATTAACGGTACGCCTGTAAATCCTCTGCCATACTACATAGTAGGACAATAAAAAGGTGCCTATATTTAAGGTACCTTTTTTATTTTTGTAATCAATGTAATTTATTTTTTATAAAATGTTTAGCAATTTTTTAGATCACAGCATAATACCTTGCTTTATGAGTAAGATTACACAACTACTACAACACAATGTAAATCAGCTTCAATGTGGGGTATAAAATAATCATTATCAATAGTTTTAAATAAAAAAGTAATAGATGTATTTTATTGAATAGTATAATTTACAATATATATGGTATAATATAACAAAAATTACATCATGTTAGGAGGCCCATATGAAGCGAAACATATTATTTCTGCTACTTATTGCTCAAATGACATTTATATTTTACATGTCCTCAGAACCTGCATACATATCACATACAAGAAATAGAAAGGTTATAGAAACAGTAAAATCTGTATCGGGTATAAACTTAGATAAAAAACTTGGAGAGAATCGTTCAGACCATATCGTAAGAAAAAATGCCCATTTCATATTGTTTTTCCTTTTAGGTTTGATAGCCTATCTTTATTTAGACCACACTAAACTAAAAAATAAGTTAATTTTTTCTCTACTTTTATGTTTTATCTATGCAGTTTTAGATGAAATACACCAGTATTTTGTTCCGGGGAGAGGACCAAAGTTTACTGATGTACTAATTGATACAACTGGAGCATTTCTTGGAATAGGATTAGCCCAAATACTAAATTGGAAATTTAAAAAAATTATGATAAAATAAAGATGTTTATAAATTCATTGCCACTTGTTTATAGTTTAAGGAGGAGTAGCATGCTAGTTTACCAAAGAGCTGAAGGAAGATTTAAAGAGATATCAGATAAATATAGAAACAAAAATGAAGTTGCAAGGGTATCCTTACCCATAGAGTATAATGGACGATTGTATAGAGAAATTCAATACAACAAAGTTTTCTTAGGAAGTGTGCGTCAAACAGTTACAGGATATCTTTATGTTACAGAAGAGGGGGAAAAGGTACTAGATAAAAAGGATATAAAGGAGCTTGCATACCTTGCATACCAATTTGAAGTACTTTTTGACGATGTATTTAAGGGTGGAATTCCTAAGGCAGTGATAGATGAAAAACAGCTAAAAAAAGAAGAGAAGGACTTTGAAAAGATGCTTATTGCCCTAGATGCGCTAAAGGCAGAAGGCTTAAAAGATGTTGATAAAATAGAAGAGGCATTTTCTAAACTAACTGCATTAAAGAGAGAAAATAACAGAGCATTAGAGGAGTTAATAAATAAAGTAAACAGCCTTTCAAAGCCAGATTTAATATTTAGTAGAGAAGTACTAAACGAAATAATGCCTTACTATAGAGAGGCACTTTTGAAAAACTTTAAAAAGATAAAACTTATAAATTCAACAAGAAACCAGCTAGATGATGTAAAACAGGCTCTAAACAAAAAAAGAAAAGCATTAAGATTTAGAATTTTATCAGGAACTGAACTTATGGACTGCCTAAATAGGCTTGAATATGGGATAGACTACTTTAAAAAGGTACTGACAGTATATAGTAGTGTTGCAGATATGACCGAAGGAGAGTATATTAAATATCTAGATAATATGGATAGAAAAAATGTTGAAGAAAAATTAAGTAAATTAAAATAGCCTACTTAATAGGAGTGCCACCCAAGTGAAATGTGACATTTTCCTAAAAATGTAAACATATTTCAAAAAAGTTTAAAAAGCTAAAATAAAGGTTCTATAATAAATGTTGGGGCGTAGCCCCAGCATATTTTTTTACAAAAAAAATATGCACCTGTTTAGATGCCTGATATAATAAATTACACACACACAATTTGAAAGGAGGCATCCAACAAGTGCACAATAATAATTTTATCAAAAACCTACTCGGTTTTAAAGATGTTATTGTAACAAAAATACTTAATACAGATAATTGCTTTGAGATTTATTTAGAAATGAAGAAGAAACCTCATACTTGCCCTTGTTGTAACTCTCAAACTCGTAGAGTTCATGATTATAGAATACAACGTGTTAAACACATTCCTCTATTCTTAAAACCTACTGTTCTCGTTAATTAAAAAGCGTAGATATCGTTGTAATATTTGTAGGTAAAAGATTTTATGAGCATATTGAATTCTTGCCACGTTATTATAGAATCACTAATCTTTTATCTATGTACGTTATAACAGAGCTTACTAATACTTATAGTATGTCAAGTTTAGCTAAAAGAGTTAATTTGTCTGT
>NZ_HF952018.1:581896-698010 GCF_000430995.1 Thermobrachium celere DSM 8682
AATGAATCAAAAGCTGCTTTACATGTTATGCTTTCTTATAATAGCGATTTAGCTATTGCTCATGCATTAAAAGAAAAGTTATTAAAAATTACTGAAACTGCATCTTCTTCTAAGGAAGCTCGTACTTTATTAAAGGAATGGATAAAACTTGCTCAAAATAGTGGTCTTAAAGAATTCAAAAAATGTGCTGATACTTATATTAGATATTTCGATGGAATAGTTAATTCTTTTGATATTCCTTACACAAATGCTTGTATAGAAGGATTTAATAACAAGATTAAAGTTATTAAAAGAAATGCCTTCGGCTTTAAAAATTTTGATAGGTTTAGAAATAGAATACTTCATTGTTGTAACTAAATTTTATAAAATATTATATTTAAAAGAACCCAACTACCGTTGGTCTTTTTGTCATGCAAACTTTTAGGCAAACTCCCTCAAAACCAATTTATCTTTCTAAAATTCCTCTCAAATAAGAAAGGACAGGCATTCTAAATGAATACCCGCCCCAACTATTGACAAAGAGCCAAAATAAAAAGGCAGAGACTATCTCTGCCTTCTACATTTCTAGCACCTTTATATATTCTACATTTGGATCCTCTGTTCCTTGAACGTATAGGTTTGCATCCTTTAGAGCCTGAACATAATCCAATACTTCTTCGTTTATTATTTCACCAGGGCAGATTATTGGAATTCCTGGAGGATAAGCAAGTAAGAACTCTGCAGAAATCAATCCTGTACTTTCTTTTAATGGAACAACTCTCTTCTTGCCATTAAATGCCTGTCTTGGAGTTACAGCTCTTTGAGGTATTCCAGGTAAATCAATCACTGTTCCAATAGTAGGCCTTGTTCCATAATATTTATCTGAAATTTCCTTGAGTGCAGAAATAAACTTATCGATCTTTTCCTTAGTATCTCCAAAGGAACCAACAGCAAGTATGTTGTATAAATCTGATAGCTCCATTTGTATATGATATTCATCAGCAAGTATCTGATCAAGCTCATATCCTGTAAGTCCAAGTCCCTTACAATTTACTGTAATCTTAGTTGGATCAAGGGCAAATACTCCAGGTTGACCAAGTATTTCCTCACCAAAACAGTATAGCCCTGGTATTTTATTTATCTCACGTCTTGCATAATTTGCAAGCTCAATAGCCTTATCTAATAGTTCCTTTCCTTTTGTTGCAATTTGCATTCTAGCCACATCTAATGACGCCATAAGAGGGTAGGATGGGCTGGTAGTTTGAAGCAGGTTCATAATCTGCTGAACTCTATTTATATCAACCCTTCCAGACTTAACTTGTAAAAATGATGCCTGTGTCATTGCACCTATAATCTTATGGGTGCTTTGGGCACAAATATCTGCACCTGCCTGCATAGCAGACATAGGAAGCTTATCGTTAAAACCACAGTGTGGTCCATGGGCTTCATCTACTATAAGTGGAATGTTGTAGCTGTGAACAATATTTGCTATTTTCTTAATATCAGTTGCAACTCCATAGTATGTTGGATTAATAATTAAAACAGCCTTTGCATCTGGGTTTTCCTTTAGAGCCTTTTCAACAGTCTCTGGAGTTACATTATGTGCAATTCCTAAATTCTTATCAACCTCAGGCTGCATATAAACAGGTACAGCACCTGATAAAATTATACCTGCTGTAACAGACTTATGTACATTTCTTGGGATTATTATCTTATCTCCTTCTCCTACAACAGACATAATCATTGCTTGAATTGCACCACTTGTTCCATGTATTGAAATAAAGGCCATATCAGATCCATAGGCATCAGCTGCAAGAAGCATTGCCTCCTTTATAGGCCCCTTTGGATGGTGCAAGCTGTCAACTAACTTAAACACAGTAACATCAATTGAAAGGATGTTTGTACCAACAAACTCCTTAAATTTGTTGTCCATTCCATCGCCCTTTTTGTGCCCAGGTACATGGAAGGGAATTGTTTCACGGTTATAATATTCCATTAGAGCATCAAAAATTGGTGTTCTAGTTTGATCCATCTTATACAATGTGATATCCACCCTCTTTCTATAAAATTAAAACCTTAATTATTATAGTCCTCTTAAATTAAAAATTCAATTACTTATTATAAATTTTTTCCTTAAATTTTAATAATATTCTATGTATAAAAAAAGTTAAATAGGGAAAACTCCTCTAATGTAGTAGATTGTTGTAAATAAAAAGGAGGAGTAGATATGCAAATAGAAGCAAGACTTAGAGAAAAGATATCCAAAACAGAAAATCACAGATTAAGAAAACAAGGAAGGCTTCCTGCAGTTATATATGGGCTTAACAAACAGAACTTCAACATCGAAGTTGCAATGGCAGATGTATTTGAAGTATTAAAACATGATGGTCCCCATGCAGTAGTTGATTTAAATGTTAACGGAGCACATGAAAATGCAATAATAAAGGATATACAGAGGGACCCAATAGATGGAAAAGTACTCCACATTGATTTTGAAAGAATAGAAGGTAACAAAAAAGTACATACAAAGGTTCCAATTAACTTCACAGGTGAAGAATACCTTAAATCTAGAGGCCTTCTTATCCAAAAGGAAATATCCTATGTAGAGGTAGATGCTCCAGCAGATAGAATACCAAAGAACATAACAATAGACGTATCAAGCATAACTGGAAGCTATAAAGTAACTTTAAAGGACGTTGAAATTGCAGAAGAGATTGCAATAGATCTTCCAGAGAATGCAACAATAGCTCAAATTTACTATTATAAAGAACAAGTTGAACAGGATACAAAAGAAGTGCAGAGCGAATAGGCTCTGCTTTTCCTATGTTAGATTTATTAAAGTAAATTAGGATTATTTAAAAATAATTACATATATTGCAAAATATAGTTATTAAATTGTGTTAAATAGGAGGTATTCGAATGAAAAGAATTAAAAAAATTGTTTTACTAATTTTAGTGATAACATTCTTAGTTCTTCCGTTAATTCAAATTGGTGCACAAGCAAAAGAAGTTCTTCCAAAAGTAAAAATAGTATCAGTAGTTAAATCTTCATATCTTGTTTATGAACCAATTTCAGTAACAGTAAATTCAAATTATTTAGGTAAAGTTCAGTACAGAGCCTATATTAAGAATGTAAAAACAGGAAAGGTATATGATGTATTTACAATAAGTAAGGATAAATACTCAACTGTTGTTAATGGAGGAGAAAACTTCAAATTTACAATAAGAGCAACTACAGCTGGTACATATCAAGTAGTTGTTATGGTAAAAAGAGAAGGTGTAAAGAAGAACTATGAATCAATTGTTTACTCAAGAAAAATAACTATAAAGGATACAAAGGCAGCAATAACAAATGTTAGCCTAAAGATAAATGGGAACAAAGTAATAACAGGCGTAACTGCAGGGCATACATTTTACTTTAACTTATCAAGCCTAAAGGATTCAGACAGAGTGACAAGACTTATAATTACTTCAAACAAGGATGCGAAGGTTAGATTAGCTGGAAAAGATATACCTCTTACTGCATATCAACCAAAGGAAATTTCACTTTCAATGCTTGGAATAAAGGATAATCCTCCAGAAGGTGCAACTCTTAAATCAATAAGAAATTTTAAGGATTCAAATGGATACTTAACAGGCAAGATTGAATTGTATATAAACGGTAAAATATACAAAACGTATGATGTAAAGGCCAAGGTAAATTAAGCTGCTGAGAATTTCTGCAGCTTTTTTTACAAAAATACCTTTAATATCTCTAAAAAAGTCAAATTCACTTTCAATAAATCCCATTTCATATTATTGTAAAATAAAAAAAAATATATTAAAATAAGTTTGATAAAATAAAAAAATGGGGTGATTTGTTGAAATATATAGACTACATAAAAAAAGAAGTAGAAAGGCTTTTATTTATAGAAACAAATAAGGATTTAACATTTAAAATAAAAAATTCTTTTGTATTAAAAAAGGGAGAATATCCAATTAATGTTGATAACTTAAAAGATATGGCTTTAAATGGTACATTTAACATAAACTTAAGCTATATATTAGATGGAATTATAACAATTCTCGGAGTGGATGAGAATTTTAAATATAAAGATGACTACTTTTCTATATTAAAAAGCATCCAAGGAATTGAAAGTTACATAATTTCACAGATTGAAGCGAATAGAGAGAAAAACATAAAAAAATCACTCATTTATGCAAATACATTAATTAAGCTTTCACCAAAGGAATCAAACCTTATAAATAGAATATATCTTTTATTTGACATTCAGCAAAAAACAGGACTGGACTTTAAAGATGAAATTGAAAAATCCCTAAAAGAGGTTTTAGATATAAATCCAGACAATCCAACAGCAAACTACAATTTAGCACTTTTATACCTAAATAATGACAACGATTTAGCAAAATACCACTTAAGAAAATGCCTACAAAGTCCGACGACAAAAAATGAGGCACAAGAGCTTCTTGAAAAAATAGAAATTGTCGAAAGCTTCGACAAGGCTGTTGATCTAATAAAATCACAACAATACAGACAAGCTCTTGCAATTTTAATTCCACTAATTGAACAACAGCCAGAAAATCTTAATGCAATATACTATACAGCTTTGTGCTATAGAAATCTAAACGCAAACCAAAAAGCTCTATACTACCTAAACATGTTAAAAGGATGTCCAGAAAGACCAGAGGTTTTTGTTGAAATTGGTTTAAACTTAGCCTCTCTTGGGTACTTTGAAGAGGCTCTTAAAAACTTTAAAGATGCTCTAAAACTTAAGCCAAACGACAGTACAATAATATGCAACATTGGTGTCTGCTATTACTATTTAGGACAAAATGATAAAGCTAAGGAGGCCTTTGAACTTTCATTAAGGCTTAACAAAGATGATGAAGTAACAAAAAAATGGCTGGAGCTCTTAAAGGAGGACTAAAAAATGGAACAAGAAATGACGATTGATTTAACAGAACTTTTTGCAATCATAAAAAAGAGAATTTGGCTTATAATCGCTATAACACTTGCTACAACATTAATTTCTGCTGTTTTAAGCTTTTTTGTCTTAAAGCCAGTGTACGAAGCGAAAATAAGCATAATTATAGGAAGAGCAGAAATAGGTGAAAAGGTTAAAACTGACTACAACGAAGTATTGATGTATCAAAAACTTGTAAAAACATACGCAGAAATTGCAAAGTCAAAGACAGTTGTAGAAAAAACAATAAACGAATTAGGAAAAAGTGTACAAGCAGATGATTACCTAAAAAACATAACAGCAATACCACAACCAGATACACAAATACTTGTTTTAAAATATCAATCAAAGGACCCTGTTGATGCAGCAACAACAATAAACACACATGCTAAAAACTTTATAGAGGAATCAAAAAGATTTTATCCAGATGGTAATATACAAATAATAGACGCAGCACAAGTTCCAGAAAATCCAGTAAAACCAAAGAAAATGCTAAATATAGCAATAGCCTTTGTGCTTGGAGTTATGCTATCACTTGGACTTGTATTTATACTTGAATACATGGATACAACAGTCAAAACAGAAGATGATGTAGAAAAACTACTAGATCTTCCTGTTGTAGGTATAATACCAAATAATAAAGATGAGTAGTTTTAGAAATTTTATTTTGTAATCATCTTGAATAGTATTTTAAATATGTTCAAATATTATCAAACATTACAGATGGAGTAATAATTGTTTTATTAAGAGATGGTAAAAGAAATTTGTAAGGAGTATAAAGGATCTACTAAATAAAGTTATTGTAAATATAAGTCTAGAAAAGATATGCTTACTATTATTACTATGGTGAAGAAGGAAGTGCTAAAGGATGATAGATATACACAGCCACATACTTCCAGGAATTGATGATGGTTCTAAGGACTTAGAAACTACTTTAAAAATGATAGAAATATATAAATCTCAAGGGGTTGACACTGTAATATCAACCCCGCATTTTTATCCATCCTATTTTGAAAACACAAAGGAAGTTGTTAATAAAACACTATATGAGATAAATGAAAAGCTAAAGGCGATGAATATTGACTTTACTATTTACCCAGGAAGCGAAGTCTTTGCAACACAAGATACCTTAAAATACGTAAAGGAAGGATATATACAGACTTTAAACAATTCAAGATATATATTAATGGAGTTTGATTACAAACATTTTCCAGAATATGGACTTGACTTAATATATGAACTGCACCTTTTAGGATATAGAGTAGTGGTTGCACACCCCGAGAGGTATTATTATGTAATAAAAGATATAACCTTTTTAAACGAATTAATTGAAGAGGGTTGCCTCATCCAAATAAACACATCCAGCATCACAGGATTATTTGGAAGAGAGGTTAAAAAGACAGCACTTAAGATAATTGAAAACGGCTCCTTTAACTTCATAGCAACAGATGCCCATACAACCAATGGAAGAGGCCCATATTTTGAAGAGGCTTTTAAGTTGATTAATAAATTTAAAAAAGATTATCGACAAACATTAGCGAATAATATAGAATTACTAATAAAAAATGTAAATATATGTAACAAACTTAACAAAATGGAAAAAAACAAAAGCTTTATTGATATATTAAAAGGAATTAGGAGGTAATTTCTACTAATTCCTTATTTTTTTTGTAAAGAAGCTGTATAGTTGTTTTAACAAAATATGTATTTCATGTTATTATTAAGGAGCTGGTGATCGATGAAGCTTACTCTGTATCTGGGCCCTTGGAGTAAGTCGAGATAGTAGGGCACCCACCGCCAAGCAGAGGGTTTATGTGTTGGGGGTGGTCTATTGGAAATTCAAGATATACTGCACATCATAAAAAAGCGTATTGTACTTATATCATCTATCACAGTTATGTCAGTTATAATATCAGCACTTATATCCTTTTATCTAATAACACCAGAGTACAAATCAACCTGCAGTATAGTAGTAACAAAACATATGGAAAAGGATGGAGAAAAGCTGCAGTATAACGACATAATGATGTATCAAAAACTTGTTAAAACATATGCAGAGATAGCAAAATCAAGAAAGGTTGCAGAAAATACAATAATCAGCATGGGGCTTAATATAAAGCCTGAGGAGCTTCAAAGAATGCTTACAACCAATATTGCACCAGATACAGAAGTTATGTATATATCAATTCAGCATAAGGATAAGAAGTTTGCAACAAATGTTGTAAATAAACTCTCAGAGGAGTTTATAAAAAGGGCAAATGAACTTTTGCCGGGGGGGAATATTCAAATAATAGACTATGCTAAGGTGCCAAAGTCACCAGTTAAACCTAAAAAGGTTCTTAATATGGCAATTGCATTTGTTCTTGGACTTATGACATCTCTAGGATTGACATTCCTTTTAGAATATCTTGATACAACTATTAAGACAGCAGATGAAATAGATTCATATCTTGATATACCAGTTATTGGATTAATTGCAAAGGTGGGTGAATAATGTGGTTGGGGTTGATTTAGTTACAATTGAAAAGCCAAAGAGCCCTATAGCAGAGGCCTATAGGACATTAAGAACAAATATACAGTTTTCATCCCTTGACAAAAAGGTTAAAAAGATTGTTATAACAAGCTCTGGTCCAGGAGAAGGTAAAACAACAACAGCTCTTAACCTTGCCGTAACACTTGCACAAAATGGACATAAAACACTACTGCTGGATTGTGATATGAGAAAACCAAGTATACATAAGAGACTTAGGATATCAAACTTAAATGGACTATCTAATATATTGGTTGGAGAAGTTTCTTTTGAAGATGCTTTAAATAAAGGACCTGTTGATAATTTAGATGTAGTAACATCAGGAACAAGGCCTCCAAACCCAGCAGAGCTTTTATCTTCCCAAAGGATGATAAACTTTATACAAGGTCTTGATGAAAAGTATGATTACATAGTTATAGATACGCCTCCTGTTCTAATGGTAACAGATGCACAGGTTCTTTCAAAATATGCAGATGGAACTCTTCTTGTTGTAGCATCTGGTGAGGCAGAAAAGGATGCAGTAAAAAGAGCTAAGGAACTATTAGATAAAGTTGATGCAAATATACTTGGGGTTGTTTTAAATAAACTTGATACATCAAGAAAGGGCTATTATGGATACTACTATCAATACTACTACGGACACGATCAAGATAAGAAGGAAAAGAAGAGAAAAGGGCTATTCTTCGGTAGGTAGGAATAAACTTAAAAGATTAATCAAGATTAGAAATTAAACAAGTATAAATCAATATTTTAAAAAAGAGAGGTGTTATTATGCAACCTCAGGTAAGTCATGAATATTATATTGATGAATACACACGTGGACAATTGTATGAAATTACAAAGCGATTAATAGATATTATAGGTTCTTTATTTGGAATTATATTATTATCGCCAATATTTATTATTACTGCAATAGCAATAAAGTTAGATTCAAAGGGACCAATATTTTTTATACAGGAGCGTTGCGGTAAAGATGGTAAAATATTTAAAATGTTTAAATTCCGTTCAATGTGTGTAGATGCAGAAGAAAAATTAAAGGAGCTTATAAAGAAAAATGAAATGTCTGGACCAGCTTTTAAGATGAAGGATGATCCAAGGATTACAAAGGTAGGAAAATTTATAAGGAAAACAAGCATAGACGAACTCCCGCAATTATTCAATGTATTAAAAGGTGATATGAGTCTTGTTGGTCCAAGGCCACCAATAGTAAGAGAAGTTAAACAATACACACCTTATCAAATGCAAAGGCTTCTTGTTAAACCAGGACTTACTTGTTATTGGCAAGTTATGGGTAGAAATAAAATAAATGATTTTGATGAATGGGTAGAACTTGATATAAAGTACATAAAAGAAAGAAGTTTTTGGCTCGATATGAAGCTTATATTTAAAACATTCTTTGTATTATTTGGAGATGAGAATGCTTGCTAAGGGAGTGAAGTAAATGCTTTGTGGACTTATAATGGCTGGGGGAAAGGGTGAAAGATTTTGGCCTCTATCAACAGATGATAGACCAAAACAATTCCTAAACCTTTTAGGCAAAGATACAATGATTCAAATGACAGTAAAAAGACTAGAAGGTCTTATACCAATAGATAGAATATTTGTAGTAACAGCAGAAAGGTATGTTGGACTTGTAAAGGAGCAGCTTCCTAATTTGCCAGAAGGAAATATAATTGTTGAACCAGTTGGAAGAAACACTGCACCTTGTATTGCGCTTTCTGCATTTTATATAAACAAAAAAATTGAAAATGCAACAATTGCAGTCTTACCATCAGACCATTTAATAAGGGATGAAGGAAAGTTTAGAGAGGTTTTAAAATCAGCCTATGAATATGTAAACAAAAACAAAGATGCAATTGTGACACTTGGAATGAAACCAGATAGACCAGAGACAGGTTATGGTTACATCAAAAGGCTTCATGAAGTAGAAAAAATAAATGAAAATTCAATACATAAGGTAGAATGTTTTGTTGAAAAACCAAATAAAGAAACAGCAGAAAAATACATACAAGAGGGTACATATCTTTGGAATGGTGGAATGTTTATATGGAAGGCATCAACTATATTAAAATGTACAAATCAATATCTTCCAGAGACATTTGAAGTTCTTGCAGAAATTGCAGCGGCAGATGAAGATTTCGAAGAAGTTTTAAAACAAAAATATGAAGAAGTTGAAGATATTTCAGTAGATTATGCCATAATGGAAAAGTCAAATGATATATACGTCATCCCTTGTGATTTTGGATGGGATGATGTTGGTAGTTGGACAAGTCTTGAAAGATATAGAGAAAAGGACGAAAAGGGCAATGTAGCAAATCAGAATTGTATTGCAAGGGATTCAAGAGGAAATATTATAATGGCAAACAAGAAGGTAATCTTAAATGGTATAGAAGACATTATAGTAGTTGAAACAGAGGATTGCATAATGATTAGCTCTAAAGATAGAGCACATGAGATAAAGGAAATAAAGAAAATGGTAGTGTGAGGTGTTGTTGTGAAGATAGCATTAGTACATGATTGGTTAACAAACATAGGTGGTGCAGAGAGAGTTGTTATAAATTTTAAACAACTCTTTCCTGAAGCACCTATTTATACTACAATATATAATCCTGATAATTTAGATGATGAATTAAAAAATATCGATGTTAGAACATCTTTTTTGCAAAATAAGAGAAAGGCAAAAACTAATCATCAAAGATATTTTCCATTTATGCCAATGGCATTTGAAAGTTTTGATTTAAATGAATATGATGTTGTTTTAAGTAGTAGTTCCTCATGTGCAAAAGGTGTAATAACAAATCCTAATACAGTTCATATTTGTTATTGCCACACACCTATGAGGTATGGATGGGAATTTTACTATGAATATTTAAACAAAGAAAGGTTAAGTGCTCTTAAAAAAGTAATTATGAAATATTTTATGAACTATATGCGTATGTGGGATAGAATTTCTGCAGATAGAGTAGATTATTTTATAGCAAATTCGCAAAATGTTGCAAAAAGGATATGGAAACATTATAGAAGAGAAAGTGTTGTTATACATCCTCCTGTTAGAACAAAGCTTTTTAATATTAGTAATGTTGATGAAGAATATTTTTTAATTGTATCTAGGCTAGTTCCATATAAAAGAATTGACCTTGCTGTTGAAACCTTTAATGAACTTGGATTGCCTTTAGTAATAATAGGCGATGGTTCAGAAAGGCAGAGACTTCAATCAATGGCAAAATCAAATATTAAATTTTTAGGTCGACAACCAGATGAAGTAATAAAAGAATATTATTCAAAATGTAGAGCATTTATTTTCCCTGGTGAAGAAGACTTTGGAATTACCCCACTTGAAGCACAAGCTAGTGGAAGACCTGTAATTGCTTATGGTAAAGGTGGGGCGCTTGAAACAGTAGTTGAAGGTAAAACAGGTATATTTTTTAAAGAACAAAGTGTTAATTCATTAAAAGAAGCAATAAATAGGTTTAAAAATTATGATTTTGATAAAATAGAAATAAGAAAACATGCAGAACAGTTTGATGAGGAGATATTTAAAAAGAAGATTGAAGAATATGTTAAATATTGTTATGAAGAACATAATTTAAAGATAAATAGTTTTAAGGTTTTATAATATTGTTTTAGATAGGTGATGATATGATAATATTTAATGCATTACAGACTTCTTTAAGTGGAGGCATAGGTCGCTATTCCTATGAAGTTGCTAAAGGAGTTTATAATTTAAAAGAAATTGATTTTAAGATAGTTATTAGAGAGCAAGATATAGATAAATTTAATTTTGCTAAAAAAGAAGATTTAATAATAATGAAAAACATAAATAATAGTAAGCAAAGAAATTATGTTGAACAATTTGTATTACCTAAAATGATTTATGAGAAATATCCCGATGCTATTATACATTATCCTGATACAATGGCACCAATATTAGCTAAAAACAAAGTGATAATTACAATTCATGATCTAGCATTTAAAGCATTAAAAAATGAATTTACATTAAAGACAAGGTTATGGAAAAATTTTATAACAGATTTTTCTGTTAAGAAGGCAGATAAAATTATAGCGATTACAAATTTTACAAAAAGTGAAATAGAAAAATATTATCCTTTTGCTAAAGAAAAAATAAATGTTATTTATAATGGATTTAATGACTTTTCAAAGGATCCAATTAATGAAGAAAATTTAAGGAAGGATTTTGAAAATATTATTTCGAAGAAATACATTTTAACGGTTTCTACTATTTCACCTAGAAAAAATATAGATGGCTTAATCAAGGCATTTAATTTAATAAAAGCACAAATACCTCATAATTTAATAATTGCAGGCAAAAATGGTTGGAATTATGAGCATGTTTTCAAATTAGTAGATGAATTAAATTTAAAAGAAAGGGTTATTTTTACAGGAGCAGTTACAGATGATGAACTAAAATTATTATATAAAAATGCAGATTTATTTGTTTATCCTTCTTATTATGAAGGTTTTGGTTTACCACCTCTTGAAGCAATGGCATGTGGTTGTCCAACATTAGTATCAAATCTAACCTCATTACCAGAGGTTGTTGGAAATGAGGAGATGACATTTGATCCTTATGATGAAAAAGAAATAGCAATGAAAATTATGTATATAGTAAATAATAATTTAATACTAAAGACTTTTATTGAAAATAGTTTAAGAATTGTAAAAAGATTTAATTGGGATAAATGTAGTTATGAAATGTTAAATATTTATTTAACTATTTAATGATGAAGAATAATAAGTTGATAATTGATATATATAACGTTAATAAAATTAACTAAATAATATTAATTTATAATTTAAAGTATTTATAGTATATTAGAAGTAATTAAAATTATTATACTTACTTAGTAATTTTGTTAGTTCTAAATATTTAATTTTAAGTAATTATATATAGTATGTTATTTAAAAAATTTTAAAATAAAAATTATGTAAAATAAATAATAAAAACAAGTGTTTAAAATATATTTCAAATACAATATTTTTATGTAGTAGTTTTTATATCGTAAAAAATTATTTGTTATGATCAATATATTTATTAATTTGATTAATACGTGTTAAAAAGCTAATTGTTTATTTAATAATATATAAAGAAATTACAATTAAAGTTATATTAGAATTATTATTTTAAAAATTTATGTTCTATTTAAATAAATTAATTTATAGGAGGATTTCTTGTGATCTATAGATTTCAATTGCTTAGTTTAGAAAATAAAATATTATATATTTCCAATTTAATAGTTTTTATTGTATATGCAATAAATAAAATATTAAAGAAGAAATATATAATTTCTCCTTTTAACGTAAATTTTTTTATATTTATTTTTATTTATTTATTTATTGGATTATTTCAATTTGATAATAAGGCTTGGTATGCATTAGGTTATGAAAGTAGTGATAAATATTTATTATATCTAAATTATAATTATACTATTAACTTAATTGGACTTTTAACAGTTTTAATAACATTATTTTATTATGAATTTAATACAATCAAAAAAATAAATTTAAATAAATTTACTAAAAAATTTAATGATATTACATCATTAAATGAAGTTATTACTATTTTATCTATATTTTTATGGGTATTTATTGTTTTTATATATTTAAAGGTTAATCCATTGTATAATAGGACATTTATTAATGAATATCCTTCTATACGACCAATTTATAATGCATTAAATAATATATTATATATTTGTTCAATAGTTACATCAATTAAATATTTAAATTTAAACAAAAAAAAATATCTATTATTATATATTTTAGCAGTTATAGTACTTTTTTTAACTGCTAATAGAGGACCTTTAATATCAGTAATTTTTATATTTTACATTGTAAAAACTCAAAAAAAATATGGGTTTAATTTTAAGAGTATGCTTAAAGTCTCAAAATTTATGATTATATGTTTAATCTTAGGAATTTTGATTGAATTTATAAGGAGTTCATCTTATTATAGTAAATTTTATATTTATGATATTGTAGATAAAATTATTTATGGAAATACTTTTTCTGATATAAGAGATGGTGCATATGTATTATATGGATTTAAAAATCTTTATGATAATTACTTGTATGGATTGAATTATATAGCAGATTTCATTTCTTTTATACCTAGAAAATATATACAATTTAGAAATATATATTCATATGGTATTTTTTCAACAAATACATTATTTGGAATGAGTGGGCATTATGGATTACGTGGAGGTATGTTTTTAGAACCATATATAAATTTTAGTTATGTAGGAGTGGTTATAGTTGCTATTATAGTTGGTTATTATTATGGGAAAATAGAGAATACATATTTTTATTTACTCAGTCAAAACAAAATAAAATCTAGCGATATTTTAGCTTTGGTATTTTTAAATTTTTTTATAAATAGTTTATGCATAAGTTCAGCTTTTCATACATTTTATGTTTACTTATTTATAATTATGTTAGCGAAAATATTTAATATTTTATTGAAGAAAATAGTTAAATATAGTTAAGCTTTATTTTAGTAACGAAATATTTAACTAAGCAAAATGTGTGATTAAAACTTATTGAAACATAACATTAATCAACAAAAATTAAATAATAACTATATAATGAGAAATACTATTAGATTTCTTTTTTAAATAAAAATTTAAACAAAAAATTGGTTGTATTTAAGAAATGTTTTTAATTACCATTAAATACTTGTATATAATGTGTTATGTCTTTTATAGTTTTTGTGCCACTAAATTCATATAAAATGATAAAATCCATTAAATTTATAAAATTTGTATGAATGAAAATAAACATTATTCTTGATTGTATACAAATAAGATTAATTTCTTTTTCAATATTTTATTCTAACTTATCATATTGTTTATTTTAGATAAATTTATTTATAAAGGTAGAATAAATTATATTATAAAAAATTAATGTGTAAAGTGATTGCAGTAATAAAATGTAGAAATGGTTATAAAAATATAATATTAAAAAGTTTGAGTTTTTATTATTAGTAAAAATAAATATATTTTATATATTTTATTTATTTTATTTATTTTATTTAAAATTATTAATAAATAAAATATTCATAGAAATAAAATAATTATTGATATTTATGTTTATGATATTTATTATAGCTAAAAAAATTAATTTAGTTTATTTTTAATAAATTAAATAATTGCGTGATAATAATTATGATGAATAAAACTGTATACATAATTTTAATGAACTATAATAGCTATAAAGGTACTACTTATTGTATTTAAAGCTTAATAATAAGAGACAATGTGCTACAAAAAATTTTGTTTTATATTAAACAAATATTCTGAAGAAAATAACCAAATCTAAACAAAATTTTGATTTTTTAGGCAGTAATAATTTGGATATAAATATGTTTCATGGCGTAAACTATAAAGTAATGATATTTAAGTAAAACCTGAGTTTATTGAAAATACGCTTAAAAATTACTAAAAATAATAAGAATATAGGTACTATTGTTTGTAAGATAAATTATTATAGTATACTGATAGACAAGTTAATTGGTTTCATTTTATAGTGAGAAAGTTAATAATAAGGATTATATAATTATAAAAAGTTATATTTATAGAAAATTATTATGTGTTAATGTAAGAGTAAATCACAAAACAAAAATAATATTAACAAGAGGTGAAGTTAATGAGTAGAATATTGTTAATTAATACTTTTTATTATCCTAATATGATAGGAGGAACAGAACATACGATAAAATTATTAGCAGAGGGATTAGCATCCAAAGGTCATAATGTAGCAGTATTTACTTGTGATTCAAATAAAGATTTTTTAAAAGAAGAAATTAATGGAGTAACAATTTATCGTGATAAAGTTGTAATTAAAAATAAAGGTTTTTTTAAACCAATTTATAAAGCAATAGAGTTAAATAATAGAATTATATTAAGTAGGTTAGATAAAGTTATAGATGAATTTAAGCCAGATGTAATTAATACACATAATTTATTTTATATATCACCATATATTTGGAAATATATTAAATTAAAATTTAGTATACCTATAGTTCATACAATACATGATTTATGGCTATATTGCCCAAAAGCAACATATTTAAAAAGAAATGGTCAACAATGTGAAAACAAACATTTATATTGTAAATATCATGAATTTGTTAATAAAAAGCATAGTATGTATGTAGATTTTGTAACTTCTCCATCTAGATATGCTATTGATTTTTTTGGTAAAAGAGGATATTTTTTAAAATCTAAAAAGATGGTAATACCAAATAACATTGATATTGACATAGAAAAAACTATTGATTTAATTAAATATAAAAATGAAATAAAAGATAAAAAAGTTAATTTTGTTTTTTTAGGAAATTTATTGTTTTCAAAAGGATTAAATTGGTTGATAGAAACTTTTAAAGAAATAGAAAATAAAAATATTAATTTAATAATATGTGGAGATGGACCTCTAAGAGATTATGTAATTAAAGAAACACAAAATGATAACAGAATTATTTACAAAGGTCATGTTTCAGGAAAACAAAAGGAAGATATACTTGTACAAGGAGATGTTTTAATAATGCCTTCAATTTGTAATGAAACTTTTGGTAGAGTAATCGTAGAAGCTTATAAATATGGTATGCCAGTAATAGGTTCAAACTTAGGTGGTATTCCAGAAGTAATTAAAAATAATGAAACAGGGCTTATAGTTGAAGCAAGTGACAAAAAACAATTAAAAGATGCAATAGAGTATATGGTATTAAGAAAAAATCAAATTAAATTTAGAGATAATATTACAAAATATATCAATAACTACAATAATAGTGAACATATAAAAAATTTTGAAAATGTATTTAGTGAATTATGAAATTAAAACTATGATTAAAAGGTGAGAAATATGAAAATTGCAGTAGCAGTAATGGGATATGTAGTCAATGGTTGTGCTTTTATCACAATATAATGAAATTGTAGTTGTTGATGTTCTACAAGAAAAAGCTGATATGGTAAATTATAAAATTACTCTAATAGTTGATAAGGAGATACAGGAGTTTTTACAAACAAAGGAATTAAATTTAAGAGCTACAACTGATACATATAAGGCATATAAGGATGCTGAATATGTAATTATAGCAACTCCTACAGATTATGATCCAGAGAAAAATTACTTTAACACAAGAACACTAGAGAGTGTCATAGCTACAGTTCTTGCAATAAATCCAGATGCAGTTATGGTTATAAAATCAACTGTACCTGTTGGATATACAAAAAGAGTTAAAGAAATGTTCCAAACAGATAATATAATATTTTCACCAGAGTTTTTAAGAGAAGGAAAGGCACTTTACGATAACCTTTATCCTTCAAGAATAATAGTAGGAGAAAAGTCAGAGAGAGCAGAAAAGTTTGCAAATCTGCTTCTGCAAGGTGCAATAAAGAAGGATGTACCTGTGTTATTTACAGATTCAACAGAGGCAGAGGCTATAAAGCTTTTTGCAAATACATACCTTGCTATGAGGGTTGCCTTCTTTAATGAACTTGATACCTATGCAGAATTAAGAGGATTAGATACAAGACAAATAATAGAAGGTGTTTGTCTAGATCCAAGAATAGGTAATTATTACAATAACCCATCCTTCGGATATGGTGGATATTGTCTTCCAAAGGATACAAAACAACTTCTTGCAAACTATCAAGATGTACCAAATAACTTAATAGAAGCAATAGTAAAGACTAATACAACAAGAAAAGATCATATAGCAGAAATGATATTAAAGAGGAATCCAAAGGTTGTAGGTATTTATAGACTTACAATGAAAACAGATTCAGATAACTTTAGACAATCAGCAATACAAGGAGTTATGAAGAGGATAAAAGCAAAGGGAATAGAAGTTGTTTTATATGAGCCTGTATTAAAAGAGGACAAGTTCTTTAATTCGAGGGTAATAAGGGATTTAAATGAGTTTAAAGAAATATCAGATGTAATAGTAGCCAATAGAATGTGTGTAGAGTTAGAGGATGTAAGAAATAAAGTTTATACAAGAGACATATTTTCAAGGGATTAGAGGTGGCTGAATGAAAAAAACAGCAATTATAATAATGGTAATAACAGTATTGTCTAAAATATTAGGATTTATAAGAGAAGTTTCACTTTCATATTTTTTTGGGGCAAATAATATTACAGATGCATATTTAATTTCTCAAACAATACCTACAGTATTGTTTTCTTTCATAGGTGCTGCATTAGGTACTGGATTTATACCTATGTTTAGCGAAATTAAAGTTAAAGTTGATGAAAAAAAAGCTATTCAATTTACAAATAATTTAATAAATATATTTATATTTTTATGTACATTTTTAGTAAGTTTAGCTTATTTATTTACAGAACCACTAGTAAAAATGTTTGCATTTGGATTTACTGGAGATACATTAAAATTAGCAATAAATTTTACTAGAATTAGTATATTTAGTATATATTTTTCTGGTTTAGTATATATTTTTATTGCGTATTTGCAGATTAAAAATAACTTTATAATACCTGCATTAATAGCTTTTCCAATGAATATTATTATTATTTTATCAATGTATATAGCTACCAAAACAAATTTTTTATATTTAGCTGTTGGAACTGTTATATCTTTTTTGGCACAATTATTATTTATTTTACCTTTTACTTGTAGTAAGGGATATAAATATAAATTTTATTTTGATTTAAAGGATAAATATGTTCTTACTTTATTCAATATTGCAGTTCCAGCAATATTAGGTGTATCAGTTAATCAATTAAATGTATTAGTTGATAGAACCATAGCTTCAAAAATTGTAGAAGGAGGCATATCTGCACTAAATTATGCCAATAAATTAAATGGATTTGTTTTTGGTATTTTTGTTATTTCTATAAGTACAGTCTTATTTCCATCCATATCGAAAATGGCTGCTGAAAAAAATTATGATGGTTTAAAAAAATCTTTAAATGAATCTATTAATTCAATAAACTTACTTGTTATTCCTGCTACAATTGGATTAATGATGTTTTCAACACCTATTGTTGAAATGCTTTTTGCACGTGGTGCCTTTGATGAAAGGGCAGTTAAGATGACATCAAGTGCATTGTTATTTTATTCAATAGGTATGATTGGGTATGGACTTCGTGAGGTTCTATCTAAAGCTTTTTATTCTTTGAAAGATACAAAAACTCCAACTATAAATGCTGTAATATCTTTGATTATGAATATAATATTGAACATAACATTATCAAGATTTATGGGAATTGCAGGACTTGCTTTTGCTACAAGCATTTCAGCAATTGTTTGTACAGGGTTATTGTTTATATCTTTAAGAAAAAAGATAGGTGGATTTGGGTTAAAAGAAATAATTATGTCTTTTATAAAGATATTTATTTCATCTATAGTTATGGGAGTAGTAGCTAAGGCTAGTTATAGTTTGCTTCTACAAGGTTTTAATAAGAATTTATCTTTAATTATTGCAATAATATTAGGTATAACGGTGTACTTTGCAATAGTTCCTTTTATGAGAATTAGAGAAGTTGATGATATAATTTTAAAGTTAAAAATAAAGTTGAAAAATATAAATTTAAAATATTAATGATATTAAAGATTTTTAAATAATTATTAGTGCTATCCTATATGGATAGCACTAATAATTACTGCTATATATTATTTATTTAAGGAGGATTAATATGCTTTATCCTTTATTTTTTAAACCAGTCTACAAAGAAATAATATGGGGTGGGCAAGGTTTAAAGAGAATTTTTAAAAGAGATTTGCCTTTTGAAAAAACAGCTGAGAGCTGGGAAGTATGCTGCCATAAAAATGGAATGAGTATAATAGAAAATGGAAAATTGAAGGGGAAAACCATTAAAGAAGCAATAGATTTATATGAGGAAGATTTAATTGGAAAGAAAGCTGTAAAATATGATAGATTTCCATTATTAATAAAATATATAGATGCAAATGATAAACTATCGGTACAAGTTCATCCTAATGATGAATATGCTTTAAAACATGAAGGTGAATTTGGAAAAACTGAGATGTGGTATATTGTAGATGCTAAAGAGGATGCCAAATTAATCTATGGCGTTAGAAAAGGTATAACTAAGGAAGAATTTCAAAGGTCACTTGATGAGAAAAAACTAGAAGAATGTTTAAATTATGTTTCAGTTAAAAAGGGAGAAGTAATATTTATTCCATCAGGTACTGTACATGCTATATTAGAGGGAATAGTTATAGCAGAAATTCAACAAAACAGCGATACTACATATAGGGTTTATGATTGGAATAGAGTTGACAAGGAAGGCAAAACAAGAGAATTACATATAGACAAGGCTCTAGATGTAATAGATTTTGATATAAGTGGTAAAGTTGAAACTCCAAATAAGATTATTATGGACGGCTATAGTATTGCTAATTTAACAAAGTGTGAGTATTTCAATGTAGATGAGATAGATATTGGAAATGTTTATAAGGACAAAACAAATGGAGAAATATTTTTTATTTATATGTGTATTGAAGGAGAAGGAATTTTAAATTATAACGGAGGTATTTATAATATATCTGCAGGACAAACATTTATGATACCAGCAAAAGAAGGTGAGTTTAAAATAGAAGGCAAATTAAAATTGCTAAAGGTATATTTATAATTATGTTTTAAATTTATTCGTATATATTAAACAAAATTTTTTGTCATCCTTGAAAAAAATTCTAAAAAATGATAATTTATTATCAGTTAAATTTTGATAGATTGGGGGAATCAATGTGGAATACATGTCAATGTATAAAAGATGGTTAGAGTTTGATGAAGAAACAAGAAGGGAACTTGAGGGGCTTGATGAAAAGGAGATAATGGAAAGATTTTATAAAGAGCTTGAGTTTGGTACAGGAGGATTAAGAGGTATAATTGGTGCTGGAACTAACAGAATGAACGTGTACACTGTTAGAAAGGCAACACAGGGCCTTGCGAACTTTATACTAAAGCAAAACATAGAAAATCCTTCTGTTGCTATAGCATATGATTCAAGAAAATATAGTGATGTTTTTGCTAAGGAGGCTGCACTTGTTTTAAATGCAAGTGGTATAAAGACTTACATATATGATGAACTAAAACCAACTCCAATGTTATCCTATGCAGTAAGACACATGAAGGCAACAGCAGGAATAGTTATAACAGCAAGCCACAATCCAAAGGAATACAATGGATATAAGGTTTACTGGTCAGATGGCGGCCAAGTTACAGAGGAACTTGCAGAGGGAATATTAAATGAGATAAAAAATGTAGACTACAGTGACATAAAGAGAATGGATTATGATGAGGCAATAGAAAAAGGGCTATTTAATTTTATGCCAAAGGAAGTTGAGGATACATATGTAAAGCTTGTTAAGGGTCTTACCGTAAATAAAGAGCTTGTTGAAAAGATGAAGGACAAGGTAAAGGTTATATACACTCCACTTCATGGAACAGGTAATAAGCCTGTAAGAAGGGTACTTGAGGAGCTTGGATACAAGAATGTATATGTTGTAAAGGAGCAGGAAAATCCAGATCCAGCCTTTTCAACTGTTAAATATCCAAACCCAGAGGAGTCAGAAGTATTTACAAGAGCAATGGAGATGGCTCGTGAACTTGATGCAGATGTAATAATAGGAACAGACCCAGACTGCGATAGAGTTGGCGTTGTTGTTAAAAATTCCGAAGGAAACTATGTAGTTTTAACAGGAAACCAAACAGGTGCACTACTAACTCACTATATGCTTGAAAACCTAAAGGCGACAAATACAATACCAAAGAACCCTGTTGTTATAAAGACAATAGTTACAACAGAGTTTGCAAGGGCAATATGTAAGGATTATGGTGTTGAAATACTTGATGTTTTAACAGGATTTAAGTATATAGGGGAAAAAATAAAGGAATTTGAGATAAATGGGGATATGAACTTTATACTAGGATTTGAAGAAAGCTATGGATACCTTGCTGGAACATTCGTAAGGGATAAGGATGCTGTAATAGCATCAATGCTAATTGTTGAGATGGTTTGCTACTACAAGGATAGGGGTATGAGCCTATATGAGGGACTAATGGAACTATACAATAAGTATGGTTTCTATAAGGAAGATCTTGTTTCAATTACCCTAAAGGGAATTGAGGGAAGCGAGAAGATAAAGAAAATAATGGAGGATTTAAGAAGCAACCCTCCAAAGAAGGTAGCAGACCTATCTGTTAAGCTTGTGAAGGATTATAAGATGAGTGTTACAAAAAATGTTGTAAGCGGAGAAGAGGAAGTGATTGAACTTCCAAAGTCAAATGTAATTCAGCTAGTTTTAGAGGATGGAAGTGTAATTACTGCAAGACCATCTGGAACAGAGCCAAAGATAAAGTTCTATTTTATGACAAAGGGAGAAACACTAGAAAAGGCAGAGGAAAACATAAAGAGGTTTAAGGAAGAGATTTTAAAGATGGCAGAGTAATAAAAGTGCCACCCAAGTGAAATGTGAAATTATCCATTTCTTGGATTTTACATTGTCACATGGGTGGCAAAGTTTTATGAGAGTTTTTTATTGGTTAGGAACATAATTAACATATATGTAATAGTTTGTTAATTTTATATTATTAACCTTGTAGGAAGCATATATCTAGATTATAGAATTTTAAATTATGATTCAAGTAGTATTTAATTTTAAAGGGGGACAAGTAATATCATTGGTTACTGCTGTTGCAGGCTGTGGAGTATTTGGAGACCACTGTTCGCCATTATCTGATACAACCATTCTTGCTTCAACAGGATCTGCTGCAGATCATATTGACAATGTTAAGACTCAACTGCCGTAAGTAATATTAAGTAATAGTTTGTGTTTTGATTGTTTAGATAGGATTTTTAATAATGGGATTGATTAATGTAAAAGTTGTTTAAAAATCCGTCTAAAAAATTAAGATCAGATTTTTTTAAAAATTTAAACTGTTAGATTTAGAAATTTTGTGTTATAATATTATTGCTGTTTATAGTTAGTATTTATGTAAATTTATGTTGCTTTGGGGGAGGAGTTAGTGTGAAGGTTAGAAAGGCAATAATTCCAGCTGCAGGGCTTGGAACAAGATTTTTACCAGCAACAAAGGCACAACCTAAAGAGATGCTTCCAATAGTAGATAAGCCAACTATTCAGTACATAATAGAGGAAGCTGTTGAGGCAGGAATAGAGGAGATACTTATAATAACAGGTAGAAATAAAAGGGCAATAGAGGATCACTTTGATAAGTCTGTTGAACTTGAGCTTGAACTTAAGGAGAAGAAGAAGGACGATCTTTTAAAGATGGTTCAGGATATTTCAAACATGGTTCAGATACACTATGTAAGACAGAAGGAACCAAAGGGACTTGGACATGCTATTTTATGTGCAAAGACATTTGTTGGGAATGAGCCTTTTGCAGTTATGTTAGGAGATGACGTTGTTGATGCAGAGGTACCATGCTTAAAGCAGCTTATAGATGTGTATAATGAGTATAAGACAACTATATTAGGTGTTCAGCAGGTACCAATGGCGGATGTAAGTAAGTATGGAATTGTAAAGGGAATGCATATTGAAGATGGTGTATATAAGGTTAAGGACCTAGTTGAAAAGCCAAGCAAGGAACAGGCTCCAAGTAATGTTGCTATACTTGGAAGATATATTATAACTCCACAGATATTTGAGATACTAGAGCACACTCGCCCAGGAAAAGGTGGAGAGATTCAGTTAACAGATGCATTGAAGGAGCTTTTAAATAGAGAGGCTATGTATGCGTATACATTTAAGGGAAGAAGATATGATGTAGGAGATAAGCTTGGATTCCTTCAGGCGACAGTAGAGTATGCATTAAAGAGGGAAGATTTGAAGGATGAGTTTTTTAAGTATTTGAAGGATATTGTAAATAATTATGAGGCTTCCTTTGAGGCTGCAGTAGATACAGATAAGGAGTAATTAATGGGTGCCACCCAAGTGAAATGTGAAAAGTCTTGCGACTTTATCACATTGTCACCAGGGTGGCACCTAGGGTATTTGAGGGGTGTTGATTAAGGTGTGATACCTAAGTGAAATGTGAAAAGTCTTGGGACTTTGTGACATTTCACTTGGGTTTTGGATTTGTATGATTGTTTTTAGGATGTTTTTATGTTATAATCAAGTAAAATTTTACTATAGTTCTAAAGGCTACTATGGAAATAGACGATAAATGTAAAGAATACTACATAAAGGGGTGTTATTATGAAGGCAAGAAAGTTTGCTCTAAGTCTTGCATTAGCTTTAACTGTATTTTCAACTACCTTTGCAAGTGCTGCAACAAAGCAGGATGTAATTAATGCTTTAAGAAGAGTTGGTGCCAATAGTGCAATTATCACTATGGCTGAAAATTATTTAAAGACTGTAAGTATTTCAGAGGATAAGCTTGATTTAGTAGTTCAAAACATCAATGATGTAAAGGCTCTAATGGATGCAAGAGGGGTTACAGATGTAACAAAATTAAGTAGAGAAGATAAGGAAAAAGTTATAGCAGAAATTCAAGATTCAGCAAGAATAGTTGGTCTTACTGCTGAAATTGTAACAGGTAAAAATGGGGTAAGAACAGTAAAACTTGTAAATGAAAAGGGAAAGATTGTTGCTGTTGTTGCTGGAAATGGGAAAATAATGAAAAAGACAGGAACAGCAAATGCTCTAGGTATGGCTGTAGGATCACTTACTGCTGTAGCAGGACTTTTAGCATTAAGAAAGAGAAAGTAATATGAGCTTTATGAAAAGGGGAGTTCGTCACTGGACTCCTTTACTTTTATATGCATTAGGTTTAGCCATTTTGTCCTACAGCTTTATAAATATGTTTTTTGATAGAATTGTTTATTTAGATTTACTATTTAAAAAATCTAAAATTGAAAGTGGGGTAAAAAGCGAAAAGTTTAAGATAAATGGGTATTTAATTGATTATCCTCTTTGGGGAGATGTTATAGGTAAGATAGAGATTAAAAGGTTAAATATATCTTCAGTTATATATCAAGGAGATGATGACGAACAGCTTATTAAGGGTGTTGGACACTCGTTTGCAAGTTTAATCCCAGGTGAAGGTGGAAATTGTATATTAGCAGGGCATAGAGATACTGTTTTTAGAAGGCTAGAAGGAATAAGGGTTGGAGATGAAGTTGTAATTTATACAACTTATGGTACATATAAATATAGAGTGAAGAATATAAAGATAGTAGATAAAAATGATGAAACTGTTATAGTTCCATCAGATAAGGAGATGCTTACAATTTACACATGCTATCCATTTAACTATATAGGTGCTGCACCGAAGAGATTTGTAGTAACCTGTGATTTTGTTGAGTCAACAAGAGATATAAATTTAAAGTAGGGTGGTTTTATGAGGATTTTAAAAAAGTTGACGGTTATTTTAATTTCTTTAGTTATATTTTTAGATCTATTTGCGATAGGTTTTAGCGTATTTGTTAAAAGAAGAGTTTTAAATGCAGAGTATTATTTGGGGGTATTTAAAAGTAACAATTTATATATACATATAAAAGATTTAATATTAAAGGATTTAAAAGCAGTTGCACTGGAAAATAACTTAAGTAGTGATATTTTAAATGGATTAGTTGACGAAAAGATGATAGAGGATAATATTAAAAGATTGACCTATGGTACAGTAGATTATTTCCTAAAGGTTGAGGATACTTTGCCAAAGCCCAACCTAAGTTTAGCTCAAGTTGTTAAAAGGGATGTGGAGGATTATTTTGTTAAAAGAGGATTTAAGATAAACAGCCTTTTAAAGAATGAAATAGAGGGCATTGGAGATGAGATAAACACGTTAGTTGAAAATCATATTATGTTTTTAAATTTAGGTGGATTAGAGAATAATAAGTATTTAATATTTGCTAGGGATGTATTGAACAATGTTTATAGAAATATAAATATATATATAATGGTAATGCTTATATCATTATCAGTTTTATTTTTAACATCAAAGCAGGATGCATTAAATGTTTTATCAGCAGTTTTTGAGGTGGCAGGGATAACTTTATCTGTACCATTATATACCCTCTATTTTATGAAGTATATACAAAATATTTCAATAGGGGATGAGATATATAAAAAGGTTGTTGTGGATTTGTTAAATGGTTCTATATTATATTTAGCCAATTTAGGAGTTTTTTTAATAGTATTAGGTTTTCTTTTTTATTTATTTAGTGAATTTCTTAATAAAAAGGGAGCGTAATAATTGTAAAATTAAGCGTAATAACTTTAAAATTTAAGTTATTACGCTTAATTTTATGTGTAATAAATATGTTTTTATATTTATTACGTTTTGGAATTATTTTATAAAGTCTTTTACCATATACTCATCCGGCCGGAAATAAATTTTGGAGGGGTTAATATGGATGAGTATATGTTGATTAAAAAGTATGAACCGCTTATAAAAAGGGCAATAAAGATGTATATACGTGATAGAAACTACTATGAGGATGCATATCAGGAGGCGGTTTTGGCAATTCTTCAGGTTTTAAGAGGTTTTGATGAGAAGAAGGGAGATTTTAATGCATATATAAAATGTGCTGTTATTTATTCTGTTAAGGCCTTTGCCAAAAGGATCAAGGAAAATATAAGCTTAGATGAGGAGCTTGAGGATGGAGGATGTCTATATGATTTAATACCAGATGAAGGTTGTCTTGAAGAGGATTATATAATGGAAGATGATATAAAAAGGCTGTATGAGGCAATTAATAAATTAAACAAAAAGCAGAGGGAGGTTATTGCGGAATATTATTTTAAAGGCAAAAGCATGGTTGAGATTGCCAAAAACAGAAGATGTCATTATAATTCGATTGTACGATTAAAAGAAAGGGCTATAAATAAGTTAAAAGAAGAACTAAAATAATTAAATTTGTTGAAAAATACTGTTATTTAATGTAGAATAGGTCTTAAAGGGGGATGGTTTGATGCGAAAAAAGTTAATAGCGATTTTTACTATATTAATATTATTATTTAACAACTTATCAGTATTTGCTGCTGTAACCCCAGATGTATACTATACAAATATTAGGGTTGCATTAAAGTCAATGTCATCAAAACAGATGAAGGTAACTTTAAATGGAGATTATGTTTTAAGACTTAAGGTAAAAAATCAGAGTGGACAAGAGTTTGAAAGTTTTAAAACAAATTTAAAAAGTGATAGTATAGTTGATTTTAAAATAGAAGGTGGGAAGATAAAATATTTAGATAAATTATGTGATGTATTAGAGCTTGAACCAGTTTTAAATAACTCAACGCTTACTTTACCAATTCCTTCATCTACAGATAAAACAAGAACATATTTAGGGGATTTTAGGTTTGTTATAAGTGGTGAAAATATTTTACCTATAAATACAATAGACGTAGAAAATTATCTTGTTGGAGTAATTGGAAATGAGATGGGATTTGATGTACCAGGAGGAGCTTCAGAAGCTTATAAAGTACAAGCTGTAGCTTCAAGAACATATGCACTAAAGAATATAAAGCCAAGTAGTAGTTTTGATTTATATGATGATACATCATCTCAAGTTTATAAAGGAATTATGTCAGGAAAAGAAACAAACTTTGATAATATTATAAAGGCAATAAATGAAACCAAGGGTGAAGTGTTGACATACAATGGAGAATTAATAAATGCATACTTTTCAGCAAGTAATGGAGGATATACTGAGCTCAGTGGAAATGTATGGTCTACTAATTTTTCATATTTAGAAACAAAGTATGATGAGTTTGATGATCCTGCTAAAACTTCGAATATTAGAAAAATGCAGTGGACAAGAAAGCTTACAACAAGTCAAATGGAAGCCAATATGCTTACAAATGGAACTCTTGCAGCAGGACACAAGTTTAGTAAAATAGATTTAGGATCAATATCAAAATTTACAAGTGGAAGAATAAGTAACATGAATTTAGAGTGTTATTTTAATTTAGATAGTGGAAAGATAAAAAGTTTAATTGGTACTGATAAAGATATAATAAATGTTGCTTTTAATAAGATAAATAATGAAGATGTATATACATTTACTTTAACTGAAGGAGAAATTACTTTAAAGGGAGCAGATATAAACAAAAAGTTAAAGGATTTAAAATATTTAAATGGAGTTGATAGCTTCAAAAATATTAATATATCTGGAGTAAAAAAGGATTTAGAGGGAAAGGTAATAGAACTTTCAATATACTATACAAAGACATTAAACAAATCAACATCAAGAAACTTTTTAGATCTTGTTGAGGGTAATAAAAGGACAAATACGTTATTAAGTACTTTATATAATGTAACATATGATGCTTCTACAGGTACTTATACATTTAGTGGCAGAGGATTTGGACACGGTGTTGGAATGAGTCAATATGGTGCAATAAATAGAGCATATGTGGGACAAAAATATAAGGATATTTTGGCATTTTATTATCCTAATACTAAAATAGCTAATTTAAATGTTATATTAAAGTCTATTGGAATTGATAAAGGAGAAGTTTTAGTTGGACAACCTGTTAAGATTAATGTTTATACTTATGATTCAAATAATCAATTTTCATTTATAATTTATAACAATGATAGTGAAGAGGTACAAAGAACAGAGTACTCACAAAGTAGTTTATTAGAGTTTACACCAAGTACAATTGGAAATTATAAGGTTGTTATTAATATTAAACAAGAAGGTTCTAATAAAGAATATGATGTAAGACAAACAGTTAATTTTAAAGTATTTGATGTACCAAAGATAAGTAAAATTACAATTCTACAGGATAAGATATATGAAAAAAAGGCTGCAAGCTTTAGGGTTGATGCAGTAAATGGGACTACAAAAGGTAAGTTTTATGAGTTTGAAGTTGTTAAGGATGGAAAAAGTATATTTAAGAAGAGTCAGGATTCAAACGTGCTAAGTTATATTCCATCATCTATAGGGGAATATATTTTGAAAGTTAGGATAAAGGATAAGATGAGTACAAATCAGTTGGATGATGAAAAGGAGATTAAGTTTAGTGTACAAAAAGAGCCTATTAGACTGAATATAAACAGAACTCTTAAAAAGGGCATGAAGGGTGCAGATGTAAAGATACTTCAGGAGGCCTTAATTAAGTTAAAATATTTAAAGTATTCTAAGCCCAATTCAGTTTATGATACTGCAACATTAAATGCAGTAAAAAACTTTCAAAAGGCAAATAAGTTAAAGGCAGATGGAGTGTTTGGTGCTGGAGCCAAAAAGGTTTTAGAGGACAGGTTAAATGGTGTTGCAATAGGATCTATAACAAATAGGACAGTAACTTCAACAAATATTATATATTTAAATGTAGGTTCAAAGGGACAAGATGTTTTAAAGCTTCAAAATAGACTAAAGCAGCTTGGATATTTAAATGCAAAATATGTTACAGGATATTTTGGAACAGTAACACAAAATGCCCTAAAGGCATACCAAAAAGCAAACAAATTGACTCAGACTGGGGTATTAGATAGTGCAACATATAATAAGTTGTATAAATGATATATGGGGAAGCCCATATATCATTTATTGTGTATATTGAATTTTTGACATGATAGACAAATAAAGGTGGGGTTGATGTGTATAAAAAAACATTATTTTCTTTAATTTTAACCATTTTTATTATATTAAATATTTCAAACAATATTTATGCTAAAGATATAAAAGGTAAAAAAGTTTATTATTCAGGTAAAGCAGTTGTTTTAACCTATCATCATATTAGTAATGAGAGGTTTAGTAGTATAACTGTTACACCTGAAAGATTTGAAGAAGATGTAAAAATGCTAAAGGAAAATGGTTTTAATATAATAAGCTTATCTCAACTTCTAATGGCAATGGAGGGGAAAGCAAAGCTTCCTGATAATGCAGTTGTAATTACTTTTGATGATGGTATAGAAAGTTTTTACAAATATGCATATAAAGTATTAAAGAAATACAATGTTCCTGCTACGAATTTTATAATAACATCAAGAACAGAGTCATATAGGCCATCTACAAAGGATTTTAATCCATTAAGTAAAGAAGAAATTCAAGAAATGGTTGACAGTGGTTTAGTAGAAATACATTCTCATACACATGATAGCCATAGTTACGTGTACAAAGATTCTTCTCTAAAAAAGGGTGGCAAGTTAGCTACAAGAATATATGATCCTGTTAAAAAACAGATTGAATCAAGAAATGATTATTTAGACCGAATTGAAAAAGATTTATACAAGTCAAAAGAACTAATTAAGAATTATACTGGTAAAGATACAAATGTTTTATGTTTCCCTTTTGGACAATACAATAGCGACGCTATAAATGTTTCTAAAAAAGTTGGATTTAAATATTTTGTTACAACGATATATGGTGTAAATAAAGAAAACACAAAAACAAAGTATATATACAGAATAAGAGCTGGAGAATATAAAATAATAACTGAAAAGTTAAAGCAGGATATAATAAAATGTGGGATAAGAGAATAATAAATATAATCGTGAGTTTTACGAGTTTAATAGTATCTTTAAAACTAAGTAAATTTTTGATAAAATTATTAATATGCACTTGTTGAATACTCTCTGGATGTGTAATATTACAAAGCATCTAAAAAGATGCATATTTTTTTGTAAAAATATGTTGGGGCTATACCCCAACATTTATTATAGAATCAATTAAAATTTATTAACGTTCAAAGATATTTGTGATATAATCAACGATGATTTTGATTATGAATAGGGGGTTATTTATGAAGGTTTTAGTTATTTCTCATATGTATCCTTCTAGTTTTAATAGAATATCAGGCATATTTGTTCATCAACAAGTAAAGGCTTTAATTAATGCTGGCTGTGAAGTTAAAGTAGTAAGCCCTATTCCTTATGCACCATATATTTTAACTTTAATAAATAAAAAGTGGAAGGCTTATAGGGATGTGCCATATAAAGATAGTCTTGAGAATGTAGATATCTATCACCCAAGATATATAGAATTCCCTAGAGGGTTATTTTTTGATAAGTCTGGAAGGCTTATGGCAATAGGAATTAAAAAAATAGTGAGGGATATAAATAAAGAGTTTAAGTTTGATATCATACATTCACATGTTGCATTACCAGATGGATATGCAGGAATGATCATTAATCAAAAATATAAAGTTCCACATGTAGTAACAATTCATGGACAAGATTTTCAAAATACAATATATAAAAGTGAGAAGTGTAAAAAGCAACTTTTTAAAGTTTTAGATAATGTAGATTATATAATAACTGTTAGTAATAAATTGAAAAAGATAGTAGAGGGTGAGAGTTTTTATAGTAAAATTGTAACTATTAATAATGGTATTGATAAAGAAATTATAGTAAATCAATTTAAACCTAGACAAAGTGATAATAAAATAAAGATAGTCAGTGTTTCGAATTTAAAGAAAACTAAAGGTTTGCAATATAACTTATATGCATTAGAAAGATTGGTAAGAAAGTATAAAGATGTATATTATGACATAATTGGAGAAGGAGAATACAAAAGTGAGTTAAAAAGATTAGTTGATGAATTGGGATTAGTAAATAATGTAAGGTTTTTAGGGAAAATGGACCATTCAAAAGTGATTTCAATTTTAAAAAACTATGATATATTTTCTCTACCAAGCTATAAAGAGGGATTTGGCATGGTTTATCTTGAGGCAATGGCACAGGGGTTACCTGTAATTGCAGTCAAAGGGGAAGGTATAGAGGATGTTATAAATAATTCAATTAATGGTTTTTTAGTTGAAAGAGAAAATATAGATGAACTTGAAAAAGTATTAGAAAAATTAGTTTTAGATACAAATTTAAGAATAAGCATAGGAAAAAAAGCATTAGAAACAGTAAAAAATAATTATACTTGGGAAATTAATTCTTATAAAATTATTGAATTGTATAAACAACTTCTCAATAAGGAGTGATCTGTTTATGAAAATTTGTATGCTTACGTCTGGGCATGATATTTTTGATAATAGGATATATTACAAAGAAATTTTATCATTGAAGAAACAGTTTAATGAAATATATTTGGTTGCACCTGGAGAAAAGGACTTTGTAACTGAAGATGGTATTATAGTAAAATGCTTCCCAAAGAGAAAAAATTGGATTGATAGATTTGAGCCAATGAATAGAATGTTCAAGATTGCGAAGGAAATAAATGCTGATATATATCATGCACATGAGCCAGATTCATTTCAAGTGGCAGTTAAGCTAAAAAAAGAATTAGGTTGTAAAATTATTTATGATTCTCATGAATATCATCCAGAAGGTTTTGCAGAGCATTTCAAATTTGGGAGAAGTATTATTAAAAAAGTTATTTATTTATATGAAAAGCATTTAGGAAAGCAGGCAGATGCAATTATAAGTGTTAATGAATTGTTGATTAATAAGTTTAAAAGATATAACAATAATGTTGTGATGCTTCCCAATTATCCTGTTTTAAATGAAATAAAAATTGAAAAAGAGTATGAAAAAAAACCAATGTTTGTTTATATTGGAGGTCTTAGAGAAGACAGAGGAATTTTAAAAATATTAGAAGCGATAGAACTTATAAAGGATGAAGATTATAAATATTTATTCATTGGTCCATTTGAAACTTTTGATTTTGAACAAAAATGTAAAAAGTTTGCTAAAGATAGGTTAAGGAATGTTGATATTAAATTTACTGGTAAAATACCACATATGCAAGTCTTTGATTATTTAAAAAAAGCATATGCTGGTTTTGTGCTTTTACAACCAACAAATTGGAGATATGTTAATTCTGAACCTATTAAGATATTTGAATATATGGCAACTAAAACAGCAGTAATTTCAAGTAATTTTCCAATGTTTGAAAAAATAATAAAAAATCCTGATGCAGGAATATCAGTTGATCCTACTAATACTCAAACAATTGCTGATGCAATTAAATATTTAGCTAGTAATCATGGTAAAGCAAAAGAACTTGGAGAAAACGGTTATAAAAAAGTTTTAGAGTTGTATAATTGGAGTGTATGTGAAGACAGGCTTTTAAAGCTTTATAATGAATTATATAAATAGGAGGAGTTATGGAAAAAGAGATTAAAAATGTAGCAAAAAATAGTTTAATAATAACAGTAATACTTATAATTAGTAAAATGACGGGATTTTTAAGGGAGTTTATAGTAGCAATACAACTTGGAGCTACAGCAGAATCCGATGTGTTTAAAACGGCAAGCACAATGCCACAAGTTTTTTTTAGTGCTATTGCTGCAGCTCTTGTTACGACATTTATACCGATATTTTCAGGTATAAAAAATAATAAGCAAGAGGCAGTAAGATTTTTTAATAATGTATTAAATATTATTGTAATTTTATGTACTGTTTTAGCAGTTATTGCAATTTTTGTATCGCCCCAGCTTGTAAAGTTGTTTGCTGGTGGTTTTAAGGAAGATTATTATAAAATAACTGTGAATTTAACTAGGGTTTTGATGCCATCAATTATATTTCTAGGTATAAGTGGATTATACACTGGTTATTTACAGTCTTATGGCAATTTTATTCAACCAGCTTTAACAGGAATAGTTGCAAATGTAGTTATAATGGTAGGGCTTATAGTTTTTTATAAATATTTTGGTTTATATGCAGCTATAATGTCAGTTTTTTTAGGTGCAGTTGCACAAGCCTATAGTCAAAGACCTTTTATGGGAAAGGATTATAAGTATCAATTTATTTTAGATTTTAAGGATAAGAATGTAAGAAAAATGATGCTTCTTGCAATTCCAATTTTAATTAGCAGTGCAGTATCCCAAATTAATTTAATGGTAGCAAGAAATTTTGCCTCATACTTAGTTGAAGGAAGTATTTCAGTTATTGACTATGCAAGTAAGTTTAGTACAATTATAAATCAAGTTTTCATAGTTTCAATAACAACAGTTATTTATCCAAAACTAACAGAAAAAAATGCACAAGGGGATATACGTGGTTTCAATGATATTGTAGTAAAATCAGTAAATATTGTACTTTTAGTGACAATTCCACTTGTATTTGGTTTATTTTCATTGAGTGAACCACTAATAAGGTTAATTTTGGAACATGGTAAATTTGATAGGAATGCAACTATTGTGACATCTTATTGTTTAAAATATTTAGTTTTTTCAGCAATTGGATATTCTCTCATAGATATTTTGGGAAAAGTATTTTTTGCTATGAAAAATACACTAACACCTATGATAAATGGGTTTATATTGGTAGTTGTAAATATAGCATTTATATATTTATTAGGTCCAGTTTTAAAAGTAAATGGTATAGCATTAGCCACAACACTATCAGTAAATATATTAGCTTTAATTTTACTTATAGAAGTGAAAATAAAGATAAAGAGCATAAAGTATAAAAAAATTATTATTACATCTTCAAAAATGTTGATTTCTGGAATTATTATGACAATTGCTGTTAATTTAACTTATTCTTTTATAAAAAGTATTTTACAAGATAGTAATTTAAATATTTTTATTAACATGCTTATATCTTCATTAGTTGGTGCTTTTGTTTATATAGTTATGCTTATAATTCTAAATGTAGAAGATTTGTTTGATTTAATAAAATTTAAAAATAAAAAAGGGTGATTTAAATGAATAAAAACAAAAAAAAGCTCTTTATTTATTCTATATTAACAATTTTTTTACTTATTGTTTCGTTGTTTTATAAAATTAATTTAAAAAAGATAGATGAGTTAAAAGTAGAAGAAGATTTAAAAGAAAAGGTTATTATAAGGCTTTGGATGAAAAGTAGTATAATAACACCCACAAGAGGGTATCAAATAGAAAAATTCAATAAGACAAATTCAGATAATATATATATAGTTTATAATGACTATAAAGAAGATTACTATAACTTATTGAGAGTTGCATTAGCAACTGATAAAGGTCCAGATATTTTTGAATATGGTTTTACATCTTTGATAAAAAACAATCAGATTGCAACATTAGATGATATAGGGTTTGATTATAGTAATATTGATAATTCTAGTGTAGTTAGATATATGGATAAAAATATTGGTGTAAAACTTACAGAAACCAATGTTAAATTGATATGGAATAAGGATATATTCAAAAAAGCAGGTATAAATCCAGATCAACCACCAAAAACAATTTATGAATTAATTAATTATGCTAAAATAATAAAACGAAAATTTCCAGATATAATACCATTTGCTTTCCCAATTTCTGAGTATAAAGATATAAAAATCTCAATTGGTGAAGCATGCGTAAGTAATAATAATATTTATACAAGCTTTTGGGACTATAAAAGGGGTATTTACGATTTTAAGTATGCAGAGGATTTACTAAAATCCTATCATGAAATGTATTTATTGGGGTTAATAGACAAAGATTTTGATAAAAAAAGCAAAAATCAATTAAGATCAGAGTTTTATCAGGGCAAAATTGCAATTCTTATTAGTACATTTGAAGATAAATCATATTTTTCAAATATTTTACCTCTAAGTTTTGATATAGGTATATCAGATGTATTTAAAATTAGAGATACGGATATAAAAGAATATTATTACGTAGATAATGATAAATTTTTTGTAATTAATAAAAAGTCAATAGAAGATCCTAAAAAGAAAATTGCAATTAAAAAGGTTTATGAATTTTTATTAAGTGAAGAGACTAATAGAGAAATTTTATCTACAAGAAATGCTTTGCCTTTAAATATTAAAGATTACAATGTCAAAAATGATATTTATAAAGAATATAATCATGTAGTTAATTTCAAAAATGAAAATTATGATCCAACAATATTTTTAAGTAGAAATTCGTCATATGAAATCAATCAAATCATAGGTGCAATAAAAGGTGATATAAAGGTAGAACAAGCTATTAAAAATTTGAATGACCAGTACTTTGGATATATTAAATTTGCAACTGAAAAAGAAAAATTTAATTTGAGTTTTTATAAAAAATAATCATTGGGAGATGATAGTTTAATGAAAACAATTTTATTTGAGCTAAAAAAATATAAAAGGATAATTTTGTTCTCTTTGTTTGCTTCATTGTTTTTGAGTGCTATTTTATATTTTAAATTAGGTTTTAAGAATTCAGCAATTTTATTTGTAAGTTTAAATATTTTGTTAATTAATATATTTTTTATATTTATAGATAAAATAAAATCAATTATAATGTTTATAGTATTACTACCAATCTACACTACGGTTAGAAGATTGTGTTATTTTGACATTTTCTTTATTAAGGTTACTTTTGAAACCATTTATATTACTATTTTATTTATAAGCAGTTTAAGAGATATTTTTAGATACATAAAACAGCAATTTAAAATAGATTCTTCAGCATTCAATTTTATTTTATATACTTTAATGTTTCTGATTTTTTCTTTCAACAGTAGTTTTTTTTCAGACAATATTTTAAAGAGTATGAGTGAAGTATATATAGGGATTTTTATACCTTTAGCTTTTTATTTTACTTTTGTTGTATATTTTAATAAAAATTTAAAAAAGTTTATTTATTTTGCTTTGTTTATTGCTTTGGATTTCAGTTGTTTATATGGTTTTATTCAAATATTTTTAAGGATAATTAAAACTGGTCAAATTAAAATTGATAGGGTATATTTAACATTTGGTTTTCACAATGTAAACATTTTTGCAGGGATATTAATTTTAATAATTCCTCTTATATTAGAGTTTATTCTTTTTAGAGAAAATAATAAAAAAGAAAAAGTATTTTTAATCTCTTCATTTATGCTTTATACTATTTCAATTTTTATTACGTTTAGTAGAGGAGCATGGCTATGTTTTATAATGGCCGTAATTATAAGTCTAATAAGTAAAAAGTACTCAAAATTATTAATTACTGTTTCTATAATATTAATTTTTATATCAAAGCCTCTTTTTAGTTTTATAATAACAAGAGGAACGTCTACATCTTTTTTACAAAATGAATCTGCTGTAGCAAGACTTCAATCAATTTTTACTGATTTTGAAATTATTAAAAAATATCCATTTGGAATTGGTGGAGGCCAATTTAAATATTTGTTTAAGGAATATGCAGTAAAAGGATATTTAAGTATGCCAGAATCAATAAGATTTAATTCAACTGTCGCTCATTATGCACTTGAGCATGCTCATAACTTAATATTACAAATTTGTGTTGAATTTGGTATTATTGCAACAATATTATTTTTGTTAATCATTATTAATAGACTAAGAAGTTCATTTATAGATTTTAATTTTAATAGAGGAGCTTTTACTTCTATAATTGTTTATTTGTTTTTTTCAATAATTACAGGAAATGAGTTTAACCATAAAGGTGTAATAACAGGAACTATTATTCTTTATTTAATTTTTGGAATTATAGAAATTTCTATAAAAGACACAAATGAAGGGAGAAATTAGTATGAAGATTTTATTTTCACCACCAGATATTTCAGATTTAGAAATAAATGAAGTAGTTGATACATTAAAATCTGGGTGGATAACAACAGGCCCGAAAACTAAATTATTTGAACAGAAGATAGCTGAATATACAAATACTAAAAGAGCAGTGGCATTAAATTCTGCAACTGCTTGTATGGAACTTACTTTAAGATTGCTAGGTATTGGTGAAGGAGATGAAGTTATAACTTCTGCTTATACATATACAGCATCTGCTAGTGTAATTGAGCATGTTGGTGCAAAAATAGTTCTTGTTGATACTGCAAAAGATTCATACCAGATGGATTATGAAAAGCTAGAGCAAGCCATAACAGAAAGAACTAAAGCAATAATTGCTGTAGATTTAGCAGGTGTTATGTGTGATTATGATAAAATTTATGAGATTGTAGATAGAAAAAAACATTTATTTAAGCCAAAAAATAAAATACAAGAGGCAATAGGAAGAGTTATTGTTATAGCAGATGCTGCACATTCCTTTGGGGCTATGAGAAATGGGAGAAAAAGTGGGGAAGTAGCAGATTTTACTAGTTTTTCTTTTCATGCAGTAAAAAATTTAACAACTGCAGAGGGTGGTGCAGTTACTTGGAAAGAAATTGAAGGAATAGATAGTAATGAAATTTATAAAGAATACATGCTGTTATCTCTTCATGGACAATCAAAGGATGCATTATCTAAAACAAGATTAGGTTCATGGGAATATGATATAATATATACAGGTTATAAATGCAATATGACAGATATAATGGCATCTATAGGATTAGCACAGTTAAAAAGATATGCAGAATTACTAAAAATTAGAAAAAGAATAATAGAAATGTACAATGAAGGTTTAAAAGATCTCAATTTGCATATTTTAGAGCACTATGGAAATAACTTTTGCTCAAGTGGACATCTATATTTAGTTAGATTATTAGGTAAAGATGAAAAATATAGAAACATGTTTATTGAAAAGATGGCTGAAAAAGGAATACCTACAAATGTGCATTATAAACCTCTTCCATTATTAACAGCATATAAGAAATTAGGTTTTAAAATAGAAGATTATCCGAATGCTTATAATATGTATAAAAATGAAGTTACATTACCGCTTCACACACTTTTAACTGATGAACAAGTTGCTTATATTATAAACACATTTGTAGAAATTTATAAATAACTAAGGAGGCAATTAAATATGAAATTACAATTATTAGATTTAAAGGCTCAATATGAAACCATTAAGGAAGAAATAAAAGAAGCTGTAATTAATACTATTGAATCTGGCCATTATATATTGGGGCCACAAGTTAAAAAGCTAGAAGAGGACATTGCAAAATATTGTGGTGTAAAGCATGGTATAGGTGTTGCAAATGGTACAGATGCATTAGTTTTAACATTAAAAGCCTTTGGTATAGGTGAAGGTGATGAGGTTATAACAACACCATTTACATTTTTTGCTTCGGCAGAGACTGTTTCACAAGTTGGAGCAACTCCAGTGTTTGTGGATGTAAGACCTGATACATACTGTATAGATGCAGATAAAATTGAAGAAAAAATAACATCAAGGACAAAGGCAATAATTGCTGTACATATTTTTGGTCAAATGTGTGATATGGATAAAATAATGGATATAGCAAATAGACATAAACTAATTGTTATTGAAGATGCTTGTCAAGCAATAGGAGCAGAATATAAAGGTAAAAAGGCAGGATCTATAGGTCATGCTGCATGTTTTTCCTTTTTCCCAACTAAAAATTTGGGTGGATATGGAGATGGAGGAATGGTAGTAACAAATGATGATGAGATTGCACAAAAAATAAGGATGTTAAGATTTCATGGAAGTAAAATTAAATATTATCATGATATGATAGGATATAATAGTAGATTAGATGAAATTCAAGCTGCTATATTAAATGTAAAATTTAAATACATAGATGAATGGAATAATGCAAGAAAAGAAAAAGCCCATGTTTATAATGAATTGTTAAGAGGAACAAAGTGTGTTACACCATATGAAGACAGTAAGTGTAAGCATATATACCATTTATATATACTTCAACATGAAAACAGAGAAGAACTATTAAAGTATTTAAATGAAAATGGGGTTGCAACAGGTATTTATTATCCGGTACCATTACATCTACAAAATGTTTATAAAAATTTAGGATATAATGAAGGAGATCTTCCAGTTTCAGAAATGCTTTCAAAGAGAACATTTGCAATTCCTTTATATCCTGAAATTACATTTGATCAACAAAAATATGTTGCAGATTTAATTAAAAAATTTGACAATAACTAAATAAAAGGAATATAATTTAAATTGACTACAGAGTATGGGAGGTATTAGGTGTGAGTTATAAAGAACAATTATTAGAGAAAATTCAAAATAAGACTGCAATAATTGGAGTAGTAGGATTAGGATATGTTGGTCTTCCACTTGCAGTTGAAAAAGCAAAAGCTGGATATAAGGTTATAGGATTTGATATTCAAGAAAGTAAAGTTAAGATGGTCAACGAGGGACATAATTATATAGGAGATGTAGTTGATGAAGAATTAGAGGACTTAGTAAAAAGAGGAATGCTTAAAGCAACAACAGACTTTTCTTTTGTAAAGGATGTAGATTGTGTTGCAATAGCAGTTCCTACACCACTTGATAAGTTCAAACAACCTGATGTTTCTTATATAATAAATTCAACTAAGGATGTTGCAAAGTATTTACATAAGGGGATGTTAGTTGTTTTAGAATCAACTACTTATCCTGGAACTACTGAAGAGATTGTGAAACCAATTCTTGAGGAGACTGGGTTAAAGTGTGGAGAAGATTTCTATTTAGCTTTTTCACCTGAAAGAGTTGACCCAGGTAACAAGTATTATAAAACAAAGAATACTCCAAAGGTTGTAGGTGGGGTAACTAAGGATTGTACAGAAATTGCTGCAACACTTTATGGAAATGTTTTAGAAGGTGAAATATTTAAAGTTTCATCTCCAAAGGTTGCGGAAATGGAAAAAATTTTAGAAAATACTTTCAGACATATAAATATTGGTCTTGTAAATGAAATGGCAATTTTATGTAAAAAGATGGGTATTGATGTTTGGGAAGTTATAGAAGCTGCAAAGACAAAACCATATGGATTTATGGCTTTTTATCCTGGCCCAGGACTAGGCGGACATTGTATACCCCTTGATCCATTCTATTTAACATACAAAGCAAGAGAATTTGATTATCACACAAGATTAATAGAAACTGCAGGTGAAATAAATGATTATATGCCTGAGTTTGTTGTAGAAAATGCAATGAAATTACTAAATATGCAAAAGAAGGCAATGAATGGATCAAAGGTGCTTCTTTTAGGAGTTGCATATAAAAAGGATATAGACGATTATAGAGAATCACCTACATTAAAGGTAATAGAACATTTAGAGAAAAATGGTGCTGAAGTTTATGTAGACGATCCATATATTCCGCATTTTAAACATAACGGTAAAATATATGAAACAATTAATTGGCAAAATGTAATAGACAGTGCAGATATAGTTATAATAACAACTGATCATTCATGCTATGATTATGAAAAGATAGTAGAAAGAGCAGCAATTGTTTATGATACAAGAAATGCAACTAAAGATGTTATAAATAATAGAGAAAAAATTCATAAACTTTAATATATTAAGGCTGCCATTGGCAGCCTTAATATTAGAACAGAGGGAAGTGAACATATGAATAAAAAAATAGAGCAAATTTTATATGCTTTACTTGATATAATATTTATACATGCTTCAATATTTGCAGGATATTTTGCAAGATTTTCTTGGAATATACCTACTGAATATTTAAAAATTTATAGGTTATCAGCAATACCAATTACTTTTATAATGATTTTTTCATTTTATGTATTTAAGTTATATAAAAGTATATGGAGATATGCAAGTATTAATGAACTTATTTCTGTTATATTAGCAGTAACTTCAGGAGCAATTTTTTCATATGTTTACGGAGAAATAATTGGTTATAGACTACCTTTAAGTGTATATTTTATTATGTGGGCTTTAACAATACTCGCATCAGGAGGAATTAGATTTTTAAGAAGGTTAATTTCAAGTATAGAAATGTTGCCTAAAGACGTTTTAAAAAAGAGCGCAAGGGTATTAGTTTATGGTGCTGGTGATGCAGGTGCACTTGTTGTAAAAGAGATGAGGAAACATCCTGAATTGGGCTATATACCAGTAGGTTTTATTGATGATGATAAGAATAAATGGGGAAAGTCAATTAATGGTATAAATATTTTAGGTGGAAGAGAAGATTTGGATTCAATAGTTATAAATAAAGATATTGACGAGATAATAATTGCTATACCTTCACTTAATAATGAAGATAGAAAAGAAATTTTAGAGGTTTGTAGCAAAACAGGTTGTAAGCTAAAAATACTGCCAGGTGTATATGAATTAATAGAGGGAAAAATAAGTATAAATCAAATTAGAGATGTAGAAATTGAGGATTTACTTGGAAGAGAACCAGTAGAATTAAATATAGAAGAGATTGCTGGATATTTAAAAAATAAAACAGTTCTTGTTACAGGTGGTGGAGGCTCAATTGGTTCAGAGCTGTGTAGACAGATTGTAAAGTTTAATCCTAAAAAATTACTAATATTAGATATTAATGAAAACGGAGCCTATGAGTTACAAACAGAATTACAGTTTAAATATGGTAAAAATATTGATTTGGATGTTATAATAGCTTCAATAAGAGAGAAAAATAGACTTGAAGAGATATTCAATAAGTATAAAATAGATGTTGTTTTCCATGCTGCAGCACATAAACATGTTCCTCTTATGGAAGCAAATCCAAAGGAAGCAATTAAAAATAATATTATTGGAACTATGAATTTAGCAGAAGTTTCAAGTAAGTATAATGTAAATAAATTTGTTCTCATTTCAACAGATAAGGCTGTTAATCCAACAAATATTATGGGTGCAACAAAGAGATTCTGTGAAATGATAATACAAGCTATGGATAAAGTTAGTAAGACTGAATTTGTAGCTGTAAGATTTGGTAATGTATTAGGAAGTAATGGAAGTGTAATTCCTCTTTTTAAAAAACAAATAAAGGAAGGCGGACCTATAACAGTTACACATCCAGAAATAAATAGATATTTTATGACCATACCAGAGGCGGCACAGCTTGTAATTCAAGCAGGTGCAATGGCTAAGGGTGGAGAAATATTTATACTTGACATGGGTGAACCTGTTAAGATTGTTGATTTAGCAAAAAATCTTATTAGACTTTCAGGACTTGAGCCAGAAAAAGATATAAAAATTGTTTTTACTGGCTTAAGACCTGGTGAAAAGTTATATGAGGAACTTTTAATGGATGAGGAAGGTTTACAAAAAACTGCACATAAGAAGATATTTGTTGGTAAGCCTGGTAATTATGATATAAATGATATAAAAACAAAAATTGAAATTTTAAAGGAAAATTTATCTGCTGATGATGAAACTTTATTTACAATAATGGAGGAATATGTACCAACTTATAAAAGGAATAAATAGCGGAGGTGCAATATGAATAAATTAAAATTTGCAATAATCGGTTGCGGAAGAATATCATATAAACATGTGGAAGCAATAACAAATAATTTTGAAGATTCTGTTTTAGTAGCAACATGTGATGTTGTTAAAGAAAAAGCAGAAGAAAAAGCAAAAGAATACAAAAATAAAACAGGATTAGATGTGGCAGTTTATATTGATTATAAAGAAATGATAAAGAATGAGGATATAGATGTAGTAACAATAGCAACTGAGAGTGGATATCACCCAGAAATAGCAATATATGCAATGGAACAAGGAAAACATGTTATTGTTGAAAAACCAATGGCACTATCAATAAAAGATGCTGATTTAATGATTGAAACAGCTAAGAAAACAGGAGTTAAATTAGCTGTTTGCCATCAAAATAGGTTTAATAAACCTATTCAGATGCTAAGAAAGGCTATTGAGGAAAATAGATTTGGAAAGTTGATAAATGGTATGGCAAGTATTAGATGGAATAGAAATATGAACTACTATAAACAAGCACCATGGAGAGGTACATGGGAACTTGATGGTGGAACACTTATGAACCAATGTATTCATGATATTGATCTTTTACAATGGATGATGGGAGGAGAAGTCGAAACAGTTTATGCACAAACAGGTAATTTTATAAGAGATATAGAGGCTGAAGATTTTGGTGCTATTATTATTAGATTTAAAAATGGTTCCATAGGAATAGTTGAAGGTAGTGCATGCGTTTATCCAAAGAATTTGGAAGAAACATTAAGTATTTTTGGTGAAAAAGGAGCTGTTGTAATAGGAGGGCTTGCAGTAAATAGGATAGAGACATGGAGATTTGAAGATGGAAAAGATTCAGAAGAGGAAATACTAAAAAATCAAGAAGATGATCCAGATACAGTATATGGATATGGGCATACACCTCTTTTTAAGGATGTAATTGAAGCAATAAAAAATAATAGAGAACCTTTAATAAATGGTATTGAAGGAAAAAAGGGAATGGAAATTATTTTAGCAGCTTATAAGTCACAAAAAACTGGCATGCCAGTTAAATTGCCACTACATGATTTCTCAACATTAGATATGAAGGAAGTTAACCTAAGGCGATAAGCCTTAGGTTGTATAATAGGAGGGGTTTTTATGTATTATATATCAGAAAAAGCTCATATTGGTAAAAATGTTAAAATTGGAAGGTTTACAACAATTGAAGATGATGTACATATAGGAGATAATTGTGTTATAGGGAATAACGTTGTAATACATAAAGGAACTATTATAGGAAACAATGTAAGAATAGACGACAATACTGTTATAGGTAAGAAACCAATGAGAGCGATAAATAGTATTTTTAAAGATGATGGAGAATTCTCACCTTGTAAAATAAGTGATGGATGTTTAATAGGAGCATGTGTAATCATATATTGTGGATGTGTAATAGGAGAAAATACTCTTGTTGCAGATTTATCAACTATTAGAGAAAACGTGGAGATAGGAAGCAAAACAATAGTTGGTAGAGGTGTTGCAATTGAAAATTTCTGTAAGATAGGTTCAAATTGTAAACTTGAAACTAATGCATATATAACAGCATATTCAGAACTTGAAGACTATGTTTTTATTGCACCAGGTGTAGTAACTTCTAATGATAATTTTGCTGCAAGAAGTAAAGAGAGGTTTAAACATTTTAAAGGAGTGACTATAAAAAAGGGAGGAAGGGTAGGAGCACAAGCTACTATACTTCCAGGTAAGGTTATATATGAAGATGGTTTTGTTGCTGCTGGTTCAGTTGTAACAAAGGATGTTAATCCTAGACAAATTGTTGCAGGAAACCCAGCTAGATATTTAAAAGATGTTCCTAATGATCAGTTATTAGAAAATCAAGAGAGGTGAAATATGAAGACAGTATCTGTTGTTATACCTTGTAGAAATGAAAGAGAATATATATCTAAGTGTTTAGATTCCTTTATAAATCAAACATATGATAAAAGATATTATGAAGTATTAGTTTGTGATGGTATGTCTACTGATGGAACAAGAGAAATTGTAAAGGAATATGTAAAAAAATATTCCTTTATTAAACTTATAAATAATGAGGGTTTGACAGCACCAAAAGCAATGAATATAGGTATAAAAAATAGTAAAGCAGATATTTTAATTATATTTAGTGCACATGCTTTTGCTAAAGAAGATTTTATTGAACAAAATGTAAAGTTGCTTGATAACAAGGAAATTGGTTGCGTGGGAGGACCTATAGAAACAATAAATAATGATAAAAAAGGTAAGGCAATTTCCCTTGCTATGAGTTCTCCTTTTGGTGTAGGTAATGCTCTTTTTAGATATTCAACCCAAGAAAGGTTTGTAGATACAGTACCTTTTGCAGCTTATAGAAGAGAAGTGTTAGATGAAGTTGGTTACTTTGATGAAGAATTAGTTAGAAATCAAGATGATGAAATAAATTTGAGAGTATCTAAAGCAGGATATAAAATATTACTTTCACTTAAAATTAAATCATGGTATTACGCGCGTTCTTCATATAGAAAACTATGGAAACAATATTTTCAGTATGGCTTTTGGAAAGTAAGAGTCATGCAAAAACATGGTAAACCAGCTTCACTTAGACATCTTGTGCCATTAATTTTTATTCTTGTTAATATTTTAGGTATTATTTTTGGTTTAATTAATAAGATAATATTTTATCTATGGTTTTTTCAAGCTTTATTGTATTTAGTGTGTGATATATTTTTTTCTGTTAGAGTATCAAAAAATGATAGAGGGTTAATTAAGTATGTTATTCCTACATTTCCTATATTACATATAGGCTATGGATTAGGTTTTTTAGAAGGACTATTTGTGTTTTATATATTAAAATCAAAAAGGATAATGGAAAAAAATACAAAACTTTCGAGATAAAATATGGGGGTAAGATATATGCAGCAAGTAAATATAGATGAGATAAAGAAACAACTTGAAAAGAAAAAAATACAATTTGCAATAAAAAGGTTATTTGATATTGTTTTTTCTTTAGCGCTTTTAATCTTATTAAGTCCACTTTTTTTAATACTAATTCTATGGATCAAACTTGACTCTGAGGGTGAAGCAATATTTAAACAAACACGAATTGGTAAAAATGGTGTTCCATTTACTATTTATAAATTTAGAACGATGGTAAAGAATGCGGATAAAATGTTTAATAAAAAGGTAGATAAGGAAAATTTAAAAAGCTTTGTTTTTCAAGATAAGGATGACCCAAGAATAACAAGATCAGGAAAATTTTTAAGAAAAACAAGTTTAGATGAACTTCCACAGCTTATTAATATAATAAAGGGGGATATGAGTCTAATTGGTCCAAGGCCAGAAATACAAGATATAGTGAATTTATATTCAGATTATGATAAAATAAGATTATTAGTTAAACCAGGTGTTACAGGACTTGCTCAAGTAAATGGAAGAGGGGATTTATCTCTTGGTGAAACAATAGAGTATGATGTAAAATACGTAAAAAATTTTTCTTTATGGCTTGATATTAAGATTTTCTTTAAAACATTCAAAGTTGTTTTATTAAAAGAAGGTGCATATTAAAAGCAGACAAATGTCTGCTTTTTTATGGAGGATAAAAATATGACAAGGAAAAATATTTTAAGTGTATTTTTGTATATGTTTCTTTTTTGGGTTCCTATATTACCAATTAAAGAAAAAATAAAAGGTATACCTATATCGGCTGATTTTTTCTTTGGTTCTATTATTTTAATTTTATTTATTATCTTATATTTAAAAGACATATACAGATTTGAGTTTTTTAAAGACAAGCTAATAAAGAGATTAACTGTTTTATCAATTTTATTTATTTTATTTTCTGTATTTTCAATAACTTATGCTAAAAATAAGTCAATTGTTGTTAGTGAAACATTGCGTTTTACAGAATATATTTTATTATTTATAGCTTGTATATATTTTATAGAAAAAGATAATGCTAAAAGAGGATTTATAGTTTTTAATATATCTATGTTAATATCAGCATTTTATGGGTTAATTCAATTTGTATTAAACAAATCAGAATTTAAAGATTCAATTTTATTATTTGGAAGGGGAAGGGTATATTCAACGTTTGTAAATCCCAATTATTATGGAGCCGCTATAAACTTAATAATTTACTATTTTATTATTAATCTTATAGAAGATGAAAAAAATAAAATAATTAATATTTCTATAATATTATTATACTTGATTAATTTAATATTAACATTGACTAGAGGTTCATGGTTTGGTTTTATCATAGGTTTGATTGTAATTTCTATGTTGAAATATAGAAGGCTTTTATTTTCTATACCATTTGGTTTGTTTTTAGTAGTTTTAATTCCAAGTTTAAGAGCAAGGTTTATTTCCACTTTTGATTTAACTAATTTGACAAATAGTGAACGATTAAAGTTGTGGAAAACAGGATATTTGATGTTTAGGGATCATGTACTAACAGGAGTTGGTAATGGCAATTATCTTTATAGATATGCTGAATATATTAAAAAATATCCTGAATTGAATTTAGGGAGAAGTCAATTTAGTGTTCATAATTCTTATTTGAAAATGTTTGCAGAGCTAGGTGTTTTTGGAGGTTTATTATTTATATTTATATATGGCATATTAGTTTTTATGAATTATAAAGTTTATAAACATACCAAAATAGAAAAATTAAAAAATCTTGCTTTAGCAAATTTAGCCTTTTGGGGAGCATATCTCTTCCAAAATTTCTTTAATAACTTGATGTTTATACCACAGCTTAATGTGTTTGCATGGGTTTTAACAGCTATTGTTTATAAACTATATTTAATCGAAGGGCGTGAAGTTAATGGTGAAGGAACAATATAAAAACGTCGCTGTATTTGGACAAGGTTTTGTCGGTCTTCCTCTTGCATTAAGCTTTGCTATGCGTGGATGTAATGTATATGGTGTGGATGTTGTAGAACCACTTGTAAATGATATAAACAATGGAATTACTCATCATACTGAAGAATTTGAAGGAAAGGGAATAAGAGAAATTTTAAGAGAACAGCTTGATGCAGGAAGATATAGAGCAACAACTGATATGGAAGAAGCTCTAAAAAAGTGCAACAATATAGTTGTAACTGTTGGAATTCCAATAAGAAATGGGGAACATGATTTAAGTGATCTTTTAGGTTGCGTTACTGTTATAGGTAAGAACCTTAAAAAAGGGGATTTAGTAGTAATAAGAAGTACAGTAATACCAGGAACAACAGAAGAAAAACTTTTACCAATTTTAGAAAAAGAATCAGGTATGAAGGCAGGAGTTGATTTTTATCTTGCGTATTCATCAGAGAGAATAGCAGAAGGTAAGGCCTTTTATGAATTTGCTTATATGCCAACTGTTGTTGCTGGTATAAATGAAGAAAGTGCAGTGAGGGCAAAGGAACTTTTAGAGGTTGTATGTAAAGCTGATGTTATTGTTGCAAGTGATATGAAGATTGTTGAAACATCTAAGGTATTTGAAAATGTTCAAAGAGATGTAAATATAGCTATGGTACAAGAGTTTGCTAGATTTACTGAGGCTCTAGGAATAGATATATATGAGGTTATAAAGGTTGCAAATACTCATAAGAGAGTAAACCTTTTAACCCCGGGACCAGGGGTTGGAGGATACTGCATACCAAATGCATATCACTATTTAGAACCAAAGGCTAGAGAACTTAATGTAGATTTAGATTTATTAAAATTGGCAAGACTTAAGAATAGTAATTTACCAAATATTATGGTAAATATGCTTGAGTCAATGTTATTAAAAGAAGGTAAAACATTAGAAGGATCAAAGATTGGTGTGCTTGGTCTTGCTATGAAGGATTATTCAAATGACGATAGAATAAGCCCTCCAATTGAAATTGTAAAGATTCTACAAAGAAGAGGAGCGTTGGTCTTTGCATATGATAGTGCTGTTCCTACAGAATATGATTTTAAGGTTTGTGATATAATAGATGCCTTAAAGGATAAGGATGCAATTATGATACTTGCAAAGCAGAAGGATTATGACAATTTTGATGATAAGTATCTAGAGGTGATAAGTAGGGGAACAGTAATTTTAGATACAAGAAATTTATTTGAAGGTAAAGAAGAAAAATTAAAGGAATATGGAATAAAACTTATGAAGATCTGATGGAGGCAATTATGAGGGTGCTTCATATTATAAGTGGTGGTGAAAAGGGAGGGTCAAAAGTTCATCTTTTGACCCTTTCATTAGAGTTTAAAAGAAGAGGTATAGATAGTACAATAGTTTGTTTTTTAGAAGGAGACTTATATAGAGAAGCTAAAGAATTAGGACTTGATATTGTTCTTATAAAACAGAATAAAAGGTTTGATTTGTCTGTAGTAGATAAAATTTGTGAATTATGTAAGGAGAAAAAGATTGACATAATAAATTGCCATGGTGGAAGAGCAAACTTTATAGGATATTTTTTAAAAAAGAGATATTCAGCATTATATGTAACAACCATACATAGTGATTATCTTCAGGATTATAGAGGAAATAAATATAAGACACTTGTGTATAGTAATATAAATAGGTATGTTTTAAAAATGTTTGATGGATATATTGCAGTTTCTAATAGTTTTAAAGATATGTTAATTGATAGGGGATTTGAAAGAGAAAAAATATATGTTGTGTATAATGGAATAGATTTTGACAAAAAATTAGACTTTGATAAGAATGAGATTTTGAATAAATATGGTATACATGGTTACGATGCATATATAACTATGATAGCAAGGATGCACCCAATAAAGGGCCATAGCATACTTCTTGAAGCAGCAAAGAAGGTTGTAGATAGAGGTTTTAATCCTCTTTTTATATTAGTAGGTGATGGGCCTATAATGGATGAGGTAAAAAATAAAGCATATGAATTAGGTCTAAGGAATAATATTTTATTCACAGGATTTAAGAAGCCCGATGAATATATTTATATATCTGATTTTACGCTTTTAACATCATATTCAGAGAGTTTTCCACTTGTAGTTTTAGAATCTGCAAAATATAATAAAACTGTGGTTGCTTCAAATGTTGGTGGTGTTAAGGAAATCATAATAGATAGAGAAAATGGGTTGTTATTTGAACCTGGAGATGTAGATGGGCTTTTTCATGACATAATATACTTAATTGAAAATAAGGATATTGCATATATTTTAGGACAAAGGCTTTATAAACATGCATCAAGTAAATTTTCAATAAAAAATATGGCAGAGCAATATTTAAGTGCATATGAAGAATTTTTAAATAAGGAGAGAGACTTGATGTATATTGAAAGGTACTTCGGAGTAGAGGTCTGTGCAATAGACATGGAAGAGGCTCTAAAAGAAGTAGATGAAATAATCAAGGATAAAAAACTAAGTTTTGTTGTTGCTATAAATCCAGAGAAAATAATGAAGGCTAAAGAGGATGAAGATTTAAGGAGTTTATTAAATAGTGCTAGACTTAAAATACCAGATGGAGTTGGTGTTTTAATTGCCTCAAGATTGAAGGGTGGAAAAATAAGAAAAAGGGTTACAGGAATTGACTTAATGCAAAATATATGTAAAAGAGCTGCAGAAAAAGGCTATAGAGTGTTTTTATTAGGTGCAAAGCCTGGTGTTGCAGAAAAGGCTGCAGAGATTTTAAAGGAAAGATATAAAGGGCTTGATATTGTTGGTGTAAGAGATGGATATTTTGAAAGTGAAGATGAGGTTATAGAATATATTAAATCAAAAACACCAGATGTGTTATTTGTTGCGATGGGAAGTCCAAAGCAAGAGTTATTTATTAAAAGGAATATGGAAAGATTAGGTGTACCACTTCTTATGGGAGTGGGTGGAAGTTATGATGTAATTTGTGGTAATATAAAGAGGGCTCCAAAATGGATGCAAAGTTTAGGATTAGAGTGGATGTACAGGCTTATTAAGGAGCCATGGAGATATAAAAGGATGATGGTGCTTCCAAAGTTTTTATTTGAAGTTATACTAAAGGAAAAGAAAGGAGAAGGCAATGACAAAGCAGAATAATGTAAAGAGGACTACGTTTTTTCTTATGATAATTTATTTTTTATCCAGAATACTTGGCTTTATAAGAGAGATGATTATAGCTAAGGTTTTTGGAAGAAATTCTGTAACTGATGCTTTTTTTGCTGCCTTTACTATTCCAGATGTGATGTACGATTTGCTTGTTGCAGGTGCTTTAAGCTCAGGATTTATGCCTGTATTTAATGAGCATCTTGCAAAGGAAGATGAAGAGGGAGCATGGAAGGCTGCAAATACTTTTATTACTGTTGCTCTTATTTTTATAGTAATATTTAATATTTTATACTATGCCTTAGCAAAATATCTAATTCCTCTTGTTGCAATTGGTAATGCAAAGGATCCTGCAACGTATGCATTAACAGTAAAGCTTACTCGTTTTATGACAATATCAGTTAGCTTTACTGTTTGTGCAGGGCTTACGATGGGAATTTTGAATTCATATAAAATATTTACAACTCCGGCATTAGGTCCTGTTTTATATAATGTAGGAATTATTATAGGAGCTATTTTATTAGGTGGAAAGTTTGGTATATATGGACTTGCAACTGGTGTTATACTTGGAGCCTTATTAAATTTTGGGGTTCAAGTTCCAAACTTTTTAAAGGTAGGAAAGAGATTTAGATTTGAATTAAATACTAAAAATGAAAGCTATAGAAGGATGCTTAGACTTATGGGGCCAGCACTTTTAGGGCTTGCAATACTTAGAATAAACCTAGTAGTAAATCAAAACATTGCATCTATATTAGACCAAGGAAGTATAACAGCCCTAAGATATGCGCAAAGAATAATGATGCTTCCTGTTGGAATATTTGGAGCTAGTGTTTCAACAGCAATTTTTCCAACACTAAATGCACACATTGCAAGAAAAGAGTTTGATGAGTATAAAGCTGTGATTTCTCAGGGACTAAGAACACTAATATTTATTACTATACCTGCGACAGTTGGACTTGTTGTGTTAAACAAGCCTATTGTTAGGCTTCTATTTAAAACAGGTAAATTTACAGAGCAGGACGTTTTAGTTACTGCCTTTGCACTTTCATTTTATGCATTAGGTATATTAGGGCAGTGTGCTGTTCCGGTTTTAACAAGATCTTTTTATTCACTTCAGGATACAAAAACACCTGTTAAGATTGGAGCATTAATTGTTGTATTCAATATAACTTTAAATCTACTATTTGTTAAATTTAGTGGCTTAGCAATAGGAGGAATTGCTCTAACAAGCTCCTTAGCTGCAATACTTCAGATGGTCCTTTTATACAGAATGCTTGGAAAGAAGGTAAATGGACTAAGAACAAGGGAAGTTATTGTTTCTCTAACTAAATCTATAGCTGCTTCAGTTGCAATGGGTGTAGTTGTGTTCCTATCAAGTTTAGTTGTTGAAAAGTTTATTGGAAGTGTATCAAAATTAGCACAGCTAATCAATGTAGGTATTTCAATTACACTTGGAGTTTTAGTTTATGGTTTAGCAGCATACCTCTTCAAAATGGAAGAGCTTCATGATGCTGTTAATATTATAAAGAAAAAAAGAAAAAGAGCTTAATTTAGGAGGTTGTGGGAAATGGAGATTTTAAACAAAAAGATTGATGAACTAAAGGAAGAAATAGTAAAGAGCACTCAGGAGATTTGTAGGATTAAGAGTGTTGAAGGAGAACCAAGGGAGGGGATGCCATTTGGTGAAGGAGTTGCTGAGGCTTTAGATTATGCGCTTAAGCTATCAGAAAGGTTAGGATTTAAGACAGCTAATTTAGACGGATATGTTGGATATGCTGAATATGGAGAAGGGGAAGATTATGTGGCTGTTTTAGGTCACCTAGATGTTGTGCCAGAGGGAGATGGATGGATTTACCCACCATATGCTGCAGAGATTCATGATGGAAAGATATATGCTAGAGGAACAATGGATGACAAGGGGCCAATTATTGCGGCATTATATGGTTTATATGCCATTAAAGAACTAGGGATAAAATTAAATAAAAGAGTTAGAATTATATTTGGTACAAATGAGGAGACAGGCTCTAAGGAGATTGGATACTATTTAAGTAAAGAAAAACCACCTGTATTAGGGTTTACACCAGATGCAGAGTTCCCATTAATATATGCTGAAAAGGGGCTTACTGTGTTTGATATAGTTAAGGATTTTAAAAGAAAGCCAAGCAATATTAAAGTGGAGTATATAAAAGGTGGAAATAGGCCAAATATGGTTCCAGATTACTGTGAGGCAAAGATTAAGGGAGATTTAGAATATATAAAAGATGTAGTATTAAAGCATGTTGAGGAAACAGGGCATAAGATTGAGTTTGTTGTAGAGGAAGATGCGATGATTATTAAATCCTATGGAGTTTCAGCCCATGGAAGTACACCAGAGCTTGGTAAAAATGCAGTAATGCAAATGATAAATCTTTTAGCAAAGATGAATATAGAAGATAGTGATGTAAAGGATTTCATAATATTCTTTGATGAGTACGTAGGATTTGAAACAGATGGAAGAAGCTTTGGAGTATACTTAGAGGATGAGCCATCAGGAAAGTTATCATTTAATGTTGGAACAATAGAATTAAATGAAGATGGAGTAAGAGTTGGATTAAACCTAAGATATCCAGTGACATTTAAACTAGATGATATGATGAATCCTTTTAATGAAAGGATAAAGGAAATTGGTATTAGAGTTGAAAACTTTGAACATCAGGCACCACTTTATTTCTCAAAGGAACATGAACTTATAAAGAAGCTTATGAAGGTATATGACGATTATGTTGGAAAGAGAAATGAGCCAATTGCGATAGGTGGAGGAACATACGCAAAGGAGATGCCTAATACAGTTGCATTTGGTCCACTATTCCCAGGACGTGAGGATGTTGTACATCAAGCAAATGAATATATTTCAATAGAGGATTTAATTGCTTGTGCAAAAATTTATGCAAATGCTATATATGAATTAGCAATATAAAAAAGTGCCACCCAGGTGAAATGTGACATTATCCATAAAATAAAATGGATAAGTATTTTTGCCTGGGTGGTATTTGAATGTGAGGTGATAAAATGAGGGTTCTTAAGGAAACTCTGTTTTTTACTCTGTTCCAAATAATATTTTGCCCAATTTTAGCAATTTATTTAGTCTTTTATGGTCCATTTACAAACATAAAGGAAACATTTGTTACTTCTGCAATGACTACATTAAGGCATCAGTATTTGGCTAAGTTGTTTTTGTCTGATGAGGAAATAGAAAAAATTTTAGAAAAAAATAGAGCAGGGATAGAAATAGAAAAGCAGCAGGATGGAGAAGTTGTAGTTTCAAAGAGGGATAATAATATTGAGTTTGTGATGATAGAAACAAAAAAGTTTAGAGGTTACCTATTGATAGTTGATAATCCAAGTAGGATTTCTGTTGGAACAACAGATGGATTAGGAGATAGGGGGATGACATTAAGTCAGATAGTTAAAAAATATGGTGCCGTGGCAGGTGTAAATGCTGGTGGATTTGCAGATAAGAATTTTACTGGTACAGGTGGACATCCAACGGGAATTGTTATAGAGAATGGAAATATATTATATAAGGATGATGGTAATAAATTTGGAATTGTTGGATTTGATGATAATGACGTTTTAATTGTAGGGACATATTCATTGAAGGAAATAAAAAAGAAAAAGATAAGGGATGCTATAAGTTTTGGTCCTCCACTTATTGTAAATGGTAAGCCAACAATAAAAAGAGGTGATGGGGGTTGGGGAATAGCACCAAGAACAGCAATAGGACAGAGAAAGGATGTAACAGTTCTTCTTCTTGTTATAGATGGTAGACAGAAGGATAGTATTGGTGCAACTTTAAAGGAAGTTCAAGATATTCTTTTAAGATATGGTGCATACAATGCATCTAATTTAGATGGTGGTTCGTCAACTACCATGTTTTATGATGGAAGGGTTGTAAACAAGCCTTCTGATATTTTAGGAGAGAGAGCAATTCCTACAGCTTTTATTGTGAAATAGGAGTGATGGCTTATGAGGTTTGTAAAAAAGATATTTATTTATGCTTTAATTGGAGTAGTTTTGACTGTGCTGCCTTTGTATTATGTGAATAATATTCTTTTGGCTGAGGCGTCGGCAGATGAAATAAAGGAAGTAGCTTTAACAAATATTAAGAGTGTTTTAAAGAAAAATGGGATAACTATTCCAAATGGGGCAGAGTTAATATCTCTTACCAATGATGAAAATGTAGTTGCATATCTATTAAATGGACAAGTTATATTAAAGGATATTAAATCTGATAGTGAGGTTGAAAGAATAGTAGAAGACAGTGATATTGTCTATTTTAAGCCCCTTTATGATAGAAATATTATATTGTATTTTATTTATAGCGATAATCAGATTAAGATAATGACGTATAATATAGATACAAAGGATAAAATGGAGCATAAATCATTTAGAGTTGACAATTTTGTTAGGGTGAAGGATATAAAATATTCAAGCTTAACAAATGTTATTTATGTTTTGGTTGAAACAGGTACAGAGAATGGTTCGTTAGACAAGGTGTATAGAATAGATATTATGAAAAATGTTAGTCTGTTTTTAAAGGATAAGAATGGAATAAAGGATATGGAGCTTCTAAATAAAGAGGACAGGCTTACTTATCAAGATTTTAATGGGGCTGTTTATGATAAGGGTAAAAGAGTCGTTTTGAAGGTTAATAAGACAAGATTTAAGGAGTTTGATATTTTAGGTATAGATGAACTGGATAATTTATATTTGTATGAGAAGGGTGAAAAATCAATTTTTGTATATAAAGATAAGGAATTTGTAGATGGAAAGTCTATACCAGATTTTGAATTTGATAGGATTATTAGTAAGAATAATAGGATTTATTTAGTCAAGGGCAAAAGGGTTTATGATGTAATTAATTTTAGAGAATTTACAATAGATGAAGCGGATGAAATAATTGATATATTGAATGGAAGAGTGCTTTATAAAAGAAATGGTATATATGAGTGCCACCCATGTGAAATGTGAAATTATCCATTAAATGTAAGTATTGTTTCCAAAAAATCGTTTAGGCATAAACCTAAACGATTTTTATTTTATTATGATATTTTTAAACCCCATATCCTTTAGCATGTTTCTTAAAAACAAATCAGCCTGTTTATTAACTTGATCTAATATTCCTTTTTCTAGGGCATCCTTTTCAATTTTCTTTTTTTCTTCTATTATTGCATTGTTATAATCTTCTATTTTTAGAGGATTTAATATGTTCATGCTTTGATCATATACTTCAATACTTTTTTCATCTATATATACATCAATTATTTTAGGCTCAGGTAGTGTTATTTCAACTTTGTCTTTATATACGTCAATTTTTACACCATTCATATCAATACCAGCTTTAACATATCCGTTATATTTAATTAAAAAGTGTTTTGATGTAAGGGGGAGGCTTACGTCACCAAACGTAAGGTTATTTTTGAAGCTTATGATACCTGTATAGTTGTATTGTACAAGTGAAATATCTTTAATTTGAACTATTTTTTCAAATATATTTGATGATGTATATAAGGGGACATTTGTTTTTATTTTTATGATAGATATATATCCTATTAATACTAGATTGGTTATTAGTAAAAACAATGTTATTTTTGTTGGTTTAAACTTAGACACAAGACCACCTTTAAAATTTATCTAATAAATAATATGCCTAAAGCTGTTGTTGATGAAACTGAAATAAGAAATTTTGAGTTAAAATATAGGGTGTTTTGTGTAGTGGGAATTAAAAATTGTAAGAGGGCGGATTTATGAAATGAAAATGTTAGTTGAATAGTTGAGGTGAAAAATTAAAAAGATTAATTGTAAGTTTGAGAAAATTAAATTTACAGCAGGATCATGCAATATATTAAAAGTTAATTTTCGTTTGGGTGATGATTGGAAAATTTCACATTTCACTTGGGTGGCACTTATATGTATATTTTTTCAAAATGTGGTAATAATTAAGATAGGAGGTGAAAAGGTGAGGGAACCAAGATATCATTTTGAAGGTGCAATATATCATGTTACTACTAGATGCAATAATAAAGAATATATTTTAGAAAATGATAATTATAAAAGATTTATAATAAAGCAGTTGAAGGACTATAATAAAAAGTTTGATTATGAACTTTTAGGATATGTAATTATGAACAATCATTATCATTTGTTGATAAGGACACATAAAGATTCTATTAGTACAATTATGTTTAATTTAAACAATGTAATTGCAAAGTTTTTGAATACTGCACTTGAAAGAACAGGTCATGCACTTGAAAAGAGGTTTCATTGTAATTTGATTGAGACAGACAGTCAACTATTTGCTACCTTAAGGTATATACACAGAAATCCTTTAAGGGCAAATATATGTGAGGATGTAGATAAATATTTATGGAGTAGCCATTGGTTTTATAAAAGAGGAATAAATTCATTTGTTAATATAGATTTTATTTTAGATATGTTAAGTAATGATAGAAAAAAGGCTATTAAGGTATACACAGAGCTTTTACAAGTAGATGGAGATGATAAATTATTTGTTAAAGAGTCTAGTATTTTTTCTAACTTACTTGGTATAGTAGAAAAGGAGTTGTACTATGATAAAAATATATATAACAAATTTGAAAAGCCTAATAGGGCATCTTTAGAAGAAATAAGAGGTAAGCTTAACATTTCTGACTGGGTACTAGAAGAAATAAGAAGAGGAAGTAAAAATCATGTTTTGACACAAATAAAGACAATATTTGTATTGGAGGCTTTAAAAGAGAAATATTCCCACGTAGAAATTGCGGAGTTTTTGAATATGGATAGGTCAAGTATAAGTAAAATAGCAAGAAAAAATAAATAGGTGCCACCCAAGTGAAATGTGAAATTATCCAAATTTTGTTTGGAAATTTTATGATGAAAGATTTGGTGATAAGTTTTTTAAAGTGATGAATAACAAAAATGTGATATTAATTCATAATAGAAAACATTGTTTAAAATAATAAATATATAATTTTAAAATATTTATATCAGATGATGTATTAAATGCTTTAAAAGAGAAATAATTATAATACAACGTTTAAAATTGTAGAGTAATTTAATAAAAATATTAAAGCTGTTATTTATTAAAAACAAAATAAATTTTTAAATTTAACCCCTTCAAACAAACACCTAAACCCAACTTCAGAAGTTTGTAATAATAAAAAAGCAAAGGCCCCTAATATTAAAGGGGACTTTTGCTTTTTTGTTTTTATTGTATTGTAATTAAAAATAATTTATTTAAAGAAATTATAGTGAAAATATATTATTTTTTTCTAGGAGATATTTTGTTTATTTTTTTAATTATTTCAGCAATATCTTTAAATCCTCCTAAAAGAATTATTTCTGATAAATTATATTGAAGGAAATTAATTTTATTTTTTGTTTTTTCATAACATAAGAATTTTTGATTAAAAAGAAAAATTAGAGTAGTTTGTTTGTTTTTTAAAAAGAAATTTAGAATTGTTTAAAAAAATAGCAGCAAAACATGGAAATTTTCACATTTCACTTGGGTGGCACTTTAGTGTGTTAAAAATATTCAGAAAATTTCAAGAACAATTTAATGCTATAATATTATTAGAAAATTTCGAACATTAAGGTGGTGGTGGGTTTGCATAAAATTATAATCGATGGGGAAAATCTAACGATTGAAGATGTTATTAAGGTTGCAAGATATGGATATAGGGTTGAGATTGCAGAGGAGGCCAAAAGAAGGGTTAAGGCTGCAAGAGAGGTTGTAGATAGGTTCGTTGATGAAGGAAAAGTTGTTTATGGAATTACAACAGGATTTGGGAAGTTTTCAGATGTTGTAATATCCAAAGATGAAACAAAGAAACTTCAAAGAAATTTAATTGTATCCCACGCCTGTGGAGTAGGAGAAGAGCTCCCACAGGAGGTTGTAAGGGCAATAATGCTTCTTCGTGCAAATGCATTATCAAAAGGTTATTCAGGTGTTAGGCTTGAAACTCTAGAAACCCTTGTTGAAATGTTAAATAAAGGTGTTCATCCTGTTATATATGAAAAAGGCTCCCTTGGTGCAAGTGGGGATTTAGCACCTTTATCACATATGGTTCTTGTTATGATAGGAGAAGGTGAGGCTTATTATAACGGTGAAAGATTGTCAGGCAAGGAAGCACTAGAGAGGGCAGGAATAAAGGAAATAGAACTTGTAGAGAAGGAAGGGCTTGCACTTATTAATGGAACTCAGGTTATGACAGCAATAGGAACACTTGCAGTATATGATGCATTAATGCTTTCAAAGGCGGCAGATATTGTTGCATCTTTAACAGTTGAAGCATTAAGAGGAATAACAGATGCATATTATTATAAAGTACATGCTGTTCGTCCACAAATAGGACAACAAAAATGTGCTCAGAATTTAAATAGGATTTTGGAAGAAAGCAGAGTTACAACTAGACAAGGTGAGCTTAGAGTACAGGATGCCTATACATTAAGATGTATTCCGCAGGTACATGGAGCAAGCAAAGATGCTATTGAATATGTAAAAAAGGTTGTTGAAATTGAAATAAATTCAGCAACTGATAATCCTCTAATTTTTGCGGATGAAAACAGGGTAATTTCTGGTGGAAATTTCCATGGACAACCTATGGCACTTGCAATGGACTTTTTAGGAATTGCGGTATCGGAGCTTGCTAATATATCAGAGAGAAGAATAGAAAGACTTGTAAATTATCAGTTAAATGATCTTCCAGCCTTTTTAACCAAAAGGGGAGGTCTAAATTCAGGTTTTATGATAGCACAATATACAGCAGCATCACTTGTTTCAGAAAACAAGGTGTTAGCACATCCAGCTTCAGTTGACTCAATACCATCTTCAGCAAATCAAGAGGACCACGTCAGCATGGGTACTACAGCAGCAAGGAAGGCTAGAAGTATTATATATAATGTAAGTAAAGTTTTAGCAATTGAATACCTAGCAGCGTGCCAAGCAATTGATTTGAGGGGAATGTATGAACTTGGCCGTGGTACTAAGGTTGGTTATGAACTTTTAAGAAATCATGTTCCAGTTTTAGATGAGGACAGAATTATGTATATTGACATAAATAAGGCATCAGCTCTTTTAGAGGAGCTTGTTATAAAAGTTGAAGAAAAAATAGGAGAATTAATGTAGGGGGGTAATTTATGAGAGAAATAAGAGCACCGAGAGGTAACAAGCTAAACTGCAAGGGTTGGCAGCAGGAGGCAGTATTAAGAATGCTTATGAACAACCTTGATCCTGAGGTTGCAGAAAAGCCAGAGGATTTAATTGTATATGGAGGAAGAGGAAAGGCAGCAAGAAACTGGGAATGCTTTGATGCAATTGTAAATTCTTTAAAGAATTTAGAGGATGATGAAACACTTCTTGTTCAATCAGGAAAGCCAGTTGGTATTTTTAAGAGTCACAAGTGGGCACCAAGAGTTTTAATTTCAAACTCAATGCTTGTTCCACATTGGGCAAACTGGGAATATTTCTGGGAATTAGAACAAAAGGGGCTTACAATGTATGGTCAAATGACTGCAGGTTCTTGGATATATATTGGAACTCAAGGAATACTTCAGGGAACATATGAAACTTTAGCTGCAGTTGCAGAAAAGCACTTTGGAGGAAGCTTAAAGGGAACAATTACATTAACTGCTGGTCTTGGAGGAATGGGTGGAGCTCAACCACTTGCAGTTACTATGAATGAAGGTGTTGCACTATGTATTGAAGTTGACAGAGACAGAATTGAAAAGAGAATAAATACTAAATATCTTGATGTATATTATGAAGATATAAATGAGGCATTAAATAGAGCAATTGAAGCAAAGGAAAAGGGAGAGGCTATCTCAATTGGTGTATTAGGAAATGCGTCAGATATTCTTCCAGAGCTTGTGAAAAAGGGATTTGTTCCAGATGTTTTAACAGACCAAACATCAGCCCACGATCCACTTAATGGATATGTTCCAGGTGGAATGAAATATGAAGAGGCACTTGAACTTAGAAAGAAGAATCCAAAGGAATATATAAGACTTGCAAAGAAGAGTATGGCTCGCCATGTTGAAGCAATGCTTGAGATGCAAAGACGTGGTGCTGTAACATTCGATTATGGTAATAATATAAGACAAATGGCCTACGATGAAGGTGTAAAGGATGCCTTCAACTTCCCAGGATTTGTTCCAGCATATATAAGACCTTTATTCTGTGAAGGTAAAGGACCATTTAGATGGGCAGCACTTTCAGGTGATCCAGAGGATATTTATAGAACTGATGAGCTTGTTTTAGAACTATTCCCAGAAAATAAACATCTTGCAAGATGGATTAAGATGGCAAGAGAAAGAGTTAAGTTCCAAGGACTACCATCAAGAATCTGTTGGTTAGGATATGGAGAAAGAGCAAAGTTTGGACTTGCATTAAATGAACTTGTAAGAAAGGGAGAGCTTAAGGCACCAATTGTTATAGGACGTGACCACTTAGACTGCGGTTCAGTTGCATCACCAAGACGCGAAACAGAAGCTATGAAGGATGGTTCAGATGCAATTGCTGACTGGCCAATATTAAACGCTCTAATTAATGCTGTAAATGGTGCAACATGGGTATCAGTTCACCATGGTGGTGGTGTAGGAATAGGATACTCAATCCATGCTGGTATGGTTGTTTGTGCTGATGGAAGCGAGGAGATGGATGTAAGGCTACAAAGAGTATTAACAAGCGACCCAGGTATGGGAATATTAAGACATGCTGATGCAGGATATGATGAGGCAATCGAGTTTGCAAAAGAAAAGGGCGTAAAGATACCAATGCTTAAATAGGAGGTTATAGGATGGCTAAAATAGTTGAGTGCGTTCCAAATTTTTCAGAGGGAAGAGATAAGGAGAAGATTGAAAAGATTGTAGATGAGGTAAGAAAAGTAAAGGGAGTAAAGCTTCTTGATTATTCTTCAGATGCAGACCACAATAGAACAGTTGTAACCTTTGTTGGGGATGTTGAGGGAGTTATAGAGGCAGCCTTTAATATGACGAAGAAGGCCTGTGAGCTTATTGATATGAGAACTCATACAGGTGGACATCCAAGAATGGGGGCAATGGATGTTATACCTTTTATACCAGTAAGAGAAGTTACTATGGGGGATTGTATAGAGATAGCAAGGGCTGTTGGAAAAAGAATTGGAGAAGAGTTAAATGTTCCTGTTTATTTATATGAAGAGGCAGCAACAAGGCCAGAGAGAAAGAACTTGGCAGATGTGAGAAAGGGGCAGTACGAAGGATTTTTTGAAAAGATTAAAAATCCAGATTGGGCACCAGACTTTGGGCCAAGTGAGATGAATGAAAAGAGCGGATGTACTGCGGTTGGTGCAAGAGTTCCACTTGTTGCATTTAATGTAAATCTAAATACACCAAATATAGATATTGCAGATAAAATTGCAAAGACAGTAAGATTTATAGGTGGAGGATTAAGGTTTGTAAAGGCAATGGGAGTAAAGCTTGAGGATAGAAATATTACTCAAGTATCAATGAACCTTGTAAACTATGAAAAGACAGCAATTTATAGAGCCTTTGAAATGGTTAAAATGGAGGCGAGAAGGTACGGAGTAGAAGTTGTTGGAAGTGAGATTGTTGGGCTTGTTCCAATGAAGGCACTTGTTGATTCTTTAGAGTACTACCTACAATTAGAGAACTTTAGTATTGATCAGGTTTTAGAGCATAGGATTGCTGAATAGGGGTGGTACTTTGGATAGAATTTTACTCAAAAATGGGAGGATTGTAACTGTAAAATCAAAAGGTCCAAAATTTGGCGAGGAAATGGCGGACCTAAGTGTTATTGAGAGAGGTTATGTGGTTGTTGAGAACGGTATTATATTGGATGTTGGTAGCGGGGAAGGATTAGATTATGTAGATGAAGGAACAGAAGTTATTGATTTAGAGGGAAGGACAGTACTTCCTGGGCTTGTTGACAGCCATACACACCTTGTACACTATGGTTCAAGGGAGAATGAGTTAAAATTAAAGCTTGAAGGGGCAAGCTATTTGGATATATTAAAACAAGGCGGGGGAATTTTAAGTACGGTTAGAGCAACAAGGTCGGCAAGCTATGAAAATCTTTATAAAAAAGCATTAAAGAGTCTTGATTTGATGCTTCTTTGGGGAACAACAACCGTAGAGGCCAAGTCAGGATACGGATTGAATTTTGAAGATGAAGTAAAGTGTCTAAAGGTTGCAAAGGAGATAGAGCATCCAATTGATATAGTAAGTACTTATCTTGGAGCACATGCAATACCTGAAGAATATAAGGGGAATGTGGATGGATATATAGATTTTATGATTGAAAAGGTTATGCCCTATGTAAAAAAAGAGGGACTTGCTGAATATGTGGATGCTTTTTGTGAAGAGGGGTTTTTTGATATAGAACAAACAAGAAGGGTTTTAAAGGCAGCTAAAGAATTAGGATTTCAAGTAAAATTACATGCAGATGAAATTGAACCTATGGGTGGTGCACAGCTTGCAGCAGAGCTTGGAGCAGTTTCTGCAGAACATTTAGTAGCTGTATCAGATGAAGGGATAGATGCAATGAAGGAGGCAGGAGTTATACCTATCCTGCTTCCTGGAACTTCCTTTTATTTGAGGCTCAAAAGATATGCACCAGCAAGGGAAATGATAAGAAGAGGGCTTGCAGTAACTGTTGCATCAGATTATAACCCAGGTACATGTCCAACAGAGTCACTGCAGAGTATAATGGTATTTGCATCTTTAGGAATGGGACTTACACCACAGGAGGTAATTTCGGCGATTACAATAAATGCAGCTTATGCAATAGGACGTGGAAGTGAGGTTGGAAGTATAGAAAAGGGCAAGAAGGCAGATTTGGTTGTTATGAATGCCCTAAATGAGAACTACATCATTTACCATTTTGGAATAAATCATGTTGATATGGTAATAAAAAATGGTAAAATAGTAGTTAGAGATGGTAGACTAATTTACTAAGGGGGATTGTTATGAAGACTTATCAAAATACAATAGAAAATTTTTTAACCGACCTTGCTTCCAGTTCTCCTGCTCCAGGTGGGGGTGCAGTAGCAGCACTATCTGGTGCGCTTGCTGCAAGTTTGTCATCAATGGTAATTAATTTAACAGTAAATAAAAAGAAGTTTATGGAATATAGTGATGACATAAAGGAAAAGTTTAATCAGTATTTAGGAAAGTGTGAAGAGCTAAGAAGAGAGTTTTTAGAATATATTGATAAGGATATTGAGGCGTTTAATCTTGTTATGCAGGCCTATAAGATGCCAAAGGATACAGATGAGCAAAAGGCTGAGAGGAATAAGGCTATACAAAACGCTTTAATTGAAGCTTATAAGGTTCCATATTCAGTTGCAGAAAGTGCGTATAATATGTTTGATATTGTGGATTTTATAGCGGAATATGGAAATCAAAATGCCATAACTGATGCAGGGGTTGCAGCAATACAAATACTTGCGGCAATTGAAGCAGCCGTTTTAAATGTGAGAATAAACCTTGGTGGCATAAATGATGTGGATTTGGTAAGTGATGTTGATATGAATTGTAAGAGGCTTTTAATTGAGGCAGGGTATAAGAAGGAAGAGGTGCTTAAAAAAGTTTACAGAAAAATATAAGTGCCACCCAAGTGAAATGTGACATTATCCTAGAAATGGAAAATGTTTTTTTAAAAGTATCTACCTACTAGAAGTGTGTAGGCTTTTAAAGGTAGATACTTTTTTTGATATGCTCCCTTTATGGTAGACAGATTAAAAATGTAAAACCTGTTTACCATAGAGAGGAGTATATTTTTATGAGAAAGAAAGGCGTATACGATTTTGATATAAAACTTAAAAGTGTTGAAGAATATTTAAATAATATTAAGACAGCAAAACAAATATGTCGTGAGATTGGTGTAAATAAGAAAGTATTTTTAAATTGGGTAAGGAAATATAAAGTAGAAGGAGCAAAAGGGTTAATAATTAAAGATTCTAATAAAAAATATTCAGCAGAATTAAAAATAAAGGCTGTTGAAGATTATTTCAATAGCACTCTATCTCAATTTGAGATATGTTCAAAATATAATATTTCTTCTTATGGTGTTTTACAGAGTTGGATTAAGAAGTATAATGGTCATAAGGGGATTAAGCTCTCTAAAAAAAGGACAGGGGGAAAAACTATTATGACCAAAAAAACTACTATTTCTTTTGAGCAAAAAGTAGATATAGTTAGATATTGTGTTGAGCATAACCATAATTATAAAGAAACAGCTAAAAAATACAATGTATCATATCAACAAGTTCGTAGATGGCTTGAAAAGTATGAAAAAGGTGGAGTTGAAGCCTTACAAGATAAAAGAGGTAAGAGAAAGTCAATTAATGAAATGTCTGAAATAGAAAAATTAAAAGCAGAAAAGAAGCTATTAGAAGCTCAAAATCGCAGATTACAATTGGAGAATGAANTCTCAATTTGAGATATGTTCAAAATATAATATTTCTTCTTATGGTGTTTTACAGAGTTGGATTAAGAAGTATAATGGTCATAAGGGGATTAAGCTACTCTAAAAAAAGGACAGGGGGAAAAACTATTATGACCAAAAAAACTAACTATTTCTTTTGTAGCAAAAAGTAAGATATAGTTAGATATTGTGTTGAGCATAACCATAATTATAAAGAAACAGCTAAAAAATAACAATGTATCATATCAACAAGTTCGTAGATGGCTTGAAAAGTATGAAAAAGGTGGAGTTGAAGCCTTACAAGATAAAAGAGGTAAGAGAAAGTCAATTAATGAAATGTCTGAAATAGAAAAATTAAAAGCAGAAAAGAAGCTATTAGAAGCTCAAAATCGCAGATTACAATTGGAGAATGAATTCTTAAAAAAATTGCGAGAATTAGAAAGGGGATGGTAAATCATAGCGTTAGCTATGAAAACATTTATATTGTAATAAAAATGTTTAATGAGGAAGGTAAAGCTTCCATAAGTGAGCTTTGTGAAATTGCAGGAATACATCGTAGTAGCTATTATAAATGGTTAAAAACGAGAAAGAGTAAAAGAGAAATTGAAAATGAAAATTTAATTGAATTAATAAAAGAAGCTTATGAAGAACGTGATGGAATACTTGGCTACCGCCAAATAACTATTAAAATTAGAAGAGAACATAATTTAAAAGTAAATCATAAACGCATTTACAGATTGATGAAATTAATGGGTTTACAGTCAGTATGTCGCAGAAAAAGATATCGTTATATTAAATCTACTCCTGACATTACTGCTGAAAACATACTAAACAGAAACTTTAGAGCACAGAATACGTGTGAGAAATGGCTAACAGATGTTACTGAGCTTAGATATGGTAATGGTAAAAAGGCTTATCTTAGTGCAATATTAGATTTAGGAGACAGAAGTATAGTTTCATATGTTATTGGACACTCAAATAACAATGCACTTGTTTTTGAAACTTTTGATGTTGCAATCAAATTAAATCCAGGTGCAAAACCTCTAGTTCATAGTGACAGAGGTTTTCAATATACGAGCAAAGCATTCAGAGAAAAGCTAGATAAGGTTGGAATGAAACAAAGCATGTCGCGAGTTGGTTGCTGTTTAGATAATGCTCCAATGGAAGGTTTTTGGGGTATACTTAAGGCTGAAATGTATTACTTACGTAAATTTGAAACATTTGAGGAATTAAAAATAGCTATTAAAGATTATATCGAATATTACAATAACAAAAGATACCAAAGAAGATTAAACTGCATGTCTCCGTTAGAATATAGAAAATACCTATCCAATATAAATACATAAAAAGTGTCAATCAAACGATTGACACTTTGAAGAAGATTTACATTTTTCAACTGTCTACTTGACAGGGTGCAGTTAATTTTACTTTTTAAAGATATATATGGGAAATTTCACATTTCACCTGGGTGGCACTTTGGTGGAATATTTTTTTTAGAGAGGTAATATATTGTATTGTAGTCCAAAAGAAATAAAAATGGTGTTGGGGGGATTAGGATGTTTTATTGTACAAGCTGCAAAAGAATAGTTAAGGATGGAGGAGTTTGTGAGTTTTGTGCAAGTCAACAGTTGAAGGAGCTTAAATTAGATACTCCTGTAAATGTAGTTGGAACAAAATTAAAGGGAAGAGTATTAAAGGTTTCAGACGATAAGGTTAGGCTATTAATTAGGGATGATTCAAATAATAGATTTATTAAGGAATATAGCTATAAAGAGCTTAAAAAGATATTATAATTTAATTTAATATAGGGATTTTGAGTGCCATGAATGGTTGTTTTGTATAAGCATGTGATTTAAATAATACACAGCTTATGCATTTAATAAAACTCTTCATGGCACCTTTTATGTTTATTCCAATAAAAATTAAATACTGTCTAAAAAAATTAACAGACTGAGTACGAATTTTGGTAAAGCTGAAATTAATAACTTTGATATATTTTAAGGTAAATGTCTTGTTTATTAAAGTTTTGTGTATGTAGTATTATTCTCTCTATATAAAATATATGAAAAAGTAAAACAACAAATATTAGAGGAAAATTAAATGTGACCTTTAGGTTTATGGAATATATAAAAAGTGTCAATCGGATGATTGACACTTTTTGAGGGATTTGAATTATACAAATATTTGTTTGATAGCTTGGATTAAACTTATTTTTTGTGTTGGGGTTATCAAGACTTTAAACAAAAATAAGTTGATGGTAGAAAATTATTAATTTAATTGGAACAAAAATGGAAAATGTCACATTTCACTTGGGTGGCACTATGGGAGGGCAGTTAGGGGTTTGAATTCGTAGCCCATCTCTTGAAGTTTATCAATTATTGTTGGGAGAGCTTCTGTATTGCTCTTTGATACTGCATGTAGCAGCATTATTTCACCATTATGGCATCTATCTAGAACTCTTTGTATTGTTGTTTCAACTGGAGGTTGCTCATTAACAAGCCAATCCTTATGTGCAAAGCTCCAAAAGATTGTCTTATATCCTAGCTTTTGTGTATAGTATAGTGATAGTTCACTGTATTTTCCCATTGGTGGTCTGAAAAATTTTGGCATATCCTGTCCTGTTACTTCTTTAAAGGCAATCTCAGTATCTTCAAATTCTTTTTTGAATTTCTCAAAGTCCAAAGCTTTCTGTGGCATAGATGGATGTGTTGAGCTGTGATTTGCTACTATATGCCCTTCTTCTACCATTCTTTTTATTAACTCCTTGTTTTGTAGTATATACGGCCTTGTTACAAAGAATGCTGCTTTTACGTTTTTCTCCTTTAGAATATCAAGTATCTTACTAGTATATCCATTTTCATATCCCTCATCAAATGTTAAATATATTTCCTTTTTAGATGTGTCTCCTAAATAATAGGCATCATATTTTTTAAATAGTTCAACTATCTCCTTTGGCATGTATTGTGGTTTATGATCCTTTATAGGTGGAGGGCCGAAGTCAATTTCCTTGTTACTTAAGTTTGGTGCATTTACATTTATGTCATCTTTGGTTTGTTCGTTTGATGGTTCTTCATTATCTGTTACTGTTTCTTTGGTTTCATCTGTGCTTTGATTATCTTCTTTAGGCGTGTTTTCATTATCCTTTGGTTTATTATCTGTCTGGTTCTGATTATTTATATTTTCATTTGATGTTGTATTATTGGGTAGGTTGTTGTTAATTGACTGTCTATGAATACATGATGAAAAGATCAGCAGTAATACTAATATTACTGGAAGTATTTTCTTCATTCTGTTGCCTCCTTTAATATGTTACTAAGTATATTTTGTGCAAATTTCTGTGCTTTATCTTCAATGTTTTCAACTTTTTTAATTTCACCCATATCATTTGCTATTTCCATTATAGCAAAATAGGGAGGCAGTATAAAACCTTTGTTTACATTTAGTGCACCGATAAGCTGTTTTGCAACAGAATCACTTCCAGAATTTCCAGACACAATAACAGAAAAGAGCATTTTATCGTAAAATGGATTTCTTCTATATAGGGCAGTTATTCTATTTATTAATGCACTTAAATTTGCAGAAATTGCATCATTATAGTTTGGACAAATAAATACAACAGCATCAGCATCTTCAATGGCAGGAAATATTTCTTTAACAATTAATCCTCCATAAAAACAACTTTTTTGTTTTGAAAAGTATATGCAAGTTTTAAATGGACATCCAATGCAATCCTGTATTGTACCATTTTCTACGTGGTGTTCTGATATAGATAGTTTACTTAGGTGTTTTTTAATCATATACCACAATGTTAGGGTGTTTGATGTATCTCTATGGCTGGCATGCAGTACAGAAACTTTTGGTTTATCTTTTTTTATCATTTTAAAGTTGAAAAATCTATCAGATAGTCTACCACATAATGTATAACATATTTCTTCAAGGGGCATATCAAGGGTTTTCTGCCATGTTTTGAAGTTTAAAAATCCTTCAATTGCTTCAACAACAGGGTGGCCTAAAAAGGTACATCCTAAACTGTTGCATATAAATATAATTTGTTGAGAAAAGCTCTTTGTGTATAGTTGAGAAGAGCTTCTAATCAATATGCATGCAATAGATCCCATTAATGCATCTTTTCCTTGTAAATAGATTTTATTTAGTACTTCAAGTATATATGGACAAACCCCAATGTTATTTAGTTCAACAGCAAATACTATTTTTTTGTTCTGAAGATTTTTATGCCTTTGAGGGTTGTATTCCTCAAAGGCATTATCCTTCATAAAGGATTTTATCATGTTGTTTAATATTTCAGATTTATTCAATGAGGAGATAAGTATTGTATCACACATTAAATTCTACCAGCCTTTCATAGCTATTTTTAATTCTTTCAAATAGCTTGCTATCTAAATCTCTATAGCTTTCAATTTGCACTCCGTTCTTAGTTATTCTATTTTTTATTCCTAAGAAGGTTCCACCTAAAGAAACGGTACTATAATGCCATTCACCCTTAAGGCATGCATGTATTGAAAGGGCTCCAGATGAAAGGGCAGGAGCTATATATGGTTTAAATCCAGTTTTCCTAACTTCAATATTTGCATTCTTAGTTTGTTCAGTTAAATTTAAAGAGAGTTCATGGTTATATTTTTTTATGCTATCTGCTATAACAAGCTCACTGCCGTGGGGTCCAAAGGCCCTTCCTTCATCACCAAAATATTCAATACCTAATTTTTCTGCAAAGTATTTAGCCCTTGCATACATAACACCAAGTCCAAAACCTTTTATATTGTCAGCTGGAAAAGTATATTCTTTATTAAGTTCAACGAGAGCTTTTTTACATAGGTGGTCAACAGGGTCAGATACAATAAAGAAATATCCATTATAGTTCACTTTTTTTGCAGCTTCAACATACCTTTCTATTATTTCAGCATTTCCTTTATATTGAACAATCCTTACATCAATATCTTTTATTGATATGTCTGGAACTTGTCTTGTTATGCAGAATATAAATACGTCACAGTCAAATACTTCTTCGTATCCTATTGGTTTTACTTTAGGTAATTCAATATTATTAGGGTAGTTTATTTGGTTTAATTCGTATTCCCATCTTTTTACTTTATTTTCATCAAGATCAAAAATTCCAATTTCAGATATAATGTCATATCCTAAAAGTTTAAGTCCAATTGCAAGAGTTCCACCAACATCGCCAAGTCCAGCAATATTAACTTTGTATTTGTTTTTTATAGGACTTTGTTTGTACATATATTGCCAATCTGAAAATGTAGTGTTTATTGAAGATAGTTTTTCTTCATTAATTAATTTTCCTAAAAAACTTGAGTCTTCTTTGTATAAAATGTAATTTATGTCTTCATCATCATTTATTTGTGTAATTGAGTTTATTATCTGTTTAAATTTTGTTTTATGTTTATCGCCTTTTTTAAGGAGATAAACGTGTTCAGCATTATATAATTCTTCTTTTGATGCAGTCTCAAAGTTAAAGCTATGATTAGATATGAAAATGTCCCCGTTATATTTATATATATTCATTATATTCCTCCTACTTTAGTATTGGTTCTAGTTTTTCAAGTTGCTCAAGGTCATTTTTAAGATATACAGAAGGGGAAAGTGTTAGGTCATAGTACATAAACTTTCCATGGTCTGGATATCTAGGATAAACTAATGCATCTCCAATGTTTTGTAGCGTTAAGCTTCTTTCATTTATTGTTTCATACTCAGATTCTATTGCTTCAAGAAGCAGTTTAGCATTTTGTATACATACCTTTGATAGGTTATATATATCCTTTGTTGAAGCACCTTTTAAGAAGGTTGGAACGGCGTAGGGAAGAATTAAATTAACTGAAGGTATTAAATTTCTTTGAGGATTTTTTCCTCTAAAGAGTGTATCCCCGCCAATAAAGGGGTAGAGGGCATCTTCATAAAACCATGCTCTAAGCTTTGGGATAAAGTATGCACTGTCCACCTCTCTATTTTGTATGTCCATTATTTCTTTACCTTGGCCAGATAATATTCCCACTATAATTTTATGAACGTTTACCTTTTCATTTTTTAGTATAGGATCAATTGCCTTTATTCTATATCCCTTATGAAGTATGTCGTCTACTAATATTATTGGCCTATCAAAGCAGGCTATAGTTTTAACTTGAAGTTCAAGGCTTAAATAGTTTGGATATGGACCAATTTTAAATGTTTTAAGGTTAGGGTTAAAAAGCTTTTCGGTATGTAGAGCCTTTGTAACAGTATTTGGAATTATATTTCTTTTCAATATATTTCCATAGGGTACACACATCAATGGCCCCAATGTTCTAGGTGTAAGCTGTGTGGTTGGAACTCCATTTTCATTGCAAATCTTTTGAACAAGCTTTTTATATATTACGTCCCTTTCAAAGATCAAAACTAGATGCCCAGGATACAGCTTTGTAAGTGCGTCCTTTAGGTTTTCGCGTGTTTTATTAATTGCAAGTTTAACACTCTTTGTATTTCTGTAGGGCTCCTTTATTATTGTTTCAATATCAAGAAGTAGTGTAATTGGGTAGTTCATATTAACTGCATAGCATTTTGTAAGTATATCTTCAGATTTAACTTGAATAAATCCATTTGAGAGCAATAGCTTTTCTATATTGAAGTTTTCTCTTATGTCTATAGTGTTTTTGTATATAGCATAGTCGTAGTCCTTCTTTATGCAGAAGGATAGGGTTTCGGTTAAAATAAGTTGAGGAAGTGCATCAATTGTAGAATTTTTATCTACATAAATTCCATCAATGCATATAATTCTACCTACAGCATTTTCTCTTAGAAAGTTTGAAATCATAGTATCGTTTAGTTCAATATAAAAGGAGTTTGAACGTAACCAATGGAATGTACTAAATCCTATAATATTATCGTTTGTCTTATCAATTGCTATAAGTATTCTTGCTGATGGCTTTGAAAACAGCTTCATTATTTTTTCTTTAACTACATAGAAATTGAGTTTAAGTAATTTTGATAGTTTTTCAACAACAGCTTCTTTGTATTCCTCAATAACTTCAAAGTCAATAGGAGAGGTTGTAAGTACAGATTTATATTGAGGTTCTCTTCTGTAAAATCCATTTTCATATATATATTTTTGAACAAGTGGATCCACTAAATTGGATATATCTCTATTTTCATCTATACTTTCTCTTATTTGGGTTGAACTTATATCTTCATACTGTGGAGGAAGGTTTAATTTAATTATTTTTCCTTCTATATTATTTAAAGCCTCTTCAAATTTTTCTTGGCTATATTCATTTATACTTCTTCTTTCAAATATTATGTGATTTAAGGTATGAATAGAGTCAGCTGTTTTTTCCTTTTTATAGGCAGATGCATTAATTATAACGTCGCTTCCAACAACTATATAAACTTCATATTTTGAGAAGATGTCCTTAAGTTTTCTAATATCCTTAGGGTTTGAAATGTTTATAGGTTGTGTTTCTGGGAATATATATACGTTTCTTTCATCAGCTACAGAAAGGCTAGCAATGGTTCTTCTTATATAATTTGGCAAAGCCTTCTTAGACCAAGAAAATTCATCTATTGCAAGATATACTTCAAATCCTAAATCCCTTATCGCTCTTGCAATTTCCTTATGGCCTAAAGAGAATGGGTCAAAGGTTCCAGGCATGAATGCAATTTTATTTGGTATATCAAGTTTTATTTTTGAAATAGTGTTTTGTTCTGCTATAAATCTATAAATATGGTTTAGGGCAGCCGAATTTACAAGAAATAATAGTTCGTCCTCTTCAAATTGTCCAACTATTGTTAAAAACTTTTTTGCTATCAAATTAAATATTTCTGTTTTATCCTCTAGAGAAAGTTCCTTTGATCCAAATACAAATCTGCCTAAGCAGTTTAATGCAAACTGCCTTATCTGGTTGTTGTAGTTTATAAGTCCACTTAAAATTATTGAAATAAGCTTGTTTATTATCTTTTTATATTCTTCTTCCTTTTGAACCCCTGTTTTGTAAATGTTAATGTTTGAAAGGGCAACAGAGGAAGTTTTAAGTATTAATGATGATATTCTTGGGTTTGATGTTTTAATTTTTTCATATGAGTCATCTAAAAATTCATTAAGTTCAACGGTAGGTAGATATAGTATTATTCTTCCAAGGTAGTTTGGAATATATTTTGTAAACCTATATCCTTCCATTTCAAGGGCGCGAACAAGTTCGACTGCTATTTCATTTCTTTGATCCATTGGAAGATACTTTATTATGTTTAGAATTGATTCGCCAGCTTTATTTCTAACAGCCTCTACTGCACTAACCTTTAAAAGATTACAGAAGTGTAGAGCTGTTTGAAGCCCTCTCTCCTTTATGTTTTTTAATGCATAGTCAAGAAGTATGTCTATTTGTATCTTTTTAGTTATCCAACTTGTTGCTGTTTTAAGGTTGCTAAGGAATATATCTGTAATGTTATCTAGGTTATTAAGGTAATATCTTAGATAGTCGTTTATTACCATTTTGTCTAGGTTGATTTTTTCGGCTATACAAAGTTTAAGATAGTTTTCAGGTGCAGTTGAATTATATTTTATTTCTTTAGAGAATATATCTTTTATTTTATCTACTACATTATTTGAAGGAGTCTTCTTTTTAAGTTGAAAATAGAGAGTATCAAGTGCCATAATTCTAATGTTGTGTCTATCTGAGGATAGTCTTTTTAATATAAATTCGAAAAATACATCGTCTCCTTCATCAAGTGGAATGTATTTTGCAGCATCTAAAAGGTATATTTCCATTTCCTTTGATAGATTTTGTTTATTGTAGAATTCAACCAGTACATCCTTATACTTTAGTTGTTCATTTTCGTTTAGTTTATTAAAAATAGATTTAATAAAAATAGCAAGGCTATATCCAATCCATTCCTTAAGTGTATCTATTAATTTATGATCTGGTGAAAGCATAATGGATATGTACTTCTTAAATAGTGCTATTGAACTTATTTCAGGCTCTTCTATCTTTGCGTTTTCAGGAAGTTCCTTTCTATAGTCTTCATCAAAGGATGCAATTAATAGTCCAAGTATTTCAGCAGCTTGTCTTCTTATATCCTCTTCATTATGTACAAGTTGTTCATAAAGGAAGGATAGTGTTATTATCTTTTGCTTTTGAGTAAGGTATGTTGAATATTCTTCAATTATATCAAGGTATGCACGCAGAGATTGAGAGTCTTGAACATTCCTTGCATTTTCAAGTATTTCATTAAGTGAAAATTCACTTCTAAGTTTATGCATTAACCTTATATTGTGACTGATTGATTGATATTTTATATTTTCAATAACCTCATCTCCAAACATAAGGGCGTAACATTTTTCTTTTGAAGGTTCTGTTACTGTTCTTTCTAAATCAACGTTAATACCTAAGTCTACCAGATAGTTTTCAAAGTCCTTTAATTTTGAATAAACTTTCTTGTATCTTAATATTTTCTTTTCATCAACATTGTCAAGCTTATTTAGAATTACATCAAAGGATTCATCTAGATTATATATATACATTTCATCTTTACCATTTATTTTTTTGTTTTTTACTCTAAAGTCACTGTAGATAAGTATTAATGATTCAATAGATAGATTTTCAAGCTCAAGATCCCATGTAGAATGGTTTATGGCTATATTTCTTATGTAATTTATGTTATGTTTTTTAAACCAAACATCTGTGTAGTAATAGTGAAGATATGGTACTCTTTTAAGTTCAATTCCCTTACATCCAAATTTTCCTATGTCATGTCCTGCAGCAGCACCAGAAATTCTTCCTAAATCTATTGGAATATTTTTGCTCTTAACTTGTCTTGCTATATATAAGGACAAATAGTGAACGCCACATACATGATCTAGAGTGTTATATCCTATTATTTCTTGATTAAGTTTCATCATTTCATATATATAGTCTTCATTAAAGGCTTTAATAAAGGTTCTATATTCACTAGGGTCCTCAAGGGTGCTTTCTTCTTCAGGAGTTAGGAAGAATAAAGGATATCTGCTTTGAAAGCTACCGTCATTTGAGAGTTTTTGGAATTTTGAAAAAACTTTAAGTAGTATAAGATAGGTTTCAAATATTGCAAAGTCCTCTTCGTAAAGAGGTAAAGTTACAGCTTCGCTAAAGGATTTAGAAAGGGCATATTGATATACAGCAAATAAGAAATCATCATCTCTTTTATAGAAGCTTTTTATTATTTCTTCAAGGCATTTATAACACCTTAAACAGCTATAATCTCTTTGAACTGCTGCCTCACTTAGTTTGTTTTTAAAATCTTGGTGATTTAACATATCTATTAGACTTCTATATATATGTGAAGATGTTATTATTTTTGACTTAAGTATAAGTTCTAAAAATTCTCCAAACATAGCATCCTCCTAAATTTTTGAGTATATATTTTAATATTACAAAAAATAAGCATAAATAGTCAAATTAATTATCTTAATATGGAAAGATTTATAAGATTGTGTAATAATTTATTAAAGGAGGTGTTTTTTTATGGATTATAGTTTAGTTGATAGGAAGGAAGTTCCACAGGAGTTTAAATGGGATATAGATACTATATACCCTGATGAAGTAAATTTAAAGCAGGATATTGAAAAATTAAGAGGCATGATTGAAGAGATTAAGAATTTTAAAGGTAAGTTTAGGGATGGAGCAAAATATTTATATGAATGTCTTAAAATTAGAGATGAAGCAGGAAGGCTTTGCGATAAGATAACTGTATTTTGTTTCATGAAGAGGGATGAAGATAACAACAACACCAAAGGACAGGAACTTGCTGATATTGGAGAGAGAATATCAGTTGAGTTTGGTAGTGCTACAGCCTTTATATATCCAGAGATATTGTCGCTTGAAGAAGGGACTATTGATAGATATTTTAAAGAAGTTGAAGAATTAAAATTATATTCACATGAACTTGATGATTTAATAAGACAGAAAAAATACGTTTTATCTGATAAAGAAGAGGAGCTTTTATCAAAGACAGCAGAAATGTCTTTGGGATACGAAAATGTGTTTAAGATGCTTAGCTTTGCTGATTTAAAGTTTGATAAGATAAAGGACTCTTTAGGTAAAGAATTTGATCTTACTATAAACAATTTTTCTCAATTTATAGTTTCAAAGGATAGGGAGCTTAGAAAAAATGCCTTTTTAAGCCTTCATAGAGGTTTTATGAAGTATAAAAATACATACGGAGCACTTTTATCATCAAAGATTAAATCTGATGTTTTTTATTCTTCAGTTAGAGGATTCAGATCATCCCTTGAGGCAGCACTATTTTCTGACAATATAGATGTTAATCTATATCATAAATTGATTGATATTGTATCAGAAAATATAATTCACTTTGATGAACTTATGAAATTAAAGAAAAAGGAATTAAAACTAGATGAGTTACATCTTTATGATTTATATGTTCCTATAGTTGAAAGTGTTGATATGGAAGTAAAATATGATGAAGCAAAGGAAATGGTAAAGGAAGGATTAAATATACTAGGTGACGAATATCTAAGGGTTCTAGATGAGGCCTTTAATAATAAGTGGATAGATGTTTATAGCAATAAGGGTAAGTATTCAGGTGCATATTCTTGGGGTGCTTATGATACAAAACCATATATACTTTTAAATTACAACAACAGGCTTGATGATGTATTAACTTTAGCCCATGAACTAGGACATTCAATACATTCATATTTTTCAAGAAAAACACAACCTTATGTTTATTCAAATTATACAATCTTCTGTGCAGAAGTTGCTTCAACAACAAATGAAGTTCTTATGTATTTCTACCTAATGGATAAGCTAAAGGGAGAGGCTAGAAGATATATTATAAGTGAATTTATGGAGCTTATAAGAACAACATACTATAGACAGGTTCTCTTTGCAGAGTTTGAACTTATAACCCATACAATGGTTGAAAAGGGAGAACCACTTAATGGTGAAAAACTATCAGAGATTTGGATGAATCTATACAAAAAATACTATGGAAGAGAATGCGTAATTGATGAGGAGATAAACATAGAATGGGCAAGAATACCTCATTTTTACGATGGATACTATGTATATAAATATGCAACAGGATTAAGTGGAGGAATTAGCATTGCAAAGTCAATTTTAGATAATAAAAAGAATGTAGATAGGTATCTAAACTTCCTAAAATCAGGAGGTAGCAAATATTCACTAGAACTATTAAAGGATGCTGGGGTGGATATGCTTTCAGGCAAACCGATATCTGACACAGCAGAAGTTTTAAAGTATCTCATTAAGGAGTGCCACCCAAGTGAAATGTGACATTTTCCAAGATAAACCATATAAATTTTTAAAATACTTCATCTAGTGTAAATTATATTGTTAAGTATGAGATATAGTTTTGTCCTTAATTAACTTCAAAAAATCATACTAGAAACAAAAAAATTAAAAAATTTTTTGTGTAGATGTATAAAAATATGTGGGATGGTTAAAATTATTAATGAAAGCTCAAGGAAACCACCTTGAGATGGAAACAGTAGTTTCCATAAACAGAACCCCCCATCCCCCTTAGGGCCGAGAAACGGCCCATTTTTTTATACTTACAAATGTCAAAAAATACATAAATTTAGGTAAAATAGCTGTTAAATTATTGATAAATATGCTGATTTAATATATAATTTAATTACATTAAACTTGGGGGTGGATTTCTTGAAGCTTTTCAAAAAGGTTGCCAGTTTGATAGTTGCATTTATGATGTCTTCAAATATAGCTTTTGCAGGTATGTTAGATGGTAGAAAAATAGTGCTTGATGCTGGTCATGGTGGTAAGCAGTCAGGAGCGTATTATTATAATATAAAGGAAAAAGATTTAAATATTGCTATTATAGAAAAACTTTCCAATATTCTAAAGAATTTTGGAGCAGAAATAATATTTACAAGAAAACCAAATAATGATGTTTTTGTTGAACTTAAAGATAGAGCTAATATAGCAAATAGTAATTCTGCAGACATGTTTATAAGTGTCCATAACAATGCATCAGCGAGTGCTAAAGTAAATGGTACTGAAGTTTATTATAGTACTAATAGAGTAAATAATAAAAAGTTTGTATTGTTAAATGGAATAGCATACCAGTATTTAAGAGAGATTAAAATAAATGATGTAGATTATGTTTATTATTTAGAGGGTAATAATGAAGCAATAATAGAAAAAAGTAAAGTTAAAATTGTTTATAGATATGTTGAATTAGAAGGCAATAGATATGAATATTTAAGAGAAGAGAAAATTGATGATGTAGATTATGTTTACATTTTAGTTGATAACAAAGAGCAAAAAGTTGAAAAGAGTAAAGTTAAAATTGTAGATAGCAATGTAGCTTTTCAGGCGCTTGAAAGTATAGATTTAGCGAAACTAATAGTAAGCGGTATTTCTTCAGTAGGATTTGCTAACAAAGGTGCTAAAAATTCTAATTTTTATGTAGTTAAATATACTACAATGCCTTCTGTTTTAATAGAAGCAGGATATATGACAAATGCTGAAGAAATAAAGAAATTATCTAATCCTGATATACAAGAAAAAATAGCCTACAAAATAGCAGATGCTGTGTATAGATATTATGAAGAATATGAAAAGAGTAAAAGAAGGGCATTTGGTTTTATCAAGTCTTTAAATTTAAAGATTTCAAAAAGATTGTTATTGGTAGGACAAGCAGTTGATCTAGAACTTGAGGGGTTAGATGATACAAGTAAATATTTATACAGAGTAGAGATAAAAAGAAATGGAGAAAATGTATATTCAACAGAATATGGACAAGCAACAAAGGTAAATTATATACCAAATAAAGAAGGTATATATGATGTTACTTTTTATATTAAGTCAGTTGATTCAAGTAATGATTATGATGATAAGATAACAGGTAATTATGTTGTATGTAAAGATCCTACAATAAAAAGTTTAAATCTTTCTGGCCAAAAAGTTAATGAAAAAAATCCGGTTAGTATAAATGTTGAAGTTCAAAATGGAAGCTATGAAGGGGTAATTTATAAATTTGAAGTATATTCTGGAGAAAGGTTAATATCAACTCAAACAAATACTACAGGAGTTTTAACATATAACCCTCAAGCAGCAGGAGAGTATAGGGTTATAGCATATGTAAAAGATAAGTTAAGTGATAAAGAATATGATGATAAAAAAGAGGTAAAACTGCTTGTTGAAAAACAGGAGGAGATGTCAAGAGGTAATTCAGCTCCTCAAGAGAATAAAATACAGTTAGTTTATACAAGAACCCTAAAGAAGGGTGTAAAGGGAACAGATGTAGTGCAGCTACAACTTGCATTACAAAGACTTGGATATTATAAGGCAAAATCAACGACATTGGAATTTGATGCAAATACAGAAGCTGCAGTAAAGGCCTTTCAAAAGGCAAATAAATTAACTGCTGATGGAATAGTTGGAAAAGGTACTATTGTTAAGTTAAACAGTGCTTTGGGGGTAAGTACAGTAAATAAGAGTAATACAACAAATACAATAAATACAGCTAATACATCAAAGCCTACAATGCAGCTTGTATATAAAAGAGTATTAAGATCGGGATCAGTAGGGGAAGATGTAAGGCAACTTCAGCAGGCGTTGAAGATTTTAGGATATTTTAAATATTCAACAACTACTAAATTTAGTAGTACAACTTTAAATGCTGTGAGAGCATTTCAAAAAGCAAATAAGTTAAATGCTAATGGAATTGTAGATAAGAAAACTGTAGATAAAATCAATGAAAGATTAAGAAGTAGATAGGTATAAATAAGGTCGAAAAGTGTTTCTCTTTTCGACCTTATTTTATGCAATCTGCTATGATTTATTAAATAAATTAACATTGAAAATTGCAAAAATTTCCTTTATAATGTATATGGGGGGATGTATTATGGATAACATAGTTCCAGGAAGTTTTCAATTGATGAAGAAGATAAATACAGGACTTATTATAGATATTATAAGGCTTAAAGGTCCTATATCAAGGGCAGAGATAGCAAAGACGCTTAACTTAACTCCAGCTACAGTTACTAACATAACAGCAGAACTTATAAATAAGAATATTATAGTAGAAAGTGATTTAGGACAGTCTACCGGAGGGAGAAAGCCAATTCTCCTTAAAATAAATGCAGAGTCTTATTATATTGTATCTATACATATTGGATCAACAGGAATAAGAACAGCTATTTTAAATATGGAATCCAAAATATTAGATAAAATAACTGTAAAGACAAGACCAGAAACAACCTATGAAGAGGCAATAAAAATTATAAAGGAAAGTGTTGAAAGATTGATTACCCAAAATGAAAAGGTAAAGGGTAAGCTACTTGGTATTGGTATTGCTGCCCATGGTATTGTTGATACTGAAAAGGGTAAAATAGTTTTTTCTCCAAACTATGGATGGAAGGATAAAGATATAAGAACTGATTTGGAAAGAATGTTTGATGTTCCAGCCTTCCTAGATAGAGATGTTAGAGCTATGGCATTAAGCGAAAGTTGGTATGGTGCAGGCAAATATGTGGATCAATTTATAAGTGTAAAAATAGGATATGGTGTGGGTGTTGCACTTACAAACAATAAGCAGCAGATTAGGGGTTATACCGACGGGTTTGGAGAGTTTGGACATACAAAGATAGCCTTTGATGGTCCACTTTGTAGTTGTGGAAATAGAGGGTGCATTGAAACATTTAGCTCTGAAAAGGCTGTAGAAAGATATGCAGCAGAACTTGGTATAGATGCAGATTGTATGGCAGTGCATGAATTATCTTTAAATGGAGATGAAAGAGCAATTACAGCTATAAATAAGGCTTCTGAATATTTAGGCCTTGCGATTGCAAATTTAATTAATATTTTTAATCCTCGTCTTATTGTTTTAGGTGGAGATTTGATAGATATAAACGATTATTATTTCAATGGTGCAGTAGAAAGCGCTAAAAAATATGCACTGACTGATTTATATAAAGTATGTGAAATTAAAAGAGCAGAGTCAAAGGGAGATGCAATTATAAAGGGAGCAGCTGTTTTGGTATTGGAAAATCTGTTTGATAATATATAAGAGTTAAGTAAGCCCTATGGATGAATTTTTTAGGGAATTCATTCATAGGGCTTATATACAATTAGTTATCTTTTACTATGTATGGTTCAATCTTAATATCTAAAAAGTTAAGTTTGCCTAGGCTATTTAACTTATAGGTAGTTGAAACTGTATATTTGGGTTGGTTTTTGTTATTTACTAAAACTCCTTCGGTTATTATAGCTTTACCGTAATCTGTGTATTCTGTTGTAGAATACAATAGCTTTAAATCTAATGGTTCCTTTGATTTAATAGAGCTTTTGTAGTTTCCACAGCTAATTGTGTAGCTGTTTCCATTTTTTATAAAATTAATCTGCTCGTTAATTATTGAGGGTGACAGGACTTGTGTTATTGAATCTTTAAATGTAAATACAAAAATGTTTTCTGTTCCTTCATCCATGGTGTTTATGATAAAGTCATCACAACCATCGTCATTGATGTCTTCAACATTGCAGTAGAAATTACTGAGATTTAATTTGATATCCTGAGTTTTAATTGTTCTTTTGCTTTTAAAAATGATTTTTACTACATCACCTTCTCTTATAAGTTGAATGCTGTCAATTCTAGAATCGCCATCAAAGTCCCCGACACATGAGTAGATTATGTTGTTGTCTTCAATTTTGTTTTTTGTAAGAGTTGAAATTGTACAAGAAGATAGATTGATTAAAATTAAAAGGACTGCAAATACTTTTTTCATAATCATAACCTCCATTGTTAGTATTTGCAGTCTTTATAAAATTTATTTAATTATATTTAAATCTGTAATAGTATATTTTGGTAATTTATCTTCTACTTTTGATAGTGACATTTGAACTTTATATACTAATGCTTCATTTCCTGAATTGGATTGTACACTAGTTCTAACTAAATATGTTATGTCTGTTGGCATTCCGTCCTTGTTATATTTTATATCTGTTATCTTAGCATCCTCAAAATTGCCATTTTGAATTGTTGAAGTTAGTTTGTTGTCTATTATTTGATTAAATGCTTCTACCTCCTTCTTTTCAACATACTCAATAAAGGATGCTATAGTGTCCTTTCCTAAAGATAGATTATTGAGTGTGCTAAGTACTGGAGTTAGTTTTCCTTCCTTTGCTATGAATAGATTAAAATTCATACTGCTATTATTTCTTGATCCAAGAACTACAAAGTTATTAGATGATGCAGGATGCTTGATTAGACCATAAACTTGATATCTTCCTGAAGCCATCTTTTCAAACTTATCATTGTTGAATCTAAATATGCTCAAAATAGGTCCAGTTTTATCCTTGGATTGAATTATTATTTCTTTGACCTTATCTTTGTCAATGTCATCAACTGTCACATGCATTGGCCAATCAGGTGAATAGTAGCCTAAAGTTTTTATAGTTTTATCAGCTTCAATAATATAACCCTTTCCGTCGCTCATAGCAACGCTTAGATTATATTCTTTTGTCTTTTCATCAACATTAATAACTATGCTATCGATTTTTCCGTCGTTATTTATATCATCTTTAATTGTATATTGTGATCCTATGTGATTTAGAGTTTCATTTGTGCTTCTTCTTGTAGCAATTATAACTGCTGCGATAATGATGATAGCTAGTATAATTGCTGCCCATATCAGATGTTTCTTTTTTATTACGTAGATTCTCAGTTTCATATAATCACCTCCCACTAATATATATGTTGTAATATTAAAAAATATTTGTGGTAAAATACTAATAATAATATTTTTGTTAAAGTGGAAATCTAATACAAATAGTTGTATAATCAATATGTCAACAATTACAAATAGGAGGCGGAAGGATGAAGAGATTAATTTCATTTTTTATATCTGTGTTATTAATATTTATGTTTTCAGGTTGTGGACTTATGAATAAAAAGCAAGAAGAAAAAACAAAAATTAAATTTGCAACTTTTTATAGCCAAAAGAGTGAAGAAAAGATTGTAGAGGTTTATAAAAAAATAATAGAAGAATATAAAAAGAAAAATGATAAAGTAGAAATTGAGCTTGTTACAGAGTATGCTGATGAAAATAAGATAAAAAATGATGTTGCATCAGGAGAAGTTGATTTGATCGGATTAAAACGTGGTCAGATAATTGAATTTGCAAAGGCTGGTATGCTAACTGATTTAACACAGTTCTTTTCAGAAAAGGAGTTAGATAAAAAAATATATGATGCATCATTAGGATATGGGCTTTATAATGATAAGATATATGGTTTCAATGATATGCCACTTACAATGGAATTTTTCTATAATGTTGATCTATTTAAGAAATATAATCTTCAAGAACCTAAAACATTAAATGAGCTATTTGATGTTTGTAAGAAGCTTAAATCAAAGGGTATAGTTCCAATGGAGGTTGGAGCATTAGATAACTGGACGTTATCAATACTTTTTAGCCAAATAAATGCACAAACAACCGGATCCATTGAAGTTACAGCTAAGTATAATACTGATAAAAATGGATATCAGACATTAATGGGAATAGACAAATCCTTTGATGTATATGAAAAATTAATAAAAAATGCACTTGCAAAGGGAAGCTTGGATATAAACTATAGGCAAAGTGTAGATGATTTTATAAAGGGAAAAACAGCTATTCTTCCAGCTGGTGCATGGGCACAAAAGCTTATTGATGAAATAAAACCAGCTAATTTCAACTATTCAGTGTTTACAGAACCATTAAAATTTATTGATGAGCCTATTTCAATGTTTGCTGCAGCAGGAGGACAGACAATAGCAGTTCCTCAAAAGAGTAAGAATGCTAAGGAGGTTCAAGCCTTTTTAGAATATCTTCTTTCAGAAGAAGCACAGAAAAAATTTGTAGAGGCAGGATATATATCACCGCTTAAAAGTGCCAACAGCAATGATAATGAGATACAGGATAAGCTTTTAAATCATCTAAATTCTACAGATAAAAATAGTATACTTTTTATAGATAATATTCCTTCAAAGATGCTTGATGTTCTATCAAAGATTTTATATGACATGTTTGAAGGAAGAGTAAAGGCTAATGAAGCATGGGATAAGGTTTTGAAGATGACATATCAGCAGTAGGGGGCTGTAATAACAGCTCCTTATTTTTTTAATAAGAAAAAGGAGCTTTATTGAAGCTCCTTTTGACATTTTGGACAAACACCATAAAAGTATAGTTTATGGGTTGAAACCTTATAACTTGTATAGTTTTCTACCTCTTTGTTAAGATGCTCAAATACTGCATCTTCTATATCGTCAACCCTACCACATTTTGTGCATACGATGTGGGGATGATTTTCTACATTAGCATCGAATCTAAAGTTATCTTCTCCTACATTAAGCTCTTGAACTAAGCCTAACTCAATTAAAGTATTTACTGTCTTATAAACAGTTGCCAAGCTCATTGTAGGAAAATCAGGCTTTAATGCTTCGTATATCATTTCAGCAGAAGGATGTGATTTGGTTGACTTAAGGTATTTATATATAGCGTATCTTTGTGGGGTCAGTTTTAAGTTTTTTTCTTTAAAAAGAGCAGTTAAATTTTCCATGTTCACCATCCTTTTGTGGAAAAATATTTTCTATTAATATTTTAACTCCAAAAATAATTTAAGTCAAAGGTTTAGGCCTTTTAAATATAGTGTAAATTAGTAAAAATAACGTGCATAAGGAAAGAATTGCTGAGTATTCTCTTATAAGATTTTTAAATAGACGCAGCTTATAAAAGTTACCTGTTAAAAAGTCTAGGTTATAACAAGTATTTCCTACTAAATCCAGCATAAATTTTCCCCATTTTAACATATACTGGGTACTGATTTGGCTTTTATATGACAAAGCTGCAATATTAGTGTATTTGTTTGTAGAGCTTAAGTCAATATTTTTTGATAAAATACTTATTTGATTTTTTTTAAGATAATATTCTGCAGTGGATGTTAGGTCCTTCTGATGTTTAGAGTAATTTATTATTGAAGTATTAGAGGAACCTATGTCTTCAAACAAAATTAAGTCATAGTCATCAAAATTGTTTTGCAAAATCCTCAAGCCATATTTATTTTGATTATACCCAGATAAAAAGGCAAAAACTATCGTTCTATCTGGTTTAATGAGTTTTTGAAATTGTATTGCTCGTATAACCTCTAGCATTATGCTTGTAGGTAAAAAGTTGCCTGCAGATATATTATTAGAGTTAGTATCGAACTTATATTCACCATCATAGAAGACTGCAAATATTATAGGATTATAGAGTTTATTTTTACCTTCAATCATACCATAGACATTATATAGGTTACCCTCTTTAATTTCAGCACCTGATTTTATTTTAAATTCATATCCTTTACTTGCAAGATATTTAAGTTCATCGAAAACCCTTTGTGAAACGATAAGTTTTGTTAAACCTTCACCTGCTTGATAATAAGTTCCATTAAATAAATTTGAGTTAGAAACCAAATCATTAGTTGGTGAAGGAGATATAACTGCTGAAATTCCTATTTTTTTAAGTTTTAAGTCTATATTAAATATTTCATATAAGCTTTTATCTTTATAAATATCTGTTAACGCAATAGAGGATCTGTATTTGACTTTATCTAAATCTTCAGTATCTATTATTTGCGGAACCGAATTATATATACCAGGGGAGATTATACCCCTATAATCTTCAAAGTAGTCATCTATATATTCGTATTTTTTTACCACCTTACCATATTTAGATATTACTTCTAAAGTAGATGAGTGCTTTTTGTTTGGGATGAGTATTGAATAGTTGTGTATATAGGCATTTTCAATCTGCTTTAAACCATTTACTTTTAAGAAGTTTTGTATATAAGAAGTAGAGCTTTTTAGGTATTCTTCGTAATTTTTTGATTTAGTATGTCTTGATAAAATTGCATTGTAGTTTGCAAGGGCATATGTAGTTGAAAAGCCATCTGTTTTAAAGTTTTGACCTAGATTGGATAGTAAAATTATTATTACTAAGATAGTAATAAAAATGAAATATATTTTTTTACCCTTTAGGTCGTCCATATACAAACCTCCTAAAAATTTTGAAAATTGAAAAATATTAAAAAATAGTGTATAATTATATTAAAGAAACCGAAAGTGGTGATATTATGCTAATTTATATTTTAACACTTCTTTTACTTGGTTTTAATATACTTATATGTTGTCATTTTATATTAAATTCAATATTAAAGTCAAACTATTCTTCAGTTCTTAAGATAGATAAAAATAATATAGAGGACATTTTATAGTTTTTGAGGCTGATTTTCAGCCTTTTTATTTTTGGTAAAATATTAACAACTAATTTAAAAACTGTTAAAAAATTGGATTTGAAAATTGTATAGTTTTTGATAAAATTATTATGGAAAGGAGCGTGGGGAGCATGCTTGTAAATGACTGGAAGGAATTTTTAATCCCCTACGAACAGGCAGTTGAAGAACTAAAGATAAAGTTTAAGAGCATGAGGAAGCAGTATAGAAGCAAAAAGGAATATTCTCCAATAGAATTTGTTACTGGCAGAGTTAAAGAAGTTTCAAGCATATTGGAAAAGGCAAAAAAGCTAGATATTCCTCTAAATAAAATAGCAGAGGAAATGGAAGATATCGCAGGTATAAGAATAATGTGCCAGTTTGTTGAGGACATATATAAGGTGGTACAGTTAATTAGGCAAAGAGATGGAAAGGACTTAAAGATAGTATATGAAAAGGACTATGTTAAAAATAAAAAGGATAGTGGATATAGAAGCTATCATGTTATAATAAAGTATCCTGTTCAGACAGCAGATGGAGAAGTTGAAATTCTTGCAGAAATACAGATAAGAACACTTGCTATGAACTTTTGGGCAACTGTTGAACATTCGCTAAATTATAAGTACAAACAGAGTATACCAACAGAAATTAAAGAGAGGTTGAAAAGGGCTGCTGAACTTGCCTTTCTGTTAGATGAAGAGATGTCGGAGATTAAAGAAGAAATAATAGAAGCTCAAAAGATGTTTGAAGAAAAATCAGGTATAATATCTGATATATTAGATAATATAATTACTTTATATTCATTGGGTAAAATATCAGAATCTACAGATTACCAGGATAGATTTAATAGGCTGCTTGAATCGGGGGATATAATTGAATTTAAAAATCTATTAGATGAGCTTAAAAAGAAGGTACAGCAATATAGATTAGAACAATTTCAATTAGAAGAATAAAAGGCTAAGCTTGATGCTTAGCCTTACATTTTATCTACAACTTCAATTCCAAGTAGTGCTAGTGCATTTTTAATTACATATGTTGAAGCTTCAACAAGTTTTAGTCTTGCGGCCTTAAGGCCTGAATCTTCACATGAAAGTATTGGACATAGGTTGTAGAACTTATTAAATGCCTTTGCAACATCAATTACGTATCTTGTAACTATAGATGGTTCATATTTTTCTATAGCAAGTAGTATTGCTTCATTGAAGGATGATAATATTTTTGTAAGTTCAAATTCTTCGGATGAAGTTAATTTTGAATAATCTGGATTAACTGCGAAACCTTCTTCTTGTGCACGACGAAGTATACTTTTTGCTCTTGCATAGGAATATTGAACGTATGGTCCTGTTTCTCCGTCAAAGTTTAGTATGTCATCAAAGTTAAATATTATATCTCTTTCTCTATTGTTCTTTAAATAAGTAAATATAACTGCACCAAGTCCAACCTTTTTTGCAACCTCATCCTTGTTTTCAAGTGAAGGGTTCTTTTCTTCTATTGCTTGCTTTGCACGAGCTATTCCTTCATTTAGAAGGTCTTCTAGGAATATAACGTCTCCCTTTCTTGTTGACAGCTTTTTATCAGCAAATTTAACTAATCCAAATCCAACATGAACACAATTGTCAGCCCAGTCATATCCCATAAGTTTTAATGTAGTAAATACTTGTTTGAAGTGTAGAGATTGGTCCATTCCAACTACATATATGTTTTTGTAAAAATCGTATGTCTTCTTTCTATATATTGCAGCTGCAAGGTCGCGAGTTGCATATATTGAAGCTCCATCAGCCTTTAATATAATACATGGAGGCATGTTGTATTCATCAAGGTTTACTACTTGAGCACCTTTACTTTCTACAAGTAGGTTCTTTTCTTTTAGTTCTTCTACAACTGCATCCATTTTATCGTTGTAGAAGCTTTCGCCTGCATATGAATCAAATTTTATATTTAACATATCATATATTCTATTAAATTCCATTAAGCTAACATCCTTAATCTTTTGCCAAAGTCTAACTTCTTCTTCATTTCCATCTTCAAGGTTTTTAAAATGTTGTCTTGCAATATCTTCAAGTGATGGGTCCTTTTCAGCTTCTTCATGGAATTTAACGTATATTCTAAGTAGCTCCTTGATTGGTTCCTTTTCAAGGGCCTCTTCATCAACCCAGCGTTTATATGCAGCTATAAGTTTTCCAAATTGTGTACCCCAGTCACCAAGATGGTTAATTCCAATACATTTATATCCTTGAGAAGAAAGAATTTTATAAAGTGAGTTTCCTATAGCAGTTGAACAAAGGTGGCCAACATGGAATGGCTTTGCTATGTTTGGTGAAGAAAAGTCTATTGTTATTGTTTTGCCTTCTCCTATGTTTGAGTGACCGTAATTTTCCTTTTCAGTTAATATCTTTTCAATTATGTTTTTTGAGAAGGATGATTTATTTACAAAGAAGTTTAAGTATCCTCCAACAGTTTCAACCTTATCTAGACCTTCTTTATCTATTTTTTCTGCAAGCTCTTGAGCGATCAAATTTGGAGCTTTTCTAAATACCTTTGCTAGTTGAAAGCATGGGAAAGCAAAATCACCCATTTCAGGTTTTGGTGGTATTTCAATTAGTTTTTGAACATCATCAATATTAAGTTCAGTTGCCTTTGCTATTTTATCAGCAATTAATAATTTATAGTTCATATTTGCACCTCCGTTAAAGCTTATTTTATAAAATAAAAAACCGCCTCAAAGATAGAGGCGGTTGTCCGCGGTACCACTCTAATTGGCAAATGCCCACTCATTTTGATAACCCACACGGGTCTTACCATACTTGCGTTAAGCTTTCTGGCAGAGTCTCCAAGGCTCTTTTCTCAAAAGGTCTGTGTAGAGCTTCCACCGTCCTCTACTCGCTATAACAGATGGCTTTTGATACTCCTCCTCTTCATAGACTTTAAAATATTAAATTTTTAGCAATATTATAAGACATATTTTTAAAATAATCAAGCTTTATCTGTTAGGATTGACTTTGTTTTCTGTGCCGGATAAAAGCCTTTTTATATTGCTTCTATGTAGATATACGATGAAGAAGGATAATAGAATTAAAACCAAAAATAGTTTTATATTTCTGTATTTGTAGTAGAAGATAAAAGAAATAATAAAACAGGATGTCATAGAAGCAACCGATACATAATTGGTTACATGTTTTAGTGTTTTCCATATTATAAGTAATATAATTCCAAGTATAAAGTCTAGTGCAAATATTATTCCAAAGAAGGAAGAAACACCTTTACCACCTTTGAAGTTTGCAAATATCGGGTAACAGTGTCCAAGCAGAGCACATACTCCAACAAATGCAGCAGCTTGAAAGGATAAGAACTGCTTAGCTATAAGTACAGGTAAGAATACTTTGATTACATCAATAAATGATACTATAAATCCAGCTTTTTTACCTAAAACTCTGCCTGCATTTGTTCCACCCATATTTTTAGAGCCGTGCTCTCTTATGTCGATGTTATAAAACTTTTTTCCAATTACAACGCCTGTAGGAAATGATCCGCAAAGATAGGCTGCTATAAAAAATATTATGTTCTTCATCTTTACCTCCATTTTCAAGTAGTTTTTAATATATATATATTTTATATTAAGCTAAATAATTATGACAAGGTTGAATTTGTTTTAATTGTATATAACTAATATAAAATTATATAGTTATTATTTTTAAATAAAGAAAAATTAACTTTTTGAAGTGTGAAAAGTGTGGAAATATTTATAATTAATGGTATAATGTTTTTAATATTGTGGATTGGAGGTGTGTATTTAAATTCAAAAAATAGTTTTTTAAAAAGTAATTTAAAGGTATTGAATGTAAAATGTAAAAATTGGGGGTTAATTAAAAATGAAAAGAAGTGCATATGAGAATTTGTTTTGGGGTATGATCTTTATATTTTTTAACTTTTACATCAATATATTAAACATTTTGCCTAATTTTGTTGGATATATATTAATTTTACTAGCAGTTAATAATCTTGTTTATAGAAGAGATATATTTAACAAAATAAAGATTCCAACTATAATATTAGTTGCATTAGGTTTAAGGGATATATTTTCTCAGAATTATCAAATGGGAAATATGTTTAATACAGCTAATACAAGATGGGTTTTGAGTATATTAACTTCGTTAGAGTCTATAATATTTTTATATGTAATGTATATACTATGTGAAGGAATAGTGGATATTTTAAATGAAAAGGGAGTATATACGTTAAGTGATAATATTAAAAAGACATTTAAGATATTCATGATTTCATCTATAATTGGTATCATATACAGTCCTCTATCTATGTATCTTCCAGTGCAAATTTCGGTTATTATGCTTATTATTGCGGCATTGTATGTAGTAACAGGTGTTTATTTAGGTTATCTTTTTAAAACTGTAAAGAACTATGATAGTGAAATAGGTAATTAAGTGGAAGTGCAAATTAGTTAGTTGCCCCATGTAATGTTTTCTTCTACATGTTTAATAAATGCAAGAAAACATCACATGGGGCATTTATATAAGATTTATAATTTACATATTTTATATATTGCATCTAGTGTATATTTAACTTCTTCTTCTGTATTCATATGTCCAAAGCTAAATCTTACAGTTCCTTTAGGGAAGGTGTTTAATGTTTTATGGGCAGATGGTGCACAGTGTAGACCAACTCTTGTCATAATTCCATATTCTCTATCCAGTAAAAATGCTACTTCTGAGTTGTCTTTATTTAAAAAGTCTATTGAAACTACAGCAGCTCTATTATGAATGTTGTCATATCCAATAAGTCTTATTTCATCAATGTTTTTAATCCCATCGATAAATATTTTAGTTAAATGAAGCTCCTTTTCTCTAATTGCCTTTGTCGTTTCCTTTTCTATATATTTTAAAGATGCATTAAGTCCATAAATAACAGGTAAGCAGAGAGTTCCAGATTCAAATTTATCAGGTAGATATTCAGGTTGTTCTTCAGATTCTGAAAGGCTTCCAGTTCCACCTTCAATTAAGGGATTAATTTTTGATGAGAATTCAGGAGTTATAATAAATCCTCCAATTCCTTGGGGACCTAAGAGGCCCTTGTGTCCTGTAAAGCATAGAGCACTTAAATTTGCCCTTTTAAAATCTATATCAAAAATACCAGCAGTTTGTGCACTATCAATAACAAAGTAAATGTTATGTTTTTTAAAGATTGAGCCTAATCTTTCAATATCCTGCATTGTTCCACATACGTTTGAAGCATGGGATATAATTGCTAATTTGGTGTTTGGTCTAATTAGCTTTTCTACTTCGTCATAAATAATTTGACCATATATATCACAAGGTATCTTTGTATATTCAACTCCAATCTTTTTTAGGCTGTTTAAAGGCCTCATAACTGCATTGTGTTCCATTGAGGATACTAGGACATGGTCGCCTGCCTTTAGGAAGCCCTTTAAAATCATATTAATACTTTGAGTAATGTTCATAGTAAAAATTGTAGATAGAGGATTGTCATAATTAAACATATTACATAGAAGTTCTCTTGTTTCATAAACAACTTGTGCAGCAGAGTAGGAGTTCTCGTAACTGCCTCTTCCAACGTTACTTCCTATATTTTCAATAAAATCATATACAGCGTCAGATACGCACTTTGGTTTTGGATATGTAGTTGCAGCGTTATCTAAATATACTTTCTTCACTATATCACTCCCTTAGTCTTCATATACATATAATATTTTAACATATATTTAATATAAATTTGTAATTTTTTATAAATTATTATAAAATAAAATAAAAAGGGGTGATGTTATGAATAAGCCGTTAATTGGTATAACTTGTGATTATATGATATCAGATAAGGATTTATCTTTAGGGCAGGAGAGAAACTTTGTAGCTAAGGATTTTGTTGATGCGGTTATGGAAGCAGGTGGAGTACCAGTATTAATTCCTATTATAAATAGTGAAGAGGATATTTTAAAGATAATGGATACTCTAGATGGAATAATTCTATCAGGTGGATTTGATGTAAATCCTATTTATTATGGAGAAGAACCTTCACTACATGTAGGTTTTACTTATACACCTAGGGATTTGTGTGAACTATTCATAGTTAAGGCGGCAATAGAGAAGGATATGCCAATACTTGGTATAAGTAGGGGACAGCAGATTATAACTGTGGCCTTTGGAGGAAAACTATATCAAGATATAAGTGAGATGGAAGGAACATATGTTAATCATTTTCAAAGAGCAGGAATACATGACATTGGACATTATGTTGAAATAAAGAAGGGAACAAAACTAGCAGAGATATTTGATACAGATAGAATTTTAGTAAATAGCTTTCATCATCAAGCAGCAAAGATAGTTCCAAAGAATTTTAAAGTATCTGCATATTCATCTGATGGTGTTGTGGAGGCTATAGAGCACGATTATAAACCAATTATGGCAGTTCAATGGCATCCTGAGCTTATGGCTAAGAGACATCCTATTATGATAAGATTATTTGAGTATTTTATAAATTTATGCAAATAAAAAGGCTGGTTGAATGGAGTACCTCTGTTCAACCAGCCTTTTAATAATTAATCAGTATATGTGTTAGAAAGGATAGTTAAAGATATAGGCTCTGTTTCAATTTCTAATTCAAAACTTTTTATTGGAGTTTTGTAGATATTGTTTTTATCTACGTAGAGATACCATCTTCCCTGTGGAAGATTAAATTTAAATGGTTTATTTTGGGCATTATATATAACAATTATATCCTTAAACAAATCTCCGTTGGCATGCCCTTTTATCATGTATATGATTGTTCCCTTAGGAGAGTCTAAAAATTCAATATGATTATATATCATTTCACTTTCAAACATTCTAAATGCAGGATGCTTCTTTCTAAAGGATATTAGTTCTTTGAAATATGTGTATACATCTATGTTTTTAACCTTTAAATTCCAGTCAACTTTATTTATACTATCTGGAGAATTATAGCTATTTTCAACACCTTGTTTTGTTCTTAAAAATTCATCTCCCGAATGTATAAATGGAACACCCTGTGATGTTAAAACTATTGCATATGCTAACTTCTGCATAGCCTTTAAATCCTCAAAACTACTTTGAGGGTTAGATAAATTTAATTTATCCCAAAGAATATGGTTGTCATGACAGGATACATAGTTTATGCTTTGGCATGGAGATGTATAAAGGTATGGGAGCCCCTTTATACAATCTTTCAATGTTTCCTCTAATCCTAATGCACCACTTACAAATCCTTTTTCCTTGTATTCAAATACACTTCCCCTTACAACATTTCTTATTGTGTCATTAAAGAAACCTATTCCCTTTAGTTTATTTGAGTTTTTCTGTATTGCCCTAAATTCCTCATCAATTCCTGTTGGTATATTCCAACCTTCTCCATATAGCATTGCATATGGATTGATCTTATGTACTTCCTCCTCTAATTTCTTCATTGTTTCTATATCATGAAGTCCCATTAAATCAAATCTAAATCCATCTATATGATATTCTTTAACCCAAAACTTAACAGAATCAATTATATATCTTCTCATCATATAGTTTTCAGATGCAGTGTCGTTTCCACAGCCACTTCCATTTATAAAAGTTCCATCTAGATTTTTTCTAAAATAATATCCTGGAACTAAACCTTCAAAATGTGTATTTCTTTCTTCAAACATGTGGTTGTAAACAACATCCATATTTACCCCAATTCCTATGCTATGGAGCTTTTGGATTAGTTTTTTAAGTTCTATTATTCTTGTTTTTGGACAAAATGCATTTATAGAGTAGGAGCCTTCAGGACAATTATAGTTTTGAGGATCATATCCCCAGTTGTATTTATCAAGAGGGTATTTCTCATCAACACTTTTATAGCTAAAATCAAACATTGGCATAATCTGTAGATGTGTAACACCTAAATCCTTTATATGTGATAGACCAGTATCAAATCCATGTAGTTTTGTATTTTCTTCTATAAGTCCTAAATATTTTCCCTTTAGATTAACACAACTTGATGAGTCAATAGTAAAATCTCTAATGCTTATTTCATATATAACGGCATCAACATAGTTGTTTAACTTTACATACTGGTCATTTTCAAAACCCTCTGGGTTTGTTTTGGCTAAATCTACTATAGCTCCTCTTAATCCATTAATGCTAACTGCAGGGGTATAGGGGTCAACAACTATTTTTCTATCTTCATACACTAATGCTTCATAGTTATAGTATAAATTCTCTAAATCTCCATCTACTTTAACATAAAATACCCCTCTTTCTAATCTTTGCATTCTATATTTAATAGGTTCTTCATCTATGGATGGATTAAATCCCTTAAACAAAAGAAGGTTTATTTCCTTTGCAACAGGAGACCAAACAAAGAACTCTGTATAGTTTTTATTATATATATATCCTAAAGGACCATCATAGGCATATAGATTATTAAATTCTTCTGTTTTAAAAAGAGGAGAATAGTTAATTTTTATGATATGTCCTTCAATTGAAACAGATGATTCTTGAGTAATATCTATTATGTTTTTTAAATTTATATATAACTCATTTCCATTTAGATAGACGCTTTTAATATCATGATGCACTCTAGGTTGAAATATCTTGATTTTTGTATTTTTGTTTATTCTAATTTTATTTTCCTTCACACCATGAACTATAATTTGATTAAATCTTGACAGATAAGCATACATCATTATGACTACTCCCTTCAGAATTAAATGTCTTTTACTATTTTACAACATTTTAGCAAAAATGTAATCTACAATAATTTAACAAAATATGTATTTATACAATTAAGTATAGAAACAGGAACCAAATGTTTGCGCTATAAGGATAAATAGGTTATAATAAGGAAGGCTAACTCCCTTGTTATAACTTTATCAAAGGAAAGGAGCTGTAATATGGAAAAAAGAATGCTAGTACCAAACGAGATAGTAGACGAAGTTATTGCTGCTGGTGTAAAAAAATCAAAGCTTTCAGCATTGCAAATGATTATTCTTGGAACAATTGCAGGTGCATTTATTGCGCTAGGTGGTTATTCATCAGCTGTTGCAAGCCATTCAATTGAGAACTTTGGTGTTGCAAAGTTTTTAGCAGGAGCAATATTCCCTGTTGGACTTATGATGATTTTACTTGCTGGTGGAGAATTATTTACAAGCAATACTATGATTTTAGTTGGTGTGGTTGATGGTAAAGTAAAATTAAAAAATATGTTTAAAAATTGGTTTTATGTATATTTTGCTAACCTTTTAGGTTCAGTAATAATAGCTTACTTAATATTTGTTTCAGGTGGACTTGATGTAGATGGAGGAAAACTTGGTGCATACGCACTTAAGGTTGCAGCATATAAGGGAAGCTTACCGTTTTACAAAGCCTTTACTAGTGGAATACTTTGTAATATATTAGTTTGTGTAGCCGTTTGGATGGCATATGGGGCAAAGGATGTAATACATAAGATTTTTGCTGTATGGTTCCCTATTATGGCGTTTGTTGTTGCAGGATATGAGCACTGTATAGCAAATATGTATTATTTTTCAATAGGATTATTTGCAAAGACAAATCCAGCTTATGCCGAAATTGGACATTTTACATCTGAAAAGTTATCCCATATATCAATAGAAGCAATGGTACAGAATTTAATTCCTGCAACATTAGGTAATTTAGTGGGAGGAGCTATTTTTGTTGGATTAATGTATTACCTAGCTTTAAAGAAAATACCAGCTAAAATGGATGTAAATAGGACTTTAAATATGTAAAGTAAACAGAAGGTGCTTGCCACCTTTTGTTTACTTTTTAATTAGGGGGAATTTTATGAAGAGTTTTTCAACTGCAGCAATACTATGTGGAGGCAAAAGTTCTAGGATGGGATTTGATAAGAGTAAAATAATTATAAATGGTAAACCTTTAATTGAGGATATAGCAGAAAGGCTTAATAGTGTTTTTGATGATATAGTATTAATTACTAATGATAAAAATAAGTTCAATATTAAGTATAGGGTAGTTGAAGATGAAATAAAAGATTGTGGTCCTGCAGGTGCAATATATACAGCACTTTTAAATTCAAAATCTAAGTATGTTTTTGTGGTAGGTTGTGACATGCCATTTATTAATGTTGATTATGTAAAATTTCTAATTGAAAAAATGAGGGGGAAAAGTATAGAGTGCTTAATAACTAAAAAGGGCAATTACTATGAACCTTTGTATTCCTTTTATTCTATTGATATAAAAGATACATTTAAGAATGAAATAGAAAAGGGAAATTTTAGAATAATGGATATTATAAAAAGTTGTAAGGTTGAATTTACAAAGGATGAAGAAGTACAAATGTTTATTAATAAATATGACATGTTCACAAATTTAAATTATCTTGATGACATAAATAAAATTAAAAAATTGGGCTTTGAATATGAGAATTTAATATAGCAATTTTTTATTTTTAATCCAATTTATAGTTTAAAGGATTAAATGGAATTTAGTTACTTTGATAGGGTTGTTTAATTGATTTTATGTATTTTATATAAATTTAATTTATTTTTTTATTTTTTTGCATGCAATCGATTGCATTTTTTAAAAGTATAATGTATAATAACCATTGTAAAGCTAATTAAACGTTTAAGGAGGATAAGAAATGAATAAGACATTACCAAAAGTTGCATATTTCTGTATGGAATACGGTCTTGATACAAACTTTAAAATCTACTCAGGTGGACTTGGAATTCTAGCTGGAGATATTATTAAAGCAGCTAAGGATTTAGAGGTTCCAATGGTTGCTATAGGAATTAAGTGGAAGCAAGGTTATGTAGATCAATACATAGGACAAGATGGAAAGCCTGTAGATACTTACAGGGTATATGAATATGACTTTTTAGAAGATACTGGAGTTAAGGTTCCAGTAGAAATTAGAGATAGAAAGGTTTGGCTAAAGGTTTGGAAGTGTGAAAAGTTCAATAATGTTCCTCTATATCTACTTGATGCAGACCTAGATGAAAATGCAGATAGACTATTAACAGCTCAGTTATATGGATGGTTTGCAGAAGAAAGGGTTGCACAAGAAATAATACTAGGTGTAGGTGGAGTTAGAGCATTAAGAGAGCTTGGAATTGATGTTGATGTATACCACTTTAATGATAACCATCCAGTATTTGCTGGACTAGAGCTTATAAGAGAAAAGATGGAAGAAGGAATGAGCTTCAATGAAGCATTAGAAAAAACTAGAGAAGAAATAGTATTTACAACACATACTCCAGTTCCAGCAGGAAATGAAGTGCATCCACATAGACTACTTGAGTATATGGGGGCATATCTAAACCTAGATTATTGGCAAATGAATAGACTAGGTGGAGATCCTTTCAACATGACAGTTGCAGCTCTTAGAATGGCAAGAATAGCAAATGGTGTTGCACAACTTCATAAAGAGACTGCAAATGATATGTGGTCATTTGTTGAGGGAAGACCAGAGATAATTGGTATAACAAATGGTGTACACAACGGTACATGGCAAGATGAAAGAATTAGAAAGGCATATGAAAATGGGGAAGATCTACTTAAGGTTCACCAAGAAATTAAGAAGGAGCTTATTGAATTTGTTGAAAAGAGAACAGGTGTTAAGCTTGATGCTGACAAGCTTCTAATTGGTTTTTCAAGAAGAGCAGCTCCATATAAGAGAAGTAATCTAATATTTACTGATGAAAAGCTTATAGCACCATACCTTGAAAGTGGAAAGATCCAAATAATATTTGCAGGAAAGGCCCATCCAAATGACTATACAGGAAAGGGTATTATTGCAGATATTATTAAGTATGCTAAAAAGTATCCAAATAGCGTTGTATTCTTAGAAAACTATGATATGGAAATTGGTGCAATGCTAACTAGAGGATGCGACATATGGCTAAACAATCCTAGAAGACCACAAGAGGCATCAGGTACATCAGGAATGAAGGCGGCAATGAATGGTGTTCTAAATTGCAGTATTTTAGATGGATGGTGGCCAGAGGCTTGCAACCATGGAGTTAACGGATGGCAATTTGGAGATGGTAAGGGTGTTGACGATTTTGAAACATTAGAAGAACTAGATGCACACGATGCAAAATGCCTATATGAAGTTCTTCTAAATGAAGTTGTTCCAACATATTATGAAAACAAAACTAAGTGGGCTGAGATGATGAGAGAAAGCATTAAGTCAACACAAGAAAAGTTCTCAGCTGCAAGAATGGTAAAAGAATACTATGATTTAATGTATATAAAGAAATAAGGCCCTTTGGCCTTATTTCTTTATTTTACCCACAGGTATGAGCTTTGAAAGAATTTCTTCTTTGTTTGGATGGCAGCTATTTATCTCATCTGTTAAATCGCGGCCTGCAATAAGTCCAAAATGAACTCCATCTATCCAAGATTTACTATTTGTTACGTCGTAAATGATTCCGTCAATTGCAACGTATGCAGGTTTACCGTTTGAACCATTATAGTTTAAAAGTTCATCTAGGGTTAAATTAACTTCATTTCTCTGCTGATTAACTAAACTTTTAATCACTTCACATTTTATTTTTATAAGCTTTATCAATGGTTCTTTTAAATCTTGTTCCTCCTCCCTTAATAGATCATTATAATAGGCAATGTCGTCTATCATGTTGGTAATTATTTCTTCTCTAGCTCTAGTATCAAATGTGGGAACATCTATTTCTAAGTTTATGTTATATTGAGACAGCATTTTTGCTAAATTTAATACTGCATAGCTGTGTTCTATAAAAAGGTTTTTAACTTCCATACCTCTCTTATCATTAGTAAATAGTATGTTTGAAGTGCTTTTTTCCCTATTTATGATATTTATAAGTTCAGCTATCTTTTGAATATCCATATACACACCTCCATAAAACTTCTATCATATTAAAATATGAATTAGTTTATAAAAATAGAATAGACAAATATTTTTTGTTGAAAATTAATTATATAATATGATAATATAGGTTTTGTGCGTATTGGAGGTGTGGCTAGATGATTAGAGCAGCAGTTGAAAATTTAGATTTACTAAAAAGGATTGAAAGAATATTAAAAGGAAGAAAGAATTTAATGTTTTATGATGGAAGAAAAGATGGCTTAGAAGAAAATATAGTCTTTAAGTATTTTTATTCAAGTCCTAAAAATGCACTTGACTTTATAAATATTGATATATATGAAAAACCTATAGATTTTATCTATGGATCTATAAGTATAATTATGGATTATGATGATATATATAAAGAGTGCAGTTGTGATTATGGTAAAATTGAAGCTGAAAAAACAAATATAAGAGGTGTGGAAAAAGTAAGATTGAGCCTTCTACTTAATAGATATGGATTTGAAAATATTGAGGATGCTATAATTTTTTTTGAAGGATATATCACTAATAAGACTCTTATTTGATAAAAGGTTTTAAAAGAGCAAAATTTAAGGTGGCCAAATAAATGGCCACCTTTATTACATAGGTAAGAATACTAGACCAATTAATCCAGGACCTGAATGAACAAGTAGGGCAGGGCTTATTTGACCAATAATTATTTCTTGAATATTTCCCAGGGATTTAACCTTTTCAGCGAATTTTAAAGCTTCTTCTTTAACACATGCATGAGGTATACCTACAATGTATTTTTTATTGTTTATTACGGCCCTCAATTCATCTAACATCCTGTCTAATGCTTGATTTTTTCCCCTAGCTTTATTAAATGTATAGTATTTTCCATTTTCATCAACTGAGATTATAGGCTTTATACTTAATAAGCTTCCTATTGCAGCTGTAACACGACCAATTCTACCGCCTTTTTTTAGATATTCAAGTGTATCTACTATAAAAAATCCCTTAACCTCTTCTTTTAATTGGTTTATTCTGCTTATTATTTCATCAAATGATAGCTTTTCCTTGATCATTTTAGAAGCCTGTAGTACAAGTAAGCCTAAACCTAGAGAAAGTATTTTTGAATCTATTACTTCAATGACCATGTCACTTATTTCACTTGTAACCATTTTTACCATATTATACGTACCACTTAAACCTGAGGAGATAGTGAGAATCAAACAATGGGTATACCCATCTTGTTTTAGTTTGTTTATTTTCTCCAAAACATCGCTAGGTGATGGCATAGAAGTTTTTGGTATTTCCCTATCTAAGTTTTGGGCAACTTCTTCAGGTGTAATATTAACTCCATCCTTAAACTCTCCATTAGAGTATATTACCTGGAGAGGAATTATTTCGATGTTGTTTTCAATTAAAATTTCTTTAGGTAAATCACATGAACTGTCTGTAATTAAAGCTATTTTTTCCATAACAAACCTCCGATATTGACTTATGAATTTATTATATATTGTTTTTTAATTATTAACAATTAAATTTTGTTAATTTTTGACTAGAAGAATTAAAATAATTTTCTTTATTAGTATTATTTACATTTAATTTGGTAATAATGTAAATAAAAATGTTTGGGGTGGTGGAATAATGACAGATAAGGAAAAGTTAATTGCTTTTGAAAAATATATGAGAGAAAAGGGGATAGATGAAGATACAATAAAGTTTAATTTGCTTGTGGTTAAACTTCTTATAAACAGAGTCCTATTTTATTTTCAAGAAAGTTTAGAGACGATTGATTCATTTACCTTTGAGGAATTTACTGATATGGTAAATATGATAGATATTGAATTTGGAGGCAGAGAAGGAATACCTAAGATGTTAAACGCTATGCTTGAATTAACAGAATTTTTAAAGGTTAATAAGTTTATAAAGGGTGGAAAAATAGCACACTATAAAAGGATGTTTAGCAATGTTGAATACTATTTAGAAAAATATGATAGACTTACAGGAAAAAGGGATGATACAAAAGAATTTATAAAAGAAATAACAACAAACAGCTTTAGTAAGTTTGTTATAAAGAACTGTGAGTATGTAAATAACTATGATTTTAAAACAATGATCCTTCTTGAAAAAATACTAAATGATATTCCACTTGAGGCATATGAAAAGAATGAAGAGACAGATCTTTTTATGAAATTTTTAATTCAAAATAATTTAATCACTATAGAAAAAAATACATTAGAGGTAACTAAGAAAGGAAGAGCACTATCAAGGCTTGATATTGATGATAGGTATGCAGGAATACTTTATTTAATGCTTTTTAAAACAAATTGGGCAAGCATAGTGGATAATATTAACTTTGATATTACAAAGATAAGAGATATTTTAATAAGTATTTTTAGTAAAAAGACAGAAGTAAAAATAAATGTAAATGAAATGATTAAAATTGACGAAAAGAATAGTATAGTTGAAATTGCCAGTGATAGATTTAGACTTGCAAGCATTGAAGCTATGACAAAAGGTGGATGCATATTAGACTTATGTTTTGTAAATATGGGTTTAGTTGAAATAAAAGCTGTTAATGGATGCTTAATATACAGAGCAACAGAGCTTGGGAAGAAAGTATTTGAAAGCTTATACAAAGATATGATAAGTGATATAAAGTATAATATAGAAATAATAAATAATGCTATAAGGGATAAAAATTATGACAGAGCAGAAAAGAAGATTTTTGAGTATTTAATGATATATGGAGGCAACAATATAGTTTGGGATTATCTAGCTCAACTTCTTATATTTAACAAAAAATATGATGAAGCATATATTGTACTTAAAAATGCCTATGAAAATTCATCTAAAAGAGGAAATGCAGTAAGGACAATTCTTTATCATTTGGTGCTAGTGGCAAGAAAACTAAAGCTAAAGGAAGAAGTTGAATTTTATGAGGGTAAGCTTAGTAATTTTAAATAGAGGATAAGCATTTTAAGAGTATATTAAAGAAAAAAGGCGAATAATATACAAAATTATGAATATTTTAAAAAAATATAAATTGTTAAATTGGTATTTTTTTTATATTATATAATTAAAGAATGGGGGTTATGGAGGTGGGTTATGAATAAAATAAAAACTATTGATGAAGTAATGGAGTTTATTAAAGATGGCCAAACAATAATGTTTGGAGGATTTTTAGCTGTAGGAACAGCAGAGAATATTGTAGATGCAATTGTTAAGAAGGGTGTTAAGGATTTAACAATAATTTGCAACGATACAGCCTTTGTAGATAAAGGTGTTGGAAAGCTTGTTGCAAATAAACAAGTTAAAAAGGTAATTGTGTCCCACATAGGTACAAATCCAGAAACAGGAAGACAAATGAATGCTGGAGAGATTGAAGTAGAACTTGTACCACAAGGTACACTAGCAGAAAGAATAAGAGCCTATGGTGCAGGGCTTGGTGGAGTATTAACACCAACAGGTTTAGGAACAGTTGTAGAAGAAGGAAAAACAATTATTGAGGTAGACGGAAAGAAGTATCTACTTGAAAAGCCACTTAAGGCAGATGTAGCTATAATAAAAGGAAGCAAAGTAGATAAAAAAGGTAATGTATGGTACTCAAAAACCACAAGAAACTTCAATCCAATTATGGCTATGGCTGCAGATTTAGTAATTGTTGAGGCAGAAGAGATTGTTGAGGTTGGGGAAATAGAGCCTGAGAATGTGGTTACTCCCCACATTTTAGTTGACTATATAGTTAAGGGGGGAGAAAGATGATTGATAAAAATCTAGTTAGGGAAATAATAGCAAAAAGGGTTGCTAAGGAATTTAAGGATGGAGATGTTGTAAATTTAGGAATAGGTCTTCCAACAGAGGTTGCAAACTACATAGACAAAGATGTTGAGGTTATACTTCAATCAGAAAACGGATTTATAGGATTAGGTCCTGCTCCAGAAGAGGGAAAAGAGGATAAAGACCTTGTAAATGCAGGTGGGAAATACGTAACTATGATGCCAGGAGGGGCATGTTTTGATAGTGCTATGTCATTTGCAATAATTAGGGGTGGACATGTAGATGCAACAGTGCTTGGTGCTCTTCAAGTAGATGAGGAAGGAAACCTTGCTAACTGGATGATACCAGGAAAAATGGTTCCTGGAATGGGTGGAGCAATGGATTTAGTAGTTGGTGCTAAAAAGGTTATTGTTGCAATGGAGCATACGGCAAAGGGCGCTCCAAAGATATTAAAGAGATGTACTTTACCTCTTACTGCAGCAAAGGAAGTGAATTTGATTGTAACTGAAATGGGAGTTATAGAGGTAACTGATAAGGGACTTGTTTTAAAGGAGATTGCTCCAAATACTACTGTTGAAGAGGTAATAGCAGCAACTGAAGCTAATTTAATTATATCTGAAGATTTAAAGGTAATGGAATTATAGTTTTAAAGGTGCCACAAATATTAACTATTTGTGGCACCTTTTTGGTTTACTTAGGAATAGGACACATATTTTGTGTAAAAACTAAAATGGGGTGATTATATGTTAAGGAAGAAGAAGCTAGAGAGTAATATAATAGGAATAGGTAGAAATAAGGATGAAAAGGCAGCTTTAAGGGAGGCATTAGGATATCTTCCAATTCAAAGTCTAATAGATAATACAACTACAGTTACTGTTATTGCAAACCTTGTCAATGTAAATCCTCCCAATAAAGGGGTAGTTGTTGGGGGAGAAACATTAAGGGAGCTTATAAGATATATAAAATCAAAAAATCCAAAGAGATTTGTTGTATCAGGAGGGGCAGGAGGGGCTAATACATTAGATGTATTGAAATCTAATGGATATGACAAGATATTAAATGAGGAACAGGTGGAATTTATTGATTTAAACTTTGGTGAATATTTTGATCTAGAATTAGAACACAGCATTGTAAAAAGCACTAAGGTAAATAAAATTATTAAAGAATCTGATGTTATAATTTCATTTACACAGCTTAAGGTTCATGAAGAGGCTACAATGTCTGCATCGATAAAAAACATGGCATTATCCATTCCACCTGCAGAGATACATGGATATCCTAAAAAGTCATTAGGAATTCATGAGGATCTTCATGGATTTATTTACGCTATGGCAAAGGCTGTTCCAATTGATCTAGCTATAGTTAGTTTAAGTCCTGCAATGATTGGTACTGGTCCATCAAAGGGAGTAGCAGTCCATACTGATATGCTTGTAGCTGGAGTTGATGCAGTTGCTGTAGATACAATTTGTGCAAGGCTTTTAGGTTTTAGACCTCAAGCAATAAATTATCTTTTTAGACTAATTAGGGATGGAGTAGGGCAAGGTAATTTGGATAATATAGATGTAAAGGGAGTAAAACTTATTGATGCAGAAAAGGCCTTTTCTAAGATTGCATATGGAAGTGAGTTTGCAATTGATGAGTAAAATTTATGAATATTATGTTTTGAGAATTTTTAAAGCCCCATGAAACTCTTCATGGGGCTTTTATATATTTATTTTTTATTAGCAGTGTATATTTTTACTTATAATTCTTTGTATATTCGTTAAGCAACCTTTGTTTTAATCCCCATACCTTAGTTGATAGGTCAACGTAGTATTTATGAGGATTTTCAAAGCGTAGTATTTCTTCCCATAGAGTTTCTAGTTGACTTTTAGCGAATTCGCGTATTTCTTTTACATTTGGAGATTTGTAAACAAGTTTTCCTTTGTCAAATATTTTGACAAGAAGAGGTTTTGCATAGAAGTTAGTTACTGTCTTTCTTTTCCATGTGAAAATAGGGTCAAATATCTCAAGGGGTTTTGTTTCATCTATTGTTTCATCATGGAAGGTTATAAGGTCAGCTATTGCTTTATTTGTTTCTTTATCAAACAGTCTATATATTTGTTTAAAACCTGGGTTTGTAATCTTTTCTTCATTTTCGCTTATTTTGATTTTAGGTATTATTTTACCATTTTCTTCAACCGCTACTAATTTATATACTCCACCAAAAACAGGCTCTGACTTTGCTGTAATTAATCTTTCACCAACTCCAAAACCATCTATCTTTGCTCCCTGTCTTAATACATCTTTTATTATATATTCATCAAGTGCATTGGAAACTATTATCTGACAGTCAGGAAATCCAGCTTCATCCAGCATCTGTCTAGCCTTTTCTGAAAGGTATTTTATATCACCACTATCAATTCTAATTCCTCTTGGTCTTATACCCTTTGGAAGAAGCTCTTCTTTAAAAACTTTAATAGCATTTGGTATTCCTGATTTTAAAACGTTATAGGTATCAACTAAAAGGAGGCAGTTTTCAGGATAAGTTCTTGCCCATGCTCTAAAGGCTTCAAGCTCTGAATCAAAAAGCTGTACCCAGCTGTGGGCCATTGTACCAACTGCAGGAATTCCAAACATTTTTTCAGCAATTGTACAAGCACTAGCTGAACATCCTCCAATATATGCAGCACGAGCTCCAAAAATAGCACCATCATATCCCTGTGCTCTTCTTGAGCCAAATTCTAGAACAGATCTTCCTTCAGCAGCCCTTACAATTCTATTTGCCTTTGTTGCAATTAGTGTTTGATGATTTATTGTTAAAAGCACCATTGTTTCAATAAATTGTGCTTGCATTATAGGACCTCTAACTACAATTAGAGGTTCATTGGGGAATACTGGTGTTCCTTCAGGAATAGCATAAACGTCACATTTAAACTCAAAGTTTTTTAAATACTCAATGAATTCTTCGCTGAATATATTTTTACTTCTTAGGTATTCTATGTCATCATCTGAAAATCTTAAGTTCTTCAGATATTCAATAAGTTGCTGTAACCCAGCTACTATACAATACCCCCCATTATCTGGAACCCTTCTAAAATACATATCAAAATAGGCTATCTTTTCTCCAACTCCATTTTTAAAATAACCATTTGCCATTGTTAGTTCATAAAAGTCTACTAGCAAAGATAGGTTTCTATCTTCCTTCCAGTCAAATGTTAAGGACATTTACCTTGCTCCTTTCAACAAAATGTAGTAAAATCTTTACGCATAATATAATTTTATTACTTATTGTAAATTAGTACAAGTATAATAAAATTAACATTTTTAGGATGGTGATTTTATTGGCTTCAATATCTGATGTAAAAAGAAGACTTCCAGGAGAATTTATAGAATTTATATATGAAGAGTTTTCAGCAGGTACAGCTGATAAGATGCTTTATTCCTTTATGGGAGATAGGTATACTACTTTAAGAGTAAATACAATAAAATACGATATAAATAGTTTGATGGAATATTTTAAAAAGGAAAATATAAAGTTTGATAGAGTACCATGGTATAAAGATGCTCTAATCATAAAGAATGCAGATGAAAAGGATTTAGAGAAGCTTGATGTATATAAGAATGGATATATATACATACAGAGCTTACCTAGTATGATTCCTCCACTTGTTTTAGATCCAAAGCAGGGAGAGAAAATACTAGATATGACAGCAGCTCCAGGCAGTAAAACGACACAAATGGCTGCTATGATGAATAATGAAGGATATATTCTAGCAAATGAGCTTGATAAGATAAGATGTGAAAGGTTAAAATATAATGTGGAGCTTCAAGGAGCCAAAATAGTTGAAGTTATAAATGGAAGAGGAGAGCAATTAGGAGAAAAATATAAAGAGGAGTTTGATAGGGTTCTTTTAGATGCGCCCTGTAGTGGAGAAGGTAGATTTAATATAAATGATGTAAAATCATATAGGTTTTGGTCAGTTAAAGAGGTAAACAGGCTTTCAAATCTACAGAAAAAATTATTAGTAAGTGCCTTTAAGGCTTTAAAAAAAGGTGGAATTTTAGTATATTCAACATGCACATTAAATAAAAAGGAAAATGAAGAGGTAGTTAATTGGGCTTTAAATAATTTAGATTTAGAAATAATGGATATTGATTTAAAAATAAATGGTGCTATTCAGGCTTTTAGTGAGGGATTTAATAAAAGTATAAGCAAAGCTATTAGAGTGTTACCATCAAAGGAATTAGAAGGGTTCTTTGTTTGTAAATTTAAAAAGAAATAGATGGAGGAGTTAGATGCTAAAGAAGGTACAGCTACTAGATGCGGCAGTAGTTAGAGATGATTTATATAACATAGTAAAGACAGAGGGTTATATTGCAGATGAGGTTATAGAAGATTTAACCTCTATAATAGATGTATTTGAAGAAATAAAGATGGTTCAAAGAATTTCAAGTGAAAGGCTTATTGCAGATTTAATTGCAAAGTATTTTAACAAAAGTTCATCATACATTAATTTGCTTATTAAATTTTTAAAGGAACAGGGTTTAATAGATTTAGAACATGAAGTAAAAATTACTTCAAAGGGAAAACTTTTAAAATATCTTGATAGGTATTATTTATCAACTGAAATTTTACGTTTTGTTTTGTTAAATTTAAATTGGGAAGAGTGCTTTAGGTCAAGAGATATTTTATTAAATTTAGATTCAAGAAGATATGTATTTGCTATGGTTTCTCAAACAAATTCAAAATTAGTAGAAGATATGAGTAAACTTAAAGAAAATAAAGTCTATAACAGTTCCTATTTTGGAGCAATAACTAATATAAACTCAAGTTCTGGTTTTAAAAAGGTAGTAGAAGAGTGTTTTGTAAAACTTAATTTGGGTTATGTTAAGAAAGATTTTTTCATACCAAACAATTTTGGGATGAAAGTTTTTAGATATTTAAGTAGAGATCTACTTGACCAGTATAATAGATTATTAGATGAATGTTGGGATTATTATGACAGGGGCAATTTTGAACAGGCCTTTGATATTGCAAGTAGCATAATAAAGGTACTTTTATTTGTTCCAGAAGCTTATAATGTATTAGGTTGCGTTTATATTAAGATGGGAGATATAGAAAAGGCAAGGGATATGTTTAATTTTGCTATAGAGGTATATGAAAAAACTAGCTTTGGAGATATTGATGCTGATTCATATATATCTTTATACTACAATTTGGGCCTTTCGTATTATTATATGAATGATAATTTTAAAGCCCTTAAAATATTTAAAACTATTAAAAAGAGCATACCATATAAAATCGATAATTTAGATGAACTAATTGAAGGAATAAAGGCTTTTACATTAATAAGGCCTTCAAACTAATGACAGTTTGAAGGCCTTATTGTTATATTCTGAATTTATTAATTTGTTCTTTTAGCTTATTAGATATAGCTTCAAGCTCTTTAGCATAATTGTGTATTATGTTTATTCCTTCAGATTGTGAAACTGTTGATGATGCAACTTCATCTGTAATTTGAACTGTATCTTCTATTGATTGACTTATTGTGTTTATTACTGCAGACATTTGTTCAGCTGAAGCAGATTGTTCTTCAGCAGCTGCAGCAACTTCTTCAATGTGTTTGTTTAATATATTTATTTGATTTTGTATAGTTGTAAGGGCAATTTTTAACTCTTCAGTTGCTTTGCTACCTTCTTCTACCAAATTTATTTCATTTTTTGTTGTCTCAACAGCAGCTTCAACCTTTAGTTGTATATTTTCTATCAATTTACCAATGTTTTTTGCCGCATTGCTACTTCCTTCAGCAAGCTTTCTAACTTCATCTGCAACTACTGCAAAACCTCTGCCTGCTTCACCAGCACGTGCAGCTTCTATTGCAGCATTTAGTGCTAATAGGTTTGTTTGAGAAGCAATATCTGTAATGGTCTTTACAATTATATCTATTTGCTTTGAAGCCTCATAAAGTTCAGTTACAACTTCCATAACTTCTGTTGCTGATTTCTTTATCTTTTCCATTGCATGTGTTGTATTCTCTACAGTTTTATAGCTGTTGCTTGCAGCTAAAACAGCCTCTTCACTGTTATCCTTTACCTTTAAAACAGACTCTGCTACAAGTTGAGCATTTGAAGCTATCTCTTCAATTCCTGCATTTGCTTCTTGAATGCTTGCTGCATTTGTTTGAGTAGTTGATGCAATGTTTTCCATAGATTTAGTTATAGTATCGATAGCTTTTACGCTGTTTTCTGTTGAAATATTAATATCGTTTGATGCATTTAGTAGCTGTGAGCTTGTTGCAGCAATTTCTGTAATAATTTGTCTTTGAACACTTACAAGGTTTAATAGGCTTCTTTGAATTATTCCTAGTTCATCATCTCTATCTATTTTAACATCTACAGATAGGTCTCCCTCTGCAATAGATTTAATATTCTCTACTAATTTGTTTATAGGAGTCGTGATATATCTTACAATTAGTACTCCTAAAAATACTGATAGCGCTGCAATTATAACAACTAGAATTGATGTGGTTAATAAAGTACTTCTATAGGCCCTTTCATATTCATCTTGGGATAGGGTTGCAACAAGTATCCAACCTGTTTTTTGTGAAGTTGCTATACCCATTATTTTTTCAATTCCCTTAAAGTTATACTTTATATTTCCGCTTTTTTGTTCAATTAACTTTTTACCCCAATCATATTTTTCAGCAAGATTTATTCCAACAACTGATTTATCTGGATGAACTAGTACTGAACCATTTGAAAGAACTATAGAAGCATATCCTTTTTCTCCAACCTTTGTCTTTGAAACAACTTCTGCTAATGTTGTCATGTTTATATCTTCAGCAACTACTGCTGTCTTTCCATTAGCAAGTTTAATTGCCTTTGCAACAGTTACAACTATTTGTCCTGTTGCAGCGTCGTTGTATGGATCAGTTACAATTATTTTTCCAAAATTAGCTTCAGCAGTTTTATACCATGGACGAGTTGTTGGATCATAGCCTTCAGGAAGCTGTTCCTTAGGAAACATTATCATTTGTTTATCTTGAGTACCAATGTAGGCATATAAAACAGTTGGGTCAGATGATTGTATTGATTCTAAATTTGTGTAAATATTGTTTATGTCGAAATTAGCAGCAGAACAAATTTTGATTATACTTTCTACTTGCTTTTCATATTTTTCAATAAACTGATCAACATAGGCTGCCTTTTCTGTTGCTATTTGTGATGTCAATTCATTAACTTTGCCTTCAATTACTTTTCCAAATTTAAAAATAGTAAATGTAGAAGTTATTAATATAGGGATAATTGCAATTAAAGAGATAATTGGAATTAACTTAAAACTAAGTTTTTTGTTTTTCTTCATCCATAACACCTCACGACTCTTTTTTTTTAAATTTCGATAATAAAATCCATAGACTTGAGTATTAATACAAAATTTTAATAATTAAATTAATTATGATGAAAAAATGTGTAGAATTTAGTAAAATATAAATAGCGAATAAAATAGGAGGGACTTAAATGAACTTAATTGAGCAAATATATAATGTAAATGATGCAGTAAATAATAAGGCTATAGACAAAAAAGGATTTTTGGTATCTTTAAATTATAAAAACTATGAGTTTTTATATAGAAGTCTAAAAAACAAAAACAATTCTGTATATATAGATAATCAAAATGAGGTTAGTTTTGTTATAAAGCTTAACAAAATAGTTGATATAAAAGAAATTTTATACTATAAAAAATCTATTGATGTGAAAATGGATTTAGAGGGCCCAGTTATAGAGCTTATAGTTGATGGACTTAGTAGTTATGAATTTTTATTTAATTTGAATGATAGATTTGGAGTTATAGCTTTAAAAAGTTTTTTAACCAATAAGCAGGTAAATGTTCATTTTGTAGTAGAAACAGCAGGAATACTGCAGAAATTCTACTCTTCATTAATGCCAATTGATGATAAAGTTATAGAGAGGGTAGAGTATGTTTTAAAATGTTTAAATGAGTATTGTTATCCTAAGATAGAAGAAGATGTTTTACAAAAAGAATCTGTAATTTTTGAGGTAGAATCAGATTATGAAATTCTGAATGATTTAATAAACATAATCGAAGCACTGCAGAAGTGGAATAGTAAAGATATTTTTTCTATTGTTGTTGATAAGGATGATAAATTTAAGATACATTTTGTTGGAGAGTTTAAGAACAAAAATTATTTTAAAACACAACTTGAGAAAAATTACAGTATAAAGGAGTATAATGGATTTTCAAAGGGTAAAAAGTTTTTAAAATATGATAGAGGGATGATTTATTTCTATATTTAAAATATGTGCCATAAACTATGGGTTTATGGCACTTAAATTTTAAGAAAGTATAGAATCAATTTCTTCTTCATAGATTGTTTCCTTCTCTAAAAGCTCATTTGCAAGTCTATGAAGTTTATCTAAATTGTTGTTAATTAGATCCATTACTTCTTCATAAAGTGTTTTTACAATGCTATTTGCTGTATCAACTATATGCTTCATATCGATATAGGAATTCTCTTGTATAACAGAATAGCTAAGAAGTCCTGAAGTTTCAAACATACCATAGTCTTTAATCATGCTTATTATAATTTCAGTAACCCTTTGAATATCATTTGAGGCACCGGTTGTTATATTGTCTTTTCCAAATATAACTTCTTCTGCAGCTCTACCAGCAAGATATACTTTTATTGTGTCAAGGAGCATCTTTTTGGTTTGATAATTTGCATCCTTTGGAACAGTTAATGTATATCCACCTGCTCCCTTTGTGCTTGGAATTATAGTTATTTTTCTTATGCTTGAGCTGTTTGTAAGCTTTGCAACCAATGCATGTCCAGCTTCATGATATGCCGTAATTTTTCTATCAGTTTCAGAGAATACATCTTTGTTTTTCTTTTCTGCACCTGCTATTACTATTGATAGAGCTTTGTCAAGGTGCTTCATTGTTATATATTCAGAGTTTTCTTTAGCAGCAAGTATAGAGGCTTCGTTCACAAGATTTTCTAGTTTTGCACCAGAAAAATATACAGTAGACTTTGCAATTTTACTAATATCTACATCATCGGCAAGTGGCTTGTCCTTTAAATATAGTTCAAGTATTCTCTGCCTATCCTTTACATCAGGAAGATTAACTTCTATGTGTCTGTCAAATCTCCCAGGTCTTAAAAGTGCTTCGTCAAGAATATCAAGTCTATTTGTTGCAGCAATTACTACAATACCATCACTACTTTTAAATCCTGACATTTCGGAAAGCAGGGCATTTAATGTTTGGTCTCTTTCATCAGATCCACTATCTGCCCTCATTGAACGTTTTTTACCTATTGCGTCAATTTCGTCAATGAAAATAACTGCTTTCCCCTTTTCCTTTGCCTTTTTAAATAGATCTCTAATTCTACCTGCACCAACTCCAACATATATTTGTACAAAGTCTGAACCATTTACTGCAAAAAAAGGTACATTGGCCTCTGTTGCAAGTGCCTTTGCCATAAGTGTCTTACCGGTTCCAGGAGGACCATATAAGATTACTCCTCTTGGCATTCTAGCTTTAAACTTTGCATATTTTTCAGGCGTTTTAATAAAGTCAACTAATTCTTTTATGCTCTCCTTTGCTTCTTCGTTACCAGCTATATTTTCAAATGTTATACCAGTATCAGTTACTGCATCAACTTCAATTGAGGATAGCTTAAAGGCTCCCCCTTTACTTTTTGAATTCTTTGTTGTTAAATATATTAAAGCAGATACAAGTGATGATGCAATAATTATAAGTATTATTGTTTCAGCTTTAGAGGATGCACTTCTTTCATGTACTTTTACACCATTTAATAGTAGAGTTTCCTTTAAGTTTAGAGAACGAGGGTTTTCGGTTGTTAATATACTTCCATCCTTTAATTTAAACTCCATCGCTTCTCTGTTTGTAATATATACATCTGTCACATTGCCTTTTTGAACTTCTTCTATGAAGTCTTTGTACATAATTTCAGAGTGAGGTCTTGAATTTTTAAATGAGAAGAAAGCAATAATTAAAACAAAAACTAAAAGGAGTATTGGAATTAATATATTTTTATTTTTTAATCTATTCATTATATCCCCCCTTAAACAAGTTTGCATAACATAAATATACATATAATTTTTAATTTTGTAAAATAAATTGTAAGTTATTTACCATGTTAATTTGAGGAATGGAGGTTATAATATGAAGGAAGTAACAATATATACAGATGGTGGTTGTAGAGGCAATGGCAAAGAGGCTGCTGTTGGTGGATATGGTTGTGTATTAATATATAAGGATAAGATAAAGGAGATAAAAAAGGGGTTTGAAAATACAACAAATAATATTATGGAATTAACTGCAGTAATTGATGCTTTAAGTATGCTTAAGGAACCATGTAAGGTTAAGCTACACAGTGATTCGGCCTATGTTGTGAATGCTTTTAATCAAGGTTGGATAGAAAAATGGCAGAAGAATGGATGGAAGAATAGTAATAAAGAGCCTGTAAAAAATAAAGAACTGTGGGAAAAGCTAATAGAACTGACAAAAATACATGATGTTGAATTTATTAAGGTAAAGGGACATAGTGATGATTATTACAATAACCGTTGTGATGAGCTAGCAAACTTGGCAATGGATGAAGTAGAAAAGAATATGTTAAACAAATAACGATATGTAATATACAATAGATAAAATATTAATCGAAATATGATGAATATATTATAATAAATGTCGCACATTGAAAGAAAAAAATATTTTACAACTCCATATTGCAATTTTTAATGCAAAAGCGTAAAATAATATTGAAGTAAATTTTAGGGGGCAGGAATATGGAGTTGCAAAGTTATTTACAAAAAATAGGAATTATTAATCCTAAAAATATCTTTTATAATCTATCTGTGGGCAAGCTAGTAGAGCATGCTCTTTTAAAGAATGAGGGAGTATTATCAGAAACAGGGGCGATTACTATAACAACAGGGGAATATACAGGTAGATCGCCAGAAGACAGATTTATAGTTGATACTGAAAATGTTCATGATTTTATTTATTGGGGAAAAGTAAACAAGCCAATTTCAGTTGAAGTGTTTAATAAAATTTATGGAAGGTTAATGGCGTATTTAGAGAATAGAGATATTTATATTTTTGATGGATACGCTGGAGCAGATGAGAGATTTGGGCTAAAGGTTCGTTTTATAAATGAAATGGCGGTTCAAAATTTATTTGTACATCAGCTTTTTATAAGAAGGAATGATTTAAAGGATTTTGAACCAGATTTTACTGTTATTGCAGTTCCAAACTTCAAGGCACAGCCAATTATAGATGGTACAAATTCAGAGGCGTTTGTTATTATAAATTTTGAAAAGAGAATGATTATAATTGGAGGAACAAAATACTGTGGAGAAATAAAAAAATCTGTCTTTTCTGTTTTAAATTATATTTTGCCTCAAAAGAATGTTCTTCCAATGCACTGCTCAGCAAACGTTGGACGTGATGGAGATGTTGCATTATTCTTTGGACTATCAGGAACAGGAAAAACAACACTTTCTGCTGATGGTAATAGATTTTTAATTGGTGATGATGAACATGGCTGGTCAAGTGAAGGTGTTTTTAACTTTGAGGGTGGATGTTATGCAAAGTGTATTGGGCTTGAAAAGGAAAAGGAACCTCAAATTTATAATGCAATAAAGTTCGGAACTATACTTGAAAATGTGGTGCTAGATGAAAATAGAATTCCTGACTATAAGGATGCTTCATTAACTGAAAATACAAGGGCAGGTTATCCTATTGAATATATAGATAATGCACTTTTAGAAGGAAAAGCAGGGCATCCAAAAACCATAATATTTTTAACAGCAGATGCCTTTGGAGTTCTGCCTCCTATATCAAAATTAACAAAAGAGCAGGCAATGTATCATTTTATGTCAGGTTATACTAGTAAGCTTGCAGGAACAGAAAGAGGAATTAAAGAGCCTAAGGCAACATTTTCAGCTTGTTTTGGAGAACCATTTATGCCTTTAAGTCCATTAAAGTATGCTAAAATGCTTGGTGAAAAAATAGAAGAACACAATGTTAGAGTGTTTTTAGTAAATACAGGTTGGATAGGTGGCCCATATGGAATAGGGCATAGAATAAACTTAAAATATACAAGGAGAATGGTTGAAGCGGCTATAAATGGTGAACTTGATAATGTCAAATATGAAGTACATCCAATATTTAATTTGAATATGCCTACATTTATAGATGGAGTTCCATCAGAAATTTTAAATCCAATTAATACATGGAATAATAAAGAGGAATATATAAAAAGTGCAGAGGATTTAGCAAGAAGATTTGATGAAAACTTTAAAAGATTTGATGGGAATAGTGAGATTTTTAATTTTTAAAGTATTTCATATAATTATATGAAAGTTTAATTATTATAAATTAACCCCATGTGAGGATTACTTCTATTTAAAAATCCTTGCATGGGGTATTTTTTAGTATCATTAAAATAGAATTGTTCATTAAATATTTGTTGTTGTATAATTGAATTAATTAATATATTTGGGGTGATTTGATGAGAATAAATAGAATAAATAGAGCAAGTTCGGGAGAAAATAAGCAAGTATCAAGGACATCTACAGCAGCAAGTTTTTCAACTGCTCTAGATCTTGCAAGTAAGGATCAAACTGAACAAAACCTTCAAAGGATGCTAAATGAAATAGACAGATTAGGCAAAAGATTAATTGCAACAAGAAGTGTAGAGGATGCAAGGGAATATAAGAAAAGGGTTCAGGAATATTTAAGCTATGTAGTTAAGAATGCATATGTATTAAAAAGAGAGATTGGGCCATATAGTTATAGTCTTCATGTAAAAATAGAAGTAATAAATGAAAAGGTTGATGCTTTAACAAAAGAACTTCTAGAACAGCATAAAGATACAATTGAGCTGGCAGATAAGATTGAAGAGATTAAGGGATTATTAGTAGATGTTTACAAATGATAATTAATTTTGATTACTTAAATTGCAATATTAAATGCAACACCCCTGTGAAAAATCATGTAGAATAGGACTGACAATAGTCAAAATCAGCCTTAAGCCCATCTTAATAATAACAGGAGATGGAGTGCATGGGTTTGTCAAGGGCTGCGTAGCAGGCGGAGCTTTACCCTTGATAAACCACAAGCGACATCTATAATATTCAAAATATGGGATTAAGCAATCTTCGATAGTTCTTCATAAAAATATTTTTCTGGGGTTTTGTAATTTAGCAATTTACGTGGCAACCTATTCATCCAATTTTGAATCCTTTGAATTGTATCAAAAGATAAGTCTTTGATGCTTTTACCCTTAGGGATAAAACGACGTATAAGACCA
>NZ_HF952018.1:698436-744095 GCF_000430995.1 Thermobrachium celere DSM 8682
CAATAACCTACTACAGCATCGACGGACCATTTATCTTTAAGAATTTTTGTTTCTGCATACTTTATAAAAGCTTCGGCTGTAGCTATTTAATTTTTGCTCCGCAATTTGAGCGATGATTTTCATATACAGCCTGACCTGTTTCAGGGAAATAACTTGTAAATGTAGATAAATCACTTTTAAGCTGTAAGGTAGTACCACGTTTAATTTCACGGGAGATAGTACTTGGACTACGTCCTAATTTTTTAGCAATATAGCGAATACTTTTACCTTCTTTTAGTAATGCATAAATTTCTCCACGCTCATAGCTATTTAGGTGTTTAAAAGAACGTACAGTTGTGTTAGAATTAATTTTATCAACCATAGTGAAAACCTCCTGTATGTTTGGATTTGACACCTATATCATACATGATTTTCACTATGGTTTTAATATTTTTTATCTGTTGCATTTAATTTTACAATGAACCAATTAATTTTGATTATTTAAAATATATTGACAAATTACAAAATTATGTTAAAATATAATTGTAAGTGAAATGGCCCTATGGTCTAGTGGTTAGGACGCCGCCCTCTCACGGCGGTAGCTGGGGTTCAAATCCCCATAGGGTCACCAAAGAACCTTTTTAAAAGGTTCTTTTCTGTTTTAAAGCAAAAATACATAACACTATTTATGAATAAATCTCCCAGATTGAGAGAAAATACTCATGAAGGGAGGTTTTAATATGGCAAGAGAAATAAGAAGAGAAGAAAATGCTGGAATTTTAAGTACATTATTAAAATTTGTTGTTAATGCAGTTGTACTTTTGGCTGTTAGCTTTTTAGTACCAGGATTTGTGGTTGTGGGCTTTTGGACAGCGTTTTTAGCATCAATTGTAATTACACTTTTAGACTATTTAGCAGGAGCAGTATTTAAGATTGATGCTTCTCCTTTTGGAAGAGGCTTGAGTGGTTTTATTATAGCTGCAATCATCGTATATTTAACTCAATTTTTCGTTGCAGGTGTGTCAGTTAGTATATTTGGTGCATTGATTGCAGCAGTTGTTATTGGTCTATTTGATGCATTAATTCCAACAGATGTATTTTAAAGTTTAATTAGAAGATGATATGAATTATATTCAATTCATATCATCTTTTTTATGGCTAAATGTTATAACACAATTTATTAATTAATTGAAATAAGTTATACAATATAGAAAATATGATATATATATGATATAATAATTAACGAATTCTATGCATGGAGGTAAAGTTATGGCTAATCATGATATTGCTATGGGGATTGTGAGAGTTACTGAGGCTGCAGCTTTAGCATGTTCTAATTTGTTAGGTAGAGGAGATGTTGATTTAATAGAAAAGGCTGCAGTAGATGGGGTTAGACATGCATTTGAGCTATTACCAATTAAAGGTAGAGTAGTTATAGGGGAATGCGATCTAGATAAAAAGCCTATTATGTACATAGGTGAGAAGGTAGGAACTTGGAATGATGGATTAAAGGAATATGATGTTGCAATTGATCCACTAGATGGGCCCATTCTTGTGGCAAAGGGAAGGCCAAATGCCATTTCGGCTATAGCTGTAAGTGAAAAGGGCAAAATTTTTAAGGCACCTCAAATATATATGAAAAAGATTGCTGTAGGACCTAAGGCAAAAGGGACTATAGATTTAAATAAGAGCCTTACAGAAAACATAAAAAGAGTAGCTGAGGCTTTAAATAAGGAGATAGAAGAAGTAACTGTAATGATTCAAGACAGGCCCAGACATAAAGAGCTTATAGATGAGGCTAGAAGTGTTGGGGCTAGAGTTAAAATATTTGGAGAAGGAGATATTGCAGCAGCATTGGCAACAGCTTTTGAAGAAACTGGAGTAGATATGCTTGTTGGTATAGGTGGTGCTCCTGAAGGAGTTTTAGCAGCTGCTGCTTTAAAGTGTTTAGGAGGAGAAATATTAGTAAAGCTTATGCCAGAAAATCAAAGGCAAGTAGATATGTGTAAAAGAGCAGGACTTGATGATGTAAATAGAATATTATCTCAAGATGATTTGATAACATCAGATGATGTATATTTTGCGGCAACAGCTGTAACTGATTCAGATCTATTAAAGGGAATTGTTTATAAGGAAAATTATGCTACAACCCATTCAGTTGTAATGAGATCTTTAAATGGTGTTGTTAGATTTGTAGATGCTATTCATAAGCTTGATACAAGCCTAATTAAGATACAGGAATAAATTTAATAGTGATTTAAAACTTATGTATAAAAAGAAATGCTGAAAGATAATTACAGCATTTCTTTTTTATTATCCATAATAAGTAGAATAGCTTAACTTATTTTGGAATTTGTATTATACTAATGTGTATAAACACTGGAGGTGATGGTATGCGTACTTTTATAACATTTGATTTTGATAGGGAAACAAAAGAGAAAATTTATAGAATTCAAAGTAAAATTAAAGAAGGTAGCATAAAGGGCAGGTTTAAATATATAGACAATTTCCATTTAACAATTAAGTTTTTAGGAGAGACAGATGAAACTAAGATAGGCCTTATATATCAGGATTTATTAAGAAAATTAAAGGGAAAGCCAAAAATAAGTATATACTTAAAGGGATTAGGAAGCTTTGGAAAAGGAGAAGTTATAAAAACAATATATCTAAAATGCCATGGTGAATTGGATAAAGTTTATGAGATAGCAAAGGAAGTGGATAAAATAATTTCAAATTATGGTTTTAAGATGGAAAATAGCTTTACACCTCATGTAACGATTGCACAGGAGGTTTTATTAAAAGATTCATTTGAAGAGTTACAAATAAGCTTAGAAGATGAAAAAATTGATAATATTATTTTAGATAAAGTAATAATAATGAAGAGTGAACAGAAAAATGGAAAAAGGATATACACACCTCTTTATATATTACCATTAGAGTAGTGGGGATGATCATGTGAGACTTAAAAGATACATAAATGTATTAATTTTATTAGTTTTAGTTTTAGTAATTTTGAAATTTAGATCACAAGTTTTAAATATGATAAAAAATCCTAGTCAAATTAGAGATTTTTTGCTTTCCTACAGGCAGTATGCTGTTTTTATTTTTCTTGTTATATCTACAGTAAGATCAGTTTTTCTTTTGCCTGCGGGTGCTTTTGCAGTAATTTCAGGCTTGACATTTGGTAATTTTATTGGCACACTACTTACATGTGTGGGTGTAACTTTAAGTGGAATACTTGCATATCTTTTGTCTAGTTTGCTTGGTGGGGAATTTGTAGAAAACATATTAAAAGATAAAATATATAGAATTAATAAGTATATAAAAAACAATGGGCTTTTTTATATGGTTTCCTTAAGATTAATACCTATATTCCCATTTGATGCTGTAAGCTATGCATCAGGCTTATTAAAGATAAATTTTAAGGATTTTGTATTAGGAACGTTTTTAGGGAGCATACCAGGAGCATTTATTTATACTTTTTTAGGTAATTCTCTTTTAGATGTAGGGAGTATTAGGTTTAAAATATCTTTATTACTTGTTATAATATCCTCTATGATTCCGATTATTTATAAATATGTTCTAAAGAAAGGATGATTTTTATGATAACTAAGGAACAGATACAAAGAATAAATGAGCTTTATAGAAAGTCTCAAAATGAAGGTTTAACTGAAGAGGAAAAGAAGGAACAAGCTTATTTAAGAAGGCTTTATATTGATTCGGTAAAAGAAAGTCTAAGGGCTCAACTTGAAAGTATTAAAGTAGTTGATAAGGATGAATATGAAAGATTGATGAAGGATAAAGGATGTTCCTGTGGACATGAACATCACAGCTGCGGATGTGGCCATAAACATTAATTTTATAGGCAGTGATTATTATGAAAAGCGAATTAAGAAGTAAGTTAATTGAGGTAAGGAAAAAGCTCTCTAAAGAAGATGTTGAAGCAAGAAGTAGGAAGGTAGTTGAAAATATATTAAATTGGGATGTTTTTAATAGGTGTAGTGTAGTTATGCTATATTCTTCCTATAGAAACGAGGTAGATTTAGACTATATTGCCGATGAATTAATTAGAATAAATAAGACAGTTGTTTATCCAAAATCAATAAAGGAAACATATGATATTGTTCCCTATAAAGTTGATAGTAAAAGTCAATTGATAAAGGGTGCCTATGGGATATTAGAACCCATATCAACTGAAAAGATAGATAAGAATTTGATTGATATAATTTTAGTTCCTGGTGTTGCCTTTGATAAAATGGGATATAGGTTAGGGTATGGTGCGGGGTATTATGATAGATTTTTAAAGGATTATAAAGGAATAAAGGTTGGTGTATGCTACGATTTTCAAATAGTCGAGGATGTATATAGGGATGATCATGATGTTAAAATGGATTATTTGGTTTGTGAAAGGGGAATATTAAAACTATAAACAAAAAAATTGAAAAAATTTTAAATATAATGTAAAATAGGTTTGAAAGGTTTGCCAAAGGGGGTACATATAATGGACACAAAGGAACTTCAAAAGTTAACTAAGAAATATGAATATGTATGGGATAAGTTAACAGAAACAGATCTTAAGGATATGATGAATTTTAGTGAAGATTATAAAAAGTTTATGGACTCTTCAAAAACAGAGCGTGAAGCATGCCATGAAATAGTAAGAAGAGCAAAGGAAAAGGGATTTGTTGATATCAATGAAGTAATTAGCCAAAATAAGAAACTAAATGCTGGTGATAAGGTTTATGCAGTAAATAAGGATAAGGCAGTTGCTCTATTTATTATTGGTAATGAACCGATGGAAAAGGGCTTTAACATAGTTGGATCACATATAGATTCACCAAGAATAGACTTAAAACCAAATGCATTATATGAAGATGAAGGTTTTGCAATGCTTGAAACTCACTATTATGGTGGAATTAAGAAATATCAATGGGTAACTATTCCATTAGCGATACACGGTGTAGTAGTTAAAAAGGGTGGAGAAGTTGTAAATGTTGTAATTGGTGAAGATGAGAATGATCCTGTAGTGTACATAAGTGACTTATTAATACATCTATCAGCAAATCAAATGGAAAAGAAGCTTGCAAATGGAATAGAAGGAGAAGACTTAAACGTATTATTTGGAAGCATGCCTATTGAAGATAAAGAGGCAAAGGATAGAGTTAAATTAAATATCCTAAAGCTATTAAATGAAAAATATGGTATGACAGAAGAGGATTTTGTTACAGCAGAACTTGAAATAGTACCAGCGGGTAAGGCTAGAGACGTTGGTCTTGATAGAAGTATGGTTATGGCATATGGACATGATGACAGAATTTGTGCATTTACTTCACTGGCTGCAATGCTTGAAATAGAAAACCCTCAAAAAACATGCTGTGCCCTATTTGTAGATAAAGAAGAAATAGGTAGCAATGGAGCAACAGGAATGCATTCAAGATTTTTTGAAAATGTAGTGGCTGAAATAATGGAGCTTAAGGGAGAATATACAGAGCTTAAGTTAAGAAGAGCACTTGCAAATTCATGCATGTTATCTTCAGACGTAACATGTGGTGTAGATCCAAACTACCCTGGCGTTGTAGAAAAGAAGAATGCAGCATATCTAGGTAAAGGAATTGTCCTTACAAAATACACTGGTTCAAGGGGAAAATATACTTGCAATGATGCAAATGCTGAGTTTATGGGCAAGGTAAGAGATATATTTAATGATAATGGTATTGTATGGCAAACAGCTGAGCTTGGAAAGGTAGACCAAGGTGGTGGAGGAACAATAGCTTATATTTTAGCAGAGTATGGTATGGAAGTTGTAGACTGTGGAGTAGCACTTTTAAGCATGCATGCACCATGGGAGATAGCAAGCAAGGCAGATATTTTTGAAACATATAGAGCATATAAAGCATTTTTATTAAATGCGTAATTTAATTATTTGTATTAGCTATGTAACGTAAAGTTACATAGCTTTTTTATTTTTTATTAAATTTTATTGATGTACAATCATATAATGCATTAGGAGTGATGGTATGAGTGAAGTAGTATTTTTAACAGAAAAAACCTTAACTATTACAGACGAACAACCTGATATTAATATTAATACGGACATAATATGTTGTGGAAGTAATGGAAGATATATTTATAGAAGCTTTGTTTATTTTGATTTATCATCATTACCTTACAATGCATTTGTAACTTCAGCTAGGTTACAATTATTTCTGTTAGAAGATTATTTTAAGTGTTATAGTAAGAATTTATACATATATATGCTTAAAGAGGATTTTGGTGAATTTACAACATTTAACCAACAACCTAAAGTTTGTATGGAACGTGTAAATACAAATATATCATACAAGAAGTATGGGTTGATTGAAATAAACATAACTTCTTTTGTTCAAAAGTGGATAAGTGGGGAGGTAATAAACAAAGGATTGGCATTGAAATGCGATGAAAATAAAAAATCATTAGTTGCATTTGGATCTAAGAATAATAGTCAATATTCAGCAATTCCTAAATTACATATAAATTTTATCAAATCAAAGGAAGAGAGTGAGTTTTATACTAGATTCGTTGAAGTAAAAGAGGAAAGTTTTCAATTGCGTTTTGTGAATGTAGGATATAGCAGTATTTTTGATGTTAGCAAAATTATTATTGGAAGTTTTTTTATAAAAAATATTGGGGAGAGGGATGTAAATGTACGTGTTGATGTTAGTTCAGATGGAGTAAATTGGATAAAAGATAGTGAAAAACAAGTATATCCAAACCAATGTGATATACTTGTGCCAAAATATTATGGAAAGCACTACAGAATTGTTACATATACGCTTGGAGAAGGAAAAGTTGATATAAAATTTATATATCAGGTATATAAATAGGGGGGGTATATATGCCAAACAATGCTGTTTTTACAAATAGTGCAAGTGATTTGAAGGTACAGATTTTTGGATCAAGTACAACATTACCAATAAAAGTTGATAGCGATGGAAAATTACAGATTGCATCTATAGACAGTCCTGTAACCTTAAGCGGAGATCTAGACATTAGAGATTTATCAAGTTCCCAAGATAGTGTGGCAGTTTATGGAAGTAGTGATGGTGGAACAACAAAAACAATTTTAAAAACAGATAGTAGTGGAGCCCTTTATGTAACAGCTGAATCTTTAACAGTAGAAGCTGAAGACCTTGACATTAGAACTTTAACTCCAAACGATAGTATATCAATTTATGGTACAGATGGAACAAATAATGTACAAATTAAAACAGATAGCAATGGAAGAATTGAAGTAGCTTCTATTCAAAATACTATTGATGTTAATGTAACAAACAGTGATTTAGATATAAGAAACTTATCAGAAGGACAGGATTCAATATTAATTTATGGAAATGATGGTTCAAATAATGTGGTTATTGCAACTGATAGTGAAGGTTATATTAAAACAGTAAGTGCTAAAAGAAGCTTTATAAGTAGTTTGAATAGTAATTTAAGTACTGATGATGATTACACTTATTTAAGCTTTATTGATGTGTCAATGTATTCTGATTATGTATTCTATGTAAAAAATAAAGGTAGTAACAGTGCAAGTTTTGTAGTTCAGATTAGTCCTACTGAAAATGAAAGTGATGCTATAACTCATATAACAGATATTGAAGTAGAAGCAGGACAAAAAGAATTGATAATACCAAGTAAATTTTTACGTTATTTAAGATTAGGTTATAAGTCAAAAAATAGTGGACAGTCTACAACATTAGATATCTATTTCCAAGCAAGATATTAATTAGATTGGGTGGGAGGGTGGGAGTTAAGGGAGGGATTAAATGAATATTTCAGGGGTAATAATTGGGGTTTCAGATATAAATGAGAAGCTGGTAAATCAGTTGAAGAGTCTATGTAAAGAGATTATATATGTACCAATCATAAAGGCTATTAATAAATATAAAGATGTTAAGGAAGTAAATATAAATTTTGATGGTAATATTTCTAAACTAAAAAATATTTGTTCTTCTAATGTTATTGGAGACTATGTGCTTTTTGTTTATTCAAATGAATATTTTTCAGATACAGATAGTTTTTTAAGCATAGATTTTAAACACGAAGCTTATGAATTTAATGTTGTTCAGCAGAGACCAGAAGGTGTTGTAATTGAAAAACAGATAAGATTGAATAGAAAAGAAAAAACTTATATAGGTTTTAGTGGTAAAATTATACCATCTAATGATGTTAGAGTTGTAAAATCTATTATAAATACAAGTTATACTTCAAGAGAAGAAAGGATAAAAATTTATTCACAGTTGATCAAGTATAAAAGCGACTTAAAGTATATTGATTTTATTAAATATTTAATTGAAATTAATTATTTTATAGAGCAGTATGATGAGGTTATCAAATTGTATAGGACTATTTTAAAAGAAGTAGATGATTATACTAAAAGATTAGTAGCATTGTCCTTTTTTTATAAAAACAAATATTTAGAAGCAGAAGTATTGTTTGATGAATTGAAACAAAAAAAATATTCGGATGCTTTTTATTTTTCAGCATTGATAAATAAAAGGCTTGGGAATTATAATGAAGCTATTGAGGATTTATTAATAAGTTTACAGGTTAAGGATTATTCAGTTTGTATATGGGGATACAATTCATTTTTGAGTTATTATGAACTTGGAGAAATTTATTTTTATTTAGAGGATTTTAAAAAGGCATTGATGTATTATAGTTATGGGTATAATTCAAATAAAGATTATTTATTTTTAAATAAAATGTTTATAATTTTTAAGATATTAAATTATAACACATATGTGATAGAAAGTTATTTAAGGGACAATTTAAATATAGTAGGAAGAGAGTTATATATAAATATGATGAGGGGACTTCGAGATACGTCTAGATGGGAAGAGGTTTTAAGATACAGTATATTTGAGGATGATTTGGAATCGATTGAAACTAGAATATTAGCGTATTATCATATAGGAGAATATAGTAAAGCTTTAGAATTGTTAATTATTCATTTTAAGTATCTAGATAAGGAGTTATTCTCAGCTTTAGGTATTTGTTGTGTTCTTCTAGAAAATTCATTATATTCAAGCAGATTTGCAGATTTTGTTGAAATGGTTAAGTCTCAAAACCTTAGTGAACTTATAGAAGCACATAATTATTTTGCATTTAATACAGAATATAAAGGAAAAATAATATATCTTGAAGCTTTAATCAAGATATTGATAAGAAGTAGAAATCCAAAAGTAGCAATATTTTTACGAAAGTTGATGTCAGATGATATCAATATAAATTACTATGAGATGTTAAAAATGTGTTATGAAAATGGATTTTATGATATATGTGAGCAGATTATAGAAGAAAAATATGTAGATCAGAAATTTGATTTTAATGTACTTTCAATAAATGCAAAAATTAATTTTATAAAGGGAAATTATCAAGAATGCGAAAAATATATTTCATATGCATTGATGATTAAAGAAAGTGATGAGTTAAAAAAACTCCTCTGCATGTGCAGAATAAAAAACTGTATTTTAACGATATTAAAGTCAAAGGAGCTTAATGAAAAAACATCTTGTAAAAGATCCATAGATTATTTGGAGATTGTATATAATAATTTAAATATATTTAAATTTGAATGAGGAGGCAAGTATGGAAAGAGAATTGATAAATTTTATAACAGAGGATGATATAAAAAGAGAAGTAGATTCCTATCAAGCTATAATTAAATTTATAAAGGAAAACTTTAGAGAGGGAGAAGATTTTGGTAAAATTGCAGATTATCCAAAGCCTAGCTTATTAAAACCAGGTGCAGAAAAATTGTGTTCTCTACTTAATTTATCTGCACATGTTGATATTATTGAGAAGGTGGAAAACTTTAGAGAGGGTATATTCCATTATGTTTGTAAGTGTACTCTTAAAAACAATTTTGGAATAATTGTATCCGAAGGTTTAGGTTCCTGTAACAGCAAAGAAAATAAATTTTTAAATCAAAATCCATACGGAATTGCAAATACGGTTTTAAAGCTTGCAAAAAAGAGGGCGCTAGTTGATGCGATACTTACTGCTACAAGAACTTCAGGTATGTTTACTCAAGATATTGAAGATATAGATGAGGTTATTAGCTTAGAAGTGGAGAAGAATTTAGCAACATCAAGCCAAAAGGCATTTATTGCAAAGCTTGCTAAAGATAAGGGGTTAACTGAAGCTCAGTTTATTGAGTTTACAAAGAAAATAACAGGTAAAGAGAAGTCGAAGGAATGGACAAAAGAGGATGCTGCTAAAATAATTAAGACTTTAAAGAATAAATAGAATATAATTTTTATACATGCAGCACAATATGAATAAAGGGGTGATATTGTGCTGCATAAGGATATTTTAAATTATAATAATCCAGACTTTTCACAACCAATATCAATATTAGAAGAAATTGATTTTATAAACTACAATTACGATGAATTACCTTTACAAAGACTGCCAGAAGAATTAGATAGATATGCTAGCCTTGGAGCTATAGGTATTGCATTGAATGGACTAGGAAAAAGGATTGAGTCTGAGCATATTTTAAAGAGGTTGTAATTTAAAAAAGATAATGGATGGATTTTATGTTATGTTCTATAAAATCCATCCATTATTTTAATAGAAAAAATGGACAGATACTTGTAAATATAAGTAATTTAGATAACAAAAACATTTTTTTATTGACAAAATATTCGAAAAAGATATAAAATAAAAGTCGAACCTCCACTTTTCACCACAAAAAATAGGGGGAGGGGTTTAAATGCTTAAAGAAAAAATCGAAACTTTAAGAAATGAGTTATATGATGCTATTTTAAATAATAGATTTGATTCAATATTATTATTAAGTCAAGAATTAGATAAGCTAATAGTTGAGTATTACAATACATCAACAACAAATGCTTATCTTCCATCTTAATCACCTATTAGCCAAGGCAAATGCCTTGGCTAAAAAATTTTTTTGAAAAAATAAAAAATAATGTGGAAGGATTTTTATTTTTATTATAGAATATTAATTGTAGTGGTGGAAAGTGGAGTAAAGTGGTATAAAAGTGGAGGATAAGATGTTCATAGGGGAATATACTCATGCACTTGATTCCAAAAATAGAATGATAGTACCTGCTAAATTTAGAGAAGGTTTAGGTGGTAAATTCATAATAACCAAAGGACTTGATGGATGTCTCTATGTTTATCCTCTTGATGAGTGGAAAAAGCTTGAGGATAAGTTAAAGGAACTTCCTTTAACTAATAAAGATGCACGAGCTTTTGTTAGGTTTTTCTTTTCAGGTGCATCTGAAGTTGAGATAGACAAGCAAGGTAGAGCATTAATTCCCCAAAATCTTATCGAATATGCAAAGATAGAAAAGGAAATAGTAAGTATAGGAGTTTCAAATAGAATTGAAATTTGGAGCAAGGAAAAGTGGATTGAATACAATGAACAAAATATAGATTATGACGAAATAGCAGAAAAAATGTCGCAGCTGGGAATATAGTAACATGAGGTGGTAAAATTTATGGAATTTAAACATGTATCAATAATGCTAAATGAATGTATAGAAGGTCTAAATATTAAGCCAAATGGTATATATATAGATGGTACTTTAGGTGGAGCAGGTCATTCAAGTGAGATAGTAAAAAGGCTTAAAGATGGAATGTTAATTGGTATAGATCAAGATAAAGATGCTTTAAAAGCTTCAATGGAGAGGTTAAAGGGCTATGATAATGTAAAGTTTGTACATAATAATTTTGCCAATATAAAGGACGTATTGCTTGATTTAGGGATAGAAGGTGTAGATGGTATCCTTTTAGATTTAGGTGTATCATCCTATCAGCTAGATACACCTGAGAGAGGATTTAGCTATATGCATGATGCAAAGCTTGATATGAGAATGAATAGAGATTCGGATATAACAGCTTATGATGTAGTAAATTTTTATACTAAAGAAAGGCTTACCGAAATTATCAAAGAATACGGAGAAGAAAAGTGGGCATCAAGAATAGCAGATTTTATAGTTAAACAAAGGGCTGTAAAGCCTATTGAAACTACATACGAGCTTGTAGATGTAATTAAAGCGGCAATACCTGCGTCAGCAAGGCGTGAAGGTCCACATCCAGCAAAGAGGACGTTTCAAGCAATACGTATAGAAGTTAATAGAGAGATTGAAATATTAGAGAAGGCTATTAACGATTGCTTAGATGTACTTAATCCTGAAGGAAGGTTATGTGTTATCACCTTCCATTCGTTAGAGGATAGGATTGTAAAGAATGTATTTAAGTATAGACAAAATCCTTGTACTTGTCCTCCAAGTTTTCCCGTATGCGTATGTGGAAAAAAGCCAGATGTAGAAGTTATAACTAAAAAACCAATTGTTCCTTCGCAAGAGGAATTAGAATTAAATCCTAGATCAAGGAGTGCAAAGCTTAGAATAGCAAAAAAAATATAGGTTCTAAAGGTGTATGGGGGTGAATATTTATGGTAATGGCAAGAAAAAAAGGAAATTATGTTACTTCAGGTAATGTTGCATATAAAGTTCAAGTAAATGAAAAAAGGGAAGTTAAAAAAGTTCAAAAAACAAAACAAAAACAGAATAGAAACATTAAAGCCAAAGTTAAGGTTTTACAATTTATTGGTATGCTATTTCTTTTTTCAGTATTAACATTATCAAGATTTGTAGTTATTTATAATATGAATTCACAGCTTAGAGATTTAAAGAAACAAATAGTTCAAATACAAAAAGAAAATGAAAATTTACAAGTTGAACTTGCAAAAATTAACAACATTAAAAATATCGAAAATGTAGCAGTTACTAAGTACAATATGATAAACCCCAAGGCTGAAGAGGTTAGATTTGTAGATGTTAAGATGTTAGCTTCAACAGAGGAAAAGAAGGTTACAGCCTATGAAATATTTCAAAAGATAGTTGGATTTATATATTGATTTTAATACTCTCTAGGGGGGATGTATTTGTCTAAAACAACGCTATCTATGAAAAGAAGGATTGCTGTAGTATATGCAATCATAATATTAGTTCAAACGGTAATTGTTGGAAGATACGCATGGGTTCAACTTGTATGGTCTCCCCAATTACAAAGGATGGCACAAGAACAATGGACTAATAATGTGGTTATTGAAGCAAAAAGAGGTAAAATATTAGATAGAAATGGGAATCCACTGGCTTTAAGTGGAAATGTAGATAGAATAGATGTATTTTTGAAGGATGTTATAAATGCTGAGAAAAATAATAAAGTTACAAAGGATGAAATAGCTAGTAAATTAGCACCGCTGCTTGGAATGAGTAAAGAGGATATATTAAAAAAGCTTAATATGAAGTATAATGCTGTTACTATAAAAAGAAGGGTTGAAAAGGACATAGGAAATAAAGTAAGAGAACTAAAGTTGCCAGGGGTAATTGTATCTGAAGATACCAAAAGATACTATCCCAATGGCAATTTTTTAGCGCATATATTAGGTTCAACAGATTCAGATGGAAATGGCCGATCTGGTTTAGAACTATATTATAATAAGGAACTTAAGGGGATACCAGGAAGATTAGTCGTTCAAGCAGATGCGTATCACAGGGAATTACCATATGAATCGGCAGTTTACGATCCGCCAAGAAATGGATATGATTTAGTTTTAACTATAGACCAATCAATTCAATTTTTTGTTGAAAGAGCCCTTGAGCAGGGGTTAAAGGAATATAATGCCAAAAGAATAAGTGCAATTGTGATGGATCCAAAGACAGGAGAAATATTAGCAATGGCAAACAAACCTGACTTTGACCCTAATAATCCTGTAGGAGGATTAGATATTCAAGAGGCTTTAGCTAACTGGAGAAACAGAATGGTTCAAGAAGTTTTTGAGCCAGGTTCCATATTAAAGGTGGTAACTGCAGCAGCTGCATTAGAAGAAAATATAGTAAGTGATAATGATAAATTTGTGTGTACTGGTGGTAAGATGGTAGCTGGACGAAGGATTAAATGTTGGAGAACATCAGGACACGGTACACAAACTTTTGCTGAAATACTTCAAAATTCTTGTAACGTTGGATTTATGGAACTTGGTTTAGAGCTTGGTGCTGAAAAGCTTCATAAATATTTTGCACTATTTGGATTTGGTCAAAAAACAGGTATAGATTTTCCAGGAGAAGAGAAGGGACTTTTGACACCAGTTTCAAAAATGGGACCAGTTGAAACAGCAAACCAAGCATTTGGTCAAGGTGTTGCTGTAACAGGAATTCAATATTTAACAGCACTTGCGGCTATTGCAAATGATGGTGTCATGATGAGGCCACACCTTTTAAAACAAGTTATATATACAGATGAAAATGGCAATACTTCTGTAATAAAGGAATATATGCCACAATCTGTGAAACAGGTTGTATCAAAGGAAACAGCAATTAAATTAAGAGAAATATTAGAAAGTGTTGTAACAAAGGGTGCTGCTAAAAAGGCATATTTAGAAGGATATCATGTTGGTGGAAAGACAGGTACTGCACAAAAACCAAAGGAAGAAGGAAAAGGTTATGCAGCAGGTAAATATATTTCATCCTTTGCAGCTATTGCACCTGCAAATAATCCTAAAATTGCTATATTGGTATCCATTGATGAACCTGATCCATCAAATTATTATGCAGGAAGTACAGCAGCTCCACTTGCTAAAATTATAATTGAAGATATAATGAAATATTTAAATGTTGAGCCAGATAGTACAGCAGTTCAAGTTCCGGAAGTTGTTGTTCCTGAAGTTAGAGGTTTAAAGTTAGATGAGGCTATAAATATTTTAAAACAGTATAAGTTCGAAGCTGAAAAGCAGGGATCAGGAGATATCGTTTATGATATGAGTCCAAAGCCTGGGGTATCAGCAAAACAAAATACTAAAGTAATTCTTTACATGGGATATGAACAAAATAAGAATGCCAAGGTGATTGTTCCTGACTTTAAGAATTTAACTAAGAAAGAAATACAGGATCTTGCAAAATCAATTGGTTTGAAAGTTAACATAAGTGGAGAAGGTATAGGAGCAACTCAAGATATTCTTCCTGGACAAGAGGTTGACAAAAATACCACTATAAACGTATTATTAGAACAGCCAGAGGATTAATTTATTTAGCACAATATGGTTTTCCATATTGTGCTAAAACATTAAGGAGGTATGTATATGAGGTTGTTTGATATGCTTAAAGGGTTAGACTACGTCTTGATTAAGGGATCAGATCTAGAAATTGAACATATTACATATTCAAGTAGAGAGGTAGTAGAGGGAAGTTTATTTTTTTGTATAGAGGGGTTTAAAACAGATGGGCATCAATTTATTCAAGATGCAGTAAATAGAGGTGCTAAAGCTATTATTGTATCAAAGGATGTTAATGTAGAAGAGGATGTTACAATTGTAAAGGTTAAGGATACTAGAGAGGCAATGGCAATCGTATCATCAAACTTTTATGGAAATCCGTCTAAGTTTTTTAACGTAATAGGTGTAACTGGAACTAATGGAAAAACTACATCTACTTTCATGATTAAATCCATTTTAGATGAATATAATAGAAAAACAGCACTTTTAGGTACTATATATAATATAATAGGTGAAAAGATAGAAGAAGCTAAAAGAACAACACCAGAATCAATGGATTTACAGAGACTTTATAGTGAAATGAAAAATAGTGGAATTACGGATTGTATAATGGAGGTATCTTCTCACTCCCTTGAGCTTAAAAGAGTCTATGGTGTTGAATTTAAGGTAGGAATATTTACCAATTTAACTCAAGATCATCTTGATTTTCATAAAACTATGGAAAACTATTTCAATGCTAAGATGAAGCTATTTGAAAATAGTGAAAACTGCATTATAAATATAGATGATGAATATGGAAAAAGAGCAGCTGAAATGTTTAAAAATAAAAGGGTAATAACATATGGAATAGATAACAGAGCTGATATAATGGCAGAAAATTTAAAAATAGATTCAGATGGAAGTCAATTTGATTTAGTTATTAATGGTGTTAAACGAAGAGTAAAACTTCATCTACCTGGAAAATTTAATGTTTACAATGCTTTAGGATGCATTGGAGCAGCAATTGCTTTAAATATACCAGTTGATATTGCAATTAAAGGATTGGAAAAATTACAGTCTGTACCAGGTAGAAGTGAAAAGATAGTTTCACATGCAGGGTTTACAGTTGTTATAGATTATGCACACACTCCAGATGGAATAGAAAATATTTTGAAGGCGGCAAGAGAATATACAAGTGGAAGGCTAATAACTCTATTTGGATGTGGTGGAGATAGGGATAAAGGCAAAAGACCACTTATGGGCAAGGCTGCTGGAGAACTTTCAGATTTTTGTATAATAACTTCTGATAATCCAAGAAGTGAAGATCCTATGGCTATAATAAATGATATTATTCCTGGTATTGAGCAGACTGGTTGTAAATATATAGTTATTGAGGATAGAAAAAAGGCTATAGAATATGCAATAAAAAATGCTAAAAAGGGAGATGTAATAGTAGTTGCAGGAAAAGGTCATGAAAAATATCAGATACTTAAAGACAGAACGATTGAATTTGATGAAAGAAAGATAGTAGAGGGTTTTTTGAAGGAAATAATTACAACAGATGACATTATTAAGGCTACTTGCGGGAAAGTGTTTAATTTAAATGAAAATATTATTATAAACAAAATAACTACAGATAGTAGAAAGGTAGAAAAAGGGGATGTATTTATAGCTTTAAAGGGAGAAAAATTTGATGGACATGATTTTTTAGGAGAGGTAAAAGATAAAGGTGCAGTTTGTGCCGTTGTTTCAAAATTTATACCAAACGTTGATATTCCTCAGATATTAGTTGATGATACATTAAGGGCTTATAAAGAAATTGCAAGATATTATAGAAGAAGATTTGATATACCTATAGTAGCAATTACAGGAAGCTGCGGAAAAACAACAACTAAAGAGATGATTGCATCTGTATTATCTAGTAGATTAAATGTTCATAAAACTGAAAAGAACTTTAACAATGAGATAGGACTTCCAATGACAATATTAAATTTAAAGTCTAAACATGAAGCATCGGTTGTTGAAATGGGTATGAACCATTTTGGCGAAATTGAAAGTCTTTCTTATGTAGCTTTGCCTAAAATAGCTGTTATAACAAATATAGGTACAGCACATATTGAAAATTTAGGCAGCAGAGAGAACATACTAAAGGCAAAAATGGAGATTACAACATACTTCAATGAAGAAAATATATTAGTTATAAATTCTGATGATGATATGCTCTCTACAGTTAAAACTGATAAATATAAAATAATAAAATTTGCAATAAATAGTGATGCTGATTATAAAGCTTATGATATAATAGATTTAGGACAGGATGGAATGGAATTTAAATGTAATATATCTGGAGTTGAAAGAAGATTTAAAGTTAATTTGCCAGGACAACACAATATATATAATGCTTTATCTGCAATAGCTGTTGGAGATATACTTGGTCTACAATATGAAGATATATATAATGGAATATTAAATTTTAATCCTGGTAGCATGAGGATGAACATAGTTGAGCTTAAGGATGATATTAAGTTTATTGTAGACTGCTATAATGCAAATCCTGATTCAATGAAGGCAGCAATTGATGTTTTAAATAAATTTAATGGGCGAAGAATTGCTGTTTTAGGAGATATGTTCGAATTAGGTGAATTTTCAAAGGCTATGCACAAGGAAGTTGGAAATTATTTGGTTGATAAATGCGATGTATTAATTGCTATAGGAGAATTTGCAAAGGAATATTATAATGAAGCAATGGGTAAGATTGAATGCTACTACTTTATAAATAAAGAAGAGGCTTTAGATTTTATAAAGAATTTTATAAAAAGAGATGATGTAGTATTATTTAAGGCTTCAAGAGGAATGAAGCTTGAATATATATCAGACAGCTTGATAGAGCAAAGGAAGTGAGGTTGTAGACATGGAACTTACAATTTTTGCAACTATACTATCATTTATAATCGTATTATTAATCGGACCAATTGTTATACCTCTATTAAAAATATTTAAGTTTGGACAAAACATAAGGGAAGAGGGGCCTAAGAGCCATCTAAAGAAGGCAGGCACTCCTACCATGGGTGGATTAATGTTTATAATAAGCTTAATAATAAGCGTATTAACCCTATCTAGCAAAATAAGTAGTGCCCTATGGATTGCTCTTATTACAACTGTAGGATATGGATTAATAGGGCTATTGGATGACAGCTTAAAAATAATAAGAAAGAAGAATTTAGGACTTAGAGCCTATCAAAAGCTTATAGGTCAAATTACGTTTGCTTTAATTCTATCAATCTATGCTTATAACAATTCCGATATTGGAAGCTTTGTTCATATACCCTATACAACAAAGTTTATAAATTTGGGTATGTTCTATATACCATTTATGGTGTTTGTAGTAGTGGGAACTACAAATGCAGTTAACTTAACTGATGGATTAGATGGATTAGCCTCAAGTGTGACATTGATAATATGTGTGTTCTTTGCTATTGTAACCTATGGATTAAAAAAATATGATTTATCACTATTCTGCGGAGCGTTAGCTGGAGGTCTTTTAGGCTTCTTAAAGTATAATGCGTATCCTGCACAGGTATTTATGGGAGATACTGGTTCATTAGCATTAGGTGGGGCTATATCTGCACTTGCAATACTTTTAAAGATGCCTTTTATTCTTGTTATTGTTGGATTAATATATGTAGTTGAAGCCTTATCAGTAATAATACAGGTTGTAAGCTTTAAGCTTACAGGAAAAAGAGTATTTAAGATGGCCCCACTACATCACCACTATGAACAGTTAGGATGGCATGAAACAAAGATAGTTGCATGGTTTAGTATATTTACAGCTATATTTTGTTTGATTGGTTTTTTAGCAATTAGTTTTTAGGGGGTTAACAATGAAGGAAAAAAGAGGTCCCATAGATTTTGTGCTATTTGCAGATATATTAGTGCTGTTATCAATAGGTGTTTGTATGGTTTTTAGTGCAAGTATGCCTGAAGGGGAAAGGTTCTATGGTTCTCCATATTATTATTTAATCAGGCAAAGTATTTGGGCAACATTAGGCGTTATTGTAATGCTTTTTACATCTAATATAGATTATAAATTTTGGAGAAATAAAAATATATTATCAATAGGATTTATAGTAGTTGTCTTGATGCTTATTGCTGTATTTTTATTTCCACCAGTAAAGGGTGCAAGAAGATGGCTGGGTTTTGGTTTTGCTAAAATTCAGCCATCAGAAATAGCTAAGATATTTATTGTTTTATTTTTATCTAATATGATTGATAAAAAAGGTCCAGAAAAAATGAAAAGTTTAACTAAAGGTCTGTTGCCAGGATTGATTGTAATGGCTATATTTGTAGGACTTATAATTAAGGAACCAAACTTAAGTACCTCTGTAATTATTGCAACTGTTTCAATGATACTTTTATTTGTGGGTGGAGCTCAAATTAAATATATGATAGGACTATTTTTACTAGGAGTTGCGGCGGTAGCAGGGGCTATTCTAGTTGAACCTTATAGATTAAGAAGACTTGTTGGTTTTATGAATCCATGGGCAGATAAGCTTGATACAGGATATCAAGCAATACAGTCGTTGTATGCTTTAGGTTCTGGTGGATTGTTTGGAAGAGGTTTTGGATTTTCAATGCAAAAATTTCATTACATTCCTGAAGCACAGAATGACTTTATATTTTCAATATTAGGAGAAGAATTAGGATTTATAGGTACTTTTTTTGTGATTATATGTTTTTCAATTTTAATATGGAGAGGAATTAGGATTGCAATTAATTGTAAAGATAAATTTGGAAGTTTAGTTGCTTTAGGAATAACTTCAATAATAGCAGTTCAGTCTTCTGTAAACTTTCTAGTTGTTTCTTCTTTTATGCCTGTAACTGGTGTAACATTACCACTAATTAGTTATGGTGGTTCATCATTACTTTTTACAATGGCAGGTTTAGGTATATTACTAAATATTTCAAGATATATAACAAAGGATGGAGTTGATTGATATGAAGGTAATAATTACTGGTGGGGGTACAGGAGGACATATTTATCCAGGTGTAGCAATAGCTAAAAAGCTTCAGGAAAAGTATAAAAAAGTTGAGATTTTATTCGTAGGTAGTGAAAATGGATTAGAGGGAAAACTTGTACCTAAAGAAGGGTATAAAATAAAATTGATACCTGTCGAAGGTTTGAATAAAAAATTTTCATTTAGAACAATTAAATCGGTTATTAAGGTAATTAAAGGTTTTGGCAAGGCAGGAAAAATAATAAACGAATTTAAACCTGATATTGTGATAGGAACAGGGGGATATGTTTGTGGCCCAGTTGTTATGCAGGCTGCTTTAAAGGGTATACCTACTATTATTCATGAACAAAATGCTTTTCCTGGGGTTACAAACAAGCTATTATCACATTTTGTTGATAGAATTGCTATATCATTTGTTGAATCTGAGAAGTATTTTCCAAAAAACAAAGTTGTTTATACAGGCAATCCAGTAAGAAGCCAAATATTAAATTCAAACAAAGAAAAGGCAATACAATCCCTAGGTTTAGAAAAGAACAAACCAATACTTCTTGTGGTTGGAGGAAGTAGAGGGGCTAAAAATATCAATAATGCTGTTGTTGATATTTTAGGAGATTTAAACAATAACAATATACAGCTTATATTCATAACAGGAGAAAACAATTATAAAGAGGTTATGGATAAAGTAAATTCTAAGTATAACCTATCTGTTATGAAGGGTATTAAGATATTACCATATGCATTTAATATGCATGATGTTCTTGCTGCAAGTGATTTAATTATAAGTAGAGCAGGTGCAACAATTATTTCTGAAATAACTGCACTAGGAAAACCTTCTATTTTAATACCTTCACCATATGTTGCAAATAACCATCAAGAATACAATGCGCGAGCACTTGAAGAAAAGGGAGCATGTATTGTAATTAAAGAGTCACAGCTTAATGGAGATATATTAAAGGATCAAATAATAAATATCATTAATAACAAAGAAATACTTAAAAATATGTCAATTGCATCAAAGAGGCTTTCAAAAATTGATGCAGCAGATAAAATTGTAAACATAATAGAAGAATATGTAAAATGATGTTGCAGGATAATTCCTGCAACTTTAATACGAAGGAAAAGGATGATTAATATGGAGGCGAAATTAAAAGTTAGAAGAAAGAAAAGAAAATTGGTTTCATTTATAATAATTTTGATAATTTTATTGACATCAATTTTAACAGCACTAAAATCTGATTATTTTAAAATAAAGGAAGTAGAAGTTAAAAATAATAATTTAGTAACTAGAGATGAAATTATAATACTTGCAAATATAATAGGAGAAAATATATTTTTTCTTGACAAAAATAAGGTAAAGGCGAATATATTAAACAATCCTTATGTTAAGGATGTTAAAATAGATAGAAAGTTTCCAGCTAAGATTGTAATTAATATAGACGAAAAGGATATAAAGGGAATAATTAGGGTGAAAAATTATTATGTTGACATAGATAGTGAAGGTAGAATGGTGCATACAGTTAATAAATTTCCAAATGGTAAGCTAATTTATCTAGAAGGTATAGATGCAAAAGATTATGTGTATAATGATTATGTTGCAAAGGATGAAACAAAACGAAAAGCAGTTGTTGAAATGTTAAAGCTGTTTAATTATCCAGAGATAAAACAACAAATAGAGAAGGTTGATGTAGCAGACCCATTTAATGTTAAAATAATAACAAAAAGAGGAATAGACATATTAATTGGAGATTGTTCAAATCTTGATTATAAAATATCCTTTGCATTTACTCTTCTAGAGAGTCAAGACCTAAAGGATAAAAAAGGGTGGATTGAGGTAAGTTCGGATGGTACTGCAGTATTTAAAGAACAAGAGGTGATACAATGAAAAAGATTAAATCCCAGTTAAGCTTAGCCTTTATTTGTTTGATTTTAGGTTTTATGATCACCTATCAGTATAGATTATCCTACTCAAAGAAAAACATCATTGATACAAGGCAGATAAGTGATCTAGTTAAGCAAAATGAGCTTTTAAAGAAACAGAAGGATGAGTTAGAGGCAAAAGTTAAAGAATATCAAAGTAAAGTTGATGAAATAGAAAAGGCAGTTACAATGGGAAATGAGGCAACTGAAAAACTAAAGATTGAGCTGGATAATTTAAGAATATTATCTGGTTTAAATGATGTTGAGGGAAGTGGAATCATTATTACACTTTCACCCGCCCAAAGTTTGCAAAGTAATTATCAAAATCAAATTTATGCAACAGATCTTTTAGATATTGTAAATGAATTGAATGCTTCAGGTGCTGAAGCTATATCTATAAATGAAGAAAGATATACATCAAGAACACAAATAAGAGAAGCTGGGGCTTATATAAAAATAAATGATACAAAGTTTAGCCCACAGGATAAATTTATTATAAAGGCAATTGGAGATTCAAACATATTAGAGGGAGCATTTAAAATGCCTGGAAACATATTAGAACAAAACTCTGATAGAATAAGTTATAAAATAGAAAAGTCCAATGATATAAAGATAGTAAAGTTCAGCAAGAAGATAGAATACAAATATGCAAGGCCAGGAAGGTGATTATATGATACCATTAATCGGATTAATAATAGGTGTTATATTGGGGATTTTTTTAAAAATTGACATACCCAATTCATTAACAGCATATATTCCTGTTGCTATATTGGCAGCATTAGACTCAGTATTTGGTGGGGTAAGAGCATCCCTTGAAAAAAAGTTTGATTCCGACATATTTATATCAGGTTTTTTTAGTAATATAATTTTAGCCATTGGGCTTACTTATTTAGGAGATGCATTAAATGTTCCTATATATTTAGCAGCCGTTGTAGTTTTTGGCAGTAGATTGTTTAATAATTTTGCAATAATAAGAAGAATATTATTACAAAAGGGTAGGATTAAATTAAAGGGTAAGGAGGAGTGAATATGAAAATAAATGAAACAAAGCTTCTCCTTATGCTTTCAGGTTTATTTACAGGTTTAGTTATAACATCTTTTTTGGTTAAATCTACACCAAATAAAACTATTGTTTTAACTTATAAGGACTACCAAAATTTAAAGCATGATAACTTTTTATTAAATAGAGAAATATCTGTGTTATATAAAAATTTAATTGAACTACAAAGTAAATATAACGAATACATGTCTAGTGAAAAGACAAATAAAAAAGTATTAGAGGATTTAAAAAAGAATATAATGCTGCAAAGATGCTGTATGGAATTGAACCAGTTATAGGTCCAGGAGTTATTGTTAAGTTAGATGATGCAAAAAAATCAAATTATGAGAGTGATTTTGACTTGTGGAATAGCATAGTACACGATTTTGATATTAGGCAAATTATAATAGATCTTAAAAATGCTGATGCAGAGGCAATAGAGGTAAATGGATATAGAGTGGTTTCTACGACTTCTATAACTTGTGAAGGACCTATAATAATGATAAATGGAAATTATATAACTCCTCCATTTACAATAAAAGCGATTGGAGATAAGGATGCACTTTATTATGCTATGTATAATCCAGATAGCTGGTATAAAACTATGGAATTAAGAGGTTTAAGATTAAGCTTAAAAAGAAGTGATAATATAAGTGTAAGTGGAATAAATGACGGAATTGAAATTAAATACTTAAAGCCTAAAAAATAAATAAAAAGTATCTAATGTTTTTTAGAAAAATTACGATAAATGTATAGAATAATAAATATGTTGATAAATACATCTTATATTTATTCTTAAAAGATGTTACAATATATATGTATTATGCTTTAATATTATGATAATTAGAATATGAATTTAATTAAAAAATTTTATAATGTTAAAAGGGAATTTACTTTTTTTGTTGAATTATATTAATAATATATAAAAAAGTTGGGAGGTTAAATTTTAAATGAGCAATATAGTTGCAGCCTTAGATATAGGTTCATCTAAAGTTTGTGTAGTTATAGCAGAAATGAAGAATAAGCAGTTTAATGTTTTGGGTGTTGGGACCTCCGAATGTAAAGGTGTTAAAAAGGGGATTATCGTAGATATAGATACAACAGTTGAAGCAATAATAAATGCTCTAAAGCAAGCAGAGCATATGTCAAATAAGAAAATCAAATCAGTTTTTGTAAATATCCCTGGAGGATATACAAATCTATATAAAACAAAGGGCGTTATTGCTGTTTCAAGAGATGACAAGGAAATAACAAAAGAGGATGTTTCAAGAGTTCTTGAAGCTGCAAAGGTTGTAGCTATTCCACAGGATAAGGAAATAATTGACATAATACCTGAACAATATATAGTTGACGGTTATGATGAAATAAGAGATCCTATCGGAATGGTTGGTGTTAGATTAGAGGTAGATGCAAATTTGATAGTTGCATCATGTACAACAGTTCAAAACATAATAAGAAGCATTCAAAAGGCAGGACTTCAATGTGATGGAATAATATTAGAGCCATTAGCAACATCAAGCGTTGTTTTAAGCGATGATGAAAAGGAATTAGGAGTTGCTCTTGTAGATGTTGGTGCAGAGACAACAGATATATCTGTATTTAAAAAGGGAGCATTGGTTTATACAAAGGTGATTCCAGTTGGAGGAAATCATATAACAAATGATATTTCCATCATATGTAAGATAACTTCTACTGATGCAGAAAAAATTAAGAGACAATATGGTGTTGCTACTTCAAATTTAATACGAAATAATGATATAATAAAGATAAACAGCATCGGCGGTAAATCAGAAAAGGAAGTATACTTAAAGGATATAGCAGAGATCATGGAAGCTAGAATTTCAGAAATGCTATATCTAGTAAGAAAAGAGCTTGAAGATAAGAACCTATATAATTCAATATCTGCTGGTGTTGTTATTACTGGAGGAGGACTTTTTAACATAAAAGGAATTCAAGATACTGCTCAGGCAAGCTTTGAATTGCCTGTTAGATTTGGATATCCTAATTATATAGGTGTTGCAAATCCTGTTTACTCAGCATCAGCTGGTATAGCATATTATGCATTAAAGGAAAAGAAAGCAAGTACTGTAGAGTATGGACAGACAGTTTCAAAAAAGGAGGAAGTATATCAAGTAGAAGAGGAAGAAGAAGACGTATCAAGATCATCAGGAATCATAGAAAAGATCAAAGAATTCTTTGCAGACTTTTTCTAAAATACAAAAGGGGGTATAATTGTGCTAGATTTTGATTTTGAAATTGAATCAGGTGCTCAAATAAAAGTAGTAGGTGTAGGCGGCGGTGGAAATAACGCTGTTAATAGAATGATAGAGTCAGGACTTTCAGGTGTTGAATTTATTTCAGTTAATACAGATAGACAAGCATTATATCTATCAAAGGCTGGCCAAAAAATACAAATTGGAGAAAAGATGACAAAAGGGCTTGGAGCAGGAGCTAATCCTGAAATTGGTGAGAAGTCAGCAGAAGAAAGTAGAGAAGAAATTATGCAGGCTCTTAAGGGTTCAGACCTTGTATTTATAACTGCTGGTATGGGTGGAGGTACTGGTACTGGTGCAGCACCTGTAATAGCAGAAATAGCAAAAGAGATGGGTATATTAACTGTAGGAGTTGTAACAAAGCCATTTATGTTTGAAGGTAGAGTTAGAATGATAAATGCTGAAAAGGGAATAGCTAAGCTTAAGGAAAAGGTAGATACACTTGTTACAATTCCAAATGACAGGCTTTTACATGTAGTTGATAAAAAGACACCAATTACTGAAGCATTCAGAATTGCAGATGATGTATTAAGACAAGGTGTTCAAGGTATATCAGACTTAATAGTAAAGCCAGGTTTAATTAACCTAGACTTTGCTGACATAAAAACAATTATGTTAAATAGAGGTCTAGCCCATATGGGTATAGGTAGAGCATCAGGTGAAAACAGAGCAATTGAAGCAGCAAAGATGGCTATATCAAGCCCACTTCTTGAAACAACTATAGATGGAGCAACAGGGGTATTACTAAACATTACAGGTGGTTCAAACTTAACACTATTTGAAGTAAATGAAGCCGCAGAACAAGTAAGACAGGCGGCAGACCCAGATGCTAATATCATATTTGGTACAGCATTAGATGAAAGTTTAGGAGATGAAATAAGAATAACTGTTATTGCGACTGGTTTTGACAAGATAACAGAAATAAAGGCAACTCCAAAGAATAAAGAAGAAGTTATAGAAAAGGTTGCAGTTACTATAGAAGATGATTCAGACTTAGATATTCCTCCATTTATAAGAAATCAAAGAGCAAGAAGATAAGATGTCCAAAGGGACATCTTATTTTTTTATGTTTTTAGACTTATTTTTATTGTATAAAAAAATCATAAAATGTATTTATTTTTTATATATATAGATTATGATATGACAAAATTTATGCTTATAAGGTTGTATAATTAAAATAAAAAGTTGTCCACGGAGGTGGGCATAATATGAATATTATATATATTGACGTTCTTTTGATTGAAAACGTTTTAATTAATTTTTTGATTTTATATGTTGTTTACAGGTTTTGCAGAGTCAAGAGAAATCTATCCTACTTGTTTTTATCATCACTTATTGGGGCATTATATGTATTTATAGTCTTTTTCCCAGCGCTTAGTATGTTTTATTCGGCACTTATGAAGTTTTGTGTATCTATACTTATGATTATAATAGCATTTTGGCCTAGAACATTTAGGGCATTTTTGAAGATGCTGTTAATATTTTATGGTGTTGCGTTTTTCCTGGGAGGAGCTATTATATCAATATTTTACTTAGTAAATGATAAAATGGTTAGTTCAGTGAATGGGGTTATGCTTTTGAATAAAATTTCGTCTAAGTATTTAATATATGGAGTTATTGTGTCAATATTTGTTGTTAAGATATTATTTGATGTAGTTGATAGGTATTTTGATATAAAAAATAGGACAGTTCAAATTACAGTTATCAACAATGAAAAATCTATTAAATTAACGGCACTTCTTGACACAGGTAATTGTTTGAAGGATCCAATTTCTGGTCATCCAATTATAATAGTTGATATTAAATATATTGCTGATATACTGCCAAATGAAGTAATTGATTTAGTTATGAATAATAGAGATATTGCTGATATAAAGGACTTTGAAATAAGTAAGAGAATAAGAATAATTCCATATATGACAATAGGTGTTGAAAACGGGCTTTTAATTGGATACAGAGTTGATTATGTTTATGTAATTTCTAAAAATAAAGTAGGAGTAATTAAAGATCCTATATTAGCTCTATCAAGAAGAAACTTGTCAACAAAGGATGATTATCAGGCAATTGCTTATCCAGAAATAATAAGTTGGGAGGTATGAATGTATGGCTATATTTAATTTATTTGTTGAGTTTATAAGAAAATTATTTTCAAATATTTATAGATATATATTTGGAACTGATGAGGTTTATTATATAGGAGGTAACGATGTTCTGCCACCGCCACTTTCTAATGAAGAGGAAAAAGAGTTGGTGGATAGATTAAAGGCAGGGGATGAAACAGTAAAAAATATATTGATTGAAAGAAACTTAAGGTTAGTTGTCTATATTGCAAGAAAATTTGAAAATACAGGTGTTGGAGTTGAGGATTTAGTTTCAATTGGTACGATAGGGCTTATAAAGGCTGTTAATACATTTGACCCTGTAAAAAAAATAAAATTAGCAACTTATGCATCAAGATGTATTGAAAATGAAATATTGATGTATCTAAGAAGAAATAGCAGAATAAAGGCTGAGGTATCCTTTGATGAACCTTTAAATGTTGACTGGGATGGGAATGAATTGCTTTTATCTGATATTTTGGGTACAGATACAGATCTTATTTTCAATTATATTGAAGATGATGTTGAAAAACAGCTTTTAAGAAATGCAATGGGTAAGCTTTCAAAGAGGGAACAACAAATTGTAAGCCTAAGATTTGGACTTGCAGGTGGTGGAGAAAAAACACAGAAGGAAGTTGCAGATATTTTAGGTATATCTCAATCTTATATATCAAGATTAGAAAAGAAGATAATAAGAAGACTAAGGAAAGAAATAACAAAAATGACATAATATATCATGAATAAATAATAATCCCTTCGGAAATAATTTTAATACAAACTTCTGAAGGGGTTGATTTTTTATGCAGACAAATAAAGTTGAAATATGTGGAGTAAATACATCAAAACTTCCTGTACTTTCAAATGAAGAAATGCAGGAGTTGTTAATAAAAATGAAAAAAGGAGATAAAGAAGCTAGAGAAAAATTTATAAAAGGTAATCTAAGGCTTGTATTAAGTGTTATTCAAAGATTTAATAATAGAGGAGAAAATGTTGATGACCTGTTTCAAGTAGGATGCATCGGATTAATCAAAGCAATTGATAACTTTGATTTAAGTCAAAATGTGAAATTTTCTACATATGCAGTCCCAATGGTTATAGGAGAAATAAGAAGGTATCTTAGGGATAATAACTCAATAAGGGTTAGTAGATCTCTAAGGGATATTGCCTATAGGGCACTACAGGTTAGGGATAGTCTAATATCAAAAAACAATAAGGAGCCAACCGTATCAGAAATAGCTAAGGAACTTGATGTACCTAGAGAGGAGGTAGTATTTGCTCTAGATGCAATACAAGATCCTATTTCATTGTTTGAACCTATCTATCATGATAATGGCGATGCAATATATGTTATGGACCAAATCAGTGATAGCAAGAATACAGATGATAGCTGGATAGAAAATATATCAATAAAACAAGCACTTCAGAAGTTATCAAGTAGAGAAAAGCTTATTTTGACCTTAAGATTTTTTGAAGGAAAAACTCAGATGGAGGTTGCAGAAGAGATTGGTATATCACAGGCGCAGGTGTCAAGACTTGAAAAATCGGCACTTGCGCATATGAGGAAATACATTTAAATAATGTATTTATAAAACAAAATTAAAAAGTCCTTTGATTGGTTTTTAGACTAATTTAAAATATAATGATGTCTAAAAACCAACTCAAGGGACTTTTTTAGTTGTGTTTATATTCATTTTTAATTTTATTTGTGAATATAATTTTCTAGGGGGTTGATTACTATGAAAAATAAGGATGATAAATTTATTGCTTTATCTCAACTAAGACAAATGGAGGTTATAGATGTATCTTCAGGTAAAAAATTAGGATTTATAAGTGATATTATATTTGATGATGATTTTACCAAGATAGAAAGTCTTGTACTTCCGCCAGAGGGTGGACTTTTTTCTATATTCAAAAAAAGGGAGGAGATTATAATTCCTTGGCAGGATATAAAGACATTAGGTGTTGATGTTATATTAGTAGAAAGACACCAAGAAAATTCAAATGATAAATAGACATATGAAATTAAGAAAAAATAAGATATATTTTGTAATATGTATTTATATATTGTTTTTCAGAAATAACAATTTTTTTTGTGTTAGACAAAACTATATATAGTAAATATAATTATCACAGTACACTAAATGTTGATGTTTGGAGTGATAAAATGAGATGTCCCTTCTGCAATCATATCGAAACTAAGGTATTAGATTCAAGGCATAATGAAGATCATACGTCTATAAGAAGACGTCGAGAATGTTTAAGTTGCCTAAAGAGATTTACAACATATGAGAAAATTGAGGATTTACCTATTTATGTTATAAAAAGAGATGGCAGTAGAGAACCATTTGATAAAAGAAAAATATTAAATGGAATCTTAAAGTCATGTGAAAAAAGGCCTGTTTCAATTTCCAGTATCGAATCCATTGTAGATGATATTGAAAGAGTAATTTTCAATTCTATGGAACAAGAAATAAATAGTAGCTTCATAGGGGAACTTGTAATGGAAAGGCTCAGAAACCTAGATGATGTTGCTTATGTTAGATTTGCCTCTGTTTATAGGCAATTTAAAGATATAAATACATTTTTAGAAGAACTTCAAAAACTACTAAAGGAAAAGTAGAAAGGGTGTTTTTTTATGTTTAGCCAAATTAAAAAGAGAGACGGTAGAATAGTTAACTTTAGTAAGGAAAAGATTTCAAGGGCGATATTTATGTCAGCAAGGGAAGTTGGTGGTTCTGATTTTGCAATGGCAGACAGCATTGCAGACAAAGTTATAAATTATATGGCGACTGTTTTACCACCTGATGAAATTCCTACTGTAGAGTTTGTTCAAGATTGTGTTGAAAAGGTTCTAATAGAAGATGGACATGCTAAAACAGCTAAGGCATATATTTTATATAGAGCTAAAAGAACAAGATATAGAGAAGCAAAGACTGAACTTATGGATATTGTAAGAGAAATATTAGTTGAAACTAGCAGAGAAAATGCAAATATAGGAAATTCTCCTTCTGCTAAGATGCTTCAAATAGCTTCTGCAGCAAGTAAACAATACTATTTATCAAATGTTATACCAGAGCACATTGCAAAGGCCCATATAAACTGTGATATACATATACACGACTTGGATTTTTATGGTAAAACATTAAATTGTCTTCAAATAGATTTAACAAAACTATTATTAAATGGTTTTAATACAGGTTATGGTTATATTAGGCCACCTAAGAGAATATCATCAGCAACAGCGCAGGCAGCTATAATACTTCAAAGCAACCAAAATGATATGTATGGAGGACAAAGTTTCCCTCATTTTGACAAGTCAATGGCTGAGGTTATAAGAAACCTCAAGGAAAAACCTTCATATGAAGAAATATTCCAAGCTATGGAGGCTTTAATATATAATCTAAACAGCATGCATTCAAGAGCAGGTGCACAAGTTCCATTCAGCTCAATAAATTTAGGAACTGATACTACAGAAGAAGGAAGAATGGTTATAAAAGCTGTACTAGAGGTATTTGATAAAGGATTAGGAAAGGGAGAAAGTCCTATATTTCCTAATTTAGTGTTTAGAGTTAAAGAAGGAGTTAACCTAAATGAAGGCGATCCAAATTATGACCTATTTAAATTAGCTATAAAGGTCGCATCCCATAGAATGAATCCTACATTTAGTTTTATGGATTCAAGTTTTAATAAGAAATATGGTGATGAAATATCATACATGGGATGTAGAACAAGAACTATTCAAAATAGAAATGGTCTTGAGATTTCAGCAGGAAGAGGTAATATTGCACCTGTTACAATAAACTTACCAAGACTTGCATTAAAGGCTGGTTTTGGTAATATAGATGGCTTCTTTGAAGAATTTGATAAAATACTTGATCTTTGTAAAGAACAGCTTCTTCATAGATTTAATATACTTGCTAAACTAAAGGTTAAGGATCTACCATTTTTAATGGGACAAAAGCTATATATGGGGTCTGAAAACCTAAAGGAAGATGATGAAATATTAGAGGCAATTAAAAATGGTACATTAGGTATAGGATTTATAGGTTTAGCAGAAACTCTTGTTGCGTTAATTGGAAAACACCATGGAGAAGATGAAGAAGCATTAGATTTAGGGTTAAAAATAGTTAAGTATTTAAGAGATTACTGTGATAGAGCTAGTGAAGAAACAGGATTGAACTTTGTTGCTTATGCTACTCCAGCTGAGGGAACAGCAGGTAGATTTGTACCAAAGGATAGAGATAGATATGGACTAATAAAAGGTGTAACAGATAAGGAGTTTTATACAAATTCATTCCATGTACCAGTGTATTATGAAATAAGTATGTTTGATAAGATAAAAATAGAGGGTAAGTTCCATAGCCTATGTAATGGTGGACATATAACATATGTAGAATTGCCATCTACTTTTGAACACAATCTTGATGCCTTTGAAAAAATTATTAAATGGATGAAGGAATGCGATGTTGGATATGCTGGAGTAAATTTCCCAATAGATGAATGTAGAGTGTGTGGCTATAGGGGAGTTATAAATGATTCTGAATGTCCTGTATGTGAAAGTAGTGACATAAGAAGAATAAGAAGAATAACAGGATATTTATCAACAACTGATAGATTTAATGATGCAAAACTGAAGGAACTTTCAATGAGGGTTAAGCATCTATAAATTTAACATAAATTTAGCATGCTTTTAATATTAAAGCATGCTAAATTTTTAATTATATATTATAATGAAAGTGGTGATAGTATGAAAATTAGAATAGCAGGAATAAATAGAGAAAGTTTAGTAGATGGTCCAGGTATAAGATATGTTATATTTTCTCAAGGTTGTTTCCATAACTGCAGAGGATGTCACAATAAAGAGACGCATCCACTAGATGGAGGATATGAGGTAGAATTAGATTATATATATAACGATATTATTCAAAATAAGTATATAGATGGTGTTACCTTTTCAGGTGGAGATCCTTTTGTTCAAGTTGAAAAGTTTATTCATCTTGCTAAAAGGCTTAAAGAAAAAAATATACACATAATATGCTATACTGGATATTTATATGATGATATATTAAAAGATAGTAAAAAAAGAGAATTATTGAATTATATAGACATTTTAATTGATGGGCCCTTTGTTTTAGAACAAAGAACACTAAAAAAGCCATTTGTTGGTTCTTTAAATCAAAGGATTATAGATGTGAAAAAATCATTAAAGGAAAATAAAATAATTGAGGTTAAGTGGTGATGTTATGGGTTTTGAGTTTGTAAGTGTAAATGGCAGTAAATATCTTAAAAATAGAGAGCTTGAGAAAATGAATGTAAAACATTTCTTTTCAACCAGAATTGGAGGCTTTAGTAAGGGAAATTATTCAGAACTAAACCTTGGAGTTTATACAGAAGATGATGCTGATGATGTTTATAGAAATATGGAAAAGGCATTTACAGACAACAAGATGAATTTAAATAATGCTGTGTATTTAAAACAAGTTCATAGTGATAAAATTTATATAGTAGATAGAAGTAATTTTATGGATATAAAAGGTAAATTTGGTGATGCACTTATAACAAAAGAAAGGGATTTACCTATTGGTGTATTTACAGCAGACTGTGTTCCAGCATTAGTTTATGACAGTAAAAATAATATAATAGCCTCTGTGCATGCTGGCTGGAAGGGGACTTATAAGTGTATTTTAAAAAAGACCATTGAAATAATGGTAGAAGAGTTAAATGCAGATGTAAATTATACGTATGTGATATTGGGGCCAGCAATTGCAAAATGTTGTTTTGAAGTTAGCGTGGATGTTGCAGATAAATTTAATTTTATAGAAAAAAGAGAGGGAGTATATTTTGTAGACTTATTTTTGGAGAATAAAAAGCAGGCATTAAGTTTAGGGGTAGATGAAAAAAATATATATATATCTAATATCTGCACAAAGTGTAATAACAATTTATTCTATTCATATAGGGTAAACAATAGTACAGGAAGAATAGGCACTTTTATATCACTCTAGGGAGGTAAGTTTATGGCTTCAGAAAAAATATTAATCATAGACGATGAGCTTCATATTGTTGAACTAATAAAATATAATTTAGAAATGAATGGATACAAGGTTTATTATGCATTAAATGGAACTGATGGTATAAATTTAGCATATGAAAAGAAGCCGGATTTAATACTTTTAGATATTATGCTTCCTGAGATAGATGGTTTTGAGGTATGTAAGAAAATAAAAAGAGATGATGAGCTTGCAGATATTCCTATTATAATGCTCACAGCAAAGGGAGAAGAGTTTGATAAAATACTAGGACTAGAACTGGGTGCAGATGATTATATTACAAAGCCCTTCTCTGTTAGAGAGCTTGTTGCTAGAATTAAGGCTGTATTGAGGAGAAATACGAAGGAAGAGAAACAACAAAGCGTTATAAATATAGGAAATTTAACAATAGATTTAGAAAGGCATGAGGTTTTAAAGGATGGAAGAAAAATAGAGCTTACTTTGAAGGAGTTTGAGCTGTTAAAACTTCTTGTCTTGAATAAAGGAAAGGTTATGACAAGGGACTTTTTGTTAGATAAAATATGGGGTTATGAATATTATGGAGAAACAAGGACTGTAGATGTACACGTTAGACATTTAAGACAAAAGATAGAAGACGATGATAAAAATCCTAGATATATCGAAACAGTTAGAGGAATTGGATATAAGTTTAAGGATTAATGGTGATTTTATGAGAAAAAAGCTTATATATTTTATACTGCCTATAATAATATTTTGTGTTGTGTTTAATTTTTATCTTTTTGTTGTAATAATAAATAAATATAATCTTTCATCTGCAATAGTTGATGAACTACAATTTAAATTTGATTTTGTACAGTATGCAATTGCGAGTATAGTATTTACTACAATATTTGCAATTATAATGGTTGTATTTAAATTGGATTTTATAATAAATCCTATAAAAAAGCTAACTAATATAGCCACAAAGATTGCTCTTGGACAATATGAAAAAAGAATAGAAGTTTATGAGGCAGATGAAATGGGGCAGTTGATTCATTCATTTAACCTAATGGCAAGTAGATTAGAGGAGACAATTAAGGACTTACATGATAAAAAGAATAAACTATATTCGATTTTAAATAGTATGGATGATGGTGTAATATTTGTTGATAATGAAAAAAACATACTGCTTATTAATCCAGCAGCAATAGATATATTTGGATTAAACCATAACGTAAAAAATAGATATATTTTAGAGGTTATTAGAGACAAAAGAATTGAAGAGTTGATAAATAACCCTGATGAAACACCAGTAGAAATGGTAATAAATAATAACAAGCAAAGAATATTGCAGGTAAAATCAATATCAGTTACAGATTATGGAACAAACAATATGATCGGTGTACTTCTTGTGATACATGACGTTACAAAGATAAAAGCACTTGAAAATATGAGGTCAGAGTTTGTTGCTAATGTATCACATGAACTTAAAACGCCACTTACTTCCATAAAGGGCTTTGCAGAAACTTTAAAATATGTTGAAGATAAACAAACAAGAGATAAGTTTTTAGATATTATTTATGTTGAATCAGAAAGGCTTTCAAGGCTTATAAATGACATATTAACTTTATCAGAACTTGAAAATAAAGATTATTCAATTAATTTTCAAAAAGTATGTTTAAATGAATGCTTAACAGAGGTTTATTATATAATGCATAGAATCGCTCAAGAAAAGAATATTTCACTAGAGTTAAAGAACTTTGAGGAGGATCTTTATATTTATGGTGATAGAGATAAATTTAAGCAGATGATTATAAACTTAGTAGATAATGCTATAAAATATACTCCTCAGGGTGGAAATGTGTTTATAAAGCTTGAAAAGGAAGATATGAAGGCAAAGATAGAAGTAAAGGATACAGGTATAGGAATACCAAATCAGCATCTACCAAGGTTATTTGAAAGGTTTTATAGGGTTGATAAAGCAAGATCAAGATCTATGGGAGGAACAGGTCTTGGACTTGCTATAGTAAAACATATAGTTATGATTTTTAATGGTACGATTGATGTACAAAGTGAAGTAAACGTTGGTACAACCTTTACAATACATCTTCCAATATATAAACATTAATAAGAAATTATTATTTCATTAACAAAAACCCTATGCTTGAATTTGAAGGATTACTTATTAGGTATATGAGGTGATCCTTTGAAATTCAGCATGGGGTTTTTTTAGAGAAATTTGAGTTTAATATAATTAGTAAAGAGTATATTTTTATCATTTTCAACTTATTATTGCATATTTTGAGTTTAAATGATATTATTACATAATGAAATTATAAATGGAGTGAAGTATATGAGGCCACAAAAGAAAAATATTGTTGTAACATATGTAGCAAAAAATAGCATAGCTGAGAAGTATGGAATTGAACCAAATGATGAAATACTTGCAATTAATGGTACAGATGTTTTAGATACGATAGAATATAGATATTTAACAGCAGACAGTAAGTTGAATATAAAGATTAAAAAGCCATCAGGAGATATAAAGGAAATATTAATTAAAAAACGCCCATATGAGGATATAGGAATTGAATTTGATGATCCATATATAAATAATCCAAGACGATGTTCAAATAAGTGTATATTCTGTTTTATTGATCAGTTACCAAAGGGTATGAGGGATACACTTTATTTTAAGGATGATGATTCAAGGTTATCCTTTTTACAAGGAAATTTTATAACACTTACAAATATGTCAGATGAAGATATAGAAAGAATAATAAAGTTTAAAATAAGTCCAATTAATGTTTCAGTGCATACTACAAATCCTAATTTAAGGGTAAAGATGTTAAACAATAAAAGAGCTGGTAAGGTTTTAGAATATCTAAAAAAGTTAACAGATGCATCAATAAAGGTTAATTGTCAAATAGTATTATGTCCTGATATTAATGATGGTAAAGAGCTCGAAAGGACTATTTATGATCTATTCTCTATGTATCCGAATATATCAAATGTCGCAGTGGTTCCTGTTGGAATAACAAAATATAGAGAGGGATTATATCCTTTAAAATCCTTTGATAAAGAAACATCAAAACAAGTAATAAGACAGGTTGAAAAAATACAGCAGGATATATCACAAAGTATTGGTTCACCTTTTGTAAGGCTAGCAGATGAGTTTTATATAATGGCAGAAGAAAAGCTACCGGAATATGAACATTATGAAGATTTTGAACAACTTGAAGATGGTATTGGGATGATTAGATTTTTTGAAAAGTGCATAGAGGATGATCTAGAATACTTTGACTTTGATGGTAAGGGTTTAAAGTTTACAATTGCAACTGGAGTTTCAAGCTATGAATTTATAAAAGATATGGCAGAAAAAATAAATAATAAATTTAATGTCGACATTAGGGTGGTTCCAATAATAAATAATTTCTTTGGAGAAAAAATAACAGTAACAGGGCTTTTAACCTCAAAGGATATCTATGAACAAATTAAAGACAAACTTAATGGAAATATATTACTTCTTTCATCTAATATGTTTAAAGCAGATGAAGATGTGTTTTTAGATGATGTTCATATGCTTGATTTAAGCAATAGTCTTGGTGTAAAAATAGTTAAATGTAAATATACAGGAGAAGACCTTATAGAAAATATAGAACGTGAGGTGATAAAATGGCAAAGCCGATAGTTGCAATCATAGGAAGGCCTAATGTTGGAAAGTCTACACTGTTTAATAAGTTAGCTGGAAGAAGAATTGCAATAGTAGAGGATACTCCAGGTGTTACAAGAGATAGGCTATACTGCGAAGTTGAATGGTTAAATCATAAATTCACCCTTATAGATACAGGCGGAATTGAAATGGAAACAGAAGATGTAATTTTAAAGCAAATGAGAAGACAGGCAGAAATAGCAATTGAAACAGCTGATGTAATTCTTTTTATGGTTGATGGGAAGACTGGCATTACAGCAGATGACTATGAAGTTGCAAACATGTTAAGAAGAACACATAAACCAATAGTATTAGCTGTTAATAAAATAGATAATATTGAGATGGAAGCAAATAAATATGATTTTTATAATTTAGGTTTAGGAGAACCAATTACAATCTCTGCTGCTCTTGGATTAGGCCTTGGAGATATGCTCGATGAAATCGTAAAGCATTTTAAAACAGTATCAGATGATGAAGAGGAGTCACCTGAAATTAAGGTTGCAATTATAGGCCGTCCTAATGCAGGTAAGTCAACATTGTTAAATAGAATTGTAGGAGAAGAAAGATCAATAGTTAGTGATATACCAGGAACTACAAGGGATGCAATTGATAGTTATGTAGAAATAGGTGAGGACAAATTCTTATTTATTGATACTGCTGGGATAAGAAGAAAGAGCAAGGTTAAAGAAGAAGTTGAAAAGTATAGTGTTTTAAGAACAATAGCCGCAATAGAAAGGGCGGATGTTTGTCTTGTTATGATTGACGCACAAGAAGGTGTTACAGAGCAGGATGAAAGAATTGCAGGCTATGCTCATGAGGCAGGTAAGGGAGTTATTATAGTTGTAAACAAATGGGATGTAATAGAAAAAGACGATAAGACAATGAATGAATTTACAAAGAATATAAGAAATGATTTAGCCTTCTTAGACTATGCACCAATAATATTTATTTCAGCAAAAACAGGTCAAAGAGTAAATAAGATGATTGAATTAATTAAATATGTTGCAAATCAACATGCAATTAGAATAAAAACAGGTGTGCTAAATGAAGTTATAAGTGAAGCTGTAATGATGAAACAACCACCAATTGAAAAGGGTAAGCCTCTAAAGATTTACTATGTAACACAGGCATCAACTAAACCACCTACTTTTGTTTTCTTTGTAAATGATCCTGAAGTAGTTCATTTCTCATATGAAAGATACTTAGAAAATCAATTAAGACAACATTTTGGATTACAAGGAACGCCAATAAGATTTATATATAGATCAAAACAGGAGGATTAATATGAGGATTGCAGTTTTAGGAGCAGGAAGCTGGGGGAGCGCTATATCAATACATCTAGCTAAAAAAGGATATGAAGTAGATGTTTGGGATAGAAATGCTGATTTATTAAATGAGATAAATAACAATCATACTAATACAAGATATTTAAAGGATATTGTATTTCCAAGTAATATTAAGGGTATACATGAGCTTAAAGATTGCATAGAGGGAAAGCAAGTAGTGATATTTGCTATTCCATCCCATGCATTAAGATCGGTATGTGAATTGGCTAAGCCTTTTATAACTAAAGAACAGGTTTTGGTAAGTTTAGTTAAAGGCCTTGAGAACAAGACATATAAAAGAATGTCAGAGATAATTGAAGAGGAATGTCCAAATAACGAAGTTGTTGTTTTGTCAGGTCCAACGCATGCTGAGGAGGTTTCAGCTGGAATACCAACAACCATAGTAGCAGCTTCTAAAAATATTGAGGCTGCTGAGTACATACAGGATATATTTATGGATGCAAATTTTAGAGTATATACAAATAGCGATGTTGTTGGTGTGGAGATTGGTGCTGCTGTGAAAAATATAGTTGCTCTTGCTGCAGGTATATCAGATGGATTAGGATATGGAGATAATACGAAGGCAGCTCTTATGACAAGAGGCATTGCTGAAATTACAAGGCTTGGTGTAAAATTAGGGGCTAACCCTATGACTTTTGCAGGACTTGCTGGGATTGGAGATTTGATTGTTACATGTACTAGTATGCATTCAAGAAATAGAAGATGTGGTATTTTGTTAGGAAAAGGAATGGATTTAAAAACTGCAATGGAAAGTATAGGTATGGTTGTTGAGGGCGTTCATGCAACAGAAGCAGTATATAACCTTGCAAAGAGTATAGATGTTGAAATGCCAATTGTTAATGCCTTATATGATGTGCTGTTTAACAATAGAGATCCTAGGGATGCAGTAAATGAATTGATGACGAGGGATAAAAAGAGTGAAGAAGAATTTGTATTTTAAAGTGCTGTGAATAGTTCACGGCACTTATTTTTTTACAATTTTTTGTTCTAAAAATAATTTTTAAATAATATTATTACATAGAAGGTTTGTAGAAGGAGGTAACATTGTGGAAGGATTGGATATATACAAGGAGATAGCTGAAAGAACACAGGGTGACATTTATTTAGGTGTAGTAGGACCTGTTAGAACAGGTAAATCTACTTTTATAAGAAGGGTTATGGAGCTATTGGTTTTACCTAATATCCCAAACCCATCTGTAAGGGACAGAGCAAAAGATACACTTCCACAGAGCGGATCTGGTAAGACAATATCAACTTTTGAACCAAAGTTTATACCAAGCGATGGTGCTGTAGAAATTGAATTAAATGACAATGCAAAGATGAGAGTAAGAATGGTTGACTGTGTAGGATACATTATTGACGGTGTCTCAGGACACATTGAAAATGGAGAATCTAGAATGGTTAAAACACCATGGTTTGAAGAGGAAATACCATTTGTAGAAGCTGCAGAAATTGGAACAAGAAAAGTAATAAATGAGCACTCTACAATAGGTATAGTTGTAACTACAGATGGTTCAATTGCTGATATACCTAGAGAAAATTATATATATGCTGAAGAAAAGGTTGTAAATGAACTTAAAAAGATAAATAAGCCTTTTGTAGTTGTATTAAACACTACTCATCCATATAATCCAGACACAGTAAATTTAAGAAAGAATTTGGAAGAAAAATATAAAGTGCCTGTTTATATAGTAGATGCATTAAACATGAGACAGGAGGACATTAAAAATATATTAGAAAAGGTACTTTATGAATTCCCAGTTAAAGAAATTGGTATAAGAATTCCTGAATGGGTAGAAAAGTTACCATATGACCATTGGTTAAAGAGAAACTTTGTAAATGTAGTTAAAAATTCAATTGCAAGTCTAGAAAAGATAAAGGACATTAAGCCAGTTGTAGCTGACTACAAACAGTATGAATTTGTAGGTGATGTTAATTTAGATGATATAAGACTTGGTGAAGGTACAGCAGTCGTATCTATGAAGGTTAAGGAAGGATTATTCTTTAGAGTTCTCGGTGAAATTGCTGGTTATGACATAAATGGAGAACATCATCTATTAGAAATAATGAAGGATCTAGCATTCGCAAAGAGAGAATATGATAAGATATCAGATGCATTAAAGGATGCAAGGGAAGTAGGATATGGATTAGTTCCACCTCAGCTTGAGGAATTAAAGCTCGAAGAACCAGAAATTGTAAGACAAGGTAATAGATTTGGTGTTAAGTTAAGAGCTAGTGCACCTTCACTCCACATTATAAGAGCAAATGTTGAAACAGAAGTTTCACCAATTGTTGGAACTGAAAAACAGAGTGAAGAACTAGTTAAGTCAATGATGGAAGAATTCGAAAACGATCCACAAAGAATTTGGCAGTCAAATATGTTTGGTAAGTCACTTGAAGAGCTTGTTAAGGAAGGATTACAGAACAAGCTATATAAGATGCCAGAGGATGTACAAGAAAAGCTTCAAAGAGTTCTACAAAAGATTATTAATGAAGGAAACAGTGGAGTTTTATGTATAATAATATAGTAAAAATTTAAAGGGACTAAATGTCCCTTTAAATTTTTGCCTAAAAGCTAGTTATTTAGTGAAAAGTTTTGATATCCTTTATTAAAGAATGATAAAATTAAAAGGGACTTAAAAAGCCCCTTTTAATATTAAAATGAGAAGTAATCATTCATTTTTATGCAACCTTGTTTATCAGATATATTCTTATCTTTATTTGTAGTCTTATTTGTATCCACTAAAGTTTCTTTTACCATTTTAATGTTGCCTATATCCATAATATTCACTCCTTTCTAATTGTTTATAAGGATATGAGCTATTATGGAAGGCCTAATTAAATGATTCGTCATCCTTGTGGAAAACCTCTTTTATGAAGGTTACCACTTTAAAGGAAATCATTATAAAACCTCCTAACGAGTTATTGAGTTTATATTTGTTTGATTATATAATAACATGTAGTTAAGTAAAATACAAATTTGAAATATGGGTATAAATATTCTTAAAATTTGTTTAATCGCAATTAAAATGAATAAACTTTGTTTTCCTCAAAAGTCCTCAAATCTCCTCCTATCTCCTAATTGCTTTTTGTTATTAATTATATTGTTATCGTAAATGAGTTATTTTATTTTCGAAATTTAGAATGAAATTGAAGGAATTTGTACATTTTTGGAGAAAATATATACTTTGAGGAGGAATAAAGGTGATTAAAAAGCAGTTTTTGATAAAATATGTAATAGTAATAGCAGTTTTGTCGGCAGTATTAGTTAGTGTTTTAGCTTTACACGATGGGTATAAAACAGTAAAGATACAGAAAAATGTATATGAGGATAGAACGTATTTTGAGGGAATTTACTTTATGAATGAAATAGTATTAAAAACTCAAACAGTAGAAAATAAAAAATTAAAGGTTGAAAACGGTGACGTAGTTAAAAAAGGTAAGGTTATATATGAGGATATAATAAGTCCAATACAAGGGAAAGTATTACTATATGTTGATGGTAATGAAAATAAATTTAAAATAGAAAATATAAAAGCTATAAAAAAAGAGGATATTTCAAACTTAAAAAACATTAAAGTAACAGAAGGAATAAAGGTAGTAGATAATTCAACTTGGAATCTATGTATAGTTGCCAATAAGGATGAACTTAAAACACTAAAAAAGGGTGGAGAAATATTTATTGAAGTAAATTCCAATCAATATGCATGTACTATTAAAGATTATTTTATAAAGGACGAAAATATATTTATAGTTCTAACAACAAAATATGATATACCTGAATTTAATTTACAAAGATATTTTAATGGGTATATAATAAAGGTTAGGTATTATGGGTTTATTTTACCAAGAGATTCAGTTGTTGACTATGAAGGAAAGAGGGGAGTTTTTGTAAAAAGAGGGGAATATGTATATTTTACTCCTATTAATATAAATCATATGGATTATAAGATATGTGTAACTACAGATGAAATTTTAAAGGATAATGATGAAGTTATTATAAATCCTAAGGGTTTGAGGGATAAGCAGAAAATAAAGAGGTGATTTTATGGGAGTTGCTGAAAATGTTTATTATATAAAGAATAGAATTAAAGAAGTTTGTGAAAGATGTGGAAGAAACCATGATGAAATAATTTTAGTTGGAGTATCTAAAACACATCCAGTTGAAAAGTTAATTGAAGCAAAATCTGCAGGTATAGATATATTTGGAGAAAGTAAGGCTCAAGAGTTTTTAACTAAGTATGAAAAAATTGAAGGTGCAAAATGGCATTTTATAGGGCATCTTCAAAAAAATAAAGTTAAGTATATAATAGATAAAGTTGACCTTATACATTCTTTAGATGATTTAGAACTTGCAGGAGAAATAAATAAGAGGGCTCAAAAGATAAGCAGGGTAATGGATGTTCTTATACAGATTAATATTGGCAAAGAACAAACAAAATATGGAATTTATGAAGAGGATTTATTTGAGTTTGCTGAAAGGCTTACTCAATTCAATAATATAAAAATAAAAGGTCTTATGTGTATACCTCCCGATGAGGGTGATGATAAAACAAGACAGTATTTTAAGAGGATGAAGATGTTATTTGATGAAATTAAAAAACTTAACTATCGTAATTTTGATATTAAATATCTTTCAATGGGCATGACCCATGATTTTGAAATAGCAATAGAAGAAGGAGCTAACATAATAAGGGTAGGTACAGGTATTTTTGGAGAGAGAGATTATACAAAGGAGGAAAAGAAATGAGCAAGATGTTAAATAAAATATTTGGAACAATTGGCCTTGTTGATGAAGAACAAATGGAAGAAAAGGAAGTAGAGTTGCAGGAGCAAGAGGAAGAAGAGCAATTTGAAATGGTTAAGGAAACAAAGGGTAAAATTGTAAGCATAAAAAGTAAAACTATTGCACCAAAGATAGTTGTTAAAAATCCTCAAACATTAGGGGAGGATATGGAAGATTTAATAGATGCATTAAAGGTAAAAAATATAGTAATTATGAATATAGCTGATGCAGAAAAAAATATTGCAAGAAGATTGCTAGATGCGGTTTCAGGTGCTGTTTATGCACTTGATTGTACTTTACAAAAGATTGATAATGAAAGAGGAATATATTTAATTACACCAAAAAATATTGAAATAGAAAATGAACTTAAAAATCTATTGAGTAGAAGTGACATCTTTTCAATGGAATAATTAGGAGGTAAATTATGCTTTGGGGTTTTAAGCTTGCTTTATATAAATTTATAAACTTATTAGAGTTTTTGATTTTTTTAGATGCATTACTATCTTGGGTTGTTCCAAATAGGCACTCTAATCAACTTGTTAGGCTGATTGGCATAATAATTGATCCAATAAAGGAACCTTTTTATAGGCTTCAGTTTAAAATTCTTCCTAATACACCTGTTGATTTCTCACCAATGTTTGCAATTTTATTTTTAGAATTTGTAAAGACTGTATTGTTATAAAATGGTGATTGCATGAATATAGAACAGTTTATCAATAAAAATATTGAAAAGAGAGATGTATATATAAAATTATTAGATGTTGTAAATAGAGTAGAAAGAACATGGCAGGAACAATTTACAGATTTTTTAACTCCAGATGAGCAATATTTTTTAAACAAGGTTGCAGAAGGTAGAGAAATTGTTATTAAATATTTTGGAGGAAAAGAAAGTTTTGAAAGGGCTGTAGCTTTAATTAGTAAAGTAGAAATGGATATAGAATTTCCAGTAGATATAATTAAGGTAAAAGGGAATTTTAAATTTGAAAAGCTAACTCATAGAGATTATTTAGGTACTCTGTTATCGTTAGGCATAAAAAGGGAAAAAATAGGAGATATAAATGTATTTGATGATGGTGCAGAAATATATATATTGAGAGATTTTAGTGACTATGTTATATACAACATAAGTAAGATAAAACATACTGGAGTTAAGTTAGAAAAAATAACTATAGATCAGGCAAGAGAAAGGCTTGATACCTTTGAAGAAAAGATAGTTAATGTTTCATCTTTAAGACTTGATGCTATAGTTTCTGGAGCCTATAATCTTTCAAGAGCAGAAGGAGCAAATTTAGTAAAACAGGGTAATGTTAAATTAAATTATGTACTGAATGATGATCAATCTTTTAAAGTAAATGAGGGAGATATTGTATCAGTTAGAGGCTATGGAAGATTTTTATTTAGTAAGGTTCTAGGATATACAAAAAGTCAAAGGCTTTGTGTTTTAATTAAGAAATATAAATAAGAGGAGGAGTAATAATGACTATAACACCTAATGAAATAATAAATAAAGAATTTAAAAAAGTTTTTAGAGGATATGACGTTGATGAGGTTGATGAGTTTTTAGAGCAATTAAGTGAAGACTATGAAAAAATTTATAAAGATAATATTAATTTAAAAGAAAAGATAGAAGCACTAAATGAAAAGCTAAATCACTATGTAAATTTGGAAAATACACTACAAAATACTCTTTTACTTGCACAAACTGCAGCAGATCAAGCAAAGGAAAGTTCAAAGAAGGAAGCAGAACTTATAATAAAAAATGCACAGGAAACTGCAAATGAAATTATTAAAAAGGCAGAAGAAAGAGTGCTTGAGATTAATAAAGAATATGAAATATTAAAAAATGAATACAACATGTTTAAGAGTAGATTTAGAGCACTTCTTCAGTCAGAACTTGAAAATTTAGATAAAGAATACATAAAAAATGAGGTTCATTGTAAAATTAAATGCAACAGATAAAAAATATTAAAACCATAGTGAAAATCATGTATGATATAGGTGTCAAATCCAAACATACAGGAGGTTTTCACTATGGTTGATAAAATTAATTCTAACACAACTGTACGTTCTTTTAAACACCTAAATAGCTATGAGCGTGGAGAAATTTATGCATTACTAAAAGAAGGTAAAAGTATTCGCTATATTGCTAAAAAATTAGGACGTAGTCCAAGTACTATCTCCCGTGAAATTAAACGTGGTACTACCTTACAGCTTAAAAGTGATTTATCTACATTTACAAGTTATTTCCCTGAAACAGGTCAGGCTGTATATGAAAATCATCGCTCAAATTGCGGAGCAAAAATTAAATAGCTACAGCCGAAGCTTTTATAAAGTATGCAGAAACAAAAATTCTTAAAGATAAATGGTCCGTCGATGCTGTAGTAGGTTATTGTAAAAATGACCCTGCTTGGAAGGATAAATATATTGTTTCTACTAAAACATTGTACAACTATATTG
>NZ_HF952018.1:744385-873353 GCF_000430995.1 Thermobrachium celere DSM 8682
TAGAATATGGTATAGAGGTATACTATACTCACCCTTATTCTTCCTTCGAAAGGGGTACTAATGAACGTCATAATGGTCTTATACGTCGTTTTATCCCTAAGGGTAAAAGCATCAAAGACTTATCTTTTGATACAATTCAAAGGATTCAAAATTGGATGAATAGGTTGCCACGTAAATTGCTAAATTACAAAACCCCAGAAAAATATTTTTATGAAGAACTATCGAAGATTGCTTAATCCCATATTTTGAATATTATAGATGTCGCTTGTGGTTTATCAAGGGTAAAGCTCCGCCTGCTACGCAGCCCTTGACAAACCCATGCACTCCATCTCCTGTTATTATTAAGATGGGCTTAAGGCTGATTTTGACTATTGTCAGTCCTATTCTACATGATTTTTCACAGGGGTGTTGCATTTAATATTGCAATTTAAGTACATAAAAAATGATAAATAGTTACTTGACATAAATTTTTATTTATTGTATATTAATGGGTAAATATAAAAAAGACGATGAAAGGGACGAGTAAACAAAGGATGTTTTACAGAGAGTGGGGGTAAGGTGAGAGCCCATAAACTTACTTTGTTGAAAATCACCCTTGAGTCGCAGGCTGAAATTCAGTAGGCCGAGCCGGTGTATGCCGTTATCTAAATGAGTTATAAAAATGGGTGGTACCGCGGACAGACCTTCGCCCCAGGGCACGGTCTGTCCTTTTTTATTGGAAATAATTGATAGGGGAGGTAATATAAATGGATTATAGTAAAACACTAAATCTTCCACAAACAGAGTTTGCTATGCGTGCAAACCTACCACAGAAGGAACCATTAATGCTAGAGGAATGGGATAACAAAAACATCTACAAACAGGCATTAGAAAAGAATAAAAATAAACCATCTTTTATATTACATGATGGTCCTCCATATGCAAACGGAGATATACATTTAGGACATACATTAAATAAAGTTTTAAAGGATATAATAGTTAGATATAAGACTATGAAGGGGTATTATACTCCATATGTTCCAGGTTGGGATACTCATGGTTTACCAATTGAGCTTCAAGCTATTAAAAAGCTAGGAATAAAGGTACATGATGTTGATCCTGTTAAGTTTAGAAAAATGTGTAAGGATTATGCATTAAGCCAAGTAGAAAGACAAAAGGAGCAGTTTAAGAGACTTGGAGTTATAGGAGATTTTGAAAATCCATATTTAACTTTAACTCCAGAATTTGAAGCAAAACAAATAGAAGTATTTGGTGAAATGGCTAAGAAGGGATATATATATAAAGGATTAAAGCCAGTTTACTGGTGTCCTTCATGTGAAACAGCCTTAGCAGAAGCTGAAATTGAATATTCAGACGAGACTTCAAATTCAATATATGTAAAGTTTAGAGTAAAGGACGACAAGGGTCTATTTAAGAATTTGAATGTTGATTTAAATAACATTTATTATGTAATCTGGACAACAACTACATGGACACTTCCTGCAAACCTTGCAATATGTTTAGGTCCAGAATTTGAATATGTATTAGCAAAATTTAATGATGAAGTATATGTTATAGCGAAGGAACTTCTAGAATCAGTAAAGAAGGCAGCTAACCTTGAAAATGAAGAGATTATTGCTACATTTAAGGGAAGTGAACTTGAAGGTCAAGTTTGCCATCATCCATTCTTTGATAGAGAATCCCTTGTAATTGTTGGAGAGCATGTAACTTTAGAATCAGGTACTGGATGTGTTCATACTGCCCCAGGACATGGTCAAGAAGACTTTGAAATAGGAATGAAGTATAAGCTTGATGTATTAAATCCTGTAGATGAGAAGGGTAGATTTACAGAGAAGGCTGGAAAATATCAAGGTTTAACATATAAAGAAGGAAATAAGGTAATTTTACAGGATTTAAAGGATTTAAACATGCTTTTAGCAGAACAGAAGATAACTCACTCATATCCACATTGTTGGAGATGTAAAAATCCTATTATATTTAGAGCAACAGAACAGTGGTTTGCTTCCATTGACGGTTTTAGAAAAGAAGCAGTTGAAGCAGTAAAGGATGTTGAATGGATACCAGCTTGGGGAGAAGATAGAATAGCAAGCATGGTTCAAGACAGAGGAGATTGGTGTATATCAAGACAAAGAATATGGGGTGTTCCAATTCCAATTTTCTACTGTGAAGACTGTGGAAAGGAATTGATAACAGAAGAGACAATTGCTAAGGTAGTTGAAATATTTAAAGAAAAGGGTTCAGATGCTTGGTTTGAAATGGATGCAAAGGATCTTCTACCAGAAGGAATTAAATGTGAATGTGGTGGAACAAGCTTTAGAAAAGAAAAGGATATAATGGACGTATGGTTTGATTCAGGTTCAAGCCATGCAGGAGTTCTTGAAACAAGAGATGATTTAAGCTGGCCAGCAGATATGTATCTTGAAGGAAATGACCAATATAGAGGTTGGTTCCAGTCATCACTATTAACAGCAGTTGCAACAAGAGGAAAAGCACCATATAGAACTGTTATAACTCACGGTATGGTTGTTGACGGTGAAGGAAAGAAGATGTCAAAGTCTTTAGGAAATGGTATTGACCCAATGGATGTTATTAAGGAATATGGTGCCGATGTATTAAGACTTTGGGTTTCATCAGCAGATTATAAGAGTGATGTAAGAATTTCCAAGGATATATTAAAGCAGTTATCAGAAGTTTATAGAAAGATAAGAAATACTGCAAGATACATGATAGGAAATCTATATGATTTTGATCCAAATAAGGATATGGTTGACTATAATGAAATGAATGAACTTGATAGATGGGCACTATTAAAGTTACAACACTTAACTAAGGAAGTTACAGAGGCTTATGAAAGATATGAATTCCACGTATTATATCATGCTATTCATAACTTCTGTGTTGTTGATATGAGTAACTTCTACTTAGATATAATTAAGGATAGATTATATACAGAAAAACCAGATTCAAAGGAAAGAAGAGCAGCACAGACAGTTATGTACAGAATACTAGTGGCACTTGTGAAGATGATAGCTCCTGTTCTTTCATTTACAGCAGATGAGATCTGGAAGTATATGCCACACATTGATGGAGAAAAGGTTGACAGTGTTCTATTATCAGATTGGCCAAAGGTATTAGAAGAATATGTTGATGAAGAACTTGAAAAGAGATGGGATAATATACTAGAAATAAGAGGCGAAGTATCAAAAGCACTAGAAATTGCAAGAAATAATAAATTAATAGGACACTCACTAAATGCAAAGGTTGAAATATATGCAGAAGGAGATACTTATAAGTTCTTAAATGAAGTAAGAGACTATCTACAAACTGTATTTATAGTATCAAAGGTAGAACTTTACGAAGGAATTAAGGAAGATTTAGAATACACATTTAGAAGTGAAGAAAATAAAGATTTAGCTGTAGTAGTTTCAGTAGCTCCTGGTGAAAAGTGTGAAAGATGTTGGGTATATAGTGAAACAGTTGGTCAGGATAGTGAACATCCAACATTATGTTCAAGATGTGTAAGTGTTTTAAAATAAAATATATTATTGTATAATAAGGATAGCATGTAAATGCTATCCTTATTTTTGAGGTGTTGTTATGAAGGAAATAAAGGTTAATGCTTTGAGCCCCTATAGTGTTATTGTTACGTCAACAAATTCACAGCTGAATTTTTGGTTAGAGCATAAAAAATTAAATAGACTATTTGTAATAACAGATGATAATGTAGATTTATTATATGGTGATTATTTTAATAGTATAAAGAGCAAAATAATAGGTAAGTATGTGCTTAAAGCTGGAGAAGAGAGCAAGAAAATAGAAACTGTATTAGATATTTACAGATGTCTTTTAAAACATAATATAGATAGAAAATGTACAATATTAGCCTTTGGTGGTGGTGTTGTAGGGGACATAACAGGGTTTGTTGCATCAACATTTAAAAGAGGTACAAATTTGGTATACATACCTACTACTTTGATAGCTCAAACAGATAGTAGCGTTGGTGGAAAGAATGGATTTAATTTAGATGGAATTAAGAATGTTATAGGCACATTTTATCAGCCTTCGCTTGTTTATGTAGATGTAAATCTTTTAAAAACTCTAGATGCTGATAATTTTAAAAATGGTATGGCTGAAGTTATAAAATATGGATTTGTATTAGATGACAATCTTTTTAGATATATAGAACAAAATAAAAGAGCAATTTTAGAGAGAGAAATAGATAAATTAAAATATATAGTAGCAGAGTGTATTAAATTGAAGGCGGCAGTTGTGGAAAAGGATGAGCTAGATTTAGGTGGAAGACATATTTTAAATTTTGGACATACGATAGGGCATGCTTTAGAAACCATAAGTAATTTTAAAATAATGCATGGAGAAGCAGTTGCATTAGGAATGGTTTATGAGAGCTATATAGCATTAAAGAGAAATTTAATTGATCAAGATTTACTTGAAAGGTTAATTAAAATACTGAAATATTTTGATTTGCAAACAACAGCCGATATTGAAAACTATAATGATTTTAAGCAGGCGATATTAAAGGATAAGAAAAATGTTGATAGTCTATTAAAAATTGTTTTGCCAGTAGGTTTAGGTCGTGCTATAATAACAACTGATGTTAAAGTTGATACAATTATACAAAATATGAAGGAATTAAGTAGGAGGTAGCTATGAGAATAGGTATTATAGGTGCTATGGATGAAGAAGTTATTAAAATAAAGGAATCAATGGAAGTAGAAAGAATAGAAAAGAAGGCCAATATGGAATTTTACATGGGAAAATTTTTAGGTAAAGAAGTTGTCGTTGTAAGAAGTGGAATAGGTAAGGTTAATGCTGCAGTATGTACTCAAATTTTAATTGATGATTTTAATGTGGATGCGGTAATTAATACTGGAATTGCAGGTGGAGTTTATAGCGAAATAAACGTTGGAGATGTGGTAGTATCAACAGATCTAGTTCATCATGATTTTGACACAACTGCATTTGGTTATGAAGTAGGCCAAATACCTAGAATGGAAGTATATTCATTTAAAGCTGATGAAAAACTTATTAATATTGCAATAAGAAGTGCAGAGGCTCTTAAAGATTTTAAAGTCTATAGTGGTAGAATTATTTCTGGAGATCAGTTTATAAATTCAAGAGAGAAGATTAGTTATTTTAGAGAAAAGTTTAATGCATATGCAGTTGAAATGGAAGGTGCAGCAATTGCACATGTATGCTACTTAAACAATGTTCCTTTTGTAGTTATAAGGTCAATATCAGATAAAGCTGATGGAAGTGCACATGTAGATTATCCAACTTTTATGAACAAAGCGATAGAAAATTCCATTGGTATATTATCTAACATGATAAGAGCAATGTAGGTGAAAATATGAAATTAAAAAGGGTTTTAAGAGATAAAAATACTGATGTTTTCCAAGAAAAGCCTTTAATAATTGCAGGACCTTGTAGTGTTGAAGATTACGACACAATGGAGGAAATAGCAGTAAACCTAAAAGAGTTAAATGTTGAATATTTAAGGGGAGGAGCTTTCAAGCCTAGGACCTCCCCATATAGTTTTCAAGGTTTAAAAGATGAAGGAATTGAGATTTTAAAGGACATAAAAAATAGATATGGTTTTAAGATTGTTTCAGAGGTACTAGATATAAGAGATATAGAATATATGATTGATGTTGTTGATGTATTACAGATAGGTACAAGGAATATGTACAACTATCCTTTGTTGAAGGAAGTTGGTCAAACTAAAAAAACAATTCTTTTAAAGAGAGCATTTAGTGCAACAATTGAAGAGTGGTTAAATGCTGCTGAGTATATTGCTCTTGAAGGAAACAGTGATATTATACTTTGTGAAAGAGGCATTAGAACCTTTGAAACATATACAAGAAATACATTAGATTTAAATGCAATACCAGTGGTTAAACAAAAAACAAAATTAAAGGTAGTGGTGGATCCAAGTCATGGAACTGGAAGAAGAGAACTTGTAAGACCAATGAGTAGAGCTGCAATTGCTGCAGGTGCAGATGGCCTAATTATAGAGGCACATATTGATCCTGATAGAGCATATTCAGATTCTGAGCAAACAATTGATCTAAAGGAATTAAAACTTATTATTGATGATGTAAATAGAATATATAGATGTATTAATAAAAAATAACTTTATATTAAAACCAAAACCCCAAGTTAAGGAATTAAAGCTTAACTTGGGGTTTTTTATTTTAATATTAAAGTCATAAGTAATATTATCATAAATGATATAGTGAATAATTTACAACATTCAATAAAAAATAAATGTATGGAGGGAATTATTATGGGAGAAGATAATAAAAAAACAGAAGAATTGTTAAATAAGATTTCAATACAGCTTGAAAAAGCAAGAATAGGAGATTATGTAGATCTTATGCAAAATCCATATAGAATGATAGCATTAAATTTCTTTTCAGGGGTTGCAAGAGGATTTGGGATTGCATTTGGTTTTACTATTTTAGGTGCATTTGTTATTTACTTTTTACAAAAGCTGGTGGTACTTAACTTGCCAATAATAGGAGGATTTGTAGCAGAGGTTGTAAAGTTAGTACAGCTAAATATTAAATAAGGAGATGATGATATGCAAAAGGATAAGTATGCTAAATATAAACAATTACTTTTGAAAAAGAAGGGGGACATATTACATACAATAAATCAGATGGAAGAGAATGGGGTAAAAGAAGGACAGAGGGAGGAATTGAGTGAACTATCAACAATTGATAATCATCCTGCGGATATGGCAACAGAAGTATTTGATAAAGAAAGAGGTTTTGCTCTTTTTGAAAATGAAAAGAGTATCTTGGCAAAAATAGATCAGTCGCTAAAAAATATGGAGGATGGAACCTATGGTTTATGTGAAATCTGTGGAGGAGAAATAGAAGAAGATAGGCTTGAAGTTATACCTTATGCTTCAACATGTAAGAATTGTATGAATGATAAACTTGGATATAGTACGTTTAAACCAGATAGGCCTGTAGAGGAAGAGGTATTAGGTTTCCCATTTGGAAGAAGTTTTAGAGATGTAAGTGATGAAAATGAATATGATGGAGAGGATGCTTGGCAGGAAGTAGGGAATTTCAATAGAATGAAGCATGCAAAGTTGAATTATGATGATGAACAAATTTCAGGTACAGTTGAGTGGGTTGAAAATATAAGCAATCAACAGTATAAAAATCAACTTCCATAAGAATAGTGTGGGCTGCATCTTTAAGGTGCAGCTTATTTTTTTTATTATTTTAACAATATATTATCATAATGAAATAAGCATTTGACAATAACCAAAATTAGGTGTATTATAGTTATAAGCAAATGCTAATAATATAATATGGAGGGGTCAAAATGATTAATCCAGACATTTTAGTAATAGGTGGTAGTGCAGGAGGTATTTTAACAGCAACTACTTCAAGAAGAATGTATCCAGATAAAAAGGTTGTTATGGTAAGAAAAAATAAGAGTGTTATGGTTCCATGTGGTATACCTTACATATTTGGAACATTAGATGATACTGCTAAAAATAGAATACCAGATGAGATGGTTAAAAATGCAGGTGTTGAACTTATAATAGATGAGGTATTAAACATAGATAAAGAAAACAAAGTGGCTAGATTAAAAGGTGGAGAAGAAATAAAGTTTGATAAATTAGTTTTAGCAACAGGATCACTACCTATAGTGCCTAAGTTTATAAATGGATATGATTTGGAAAATGTATTTCCTATTATTAAAGATGAGGAATACCTTGGAGATATATTAAATAGATTAAAGGAAATGAAGGATGTTGTAGTAATTGGTGGTGGATTTATAGGTGTTGAATTTGCAGAACAGCTAAAAATTAATGGCAAGAATGTTACATTGATTGAGGTTGCAGATAAAGTATTATGGCAAGCTTTTGATGATGAATATGCAGACATAGCACAACAAGAAATGATAAATAATGGCATTAATTTAAAAGTAGGAACAAAGGTTAAGGCTATTTTAGGAGATGGAAAGGTTGAAGAGGTTGAATTAGAAAATGGAGAAAAAATAAAAGCAGATGCTGTAATTTTAGGAATGGGTGTAGTTCCAAATACTGATCTTGCAAAACAGCTAGGCTTAAAATTAAATGAAAAAGGTGCAATTGTTGTTGATGAATACATGAGAACAAGCGAAAGGGATATATTTGCAGTTGGAGATTGTGCCGAAAAGAGATGCTTCTTTACTAATAAAAATGTTCCAATTTTATTAGCATCAACAGCTGCCATGGAAGCAAAGGTTGCAGCAACTAACCTTTATGGCATTAAGTTTGTAAGGGAAAATAGAGGAACTATAAGCGCATTTTCAACAAAGGTGTTTAATAAGACATTAGCAGCAGCAGGACTAACAGAACGTAGAGCAAAAGAAGAGGGATTTGACTATGTTATAGGTAAATTTGTAACTATGGATAAGCATCCAGGTTCACTACCAAATACAAATAAAATTGAATTAAAACTTATGTTTTCAAAAACTTCAGGGGTTTTAATTGGAGCACAAGTAGTAGGTGGAGAAAGTGTTGGCGAAATGATAAATATATTAAGCCTTGCAATACAAAAGGGATTAACTGCAAATGAGTTAAACACATTCCAAGTGGCAACACATCCACTATTAACATCTTCACCAATTGCTTATCCAATAAATGCAGCATCGCTTGATGCATTGACAAAAATTAATAGCAAATAAAGGAGATGTGAAGATGAGGGTAGTTATATCTGCTACAGGAAAAGATATTAATGATTTAATGGATGTAAGATTTGGAAGATGCAGATATTTTCAAATTCATGATACTGAAGCTGGAGAATTTAGAGTATTAGAAAATGAAGGACAAAAATCTGGTGGAGGAGCAGGAATTGCAGCTGCTCAACAAATTATAGATGAAGGAGTAGATGTAGTAATAACTGGTAGCTTAGGACCTAATGCCTTTGATTTAATAAATAAGGCAGGCATAAAGGCTTATAAGTGTAACGAAATGAGAATAAAAGAGGTTATTGATAAGTTTAAAAATGGAGAATTAGAAGAGATAAATATGGCAGGTCCAGCTCATCATGGTATGTGATTGGAGGTAATTGCCTTGAATATTGCAGTATTAAGTGGAAAAGGTGGAACGGGAAAGACCACCGTTTCCACTAATTTATCAATTGCTTTAAATGCAAACTATGTTGATTGTGATGTTGAGGAGCCAAATGGATTTTTGTTTTTAAAACCAAACATAGAGGATGTTAAAGAGGTAGAGGAAGAATATCCTGTTATAAATAAAGAGAAATGCGTTGGTTGTGGTATGTGTGTTAAAGCATGTAATTTTAATGCGCTTGCCAAGGTTAAGGATAACATACTTGTCTTTGATAAGCTATGTCACAGCTGTGGTGCATGTCAATATGTTTGTAAATTTGGAGCAGTAGAATATGCAAAAAGAGTTATTGGAAAAATAGAATGTGGTACCTCTTATGGTTTGAGTGTTAAACAAGGGATACTTAATATTGGAGAACCTATGGCTGTTCCAGTTATTAAGAAGTTGCTTAATTCTATTGATAGAAATGAATTGAATGTAATAGACTGTCCTCCTGGTACCTCCTGTAATGTTGTTAATACATTAAAGTATTCAGATTTTGCAGTTTTAGTAACTGAACCATCTAATTTTGGATTGCATGATTTAAAACTTGCTATTGAACTGGTTAAGAGTTTTAATATTCCCTTTGGAGTTGTAATTAATAAGGACAATGGAGAGGATAACATAATAAAAAAATATTGCAGGGATAATAGTATAAAGATTTTAGGCACTATACCCTTTAATAAGAAAACTGCAGAATTATATTCAAGAGGGGAAATTCTCTATTTTGATAACCAGCACAAAAATATTTTTGATGAATTGGTAAACAATATAAGGGAGGTGCTATCTTGGAATTAGTTATTTTAAGTGGGAAAGGAGGCACGGGTAAGACTACAATTGCAACTGCTCTTTCAGAACTGGCAAGGGATGTAATGAGGGTGGATTGCGATGTGGATGCACCTAACTTTTATTTATACTATAAGGGTGAAGATATAGAGAGAAATGATTTTATAGGTAGCAAAAAGGCTGTAATTGATAAAAATAAATGCGTAAAGTGTGGTAAATGTAAAGACGTATGTAGATTTGAAGCAATTGATTATATAAATGGTGAATTTACAGTAGATTCCTTTAGCTGTGAAGGTTGTGGCTTATGTAGTATAGCTTGTAATTTTAAGGCAATATCCTTAGAGGATGAGAAAACAGCAGATGTTTATATTACAAAGATAGAGAGTGGCTTACTATCAAGGGCTGAAATGGAAATAGGAGCTGATGGTTCAGGAAAGCTTATAACTCAGCTTAGAGAAAATGCAAAAAGATATAATAGGGAAAATAAGCTAACTATTATAGATGGTTCTCCAGGTATAGGATGTCCTGTTATATCTTCTATTACTGGAAGTAGTGCTGCATTAATTGTAACAGAGCCAACTAGATCTGGATTAGAAGATTTAAAACGAGTTTATTCTCTATGTAAACATTTTGGAATAAAGACATTTGTATGTATTAATAAATTTGACATAAATTTAGAAGTTACAGAGGATATTGAGGAATTTGCTAAGAATAACAATTTAATAATTGTGGGTAAAATACCCTTTGATGAGAAGGTTATGGAATCTATTAATAACTTAAGGCCTATAACCTATTATGAAGATAGTGTTGCTAATAAAGCCATAAGAAAAATGTGGGATAATTTAAAAGAAAAACTAAATTAAAGGAGGATATAGTATGAAGATAGCTGTAGCCTGTGAAGGAAAAAATGTTAGTGCTCATTTTGGACATTGTGAAGGATTTATGATATATAATGTGGAGGATAACAATATAGTAAATGCTGAATTTAGAGAGAATCCAGGACACAGACCAGGATTTTTACCAGTATATTTAAAGGATTTAGGAGTAGATGTTATAATAGCAGGGGGAATGGGAGAAACTGCACAGATGCTATTTAATGAAAATGGTATTGAAGTTATAGTTGGAGTTTCAGGTTTATGTGATGATGCAGTGTCAAAATATATTAAGGGAGAATTAAAATCTACTGGAAGCATATGTAGAGAACATCAGCATGCTGGACATTGTCATTAATTTTAATGTGATGTGATGTTACGATGGAGAGTTTAATTGAAAGATATAAAAAAATAATTGAAGAGGCAGGACAAATATTTACAAGACAAAAGAAAATAATATTAGAGACTATTTTAGATGCAAACAGACATATGTCAGCAAATGAAATCTATAATTTAGTAAAAAATAAGAATATAGGGCTTGCAACTGTATATAGAGCACTTAATTCCTTTACCGAGCTTGGTATATTAAAGGAGATGAAAGTAGATAATACCAGCTATTATGAACTAAAAATTTATAGTGGTAAAGTAATGCATGTGCATTTTAAATGTATTAATTGTAAAAATGTATTTGATTTAGATGATAAAAATTTAGTTTTAGAATATATTAAACTAAACAATTCAATTGAGAAGAAGTTTGGAGTTGAAATAAAAGATTCTGATATAATGCTCATAGGATTGTGTAGTGACTGTAGTAGAAAAAAAGGGAGTTGATAAAAAATCAACTCCCTTTTTTATAACTTATTATTGACATATGCCCAAAATAATTTTATAATTAAAGCGTAATGAACATATACCCAAAAAAGGAGGTTAATTGTATGCCAAGAAGAGATGGAACAGGTCCAGATGGAAGAGGACCAAGAACAGGAAGAGGATTAGGAAGATGTGGAAACAATAGAGCATCTCAAAACGAAGGAACTATGAGAGGCAGAGGATGTGGCAGATTTTGTAGAAGAAAAAATAACGAATAATAGGGGGAATACCCCCTATTATTTTTATTTAATTATAATATCAAATATTTTATGATAAAATATAAATTAAGTTTGAAAGGAGGGGTAGAATGCCAAGACCAAGAAAATTCAGGAGAGTGTGTTGTTTACCTAAAATAAGTGAATTTGGCCCAATTAATTTAAATAGAGAAAATGAAGTTATATATATGACTGTTGAGGAGTATGAAACCATTAGATTGATGGATCTAGAAGGTTTAAGTCAAGAAGAGACGGCTGAAAGAATGGGGGTTGGACGTTCAACAGTACAGAGAATATATGAAGAAGCAAGAAAGAAGGTTGCTGATTTTATTGTTAATGGTAAGGTTTTAAAAATTGAAGGTGGAGATTATAGTATTTGTGACTTTAATGAAAATAATGTAGGATGTAAAGTATGTAGGCGCAATGGAAAAAAGTATGGTTTTGGTAATAGAGTAGATTTTGAATAAAAGTAATAGACATATTTTGGCTTTTATTTTAAAATAATTAAATGTGAATATTATAAAATGGGGTGGATGTAGTGGAATTTGTTATAATAAGCTTATTAGTATTAATTGACCAGATAACAAAATATATTGCAAAAAATTATCTTATAATAAGGCAACCTATTAATATTTTAGAAGGATTTTTAAATTTAGTTTATGTTGAAAACAGAGGAGCTGCCTTTGGCATTTTTAGAGATAAAAAGATAATTTTAATAGGTTTTACTTCACTTGTAATAGTTGGACTTATATATTATCTATATAAAAATAAGGGAAAGGATAAAATAATTGATATTTGTCTTATTCTTGTTATAGCAGGTGCAATTGGTAATTTGATAGATAGAGTTTTTTTAAGCTATGTTGTTGATTTTATACATTTTTATATAAGAGATGTATTTGACTGGCCAGTATTCAATTTTGCGGATATATATGTTTCCATAGGTGCTGTGCTATTGTCTATAAAATTGATATTTTTTGATAAATAGAGGTGATAAGATAGATGCAGACTAAGTCAATGAATTTTGTAGTTGACGTTGACGATATAGGAAAGAGAATAGATGTTTATCTTGCTGAGATGATTGATAATATGTCTAGGTCTCAAATACAAAAGATAATAAATAACGGAAATGTTACTGTAAACGATAAGGTAGTTAAAAATAATTATAAATTAAAAGAGGATGATGAAATAGTTTTAAATTTACCTGAACCGGTGACTTTAAAGGTTGAACCAGAAAATATACCAATTGAAATAATGTATGAGGATGATGATATAGTTGTAGTAAATAAGCCTCAGGGGATGGTTGTTCATCCGGCACCAGGAAATTACTCTGGAACACTAGTTAATGCACTATTGTATCATTGTAAAAACTTATCATCAATAAATGGTGTAATTAGACCTGGTATAGTTCATAGAATTGATAAAGATACCTCTGGTGTTTTAGTTGTTGCAAAAAATGATTTAGCCCACAGAAGTTTGGCAGAACAAATAAAAGAACACTCTGTAAATAGAATTTATTTGGCCATAACAGAGGGTGTTATAAAGGAAGATGGAGGAACAATAAACAGACCTATTGCTAGACATCCAGTTGATAGAAAAAAGATGGCTATAGTTGAGGGTGGACGTGAAGCAATAACACATTTTAGAGTTTTAGAGAGGTTTAAAGAAAATACATATATTGAATGTAAGCTGGAAACAGGTAGAACGCATCAAATTCGTGTACATATGAGTTCAATAGGACATCCGTTAGTTGGAGATCCAGTTTATGGCTATAAAAAACAAAAATATAAATTGCAAGGGCAAGCTCTTCACGCGACTACATTAGGATTTATACATCCTACTAAAAAACAATATATGGAGTTTACAGCAACTCCACCAAGTTATTTTTTAGAGTTGTTAGAAAAATTAAGAAACAATAGTAAATAGGTGGTGAAAATATGCAGGTAAAGGCTAGGTTATTGGATGAAAACTCTATTAAAAGAACATTGATAAGATTATCCCACGAAATTATTGAAAAAAATAAGGGAGTTTCAGATGTCGCTTTAATTGGGATAAAGACAAGAGGTGTTCCTATAGCAAAGAGGATAGCAGAATATATAAAACAATTTGAAGGTGTTGAAGTTCCAGTTGGAGTCTTGGATATAACTTTATATAGAGATGACTTGACGGAAAAATACGAGGATCCAAAGTTAAATGAAACTAAAGTTGATTTTGACATAAAAGATAAAAAGGTAATATTGGTTGATGATGTTCTATTTACAGGAAGAACTGTAAGAGCAGCACTTGATGCTATAATGGATTTAGGAAGACCAAGACTAATACAGCTGGCTGTATTGGTGGATAGAGGACATAGAGAACTTCCAATTAGAGCAGATTATGTTGGAAAGAATGTTCCAACATCTTTATCTGAGATAGTTCATGTTCATCTAAAGGAAATAGATGGAGAAGATGTTGTACTTATTGCTGAAAAATAAACGTGTAAGGCTTAAAATATACAGATAACCCCATGAATGGATTTTAAGGCCTATGAGCTTAATCCATCATGGGGTTATATTATTTAACTCTTTTTAATTTCTCTATTTTATCAGAAGATGGTGTTACATATATTGTTTTATTTGTATAGTATATAACCATACCTGGTTTTGCACCATTTGGTTTTTTTACATTTTTTCTTTCTGTATAGTCAACAGGCACATTGGTTGAATTTTTAGCTTTACTATAGTATGCAGCAAGTAGTGCTCCTTCTAATAGTGCAGTGTCTGAAACAGTTCCATTTTTTGATTTAATAATTACATGGGAACCAGGTATATTTTTTGTGTGCATCCATATATCATTTTGAGATGCAAATTTTGTTGTTAAATAGTCATTTTGTATATTACTTTTACCAATATAAATATCATAACCATCGGATGAAATATAATGCATTGGCGAAGATGTAGTTTTTTTGTTAATTATTTTCTTTTTAATAAATCCATTTAAAATTAACTCATTTCTTATTTCTTCAATTGTTTCAGAATCAGTTGCATTTTCTAAATTAATTAGTACTGTTTCAAGATATTCTTTTTCTTGTTTAGCTTGGTTTAAGCTATTTCCTAGCATTTCATATGTATTTTTATCTTTATTGTATTTTTTGTAGTAATACTGAGACATTTCCACAGGTGAAAGCCCACTTATATATGGTATTTCAATAATACTTAAATTTTCATCGTAGTAGTTTTGTAAATAAACAGTATCATTATTTATATTAATGTTGTATTGATTTGCTAATATAAGCTCAGCATATAGTTTGTAAACTTCAAAGTCTTTGCATTCTTCTATTTTATTAATATAAGATTCAACTTTTTTATCTGCCTTCTCATAAAGTGATTCTACAAGTTTGTATAGGTCTTTATATTTCTGCTTCATTGTTATTTCAGAGCTTCTATTGAAGTAATAGGCATCAATCATTTCGCTTGGGGAAGTATAGTATGTTTTTTCGTCATTTTCCATAACATCAAATATGTAAAAATCCTTTGAACCTTTGTTGTTTGTAAAAATATTGCATTCTATAGAGTTTGATTTTATTTTAGCAATATAATAGAAGAATCTATTGGCTATATGTTCTAATTCATCTGAAGTTAGATCAGATACCAGTACATCTTTTTTATCTTTACAAACTAAGTCACAAAATACATTACTTATACCATAGAAATTATCAATTAAAGCTTTATTTAATTTTTTATTATTGTCATTCAAAATAATTTCAATAAAATTTTCCTTTGATATATCTAAAGGATTTACTTTAGTTTTTGTTGGAGGAAGTTGGTATGTTAATTTTGGTAATACCTGTCTTACAGAACTTATAGTGAAATCTATATGTTTAAGGGAATCAATTATCACATTTTCAGAATTAATAAGTATTATATTACTGTGTTTTCCCATAGTCTCAGCAATTAAATAATATATTTTTGGGTATCCAAGCTCATCTTTTATTTCAATTGTTATTTTAAGTATTCTATCTAGTGAAACCTGTTCTAAGTTTAAAATTCTTCCATTTTGTATATACTTTCTTAATACCATACAAAATGATGGAGGTTTTATAGGATTTTCTACACTTTGATCTGTTAAGTGAAATCTTGCTGCAGTTGGATTAATTGAAATTAAAAGCTTTTTAGATTTTTTTTCTTTCCTTAAAATGAGAATTATTTCTTCACTGTTGGGTTGGTATATTTTATCTATTTTGCTATTTATAAATTCATTTAATTCATTTATAATACTTTTGGTTACTAGTCCGTCAAATGGCATAATCCGACCTCCAGTAGACTTTTTTAAATAAGTATAACATAATATATTATAAAATGTAATAGTTATAGTGGGGTGATAATTATGAATTTTGTCAAAATGCATGGATTAGGAAATGATTTTATTATATTTGAAGCATTAGATAAGGTTAATTATGATTGGAATGAAATTGCAAAAAAAGTTTGTGATAGACATATAGGTATTGGAGCAGATGGAATACTAATTGTAGAGAATTCAGATATAGCCGATGTTAAAATGGTAATAATAAATTCAGATGGAAGTTATGCTGAAATGTGTGGGAATGGTTTGAGATGTTTTAGTAAATATGTTTATGAAAGAGGTATTGTAAAAAAAGAAATATTAAATATAGAAACTGGAGCTGGTGTACTTGAAGTTGTGCTTAAAATTGAAAATGGAATAGTTAAAGGTGTAAGGGTTAACATGGGCAAACCAATACTAGAAGAAGATAAAAACTTCTATAAATTGAACGTACTAGATAGGACATTTAATGCAACAACGATGATAATGGGAGTGCCCCACACAGTAATATATGTTGATGAAATTAAGGATGAAGATGTAATAAAATATGGACCAATTATAGAAAAAATGGAGATGTTTAAAAGGGGAACAAATGTTAATTTTGTTAAAATAATAGATGATAAACACATACAAGTAAGAACATGGGAAAGAGGAGCAGGATATACTTTAGCCTGTGGTACAGGAACTTGTGCAAGCGTAGTTGCTTCATATATTAACAACTTTACAGACAAAAATGTTATTGCACATTTAAAATTAGGAGATTTAAGAATAAACTATGAAGATTATGTTTATATGGAGGGACCTGCAGAATTTATCTGTGAAGGCAGAATACTATTGTGACATTAACAATTAAGATGAATATTATAATATTAAAGTAATTTTAGGAGAGTATTGTTTTGAAATTATCAAATAGGCTAAATAAAGTTCCTAAGTATATTTTTTCGAGATTAGACGAATTAAAGGCTAAGTACAAAGAGAAGGGAATTAAAGTAATTGATTTAAGTATTGGGGATCCCGATATTGAAACACCAGAATTTGTAGTTGATTTTTTGATTGAGTCACTAAAGAATCAAAATTATCATAAATATCCTCCATATGATGGTATTGAAGAACTAAAGATTTCAATCGCAAATTACTATAAGAGAAGATTTAATGTTGATTTAAATTATAAAGATGAGATTGCTGTGCTTATAGGATCAAAAGAGGGAATAGCCCATATGTTTTTAGCTCTTACTGATATAAATGATTATGTAATAATACCTGATCCAGCCTATCCAGTATATAGAGCAACTGCTAATATTGCTGGATGTAATGTTTACACAATGCCTCTTATAGCAAAAGAAAATTATTTACCTAATCTAGATAATATATATGATGAAGTTAAAAGAAAGGCAAAATTACTTGTAGTAAACTATCCTAATAATCCTACAGGTGCAGTTGCTGATGTTGAGTTTTTTAAAAAATTAATTGATTTTGGGAAACAAAATGATATTTTAATAGTAAACGATGCAGCGTATGCAGAGATTCTTGAAACTGGAAGAAAACCTGTAAGCATACTTCAGGTAGAAGGAGCAAAGGATATATCAATAGAATTTGGAAGTTTATCTAAAATTTTTAGTATGACAGGCTGGAGAGTTGGGTTTGTTGTAGGTAATAGAGAGGCTATTTCCAAGATAGTTTCAGTAAAATCTAATTTTGATTCTGGACAATTTATTCCTATACAGAAGGCAGCAGCCTATGCACTTGATTTTACAGATATTTATGTAGATTTTATAAATGATATATATAACGAAAGGCGAAAAATTGTTGTTGATGTTTTAAGATCAAAAAATCTAGAAGTATATGATTCTAAGGGAACATTTTATGTTTGGTTCAAGGTACCTCCAAATTATAATTCAGAAGAATTTTGTAGTTTGATTTTAGAAAGGGCACATGTGTTAATTACACCGGGAAATGCCTTTGGGGATAGAGGAGAAGGATATGCAAGAATTTCATTAACAAGCAGCACGAAAGAAATTAAACAGGCAATGGATAAAATAAATAATATCAATTTTTAATTAATCTCCTCCATAAAAATTGGAGGAGATTAATTAAAATATCTTGAAAAATTGTGTATACTTTAGATATAATAAGAAAGAATTAAAAAAATAAAGATTTAAGTTAGAAGGTGAAAACGTGGTAAAAAGTATGACGGGATACGGAAGAGGATATGCAGAATACAACAACAGAGCTTTTACTGTAGAGTTAAAATCAGTAAATAACAGGTATTTAGATGTTAATATTAGATATCCAAAACATCTAATGTCTCTTGAGGATAAAATAAGAAAGCATATCTCTACATATATCTCTAGAGGTAAAATTGATGTTTATATATCCCAAGATAAGTTTAGTAAAGAAGACATAGAAGTAAAACTTGATGAAAACATTGCAAGAGCCTACTGTGAAGCTTTTAGCATTATGAGTGAAAGGTTGAATTTAGAAAATGATATAACCGTTTCAAGACTGTCAAAATTTCAGGATGTATTAACTATTGAAAAAAGAGAAGAGGTAACTGAAGAAATTTGGAATGTTTTGAAGGAAGCGCTTGAAAAAGCATTGAATATGTTTATTGACATGAGGCAAAAAGAAGGTATAAAATTAAGCGAGGATTTGATACATAGATGTGAAAAAATAAGCAATTTGGTGGACAAAATAGAAGAAAGATCTGATTTGGTTGTTGAAGAATATAGAGAGAAGATATATCAAAGAGTATCTGAATTTTTAAAGGATGTAGCAGTAGATGAAGCAAGGCTTTTAAATGAGGTTGCTTTTTTTGCGGATAAGTGTAATATAACTGAAGAAATTGTAAGATTAAAAAGCCATATAAAACAGTTTCAAGATAGTCTTAATTTAAATGAACCAATAGGTAAAAAGCTTGATTTTATAGTTCAAGAAATGAATAGAGAAACTAATACTATTGGTTCAAAATCAAATGATTTAACTATTACAAATCTAGTGGTTGAAATTAAAAGTGAAATTGAAAAAATAAGAGAACAAATACAAAATATCGAATAGGAGGAACAGTGATGGCTATAAAGTTAATAAACATAGGATTTGGAAATATAGTATCAGCAAACAGAATAATAGCAATTGTAAGCCCTGAATCTGCACCAATTAAAAGAATTATACAAGAAGCAAGAGATAGAGGTATGTTAATTGATGCTACATATGGTAGAAGAACAAGAGCGGTTATTATAACAGATAGTGATCATGTAATATTATCTGCAGTTCAACCTGAAACTGTAGCACACAGATTATCAGCAAAAGATGAAGTAGACGTTATAGAAGAAACAGATGAATAAAGGAAGGGTATGCATATGAATAAGGGATTGTTAATTGTTATATCTGGTCCATCAGGTGCAGGGAAGGGGACTATATGTAAGGCTCTATTAGAAAAACATCCTGAGATAAAACTTTCTGTATCTTGTACAACAAGAAGTCCAAGACAGAATGAAGTAGAAGGTATAAATTATTATTTCATTACAAAGGAAAAATTTAAAGAGATGATTGAAAATGATGAGTTTTTGGAATATGCAGAGGTATATGATAACTATTATGGAACTCCTAAAGCAAATGTTGAACGTATATTAAATGAAGGAAATGACATAATATTAGAAATAGATATACAAGGCGCTCTTAAAGTTAAGGAAAAATATCCTGAGGGTGTATTTGTATTTATTATGCCTCCATCAATGGAGGAGCTAAAAAATAGAATTAAAAAGAGAGGATCAGAAACAGAAGAATCTCTTATAAAGAGATTTAAAGCAGCTTTCCAAGAAATTAATTATGTTGCAAATTATAATTATGTAATAGTAAATGATGTAGTAGAAGAAGCAGTAAAAAGACTAGAAGCAATAATTGTTGCAGAAAAATGTAGAGTTGATAGATTAAAAGGAAATTATATATTTTTGCAGGAGGGATTCTTAAATGACTAATAATACTAATATGATTAACCCATCTATAGTATCACTTTTACAAAGGGTTAGTGATAGATATTCTCTTGTTGTTGTTACTGCAAAAAGAGCAAGACAGCTTATAGATAAGGCAGAACCACTTGTTAAAGTAAATTCAAACAAGCCTGTTACAGTTGCAATAAATGAGATAAATCAAGGCAAGATTAAGTATGAGAGCTTAAAGTCTGGTATAAAATAATTGAGGTGTAATTATGTCCAAAAATGTTGTTTTAGGGGTATCAGGAGGAATTGCCTGCTATAAGGCTTTAGATATAGTAAGTAGGCTCAAAAAAAAGGGGATTAATGTATATGTTATTATGACAAAGGCGGCAACAGAATTTGTTGCTCCTTTAAGTTTTCAATCACTAAGTCAAAACTACGTTGTTGTTGATATGTTTGAAGATCCAAAAACATGGGAAGTAGAGCATATATCCTTAGCAGAAAGGGCAGATGTCTTTGTAATAGCACCTGCAACAGCAAATGTAATTGGTAAAATTGCAAATGGAATTGCAGATGACATGCTCACTACTACAGTTATGGCTACAAAGGCACCAGTTGTTATTGCTCCTGCAATGAATACAAATATGTATGAAAACAAAATTGTACAAAGAAATATTGAGTTTTTAAAATCAATGGGATACCATTTTATTGAGCCTGAATCAGGAAGGCTTGCGTGTGGTGCAGTAGGAAAGGGAAAACTTGCAGAACCAGAAAAAATAGTAGAATATATTGAGATGTTACTTCATGAAAACAAAGATTTAAAAGGTAAAAATATACTTATTACTGCTGGACCTACAAGAGAAGATATAGATCCAGTTAGATTTATTACAAATAGGTCTACAGGTAAGATGGGATATGCGATTGCAAAAGCAGCAAGGGATAGAGGAGCAAATGTTACATTAATTACTGGTCCAACCAATATAAATCCTCCATCCTTCATAGATGTTGTAAATGTCTATAGTGCTGAAGATATGTATAAGGCTGTCGAAGAGAGATATGATTCTTGTGATGTTTTAATAATGTCAGCGGCTGTTGCAGATTATAGGCCTAAGGTTAAAAGCGATGTTAAGATAAAAAAATCAGATGATGATTTAAAAATTGAACTTACAAGAAATAAAGATATACTGTTTGAACTTAAAGAAAGAAAAAGGAATCAAGTGGTAATTGGGTTTGCAGCAGAAACCAATGATCTTTTAGAAAATGCAATTAAAAAGATAAACAAGAAGAATCTAGATTATATTGTGGCTAATGATGTGACTATGAAGGATAGTGGCTTTGGAACAGAAACTAATACTGTAAAAATTATAGACAAGTTTGGTAATATTACTGATTATCCAAACTTACCAAAAGAAGAGGTTGCACACCATATACTTGATTTATTAGTTAAATAAGCAGACAAAAAGAGCGCATCTGCGCTTTTTTTGTATTCTATTATATGGAGGATAGTGTATGATAATAGCTTCTGTGTGTGTTGATAACCCCTCTAAAGAAATAGACAGGCTATTTGATTATGTTGTTCCAGAAAATTTAAAGGAACAAATAAAAATAGGAATGAGAGTTATTGTGCCATTTGGTACATCAAATAGACTTATACAAGCAGTTGTATTAGACATTAAAGAAGAACAAGAATGTGAGATTGTATATAAAGAGATTTATGATATTGCTGATGAAGAGGTTGTGCTATCTAATGATTTAATTCAACTTGCATACTTTATGAAAAAAAATTATTTTTGTACTTTAAGCGAAGCAATATTTTCTATTTTGCCTCCTGAAGTACATTTTAAAGAGCAAATTGAAGCAAGACTTATAAGTGAAAATTACGATGTATCTAAAAGAGAAGCAAAATTCTTATCGATGCTTTCTAGGGAGAAATATTTAAAGATTGATCTAAGCACAATTAATTTAAAGAGGTCTGACTTAATAAGTTTGAAAAATAGAGGGATAATAGATTTAAAAGTAGGAATCAGACAAAATACAAGTAAAAAGACTATAGAATTATGTAGATTAAAAGACTTGATAAAGGCAGATGAGATAATTAATAATAATAGACTAAAACAACAAAAAAGAGTTGTTGAGTATTTAATTGATAAAGGCAGTGAAGTAACGTTATCTCAAATAATAGAAGAATTAGAATGTACAAGAAGTGTTATAAAAGCTTTGGTAGACAAGGAAGTAGTTGAGATTATAGAGAAGGAAGTATATAGGGACGTAGCAGCAGACTATGTACATTATCCAAGACATTCACTAACTTTAACACAGAGAAAAGCTATTGAAGACATATTAAGTTCATATAAGAATGGCAGAAGGGTAACCTTAATAAGAGGAGTAACAGGGTGTGGAAAAACAGAAATATATTTAAATCTAGTAGAACATTTTTTAAATCAAGACTATGGTGCAATAGTTTTAGTTCCAGAGATTTCTCTTACTCCTCAGACAGTAGAGAGGTTTAAGGGAAGATTTGGTGATAAGGTTGCTATACTTCATAGTAGGCTTTCTGAAGGTGAAAGATATGATGAATGGAGAAGGATAAGTAGGGGAATAGCAAAGGTAGTTGTTGGAGCAAGATCTGCTGTGTTTGCTCCAATTGTAAATTTAAAGCTTATAATAATAGATGAAGAGCATGAGTATTCATACAAATCAGAATTAAATCCTAAGTATTTAACGAAGGATGTGGCTGAATTTAGAGTGAATCTATTGGATGGTTTGTTAGTATTAGGTTCCGCAACACCATCTATTGAGAGTTATTATAACGTTAGTAAAGGTCATTATAATCTTGTGGAGATTGATGAACGAATTGGTGATTCAACGTTACCTGAAGTGAAGATTGTTGATATGCGAAATGAATTGGCTTCAGGAAATAAATTAATTTTTAGTAGGGAACTATATAACTCAATAGAAGAAAATTTAAGAAACAATAAGCAAACTATTTTATTTTTAAATAGAAGGGGATATTCAACTTTTGTTTCATGTAGGCAGTGTGGTTATGTATGTAAATGCTCTAATTGTGATGTATCATTAACATATCATATATCTTCAAACACACTTGAATGCCACTATTGTGGCCAAAAGGTAAATGTTCCTAATTTATGTCCAAAATGTGGTAGTAAGTACATTAAATATTTTGGAGCAGGTACAGAAAAGATAGAGCAGGAAGTAAAAAGGTTATTTAGTGGTGCAAGAGTTATTAGAATGGATATGGATACAACAAGAAAAAAGGGAGAGCATGAAAGATTATATAGGCTTTTTAAAGAGCATAAGGCAGATATATTAATTGGAACACAGATGATAAGTAAGGGAATGGATTTTAAAAATGTAACTCTAGTTGGAGTAATTGCAGCAGATACAACCCTAAACCTTCCTGATTTTAGAGCGGCAGAGCGTACCTTTCAGCTTCTAGTACAGGTTGCTGGAAGGGCAGGAAGAGGAACAGATAAAGGCAAGGTTATAATCCAGACCTATGAGCCAGATCATTATAGTATTCAGCTTGCAGCTGTACAAAATTATAATGAGTTTTATAGAAAGGAAATAGAAATAAGAAGACTTTTAAACAATCCTCCTTTTACGGATTTAACATACTTTCTATTTACTTCAAATAGGGAGGATGAGTTGATAAAAGTATGTAAATTGATAGAGTATAATATTAAAAGGGTATTGCCTAAAGATTTTACTATATTAGGACCAACACCTAATTTTATATCAAAGATTAAGAATACGTACAGATGGAATATGGTTATCAAGGGGAATATAATTAATTATATTGAGTTAATTGATAAAATAATTTATGATAATACTAGATCAACTTCTGTAAAGTATTCAATAGACATAAATCCATATAGTTTAATCTAAGGAGTGATAAGGATGGCATTAAGACAAATAAGAAAAATTGGAGATGATGTTTTAAGAAAGGTTAGTAAACCTGTTACAAAATTTGATGAAAGGCTTAAGATACTTGTAGAGGATATGATAGATACAATGTATGAAGCAGATGGCGTTGGGCTTGCAGCTCCACAGGTAGGAATTCTAAAGAGGGTAATTGTAATTGATGTAGGAGAAGGACCAAAGGTTTATATAAACCCTGAAATAATCTATGAAGAAGGTGAACAGATAGACGAAGAGGGGTGCTTAAGCGTTCCAAATAGAAGAGGATTAGTAAAAAGACCTTATAAGGTAAGAGTTAAAGCTCAAGACTTAAATGGTAATGAATTTATTGAAGAAGGAGAGGAACTTTTAGCTCGTGCTTTTTGTCATGAGATAGATCATCTTAATGGTATATTATTTATTGACAAAATAGAGGAGCAGGGAGAGTGATTAAATGAAGGTTGTTTTTATGGGAACTCCTGATTTTGCAGTTCCTACACTTAAAAAATTGATTGAAAAACATGATGTTATTGCTGTTTTTACACAACCAGATAAACCTAAAGGGAGAGGTCAAAAGGTTCAGTATTCACCTGTTAAAGAAGTAGCTTTAGAATATGGTATACCTGTGCTACAACCTAATAGAATAAAAAAGGAAGTTGAATATATAGAAAAACTTAAAGAATTAAATCCTGATGTTTGTGTTGTAGTGGCATACGGTCAGATACTGCCAAAGGAAGTGTTGGATATACCAAAATATGGTTGTATAAATGTTCATGCTTCATTACTTCCTGAACTTAGAGGAGCAGCACCTATAAATTGGGCTATAATTAATGGAAACAAAATCACAGGAATTACAACAATGCAGATGGATGTTGGGTTAGATACTGGTGATATGCTATTAAAAAAAGAAGTTGAGATATTAGATACTGATACTGCAGGATCCCTTCATGATAAGCTTATGGTTGTTGGAGCAGAATTATTAATTGAAACATTAGATAAATTAGAAAAGGGAGAATTAACTCCTCAAAAGCAAGATGATTCTTTAGCAACATATGCACCAATGATGGATAAAGAATTAGGACATATTGATTGGAATAAAAGTGCAAGAGAGGTATTTAATTTGATAAGAGGGGTTACTCCTTGGCCAAGTGCATATTTTTATTATGATGATAAAATGATTAAAGTTTGGAGATGTGAACTGGTAGAAGGATTTACAAATGAAGTTGCAGGAAAAATTGTAGAAGTAAATAGGGATGGTGTTAAAGTATCCTGTAAAGAGGGTATAATAATACTAAAGGAAATACAGGAACAGGGTGGCAAAAGAATGGATATAGCAACATATTTAAATGGACATACTTTTGAGGTTGGCAAGGTATTAAAATAAGGGGGGATATTATGTACTATTATGACAGTACATTCATTGTGTTAATTCCAGCATTACTACTTTCCCTTTATGCTCAAGCAAAAATCCAATCAACTTATTCAAGATACTCAAGACAGTACTCAATGTCAGGCTTAACAGGAGCTGAGGCTGCTAGAAAGATATTAGATCTCAATGGGTTATATGATGTTGCTATAGAAGTGATTCCAGGTAATTTAACAGACCATTATGATCCAAGAAATAGAGTATTAAGATTGTCAAGGGAAGTATTTTATGGGAATTCAATTGCAGCAATAGGAGTTGCAGCACATGAGGCAGGTCATGCATTGCAACATAATAGGGGTTATGCACCATTAATCTTTAGAAATGCATTAGTTCCGGTTGCAAACATAGGGTCAAATTTATCTTGGATATTGATAATGCTGGGATTTATTATAAACAGCGTGGGTTTTATAAATCTAGGTATTTTATTATTTTCAGCAGTAGTACTATTTCAAGTTGTTACATTACCAGTAGAATTTAATGCAAGCTCACGAGCACTTACTCAGCTTGATAATTATAATATTTTATATGGTGAAGAGATATATAAGGCTAAAAGAGTTCTAAATGCAGCTGCTTTAACATATGTTGCAGCAACAATTATGGCTGTTTCACAGCTTTTAAGATTAATTTTATTAACTAGGGATTCTAGAGATTAAATTATGAAGGAAGTTTATCTTCCTTCATAATTTTATATAAAAATTGTGGAGGTAAATTATGAAGGATATAGCAAGGTACATAGCTGTAAAAACGCTTTGTGACATTGAAGAAGGGGCATATTCAAATATTAAGCTTAATCATTATTTTAAAAAATATGATATGAAGCCATTAGATAGAGCCTTTGCTGCAGAGATTGTATATGGTACATTAAGACATCTGATAAGAATAGATTATTTTATAAATAAATTTTCCACAATAAAGACAAACAAAATGTCCAAGTGGGTATTAAATTGTTTAAGAATTGCTGTATATCAAATTTTTTATATGGATAAGGTACCTGAATACGCAGCGATTAACGAATCAGTTGAAATAGTAAAAAATAAAGAAAGAAAAGCATCAGGTTTTGTAAATGGAATTTTAAGAAATATATTAAGAAATAAACAACAATTTTATGATATAAATGTGAAGGATAAAGTAAAGAAATTATCAATTGAGTATTCACATCCAGAATGGATGGTAAATATGTTCATAAAAGATTTTGGTGAAGATTTCACAAAAGACCTTCTTGCAGCAAATAACACAGTACCTAAATTGACAATAAGGGTAAATACTTTAAAAACTACAAAGTACGAATTAAAAGAGATTCTACAAAATAAAGGCATAAAGGTCAGTGATGGAGTTGTAGAGGAGGCCCTTATTCTAGAGGATTTTGCAAACATAGAGAAATCAGATGAGTTCAATAAAGGTTTATTTACTATTCAGGATGAGAGCTCAATGCTTCCTTCTAAAGTTTTAGATGCAAAACAAGGTATGAAGGTTTTAGATTTGTGCAGTGCTCCTGGTGGAAAAACAACACATATTGCACAATTAATGAACAATAATGGAGAGATTATAGCCTTTGATATTCATGAACATAAGTTAAAATTAATAAATGATAATGCAAAGAGACTTGGTATTAATATAATTAATGCAAAATTAAAGGATGCTCAAATATATATGGAGGAATATAAAGAATATGCAGATAGAGTTTTAGTTGATGCCCCATGCTCTGGTCTTGGACTTTTGAGAAAAAAACCAGAGATTAAATATAATATAGACAAAGGCGATATAGAACAATTAGCAAGAATACAAAAAAATATTTTAAACAATGCTGCAAAGTATGTTAAAAAAGATGGGTATATTGTATACAGTACATGTACATTAACTGTAGAAGAAAATGAAGAGGTTATAAAGGAATTTTTAAGAAATAACGATAATTTTATAATTGAAGATATAAATAATTATTTACCAGAAAAATTGAAAACTAATTTACCATATCTTAAAATATATCCTAATGTACATAAAATGGATGGGTTTTTTATTGCTAAATTAAAAAGAATAAGGTGATGCTATGATAGAGTTTAGAAGTTTAAGCCTAAAGGAATTGCAGGATGTTATTGTACAGAATGGAGAACCAAAGTTTAGAGCAAAGCAGATTTTTAAATGGATACATAAAGGCGTTGAGGACTTTAATAATATGACTGACCTATCTAAGAACTTAAGAGAAAAGCTTAATGGTTTAGGTTATATAAAAAATATGGAGGTTGCTCAAAAACAAGTATCAAAGATAGATGGAACAACTAAGTATTTATTAAAACTCAATGATGGGAATTTGATTGAATGTGTACTAATGAGGTATAATTATGGTAACTCCATATGTATTTCGACTCAGGCTGGATGCAGTATGGGATGTAAGTTTTGTGCTTCTACCATAGGAGGAAAAGTTAGAAATTTAACTCCAGGTGAAATGATAGGTCAAATATTGACGGTACAAAATGATATTAAAGAAAAGATTTCAAATGTTGTTTTAATGGGTACAGGAGAACCATTGGATAATTTTGATAATACAATAAAATTTTTAGAGCTTTTAAAGGAACCTGAAGGATTACATATAGGAATGAGACATATAACTATTTCAACCTGTGGTTTAGTTCCAGAAATAAAGAGGTTAGCAGATTTAAACTATCAAATTACACTTGCAATATCACTACATGCTCCAAATGATATAATAAGAAGACAGATAATGCCTATAGCTTATAGGTATCCTATGGAAGAGTTGCTTGAAGCCTCAAAATACTATATTGAAAAGACAGGTAGAAGAATTACTTTTGAATATACGATGATAGAAGGATTTAATGATAAAAAGGAACATGCTAAGGAACTTGCAGAAAAATTAAGGGGGCTTCTATGCCATGTTAATTTAATTCCTGTAAATACTGTTGTAGAAAGAGATTTAAAAAGATCAAATCAAGAGTCTATACTAAGATTTAAGAATATTTTAGAAGAAAATGGAATAGATACCACAATAAGGAGAGAGCTAGGCTCAGATATTGATGCCGCATGTGGTCAATTAAGAAGAAGATATCAAGAAGGTTAAAGAGGTGGTTTTGTGTATATTTTTTGCAAAACAGATATTGGTAAAAAGAGGGAATTAAATGAGGATTATGTGCTAGTTTTTAAATCTCCTAATTACCAACTATTAATTGTTGCTGATGGTATGGGTGGGCATAATGGTGGTGAAGTAGCTAGTGAAATTGCAGCTACTTCAATAAGGCAGTATATATTTGACAACTTTAGCAACACAGAAGATAAAACAGAATTATTAAGGGATGCTATTGTATTTGCCAATAAGGAAGTATACAGGATTTCACAACAAAATAATAAATTATCGGGAATGGGAACAACAGTTACCTGTTGTTTGCTAATTGGAAATAGGGCAATAGTTGGACATGTAGGAGATTCAAGGGCTTATCGAATAACAAAAGATTACATTATAAAGGTCACTGAAGACCATTCATTTGTACAACAGCTTATAAATAAGGGAACAATAACACAGGAGGAGGCAGCAAACCATCCACAGAAAAATGTGATAACAAGGGCAATAGGAGTAGATGAATACGTAATAGTAGATATAATTGATTTTGAATTAAAGGATGATGAAACAATTCTTTTATGTACAGATGGATTGACTAATTATATAAGTGAAGGTGAAATTAAGGACATAGTATTAAACGAGTCAGACCCTGTAAGAGTTTTAATTGATAAGGCAAATGAAAGAGGCGGTGCAGATAATATTTCTGTTATTGTTGCTCAAAAGGAGGTGGGGAAATGAATATAATAGGAACAACATTAGGAGGACGTTATTTAGTAATAGAACAGATTGGCGAAGGTGGAATGGCAACTGTCTATAAGGCTAAGGATCAGCTATTGAATAGATATGTTGCAGTAAAGATATTAAAGCATGAATTTACTCAAGATGATGAATTTATTAAAAAATTCAAAAGAGAATCTATAGCAGCTGCTAGCTTGACGCATCCTAATATTGTTTCAATATTTGATGTTGGAGAACAGGATAACATCTACTATATTGTTATGGAATACATACATGGGCAAACATTAAAGGATTTTATCAAGAAAAACGGGAAACTTGGATATAAGAGGGTTTTAGATATAACACTTCAAATTGCAATGGCTCTTGAACATGCACATAAAAATGGAGTTGTTCATAGAGATATTAAACCTCATAATATAGTTATAACAGAGGAAGGTACAATTAAAGTTACAGATTTTGGTATAGCAAGAGCATCAACAGTTTCAACTGTTACAAATACAAATAAGGTTTTAGGTTCAGTACATTATCTATCCCCAGAGCAGGCTAAGGGTGGATTTAGTGATCATAGGACAGATATTTATTCACTTGGTGTTGTTATGTATGAAATGCTAACAGGTAAGCTTCCATTTGATGCCGAAAGCCCTATATCTGTGGCCATCAAACATATTCAAGATGATTTTGTTGAGCCTATACAGATCGATTCATCTATACCAAAATCGGTAAACGATATAGTTAAAAAAGCTTTAGAGAAGGATATGTTTAAAAGATATCAAAGTGCTAAACAATTGATAGATGATTTAAATAAAGTAAAAGAAAATCCTGACACTTTAATAGACAATTTTGATGAAACACAATCAACTAGAATTATTGATGTTAAAGATGTTGATAAAGCTCTTAAGAAAAAGAGCAAAAGAAGGTTTGTAAAGCCAATATTTATAACCCTATCTCTGTTTGTTTTAGCCTTTTTAATTTATTATTTATACAATAATTATTTTACAGTAAAGGATGTTGAGGTTCCTAATTTAATAGGATTAACAGAAACAGAAGCAAGAGCAAAATTGGAGCCTTTAAAATTAAAACTTGAAGTTGAAGGAAAGGAATACAGCGACAAACCAGAAGGTTCAATAGTTAAGATGTATCCTGAGGATGGAATTAAAGTTAAGGAAGGTTCTACTATAAGGGTTAAATTAAGTGCAGGACAAAAAAAGGTTTTAGTTCCAGATTTAAAGGGCCTTGATATATTAGAAGCAGAAATATTGCTTAAAAACAATGGTTTAGTAAGAGGAAATATAGATAGAAAATACAGTGACACAGTTGATAGAAATAAAATTATGGATCAAGATCCAAAACCAAATACAGAGGTAATTGAAGGGTCTGAGGTTAGTATAGTTATAAGCGATGGTAAGGAAGAAAAGTTTACTAAGGTTCCAATCTTACTAGGTAGGACTATAGAAGAGGCAAGAGCATCTTTAACTGCAGCAAATTTAGTATTAGGGAATATAACTTATGGTTACGACTCAAAATATATAGAAAATGTAGTAATCTCACAGGATGTTGCAGCAGGTGTAACAGTAAAGGAAGGTACTATAATCAATATTGTTATTAACAAGAAAGAAGTAGAGCAGACACAACAAGAACAGCAAGGAAATACAAACAATCAATAGGGAGGTTATAGGATGCAGCAAGGCCGTATAGTAAGAGGCATTGCAGGATTTTATTATGTTAAATTAGATGATGGAAGCATTATTGAATGCAAGGCCAGAGGAAAATTTAGAAAGGATAAATTGTCTCCAATTGTTGGAGACAATGTTATTGTTGAGAAGATTGATGAAGAAAAAGGTGTAATTGATGAAATATTGCCAAGAAAAAATGAATTGATAAGACCTCAAGTTAGCAACATAGATCAAGCATTATTGGTTTTTGCATTAAGGGAACCTGATATAAGCCTTGAAGTTTTAGATAGGATACTAGTACTTACAGAATACAATAATATTGAGGCTGTTATATGCTTTAATAAGGCTGATCTTGATGTTGAAAATAAATTTGACTATTTAAGCAATATTTATGGTAAGATAGGTTATAGAGTTATAAAAACCAATGCAAAGACAGGAGAGGGAATTGAGGAGATAAAGGAAATATTAAAAAATAAAACTACAGTATTTGCTGGTCCTTCTGGTGTAGGGAAATCAACTATGTTTAATAAAGTTCAAAACAAAGTGATTATGCAGACAGGAGAGATAAGTAAAAAGGTAAGTAGAGGTAAACATACTACAAGACATGCCGAGCTAATTGATTTAGATGACAATACTTATTTAGTTGATACACCAGGCTTTTCGTTAATAGATTTATCCTTTATAGAACCTGATGAGCTTTATAGATATTTTAGGGAATTTAATGAATACAGTAGTGAATGTAGATTTACATCATGCCTGCATAATAAAGAAAAGGACTGCAGAGTTAAAGAAATGGTTGAAGAAGGAATAATATCAAAAGAAAGATATGAGAACTATATAAAGTTTTTAAATGAGTTACAACAAAATAGGAGGTACAAATGATGATCAAGATTGCACCATCAATTCTTTCGGCAGATTTTAGCAAACTACATGAAGAAATAAAAAAAGTTGAAGAAGCAGGAGCAGATTATCTTCATATCGATGTAATGGATGGACATTTTGTTCCTAATATTACAATAGGGGCACCAGTTGTTAAGGCCATAAGAAAACATAGCAATCTAACTTTTGATGTTCATTTAATGATTGAAAACCCTGATTTTTATATTGGAGATTTTGCTGAAGCAGGAGCAGATATTATTACCGTTCATGCAGAAGCATGTAGGCACTTAAATAGAACAATACAAAATATTAAAAGCTATGGGAAAAAGGTTGGAGTTGCATTAAATCCAGCAACACCTTTAAATGTTTTAGATTATTCTTTAGAATATATAGATATGGTATTGATTATGACAGTAAATCCAGGATTTGGAGGACAAAAGTTTATTCCTAATATGATTGAAAAAATAAAAAATCTAAAAACAATGATATGTTCAAGGGGATTGAATATAGATATAGAAGTAGATGGAGGAATTAAGTTAGATAATTATAAGCAAGTTGTGGAAGCTGGTGCAAATATATTGGTTGCAGGATCTGCTATATTTGAATCTGATGATATTAAGAAAACAACTCAAGAATTTAAGAAGTGGTGAAAAGATGAAGTCTGTTATAGTTGCCCATGGGTATAGTTCAAAAGATGCTTTAAAAAAAGAAATAGAGGATGCTGATTTGATTATATGCTCTGATGGTGGAGCAATTTATCTTATGGAAGAAGGATATTTACCAAATGTAATTATAGGTGATTTAGATTCCATAAATAGAGATGCCTATGAGTATTTTGTTGAAAAGGGAGTTAAAATTATTACTTATCCTAGAGAAAAGGATTTTAGTGATACTGAACTTTGTATAGACTATGCATTAAGTTTAGGTGCAAATAATATCTGTATTATAAGTGGAATAGGAAGTAGAATAGACCATAGCCTAATAAATATAAGCCTTTTATACAAAATATTAAAAAGAGGGGCATATGGATATATAGCAACTGATTCTGCTTATATATATTTATGTAATAAAGTTTTAGAAATTACAGGAAATGAAGGAGATGTAATTTCATTAGTACCATTGACTTTCAAAGTTAGTGGTATTAATACAAAAGGATTGAAATATTCTTTAGAGGATGGGACTATATATTTAGGACAGTCCATCGGGGTTTCAAATGAAATAATTAATGAAAAGTGCTCTATTGAAATAAAAGAGGGGCTTTTAGTTGTAGTTAAACAAAATATATTATAATTATTGTAAATAACCCACATATGATGCATATAATAGTATAAAGCATCTATGTGGGGTTTTTAATTATGAATTACAAATATAGAAGATGGATTTCTTATTTATTGATTATTCTAGGAATTGTTTTAATTATTTTATTTTTACCTGTGTGGATCTGGATGATTATAATTGGAATAATATTTATAATTGCAGGCATAAGATTTTATGATAATAATATTTAGGGGGTAAGTTGGTGAGTTATTTTAGGAAAATAAAAAGATATGTTATGATAAATATGTTTTAGGTTTAGTTCTTATATTTTTTGGATTAGGTCTCATTATGGCAATAATAGCACCGTGGTGGGTTTGGGTGTTAGTTGTTGGAGTTTGTATTATAATATATGGGGTAAGTAAAATTTGCTAAATTATTTTATTATAATAAAAAAATGTGCTTTAAAAAGCACATTTTTTTATAGAGCACGTTGTACTTTTCCTGAACGTAGGCATCTTGTACAAACATATATACGCTTAGTTTGACCATTTACAACAGCTCTTACTCTCTTTATGTTTGGAGCCCAAGTTCTGTTTGACTTACGGTGTGAGTGGCTGTATTGTGCACCAAATACTAGTCCTTTATTGCATATTTCGCATCTTCTTGACATGTATTACACCTCCTTTATGAAGTCGCTTGCTTTGACTGTAAATATTTTATCAAATATAAATAATTATTGCAACCAACCTGAACTATCCTATTACATTATATATTCATTTTTGTATTTTGTAAAGTGTTTTTACTTTACAGTTGATTAATTTTTAATTTATATGTCTTGAAGAAAAACTACATTTAATATAAAATTAGTAAAAGAGATATTAGTACTTTTTTGGGAGGTTTAAAAATGGCAATAAAAATAAACAATGATTATGGTTTTATAGAATATACAGATGAAGTTTTAGCAAACATTGCTGGGGCGGCTACAATGGAGTGTTATGGTGTTGTTGGCATGGCATCAAAAAGAGCAAGTGATGGTTTTTGGGAACTTTTAAAGAGAGAAAACTTAAGCAAAGGTGTTAAGATCATATCAGAAGAGGATGGTATTGTTGTAAACTTATACATTATAGTTGAATATGGAACTAAAATTTCAGTAATAGCAGATAATATTATACAAAAAGTAAAATATACTATCGAATCACTAACAGGAATAAATGTAAAAAAGGTCACAGTAAGCATTCAAGGAATAAGAGTGTAAGGTTAGGAGGTACAAACATTGAAGGTTAATATTATCGATGGGCATATTCTAAAAAACATGATTATTTCTGGTGCATATGAGCTAGAAAGAAACAAAGAAATGGTAAATAAATTAAATGTTTTCCCTGTGCCAGATGGTGATACAGGTACTAATATGTCTGCTACAATGATGTCTGCAATTACTGAACTTAATAAAATAAAAGAGGAAACTGTTAAAGCAGTAGTAGATGCAGCTTCTATGGGAACACTAATGGGAGCTAGAGGAAACTCAGGAGTTATTTTATCACAATTAATTAGAGGGTTTGCAAAATATTTAAAGGATAAAAATCAAATAAATACAAAAGATTTTGCCCTTGCTTTAAAAGAGGGAGTAGCAACTGCTTATAAGGCAGTTATGAAGCCAACAGAAGGTACAATATTAACAGTATCAAGGGAATCTGCAGAAAAGGCAATAGAATTTGCAAAACATACATCAGATTTTGAAGAATTCCTACATAAGCTTTGTATTGCAGCAGAAGAATCATTAAATAAAACTCCAAATATTTTGCCTGCTCTAAAACAAGCTAATGTTGTAGATGCAGGTGGAATGGGGCTTTTAATTATATATAAAGGAATGTTAAATTATATAAAGCTAGGTAAGATTGAAGAATTAAAAGAATTAGAAGTTCAAAAAGAACAGGATGTTCCTGCACAAGCCTTATTAAATACTGAAGATATTAAGTTTGCATATTGTACAGAATTTTTTATTAAAACAAAGGGTGCAAATCCTGATGACTTTAAGCACAAAATAGAAAACTATGGAGATTCAATGGTAGTTGTCGGTACAGAAGAATTAATTAAAGTTCATATTCATACAAACAATCCTGGTATTATTCTTGAGGAAGCATTAAAGATTGGGGAATTGATGAAAATTAAAATAGATAATATGAAGGAACAGCACAGACATATTGTAGAAGAAGAAACTACAAATGAAGTTGAATTAGAAGAGAATACATCACAAGAAGAAAAGGAATACGGTATTGTAACTGTTGCAATGGGTGATGGTATAACAAACATATTCAAAGATTTAGGAGTTGACTTTGTTATAGAAGGCGGTCAGACTATGAATCCAAGTACACAAGATATTCTGGCTGCTGTTAATAAAATAAATGCTAGAAATATATTTGTATTACCTAATAATAGCAACATAATTTTAGCTGCTGAACAGGCTAAAGAATTATCAGATAAAAATGTTTTTGTTGTACCAACAAAGAGTATACCTCAGGGTATTACTGCTTTAGTATCATTTGATTATGATGCAAAACCAGAGGAAAATTATGAAACTCTTTGCGAAGTAATAAAGGGTGTAAAGACAGGTCAAGTTACTTTTGCAGTTAGAGATACAGTGTTTAATGATGTAGAAGTTAAGGAAGGAAATAAGATTGCAATTGCAAATGGAAAACTGATAAAAGCATCTGAAGATCTTGAAGAGATTACACTAAGTTTAATAGATGAACTAGTGGACGACGAAAGCCAACTTATAACTATTTTCTATGGTAATGGAGTAAGTGAGGAAGAAGCACAAGAACTTCAAAATAAATTAGAGGAAAAATATAAAGATGTTGATATTACTATATATTATGGTGGACAACCACTTTACTATTATTTAATATCAGTTGAATAATTATTTTAAAACGCCATGGATGTAATGTTCATGGCGTTTTAAAGCAAGTAAGGGATGTGGTTTTATGGACATAAAGTATTTAAAGGGTGTTGGCCCAAAGAATGCTGAATATTTAAGGTCGTTAGGAATATATACAATAGAAGATATTTTTTATTACTTTCCAAGAGATTATGAAGATAGAGCAAATACTAAAAAAATAAGAGATTTAAAGGATGGAGAGATTGTTACACTTATTGCTGAAGTTGCTTTGATTAATGGAACAAGAAAAACTCAAACAGGCAAAAATTTAACTTCTATTGTGTTTAAGGATGATACAGGGTTTATTACTGGAATTTGGTTTAATCAGCCCTATATTAAAAAGACATTTAAAGTAGGAGAAAAGGTTTTATTATATGGAAAAGTGAATAGAAGATTTGCTGAGCTTCAAATGGTAGATCCAAAATATGAAAAAAACTTTGATAATAATGACGAGAATTCAGTTGGAATTTTACCGATTTATCCTTTAAATAAATATTTAAGTCAAAAAACTTTAAGAAATATAATAAAAAATGCATTAATTAATAAAAGAGAACTATTAAAAGAAATTTTACCTAAACGTATATTAGATGAATTTAATTTAGTTGATATTCAAACTGCTATTGATAATATACATTTTCCTAAAAATAAAGATATGTTAAATAAAAGTATATATAGATTAAAATTTGAAGAATTGTTTTTAATTCAGTTAGGTCTTCAATATTATAAAAAAAGTATAAATTCAGACTTATCTGCTTATAATATACCATTGTCGGGCAGATTAAAGGAGTTAAAGGAAAAATTACCGTTTGAATTAACTAATGCACAATCTAGAACGATTAGAGAGATTTTACTTGATATGAAAAAGAATAAACCAATGAATAGATTAGTTCAAGGTGATGTAGGATCAGGTAAGACTGTAATTGCAGCAATAGCAATGTTTAATTGTGCTGAAGCTGGATATCAAGCAGCAATGCTAGCTCCGACAGAAATTTTAGCAGAGCAACATTTTAGTTCCATAACATCCCTTCTAAAGGATTTTGATTTAAACATAGCACTTATAACAGGAAGTACAACAAAAAAACAAAAAGAAAAGATATTAACAGATTTGGCAAATGGAGAAATTGATATTATTATAGGAACTCATGCTCTGCTTCAAGAAAATGTTGAGTTTAAAAATTTAGCTCTTGTGGTAACAGATGAACAACATAGATTTGGAGTAAGACAAAGAGCAACACTTGTTTCTAAGGGACATAATCCACATGTTCTAGTTATGACAGCAACTCCAATTCCAAGAACATTGGCACTTTTTATGTATGGAGATATGGATATATCAATAATTAATGAGTTGCCCAAGGGTAGACAAAAGGTTGATACTTATTTTGTAAGAAGTACGATGAGGGAACGAGTATATAACTTTATTAAAAAGGAAGTTATGGAAGGAAGGCAAGCATATATTGTATGTCCTTTAGTTGAAGAATCTGAAAAAATAGAGGCAATTTCAGCAGAAGAAGCGTACGATTTTCTTGTAAATAATACATTTAATGGTAATGATAAAATAGTGGCAGTATTGCATGGTAAAATGTCAAATGAAGAAAAAGATTTCATAATGCAAAAATTTAAAGAAGGTGCTATAAAAGTACTAGTATCAACTACTGTTGTAGAAGTAGGTGTAAATGTTCCAAATGCAACTGTTATGGTTGTTGAGAATGCAGAAAGATTTGGACTTGCACAATTGCATCAGCTAAGAGGAAGAGTAGGCAGAGGAAGTCTAAAATCCTATTGTATCCTTATATCAGATGCTACAAATAAAGAAGCTATTGATAGATTAACAATAATGACTAAAACAAATGACGGTTTTGTTATATCTGAAAAGGATATGGAGCTTAGAGGAACAGGTGAACTTTTCGGTATGAGGCAGCATGGACTACCTGATTTGAAAATTGCAGATATATTTAAGGATATAGAAATATTAAAGACTACAAGAGATTTAGCTAGAAGATTAATAGAAGATAACATGTTAGAAAAGGATGAATTTGAACCTTTAAGAATCAAGATAGAATCTATGTTTAAAGAAAAAATAGACATTACGACATTTAATTAACAAATTTAGCACCTCCGTTAATTATTATCTCTAATTTCTAGATTAAAAATCTTATAATGGGTTAAATTAATAATAGAAAAACAAACAGGAGGTGCAGCAAATATGAAAAACAGAACATTAGTACCTGAAGCAAAGGCAGCATTAGAACAATTCAAATATGAGGTGGCAAATGAAATAGGAGTACAAGTACCAACATCAGGATATTGGGGAAATATGACATCAAGAGATTGTGGTTCAGTTGGTGGATATATGGTTAAGAAGATGGTAGAAGCTTACGAAAGAAATTTGGCAGGTAAATAACAATACAAAGAAAAGGGGTCTCTAAAATAGAGGCCCCTTTTCTTTTTTATATAAAAGATTATGTACATTGTAAGTAAAATTTCAGTTATAAAACAGCAACTTTAATGATTAAATTTTCAAAAATAAGTACTTAACTTTAGTTTTATGTATATCAAATTGATATATGATTAACAAAAATTAAATATATTCAAAAAATAAAGAAAAACGTAATTTAAAAGATTTGAATATAAAAAATAATGAAAAATAGCCTTTTTTAAACTTGATAAAATGAAGGAAATAATGCATAATATAAATAGAAGATTGCGAAAGCAAGAGGGGGTAATTTAAATGGTTAAAGTTAAAATGACACCTGCTGATTATGTAGCTCAAGTTATTGAAAATGTGAAGAAGAGAAATCCAAATGAACCAGAATTCTTACAAGCTGTTGAAGAAGTTTTACCATCATTAATACCTGTATTAGAAAAACATCCAGAATATATCGAAGAAAATCTTTTAGAGAGATTCTGTGAACCAGAAAGACAAGTAATGTTTAAAGTACCATGGGTGGACGATGAAGGTAATCTACATGTAAATAGAGGATTTAGAGTTCAATTCAATGGAGCAATTGGACCATATAAGGGAGGATTAAGATTCCATCCATCAGTTACTTTAAGCGTTATTAAGTTCTTAGGATTTGAACAAATTTTAAAGAATTCACTTACAGGACTACCAATAGGTGGAGGAAAAGGTGGATCTGATTTTGATCCAAGAGGAAAATCAGATGCAGAAATTATGAGATTCTGTCAAAGCTTTATGACAGAGCTATATAGACACATAGGACCAGATGTTGACGTGCCAGCTGGAGATATTGGTGTTGGTGCTAGAGAAATAGGATATCTATATGGACAATACAGAAGAATTAAAGGTGCATTTGAAAACGGGGTATTAACTGGTAAGGGATTATCATATGGTGGTAGCTTAATTAGACCAGAAGCAACAGGTTATGGTGTTACATACTTCTGTCAAGAAATGCTAAAGCATGATGGAGAAACATTTGAAGGCAAGACAGTTGCAGTTTCAGGATTTGGTAATGTTGCATGGGGTGCATGTAAAAAGGTTGCTGAATTAGGTGGTAAGGTTGTTACATTATCAGGACCAGATGGATATATTTACGATCCAGATGGAGTTGTAGGTGAAAAGATTGATTATCTATTAGAAATGAGAAATTCAGGAAGAGACAGAGTACAAGATTACGCAGAAAAGTTTGGTGTACAATTCTTCCCAGGACAAAAGCCATGGGGTGTTAAGGTTGACATAGTAATGCCATGTGCAACTCAAAACGATATTCACTTAGAACATGCTAAGCAAATAGTTGCAAATGGTGTTAAGTATGTATGTGAAGGTGCTAACATGCCATGTACAAATGAAGCACTACAATATTTCTTAGAAAACGGAGTAGTAGTTGGACCAGCTAAGGCTGCTAACGCAGGTGGTGTTGCTACTTCAGCATTAGAAATGTCACAAAACAGCATGAGAATGTCATGGACTGCAGAAGAAGTAGACCAAAAACTACATCAAATAATGGTAAATATCTACAATAATGTAGTTAAGGCAGCAGAAGATTATGGATTTGGATACAACCTAGTTGCTGGAGCAAATATTGCTGGATTTATTAAAGTTGCAGATGCAATGCATGCACAAGGTAACTATTAATTTTAAAAAAGAACCCTTTTATGGGTTCTTTTTTTATGTATTTTTAAAATTTATTAAAATGTGGTAAAATATAAAGGACTAACAATAAAAGGAGGCTGGATATGAGAATAATTACAGGAATAGCTAAAGGAAGAAGAATTAAAGCTCCAGAAGGCCTAAATACAAGACCAACTTCAGATAGAGTTAAAGAATCGATGTTCAACATACTATCCAATAGATATAGTTTCGAAAATGTATTAGATCTTTTTGCTGGAAGTGGTAATTTAGGATTAGAGGCTATAAGTAGAGGAGCAAAGAAATGTGTTTTTATTGAACAAAATAAAGAAGCATATAATACTTTGGTTGAAAATATAAAAAGCCTTAAGTTTGAAAATAATAGTGAATACTATAGGCAGGATGCATTTGTAGCATTAGAAATATTATCAAAGAGAGGCGAAAAATTTGATCTTATATTTCTCGATCCACCCTATGGTGAAGGATTAGTAGAACAATCAATAAGACTTATAGATAGTAAAGGGTTATTAAGGGATGGAGGAGTAATAGTATCTGAACAGGATGTAAATGATGTCTTGCCTGAGAATATAAATGAAATAAAAAGGATAAGATTAGAGAAATATGGGCGAACAACAGTAGCGTTTTGGAGTAAGGAGGATTAAAAATGGCAAAAATAGTAGTCTATCCAGGAAGTTTTGATCCTATTACAAATGGTCATTTAGATATAATTCAAAGAGCAGCTAAGATATTTGATAAAGTAATTGTAGCTGTTTTAGAAAATCCTGAAAAGAAAAACCCTCTATTTAGTGCAAATGAGAGGGTTGAATTGATAAAGAGAGTTGTAAATGGAATTGAAAATGTTGAGGTTGAAAGCTTTAAGGGTTTGCTAATTGACTTTATGAAGAAAAAGGAATCAAAGGTTATAATAAAAGGATTAAGAGCAGTATCTGATTTTGAATATGAGTTCCAAATGGCTCTTATGAATAACAAGCTTGATGAAAATATAGAAACACTATTTATGATGACAAGTAGCCAGTATTCTTATTTAAGTTCATCATCTGTAAAACAGGTTGCAATGTATGGAGGGTGTTTAAAAGGATTAGTACCTGAAGAAATAATAGAGGATATTAAAAATAAGTTTAAAAATAATTTTTAGAGTTTTGCCTAAAGAGTGAGATTGTATTTAAAATAAATATTAAAATTAGCATTCCAATTGAAGAAGTTAAATATATTGTATTGCAATTTAAATTTCTTTCAATTAAGAAGGCGCTTATATTTGCATATTTACATATGACGAAACATACTATTGAAGAGAATATTCCATGGCTTATTTTTGATAGTACATACTTTTTAAAATTAATATCACAGCCTTGAAGTACTCCTTTAACTTGATAAAGTATAGAAAGTCCACTAAAACTAAGTATAAAACTCAATAAAATAAGTTTATTTTGAATATTAGATGTTGATATCAATTTACAGCCATTTGATATTTCAAATATTGATTTTAATAAAGTTTCAATGTAGTATACGTCAACTTTAATTAAATTACTAATTGATGTTGCTAAAATAAAAAACAGTTTAACTCCATCAAAAAGATTTATTATTACAGAGAATAGTACTATGTAGCCTAATATTGTTCCCATCGTAACTAGAGAGTTTTTTATGGAGCTATTTAGGTTAATCTTTGATTCTTTTTTGCTTTTAACAAAATTATATTCCTTTTTAGTAGAGAAAAAGCTATAGAAAATACCATTTAAAATTGCACCTAAAATATGAGCAATATATAATAGATACCCATAATAACTGCTTTTAAGCATACCTGTGCCAACAGCTCCTATTATAAAGAGTGGCCCAGATGTACTACTGAAGGTTAATATCTTTTCCCCATCATTTGGGGAAATTTTTTTTGATTCAATTAATTCCCTGACAACTTTAGCTCCAGCAGGATATCCAGAAAATATGCTTATAATGAAAGCATATGCACCATAACCGGATGTTTTGAATATTTTATTTAGTGGTTTATTAAATAGGAAAGCTATATTTTCTGCAATTCCAACTGAGATCATTAAATCGTTAATAACGAAAAATGGGAAAAGAGATGGGAAAACAGTATATAAGAATAAGTTCAATCCTTCTTTTGCAGAATTTAAAGAAATAGATGGATATAAGGCTATTAAAACAAGTAGTGATAAAATTATAAGTTTTAATCCCAAGTTATTATATTTTTTGCTTATAAATAATATAAATGATATTGATATTAGTATAAAAAATATTATTTCCATAGCCACCTCTAAAACTTTTTTATTATAAATTATGATTTCGGGTGGTAGTATATGTATAAAAATTTAAAAATTGGTTTAGCCTTAGGTTCTGGGGCGTCTAGGGGGCTTGCACATATAGGAGTTATTGAGGTTTTGGAAAGTTATGGTATAATACCTGATGTAGTGTCTGGAAGTAGTATAGGAGCAGTTATAGGTGCTCTATATTGTAGTGGGTTTGATTTTAAGTATGCATCCCATTTATGTAAAGGATTAAACAAGAAGACATACATAGATGTTACTGTGCCTAGAATAGGGTTTGTAAAGGGAGATAAAATTAATGCTATTTTAAAACTATTAACAAGGGATAAGGATTTTAAAGATCTATCAAAAAAATTATTAGTTGTGGCTACCGATATAAAAAATAAAAAGCTAGTTGTTTTTGATGAAGGAAAGGTATATGAAGCCGTGAGGGCTAGTATATCAATTCCTGGCGTTTTTGTACCTGTCTTTAAAGACGATATGATATTAGTAGATGGAGGAGTGCTTGAAAGAGTGCCAGCTAAAATTTTAAAAGATTATGATGTAGACTATATTATAGGTGTTGACGTTGGATTTAATTTAAAAACTTCTAGTTGTAAAAGTATATTTCACGTGTTATATGAATCAATTGATTTAATGGAGAAAGAATTGTTTGAGGCAAAAAAACAAGAGGCAAATAAGCTGATTAGAGTGGATATAGAAGATGTTGACCCAATTGGTTTTGAACATGTTGATGAGACTATTGAAAAAGGGAGAGTGGCAGCCTTGAGGGTGATAGAAGAGATCATAGAAGAGCTTGAATTTAAGGCTGCCAATAAACAGGAGTTGATTTAAGGTCGGATTTTGATAACCTTTTTTCACCATTTAATGCAAGTGAGTATACATCATATGCATCAATATCTAGTTTAAGAAGATTATAATCATTCTTATTTGGATTTGTTATTATTGGTACTTTGGCGTTCTTTTTCATTAGTTTTATAAGTTGGCGTCCTTTGTCGTTAAACCCTAAAACTCTAATATAATTAGGATAATTGTTAATTTTATCATTTAAATCCTTTGTATGATTTAAAAGTATATTTATCAATATACGCTGTATTCTTGTTTGAGTATATCTTTTAGATTTGACTGTTTTTATTAATTCATATATGTCTTTAGTATCTTCAGAGGCTTGCTTTAATTTATTTTCAAGTCCCTCATTTACATCTATTATATTTTCTAATTTTTTAGTATCAGATGTTCTTAAAATATAAAATATAATGTCCTCAAAGTCTTTTAGACTTATGGGGGCATTTTTATTTTCTATTTGTTCTTTAATCATTTTATAACAAAAATCAGGCATAGATTTTTTAACTTCTTCATTCATAAAATTCTTTCTTATAGCAGTTGCACTAGATATGTTGCCTGTTAAATTTTTCTGATTGTATTTATTAACTATTCTTTTAATAGTATAGGGCTTAATTTTAGAGTTAATTTTTAAAATTGATTTGATATATTCAATTCCTAGTATATTATTTGAGTTATTTAAAATATTTTCTATATCAATATCATTTACATTTAGCAAATTGTGATATAATATATAATTGTTGAGAGCTTTTAGCCTAGCAGAAGGATAAGAATCACCAAGCTTTAAAAAGTTCTTTAAATAAGTTTTGTAATTGCTAGGTTCATAAACTAATATTTCTGCTATTTTATAAAGAGCTGAAATATCACCTATTTCGCTACCGAAGCAAATGTTATCTATTATGCCGGTTGCATCTAGTGTGGATACAGCGCCAAATGCAAAGCCTTCTGCACTTGATTTAGAATAGATTACAGGTAGTTCTATTACCAAGTCAACGCCAGAGTTAAGAGCCATTTTTGTTCTTACCCATTTGTCTACAAAGGATGGTTCACCGCGTTGAACAAATGGTCCACTCATAACGGCAACTAAGGCATCACAATTTGTTAGTTCTTTTGTTTTACTTATGTGGTACACATGGCCATTATGTAGTGGATTGTATTCTACAATTATACCTGTAACATTCATGATTTTACCTCCTAATTTATATGATAAATATATTATATTTACATTAAGATTATTTGTCACGCATTGTTATAAATATTGACAGTGCGTTTAAAAAAATATATACGAAAGGGGTATGCTTATGTCAATAATGCAAACTATTTGGGAAAAGGCAAGACAAGATAAAAAGAGAATTGTATTGCCAGAAGGTAGTGAAAAAAGAACAGTTAAGGCTGCAGAGATTATAAAGAAGGAAGGCTTAGCTGAAGTAGTACTTATTGGTAAGAGAGAAGAAATAGAAAATACAGCTAAAGAAGTAGGAGCAAACATAGAAGGAATAGAAATAATTGATCCAGTTACATCAGAAAAATTTGATACATATGCAGAGAAGTTTTATGAATTAAGAAAAAGCAAAGGTGTTACACTAGAACAAGCAAAAGAAATAATTAAGGATGAAATTTATTTTGGTACTATGATGGTTAAAATGAATGATGCAGATGGATTAGTTTCAGGTGCAATACATTCAACAGGAGATCTTTTAAGACCAGCTCTTCAAATAATTAAAACTGCACCAGGAATGTCAATAGTATCAAGTTGTTTTGTTATGGAAATACCAAATAAACAATATGGTGAAGATGGCTTAATGTTATTTGCAGACTGTGCAGTTAATCCAAATCCAACAGCTGAGGAATTAGCTTCAATTGCAATTGCAACAGCAAATACTGCAAAGGTTCTTTGTGGTATTGAACCTAGAATAGCTATGTTATCCTTCTCAACAAAGGGTAGTGCAAAACATGAATTAGTAGATAAGGTAATAAAGGCAACTGAAATTGCAAAGGAAAAAGCTCCTCATCTTATGATAGATGGAGAGTTACAATTAGATGCTGCTATAGTACCAAAGGTTGCTGAATTAAAGGCTCCAAACAGCACTGTTGCAGGTAAGGCAAATGTTTTAGTATTCCCAGATTTACAAGCAGGAAACATTGGATACAAGTTAGTTCAAAGATTAGCAGGAGCTGAAGCTATAGGACCAATTTGTCAAGGTTTTGCTGCACCTGTAAATGATTTATCAAGAGGTTGTAGCATAGAAGATATAGTTAATGTTGTTGCTATAACAGCTGTTCAAGCACAAGGAATCAATCTATAATAAAAAGCAAAAATATATAAAAGAAAGGGGATAAACCAATGAAGGTATTAGTTATTAACTGTGGAAGTTCATCATTAAAGTATCAGCTAATTAACATGGAAAATGAAAAGGTAATGGCTAAGGGACTTGTTGAAAGAATAGGATTAGAAGGATCCCAACTTAAGCATCAACCAGAAGGTATGGATAAGATAGTTATTGAAAAGCCTATGAAGGACCACAAGGATGCTATAAAGGTTGTTCTAGATGCACTTTTAGATGAAAATCATGGTGTAATTAAGGATATGAATGAAATATCAGCAGTTGGACATAGAGTAGTTCATGGAGGAGAAAAGTATTCAGGATCAGTTTTAATAACTGAAGATGTTATGAAGGTACTTGAAGAATGTACACATTTAGCACCACTACATAACCCACCAAACATAATAGGAATTAATGCTTGTAAGGATCTAATGCCTCAAACTCCAATGGTAGCAGTTTTTGATACAGCATTCCATCAAACTATGCCAAAGCATGCATACATATATCCACTACCATATGAATTATATGAAAAACATGGAATAAGAAGATATGGCTTCCATGGAACATCACATAGATATGTATCAAAGGTTGCAGCTGATCTTGTTGGTAAAGATATTAAGGAACTAAAGATTATAACTTGTCATTTAGGAAATGGTGCTAGTGTTGCTGCAATTGATGGTGGCAAGTCAATAGATACTAGCATGGGATTCACTCCACTTGAAGGTCTTGCTATGGGAACAAGATGTGGAGATATTGACCCAGCAATTGTAACTTTCCTACAAAAGGAAGAAAACTTAAGCTATGAAGAAGTTAACAATTTAATGAATAAAAAATCAGGAGTTCTTGGTATTTCAGGTGTAAGCAGTGACTTTAGAGATATTGAGAATGCTGCATTTGATGGCAATGAAAGAGCACAACTAGCACTTGATGTATTCCATTATAGAGTTAAGAAGTACATAGGTGCTTATACAGCTGCTATGGGTGGATTAGATGTACTAGTATTTACAGCTGGTCTTGGTGAAAATTCACCAGAAACAAGATATGAAATATGCAAGAATATGGAATATTTAGGAATTAAGATAGATGCTGAAAAGAATAAGGTAAGAGGAAAGGTGCAAGAAATATCAACTGAAGATTCAAGAGTTAAGGTATTTGTAATACCAACAAATGAAGAATTAATGATAGCTCGTGACACAGTAGAAATAGTTAATAATCTATAATTTAAAAATTCTATATGGCAAGAAAAATAGATTATTTTTCTTGCCATATCATAATTTTAACCTTGACTTTTCCAATACCAGCTTATATAATTAATTGTGGCACTTTGGTTGAGGTGATTTTATGAAAATAGATATTCAGGATTTACTTTCAGGTAAATCCAGTGTAATGGAAATTGATGAAAAAATAGAGTTAAGTACATTTGATTTTAACAAAAATGAGTATAAGTTTGATGGGCCCATACATATAAAGGGTAATATTACGAAGATTGAAGATGGTGTTATTTTTGTAGGTACAATAAATGCACAGGTTATAACAGTTTGTTCAAGGTGCCTTGAAGAAGTAAAACAGAATATGACAATTAGCTTTGAAGAAGAATTTACAAAATCCCATGAGGATTTGGGTTATCAAATAATGGAAACATTTATTGATATCACAAAGCTAATAGAAGACAACCTGTTATTGAATTTACCATTAAAAACATTATGCAGTGAATCCTGTAAAGGATTGTGCCCAGTTTGTGGCACAAATTTAAATAAATCAACTTGTAATTGTGAAACACAAACAATTGATCCAAGATTAGAAAAACTAAAAAACTTTTTTAACCGAGATTAAGGAGGTGTAACTATGGGTAATCCAGCCAGAAGACATTCAAAGTCAAGAAGAGATATGAGAAGAGCACAAACTTGGAAACTTTCAATGCCAGGGATGGTTGAGTGCCCACAATGCCATGAAATGAAACTTGCACATAGAGTATGTGGAAATTGTGGTTACTACAAAAATAGAGTAGTTGTAGAAAAATAAAGAAAGTCTCTTGCAGACTTTCTTTTTTTATTTATTAAAATTTACAGCCAGAATAAAAACTTGAATTTATTTCAAAAAATAGTATACTAAAGATATCAAAGAAAGGAGGGGTATTATGAAGGTTGTAATTGATGCAATGGGAGGAGATAAAGCTCCCTATGAGATAATAAAAGGAGCAGTTGATGCTGCAAGAGAATTAAATGTTGACTTAATACTAGTTGGAAAACAAGAGATAATACAGGAAGAATTAAAAAAGCATAATATAGACGGTTTAAATATAGAAGTGGTTAATGCTACTGAAATTATAGAAAATAATGAATCGCCTACAATGGCAATTAGGAGAAAAAAGGATTCATCACTTGTTGTTGCATTTAAACTTTTAAAGGAAGGCAAGGCAGATGCTTTAGTTTCTGCAGGAAGTACTGGTGCTATTTTGGCTGGAGGTATATTTTTATTAGGAAGAATAAATGGTATAGATAGAGCAGCACTAACTCCAGTTATTCCAGGTAAAAACGGTCCCTTTGTAATTGTGGATGCTGGAGCTAATGCAGATTGTAAGCCAAATAATTTACTTCAATTTGCTTTAATGGGAGAGGTATATGCAAATAAAGTTTTGGGAATTAATAATCCTAAAGTAGCCCTTGCAAATATAGGAGCTGAAGAAGAGAAGGGAAATGAATTAACTAAACAAAGCTATGGAATATTAAAGGAAAACATTAAGGGCTTTGTTGGTAATATTGAAGGCAGAGATATACCAAATGGTGACGTTCAGGTAGTAGTATGTGATGGATTTACAGGTAATATGATTTTAAAGGTATATGAGGGTGTTGCAGCTACTATATTTGATATTTTAAAAAGTGAAATTATGTCCTCAACAATGACTAAAATAGGTGGAATGCTTTTAAAACCTGTATTTAAAAAGTTTAAGAGGAAGTTCGATTATACAGAATATGGAGGAGCAATATTATTAGGTGTTGAGGGTTTAGTAATTAAGGCACATGGAAGTTCAAATGCAAAGGCTTTTAAAAATGCAATAAGGCAGGCTAAAAATGCATTTGATGGTAAAATACTTCAAGATATAAAGGAAGAGTTAAATAGGATTAATAGAGAATAATAATATATAAGTATTCATAATATAAGTTATAGTAGAAATAATTTATGTTGACTCTTTACATAATATGTAATATTATATAGTTGAGTTTGAAGAGAGGTGAACTTATGATATTCGAGAGAGTAAAGGAAAGAATTTCAGAAGTTTTAGGAATAGATCCTGAGGATATAACAATGGAATCATCATTTATTGATGATTTAGGAGCAGATTCACTAGATGTAGTTGAATTAATAATGGCTCTTGAAGATGAATTTGATTTAGAAATACCAGATGAAGAAGCAGAAAAAATTCAAACTGTTGGAGATGTTGTTGAGTACATAAAGGAAAATACTGATTATTAAAAATGGTCCCGATTTATTCGGGGCTTTTAACATATTTCATAAGTTAATTTTACTTTGGTAAGGTTAACTTATGGAATGTGACAAAAACCTTTCTAGGGGGCATTCTATGGATAAGATTAGGAAGAAACAATTAAAGCAGTTAGAAGGTATAATAGATGTTGATTTTGACAATATTGGATTATTAGATATAGCATTAACTCATAGCTCATATGCCAACCAATACAATTTAGGATATAATTCTCATAATGAAAGATTGGAATTTTTAGGCGATTCTGTGTTGAGTTTAATAGTTAGCGAATATTTATTTAAAAAGTTTAAAAATAAACATGAAGGTAAATTAACTAGAATAAGGGCTGCCGTTGTTTGTGAAGCCTCATTGGCAGATGTAGCTAGAAAATTAAGGCTAAATGAATTTTTAAGAATAGGAAAAGGTGAAGAACTAACTGGTGGAAGAGAGAAAGATTCACTTTTAGCTGACTGTTGTGAAGCTTTGATTGCAGCAATCTATTTAGATAGAGGTTATGATAGGGCAAAAAAATTTGTTATTAGAAATCTTGAGGAGAAGATAGAACTATACAGCAATGATATAAATTATAACGATTATAAATCAAAACTACAGGAGTATATACAAAGAGATATGAATAAAAAAATTATATACAAAGTAGCAAATGAATATGGTCCTGACCATAACAAGACGTTTGAGATAAACGTTTATTTAGATGATGTATTATATGGAAAAGGAATAGGAAAGAGCAAAAAAGAAGCTGAACAAAATGCAGCAAAGGAAGCTTTAAGAACATTAGGAGTTGAATAGGAACATGAAGCACTATATTATTCCAATATTTGTACCTCATAAAGGATGTCCTCATGATTGTATATTTTGCAATCAAAAAAAATAACTGGACAAATTAAAGATATAACTCCAGAGGATGCAGATAATATAATAAAACAGCATTTATCAACAATAAAAAGAGAAGATTCATATATTGAGGTATCCTTTTTTGGAGGAAGTTTTACAGCTATAGAGATAGACAAACAAAATGAACTTTTAGAAGTATCAAAAAAATATTTAGATATGGGTTTAATAGATGCAGTAAGATTGTCTACAAGACCGGATTATATAGATGATAATATTTTGACTAATTTAAAAAAATATGGAGTAAAAAATATCGAGTTAGGTGTACAGTCGATGGATGATGAAGTTTTAAAAAAACTGTGTAGGGGGCATACAAGCTTTGATGTTGTTAGAGCATCTATCTTAATTAAAAAATATGGATTTAATCTAGGATTACAAATGATGGTAGGGGCATATGGGGACACATATGAAAAGGATATATATACAGCAAATAAAATAGTTGAACTTAGGCCAAACTTTGTGAGGATTTATCCTACTTTAGTTATTAAGGATACTTATTTGGAAGTATTATATAAGAGTGGAATGTATAAACCTTTAGAATTAGATGAGGCAGTAAAAATTTGCAAAGAATTATATAAAATATTTTATAAAAATGAAATATACATATTAAGAATAGGTCTTCAGGCATCAGAGGAATTAACTTTGGGAAAAAGCGTTATAGCAGGGCCGTTTCATCCGGCCTTTAGAGAATTGGTTGAATCAAGCATTTTAAATGAAATGATATATAGCATAATAAAAAACGATTTTAGTGAAGCTTCAAATTTGGAATTGCAGGTTAACCAGCAGACATTGTCAAAAATTTATTCAGATAAAAAGAGATATTTTAACGACTTATTAAGACAAATTTCTAATAAAATTATAAAAATCAAACAAAACCAAGCTTTAAATACATTTGAAATCTTGTTAAAAACAAATGAAAAATGTAAAAAGATGTCGTTATTTGAATATATTATTTCACAATGTTAAGGAAGGATTTTCTTACTCCATATAGAATATTAAATTTATAAATGTATTTTGTCTATATGGAGGAGGAGTCGAACATGGAAGTTTTAAAGGTATCAGCTCAATCTCAACCAAAGGCTGTAGCAGGAGCTTTAGCAGCTACATTAAGAGAAAAGGCAAGTGCAGAAATTCAAGCGATAGGTGCAGGTGCTGTAAACCAAGCAATTAAAGCAATTGCAATAACAAGAGGTTTTGTTGCACCTAATGGTATAGACCTTGTTGTTATACCTGCTTTTTCAGAAGTAGAAATTGATGGTGAAGAAAGAACAGCTATAAAGTTTATAGTTGAACCTAGATAAAAGGCTTGGCATTTGCCAAGTCTTTTTACTTAAATCTATCTTTTTCTACTTTGCTTGACACCCATTTATATCAACAATTAAAATAAATATGATAATTATATATAAAAGCTTAAAAGCTTTTATAGAGAAAGGGTGTCTAGATTGTATTTAAAACGAATTGAGATGAAGGGATTTAAGTCGTTTGCTGATAAAATAGAATTGGATTTTAATAGTGGTATAACAGCAATTGTTGGCCCTAATGGAAGTGGTAAAAGTAACATATCAGATGCTATAAGATGGGTTTTAGGTGAGCAAAGTGCAAAAACCTTAAGAGGAGCAAAAATGGAGGATGTTATTTTTGCAGGAACGGAAACAAGAAAACCTCTAGGTTGTGCTGAAGTATCCCTTACTATAGATAATTCTGATAATATAATACCAATAGAGTATACAGAGATAACTGTAACAAGAAGGCTATATCGTTCAGGTGAAAGTGAATATTTAATAAATAATACCCCTTGTCGTTTAAAGGATATACAGGAAATATTTATGGATACTGGTATAGGGAAAGATGGGTATTCCTTGATTGGACAAGGTAGAGTGGATGAGATTCTAAGTACTCGTTCTGAAGATAGAAGAAACCTTTTTGAAGAGGCTGCAGGTATAGTTAAATATAAGACTAGAAAATTAGAGGCAGAAAGAAAATTAGAGAATACAAGACAGAACCTTGTAAGAATAGATGATATAATTTCAGAATTAGAGGGACAAATAGAACCTTTAAAACAACAATCAGAGGTAGCTAAAAAATATTTAGCGTATAGGGAAGAATTAAAAGAGTTAGAGATAAATTTAATATTGAATAACTATAGTGAAGCAAGAGATAGATACAAGAAGATAGAATTAGATTTAGAGGAGATGGAAAAATCTAAACAAGAAGAAGAAAATAGAAAACTAAAACTTAAAAATGAAGTCGCAAGTATAAAACAAGAGTTATATAAGGTTGATCAAGAAATAGAGAAAATTTCTGCAAATAGATTGGATTTAGAAAAAAATCAGGAAATTAAGCAGGGAGAAATAAAGGTTTTAAATGAAAGATATGCAAATTTCATAAATGAAATAGATAGGATTAAAAATGAAATATCAAATATAAGAGAATATATAAGTGAAATAGATGAAAGTATAGAAGCATTAGACCAAGATAATACTGAACTTTTAAGTGAAATTCAAAATATAAAACAAGAAATAGATAAGTTAGAAAAGGATTATAATAGTTTGAATAAAAAGTATATTCAAGTTGAAGGTGAAATAGAAGAAAAGAAATCTACTCTGCTTCAAATATTAAATGAAATTTCACAAGAAAAAAATAGGATTAATTCTTTTGAGATAACACTACAAAATTTTAATAGAAGAAGGGAACAATTAAATTTAATAAGAAATCAAAAGGAAGAAGATCTAAAGGCTGTAAAAAAAGAAAAAGAATCTAATGATAGCTCACTAAGAAATTTAAATGACAAAAAAAATAATTCTTTAGATTTATTAAATAGCGTTGTAGAACAGATAAATTTACTAGATAGTGAGGAAAAAAGATATACAGCAGAAAGAAATAATATAATTTCAGAATTAAAATCTAAAGAAGCTAGGTATAATGCTTTGGTTTCAATGGAAAATGAACTTGAAGGATTTAATAAGGCAACAAAATATATATTAACAAATTATAAAGAAAATGTAGGTGTATTAGGAGCAATATCAGATATTATTAAGGTTCCAAAGGGATATGAGACTGCTATAGAAATAGCTTTAGGTGCAGCTATCCAAAATATTGTTGTAAAGGATGAAAATATAGCTACAAAATTAATTGATATATTGAAGAAAAACAATATTGGAAGAGTTACATTTTATCCATTAACTACAGTAAGATATAAACCTATTACTTTAGATGAAAAAGTTAAAGTAATGGCTGGTTATTTAGGATTAGCCAATGAAATTGTATCTTATGACGAATTATATACTAACGTTGTTGGCAACATATTAGGTAGAATTATTATTTGTGATAACTTGGAAAATGCTAAAAGGCTTGCAAAGGAGATTGATTATTCATATAGAATTGTAACTCTTGAGGGTGATGTAATAAATGCAGGAGGTAGCTTTACGGGGGGAAGTGTAGGTAGAACGTCAGGAATTTTTACAAGAAAAAACGAGATTGAGGAACTAAAGGGCAATATTTATGTTTTAAATCAAAAAATAGGTGAGTTAGATACAAATATAAATAAAATCAAAGAAAGTATAAGTAATTATCATTTAAAAAGGAATCAGTTGGAATTAGAAATTAAAGAAGTAGAGCGTGAAATACAGATACTGTTAGGTAAACAGTTGTTTTATGAAAAACAAATTGAAGAAATAAATAAAAACATTATAGATATTGATATAGAATTAGAACAAATACAAATTGAAACAGATAAGCTAAATAAGCAATTAGAAGAAAAAAATAGCAATTTAACAACACTTGAAGAAAAACAAGAATATATACAAAAAAATATTGATGAAGTACAGTTGAGTATAAAGGACTTACAAGTAAATAGAGATGTTATATATAAAGAACTTACGGATAAACGAATTGTCTATGCTGAAAAGAATAAGATTTTGGAAGGGATAAATGAAAGAAGAAGACAGCTAGAAAAGGAAAAAAATAATTATAACAATAGAATAGTAAACTATGAACTTGAAATAGAAAACTTAAATAAAAAAATAGATCAAACAAAAGAAACTATAAAACAGAATTTAGTTGAGTTACAAAAATATGCTGAGGATATAATTAAAATAAAAGAGGAATATTATTCATTTGAACAGAAGAAAAAGGAGAATACAGATATATTACAATCAAAAGAAAAAGAAATTTCAGCAGTAGATGAAAATATAACATCAATAATTAACACCATCCATAAATTAGAATTATCTAAAAACAAATTAGAAAATGAAATGGAAGTATTAACTAATAAACTATGGGATGAATATGAAATTACTATCCCTCAAGCAATTAAGTACAAAAAGGATTTAGGAAACATATCAGAAATATCAAAAAAGGTTAATATACTAAAATCAAATATAAGAGCTTTAGGAGATGTAAATGTAAATTCTATAGAAGAATACAAAAGAGTAATAGAAAGATATAACTTCTTAAAGCAACAAAGAGAAGACTTAGTAAATGCAGAAAAGTCTCTTGTTGGTATAATAAATGATATGGTTGCAAAGATGACAGAGCAATTTAAATACAATTTTAGAATCATAAGAGAAAACTTCAATACAACCTTTAGGGAGTTGTTTGGAGGAGGATATGCAGATTTAAGGCTTGATGGGGAGGATGTTTTAAACTCAGGTATAGAAATAATTGTACAGCCACCAGGTAAAAAATTACAATCACTTTCTCTTCTATCAGGAGGAGAAAGAGGCCTTGCTGCAATAGCGCTTATATTTGCAATTTTAAAGATGAAGCCAACTCCATTCTGTGTACTTGATGAAATAGAAGCTGCACTAGATGATGCAAATGTAAATAGATATGCTGAATTCTTAAAGGGTTATTCAGAAAAAACTCAGTTTATAATAATAACTCACAGAAAGGGTTCAATGGCTGTTGCTGATACACTTTATGGAGTAACAATGGAGGAAAAGGGAGTTTCAAAGGTAGTTTCATTAAAATTAAAGGGAGGAAATTAATATGTCTTGGTTTGAAAAACTAAAACAAGGTCTTACAAAAACAAGAAATGTAATTAATGACAAGGTTGATGCTCTATTATCCTTTACAAAAACAATAGATGAAGAGCTTTATGAGGAACTTGAGGAGATTTTAATTACATCTGATGTTGGTGTAAATACTACTATGAAGATTATTGAACAATTAAGAAAGAAAGTTAAGGAAAATAGAGTTGATGATCCAGCTAAAGTTAAGGAGTTATTAAAACAAATTATCGCAGATATTTTAGATAATGAAAGTGAATCAGTCATTCCAAAATCTATACCTGCAGTATATATAGTGGTTGGTGTTAATGGAGTTGGTAAGACTACTTCAATTGGAAAGATGGCACACTATTTAAAGCAAAAAGGTTATAAGGTAATGTTAGCTGCAGCAGATACTTTTAGGGCAGCAGCTATTGATCAGTTGGAAGTTTGGGCAAGAAGAAGTGGAGTAGATATAATAAAGCATCAAGAGGGTGCAGATCCTGCCGCAGTTGTCTTTGATGCAATACAAGCAGCAAAGGCAAGAAAGGTAGATATATTAATTTGTGATACTGCTGGTAGACTTCATAATAAGAAGAATTTAATGGAGGAGCTAAGAAAAATAAATAGAATAATAGAGCGAGAATATCAAGAAGCATATAAGAGGACATTTTTAGTTCTAGATGCAACAACAGGGCAAAATGCATTAAATCAAGCTAAAGAGTTTATGAATGTTGCAAATGTTAATGGATTGATTTTGACTAAATTAGATGGTACTGCCAAGGGAGGCGTTGTTATTTCAATTGCAAATGAATTAAATATACCAGTTACAATGATAGGTGTTGGAGAAGGAATAGATGATTTACAGGAGTTTAATCCAAAGGAATTTGCCGATGCAATTTTATGATGTTAAGTAAAAATACTTGACACATTTAATTTATTTTGTTATTATCATTTAGGGATGTGCAATTATGGATAAGTTAAGCTATATTGTCTTATTATTAGATTTTTATAGAAATCTTTTAACTGAAAAACAAAGAGATATTATGTCAAGACATTACGAAGAGGATATGTCTTTGGCTGAAATAGCTGAAGAATATGGGATATCAAGGCAAGCAGTACATGATATAATAAAGAGAAGTGAAAAAATATTAATTGATTATGAAAATGAGCTAGGATTAGTCGACAGGTTTTTAAAACAAAAACAAGAGCTAATAAAGATAAAAGAACTTCTTAGTAAATATGAAGAAAATGAAGACATTAAAAAATCAATTGAAATTCTTAATAAGCTTTTAGATATATGATTGGGAGGTCATTTTATGGCTTTTGAAGGGCTTACGTCTAAGCTTCAAGAAACATTTAAAAAGTTAAGGGGTAAGGGTAAATTAACTGAAAAAGACGTAAAAGATGCAATGCGTGAAGTTAAATTAGCCCTTCTTGAAGCTGATGTTAATTATAAAGTAGTAAAAGATTTTATAAGCAGTGTTTCAGAAAGAGTAGTTGGAGCAGAGGTAATGGAGAGCTTAACTCCAGCTCAACAAGTCATTAAAATTGTTAATGACGAATTAATTAAATTAATGGGAAGCACCGAAAGTAAGTTAAGACATTCTAATACTCCTCCAACTGTAATCATGCTTGTAGGTCTACAGGGTGCAGGTAAGACAACTATGGCTGCTAAGTTGGCACTACATTTAAAGAAACATAATAAAAAGCCACTTCTTGTAGCAGCTGACGTGTATAGACCTGCAGCAATTAAACAGTTGCAAATACTTGGTAATCAGATAGATGTTCCAGTATTTAGTTTAGGCGATAAAGTAAATCCTGTTGATATAGCTAAGGCAGGAATAGAAAGTGCAAAAAAACAAGAACGTGATTATGTAATAATAGATACAGCAGGACGACTCCATATAGATGAAGAATTAATGCAGGAGTTAAAAAATATAAAGGAAGAGGTTAATCCTACTGAAATCTTATTAGTAGTTGATGCAATGACTGGTCAAGATGCGGTTAATGTTGCAGAACATTTTAATAACAATTTAAATATTACAGGTGTCATCTTGACTAAGTTAGATGGTGATACAAGAGGCGGTGCTGCAATATCAGTAAAGGCAGTTACTAATACGCCTATTAAGTTTGTAGGTACTGGTGAAAAGCTTAATGACTTTGAGATATTCTATCCTGATAGAATGGCCTCAAGAATACTAGGAATGGGAGATATTTTAAGCCTAATAGAAAAGGCACAAGAGGCTATAGATGAGAAAAAGGCTGCTGAACTTGAGAAAAAGATACTTAGCCAAGAGTTTACTCTTGAGGATTTCTTAGAACAAATGCAACAAATGAAAAAGATGGGGCCATTAAAGGATTTAATAAAAATGATACCTGGCGTAGATGTTTCTAAATTAGGTGATATGGAAGTTAATGAAAAAGAGCTTCTACATGCAGAAGCAATTATAAAGTCAATGACAAAGGAAGAGAGAAGAAATCCATCAATAATAAATGCTAGTAGAAAAAAGAGAATTGCTAAGGGTTCAGGAACAAGTATTCAAGAAGTAAATAAATTATTAAATGGGTTTGAACAGGCAAGAAAGATGATGAAACAGTTTGGAGATTTACAAAAAAATATGAAAAAAGGGAAATTTAAATTTCCTTTCTTTAAATAAATCTTGACAACAAGTATTGTAAGGAGGTGAAAATATGGCAGTAAAGATCAGATTAAGAAGAATGGGTGCTAAGAAGGCTCCTTTCTACAGAATAGTTGTTGCTGATTCAAGATCACCAAGAGATGGTAGATTTATTGAAGAAATAGGATACTACAATCCAATTGCTGAGCCAGCTGATATAAAGATTGATGTTGAAAATGCTAAGAAGTGGTTAGCAAATGGAGCTCAACCATCAGATACAGTAAAGCGTCTATTCAAGATTGCTGGTGTTATAGAGTAATGGAGGTGGATTACCATGAAGGAATTGGTTGAGGTAATCGCCAAGTCACTTGTTGATAACCCTGATAAGGTTCAGGTAAATGAAATTTCAGGTGAGCAATCAGTTATAATAGAATTAAAGGTTGCTCCTGAAGATATGGGAAAAGTAATTGGAAAGCAAGGAAGAATTGCTAAGGCCATTAGAACTGTTGTTAAGGCTGCAGCAATTAAAGAGAATAAAAGAGTAATAGTGGAAATAATATAAATAAAAAGAGTTAGGATATCCTAACTCTTTTTAACATAAAAGGGTGTGATAGAATGAAACAATATCTTAAGGTTGGTCAAATAATTAATACTCATGGTATAAAGGGTGAAGTAAAGGTATACCCTTTAACTGATGATATCAAAAGATTTAGTAAACTAAAGTTTGTTTTTATTAAAAAAGATGAAAATTATAATAAAGTAAACGTTGAAGGGGTAAAATACTTTAAAAATCTTGTTATTTTAAAGCTAGAAGGAATAGATAATATGACAGAGGCTGAAAAATATAAAAGGGTATATCTTTATGTAGATAGAGAAAATGCTGTAGAACTAGAAGAAGATACTTATTTCATTGCAGATCTTATTGGATTAGATGTTTATACTCTAGAGGGTGAATATTTAGGAAAAATAACAGATGTGTTTAGCACAGGAAGTAATGACGTATATGAAATAAAGAAGGATAAAAAGAGTATATTAATACCAGCAATCAAAGATGTTGTTAAGGAAGTAGATATTGATAATTCCGTTATGAAAATTAATTTATTAGAGGGATTAAGATGAAATTTGATGTACTTACGCTTTTTCCAGAAATGTTTGAAGCACTAAATCATAGTATTTTAAAAAAGGCTCAGGAAAAAAATATAATACAAATTAATGTTACAAATATAAGAGATTTTGCCTATAACAAGCATAAAAAAGTGGATGATTATCCTTATGGCGGCGGAGCAGGTATGGTAATGCAACCTGAGCCTATTTATAATGCTGTAGATTACATTGTTGAAAAGTATGGATATAAACCATACACAGTTATTATGTCTCCAAGAGGAAAAAGGTTTGAACAGAGGGACGCCAAAAGGCTTGTAGAAAAAGAGCATATTTTAATGATATGTGGACATTATGAAGGTATTGATGAGAGAGTGTTAAATATAGTTGATGAAGAAATTTCAATTGGAGATTTTGTTTTAACTGGAGGAGAAATAGCCTCAATGGCAATAATTGACTGCATAAGTCGTTTGGTTCCGGGTGTTCTTCAGAAACAACAGAGTTATGAAGATGAGTCTTTTTATGATGGACTTTTAGAATATCCTCAATATACAAGACCAGAAGAATTTAGAGGTATGAGAGTTCCAGAAGTTTTATTGTCTGGTCATCATGAAAATATCAGAAAATGGAGAAAATATCAATCTTTAAAAATTACATATGAAAGAAGACCAGACCTTTTGAAAAATAAAACATTAACTAAGGAAGAACAGGAAATGCTTAATGATATAATTAAACAAAATATGAGTCTAAAGTAAAAAAATATGTAAAAATATTGTTGAACTATTTAATTATGTATGATATAATAATCGTTGTGTAAAAACGGGCGTTCCTCTGAAAAACTCATGAACGTCTAGGATAAAGGGAGGTAAAAGGACATGGATATCATTAGAGCTATTGAAGCAGAACAACTTAGAAATGATCTTCCAAACTTTGGACCTGGGGATACTGTAAGAGTACATGTTAAGGTTAAGGAAGGAAACAGAGAAAGAATCCAAGTTTTTGAAGGAATCGTATTAAAGAGACAAAATGGTGGAATTAGAGAAACATTTACAGTAAGAAAGATTGCTTACGGTGTAGGTGTTGAGAGAACATTCCCAGTTCACTCACCAATGATTGATAAGATTGAAGTTGTAAGAAGAGGTAAGGTAAGAAGAGCTAAGCTTTACTACCTAAGAAAGAGAGTAGGAAAGGCTGCAACAAAGGTAAAAGAAATTATGGACTAATGGGGCTGATTATCAGTCCCATTTTACTTTTATTGGATCTTTTTGTATAATTGCTGTGGAGGTGATAAAAATTGAATATACAATGGTATCCTGGTCATATGGTAAAAACTAAAAGGCAAATAGAGGAGAGTTTAAAGGTAATAGATGTTGTAATTGAACTTCTTGATGCTAGAATTCCAATAAGTAGTAAGAACCCTGATATAGATGAGTTAATTAAAAATAAGCCTAAGGTAATTATTTTAAATAAGTGTACTCTAGCAGATGAAAATGTAACAAGAGAATGGATAAAGCACTTTAAAAATAAAGGAATACTAGCTATTGAAGTAGATTCAATGTCTGGTAAGAATATAAATAAGGTTTTTCCAATAGTTAAAGAATCAGTAAAGGACAAATTTGAAAGAAAAATAGCAAAGGGTATTGTAGGTAGGCCTATACGTGCACTTGTTGTTGGTATTCCTAATGTAGGTAAATCATCATTCATAAATAAAATTTCAAACAAGTCTAGTGCAAAGACTGGTGATCTACCAGGAGTTACAAGGTCTAAGCAATGGATTAAGGTAAATAAAGAGTTTGAACTATTAGATACACCTGGTATATTATGGCCAAAGTTTGAAGATGAAAAAGTTGCATTACATTTATCCTATACAAAATCAATAAAGGAAGAAATATTGGATATAGAACAATTAGCAGTTAAGTTTATAGATGAGATGAAGCAAAAGTTTCCAAAGTCATTGACAGAAAGATATAAAATAGATGTGACAAAACCATCTATAGATATTTTAAACGACATAGGAAGAAAAAGAGGATGTATTGTTTCGGGTGGAGAAGTTGATACACTTAGAGCAGCCAATATATTGTTTGAAGATTTTAGAACTGCTAAACTAGGAAAAATTTCATTAGAGACTCCAAAGGATGAAATAGAGGTGGAAAATGAAAATTAAAGAGCTAGAAGAATTAATAAAGAATGCATCATTTGAAGAATTTGAAAAAATAAAAAATCAGTATTATGATTTAAATAACAAATCATTAGTTAAGCTATTTGATAGATATGAAAAGAAAATAAAAAAAGAACTATTATTAATAGAAGAGTACGAAAAGAGAACAGAATATGAAAGATCTTTATTAGAAAAGGGATATAAATTTATTGCAGGGGTTGATGAAGTAGGAAGAGGACCATTAGCTGGCCCAGTTTATGCAGCAGCTGTAATACTTGATTTAAAAAAGCCAATTTATGAAATAAAAGATTCTAAAAAATTGTCACATAATAAAAGAAAAGAGCTATCTGAAAAAATAAAACAAAATTGTATTGCATATTCAATTGCTTATGCAACAGAAAAGGAAATAGATGAATTAAATATACTTAATGCTACCAAATTAGCTATGAAGAGGGCAATAGAATCCTTAAAAATAAAACCAGATTATGTTCTAATTGATGCAGTATCTTTAGACATTGATATTGAATATAGCTCTATTATAAAAGGAGATGATGTGTCTGCATCAATAGGTGCAGCTTCAATTATTGCAAAAGTTGAGAGAGATGAATTTATGGATTCTATAGCTAAGAAATATACTTTATACGGGTTTGAAAAAAATAAAGGATATGGTACAAAGGATCATATAGAAGCAATTAAACTATATGGGCCTTGTGAGATACATAGAAGGAGTTTTTTAAAAAATATATTATAGGTGATAATATGAATAAAAGGGTATTGGGTGAGTTTGGTGAGAAGGCAGCTAGACAGTTTTTGTTAAATAATGGGTATAAGATTATAGATTTTAATTATAGAAATAAATATGGTGAAATTGATATTATAGCAGAACAAAATGACAGTATTGTTTTCATAGAAGTTAAAACCAGAAGTTCAAATAGATATGGTTTTCCCTGTGAAGCTGTCGACTACAGGAAACAAGATAAAATTAAAAAGGTGGCGTTAGGATATTTAAATGAAAGATGTATAAAGAGGAAATTTATTAGATTTGATGTAGTGGAAGTATATATTGAAAGAACAGGAGAAAATATAAGTAAAATTAATATAATAAAGGATGCATTTTAAAGGCTGCATAAAAACATTCCGATTTTAATGTTTATTCATAAAAGGAATGTTTTTATGCAGTTTTTTATTTAGAGGGAATTACTCTAATATAATGTTTATATGCTATAGAGACATAAATACTTTACGTGTCTTTTACATTAAACTATCCTATTTTATTGATTAAATATAAAAAATAAGGATATAATTAACAATAAATTATTTATGTATAGGGGGAAAACTATGATAAGTAGAGTTAACTCTATTTGTTTAATGGGAATGGATGGATATGTAATTGATATTGAAGTGGATATACAAACAGGGTTACCTACGTTTAATATGGTTGGACTTCCGGATGCGGTTATAAAGGAGTCAAAGGAAAGAGTTAAAAGTGCAATAAAAAATTCATATTTAGAGTTTCCAAGAGGAAAGGTTTTAGTTAATTTTGCACCAGCAGCGCTAAAAAAAGAAGGTAATCATTTAGATTTGCCTATAGCTGTCTCCATTTTAAAGGCAAATGATCAAATAAAAGCAGATTTAAATGGAGATATTTTTATTGGTGAGTTGGCTTTAAATGGTGAAATACGTAGTGTAAAAGGTATACTTCCTATGATAATTGAAGCTAGATCAAAAGGTTTTAAGAGGGCGTTTATCCCAATAGATAATGTTAATGAAATAAAAATGATAGATGGCATTGACATATATGCAGTAAATGATTTAAAGGAATTGATCCATTTTTTAAATTCAGAAATACAAATTGATAAGGTTGAAAATATAAAATATGATGTAAAGAGTGCAAAACATAATGTTGATTTTAATGAAGTTAAAGGACATAGTTTTGCAAAAAGAGCTGTTGAAATTGCAGCAGCAGGCTTTCATAACATTTTAATGTATGGTCCTCCTGGTTCAGGGAAAACTATGATAGCTCAAAGAATACCTACAATACTTCCATATTTAACATATGAAGAAAGTCTTGAAGTATCAAAGGTTTACAGTATAGTAGGTGGGCTTAAGGATACAGACATGATATTTTTACCTCCCTTTAGGAATCCACATGTCAATGTTTCGACAAACTCACTCATTGGAGGAGGTACTGTTCCAATACCTGGTGAAGTTTCCTTGGCACATAATGGCGTTTTATTTTTAGATGAATTTACTGAATTTAAAAAGGAAAGCTTGGAGGCATTAAGGCAACCACTTGAGGATGGCGTTGTTACCATTTCAAGAGTTAAGGCAAAATATACATTTCCAGCTAGATTTATGCTTGTTGCTGCAATGAATCCATGTCCATGTGGTTATTATGGTTCAAATATAAAGGAATGTAAGTGTACAGAAATACAGATTAAAAATTATTTATCGAGAATTTCAGGTCCTATTTTAGATAGAATAGATATACATATAGAGCTTAATCCAGTAAAATTTGAAGAGTTAAATAGTGATGATAAAGAGATAAGCTCTGCAGAAATTTTAGAGAGAGTTATCAAGGCAAGGTATATTCAAAAAGAGAGGTTTAAAGGCGAAGGAATTTTGTACAATTCTCATATGAAATCAAAACATATTAAAAAGTATTGTAAGTTAGATAAAGATGCAGAGTCTATTTTAGAAAGTGCATATAAAAAATACAATATGACAACAAGATCATATACTAAAATTTTAAAGATTTCACGTACTATTGCTGATTTGGATAATAGTGAAATAATTGGACTTAAGCATATTGCAGAGGCACTCCAATATAGAAAATTAGATGGAACTTTAATTAAATAGGTGATTAATATGAATAACGTGTATGAGTTGTGGTTTTTTATGCTCAAAATTAATAGAAAAAAGAAGCTGGATATACTTAAAATAGTAAATCCAGAGGAATTATATAAAATGAAAATAGATGAGACAATCAATATGGGTATAGATTTTATAACTGCTGAATATATTTCAAAAAATAAGAGTCTAGAAGAGGTTCAAAATTTACAAAAATATTTAAAGAGTAAAAATATAAATTTTTTATTTTACAATAGTGAATTTTATCCACAAACATTGAAATATATTGAAGATGCACCAATAGGACTATTTTATATGGGTAATATTAATTTCCCTAATAATTTATTAGCAATTGTAGGATCAAGAAAGGCCACAAGTTATGGTAAAACTACAGCATATAAAATGAGCTATGAATTATCAAAATATGAAATTGGAATAGTAAGTGGAATGGCAAGAGGAATTGATACAGAAGCACATTTGGGGTCATTAGATGCAGGTGGATATACAATTGCTGTTTTGGGGTCAGGGTTTGATAATATATATCCTAAGGAAAATATAAAATTATTAAATAGGATTATAGATAACGGATGTGTTTTAACAGAGTATTTACCAAATATTAAACCGTATGGTTATAATTTCCCAGAAAGAAATAGAATAATAAGTGGGTTATCAAAGGCTGTTTTGGTTGTAGAAGCAAGTATTAACAGTGGTTCAATGATTACAGTTAACTGTGCTTTAGAACAAGGAAAAGATGTATATGCAATCCCAGGTGATATCTATAAGGAGACAAGTAGAGGATGTAATAAATTAATTAAAGAAGGGGCAAAGTTAATTGATTCAGTTGATGATATTTTGTATGAATTCGGAATAAGAGCAGAAAATAGTCAATATAATATAGAATTAGATGAGTGTGAGCAAAGGATATTGGAGTGTATCAGTGAGGGAAAAATTACATTTGAACAGATAAAAAATAAGTGCAAAATGGAAACAAGTTTTCTATTGACTAAATTGACTTTGTTAGAATGTAGAGGAATTATTAAAAGATTATATGGGGGAAATTATGTTCTTTTAAAATCTTGATTTTATTAAATTTTCTGTTATAATACATTTATTGCTAAATAGTTACTGGAGGTGTTAGAATGGCTCAATCTTTGGTAATAGTTGAGTCACCTGCAAAAGCAAAAACAATAGGGAAGTTTTTAGGTAAAGGATATAAAATTGCAGCTTCAATGGGTCATGTTAGAGATTTGCCTAAAAGTCAATTAGGCGTTGATATAGATAATAATTATGAACCTAAATATATAACTATAAGAGGAAAAGGTAAGCTTCTTGAGGAGTTAAAAAAAGAAGCAAAAAAATGTGACAAAGTATTTCTTGCAACAGACCCAGATAGGGAGGGAGAGGCTATATCTTGGCACCTTGCCACCATTCTGGGCCTTAATTTTGATGAAGAGTGCAGGATTGAGTTCCATGAAATAACTAAGAAGGCTTTAAGTGAAGCGATAAAGCATCCAAGAAGGATTAATATGAATCTTGTGAATGCACAGCAAGCTAGAAGAGTTTTAGATAGACTAGTTGGTTACGAAATCAGCCCAATTCTTTGGAAAAAAATAAAATGGGGTTTATCTGCAGGTAGAGTACAATCTGTGGCTGTTAAACTTATATGTGAAAGAGAACAGGAAATTAAAAACTTTATTCCTGAAGAGTATTGGTCAATTACAGCAAAGCTTAAAAATAAAAATAAGCAATTTGAAGCAAAATTTTATGGCAAGGGAAAAGAAAAAATTGAGCTTAAGAACAAGGAACAAGTGGATGAAATATTACATAATCTAAAGGATTCAAGATTTATTGTTTCAAATATAAAAAAGCAGGAAAAGAAAAAGAGCCCTATGCCACCATTTACAACTAGTACATTGCAACAAGAAGCATTTAAAAAATTAAATTTTACAACTAAAAAGACAATGTCAGTTGCACAACAATTGTATGAAGGTATCGACATTTCAGGCGAAGGTACAGTGGGTTTAATTACATATATGAGAACAGATTCAGTAAGAGTGTCAGAAGAAGCACAAAAAGAGGCTAGGGAATATATTACAACGAATTTTGGATTAGAATATGTTCCTAAGACAATAAAGAGCTATAAAACAAAAGGAAATGCACAGGATGCACATGAGGCAATAAGGCCTACATCGGTTTTTAGACATCCTGATGCAATTAAGGATTCTTTAACTAATGATCAATATAAACTTTACAGTTTAATTTGGAATAGATTCATAGCAAGCCAAATGTCTGATGCTGTATATGATACAACATCAGTTGACATAACAGCAGGTGACTATTTATTTAAAGTTAGCGGAAGTATATTGAAATTTAATGGATATTTATCAGTATATCAAACAGATGATGAAGAACAAGAAACAAAACTTCCTGAACTTCAATTAAATGATATATTAACACTTGTAAATATTGATAGTAAACAACATTTTACACAACCACCATCAAGATATACTGAAGCTACATTAGTTAAAGTTTTAGAAGAAAAAGGTATTGGAAGACCTAGTACATATGCACCTATTATTAGCACAATTTTAGAACGTGGGTATGTCGAAAAAGATAAAAAATTTTTAGTACCAACTGATTTAGGAATAATTGTAACTGAGTTATTAAATGAAAACTTTAAAGATATAGTAGATGTTGAGTTTACTGCTGAAATGGAAAAAAAATTAGACCAAATAGAAGAAGGCGTTGAAAACTGGGTTGAAGTAGTTGATTCATTCTTTAAGCCTTTAAAAAGGCAGATTGAACTAGCAGAGCAAAATATTTCAAAAATAACACTTGAGGAAAAGGTTGAGGTTACAGATGTTATTTGTGAAAAATGTGGTAGAAACATGGTTGTAAAGAAGAGTAAGTATGGTAAATTTTTAGCGTGTCCTGGTTATCCAGAATGTAAAAACACAAAACCCATTGTTGACGAAATAGATGTTAATTGTCCATTATGTGGAGGTAAAGTGGTTATAAAGAAGAGTAAAAAAGGTAAAGTTTTTTATGGATGTAGTAACTTCCCAGAATGTAATTTTGTAAGCTGGGATAAACCAACAAACGAAAAATGTCCAAAATGTGGTCAAATTTTATATGAAAAAAATGTTAAAGGCGAAAAAAAGCTAGTATGCATAAACAAAAATTGCAAATAATAAAATCAGAAAAATTGTACAAATTTAATTGTCAATTTTAAAAAATATGTCGAAAAATATAAAAAAATTGTTGCATTATGTTTTTTAGTATGTTATATTTATATTGCAGATGGGAAATAAACAATTCAAAAAATTAAAAAAATTGTTTTAAGCTTTGTATTGGGGGTTATTTGTATGTTTAGAGCAACGACTATTGTTGCTGTTAAAAAGGGAAATTGTGTAGCAATTGCAGGTGATGGACAAGTAACTTTTGGTGAAAGTACTATCATTAAATCAACTGCAAACAAAATAAGAAAGATTTATAACGATAAAGTATTAATTGGATTTGCAGGTTCTGTAGCAGATGCATTTTCACTGGCAGAGAAATTTGAAGATAAGCTAGTTGAGTTTAATGGAAACTTAAGAAAGGCAGCAGTAGAACTGGCTAATTTTTGGAGAAGCGATAAAGCCCTAAGAAAGTTAGAGGCTTTGATGATAGCAGCAGATAAAGAAACGCTCCTTATTATATCTGGTGGTGGAGAAGTTATAGAGCCTGATGATGGAATTGCTGCAGTTGGATCAGGTGGAATGTATGCTTTAGCTGCGGCAAGGGCATTGATGCATAATACGGATTTAACTCCAAAGGAGATAGCTTATAAATCACTTGTAATTGCTTCTGAGATATGTGTTTATACAAATAGCAATATTAATGTGTTGGAATTATAAGCTGAGGGGGATAAGGTATATGAAACAGCTTACTCCTAAAAAGATTGTTGAAGAATTAGATAAGTATATAATTGGACAAGAAGAAGCTAAAAAAATGGTTGCCGTGGCTTTAAGAAATAGATATAGAAGAAGGCTAGCACCAGAATATATAAAAGAAGACATAATACCTAAAAACATATTAATGATAGGACCAACTGGAGTTGGTAAGACAGAGATTGCAAGAAGACTGGCTAAATTGGTTAATGCCCCTTTTGTAAAAGTAGAGGCCACTAAATTTACTGAAGTAGGTTACGTTGGTAGGGATGTGGATTCAATCATTAGGGATTTAGTAGAAAACTCAATAAGGCTAGTGAAGGAAGAAAAATTTAAGGAAGTAGAGGAGAAGGCATTAGAATTAGCAAAACAAAGAATTGTAGATGTTATTGCGCCACTTCCAAATAGAAAAAACAACAAAAACCCATTTGATTATATTTTCGGATTTCAAAACGATAATAAACATGTAACATATCATGAAAGTGACGAGGAGATTAATTTAAAACGTCAACAGATTATGCAACAGCTTGAACAAGGATTACTTGATAATATGGAAATAGAAATTGAATTAGAAGATAATGCGGCATTGCCTTTTGAGGTAATTGCAGGTGGCAATGTAAGCGATCTAAACATTAATTTTGAAGATATATTAGGGGGAATTTTCCCTAAAAAGAAAAAGAATAAAAAGGTTAAAGTAAAAGAAGCTATAAATATATTTAAAAATGAAGAGGCCAATAAACTTCTTGATATAGATGAAATAAATAAAATTGCTGTAAAAAGAGCAGAAGAAGATGGAATAGTGTTTATAGATGAAATTGATAAAATTGCAGGTAGAAATAATACCCATGGCCCAGACGTCTCAAGGGAAGGAGTACAGAGAGATATACTTCCAATAGTTGAAGGCAGTACAGTAAATACAAAATATGGGCCAGTAAAAACTGATCATATTTTATTTATAGCAGCTGGTGCCTTTCATGTTTCTAAAGTATCAGATTTAATACCTGAACTTCAGGGAAGATTTCCTGTAAGGGTTAAACTAAATGATTTAACTAAACAGGACTTTATAAAAATCTTAAAAGAGCCAAAGAATGCTTTAATTAAACAGTATATTGAGCTTTTAAAGGTTGAAGGTATAGAACTTGTATTTACAGATGACGGAATAGAAGAAATTGCTGAGATCTCTTATAAGATGAATTTGACTAATGAAAATATTGGAGCTAGAAGGCTTCATACTGTTATTGAACAGGTATTACTAGATATATCTTTTGAAGCTCCAGACGTTGAAGATAAGACTATTATAATAGATAGAGAATATGTTAGAGAAAGAACAAAAGATCTAATAAAAAATACTCAAGAAAAAAACTATATAATATAGAAAGGAGAAGGTGATTATGTATAGTTTACTAGAGAAGACAAGAATTTTAAATAAAATACTACAAAAGTCAGCTACTGAGCCTGTTGTGTTTAACGATATCTGCAAAACTTTAAGTGATGTTATGAACTGTAATGTATATGTTGTAAGTAGAAAAGGAAAAATACTAGGATATCAAATAAGAGATGAGTTTGAGTGTGAAATTGTTAAGAATACTATTATTAAAGAACAAAAGTTCCCAGAAGAATACAATAATAGCCTATTACAAATTAATGAAACTAAGCCAAATGTTAAGTCCAAGGGAATATGTGTATTTGAAAATGATGTTAAGTGTCTTTTCGAAAACAAGATAACAACAATTGTACCAATTATAGGTAACAGAGAAAGATTAGGAACATTACTTATAGCAAGATTTGGTGAAGAATTTACAGATGAAGACCTAGTACTAGCAGAATATAGTGCTGCAATTGTAGGTATGGAAATTATAAGATCAAAACAAGATGAAATTGAAGAAGAAGCTAGAAAGAAGGCAGTAGTTCAATTAGCAATAGGTACACTTTCATATTCTGAACTTGAAGCGGTTGAACATATCTTTAATGAGTTAGATGGTAATGAGGGACTACTTGTAGCAAGTAAGATTGCAGATAAAGTAGGCATAACAAGATCAGTTATAGTTAATGCACTAAGAAAATTTGAAAGTGCTGGAGTAATAGAATCAAGATCATTAGGTATGAAGGGTACTCATATAAAAATATTAAATGACAAATTATTAGAAGAATTAAAGAAGCTAAGAAGCTAATTTTTAGCTTCTTTATTTTGACTAAAAATGAATAATTTTTTCTTTATTTGTTAAAATAATTATTGATATTATTAAAAAGGTGTGTTATACTACTAATCGTGAAAAAACACACACTCTACAATTTTTAAAAGGGTGCCTGTAATAAGGCCTTTTAAAAAAATGAGTAGAGTGGAGGAATAAAACCAGGAGGTGCCTTTATGTCAGTTATTCAAATGAAACAACTATTAGAAGCTGGTGTTCATTTTGGACATCAAACAAGAAGATGGAACCCAAAAATGGCTGAGTACATCTTCACTGAAAGAAATGGAATCTACATCATCGACCTTCAAAAGACAGTAAAGAAGTTAGAAGAAGCTTATGAATTCGTTAAGAATGCAGCAGCAGAAGGAAAGGAAATACTATTTGTAGGAACTAAGAAGCAAGCTCAAGATTCAGTTAAGGAAGAAGCCATCAGATGTAATATGCACTATGTAAATGAAAGATGGCTTGGAGGTATGTTAACAAACTTTAAGACTATAAAGACAAGAATAGCTAGACTTGCTGAACTTGAAAGAATGGCTGAAGATGGAACATTTGATCTACTTCCAAAGAAGGAAGTTATCAAGTTAAAGCATGAAATGGAAAAACTTCAAAAGAACTTAGGTGGTATAAAGAACCTTAAGAAGCTACCAGACGTTCTATTTGTAGTTGATCCAAGAAAGGAAAAGAATGCTGTTGCAGAAGCTAAGATACTTGGTATTCCAGTAGTTGGTATAGTTGATACTAACTGCGATCCAGATGATGTAGACTATGTAATTCCAGGTAACGATGATGCAATAAGAGCAGTTAAGCTAATTACTTCAAAGATAGCTGATGCTGTTCTTGAAGGAAGACAAGGCGAACAATTTGCAGAATAATATTAAAAGGTAAGGGTAAAGGGTATCTTAACCCTTACCTTTAATAACATAAGGAGGAATCGGGTATGCAAATTACAGCTAAGATGGTAAGTGAACTTAGAGAAAGAACAGGCGCAGGAATGATGGATTGTAAAAAGGCTCTTGTTCAAGCTGAAGGTGATATGGAAAAAGCTATTGAAATTTTAAGAGAAAAGGGATTAGCAGCTGCTGCTAAGAAGGCAGGAAGAGTAGCTGCTGAAGGTGTTGTTGAAACATACATAACTGAAGATGGTAAAGTAGGTGCAGTTGTAGAAGTTAACTGTGAAACAGACTTTGTTGGAAAGAATGAAGACTTTGTTAACCTTGCTAAGAATTTAGCAAAGCAAGCTGCTTTATCATCAGCTAAAACAGTAGAGGAAATATTAGAAGAAAAGTACATAGCAGATGAAAACATGACAGTGAGAGAAGCTATAACATCACTAATAGCTAAGCTTGGCGAAAATATGACATTTAGAAGATTTGAAAGATTCAACGTTGAAAATGGTGTAATCATGGACTACATCCATGGCGGTGGAAGAATTGCAGTTATGGTTCAAGTTGAAGGAGCTAACAATGAAGTTGCTAAGGAAGTTGCTAAGGAATTAGCATTACAAATAGCTGCAGCAAATCCATTATATCTTGTAAAAGAAGAAGTACCACAAGATGTAATTGAAAAGGAAAAGGAAATATACAGACAACAAGCTCTAAATGAAGGTAAGCCAGAAAAAGTTGTTGAAAAGATGGTAGAAGGAAGACTACAAAAGTATTTCAAAGAAGTATGTCTATTAGAACAATTATGGATAAGAGATCAAGACAAGACAATAAGAAAGTTTGTTGAAGAAAAATCAAAAGAAGCAAATGCCGAACTTGTTGTTAAGAAGTTCGTAAGATTTGAAAAGGGTGAAGGTATAGAAAAGAAGGAAGAAAACTTTGCAGAAGAAGTTATGAAGCAAGCAAAAGCGTGAATCTAAAAGAGAACACACCTGTGTTCTCTTTTTTTAAGAAGGATATTTTTATATTTTGTTGAATTTAATTATTGGAGGTAGTAAAGAATGACAGCTCCAAAATATAAAAGAATTATGATAAAATTAAGTGGAGAAGCCCTTGCTGGTGAAAAGGGTTATGGATTTGATTTTGAGGTTATCAAGAGAATTGCTCAAGAAATCAAGGAAATTGTTGAAATGGGTGTTGAAGTTGGTTGCGTAGTTGGTGGAGGCAACATTTGGAGAGGTAGAAATGGTATAGACATGGATAGAACAACAGCAGACTATATGGGGATGCTTGCAACCTGTATAAATGCTATGGCACTTCAAGACTCATTAGAATCAATTGGCGTTAAGACTAGAGTTCAGACAGCTATTGAAATGAGAGAAATTGCAGAACCATTTGTTAGAAGAAGGGCAGTTAGACATTTAGAAAAAGGAAGAGTTGTTATATTTGCTGCTGGTACAGGAAATCCTTACTTTTCAACAGATACAGCAGCTGCATTAAGAGCTGCAGAAATTGAAGCTGAAGCTATTTTATTAGCTAAAAACGTTGATGGTGTTTATGACTCAGACCCAAATGTAAATAAAGATGCTAAGAAATTTGATAGGTTAACATTCATGCAAGTTTTAGAAAAAGAATTAAAGGTAATGGATTCAACAGCTACATCATTATGTAAGGACAACAATATACCTATAATAGTATTTGCATTAGATCAACCAGGAAATATTAAGAGAGCGGTTTTAGGTGAAAATATTGGGACTGTTGTTGAAAATTAATTATAAGGAGGTTAATTTATGATTAAAGAAGTAATAGTTGCTTCAGAAGAAAAAATGAAAAAATCAATTGAGCTACTTAAAAAAGAACTTCAAGGTCTTAAGGCAGGAAGAGCAAATGCGGCAATGCTTGATAAAATAACTGTTGATTATTATGGAACACCAACTCATATTGCACAACTTGCTTCCATATCAATTCCTGAACCAAGGGTTTTAGTTATTCAACCATGGGATAAAAGTGTAATAAAAGAAATAGAAAAGGCAATCCAAAAGTCAGATCTTGGTATTAACCCAACAAATGATGGTCAAGTTATAAGACTTGTTATTCCAGAACTTACTGAGGAGACAAGAAAGAATTTAGTAAAGGTTGTAAAAAAACATGGCGAAGATACAAAAGTTGCAGTTAGATCAATTAGAAGAGATGCTAATGATAAGCTAAAGGCATTAAAGAAAGAAGGAAATTATTCAGAAGATGAAATTAAGAGAACTGAAGAAGAAGTACAAAAATTAACAGATAACTTTATAAAGGAAATAGATAAGTTGGTTGAAGCTAAGGAAAAGGAGATAATGACTGTATAATTATGGAAGTAAAGAGGTTTTTAGGGTATAGATTAGATAAAGTTGAAGAGGTATTGAAAGAAAAGGGGATTAAATACGAGTTGGTATTTACAAATAATCCCAAGAATGTACTTATTGGAGAAGAAAAAAGAGTAATTAAAATCAAAGATTTGAATGATAAAATAATCATTTATTATTCATACTTTTAAGTAAGAATTAAATAAAATTTTTATGCCAAAGCTAATAATAAGGCTTTGGCATAAAAATTTATTAATGGGAGGTAGCAATGTTTCAATTTGGTAAAAAAAAGACTCAGACTACACAGAATTACTATGAATTAATTGATAAAAATAATATACCAAAACATATTGCAATAATAATGGATGGTAATGGTAGATGGGCTAAAAAAAGAAACATGCCAAGAACTTTTGGACATAGGGCAGGAGTAGAAACAATAAGAGAAGTTGTAAAGGCTTGTTCGGAATTAGGGGTAAAATATTTGACTTTATATGCATTTTCAACAGAAAATTGGAAAAGGCCATCTGAGGAAGTTGGCGCACTGATGAATTTATTAGTTGAATACTTAAGGGCAGAGGTAGAAGAACTACATAAAAACAATGTTATTGTAAATTCAATAGGGGATATTTCTAAATTGCCACAAATTTGTCAAGATGAATTAAAGAATGCTTATGAAAAAACAAAAAATAACACAGGTCTAACGCTTAATCTAGCGTTAAACTATGGAGGAAGAGATGAGATAAAAAATGTTGTTAAAAAAATAGCTCAGTTAATCGAAAAAGGTGAATTAAATTCAGATCAAATAGATGAAGAGTTAATTTCAAAATATTTATATACAGCAAATATGCCAGATCCAGATTTATTAATAAGACCAAGTGGTGAATATAGGCTAAGTAACTTTTTATTATGGCAAGTTGCATATACTGAATTCTGGTTTTCAAATATTTTTTGGCCAGATTTTAAGAGAGAACACTTATACCAAGCCATATACGATTATCAAAACCGTGATAGAAGATTTGGAGGTATAAAATAAAGAAGGTGAATATATGAAGACAAGAATCATTAGTGCTATAGTTGCTATTCCATTACTACTTTTTTTTGTTATTTCTGGGGGGACAATATTAAAGTTAGGAGTTGGTATTGTAACAGCAATTGCTTTATATGAATATATCAACGCATATAAATCAAAATTTCCTATAATATCTTTTCTTTTAATTGCTTTTTTTATAATTAACCAATTAATTATGTTTACTTCTGATATATCACAATATAATTTGATCTTAATATATCTTTTATTTTTACTTTCAATGGCTTATCCAATATTTAGTAAAAAATACACAGTAATTTCTTCAGCACTAACAGTAATAGGATACATATACATCGTTAGTTTCTTTAATTTATTAGTTAAAATAGATCAATTTAATAATGGACATAGGTTAATCTGGATAGTATTTATTATAGCATGGTGCTGTGATACGTTTGCTTATTTTACAGGAATGGCATTTGGTAAAAGAAAGTTATGTCCAGAAGTAAGTCCTAAGAAAACTATAGAAGGATCCATAGGGGGAATTTTAGGAAGTATAATAGGCTTATTTATATGGAAATATTTTAATAGGACTATTGATGTTACATATATTGAGCTTATTATTTTAGGTGCATTTGGTGCAATAGTTTCACAAATTGGTGATTTGTCAGCATCGCTTATAAAAAGATATGTTGGAATTAAAGATTATGGTAATATTATGCCGGGACATGGTGGTATTTTAGATAGATTTGATAGCATACTATATGTTATACCAATCGTATATTATTATATAGCATTCTTTTTAGGTTGATTATATGAAGAGTAATTTAAGGGCAATACTTAAGATAATAATAATTGATATAATAGTTATTATTATTCTTAAGTTATGCCTTGTTTTTTTATGGCCCTTTTTAATAGCACTATTAATATCATTATTATTGGAGCCAATGATAAAAAAATTAATACAAATAAAATTTAGTAGAAATATTGCAGTGACAATATCTTATGCAAGTATAATAGTGACTATTTTTATACTATCATTTGTTTTTATTAAATACATTTTGGGTGAGATAAATATATTGTATAATTCTCTATCAAGTAAATTTGAGATAGTTAATTTAAACTCAATTGCAAAAAGTATACCTAATTTTCAAAATTATACTGGTTTATTATTAAATAGAACATTTGTTACTATTAATAATTTATTTGATGTGTTTATTGTCCTTTTAATAAGTATAATTTTAAGTTTAGATTTTGATAAGCTGGTAAGCAATTTTATTACGAGTTTTGAAAGTAAATATACTATTTGTTTAATTAACGCATTTATAAAGCTTACTAGCATAACTTTAATAGAGTTTAAATTAGCTTTTGTATCAACTATACTAACCATAGTTGGTTTTTATATATTACGTATAGAAAATGCATTAACTATAGGATTGATTTGTGGTATACTAGATTTGCTACCTGTTTTAGGACCAGCGTTAGTATTTATACCATGGAGTGTAATTGCTTTTATAAATAAAAATTACTTTTTATCCGTTGGATTAATTAGCTTATACATACTTTTACAAATAATAAGAGAAGTTTTGCAGGTTAAAATGGTTGGAAATACATTAAAAATACATCCAATAATTTCGCTGTTTTCTTTATATGCAGGAGTTTTGATTTTTAAACTATGGGGAATTATTTTTGGACCGTTTATGGTTATATTTACAAAAGAATTGATAGATATAGAAAGGAGAATTCTATGAAAAGACTAACAATATTAGGTTCAACCGGTTCAATTGGTACTCAGGCATTGGATGTTATTAGAAATAAAAAGGATGAATTTAAAGTTGTTGCAATTTCAGCTAATTCAAGTGTAGACAAATTAATTAAACAGATAGAGGAATTTCAACCTGAATATGCAGTTATAATGAATAAGGATCTCCTTCAAACAGTAAAAGATAAGGCCGAAAAATATGGAACTAAGGTACTAACAGGAATAGAAGGATTAGAATACATTAGTACTTTAGATAATGTTGATATGGTTTTAACTTCTGTTGTTGGAATGATTGGATTAAGACCTACTATAGCTGCAATTAGAGCCGGAAAGGACATTGCACTTGCAAATAAAGAAACATTAGTTGTTGGTGGGAGATTAATAAAAGAGGAGTTATTAAAATCAAAATCAAGAATTATACCCGTTGATAGTGAACACAGTGCTCTTTTTCAATGTTTAAATGGAGAAAATAAGGAAAATATAAATAATCTAATATTAACTGCATCAGGAGGACCATTTAGGGGAAAGAAGAAAAGTGAACTAGATGATGTTTCGCCAGAGATGGCTTTAAAGCACCCAAGGTGGAACATGGGAAGAAAAATATCAATAGATTCAGCAACACTTATGAATAAAGGATTAGAAGTTATTGAGGCCCATTATTTATTTGATGTAGATTATGATAACATAAAAGTTATAATACATCCTCAAAGCATTATACATTCCATGGTTGAATTTAAAGATGGATCAATTTTAGCACAGTTATCAAATACAGATATGAGACATCCAATTCAATATGCATTAGAATATCCAAATAGAACAGAATCACTAATAGGATATCTTGATTTAATAAAGAATAATACATTAACATTTGAGCAACCGGATCTAGAAACATTTGAATGTTTAGAGTTAGCATACAAGGCTGGTAAAACTGGAGGCACAATGCCAGCAGTTTGTAATATAGCTAATGAAGAAGCAGTAGAATTATTCTTAAATAATAAAATTAAATTTTTAGATATACCAAAAGTAATTAAAGAAGCTATGAATAAATTTGATGTTAAATACGATTTTGATTTAGATTATATATTTGATTTAGAAGAGAAAGTAAGAGAATTTGTAAGAACAATTATATAGGGTGGTGTTTTTATGCAAACATTTTTAGCTACAGTATTTGTATTTGGATTATTAGTTACAAGCCATGAATTAGGACATTTTATTACTGCTAAATTAGCAGGAATAAAGGTTTTAGAATTTGCCATAGGGATGGGACCAAAGCTGTTTGGATTTAAAAAGGGAGAAACTAATTATTCATTAAGAATTTTACCACTCGGTGGATATGTAAAAATGCTTGGAGAAGAAGGAGAATCAAATGATCCAAGGGCATTTTGCAATCAAAGTCCATGGATAAGACTTATAGTTATTGTGGCAGGAGCATTTATGAATTTTGTTATTGCAGTAATTCTTTTTGCTATTATTGCAATGAATACCGGAATAGTTAAGCCAATAATAAGTGAAGTTGAAAAGGGATATCCAGCATATAATGCTGGTATTAAGGTTAATGATGTGATAATAGCTGTAAATGGAAAAAAGGTAAAGATGTGGGAAGATTTCGTATTAACTATTTCTGAAAATAAAGATAAACAAATCAATTTAACTATCAAAAGGGATAATGTAATTAAAGAATATAATATTAAGCCAGTATATGACGAATCAAGAGGGAAATATTTAATAGGTATTGTACCAACTGTTACTAAGGGTAATTTGATTGAGGCAATAGGAGACGGGTTTAATAAAACAATTTTTACAACAAAACAAATGGGATTATTTTTAAAAAGAGCTCTTAGGGGGCAGATTTCATCTGAGGATGTAGGTGGACCTGTTGCAATAGTTAAGATGTCAGGTGAGGCTGCAAGGTATGGGTTGTTAAGTCTTTTATCATTTGCAGCTCTTTTGAGTATAAATTTAGGAGTAATTAATCTTATACCATTTCCTGCACTAGATGGAGGCTGGGTTATTATATTGTTATTTGAGGGTATAACTGGTAGAAAAATAGATGAAAATAAGATTGGATTGATAAACCTAATAGGATTTACTATACTAATATTATTCGCTATATTCATAACATATAAAGACATAATAAGATTTAAACTACTTTAATTGGTAAGGTGAGTATAATGAATAGGAGAAAAACTAAAAAGATAAAGGTTGGTAATATTTTTGTAGGCGGGGATGCACCAATTACTGTGCAATCAATGACAAATACTGATACAAGAGATGTAAAAAGTACTGTAAATCAAATAAAACAGCTAGAAAAAGAAGGATGTGAAATAATAAGAGTTGCTGTTCCTGATATGGAAGCTGTTGATGCAATAAAGGAGATAATAAAGCAAATTAAAATACCTCTAGTTGCTGATATTCATTTTGATTATAGATTGGCAATAAAATCATTAGAAAATGGTGTTAATGCACTTAGAATTAATCCAGGAAATATTGGCGATGAAAATAAAGTTAAAGAAGTTGTAAACGCTGCAAAATACTATGGGGTACCCATAAGGGTAGGTGTTAATTCAGGTTCTCTTGAAAAAGAATTGTTAGAAAAATATAAAAGACCGTGTCCACAAGCGTTGGTGGAGAGTGCTCTAAAGAATGTTGAGATATTGGAGAAATATGGATTTTATGATATTGTTTTATCTGTAAAATCATCAAATGTTGTAGAAATGGTTGAAAGTTACAGATTGCTTTCAAAAAATACTGATTATCCTCTACACGTTGGAGTTACAGAGGCAGGTACAAAATTTAGTGGAACTGTAAAATCGTCAATAGGTATCGGTGCATTGTTATTAGATGGTATTGGAGATACAATAAGAGTTTCATTAACAGATGATCCTGTAGAAGAAGTAAGGTTGGGTAAAGAGATATTGCAGGCATGCGGTGTTCGTAAGTTTGGTGTTGAAATAATATCATGTCCGACTTGTGGAAGAACAGCTATAGACTTGATAGGACTTGCAAATAAGATTGAAAAAGAATTAAAACATATAAATAAGCCAATTAAAGTTGCGGTAATGGGTTGTGTAGTAAATGGACCAGGTGAAGCTAAAGAAGCAGACATAGGTATTGCAGGTGGGAAAAATGAAGCTTTGATATTTAAAAAAGGAGAAATAATCAAAAAGGTTAAAGAAGAAAATATAATAGAAGAATTGATAAATGAGATAAATAAATTATAAATACTAGGGGGAAATAATATGAAAATTGATTGTATTATTCCTGCTTATAATGAGGAAAGAACGGTTGGGGAAGTTATAAATGTTGTAAAAGAAGTTGAAATTATTAGAAATATAATTGTTGTTAATGATGGCTCAACTGATAATACAGCTAACATTGCAAGAGAAAAAGGTGCAACAGTAATAGAAAATCCCAAAAATCTTGGTAAAGGTGGAGCAATCAAAAATGGCATAGAAAATACTGATGCAGATATTATACTTCTATTAGATGCAGATTTAATAGGATTAACCAAAAAACATGTTATTGATTTGTTGACACCTGTAATGAATGATGAGGCTGATATGACAGTAGGCATATTTTCAAGTGGAAGACTTGCTACAGATTTAGCTCAATTTGTTGCCCCTAATCTTTCAGGCCAAAGGGCACTAAAGCGTTATGTTATAGATACTATGGATAATTTAGATATGACAAAATATGGTGTAGAAGTTGCATTAACTAAACATGCTTCTAAGATGAAATATAGAGTAATAAATGTTGAATTAAAAGATATGACACATATAATGAAGGAAGAAAAATTGGGATTAAAGAAGGGAATTAAGGCTAGGTTAAAGATGTACTATGATATTTTAAGATGTCTTAGGACATAATTAGGAGGTTTATATATGTCCAAAGCTTTAAGTGAAGTACTTGCAAATGACATAGAACTTAAAAGATATGATTTTTTAGATAAATTATATATCGAAAAAATTATAATAGATAAAAAAACTAAAAAATATGAGTTTTTTTTAAAATCCTATATTGATACTGATGATAAAATTAAGAACAATTTAATTGATATATTTAAAAGCAAATTTAAAATAGATAATAATTTAGAGTTATATATTGACTACTGTAAAAATTATATTGATATTAATAATATAGATGATAGCAATATAAGATTACTATTGAGGGATATTTTAAAACAATATCCCTCAATATGTTCTGTACTTACTTCAAGTAACATAAATGTTAAAGAGAAATTAATTGAGTTTAAAATAGATAATGAATTTACAGTTAATATGCTTAAAAGTAGACAAATTGATAAATTATTAAAAACTGAGTTATTTAAATTCACAAACGAGCACCTAGAGATCCGTTTTAATTATAGTGAGATAGAATTAGAAGAATATAATAAGATAAAATACGATGAAGACAATAAAATAATTAATCAGTATATTCAAGAATCTAGAGAAAAAAGTGATTATAAGGCTTTAGATAACAATAATAATGTTATTGAAAAAGAGGTAAAAGAAAAAGAAAAAGAGAAAGAAAGCCCATATATATATGGTAAGCCAGTTAAGGCTGATTTTACAAAGATATCAGCAATAAATGAAACATCAGGTGTTGTAGAAATAGAGGGTGAGGTATTTAAGGTAGATATTAAGGAAACAAAAAATGGAAAATTCATTTTTTCTTTTTATATAACTGATTATTCAAGCTCCATAACAGTAAAATTATTCCCTAAAAATGATATTCTAGATAAAGTAAAATCTGAAATATCAGAAGGTAAATATTTAAAAGTAATAGGAGAAGCTACCTTTGATAAATTTTCTAACGAAGTTGTAATAATGGCTAAGTTTATAGATAAAAAGGATCCTATTAAAAGAATGGATACTTGTGATCAGAAAAGGGTAGAGCTTCATCTTCATACTCAAATGAGCGGAATGGATGGAGTAACATCTGCAACAAAGCTAATACAAAGAGCAAAGGAATGGGGACATAATGCAATAGCTATTACAGATCATGGAGTTGTTCAAGCATTCCCTGAAGCTATGGATGCTGCAAAAAAGTATGGAATAAAGGTAATCTATGGAGTTGAGGGATACTTAGTTGATGATGGAGAACCTATTGTATATAATCCGAAGGATGTTTTACTTGAGGATGAATTTGTAGTATTTGATATAGAAACAACTGGATTTAATCCTCAAACAGAAGAAATTATAGAAATTGGGGCTGTAAAGATTAAAAATTATCAAATTGTTGATAGGTTCTCTGTTCTTATAAATCCTCAAAAGGAAATTTCTTTAGAAATAGAAAAACTAACTGGAATTACAAATGAAATGGTTAGTGATAAACAAACAATAGAAGAGGTATTACCAGCTTTTATTGATTTTATTGGTGAAGCTGTTTTAGTTGCACATAATGCTAAATTTGACACTGGGTTCATTAGGGAAAAGTGTAAGAAATTAAATTTGCCATTTAGTTTTTCAATAGTTGATACACTTCCTCTAGCAAGGTGGTTATTGCCAGATTTAAAGAAACACAAACTTAATATAATAGCTGAACACCTAGGAATAAGTTTAGAAAATCATCATAGAGCAGTAGATGATGCTGAAGCTACAGCCCATATATTTTTAAAATTTTTAGATATGCTAAAGGAAAGAGGGGCTAATAAACTTACAGAAGTAAATGAACTCTATAGTGGAAATTTTGATATAAGAAAGGCAGACACATATCATATTGTTATTTTAGTTAAGAACTATCAAGGTTTGTACAATTTATATAAACTAGTTTCTATGGCTCATTGTAATTACTTTTTCAAAAGACCAAGAATACCTAAAAGCTTACTTGAACAGATGAGAGATGGTTTAATAATTGGAACTGCTTGTGAGGCAGGTCAACTTTATAGGGCTATATTAAATAATATGCCTGAGAGAGACATTGAGGAAATTGTAAAGTTTTATGACTACCTAGAAATTCAGCCAATAGCAAATAATATGTTTCTTTATGAAAGTGGTAAAGTAGATAGTGTTGAAAAATTATATGAATATAATAAAAAAATAGTTGAACTAGGAGAAAAATATAACAAACCAGTTGTTGCAACTGGTGATGTACATTTTCTTGATCCACATGATGAGTATTTTAGAAGAATATTGATGGCTGGACAAGGATATGATGATGCAGATAATCAAGCCCCATTATATTTTAAAACAACAAATGAAATGTTGGAAGAATTTAGTTATTTAGGAGAACAAAAAGCTTTTGAAGTAGTAGTAGAAAATCCTAATAAAATTGCAGATATGGTTGAAGAAATTAAGCCAATACCTGAAGAAACATTTCCACCTAAAATAGATGGTGCAGACGAAGAAATTAGAAAAATGACAATGGACAATGCACATAGGATTTATGGGGAAAAACTTCCAGAGGTTGTTGAAAAAAGACTGGAAAAGGAATTAAATTCAATAATAAACAATGGATATGCTGTTTTATATCTAATTGCACATAAATTAGTGGCAAAGTCATTAAGCGATGGGTATCTAGTTGGATCAAGAGGATCAGTAGGATCTTCATTTGTTGCAACAATGTGTGGAATTACTGAAGTAAATCCATTACCTCCACATTATGTTTGTCCAAACTGTAAAAATTCAGAGTTTTTCTTAGATGGAAGCGTTGGATCAGGAGTAGATTTACCAGATAAAAATTGTCCTGTATGTAATACCAAATATAAGAAAGATGGCCATGATATACCTTTTGAAGTCTTTCTAGGGTTTGAGGGAGATAAAGAACCAGATATAGACTTAAACTTTTCAGGTGAATATCAACCGATTGCTCACAAATATACTGAAGAATTGTTTGGAGAAGGACATGTATTTAGGGCAGGAACTATAGGTACTATTGCAGAAAAAACTGCTTATGGATTTGTAAAAAATTATTTAGAAGAAAGAGGTTTAAAGGTTTCTTCTGCTGAGATGGAGAGACTTGTTAGAGGCTGTACTGGTGTTAAAAGAACCACTGGACAACACCCAGGAGGTATAATGGTTGTTCCCAGAGATAAGGAGATTTATGAATTTACACCTATTCAAAAGCCAGCAGATGATATAAATTCAGATGTTACTACTACTCATTTTGATTACCATTCTATAAGTGGTAGATTATTAAAACTAGATATACTAGGACACGACGATCCAACAGTTTTAAGAATGTTGCAGGATTTAACTGGTATTGATCCAAAAGAAATTCCTCTGGATGATAAAAATGTTATAAAACTATTTACATCAACAGAGCCTTTAGGGATTACACAAGAAGATATAAATTGTGAGGTTGGAACTTTGGGATTACCAGAGTTTGGAACCAAATTTGTTCGTCAAATGTTGATTGATACACAACCTCAAAATTTTTCTGATTTGGTTAGAATTTCTGGTCTATCACATGGTACTGATGTATGGTTAAATAATGCTCAAGATATTATTAGACAAGGTTTAGCTACTCTTAAAGAAGTTATATGTACAAGAGACGATATAATGCTTTATTTAATTTATAGTGGTGTACCACCAAAAACTGCTTTTAATATAATGGAAAGAGTAAGAAAAGGTAAAGGCTTAAGGGATGAGGATATTGAAATAATGAAACAAAATAATGTGCCAGATTGGTATATCCAATCATGTAATAAAATAAAATACATGTTCCCTAAAGGCCATGCAGTTGCATATGTTATGATGGCAGTTAGAATTGCTTACTTTAAAGTTTATTATCCTGAAGCCTACTATGCTACTTATTTTACAGTAAGAGCAGATGATTTTGATGCTGACTTAATTGTAAAGGGTGAACGAGCTATAATTAGTAAAATAAAAGAGATAGAAGCATTGGGTAATAATGTTTCTCAAAAGGATAAAGGATTACTGACTATATTGGAAATAGCTCTTGAAATGTATAAGAGAGGATTAAAATTTATACCTGTTGATCTATATAAATCAGATGCAACTAAGTTCTTGATTACTGAGGAGGGAATACTGCCTCCATTTAGAGCCTTACAAGGTGTAGGTGAGAATGCAGCAAAAAATATAGTTGCTGCAAGAGAACAAGGGCCTTTTGTTTCAAAAGAGGATTTAAGAATAAGAGCAAAGGTATCAAAAACAGTAATAGAAATATTAGACTCACATGGATGTCTAAAGGGATTACCAGAAACAAATCAACTTTCTTTGTTTTAACTTGAAATAATTTCATTATAATGATATAATAACTTTAGACTAAATACTTGGTTTTCAGAGTGGGCAAAACCCACTCTATATTTATGTTTTTTGTATACTGTGAATTATTTTTTGATGTATACAAAAAATAGAAACAAAGGAGGGATAAAATGATTAATAAAATTGAGCAACAAGTAGAAAAAATCGCAAAACCTATTGTAGAGTCATACAATTGTGATTTTATAGATGTTGAATTTTTAAAGGAGTCAGGTGAATGGTATCTTAGGGTTTATATAGATAAAGAAGATGGAGTAACCTTAGATGATTGTGCAAAAATAAGTAGAGTTTTAAGTGATGAATTAGATAAGGTTGATCCTATTGAATTTAGTTACTTTTTAGAGGTATCATCTCCAGGTGAAATGAAATTATTAGAAGATGATAAGAGCTTTAAAAAAGCCATAAATAAAATAGTTAAAGTAAGACTAAATGACGAGAATTATACAGCAATCTATGGCAAATTAATAAACTATAGTGAAAACAATATTGTTATAAACGTTGATGACGAAGAAAAGAATATAAGATTTGATGATATTTATTTCATTAGGTTGAGTGGAAAGGGGAGATAAAAATGAATTCTGTTGAATTAATCGAAGCTCTAAAGGCAATAGTACAAGAAAAAGGTATTGATGAAGACATAATATTTAATGCATTAGAATCTGCTCTAGTAGCTGCCTACAAAAAGAATTATGGAACATCACAAAATGTTAAGGTAACAATTAATAGAGAAACAGGAGAAATACATGTTTATGCTCAGAAAAAGGTTGTGGAAGATGTATATGACAATCTATTAGAAATAAGCCTTGAGGATGCTAGAAAAATAGATGTAAGATACAACCTTGATGATGTAGTTGATATTGAAATAACTCCAAAGGATTTCTTAAGAGCTTCGGCGCAAGTAGCAAAACAACGTGTAATACAAGAGATCAGGGAGCAAGAGAGAAAAATTTTATATGAAGAATTTATACAAAAAGAAAATGACATTATAACAGGTATTGTTCAGAAAAAGGAAAATGATAAAGTTTTAGTAGACATCGGCAAAACAGAAACTCTTCTAAATGCTAGTGAGCAAATGCCAAATGATACATATAGCCACGGTGAAAGATTAAAGTTCTATGTTGTGGAAGTTAAAAAGACAACTAAAGGACCAAATATAATTATATCAAGAACGCACCCAGGCTTAGTAAAAAGATTGTTTGAGCTAGAAGTACCAGAGATATACGAAGGTATTGTGGAAATAAAGAGTATTGCAAGAGAAGCAGGTTCAAGAACAAAAATTGCAGTTCATTCCAGAGATGAAAATGTAGATGCGACAGGTGCTTGTGTTGGACCAAAAGGAGTAAGAGTTCAAAATGTTGTTAATGAGTTAAGAGGAGAAAAAATTGATATAGTTAAATGGAGTAAAGATCCTGTTGAATTCATTCAAAATGCATTGAGTCCAGCTAAGGTTGTTAGTGTAGAAATAATAGATGAAAAAGAAAGAATCGCAAGAGTTATTGTTCCAGATTATCAATTATCATTAGCAATAGGTAAAGAAGGTCAAAATGCTAGACTTGCTGCTAAATTGACTGGTTGGAAGATAGATATAAAAAGTGAGTCCCAAGTCCAAGAATTGAATAAGGAGGAATGATTAATGAAAGTAAAAAAAATTCCTCAAAGAATGTGTCTTGGATGTATGGAGATGAAGCCTAAGAAGGAACTTATAAGGGTAGTTAGAAATAAAGAAGGCGAAGTAAAATTAGATTTAACTGGTAAAGCACCTGGTAGAGGAGCATATATTTGTAGAAGTGTTGAATGTTTTGAAAAGGCTTATAAGGGCAAAAAATTTGAAAAAGCGTTGGAAGTAAACATTTCTCCTGAAGTTTATGAAAAACTAAAGGAGGAGTTGCAACGTGGATAGTAAGCTTTATAACTTTTTAGGGCTTATACAAAAATCAGGTAATTTAACCTCAGGTGATGATGGAGTTGAAATAGATATAAAAAAGGGTAAATGTAAGCTCTTGATTATATCAGAAGATGCCAGTGAAAATACTAGAAAGAAGTTTCAAAATATGGCAAATAACTATGGTGTTCCATATGTTATATTTGGAACTAAAGATGACATAGGACATTTTATAGGGAAATCAATGAGATCGGTTTTATCTATAAAAGACAAAAACTTAGCAGATGCATTTATTAAGAAGTTAAGAGAAAATACCAGTGGGGGTGACAATATTGTCAAAGATTAGAGTTTATGAGTTAGCTAAACAAATCAATAAAACTAGTAAAGAAGTTATTGAGCTTTTAAGTAAAGAGTTTGGTATAGAAGTAAAAAATCACATGAGTGTGATAGAGGGAGAAGATGCAAATATAATAAAGGAATATATAGAAGAACTAAATAAAAAGAAAGATGAAGATAATTCAAGTCTTCAGGAGCAACAACAAGACCAAAGTGCTCATAAAGATGAACATGCTGATGACCATGAATATGATGACTTAGGTTTGATGGATGATAATTATACGAAAAATGAAAAGATTAGAAAGAAACAAAGAAACGAGAATATAAAGCACAAACAAATTAAAGAAAAAAATAAGGTAGTTGAAGAAGAAATAGGAATTGTTGTTATTCCACCAACTATTAAAGTAGGAGATTTTGCTCAAAAGATAAAGAAGCCAGTAGCCGAAATAATTAAAAAGTTAATTTTAAAAGGTATAATGGCCTCAATAAATCATGAAATAGATTTTGAAGTAGCTGAAAAAATAGCAGAAGAATATAACATATTATTAGAAAAGGAAGAAGTAAAGGAAAAGGAAGAAGTTCTAATTAATGATTTTGAAGATCGTCCAGAGGATATGGTTCCAAGACCACCAGTTGTAACTGTAATGGGACACGTTGACCACGGTAAAACATCACTTCTAGATGCTATAAGAAATTCTAGAGTAGCTGCACAGGAAGCTGGTGGAATTACACAACATATAGGGGCTTATAGTGTTGATGTAAATGGTAATAAAATTGTTTTCCTAGATACACCAGGACACGAAGCATTTACTGCAATGAGAGCTAGAGGAGCAAAAGTTACAGATATTGCTGTACTTGTTGTTGCTGCAGATGATGGTGTTATGCCACAAACTGTTGAAGCTATAAACCATGCTAAGGCAGCAAATGTACCTATTATAGTTGCAATAAATAAAATAGATAAATCAGGTGCTAATCCTGATAGAGTAAAACAAGAATTAACTGAATATGGTTTAATTGCTGAAGATTGGGGTGGAGACACAATATGTGTCCCTGTATCAGCACATACTCATCAAGGAATTGATACATTACTTGAAATGATATTACTAGTTGCAGAAATGCAAGAGCTTAAAGCTAATCCAAATAGAGCAGCAAAGGGTACAATAATTGAATCAAAACTAGATAAAGGTAGAGGACCTGTGGCAACAGCATTAATTCAAGCAGGAACTTTAAAGGTTGGAGACGCAGTAGTAGCTGGAACTGCTTATGGTAGAGTAAGAGCAATGATGGATGATAAAGGTAGAAAAGTGAATAAAGTAGGTCCATCAATGCCAGTTGAGATTTTAGGTTTATCAGAAGTGCCAAATGCAGGTGAAAAATTTTACGTTGTTGCAGATGAAAAAACAGCACGTGAAATTGCAGAAATAAGAAAAGAGAAACAAAGACAAGAGATGTTTGCATCAAGTGCAAAAGTATCATTACAAGATTTATTCTCACAAATTAAAGAAGGTAAAGTGAAAGTTTTAAATATAATTGTAAAGGCTGATGTTCAAGGATCAGTTGAGGCAATTAGACAATCATTAGAAAAGCTTTCAAATGATGAGGTTAAGGTAAAAGTTATCCATGGTGCAGTAGGAGCTATAACTGAAACTGACGTTACACTAGCATCAGCTTCAAATGCTATAATAATAGGTTTTAATGTAAGACCTGATAGTATGGCTAGGCAGTTAGCAGAAAAGGAAAATGTTGAAATTAAGACATACAGAATAATTTATGAAGCTATAGATGATATAACAGCAGCTATGAAGGGTATGTTAGATCCTGAATATACTGAAGTAGTAACTGCAAGATTACAAGTAAGACAAACATTTAAAGTATCATCAATTGGTACAATTGCTGGATGTTATGTTGAAGAAGGAAAAGTTAATAGACATGATAATATAAGAGTTATTAGAAATGGTATAGTAATATATGAAGGAAAAATATCATCATTAAAGAGATTTAAAGATGATGTTAGAGAAGTTGCTGCTGGATATGAATGTGGTCTTACAATTGAAAAGTACAATGATATAAAAGAGGGAGATATTTTTGAAACATATACAATGAAGGAAGTAGAGCGCAAGTAAAAGAGGTGTATAAATTATGGCGTTTGAAAGAAATAGTAGGCTTTCTGAGGAAGTAAAAAAGGTATTAAGTAATATAATTCAGTATGAGTTAAAGGATCCAAGAATTCCACCTTTAACATCAGTAACTCGTGTTGATGTTACAAAAGATTTAAGATATGCAAAAGTTTATATTAGTGTTTTTGGAAATGAAGAGATGAAAAATAGTTGTATTGATGGATTAAAGAGTGCAGCAGGTTTTTTAAGGAGAGAGCTTGGAAGCAGAATTAAGATGCGCTATACTCCTGAATTAATATTTGAACTTGACCATTCAATAGAATACAGCATGAAGATAAATGATCTTCTAAGGGAGATAAACAAAAATGATTGATATAGAAAGATTAAAACTAGTTATAGAAACTAAAAATACTTTTGCAGTTGTATCCCATACATCACCTGATGGTGATAGTATGGGTTCTATTCTAAGTTTTTATAATTTTTTAATTGAAAAAGGAAAAAGAGTGGATGTATTCGTTGAAGGTCAAGTTCCTAGAAAGTACTTATATCTAAATGGTGCAAATGAGATTAAAAATGTTGATTTGGCGCAGGAATCATATGATTGTCTTATAGTGTTGGATTGTGGTGATTTAGATAGATTAGGTGAATGTATGCCCCTAACAGAAAAATGCGATTTAATAATTAACATAGATCATCATATTACAAACACTAGGTTTGGTAATATAAATATCGTAGACAGTAATGCTTCTAGTGTTGGAGAAATGCTATATGATATTTATTTACAATTAGGACATAATATATCAAAAAATATTGCTGAGTGTTTGTATACATCAATAGTTTCGGACACAGGTGGATTTAAATTTTCCAATACAACATCAAAAACTATGAACATTGTATCTAAGTTATTAGAAAAGGATATTGATTTTACTTCAATTTATTATAGATTGTTCGATCAAAAAACATTAAATGGAATTAAATTAACATCTTTAGTTGTGTCAACTTTAAGAACCTACTTAAATGGTAAAGTAGCTATAATGAATTTAACAAAAGAAATGCTTGAATTATCCGGTGCTACCGAGGATGAAGCTGGTGAGCTTGTTAATATAGCTAGAGATATTGAGAATGTTGAGGTTGGAGTACTTATTAAAGAAATTGATAAAAATGTATATAAAATAAGCCTGAGATCAAAAGATTATGTAGATGTAAAAGATATAGCTCTAAAATATGGTGGTGGAGGGCATGTTAAAGCCGCAGGATGCACTATTAAAGATAAGACTATAGAACAGATTGAGACTATATTATTAAAGGATATTGAAAAGAGTTTGGGTGAAGTAATATGAATGGAGTTATAAATATATTAAAACCACCAGGTATGACCTCATTTGATGTTGTAGCATACTTAAGGAAGAAATTGAATGTAAAAAAAATAGGGCATACAGGCACACTTGATCCAGGAGCAGCAGGAGTTTTACCAATATGTATTGGAAAGGCAACAAAGATTGTAGACTACTTAACTGCACAAGACAAGAAGTATATATGCGAAATATGCTTTGGTGAAACAACAGATACATATGATAAATATGGAAATGTAGTTAGAAGATATGAGAAGGATTTTACACTTGATTATCAAAAATTAAATCAAATAATAAAGAGTAAATTTATAGGAGAGATTGAACAGGTACCTCCTGCGTATTCTGCAATAAAAATTAATGGAATGAGAGCATATGATTTAGCAAGAAAGGGTCATGAATTTGAAATTCCTAAGAGAAAAGTGATTATATATAACATAGATATTATAGATGTTTATAGCAAAAGAGCATTATTAGAAGTTCATTGCTCAAAAGGAACATATATAAGAAGTTTATGTTATGATCTAGGGGAATGTTTAGGATATGGTGCATATATGGGTTTTCTTCTTAGAACACAAACAGGAAAATTTAAATTAGATGATTCATATGTTTTAGAGGAAATAAATAAAGAAAACATAAATAATATTATGTTAACTGTAGATAAACTTTTAGATTATGATTCTTTAAAATTAGATATTGATGAATCTAAAAAGTTTTGTAATGGAGTTATTTTAAGTAAAAGACACAAAGATGGTATGTATAAAATATATAATTACAAAAGTGAATTTTTAGGTATTGGAAATATTAATAATAATAAATTAAAGCCAGAAAAAATTTTTGTATAAGGTGTTAAAAATGATAGTGATAAATGATGACATAAAAAACATTGAATTAGGTTATGAAACAAGTATTGCATTAGGAATGTTTGATGGGCTTCATATTGCCCATCAAAAAATTATAAAAAAAGCAGTAGAATGGGCAAATAAAAATAATACAAAAAGTGTTGTATTAACATTTGACAAGCATCCAGAAGAGATTTTATTTAATTTAAATCAAAAGATAATTATGGATAACTATACAAAAGCACGTTTAATTCAAAATTTAGGTGTAGATAACTTGATATTACTAAAAACTGATTTAGATCTATTAAATTTAGATTATAAATATTTTATAAAGTTTATTTGTGAAAAGTTAAAGGCAAAGTTTATCGTTTGTGGTTTTGATTATAGATTTGGTAAAAAAGCACAAGGAACTGCTTCAAAATTAATTGAATTAAGTAAGATATATAATTATGATATTGATGTTATAGATGAAGTTAAAATAGATAATTATAAAGTATCAAGTTCAATAATTAGAGAAAAGCTAAGTTGTGGATTAATAGATGAGGTGAATAATTTATTAGGTTATAACTTTTGTATTTATGGAAAAGTTGAAGGTGGAAATAGAATAGCAAGGGAATTTGGATATCCAACAGCTAATGTATACATTGATGACAATCTAGCTATTAAAAATGGTGTATATATTACCACAACAATAGTTGATGATAAAGAATATAAATCAATTACTAATATAGGATATAAACCAACTTTTAATCATAGAGGAAGGGTATTAGAAACCCATATATTTGACTTTAATAAAGATCTGTATAATAAAGATATATGTGTTAAATTTAAAAAGTTTATTAGGGATGAACAGAAGTTCAATAGTGTTAGCGAATTAAAAAACAGAATAGAAAAAGATGTTTTATTAGCAAAAAATATGTGAAACATATTTACAACAATAGATTGTTTTGATATAATCTGTCTGTAACCTGTGCAAAGTTATCGTAGCACCGGCGTTAACCTTGCACTAGGGGTTAATAAATTAGGAGGTGTAACAAATGGATAAGGTTAAGAAGCAAGAGATTATCAACAAGTACCAAAGACATGAAGGCGACACTGGATCACCAGAAGTTCAAATCGCATTATTAACAGAAAGAATCAACCATTTAACTGAACACTTAAAGGTTCATAAACATGACCATCATTCAAGAAGAGGTCTTTTAAAGATGGTTGGTAAGAGAAGAGGACTTCTAAACTATCTAATGAAGACTGATCTTGAAAAGTATCGTCAAATAATTGCTGATCTAGAAATCAGAAAATAATTCCTTAAAAATAGAGCGGTTTATCCGCTCTATTTTTTAAACTTGTAAAAAATCATTAAATTTTTAATTTTAAAAGATTATATCAATATGTACAATATATGGTATAATAAAGTTGTGAAAAAATGTTTTAAATTATATTTTTTATGAAATAATAAATAAAGAGGATAATGAAGGGAGGCTATTTGATGCATAATGTTTTTACAACAACATTTGCGGGAAGAGAAGTAAAAGCTGACATAGGAAAATATGCATTGCTTTCTAATGGTGCTGTTTTATTAAGTTATGGTGAAACAGTTGTATTAGTAACAGCAAATGCATCTGAGGAACCAAAAGAAGGAGTAGATTTTTTCCCGTTAAGTGTTGATTATGAAGAAAGGTTATATGCAGTAGGAAAGATTCCAGGAGGTTTTATAAAGAGGGAAGGAAAACCAACAGAAAAGGCTATATTGTCTGCTAGAGCTATAGACAGACCGATTAGACCTTTATTCCCAAAAGGTTATAGAAATGATGTTCAAGTTATATGTACAGTTCTTTCTGTTGATCCAGATAATCCACCTGAAATTGTTGCAATGAATGGTGCTTCATTAGCTTTATGTATATCAGATATACCATTTGAGGGACCTTGTGCAGCAGTTTTAGTTGGTAGAATTGATGGTCAATTTATTGTTAATCCAACTGCAAAAGAGAGAGAACAAAGTGATCTACATCTAGTTGTATCAGCAACAAAAGAAAAGGTAATGATGATTGAAGCAGGTGGAAAAGAAATACCAGAAGATGTAATGATTGATGCTATAATGTTTGGATTTAAAGCATGTCAAGATTTAATAAAATTTCAAGAGGATATAACTAAACAATGTGGAAAAGAAAAGAAAGTTCCTGAACTATACAAAGTTCCAGAGGAAATAGAAACAGCAGTTAGAGAATATGCAACTGATAAATTATGGGAAGCACTTCAATATACAGATAGACAAGAAAGACAAGAAAAAGTTGATCAAGTTAAAGAGGAAGTGTTTGCTCATTTTGCAGAAATATTTGAAGAAGCAGAAAAAGATATAGATGATGTTATGTATAGAATAATGAAGGAACATGTTAGAAGAATGATATTAGAAGAAAAGAGAAGACCTGATGGAAGAAAATTTGATGAAATAAGACCATTATATTGTGAAGTTGGAATTTTACCAAGAACACATGGTTCAGGTTTATTCCAACGCGGACAAACTCAAGTTTTAACTGCAGCAACTTTAGGAGCTTTAGGAGATGTACAAATACTAGATGGGCTAGGAGATGAAGAATTTAAGAGATATATGCATCACTATAATTTCCCACCATATTCTACTGGGGAAGTTAAGTTCTTAAGAGGACCTGGTAGAAGAGAAATAGGTCATGGTGCATTAGCAGAAAGAGCACTAGAGCCTGTTATTCCACCAGAAGAAGAATTTCCTTATACTATAAGATTAGTTTCAGAAGTATTAAGTTCTAATGGTTCAACATCTCAAGCCAGTGTTTGTGCAAGTACTTTAGCTTTAATGGATGCTGGTGTACCAATTAAACGACCAGTTGCAGGTATCGCTATGGGATTAGTTACTGATGAAGAATTAACAAGAGCAGAAATTTTAACAGATATTCAAGGCATTGAAGATTTCTTTGGAGATATGGATTTTAAAGTAGCTGGTACAGAAAAGGGAATTACTGCAATTCAAGTTGATACAAAACTAAAAGGATTAACAGAAGATATTATAAGAAGAGCAATTAAACAAGCAAGAGAAGCAAGAATGAAGATACTTGATACGATGTTAAAAGTAATACCAGAACCAAGAAAAGAACTTTCAAAATATGCGCCTAGAATAGTTCCAATGATAATTGATCCTGATAAAATAAGAGATGTTATAGGTCCAGGTGGAAAGACAATTAATAAAATAATTGCTGAAACAGGTGTAAAGATCGACATTGAAGATGATGGAAGACTATACATATGTGCGCCAAGTATAGAAGCTGGAGAGAGAGCAAAGAAAATTATTGAAGGAATAACAAAAGATGTACAAGTAGGTGAAATATATTTAGGTAGGGTAAACAGAATTACACAATTTGGTGCATTTGTTGAAATACTACCTGGAAAAGAAGGATTGGTACATATTTCAAAATTGGCTCATGAAAGGGTAAATAAAGTTGAAGATGTAGTTAATGTTGGAGATGAAATATTAGTTAAGGTTACAGAAATAGATAGCCAAGGTAGAATAAATTTATCAAGAAAAGATGCAATTAAAAAGGAAAAAACTGAAGATAACAAAGAATAAGGCTTTTTATAAGCCTTTTTTTGAAATTTATAAAAGTTTTTGACCTCTAATTTTAAACTATAAATTATTTTCAGGAGGTTTTTATGTATAAAATAATAAATTTAAAAAGTGGAATTCGTTTGGTTACTGAGTATATACCTTATGTTAACTCTGTTAGTGTAGGAATCTGGGTAAAAAGTGGTTCACGTTATGAAAATCAGGAAATTAACGGAATATCACATTTTATTGAGCATATGATGTTCAAAGGAACAAAAAATAGAACAGCAAAGCAGATAGCAGAGGATATTGAATCTTTAGGTGGTCAGATCAATGCATTTACTGCTAAGGAAGCAACCTGTTATTATGTTAAGATGATTGATCAGCATATTGATGTTGCAATGGATGTATTATTAGATATGGTTTTTAATTCAAATATGAATTTAGAGGATATAGAAAAAGAAAAAGGAGTAATAAAAGAAGAGATAAATATGTATGAAGATTCACCTGAAGATTTGGTAGGAGATTTATTATCTAAAGCTGCTTGGGATGGAGATACACTTTCATATTCAATATTAGGTAGTCATGATACAATAGACAAAATGTCTAGAGAAAAAATCATAAATTATATGAATGATACATATACGGCAGACAATATTGTAATTGCAATAACAGGAAATTTTAATGAAGAAAATGTCATAAATAAATTAGAATCATTTTTACAAAATATAAATGTAAAAGAAAGAGGAAAAGTTAATATAACAAATCCATCTATTAAAAGTAATATATTGTTTAAACAAAAGGATATTGAACAAGTTCATATTGGATTATGTATGGATGGAATTGAATTAGGGAATGAAGAAATATATACATTATCAGCTATAAACAATTATTTTGGTGGAGGAACTAGTTCAAGATTATTTCAAAGGTTAAGAGAAGAAAATGGATTAGTTTATACTATTTATTCATTTCCGTCATCCTATATTAATTGTGGTTCCTTTAATATCTATTTTGCTTTAAATGAAGCTCAGGTTGAAAAAGCTATTATGTTTATTAGAGAAGAGATAGAAAAGTTATATAAAAATGGTATTGATAAAGAAAGTATAAGAAAAGCAAAGGAACAACTAAAGGGAAATTATATTCTTGGTCTAGAGAGTGTTGCTAATAGAATGTTCAGTATGGGTAAGTCATTAATTTTACAAAATAAAGTTTACGAGCCTAAAGAAGTTTTAAATAGGATTGATGCTATAACAGAAGATGATGTAGAAAAAATAATAAATAAAGTATTTACTAAAGGAATTAAAGCAGCTGCGATTGTTGGCAAGAATATAAATGAAGATAAATATAAAAAAATAATTTGGGGGTAAAAAATGAAGTTACAAATAAAAAGGCTAGAAAATGCTAAGGATTTACCACTACCAAAGTTTATGACTGAGGGTTCATGTGGAATGGATCTTTATGCAAATGTTGAAGGCGAAGTTGTTGTAAATCCTATGGAAATTAAATTAATACCAACAGGTATTTCAATTAGTTTACCTATAGGTTATGAAGCACAAATAAGGCCAAGAAGTGGTTTAGCTTTAAAAAATGGGATTGCCCTAGTTAATTCACCAGGTACAATTGACAGCGATTATAGAGGAGAAATAGGTGTTATTTTAATTAATCTTGGAAAGGAACCTTTTATTATAAGACGTGGTGATAGAATAGCACAAATGGTAATAAACAAAGTTGTAATACCTGAAATTATTGAGGCAGAAAATTTAGATGAAACTATAAGGGGAAAAGATGGTTTTGGATCTACAGGTCTATAAACCATCTTTTTTCATATAATAGTATTATAAGGGGAGGGGGATCTATTATGAGTAAAAGGTTATCCGAACTTATGGAATTAGAAATAATAGATGTTTCAGAGGGTAGTAAATTTGGTACTATAGCAGATTGTGATATAGTTTTTAATAGACTTTCAGGAGAAATTGAAAGTTTAATAACTACCCCGAATTTTTCATTCTTTTCATTTAAAAATAAAGATTACATAGAGTTGCCGTGGAATAAAAGAATAAATGTTTTTAAAAAGACAATACTTTTTGATTTAAAAACTAAATTTTAATAGCAGAATTTGATGTAAAGTAGTATAATATAGTAGTGTTAGCATATGACTTGAGGAGGCCAAGATATGAAAATAATAGTACAAAAGTTTGGAGGAACATCTGTTTCAACTCAACAGAGAAGGGAAATGGTTGCAGATAAAGTAATTGATGCTATAAAAAAAGGGTACAAACCGGTTGTAGTAGTTTCTGCAATAGGACGAAAAGGGGATCCATATGCTACTGATACACTACTATCTTTAATTGATAATGAGAAGGCATATTTAGAAAAAAGGGAATATGATATTTTAATGTCATGTGGAGAAATAATTTCATGTGTTGTTATGGCAGAGGTATTATCAAAAAGAGGTTTAAAGCCCAGAGTATTAACTGGAGGCCAAGCAGGAATTATAACTAATGACAATTTTGGTAATGCTGATATATTAAGAATTGATACAACAAAGCTCATAAATTATATTAACGAAGGATATGTACCTGTTGTGGCAGGTTTTCAAGGTATGACTCAAAGCGGTGAAATTACCACATTAGGTAGAGGTGGTAGTGATATTACAGGTACTGCATTGGGAGCTGCTTTAAAGGCAGAATTTGTAGAAATTTATACAGATGTTGATGGAATAATGACAGCCGATCCAAGAATAGTTGATGATGCTCATTTAATTGAGACAATGAGTTATAATGAAGTATTTCAATTTGCTGATCAAGGTGCAAAGGTAATACATCCAAGAGCTGTAGAATATGCAATGAAGGTAAATATACCAGTCTACATTAAGAATACAATGTCAAATTCAAAAGGAACATTAATAACAGCATCTCGTGAAAGCATTGGCAGAATAATTACAGGAATAACACATATGTCATCAAGAACTCAAATAAGTGTTGAGTATGGCGAAGAAAATCAATATGTTGATGATGTATTTGATATATTAGCTGCGAATAAGATAAGTATAGATTTAATAAATGTTTTTCCAAACTATAGAGTATTTACTGTTGATTCAAAACAAGAAGAGAATGTAAAGAAAATTTTAGATGAATTAAAATTAAAATATACAGTTGTTTCAAATTGTAGTAAGATTGCAGTAATAGGAAATGGTATGAGAGGAATACCAGGTGTCATGGCTAAAATACTAAAGGCACTAAAGGAAAAGAATATTAAAGTGTTACAAACTGCAGATTCACATACTACAATATGGTGTTTAGTAAAGGAAGAAGATACAACAAATGCAATAAAAGCATTACATGAAGCTTTTGAGTTATAATAAAAAAATCCTATCAAGTAGTTTCTTGATAGGATTTTTTTATTTGTAAATTGCTTTATTACAACGTAATTAAAATAAATTTTATGTATAATTTTATAAATTGGTTATATATTGGTTAGAATAAATAACGAGGTGATAAAGTTATGGATTTCTTATTTAATGAAGAAAAACCTGATAAAGAAGTTCAAAAAAATATAGATGTTTCAGAAAATATAAAGGAACTGGGTAATTTTCCTAGTAGTCCCTTTATATCAGATATTTTTACAATGACAATAATAGGCCAAATTGAAGGGCATACAGTTTTACCACCACAGACTAAATCGACTAAATATGAACATGTTTTTCCTCAGTTAGTTAATGTAGAAGAAAATCCTAATATAAAAGGTCTACTTGTTATTTTAAATACTGTTGGAGGAGATGTTGAGGCAGGATTAGCAATTGCGGAAATGGTAAATAGTATAACAAAGCCTACAGTATCACTAGTTGTAGGTGGAGGACATAGTATAGGAGTACCACTAGCTGTATCTACAAAATATTCTTTTATATCCCCTACAGCAACTATGATTATACATCCTATACGTATGAATGGTTTAGTAATTGGTGTACCGCAAACATTTACTTATTTCCAAAAAATGCAAGATAGAATATTAAATTTTATTACTCGAAATAGTAGGGTTTCAAAAGAAAAATTACGTGAACTTATGTTGGAAACAGATGAATTGTTAAATGATATGGGTACTATATTGATAGGTCAGCAGGCAGTAGAACTAGGGTTAATTAATGAAGTTGGTGGTATTGGAGATGCAATAAGAAAATTAAGAGAATTAATTGATAAAGCAAATGCATAAAAATTGCATTTGCTTTTTTTTGCTAATATGTTATATTTTCATATAGAAGACTTTTGTGAGGTGATAGGATGGCTAAAAGTACAAAACGAAATAATAGTGACTTCAATTCAAGTTTAAAAAAAGAAATATATGGAATAATCATTTTTGGTATATCACTAATAATTGCACTTAGTATTTATATTAGACCAACGGGTATTGCAGGTGTATTTATAAGAGATTTTACAATGGGGATGTTTGGAATTAGTGCTTATATTTTTCCAATTTATTTTTTGATTATAGGGGCATTTTTTATAATAAAGAGAGGAAAAGCAAAGTTTAATAGAAAATTTTATTATGTTACAACATTGTTATACATAATAAATGTTATGTTAACCATATCATATTCTTCAAAATTGAATAATTTAAAATTCATTGAGAAGTTAAAGGAAGCATATTTAAATGGAATCTCCCTTAAAGGTGGAGGAGTAATTGGTGAACTGCTTGCATCACCAATGATTTATATATTTGGAAGTTTAGGAACATATATTATATTAATTTGTACAATAATTATTTTAGTAATTTTAATAACAGAAAGATCATTATTGTTTTCTACTTTGAATTTTATTGAAGGTCTAAAGAATAAAAATAAATTGAGAAAACAAATAATAAAAGATAGCAAAAATGATAGTGAAAAGATTGAAGACGAAAACAATGAAGCAGAAGTTAACGAACTAAAAGAAAATATAGAAAAAATAGATAAAAAAATTAAAATAGTTGATTTTCTAAAGGAAACAAAAGAGAAGGAAATAAAAGATGATTTTAAGGTAGATAAAATTGAGGATAAAGAAACAGCTGTAGATGAACTAAATGATCAAATAAGTAGTAGAAATAGTAATTTGATTGAATATAAATTTCCTCCTATTGACCTATTAAGTGAGAATAAATTTAAGGGAGGGATACAAGATAAGAAGGAGTTACTTCAAAACGCTAAACTACTTGAGGATACATTAAACAGTTTTGGAGTTGAAGCAAAAGTTATACAAGTAAATCGTGGACCGTCAGTAACAAGATATGAGGTGCAACCAAGTGCAGGTGTGAAAGTAAGTAGAATTGTTAATTTGTCAGATGATATTGCATTAAATTTAGCAGCACCTTCTGTAAGAATTGAAGCACCAATTCCAGGTAAATCAGCTATAGGAATAGAAGTTCCTAATAAAGAAGTAGTTCCAGTTACATTAAGGGAAGTTATTGAATCAAAAGAATTTAACGATTTTAAATCTAATCTTGCATTTGCTTTAGGTAAAGATATAACAGGAAAATGCATAGTTGCTGATTTAGCCAAAATGCCACATCTTCTTATTGCGGGTGCAACAGGTTCGGGTAAAAGTGTTTGTATAAATACTTTGATAACAAGTATTATTTATAAATCTTCACCTAATGAAGTAAAAATGCTGTTAGTAGATCCAAAAGTTGTTGAATTATCTATCTACAATGGTATTCCTCACTTATTAATACCGGTTGTAACAGAACCTAAAAAAGCGGCTTCAGCTTTATATTGGGCAGTAAATGAAATGACAAATAGATATAAAGCTTTTGCAGAAAATAATGTAAGAAATATAGAAGGCTATAATGAACTTATGAATAAAATAGATCCTTCTAAAAAAATGCCAAAGATAGTAATAGTAATAGATGAGTTAGCTGATTTAATGATGGTTGCTCCAAATGATGTTGAAGATGCAATATGCAGACTTGCACAAATGGCAAGAGCAGCAGGTATGCACCTTGTTATAGCAACTCAAAGACCATCTGTTGATGTAATTACTGGGGTTATTAAAGCAAATATTCCATCTAGGATTGCTTTTGCAGTATCAAGCCAAGTGGATTCTAGAACTATTTTAGATATGTCAGGAGCAGAAAGATTATTGGGTAGGGGAGACATGTTATTTATGCCAATAGGTGAGAGTAAACCTATTAGAATTCAAGGAGCATTTATTTCAGATAAAGAAGTAGAAGATGTTGTAAATTATTTAAAAAATAACAGTAACACAGAATATAAAGAAGATATTATTGATGATATTGAGAATAACATTGGAAATATTAATAACACAAATGATGATTATGAAGATGAACTATTTAGTGAAGCTGTAAATATTGCTATAGAAAGTGGACAAATATCAGCATCAATGTTGCAAAGAAGATTAAGAATTGGATTTAATAGAGCAGCAAGGTTGATAGAAGAGATGGAATCAAGGGGAATTGTAGGTAAACAAGAAGGAAGCAAACCAAGGCAAGTATTAATTTCTAAGCAAGATGTAGAAAAATATTAATATATATTGTAAATCAACCTCGTATATTATAAAATATATGAGGTTGATTTTTGTCGCAAAACAAAAAAATATAATTAATGATGTAAGAATGAGAAGTAATAAGTAAAATAAAGAAAAATAAAGCAAAATAGAAATAATCAAAGATAATTGCCCAGGAAATAAGATTAAAGGAGTTGATAAGATTGAAATATAAAGTAGGTTTAATTTCATTAGGTTGTGATAAAAACAGAATTGATGCTGAGGTTATGCTATCAGAATTAAAAAAGAATGGATTTGAAATTGTAAATGACGAAACAAAGGCAGATATAATCATAGTAAACACCTGTGGATTTATTGAATCAGCAAAGAGAGAATCAATAGAAACTATACTTGAAATGGCACAAAATAAAATAGAAGGTTCATGTAAAGCTATAATTGCTACTGGTTGTATGGCAGAAAGATATAAACAGGAGTTAATAGAGGAAATGCCTGAGCTTGATGCAGTTGTTGGAACAGGCAATTATACTAATATTGTAGAAATTGTTAATAATATTTTAAATGGAAATAATAAGATTGTAAAAGTAGGAAATATAAATTATAATTTAGAATATAAAGAAAGAGTTTTAACAACACCAAGACATTATGCTTATATTAAAATAGCTGAAGGATGTAACAATAATTGTAGCTATTGTATTATCCCACAGCTAAGAGGTAGGTTCCGAAGCAGAAAGATGGAGGATATCATTAAAGAGGCCAATCAACTTGCAAAACAAGGTGTTAAAGAATTAATTTTAGTTGCACAGGATACAACTATGTATGGTATAGATATATATGGGAAGAAGATGCTATGCAAGTTGTTAACTGAACTTGAAACCATAGAAGGTATAGAGTGGATTAGGATAATGTATTCTTATCCAGAAGAAATTGATGATGAATTGATTGATACGATAAAAAATAGTAAAAAAATTTGTAACTATTTTGATATTCCAATACAACATATAAGCAATAATATATTAAAATTGATGAATAGAAGAACAACTAAAGAAAGAATCATTGATGTTATTACTAAAATAAGAACAAAAATTAACAATGCAGTTATAAGAACATCATTAATAGTAGGCTTTCCTGGCGAACAGGAAGAGGATTTTAATGAATTAGTTGAGTTTATAAAAAATTATAAATTAGATAGAGTTGGAGTTTTTGAATATTCACAGGAAGAAGGTACAAGAGCAGCACTGATGGAAAACCAAATACCAGAGTATATAAAAGTAAAAAGAAAAGATAGGTTGATGAAAATACAAAGAAAAATTTCATTAGAAAAAAATAAAAGTTTAATAGGAAGTGTATTAGAGGTAATAATTGATGGTATAACAAGTGATGGAGTTTATTATGGTAGAACATATGGAGATGCACCAGAAATTGATCAAATTGTATATATAAATACAAAAAATAAATATAATAATGGTGATATTATTAAAATTAAAATTGTTAATGCGTTTGAATATGATTTAATAGGAGATGATTTAAATGAATTTGGCAAATAAAATTACAATTACGAGAATTTTCTTAGTTCCTGTATTTTTGTTTTTTCTATTAGTCAAAATGCCATATGGTAATTTAACAGCTACATCTATATTTATTATTGCAGCATTAACGGATACTTTAGATGGATATATTGCTCGTAGCAGAAATCAGATTACAAAATTCGGAAAATTCTTAGACCCGTTAGCTGACAAATTGATCGTGACTGCAGCCTTAGTTGCTCTTGTTGAACTAAAGAAAATACCATCATGGCTTGTAATTATTATATTGGCTCGTGAATTTGCAATAACAGGCTTAAGAGCAGTTGCAGCATCTGAAGGAAATGTAATTGCAGCTAGCAATTGGGGTAAATTAAAAACGATAACTCAAATAATAGCAATAATAGCAGCATTAATTGAAATGAAATTTAACATATATTTAATGTATATAGCTACTATAATAACAATTATATCTGGTATTGATTATATTTATAAGAATAGAAAATTTATAAACTCAAAAGATTGAAATAGGACAAACGATTTGTTTGTCCTATTTATATTATTCTCAAAATATTACTAAAATGATATTATCAAAAATGATAAAGGTCAACAATAATAAATATTATTGTTGACCTTTATAAAATTTTATTATATAATAAGAACAGATGTTCGGGGAAAGGAAGGATTAAAATGAACGAAAAACAAAAAGCACTAGAATTAGCATTAAGTCAAATAGAAAAACAGTTTGGTAAAGGTTCAATCATGAAGTTAGGCGAAAATTCTAAATTGAATGTTGAAGCAATATCAACAGGTTCATTAGATTTAGATATAGCATTAGGTATAGGAGGAGTACCTAGAGGTAGAATAGTTGAAATTTATGGACCTGAGTCTTCAGGTAAGACTACTGTTGCTTTGCATATAATAGCAGAAGCTCAAAAAAATGGGGGTACAGCTGCCTTCATAGATGCAGAACATGCACTTGATCCTACATATGCTGCAAAACTAGGTGTAGATGTATCAAATTTAGTTGTATCACAACCAGATACAGGAGAACAAGCATTAGAAATTGCTGAAGCATTAGTTAGGTCTGGTGCAATTGATGTCATTGTTGTAGATTCAGTCGCTGCACTTGTTCCTAAAGCAGAGATTGAAGGTGAAATGGGAGATGCTTTTGTAGGATTACAAGCAAGATTAATGTCACAGGCTTTAAGAAAATTAGCAGGTGCTATAAATAAATCTAAATGTGTGGCTGTATTTATTAACCAGTTAAGAGAAAAAGTTGGTGTTATGTTTGGTAGTCCTGAAACAACTCCAGGTGGTAGAGCACTTAAATTCTATGCTTCAGTTAGATTAGATGTAAGAAAGGTTGATTCAATAAAGCAAGGTGAAGATGTTATAGGAAGCAGAACAAGGGTAAAAGTAGTAAAGAATAAAGTTGCTCCACCTTTTAAACAGGCAGAATTCGATATAATGTATGGCGAAGGAATTTCAAGAGAAGGTAATATACTAGATGTTGCAGTAAATAATAACATTGTTCAAAAGAGTGGTGCGTGGTTTTCATATAAGGATATAAAATTAGGACAAGGTAGAGAAAATGCTAAAAGTTATTTAAAAGAAAATCCTAATTTAGCATTAGAAATAGAGAATGCAATAAGACAAAAATATAATTTACCTTTAAATTTACCAGCAAGTTCACAGGATAATAAAAAAGAAGAATAAATGAATTAAATAAACATCCCAGATGGGATGTTTATTTTCAATTTTTAGAGGTGATTAGATGAAAATTACATATATAGAGAAACAAAAAAATAACAGTAATAGATATAATATTTTTGTAGATGGTAACTATTGTTTTTCAGCAGAATTAGAGGATATTATAAAATATCAAATTGATATAGATAGAATATTTTCTAAGGAAGAGTTAGAGAAAATAATTGAGAAATGTGAAATAAGTAAAGGTTTTAAATATGGATTAAATCTTTTAAGTAATAAAGATTATACAAAAAGTGAAATGTTTGATAAATTAAAAGAGAAGGGATATAGTGATAATAGTATAGAAGTTATATTAGATAAATTATGTGAATATGGATTTGTGGATGATATGAAATATGCAGAAAAATTTGCGTACAGAAAAGTAAAATTAAATAAAATAGGAAAAAAAAGAATTATAAACGATTTAAAAAATAAAGGTATTGAAGCTGAAATATTAGATAAGATACAATTTGATGAAGAAGAAATTTTAAACAATGCATATGCTTTACTTATCAAAAAGTTAAAAGGAAATAAAAAAGATAAAGAAAGTCTTCAGAAAGCGATAAGATATTTATATAATAAAGGGTATACTTTTGAAGAAATAAAAAAGGCTGTATTTAAAATAAATAATGAAATAGATTGGGAGTAGGTATTATGAAGGTTTTATTTTTTACAGATACACATATAAGAGGAACAAATCCTAGATCGCGACTAGATGTATTTCAGGATACCTTATATAATAAATTAAATGAAATACTTAACTTTATAAAAGAAAATAAAGTCAATTATGTTATATTTGGAGGAGACTTATTAGATAGGCCAGATGTATCGTTATCGGTTATGCAAAGGTTTATCTATCTATTAAATCAATTTCCAAAGCCTATATATATGGTTTTAGGTAATCATGATATTTATGGACAGAATCCCAATACTGTAAACAGAACAATTATTGGTATTTTAGAAACATTAGGTATAGTTCATATATTAGATAATAATCATGTAATTTTAGAAGATGAAGAAATGAAAATTAAAGTAACAGGTGCCAACTATTATTATGATATTGATGTTGATATAAATAAGGAGAAATATATATCCAAAAACAAAGATGGATGTGATTATTTAATTCATGTTGTACATGGTATGTTAATGGAAAAATCGTTTATTAAGGAGGTACCTCATACTTTAATTGATGACATTTTTAGTATGACTGAGGCAGATATTACATTATGTGGACATTATCATACTGGTTATGGAGCTTTAAAAATTAACGATAAATATTTTGTAAATCCTGGAGCGCTTGTTAGAATTAATAATAGTCTTTCGGAAATAAAAAGAAGTCCTTCTTTTGCTGTTATTAATTTAGAAAAAAATAATATAGAGATAAGTATTGAAAAATTAAAGACAGCTCCAGAGGGAGAATTAGTTATAGATAGAAGTTTTGTCAAAGAACAGGCACAAAGAGAAGTAATATTAAATAAAATAATTCAATCGGTAAATAGTTACGGAGAATTCGAGATGTTAAGTATAAATCAAATTGTAGAAGAAATAGCAAGAAAAGAAGCAATACCTGATGAAATAAAAAAAGAGGCACTTGATAGGTTATCGAGAGCACACTTACTTTTATCAAATGAGGTGGTAGATTGATATATATAAAATCAATTGAAATAGAAAATTTTCAATCCCATGAGTTTACTAAAATTGATTTTAGTAGTAATTTGAATGTTATTGTAGGACCATCGGACAATGGCAAATCAGCTATAATAAGAGCTTTAAAATGGGTATTGTTTAATGAACCCAAAGGAACAGAATTTATTCGTTTTGGGGCTTCTTATTGCAGAGTTTCAATTGTTTTGTCTAATGGTATAAAAATAATTAGGGAAAGGACAAAATCTAAAAATCTTTATAAATTAATAGAAGGCGAAAATGAGACAATATATGAGGGTTTTGGAAATGATATACCTTTAGAAATACTTGAAGCACATAAAATAAAGAAAATACAAATAGATAAAGATACTAATATTTGTTTAAATATCTCTGAGCAATTGGAAGGACCTTTTTTGTTAAGCCAGCCAAATTCATATAAGTCAAAAGCTATAGGAAGGATTGTTGGACTTCACATAATTGATGAGGCAATAAAGGAGATCAATAGAGAAATTAGCTCAATACAGTTTGAAAAAAGAAATTTAAAAGATGACTTAGATAAACTAGATAAACAAATAAAAGATTTAGAATATATTTATGATCTAGAAGATTTAATATTAAAAAAAGAAACATTAATTAAAAAAATTCAAGATAAGCTTGATTTGTTAGACAAACTAAAATATTATAAAGAACTAATAAATCAAATTGATCGAGAAATTGATTATGAAGAGAGTTTGGTTAGTGAATTAAGAAAAATAGAGAAAATAGACTTGGAATTATTAGAAGTAAAAGTTTATAATTATACTAATTCTACAAAGCTTTTAAAAAATATGAAATTATTAGCAAAAGAAATTAAGAATCAAAAAGATATATTAAACAATACAAGTAATTTAGAACATATAGAAATAAAGCTTAAGATCCTTGAAAATTATTTAAAAAAGTATATAGACATCATAGATTATTATAAAAAATATAAGCTAATTGAAAATGAAATAGAGAATAATAGAATAATAGAAATTGAAACTAAAAATGTACAAGAAATAAATAATATATTGGTTAGATTAGAAAAAGTAATAAGCAAATATAGTGCATTAAGTGATAAATATCAACAATTAAATCTATGTATTAATTCAATAAATAAAGGTAATGAATATATGAAAAAATTCCGTTATCAAGAAGAATGCCAGAATAAAATAGTTAATATAGAAAAACTCTATAATGTATTAATTAATATTATTACACTTAAAAAAGATTTTGATATGATAGAAAAGGAATTTAAAGCTGTAGAACAGAATTACAAAGATTGTTCTCAAAACATATATAATCTAACAGAAGAATATAAGAATATTTTAAAAAATATTTCTGTGTGTCCTTTGTGTGGAAGTGATATTGATGAATTAAAAATAGATAAGATACTAGAATCAATTTAATTATAGTGAGGAGGAATATAAAAATGATAAACTATGAAGATAAATTAAATGAGCTAAAGAAAAAATTAGAATATGCTAAAAATAAAAGAATTAAAGCAGAAACAAGATTGGAACAATTGCAATTACAAAAAAACGAAATTATGAACGAAATAAAAAAGTTAGGTTTTGAACCTGATAACTTAGAAAATGAAATTAAAAGCTTAGAAGATGAAATTGTAAAACTTATAAATGAAGCAGAATCCTTAATGCCAAGGGATATATAATAAGGTGATTTTATGTGGAGAGAAAAAATACAGAACTTAAATAAAAGTTTAAATCAAGAGAAAGAAATTTATTATCAACTCAAAGGTAAATTAGATACATTAAATAATGAAAAAATAAAATTAAATGAAAAGATGGAAATTTTAGATAAAAAAGAATTGACGTTATTAGAAACTAGAAGGTTGTTACAGAGTGTATCTGAATATGCAAGAAATCAATCAAAGCAACAAATAGAATATATAGTAACCAATTGCTTACAATATATATTTAACTCTAATATTGAATTTAAAATAGAGTTAAATGAAAAAGCAAATCGTAATGAAGCTGATTTTTATGTTATTACTCCTCTTGATAATGGACAAAATGTGGTAACAAGACCAGAGGTTTCAAGAGGAGGGGGAGTTGTTGATATTGTATCCTTAGCGTTAAGAATTGCCCTTTTAGAAGCTCATAATCCAAAGATTAATGGTCCTTTGATCTTAGATGAACCTGCTAAACATGTAAGTGATGATTTTATAATAAATGTTGCAGAGTTTTTGAAACAGGTATCTAATATGTTTAAAAGACAGATAATTATGGTTACACATAATACCCATTTACTTGAATCAGCTGATAAAAAGTATAAGGTTGAATTGATTGACAATGTAAGTACTGTTACCCCTCTAACTTGACATAAAATTAAAACTATAATAAAATAAAGACAAATAATGGTTTCAATTTGCTTTGTTTCTTGCTTCTATTTGTTAGAGTCTCTAAATTGAATTTTACTTAAAAAATAACAAATATATGATAAATTAAGTTTAATTTTTTTGACGTTTTGAGGGAGGTGTTGTGTATTAGTACTCTTGTATGGCTATTATTAATTGGAGCAACAGGTATTATAGCCTTTATGCTAGGCTATTTTATTAGAAAAAATATATCTGAAAAGAAGATTCAATCTGCTGAAGAATTAGCTAAAAAAATAGTTTCTGATGCAGAAAAAGAAGCTGAATCAAAAAAGAAGGAAGCAATAATTGAAGCTAGAGAAGAAGTTCATAAGCTTAGAAATGAGTTTGACAAGGAAGTAAGAGAAAGAAGAAATGAACTTCAAAGAATGGAAAGAAGATTAATATTAAGAGAGGAGACTCTCGATAAAAAGGTTGAAGCATTAGAAGCAAGAGAGGAAAATTTAACTAAAAAACAACAGGAAATACAAGAATTACAGGAACAATTAAATGAGGTTTACAAGAAACAAATTCAAGAGCTTGAAAGAATAGCAAATTTAACAACAGAGGAAGCAAAAGAAATTATTTTAAGCAATGTTAGAGAAGAAGTTAAACATGATGCAGCAATGCTTATAAAAGAAATTGAAACAAAAGCAAAGGAAGAAGCCGATAAAAAAGCGAGAGAGATAATTGCTTGTGCTATTCAAAGATGTGCTGCAGATCATGTTGCTGAGACAACAGTTTCAGTTGTAAACCTACCTAACGATGAAATGAAAGGTAGGATAATAGGAAGAGAAGGTAGAAATATTCGAACATTAGAAACATTAACAGGAATTGATCTTATAATTGATGATACTCCTGAAGCTGTTATTTTATCAGGTTTTGATCCAATTAGAAGGGAAGTTGCTCGTTTAGCGTTAGAAAAGCTTATTGCAGATGGTAGAATACATCCTGCAAGAATTGAAGAGATGGTGGAAAAGGCAAAGAAAGAAGTTGAAAATGATATTCGAGAACAAGGTGAACAAGCTACTTTTGAAACAGGTGTACATGGTTTACATAGCGAACTAATAAAGTTGCTAGGTAGATTAAAGTATAGAACAAGTTATGGACAAAATGTTTTAAAGCATTCAATTGAGGTTGCATATTTAGCAGGATTAATGGCTGCAGAATTAGGTGCAGATGTTGCTTTAGCAAAGAGAGCAGGTTTATTACATGATATAGGTAAAGCATTAGATCATGAAATAGAAGGACCTCATGCTATGATAGGTGGAGATATACTAAAGAAATATAATGAATCTCCAGCAGTTATACATGCGGTTTCAGCACACCATGGTGATATAGAGCCTCAAACAATTGAAGCTATTCTTGTTCAGGCTGCAGATGCAATTTCAGCTGCTAGACCTGGAGCAAGAAGAGAAACACTTGAGGCATATATAAAGAGATTAGAAAAATTAGAAGAAATAGCTGATTCTTTTGATGGTGTTGAAAAATCATATGCTATTCAAGCAGGTAGAGAGATTAGAATAATGGTAAAACCAGAACAAATTTCTGATGCTGATGCTATACAAATGGCAAGGGATATAGTAAAAAGAATTGAAAGTGAGTTAGAATATCCAGGTCAAATTAAAGTTAATGTAATAAGAGAAGTTAGAGCTATAGAATATGCAAAATAATAGGACAGTTTATTACTGTCCTATTTTTAGTTTTTTGTCTTAGATTTTTGGAATTATTAAATTATTTAACAATTTTAAGAAGGATTTTTTTAATTTATGTAGAATATAGAATTATGAGAAAATAATAAGCAACTTTAAGGAGGTACTAAAACATGGAAGTATTAAAGGTTTCAGCAAAATCAAATCCAAATTCTGTAGCAGGTGCTTTAGCAGGTGTTGTAAGGGAAAAAGGTGTTGCAGAGATGCAGGCTATAGGTGCAGGTGCTATTAATCAAGCTATAAAGGCTGTTGCAATTGCAAGAGGATATGTAGCACCAAGTGGAATTGATTTAATATGCATCCCTGCATTTACTGATGTTAATATTGATGGTGAAGAAAGAACAGCAATAAAGTTTATTGTTCAGCCAAGATAATAAATAAAATTAAAATGGAGAGAAAACTCTCCATTTTTTATTTATTTTAAAAAAATGAAAGAAAAGTTGCAAACTGTATAGACATATAATTGTTTTAATGATATATTTTAAGTATATTAAGTGTATATTTAAAATTGAAGAGGTGGATGAAATGGTATCTACAGGTGGGCAGAGGAATAGACAGCTACCTAGTAAGTTTAATACAACAACTGTTGTAAAACTATTTATATTACATTTTTTAAATCAGAAGAATTGTTATGGAAATGAATTGATAGATTTAATAGAAAAAAGTTTAAATTACATATGGCGCCCTAGTCCGGGAATGATTTATCCACTTTTAAGGGATATGGAGGATAATTTGTTAATTGAAGGTTGGTGGGAGGAACCAGATAAAAAAACAAAAAGAATATATAGAATAACTGAAGATGGGAAGAAGCATTTTGAAGTTATTAAAAATATAAATAAACCATTAATAGAAGAATCAATGTATATTTTAAAATATACATTAAATACAATATATGATTAATTCGGGGAGGGTAAAATATGGAGTTATCAAGAAAAGCAAAGGCAATTACACCATCTACAACACTAGCAATAACTGCAAAAGCTAAAAAGATGAAAAGTGAAGGAATTAATGTAATAAGTTTTGGTGCAGGAGAACCTGATTTTGATACTCCTCAATTTGTAAAAGATGCAGCATTTGATGCAATAAACAAGGGGTTAACTAGGTACACTCCTGCATCAGGTATAATCGAATTAAAGGAAGCTATTTGTATGAAGCTAAAGGAAGAAAACAATTTAGAATATTCTCCAGCAGAAATAGTTATATCGAATGGCGCAAAGCATTCAATTTATAATGCGCTAATGGCAATTTGTAATCCAGGTGATGAAGTTATTATTCCTGTACCATATTGGGTGAGCTATCCTGAATTAGTTAAATTGGTTGATGCAGTGCCTGTTTATATTAATACATCAGAAGACAATCAGTTTAAAATAAAAATTCATGAATTAGAAGAAAAAATAACATCAAAAACAAAAGCTATTATATTAAATAGTCCAAGTAATCCAACTGGTGCAGTTTATACAAAAGAAGAATTAGAGAAAATAGCTGAAATTGCTGTAAAGCATGATTTGATAGTTATATCAGATGAAATATATGAAAAGTTAATATATGATGAATACAAACATATAAGTATAGCTTCATTAAATGATGAAATTAAAAATAGAACAATTGTAATAAATGGTATGTCTAAGGCATATGCTATGACTGGTTGGAGAATAGGTTATACAGCTTCTAATAAAGAGATAGCATCACTAATGGCTAATATACAAAGTCACGCTACATCAAATCCTAATACAATTGCTCAATATGCAAGTGTGGCAGCATTGAAAGGCGATCAAGAAGTAATAGAAAAAATGAGAAAAGAATTTGAATTAAGAAGAAACTATATGGTAGACAAGATAAATAGTATTGAAGGTTTAAGTTGTGTTAAACCTATAGGTGCATTTTATGTAATGATTAATATATCTAAACTAATAGGAAAATCATTTAATGGAAATATAATAAACTCATCATTAGAATTTGCAAATGTTCTATTGGATGAAGAAAAGGTAGCTGTAATTCCAGGAGACGCTTTTGGAGATGATAATTATATTAGATTGTCATTTGCAACTTCTTTGGAACAAATAAAAGAAGGGTTGAATAGAATTGAAGCTTTTATAAAAAAATTAAAGTAGGGGTGTAATCTCCTACTTTTTATATTGTAAAAGTTGTGTTATAATAAAACTACGAAATAAAATCATTTAAATAAAAAGAATTTACGTTAGGAGGCGAATGAATTGACTGATAGAGAATTATATATTAGTCCATTAACAAAAAGATATGCAAGTAGAGAAATGTCATATTTATTTTCAGATGATAAAAAGTTTAAAACATGGAGAAAACTATGGATAGCACTTGCTGAGTCGGAAAAAGAATTGGGGTTAAATATTACTGATGAACAAATTGATGAGCTTAAGAAATATGCTGAAGATATTAATTATGAGGTGGCTGAGAACAAAGAGAGAGAAACAAGGCATGATGTTATGTCTCATGTATATGCTTATGGAATGCAATGTCCTACAGCAAAACCTATAATTCATTTAGGAGCAACAAGTTGTTATGTTGGTGACAATACAGATGTTATTATAATGAAAGAGGCCTTAGAACTAATTAAAGCTAAACTATTAGTATGTATTAAAAATTTAAGAGAGTTTGCTTTAAAATATAAAGGTTTGCCAACATTATCATATACTCATTTACAGCCAGCTCAGTTAACGACTGTAGGTAAAAGAGCATGTTTGTGGATACAAGATTTAATTATGGATTTTGAACAACTAGAATATTGTATTGAAAATTTAAAACTTTTGGGAGTAAAGGGTACTACTGGTACACAGGCAAGTTTTTTAAAATTATTTAATGGAGACCATAATAAGGTAAAGAAATTAGATGAAATGATTTGTGAAAAAATGGGATTTAAAGATAAATATTTTAAAGTTACTGGGCAAACTTATCCTAGAAAACAAGATTCTATAGTATTAAACGTATTATCTAATATTGCTCAAAGTGCTTATAAATTTAGTAACGATTTAAGAATTCTTCAAAGCTTTAAAGAAATAGAGGAACCTTTTGAAAAAAATCAAATTGGTTCTTCGGCTATGCCATATAAAAGAAACCCTATGAGATCTGAAAGAATTTCAGCATTGGCTAGATATGTAATTGTTAATTCCACAAACGCAGATATAACAGCATCAACCCAATGGTTTGAAAGAACATTAGATGATTCAGCTAATAGAAGAATAGTGATTGCAGAATCTTTTTTAGCTGTTGATGGCATATTAAATTTATACATAAATATAAGCTCTAATATGGTTGTTAATGATAAGGTAATTTTAAGAAGAGTTAGAGATGAATTGCCTTTTATGGCAACAGAAAATATCTTGATGGAATGTGTAAAACGAGGCGGAGATAGGCAAGAATTACATGAAAGGATAAGAGTTCATTCTATGGAAGCAGCTAAAAATGTAAAACAATTAGGAGGAAATAATGATTTGTTAGATAGGATAATGAATGATCCGATGTTTGGATTAAATAAAGAAGATATTAGTGATATAATGGATGAAAGTAAATATATCGGGCGATCACTAGAACAAGTAGAAGAATTTATTAGTGGTGTTGTTGATCCGTTACTAGATAAATATTCTATTGAAAATATTGATGTAGATATTTTTGTATAAGCGACTTATTGGTCGCTTATTTTTATTGTTAAAAAACAGTTTTATAATTTGAACCTTTGATTTTTTAATGATATTTTATTATAATAAACTTAATAGCTTGTACTTTATTGTATTTAGGGGGTATAATATGATAGGTTTCATTGGTTTTGGTAATATGGCAAATGCAATAGTTAATGGTTTGATTAATAACAATGTTATTGCAGCGAATGATATATATATTTTTGATATTGATAATGAAAAATGTTATAATGCAAAACAAAAATTTGGAATAAACATATGTAGGGATTATGATGAAGTTTTTAAGAATGCAAAGTACATAATTTTGGCTATAAAGCCAAATGTTTATAAAGATATTTATGGAATTATTAAAAGTAATTATTGTGATGATAAGGTATTAATATCATTGGCAGCAGGAATAACAATAGATGAAATTGTGAAAAACACTGGTTGGAACAAGATTGTAAGGTTAATGCCTAATGTACCAGCACTAATAAATTCTGGTGTAATTGCAGCAACAATTGTAAAATTAGATAATGAAGAACGAGAGTTTGTAACAAAAATGTTATCAAGTATAGGAAGAGTTTTTATAACAAGTGAAGAAAATATAAATAAATTTTCTGCTTTAAGTGGAAGTGGCCCTGCATTTGTTGCTATGTTTATTGAAGCTTTAGTTGATGCAGCTATATATTTAGGTATGCCTTATAAAGAGGCATTAGATATTGTTTTAGAAACGATAATAGGTACATCTGAACTGTTAAAACAAAAAAATATTTCAACGAGCGAATTAAAATATATGGTATGTTCTCCAGGTGGAACTACTATAGAAGGTATACGAACTATGGAAGAAAAAGGTTTTAAGACTGCAGTTATAGAAACGATAATTAATACATATAAAAAGAATTTAAATATAAGGTGATTATATGTTTAGGTTTATAATATTTTTGGTGTTTTTATTTATTTTTTTAATAATACAAAAAGAGTTGTTTATATCAATAGGAAATAAAAGAAAAATAAAAAGCAATAGAAAAAACAAATAATTTTGCTTTTTATTTTTCCCTTTATATAATTTCGCTAAATACTAATTTAGCGAAATACAATATAAAAAAGAGGGGGGTCTAATGTGAATTTTTCGCAAATTTATGATAAGAATTGTCCAATATTATTAAATGATTTTTTAGCATATATGATCAATGTAAAAGCAAAATCAATTAATACTGTTTTAGGCTATAAAGTTGATTTAAAATTATTTTTAAAATATATTAAGTATATAAAGCAAGGGATTTATAATAATGATATTAATATAGATGAAATTGAAATTAATGATATTAATATTGATTTTATAAAAAATATAACACTATATGATATCTACTCTTTTGTAAATTACGTAACTGTTGAAAGACAAAATTCAAGTTATGCTAGAGCAAGAAAAATAGCGGCAATAAGGTCGTTTTTCAATTATTTAGAAAAGAAAGTTAAACTAATAAACGATAATCCTGCTAAAGATTTGGAAAGTCCTAAAATATCAAAAAGGCATCCAGTCTATTTAACGTTAGAACAAAGCAAAAAATTGATTGAAGCAATAGACGGTAAACATAAAGAACGAGATTATGCAATAATTATGTTATTTTTAAATTGTGGTTTAAGATTATCTGAGTTGGTTGGTATAGATATAGATAGAATTAAGGGTGATACATTAACAGTTATAGGAAAAGGTAATAAAGAAAGGACTGTTTATCTTAATAATGCTTGTATAGATGCTATTAATAGATATTTAGAAGTTAGACCTAAAGATGCGGTAGATGAAAAAGCTTTGTTTTTGAGTGAAAGGAAAAAGAGGATAAACAAAAGAACAGTAGAGATAATAGTTAAAAAATATATTAAAAAAGCTGGCCTATATGACGAAAAATATACACCCCACAAATTAAGGCATACTGCAGCCACTCTAATGTATAAATATGGTAATGTTGATATAAGGGCATTGCAACAAATATTAGGCCATGAAAGTGTGTCAACAACACAAATTTATACACATATTGATGATGATAAGCTTAGAAAAGCCGTAAATGCAAATCCATTATCAAGTGTGATGTTTACAAAACAAGAGGAAAGTGAAGAATAAATTTATTCTTCACTTTCCTCTACTTCGCTTAAATATATACTATCTTTAAATAAAATTTCATCATCTTCTTGTATTAGAGTTTCTTCTTCGTATATGTAATCATCGTATTCATCTTCATTAATTATTCCATCAATTGAAATTTCTTTGTAATCATATTTATCTATGTTAAGGCACTTCATACAATTGTCGCATATTTTATTGTGGTCTAGATCGCATATGTTACATTCATTACAATTTGTACAATTTTTTTGATTGTCAATTATACATTTTTTTATCATAAAGTCTTTTGCTCCTTTTCTAATTTTTTATTCTATCGCTCACCATATTATTTTTATATATTTAGTATTAATTGTCAATAGGAACCTTTAATATTTGTCCTGGTTGTATTATAGAATTATTTATATTATTAATTTTTTTTATTTCATAAACAGTTTTTCTTATATCTTTGCTTTTAGGTGTATATTTCATAGATATATTCCATAATGTGTCGCCTTTTTGCACTACAACCTCAGTGTAATTAACTATATTATTATCTGTATTCATTATTTTAAATAAAGAAACAAAAATTAAAATAAAGCTAAATAATGTTAAAATTAAATGTTTCCTTTTGATCATTTTGCACACCTCCGAACAAATGTTCTAAATCTATTATAAACAAAACATATGTTCGGTGTCAATATGATATCGAACATTCGTTTGAATATTTTTTGTATTAATGGTATAATTAAATAAAGATAATATTTAAGGGGTGTAGAATAAATGTTAATAAACGAATTAACAGACAAGCAACAGATGATTTTAGAATTTATTAAGCAAGAATTGGCTACAAAAGGTTATCCCCCTTCAGTTAGAGAAATAGGATTAGCTGTTGGATTAAAATCAACTTCAACAGTTCATGCGCATTTAGAAAAATTAGAAAAGAAAGGATATATTAGAAGGGATCCAACTAAGCCAAGAGCAATTGAAATATTAGATAATAATTCATACACATATAATAATTATAATAATATAGATATTGATATTTTAAAGGCTCCTATTGTTGGTAATGTATCAGCTGGTAACCCTATTTTAGCATTTGAAGATATTCAGGATTATTTTCCTTTACCATTAAGCTATTTCAATGCTAATAACGAGGTCTTCTTGTTAAAAATCGAAGGGGAAAGTATGATTGAAGCAGGTATATTAGATGGTGATTATGTTGTAGTTGAAAAACGCTCAATTGCTAATAATGGAGATATAGTTGTTGCTTTAATCGATGATTCAGCTACCGTAAAAAGATTTTATAGAGAAGATAATTTTATAAGATTACAACCTGAAAACAGCTCAATGGAACCAATAATTGTAAAAGATTGCAAAATAATTGGAAAAGTTATTGGAGTTATAAGAAGATATAAATAAAGGCCAACTTTTAAAGTTGGCCTTTATTTATAAAATGTTTGATAATGCTTTCATTATACCTATTTTAGCATGTTCATAAGTTAATCCACCTTGTACATAAGCAATATAAGGAGGTCTAATTGGGGCATCAGCACTAAGTTCAATTGATGAACCTTGTATAAATGCACCTGCAGCCATTATAACTGGATCAGAATAACCTGGCATATCCCAAGGTTCGCATTCAACAAATGAATCGACTGGTGAACCTTTTTGTATACCCTTACAAAATTTAATTAGTAGTTCTTTGTTATTAAATTTTATTGCTTGTATTATATCGCTTCTTTTATCGTTATATTTTGGTGATACTTCAAATCCTGCAAGTTCCATTATTTTAGAGCAAAATATTGCACCCTTCAAAGCTTCGATTGTAATATGAGGGGCCAAAAATAAACCTTGTAATATTTGTCTAATAACACCAAATGTTGAACCACAATCTTTACCTAATCCTGGTGCTGTCAATCTATATGAAACTAGCTCGATTAAGTCTTTTTTGCCGACTATATACCCGCCAGTTGGTGCTATACCTCCCCCTATGTTCTTAATTAAGGATCCTGCAATAAGATCAGCACCTACATCTGTAGGCTCTTTTATATCTAAAAATTCACCATAGCAGTTATCTACAAAAATTATTATATTACTGTTTACAGATTTTATTTTATTTATTGCTAATTCAATATCTTCAATTGTTAATGAAGGTCTCCAGCTATATCCTGTTGAACGTTGAATAGTTATAACTTTTATTGAACTATTATTTTTTATTTCATTGATTACACTATCGATATCAATTTTATATTCTTTATTTAACTCAATTTGCTTATAATTTACTCCAAACTCTTTTAATGACCCCATTCCACTACCCTTAAGCCCAATTACTTTTAATAATGTATCATAAGGGGTTCCAGTTATAGATAGCAATGTATCACCAGGTCGCAAAACTGCTTGTAGTGCTGCAGCTATAGCATGTGTACCTGAAACTATATGAGGTCTTACTATAGCATCCTCGGCATTAAAAATTCTAGCATAAATTTTATCTACCACATTGCGACCAATGTCGCCATAACCATATCCTGTACTAAATGTAAAGTGAGCATCACTAAGTTTTTCTTGCTGCATAGCATTTAATACCTTAAGTTGATTATACATTTTTATATAATCAAGATCTTTAAAAACAGGAGATATCATTTCTTCTGCTTTTTCAGCAAGTTTTATTACTTCTTTTTTAATACCATTTTCTATGTATAAATTATCTAACATTTATACTTTCCTCCTTTCAATCAAACATAGATATTCTAACACTAAATAAATAAAATTTCAAATAAACAACATAAAATATATTATGTAAACATAAATAAAATCAAAATAACAAAGCTTAAAAAGCTTTGTTATTTTGATGATGTATTATTTTGTTCTTCTTGTTGGTTGTATAGAACTGGTTTTGCAGGAGTTACTGTTGTTACTGAGTGTTTGTAAACTAAAATTTGTTTTCCTTCTGATTCAAGTATAATTGTAAAACTATCGAAACCTTTTACTAATCCTTTTAATTGGAATCCATTAACTAAATGAATTGATACAGGAGTTTTTCCTTTTCTTGCGTTATTTAAAAATACATCTTGCAAATTATTAATACTTTTTCCCATAGTATCATCCTCCAAAATAATATTGATAATTTAATAATTCTATTTTAATTTTAATTTTCCTTCTATATATCCTAATATATTTGATAGTATCTCTTCAAGAGATTTATTATAAACATCTACCCAATAAATTCTCTTATCCTTTCTAAACCATGTTAATTGGCGTTTTGCATAGCGTCGAGTATTTTGTTTTATTAATTCAATTGTATCTTCTAATGATAACTTTCCTTCGAGAAAATCAAAAACTTCTTTATATCCTATAGCTTGCATTGACTGTAAGTTTTTATTATAACCCATTTTAATAAGTGTTTTAACTTCTTCTAGTAGTCCCTTTTTAAACATTAAATCAACTCTTTTATTTATTCTATCATATAAAACATCTCTTGGCATATCAAGTGCTATATATGCGAAGTTATAATCAGGCTCGTTAAATTTTGTTTCAGCTTGATATTCAGATATTTTTTTTCCAGTGTTTTTGTAAACTTCAAGTGCGCGTATAACTCTTTTTACGTTGTTTGGGTGAATGTTTTTAGCAGCTTCTATATCTATTTCTTTAAGCATATCATGTAAATAATTAGGACCATATTTTTGAGCTAAATTTGTTAAGTATTCTCTATATTCTTTATCAGGTGGGCTCTCAGTAAAGTTTAAACTATAAGTTAATGAATTTATATATAAACCTGTTCCACCAACAATAATTGGTACTTTACCTTTATTTATTATTTCATTTATTGCATAGTCAGCATATTTTCTAAAAAGTGCTACACTAAATTCTTCATCAGGGTTAACTATATCAATTAAATGATGTTTAATCCCTTCCATTTCTTCTAATGATGGTTTAGCGGTACCTATATCCATGTATCTATATATTTGCATAGAGTCGGCCGAAACTACTTCACCATTTAATACTTTTGCTAACTCTATTCCTATTTTAGTTTTACCTGATGCTGTAGGCCCAGCAATTATTATTATATTAGGCTTATTTTTCATTATATCACCTACATAATTCTTTTGAATTTTTTCTCAATGTCAATATAATCAAATTTAATCATTGTTGGTCTTCCATGAGGACATGTATAAGGATTTTTACATTTATCAAGTTCTTTAATTAAATTTTCAATTTCTTTAAAATTAAGTTTATCTCCTGCTTTTATTGCATTTTTACAAGCCATTGTATATATAAGTTTATCAATAGAGTTTGATTTTATGTCAAGATCATTTTCGATGTTTTGCAGTATTTCTTCAAGAAGCTGTTTGTAGTTTTTATAAGTATAATTATTTGGTACAGATCTTAATGATATTGAGTTTCCGCCAAAATCTTCAAATTCGAATCCTAATTTATATAGGAGTTCTTTATGTTGGAATAGCTTTTCTTTAGTACTTAAAGAGAATTCTAGGATAATAGGTGTTAATAATATTTGTTTTAGTATTTTTCCATTTGTAAATTCATTTAAATATTTTTCATATAAAATCCTTTCATGAGCTGCATGTTGATCTATTAGATAAAAACCATCTGATGTTTCTGTGATAATATAAGTAAAATGTATTTGCCCTACAATAGTCATTATAGGTAAATTATTTGGTATAACATTTGTTTCTTCTAATAAATAAGTATCATTATAGTTAATTTTTTGTGTGTTTTCTTGATCTACATATTGTTTTTTTAATATATTTTTATCATCTAAATGAATTTTAGTTTGTTCAATTTCACTTTCTCTGTTTAAATTATTTAGTAAAGAATTTTCTTCAAAATATGCGACATTATAATTATTGTCAATATTCTCATAAAATATACTATTGTTTTCTTCAGTTGTAGATTTATAGTAAAATTGTTCAAATGATAATTCTTTTTTTGTGTCTTCATTATCATTTATATTTTTTATTATTTGATAATTATCTAGTTTAAAAGATGGTATATAGTCTTTATTGATAATACATTCTTTTATGCATGTATAAACCTCTTTAAATACCTTTTGTTCATCAGAAAATTTTATTTCTGCTTTTGTTGGATGAACGTTAACGTCTATTAGTTCTGGATTTATAAACAAATTTATAATAAAAAAAGGAAATTTGTTTATGCTTAACATTGATTTATAAGCATTTTCTATTGCTGCAGTTATAGTTTTATTTTTTATATATCTACCATTAACAAAAATAGATTGATAATTTCTATTGTTTTTTTCAATTTTGCTATTACCTATGAATCCTTTTAACGTTATTGTTTCCTTTGAACAATTTACTTCTATTAAATTCTCATAAATATTTTTACCATATATAACGTATATAACATTTTTTAAGTTTCCATCACCTTTTGTCACAAATACAAGCTTTTTATTAGTTATATATTTGAATGAAATTTGAGGATTTGATAGTGCTAAGTTTTCAACTATTTCAGTAATATATGACTGTTCTCTAGAGGGTGATTTTAAAAACTTTAATCTTGCTGGAACATTATAAAAAATGTCTCTTACTGTTATTGAAGTTCCTGTAGTTGCTCCAGAATAACTTTTATTTTTTATTGTTCCATTTTCTATATTTACTTTAACACCATATTCTACATCTTTTGTTTTTGTTGTTAATTCAACTTTTGAAATTGCTGCAATACTAGCTAGAGCTTCACCTCTAAAGCCTAGTGAAGTTATTTTAAATAAATCTTGTTCATTTTTTATTTTACTGGTTGCATGACGCATAAAAGCTTTTTCAATATCATCCTCGTGTATACCTTTTCCATTATCGGAAACTTTAATATATGTTATTCCACCATTTTCAATTTCTATAGTTATTTCAGTTGCTCCAGCATCTATTGAGTTTTCAACTAATTCTTTTACTATTGAGGAAGGTCTTTCTATAACTTCTCCTGCTGCTATTTTATTTATTAAATCATTACTTAAAACATTAATTTCACCCATTTAATCAGCTCCTAATTTTTTTAACTCTATTGACTAAGGAATATACATAATTAAACGCTTGCATAGGAGTCATATTAAGAATATCTAAGTTGCTTATTTCATTTATAATTTCATTTTCTTTGTAGTTAAATAAATTTATTTCATTATTATAATCTATAGCTACTTCTCTTATTGAATTATCAATTTTTATATTTTTAGTTGCCTTTTTAGATTTAAGTTCTGATTCTTTATTTCCTTCAAGAGATTGTAAGATCTCTTTGGCTTTTTCTATTACTTCAGATGGCAGGCCAGCTAATTTAGCAACTTCAATTCCATAGCTTTGGTCTACCTTACCCCTTTTGATCTTGTGTAGAAATATTATTGAATCATTAAATTCCTTTACTTCTATTGAATAGTTTTTAATACAATGATATGTGTTTTCTAGTTCTGTTAACTCATGATAATGTGTGGCAAACAGTGTTTTAGCCTTTATCTTATTTGCTATATATTCTACAACAGACCAAGCTATACTAAGTCCGTCAAAAGTACTAGTTCCTCTACCTACTTCATCAAATATTAGTAAACTCTTCTCGGTAGCATTTTTTAATATATAAGAAACTTCGCTCATTTCTACCATAAAAGTACTTTTTCCTGAAGATATATCATCTGATGCCCCTATTCTTGTAAATATCTTATCTACTATTGAAATATTAGCATCTTTTGCAGGTACAAAACACCCTATTTGTGCCATTAAACATATTAAAGCTACTTGTCTCATAAAAGTTGACTTTCCAGCCATATTAGGTCCAGTAATTAATAAAATTAAATTTTCACTATTATCTAGATAGCAATCATTTGGAACAAATGATTCTTCAATCATCTTTTCTATTACTGGATGTCTACCCTCTTTTATATCTATTATACCATTTTGGTTTATTTTTGGTTTGCAATAATTGTTTTCTAATGATACTTTAGCAAATGACTGTAAAGTATCTAGAATGGATAGCTGTTTTGCCACTTTTTGTATTCTATACACTTCATCTGCAACTTTTTTTCTTATTTCAACAAACAATTCATATTCTAATTTTAATAAGTTATCTTCTGCATTTAAAATTGTATTTTCTATTTCTTTTAATTCAGGCGTTATAAATCTTTCTGCATTTGCAAGTGTTTGTTTTCTTATATATCTATCTTCAGGTATATTAGAAAGATTTGCCTTTGTAACTTCTATATAATAACCAAATACTTTGTTATAACCTACTTTTAACGATTTAATACCAGTTAATTCTTTTTCCTTTTGTTCTAAATTAGCTATCCAATTTTTACCTTCTATAGAGGCAACCCTATATTTATCAACCTCAGAATTAAAACCCTTTTTAATTATATTACCATCTTTAATGCTAACTGGAGGATTATCGTCAATAGATTTATCTATTAAATCATAGATATCATCAAGAGTATCAAAACTATTATAGATATCACTTAATAATTTACTATTAAAATTAGACAAAATATCTTTAATATGAGGTAATTCATAAATTGAGTTTTTTAGTGAAATTAAATCTCTTGCATTAGCTGAACCATAGACTATTTTAGAAATTAATCTTTCCATATCATATATTTTTTTTAAAGATTCTCTTAAATTATCTAGTTGATATATATTATTTATTAATTCTTCTACAGCTTCAAGTCTGTTTTCTATTTCATATTTATTAATTAAAGGAGCTTCTATCCATCGTCTTAGATTTCTAGCTCCCATAGAAGTTTGTGTTTTATCAAGGACCCAAAATAGAGAACCTTTTTTTGATTTGTTTATTATTGTTTCAGTTAGTTCAAGATTTCTTCTTGTATTAGAATCTATAATCATGTAATTATCTATGTTATATCTTATTAAATTATTAATATTACCTAATGAAGTTTTTTGAGTTTCCATTAAATATTTGAATAATGTTGCTGCTGAAGAAATTTCTATATCATTTAATTTAATTGTATCGTTACCAAAGTGAGTGTTAAATTCATTAGAAATATCTTCATCAACAAACTCTATTAAAGTGTTAAATTTCTCCTTTAATTTATTTAATAACATATTTGCATTATCATTTTTTATAATAAGTATTTCTGAAGGGTTATATTTAGAGAGTTCATCAATTAGTGTATAAAAATTACTGTTTGTAGAAGTAACATAAAAGTCCCCTGTTGAAACATCACAGATCGATAAGCTAAAACCTGTTGATAAGTAATTTACACAACTAATATAATTGTTTCTATCATCTTCTAATAGATTGCCCTCCATCAATGTACCAGGGGTTATTATTTTTACAATTTCCCTTCGTACAATACCTTTAGCTTCACTAGGATCTTCAACCTGTTCACAAATAGCAACTTTATATCCTTTTTCGATCAATTTTGATATATATGTTTCTGAAGAATGAAAGGGTACACCACACATTGGGGCACGTTCCTCAAGTCCGCAATCTCTACCCGTTAATGTTAAGTCTAGTTCCTTTGAAACAATTTTAGCATCTTCAAAAAACATTTCATAAAAATCGCCTAGTCTGAAAAATAAAATGCAATCCTTACAGTTTTGCTTTATTTGAAGATATTGCTGCATCATTGGAGTTAAACCCAAAATACATACCTCCTTAAAAAATATGGCATATAGCCAAAGACTAATATGCCATTATCTAATTATTTCTTGTAATTCTCCAATAAGTATAAAATTCCTTGGTTCAGTAATTTTTACTTTTGCTAGTTTACCAATCAAATCCATATTGTCCGAACTAAAATGTACTAATTTTCCTGTTCTAGTTCTTCCTGTTAATTTTGTCTCATCTGTTTTACTTACTTCTTCAATCAATACTTCAACTACTTTATCTTTGTAAGTTGCGTTCTTCTCTTCTATTATTCTATTTACAACTTCTATAAGTCTATTAAATCTTTCATGTTTTATATCTTCTGGTACTTGATCTTCATATTCAGCAGCTGGAGTACCTTTTCTTTTTGAATAAATAAATGTAAAGGCAGAATCATATCTTACCTTTTCAACTAAGTCTAGTGTTTCTAAAAAGTCTTCTTCTGTTTCACCAGGGAAACCAACTATTATATCAGTAGTTATGGCAACATCAGGTATATGCTTTCTAATTAGATTCACTAAATCAAGGTACTGTTCTTTTGTATATTTTCTATTCATTTTGTTAAGTATTCTTGTACTTCCAGATTGTACAGGAAGATGTATATGTTCGCATAGTTTATCACATTCTTTAATTGCTAAAATTACATCCTCAGTTAAATCTTTAGGGTGTGATGTAGTAAATCTAATTCTTTCTATACCGTCAATTTTATTTACCATTCTTAGTAGTTTTGCAAAACTCATATTTTCTAAATCTTTGCCATATGAATTTACATTTTGACCAAGAAGAGTAATTTCTTTATAACCTTTTTTAGCCAAATCCTTTATTTCATTTATAATATCCTCTGGTTTTCTACTTCTTTCTCTGCCTCTTGTATAAGGAACTATACAATAAGTGCAAAAATTATTACATCCATGCATTATTGTTACAAATGCTTTTATATCACTTTTTCTTTCTATAGGTAGACCTTCAACTATTTCTCCCTCTTGTTCCCATACTTCTATAACTGTAGAATTTGCTTGTTTTACATTATTGATAAGTTCTGGAAGCCTATGTATATTATGTGTTCCAAATATCATGTCAACATAAGGATATTTTTTCTTTATTTCTTCTGGCATACCCTTTTGCTGCATCATACATCCACAAATACCTATTATTAAATCAGGTTTTTGCATTTTTAAAGTTTTTAAATGTCCAAGATTACCGAACACTTTAAGTTCAGCATTTTCTCTTACAGCACATGTATTAAATATTATTATATCAGCTTCCTCGCGTCTTGTAGCTGATTCATATCCCATAGATTTTAAAATTCCAGCCATTTTTTCTGAGTCTTCTTCGTTCATTTGACATCCCCATGTCTCTATTAAATATTTCTTTGCTACCATTTACATCAACCTTCCTCTATTAATGATAATAGTTAACAGTTATATATTATACTACAAAATTCGATAAATTAACATATAAACATTAATAAATTGATTAAATTTATGAAAAAATAATCTTAGAGGTGATATAAATGTATAATGCCAAAGATTCAGATGAAATAAAAGGTAAAATACCTTTTATGGTAGAAGACAGAAAATACTTTAAACATGAAACAGTTCATAATAATGGAGTCGGATATTATTCTAATGTACACAATAATATTTTTAAAAAATATTAATAGTGAAATTAATTATATTAGAGTATAAAATTATAAAAGCATATAGAGAAACATAACTCTCTATATGCTTTATAGTTTTAATTCTATATTATTACAAACTTCAATAAAACCTAATTTTTTATATAAATTTATAGCAGGTATATTATCATTATCTACGTTTAGATATAATGTTTTTATTTGCTTTTTTAAAATTATGTTGTCAATTATTTTGCATAGGAATATATATCCAAAACCCATGTGTCTATATTCTTCTATTATACCGAAATTGACCAAATAGTATTTTTTATTATCCATAATAATCTGTCCATATCCTATGGGTTTTTCATCAAAGTATAGGATGTAACAATAGTCTTTTAAAAAACATGAATTATTCATTTCCCTAAATATATAGTTTTTGTCAATTGGCAATCTTTTTTTTGAGTTGGTATTAAATATTGAATTTTGTAACCATATTCTCGTATCTATATAATTTTGTATATCAACATTTATCAATCTTAAATCTGGAAAATATTTATATTTTAAATTATCTAAAAAAGGTTCAATATTATTTAAATCTAGTTTCATTGTTTTAAAGTTATTATATTTTTCTAATAATGATTTATCAATATTCTCAATTAATTTTGTATTTATATATTTTATTTTTATATGTAATTTAGAGGATATATTTACCTCTTTTTTTAAAACACTGATAATTTCATGCAGATTTAGTATAGTGTTAAAAGCATAAACATAAAAATAATTTTTTATTTTAATAACTTTAATGTTTTCATCTATTTGAAAAAGTTTAGATTTTGTTAGAAAATGAAATATGGGTAAATTAAATGTTTTTTTTATTTCATAAAAGCTTTTAAAGTCAATTCTCTTTAAAATACCAAACAATCTTATTTTTTTTAATTTCATTTTGCCACCTATTTTCTAAATAATCTACTTAAAAAGCCTTTTTTTGATTGTTTTTCATATTTTAACTTCTCCTTTAATTCTATAATTTCATAACACTTCTGTTTTAATTCCATTTTTAGTTTCATATTTTCGCTAATTAGTATATCTCGTTCCTTGCTAAAAACATTTTTGTCTAACTCTTCTAGTTTTTGATTTATTTCATTTAGTTTTTCTTCAATTATTTTTATTTTATTATCTTCATCCTGAATTTTATTATATTGATCTTGTATAATAGAAGTTTCTAATGTTGTTATTGCTACTTCTTCGTTATTTAATATTTTTTTTATTTGACCGTTTGTATATCCCTTTTCTTGTAAACTTTTTATGTAATTAAGGGTATTTATGTCTTCTTCTGTAAATATTCGCCTCCCTTTTTCGTCGCGTTGAATATTTAAATTAAATTCTTTTTCATAATATCTTATTACTGAATCCTTATATCCAGTTATTTGGCAAGCTTCTTTAAAAGAATATAATTGTTTCTTATCCCCCATAGTATCACCTCATTTATTTTATTCTTCATTTGTAGATCAAATCCTTTTAATAATAGCTACAAAAATTATTTTAATTTGCGACAACAAAATAATATATTATTTGACATTAATAGCAATTTAGCTTAAATAATGCTGTTCATATTCATTAATAAAGTTATTTATTTTATTATAGGAATCTTTTATTTTATTAATTCTTCTAATGTAATATATTTCTGTAAGTAATTTATTTTTATCAAATTTTTTATTTCCTAATTTCCAAAATTTATGAGGGTAAATTATAATTGATAAAAGTAATTTAAAATCTATATTAGAAATTTTTGAAGAATTTAAATATTCATCAATTAATATTTTTGCTTTGTTAAAATCCCAACTATAAGATTTTCTATACATTAGCCTTTGGATAAACTTACCAAGGTCATATTCATTGCATTCATAAATTATTTTATCGAAATCAATAAGATAAAGTTCTCCTGTATTTGTAGAAATTATGTTTTGATAGTAAAAACTATTATGGCATATACTTCTTTCATGTATAGCTTTTTTATTGAGTATAAGGTAATTTGAATTTGTTATCAAATTTAAAGCTTTATCTAATAAATATAATTGATTATTTACTTCATTTAAAAATAAATTTTCAAAATAAGTTTTGATCTTTCTATTTTCAATAATATCTCTATATCTAATTATATCACTTCTTATATTATTAAAATCATTTATTAGTTTATATTCATTATAATTTATGTGTTTTGAATTAAAGCCTTTTGATTTATTATGAAATTTGAAAAGCAAATTTATTGATTTTTTTGCTACTTCAATATCGTCTATATTACACTCACTACCATCAATCCATCTAGTAACATAATACAGTTTATGTTTACTAAATTTAAAATAATATTCACCTTTATTGTTCTTTATTATTTCTGTACAATTATCAAATCCATTATTTTTTAAATAGTGAATAAAATTTGGAAGCCATTTAAATCTATCGTATCTATGATTAACCTCTTTTAAACAAAAATATTCATCTTGTGTAGATTTTATTTTATATACAGATCTTCTTTTTTCTATACTTTGTATTTGTATGTTATATAGATATAGTAGGTTATCATTAATTGATTTATCAAACATTTTTTTCATATTGACTCCTTGATTATATTATTTATTACATTTATATTCATATCTTTACAAAAATTATAATTAAAATTCTTTAAATTATTACTTGACATATTTAATGATTATATTTATAATTATAAATGTAAACGGGCCTTTAGCTCAGCTGGCTAGAGCAACCGGCTCATAACCGGTCGGTCCGGGGTTCGAGTCCCTGAAGGCCCACCAATAAAAAGAGAGAGTAATGATACTCTCTCTTTTTATTTTAGGTTCTTTGTCAATAGTTGGGGCGGGTATTTATTTAGAATGCCTGTCCTTTCTTATTTGAGAGGAATTTTAGAAAGATAAATTGGTTTTGAGGGAGTTTGCCTAAAAGTTTGCATGACAAAAAGACCAACGGTAGTTGGGTTCTTTTAAATATAATATTTTATAAAATTTAGTTACAACAATGAAGTATTCTATTTCTAAACCTATCAAAATTTTTAAAGCCGAAGGCATTTCTTTTAATAACTTTAATCTTGTTATTAAATCCTTCTATACAAGCATTTGTGTAAGGAATATCAAAAGAATTAACTATTCCATCGAAATATCTAATATAAGTATCAGCACATTTTTTGAATTCTTTAAGACCACTATTTTGAGCAAGTTTTATCCATTCCTTTAATAAAGTACGAGCTTCCTTAGAAGAAGATGCAGTTTCAGTAATTTTTAATAACTTTTCTTTTAATGCATGAGCAATAGCTAAATCGCTATAT
>NZ_HF952018.1:873775-976653 GCF_000430995.1 Thermobrachium celere DSM 8682
TCAACAGACAAATTAACTCTTTTAGCTAAACTTGACATACTATAAGTATTAGTAAGCTCTGTTATAACGTACATAGATAAAAGATTAGTGATTCTATAATAACGTGGCAAGAATTCAATATGCTCATAAAATCTTTTACCACAAATATTACAACGATATCTACGCTTTTTAATAACGAGAATAGTAGGTTTTAAGAATAGAGGAATGTGTTTAACACGTTGTGTTCTATAATCATGAACTCTACTGGTTTGAGAATTACAACAAGGGCAAGTATGAGGTTTCTTTTTCATTTCTAAATAAATCTCAAAACAATTATCAGTATTACGTACTTTTGTTATAATAACATCTTTAAAACCTAGTAAGTTTTTGATAAAATTATTAATATGCACTTGTTGGATGCCTCCTTTCAGGTGGAATTATGTTTTGGTTAATTTTATTTTACCAGGCATCTAAAACAGGTGCATATTTTTTTGAAAAAATATGCTGGGGCTACGCCCCAACATTTATTATAGAACCTTATTTTATTAGATATTCACCGACAATAGAGCATTGTAGTCCACAACCTATCCATAAACAATCTTCATCAATATCAAAGTAGCTTCCATGTGCAGGATGTACTATTCCTTTATTTTCATTTCTACAACCTAACTTATAATATATACCTGGAACCTTTTCTGTATAATAAGCAAAATCTTCTACTCCCATGCTTGGGTATTCTAATTCTTTTAGTAAAAAATAATCCTTGTTTTTATTATGTATTCTTTTCATTAATTCAAATAAATTATCATCATTTTTGAATGACGGATAACCTTCTATTATGTTAATTTGAGCTGATCCTCTATACATTTTAGCTGTTGATTCAACAATAGATATAAATCTTTCCATGATCATTTTTCTTATGTCATTTCCTAAAGTTCTAATAATACCTTCAATTTTAACTTCTTCTGCAATTGCATTTGGGGCAGTGCCACCTGAGATTTTACCAAAAGTAATTACTGCACTATTAAAAGGTGAAATTTCCCTTGATAATATAATTTGAACATTGTCTATTAATTTTGCAGCAATAATGATAGGGTCTATCCCATCTTCAGGATGGGCACCATGAGCTCCTTTCCCCTTAATTAAAATATTAAATGGATTTGATGCAGCACTCACAATGCCTCTATTAATACCTACTGTTCCTGTATTTAAAGTTTCTTCTACATGAAGTCCACAAATAAACTGCACATTATCAAGTGCCCCTAAACTAATCATATCTTTAGCTCCGCCATCTGTTTCTTCGGCAGGTTGAAATATAAGTCTTACTTTGCCATTAAGTATTTGTTCATGTTTTTTTAAGATAATTGCTGCTCCAAGCAATATTGAGGTATGAGCATCATGACCACAGGCATGCATTAATCCTTTATGTTTAGACTTATAAGATACATTTTTTTTATCCTCTACAGTTAGAGCATCCATATCAGCTCTTAATGCGATAATATTATTTCCTGTACCTATTTCTGCTATGATTCCGCAGTTGTCATATCTTTTGTAATTAATACCATATTGTTTAAGTATATTTTCAACATAATTAGCAGTAATGTATAATTGTCTATCCAATTCAGGATGCATATGTAGATATCTTCTGTATTCAATCATTTTATTTTGAATTTTTTTTGCTTCTTCGAAAAAGTTAATCAATGAAAACATCTCCTTTTTTTATAATTAATTTATTATTTTTTATTTTAATAGGTATGTTAAAAGGAATAATTTTGTTAATATAATCATGTCCACTTTCTAAGCCTTTATATATAGGTTTATCTGTCAATTCTTTTAAATAATTAAAGATGTAATCTAAATTAAAACTCTTACTAATATCTTCAGGATCACATTTAGTAAAACTACCTAAAATTATTCCTTTTATTTTTTTTAGTATATTTGAATGGTAAAGTTGATTAAATAACCTATCAATTTTATATGGCTCTTCATTTATTTCTTCAATAAATAATATTTTATCGTCAAAATCATATAAGTATTTACTTCCTATTAATGAGCATAGAACAGTTAAGTTGCCTCCGACAATAATTCCGTCAATATCCCCACCTTTAATTGGTATAAGTTCATATTCTAGAACTTCAAATTTCCCTTCTAAAAAGTCAAACATTATTTTATAGTTATCAGGACTTTTGTATAAATCATAATTAAACATAGGACCATGAAATGTTGGAAATTTTAAATATGAAAAAGCAGAATGAAGTGATGTTATATCGCTATAACCTACAAAAATTTTTTTATTTTTTCAATAATGTCATATGGAATTTTATCAAGCAATCTTATGGTACCATAGCCACCTCTAATACAAAATATAGCTTTTACTTCATTATCAACAAAAGCTTCATATAAGTCTTGAAGTCTTTTGCTATCATCTCCTGCTAAGTAACCATGCTTACAATCTATGTATTTGCCTAATTTTACAACATATCCAAAACTATTTATTTTTTCTATTGATTTATCAATTAAAGAATTTTCAAATACAGCTCCAGCAGGGGCTATTAAAGCTATTTTATCACCTTTATTAAGTTTATTTATTAAATTCATTTAAACTCCCCCAGAATAATTATTTTATATAATTTATTTTCTATTAATTTTAAATGATCACTATCTATAAAGGATATTGCTTCTTTTATAGTTCTATAACTTGCCTTATAATTCTTTAATTTGTAATAGGAATAGGCTAAGTTTATATATGATTTATCAAAAAATCTATTTTTTTGAATAGATTTTTTAAAAAAGTCTATTGCTTCTTTAAATTGATTTAATTCTAAATAACAAACCCCTATATTATAATACAATAAATAGCTATTATTATAAGTCAATGCTTTAAAAAATAAATCTATAGATTTTTTGTAATCTTTTGTTTTATAATATTGAACTGCTTGATTATAAAAATCTACGTAACTCATACAAAAACCCCTTTAAAGTATTTTTTAAAATTATATACTTTAAAGGGATAATTTATACTATTTAGCTCTTAAATTGTTTGTAATTTGCCACATTTCTTCAGAACTTTTTAAAGCTCTTGAGTTAAACTCAAAGGCCCTTTGAGTAACTAATAAATCAGTTAATTCCTTAGCAATATCAACATTTGATTTTTCAATGTATCCTTGTTTAATTTTAGAATCTATTAATTGTGGGTTTTTACCTTTAAATAAACTATTACCTATAGGATATAAATCATCATCGCTTATAAAAGAATATAAATTTATCTTACCAATTTGTTTATCGTTGCAAATAATACTTCCATCTTCTTTTATATTTATATTATTATAATCAATTATTCCTTCACTTGCATTTTCATTAAAAATTATTTCTAATTTGTTCCCCATTGAATCAACAATGTTATTTTCTGAATCTATATGAAAACTACCATTTCTTGTATAAACAAAATTGCCTTCTTTATCAATAAGTTTAAAGTAACCAATTCCTTCTATTGCTAAGTCCAAGTTATTATTAGTTTTTTCTAATGCTCCTTGTAAATTATTATTTATAAAGCCACTAATTCTACAACCACTGCCTACATATTTATCTTTATCATTATTAATAACTGGTACTCCTAATCTGTCGATATTTTCTTTCATTATATCTGAGAAATTAACATCTATTTTTTTATAGCCATTTGTGTTTATATTTGCAATATTATTAGATATAATATCTATTCTATTTTGATTAGAATTTAGACCAGACATACTGTTCCAAATAGATCTTAGCATTTAATCACCTCATTATCTGTTAACGCTGCCTATTTCATTGACTGTTTTTCCTAAAGTTTCATCGATAGATTGTATTACCTTTTGGTTAGATTCAAAGTTTCTAACAACAGTTATTAATTCAGTGATTAGTTCAATTGTATCAATATTTGATTTTTCTATTTTTCCTTGATATATGTTAGATCTATTGTCTATATTTACATTGTCACAAATATAATTATTTTCATTTAATTTTTTCATATCTCCCGTAACTAAGTAAAATTTATATTCATTATCGGAAGTTATTATTTTATTATTATTAAATTCAAAAATACCTTTATCAATTTTTATAAAACTTTTATTACCATTTTTATCTATTCCAATAATTTTTTTATCATCTGTAGTTGACAGATAACCATCTTTATCAATTTTGAAACGTCCATTTCTTGTATAGTATTCCTTTTCTCCATCAGATACAGCAAAAAATGCATTACCATCAATCGCAAAATCCAAGTTACGGTTAGTTTCTTCTAAAAGACCTTGAGTAAAATCTGTTTTTGTTTCATCTATACCTATTCCTAAAGGCATAGTACCAAGTATTTGCTTAAAATTTTTTGTTCCAACTTTTTTATCATAGTTTTGTATTAAGACTTCATTAAATGATTTAAAAGATATTTTATCTTTTTTATATCCAGCAGTATTAATGTTTGCTATATTATTAGTTAAATTTTCTTGTTGTATTTGTCTTGAAATCATTCCACTTGAAGCTATATAAAGTCCTCTAATCATCTTTCATCCCCTACTTTTTTTCAAAATATGATTTTACCTCATCAGGATATACCATTCCAAGTTCTCTGGCCATTTTTTCAATTTTATATTTTGGTATATTATTATATGAATATGTTAGCATAAGCAAAGTAGATATAATTATTCCTATCCCTAGACCAAGAACAAAATCTTTTTTATTAAGGTATATTTTTATAAATTTTATTATCTCTTTAATCCTATTCTTAATAGGACTTCCCCCTTTCCTATTCTTAGTTTTGATGAAATTTCTTCTATAGACATGCCTGAATTGTAAAGTTCAAGTATTTTTTCATTTAATTTATTTGTGTCACTTTCTTGTTTTAATTCTTCATTATATAATGAGTGATTTATGTCAATTACCCTATTATTATCAGCAGTTAAATTTAGTTTGTTATTTATCTCTTCTATTTGCAAGTTTAAAGCAAGAATATTTTCGTTTATATATGTTATATTTTCTTCTAATTCAATTATTTTATTTTTAATATCATTATTTTCTTCATAGTATTCTATAATTGTTTTAAAATTATTTTGATAATTTTCATTATTAAAACTAGAATTATCGTTTAATTTTAACGAATATATTATTAATGATATTCCTATGATTATCAGGACTAAAGGCATATACCCTCCTTATTCTAAATAACTTAGTTTCTTTAGATTTTCTCTTAATCTTACTATTGCTCTACTATGAAGCTGAGATACTCTGGATTCTGTTATTTCTAAAACTTTACCTATTTCCTTTAGCGTTAATTTTTCATAATAGTAAAGTTGCAGGATAAGTTTATCCTTTTCAGGAAGCATATCTATTGCTTTTTTTAACATTAATACTTTTTCCTCTTCTTCTAATACTTTATCAGGTTGAGGGCTATTTTCATTTTCTATCATATTTTTGAAATGAATATCTTCATCATCCGATTTGTAAAAAATATCTTCAAGCGAAACAACAGATAAATAATTTATATATGATTCTGTTGATCTTATTTCATTAACAGAAACACCTAAATATTCAGCAAGTTCTTTTTCAGTTGGTTCTCTATTCAATTTTGCCTCAAGCTTTTCTCTTGCTAAGTTGAGTTGAGTTAATTTTGAAAAGGCACTCTTAGGCATCCAGCTAATTTTCCTTAATTCGTCTATTATTGCACCTTTTATTCTCAAGGTAGCATAGGTTTCAAATTTAATTCCCTTAGAAGGATCATATTTTTCAATTGCATCTATTAATCCTATTATACCATAGCTAACTAAATCATCAAATTCAATTCCAGGAGGGGTACCTATTATAAGCCTTGAAGCTATATATTTAACAAATGGTAAATATCTTATTATCATCTCTTCTCTCTCATCAAACTGCTTATAACATTTCAATTGAATCACTCCTATCTAAGCAGCTTACTTTGCTCTCTTAATTTGTTAAAAATAAATTGAATTATTTTATCTCTTATTTTTTCTTCGATTCCTTCATACTTTAAAGCAGTTTTAAATTTTTTATTATCTTCGGATTGTTCAACGCGTACAACAGAACATAATAAGTTTATTTCTTGAGGTATATTTAAAGATAGTATTACATAATCACCTATATTTAGCTGTTCATTTGTGATTATTTTTATTCCTCCACCACTTATATCAACAGTTAATGTATTCATAAGTCGACTAAAATACCCTGAAGGAATATCTTGTAAAGATGTATATACTTTATCACTTGGCAGAGCATAGTATTTAATTGGCATTGTAATTGGTAGCCTAAAATATTCTCTTCTTTGAACACGCTCTTTTACTTCTGGTAAGCTTAAAACCAATAAATTTACATTTTCATCTCTCTTTTTACCTAAAACAATTGATTTACATTTTACTATGTCTTTTTCTGTAGTCACAAAGTATTCAATAACACTTCCAGCATGAATTAAAAGAGGTCTACTATTATGTGTTGGGTAACTGATTAATATTCCATCCTTTGTAATATCTTGAACTATACTTTTATAAGTTATATTATCATCTAAAATTTCAATTTTTTGATTTATGTTTAAATTAATAACTAGATTAGTAGTCATTTCCCCACCACCTTAAGGAACTTATTTAAATAATCTAAAAATGAACTATATTTATTTTTGTGCTGAATACCTAATAAGTTAGATGCAATTTTATTTATACATAAAGAAAATTCTGAATTAGGATATTCTTTAACATAAGGAGTTTGTTTTTTTATTGCTTGTCCAATTCTTAAATCTTCTGTAATATAACCTAAATATTTAATGTCCTTTTGTAAAAAATTATTGACAGTATACTTTATTTTATTAAATGTTTCTTCAGCCTCATTTCTATTTTTAACTCTGTTTACTACTACGTTTATGTTTGAATTTAAATTATTTATATAAATTAATTTAATTAAGCTGTATGCATCTGTTAAAGATGTTGGTTCAGAATTAGTAATAATAATTACATCATCTGCAATTTCTATAAAATTTAGTACATTATCTGAAGCTCCAGCTCCAGTATCAATTAATAACAAGTCATAATTGGAGAATTCGTAAAATTGATGTATAAGTTGTTGTTTTTTTTCTTCATCTATATTATAGATCTTATTTAAACCTGAACCACCAGGTATTATTTCAATGCCATCTTCTGTTCTAATTATAATTTCTCTTAATGTTTTATTTCCACTAAATACATCAAAAATATTGTTTTTAGAAAGACACCCAAACATAATATCTACATTGGCCATTCCAAAATCAGCATCTAATATTCCTACCTTTAAACCACGTTTAGCTAGAGAAGTTGCTAAATTAACAACGAAACTAGTCTTACCAACCCCACCTTTTCCACTAGAAATTGTAATTACTTTGAACTTTGGTTTTAATAAATCTTGTCTTTTTCTTTCGACAAGTTGTCTTAACTTTTGAGCTTGATCCATGGCTATTCAGCCTCCAAAATCAAATTGATTATTTTAGTTTTTTCTGCTTCTTCTATATCATCAGGTACATTTTGACCAGTAGTTATATAAGAAATTGGAGTATTTGAATAATATATAGCTGTGACTAGTGATCCCATTGAGTTTGTTTCATCTATTTTAGTTAAAATCAAACTATTGTAATTTAAAATTTTATAATCTTCTATAATTCGTTTAATATCTTTTTCTTTTGTTGTCATGCTAATTACTAAATGAACATTATCTGGATTAATTTCATTAATTAGTTTTTTTGTTTCTTGAAGTTGCATATAGTTTTTGCTGTTTCTTCCTGTAGTATCAATTAAAATTATATCACAATTTGTCATTTCATTTAATACACTATTTATTTCATTGTTGGAATAAATTACTCCAAAAGGAACTCCAAGAATGTCTGCATAAGTTTTCAATTGTTCAATGGCACCAATTCTATAAGTGTCAATAGTTATAAGACCAACCTTTTTATTTTTATATAAAGAATATAAACTTGCTAGTTTAGCTATTGTTGTAGTCTTACCAACACCGGTTGGACCAACAAAAACGTGTATTTTACCATTATCTATATTGTTTATTTTTATAATTTCATCTAATATATTTTTAAATTCCTTTTCGTATATTTTTTGATTTAACTTTTTACCTTCATTTCTTTTTTTTATTTCACTAACTATTTCTTCTACTATTTCTTCTGGAATTCCTGATTTTATTAAATTAGACTTAAATTTATTTTTGCTTTCACTCTTCTTTTCATTTTTTTTATCAACTTGTTTGTTCATTGAAGAAATTAGATTTTTTAATTCTATTATCTCTTTCTCTAATTCAATTGTTTTAGGTACAGATGGTTGTTTTTTTTCATCTACTGCTGCAGTAACTTCTAATTTTTTTGCTTTAAAAAATCCCAGTAGTCCCTTTTGACGTATTTTTCTTTGACTAACAATAATTGCATCATTACCTAATTCATTTCTAATTCTATTCATTGCTTCATTCATGTTGTTAACAATATATCTTTTTATTATCATTCTGCTGTCACCATCCCTAAGGTTTCGATTTGGGCATCAGTAGGTATTTCATTCATAGATAGAACTTGTATTTGTGGGAATACCATCTCTATCATTTTTCTGAAGGCAGCCCTTATATTTGGTGAAACTAAAATTACTGGTATATCATTATTAAATTGATTAATTTGTATATTTTCTTGAATCGACTGATATATTTTTGTTGTAATATTTGGATCAATTGCAGGGTATGAACCGTGAATAGATTTATGAATATTTTTTGCAATTAGATTCTCAATGTTTGTATCTATGGTTAATACTCTAATAACACCTTCTTCATTAATAAGATTTCTACATATAGTTCTACTAAGTGCAATTCTTACGTATTCTGTTAGCAATTCTAAATCCTTTGTCATAACAGCATTATCTGCTAATGTTTCTAATATTGTTACAAGATCTCTAATAGATACTTGTTCTTTCAATAGATTTTGAAGAACTTTTTGTACCTCACCTATACTCAATATATTTGGTATAAGTTCTTCAACTACTGCTGGATAATTTTCTTTAATATTGTCTATTAACATTTTTACTTCTTGTCGTCCAAGTAATTCATGTGAATGTCTCTTAATTATTTCACTTAAGTGAGTTACAAGGACTGTTGTTGGATCTATAACGGTTATACCCATTAATTCTGCCTCTTCTTTTTTAGAGTCTGGAATCCAAACTGCAGGTAGACCAAATGCTGGTTCCACTGTCTTTATCCCATCTATAGGTATTCCATCTCCTGTAACATCTATTGCTAAGAAATGATTACATAAAATTTCTCCTTTTCCTACTATTGTGCCTTTGATTTTTATTCTATATTCATTTGTAGCTAATTGTAGGTTATCCCTAATTCTAATTGGTTGAACAATTATTCCTAATTCAACTGCACACTGGCGTCTAACCCCTGCAATTCTATCAAGTAGATCCCCACCTGATGTTACATCGGCAAGAGGAATAAGGCCATATCCAATTTCAATTTCAAGAGGTTCAACATTTAATAGATGTAAAACATTTTCAGGTTCTTTATTGGTTTGAGTATCAGCTTCTACATTAGGAATTTCAGATTCTAATACGTTATTTTCTTTTTCTTTAGATAATAAATATGCTGAAAATCCTGTAGCTGCTGACATTATTAAAAATGCTGGAGCTGGCAAATTAGGTATCCAAGCCATAAGGAACATAATAAAACTTGCAATCGCAAGAACTTTTGGGTAAGAAGTAAATTGAGTAGATAATTCTTTCCCAAGAGAAGTTTCACTTGTTGTTCTTGTTACGATAATACCAGAGGCTGTTGAAATTAAAAGTGCTGGAATTTGGCTTACAAGACCATCACCAACTGTTAATAATGCAAATCTTTTTAAAGATTCTAAAGCCGGTAGGTTTAAGAATAACATACCAATAATAATACCGCCAATTAGATTTATTATTGTTATAACAATACCGGCAATTGCATCACCTTTAACGAATTTACTTGCACCGTCCATAGCTCCATAAAAATCTGCCTCTTGTTGTAATTTTTTTCTTCTTAGTTTTGCCTCTTGTTCAGTGATGATACCAGCGTTTAAATCTGCATCAATACTCATTTGTTTACCAGGCATTGCATCAAGTGTAAATCTTGCTGATACTTCAGCTACTCTGCCTGCACCATTAGTTATAACTACAAATTGTATAACAACTATGATGATAAATAGAATAAAACCAACTACATAATTACCACCTACAACAAAGTTACCAAATGCATTTATAATTCGTCCAGCTTCACCTTTACTTAGTATAAGCCTTGTAGATGATATATTTAATCCTAATCTAAATAAGGTTGTTACAAGTAATATTGTTGGAAAGGATGAAAATTCTAGTACGTCGGTTGTAAACATAGTTAAAAGTAATATAATTAATGAAAAAGTAATATTAAATGCCAATAATATATCTAATAACGTAGGAGGTAATGGTATAATTATCATAAAAACTATAAGTATAACAAGTAGAGCAACAATCACATCTAAATACTTTTTTATAAAATTGTTACTTTTATTAAAGTCCATTTCTTTCACCCTCACTATTTTCTTAAACTGTATATATAAGCAATAATTTCTGCTATAGCTTGATATAATTCAACAGGTATTTCATCATTAATTTCGCATGAATAATATAGATTACGGGCTACTTCCCTGTTTTCAACAATTGGAACGTTTGAGTTTTTTGCAACCTCTTTTATTTTTAGTGCTAGATAATCAGTTCCTTTAGCTACAACTTTAGGAGCATTGTTATCTGCACGTTCATATTTTAAGGCTACTGCAAAGTGAGTAGGATTTGTAATTACTACAGTGGCTTTAGGAACTTCATGCATCATTCTTCTCATGGCAATTTCTCTTTGCTTTTGCCTTAATCTTGATTTAATTTGTGGATTACCTTCAGTTTGTTTTAGTTCTTCCTTGATTTCTTCTTTAGTCATTCTTAATTCTTTTTTTAACTGGCGTTTCTGAAAGATAAAGTCTAATATACCAATAATGAACAATATGATAACTAATCTTACTAATTGACCATTAATTATTCTTGATACTAGTGGTAAAATACCTTTTGGATTCAAATCTGAAATTTTTAATATATCATATAAAACTGATGAAATATATTTGTATGAAAAATATGAAATAACAATAATTTTAGCTATAGATTTAATTAATTCTTCTAACGAGCGTTTAGAAAACAATCTTTTAATTCCGTTTATAGGATTTAACTTTGAGAACTGAGGCTTTAGACCTTCTTTAGATATAACAAACCCAATTTGTGCTATGTTAGAAATAATACCTAATACCATAACTGTTAAAATAATTGGTAGGCTTGATATTAAACCGTTTTTTAACATATATATAAATAAAGTCATAACATATTCGTAATCTATATCATTCTTGTTTATTAATTTAAAGCTATTATAAATAAATGATCTACCAAATTCAAAATATAAAGATGAAATAACAATCATAACAATTGTTATTCCCATTAGTATTATTGCTGAATTTAAATCAATACTTTTTGCTATCTGACCCTTTTCGCGAGCTTCCTTTAATTTTTTAGGAGTGGGTTCTTCTGTTTTATCTTCAGTTGCTAAAAGTATTACCGGAAAAAGAGTAAAAAATTTAATAAAATCATTGTTTAGTCCATCAAATACTTTTATAAACATGTGTAAAGTGCCTGAAAATATAGAAATAATAGTTATTAGTCCAATTAATACCTTGATTGGCATACCAAGTAAGAATATATTAATTTGGGGTACGGACCTAGCAATAAGTCCTAATGTAAAATCTGTTATAAACAAAATTAATACAATAGGAGCTGCTAACTTTATGCCTATATAAAAACTCTTGCTAAAGAAATAATAAAAGGATAAAAATACATTTTCATTATTAATAAAATATCCTAAAGGAATTACTTTAAAACTATAAAATACTGCCGATAAAATAGTATGATGAAAATTTAATGTAAAAAAAAGAACAATAGATGTCCAATAATAAAATCTTTCAAAATTAGTAGTAGAACTATTTGTGTTTGGATCATAATATTGTGACATGGTAAATCCAATACCAAAATCAATAAATTGTCCTGCAATTCTAATAGTATTAAATATGAATAATGAAAGATAGCCTATAATCAATCCAATTAAAATTTCATTTAATATTATTAAAATTAAATCAAAATTACTATTAATTGTAAATGAAAAAGGTAAATTATAAACAGTTACTATCAAACTTGAAAAGATTAGTGAAAAACCAATTTTTACGATATTAGGTATATTTCTAAATGAAAAAATTGGAGAAATTATCATCATTGATGATACTCTGATTGCTACTAAAAAATAAACTAAAAAATTTTGCATTATATCACCTAGTTATTAAAATCATATTATTTATCATTGTTTGAATAAAGTTAACCATTGTTTTTAGCATCCATGGACCTAATATTAATAAAACAATAATTATTGAAATCATCTTTGGTACAAACGTTAAAGTTTGTTCTTGTATTTGTGTAACAGCCTGAAAAATACTAATTATTAGTCCAACTAGCATTGAAACTATCAATACTGGTGCTGCTATCTTCAGTGCAGTGAAGATTGCTTCTTTTCCTATATATTGTATAAAATTCTCACTCATTGTTAATCACCATCACTTTATTTATAAAAAGCTTTCTATTAATGTTTTAATTACAAGATGCCAACCATCAGCAAGTACAAATAGCAAGATTTTAAATGGTAGTGATATTGATACAGGCGGTAACATAAACATTCCCATTGACATTAATACACTAGCAACTACCATGTCAATTACAATGAATGGGACATAAATTAAAAAACCCATTTGAAAGGCTGTTTTTAATTCGCTAGTAACATATGCTGGTATTAAAATGTTGAAAGGTACATCATATTTGTTGCTTGGTTTGGATTGACCACTATATTTATAAAATAAAGCTAGATCTTTTTCTCTTGTTTGTTTTAACATAAAGTCTTTTAAAGGTTTACTTCCGATATTATAGGCTTCCTGCTGGGTTATTTTTCCTTCAGTGTAAGGCTTTATAGCTTCATTATTTATTTTATTATATACAGGAGACATTATAAAAAAAGTCATAAATAATGCTAAACCAATTAGTACTTGATTTGGTGGTGTCTGTTGTGTTGATAATGCATTTCTCAAGAATCCAAATACTATAATTATTCTAGTAAATGAAGTCATTAATAAAATAATTGATGGTATAAAACTTAAACTTGTTAAAAGCAAAAGTAACTTAATATTATCAACATACTCTTTTGGGTTTGTTGTATTATCTACAGAGATATTTACTTTAGGAACTGTTAAGTTTACTGGTGCAGCAAAAGCCAATTTTGATAAAAAAATAAATAATGTTAAAAAAATGAATATTTTATGAGTCTTTTTCATTCTTCATCGTCCCTCTTTTTAATAAATTAATTATATTTAGATCATGTATTAAGTTTCTATTATGAATTGTATTATTAATATTTATTGGCTCTGTTAGTTCAAATAGTAACTGGCAATTTGCATTAGAGGTTGACATAACATATATTTTGTCGACAATTTTAACTATCATTAAGAAACAATTAGGTCCAATTGGAACTCTATCTATTATCTCTATTAAGTTTGATTTATATTGATATTTATTTAAAAATTTAATACTGATAATTATTAAAAGAAGAGTTAAGGGGAGTAGAATTGCTATTTTTAAAATGTAAAATATATAACTCATTTTATTCACCTACTGAATAATGATATCTTGAACATATATATTTATTATTTTTCCATTTTGTAAATTATTATTAATTGAGTTAATCAATTCTGTCTTTATATTATTTAAATTATTTTGATTTGAAGTTGTTTCAAAGTCTTTAGAGGATTTAGATCTTAATATGTTTATTACAGCATCTCTTATTGCTGGAACTTTTTCAGGAATTTCTTTATCAAGTTTTTTATTTTTCTTGTCATAAGCAATTGATATTTTAAGTCTGATGTATGTTTTATTTTCATCTGATAAATTTACTACAAATTCATTTAAATCGAATATTTTTTCTTCGATTTTAACATTTTGAGTAGTGCTGTTTTTAGTTTTATCTTTAAAAAAGATAAAATAGCCTAATGCTAAGCCAAGTACAATAACTAAAATTAATGTAAATATAACTAATGTAATTAATAATTTATTATTTTTATTTTCGCTCATGTTTAATTACTCCCCTTATCCTTTGTTAAGATTAAAATATTAACTCGTCTATTTTTCTTTCTTCCTTCAGGTGTTTCATTGGATGCTATAGGCCTAAACTCACCACATCCAACTGCTTGTATTTTTTGAGGATTTAAACCTTTTTCTTCGACCAAATAACGAACAACTTTAACTGCTCTATCTGAGGATAATTCCCAATTAGTTTTATAGTAACCTGTGTTAATTGGAATGTTATCGGTATGACCTTCTACTATAATTTCATTTGGATATTTCTTTAATATATCAGCTATTTTAGAAAGAGTTTGTATACTTTCAGTTTTTAATTCCGCTCTTCCAGTATCAAATAATATTTTTTCCTGTAGTTCAATAATTACTCCCCTTACGTCTTCTTTAATAGCAACTTTAGTATCTAAATTCTTATTTTTTATTTCTTTAGTAATTTCATTTAATAGTTTTACTGTTTGTCCATTATCTTGGCTAATTTCAGACCTATTTTTAATACCTTCTCCTGGATTTTGATTAATAGGGATAGGTCCCAAATTTCCGCCATTATTTATTACTCCAGTTTTTCCTCCTAATGCTTTAGCCAATGACCATGAGATTTCTTTAAACTTAATTGCATCAATAGTTGAAAAGGAATATAAGAGGACGAAGAAGGTTAGCAATAGGGTCATAAGATCTGCATATGTTGTTAACCATTCACCACCTCCCCCTCCACTATTTTTATTTTTTTCTCTTCTCCTACTCATTTTCAGTCACCGCATTTCCTTGAATAATATTTTCTTGATATCTAATTCTTTCAGCAGGTGATAGATATGTTTTTAATTTATCCTCTAGTATTCTTGGGTTAACTCCAGATTGAATAGTTAAAATTCCCTCTAGCATCATTTCTCTTCTATTAACTTCTTGTTCACTTTTAAGTTCAAGTTTATTAGCAAGTGGTGTAAAAACTAAATTAGCTAGTAGTGCTCCATAAAAGGATGTTATAAGTGATACTGCCATAGCAGGTCCAAGTTTTGATTGATCTTGAAGCTGTGACAACATTTGGATAAGACCTATCAGAGTACCTATCATACCAAATGCAGGTGCTAAGCTTGCCCAAGATTTTAGCAAATTGATTCCACTCTGATGCCTTTTTTCCATTTCACCTATTTCAAGCTCAAGAATATCTTTAATTGTTTCTGGTTCAAGCCCATCAACAACCATTTGAATACCCTGTTTTAAAAAACCATCTTCGATTTTAGAAATTTCATCTTCTAATGAAAGTAGTCCATTTCTTCTTGCTTTTTTAGACAACTCAACGAAGGTAACAATTAATTCATCAGCTGGTATATGCTTATCAACAAAAGCATTTTTTAAAACAGAAGGCAATCTTTTTACTGTGTCAAATGGAAAAGAAATTATTACTGCAAATAATGAACCAAAAACTGTTATGAATAATGAAGGAGGGTCCCAAAATATTTTTAAACTACCACCTTGAAGCATACCAAATATTACAGCAGCAATACCAAGTAACAATCCCGCAGCTGTTGAGAAGTCATTTTTTTTCATTTTAATACCTCCGGTTTAGATAACATATACTCTCTCTTGAAATTAATAATTCTTTGTATAATAACATCTGGTTTTTCTAAAACAACGTATTTTTTATTTGTAGTAGTTGTAATTACTGTATCAGGAGTTGATTCTATTTTTTCTATTAAATCACAATTTAAAAAGAACTCTTTATTATTTAAAGCAGTCAGTTTGATCATATGTTATACCCCATTATCTTTTTAAATTTAGAAGTTCTTGTAAAAGTTCATCTGATGTAGTTATAGTTCTTGAATTAGCTTGGAATGATCTGCTTGTTACAATCATTTCTGTAAATTGTTCTGCTAAGTCTACATTTGACATTTCTAATATTCCCTGTTGTATAGTACCAAAACCTGGTGAACTTGCTGTACCTATTTGAGGTTCACCTGAGTTTGAAGATGCTGAATACAGGTTGCTACCTAATTTAAGTAATCCAACTGGGTTTTGGAAAGTAGCTAAAGCTATTCTACCAATTACGACAGTATTATCACCATAAATTGCTTTTATTAATCCGTCTTTTTCAATTGTAAAACTTGTTAACTTAACTTTGGTTGAAGGAGTACCAAATTCAGCTTCTAATGGTATATATATATCGTGTAGATCATTAAGTTTTGTTGAATCATCAATAGTACTTGGATCAATTTCGTTGGTATTAAGATTTGGAATTTGATTATTATTTATATCTATATTTTTATTAAGTGCACCTCTAACATGTAAACCTTCTGAAGTAACTAAAGCACCATTCTTATCAAGAGTAAAAGAACCATCTCTTGTAAATTTTGTTTCAACTCCATTGCTTACTATAAAAAAACCATTACCTTCAATAGCTAAATCTGTTGCTCTTCCTGTTGGTTGTAGTGCTCCTTGAGACATATTTGTGTCAATACTTGCAACTGCAACTCCAAGTCCAATTTGTTTAGCATTTGTACCCCCTATGTTTTCATTTGGAGCACTAGTGCCTTGTAGTGTTTGATTGAGCATATCCTTAAATGTAACTCTTGCACCTTTAAAGGCAACTGTGTTAACATTTGCGATGTTATTACCAATAACATCCATTTTTATTTGGTTGGATTTCATTCCACTAACTCCTGAAAAAAGGGATCTTAACATAAATTATTCCTCCTTTGTATTTAAAACACTTATAACATTAGAAACACTATATTTTTCATCTTTTGACTTAATATAGATTTCATTGCCTGCTACATAAACTGAATCTACTTTAATTTTTTTTATTGTATCATTATATTTAAGTTCTACTTCTTTACCTATAAGATTTGTCGCATAGTTAAGCTTTTGTGTTGAAAGTAATTTTTCAATAGAAAGATTTAAATTTTGCATCTGTTCTAAAGCAGAAAACTGTGCCATTTGAGCAATGTATTCTGTATTATCTTTTGCATTTAATGGATCCTGATTAGATAATTGGACCGTTAGAATTTGTAAAAAAGCATTTTTGTCTAATTCTCTTTTTATTGGTTTGTTTTGATTTGAATTAAATGCATTTAATATTTTGTTAACTTCCATATCCATCACCTTAGATTTAAATATTATTTATTAGCATTTCTTCATTTAATTCGAATTTAGGTTTATTAGATTTTTTAGTTGGTCTATAAAGGTTTTTATTTTTGTTTTCACTATCTTTATCATTAGTGTTAATGTTAATACTTACTGATGCTATTTTATAGTCTATAGCCGATATTTTTTCCTTTAAATAATCTATATTGTTGTTAATTATTGATGTAATATTTTTATTGTTAGTTGTTATAGTTGCTTCAAGTTCACCATTTTTATATCTTAAATTAATACTTATTTCACCTAATTCCCTTGGTTTTAACAACAACTTCATTTCAGTTAAGTTTTCGTTTTTTAATATATTTATTTTTTGAACTATAACATCTAATATTTCCCTTGGATTAGATATTGTAACTTCGTGTGTATTAATATATTTGAGATTATTTACGATAAAATCATTTTTGTTATAACCTGAATTTAGCAAGTTAATCTCTGAAGAATCACTTTTAAAGTCGTTTTTTAATTCGTTTAAAATATTTTTTATCTGATTTAGAGTATCTTTATTAGAATTTATGAATTGTTTAGATTCAAATTTTGTTTCATTAAAGGTATCTGTTATTTTATTTAAAGCATTATAATTTAAATTATTTAATTGATTAGGTTCATTTTTTGTTTCTATAAAAATATCAGTAATTTGATCTAAGTTTAATAGACTGTCTTTGTTATTGTTTAAAAATTCATTTTTAGCATAATTTAATTGATATGTTGACTCAAAAAGTTTTTCTTTCATAATTAGATCATTAATTTGTTGTTTAACATAACTTTGTATGTTATCAAATGAAGAAGTTGTAATTTCATTATGTTTTATATTTATATAATCATTAATATGTTTTAAAAACTTATAAAGATTGTCAGATAAATTACTTGAAATATTATCATTGAGTTTAAAATTTTCAAATATTACAGATAATGAATCAGCATTGGTAATTGCTGAATTTAAATTAATAAAGAAATCCTTTAAACCCTCATTGTTGTTTATTGTTGATAAAATGTTATTTTGTATGTTATTTAGTTCATTATTTTCGTTTATCAAGCTTAATATATTTTTAATCAAGTTATATATTTCTGTGTTGTTACAATCAATTTCAGTTTCTTGATTTGAATTATCGTTTATATAACTATCAAATATTTGTGTAAAATAGTCTCCTTTATCTAATTTAGTTTTTTCACTATTGCTAGAGATGAATTTATTCGTGCTAATTACATTTTCGATCTTCATGAATTCCCCCCCTTCGTTCTGTAAAAATTAATAATTGAGAATTCATCTATTTTCAATTGTTCAAGTCTGTTTACTTCATTTAAAAACAATTTATATTCTTTCTCCTTTAAGTTCTCGATTATTTTTTTATCTTTGTTTAATTTCAATAATTCATTTGATATTTTCTCTAATTCTTTTTGTAGCTGTTTTAATACCTTATTTTCTTGATCTATTTTATTTGTTAAATATTCTAAAAAGTTAATATAATTTTTAAATTCAACATGTGTAGTAAACACATTTTTCTGTAACTTTAAATTATTTAATTTTTCTTCAAGGGATTTTATTTCATTTTTTTTATTATTAATTTCTATCATTAATTTGTTATAATCTTTTTTTAAATTGTTTTCACAACGAATTTTATAGTCTAATACATTTTGAAGTTTAAACTTAAATCCATTCATTAAATCACCTACTAGTCAATTGACATTAATTGATTTGTTATTTCTTCAAAATTGTAATGTTCATCGATTTTTTGCTTTAAAAAAGAATTTATTTTATCAATTAAATTAATTGATTTATCTATTTTAGGATTTGATCCTTTTTGATAAGCTCCGATACTAATTAAATCTTCAGCTTCTTTATAAACAGCTATTAAGTCTCTTATCTCACTAGCTTTTCTATAATGTATTTCAGTTGCAATTTGGGGCATCAATCTAGATATACTTAACAATATATCTATTGCAGGAAAATGGTTCATTGCAGCCAATTTTCGTGATAAAACAATATGACCATCTAAGATACCCCTAACGGCATCTGCAATTGGTTCATTTAAATCATCACCGTCTACTAAAACAGTGTAAAATGCAGTAATTGACCCTTTATCAGAGTTACCAGATCTTTCTAATAGTCTAGGTAACATTGCAAATACAGAAGGTGTGTAACCTTTTGTTGTTGGGGGTTCCCCTATAGTAAGGCCTATTTCTCTTTGAGCCATTGCAAATCTAGTAACTGAATCCATCATCAACATTACATTTAGTCCTTGATCTCTAAAGTACTCTGCTATTGCAGTTGCTGTAAAAGCACCCTTTAATCTTAGAAGAGGAGGTTGATCTGAAGTTGCAACAACTATAACAGATTTTTTTAGACCTTCTGGTCCTAAATCCTTTTCTATAAATTCTTTAACTTCTCTTCCACGTTCGCCTATAAGACCAATTACATTGACATCTGCATCACTATATTTAGCTATCATTCCTAATAAGGTACTTTTTCCAACACCTGATCCAGCAAAGATACCAATTCTTTGACCTCTTCCACAAGTTAAAAATCCATCAATTGCTTTTACTCCAGTTGGAAGAATTGTATCTATTCTTTTTCTTAAAAGGGGGTTAGGTGGATCATTATCTAATTTATATTCAGCTTCAAAATTTATTTTAGAATTATCTAACGGTCTGCCTAACCCATCTAATATTTTACCTAATAAGTTTTTGCCAACTGGAACCGTTAATTGGTTTCCAGTTGGATAAACAAGTGAACCAGTTGAGATTCCAGTTATATCACCAAGAGGCATTAAAAGAACTCCATCGTCAGTAAAGCCAACAACTTCAGCATCTATTTGTTTTCCAGTTAAAAGCTTAATTTTACAAAGCTCACCTATGAAAGCATCAATTCCCTCAACTTCTATTGTTAAACCAATTACTTTTTTAACTTTACCTATATATTCAAATGTATCTGTACCTTTAAATTTATTTATTAGATTGTTATAGTCAATTTTAATCATTGACATCATTCCTTTAGTAATTTTTGAGCTATCAGCTTTATTTGTGTTTCTAATTTTGCATCGATAACGCCACTGCTTGTCTCAAGAATAAAGTCACCACTATCAAGTGAAGAATCGGCTAATATTGTTAATGTAGCATTAGATTCAATGAACTGTTCTAAATCATGCTGTCTCGATTTTAAAACCTTATAATCTCCTATTGAAGTTTTTAAGATAATGTTTTTTTTATTTTTAGACTTTGATAATAGTTTTTGTGCACAATTTAAAACAGCTTCATTGTTAATTGTAAGTTCACATTTTACAATTTCCTTTGCTATTTCTAGTGCAAGTCTAATAATATCATTTTGATAGTTAGATATATATTCTTCAGATTCTTTTTGAATGGTATAAAGATAATTATTTGCCTCATCGATAATATTTTTAGAGTCAATTATTGAAGCATCAATTCCAGATTGATAACCGTCTGAGTATCCTCTATTATAGCCTTCATTATAACCTTTACTATTTGCATCTTGATAAATTTTTTCTGCATTTTCTTTTGCTTGATTAATTATTTCTTTTGCTTTTTTATTTGCTTCGTCTATTATTTTTTGCGCTTCATTTTTAGCCTGTTGCTTTATTTGCTCAACAACTTCTTCAATTTTAATTTCATTGTTATTCCTTGTAATATTTAAAAACATTTTTTCTAATGTAGGTGGTGAAACTAATATTTTATCATTTATATTAGTTTGCTTTATAACGTTATACGATAATTGCATCATCACCACCCCTTGACATTACAATTTCTCCAGCTTCATCTAATCTTCTAATAATTGATACAATTTGTTGTTGAGCTTTTTCAACATCAACTAATCTAACTGGACCCATAAATTCTAGATCTTCTTTTAATGTTTGTGCAGCACGTTTTGACATATTGCTATATATAATATTTGCTACTTCTTCTGAACAACCCTTTAGAGCTAATGCTAGTACCTTCATGTCAACTTCTCTTAATATTCTTTGAATAGATGCGTTATCAAGAGAAATTATATCTTCAAATACAAACATGCTATCTCTTATTTTTTCAGCAAGTTCTGGTTGATGTCTATCAAGTTCCTCTAAGATTGATTTTTCTGTTGTTCTATCGACGTTATTTAGTATATCAACAAGTGTTTGAACGCCACCTATTGTTGCTAAATCTGATCTTACAACATTAGATAATTTTTTCTCCAATATTTCTTCAACTTCTTCTATAACAATAGGGGAAGTATTACTCATTGTCGCGATTCTTTTAGCTACATCTGATTGCAAGTCTTCAGGAAGCCCTGATAAGATTTGTGCAGCTTTTTCTGGTTGAAGATAACATAAAATTAATGCAATGGTTTGTGGATGTTCATTTATAATTACATTCAATAATTGTTGCGCATCGGCTTTACGTGCAATTGAAAAAGGTCTATACTGTTGAGTTATTTCAGATACCTTTTCTATTATCTCCATTGCTTTTTGTGCACCTAGGGCTTTACTTAAAAGATTTTTTGCATAATCAAATCCACCTTCTAAAATATAGTCTTTAGCTTTATTAAGATTAACAAATTCTTGTAATACTTCCTCCCTAATTTCTTTTTTTATTTTTTGCATATTAGCTATTTCAAAGGTTATCTTTTGTATATCATTTTCAGGCAATTTCTTTAATATTGGAGCTGAAGCATCAGGACCTAAAGTGATAAATAATATGGCAGCTTTCTGAACACCTGTTAATCTATCCTTATCTCTTGCCATAATTATCACCTCTCATCCTCAGCAAGCCATGTTTTAATAAGCTCTACAACTTGCTCTGGCTTTGTTGATGCGTAGTTTCTGATTTCTTTTTCTAGGTTCATATTTTGTTCCATATCTTCTAAAACAGGTTCATAGGCTATTGGCTGTTTTTGTAATACATCACCAATTAAAACATCTATATTATTTTGTTGTTCAATTTGTAGATCTTCAATTTTACGTTTCTTTCTTAGTGCTAAATAGATAATAAATAATACAATAAGTCCTGCTACTGCTTCTCCAATCATAATATACATTTTTCTCTTTTTAATTAATTCTTCTTGCTTTTTCATTTCTTCAAGATCAGCTTGAATTTTTTTCTTAAATTCATCATTGAAGGTAATGGATTCAATATTTATTACATCTCCTCTTTCTTCTGAAAGACCAGTAGCTGCTACAACAATATTTTTAATTGATTGCTTTTCTAATTCATTTAAATTGCCGTCTATAACAACTGAAACCGAAAGCCTCTTTATTTCACCAGGAGCTTTAATTATTTTTTCTTCTGTTTGGCCTATTTCATAATTAGTAATTTCTTCTTCTCTGCTTGATGTTGAAGATTGATTATTACCTTGTATAGTATTTGACATATTATTATCAATTGGGCTTGATCCACTTCCCTGAGAATTAGTGTCATTTGATGTTTCTTTAATTTTTTGCTGGCTTCTTATTATGGAATCTTTATCATATTTTAAAGTAGTTATTTGTCTTGAATCAAAATCAAGGTCTGCATTAATTTTAACTGTGACTTTATCTTTTCCAAAAACTTTTTCAAGCATATTTTTTACATCGTTTTGAAGGTCCATTTCAAATTGTTTTTTGAACTCATGTTGTTTGTTTGATGTTAAAATTCCATTTTGTTCTGATTCGAATATATTTTCACTTAATAAATTCATATTATTGTCTACCACTTCTACGTTTTCTTTTGGAAGATTTTTAACGCTTGATGATACTAAAGATATAATTGCTTTTACTTGTTCTTGTGTTAATTTAGTATTTCCTTTCAATTTAATTGTAACTGATGCTCTAGCCTTTTCTTCATCTCTTGTAAATACTGATTCTTCTGGGAGAACTAAATGTACTCTAGCTTTTTCAATCTCTTCAAAACCTTGTATTGTTCTTGCAAGTTCTCCCTCCAAGGCTCTTTGATACATTATTTTGGCTTCAGTATCCGTAACACCAAACTTGTTGTTGTCAAATAATTCAAAACCTTTTATAGAAGATGGCAAGTTAGTATCTGAAAAAATAGATAGTCTTATTTCTTCTACTTTATCTTTAGGTACTAATATTGAATTCCCATCTATTTTATATTGAATTTTATCTTCTTTAAGTTTTTCAATTATTTTAGCTGAATCTTGAGGTTCTAAATTTGAAAAAAGAACGTCATATTCAACTCTGTTTAAATATATTCCTATAATTATACTTGAAAGAATAATTCCTGTTAAAAGTACAATGATAGATACTTTTTTAGATTTTGATAAATTACCCCATTTATCACCTACACTTTTAAAAATATTAAGTAGTTTATTCATTTTTGAAGCACTCCTTTATAATAACTATAACTGCATTCTATTTAGCTCTTGGAAAGCCTCTACTAATTTATTTCTTATTTGAATTGCTAGTTCTAATGAAAGCCTTGCTTCTTCTACAGAAAGCATGACTTCATGTATATCTTTAGCGTCACCTTTTATAAGTTCAATTGTTTTATTCTCAGCCTCGACTTGTTTTTCATTTAACTGATCAATTTTTTCTTTTACTATCTTTGAAAAATCGATATTATTTTGTTTTTCAATTAATTGTGTATTTGAAATATTGTTAGTAGTCAAAAAATTGATGTTATTAATATTTGGCATTTATAACACCTACCTTCCAATCTCTAATGCCTTAAGTGCCATTTGTTTTTGTGAATTAAAGGCTGTTACATTTGCTTCGAAAGCACGTGTTGCAGTTATTAAATCCACCATTTCATTCAAAATATTTACATTGGGCATCATTACATATCCATCTTTATCTGCATCAGGATGAGATGGATTATATACCTTTTTAAACGGTGAATTGTCTTCTGTTATCTTGTCCACTTTTACGCCATTATATTTTGAGTTTAGTTTGTTAATAGAAGAATTTAAATTTTCTTTGAATGTAACTATTTTTCTTTTATATGGACCACCATTTTCAGTTCTTGTAGTTTCAATATTAGCTATATTATTGGAGATTATATCCATTCTAATTCTTTCTGCTGATAAACCACTAGCACTTATTCTCATTCCGCTAAAAATGTTATTCATATTTTCACCCCTTATTTAGCATTTATTACACTTCTTCTCATTGCAATTCTAGTATTTGCTTGACTTATAAGTGCATTATATAATATTTGGTTTGCTGCCAAATTTGCCATTTCTAGATCTATATCTACATTATTTCCGTCAAGTCGCATTGATTTAGAATTATCTTTTTTTATTGTATGGGTTAAATTTTTTAAATTGTTACTATCACCTATGTGATTTTTGTTTGTTGTTTTTAAAAATATGGAGCTATTTTCTAATATACCCTTGACCTTTTCTTCGAAAATAACTCTATTTGCTTTATAGCCTGGGGTGTTTACGTTTGAAATGTTATGAGCGATCGCTCTTGCCCTTTCAGAAGATGCATCTAAAGATTTTTTTATTAGAATATAGGATATATTGTCTATGCTATTTGCCATATTTACACTCCTTTTTTGAGTTTTTACTCTTATATATAACAATTTATTACATAATTCATCATTAGTCAACATAATTTACGTTAATTTAAAAAGAAAAAAACATAAATTTATCAATTTAAAATAATATAAAATAAAATTAAAAAACATATTAAATTCTACAAACTAATTTTATAATATTTTTTTTCATTTGAAAAGTAAAAATTACAACAAAAATAGGTCCTATTTTACAATAGGACCTATTTTTTTACAATATTTTATTTCTTTATTCTTTTATATGCTTCTTCAAAAGTCTCCTTTAATTCTTCTGCAAATCCAAGTATTTCTTCTGCTATTTTTGCATCTTTTTTTATATTTGCTTCAACTAATCTTCTGTACATATAATCATAGAGTGCCATTAGGCTTTTTGCTATTTCTCCTCCAACTTCCATATTAAGTGTAGACATGAATTCTAAAATAATGTTCTGTGCCTTTATTAAGTTTGTATGTGCTTTTTGTAAATCTTTCTCCTCTAATGATGTAATTGCTTGTCTTATAAATTTTACTAAACCATCATAAAGCATTAATAATAGTTTTTCTTTTGATGCTGTATTTACACTGTTTTGTTGGTATATATTTAAAGCTGATGAGCTATACAATGCTTTTACCCCCTTATATCAATCAAATTTCCAGTTTCATATTGTATATTTTTAAAAATAAAATCCAGATCATCTACATATGTTTCAATTAAAACATTTCCTTTATCATTTAAAATTTTAACTTTTATTTTTTTATTTTTAATTTCTGCGTTTAATTTAAGGTTGAATTTTAATAGGTATTTAGCAAATTCCTCTATTGCCCTTTCCTGTTTTGAAGAATTAAAATTCTTTTTATTATAATCTCTATTTATTTCAACTTGTGCTGTTTCATGTACTATTCTATCTATTATTTTTGTTTGTATTTGCTTTATAGTATGATAGTCAATTTTATCTAATGTTATTGGGTTTATTGGCATATAGCCTTCCCCCTATCTTTTTTCATCAACAATAACCCCAGCTAACTCACACATTTTAGCAACCATATCTAGTATTTTTTTTGGTGGTATTTCTTTTATTACCTCACCTGTATCGTCATTTACTATTTTCACAATTACATCATTAGTTTTTTCGTGTATTTCAAATTTAAGATGTGTACTCTCACTAAATATTTTATTAGCTTTTTCAACTGCATCAACGAGTTGATTTTTATTTAAATTTTCTGGTTGGTTATTTTTAATGGGCAAACTAATTTCTAATTCAGGATTACCAACATTTTTGGTTCTGTATAATTCTAGATTTAATTGATTATTTATAATTTTTAGGCTTTCCATTTTTATTCCCACCCTCAGAAGTATTATTTATTTATATTATCGTTTTCCAATTTGCAAACTTTAGTATTATTTAAAATTAAAATTACATTTAAAAAAGGAGGTGCGACCTCCTTTTACTTAATATTTTATATGAACATAAACAGAATCTATAGGCTCATTAATTTTATATCTATTATTAACACTTCTTTGCTCTTTAACCTTTTTAATGTTTTCTTTTATTTTTTGTTTTAATTCAATAATTGCATTGTTTATTTTTTCATCAATTTTTAATATGTTTAATTCACTTATAATATTTTTAATTTGACTTTTATCTTCGATGTTTTCAATTTCATTTATAATTAGTTGTCTTTTATCTAAAAGTTCATCTAATAGGTCTACATCTTCATTATTTATTGCATTAATTATATCTATAGATAGTTCTTTATAAATGTTTAAAAGGTTATATAAATTTATCATTTAAACATCGCTCCTAGCTGAGATGATAGCCATGTAGCTTGATCATTATATTTTTGCATTGCCTTTTCAAGTTTTGCAAATTGCTGATAATATTTATTTTCTTTGTCAAATAATTTTTTATTAAGTTCATCTATAAGTCTGTCTTTCTGTTGTAATTCTTTATATAAAAGATTATTAAATTCACTATAGTCACCCTTTAAACCCGCCTTTTCAAGTAGTAGACCTTTTTTACCTGAGGAATTTCTAGTAGTTCTTATATTATCCTCTAAGATATCCTTTATTCTTTGGAAAATACCTAACTCACTATTTCTATCACTTCTTGCTGTATATGTTTTATTTGGATCATATGATATTGAAGAAGATTTTGTTAGCAGGTTTAACACATCTTGAGGCCTATTTTCAAGTGCATTTTTTAATTTTGATTCATCAATAAATATTTTTCCTTTTTGAGTATAATCACTAGAGGTTGATAAGCCTATTTCTTGTAAAGTTATACCTACATCTTTAACTGGTTCAAAAAAAGCTTGCCTTAAGTTATAAACTAAATTTTGTAAAATACTGTCACCTTTTAGAAGCCCTTCTTTTGCTTTATCTTCCCACTTCTTAATTTCATCTTCCTTCATTTCCTTTTTTTGATCATCTGTTAGGGGTTTATATGAGTAAGCTCTTTTTTCGGAAAGTTTTTTATTGATTTTATCAATTAGTTCATTATACTTTTCTACAAATTCTTTTATTTTATCTGTGACAGGTTTTGAATCTACTCCTATTGAAAATTTAATAGTGTCAGTTACTGATTCATTTAATGTAAATGTTAATCCATCTATTGTAAAAGTGTTGTTTGATTTTGTTACTGAAGTATAATCTTGAGCTCCAGGAACTTTAATATAAAAACTAGCATCTACTCCATTGTTTTCATATCCATTATTAATACCTAATATATTACTTTCTCCAGTTATTTTTATATTTGCATCATATCCTGTTTTTACAGTTTCAATAGTAATTTTCTTTGTAATTTCACTATAATATGCTTTTAATTGTCCCTTAGATTCAGCATTAATTGTGTTAATAATATCTTTATATGTTGTATTTTCATTATAATTTATTGTGATAGTGCTACCATTATTGTATTCAATTGTGAAAGATCCATTAGAATTTACTGTACTGTTAATATTATCTATATCTTTAGATTGTGCCTTAGCTGTCTGTGCTAAAGTTATATCTTTTATCTCGTATTGACCTACTCTTGCATTTGACGTAGCTGCAATTTTTACAGCTGATGTAGCTGATGACATATTTACACTATAAGGTGATAGACTATTTGAAGATAATATATACTTTTCAGGGCTTAAAATATCAAAGTATGTTCTCTTAAATGTATTTAAATCGTTTATTATTTCTCTATATAAATCTTGTCTCCATTGTATTATTTGTCTGTCTTGTTTTACCTTATTAACTTTTGTTTTTTCAGCCTGCATAAGCTGTTTAACCATATTATCTACGTCTAAACCAGTTGCAAGTCCTGTAATTCTTAGGGTACTTGGCATATTATCCCCCCTTTTTAATTTTACCTATAAGCATCTCTATATTCTCAATAGAAATTATATTTTGATTCTTTACCTCATCTAGTAATTCTGATCTAATAACTTTTATATTTTTTGGTGCTTCTATTCCTATTTTTATATTACCTTGGGATATATCTAGTATTGTAATTTCAATATTTTCTCCAATCTTTATTTTTTCACCCTGTTTTCTTGTTAAAATAAGCATGGTATCTCCTGCCTTATGTTATATTTCTTTTCATTTAAAATTATTTGTTTTGCATTCATATTATTAATATTAATAACTATTGGTGCTAGTAGGTTGACTGTAATTTTATCTTTTCTTACTGTAACTACGTTATAAACAATAACATCTTTGTAATCTTTTATTCCTAAATAATTAACTTCCTCATCTGTTAGTTCTATCTCATAATCTTTGAAATAATCCCAAGGATTTATAATTAAAAATGCTATTTCTCTTTCATCAATACTCTGCAGACATTTTAAATTAGTATCTTCTATGTCAAGTATAACAAACCTTTTATATTCATCTAATCCAGGTATACCTTCGTTGAAGTATATAATATTTTCTTCTTGAATTATAATATCTCCAAAAAATTTAGTTGAAATTTGCATATCTATCTCCTACCTTAAAAAGTCTAATAAACTTGGTTGTAGTATTTTTGCACCTGTTTGAAGTGAGGCTTGATAAATACTCTCCATCACTTTGTATTCCATTACTTTTTGTGCCACATCTATATCATAAGTTTTTGCAAGTAGTTGTGTCATATTAAAGGTTTCCTGTTCATTTTTTTGAAGCATATCCTCTAACCTTTTTTGTTTTGCACCAACCTCTGCACGTATTCTTAAGAGATTATCAAATGCACTATCTAAATTTTTTAACTCATCTGCAGAAGATTCGTTGTTGTTTAATCTGTTTACAATATTATCTATGATTGAAAATATATTTTCAAAATCTTTCCCTTTTATACCTATATCCATGGTAACACCAAATGACATTTCTTTTATTAAACCATTGTCGGAGCCATTGTACTTTATTTTATTATTATCTTTTATAAACGGTGGCTCAGTTGTTTTATCTCCACCAAATATATATCTTCCATCATATGATGTGTTTCCTATTTGCATTATTTGTTCATTTAACTGTTCTAAATGTTTTGCAATAGCATAACGTTCAGTTTCTGAATATGCCCCATTCCCTCCAGCAATGGTTTTCTCCCTTACAATTTGCATAACTTCACTTATTTGAGATAAAGCTGCATCTACTGTATCAAGCCAACCAATTCCTTCTTCTATATTTTTTTTATATCTTTCGTTTGCTGCGATAGAGGACTTAAGTTCCATTGTACGCGCTACTCTAAATGGATCATCAGAAGGTCTTTGAACTTCATGACCAGATGAAAGTTGGTTTTGGTACTTTTGCATTTCTTCAAGATTTACTTTTAAATTACCTAGAAAGTTTCTTGATAAAACTTTATTTGTAATTCTCATTTAATCACCTACCTTCTAATTAAGCCATTAACAACTAAATCTAAAAGTTCGTCTATAACACTTATCATTTTTGCATTTGCTTCATAGGCTCTTTGGAATTGAAGCATATTTGTCATTTCTTCATCTAGTGATACTCCTGATACTGATTCTCTTCTTATCACAAGTTGATCAACTAGATTTTCTTGATTTTTTACCATTCTTTTTGCTTCTTGATTAGAAACACCAAGTTGAGATATTGTTGCTTTAAAATAATTGTCAATTGTAGTTCCAGAGTTATTGCTTGTCATTTTCATTTCATCAAAATTAAGTTTAACACTACTTATAAAATCCTCTCTACTTTGTAACCCTAAAAGATTAAAGCGTGTATTTCTAAGTTGACCTATTAATAATGCTCTTTCACCATTTCCTATAAATGTACCTTGTTTATTTGCAGAGATGTTATTTAAATTTTCTTTTATTTTTTGATCGATGGATATAATTTTTGCTGCAATATCACTATTTTCTACTTCAGGATTAAAGAAATTAATACCATTACTACTAGTATTATTAGTATTATTAGTATTACCAGAATGTATTGTATTAACAGAAATAGCTAAACCTCTAGCTAAATTATTTAGTTGTTTTTTATAATCATTTATTTCAAACGATAAACTCTCTAATCCTTTTAGACTTCCATTTGAGAAATTTATTGGACTACTATTTTCTATATTATCTCCAATTAGTATATGAGGCATTATATTTAATATTTTTATATTTTCGCCATTCTGTTCTATATTAAAATATTTCTTTAATTCTTCTATATCATTTATACTAACTGTTAGTTCAAATTCTTTGTTTATATCACCATTTATATAACCTTTTATTTTAGCTTCTAATGGTAAACTGTCTCTATTAATTGTAGCTGGAAAGTTATTTTTATTAATTATTTTATCAGATAATTCAAATGAAATATCATTTACATAATAAAAATTGTTAACTATGCTGCTATCTGAAACTAATAGTACACCTGGAACCTGATTTGATATGTCTTTAGCATAGATTTTTATTCCATTATAATCTGTCTTTTCAATTTCTATTGCAAATCTTTCTGAAAGCTTGTCTAGTAAAAGATCTCTTTTATCCATTAAGTCATTAGGATTTTTACCACCGATAGTTACAGCCTTAATCTGCTGGTTCAAATCGGATATTTGTTTAAGAATGCTTGAAACTTCAAATATTTGATTTTGTATAAGATCAGCAATATTTACTTCAAGATCTTCGAGTTGTTTATAGTTGTGGGATATACCATTACATAATGCTTCTGCATTGCTTCTTACAAGTTCTCTTTGAGCTTGACTTTCAGGGTTTGAAGCTAACCCCTGCCATGCATCCCAAAAATTCGTTAATAATGTAGCAATTCCTGTATTGGATGGTTCTGTAAAAATTGTTTCTATAGTTGAAAGAAATTGTTCTCTAACTTTATAATTTTCTAGTGTACTAGTTTCCTTTCTAATATAAAAATCAAGAAATTCATCTCTTGATCTTGTTATGCTGTCAACTAAAACACCTGTACCTAATTGCCCTGGTTCTGCTGCTGTTGTTAAAGAAGGCATACCAAATGGTTGAGAGGTTTTTAAATTAGCCCTTTGTACTGAATAACCTTCAGTATTTGCATTTGCAACATTATGAGAAATAACATGTAGAGCAGTTTGTTGTGCTTGCATCCCCCTTTTTACAATATTAAATGTATTAAAAAGACCACTCATTCTAATTCCTCCTAAATTTTAGTTGTAAAAATACTATTTACATTTTCATTTAATTTTCCTGTATCTTTATAAGTTACAACCCTATTCCCTTGACTTAACATATTGTTGAACATTTTTATATATCCAAGAGATTGTTTTGTTAATAACAAACAAAGCTCATTTTTTTCTTTAACTTCATAAGTTATAGCTTTTAATTGATCAATTAAATCAGCACTTATTAGACCTTCACTTATTAATTCATCAGAGCCTTTGTCACTACATAATTCTCTTCTCTTTTTTTCAAGTTTTGAAAGTTCTAACATCAATTTCTTTTTTTCTTCAACGATATTAACTAACTTTGAAGCCTCATCTTTTTTTAAAACATCAATTTCAATATCTAATAATTTATTTACTTCATTTAACATATTGATTTGTTGAATAATAATTTCTTTAATCATATGTTTTCACGTTCCTTTAATTCATTTATAATCGATTTTGCAATTTCTTCAGAATCTATAAAATATTTATTATCCTTAATTAACTTTTGTAATTTTTCAATCTTTTCATTGTAAATATCATAATCTTTTACTGCATTTATATATTTAGCCAGTTCTTTGCTTGTATTTGATATTTCAATTGTGTCTTTTTTGTTTTTCTTATTTTCTATAGAATTATACTTATTGTTATTTTTATATATATTAATAACTTTATTTGTATTTAAGCTAATTTTCATATAAACCACCTCACTTGTTTTATCGTTTAAAATAGAAAAAACTTTAGAGTAAAAAGTCTGCAGAATTATTTTTCCTGCAGACTTTTTACTCTTTCATCACTACTTATTATACTTGTTATTCTTACTCCAAAATTTTCATCTATTACAACAACTTCACCTAATGCTACTTTTTTTCCGTTTACTAATATCTCAACTGGTTCCTCAGTTAATTTATCTAGTTCAACTAGAGAACCTACTGATAGCTCTAAAATTTCTTTAATTGTTTTTTTAGTTCTTCCTAATACAACTGAAATTTCTAGTGGTACGTCTAAAATTAAATCAATATTTTTCATTTCATTACTTGCTATAGGAGTTAATGGAGCAAACTCAGCTTTTTGTACATTATATATCTGATTATTTGTTTGTATATTTGTTTGCATAGTATTAAAATAATTAACTTCAGGTTCTATATTATTTAATGATACTTCATCAGCATTGAAGATGTCAATGCTATCATTTGTTACTTTTGAATATTGTTGAGTTTGTGTTTCTTCTATGCCAGTTAGTTTATTTATAATCATTTTTGCTGTTGGCAATGGTAAAAGGAGCATTATTTCACTATCAACTAGAGCATCAATAGTTAATCTGAATGCTATTTTTACAATTTCTTCATTTTCAGAAATTTTTTCTGAAAGCTTATTATTTTTTTCGTCCCAAACTGATGCATATGGAGGTGAAATGTTTATTGGCATATTTAACATTTGTGAAAGGGACGTAGCAGCTGAACCTATCATCTGGTTCATAGCTTCAGAAACAGCACTAATTTCAATATCTGATAGTGAATCAGCCTTTCTTGTACCATCGCCACCCATCATTAAGTCAGCAATAACAATTGCATCAGTAATTTTAATAAGCAATAAATTTGCACCAATTAATCCTTCTATATATTCTACTTCAACTGAAATTATTGGAACATCAAATTCTTTTTTCATTTCACTTAGAGTTGTTAGGCTAACTTTTGGTGTTGTTATATTTACCATTCTATTAATTATTGTAGATAAAGCAGTTGAGGCCGACCCCATTGAAATATTTCCAACTTCGCCTAGTAAATCCTTATCAGTTTCTGATAAGGAAGGCTGAACAAAAGCACCATTTAATAAAGCATCTATTTCTTCTTGTGAAAGTAAACCATCATTCATCATCTTCCACATCCTTATCTAAAATATTTGATATTTGAATTCCTAATTTTTTACCAATAGATCCAGGATAAACTTTATAGTGTAGTTTATTTTCAATGTAATAATTTAATGAATCAGATATTTTTGTATTCAATTTTATACAATCACCAACATTTAAATTTAGAAAATCTTTAACAGTTATAAGTGATTTGCCTAATTCTACATGAGTATTTACTTCAACATTCATTATATTTTTTTCTAGTTTTTTTGTTGTTGAACTGTCTAGCTCTGTTTTTAAGTTTGTTCTGTATTGAATTATTAATCTATCAATATATTTTTCAACTGAAATATAAGGAATACACATATTTATGAAACTTTGATTATTATTAATTTGTACTTGCATGGTTATAAGTTCAACAGGTTCATTAGGCGCTAGAAATTGATTTAAAACTGGATTTGTTTCTAGTGAATCAAATCTAGGTTCTACGTCTATTACATCTTCCCATGCAAGTTTTAAACTTTCAATTAGTTTAATGTTAATTTTCTTTATAATATTTTTTTCTATTTCCGTAAATTCTCGAACCTTTATTAATTCTTTACCTTCACCACCAAATAAAATGTCTATAACTTGGAAAACAAATTGTGGTCCAGTTTCAAATAAAAATATACCATTAAATGGTTCTAAAAAATATGTTACTAAAATTGTCGGGTTAGGTATAGAATGTATAAATTCTTCGTATGTTAATTGTTCTGTTGATATAACTTTAATTTGAACAGAGGTTCTTAAATTTGCTGTTAAATAGTTTGATGCAATTCTAGCAAAATTTTCATGAACCATCTCTAAGGTTTTAACATGTTCTTTTGAAAATTTGTTTGGCCTTTTAAAATCATACTTTTTAACTTTTTGTTTTGTTTCTTCTGGCTTTTCTTCTAGACTCAATTCACCTGAACTTAAGGCAGACAGGAGGGCATCTATTTCACTTTGAGATAATATTTCTCCCATCTTATCCCTCCTATTACTTTAATAGATTTTCACCATCTATTAGTGTAACTATATATTCTTTAAAATTGATAACTCCTTTAATTAGATTATTATCATTATTTATCTTTTCTATAATTTCATCTTCAACATCAACAACCTCTTGAACACTGTCAACCATAAGTCCAATTTTTTCATCTTTAACTTCTACAATAATAATATTTTCACATTGATTATTGGATATTATATTTAAATATTTTTTTAAATCAATTACAGAAATTATATTTCCTCTAAGATTTGCAAGTCCACTAACGTAATATGGTGCTGTTGGCACTTTTGTTATATTCATCATTTTTTCAATGCCATGAACTATTCTTGTTTCAAGGGCATATTTTTCTTTCCCTATGTTAAATATAACAACTTGCATTATAATCAACTCCTATCCGAGCACCTTCTTTAATGCTTCTAAAACTCTTTCTGGTTGTAAAGGTTTTACAATAAAATCTCTTGCACCAGATTTTATTGCTTCCATAACCATAGCTTGTTGCCCCATTGCTGAACACATTATGATTTTTGCATTAGGATCGAATGCCTTTATTTCTTTAACTGCTTGAATACCATCCATTTCTGGCATTGTAATATCCATTGTTACAACATCAGGTCTTTCAGCTTTGTATATTTCTACTGCCTTTGCACCATTTGGAGCTTCACCTATAACTTCATAACCATTCTTTGTTAAAATATCCTTTAACATCATTCTCATAAAAGCAGCATCATCAACTATTAACACTCTTGCCATTTTTATTCCTCCCTTACTAACATAAACCTAGTTTTTTCAAAATAAAATTGAATGTACCTGGTTTTGGTATAAAAAAGAAGTTACCTGCTATTTCATTATTATCTATTATAAATTTTGTATCAATAGCTAAAATTAGATCACTATACTGTTCTGCGTCAATGAAAGTGGTTGTCATAACTGCTGCCAACATATCATATGCTACTGATGGAACAGAAGTAAAGATAGATTAGTTATTTGTGATACAGCATTTAAATAAGAATTACCTAATATATTACCAATTTCTTGGAACATTGAATAAAACATTTCTTCATTAATATTAGAAAAACCAAACATTAAAGTATCAAAAAACTTTTGAGCTTCTTCATTTTTTACTAAAAACAAAATATTGCCTTGTATATCACCAAAAACTTTTAGTAGAACAGCAACAACTTCATCATCTTCATTTCCAACTCTTTTAATCATATCGCTAAATTCTAATATGTCAAGTTGAGGAACTGACATATCAACTTTTTTATTTATTAATTGTGATAATGCTGTTGCTGCATTACCTGCACCTATATTTCCAATCTCCTTCAAAGCATCTATTTGTAGTTCATTTAGATTTAGCTCCATATCCTCACCTACTTTATACTATAGCCGCTACATCAAGAATTAGGGTTACTAATCCATCACCTAAAATTGTAGCCCCAACATATTCTTTTAGATTTTGAAGAAGTTTACCAATAGGTTTAATTACAATTTCTTGTTGACCTAAAAGTTCATCTACTAAAAGTCCTACAGTTTTTTCTCCAGCTTTAACAATTACAATATATTTATTTTCTGAATAAGTTTCTTCTAAATTTAATTTTTGTGAAAGTCTTATAATTGGTATAATCTTGTCTCTATATAATATTACTTCTTTGTTATTAGTTAATTTAATTTCATTAACATTAATATTTATTACTCTATCAATAAAACCTAAAGATATTGCAAAAGTTTCTCCAGATACTTTTACTAATAGAGCTTGTATTATAGATAGAGTTAAAGGAAGTCGTATAATAAATGATGTACCTTTTCCTTTTTCACTTATTACTTCTACTGTACCACCTAAGTTGGCAATTTTAGTCTTGACAACATCCATTCCAACGCCACGGCCAGAAATATCAGTTATTTTATCACTGGTGCTAAATCCTTGCATGAAAATTAAGTTTTTAATGTCGCTTTCTGACATACCTTCTGTATTAATACCTATACTTTCAGCTTTTCTTTTTATTTTTTCAATGTCAAGACCTCTACCATCATCTTCAATTCTTATAACAGCTTTATTTCCTTCTTGATAAGCAATCAATTTAATTGTTCCTTTTGATGGCTTACCGAGTTTTATTCTTTCCTCTGTTGGTTCTATTCCATGATCAGCTGCATTTCTTATTAAGTGCACTAATGGTTCTCCTATTTCATCTATTACTGTTCTATCAAGTTCTGTATCTTCACCCTGAATTATTAATTCAATATCTTTACCAAGTTCTTGTGATAAATCACGTATCATTCTTGGGAAACGATTAAATACTCTTTCAATAGGAAGCATTCTTACTTTCATTACTAAGTCCTGTAGATCAGATGTTATTCTTCCCACTTGTTCTAGTGTTTCATGTAAGTCTGTTAATTTGTAATTCATACTTAATTGTTCTAATCTAGTTCTATGAATTACTAATTCACCAACTAAATTCATAAATTTATCTAGTCTTTCAAGATCAACACGAACAGATTGATGAGCTTTTTTATTTTTATCTTTATCTTCTTCTTTTTTGTTAATTGGCGTAATTTCAGTATCTTTTTTAGTTTTATTATCTTGAACTTCTTTATTTATTTGTATTTTCTCATCTTTTTCTTTAACATTGATTTTTAGGTCAGATCCCTTTGGAATATCAATATTTACTTCTTTTATCTCTGAAACATTTAAAATTAACTTTTTAATTTCTTCCTCATTTTTTTGTGTTAAAAACATAATATAAAATCTATCATTAAAGTTTTCTTGTTCTAGTTCTTCAACTGATGGAACAGTCTTTAAAATTTCTCCAATATCTTCTATTGTCTTATAAACTAAAAACGCTCTTGCAGATTTTAAAAGACAATCATCAGCTAAAATAACTTCAGCTATATAAACATTATAGTTTTTCTCTTTTGCTTGTTTTATTATATTTTCATCGTAGATATTTAAAGAAAAATCAATTGAATTATCTGATTTAGTATTTTTAGTTTGCTCATTATTTATATTTTCTAATAAATCCATAATTTCCTTAATATCTACTGTATTGTTATTATCTTCTCTTATGTTATTTATCATTAATTCTAATGTATCTAAACATTTAAATAAAACAGTTATTATATTTGAATCAACCTTTAAAATATCATTTCTAAATTTATCAAGAACATTTTCCATTTTATGAGTAAGATCTGCTATGTCATTAAATCCCATGCTTCCTGCCATACCCTTTAATGTATGAGCTACTCTAAATATTGAATTTATTATTTCTTTATTATCAGGATCCTTTTCTAATTCTAAAATATTTTCATTAAGTGTTTGTAAATTCTCAGTTGATTCTTCTAAAAATATATCGAGATATTGGGACATATCCATATCAATTACCTCCCGGTTTTCTATATATAAAAGTTGAAGCTTTTTCAAATCCTAATTCGCGATAATTATATATGCTTTCAGTAGCTCCAACAAATAGCAAACCACCTGGTTTTAGTGATGTATAAAATTTTCTATATATTTCATTTTTCGTCTCTTGAGTAAAGTATATTACAACGTTCCTACAAACTATTAAATCAAACCCTGTTTCATAGCTATCCATAATTAAGTCATGTTTTTTAAATATAACACGTTTTTTAATCTCATCAATTATTTGATACTTGTCTTGAACTTGTATAAAGTATTTCTTTAATAGATCATCATCAACGTTTTTAACTTCATTTTTATTATAAATACCTTGTTTTGCTTGCTCTAGCACGGTTTGATCTATATCAGTGGCCAATATATTATGTTTTTTATTTGGTGTAATTTTATCTAATATAATAGCAAGAGTATATGGTTCAGCGCCTATAGAGCAAGCTGCACTCCATATTTTTAGAGTGTTTTTTTCAGGATTTAAATGTTCTTTTATTTTTCTTTCAAGATCTAGGAATAAATCTTTATTTCTAAAAAATTCTGAGACATTGATTGTTAAATGGTCCAAAAACTTTTTGCTTATATTTTTATCCATAGATAGAATATTAATAAACTCTATTTCGTTTTTGGCACCTACACGTTGCATGAAATTTTCAATTCTCCTAATTAATTGTTTAGATTTATAGGCAGATAAATTTATTCCATATTCTTTAGCAACAAACTTTTCAATTTTATCAAAATCCATAAAGTCACGCCCTCTTTAATAGTTTTAAAATGTAATTTAGTATTTCATCTTCTGGTAAAATTATATCAACACAACCTGTTTGTATAGCTGCTTTTGGCATTCCAAAAACGACTGATGTAGATTCATCTTGAGCAATTACATGGCCACCATTCTTTTTTACTTCTTTTACACCTTCTGCACCATCTTTTCCCATGCCAGTAAAAATTGATGCGATAACACCTGATTTATAGTAATTAGCAGCACTTATAAAAAGTTTATCTACAGCTGGTCTAACTCCATGTATTTGAGGTGATAAATCAAGTTTTATTACACCATTAACGACGGTCATATGATAACCACCTGGTGCAATATATACAACATTATTTTCTATCTTTTGATTATCTTCAGCCTCTACTACTCTTAAGTTGCTTGATTTGTTCATTCTATCGGCAAATGCTTTGGTAAATCCAGTTGGCATATGTTGAACAACCAAAATCGGTATATCAATATTGTTAGGAAGTTTAGTAATTAAATCAAATAAAACCTTTGGGCCGCCTGTTGAAGCACCTAATAGTAAAGCATTAAAATTATTATTAAAACTATTAACTTTACTTTTATTTGAAACAAAATTAGATATTACTTTATTGTTAGTTTTTAATTTGTTTTTATAGGCATAAGCATAGCGTATTTTTTCTGTTATCTCATCTTTTACTTTATTTATATCTAACGATATACTACCCGAAGGTTTTTGTATAAAATCAAAGGCACCAAGCCTTAATGCTTCGATTGTAATGCTAGAACCTTCACTTGTTAAGCTGCTTAACATAATTACTTCTGCCTTTGATACTTTTTTAAGCTCTACCAATGCTTCAAGCCCATTTTTTCTTGGCATTTCAACATCTAGTGTTATAATGTCTGGATTTAACTTAATAGCTTTTTCAATAGCTTCAAATCCATCTTTTGCTGTATCTATAACATACATATCTTTTTGACTATTTATAATGTCGGATATCATTTTTCGCATAAAAGCTGAGTCATCTACGACTAGTACTTTTATTTTATCAAACATAATTACATCTCCTTTATACCTACCCCTGTTATTTTTAATGTAACAATTCCTGTATTAGAGTCTACTATCATTGTTCTTCCTTTGTTACCTCCGATATCTTCAGCTGTGATAGGTATATTTAACTCTTTTAATACCTTTCTTACTGCTTCAGCATTTCTAGCCCCAACATCCATAAAGTTGCTTTTATCAGCGAATGAGAACATACTAGCACCGCCAGCTATTTTTGCTCTTATGTTTAATTTCGATGCACCTAGATCTAATAATTTTTGCAATAAAATTGGAATTGCTGTATCTGCATATTTTAAAGGATTGCTAACATTTGAAAAACTCTTACTATCTGGAAGCATAATGTGGGAAAGACCAGCAATTTTATTTTTTGTATCTAATAAAGCAATACCTATACATGAACCCAAGCCAAGTGTAATTAGTTTATTTGGTGCTTTAGTTACGTTTAAATCTCCAATACCAACCTTTATTTCTTGCATTTATATCTCTCCATTTTTATAGTGTAGACAATGATGAGAACTCTTCCTTTGTTAATATTTTCTCTGTATCAATTATCATAATAATTCTATTTTCTTTTTTTAGTATACCGTTAATATATTTATTTGAATATTGGCTTATTACTTCTGGTGTTGACTCGATTTCATCTTTTTTTACATCAATAACTTCCTGAACATCATCAACTAAAAGACCTATGGATTTTTCATTATGTTTTACTACTATAATTTTAGAATTTATGCTGTCATTGTTTTGTTTGTTAAACTTGGCATTTAAGTCCATTATTGGTAGAATATTATTTTGATACTTAATGATACCTTTAATGAAATAAGGTGATTCTGGAACTTTTGTTGGTTCAATATATCCTAAAATTCTTTCAACCTGTTGTATGTCAATAGCAAATTCTTCATTATTAAGCTTAAATACAACTGCTTTTTCAAAAGGCATCTAATACCACCCCTATAATTTTAGATTTTCAACTCTAAGTTCACCTTTTTCCATATAGGCTTTAAAACTTTTTACTGGTTCATCAATTTTAAATTTAATTTCATCAAACATTATTATAGTATTTTGATATACTATATCAGCCTCAATTAAACCCTCTTTTGATGTTTTTAATATTGTTGTAACTCCTATAGCTGACCCAACTTCTCTCGCTTTAATAATTTTTTTTGCTTCGATTTTACCACCTCTTAATACGCTTTTGTTATTTTTAAATATTATACAATTTTCAGCATATACATTAGTATTATAACAACCAACACCTGTAATTTCTACATTGTTTGTCGAAAAAATAGTTGAATTTTGACAATATGCAATTTTAACATCTGAGGGTGATAAATCTATTTTAATATTTTCTATTAATGATGAAGTTAAGTCTAAAGTTACAAAAACATCCTCCAGACAGCCTTTAATTGATATTAAATTTAAATTGTCATGTATAGATTGTACTTTTTGCAACAAGTCTTTATCAGTTTTTGGAGTATTAATAATATCTATATACATATTATCGATATTATCTTTTAAAGTTTTTAATTTTGAAATTATAATAATTTTTAACAGTTTTGATATTTTATCATTATCAGTTATTACATTTTTATTAGATACCTCTTTATATATTTGAATTAACTTCATTAAAAATTCTCTAACGAACATCAAATAAGATTCAATCTTAATCATATTTGCTACTTTTGATCCTACAATAACTTTAGAACCAATAACATTACCTGAAACAGTAATATCTGCATTGGCATATAATTCAGATAAATTAACATTTCCATTTACTATAATTTCTTTACCACTAATAATTTTAATGCCATCTAATACATTTCCATCAATATATATAGTGCCATTAAATTCAATGTTTCCAACTTTTTTATCTATGTCACCTTTTATTTTATAGGTAGGGAAAACACAAATACTGTTGTTTTTAATTTTAGGCATACCTGAAATTTCAGCTATTGCGTTTATTTCATCGAGAATTTTGCATCCAGGACCATTTTTTATATTAATTTTTTTTCTTTTTCTTGGATGAACTGGTTTTCCATAAATATCAAATCCAATTGTTCCTTCTCTACCTATATGCAATGTAGCTAATATACTACCCTTTTCTACAAAATCAACTTCATTGATGTTATTATAATAATCGACTTTTTCAGCATTTTCTAAAGTTATATTATTAATTTCCTTTTTTCCAAAATAGTATTCTATTTTATCATCAATTGGATCTACTGGAGGTTTGCCTTGTGCTATAATTCCTTCTCCTGTTTCAATTATTTTTTTAATTGAATCTATTTGAATACCATAAATTACTTTGTTTTCATTTAAAATATCAAAAATCAACTTTGTTATTTCAGCATCTTGTAGGTCTTCATTTGTAAAAAAATAATCAATATATATATTACTATCTAAATTAGTATCTTTTATAGACCACTTTTTAAGTTTTGTTTTATTTAATTTAATTTCAGCAATTAATTTGTCACTAGAAACATTTAGATTTATAAAATTTTTATATATTTTGTGATTTAATTCAACTTCTAATATATCATCTGCATTAAATTTAAATGGCCCATCCATAACGATATTATTTACTTTTACTAATAAATCACTGTTAAAACTAACATTTATATTCCCTTCACCTGAATAATAAATTAATTTACCATTTTTAAATTCAGATTTACTAATATCATCTATTTTTTTAATTTTCTTTTCAACAATCATACCAACACCACCTTATTAAAAATATTACTATTTTTTTCTACGTATTTCAACAAAAATTTAATTGCAATTTATATATAATTAAACATTGTATTTAATAATATTAAAAATAAAAAATTAAGACTGGCAATTGCCAGTCTTATTCAACTACATCATAAAATATACCGCTGCATTCACAATCATATTTTTTATAAGGACATTCAGCAGGTTTAGTTAAAAGTATATCTATTTCATTTTGCAAAGAATTAAATGTTTCTCTATTTAATGAGTAATATATCCATTTACCTTTTCTAGTTGTATTTAAAAGACCAGAATCACTTAAAATTTTTAAATGGTGTGAAACAGCAGGTTGGCTTAGATTAAGATTTCCACAAATATCACAAACACACATATCACAGCATGCAAGCATTTTAATTATCTTAATTCTATTTTCGTCAGCTAGTGCTTTGAAAATATCTACTATCTTCAAATTTATCACCTTTCCTCAATCATCTTATTTTTATTTTTCTAAAAAACTAAATTAATTATAACATAAAAATAACTTTAGTACAGTCATTATTTAAATTAATCACATACGATTATAAAAAATAATTTTTTAACAAATTATTCATAAAAACATAATCTAAATATTGCTATAATTAATTTGACAAAATAAGATGGAGGTAACGTGTATGTATAAAATGATAGCTCTAGACATGGATGGAACTTTATTAAATGAAAAAAAAGAAATTTCAGAGGCAAATATAGAAGCAATTAAGTTTGCAAGAAAAAAAGGTATAAAAGTTGTATTAGCAACAGGTAGACCAACTAAAGGTATTGAAAAATATTTAAAAGAATTAGATCTTATTGATGATAATGAATACGTTGTTTCATACAATGGAGCTTTAGTTCAAGAAGTAAAGTCAGGAAGGGTTATTACTAAAAATACAATGACATATGAAGATTTAATATATTTGTATGAGTTAAGTAAGGAATTAAAAGTTAATATTCATGCACTAACACTTACGAGTTGTATAACGCCTAAAACAAATGAATATAGTATACTTGAAGCAACAATGAATGATATTCCTCTAGAAGTTATAGATTTTAATGATGTTGATAGAAATACAACTATAGTTAAAATTATGTTTGTTGATCCGGAAGATAATTTAAATAGAGTAATAAAACAATTACCTGAGTCTCTTTATGATAAATATACCATAGTTAGAAGTGCTCCATTTTTCCTTGAATTTTTAAATAAAAAAGTTAATAAAGGCTTTGGAGTTGAATTATTAGCTAAAAAACTTGGTATAAAAAAGGAAGAAATTATATGTGTTGGAGATGCTGAAAACGACATACACATGATAAAATATGCTGGTTTAGGTGTTGCAATGGGGAATGCTTTTCCTGAAGTTAAGAAGATAGCAGACTACATTACAAAAACAAACCAAGAAGATGGTGTAGCACATGTTATAAACAAATTTATAATCAATAGGGAATCAGCTTAGTTAATTTGATATAATAAGACCACTGTGCAGTCTGCACAGTGGTCTTATTTTTATATGTAATTGAGTAAGCCTGTAAGCCGAGTTCTGTCGTGGATGGTCATCTATCTAGGCCTACTGTTGCCAGTAGGCTCAAGCGACACTACCCGAGGGCACGCCGGGCCAGCGCATAAGCCCTCCTATTTGGTCTTGCTCCAGGTGGGGTTTACAGAGCCACACTGTCGCCAGTGTGCTGGTGAGCTCTTACCTCACCTTTCCACCCTTACCACGCAACAATTGTTGCACTCATCAATCATCAGATTGATTGTGGCGGTATATCTCTGTTGCACTTTCCTTAGGGTCGCCCCCACTGGGTGTTACCCAGCACCCTGCCCTATGGAGCTCGGACTTTCCTCTCCCATGATTACTCATGGCAGCGACCATCTAGCTTACTCAATATTCAATTCTTCACCACACGAAAAGATTATATCATCTAAAATATATATTGTAAATAAGAATATATTTACTTTTAAGATATTTTATATGAAATTATATGGTTGTTTAGTATAGATAGTATGAATATCTAATGAATTAAAAGAATTATTCAATAACGTTTTTATATGTTCAATAAAAACTTGTTCCAAGCCAAAATGAGTTGCATCCAATACTACGATATCATCTTCTAATGCTTCTATTGCTACATGATGTTTAACATCACCAGTAATTATTAAATCACAACCTTTATTTTTAGCAATATGGATTAGATCGCCTCCGGCTCCCCCTACTATTGCAACTTTTCTTATCTGCCTTTCAGTATCTCCAATTATAGCAACAAAATTTAGATTTAGTTTTTCTTTTAATTCGTTAGCAACATCTTTAGCTTTTACTGTTTTTTCTAAAATACCTATTCTCCCTATTCCTTTATAAATTTTATTTTCTAACTTAATAATGTCATAAGCAGGTTCTTCATATGGATGGGTTTTTAATAAAGCATTAATAACTTGTTTAAGATCTTTTTCTCTTACAATAGTTTCAATTCTTATTTCATCTACACTCTCCATAATATTCTTGTTGCCAATAAAAGGATTAGATCCTTCTAGAGGTCTAAAGGTACCTTTTCCTCTTAAATTAAATGAACACATGTCATAATTTCCAATATGGCCTGCACCAGCTCTAAAAAGAGCACTGCTTACTTCCTCAGCATAATCAACTGGAACATATACAATCAATTTATATAAGCTTTCAATTTTATTTTGAAGCAATACAGAAATTTCCTTTAAGTTAAGCTTTGTAGCCAATATATCATTCATTCCATTATCATTTATATCATAATTAGTATGTAATGCATATACATTTATATCATTTTTTATCAAATCATATATCATTGACGTAATATAATTTTTCTTATCTATCTTTTTTATTGATTTAAATATAATTGGGTGATGACTTATTATTAAATCAATATTGTTATCTATAGCATATTTTACTGTATCTGTTGTTATATCAAGAGTTATTAAAATTTTATTTACTATTTTATCTTCATAGCCAATTAATAAACCGACATTATCATAATCTTCAGCTAAGCTTAATGGATATAAATTTTCTAAATATGTTGTAATCTCTTTTACTTTAATAGACATTTTTTCACCTCTTCAAAATCAGAAATTAAATTTATTAAATTATCATATTTATCTTTATGCAGATTTCTATCTAGATTGTTTAATATTAATTTTAAGTGGTCTAATTTATATTGAATATATTCAAATGTAGTAGAATTTTGTTTTTTTATGTTTACTGGTCCAATATAAAACTCAGCTTGATTTTTGTATTCGTTTTTGTTCCCATAAGAGACTTTCATTATATGATAATATTTATTATCTTCTTTTATAATATTTTCGTCAATAATTAAAAAATTTAAATTAAAAAGTTCTTGCCTGAGTATTTCTGGGTATTGAACTGGTTGAAGAATAAGGTATTTGCTATTCTTGCTTATTTGGATATCATTTTTGATAATATCAGATATGAGATTTCCGCCCATACCTGAAATCACTATTACATCTGCCTCTCCATTTTTTAATGTTGATAAACCTGGTCCTAATCTAACTTCAATTAAATTTGATAACTCATATTTTTTTATATTTTTTTTTGCTACTTCAATAGGACCAATCTTTATGTCACTTGCTATAGCTTTTTTGCACTTATTTTCTCTTATTGCTTTTATTGGTATATATCCATGATCTGTTCCAATATCAGCTAAACAATTGCATTTTTCAATCATGTCAAAAACAGCTTCTAATCTTTTTGATAATATCATTTCTTTCACTCCTTTAAAAATAAAAGGCCTACAATTGTAAGCCTATTAATCTAAATAATCCTTTAATTTTTTGCTTCTACTTGGATGTCTTAATTTCCTTAGAGCCTTTGCTTCAATTTGTCTTATTCTTTCTCTTGTTACCTTAAATTCTTTACCGACTTCTTCTAGTGTCCTTGCTCTACCATCATCAAGTCCAAATCTTAATCTTAACACTTTTTCTTCTCTTGGAGTTAGAGTATCTAAAACATCCATCAATTGTTCTCTTAACATTGTATATGCTGCAGCTTCAGCAGGTGCTGGAGCATCATCATCTGGTATAAAATCACCTAGATGGCTATCCTCTTCTTCGCCTATTGGTGTTTCAAGCGAAATTGGTTCTTGTGCTATTTTTAAAATTTCTCTTACCTTGTCTTCTTCCATATCCATTTCTTTTGCTATTTCTTCAGCAGTAGGTTCACGGCCTAATTCCTGTAATAACTGTCTAGATACCCTAATTAATTTATTAATTGTTTCAACCATATGAACAGGTATTCTAATTGTTCTTGCTTGATCAGCTATAGCTCTAGTTATGGCCTGTCTTATCCACCATGTTGCATATGTTGAAAATTTATATCCCTTTCTATAGTCAAATTTTTCTACAGCCTTTAATAATCCGAGATTACCCTCCTGTATCAAATCAAGAAAAAGCATACCTCTTCCTACATATCTTTTAGCTATACTTACAACCAATCTTAGGTTTGCTTCTGCAAGCTTCTTTTTAGCTTCCTGATCCCCTTGTTCAATCTTTTTTGCTAATTCTATCTCTTCTTCTGCTGAAAGTAATGGTACTTTTCCAATTTCTTTTAAGTACATTCTAACAGGGTCATCAATACTAATTCCCTCAGGGATTGATAAATCCAAATCTTCCTCTAAAAGTTGATCTGGATTAAAATCATCCATATCCTCTAATACTTCAATACCCATTGACTCTAAAATTTCATAGATCTTATCTATTTGATCAGTAGATAAGTCAATATCACCTAAAGTTTCCATTATTTCTTTATATGTTAAAAATCCCGCCTTTTTACCCCTTTCAATAAGCTCTTTTACTACAGACATTTTAGCGCTCTTTGCTTGATTTGTTTCTGCCTTTTTTTCTTGTTTGTTTTGCTTATTAGTTTCTTTTTTCAAATGTATAACCTCCTTTCAAAGGCCTATATATGTTCTAACTCCTTTTGGAGCGCTACTAAACGTTGCATAAGATCAATGGATTTTTGTATATTGTTTTCCTTTTCACAATTTTTAATTTCATTTTTCAGATGGTTTATTTTTTCTTCAATAGAGTAACGTTTTATTGTTTTAATTGCATCGCTTATTATTGTATCATCAGAATTACTTAAATTTAGACTATTAATATCATAAGCGAAAACTCGTGCAATATCAGAAATATCTTCAGAATTTTGATATTTTGCCATATACTCGTCCTTATTTATATTTATAGATTCACCTTTTAATAATTTAGAATAAATATCTCTAGCTAAATCTTTATAAACATCTGTAATAAAATCATCTGGTGAAATTTTTGATATTATATTACTAATACTATTGTCATTATAAAGTAAAATTGCTAAAATTAAAGCTTCTGCCTTTTTATATGCAGGTATTAAATTGTAAATATTTCCTTTAATATTATTCCTTAAATTCGGATTATTATTCTTTTCTATTGATAATGTTCTTGATTTGTTTATTTTTTCAATTATTACTGATAATGCAATACCTGTTTCGTTTGATAATTGTTCAGAATAATGATGTATCAGAACATCATCCTTCAACTTAGATAATATGTTTATAACTTGATTAACATACTGAATTTTATCAAATTGATTTTTTAAATTTTTTCCTTCTCTTGCTTTTAAAATTCTATAATCAGTTATATAAATAGCTTCGTCAATTAATTTTTTGAATTCTTCTATACCATAATTATTAACGTATTCATCAGGGTCCTTCCCCTGAGGAATATTTATAACCTTAACATTTAATCCTACTGATTCTAATATTTCTAAACCTCTTAATGTAGCTGCTTGGCCTGCAGCATCTGAGTCGTAACATATATATATATCATTTACATATCTTTTTAATAATTTTGCTTGTTCAAGTGTCAGTGCAGTTCCTAAGGAAGCAACAACATTTTCCAATCCATGTTGGTGCAATTTTATACAATCCATATATCCTTCAACAATTATAATACTGTTTGCACTTTTATTTTTTATTACATAATTCAAACCATATAAATTTTTTCCTTTTTCAAATATTAATGTTTCTGAAGTATTTAAATACTTAGGTTTTGAATCATCAATAACACGCCCACCAAAACCTATCACTCTACCTTTTATGTCAAATATCGGGAACATGATCCTATTTCTAAATCTATCATAAATACCTTTATCAGAATTTATAACTAAGCCAGCAGAAATTATTTCTTCATCCTTAAAACCTAATTTTTTTAAATATTTTAGTAGACTATTCCATTCATTTAAACTAAAACCTAGTCCAAATCTATTAATAATCTTATAATCTATTCCTCTTGACAATAAATAATTAACTGCCACTTTTGAAGCTTTTAAATTTTTATAAAAGAATCTTGCTGCTTCTAAATTTGCTTTATATAATCTTTCTTTATACTTAGTGTTTTCATCTTTTTTATCATTAAGATCAATATTAATATCAGCACGTTCAGCTAAATATAAAACTGCATCTTTAAATTCTAAATTTTTTATTTTCATTATAAAACCAATTACATTTCCTGCTGCTCCACATCCAAAACAATGAAAAAGTTGTTTGTCTGGAGAAACACTTAGGGACGGGCCTCTGTCGTTGTGAAATGGACAAACTCCAACATAGCTTCTCCCTACTTTTTTTAAATTAATATAATCAGAAATAACATCAACAATGTCATTATATTCAATTACCTTTGAAATTATTTCATCAGGAATTCTTCCCATCTTATCACCTTAATATTTCTACAAATTAAATCAAATTCCTTCTTAAAATTGTTATTAAACGCATATCATCACATGACACAATACAATATTATTCGACATTTAATCTTATATTCCTTCTCGTTAACAAAAAATTAATATATTTTCCCCCATGATAGTGGTATATAAATATTAATAAATTCATTTATTGCATATCTATCAGTCATACCAGCTATAAAATCACAAACTACTCTTTCTTTTCCCCATTCTTCGATTCTATTTATAAATTCAGTAGGCATTTTATTTGGATTATTATAGTAATATTCATACAACGCTTGAATCATTTTTATAGCCTTTTCTTCTTCTTGCTTTGCTTTTGATCCTATATAAACATTTTTAAACATAAAATCTCTAAGCTCCCATGTTGCTTGACCTATTTCTCCAACTAAAGCTACAACTCCAAATTTTATTGCATGCTCGATAACAGCTGTAATCATTTTATTAATTCTTTCAGAATGTCCCTTTCCTAAAACTTTAATGCATTCCTTAGGTAAATCATCTATTGTAATAATACCTGCTCTTATTGCATCATCTATATCATGATTAATATAGGCTATTTTATCAGCTAATTTTACAACTTTTCCTTCATTTGTCTCAGCTTCTAAATTTGAAGAATGGCATAGTATACCATTTCTGACCTCATAAGTTAAATTTAACCCTGTTCCTTTTTCTAAAAAATCTACAACCCTTAAACTTTGTTCATAATGTTTAAAACCACAACTTGCTATTTTATTAAGAACATTTTCACCTGTATGGCCAAAGGGTGTATGTCCTAAGTCATGTCCTAATGCTATAGCTTCAGTCAAATCTTCATTTAAACCAATAGCTCTAGAAATTGTTCTTGCAATTTGAGCAACTTCCAATGTATGTGTAAGTCTTGTTCTGTAGTGATCACCTTCTGGTGCAATAAATACTTGAGTTTTATGTTTTAATCTCCTAAAAGCCTTCGAATGAATGATCCTATCTCTATCTCTTTGAAATTCTGTTCTAATATTACATTTTTCTTCAAACTTAAGTCTTCCTTTTGTATATTTACTTTTGGTAGCAAGAGGTGAAAGTATTTTTTCTTCTAATTGTTCGTAATGCTCTCTTATATTCATAAATACCACCACTTTTAAATTATACTATTCATATTTAATATACAACAAAAAAATGAAATACCCTTCTTAATCAAATAATTAATTTTATTCTAATAATTTTATTATTTTAGTAAAAAAGCATAATTATTCTATTATTTAGACTTAAATCATATAATTTACTGTAAATAAAGGGGTGATATTATGGAATATGAAATTGTTAATAAACAGACAACAACTTATACTGCCGAAGATATAAAAAATGTTCTAAACTATTATCCTTATGAAATTACAAAAATTGAAAATATAAAAATTAAAGATTCTGATAAGCCACGTGCTGTTTATAAAGTCTATACTAATAATGGTATAAAATGCTTAAAAAAAATGTATTATGACAAAGAAGTTCTGCTGTTCATTTATTCCATAATTGAATGGCTAAATTATCACGGAATAAAATGTCCAAGATTTCTAAAAACTAAAAATGGATTAAGATACGTTTATTATAAAGGAAATTATTTTGTTTTAATGGATTGGATTGATGGTAGAAAATGTGATTATGATAATATTGAAGATGTTAAAGATGCTTCTAAAAACTTAGCTAAGATTCATAATGCTACAAAGAATTTTAGAAGCATTAGTGGTAGTAAAGTTATTTATGAAGATAAAGATATTTACGATAGTTATTCAAAACATTTCTTGCAACTTCTAGATTCTGCAAATAAAGCCTTTTATTACAAGGACAGTTTTTCCAAACTATTTATTGAATATGCTGACTATTACATAGAAAGTGCAAAGGATTCTATATATTTATTATCTCAAATAGATTTTAGCAACGATAATGTTAGAACTTCTCTGTGTCACTATGATTATGTAAACAAAAACATTATATTTTCACAAAACGACATTTATATAATTGATTTTGATAAAGCAAAAATTGATTATTCAATTAATGATTTTTATGTATTTATAAAAAGAATAATGAAAAGAAAAAATACTTCTTGGAATTTTGAAATTTTCAAAACAGCACTTGAAAGTTATGAAAGCATACGTCCATTAAATCAAATAGAATTTAAGTTATTGATTGCACAGTTGATGTTTCCTAATAAAATATGGAAATTAACAAGAGATTACTATAAGAACATTCAACATTGTAATAAAAAAGCTTTTTATAGAATTTTAAAAGAACTGGTTAGTCAAAAAAACAATCATCAGCAATTTATGTTAAATATATTTGATTATTTTAATAACAAATATTAAAGGGGCCTAAAAGCCCCTTTTTAATTACCTTGGATTTTTAACTTGTGCCTGAGCTGCTGCAAGTCTAGCTATTGGAACTCTAAAAGGTGAACAGGATACATAATCTAATCCAACATTATGGCAGAATTCAACTGATGTAGGTTCTCCACCATGTTCTCCACATATACCTAACTTAATATCTTGTCTTGTTTGTTTACCTAATTCACATGCCATCTTTACAAGTTTTCCTACACCAGATTGATCTAGTTTTTGGAATGGATCATATTCAAAAATCTTTTTATCATAATAATCCTTTAAGAATTTGCCAGCATCATCTCTTGAGAATCCAAATGTCATTTGTGTTAAATCATTTGTACCAAATGAGAAGAATTCAGCTTCCTTTGCTATTTCATCTGCTGTTAACGCTGCTCTTGGAATTTCAATCATTGTTCCAACTTTGTATTGTAAATCTACATTTTCTCTCTTTATTATGTCATTGGCTACTTTTACAATTACATCTTTAACATACTTTAGCTCTTTAACATCACCAACTAGTGGAATCATTATTTCTGGTACAATATTATAGCCTAATCTCTTCTTAACATCTATTGCTGCTTCTATTATTGCTCTTGTTTGCATTTCAGCAATTTCTGGATATGTAACAGCTAATCTACAACCTCTATGGCCTAGCATTGGATTAAATTCTTTTAGACTATCAACAGTTGCTTTTAATTCTTCATATGAAATACCCATATTTTCAGCTAATTCTCTTATATCTTCATCTTCTTGTGGTAAAAACTCATGTAAAGGTGGATCAAGTAATCTTATTGTAACAGGTCTGTCTTGCATAGCTTCATATATACCTATAAAGTCTTGTTTTTGCATTGGTAGTAGTTTATCTAATGCTTTTCTTCTTTGTTCTTCTGTTTTTGCAACAATCATTTCTCTTACAGCAGGTATTCTGTCTTCATCAAAAAACATATGTTCTGTTCTACATAAACCTATACCTTCAGCACCAAATTTTACAGCTTGAGCTGCATCTCTTGGTGTATCTGCATTAGTTCTAACTTTTAATTTGCGTATACTATCTGCCCATTCCATGAATGTTCCAAAATAACCTGTAATTTCAGGTTCTACTGTTTTTATTTTTTGTCCATAAACTTTTCCTGTGCTACCGTCAATTGATATGTAATCTCCTTCTCTTATAACGATATCTCCTACTGTAAAATATTTACCTTCTTCATTAATTTTAATATCTCCACAGCCTGCAACACAACATTTACCCATACCTCTTGCAACAACAGCTGCATGTGATGTCATACCACCTCTTGCAGTTAATATACCTTCAGCAGCAACCATACCTTCTATATCTTCTGGTGATGTTTCTGTTCTAACAAGTATAACTCTTTCACCTAATTGTCTTCTTTGTTTTGCTTCTTCAGCTGTAAAATATACCTTTCCACATGCAGCACCAGGTGAAGCTGGTAATCCTTTTGCAATTTCTTTAGCTTTCTTTAACTCTTCTTGATCAAACATTGGATGTAACAATTGATCAAGTTGTTTTGGTTCAACCTTTAACATTGCTTCTTCTTTTGTTATTAGTCCTTCTTCAACCATTTCAACTGCAATTCTTAAAGCAGCTTGTGCTGTTCTCTTACCATTTCTTGTTTGTAAGAAATAAAGTTTTCCTTGTTCTATTGTAAATTCCATATCTTGCATATCTTTGTAGTGCTTTTCAAGTATATGTGCAATTCTAACAAATTCGTCATAACACTCTGGCATTACCTCTTTTAATGTTTCAATGCTTTGTGGTGTTCTTATTCCTGCAACTACATCTTCACCCTGTGCATTTATTAAATACTCACCAAATATTTTATTTTCACCTGTCGATGGATTTCTTGTAAATGCAACTCCTGTACCTGAAGTTTCTCCCATATTACCAAAAACCATCATTTGAACATTTACTGCTGTACCCCAATCACTAGGTATATCGTTTAACTTTCTATAAACAATAGCCCTTGGATTGTTCCAAGAACGAAATACTGCCTTAACAGCTTCTAAAAGTTGAACTTTTGGATCACTTGGGAATTCTTCGCCTTTTTCTTTTCTATATAATTCTTTATATCTCTTTACTACTTCCTTTAAATTTTCTGCTGTTAAATCTGTATCATATTTTGCATTGTTTTGTTCCTTAATCTCATCTAGTATATTCTCAAACAAATTTTTGTCAATTTGCATTACAACATCACTAAACATTTGAATAAATCTTCTGTAGCTATCATATGCAAATCTTTCGTTATTAGTTAATTTTGCAAGTCCCTCAACAGTTTCATCATTTAATCCTAAGTTTAAGATAGTATCCATCATACCTGGCATTGATGCCCTTGCACCAGATCTAACTGATACTAACAATGGGTTTGTAGGATCGCCAAACTTTTTTCCTGAAATTTTTTCTAATTTTTCCAAGTGTTCGAAAATTTGCTCTACGATGTCGTCCCCTATTACCTGACCATCCTCATAATATCGAGTACATGCTTCTGTTGTAACTGTAAAACCTGGTGGCACAGGTAGCCCTATGTTTGTCATTTCAGCAAGATTTGCCCCTTTACCTCCTAATAAATTCCTCATACCTGCATTACCTTCACTAAAAAGGTAAACATATTTTTTTTGATTCATGTTGACAACCCCCTGTCTTTTTGCTTTATATTAATTTTTATTTTTGCCAAACCCACTGGGTCAATTTATGACCCGCATTTTAAAAAGACCCCTTCTTATCTACCTTCCCCTAACTTGACAAATAACTTAGTTATATTAGTTTTTGAAACCTTACCTGTTATTTTATAAACCTCTTTGCCATCATCCAATATTACTTTTTCTACAACAGGTAAACTATCTACTTCATGTTCTATAATTTTTTTAGCCGCATCATATGCTAAATCATCATCAGTTACAGTTATTATATTAGGCATTCTTGTCATTATTATTCCAACTGGTACTTTGTGTATATCAGAATTTCCCATTGCAATTTTTAAAAAATCTTTTCTAGATACAGCACCAGTTAAATATCCATTATTCACTATAAAGATTGTACCTGCATCATTTAAAAATAATTGTACAATTGCATCATAAACAGTTGTATCTTCTGTAACAATTGCTGGCTTAGATTTAATTTCTGATACTTTTATATCTTTAATTGCTTCAAAAATTAAGCTATTACTACTCTTTTTTGAATATAAGTAACCAACCTTAGGCCTAGCTTCAAGTATACCAGTCATAGTTAAAATTGCTAGATCGGGTCTTAATGCTGCCCTTGTAACATTTAGCATTTCAGCTAATTTTTCACTTGTTATAGGTTGATTTTTCTTTACTATTTCAATTATTTCCTCTTGTCTTTTTGTTAGTTTAATAATAATCACCCTCTCTGCATTTATTATACATAAATACACCTAATATTATATATTATTATATAAATGCAGAGAAATAATTACAATATATTTTATATAAAAACAGCAAATTGTAATAAAATTTTGTATATTATAATAAATTGTTAAATTCTTGTATTATTAGTATATTTTATCTTTATGTATATTTTATCACTTATACATAATTTTTCAATAGCATATATTGTCAAAACAAAAGAATAAGTCAGTAAATTCTGACTTATTCTTTTACATTTTTTAACTCATTTGCTAGTTGTTCGATCTTGTTTTCTACTTCAGTCCTTATATTATTTGTTATTTCGTTTGCATTATTTTTCACATCTTTAACTTTTTCTTGTACATTATCTTTTACTTCTTCATACTTTTCTTTAATTACATCATTTATTACTTCTATCTTACCATTTGGCCTTTCAATCTCTAACGTTACTTTTGTTGCTAGAGCAGCTATTGCTCCAACAACTAAAAGATATGGATTAAATAGTGTTAAAGCTCCTGCTGCAACCCCTGCATTTACTGGTATATCAACTAATACCCTTGAATCCTTTTTTACTTTAATTCTTGTAACGTTTCCTTTTTTTATAATATCTTTAATTGTTTCAGTCAATTCATTACTTATTTCTGCAACATTCTGTGTAAATGTTTTTTGTTTGTTTTCTAATTCAATTAATGCTTCAATTACATTTCCATTATGTTTCTCTAAAATCTCTTTTGCTTCTGCATAAGTAACGTTAGCTCTTTCTCTCAATATGTCAATCTTCTCTAAAGTTATATTTTCCATATAACCATCTCCTAATTTAAATATTAATAAAATCTTGCGTATTTAACTTGATTGATAAGTAATAGTTAATATAATCTTTTAAAAGATACTCAATTTTCCTTATAATTTTTTCATCATAATTTAGTTTAACCAATTCTTCTAATTTTATATTCCTTATGATTCTAAAAAATTTAATTTCATTATTATCAAGATTTTTTTTGTTTGTACAATTAGAACAGATTATTCCACCATGTTCATTAGAAAATAGACCATTATTTATATTAATATTTCCACAGATAACACACTTTATAACTTGAGGTGTATAACCTAATAATGAAATAAGTTTAAAGTCAAAAACTACTTTTAATAGTTTTAAGTTGACTACACCACTTTCAAGGATATAAAGTGTTTTTAATAACAATGCTAAAATATATATATTTTTACTTTCTATTTCTGTTGATTTATCTATAAATTCTAAAAAGTATGTGCCAAGCATTAACTTTTCATAATCTGTTAAAAGTGTTTGAAATGAATTATTTAAAGCACCTGAATTAAGAATATACATATCTTTTCCTTTACTTATTATGTATTCACCAAAACAAAATTGCTGAGTTAAATGTAACACTTTGCTTTTAGTTTTTCGTGCTCCATTACATAATACATCAATTTTACCAAATTTATCCGTAAAAATAGTGATGATTTTGTCATAATCACTATAATTACGCACCTTTAATACAACTCCTTGTACTTTAAAGTATGACAAAATCATCACCTCTCTATTTTTTATTTATATCCTAGACTTCTTAATATTGCTTCACTATCTCTCCAGTCTTTTTTAACTTTTACCCACAACTCTAAAAATACTTTTGTACCTAAAAATCGTTCTATATCTATTCTAGAACTTTGACCAATCTTTTTCAACATTTGTCCACCTTTACCAATTATTATTGATTTATGAGATTCCTTCTCACAATAAATTGTTGCATTAATGTTAACACACTGCTTTTCTTTATCTTCTCTCATTGTTATAACTTCTACTGCAGTACCATGTGGTACTTCCTCCTGTAAATTATGTAGTAACTTTTCTCTAATTATTTCTGCTACAACAAACCTTTCTGGTTGATCTGTAATCATTTCATCTGGGAAATACTTAGGTCCATATGGTAATTTATCAACAATAACTTTGATTAACTCATCTACATTCTTTTGTTTTAATGCTGATATAGGAACAACTTCATCAAATTTAAAATAGTTATAATAATTTTCAATAGTTTTAGCTAACTTTTCTTTGTTCACCGTATCTACTTTATTTATAACAAGTATTTTTATTGGTTTAGATTGTTTTATTTGATCAATGATATATTTATCAGAAATATTTATTTCTTCTTCGGGTGTTGTAACAAAAACTATAACATCTACCTGCGACAATGTACTTTGCGCAACTTTAACCATGTATTCTCCTAATTTATGTTTTGGTTTATGTAATCCAGGTGTATCCATAAAAACGATTTGATAGTTGTCTCTTGTTAGTATAGCTTGAATAGTATTTCTTGTTGTTTGTGGTTTATTTGATGTTATTAGAAGTTTTTCTCCCATTATAGCATTAATCAATGTTGATTTACCAACATTAGGCCTACCTATAATTGTTACATAGCCTGATTTAAATTCTTTATTCATTTATCCTACTCCTTTCAATGTCTTCATTTGTAAAGGCATATGGTAATAGTTCACAAATATTATGGACTTTAAATTCCCCATCTCTGTTAGCACAAATAACTTCTATATTCTTTCCATATTCCATTATTACTTGCCTGCATATACCACAAGGATATGTAAAATTAGGACTATCACTTATTATTGCTATTTTTTTAAAATTCCTATATCCCTCTGATACAGCCTTGAAAATAGCAGTTCTTTCAGCACAATTTGTTGCTCCATAAGTTGCATTTTCCACATTACATCCTGTGAAAACTTTTCCATCTTCAGTTAATAATGCTGCTCCAACTCTAAAGTTTGAATAAGGAACATAAGCATTTTTCATAGCATTTTTTGCAATTTCTATTAGATTTTTATTCTCCATATTTTTCCCCCTCGTTTCTTCATAATATTTAGGAATTACTATTATATATAATTTTGTGAAAAATTCAATACTTTTATAAAAAAAAATTGGGTAATTCTGCTTCATGATAACAATTTAAATATAAAAATTGTTATCAATATGCCAAGCAGAGCCCCAACAATAGTTTCATAAAGAGAATGTATTTTCCCCTCAACCCTACTTTGTGCTACTAAAAATGCTAAAAAATATACCAAAGTTATTATTAGTAAATCTTGTATAAACAGTGATATTGCCGTAGCTGCTGCAAATGCTAATGCACTATGACCACTCGGCATTCCACCCTTTAATGGAGTTCCTTCTCCATATACAGCTTTTATTATAACTGTAGCAATGACAACAAGTATTAAACAAATAAATACAACAGTTATATCTGATTGCTTAATTTTAAATAAAACTGTATTAGATAATGGTTTTAAACGATCAAAAAACAACAAATACCCAACAACAACAGCATTTATAGCAGCAATTAAAACAGCACCTGCTGAAACATTTTTTGCTATTTTAGCTAATGGATGATAATAATTAGCAGTAACATCGATTGTTGCTTCAATTGCTGTATTTATCATTTCTAGAACAATTACCAACGTTATAGTAAAAAACAATATTAGAATTTCAAGCTTTGAAAAATCGAAAAATAAACTCAAAAATAACACTAAAATAGCAGCCAACAAGTGTATTTTCATATTTCTTTGAGTTTTTATTGAGTAAATTATACCCTCAATAGCATAATTAAAACTATCAGATATTTTTTTTAGCTTCATATTTTCACCTTACCTTGGCAGTCCTATTTTGTTTAAGATTTCTTCTTCTTTGTATCTCATAATTTTTTTATCTTCTTCATTTTCATGGTCATAGCCTAGTAAATGTAACATACTATGAACTACAAGAAAAGCTATTTCTCTTTCAAAGGAATGACCATATTCATTTGACTGTTCTAATGCTTTTTCTAAGGATAAAACCATATCACCTAAAACAACACACCCACTTTCAGGGTTTATATCTTCTATACCTATTTCAATTTCACCCTCTTCTTCATAGCCCTCATCATATTCTAATTGTGGAAAGGACAGAACATCTGTTTCTTTATCAATACCTCTAAATTGTCTGTTTATTTCTCTTATCTCTTCATTATCAGTTATTATAACATTTACTTCACATGGATTATTAAATTTTTCATATTCCAAAACTGTTTCAATTGTTTTTTTAATTAAGTCTAAATGTTCATTTTTTAAATCTAATTTATTTTGTCTATTTTCAATTTCAATAAAGTTCATAAATCTTATTCCTCCTTTGTAATATCTGGATACTCTATTCTGTTATGAAAAATACCAATTAGTACTTTTACAAACACTTCTTTTATCTTCTCAATATCTTTTAAAGTTAATGGAGAATCATTTAATTGGTTGTCATAGAGTTTTTCATTTACTACCTTTTCTACCATGCTTTTTATTTCATCAACTGTAGGATTACTAATTGACCTTACTGCTGCCTCTACACTATCTGCTAACATTATTATTGCCGACTCCTTTGTATTAGGTTTTGGTCCTTCATACCTAAAGTTCTCTTCTTTTATTATTTCCCCATCATTTAAAGCTTGAACATAAAAATACTTAACTAAGGTTGTACCATGATGCTGCATAATAATTTCTTGTAATATCTTTGGAAGCTTATATTTTTGTGCTAATTCAATACCGTCCCTTACATGTGATGTTATAATTGAAACACTTAAGCGTGGAGTTACTTTATCATGTGGATTGTCATTTGTTATTTGATTTTCTTTAAAAAAGTATGGCCTTTTGATTTTACCAATATCGTGGTAGTAGGATCCAACTCTTGCTAATAATGCATTGGCTCCAATTTCATCCGCTGCTGCTTCTGCTAAATTTCCAACTAAAATACTATGATGATATGTACCAGGTGCTTCAAATAATAGCTTTTTTAATAATACTTGATTTGGGTTAGATAATTCAAGTAACTTTATAGGAGTTAAGATATCGAAAAATTGTTCAAATACTGGTAAGATTCCAATAGAAAATATAGAAGAAACAATACTATTAATAAAAACAAATATGCTGCTATAAAAAGTTTGTGAAAAAACTGAATTATTTAATATATTTATAGATGATATAATTATAAAATTTATTGCACCTACATAGAATCCCGTTAACAATATATTATTTCTTTCATGAACTTTTGAGGTAAAATATGTTCCAAGTATACTACCAAAAACATACATAACACAAACATCTAAATTAAAACCTGAGACAATTGTAATAACTAGTAAATTTATAAGAGACAATATAAAAGAAATTTTATGACCAAATATTAATGTTGACAATATTGGTAAAAAACTTATTGGTATTAAATATACAGAAATAATTTTAAATGCAAAAGATAATATAGCTGTTAGAACTATCAAAATGTTACTTATGAAGAAAAATGTAAAATTATCATACATAGTATTATTTTTTACTATTAGGTTTAAAAGAAACAACTCCAATAACACAAGTATAGCAATTCCTGTATATAGTATTAAATCATGTTTTTTATTTTGAGATAATATACCAGCCTTTGATAACAAATAAATATGGTGTTCATTTACAACTTCACCTTTTAGAATTATGTTTTGATTTTTTTTAATGATTACTGGATCAATTTGTTTTTTTATTTGTTGTTTTAAATCTTCAGTTTGTTGATAATCAAAAAACATATTAGGCTTTATTGATATAATACCAATTGTATTTGCTATATCTCTTAGATTCTTAGGAAGATTTGATGATTTAATATAGAAATCTAAATCTTGCTGAGCCTTTTTTATATCATCAAGGTTATTTTCGCGAATGTCTTGTGATAAAACTTTTATTAAATTGTTTTTAAAAAACTCATTTAATATATCTAATTCTTCTTCCTTTAATTTCAAAAGATATTTAATATCTTCGTCAGTTATATTAAGAGTAGTTTTGCTCTTTAATCTTTCAATTTTTAATGTGTCATCTATGTTCTGCTTCTTTTCAGTTTTTATGTCATTAATTAAGCTTTCTATATCTTCAATTGATTGCTTTGCAATATTTAAATCTTTATTATATTTAGGAGATAGACCTTCCAGTGCCTTATTTATTTTTTCTTGTGTAGCAACTTCATCTTCAAAATCTCTCGGTGCTTTGATATCTATTGGTGCGATATCTCCAACTTTTAAAGAATATTTTTTAGGTACTACACTAAATGAAGAGATAAGAAACAAAATTATAAATGTAATTACAAATATAATCAGTTTTATAATTTTTTCATTGAAAATATCTTTAAACATATATCTTTTGTTTTTCATTTTATCACCTATCTTCTTTTTCCTCTTCAAATTTATTGTAGGCTTTTATAATTTCAGATACTAATTTATGTCTTACTACATCTTTATCATTAAAATAAACAAAATCAATTCCTGGAATTCCTTTTAATATCTTTGTAACCTGCTTTAAACCTGAAACTTTACCTTGCCCTAAATCAATTTGAGTTAAATCACCTGTTACAACAATTCTTGATCCATACCCAAATCGTGTTAAAAACATCTTCATTTGTTCAGGTGTAGTATTTTGTGCCTCATCTAGAATTATAAAACAATCATCTAAAGTTCTACCTCTCATGTAAGCTAGAGGAGCAACCTCTATAATACCACTTTCCATATATCTATTAAAACTTTCAACACCTAATATATCAAATAATGCATCATATAATGGTCTTAAATATGGATTTATTTTTTCTTGTAAATCTCCTGGAAGAAAACCTAGCCTTTCACCTGCTTCAACTGCTGGTCTTGTTAGAACAATTCTACTAACTTTTTTATCTCTTAAAAATTTAACTGCCATTGCTATTGCAAGATATGTTTTTCCTGTTCCAGCAGGTCCTATCCCAAAAACAATTTCATTTTTTCTTATAGAATCTATATAATTTTTTTGTCCTAAAGTTTTACATTTTACAGGTTTTCCTTTTGATGTTGTTATTATAACATCATCTAAGATATTTTCAACCTTTTCTTCACAATCTTCTAAGACAAGGCTAATTATATAGTTAACAGTTTGTTTTGTTATTATCTCATTTCTTTTAGCTATCTCAAGTAGTTTTAGTATTGTTTTTGAGGCTAAATCTACTTGCCCTACACCTGTTATCTTTATTTCATTATCTCTATTTACTATAAATACATTAAAGCATTGTTCTATAATTTTAATATTCTCATCAAATTTACCATAAAGATTAGCTAATTGTTCAAGATTCTCAATTTCTATTTTTACTTCTTTCTGCATTTTAAACCTCCTCATTATCTATGCTGATCATATGATATTTCTTCTTCTGTAATATAAAGTAGTCTTACTTTTACTTTGTTTTTTTCTATTATTTTATCATATTTCTTATCTATTAAATTAACATTTTTAGGGATTTGTTTATTTATTTCCTCTTGAGCTTTTTGTGTAGCAATTTTTATTGCTTGATCTATTGTATAATCTACATTTTCTACATCAACTTCATATATGGTTTCTTCTATCTTATCTACAGGAATATTATAACCTAAAATGCTTACTTTTGTCTTATTTTCTATTTTATCATAATTTAAAAAATTATTTTCAAACTTCTTTATGTAAATTTTATTTCCGTTTAAGATAATGTACTCATTCTTAATAAATTTGCCAGTTCTTGTCCTTTTTTGTAATTTTAATTCTTGTTCTTGAAAGACCTCATACCATACCTTTGCATATACTTTTCCTAAAGAATGGACAGTTTTAATAACCTCCTGCTTATTAGTTTCCTTATTGGTATAAATTATATCTCCAGATATTAAAACCTGTCCTTTTTGAACATAATCACCAACTTTAACAAGTGGAGTTCCTTTATAACAATATAATTTAGTAATAATACCATCTTTTTTTGCTACTATATCAACAGGCTCATCTGAATTAAAAATACTTGGAGGCATTGTTCTTTCTACAACATCAACGTTTAGTTTTATACCATCAATAGATAGATTTATTAGCGACAACTCTTTAATTTCTTTTAATATGTTATTTTCAACTTCTCTTAAATTTGTTTTATTTTTTTTAGTCCCAATTTTAATGCCATTTTTATATAGACTATTTAATATTCTTTCTCTTGATATTGTTTTATTTCCCTTTATATCAATTTGCCATATTATGTTTGAAAGATAATATAAAGTTATAATAAACAATATTATACCAAAGATAAATATTTTTCTATTGTTTAATTTATATATTTGGAATGCCAAGCCACGTTTTTGTTTTATCTTTATTTTTGAATTTGTTATCTTTGCTATCTTCTTAATTTTTCTATAATCCCTAGCAAGTATGTTAAACTCTGTTGTTATAAAGTCACTTTTTTTAATATCCCAAATTTTAATTCCATTTTTATATGTTAAATTTAAAAATTTTTCTAGATTAAAGGTTTTAATTTCAACTTTTATTAAACCTTCAATGAAACTATTCCCCCTTCCCATAACCCCCTCCATCATTCATTACTTAACTTAACATTTTCAACTTTACCACTTAGAACTATAGAATCTTGACTTATCTCTTTTATAATAAAATTCTCTCCTTTAATTTGTATTGTTCCAATATTGCTACTTACTCTTACTATATTCGAGTTGTACTCAACAATTCCTTTGTGATTTTCAATTTCAACTTCTTCTGTACCAATAATCCTAATACAAGGTATGTCTAGAACTACTTCTTTTGGCATCTCTAATGATTCACTTATTTTATGCTTCAATTTTCTTTTCATAAACCACCCAATTCAAAATTACTTATTCTATTAATATGCTAAAAATTAGCATATTATTAAGTAACTTATAAAAATTTAAGAGGTTAACTTGCGTTAACCTCTTTATATTACTGCAGATACTGCTTTACTATTTGATTTACTAACTTACCATCAGCTCTGCCTTTTACTTTTGGCATTACTATAGCCATGACTTTGCCCATATCCTTGATTGAATTTGCCTGTACTTCGTTCATGGCCTCCTTAACTATTTCAGATATTTCTTCTTCTGTTAATTGCTGAGGAAGGTACTCAAGCAAAATCTCAATCTCTTTTTGAACTTGTTCTACAAGATCCTGCCTGTTCCCTTTTTCAAACTCCTCAATGGAGTCTCTTCTTTGCTTAACCTCTCTATTTAGAACTGATATTATTTGTTCATCATCTAATGTAGTTCCATCAGTTTTTTCAGCTTGAAGAATTGCTGCCTTTGCCATGTTTAATACATTAGCTCTAAATTTATCTTTATTTTTCATGGCAGCCTTCCAATCTTCTTGAATTCTTTCTTTGAGTGACATATTCACCCTTCTTTCATTACTTAAACTTTCTCTTTCTTGCAGCTTGTGACTTTTTCTTACGTTTTACGCTTGGCTTTTCATAATGTTCTCTCTTTCTAATTTCTGAAAGAACACCAGCCATTGCACACTTCTTCTTAAATCTTCTAAGTGCGCTATCAAGTGTTTCGTTTTCACCAACTCTGATTTCTGACACCTTTATCCCTCCCTCCGCTTAACATATTGCAAATACTATTGTGATGTAGCCATGAACTACAAATACAATCAAGGACACATTATATTATATATTATAAGTGTAAATATTGTCAATGAAATATATTAAATTTGTTAAATTTTGATTCATTTCCATCAACCTGGTGGCCATTGCATATCTCTTCCACCTATCAAGTGAAAGTGAATATGTTTTACGGTTTGCCCTGCTGATTCACCAGTATTTGTAACAAGTCTAAATCCACTTTCATCTATGTTTAATTCTTTTGCTATAACTCTTGCTGCTTCAAATATTTCATTTAATATATTAGATTTTGTATCTATATCTAATACACTTGTATAGTGTTTTTTAGGAATAATTAATATATGTACTGGTGCAACAGGATTAATGTCTTTAAATGCTAGAACACTTTCATTTTCATATACTTTAGACGCAGGTATCTCTCCGTTTACTATTTTACAAAATATACATTCCATAAAATCACCTCCTATTCATACATATTATACCATGGAACCTATTAACATGTCATCCTTATATTGCTTAATTTTTACATTAACTATTTCTCCTTCAATATTATTAATACTTTCAACACCAACTTTTAAATAATTTCTTGTATAACCTATGTATAGATTATCCTTTTTTTCTTCAACTAATATGTCCATTGTTCTATCTATAAATCTTTCATAAAATTCTTTTTCATACCTATCACTTAATTCAATTAATTTTTTACTTCTTACTTCCTTTTCATGATTACTTACAGTTTCTTTTAAACTGGCTGCCTTTGTTCCTTTTCTTGGGCTATATTTGAAAACATGTAATTTTGTAAGTTTAACTTTTTTTAAAAACTCATATGTTCTATTGAATTCATCTTCAGTCTCTCCTGGAAAACCCACAATAATATCCGTAGTTATAGAAACATCCTTGAAATAAATTCTTAAGTTTTGAACAGCTTCATAGTATTCATCTGTTGTATAATGCCTATTCATTCTTTTCAATGTTTCATCACAGCCACTTTGTAGAGATAAATGAAAATGTTCACATAGTTTAGCGCAATTAGATAATCTAATTATATTTTCAAGTGTAAAGAATGATGGCTCAACAGATCCTATTCTAATTCTTTCAAGCCCTTCTATTTTATTTAATTCTTCAATAACGTCAACTAATGTTACATTTCCTAAATCTTTACCATAGGATGCAACATGTATTCCTGATAATATTATTTCCTTATAACCATTATTAACTAATTTCTTAACTTCTTCTATTATAGTTTCAAATTTTTTACTTCTTACAGGTCCTCTTGCATAGGGTATTAAACAGTAAGAACAAAATCTATCACATCCATCTTGTATTTTAAGAAAAGCTCTAGTTTTATCTTGATAGTGGTCAATCTCCATTTCCTCAAAATCTCTTACTGACATTATATTTTTAACTTTGTTTAATTTGTTTTTTGTTTGTTTATATTCATCTATGTATTCTAGTATTTTGCTTTTATTATCTGTTCCTATTATGATATCAACATCATCAATTGAGGCTACCTCATCAGGTGCAACTTGAGCATAACAACCAACAGCAACAACAATAGCATTTTTATTTATCTTTTTAGCCCTTCTTAACATTTGTCTTGATTTTTTATCTCCAATACTTGTAACAGTACAAGTATTAATCACATAAATATCAGCATATTCCTCAAAATCAACTATTTGATATCCATCTTTTTCAAACAGCTCTGCCATAGCTTCTGTTTCGTATTGATTAACTCTACATCCTAATGTATAGAATGCAACTTTTTTCATCTTTATCCTCCTATATCTGATAGCTCATATAATATAATAGTTGATGCAACTAATCCTGCAGTTTCCGTTCTTAATATTCTAGGCCCCAATGTAACTAATACAAAACCATTTTCTTCAAAAATTTTAACTTCCTCTTCACTAAATCCACCTTCTGGTCCGATAACAACTGCTACATTTTTTATATCTTTCTTATCCTTGAGTGCTTTTTTAAATCCCATTGACCTTTCTTTTTCATAAGGTACAAAAACAGCATCGAATTCTTTTAACAGTTCTAAAGCTTCTTTGAAATCAATTATGTCCTTTACTTCAGGAACTATACCTCTATTTGATTGTTTGGAAGCTTCATACGCAATTCTATTCCATCTCTCTAATTTATTTTTTAAATCTTTTCCTTCCGTTTTTACAACTACTCTTTCTGTTATAACTGGAATAAACTCTTTTATTCCAATTTCTACTCCCTTTTGTATTATTAATTCCATCTTTTGTGCCTTTGGTAACCCCTGAAATAATGTTATGCTGACATCAGACTCATTTTCATTTTTGAATTTTTCTTTTACTAAACATACAACATTATTCTTATTTATTTCTTGTATGGAACATATATATTCATTTAAATGGCCATCACATACTTGTATTATATCGTCTTTTCTAAGTCTTAGTACTTTTGATATATGTTGTACGTCATCACCTTCTATTATTATCTTATCATTTATGATATTATTTCTTTTGACAAAAAACTTATGCATAATAACCTCCTTTACTTCTGTGCTACAATTGCAACCCATTCGCCTTTTTCATTTACATCTTTAATTTTAAATCCATTTTGTTTTAAAGCTTCCTCAACTTCTTGTTTCTTATCTTTAATTATTCCTGATGATATAAATAGCCCATTATCATTTATATAATTACCTATGAAAGATGATAAGTAAATAACTACATCAGCTATTATATTAGCTACAACCACATCAGCTCTACCTTCAACAACATCTACTAAATTTCCATGAATAATTTTTACATTTTTAGTTTTATTATATTGAACATTTATTTTTGCTGCATCAACTGCAACTTCATCTAAATCTACTCCTATAACTTCACTAGCTCCTAATTTTGCTGCAACTATTGCTAAAATACCTGAACCAGTACCAATATCAAACACTCTATCTTCTTCTTTTATGTACTTTTCTAAAAACTCAATACACATCATTGTAGTCTCATGTGTTCCAGTTCCAAAAGCCATACCAGGATCAAGTTCTACTACAATTTCATTTTGTTTTGGGGTATATTCTTCCCATCTTGGTTTAATAATTATGTTGTTTCCTATTTTAGTAGTTTTATAGTATTTCTTCCATGCATTTGCCCAATCTTGTTCTAATACTTTATTTGATAATATTTTTCCCATACCAATATCAATTCCCATATCCCTTAATTCAGCTAGTTTAGTATCTATAAATCTTATTATCTCTTCTAAATTATCTTCATTACTAAAATAAGCCTTAACAATTGCTGCTTCATTACCATATTCAAAAATATTATAATCAGCATAGTCCCAAGTAAATGGTCCTGAAGGTCTTTCTGTTATGTCGTTAGGATCTTCAATTGCAACTCCTTTAACATCAAGAGAATAAAATATGCCTGTAATTGGTTCAATAGCTTCACTTTTTGTTATAACTTTTACTTCTATCCATTCTCTGTTCATTTTTATCCTCCTTTTTATGTTTTCCGTACTATTATAACATAATAACACGTAATAACAATATTTTTACTTAACTAATTTTTAGTATATGTAAAAAGGCATGTATTAAAACATGCCTTAACTGAACATATCTTTTACTTTATCTGCAAATGTTTTCTTTTTGTCTACTTCTTCACCGAATTCTTCAGCAAGCTTTTTCAGTAATTCTCTCTGCTTTGAATTTAAACTTTTTGGTATCTCAACTTTTATTTTAGCATATAAATCTCCTCTACCTGTACCTCTAATTCTTGGTACACCTTTTCCTTTTAACTTAATAATTTCACCAGGTTGTGTTCCTTCCTGTATTATATGAGAAATTTCACCTTCAAGAGTTGGAATTTTTATTTCTCCGCCTAAAATTGCTTTTATAAAAGAAATTGGTACATCACAGAATAAATCTGTTCCCCTTCTTTCAAATTTTGGGTGTGGTTTAACCCTTATGTTAACATATAAATCACCAGGGGCACCACCTCTAATTCCTGGTTCACCCTGTCCTCTAATAGGAATTGTATTACCTGTATCCACACCAGCTGGAATGTTAATTGATATTATTTTTTTCTTTTTAATTCTACCCTTTCCATTACAATTAGTACATGGAGAATCTATCACTCTTCCTTCACCATGACATTTATCACATGTTGTCACGCTAACAAAACTACCAAATGGAGTATTTCTTTGTATTTTTACTTGTCCTGTTCCATGGCAGCGATCACAAGTTCTTGGTGTTGTTCCAGGCTTAGCACCTGTTCCATTACATACATCGCAATCTTCATTTCTATATATTTCTATATCCTTTCTAACTCCAAATACTGCCTCTTCAAAAGTTAGGTCAAGATTATATTCTAGATCAGCACCTCTTTTTGGACCTGTTCTTTCTCTCCTTTGTCCGAACATACCACCAAATATATCACCAAGATCATCAAATATATCCGAAAATCCGCCAAAACCACCAAAGCCGCCAAAATTAGAAAAATCAAATCCACTAAATCCACCTTGTGCATTAAAATCTGTTGTTCCAAATTGGTCATATTGAGCTTTTTTCTGTGGATCTGATAGAACCTGATATGCTTCGTTTATTTCTTTAAATTTTTCTTCTGCCTCTTTATTTCCTGGATTTCTATCTGGGTGATATTTTAATGCCAGTTTTCTAAATGCACTTTTTATTTCTTCTTCTGTTGCATTTCTGTCTACACCTAATATTTTATAGTAATCCTTTGCCAACTAATTCACCACCCTTCATTATACAAGGAGGGAATTATTCCCTCCTTGTTGTAATTACTTACCGTCTTTTACATCATAGTCAGCATGTACTTCATTTTCGTTTGTTGTTCCAGCTGTTTCATTGTTTTGTTGAGCATATTGCTGATATATTCTAGATGAAATTTGATAGAACTTTTGTGTTAATTCATCTGTTGCTGATTTTATAGCATTTACGTCTGTACCATTTAATGCATCCTTAACTTTCTTAATATGTTCTTGTATAGTATTCTTTTCTTGTTCTGTAATTTTTCCTTCTAATTCTTTTAATGTCTTTTCTGTTTGATATACAACAGAGTCAGCATTATTTCTTATCTCAATTTCTTCTTTTCTCTTTCTGTCCTCTTCAGCATATTTTTCTGCTTCCTTTACAGCTCTTTGAATTTCTTCTTCTGTTAAGTTTGTTGAAGCAGTTATAGTAATATTTGCTTCTTTACCAGTACCTAAATCCTTTGCTGAAACATGAACAATACCATTTGCATCAATGTCAAATGTTACTTCAATTTGTGGTACTCCTCTTGGAGCTGGTGGTATACCTGATAATGTAAATCTACCTAGTGTCTTATTATCTTTAGCCATTGGTCTTTCGCCTTGTAGAACGTGTATTTCAACTGATGTTTGACCATCTGCAGCGGTTGAGAAAATTTGGCTCTTTCTTGTTGGAATAGTTGTATTTCTTGGAATTAAAGTTGTAAATACTCCACCTAAAGTTTCAATACCTAGTGATAGAGGTGTTACATCTAGTAACAATACATCCTTAACTTCACCAGTTAATACTCCTGCTTGAATAGCTGCACCAATTGCAACGCACTCATCTGGGTTAATTCCCTTTGTTGGCTCTTTACCTGTAAACTTTCTAACAGCCTCTTGAACAGCTGGTATTCTAGTCGAACCACCTACTAAAACAACTTTATCTATTTGATCTATAGTAAGTCCTGCATCCTTTAATGCATTTCTCATAGGTTCAATTGTAGCTTCAACTAAATCATGTGTTAACTCTTCAAACTTAGCTCTAGTTAGTGTTAAATTTAAATGTTTTGGTCCAGTTGCATCTGCAGTTATAAAAGGTAAATTAATTTCTGTTGAAAGTAAAGTTGATAATTCTATTTTTGCCTTTTCTGCTGCTTCCTTAAGTCTTTGCATTGCCATTTTATCATTTCTTAAATCAATTCCGTTTTCAGCCTTGAATGTTTCCACAAGATAATCGATAATTCTTTGGTCAAAATCATCTCCACCTAAATGTGTATTACCGTTTGTTGCCTTAACCTCAAATACACCATCACCAATTTCTAGAATTGAAACGTCAAATGTACCTCCACCTAAATCGTACACAAGTATTTTTTGGTTCTTATCCATTTTATCAAGTCCATAAGCTAATGAAGCTGCAGTAGGCTCATTTATAATTCTTAATACCTCAAGGCCTGCAATTCTACCAGCATCTTTAGTTGCTTGTCTTTGACTGTCATTAAAATATGCAGGTACTGTAATTACAGCTTGTGTAACTGGTTCACCAAGATATGCTTCTGCATCTGCCTTCAACTTCATTAATATCATTGCTGATATTTCCTGTGGTGTATATTCTTTATCATCAATTTTTACTTTATGATCAGTTCCCATGTGTCTCTTTATTGATATTATTGTTCTGTCAGGATTTGTTATAGCCTGTCTTTTTGCTACTTGACCAACAATTCTTTCTCCATTTGGCTTAAATGCAACAACTGATGGAGTAGTTCTAGAACCCTCTGAATTTGGAATTACAACTGGTTCTCCACCTTCCATAACGGCAACACATGAGTTAGTAGTACCTAGGTCAATACCTATAACCTTTCCCATTCTTATCTCCTCCTTACAATTAATTTGCAACCTTAACCATACTGTATCTTAATATTTTATCTTTATATTTATATCCCTTTTGAAACACCTCAACTATAACGTTTTCACCATAATTTTCATCTTCTATATGCATAACTGCATTATGATAGTTTGGATCGAACTTTTCATTAATTGCAGGTATTTCTTCTATGCCTAATTTTGATAGGGTGTCTTTAAATAATTTTAAAGTCATTTCAACACCTTCATAGAAGGCAGTTCTTTCATCTGTAGAATCAACTGCCCTTTCTAAGTTATCAAGCACAGGTAATAAATTTTTTATTGCATCTGCAAAACCATCATCATAGATAATTTCCTTCTCACGCTGAGTTCTTTTTCTAAAGTTATCAAATTCTGCTTTTGTTCTTTTTAGTAATTCCAAGTATTCGTTACACTCTTTATTTTTTTCTTCTAATTGAGATTTAATTACTTCAATTTCATCTTGCATTACATCTTCTTTAGCTTCACTTTCATATGATGTTTGATCGCTAGAATTAACTTGTTCTTCAATCTGTTCTTTTTGTTCTTCTTGTTCTTTTTTATCTTGCTCATTAAATTGTTCATTAACTTTTATATCTTCTGTCACAATACCACCTCATTATAGAGTTTTTTCAAAAACTTCATTTAAAATATTAGAAATTGACTTTAATATACCAACAACTCTTGCATAATCCATTCTTTTTGGACCAATTATACCAATTGTACCAACAGTTTTGTCAGCTATGTTATAAGTTGCCTTTACAATGCTGCAATCTTTTATCTTCTCGTTTCCATTTTCACATCCAATTGAAACACAGAAATCATTTTCATCTTCAGAAAATACATTAGTAAGAAGTTTTTTATCCTCTATAAATGATAAAAAGCGTCTTGCTTTGTCTTTATCATCATATTCTGGATAATCAAATATATTTGTTGTTCCTTCTAAATATATTTCAGAATCATCTTCTTTTAAACTTTCATAAACTACAGAAATAATTGCAGAAAATATTTCACTATACTCCCTCATATGACTTTGTATATCTGAAATAACAGTTAAGCCTATATCATTTATAGTCAAACCAGAAAGTTTATCATTTAATATGTTATTTAACTTCAATATCTTTGCATCATCTACTGCATTAGGAGATTTAATAACCACATTTTTTATAATACCAGTATCTGTAACAACAACAGCTACAATATCGTAATCACTAACTCTTATTAATTGCAATGACCTTATTGAACTCTTTCTTACAGAAGGAGTTAATACTGCAGATGTATATTTGGTGATATCCGATAATAATTTAGTAGTCCTCTTTATTATTTTATCTAGTTCATTTATTGTCTGTATTTGAAGCATATATTTAATCTTTTCTATCTCTTGTGGGGATGGATATTTTACTTCCATAATTTGATCAACGTAATATCTATATCCTCTATCAGAGGGTATTCTTCCAGCTGAAGTATGTGGCTGCTCTAATAGACCTAAATCTTCTAAATCAGCCATTTCGTTTCTTATAGTTGCTGGACTTATATCTGTTAGATATTTTTTTGCTATCGTTCTAGAACCAACAGGTTCAGCTGTTTCAATATAGTCTGTAACGATAGCTTTTAATATCTTTTTCTTTCTATCACCTAATTCCATCATTCCACCCCCTTCTATTTAGTTTGTTAGCACTCATTTATTTTGAGTGCTAACGATTACGATTTTAAAATAACACTATTGAAATATTTTGTCAATACATACATATTTGTAATAAAAATTCATTTTATAAAAGAAACAAATACTAAATTGGATAAATCTCTGCCTTTCTCAGTTAATCTTATATTTTCTCCCACTTTTTCTATTAATCCATTATTTATTAATTCATTTATTTCTTTACTATAAATTTCCATTATATCTTTATTAAACTTACTTTTAAATTGATTTATGTTTATTCCTCTATTCATCCTCAAACCTAGAAAAATGAATTCTGACATATGTTCAGCTTCTGTCAAATTTATGCATTCTTCAACAGCACTGTTATACAACTTTATTTTATTAATGTATTCATAAACGTTACTTATATTATTAAATCTTTTTCCCTCATAATATGAATGAGCACCTGCTCCAACACCAATATATTCTTCATCTGTCCAATATATAATATTGTGTTTACATTCATAACCCTTTTTTGCATAGTTTGATATTTCATACTGTATATATCCATTTTGTTTCAAAACATTATTAATTTCATGATAAATTAATCGTTCCTCTTCTTCATCTAAAAGCATCAATTCGTTTTTAACATGCATTTCATAAAACTTGGTTCCTTCTTCAATTATTAAACTGTAACATGATATATGTTCGGGATTAATTTTAATTAGTTCATAAAGATTAAACATAAATTCCTCTTTAGTTTGATTAGGCAAATTAAACATAATATCAACATTGATATTTGTAAAACCTACATCTCTAGCATCAAAATAATTCTTTAAAAAGTCTTCATATTTATGAATTCTTCCTAGTTTTTTTAACATCTTATCATTAGCGCTTTGTAATCCCAAAGAAAGTCTATTAATTCCATAATTTTTTAATAAAATTAATTTTTCCTTATTTAAAGTACCAGGATTGGCTTCTATTGTATATTCTATTGGATTAAATCTTGATAGTTTATTTAGTAATTTCTGTAAATTTTTAATAGATAAAATGGTGGGAGTACCCCCACCAATAAATATAGTGTCAAAATTTTCTTCACTTAAACTATCTATTTCTTTTAATAAAACATCAATATACTCATCCTGTAACATATCATTTACTATAGAATTAAAGTCACAATAAAAGCATTTACTTTTACAAAATGGTATATGAACATACAATCCCTTCATTATTCCACCTTCAATACAGCCATAAATGCCTCTTGAGGAACTTCTACTGTTCCTATTTGTTTCATTCTTTTCTTTCCTTCTTTTTGCTTTTCTAATAATTTCTTTTTACGTGTAATATCTCCACCATAACATTTAGCTAAAACATCTTTTCTTAGTGCTTTAACGGTTTCTCTTGCTATAACCTTTGATCCTATAGCAGCTTGTATTGGTATTTCAAATAGTTGTCTTGGAATTATTTCTTTTAACTTTTCTGCTATAGCTCTTCCCTTTTGGTATGCTTTTTCCTTTGGAACAATTTGAGATAATGCATCAACAGGATCCCCATTTAACAATATATCAAGTTTAACAAGTTCTGATTTTTTATATCCTGCTAATTCATAATCTAATGATGCATATCCCTTTGTTCTTGATTTTAATGCATCAAAGAAATCATAAATTATTTCATTAAGTGGTATTTCATAATGTAGCATTACTCTTGTTGCCTCTAAATATTCCATATTTTTAAATATACCTCTTTTTTCTTGACACAACTCCATAACTGCACCTACATACTCTGAAGGACAAATTATACTAGCATTTACGATTGGTTCCTCCATATAACTTATTTCTGTCACAGGTGGCATATTTGTTGGATTAGTTAATTCAATAACTTCACCATTTGTCTTAATGATTTTGTATATAACGCTTGGTGCAGTAGTCACTATGTTTAGATTATATTCTCTTTCTAATCTTTCTTGAATTATTTCCATATGAAGTAGACCTAAAAATCCACATCTAAATCCAAATCCCAATGCAACTGACGTTTCAGGTTCAAATGTTAGTGCTGCATCATTTAATTGTAGCTTTTCTAATGCATCCTTTAAATCATTGTAATCTGAACTATCTGCTGGATATATACCACTATATACCATTGGTATTGCTGGTCTATAACCTGGTAATGGTTCACTTGCAGGTCTTAAAGCTTCAGTTATAGTATCTCCAACTCTTGCATCACGTACATTTTTTATACTTGCTGTTACATAACCAACATCACCAGCTTGAAGTTGTTCTACTTCCATAAGACTAGGTCTAAATATACCCACTTCTGTTACTTCATACTCTTTGCCAGATGCCATTAGCTTTATTTTTGTTCCTTTTTTAATTGTACCTTCCTTTACTCTTATATAGCATACAACTCCCTTATAAGGATCATAGAAGCTATCAAATATTAGTGCTCTTAATGGAGCTTCTTCATCACCTGTAGGACAAGGTATTTTTTCTACTATAGCCTTTAAAACCTCGTCTATACCTATTCCAACCTTTGCAGAAATTAGTGGAGCATCTGAACAATCTAAACCAATGACATCTTCTATTTCTTTTTTAATTTCATCTGGCCTTGCACTTGGTAAATCTATTTTATTAATTACAGGTACAATCTCTAGATTATGTTCTAATGCTAAATAACAGTTTGCTAACGTTTGTGCTTGGATTCCTTGTGTAGCATCAACAACTAATATGGCACCTTCGCATGCTGCAAGGCTTCTTGAAACTTCATAATTGAAATCGACATGTCCTGGTGTGTCAATAAGATTTAATATATATTCATTTTCTCCATCATTATGAATTAATCTTACCGCTTGAGCCTTTATTGTAATTCCTCTCTCTTTTTCTAATTCCATTGTATCAAGTACTTGTTCTTCCATCTCTCTTTGAGTTAGTGTTCCAGTCTTTTCAATTAATCTATCTGCTAAAGTTGATTTTCCGTGATCTATATGAGCAATTATACAGAAGTTACGAATCTTCTTTTGTCTATCACTTGGCATGACCTAACCTCCTTAAACTATATTACAAAAAATAGTCATATTTGATTATAACATAAGAAAGATTAAAAATGTCAACATTGTTTTTAAAATAGTAAAGGAATGTCGGTTGACATTCCTCAGGCTGTTGACAAACAAATTTTGTCAACAGCTTTTTTTGCGTAGCAAAAAGGATTTTAAACATCTATGTAGAATTATATATAGAGAAATAAATTTGGAGGTGCCCAATGATTAATGAAATTAAATCAAAACAACAAAAATTAGAAATGGTTTACATTGAAGATTTAGTTCCTCAGGATCATATACTGAGGAAAATTGATAAATATATTGACTTTTCTTTTATTCGTGAATTAACTAAGGACTTATATTGTCATGATAATGGACGACCTGCTGTTGATCNTGAAGATTTAGTTCCTCAGGATCATATACTGAGGAAAATTGATAAATATATTGACTTTTCTTTTATTCGTGAATTAACTAAGGACTTATATTGTCATGATAATGGACGACCTGCTGTTGATCCTGTTGTTCTTTTTAAAATGTTATTTATAGGCTACTTATTTGGTATTAGATCCGAGCGTCAGCTCGTTAGGGATATTGAAGTTAATGTTGCCTATAGATGGTTTTTAGGTTTCTCACTTACAGATAAGATTCCTGATCATTCAACTATAAGTCAAAATAGGAGAAGACGTTTTAAGGATACAGATATAGCACAAAAAATTTTTGATAACATTGTCCTTCAAGCGATATCTCATGGCTTAGTTGAAGGTAAAGTTCTTTATACTGATTCAACACATCTTAAGGCTAACGCCAATAAGAGAAAATTTATTGAAAAAGAAGTTGAAAAATCTACTAAGGATTATATGTTAGAACTTGATAAAGCAATTGATGAAGATAGAAATGCTCATGGTAAAAAGCCTTTAAAAAAAACTGAAAAAACATCTGAAACTAAAACTATAAAAGAAAGTACAACTGATCCTGAAAGTGGTTATATGATTAGAGATGGTAAACCTGAAGGATTCTTTTATTTAGATCATAGAACAGTAGACAGTAAACATAATATTATTGTAGATGTTCACGTTACACCAGGAAATGTAAACGATGTAGATCCTTATTTAAGCAGAATTGATAGAATAATTAACACATTTAATTTTAATGTAAAGTATGTGGGATTAGATGCAGGATATTTTACAAACTATATTTGCAAAGGATTAGCGGATAGAAATATAACATATGCAATAGCTACTAAGTTAGGTCCTCATGAAAAAGGCAAATATACAAAAAATAAATTTCAGTATGTAAAAGAATGGGATGTATATGCTTGTCCTAATAATTGTTTTTTAAAATATAAGACTACTACCCGTCAGGGATATAAAGAATATGTTTGTGATAAAGAAATTTGTTCAAATTGTAGATTTAAAGATAAGTGCCTAACTGGAAAAAGTGAATTTAGAACTATCAGACGACATGTGTGGGAAGAATATAAAGATAAAAACATAGCTTTTTTAAAAACTGATAAAGGTAAAAGGATATACAAAAGAAGAAAGGAAACAATAGAGCGAAGCTTTGCAGATTCGAAAGAATTACATGGGCTTCGCTATTGTCGCTTCCGCGGATTAGCTAAAGTAAGCGAACAATGCTTACTTACAGCAGCAGTTCAAAATATGAAAAAGATTGCAAGGGTACTATCCCTTCAGGCTGTTGACAAACAAATTTTGTCAACAGCTTTTTTTGCGTAGCAAAAAGGATTTTAAACATCTTTGTAGAATTATATAAAGAGAAATAAATTTGGAGGTGCCCAATGATTAATGAAATTAAATCAAAACAACAAAAATTAGAAATGGTTTACATCGAAAATTTAGTTCCTCAGGATCATATACTGAGAAAAATTGATAAGTATATTGACTTTTCTTTTATTCGTGAATTAACTAAAGACTTATATTGTCATGATAATGGACGACCTGCCGTTGATCCTGTTGTTCTTTTTAAAATGTTATTTATAGGCTATTTATTTGGTATTAGATCCGAGCGTCAGCTCGTTAGAGATATTGAAGTTAATGTTGCCTATAGATGGTTTTTAGGTTTTTCACTTACAGATAAGATTCCTGATCATTCAACTATAAGTCAAAATAGAAGAAGACGTTTTAAGAATACAGATATAGCACAAAAAATTTTTGATAACATTGTTCTTCAAGCTATATCCCATGGCTTAGTTGAAGGTAAAATTCTTTATACTGATTCAACACATCTTAAGGCTAACGCCAATAAAAGAAAATTTATTGAAAAAGAAGTTGAAAAATCTATTAAGGATTATATGTTAGAACTTGATAAAGCAATTGATGAAGATAGAATTGCTCATGGTAAAAAGCCTTTAAAAAAAACTGAAAAAACATCTGAAACTAAAACTATAAAAGAAAGTACAACTGATCCTGAAAGTGGTTATATGATTAGGGATGGTAAACCTGAAGGATTCTTTTATTTAGATCATAGAACAGTAGACAGTAAACATAATATTATTGTAGATGTTCACGTTACACCAGGAAATGTAAACGATGTAGATCCTTATTTAAGCAGAATTGATAGAATAATTAACACATTTAATTTTAATGTAAAGTATGTGGGATTAGATGCAGGATATTTTACAAACTATATTTGCAAAGGATTAGCGGATAGAAATATAACATATGCAATAGCTACTAAGTTGGGTCCTCATGAAAAAGGCAAATATACAAAAAATAAATTTCAGTATGTAAAAGAATGGGATGTATATGCTTGCCCTAATAATTGTTTTTTAAAATATAAGACTACTACCCGTCAGGGATATAAAGAATATGTTTGTGATAAAGAAATTTGTTCAAATTGTAGATTTAAATATAAGTGCCTAACTGGAAAAAGTGAATTTAGAACTATCAGACGACATGTGTGGGAAGAATATAAAGATAAAAACATAGCTTTTTTAAAAACTGATAAAGGTAAAAGGATATACAAAAGAAGAAAGGAAACAATAGAGCGAAGCTTTGCAGATTCGAAAGAATTACATGGGCTTCGCTATTGTCGCTTCCGCGGATTAGCTAAAGTAAGCGAACAATGCTTACTTACAGCAGCAGTTCAAAATATGAAAAAGATTGCAAGGGTACTATCCCTTTTATTTTTTAAAGGTATTAATAAAATATTTATGTTAAAATCAGAAATTTACTGTGAAAATTTATATGCTACCGCATAAATAAACCCCTTGATTTTTAGAATCAAGGGGTTTATCAACAATCTGAGGAATGTCGGTTGACATTCCTTTACTTTACTATTACTTTAAATAAATAGCTATTACCTTAGCCATAATTTTACCTGTTCTAATTGCTTCCTCTAGTGAATTCAAGTTACAACCTATCTCAAGTAGTATCATTTTACTTGATAGATCTTGATTATACCTTGCATTTTTATATAAAATTCCTCTACTAAAGTTTGGATACATACTATTTAATATGTCATTTATTTTAATTACCTTTTCTGCATTTGATTTATAATTTTTATTCTTTGCTCCTACAACAAACATTGGGCGAGCATATCTCTCATTGTTTATTATTGCAGTTGTTTTACTTACAGAATCTGAAGCATCTCTATGTAAATCTATTATTAATTTTAAACTTGGATATTTTTTTATATATGATTCAACTGTTGGTCTTGATTTTTCATAACCCTTTTCTCTTGTAGGTAAGTCATGAATTGTTATATCATGTATAACTGCTATGCCATACTTTTCTTCAAGCTCTTTTTTTATCTCTTCACCAACTTTAACTACATTCTGGCTATAATCAGTAGTAAAATTTCTATCCTTTTCATTTCTTGGGTTATAACTTTCAGTAGTATGTGTGTGAAATATTAAAACAAGAGGTTTTGATTTATCTAGTTTCTTTTTTGGTACATCTTTATCATTTGGGTTTATAACTGTAATACTTTCATTTTCTTTAGGTAAGTTATCCACATTAGAATTAGTTTCCTTATCACTTGTAGTTTCATTATTAGGTATTACAACTATTGGACTATCTTGGCTAGCTATTAAACTAGGTAAGTTCATATATGCAATTAAAGGTATTTGAGATTCAAAATAACTTGTTGGATTTTCTAAATCTATTCCTGTAGTATATTTGAGCAATAAAGGAAACAAGGATATTCTATCTTCGTCTTCTATATTGTAATAAATACATTCTAATGTACTACTTGATTTACTTATGACATTTATAAAAAAATTATTTGAATAGAAATCTTTAACTAATAATACAGGCCTGAATAATGAAATCGCTAGCCAAATAAATATGATTGCATAAATAAAAATTAAAACGAATATTGGTGTAGCACTTTTTTTATTCATACCCTCATCCCCTTTGTAAATAACCTCATAAAATTATATTCAGTAATTTTTTACATTATTACTGTAAGTATTTATTTAAATCTTCCTTATCTAATGATGGATGAAGGGCAAGATTAATTGAGTTTGCTATTATTTTAGCCATATCTTCAATTAAACCATCTATTTCTTTAGGAGTTACCATTAAATCACTTATATAAGGATTGAGTATTTCTTTTATCAACATATACTTTTCATTTTTATCTACCTTCTTTATTATGTCGTAAAATTCCTTATTGTTTTTGCTTTGTTTAATTAATTCATCTATTATTAAATCAATCGTATCATTTGCCATAGTTGCAGCATCCACAACAGTTGGAACGCCAATTGCAATTACTGGAACACCCAATGTTTCTTTATTTAATGCCATTCTCTTATTTCCAACACCAGACCCTGGACCTATTCCTGTATTTCCAATCTGTATTGTTGAAGCCACTCTCTCCATTTTTCTTGAGGCTAATGCATCTATTGCAATTACATAATCTGGTTTAACTTTTTCTATAACACCCTGTATAATTTCTGCTGTTTCTATACCAGTTAATCCCAAAACACCAGGAGCAATAGCACAAACTGGATTAATTCCTTCATCTATATGCTCTGGCATAAGTTGTTTTAAATGTCTTGTTATCAACAATTTTGATACTACTCTTGGACCTAAAGCATCAGGAGTTACATTCCAGTTACCTAATCCAGCAACCAAAACTGTTTGCCCATCCTTTATACCTATCATGGTCTCTAACTCTTTAGCTAATACTTCACTAATTTTATCATGAGCTTCAGCATCATAATGTTTGATACCAGGAACTTCAATTGTAACATATGTACCAATCTCTTTTCCCATAATTTTAGATCCTACTGCATCTTTTATGTTAACTATTGTTACTGTAACATCTTCATATGGTTTTTTTACATCGACTTCAACACCTGGTACTTCTCTGTTATTATCTTTTTTATATAATTCTCGTGCTTCAACTGCTAAGTCTGTTCTAATATTGAACATAAATTCACCTCCCTATATTTAGTATGTACATACAATTTTTTTTTATTTTATTATTAAATTTACTTGCTAAATTTAAATTACAATGATATAATACTATCGTTACGAACAAACTTGTTCGCCGTGTCCCCAATCTGCTGTAATGTCCCGCTAACTAAAATATTTCAGGAGGGATATTAGAATGGCAAATATTAAATCAGCTATCAAAAGAATTAGAGTAACAGAAAGAAGAACTCTAAGAAACAAAATGGTAAAGTCTGCTGTTAAAACTGCTATCAAGAAGTTTGAAGTAGCTCTAAACAGCGGAAACATCGAAGAAGCAAAGGTTTTATATGCTCAAGCAGTAAAAGCACTTGACAAAGCAGCAGCAAAAGGTGTAATACATAAAAATGCTGCATCAAGAAAGAAGTCAAGACTAACTGTTAAGCTAAACAATGCCCTTGCATAATAAAAACACCCATACGGGTGTTTTTATTATGCACATAATTCTATAATCAGATTCTCTACTCCATTTTCTGATTGCAAATCACCTGTTTTTATTTTTATATCATATAGATAACATCTTTTGATCGCATATACTATTTCATCTAAACTATAATTTTTTAGAAATCTTAAATAATTTTTTAAAGCAAAATCCTTTATATTATACTTTTTTATAACTTCATCATAATTATTAAAATAAACTTTAAGTAAATACATAATTTTAAAATTTCTAAAGATCATATACAATATCATTATCTCTTCTTCACCTAGGAATATCATATTTTTATAAGTCCTTATTGCATTATCAACATCTTTATTTAAAATGAAATCAATTAGTTTAAAAACATTATTTTCTATACTTTTTGTTACTATTGAATCTATATCATCCTTCTCTACAACTCTTTTTTCACCTAAAAAATCAATCAATTTGTTAAGTTCTAAATCAATATTTTCACTTCCAGCTGAAAGTTCTGAAGTTAAATATAGTAGGTTTGATTTTGTAATAGACTTGTTGTGTAAACTTAAATAGTTAAATATATAATTCTGCAAATCTAATCCTTTAAGCTTTTTATATTCTACAATCATCCCTTTATTTCTTATGGCTTTATAAAGGTTATTTGACTTATCAATATCTGTATAACATGAAAACAGCAAAATGGTATTATTAGATAAAGTATTTATATATTTCGATAACTCATTTGAAATACTATTGTTTAAAAATATATGCTGAGCATTTTTTATATGTACTATCTTTCTATTTGACATAAATGGAGTAGTCTCACAAGCGTTTATAATAGAATCTATAGTTATATTTTCACCATCATATATAGAAATATTAATTTCTCTAAATTGATCAATCAGATTGTAAATTAAATTAATTGTTTCATTGATTATTGCTTTTTCTTGTCCATAAATTAGTACTAAGCTCTCTATATTTTTTATATTTTTTTTAAAATCATTTATAGTTTTAATTTCCATAGCCAATCATCCTTTTCATTTTTGTGTTATTATTTTATATTTTTTACCATTACTAGTCACCTGTATATTACCATCAAGGTCAGTTCTGTAATATTTTATATTATTCTTTTCAAGTAAATCAATAACTTCTTTTGATGGATGTCCAAAATTATTCCTACCTACTGTAAAAATACAAGTTTGGGTTTTTAATTTTTCTAATACTTTCTCATTGAAGGAATATTTTGATCCATGATGTGGCATTTTTAATATTTCATATTCACCACTTATATTTGTCATTAAATTTAAATCTGCATCGGCTGTTAATAAAAAATCAAATTCTTTGTATTTACATGATAGAACTATACATTTTTCATTTGATTCCATGTTCATTGCCTTTTCGTTTGTTATTACATTTAATTCAACATTATCAATTATTATTTTATCACGATTTTTTAAATCTAAAAAATCATCTCTGTTTGGCATAAATGCATATTTATTCTTTACATTTAGATTTTTTAATATGTACTCTATACCTCCTGCATGGTCGTTATGAAAATGTGTAATTATGAATACATCAATCTTATTATATCCTCTCCTTTTAATATATGGAACAACCCTCTTTTCTGCCATATTATAACCTTCAAACTTAGCACCAGTATCAATTAAAATTGTTTTTTTATTAGGAGTTTCAATAAAGATACAATCACCCTGGCCAACATCTATAAAATTTATAGTTAATTCATGTTTAAAATTAAAATTAAAAAATACTAATATAAACAAAACTATTGAAATAGCATATTTGCTTATTCTATTTGTTCTTATTATGTTAAATAATGTTAAAATAAAAACATAATATATTATCACTAAAATTAAATTAAAATTACCAACAAAAAATTCAATATTGAACTTTTGTATTATCTTAAGTAAATTTACAAGTAGCCTTCCACAAAATAATATAGGTAATAATAAAGGATTGTAATTAAATAATATATAGAGAAGTACTGATATTAAGGAAGTTATAGTTAAAATTGAAACTAATCCAGCTATAAGCATATTAATAGGAATAGATATCAATGAAAATCTACCATTTATATACAAAACTATAGGTAAAGTAAACAAAAAAGCACTGATAGGAACTGACAATTTATTACTTAGTTTAGTTGAAATTATTGGCGATAATAATATAATACCAAAGGTAGAACTGATTGATAAAATAAAACCTAAATCATAGATTAGAAATGCATTATATGCAATCATCATAAAAGTAGCTGTAAATAATATGTTTATTTTATTTGGGTATTTTTTTAGAGTTTGAGCAAAAACAGTTAAAAGCAACATAATATATGCTCTAACTGCTGAAGGGTTGAAGTTAGCCAAAATAACATAACAGGTAGTAAATAAAAGTAAAAATATATACCTCAGTTTGAAATTGAAGGCAAATACTATCATTACAAATAAAGCTAATATACCCAAGTGGGCACCTGATACAACAACTATATGACTTATATTCAAATCATTTAATAAACTTTTTATTTCTGAATCTATACCATCAATGTCACCTGTCACAAGCCCAGATATAAATGGTCCAGAAATTTTATCTATTTTATACATTTCTCTTTTTAGCTTATCATGAATTTTATAAATATATATAATAAATCCACTCTTTTTCCCAATTACTTTATATTTATTTGATTTTACATATGCATTTAAATTGCGACTATATACTTTTTTCATATCTATGTCTTTGATGATTTCTCCATAAACTACTATTTCATCTCCCACATTTATTTCAGCACTCTTATCAAAATACAGATATAACTTACAATCTCTTTCTTTAATTATACAGTTTCTTTTATCAATAGATAACTTTAATACTATACCTTTAAAGGTATTGCTATCTTTTAACTTTAAAAACCTATCATTATAAAAATTGAATGAAGTATATCCTATATACAATCCTAAAATTAAAAACAGTAAAAAATAATTGATATTTTGTCTTTTATATAAATAAATTAAAAATAGTGCAACTAAAGTTGCACTAGTATAAAAGTTTATACCTTCTAAGTAAATTACCAATCCTATTAAGTAAGGTATAATAAATTTAAAAATAATACTTTTAAACATATTAGTACCTCACTTGCTTTTGTGGTTTCCTAAATAATCTAAATCTGCTTCTATATTAATCATATGTGCATTTCTATTATGGTTTATATTAATATTTTTGGGCTTACCATCATCTTGATGTATTTTTAAATAATGATTTAATATTTCACTTGCTATGTTTTCTGATACATTATCATATACTAAAAAATATTCTTTTTCTGGTATCTGTAAGGATAAATGATACATACCGTCTTTTAATATTCTTGTTTCTCTAGCTTCATTAAACACTATATCACCTCCGTTTTTAACTATTAAAAGTATTTACTTATTTTTTGGCATTTATACAAATTAAGAGGATGTTTTATCAACATCCCCTTATTCTTGATTCAACAATTTAAAATTTGTTTTTTTAATTGCAATTATAAAAGGAACTGCAATTATACTACTTAAATAGCCTTGCATTATATCGCCCGGAATTAATGACCCAATTGCATCTGCATATCCAAACATAATATTGTTGTAAATAAAATAACCCAAAAACATTTCTGTACCAGCTATTAAACCTGCAATTAACAATGAAACAACTGTATTGTTATTTTTTAATCTTTCATAAACAGACGCAAAAATTAATCCTTCTAGACCCTTTATAATAAACGTTGCAGGCATATATATGAAATATCCTCCTATCAAATCAGCAAGCATAGATCCAAATCCACCTGCTACAAATCCAAATTTTCTTCCTAAAACAGCTGCTACTATAAAAATCATAATATCACCAAAATTAACGTATCCATTAATTGAAGGTATTCTAATAACCATAGTACAAACTGTAACTAACGCTATTGCCATAGCCATAGTAGTAATTTTAGATGTTTTTTGATTGTTCATATCAATTCCCCCTTATAATTGTTTCGATACACTTTAATATGTCTTTATTTTTTTATATAATACACTTTTAAATCAATTTGTCAATCAATTTTTTAATTTTTCTACTGTAAATATTAAAATAGAAGAACTGCCTAAGTTTAAACTTAGGCAGTTCTTCTAAACATCTTTACTATTTCAACAGCAAACAAAATAGCAATTGAACAAACAAAAACAACTATAATCTGTTGTGTATTTAATAATACAATTTTAAATATTTTTCTAGTAAATGGAGTTACAAATACAATCATTTGTATTAAAATTGATATTAATACACCGTAGTTTAGATACTTGTTACTAAACATATTATTTAATATTACTGATTTTTTATCATATCTAACATTAAATGCATGCACCAACTGTGAAAAACTTAGAGTATAAAATGCCATGGTTCGAGCCACTTCTTCACTAAACATTTCGCCATATTTAAAGGCAATTAGTGTTGCAATACCAATGAAAATTCCTTGAAGTACAATTCTTATACCTAAACCCTTAGAGAAAAAGCCTTCATCGGGATCTCTTGGTGGTTCATTCATAACATTACTTTCAGGCAATTCCATTCCTAATGCTAAAGCTGGGAATGTATCTGTTACAAGGTTTACCCATAGAATGTGTATTGGAAGTAATGGTTCGGCCCAATTTAAAGCTGTAGCTATAAATAGTGCTAATATCTCACCTATATTGCAGGATAACAAGAAACTTATTGACTTTCTAATATTAGAATAGATTGTTCTACCTTCTTCAACAGCAGATACAATAGTAGCAAAATTATCGTCTGTTAATATCAAGTCGGCAGCTTCTTTAGAAACATCTGTTCCAGTAATACCCATAGCTACACCAATATTAGCTTTCTTTAGTGCAGGCGCATCATTAACGCCATCACCTGTCATAGCAACAATATGTCCATTTGATTTCCAAGCTTCAACTATTCTAACTTTATGCTCAGGAGAAACCCTAGCATAAACTGAATAATTGGAAACATTTTTTGTTAGTTCTTCTTGAGTCATATTTTCAAGTTCTGCACCTGTTATTGCCTCTTTTTCGTCATTCAAAATGCCTAGTTCTTTAGCTATTGCAACTGCTGTAATTTTATGATCTCCTGTAATCATTACAGGTTTTATTCCAGCAGTTTTACACTTTTTAACAGCTTCTTTAGCTTCTTCTCTAGGTGGATCTATCATACCAACTAAACCAACAAAAATCAATTCTTTTTCAGCTTCATCTTTGTTAATTTCATCAACTTCTTTATAAGCAAAGGCCAAAACTCTCAAAGCTTGTTTTGCCATCTCTTCATTAGCCTGTTTTATTCTTTTTACATCATCTTCATTAATACTTCTTATGTTGTCTCCTTCTAAGATATAGGTACATCTTGAAAGTAAAATATCTGGAGCACCCTTAACATTTACTTCTATCTTATTCTCATTTTTGTTAAATGTTGTCATCAGCTTCCTATCTGAATCAAATGGTATTTCATCTAATCTTGTGTAAACCTTATCAAGTTCCCTTTTGTCTAAAGAAACCTTCATTGAAAAATCGACTAAGGCTGTTTCTGTAGGATCTCCTAAAAGCTTTATTTCTCTATTTTCTTCTACTATCTTTGTGTCATTACAAAGATTAGCTATATGAAAAAGCTTTTTAGCATCAATAACATCATCAGCATATTTATTAGATGTATAAATTCTCTTTACAGTCATCTTATTTTGTGTCAGCGTTCCTGTTTTATCTGAACATATAACTGTAGCACAACCAAGTGTTTCAACTGCAGGAAGCTTTCTGACTATTGCATTCCTTCTGATCATCTTTTGAACACCTACAGCCAAAACTATTGTTACAACTGCTGGTAGTCCCTCAGGTATTGCTGCAACTGCAAGTGAAACTGATGTCATAAACATACTGAATACATCTCTTCCTTCAAAAACACCTATACCAAACATTATTGCACATATAACTAATGCTGATATACCCATCCATTTACCTGCTTCTTCAAGTTTTTCTTGCAATGGTGTTTTTTCCTCTTCAACCTTAGATATCATATCAGCAATTTTACCTATTTCTGTGTTCATACCAGTTGTTACTACAACTCCAACACCTCTACCATAAGTAACCATCGATGACATGAAGGCCATGTTTTTCCTATCACCAACTGGAATATTAACGTCTTCTATTACTTCATTACTTTTATCTATAGGAACAGATTCCCCTGTCAATGCTGCTTCTTCAATCTTTAAATTTGAAGCTTCAATTAGACGCATATCTGCTGGTACATATTTACCTGCCTCTAGAACAACAATATCCCCTGGTACCAACTCTCTTGCAGGAATCTCTTTAGATATTCCATCCCTTATAACATGAGCAAGAGGTGCTGCCATTTTCTTTAATGCATTTAAAGACTCTTCTGCTTTATTTTCCTGAATTACTCCTAGTACTGCATTTAACACAACAACTAGAAGTATTATTATTGTATCAGCCACCTCACCTACAACCCCTGAAATTACTGCAGCTACAATTAGTATAATTACTAAAAAATCCTTAAATTGATCAAAAAACTTTTGAATAGTTGTCTTGTGTTTTTTTTCCCTAAATTCATTAAATCCATATTCCTTTAATCTTTTTTCAACTTCTTCTTCTGATAACCCATTTTTAGAAGTCGATAGTTGGTTTAAAACTTCTTCGTTTGTCATGTTGTAATATTCTCTCATGTCTATAACCTCCTTTAAAATTATTATTACAAAACAAAAAGACCTTTATCCAGAAATTCTGAATAAAGGTCTTACTCACAAGCATTGCTTGCTAACCAACCGGGCAATAGCCGTTTTGACGATTGGTTATACTCTTACGAGTCGAGTTACTCCCCTTTTAAATATTAAATTATTACATTAGATATTATATTGATTATATTTTATCTGTCAATATCTCTATAAAATGGGTCTATTTCCACGTCCATATACTCATCCTTCTTTTTATAATGTTTAATTAGAATAGGTATTATTGTTAAAATAACAATCATAACAATTGAAAAAATAAATTCTTTTGAATAAATATTATTTAATGAGTGTCCAAAATAGCTATAAATAAATGTTCCAGGTATTATTCCTAAGAAGGATGCTATAGTATATTTTATAACATTGATTTTTGACAATCCACAAATGTAACTTACAAAATCACAAGGAAGTATTGGAACAACCCTCATAACGAAGGTTATTTTAAAAGCATTTTTGTCATCAAAATAATATTTTTCAATGATATCCCCAAAGAATTCCTTTAAAAAATCAGCTCCTAAAAACCATGATATATAATATGCTATTAATGATCCAATTGTACTCCCTAAAACTGTAATAAAAGTTCCTTTTATAGGTCCAAATAATATTCCCCCTAATACAGAAAAAAGACCTATGGGCAAAAGTAATATTGGACGTAATATGCACAATACAAAGAATATAAAAGGAGCTAGTTTACCATATGATAAGACATACTTCCTAACTATAGTAATATTATATAATTGAAACTTTACTACTAAAACAATTATACAAAGCAAAAAAATACCCATTACATAAAATTTATATTTATTTATTTTATTCATTAGTTCATCCCCATGCCATGTTTGAAACAGTTAATAAACTCTATTTTATGTTTTATCAGTTTTTCATACTCTTCTACAGTTATTCTATTCTCCTTAAGTAACTTGTCTGCTAGTTCAATAAACCTTTCACATAAAATAATTAAATCTTCTTTAACTCTATCCATCCAAACCACCCCATATTTTTAAATAAATTCTTTATATGCTGAAATAACCTAAAAAACAAACTCTTTCTTGTATAATCATTAACAGAAATTAAATCTACTTCTTTAGTTCCTATACTTGTCTTTATAAATAGCCTTCCTATAACATCGTTTTTTCTTATTTTTCTATTAAGCTTGTCATTTAATTTTATACTTAATTCTGGTGATTCATGTTTATTCTTTAATATATATACATCACCACTAGGTTTTAATTTTATCAAATCTCCAACATAATCAGTATTTTTTACTTCAAAAGTCTTTTCACTGTCCAATACATAATTTTCAAAATTGTTTTTTGCATAATCTAAAAGTTTTCTAGTCTCAACAAAACGTTCAGCATCTGAACTGCAACCTAAAACAACTGTTATAAATCTTAATGGCTTACTATTTCCACTGTATTTAGATGCATCTAATGTTGAAATTAAACAATAACCTGCTTCTTTTGTATATCCCGTCTTTAATCCATCTAATCCATGATAATTACCTAAAAGCTTATTTGTTGAATAATACCTTTTTCCATTATAATCAAAATATTTTTTTGATGTATATCTTAAAATATCTTTATGTTTTTTTAAAATATAATATGATAGTCTTGCCTGGTCATATGCAGTTGATATATTATACTTGTTTTCCTTTGTTAAGCCACTAGGATTAACATAATATGTGTCATTTAATCCAAGCTTTTTAGCAGTTTGATTCATCTTTTCAATAAAGTTTTCTTTTTTTACTCTTTCATACTCGTTAACTAACATATCTGGAGCATTGTTAGCAGAAAAAACAAGCATAGCGGTAATTAAGTCACCAGTCTTTATTCTTTCACCAGCCTTTATATCCAATATTGGTTCATCTTTTTTGTATTTTGAATTATCTATGTTATAAGTTAAGTATCCATTTATGTATTCTTCACCTAATTCCTCAACAAAAGTATAAAATGTCATTAACTTAGTTATTGAAGCAATGGGCAACCTTTCATCTTTATTTTTTTCATATAATACTTTTCCACTTTCTGCATCTATTAGTACAGCTGACTTACACCTTAAATTTAATAAATCTTGAGCAAAAACAATTTTGTTATCTATTATTAGAATTAAACTAAGACATATTAAGACAATTAATCTCTTCATAACTGCACCTCTTTCTAATTTTAACATTTTATTCCTTATTTATCAATATTTTTTACATTTAACTATTGTTGATTTTTATTAAAAATGAAATATATAATTAAAGCATAACATAAAAATAAGAGGTGATGTTGTGAAGTCTAAAATTTTAAATATTTTAAAATCTTCTGACACTTATGTTTCAGGTGAAGAAATGAGTAAAAAATTAGGCATTTCTAGATCTGCAATTTGGAAACATATTTCACAATTAAAGAATGAAGGATATGTGATTGAATCAATTACTAATAATGGCTATAAACTAATTGAAACACCAGATATATTAACCTATGATGAAATATCTCAATATTTGCATACACAATTTGTTGGTAGAAACATATTGCATTTTAAAAAAATAGAATCAACTAATAAATACGCTAAAACCATAGCAAATGAAAGTGTTGATGGAACAGTAGTTATAGCTGAAGAGCAAACAGCTGGTAGAGGAAGACTTGGTAGACAATGGGTTTCACCTCAAGGAAAAGGAATTTGGATGTCAATATTGCTTAAACCTGATATCCTACCCACTGATGCACATAAATTGACACTATTAACCGCTTCCTCAGTATTCAATGCATTAAAAGAATATAAATTAGATATAAAAATTAAATGGCCTAATGATATCCTAATAAATAATAAAAAGGTTTGTGGCATTTTAACTGAAATGAGCGCTGAATTAAATAAAATAAATTTTTTAGTAATTGGAATAGGAATTAATGTCAATATAGAAAAATCTGAATTTGGAGATGATTTAAAGGATAAGGCAACGTCCCTTAAGATTGAAATTGGAAATGACATAAATAGAAAAAAATTAACTGCTGAAATACTTAACAACTTTGAATCTTTATATTTACAGTTCTTAAAAAATAATGACATCAGTAAAGCTCTTGAAATTGCCCGCAACAACTCTGCCTTAATTAATAATTATGTTGAAATCACAACACCACAAACAAATTATGTTGCAAAAGTTATTGGAATTGCTGACGACTGCACATTGATTATAGAAAACAATGGTAAAATTGAAAGGTTGATATCAGGTGAAGTGTCTTTACATACAAACTATAACACAAAAATTTAATTTAAATCAAAATTTTTTAGCCCCATAATATTTTATGGGGCTAATTAAATTATATATCATTTTTATATATGTTTCTTTAATTTAATTCCAATAACTGTTGCTATAAAACACTTTAACATATCTACGGGAAGAAAAATTAAGAATCCATTTTTTAATACCCAAAATAATGTGGTTTGTTTTTGCATATATAAATTTAATATAATATACAAATATGTAACTCCAAATAAATATATTACCATAAGACCAACAATTGTAGCTAAAAAGACATTTATTATATTTAAGTTTTTATATTGTTCTATTATTTTTCCTATAATAAATGCACCAAATATAAACCCAATTATATAACCAAAACTAGGCTTTAAAACTGTTTGTATACCTCCAGTACCACCAGAGAATACTGGTAAACCTATTAATCCTAATAATAAATATACTATTTGTGAATATAATGCATTCTTTGCCCCCAATAATATTCCTGATAAAATAGTAAAGACTATTTGTAGTGTAAAAGGAACATAAAAGAATGGTATACTAATGTAGGCACCTATTGCAGTTAAGATAGCAAATAAACCTATCTTCACTAAATCCCTAGTTTTCATAAAACACCTCCATTGTTTACTTGTTAATTATTGTCGGTTTACAATTATTATATTACAACATATTTTGATTGTCAAACTTTTATAAATAAAAAAAACGCCATTTAGGCGTTTTTTACTATTTTGGCGGGAGTATGTGGGAATCGAACCCACCTAACGGGGTTTTAGCCCGTCAACTCGGTTTTGAAGACCGGTAGGCACACCAGCACCTATCTACTCCCAATGCACTTTCATTATACAATATATTTAACTATTTGTAAATATAATAATTTAATAAATTATAATTTAAAATATCAATAAAGTACTCTCTTGTCATCTACTCTTTTAGTAAATTTAATTGAATCAAAATATTCTAATATCATTACTGCATACTTTCTACTTATATTTAAGGCATCTCTAAATTCAGATGTTATTATTTCACCTTTTTTATCAAGCATTGAAATTGCAACATCTTTTGCTTCTTTTATATATTTATCTAATATACAATAATCACTATCTACTTTTATCAATTCCTCTTGTTCAATTAATAAATTTATAATACTCTTTGCCATTTCTTTTTCTCTTCCAAAACCTTCAATTATAGTATCTAATTTTGGAGGAGCTAACATTGCTTCATTTAATATGTTCAATATTTTTTGCTTTATCTCCTCTTGTCTTTTATTTAATTTTATATTAAACTCTTTTAGTTTTACGTACTTTGTATTAATATCTATAATATCATTTTCTAAAATGTTAAATAAATTATCTACTATTTTTGCTTTTGTATTTTGTTTAAAGACTTTATTTTTAAATTCCTCTTTATTCATTCCATATTTCAATGGATTATTCTTATGGTAATCACTTAAAATCTTATAAGATTCTCTTTTAATACTTTCTATATAAGTTGCATGAACATATACTATTTCAGTTCCTAAATCAAATGAATATATCTTTCCTTCCTTTTCTAAACTTTTTAGTATTTCATTTAGTTTATCTATACCTCTACCAATTAATTTACTCAAATCGTTGTAATTTGGATACTGTGAGCTAAATTTTTCTATTGTTTTTTCAACTATTTCTTTTGAATCACCTTTTTCCTTCATCAATAGTTCTTCTATTACTTTATTATCGTATTGCTTATGTTTTTCTGCATTTGGTTCAAGAATTGTTCCTCCACCTATTGTAACCATAGGTGAATAAGTACGAATTATATATTTATCTCCTCTTCTTGCAGCTATAGGCTCTTCTAATCTAAATTGAACAAAAGTACTTTCTCCTGGAATTAACTCTTCTCTATCAAGCAACACTACTCTTCCAATAACTTCTTTTGTACCATGATAAAGTTTTATTCTATCTCTATTTTTTAAGCTTCTTGGTGCGCTCTCTAAATAAGTTAATTTACAATCAATTAGCATAGAATTTTCTAAAGCTCCAACTCTTGCAACTACGTCTCCTCTTTCAACTTCTTCTTTTTTTATACCAGATATATTTAATGCAACCCTTTGGCCTGCATATGCCCTATCTACATCTTTTTCGTGTACTTGAATATTTCTTACTTTCCCTTTAATTCCCTTTGTATATACTTCGCATTCATCTCCAATAGATATCGTACCTGATATTAACGTACCTGTAACTACAGTTCCAAATCCTGATACTGTAAATACTCTATCAATAGGCAATCTAAAATCAGTTAAGATATCTCTATCTTCCATTTCTAAAGTCATTTCATCTATTGTTTTAACCAATACATCTAAACCTTCTCTAGTATACGATGATACTGGTATAATAGGTGAGTCTTTAAATGGAGTGGATTGTAAATAACTTTTAACGTCATCTATTACATAATCTAACCAATTTTTATCAACAATATCTATCTTAGTTAATACAACTATGCCTTTTTTTATATCTAGCAGCTTTAATATATTTAAATGCTCCTCTGTCTGAGGCATAATACCTTCATCGGCTGCAATTACCAGTAAAAATATATCAATACCACTTACACCTGCAAGCATGTTTTTAATAAATTTTTCATGACCAGGTACATCAACAATTCCTGCTCTTCTTTTGCTCGGTAAATCAAAGTATGTGAAACCTAAGTTTATTGTAATTCCTCTCTCTTTTTCTTCTTTTAATGTATCTGTATCATGTCCCGTTAGTGCCTTAATTAATGTTGTTTTACCGTGATCAATATGTCCTGCAGTACCTATTATAACATTTTGCATAATATTGCCCCCTAAAGAATGCTATTTAAATTATCTACAATTACTTCATAATCATCTTCAAATATTGTTCTAACATCAAGTAGTATAACATCTTTAGATATACGAACAATAACTGGTATTTCCTTTTTTCTAAGTTCATTCTCTACTTCTTCAACTCTTTTTCTTTTTGGTTCTAAGGCAACAACATAGGTTGGTATTGTTTCAAGTGGCATAGCACCACCACCAACAGTTGAAAAATCCATTTTAATTGTAACATTAACCCTATCTTCTGATATCTGCTTCTTAATCATTCTTGATAATTTTTGAGCCCTCTTTTTTAAAACCTCTCTACTTATTGTTAACATATTTAAGATAGGAATTTCCTTTACAGCCTTCTCTTCATCCAAATAGAGTCTTAAAGTCTCTTCTAACGCTGCTAATGTAAATTTGTCAATTCTTAATGCTCTTGTTAATTGATTTTTTTTCATCGCATCTATATATTTCTTTTTACCTACAATTATACCTGCTTGTGGTCCTCCTAATAATTTATCACCGCTAAAGGTTATAACATCAACACCTTTTTTCACACTGTTTTGAACGGTCGGCTCATAACTCAACCCATATTTTGATAAATCAATAAATACTCCACTTCCTATGTCTTCAACCAACGGCAAATTATATTTTTTTGATAATGCTATTAAACTTTCTATATCCACCTCTTCTGTAAAACCTAAAATTCTATAGTTACTCTGATGTACTTTTAATATAGCTGCAGTATTTTCATTAATTGCATTCTCATAATCATGTAAATGTGTTCTATTTGTTGTTCCTACCTCTTTTAGTATAGCTCCACTTTGTTCCATGACAAGAGGAACTCTAAAGGAACCTCCTATTTCCACAAGTTGCCCTCTAGATACTATTACTTCTCTACCTTTTGCTAGTGTTGATAAAACCAACATCACTGCTGCAGCATTATTGTTAACTACCATAGCAGCTTCGGCACCGGTAATATTGCATAGCAGATCTTCAACATGGCTATACCTTGATCCCCTCTTCCCCTCCTCAAGATTATATTCTAAATTATTGTATCTACATCCTATCTCTACTATCTTTTCTAAGGCGCTTTTGGATAGGGGTGACCTACCTAAATTGGTATGTATCACAGTTCCTGTAGCATTAATTACCCTTCTTAAACTTGGCCTTGTACTTAATTCTAATTGCCTATATATCTCCTCTAATATTTCATCATATGTTATTTCTGATAACTCACCCTTTAATATTCGAAATCTATATAAATCAATTACCCTCCTTATAGTTTCAACCACTATCTTTCTAGGAGTCTCCTTTAAATATTCATTTATTTTATAATCATTTAAAACACTATCAACCTTAGGAAGTTTAGATAATAATTTGTTCATAAGTTCCTCCTATTCTATGTATATATATTTACCATCGTATTCTGTAGCGTAGCCTACTATAAATGCTTGTACATTACATTTATTTAATTCATCTAGTAATTTAAAAGCTTCTATACTGTCAAGTGAAAATACAAGTCCTCCTGATGTTTGTGGATCAAAAACAATGTCTTCAATATAATCCTTTTGTCTTAAATTAATAAACTTATCCTTTAAATATGATTTATTCCTATATGTACCTGCTGGTATAATACCCATCTTAGCTAGTTCCTCTACACCTTCTATTAATTTTAAAGAGTCCCACTCAATATGAATTGATACCCCACTACCTTTAGCCATTTCATAGAGATGTCCTCCCAATCCAAAACCTGTTATATCCGTACATGAATTTACATTGTATTTTTTAGCAATGTCTGATGCATATTTATTTAGTGTTGACATAATTTTTATAGCCGCATCTATCTGATTTTTTGTTGCAATTTCTCCTTTTATGGCTGTATTAATTATTCCTGTACCAATAGGTTTTGTAAGAATCAAAACATCTCCTGGCTTTACATTTGCATTTGATAAAACTTTTTGGGGACTTATAATACCTAAAACCGACAAACCATATTTAGGTTCATCATCATCAATAGTGTGCCCACCTGCAATAATTCCATTTGCCTCTATTACTTTATCTGCACCACCTTTTAATATTTGTGCTAAAATTGAAGGATCTTTACATGATGGAAAACAAGCAATATTCAATGCTAGCAGAACATCTCCACCCATTGCATAAATATCACTTAATGAATTAGTAGCCGCAATTTGACCAAAAATATATGGATCATCTACAACAGGTGTAAAAAAATCAACTGTATGTATTATTGCAGTTTCTTCATTTATCTTATAAACTGCTGCATCATCGGATGTATCTATTCCAACAATAAGATTTTTATCATACACTTTAGGTAATTGACACAGAACCTGTGCCAAGGTCTCAGGACCTATTTTAGCCGCTCAACCTGCAGCTTTTACCATTTGTGTCAACTTTACTTCTGTCATTCTATTCCCTCCCCTCTAGTCTATTTTACATCATACATTTTTTTCTATCAATAAACACATATTAAGTCCTTTATATTTTCAAACATTTTATCACCAATACCACTTACATTTTTAATATCTTCTATTCTTTTAAATCTTCCATACTTTTCTCTATATTCGATTATCCTTTTTGCAATTGCATCACCTACTCTTGGTAGTTTTTTTAACTCCTCTACAGTGGCTGTGTTTATATTTATTTTAGTATCACTTTGATTGTTGTTTATATTATTTAAATTTTTTGAAGGAATTTTTATATAATCCTCATCTTTTAATTTAAGAGCTAAATTTATATTATTAATGTCAGCATTTTCTGTAATACCGCCAGCCATTTCAACTAAGTCTACAATTCTTTTGTCACTTTCTATTTTATAGACCCCAGGATTTTTTACTTCACCACAAATATATACTTTTATTGTATGTGGCTGTGAATTATCACTTTTATACACAGTAAATTCATTTGAATCATTTTTACTATAAAACTTTATTGAGCTTATACAAAGTACTATTAATGCAAATACAATTAATCCTATTTTTTCTTTTCTTGACATATCCATATAATCACCCCAAAATAAAATTTTGACAAATATTATAAATTTTATACTCCATTGTTTTTAGTGAAATTTTTTGTTATAATTTTACTAGCTAGAAAGGAGAGGTACGAAAAATGAAAAAATTAAGCTATATTTTTTTTGTCCTTTTATTATTAATTTCTTTTAATACTCCTGCAAGCGCACTTCAAAATAGCGATATTTCCTCTGAAGCTGCAATTTTAATAGATGCAGATACAGGGCAAGTTTTATTCGAAAAAAATTCCAACTTAAAATATGCCCCAGCAAGTACAACTAAAATTTTAACAGCGCTAATTGTTCTTGATAAATGCAATCTACAAGAAAAAGTTATTGTTGGTAAAAAACCTCCTTATGCTGATGGTAGCAAAATCTATTTATTAGAAGGAGAAGAGCTTACAGTTGAACAACTTTTATACGCGCTATTGTTGGAATCAGCAAACGATGCAGCTGAAGCATTAGCAGAACATGTTGCGGGTAGCGTTGAAAATTTCTCTAAAATGATGAATGAATACGCTAAAAATCTAGGATGTAAAAATTCTAATTTTATAAATCCCCATGGTTTGTACGATGATAATCACTACACTACCGCATATGATATGGCACTAATTGCAAAACATGCCATGCAAAATGAAATATTTAGAACAATAGTGGCAACTAAAAATTATAAAATACCTCCAACCAACAAACAAACTGAAACAAGATACTTAAATAATCATAATAAACTTTTATGGAATGGAGGACGATATTACTATAAATATGCTACAGGCATTAAAACTGGATATACAATAAAGGCTAAACATACATTTGTAGGTTCTGCAACAAAAGACAATATAAATTTAATTGCTGTTGTATTAAAAAGTCCAACTGCTGTATATCCAGATATTACTAAGTTATTTGAATTTGGTTTTAACAGTTTCAAAAAAGAAAAAATACTTGATAAGTTAGTTCCTGTAACCTATTTAAATTTAGATAATGGAAAAGCACTTATACCAGTTGTGCCAAGCAAAGATTTTTATTATCTTATTAAATCCTCTGAAACAAAACTACCTGCTCAAAACATCATACTAAATAAAAATATTAAAAGTGTTCATAAAAATGAGATTGTAGGTAAAGTAGAACTATTATTAGATGGTAATATAGTTGATAGTATTGATTTATTAGCAACTCAAGATTATAAAATGAATATTATAAATACTATAACAAAACCAAACATACAATTAGCTAAAAAAAATTATTTAAAGTTTATTTATCCTGTGATGGCATTATTTTTAATTAGGGGCTTTTATAGAAAATATAAACGTAAGAAGGGACTCAGTTAAATTGAGTCCCTTCTTAATTATTATTCTGGTATGTACGCAATTGCTTCAATTTCAACTAATGCATCTTTTGGAAGCTTGCCAACTTGAACTGTTGATCTTGCTGGCATTTTATCTTTGAAATACTCACCATAAACTTCATTTACTGCTGCAAAATCATTTATATCCTTTAAGAATATAACTGTTTTAATTACATTATCCATTGATGTACCTGCTGCTTCTAGAATAGCCTTTACATTTTCTAGTGATTGTCTTGCTGCAAGTTTCACATCATTTGTTACTAATTCACCAGTTTGAGGATTTATAGGTATTTGTCCTGAAGTGAATACTAAATTACCAAATTTTATAGCTTGTGAATATGGACCAATAGCAGCTGGTGCATTGTTAGTACTAATAACTACCTTTTCCATTGTGTTACCTCCTTTATTGTTTGCTAATAATATTATATATCTTTGAAACATTTTTTGCAAATTTTAATTCAAAATTATAAATTATATTTATATATCATTCAAATTTAAGAATTTATAAAAATATATAAAAAACAAGTGCCAATGCATTTTATCATTTGGCACTTGTTTTTTATAAACAAAATTACTATTTTACAACTAAATTAACCAATTTTCCTGGAACAACTATTTCTTTAATTATTTGCTTTTCTTCTAAAATTTGCTTTATTTTTTCATCATTTTTAACAATACTCAATACCTCATCTTGATTAGCTTCTGCAGGAACTAATACCTTACCCCTAAGTTTTCCATTAACTTGAACTACTATCTCTATTTCATCTTGTTTTAATGCTTCTATATCATAATTAGGCCACATTTGTTCGTGTACACTACCTGTTTTACCCATCATTTCCCATAATTCTTCTGTTATATGAGGAACAAAAGGTGCTAAAATTAAAATTAATTTCTCTAAAGCTTCTGCAATTATTTCTATTTTTGCATTATCCTTTTCTTTATATTGATAAAGAGCATTTACTAGTTCCATAGTAGCACTTATTGCCGTATTAAAATTAAATCTATCATTTATATCTTCTGTAACCTTTTTAACAACTGAATGAAGAATTCTTCTCATTTCTTTATCATCTTTTGTTAAAGTATTTATGTCTATCTGTTTAGCATCTCTACACTTTGGAGCAAGCTCATCAACCAATCTCCAAACTCTATTTAAAAATCTAAAGCATCCTTCAACACCTTGATCGCTCCACTCTAGATCTCTTTCAGGTGGTGCAGCAAACATAATAAATAATCTTGCTGTATCAGCTCCGTATTGAGATATAATTTCTTCAGGGCTAACTATATTACCCTTTGATTTTGACATTTTAGCTCCATCCTTTAGTACCATTCCTTGAGTTAATAAGTTTCTAAATGGTTCGTCAACTGGTGAAATATTAAAATCATAAAGAGCCTTTGTAAAAAATCTTGAATATAATAGATGCAATATTGCATGCTCTACACCACCAACATATTGGTCAACATCCATCCAATACTTTGCTTTTTCAAAATCAAAAGGTTTTTCATCATTATTTGCATCGGTGTATCTTAAGAAATACCAAGATGAACAAACGAATGTATCCATTGTATCTTTTTCTCTCGTAGCTTTAGCACCACATTTAGGACATGTTGTATTCATAAATGTTTCAGATGTTGTTAATGGTGATTCACCCTTTCCTGTAAAGACAACATCTTCTGGTAGCATAACAGGAAGTTGTTCCTCTGGTACTGGAACTTCACCACATTTTTCACAATATACTATTGGAATCGGTGCACCCCAATATCTTTGTCTTGAAATTAACCAGTCTCTTAATCTATAGTTTACCTTATAGTCTCCTACTCCTTTTTCTTTTAAGTAATCTATTATTTTGTTATAAGCCTTTCTATTATTCATTCCGTTAAACTGACCAGAATTGCACATTATACCATCATCTGTATAAGCACTAATCATACTTTCTGGATCTAACTCAGAACCTTCAGGATTAATTACAACCCTTATTGGCAAGTTATACTTTTTAGCGAATTCAAAATCTCTTTCATCATGTGCTGGAACAGCCATAACAGCACCTGTACCATAATCTAAAAGCACATAATTTGCTGTTAAAATTGGTACCCTTTCTCCATTTGCAGGGTTTATCGCATAGGCTCCTGTAAATACCCCTTCCTTCTCCAAATCAGCAGATGTTCTATCAACTTCGTTTACAAACTGCATCTTATAAACAAAATCATTTACTTGTTGTTCATATTCTGTTCCCTTAGAAATTTGTGTTACCAATGGATGTTCAGGTGCCAGAACAATATAAGTTACACCAAAAACTGTATCTGGTCTTGTTGTAAATACTTTAATTTTCTCTTCTCTTCCCTCAATAGCAAAATCTATTACTGCACCTGTGCTTTTTCCTATCCAGTTTTCTTGCATTATTTTAACCTTTTCTGGCCATCCCTTTAATTTTTCGATATCATTTAACAACCTTTCTGCATAGTCAGTTATTTTGAAATACCACTGTTCTAAATTCTTTTTACCAACCTTAGTACCACATCTTTCACATTCGCCATTTACTACTTGTTCATTTGCTAAAACAGTTTCACATGATGGACACCAATTAACAAATGACTTTTTCTTATATGCTAATCCATTTTTATACATTTGCAAGAACATCCATTGAGTCCATTTATAATATTCAGGCATACATGTTTTTACTTCTCTATCCCAGTCATAACTAAAACCTAATCTCTTTAATTGTTCTTCCATCTCTGCCATGTTATTTATTGTCCATTCCTTTGGTGGTATACCATGTTTTATAGCCGCATTTTCTGCTGGTAATCCAAATGCATCAAAACCAATTGGGTGTAGTACATTGTATCCTTGCATTCTTTTAAATCTAGCTATAACATCTCCAATAGAATAATTTCTAACGTGGCCCATATGCAATTTACCTGAAGGATAAGGGAACATTACTAACATATAATATTTTTGTTTTTCGGAAAAATCTTCACCATGAAAATTGTTTTTTGTCTTCCATTTTTCTTGCCACTTTCTTTCTATTCTTTCAAAATCATAAAAAGACATAACTCCACCTCCACTTACTTTTGTTAACCAATATAAAAAGCCTCATCCCTAAACATAGGGACGAGGCTAAAACTCGCGGTACCACCCTATTTGACCAAATTTGGCCCACTCATTGATTTATAGGTCTCCCTGTCTTCTTTTTACGAGGCGAGTTCAGAATTTCGTGCAACTGGTTTGCACCAACCACCAGCTCTCTTAATGCCGTAAATTCCTACTACTCCTCAGAAGACTATATATTAATTTTTTGTATATTATACTACATATATCTTTTTTTGTCAAAGTTTATATGCTTATTGCCTCTGCATCTATCCATAATCTTTCTAAATCATAGAACTCTCTGTCTTCTTCATGGAATATGTGTGCAATAACAGTTCCGTAATCAAGTAGTATCCATTTTCCACTATTGTACCCTTCCTTATGATTTATTACATAGCCACTCTCAGCCATCTTTTCTTCAATTTCATCAGCAATTGCTTTAACTTGAATAGTTGAGGTACCACTACAGATTACAAAATAATCTGCTATTTCTGATAGCCCTTTAACATTTAATATTTTGATGTCCCTGGCTTTCTTGTTTGAGGCTGCTTTACCAATGAAATACGCCATGCCAGTAGATCCCTTCAAGAAACATTCCTCCTAACTAAAAATTTATTTAATCTTATTATATTTATATGGTCAAAATTATAAAAAAGACATAATTATTTTACAATATCCGTACCTAAAATTACAACTATTATTTCATTATTATCTTTAACTAATTTCACATCTTAAATTGCAATATTAAATGCAACACCCCTGTGAAAAATCATGTAGAATAGGACTGACAATAGTCAAAATCAGCCTTAAGCCCATCTTAATAATAACAGGAGATGGAGTGCATGGGTTTGTCAAGGGCTGCGTAGCAGGCGGAGCTTTACCCTTGATAAACCACAAGCGACATCTATAATATTCAAAATATGGGATTAAGCAATCTTCGATAGTTCTTCATAAAAATATTTTTCTGGGGTTTTGTAATTTAGCAATTTACGTGGCAACCTATTCATCCAATTTTGAATCCTTTGAATTGTATCAAAAGATAAGTCTTTGATGCTTTTACCCTTAGGGATAAAACGACGTATAAGACCATTATGACGTTCATTAGTACCCCTTTCGAAGGAAGAATAAGGGTGAGTATAGTATACCTCTATACCATATTCTTTAAGCAAAGTTTCTAAATTACTAAATTCAACCCCATTGTCAGCTGTGATACTTTTAAATACATGTTTAAAAGTATCAC
>NZ_HF952018.1:977074-980091 GCF_000430995.1 Thermobrachium celere DSM 8682
TGCATACTTTATTAAAAGACTTCGGCTGTAGCTATTTTAATTTTTGCTCCGCAATTTGAGCGATGATTTTCATATACAGCCTGACCTGTTTCAGGGAAATAACTTGTAAATGTAGATAAATCACTTTTAAGCTGTAAGGTAGTACCACGTTTAATTTCACGGGAGATAGTACTTGGACTACGTCCTAATTTTTTAGCAATATAGCGAATACTTTTACCTTCTTTTAGTAATGCATAAATTTCTCCACGCTCATAGCTATTTAGGTGTTTAAAAGAACGTACAGTTGTGTTAGAATTAATTTTATCAACCATAGTGAAAACCTCCTGTATGTTTGGATTTGACACCTATATCATACATGATTTTCACTATGGTTTTAATATTTTTTATCTGTTGCATTTAATTTTACAATGAACCAACTAATTTCACATTCTCACAGTCTAAAATATCTTTAATTTCTTTAGATATTTCTTCATCATAGCAATATATTACTGTTTTGTTAAACCTTTTATTATAATTTCCTATTTCTACTACATCATATCCTTTTTCCTCAAATATTTTTTTGTATCTAGCAGCTAGACCATTTTTATTTGTAGAATTAAGTATTTTTATTTTTATATTTCTTTTTGATGTTTTATCAATATTACCAAAGTTCTGCAAGAAATCGTAATCTTCATTATATTTAGCTATATAGTATGATATTGAATTGATGTATTCAGGCTGACCTGACATAACTTTAGTTTTAATATTATTTTTGTCGATACCTAAATAATATAATGAATACCTCATAATTTTAACCTTACTTAAGTCAGTCTTTATATTACTTGAAATTACCTTCATTACTTTCGGTAGTCTAAATATAATTAAGGGTGATTTAAACTTTTCTGATATTTTAACAAGAAACTCCTGTTGTGTAGATATTCTTCCTAAATCTCCCATTGCATACCCAGTACCGTCATTGTTTTTCCTCCATCTAATAAATTGTTCAGCCTTGACTCCATCCAAATGAACCTTTTCACCCTTTTTGAAGTGTATTTTAATGTCTCTTGCATCATAATTCATATCGTGAGGAATTACAACATCTACTCCTTCTACAGCATCCACCAATTCTCTAAATGCTTTATAGTCTATCTTAACAAAATAATTAATATTTATGTTTAACATATCTTCTAATTTTTGCTTTAATAATTGAATTCCTCCAACAGCATGTACAGCATTTATTTTTTGATGTTCTCCATTTAAGCTAACACGTGTATCTCTTGGTATTGAATAGATATACACACCTTTTTCCTTAGTTTCTAGATGAACTAGCATGATTGTATCTGTTCTTTTTGGAGCATTTATATTGTTATAATCTCCTGCATCTACACCTACAACCAAAATATTAATTGGTTCAGGCACCTTAAAATTAATTAAAAATATTGGAATAAATACAATCAGTGATATTACTAAAACTAACTTAATTATTCTTTTCATTTTTATCCCCCATCTTTATTATTAAACTATTTCTTAATTCCACTGTATTATTATGTAACAATAGTCCTCTTGAAATTACATATTGTATAGTTAATTCACATGATTTAATAATAGCTAAATCAATATCTTGAAATGCTAATTTTCTTAACTCCTCAACTCCTGAAAAATTTCTTCCTTCCTCAATTACATCAGCAATAAAAATTATCTTTTCTAAAATTGACATATCCTTTCTACCTACTGTATGATAATATATTGCATTAAATATATCATCATCGATACTAAAATACTCTCTAGCAATATGTGCACCAACATAAGCATGCAATATTTGAGGTGAATTTATTTCTACATCACTTAAATCTATAGAATATTTTTTTATATATTGATCTATTTCATATTTTGTTAAATCCTTAGCATTATCATGCAAAAGAGCCGCTATCTCAACTTTATGAAAAGGTACTTTATATACATTCGCTAATTCTTTAGCAGCCTTTACAACATTCATTGAATGTATAAATCTATCTTTATTTAATTTTTTTTCTATAAAGCAAACTATATCATTAATCACTTTATCATCCCCTGTACAAATTGTTTTCTCTAATATAGTTTTCTACATATTCTGTTACCATATATTTAATTGTTTTATTTTCTCTTATTCTGTTTCTAATTAATGTTGATGATATGCCTATATTGGGTATATTAACATATTTAATGTCTAAACGATAAATTTCTTTATATTTTATAATAAATTGATTTATTTCATTTAGATCTGAATCTCTATTAACTACTACAAACCTACAATATTCATATATTTTATCTATATCTTTCCATGTTGATAACTCCCTTAATGTATCAAACCCAATTATAAAATAAAAATGAGCATCTTTATATAATTCTTTTAACTCTTTTAATGTATCTATAGTATAAGTTTTGCCTTCTCTTTTTACTTCTAAATCTAATACCTCAAATTTATCATTACCTCTTATTGAATATTTTACCATATTAAATCTATCTATGGCTGGTGCAACCTCCTTCATCTCCTTATGTGGAGGTTGTCCTGTTGGAATAAATAATATTTTTTCTAATTTTAAACTGTGCAATACCTCATTTGCAATTATTAGGTGTCCTATATGAATTGGATTAAATGTTCCACCCATTATCCCGATTAACTGCATAATACCATCTCCTGTTAGGGTTTTACTTATTTATTATATAAAATATTTTTAAAAAATTAAAGATCGCTTATAAAATAGGTTCTATAATAAATGTTGGGGCGTAGCCCCAGCATATTTTTTTACAAAAAAATATGCACCTGTTTAGATGCCTGATATAATAAATTACACACACACAATTTGAAAGGAGGCATCCAACAAGTGCACAATAATAATTTTATCAAAAACCTACTCGGTTTTAAAGATGTTATTGTAACAAAATACTTAATACAGATAATTGCTTTGAGATTTATTTAGAAATGAAGAAGAAACCTCATACTTGCCCTTGTTGTAACTCTCAAACTCGTAGAGTTCATGATTATAGAATACAACGTG
>NZ_HF952018.1:980928-1154402 GCF_000430995.1 Thermobrachium celere DSM 8682
CCCAACTACCGTTGGTCTTTTTGTCATGCAAACTTTTAGGCAAACTCCCTCAAAACCAATTTATCTTTCTAAAATTCCTCTCAAATAAGAAAGGACAGGCATTCTAAATGAATACCCGCCCCAACTATTGACAAAGAACCATAAATAAAAGTGCCACAAATCAATTTTAATAACTTTAATCAAAATTGTTTGTGGCACTTTTATTATTTAATTTATTTTTTACTTGGTAATTCTATTTTAGGTTTATTTTTGGATGGTCTATAAATTACAAATTTATTTCCAATAACTTGTACTGGTTCAGCCTTTAAAGCTTCACAAACTATATCACAGGCCTCTCTAGCTGTTAATAACGAATTTTTTAACACATTTAACTTTATTATTTCTCTAGCTTCTAAAGCTTCATCAATTTGATGCAATACTCTTTCGTCTATTCCTTCTTTTCCTATTTGAACTATAGATTCAATACCATTTGCTAAACCTCTTAAGTAGCTTCTTTGCTTGCTTGTAATCATTTTATTATATAAACCTCCCTTATTCTACAAATTCAAATTCAAAATCATTCATTCTTACTAAATCACCATCTTGTATTCCCATTTTCTTAAGTTCTTCAATTATGCCTCTCTTTTCAAGTGCTTTATGGAAATATTTGAGTGATTCACTATCATAGATATTTACACTTAATAACAATCTATCAACAAAAGAGCCTTCAATTACATATGATCCATCATCATCTCTTCTAATAGTATAAGTAAACCTCTTTTCTTCTGGAACATAAACTTCATAATCTTCTTTTTCCTCTACAATATTATCTAACATATTGCTTACATAAAACATAACTTCTTTTAAGCCTTTATTTGTTGCAGCTGAAACTTCGAAAACTTCAATTCCATGTTTGCTTAATTCTTCTCTAAGTCTCTTAACATTTTCTTCGCTACCAGGTATATCACATTTGTTAGCCACAACAACTTGAGGTTTTTTGGATAGTTTTTCACTGTATAGTTTCAATTCTTCATTAATCTTATAAAAATCATCAATAGGATCTCTTCCTTCTATACCTGATGCATCAATTACATGTATTAATACCTTTGTTCTTTCTACATGTCTTAAAAAGTCTATTCCAAGACCAACACCTTCATGTGCACCTTCTATAAGTCCTGGTATGTCAGCTAAAACAAAGCTTTTTATACCTTGCATATCAACAACTCCTAAATTAGGAGTAAGAGTTGTAAAGTGATAATTGGCTATTTTGGGTTTAGCACCAGTAACCATAGAAAGAATTGTTGATTTTCCTACATTTGGGAAACCTATCAACCCAACATCAGCTAACAGCTTAAGCTCAAGGGTAACCCATCTTTCTTCTCCAGGCATACCTGGTTCAGCAAAGTTTGGTGCCTGTCTTGTTGGTGTTGCAAATCTACTATTTCCTCTTCCCCCTCTTCCTCCTTTGCAAACCACAAATTCTTGACCTTCATCAACTAAATCAGCCATTATTCTACCACTTTCAGCATCTTTAATTACTGTTCCTGCGGGTACTTTTATAATTAAATCTTCTCCATCTTTACCAAACTTATTATTTGTTCCACCATTTTCTCCTCTTTGTGCTTCATATTTCTTCTGATATTTAAAGTCTAATAATGTTCTCATATTAGGATCAACTTTAAAAATAACATCTCCGCCACGTCCACCATCCCCACCATCTGGACCACCAAATGGAACATATTTTTCTCTTCTAAATGAAACACAACCATGTCCTCCGTCTCCTGCTTTAACATATATCTTAGCTACATCAACAAACATTGAAATCACCACCTTTAAATAACTTTAATTAACACCGCTTTACAATCTAGATAGTCATATTTATGAATTAAATCTTTACTATTATTCAGTTCTGATAAATATGAATCATCAAAATTTGAAGTATTTGTTAATAATATATACTGTATATTATCTATTGAATAAACAGTAATATATATTTCCTGTTTTTTAAAATCAGATTTTATTATTAGCATTAACTCATTTTTTATTTTTTCTAATGTATCAAAATACTTATTTATATTTTTAGTTATTTCCTCATCAGATATGTAACTTATAATACTTTTTATATGCCATTCTAATCCGCATCTTTCAATTATACTTATAATATCTTGTATAATTAATGCTATATAACTACTTTCTAAATTATATATTTGGCTTAGCATTACCATTTTATTATTTATTTTCTTTATGTAATTTAAGGCTTCATTTGGTTTGTTTATTTGTAAATATCCAAATATAACTTGTAAATAATTCATAAAATCATGTCTTTGCCTTCTCGACTGATTTATACACCACTTAATAATTTTATCATTTTCCATCTTAATCACCTGCTTACATGTGTATTACCAATACAATAATACACTACATATCCATATAATGCAATAAAAATGCACCCTAATGGGTGCATTTTTATTATTGAGCAACTTCAACTGGATATACGCTTACTTTCTTTCTATCCTTTCCGTATCTTTCAAATCTTACAACACCATTTATTAATGCAAATAGAGTATCGTCTTTTCCTCTACCTACATTTTCACCTGGATGTATCTTTGTTCCTCTTTGTCTTACAAGTATGTTTCCTGCAAGAACAAATTGTCCATCTGCTCTCTTGACACCAAGTCTTTTGGATTCACTATCTCTACCGTTCTTGGAGCTTCCGACACCTTTCTTATGAGCCATAATCACACCTCCTTATAAGAAAGCTCTATGTTAATTACGCTTCGATCTTTTCAATCTTAATTTGAGTATATGGTTGACGATGACCTTGCTTTCTTCTATAATCCTTCTTAGCCTTGAACTTGAAAACTATAACCTTCTTTGCCTTTCCATGCTTTACTACTCTTGCAACAACCTTTGCACCCTCAACTGTTGGAGCACCTACAGTTAACTTACCATCCTTTGAAACAGCAAGTACTTCATTAATTTCAACAGTTGAGTCAACATCTGCATTTAGCTTTTCAACGAATAGTAGGTCACCTTCTTGAACTTTGTATTGCTTTCCACCTGTTGCTATTATTGCGTACATCATTACACCTCCTCTACCCAGTCTCGCCGTGGATCTAGGCACCATAAGGTTTTAAGCCCGTCCCGTGCGGTCTACAAAAGGTAGTTTATCATATATAAAGCCATTATGTCAACACCTTTTTAATTTTATTTGAATAAAATCTCCTTCTTCCTTTAACTCATAAATACTTAAATTATTAAATGCAAGTTTCCAATCTTCCTTTTCTAAGTATTTATACGATTCAATTTTTGCGGGTAAAACTTTAATTTCACATTTATATTTTTTCTTTAATGATTTGGTTTTAGTAAAAATCAGGTTATAAAACTCATTAAACATGTGTTGATTAATCCAAAAAATATGCTCATTTTTATTGTATTTTGATATATATATTTCAAACTCCCTTAAAATTGTATGTATATTTTTTGTTTTAAAATCTGAAAGATAATATTTTTCAAAGAAGCTTTTAGAAAATCTTTTTCTTGATAGTTCTAAAATGCCTAAATTAGAAAATCCAAAAATATTAATATCTATATTCTTTTTATTAAAACTTTCTCTAATTGCGTTTTCTAAATAGAGTCTTTGTTTTCTATTAATATCAATAAAATCAATCAATATGTTACCTGTTAAATCATATCTGTTTATATAATCTGCAATAATAGAACAAGCTTCTTGATTTACCTGTAATGCATCTAGTCTTGTTGCTGATTCATCTGAATTTACATCTATTACAGTACATGCTTCCGTAAAATCAACAACTATATTCCCACCTGATTTTAATTTAATATATCTATTTAAATTTGCATCTATTAAGCGGTCTACTTTTAAAAATAATTTTTCGTCTAATTTAAAAATTAAATTTCTTAAGTCTTCATATTGAGTTAAGCTTTTAATAACTTCTTCACTATTTGTTTCAATTTCAAAAACATCTTCATCAATTAGTTCGTAATAAATATTTTTTAAAAATGAATTGCTTTTATATATCAAACTTGGTGATTTTAAATATTTATAGGAGTTTAATATATCTTCTGCTAAATTACATAATTTATAATATTCTTCCTTTGCATATTTTAAATCTTCCTTCTTAGTTCTACTTCTAATAATACAACCATATTTTCCTTTAAATTCAGTAGTATTACTATGTTCTAGAAATTTATTTTTATTAGATATTATCACTTCATTATTATTTAATTGCAGTATTATATATCTTCCTTTTAGTTGAATATTATGTTTTAGCCTTGGTCCTTTGTTTGATTTTGATTCTCTATTTACTTGAACAAGTATATCCTGATTAATTTTTAAATTGTAATCAGAAAAAAGAGGCAAGATAGCCTCTTTTTTAATACCAATATCAACAAAAGCTACATTCATTTTATTAGAAATACCTTTAACTTTACCAACGTATATGTTATCACATATATCCTCTTCTAATTCATTTTCTATATAAATCTTTTGAATTTGATCATCTTCTAACAAGATAGCCCGATTTTGGATTTCATTGTAGTCAATTAATAACTTTTTCAAATTATCACACCCTTTTATAATACTTATCAAGGGGTATAAATTCACTATCCTTTTCAGCATACATTTCAATTCTTCTAACAACTGGCTGACCAAATGCCCCAACTTCCTTCAACAAATCAGCTAAAATTTCTGGACTTAAACTACCTGAATTTGATGTTTTTATAGTGCATTCTACAATAAAATATTCATCAGCCACTTCCTTTAATTTTAAATCATATATCATTTCTCTAATATTTACAAGTTTTTCTCCAGACTTTGATTTTTTAGTTCGAATGATTTCTTTAGAATTTATTATATCTTTAATTTTTGCTTCTATGTTCTTTATATCATCATATTTCAATTTAATCTCATATTTTGCTACTTTAACTGCTGCCATTGATGTAGGCATTTTTTCTTTTATGTGTATTGCCTCAATAATCTCTAAACCTGATGGCATGTTATCATTAATTTTATTCTTTATTTCATTTGTATCAATAATTTTATCAAATTCTATATCTACATACTCTGCTAAACTCTCTACTCCTACTGATAAAGGAGCTGCAAATGAAATACTTGGATGTGGATTAAACCCCTTTGAGTATGTTATTGGTAACTCCGCCCTTCTAATTGCTCTGTGCAGAGTTCTCATTGTATCAAGATGAGATATATATTTAATATCCCCTATCTTCTTTAGTTTTAAAACATACCTATTCATTAAAGCATTTACCACCTTTCAAAAGCTTAGTAATTCCGCAGCCTGTACATCCTAATCTACAATCATGGGTTAATATAGCCTTCTCTGCCTTTTTATATTCATTTATTAGATAACTTTTGCTTACACCAACATCAATAAAATCCCAAGGTAAAACTTCATCTAAGTCTCTATGTCTTGTTGCATAAAAATGAGGATCAATATTGCATTCTTCAAATGCCTGCATCCACTTATTAAATTTAAAGTGCTCCTGCCATCCATCGAATTTACAACCAAGTTCCCAAGCTCTAATTAGCACCTTTGTTAATCTTCTATCTCCTCTTGCAAATACTGCCTCTAGAAAACTAATTGGAGTTTCATGCCAATTGTAAGTTATAAATTTACTCTTTATCTTTTCCTTTAATAACCTTTGCTTTTCATATAATTGTTCCATAGTATTTTGTCCAAACCACTGAAAAGGAGTAAAAGGTTTAGGAACAAAAGAAGAAGTACTAACTGTAACATTTAATCCTTTTTGCCTTTTTTCTTTTGGTACATTAAAATATTCATCTACTACCTTATAAGCAAGTTCAGCAATACCCTCAATGTCTTCATTCGTTTCAAATGGTAATCCGATCATAAAATACAACTTAATATTATTCCATCCTAACTCAAAGGCACTTCTAACTGATTTAATAAGATCTTCTTCAGTAACACCTTTATTTATTACATCCCTCATCTTTTGTGTACCTGCTTCTGGCGCAAATGTTAAGCCTGTTTTTCTAACCTTTTGTATTTCATTTATTAAATTAACAGAAAATGAATCTATTCTAAGGGAAGGCAATGAAATTCCAACATTACTTTCCCTATATTTTTCAATAAGCGTTTTTACTAAGTTTTCAATATCTGAATAATCACATATACTAAGAGATGTTAATGATATTTCATCATACCCAGTTGACTTTACTAATCTATCAGCTAAATCTACTAATTTACTTGTACTTCGCTCTCTTATTGGCCTATATATCATACCTGCTTGACAAAATCTGCATCCTCTTGTACAACCTCTAAATGTTTCTAACATTATTCTATCATGAACTACTTCAGTAACTGGAACAATCATTTTTTCAGGATAATATGATTTATCTAAATCCCTAACTATCCTTTTTGTAATCTTAGTTTTGTAATTAGATTTTTTGGGAACCATCTGCTTTATAGTACCATCGTCATTATATTCTATATAATAAAGTGATGGAACGTATACACCTTCTATTTCACTTACTTTTTCTAAAAATTCCTTTCTTGATGCCTTTGATTCTTTCCAAACTAAATAGAGATCTAGTACTTCATTTAATACTTCCTCAGCTTCACCTAGTATAAAGAAATCTGCGATATCAGCAAGTGGTTCTGGATTATATGCACATGGTCCACCAAAAACAACAAATGGATGATTATTTCTTTGTTCTGATAATAAAGGTATGCCTGCTAAATCAAGCATATTTATAACATTTGTATAACTCATCTCATATTGCAATGTAAAACCAACAAAATCAAATTCACTAAGTGGGTCCTTTGTTTCAAGAGCATAAAGCGGTATATTTTTTTCCCTCATAATATTTTCCATATCACTCCAAGGAGCAAAGGCCCTCTCACAATAGCAATCTTCTCTTTCATTTAACATATGATATATTATTTTTAAACCTAAATGAGACATACCAACTTCATATACATCAGGAAAACAGAAAGCAAATCTTATTTTAACGCTATTTTTATCCTTTTTAACACAATTTACTTCATTCCCAACATACCTAGCTGGTTTCTGTACACTATTTAATATTTCTTCATTTAGTATTACCATTATTAATTCCTCCTGTTTTGTATATTAATCAATTCCTCAAGTGTTATATTCCCATACATCTGAAAGAAATGTACAATATCATATTCAGTTACTTTTCCTAATAAATTTGAATTTTTAAATACGTATATCACATAATAATTATTAAAGCAGAAACTTTGGATAATATCAAGAATTTTATTGTTGAACTGTACTCCTTTTAATTTTATTTTAATAACTTTTTTGTTTTTTAATAAATAATTTTTTAAATACATATCTTTAAGAACATAAATAATTCTGTTCTTATAATCCAACATACTTTCTATGATTATATAAATACATAAAATCATTACTAAGATATAATTAATTTTTTTTATATTTATTGTTGCTAAAATAAATAATATTGATGAAAATATAATACTAGAAATATTAACTATAAGAAAAGACCTATAAAATCCCACATAGTATTTTAATATAATTTTTAATATCCTACCTCCATCAGAAAAATTAAATGGTAACATATTAAATGTAAATAAAACTAAATTAACTTTAAACATAATTTTATTAGGATAAATAAATTTAAATATAATTAAAAATAATAAATTTGCTAAGGGTCCACTAAAAGATATTAAAACATCATGTAAAGGTAATATGAATTCGTTTTTATAATTTATATTGAATCCAATCCATTTAAATTTTATACAGTCAATTTGATATCCCAAAACTAATGAAGTAAATAAATGAAAAATTTCATGTAAACAATAAAAGAAAAAATAATAAAATATTAATTTCATCTCAGCCATGTTATACCTCTATTCAGTGCTCATTAACTTAAGAGGGTCAACAAAATTGTTATTGAATAATACCTCAAAATGGATAGTTTTATTCTTTTCTTTATCTATTTGGCCTATTACGTCACCTTTTTTTACATCTTCTCCAATATCCTTTAACAGCTCAGATATATTATAATATTTGGTTTTGTAATTTCCACTGTGGCTAATAGTAACTACTATACCATTATCTTTTGTATTTTCAACCTTTTCAATTTTACCATCAAAAACACAGCGAACATTTAAATCATCCTTAATTTCTATGTCAACACCATTATTAAAAAAGCTCTTTTTTGTTTTAGCATCTACATATTCACCAAAAGGTCTTACTATATTACCTTCAACTGGCATTACCTCAATTGAAAAAGATTTTTGTTCTTTTTTTAATACCTTATTAGAAAATGTCTGTATTATATCACTATCTTTCATAAATCTATCTGCATATTCTGTGTAATCTTTATTTAAGTAGTTCTCTACCTTAAAAATTAAAGTACTCCCATTGTAATAATTAGTTACTTTTAATAATAAAGCCAATAGAAAAATCAACGTTGCAACTGCAAACCTTTTAGTTAGGCTATCTAAATATTTATTTCTTTTAATTCGATTATATTTATTGTAGGGATTGTTATAGTAATTCAATCAAACCACCTCCATTTTTATCTACTATAATATTTATTTATACATAATAAAAAAATGCATGCAAAACGCATGCATTAAAAATTTATTTTTTTCCTTCTCATACTAACATTTATTATAAGACCAATAGCAATTACATTAGTTAATAGTGATGTTCCTCCATAACTCATAAATGGTAATGGTATTCCTGTAATTGGCATCAGCCCTATGTCCATACCTATATTTTGAAAAACTTGAAAGCCTATCATTGTAACTATCCCAACTACTAAATATTGCCCAAATTTATCTTTTGCAACCTTTGATATTTTTATAGCTCTATATAAGATATTAAAATACAACAATAATAATATTATACTACCTAAAAAACCCCAGTTTTCAGCAAATACTGCAAAAATAAAATCTGTATGTGCTTCTGGTATAAACTTACCTGATGAAAGCTCAGTATTACTCCTAAATATATCTGCTAGTGAATTCTTTGGAAAAAACTTACCTGAAGCTATTGCAAGTTTTGCCATGGCAGCATTATAACCAATTCCTAGTTTATCTAGTTCTGGATTCAAAAATACTAATATTCTATGCTTTTGATGTTTAGCAATTAAATCTAGTTTCCATGCTATTGGAATAAATACTGCCATTATTGAAGCAGGGATATAAATAAATTTTAAATCTAACCCTGCAACAAATAAGATCCCTAAAACTATTACTGCAATAATCATATTAGTGCCTAAATCTGGCTGTAGTTGAATTAACGCCATTGGTATAATTACATAAATAAATATTCGCTTCAACACATCAAATTTATTGACTTCGTCTACCTCTTCAAGTATCTTTGCTAACCCAATAATTATTGACAGCTTTGCAAATTCAGAAGGCTGAATACCAAAAGGGCCTACACCCAACCAAGCTTTAGCTCCATTTACCTCTTTTCCAAATAACAATACTGCAACTATTAATAAATTAGTGGCAACATATATAAATTTATAATATGAACCTATGGTTGTATAATCAATTAAAATAACAAAACAAAATACTATTAAAGAAACAATCAATATAATTATTTGAGCAACTGTATTTCTATAATTCCCTGTCTCTAGAGCATTATTTGCAAAAAATATAGTTGAAATACCTAAAAAACATATAATAATCATGCTTATAAAAATATTTAAATCGAAATATCTAAATAATTTTTTATTTATAGTAATCATATTACACCTCCTCTAACTAATATATTATAAAACAAAAAGGAAGATAAGAAAACATCTTATCTTCCAAACTCCTTCATTTTTTTAATTGGAATATTTGCTACAAGGGCTGGTGAAGAAGTTCCATGTTCACCTGCTCGAGTTAATTTTATTTCTAATCCTGATTCATCTATTTCAGCGTAATCTGAAATTACCCTTATTATATCTCCTTTTACCATTTCTAAAAACTGTGGAGATACATTTGCTCTATCATGAATTAATATAAGCTTTAATCTCTCTTTTGCTACATCTTTAGAAGGAGTTTCTCTACTAAAAAACTTAAACAAATCCATAGTAACACCCCTTACTTCTTAAATAATAACTTTTTAATTGAAGCAAAAAATCCTGTTGGTTCTTCTTCTAACTCAATAAATGGTACATCTTCACCCATAATTCTTCTTGCTACATTTCTATAAGCTCTACCAGCTTTTGAGTTTTCATCTGTTACAGCTGGTTCACCTCTATTTGTTGATATTACTATTTTTTCATCTTCTGGAATAATTCCAAGTAACTTTATTGCTAATATATCAGTCATGTCGTCTATATTTAACATCTCACCCTTCTTAGTCATTTCATACTTTATTCTATTAATTATAAGCTGATGATCCTCTAAACCTTTTGCTTCTAACTTACCTATTATTCTATCTGCATCTCTTACTGCAGAAACTTCAGGAGTAGTAACAACAATTGCTCTATCTGCACCTGCAACTGCATTTTCAAATCCATGTTCAATACCAGCTGGACAATCAATTATTACATAATCAAATTCCTTCTTTAAATCATCAACTAGCTTTTGCATTTGTTCAGGTGTAACTGCTGTTTTATCCTTTGTTTGCGCAGTTGGAAGTAAGAATAAATTATCAAACCTTTTATCTTTAATCAAAGCTTGTTTTAACCTACAAACTCCTTCAACAACATCTACTAAATTATAGACTATCCTATTTTCTAGTCCTAAATGTAAATCTAAATTTCTTAATCCTGTATCTGCATCAACTACAACAACTTTTTGACCCATCATCGCCAATGCAGTTCCAATATTTGCTGTTGTTGTCGTTTTACCGACTCCACCCTTACCTGAAGTCACAACTATTGCCACTCCCATTGCTTTCTCCCTCCATCATTAGTAAAATTTATTTGGTAAATATGGCTCTATTACAATATAATTTTCCTTTACCTTTGCCACTTCTGGTGTTTTTGGTTTTATTTTTTCATCTGGAGCTCTTGAGGTAACATCAGCAATTTTTAATAAAGTTGGCTGAAGCATGTACGCAGCAACTATTGCTCTCCTATTTCCATTAGCTCCTGCGTGAACAACCCCCCTTAAAACACCTAATACTATTACATTTCCATAAGCTATAATTTCAGCTCCAGAATTAACATCACCAATAATTACAACATTTCCATTGTATGTAATTCTCTGTCCTGATCTAACAGTATTTTTGACAAACTTTGTTCTACCTTCATATATGCCCGAAAATACCTTTTCGTTTTCTTCTTTCTGCTTCTTAAAATCACAATATACATTAATATTATACTTTTCTTTTAAAATATCCTGTAACTGTTTTATAAAATCATCATCTAACGTATTTAGTTTGTCCACTAATTTAATAGTACTTCCTCTAAAGAATTCTTTAGCATTATCTAATTTGTTTAATATCTCATTTAAAACTATCTGTCTTTCACTACTATTAATATAGATAACCAGCCCATCTTTTGTTCCCTTCATTACAATGCTACTCATTTTACCCTCCAAGGTCATCTATTAATATTATTCAACATACAACTTAAAATTCCTTCTAAAAAATTACGACATATTTATATTTTAACATACAAATTAGTTTTAAAAAACAGATTTTTTGATAAAAAAAGCTGCCGAATGGCAGCAAAGGTTCATTGTGTAGTATTATTCTGATCAACATTATTTTGCTTATTTAAACCAAAATACTCATCATATATATCCTTTACAACTTTTGCACATGATGAACCATGTGCAGAGTTAAAAACTAGTGCAACAACTACAATCTGTGGATTATCAATAGGTGCAACCCCCACATACCATCCATTAGCAACAACTCCATCTGCTTGTGCTTGTTTTTTAAGCTCTGGCTTATTTGAACTTATAACCTGTGCTGTACCTGTTTTACCTCCGTTTGGTATAGGGTAGTTTCTTAATATACTTGCTGCTGTTCCTTCTTCTGCAACCTTTTTTAATCCTTCCATTACAGCTCGATAATTTTCTGGCTTTATATCTACCTTACTTAATACTTCTGGTTCCACCTTATATTTCACTGAACCATCAGGATTTAAGATTTCCTTAACAAGATGCAACTTATATCTATAACCACCATTTACTACTGTCATATAAAGCTGAGCTATTTGTAATGGAGTAAGTTGGTTAGCTCCTTGACCTATAGATGCATTTAAAAGCTCACTTAAGTTTTGAGTTTCATTTAAAAATATTTGATATTGTCTATATATATATTTCTTTTGATTTTCGCTTAAGCCTGCTAATCTTTCTTCATTTAAATTCTGCTTTAAAAACATCTCCTTTATATCCAATAATAACTTGTCATCTTCTTTTATTTTTAATTTCGCAGCTATCTGTTTTATACTTGCACCTACCTTATTTTCCATATTCTTCTGAACACTAGCTGCACTTCCTACTTTTTCTTCAATCTCAATACCTGTTGGATTTTCATTGTCTTTTGTATTTACTAATCCAAATTTTTCTAGCCATTTATTAAATCTTTCCCAACCTAGCTTATGTCCAACTGCATAATAAAAATAGTTACATGAAACTTGTAGAGCCTTTACAACATTTACAGGTCCATGGGTTGAATGTTTTTCATTATAAATCCAACAATTACCTGTAAAGTTCGGAAGCTCTCTATATGCACCCTTATCAACAATTATAGTATCTGGAGTTATTACACCTTCTTCTAATCCAGCAATTGATGTAAACAATTTAAATGTTGAACCAGGGGGTATTGCCGCTTTTGTGGCATAATTGAAGCTTGGTTTTGCTATTATATCAGTATAATTTTGATAAAATTCCTCTTTTGGTGAAACAAATTTTTCAGGATTTGTTATTTTAAGTCTTGTTTCTTCATCTTTAATTGTACCAAACTCTGCAAACAGATTAGGATCAAATGCTGGTCTACTTACTAATGCAAGTATCTCACCTGTTTTTACATCTACTACAACAACAGCACCTCTGTTTGCATATGGCCTCGGTGTACCATCTGCCTTACCAGACTGTAAATCACTTAACAGTTTATCAAAGGATTCTTCTGCAACCTTTTGTAAATTATAATCTATTGTTGTTACAATTGTATCTCCTGGAATTCCTTCAACTTCACCTATCAATTTTAATTGATTTCCAAATTTATCGACAGTGATATATTTTTCCTTAGGTTCACCTCTTAACGAAGCATTATATTGATTTCGTGTTTGAGTTATATTTTCAAATGTATTTTCTAAGCCTAACGCACCAATTAGTTCACTATTTATGTCATATCCTAAATTTTTATATTTATCAGCTTCACTATCTCCTATTCTTTTTAAATGACCTATTACATGGGCTGCCATAATACCGTTTGGATAATATCTTAATGGTTCTTCTATAAAAGTTATATTGGGTAATTCCTCAGACTTTGTGGCTATATAAAAAGCAGTCTGTCTTGTTACATTTCTTGCAATTACAGCAGGCTTATACTTGTAATATTTGTTTTTATCTATTTGAATTCTTAAAGCCAATAAATCTCTTGCTTCTTCTAAGCTCATATCTTGAATAAATGAATAGCTTTCACCTGTCTTGTTTGCTATTTTAAACTTTACAAGCAACTCATAAAAAGTTGTATTTGCATCTAAATTTAATGGAAGATTATAATCCTTTTTAAATCTTTCTTCTTTAGCCTTTAGCAATGCCTTTATTTTTTCTTCTCTTTTCTTAATTGCTTCCATCTGCTTTTCAGGATCATTTTCTACAGTTTCATCTTCTTCTGGAACGTATACTGTGAAACTAAACTCTATTTTATTATTTACTACCTTAAAAGGTACTGTATCTAACATAAACTTATTATAATCTTGTGTATTATTTTTAATAAGCCTCATTAGTTTTAATAAAACTATCGGAATGTCCTTTTCTGGTACTACCTTTCTATTATCTGTATAAACTATATTAAAACTTTGAATATTTGTAGCTAATTTTTGACCATCTCTAGTTAATATCTCACCTCTTGGGGACTTTTGACTATAAACCCTACTAAATACTGCTTCTGCCTGTTGACTATAATAATCACCATTTAATATCTGTAAAAATGCCAAACGTAATGTCAAAATTATAAACATAAAGATTAATATAATAGAAAAATATCTTATTCTATTATTTTTCATTGTATCACCTACTTAAAACTTCCATTCCCTCTTTAGTGTTTCTGAATTCATCATTCTTTTAACATAATTATAGACAATAACTGCTAAAGCTGAATTAAATAAAGTTTCAAAAACTACAGTCTTTCCAATATAATTATAATTAGTACCTAATATACCTGTTGGTAATAAAAACAGCAATGTAATAGCTAATTTAATTAGTGTTGCAAAAAAAGTAAATATCATAGGTATAATTATCGTATCTTTGTAAATCTTTTTTTCTATCATGCATACTATTAGAGATACTAATACTAAAATTAAAGTATTTAAACCAAAAACATAAGGAAAAAAGGCATCTTTTACAATGCCTATTGGTAATACAGTAAATATAATGTCTGTTTTATCAATAAACATGGAAATGCTAACAATAAAAATTAAAAGTAAATCTATTTTAATACCAAATAAGCTTATATTCATTATTACTGTTTGCTGTAATATTAAAATGATCAATCCTACTAATGCTATTATAAAATTCCTCTTCACAGCGTCTACCCCTTTATTTAACTATAACTTGTACCTTCGTAACTTTATAAAAATTAACAGCTGGTTTTATATATGCTGTTTTTGATAAGTTTATTTTTTCATATTCTATTTTTTCTATTGTCCCAACAATTATGCCACTTGGTACAACAACATCAGCATTATTTGTAATATTGCTTGTAATAACTAAATTGCTTACAGTTGATTTTGTATCGTTTGGCAAATATGATACTTTACATGTATTGCTGTTGTTATTACCGACTAGTAGTCCTTCTTCTAATGTTTCATTAATAACAACAGGTATTTTTATATTCTCATCTAATATAGTCATAACTTTAGATGTGTTTGAAGAAACTTCTATTACCTTTCCAACTAATCCATCGGCTGCTCTTACATAACAACCTTTTTTAACTCCATCATTTTGACCTGCATCAATTATCAAAACATTAAACCAATTATCTCCTACTTTACCTATAACATTAGCTGAAATCAGTTTAAAATTATTGTCTGGCCTAAATTGTAATAATTTACGCATTTCTTCATTTTCAGTTTTTATTTTTTGATAATCCACCAATTTATTTTTCAAGTCTTGTACTTGAGATTTTAATTCAGCATTTTCCTTTCTCAGTGTAGAAATAGATTTTATAAAAGAAAAAATATTTGTTATTCTTTGCCCTGCGATATAAATTTGTTTTTGAATGGGGGCTATAGTTGAAGTTATAACCCCCTGAAAAAAGCCTTCATTATTTTTATTATTGGCTGTTACTCCAATAAAAATTGTTAGTACAAGGCAAAGAACAAGTATAATTGTTAATAACTTGTTCTTTAAAAAATCCATTTAGCTCCCTCTTTCTATCTATTCTTTTGTGGGAAACCAAAACCTCTATTTAGGCCTAGCTTATCTATGTTGTCTAGAGCTTTTCCAGCCCCTATTGCAACACAATCCAATGGATTTTCAGCTATATGAACAGGCATATGAGTTTCCTTGTTTATAAGCTTATCTAATCCTTTAAGCAATGCTCCTCCACCAGTTAACATAATACCCTTATCCATTATATCTGCAGCTAATTCTGGTGGTGTTTTCTCTAATGTTGACTTTATAGCATCAATTATTGCTGCTACAGGTTCTTTAATTGCCTCTCTAATCTCTGCAGATGATACAGTTATAACCTTTGGCAGACCTGATATTAAATCTCTACCCTTTATGTCCATTGTAACTTCTTCTTCATCTGGGAAGGCAGATCCAATTTCCATCTTAATTTGCTCAGCTGTTCTTTCTCCTATCATTAGATTATATTCCTTCTTTATATATTGTACAATTGATTGATCTAGTTCATCTCCAGCTATTCTTAAGGATTTGCTAGTTACTATACCTCCTAATGAAATTACAGCAACTTCTGTTGTACCTCCACCAATATCTACAACCATACTTCCTGTTGGTTCGCTAACTGGAAGTCCTGCCCCAATTGCAGCTGCCATCGGTTCTTCCATTAAATAAACCTCTCTAGCACCTGCATGCTTAGTTGCTTCCTCAATGGCTCTTTTTTCAACCTCTGTAACCCCTGAAGGGAAGCAAACTACTATTCTCGGTTTAACAAATGAACTATTATTAGTAACTTTTCTTATAAATTTATTTAGCATAGTTTGAGTAATATCAAAATCAGCTATAACACCATCCTTTAAAGGTCTAATAGCAACTATATTGCCAGGTGTTCTACCTATCATTTCTTTTGCTTCATCTCCAACTGCTAAAACCTGTTTAGTATTGTCATTTCTAATAGCTACAACAGATGGCTCTCTAAGTATGATGCCTTTTCCCTTTAAGTATATTAAAGTATTAGCTGTACCTAAATCAATACCCATATCCTTTGAAATTCCAAATAGTCCCATTATTCATTCTCCTTTCGTGATGTCATATGATATTTTTTTCTTTTAAACTAATATATTTTCCATCTCCTATAATAAGATGATCTAAAACTTCTATACCCAATATTTTTCCTGCATCTATAAGCCTTTTTGTAATATTTATATCTTCACTGCTTGGATTAGGATCACCTGAAGGGTGGTTATGACACAATATAATAGATGCAGAACTCTGCTTAATAGCTTCTAAGAAAACCTCTCTTGGATGTACAATTGAGGAATTTAAGCTACCTATAGAAATATCTTTAACTTGAATTACATAATTTTTTGTATTTAAAAATATAACTCTAAAATGTTCCTTAGTTAAAAATCTCATTTCATCCATTACAAGCAGCGCTACATCCTCTGGACAAGTTATTTTTACTTTTTCCTGTCCTTTAAATGAATTTAACCTCTTTCCCAATTCAATACATGCCTTAATCTGACACGCTTTTGCAAAACCTATGCCTCTTATTTTACTCAATTCAAATACTGAACTATTTGCAAGAAAGGTTATACCACCATACATTGATAGAATCTTCTTGGCTAAGTCTAATGCGCTTTCTGACTTCGTTCCTGTTCTTAAAATTATAGCTAATAATTCAGCATTTGATAAGGCACTCTCACCATATTTAATTAATCTTTCTCTAGGTCTTTCTTCAATGGGGATATCCTTTATCCTTATGCAGTATTCATTCATAAAATCATTCTCCTTTTAATATATTAATCCCCATCCTTTTAATGTTATCATACAATTTACTAATAGGTAAACCAACAACATTAAAATAACAGCCCTCAATTTTCTCAACAAAAATGCTACCATAACCTTGAATAGCATAAGCCCCTGCTTTATCAAATGGTTCCTTAGTGTTAATATAATATTTAATTTCTTCATCACTCAAATTTTTAAAATAAACATATGTACATTCATAATCATTGATAACTTTGCCATTATATATTAAGCTTAATCCCGTGTACACCTCGTGCTTTTGACCACTCAAAAGCTTCAACATTCTATATGCATCAATTTCATTTTTAGGCTTTCCTAATACTTCTCCATCCTTGTATACAATAGTATCAGCCGCTATGATCAATGAATCTTTTTGTACCCTACTTTCCACATCTAATGCTTTATTATATGCAAAATTTTTAACTAATTCAACAGGATTACTTAAATTAATATTTTCTTCAAAATTTGAGGGTACTACATCGAATTCTAAATTTAAATTTCTAAGCAACTCTATTCTTCTTGGAGAAGATGATGCCAAAACTATTTTCATATCTATCACCTATACTTTTTTATTAGTATTATTCCTATAAGTAAACCTAAAAATGATATAAAGCTTAAATTTAATGTTAATCCAAAAACTAAATTAAACATTTTTAAATCAACGTTTATAGGTTTTGGAGTGCCTATAATAAGCTCAGTAGTAATAAATTTCAAACTTTTAAAGTTCTTAAGAGCATTATTTAATGCCTCTGAAGCCAGTAAGCATATAACGATAATAATTGTATTCTGTAACTTATAATTCACCTTACCCATTATTTTCCCCCTTAAGAATTTTAACAAAAAATAAAAACTTTAAACATATAAATACATAATAAGTTTATCATTTATGATTAATCACTACAATACTTAATGTGCTCTTAATAAAAATTTAATAAATAATTACAACTCTCCTTTAGAAAGTATAGCAACATTTTTAATTAGAGCACTAATTATTTCTTGACTACTGTTTATCTTATAGGCTTGATCATAGTTTTTTAAATATTTTATTATATTCTCCATTTTTTTATCATTCATATATCTTTTATAAAACTGTTCTGATATTAACTTGTAATCATCTAATGAAACTTGGCCATCTTTTAATTTGATTTGAGCTATTACTATTTCATACATATCTTTATTTAAATCATTTTTATTTTCAAAATTTATTTCCTTGATTATACACTTTAATCCTTTTTTTTCTAACTCATTCTTTCTTTTTTCAATTGAATCAGAACTTGTAGATATGTCTGTAATAATGCGATAGATATCATTATCTTTATAATAGTAACTATAGATATCTATTTTTTTTAAATTATCTATCAATACTTTTGCATTAGCTTCATTTGAAAAAACTCCTAATTGTAAAAGATAAATTTTTTGATCTTTTTTAATATTATTAGTTACTACGCTGTTTTTATCTAGTGGATTCAATCTAAGCATAATAAATTTGCTAATATACCAACCAAATAATATGGATATTATTGGTATTAAAATAAAAAAGCAAATATAAATTTTTTGTGCCTCTGTCATTTTCTTACCACCAATTTCAAGTCTTGTGTACTTCATTTTTTATCCCCCTCCATTTCAATTTAATTATATTAAAGTAATCTAAAAAATATTAATGATGAAATGCTATTTTTATTATAAAAATAGAGCCCATACTAGGGCTCTATTTTACTTTATTATTCTAACTGCACCTCTATATCTTGGTTTATAATATGATGAATTTAAATCGGAAATTTTTACTTTATAAGATGAGCCTGAGGAAGCATGTATAAACTGACCATTTCCAATGTAAATCCCAACATGTGATATACCTGCTCTTACTGTCTCAAAAAATACTAGATCTCCTGGTCTTAAGGATTCTTTTGAGACAGCTAGTCCCACTTGCGCCTGTTCACTTGCTGTTCTAGGTATGTTAACTCCTATTTGTCTATATACATATTGAGTAAATCCTGAACAGTCAAAACCATTTAATGTAGTACCACCATAACGATACCTTATTCCTTGTAGAGACAAAGCAATATTAATTAACTCGCTTACATTTCCTTCAGCTAAAACACTTCCTGATCCTCTTGAATAAATTCTTCCTCTTGATGCTGATCTTTTTAAGTTTTTCTTAACTGTTTTTCTTGTTTTGGTTATCCTTCTTGTTGATGTAATCTTTCTAGATTGTCTTGTACTTTTTTTGGCAGCTTGTACATTAATTATTGGGAAAGACGTAAATGTTAATGCAAGTGCCAATGATAAGGATATTAATTTTTTATTCATAAATACACCACTCCTTCTACGCCTCCGGAGTTAGCTGACGGGTTAGGGAGAAGGTGTCCCCGCTATTTTAAATAGCTTCACCCCAAAAACTTGGTTCCTCCGTACCCTTATGGGATTCGGCAATATTATCATAATATAGTATATGAAATAGCTATTGACTATTATACTATAAACAAATTAAAAATTCAACTTTAATAACCTAATTCATCTTTAACAATTATTACTATTCCTCTTCCTTTTACATTTTGTCTATAAGTAACTACATAATGGTTGCAAATCCTATCATTAGAATTACAATCTAAACAATAACCTGTTTCACAGCATGGAGTTCTTCTATTTAATCTCTTAGCATTAATAGGTGAAGCATAGTTTCTAACTCTGTCATATGCTTCTTCTAGGTCTTTAACTAATTTATTTTGTCCAACAATTACAATAACTTTTTTAGGACCAAAAATCATTGCTGCAACTCTATTTCCATTACCATCTAAATTTACCAATTCTCCATTTTCTGTTACTGCATTACTACTAGTTATATAATAATCTGCAAAGAATGTTTCCCTATAAAGATTTGCTATTTCATCACCAGTTAATCCCTCTTTATATCTATCAAGTAATTTTATATCCTTTTTTCTTAGTTCATCTAATATACCTGAATTAACTAACGTCATTGATCCGCCGAATGAAACTGTACTCTTATCCTGTATTAATTCAAGCACTTTTTCCTTCATTTCATCAACATTATTTACAACATATACCTCATAGTTATTCTTTTCAAGTGCTTTTTTTGTTCTTTCTATTTTTTTATCAAAATACCAACTTGTATTAAAATCCATATTATCCTCCCCTTCTTTTTGTGTATATATGTGAATTTAAATAGCCATCTGTATAATTCATTTTTCTATTAAACAAATATCCATTTTCAATCCAAAATTCACTGTTATCTTCATTTATTACTACATTAAAGGTATTAACCCTATATAAATTCGCTAAATATTCTTCAAAAATACCTAAAACATCACCTTTATAACGATTAAACTCATTTTTCATATACAATGCCATTAACCATGACTCCAGCTTATTTTTAATCTCTAACCTACCTTTTAAAAAACCAATTATGTTATCGTTCTTAAGTATTATACAGAAGTATTCCATAGAATTAGCTAATGTTTCTATGTATCTTGATTTAATATACTCATAATTCAATTCTTCCTGTTTAACTAATTGTTCATAATGATTTAGATCTTGAATTAATCTATATATGTTATCTAAATCGTTTTTTGTAATTGACCTAATTGTTAAGTCATCCTTTATAATATTTACTGGTATCATAATTATCACCTAACTTATCTTATATATTTTTTATATTCTATATAACTATCTAAATTCCTTCTGGTTTATTTAAACATATTTTATAAGTCACAAAAACAAAAATAGTCCTCTAAAACTTAGAGGACTTAATTTATAAATCGGCATATAAAAATAAAAGGCCTTTTAAGGCCTTTAGATTCACAATTGGTGCGGAGAGCGGGACTTGAACCCGCACGGGATACCCACACGCCCCTCAAACGTGCGCGTCTGCCGATTCCGCCATCTCCGCTTACAACTTTATATTATCATCCATTTTATTATTTGTCAATATCAATATAGATATATCTGTATAATTTGTAATATTTTCTTATTTTCTTTACATACCATTTGGTTTCATTAAATGGAATATCCTCAATATCAAGTTTACCTTTAGCATTATCTAACCACTTATTAACATTACCACATCCAGCATTGTATGCCATTAGAGCAACATCTATATCCCCATTATACATTTCAATCATTTTTTTTAAATAAAAGCACCCATATCTAATATTTAAATCTGGATCAAATAATTTACTTTTATCAAAACTATCATCCTTTAATAAATTAGAAATATATTCAGCTGTACTAGGCTTTATCTGCATTAATCCAACTGCCCCTTTGTTTGAAACAGCATTTTTATCAAAATTACTTTCAACTTTTATAACTGCAAAAACTAACATAGGATCTAAATTATAGTATTTAGAATACGTATATACTTGTTTTTGGTAACTTAATTTAAATATTTTTTTTAATATGAATTTATGATTAATAGCAACTACTACTAATAAAATCAAACACAAAATTCTTAGGAATTTGTTCATTTTTTTCCTCCATTGAGTGCTATATTTAATAATATGTCTACTTGTTCATATGTATATCTAATACTTGAATTATTATCAATTATAAAATCTGCATATTTTACCTTTTCTTCAAAAGGCATCTGTGCTTTTATTCTATTAATAGCCTCCTCTTTACTAATTTTATCTCTTTCAATAAGTCTTTTAATCTGTGTTTCTCTATTTACATATACTAACCATTTTAAATCAGTTACTTTATACCATCCACTTTCAATTAAGAGTGCTGCATCTAAAACGCATATGTTACTTCCTTGTATTGTAAGTTCCATTATTTGTCTTTTAATTTCATCAAATATAATAGGATGTGTTATCTTATTTAATATATTTAATCTTTCTTTATCAGCAAACACTATATTCCCTAATTTTCTTCTATTTATAGTTTTATCGTCATTTAATATTTCAACACCAAACTCCTTTACAACTGATACATAAGCTTTACTGCCTATATCATATATACTTCTAGAAATTTTATCAGCATCAATTATTTTTATTCCTTTTGATGCTAAATAATTAGATACAGTAGATTTACCTGAAGCTATCCCTCCTGTTAAACCTATTATCTTCACAAATACCACCTACTTCGCATTATACCAATTTTCTGCCCATTTAATATCAACTACTAATGGTACCTTTAGTTCTACTGCCTTCTCCATTTCATTCTTTACAATATTCTTTATATCATCTAATTCATCCTTATGAACTTCTAATACTAATTCATCATGAACTTGTAGTATTAACTTTGATTTATAATTACCTTGTTTTAATCTATTATAAACGTTAACCATAGCAATTTTAATTATATCGGCCGCAGAACCTTGTATAGGAGTATTCATAGCTAATCTTTCACCTAACATCTTTACGTTTCTATTGGATGAATTTATCTCTGGTATAAACCTTATTCTATTCATAATTGTTTTTACATATCCATTACTTTTTGCCTGATTTATAACATCATCTAAATATTTTCTAACTCCTGTATATCTCTTAAAATAATTATCTATATATTCTTTAGCTTCCTTTCTAGTTATCTTTAAATCCTGCGCTAGTCCAAAATCACTTAGTCCATAAACAATACCAAAATTAATAGCCTTTGCCCTACTTCTCTGTAAAGGTGTAACTTCCTCAATCGGAACATTAAAGACTTCTGAAGCAGTCCTTTTATGAATATCTTCTCCTCTAATAAAAGATTGAATTAAGTTTTCATCACCTGATATATGTGCTAAAACTCTTAATTCAATTTGTGAATAATCTGCAGTTAATATAACAAAATCATTGTTTTCAGCCTCAAAAGCACGTCTTATTTCTCTTCCCTGCTCTAATTTTATTGGTATATTTTGTAGATTTGGTTCTGTGCTAGAGATCCTACCCGTAGCTGTTACCATCTGATTAAAGCTTGAATGAATTTTGCCATCATTTTGTATAGCATTAATTAAACCATCAATATATGTAGTTTTTAATTTGACAAGCTGTCTATATGTAATAATTTTTGATACTATTTCATGTTTATCCTTTAACTCTTCTAGCACCTCTGCATTTGTAGAATATCCAGTTTTTGTTTTCTTAATTACAGGTAAATTTAACTTTTCAAATAAAATTACTCCCAACTGTTTTGGTGAATTTATATTAAATTCCTCTCCAGCAATGTCATATATCTCACTTGTTAACTTATCAATTTCTTCTGTAATTTTAAATCCAATCTGATGCAAAACCTCTTTGTTAACCTTAAAGCCATGGTACTCCATAGAAGATAAAACTTCAATTAATGGTATTTCAACTTCGTATAATAATTTTTCTAATGAATATTCTCTAATTGTTTTAACTTTTTCCTCAATAATTCTGTTCATATTATTGACAAAGAGCGCAATACTTTTAATTGTAATTGTTTTTTGATTTATTAACTGTGAAATCACTTCTTCATTTGATGAAAAATCCTCTGTTGGATTCAAAAGATAAAGTATAAGACCTAAATCATTTTTTAATCCATTAAATTTAATATCATTTTTATTTAGAAGGTTATAAACTGATTTAGCATCATATGTATTCTTTTTTATATTTATGTCTTCAAATATGTATTTTAGTTCTTTAACATCATTTTCTTTTATAGCGTAACCATCTTCAAAAACAATAACTCCATCCTTTTTAGAATAGTAAAGACTTATTTCATTTTTATCTTTTATTTTTTCCTTTAATTGTGTAATATCAAACTTCAACTCTATTTCTTCTTCATTCTCAACTATATCTTGTTCACATTTTGCCTCTTCTTTATTTGGTAATTTTGAAAGTAAACTTTTAAATTCTAATTCCTCAAATATTCTTCTAACCTCTGTAAAATCACAGTTTTGAATATCCATTTCATTTAACTCAAAATCAATAGGTACATCTCTATTAATTGTAGCTAATTTTTTACTTAAAAAAGCACTCTCTTTATAAGAGATTAGATTTTCCTTAACCTTTTTCGCTGTAATATTGTCTAAATTTTCATATATGTTTTCAATGCTACCAAATTCCATTAATAATTTAATAGCTGTTTTTTCACCAATTCCTGGCACACCTGGTATGTTATCCGAAGAATCTCCCATCAAACCCTTTAAATCTATTATTTTTATTGGCTCTAATCCATATTTTTGCTTTATATGTTCAACATCATATATTTCTAAGTCAGTAATTCCCTTTTTAGTTATCATAACCTTTGTATTATTAGAAACAAGCTGAAGCGAATCCTTATCACCAGTTAGTATTAAAATTTCATATCCCTGTTCTTCGAATTTTTTACTAATTGTTCCAATTATATCATCAGCCTCATATCCTTCAATTTCATATATTCCAACATTAAATGCCTTTAAAAGCTCCTTTGCTATTGGAAACTGTTGCGATAACTCATCTGGCATTTTTTTTCTCCCAGCTTTGTATTCTTCAAATTCAATATGTCTGAATGTCGGTGCCTTTTTATCAAAAGCTGCAGCAATATATCTAGGGTTAAACTCCTTTACAATTTTTAAAAGTATAACTGATAATCCATAAATAGCATTTGTATGTCTTCCATCTCTTGTATTCATTGGAGGTAATGCATAAAACACTCTATTTAAAAGACTATTAGCATCTATTATTAATAATTTTTTATTCATAATTCCACTCCACTCTCCATATAGTTTTATTATTAGTTATAAAATATAATAACATTATATTTTTTAATCTTCAATTACTTTAAATATAGAAAAATTTTTTGAAATTGATATAATATAAAAAGAAGGAGGGTATAAAATGGCAATATTATATCAAATTTTTATTATCATTGTTTTAACATTTGTTTCATTAGGAATTTTTAATCTATCAAAACCCTATTTAATCAACTTTTTCAAAAAGAGAAAGTGGTTATTATTTATTGTTATGTTTCTTGTATTATTTATACCAATATTCTTCAAAACATATTACGTTAAATCTTTAGCATTTCAATATCTTCAAACAACTTTATTTGTTGTAACATTCTTAACTTATTTTGAGTTGTTAAGACTTGCAAAAATTGAAAAACAAAAACCTATCGTAGGTCGTCCTAAACCAAAACCAAATAGAATTAAAAAGGGGCAGTAAACAATTTGCCCCTTTTATATATTAAAACATATTGACAAAATTTCATATTCATGCTATTATCAAATTGTTCTTGCCGAAGTGGTGGAATTGGCAGACGCGCCGGACTCAAAATCCGGTGGGGTAACACCCGTGCGGGTTCGACCCCCGCCTTCGGCACCAAGGCTGCATTTGCAGCCTTTTATTTTTGTATCTTCACTAACTTCGTGTTATTTGTTAGAATTTATTTGTAATAAATACTGAAATTAAGAAAGGAAGATAAATATGAAGCTTGGTATTGTCGGACTACCTAATGTAGGTAAAAGTACTTTATTTAATGCAATAACACAAGCTGGAGCTGAATCAGCTAATTATCCATTCTGTACAATTGAACCAAATGTTGGTGTAGTTTCTGTGCCTGATAAGAGACTTGAAAAACTTGCTGAAATGTACAATCCTGAAAAGGTAACTCCTGCAATTGTTGAATTTTATGATATAGCTGGACTTGTAAGAGGTGCAAGCAAAGGTGAAGGTCTTGGAAATAAGTTTTTATCTCATATAAGAGAAGTAGAAGCAATTGTTCACGTTGTACGTTGTTTTGAAGATACAAACATTGTACACGTTGAAGGATCTGTTGATCCAATTAGAGATATAGAAACAATAAATCTTGAGCTTATCTTCTCTGATATGGAAGTTCTTGAAAGACGTATGGACAAAACAAGAAAAGCAGCAAGATCTGGTGACAAAAAAGCACAAGAAGAATTAAGCTTTATGGAAAGATTAAAAACTCATCTTGAAGAATTTAAACCTGCAAGAACACTAGAAATGACTGAAGATGAAAGAGAAATGTTAAAACAATATTTCTTACTTACATCTAAACCTGTATTATATGTCGCAAATCTATCTGAAGATGATATAATAAATGGGTATGCCGATAATCCTTTATTAAATAAAGTAATTGAATATGCTAAAAATGAAAATTCTCAGGTTATTCCTCTATGTGCAAAACTAGAGGAAGAAATATCTATGCTTTCTGATGATGAAAAGCAAGAATTTTTAAAAGACTACGGACTTGATGAACCTGGTCTTAACAAACTAATAAGAGCAAGCTATAGTCTACTTGGCTTAATAAGTTTCTTAACAGCAGGACCAAAAGAAGTTAGAGCTTGGACTATTAAGAGAGGTACAAAGGCACCACAGGCAGCAGGTAAAATTCACTCAGATATTGAAAGAGGTTTTATACGTGCAGAAGTTATATCATTTGAAGATTTAGTAGCTTGTGGATCAGAAGTAGTTGCAAGAGAAAAAGGACTTATAAGGCTTGAAGGAAAAGATTATGTAGTACAAGATGGAGATGTAATAGTATTTAGATTTAATGTATAATAGGCTGCAATTTGCAGCCTATTCCTTTTTTTGTTTCTCTTTATTATCCTTAAACTTATTTAGCCTTTTTAAAATTTTTTCTTCAACATAATCAAAATTATTTGTCTTTCTTCCTTTTTTAATAGACGCAGGTAGTAAAATATCAAAACAATCTTCAACACTATTAACTGTATATATATTAAAATTACCTTCTTTTACTGCTGTAAGTATTTCATCATCCAAAACTAAATCATCAACATTAGATTCAGGTATTATAACACCTTGAGAACCATCTAATCCAAATATTTTGCATATATCAAAATAACCCTTAATTTTAGTATTAACTCCTCCAACAGCTTGAACTTCACCTTTTTGATTAACTGATCCAGTAATTGCTATTCCTTGATTAATAGGAACTTCTGCTAAACTTGAAAGTAATGCTACAGTTTCTGCCAACGTTGCACTATCACCGTCAATCTCTCCATACATCTGTTCAAAGCATATACTTGCATTAAAGGATAAGTTACCAGTTTGTGCAAATTTCTCGCCAATATAACCTGTTAAAATCAATATTGCTTTATTAAAAATATTACCACTTAAACCCACTTCTCTATCTATATTTATAATATTTCCATTACCACAAAATGTATTTACAGTCACTTTATTAACTCTACCAAATTCAAAATCACCATAATCAACAACCGACAATGCATTTATTTGTCCTATCTTAAAGCCCGTTACATCAACAATATATTTATTTTGTCTATATAAACTTAAAATCTTGTCTTTTATTAAAGAGTTTCTCTTGTTTTTATTTTCTATTGCCAATTTAATATCATTTTTATCAATATACCTATTCTTATTATCTTTTGCTATTTGGTTTGCCTGTTCTAAAATTTCTATTATTGATGAAATATTGGTTGTTAAATATTTTTTACTCTCTGCTTTGCGTTTTGCATAAGCTGAAATTTCTTGTATACCATCAAATGTAATATCTTTTAAATTCTTTTCTTGAACTATATATTTAATTAATTTTACAAATGTTATCATATTTTCATTATTATCTTCAAATTCATAATCAAAATCTGCTTTAATCTTAAATAGTTTTCTAAATTCCTCATCATAGTTATATAAGATGTAATATATTTCTGGTGTTCCAATCAATATAACTTTTGTTTTTATTGGGATTGGTTCTGGTTTTAAATTTACTATTGGTATTATATCTAATTGATTTTTTAGGTTTTCTATTATAATTTTATTTAAAAGTAAACATCTCTTTAAAGCTTCATAGCCAAAATAACTTTCTAGCAGCTTTCTTGCATCTAAAACCAAATAACCCCCATTAGCTAGATGTAGGCTACCTGGTTGTATCATGGTGAAATCTGTTACTAAATTTCCTGATTTATTCTCATATTCAACTAAACCAATTAATTTTTGATATTCAGGTGTTTCTTCTATTACTACTGGTGCTCCCTCAATTGAATTATTAACCATAACATTTACTTCATATCTGTTTATGAAATTTTCAACAAACTCTTTATCTAAATTTTCAAATTCAACAAATACATCTATATTTTCTATAATATCCAACTTTAAATTGTTTAGATATTGCTTAATTTTATCACTATAACTATATTTTTCAATTAAATTACTCATCTTACCTTCGATATATAGTGTACATAAACTGTTTTCAATATCTTTAATCTTTTGATTCAATTCTTTTTTTATATTTCTAGTTTTTCTTATAACATCATAGGCAGCAGATTTTAACTCATTTACATTTTTATTTATTTCATCTCTATCTTCATCACTCAATTCCAAATATTCCTGTTCAGTCATCTCTTTATTATTTTTGTTTATTGGAATGAATGCAAATCCATCATTAGTGTATTTAAAAACCAAGTTCTTTTCTTTACATTTTTCATTTATTTCATTTGATAAATCTAAAATAATCTTCTCGTAATATTCTATTAATTCATTTCTCTTCTTTTCAAATTCCTCACTACTTATAAATTCAGGTAATTCTTCAATTATATTATCTATAAAATCGTTTATATCTTGTTTGAATTCATATGCTGTTCCAGGTTTAAGTTCAAGTGCTATAGGTTTATAAATATCCTCAAAATTATATACATAGACCCAATCAGAAGGTGTTTTTTCTTTTTTGGCTCTTTTCTTTAACATATCAATTAGATAACTTCTTTTACCAATACCTTCATATCCACAAACATATATATTGTATCCAAATTGGTCCATTTCAAGTGCAAAATTTATTGCTTCAATTGCCCTTTTTTGCTCAATTAATTGATATTCAGGCTTTATCTCACTAGTATTTTTAAACTTAGGTAAATTGAATACAGTTTTTAATTGTTCATATGATAGTTTTTTTATTGGTGACATGCCTTCACCTCCTTACTTAATATATAATATTCTAAAACCTCAATTTTAAGGATAAAAAAATATAAAAAAGAGCTGTAATTCACAGCTCTTTTTTTAATATGACTTTTCTTCATTTGATTTTCCAATAATCTTTAGAGATGAACTTGCACCGATTCTATTAGCTCCTGCTTCAATCATTTTAACTGCATCTTCAAAACTATGTACACCACCTGATGCCTTTACTCCTTTTTCTGGTCCAACTACCCTTCTCATTAATTTAACATCTTCTTCTTTAGCTCCCCATTTGCTAAATCCTGTAGAAGTTTTTACAAAGTCTGCACCAGCTTCAACAGAAAGCTTACATGCAATCTCTTTTTCCTCATCAGTTAAAAGACAAGTTTCTATAATAACCTTAACTAAAGCTTTACCCTTTGCGGCATTTACAACAGCTTCTATATCCTTTTTTACGTAATCATAATTTTTAGCCTTTAACATACCAATATTAATAACCATATCAACTTCTTGTGCACCATCTTCTATCGCCTTTTTTGTTTCAAAAGCTTTAACATCTGAAGTTGTTGCTCCTAATGGGAATCCAATAACAGTACATACCTTTACATTTGAATCTTTTAATTCTTCTGCAGCAAGCTTAACATAACAAGGATTTATACATACTGATGCAAATCCATTTTCTTTTGCCTCATTGCAAATTCTTTTAACATCATCTGGTGTTGTTTCTGCTTTTAATATTGTGTGGTCAATTATTGATGCTACGTATTCTTTCGTAATCATACTACTCCTCCTTTCAAAGTTGCATAAATTATTTTAATATAAAATTATTAAAATTTCAAACACTTTGTTTTTGTTATAAATTAAATAATATTAATATATAATTTTAAATAAAATGAGGTCCCAATAAAGGACCTCATTTTGATTTATTTATTCTCTTCTTTTGGCTGATCATTTTGTGCTACTGGTTTTGGTTGAACTGGTGGAACAGGTGGTTTTGGAGGAGCCTTCTTTATGAAAGTACCTCTAACCATTAAATCCTCTTCATTCTCTGCAATCATTAAATATTCCTTTGTTAATTCGATAGCCTTTCTTGGACAAAAGTCTTGACATAATTGACAAAATGTACATTGTCCTAAATAAAATTGAAATGTTACTTTATCACCATCTTCAACCTTTTCAATTGTTCTTGTAATTGCACCAGGTGCACAAACTCTTATACACATTCCACAATTCACGCATTTATCTGGATGAAATACAATTTTCCCTCTATATCCTTCTGGTGCTTCTTTTACTTCCTTAGGGAAATTTTCAGTTGAAGGCTTTGAAAATAATGATTTAACAGCTTCTTTTAAATATGGAAATTTCATTTCATTGCCCTCCTTTTTTCCTTAAGTATCTCAACAGCTCTCACTAATCCTGCCATTATAGCTTCTGGTTTTGGAGGACAACCCGCAATTGATACATCTATTGGTGCATATTTATCTAATGGACCTTCAACACAATAGCTTCCATTAAATACATTACATGATCTTGGGCATGATCCTAGTGATACAACAACTTTAGGTTCTGGTACCTGTGCTAAAGTTCTTATAAGCCTGTCTCTAGATTGTGACGTTATTGGCCCTGAAACCACTATTATATCTGCATGTCTCGGAGAACCTGCAATCTTAAAACCAAATCTCTCTGCATCATATCTTGGAGTAATAACTGACACAAGCTCTATGTCACATCCATTACAAGAACCTGTATTTAAATGATATAACCATGCTGATTTTTCTAATCCTTTTTGAATTAGCTTTTCAAACATTCAAACACCTCCTAAATTACAACCCAAAGTAAACAAGAATTAAGCTTAATAATGCTAGGGCTGTAGGGTAAGTCCAATAAAATCTTAATGTTTGTTCTACTCTTAATCTTGCTGTAATAGCTTTTAATATAGTAATTGAGAAGAATACAACAACAATACTTAATATAAATTGTAAAATAGCATCTACTGCCAATATACCTGTTCCTGAACCACTTAAAAATAGTGTCACGAAAAGTGAAGTCATTACTAGCATTTTTATAGCATGGTTAAGCTTAAAGATAGCAAGTGGTGCACCACTATATTCAACAAGAGGACCTTCACAAATCTCTATTTCAGCTTCAGCTATATCAAAAGGTAAGCTTCCTACTTTACATGGTATAACAAGAAGCATTGCAATAAAAGCTGGAATCATGCTTAACTTTGTAAATAGTGGTCCATTTTGCGCTTGATATTCTACAATTTGTGATAGTGAGAAAGTCATTATCCCATTATTTAATTCTAATCCTACTTTTTTCGCAATAGCCAACAATGATATTACCATTGGAAGCTCATATGATATTATAGCAACCATTTCTCTTGATATACCAACACCTGCATAAGGTGAACCTGAAGCTGATCCTCCAACAATCAATGCAACAGCAGGAATTGTTAGAAGATATATAACAACAATTAAATCTGCATATGTGCTAAATGGACTAAATTTAAATACAGGTATAAATAATGAAACTGTTATTAAACTTATTAGCCCAATAACTGGAGCTGCTAGGAATGCTCTCTTAGCAGCATTTCTTGGTACTATTGTTTCTTTACCTAAAAGTTTAAAGAAATCATAAAATGGCTGCCAAATTGGTGGACCTACTCTTTTTTGCATTCTTGCTAATAATTTTCTATCTATACCTGCTAACACTAAACCTCCAACAAAACAATAAAGTAGGCCTGGATAAAATAATATATATAATATTCTTTTTAGTAATTCCACACCTAGTCCCTCCTTATCTAACAAATGTGAAAACATATAATAATACAACAGCAGCTGTTAATACAACTGAGAGGGCGTAATCATTTACTACTCCATTGTGAATCTTATGCATTAAATCAAAGTAATGTCTAAATTGATATTTTAAGCCCCAGAACAAGTCACTTCCACCAACATGTGAAAACTCAGCTGATTCACCACTATAGAATACATCATATTTAGCATCTTCTTCATCTGAATAGCTAAAGTGTTTTGGATTAAATCCACCTAGCAATGCTACTAATGTAAATGCTAATAACAATATTCCAAATAGTATTAACCATGCGATTGGTTGCCAATATCCAGCTAATTTATAATCAATTACTGGTGCATTTCCTAAATTGTTATAGAATTTTGACGCAAATTCTGGTCCCATCATTACTTCAACATACTTTGCTGAATTCATAACTGCATTTGCAGCTGGAGTTATCAAGTATTTTGTAAAGCTTGATGGGAATATTCCACCAACTATACATAAAATAGCCATTATCCACATTGGTACCCTCATTGAAAGAGGTACTTCTTCAACATTTTTAAACTCTTTTGGTAATTGTCCAAAGAAAGCTGATTGAGCAACTTTTATAAAAGAAGCTAATGTCATAACACTTACTATTAAAGCAATTATTGTAACAGGAGCATATCCTGCTTCATATGATGCTTGATAAATTATCCATTTTGATACAAAACCATTAAATGGAGGTATACCACTAATTGAAAAAGCACCAATTATAAATATTAAAGCAGTTTGTGGCATTCTTTTAGCTAATCCACCAAGTTTATCTAAATCTGTTGTTCCTGTTGCATAGTAAACTGCTCCAGCACATAGGAACAATAATCCTTTGAATAAAGTATGGTTCAAGGCATGATATAATCCACCAGTAATACCTAAAGCTGTTGCTAAACCAATACCTGTAATTACATAACCAATTTGTGAAATACTGTGGAATGCCAATAGCCTTTTAAAGTCGTGTTGTGCTAATGCCATTGTTACACCAATAAACATAGTAACAGTTCCCCAGAATATTAGCATAAATTGTACAGATGGAAGATTCATACTTTGATAAACTACATATAGTACTCTTAAGATACCATATACAGCTGCCTTATTAACAATACCTGAAAATAACATTGATATTGATGAAGGTGCTGTCATATATGCATCTGGAGCTACAAAGTGTGTAGGTACAGCAAACACCTTAACTGCATAACCTACTACCATTAATGCTAATGCAAACAATGTTGTAATTGTATAATTATTATGCAGTTCTCCTGCTATTTGTGCAAGATTCAATGTATGGAATTGTGCATAAATTATAACAGTAGCAAGTAGTATTAGTGATGAACCAATAGATCCTATAGCAATATATTTAAAACCAGCTTCAACAGCTTCTGGCTTATTGTTTCTAAAAGCCGTTAATGCTACCGAAGCAAATGTCATAATTTCTATCATAACATACATATTAAATAGGTCGCCAGTAAATATAAAGCCCATTACACTCGCTGACATCATTAAAAATAAAACATAGTACTTATCTTTTCCAGTCTCTTTTTCTATATATTTAAAAGAATATAATGCTGACAATACAATAGATAATGAAATAAATAAACCAAAGAATAAGCTTAATTGATCAACTTCTAATCCAATACCTATAGCCCAATTTTGTACAGGTTCCCAATTACCCATCCAGTAAGTAATTATATTTCCTTCACCAATTATTGGTTTGTACATCATTAAAGTAAATATAAAAGACATAAATGTTGCAATTAATACAACCGTATTTCTTAATACCTCATTTTTCTCTTTAATTAGTGCAACAATAAAGGCACCAATAAAAAGTGTAATAATAGCTAATATAGGTAAATGTTGTGTCATCCTTTTAACCTCCTTACCTTATCGGTATCAAGAGTACCATAATGTTTATTTATCATAATAACTAGTGCTAAAGCTAATGCAGTTACACAAGCACCAATTACGATTGATGTAAGAGTTAATGCCTGTGGTACTGGATCAACAAAAAAGGATGTTCTATCAAGCTCTGAAATTGTAAATATAGGTGCGGTACCCCCTGCTTTAAATCCTACACTTATAAGTAATAGATTTATGCCGTAATCTAGTAATCCCATACCAATAACTATCTTCATAGCATTCTTTTTAGTAACAATAGTATATAAACCTAAAACTATAAGAATTATACATGTAATATAATTCATTAATAACATTTAATCACCCCTATCTATGCTTCTTTATTTGCAAGAAGTCCAAACATTAGTAGAATTAAAAATCCTACTCCTGTTAAAACCTTATATCCTACTGCAAAATTCATTAAGAAAATTGTACCTGAGCTAAATAAATCACCAGGATTTCCTACATTATAAAATACATTTCTACAGAAGTTTGCAGCATAAAATATACCAAGTAATGCAAAGAATGAATACATTAAAGCACCTATAGCTTCACTCTTTTTAAGTAAATTTGGTTTTAAAGTATTTGTTGCAGTTTCATAACCATATCCTAAATAAATTAGTACTGCTGCTGAAGCAACTATAACACCACCTTGGAATCCTCCACCAGGGCTAAGATGTCCATGTAAAATTATATAAATACCTAATATTAATCCTATTGGTGCAAAAAAGTCTGCAGCAGATTTAATGATATATTCTTTAACCTTAACATTCTTATTGCTCATATTAATCTGCCCTTCCTTTCATAGCATTTCTTAATATAACAACTGTACCTGAAATGGCAGTAAATAGTACAAATGATTCACCTAATGTATCGTATCCTCTAAAGTCAAAAACTATTGCTGTAACAGCATTAATTGCATGAGTTTTATCAATAGTTTGTTTTACCATTAAATTGGCTACTCCATCCGCATCATTATTTTCATATTTACTTGGATTGTTATATAACTCAACAACATTTACTTTTTCACCATTGAAGGTAGGAGACAATTTTGACATTTCAATTGCTGTGTAACAACCAATTATTAAAAATACTGTAAGTGCAAAGTAAGTGAAAAACTTCTTCATTTTCTAACCCCCTTTACTTTTCTAAGGGCTACAATAAATATAACAGGTTGTAGTACAACTCCTACTGCAGCCTCTGCAATTGCAACATCTGGTGCATGTAACATTATAAACTCTAAAGTAACAAAGGCCCCTACAGCACCTAATGCTATAATTGATGAAAGAAGGTCATCAAAATATACTGTTAAAACTGCTGATACTAAGATACCTATCAATATTAATGTATTTAATAAAACAATATTATTCATTAGGAAAATCCCTCCCATAATCATCACATGTCAAATTATCAGCCTTTACGCCAGACTTATAAGCTGCTTTACAAATAGCATGTCCAGCCACTGGATTTGTAATAATTATAAAAATTGCTATGAATAAAATTTTTATTGCCATTGATGTATTTTTTAATGTTAAAGCAAATAAAAATCCACCAAGAAGAGCACCTAGGGTACCTAGTGTTGCAATATTTGTACTTGACTGCATTCTACAATATGAGTCAGGCATTCTTAAAACACCAACAGTACCTGCAAAGGCAAAAAAACAACCTATTATCATGAATATATAAGCTACATATATCATAGTTTTCCCTCCAGATACTTTGAAATTAGTAGTGTTCCTATGAAACCTAGAATTGCTAAAGTTAATGCAATATCAAGATATATACCTCTTTTGCTGTATACAGAAAATAATACTAATGCTACTACTGTTAGTAAATCAATACTATCTGCAGCAACAACCCTATCAACAACATTTGGACCTTTTAAAACTCTATATAATAGGATTATTGATAATATAATATAAAATATTGATACAAATATTAAACTATTCACTTCCATATCCTCCTTATCCAGTTTTCTAAAGTACCTTTTATTGCTTCTCCAGCTTTTTCTCTGTTTGTTTCAGCAACATCTATCCAATGTATATAGTAATAGTTTTTACCATTTTCTTCTACTATCTCCATTGTTATTGTCCCTGGAGTTAACGTAATTGAATTAGCAAGCATAGCCATTCCATATTCTGACTCTAAATTAACAGGTACTTTTACAATTCCTGGATTAACAGGTAAATTTGGATTTAGAGCTCTTTTTGCAACATCAACATTTGCCTTCCATAGCTCTTTTAAAAATACAAATACATAAAGAATTAAATTTATAAACTTTGCAGGATTAAATAGATGAAAAGCATTTTCATGGATGAAGAATCTTGAAACTAAAGTTGCAACTAATAAGCTTACAACTGCTCCTGCTAAAAGCTCTTGTGTTGTAAATGTCCATGTAAATAATATCCACAAGAGATAACAGAAGATGAATGTTGAAATAATTGAGCTAAATTTTGTTGGTTTCAATTAAAGCCCCCCTTACTTTTTTATTTTTTTATCAATTGCATTTTTCAATGCATTGACTAGCTCATTAAGTCCTTCTTTTGTTTTGTTGGATACTCTGAAAATGTTAATGTTTGGATTTAACTCTCTTGCAACAGATTCAACCTTTTTATCATCGAAGTCAAAATAAGACTTCATATCATATTTATTTAATACTAATATTTCTGAAGTTGAAAACATTAGAGGATACTTTTCTACTTTATCATCACCCTCTGGTATGCTTAAAATTGCAACTCTTATATCTTCTCCAATGTTAAATTCTGCTGGGCATACCAAGTTACCTATATTTTCTACAATAATCACATCAATTTCGTCTAAATTAAAATACTGAAGTATGTGTTTTATTGACATAGCCTCAATATGGCATGCTCCATCAGTATTTAATTGAACTACTGGTATATCCATCTTTTTTATCTTTTCTGCATCTATTTGACCAGCAATATCTCCTTCAATTACTGCTATTTTATAGTACTTTCTAAGCTCATTTATTAAGTTTACAATAAGGCTCGTTTTTCCTGCTCCAGGTGATCCCATCACATTTATCATATAAATATTCTTTTTTTCAAATGTATCCTTTATCTCATTGCTGCAATCCTCATTCCATTCAAGTATTTGTTTTACTACTTTTATTTCCACATCAATCAACCTCCAAACTATCCACGTAAAATTCCTTGCCAGCTGTTATTCTTACATTTAAACTACCACAATTTTTACATCTTAATCTATGTCTCTCAATAATACTTTCATTTCCACATTCATTACACTTCATTCTTGCTTCAACTCTACGTATGATAAGCTCTGCCCCTTCTGCAATTGTACCTCTACTTGCTATATTAAAGTACTCTTGAATTAGTTGGGGAAATACACCTGATAGTTCCCCAACTACTAACTTTATAGAATTTACCTTGTTAAAATGATGTTTTTTTGCTTCACTTTCAACTATTTTTATAATTCCTTCAGTAATTGATAACTCATGCATTTTATCACTACCTATCTAAACATGAGAAGCAAGGATCTATTGATGCAATTATTAAACCTGCATCTGCTACTGTATTATTTTTTAACATATAAGGTACAGTTGGAGCAGTTTTAAAGGTTGGAACATGTATACTTATTCTATAATTTGTTTGTCCTCCATCAGTTACTACATAATAAATTACTTGACCTCTTGGTGCTTCGTGTCTTGCTGTAAATTCTCCAGCTGGAACCTTAGGAAGTTTATTACCTAAATTTATTGGACCTTCTGGAAGGTTTTCTAACGCCTGTCTAATTATCTTTACACTTTCTTCTATTTCTAAAACTCTAACTACAACTCTTGCCCAAACGTCACCATCTTCTAATACAGGTATGTCAAAATCAAATTCATCATAACATGAATAAGGAGCATCCTTTCTAACATCAACTCTTATTCCTGACGCTCTAGCGTGTGGTCCAATTGTTCCCATTCTTTCTGCTACATCCTTTGGTAATACCCCAACGCCTTTAGTTCTTAAAGCAGCTGTTTTATCATTTAAGAATATTTCCTTCATTCGATTGTGTGGTTCATTTAAATCATCTAGCATCTTTAAAACCTTTCTTCTCATTTCATCGTTAATATCTCTTCTTGAACCACCAATTATAACCATACCGTAGTTTACTCTATTACCTGAAATTTCTTCTAGTATATCCATAACTTTTTCTCTAGCATCCCATACATACATAAATAGTGAATCATATCCTATTAAGTGGCAAGCTAATCCTATCCATAGATAATGTGAATGTAATCTTTCAAGTTCAGCCATAATAACTCTTATATATTGACCTCTTTTTGGCACTTCCATTTGTGCTATGTTTTCAATTGCCATAGCATATGTAAATGGATGTGAATGTGAACATATTCCACATACTCTTTCAACTAAAGTTAATGTCTGAATGAAATTTCTTTCAGTTGCTAATTTTTCTATTCCTCTATGGTTATATCCTATAAATACTTCTGCGTCCTTTATTACTTCACCTTCAGTATATAACTTAGCATGAATTGGTTCTTCCAAAGATGGATGATATGGACCTATAGGTATTGTATAACCCATTATTCTCCCTCCTTAAGTGTCTTCTTCCTTAATTCTTCTAATGGTGTTACTATAATATGTCCTTGTCCTTCAAGCATTGTGTCTGGCAGGAATAGTCTTCCCCTCATTTTTAAACCTTCAAATTTTACTCCCATAAGCTCATATAATTCTTCTTCAGGCCATGCTGCTGCAACATCATATATTTCAGAAATTGATGGTAAAGTGTCTTCTCCTACAACTTTGTAGGATTCAATACAATTGCCTACTTCATATTGGTAGTTAACTACATGTTTTCCTTCTTTGTCAACATAGCCATGAATCATTACAAGCCTATGTCCCTTTTCTCTCATTCTTTGAGCTAATGGAACTATTTCTTCTTTTTTAATTTCAATTGATTTAAATTCCTGCATAAATGCACCTCCTATGTACTTTAACATATTCTCGGCAATTGAGCACCTGTTAATTTTGTAAGTACTCTACTACCACCAAGATTTGTATTTAACACAACCTTTGAAGGAAAGTTTTTTGTAACTTTCCCTATTATGGCTGCATCCTTGCCTAATTCAATATTTCTTAAATCATTAATTAAACTTTCTGCAATACTATAATCAACAACAGCTAATATTTTTCCCTCATTTGCTGAGTATAAAGGATCAATTCCTAATATTTCACACAAATTGTTTGTTTTAACGCTAACTGGAATGTCCTCCTCATTTATTTCAATTGAATACTCTGTTCCTTCAACAAACTCATTTAATGTTGTTGCCACTCCACCTCTTGTAGGATCACGCATAATCTTTACTTTATTACCATATTGTAATATACATTGTGCTAATTCATATATTGGTGCACAATCAGATATCACTGAAAACTCATCAACTAGATTGTTTCTTGCAGCCATAATTGAAGCTCCATGATCGCCTACTGTTCCAGTAACTATAACCACATCATTTTCTGCTATTTTATCTTTCCCCAAAAATTCATGTGTTAAAACTCCTATACCAGAAGTATTTATATAAATACCATCACCTTTGCCTTTTTCAACTACCTTTGTATCCCCAGTAACAACTTTTACATTGCATTTTTCTGCTGTTTCTTTTATAGAATTTATTATCTTCTTTAGATCCTCCAGCTTAAATCCTTCTTCAATAATTAAACTTAAACTCAAAAACTTAGGTACAGCACCACAAACGGCTAAATCATTTACTGTACCACAGACAGCTAATTTTCCAATATCCCCTCCTGGAAAAAAGTAAGGGCTAACCACAAAACTGTCTGTAGAAAATACAAATTTATTTGAATCTAATTCTAATATTGCGCCATCTGACAAAGCATTAAGCTCATTACAAGCAAATGCTGGAAGAATTAGATTTTCAATTAATTGTGAAGTTTTTTTACCTCCACTGCCATAAGATAGCGTAATTATTTCGTCCATTTAATCACCTCAAAATTGTAAATATTTATAATACGCTGCACAAGCTCCTTCACTTGAAACCATACAAGGCCCAACTGCATTTTCTGGAGTACACAATCTACCAAAGAGCGAACACTCATTAGGCTCAATTTTTCCTTTTATTACATCACCACACCTACATGCTGTTGTCTTATTATTCTCTCTTAAAGTTATGTTAAACCTTGTAATTGCATCAAATTTTTCATACTCTTTTTTTAACTTAAGACCACTATTTTTAATTAAACCAATTCCTCTCCATAAATCATCTGAAACTTTAAAATACTTTTCTACTTTTTCTTTTATAATTTTATTACCCTCTGTCTTTACAACTCTTTTATACTCATTCTCTAGTTTAACATCATTATTTATAATTTGATTAATTATCTTAAATATCCCAATTAAGATATCTCCAGCTTCAAATCCACAAATAACTGAAGGTTTTTTATATTCATCAACTAAAAATCTAAATCCCTCTTCTCCTATGACTGCACCTACGTGACCTGGGCAAATAAACCCATCTATATCAAAATCAGGTTGTTCTAGTAGTGCCCTTAACGCAGGTTCAACTAATTTATGCATTGAATAGATATAAAAATTATTTATGTTATTATTAATGGCTTCTTCTAAAGCTAATATAGTTCCCGGAGTTGTAGTTTCAAATCCTATACCTAAAAAAACAACTTCTCTATCTTGATTATTCTTTGCTATTTCTACTGCATCTAATGCTGAATAAACAATTCTAATATCGCTTCCCAATGCCCTTAATTTTTCTAGACTTTCTCCTACATTTGTACCAGGCACCTTCATCATGTCACCATAAGTAGTTATTATTAAATCTCTATTTTTTCTACAAAGCTCTAAAATTGCATCTATTTCTTCAGAAGGTGTCACACAAACAGGACATCCAGGACCTGATATTAATTTTATATTTTCAGGTAGCAAACCCTTAATCCCAGATTTTGCAATCGCCATTGTGTGTGTCCCGCACACTTCCATAATTTTTATTTTTCTATCTATCTTTTTCAGAAACTTTATAACCCTATCAATATCTTGAGGTTTTCTAAATTCATTTAAGTGCATCAGTAACCTCCTTAATAAGACGTAGATTTTCTATAGCATCTTCTTCCTTTAATTTTTCTATTGCAAATCCAGCATGTACTATAACATAGTCTCCAACTTTTACGTCTTTAACAAAATCTATTCTAATTGTTCTTTTAACTCCCTCTATTTCAGCTTGAGCTGTATTTCCCTCTATATTAACCACCTTCAATGGTACTGCTAAACACATCTCATACCACCTCCATTTGCAACAACAGCAAGCTGACCTAATGATATACCTTCATCATTTGTTGAAACTCTTTTATGAATGTATACATTAAATCCATCACTTTGCAATCTTGTATATATTCTATCGAGCAAATACATATTTTGAAAAACGCCACCTGATATTACAATATCTCTACAATTAGTCTCTGACTCTATTTGTTTAACAGATTTAACAGCAAAATCAACCAATGTATTCATAAATTTAGCTGATATTATATTTATTGATACACCTCTACCAATATCTAAAACAATTTCTCTTATCATTGGTCTCCAATCAAACTCTAGTAAATCACTTTGCTCTAAATTGTAAGTATACACTCCATTTTCATTCAACTCTGCAGTTTTCTCTAAAAGTATTGCACCTTGTCCCTCATAGCTTGCATAATGCCTTAATCCTAATAATGATGAAACTCCATCAAAAAGTCTACCAATACTTGAGGTAAGGTATGTATTCACATTGTTTTCAATCATTTTATTTATTATTTGGCTATTTTTCATATCTAAAATATTTTTATCTACATTGCCAAAGGTTTGATACAAAAGATCATAAGCAATTCTATCAATTTCCTTTATCGCTAAATCCCCACCTACTAATCTAATCTTTCTTATTGTTGCTCTTCTTTCAAATTCTCTATAATTTCCATATAGTATTTCTCCACCCCAAAGTGTATTATCTAATCCAAGTCCTGTACCATCCCAAGTTATTGCAATAACATTTCCATTTAAATTATTATCAGCCATACATGAAGCCATGTGAGCATGATGATGTTGAACCATATAGACTTCTTTATTATGTTTTTCACCTATGTCTATAGCATATTCTGTTGACATATAATCTGGATGATAATCACACACAATCTTTTTAGGATTAATATCAAAAAGCTTCTTAAAATGCTCTATTTGACTAATATAATTATTGTATGTTTCTATATTTTTTAAATCTCCTATATGTTGACTTAAAAATGCATAATTCTTTTTCAGTAAACAAAATGACGCTTTTTGTTCTGCTCCACATGCTAAAATATCTTCAGCTTCAAATTCAACTTTTATAGGGAATGGGGTATACCCCCTAGAACGCCTTATAAAATATTCATTTCCCTTATATACAAAAATTAATGAATCATCACACCTAACATATATATCTCTATTATGCAAAAGGAAACCATCTGCTACTTCTTTAAGTTCTATTGTTGCTTCATCATTATCTTTGATTATAGGTTTATCCTTCATATTTGCACTTGTCATTACTAAAACATCTAATTCATCATCAAAAAGAAGAAAATGTAAAGGTGCATAAGGTAACATAATACCTAAATAGTTATTATCTATTGATATATAATCAAATATTTCACTTTTCTTTCTTAATAATACTATAGGTCTTCTAAAACTTGTTAGGTGTTCCTCTTCTTCTTTAGAAACTATACAAAACTGTCTAACTGTTTTTATGTCTCTACACATAAGTGCAAAAGGTTTTTCTTCTCTATTTTTTCTCTGTCTTAACTTTTCAACAGCAATTTTATTTTTTGCATTACATGCTAGATGAAAGCCACCTATACCCTTTATAGCAATTATTTTTCCTTCCTTTAAATCATTCTTAACACTTTCTATTACATTTTCCTTTATAATAATGTTATCAGAATTTAAATAATATATATTTGGTCCACAATCAAAACAACAATTGGGTTGTGCATGATATCGCCTATCCTCTATATCTTTGTATTCACTCAAACAACTATCACACATTTTAAATTTGTTCATTGTTGTTTTTTCTCTATCGTATGGTACATCCTTTATTATTGTAAATCTCGGACCACAATTTGTACAATTTATAAATGGAAATTTATATCTTTTGTCATTTTTATCATTTAACTCTCTTAAGCAATCATCACATATAGCTACATCAGGAGAAATTAGCGTAAACTTTGTAGTATCATTGGTACTTTCAATTATTCTAAATTCATTATAACCTAGCAATTCATCATACACAGTTAAATTTATACTTTCAATTACAGAAAGCTTTGGTTTTTTTATCTTAATATCTTCAACAAAACAATGTATCTTGTCTAACTCTCCCTCAACTTCTATTACTACTCCACTTGATGTGTTTTTAACCCAGCCCTTCAATTCATATTCCGATATTAGTTTATGAATAAAAGGCCTGAAACCTACTCCTTGCACTATTCCGTTTACTACTATATTTGCTCTTTTCAACTTCATCACCTATTTAATTAAATATTTAACAAACTGCAAACTATACTATAACAGTTAAAACCTGTACTATCAATATTTCTTGACATCTATTGCAATAATTTAATCTTTCTGTTATTATTATAATACAAAAAATCAATTAATTCAAACAAATAAATTTATTAATTTTTTCTATGTGGGAAAAATAAAATATGATATAATAAATTATTGCAATAATAAATTTTATAGAAAAGGGGAGTTATTATGAGTTTTAGAGAAACACTAGCTAAAAAATATGCTGAGGTATATTTTAAAAAATATGGAGACAGACTTACTCAAATCAGTGGCCATGTTTTAAGTATAAAAACAACAACAAAAACTATCCTTTGGATTTTTAATATTTTAACAGTAGATATAGTAGTTAAGCCTGAAAGAAGCAAATCTGTAATTAAATGTAGATATAAAGCTAAAAAATGGTTTAAAATGCCTACATTCATAGATGTAAGACAAGGTCATAGCGTAATTATTCAAGGCTTAAAACCAAAGAAAGGTAAAGAATCTACTGAATCAATTCAAATAATAAATGTAAGAAACCTTACTACAAAGAAGGACTTAATCCCAATCGATCAAGAAATAAAAAGAGTTCAACAAAGACAGTACATAAAATAAAGCATGTGGACAACCATATGCTTTTTAAATTATAAAAGGGGCTATCTGCCCCTTTTATAATTTATTAAACTTGATATTAATGAAATCAAGCCTGAACACAATAAAACAAGAATCCAATTTGATGTATTTAAAGGTTTTGTACTAAATATTCCTTGCAAATATGGTATATATATTATTGAAATAAGCATTATAAATGATATTAATACAGAAATCACCAAGTACATATTTGTGAATATACCCAAATTTAGTATAGATTGCCTTTCACTTCTGCATTCAAAAACATGGAATAATTGTGATAAAATCAATGTACTTAATGCTACGGTTCTTGCCAAAGTTATATCTGAATTAAATTTAACAAGAGTATATACAAACGACAATACCGTACATATTCCAATTAGCATACCTCTATTTAATATTTTGAACCAAAGACCATCGGAAAAAATGCTCTCTTTTCTATCCCTAGGTCTTCTTGTCATAATATCATCTTCTGCTCCTTCTAAACTCAATGCCATAGCAGGTAGCCCATCAGTCGCTAAGTTTACAAATAATATCTGTATAGGAATCAAAGGAACTGGTAATTTTAAAAGGGACGATAAAAACATAGTTAGTACTTCACCAATATTACATGACAATAAATATCTAATAAATTTTCTTATATTATCATATATTACTCTACCTTCACGTATAGCTTCAACAATAGTTGCAAAATTATCATCCATTAAAATCATTGCTGCAGCCTCTTTTGTAACATCTGTTCCTTGTATACCCATAGCAATACCAATATCTGCTTCTTTCACAGCAGGAGCATCATTTACTCCATCTCCAGTCATGGCAACAACATAACCCTTCTTCTTATACGCTTTGACAATTCTATATTTATGTTCAGGTCTTACCCTTGCAAATACTGAAACCTTATCAATAAAACTAACTAATTTTTCGTCAGATAGTTTATCTAACTCATCACCAGTTATAACCATTTCATCACTGTTTATTATCTTTATTTCTTTCGCTATTGCTTGAGCCGTTAATTTATGATCTCCTGTTATCATAACTGGTTTAATACCTGCAGCCCTACACTCTAGAACAGAATTTAATACTTCCCTTCTTGGAGGATCGATCATACCAACTAATCCAACATATATTAGGTTATCTTCTGTATATGAATTACTGTCAATTATTTTGTATGCAAAAGCTATTACTCTTAAAGCAGTTGATGCCAATTTATCATTCATTTGAATAATTTTACGCTTTAGATCTGTATCAAGAGGCATAACCTTACCATCAATGTCTATATACCTACATGATTTTAGAACAGATTCAACTGCTCCTTTGGTATACATATATTTACTATTACTGTTTGTAACTATCACAGACATCATTTTCCTATCTGAATCAAATGGAATTTCTCTTATTCTCTTAAAATAACTTCTATATTTATTTAAACTTAAACCTGCCTTTTCAGCTAACACAATTAGAGATATCTCGGTTGGATCTCCATAAAATACATATCTATTTTTTTCATAGTTGTAATAAGAGTTATTACAAAGCAACCCAATTTCTAATAGCCTATGTAAAGTACTATTTTTATTGTTTAAAATATCTCTTTTAACTCCATTTTCAATAAAATCTCCTTTAAACTCATAACCTGTTCCTGTAACATCATATTCCTTATTTGCTAATACTATCTTTTTTACAGTCATTTTGTTTTGAGTTAATGTACCTGTCTTATCTGAACATATTACATTTGTACAACCTAATGTTTCTACAGCAGGCAATTTCTTTACAAGTGCATTTTTCTTTACCATTCTTTGAACGCCTAGAGCTAAAGACACAGTAACAATGGCTGGTAACCCTTCAGGAATAGCTGCAACAGCTAGGCTAACTCCAATTAAAAACATATCATATATATTTTCTCCTCTAAGCACTCCAGTTACAGTAACAACACCACAAACAATCAAGCAAATATAAACTAGATATTGTCCTAATTTATCTAGCCTTTCTTGTAATGGTGTTCTAAACTCTTCTATGCTTTGAAGCATATTGGCTATTTTACCCATTTCTGTATTCATTCCTGTAGCTACAACCTTTGCTAGAGCCCTTCCATTAGTTATAGTACATCCCATATAAATATAATTACTTTTATCATTCATTTTACCTGAAAAAGCTTTCTTTTCCACTGAAACTGATTCACCAGTAAGAATAGATTCGTCACATTTTAAAGATTCACTAAATATAATTAATGCATCTGCAGGTACCCTATCACCTGATTCTAACTCAATAAGATCCCCAATTACAATTTCACCTGCATCAATTATAATCTGCTTACCATCTCTTATAACTTTTGCAGTTGGTGCAGAAAGTTTCTTTAAAGCTTCTAATGACTTTTCTGTTCTATATTCTTGAATAAATCCTAAAATAGCGTCAAGAATAATTATAGCTATTATAGTTATTGCGTCTGCCTTTTCTCCCATTATCCCTGATATTATAGTTGCAGCAATCAAAACCCATACTATAAAATCATTAAATTGAGACAATAAAATTTTAATTTTTGATATTTTTTTAGTAGTATTAATTTCGTTGCGACCAAATTTGTTCAGCCTTTTTTTTGCTTCTTGACTAGTTAAACCAGTTGTATCAAGTTTTTGATATTCCATTTGCAAAATATCACCCCCACATGCATCTGATAATATATATATTTAATTTTTAAATTTACTATAACATTTTATTTTTTTTAATTTTCTATAATTTTTCATTTGTATTTACTATTTTATAGTACTTAAGGTATAATTATTTAATGTAATTTTATTAGGAGGTGAATTAATTGAAGGATGTTATATATGTAACAGGACACAGAAATCCAGATTCAGACTCAATCTGTTCTGCAATTGCTTATGCTGAATTAAAAAGAAAATTAGGTTATAATGCTGAACCAAGAAGACTTGGTGAAATAAACAGAGAAACAGAATTCATATTAAATTACTTTAACATACCAGTACCTGAATATCTTCCAACAGTAAAACCTCAAGTAGCTGACTTAAACATGGATAAAGTTGTTCCTGTATCAAAAGATATTTCACTAAAAACAGCATGGTCACTTATGAAAAAAAATAATATTAAGTCACTTCCTGTAGTTGATGATAATGAAAAACTAATAGGTATTGTAACTTTATCTGATATTACTAATAATTACATGAGTACTTTAGATACAAACGTACTTGCAACAAGCAAAACTCCTCTTGCTAATATTGTTGAAACACTAAATGCAAAAGTGCTAACAGGAAGTCAAGAAATATTTAATACAAGTGGTAAAGTTGTTGTTGCAGCAATGGCACCAGAGCAAATGAAACCTTTTGTAGACAAAGGGGATATAGTTATTGTTGGTAATAGAAGTGACAACCAAAGAGTTGCAATTGAAACAGGTGCAAATCTTTTAATAGTAACTGGTGGTTGTGAAGTAGATGATGAAATTATAAAGCTTGCAGAAGAAAGAAAATGCATTATTTTAGTTACTCCAAATGATACATTTACAACATCAAGATTAATAAATCAAAGCGTTCCAGTTAAATATGTTATGACAAAGGAAAACATTGTAAGCTTTAATCTTGATGACTTTGTAGATGAAATAAAAGAAAAGATGCTTCAAACAAGATTTAGAAGCTATCCTGTTGTTGATGATAACAATAAATTAGTAGGTACGATATCAAGATATCATCTAATATCTCAAAAGAAGAAAAAAGTTATATTAATGGACCATAATGAAAGAGCTCAATCTGTACATGGAATTGATGAGGCAGAACTTTTAGAAATAATAGACCATCATAGAATAGCTGACATTCAAACTGGTAAACCAATTTATTTTAGAAATGAAACTGTTGGAAGTACATCCACAATAGTTGCTAATATTTATTTTGAAAATGGTATAAGACCTTCAAAACAAATAGCAGGTATTTTATGTGCAGCAATACTTTCAGATACCCTTAAGTTTAAATCACCAACTTGTACATATATAGATAAAATGACAGCAGAAAAATTAGCTGAAATCGCTGGTATAGATATAGATAAATTTGCTGATGAAATGTTCAAAGCTGGTACATCATTAAGTGGAAAAACTCCAGAAGAAATATTCTATCAAGATTTTAAAGAATTTACACTAGGTAAATATAAAATAGGTGTAGGTCAAGTTAATACTATGGATACTGATGCTCTTAAGGATTTAAAGAAAGATTTACTAGACTTTATGAATAATTTATGTAAGTCTAAGAACTATAATCTATTAATGCTTCTTTTAACAGACATAATAAAAGAAGGTTCAGAAGCCCTATTTGTTGGTGAGGATAAAGAACTAATTGCAAAAGCATTCAATGTAACACTAGGTGAAAACAGTGTATACTTACCTGGTGTTGTTTCAAGAAAGAAACAGGTTATACCACCTCTTTCAGCTGCAGTTGAATAAAAAAGTGCCATATAAATGGCACTTTTTTATTCTTTATGCAATCAATGATAGTGAAACTCTCTTCTTTTCATAGTCAATTCCAACTATCTTTGGCTTTACTACTTGACCTATTTTTAAAAAGTCTGTTGGCTTGTCAATTCTTCTTGTGGTAATTTGTGAAATATGTATTAGACCTTCTACTCCCTCAATGAGTTCAACAAAAGCTCCATAATCGGTAAATGCAACAACCTTACCAGTTACTACATCTCCCTCTTTGTATTTTAAAATAAACTCATCCCATGGTTCCTTCATTGTCCTCTTAATACTTCCAGAAACCTTATTTTCTTCTTTATTTATTTTTGTAACGACAACATTAATCTCTTGATTGATTTTAAACTCCTTTTGAGGTTTAACTTTTCTATCCCATGAAACTTCAGAATTTGGAACAAATATATCTATAGGACCAACATTAACAAATATTCCTGAATCAATAAAAGATTTTATTCTTCCATTTAAAACCTGTCCAAAAGATAACTCATCAATAAACCTACGTTTTTCCTCTTGAAGCTTATTCTTTAATATGCTCTTTCTTGAAACTATTAACTCTATAGTATCATTTTTTTGTAGCTTTACATCAATTATATTTACTTCAATTTCTTTTCCTATGATATTTTTTATATCATCTTTAGTTGTAATTCCTGAATGTGATTCTGGTAAGAATGCCTTTATGTTATTATATGAGCATTCATATCCACCTTTTATTTCACCTAACAATTTAACTTTAATTATTTTATCTTCATTTTTAGCCTTTTCCAATTCTTCAATAATATCATATTTTTCGATATTTATTCTACTTAATACAACATTTCCCTCTTTATCTGATAATTTTACAACTTCTAAATCATACACGTCTCCAACTTTAAATACGTCCTTTAAATTTATTTCTTTATTTGATGCTAATTCCTTTGGAAGTATTCCATCTGATTTATATCCTATATCAAAGAACACCTCATCTTTTGTTACATGAATAACTTTGCCCTCCACAATTTCTCCAACTGTTAATTTTTTAAATTCATAATCTAATTCATGTTCTTCATTTTTTGCATCATCTTCTATTTTTTCAATATCAACTGAGTGTAGCTTATCTATAACAGCTTTGATAGTATAATCTGGTGTAGATGCACCAGCAGTAATACCTACTTTACTTAATCCTTTAATATCATTTAAATCTAGTTCACTTTCATCTTCTATAAAAATAGCTTTTTTACAGTTTTCTTTACATATCTCATATAATTTTCTTGAATTTGAACTATTCTTTCCTCCAATAATAATCATAGCATCAACTTGTTTTGATAATTCTATTGCTTCGTTTTGTCTTTCATCAGTTGCAGAACAGATGGTATTATAAATTATTATCTCCTTTGCTCTTTTTATTATTTCTGAGGATAAATTATACCACTTATTTTGATTGAATGTTGTTTGTGCTACCAAACAAACTTTTCCTAAATTTTGGTTTAATTTTTCAATATCATTTACATCACTAATTATTGTAGCAGTATTGTCACACCAACCATTTATTCCCTTTACTTCAGGATGATTTTCATCTCCAACAATTATTATTTTATACCCTTCACTATATCTCTGCTCAACAATCTTATGTATATGTTTAACATAAGGACAAGTTGCATCTACTATAATAGCTCCCTTTTCTTCTAATTTTTTGTATTCATTCTTTGGTATTCCATGAGATCTTATTATTACTTTATCTTTAGGCTTTATATTTTCTAAATCCTCTACTACTTCAATTCCTCTATTTTTTAAATCCTCTACTACCTGCTTATTATGAATGATTGGTCCATATGTAAAAACTCTTTCTCCATTTTCATTAAATGCTTTTTCTATTGCTTTTTTAACACCAAAACAAAATCCTGCTGATTTAGCTACCAAAATCTCCATATTACATCCCCTCTTTTAATTTTTTTATTTCATTCATTACAATTTGACTTAATTCCAAGTAATCAGAATTACTCATTTTTTCCTTTTTATATTGCGTAAAATCAATAGGCTGTCCAATTTTTATAATAATTTTTGTAAAAGGCTTATAGTTACCAATAATACAAACTGGTATTACAGGCTTGGCAGATTTTATTGAAAACATCGCAACTCCAGCATTAGCTTCCCCAAGCTCTCCTGTTTTTGAACGAGTTCCTTCTGGAAATAGACCAACTAAATTATCTTCTTTTAATAACTTAAGTGCTGTTTTAACTGCATTTAAATCTGCCTCATGTCTTCTAACTGGAAATGCTCCTAACTTTTTTAAAAATTTATTTAATAACTTATTATTAAATAATTCATATTTTGCCATAAATCTTATTTGTCTATCTATATATACACCCACAACTATTGGATCCATCCAATGAAAATGGTTAGGGCTTATTATTGCTCCCTCGTGTTTTGGTATATTTTCTTTTCCATAAATTTCTACTCTGTACACAAACATAAACAAAAACTTTACTATTTTCTGACATAACTTATAGAGACTCATAGGTTAGCACCTTCTTTAATAATACTTATTATTTCATCTACAACTTGTTGTATTGATTTTCCGGTTGTATCAACAAGTACTGCATCATCAGCTTTTCTTAACGGATTAACCTCTCTATTGGTATCAATATTATCTCTATTTTTAATATCATTACATATTTCCTCAAATGTAACATCAATACCTTTGTTTTTCAATTCTATGTATCTTCTTTTGGCTCTTTCTTCAACTGACGCAGTCAAATATATTTTAACCTCTGCATCCTTTAAAACATTTGTACCAATATCTCTACCATCCATTATTACACTTGTTTTTTTAGCCATTTCCCTTTGCAAATGAACAAGTCTTTCTCTCACACAAGGTATAGCTGCTACATCTGAAACCTTTGCACTTACATATGGCATTCTAATTTCTTCTGTTACATCAATTTCATCTAAATACACTCTACCATTTACCAGTTCAACTTTTGTACTATTAACAATATCCTTTACTTTTTGTATATCTGATATATCTACCCCTTTATTAATTAATTTTAATGTAATTGCCCTATACATAGCCCCTGTGTCTATGTATTCAATTCCCATTTTTTCTGCAATTAATCTTGATATCGTGCTTTTACCTGCACCAGCTGGTCCGTCAATTGCTATAGCAATCCTATTCATATTTTACCTCCTATATATATAAAATTTATTCTATATAAAAACTAAAATTCCTTCATTAAATCAGGTCTCAAATTTTTAGCTTTTTTTAAAAAAATATGCTTTACTTCATTTTGTTTTTTATTTCCATTTACTAACATTAAAACCCTTATGCACTTTTCTAATGAATTCTCCACAAACATTTCTTGAAAACACAATAAACTTGCATACTTTATTCCTATATTTCTTGCTGCTTCAGCAGGATATGCAGTTGTTAAGTCTTTAGTTGCTGTAAATAATACAGCTACTATGTCTTCAATATCTATTTCATTTGCTTTTAACATTTCATTTAGTAGATTTTCAGTTTCCTTTATTATTTCTTCACTTTTATTGTTATCAACAGTTATAGCTCCTCTAATTGAATACATTTTTTACCTCCTAACAATGCATGCCTGCACAATAACCTGTACTAAAAGCAATCTGTAGATTAAACCCACCTGTTAATGCATCTACATCCAAAAGCTCACCTACTATAAAAAGTCCTTTTATCTTCTTTGATTCCATTGTTGAAGGGTCAACTTCTTTAACACTGACTCCTCCTCTAGTAACAATAGCCTCTTCTATTGGTCTAGTATCAATTACTGTTACTTTAAATGATTTAATAAGATTTACTAAATTGCTTCTCTCCTTTTTAGTTATGGAATTTACAACCTTATCTTGAGGAATTCCACTTAGCTTTACTATAACAGGTATGAGCTTTTTAGGAAGTAAATCATCTAACGCATTTTTAAATTGTTTATTTATATACTTTTGAAAATCTCTCAATATTCTTTTATCTAATTCATCATGATTTAATGCAGGTTTTAAGTCAATAAAAATTTCTACCTCATTTGGTAAAATATCTGATACTTTTCTACTTGCTGAAAGTATTATTGGTCCAGAAACACCAAAATGAGTAAATAACATTTCTCCAAAATCTTCATATATTGTCTTACCTTTATACTTTACATCAATACTTACATTTTTTAATGATAACCCCATTAAATCCTTTATCCATTCTTCTTTACAAACCAAAGGAACTAATGATGGTCTAATATCCACTATAGTATGACCTAGTTTTTTAGCAAAAACATATCCATCTCCTGTCGATCCAGTACCAGGATATGATTTTCCTCCTGTTGCAAGTACAACTGAATCACACCTGATTATCTGCTTGTTGTTAATTTCTACACCAAATATTTTATTATCCTTTGCTATAATATCAGTAACTTTCGTATTTAGCAATATTTCAACATTATTTTCCTTTAAATATTCTTCAAAGCACTTAATTATATCACTTGATTTATCAGACTCTGGAAACACCCTATCTCCTCTTTCAATCTTCAACTTCACACCCTTTTTTTCAATCATCTGCATTAAATCATAATTAGAAAAAGTATAAAGGGAACTATACATAAACTCTCCATTTCCAGGTATATTTTGTATTATATCTTCAATATCTTTACTACTTGTTACATTACATCTACCTTTTCCAGTTATAAATAACTTCTTACCTAGCTTTTCATTCTTTTCTATTAATGTTACCTTCTTTCCTCTTTCAGCAGCCTTTATTGCTGCCATCATTCCTGCAGCGCCACCACCTACAACAACTACTCTGTTCATGTTTTTCTCCCCTTACTGCTTTTTATGTTATTATATCTAAAACATCGCCATACAATACAATACCACATAATATGCAAAAAATAAATAAAAAGCCCATAGGGCTTTTTATTCATTATTAAATTTATTTTTATAATTATATACATTGTGTTCTTCCCAAATTTCTTCAAGAGTCTTAAATGTTTCTTGTGTTTTATCCTTTTCCTTCAATCCAACTGCAACCACAAGTGCATTAATTAAACTTAGTGGTGCAACAAGTGAATCAACAAATGAAACCATATTACTTTGTGCAATTAGAGTATAATCAGAATAAGTAGCAAGTGGTGATAATAGACTATCTGTAATAGTAATTACCTTGGCACCCCTGCTTTTTGAAAATTTCATAGCTTCAATAGTTCTTGCTGAATATCTTGGAAATCCTATTCCTATTACAAGGTCATCTTTTCCAACCCTTAAAAGCTTTTCAAAAACATCACTAATTCCAGTAGAAACTATTCTTACATTATCTAAAATCAAGTTTAAATAGAATCCTAAAAATTCAACAAGAGCTTGTGAACTTCTAAAACCAACTATATAAATTCTTTTGGCATTAAGAATTTCATTAACAGCTGCATCAAATGTGTCTGTATTAATTTTTTCTAATGTTGCCCTTAGATTTTCCATATCAGCCTTTAATACGCTTTTTAATGGGTTTTCTTCAATGAAGTAATCATTTGAAATTTCTATTCTTTGCACACTTGTAAGCTTATTCTTTATAAGTTCCTGAAGTGCCTTTTGTAATTTTGGATATCCACTATATCCTAGTTCATTTGCAAATCTAACAACCGTTGATTCACTAACACCAACTGTTGTTCCAAGCTTTGCTGCCGTCATAAAAGCTGCTTTATCATAATGCTTTAAAATATATTCAGCAATTAACTTTTGACCCTTACTTAATCTTGGAAATTTAAGTTGAATTAATTTCATTAAATCCTGTTTGTTCTCCTGCATGTTAACCATCCCTCTTTTATGTCAAATTTAGTCTAGATTCATTTTAGCATTTTTTTCGTTAAATTGCAATAATATTTGCAAATGAATAAAATAATGTTACAACTTCATCATTAATTTTTCATTTAATGTTTCCAACTCTATTAAATTCATTCTCTACTTTTTTCATTAATTTAAAATTTGTTAAATCATAATGCAATGGTGTTATTGTGATATACCCTAAATTTATAAAATAAACATCGGTATTTTCTACAACATCTCCAATTGGAGTTCCTTTTATTTCATATGTTTTTTCATATTCATTACTATTCTTTTCTATAAATACATTTGAATAAATTCTTGTTCCTAAGTTGCAAACCTTATAACCTTTTATTTTTTCATATTCTAAATTTGGTACATTAACATTTAAAACAACATCTTTGCCTATATTTTTAACATCTATTTTTTTTAACATTTCTTTAATAAACATTGCTGCGGAAAAATAATTTATTTTCCCATTTTCTCTATCTATTGAAACTGCAATAGATGGTACATTGTAAATTGCTCCTTCGATTGCAGCCGATACAGTTCCTGAGTAAAGCACATCTGTTCCAACATTTAATCCATTATTTATACCTGAAATAATAACATCAACCCTATCTTCAATTATTTTATTTATGCCTATTTTTACACAATCTGCAGGTGTGCCGTCAACAGAGTAGCACTTAGAATTTAAACCTTCAATTTTAACTTCTTTTATAGTAAGTGGTTTGTATATAGTAATTGAATGACCACATGCACTTCTTTGTACATCAGGTGCTATTACAGTTATATCATGTTCCTTTTCAAGAAGACTCGCTAATGTTATTATACCTTCAGCTTTTATACCATCATCGTTTGTAATTAATATCCTCATAACATCACCCCTATTTTATTATATAATGTGCATTTTTTATACATAATATAAATAAACACCAAAGAAAGGAGCTACATCATGATACAAATAGACGATGCAGGAAGTGGAAGCTTAGTTGGCGGTACTGCAATTGGTATATTAAGAGTAGAAACTAACGAATATCTTTGGGATATAATACCAATAAAATACTTTACTAGTCCATATTTTGAAAACAAGCGTTACGAAGACTATACATTATCTATGATAAAAAAATATATAAAGGAACTAAATATATCTAAAAATGAACCTATTGAAATTTGTCAAGGCTATATATTTAATAAAACCAGAAAGTATCTACAAGAAAATAATTATAATATTATAAGTTCTAAAATATCTGACCCTCTACAATCACTAATTGAAAATTCATTTATTGATTATTGTACACAAATTGGTATACCTTATGATTATTTAAGGTATACCAAATATCCATTTCACTTCCATAAAATGTTGCGATGGGTTTTCGCTGATAAAAAAAACAGAATAAAATTATGTAAAACTGCTTGGAGTAGTTGGAAAAAGTATTCTGATACTCCATTAAAAATACATTATGATTATATTGTTTCAGGTAACTATATATGTTTAAAATGTGGAAGAAAAATACAATGTCCTTCAAGAATAAAGGTTATTGAATTTATAACTAATAAAAAACAATTTATATATCTTCACGAAGATTGTCGTTTTTCTCAATAACAATCAAAAATGGTGCATTTTTTCTATTAATAAAATTTATTTTCATAATAGAATAACATTTGGAATCTATCTGACTAACATATTTCACAACTTCCTCTGCTTCCTTCTCTCCCTCATCATGCCCAATATAAGCTGCTATAGTCATAATTCCTCCAGGACTTAATATATTAAGTCCCTTTTCAACTGCCTTTAGAGTTGTATCACTTTTAGTTGTAACTGTCTTATCTGAGCCTGGTAAATAACCTAAATTGAACATTATTGCCTTAACCTTTGTTTTTATATATTTATCCATATTTTCATGTCCATCGTGAATTACCTCTATATTTTTTAAATTTTTTTCCTCTATTAAACTTCTAAATTTATCTACTGCATGTTTTTGTACTTCAAAGCTATAAACAATTCCATTCGGAGTCAACGAATTTAAAAATATTGTATCATTTCCATTACCTAAAGTTGCATCAACTACACAGTCACCATCAACTACTACTTTTTTAACTATATCGTGAGCTAAAGTTGTTGCTTTTAGAACTACTTTATACATAAAACCACTCCTTTAAAAAAATATATGAGGATGGCTAACCATCCTCATATATTTTACATCTTTTATTTTGTTGTGGCTACCTCTTCATTAACATTCTCAATGGTTTTGGCAAAACTTGATGCTTTTGTTAAGAATAGTACTAGTAATATTCCTGCAACAACTAATCCTATTATATTTGATATACTAGCTGGCATTTTAAATCCTTCTTTTGCTTGCATTATATAACTTACAGACACATAAGACATAAATACAGCTGGAATTACAGCAATCCAATAATTTTTATTATATTTTAGAAGATATACAGCTGTTGCCCATAGTGTAACCATTGCAAGTGTTTGATTTGCCCATGCAAAATATCTCCATATTATATCAAAATTAATGAAGGTTAAAGCAATTCCTATTGCGAAAAGTGGTAAAGCTAATGCCAATCTCTTTACTATTTTATCTTGTGGAACTTTAATCATATCTGAAAGCATTAGTCTTGCCCCTCTAAATGCCGTATCCCCTGATGTAATTGGACAAGCTACAACACCTAACATTGCTAAAACTCCACCAACTGGTCCTAAAATAGTCTTTGTTATCTCAAGAACAACACCACTAGGTCCAACCTTTCCTAACACTGCTGCAAGACCAGGTACACCTTTATAGAAAGCCATACCAGCAGCTGCCCAAACTAATGCAATTATTCCTTCTGCTATCATAGCTCCATAGAATACACTTCTTCCATATTTTTCGTTCTTCATACATCTTGCCATTAATGGTGATTGTGTTGCATGGAAACCAGATATTGCACCACATGCAATTGTAATAAACATCATTGGGAAGATAGGTAATTTCTTTGGATGCAAGTTTGCCATTGTTATTTCAGGAATATGATAACCCTTTAATATTATACCTCCACCTACTCCAACAGCCATTACTACAAGTGCTATACCAAATAGAGGATATAAATTACCAATTACAACATCTATTGGTAATATTGTTGCTAAGAAATAATAAGCAAATACTACAACAACCCAAAACGTTAATGTCATATGAGATGGTGTAATTGCTGCTAAAAGCTTTGCTGGACCTGTAACAAATACTACGCCAACTAATACTAGAAGAACTATAGTAAATATTCTCATTACATTTTGAACCTTTTTTCCTAAATAAATACCTTGTATTTCTGAAAGGCTGGCACCCTTATGTCTTATTGAAATCATACCTGAAAGATAATCATGCACTGCACCTGCAAATATACTTCCAAATACAATCCATAAAAATGCTGCTGGACCAAATAGCGCACCTTGAATTGCCCCAAATATTGGCCCTAATCCTGCTATGTTAAGTAGCTGAATTAAATATACTTTCCATGTAGGCATTGGTACATAATCTACTCCATCCTGTAAAGTATATGCTGGAGTCATTCTTTTTTCGTCAACACCAAATTGTTTTTCAACATATTTTCCATAAACAATATAACCAAGTACTAAAAGTATAATACCAAAAATAAATGAATACATTTTAACCCTCCTTTGTATTTTTTGAATGTTTGTACAATTTTAATAATATAATAACATTACGCTTGATTAAATTCATTTATTTGAGGGTAAAATGTATCATTTCAAATCTAAATAGCAATATTTTTAATGTATTTTGCATTAATTTTTTATAATTATAAATTATAATAATCTTTTACCAACTTAGCTTTACTTCTACTAACAGGTATCTCTGACTTTTTATCATCTTTCATAATCAATTTGTATGTACCATTAAACCATGGGTGTATTTCTTTTACTTTATTAGGATTTACCAAAAAGCTCCTGTGAGTTCTTAAAAAATCTGTCATCTTCTCAAGTTCATTAAGAGTATAATTTATCTCATATTGATTAGATGAAGTCTTTAAGAATGTTTTATCGTTTTCAATAAAAAAATAAAATACTTCATTAATATCTATTAATATTATCTTTCCATTAATTTCACACGGAATAGTTCTTTCTTTTTGCTTTATAACCTTTTTTAAAATATTTTCTAATTCCAAACTAGAAATTTTATTGTTTCCTCTTTTATATTTAAAAATATCCCTTAATCTATTTATTGTTTCATCAAATCTTTTTTCATTAATTGGTTTTAAAACATAATCTACTGCTTTAAACTCAAAAGCCTTTACTGCGTACTCATCATACGCAGTTATAAATATAATTTCCGCTCTATTTTGTTTATTTTTTATAATATTACAAAGTTCTATTCCGCTTCCCCCTGGTATATTTATGTCAAGGAAAGCAACATCAAAATCTAAGTTATTTATTTTTTCAACTGCATCCTTCATATTATTTGCACAATCTATTATCTTAAAATCAGGATATTTGGATAAGTAATATTTTATTTCTTCAATTGCAGGCAATTCATCCTCTACAATTATACATTTAATTTCATCCATTTTATCCCTCCAACATAGGTATTTTTATAATTGTTTTTGTGCCTTCTTCTATAGAACTACTTATATCAAATATGTAATTTTCACCATAATATAAATTCAATCTTTCCTTTATGTTTGTTATACCTATTCCTTCACCCTTTATAAAATTATCTTGTGGATTAAAACCAACTCCTGTGTCTTCAATTATAAAAATTAAATATCCTTCTTTATAAGATCCTTTTAAAAAGACACTACCACCAACTGCTTTAGGAGAAATACCATGTTTTATTGAATTTTCAACAATTGGCTGTAGCATAAATGATGGTATTTTTTCATCTAAAATTCTATCATCTATCTCATAAAAATAATTCAACCTCTCTCCAAACCTAGCTTTTTCAATTGATATATAGGAATTGATTAGATCTATTTCATCTCTAACTTTAACAAAGTCCTCATTTCTTTTTAATGTCCCTCTAAAGTAATCAGATAAATTTAAAATTAGTTCTCTTGCTTTTAATGGATTTGTTCTGCAAAAGGATGCTATTGTATTTAGGGCATTAAACAAAAAATGCGGATGAATTTGTGCTTTTAAGGCTTTAAGCTCTGCCCTTGATATGTTCTGTGCTATCTTATTTAACCTAAATATTTCAATTTGAGTTGATAAGAGTTCTGCTAACTCATCTAAAAAGTCTAGATAATATTTATCAACACTATAATTATTCTTTATACTTAAACCAATAAGACCTACATTTGTACTATTGAATTTTAAATTTTTAATGTAAAAATAAGCTCCTTGATGCTCAATCATTTCTGAATTATTACTATCGTTAAACTTCTTTATAACTTCTTTAATAAATAACTCATCATAACAAGTTGTATATAAAACATCATTATTATCGCAAATAAAAACACATTTTGATCCTGTTTCGTTAGAAATTATTTCACAAATTTCTCTTGCAGTTTCTCTATTAAAACCTAATTTTATATAAAGGGATGTTTGTTTTGCAATACTTAAAGCCTTATAAGCATTAAATGCCGCAACTTTATTAAAGTCTTCCTTAACATTATTTAAAATATTTATAAATAGAGCCACACCTAATGAATTAATTATAATCATTGGTAGGCCAATGTTTTTTTCAAGTTCTAATGCTGCACTATAAGGTTTTGCCATAAGTAATACAATTACTACTTGTATAACTTCAGCTAAAATGCCAACAAAAAAACTAATTAATACCTTATGCTTAGTTTTAATTAGTGCTGACTTTAAAAAACCTCCTGTTAATCCCTCTGCAACTGTTGAAAAGGCACAAGCTAAAGCAGTAAAACCACCTAAAGTATATCTATGTAATCCTGCTATCAAACCAACTATAGCTCCAATTAGAGGACCTCCTATAAGTCCAGCTACAATAGCGCCTATTGGTCTTATATTTGCAATGGCTCCACCTTGAACTTTTATTCCAAGATACGTACCTAATATTGATAAAAATGAAAAAAATACAACCAATATTAATTTGTCTTCATTAGTAAATTTTTTTGTGAACATCCTTTTAAAAAATATAGTTTGTGAAAATATGTAGGCTGCCAAACCTATAATAGACATACGTTCTAACAATTGTAAATACAGCATAGTATCCCCTCACTACAATGACTTCAAATACTCAATTTCATTTTGATTTAAATATCTCCATTCTCCCTCTTTTAAATTTCCTAGTTCTATTTCACCAATTTTAATCCTTTTTAATTTGATCACCTTATGTCCAATTGCATCACACATTTTTCTTACCTGTCTGTTTCTTCCTTCATGTATTATAACTTCAATTACACTAGTTCTTCCTAAATTCTTTAAAATCTTAATATCAGCTGGTGCTGTAACATAATCTTCTATTTTTAGCCCTCTTTTAAATTTATCCATTTCTTGTTTTGTTGGAACACCTAAAACCTCTGCAACATAAACTTTGTTAACTTCTTTAGATGGATGCATAAGTTTATTTGCAACTTCACCATCATTTGTTAAAATTATTAAACCTGAGGTATCATAATCTAACCTTCCTACAGGGAAAATCCTTTCTTTAACATTTACTAAATCTAAAACTGTTCTTCTTCCAAACTGATCTTTAGCAGATGTTATGACGCCAGTTGGTTTGTTAAGCATTATGTATACTCTTTTTTCCTCTGGTTTAACCTTTTTCCCTTCGACTTCTACAGTGTCTTTTTCTGGATCTATTAATATTATTTCTTTTATTACGCTTCCATTAACCTTAACTTTTCCACTTAAAACCAATTCCTCTGCTTTTCTTCTAGAGGCAACTCCACACCTTGCTAAATACTTTTGAATTCTTTCCTTCATCTTTCCACTCCCTTCTTGTATTTAATTATAAACTCAAAATTTAATTTAAACAACAATATAAAAATATACTCATCAACAACAAACTAAGTAACATAAATATATACTAAATAAAAACTGTAATTGTTTTTATTTTAATGTTATAATAACAATTAGTCTAATAAAAGGAGCTGAAAAAATGTCAATAAAGAAGATTCAATATACTAATACAATATATAGAACATTTGTTGCACTTGACTTTGAAACAACAGGATTAAAACCAGATAAAGACAAAATAATAGAAATTGCTGCCATTAAATTCATTGACAATAATATCGTAGATAAGTTTCATTCATTAGTTAATCCACAAATTGAAATACCAGAGTTTATAACTTCAATAAATGGTATTACCAATGAAATGGTTAAAAATAAACCAACAATTGATTTATTAATACCTAAGCTTTTAAACTTTATTGGGGATCTTCCTATTGTTGCCCATAATGCTGGGTTTGATGGCAAATTTTTAAAATATGCTGTCTACAACCTTTATGGTAAAGATATAATAACAAACTTATTTATTGACACAGTTAAAATTGCAAAACAAATATACCCTTATCTTCCAAACCATAAATTAGAAACAATAAAAAATCATTATAAATTAAATCTTATAAGCCATAGAGCTTTAGATGATACAATAGTCGCAGCCAACATATATATAGATTATTGTAATATGATGAAAAACAATTCATGCATAAAATAAAAAAAGCCCCATGTAAGAAGTTTATAAAAACAATTAAACATTGCATGGGGCTAAAATATGCACTTAATTATTGTCACTTATTAAAATTTATAAATTCAAATTAATTTTTCTTTAAACATGTCATTTAATAATAGTTTTCTTACTCTTCTTTTGATTTCATCTACATCTACAGTATATAGGTTCAAAGACTTCATTCTTTCAAAATACTCTGCTCCTGCAAAGGTATATCTTTTTCTTAAGCCGTCCTTCTTCTTTTTACTTTCATTTTCAAATTTAATTATATCTCCTACTGCCAATGAAGAAGGTAATTCGATACATTTTAAACCTATTACATGCCTTACTGCATTATAGCCTGCTAATGTTCCTGTTACTATAGCTTCTGTATGTCCTACAAATAGGCCACTCTTTTCTCCTCCGACAAATAAATTATCTAGTCCTATTACTTTCATTGTATCATCCCTTGGAGCCATTGATAAATATCTTATTGAATTAGCTTTTCCACCAGCATATGGATCAATAAACCTAGCGTTTTCAAAACCCTTTATTTTTCTAAGTTTTTCAAGTGGATAATAACTTGTCATAAGCTTAGCATGTCCTGTATCCAATAGTATTATTTTTTCTGCAAATTCCTTTAGTGCATACTGCTGACAAACCTTCATTTTTAGTTTTTCAGTATTTATATCTTCTTTAGGTACATCTATTATATAAACTCCTTTTGAATCAAGTTCATTCCTAATGTCTTCAGATAAAGATGATTTATCTAACTTACAAGAACCGCTCATGGCTCCAAATACTCCATCATCTCTCATCCCTAGTATGTCCTCAATACCTGCTCTTTGACTTATACTTATTCTTGGACCATATGCAGGGCATCTTAATATACACATTGAACAGCCCTTTCCATATCTAATACAGTTACCCATAGGTCCAGTTGATCCTGTTGTTTCAATATAAACGTCTCCTTCAACTTTATCTCCATTGTGAAGATAAATTGCATTAATATGATTATTATCCACATCAACATCAACAGCTCTTGTCTCAAATAAAATTTTTATACCCATATCTAATAAAAATCTTCTTACATTTGCTTCTATTATTGTTACATCATAAAGGTATGCATGTTTATGACCAGGAAACTCAACATTTCTATGTCTTGTACATTTATCAATTATTCTAAACAAATCGTCTGCCCCAAGTTCAATAAGTTCTTCTGCAGCAGTAAACCTTCCATTATTTCTCATTATTCCACCAACATTACCTAAACCTAGTAACATGTCTGTTCTTTCAATTAAGACAACATCAGCACCACATTTTTTTGCTTGTATAGCTGCTGCACATCCTGCCCATCCACCGCCAATTACAACAACTTTCATTCTAAATCATCCTCCACTAAATAATACTCTAGGGGATTATACTGTTGCTTACATGAGCGAATGTATTTTCCAGATAACTCTATTTGACAGCTACCACATATTCCTTCTCCACAGCACATTATACTGTTATTAACACTTGCAAAGTACATATCTTTCTTAATTCGATAAATGTAATTTATTATTTTTCTATTAAACTCATCATCACCTGCAACTAAAATAACTTGGATATCCTTTGTAGCTAATAATTCGTTAATTCTTAACTTAAATGCTTCTGTAATCTTTTTGCTTTTATAATCAATTATACTTAAATTCTCAACTTCTGCTTTGTATTTAAGATAGTATTCTGTGCATGCATTTTGAATGCTTTTACCAGGATCTAGCATTACATACACATTATTATTATTTATATTTAACTTTCTTGATCCTAAAACTCCTGGTGCTGCAGCTACACCTCTACCAATTATTAAAACATCCTTGTTTATTAAATTTCTTAGAAATCTTTGTCCTTGAATTCCATTCCAATAGGGACCTTTAACCATAATCTTATCATTACATTCTATTATATCTTTTGTTTTTACTCCATGAACTTTAATCAAAATTTTAATTGTTAATTTGTCATAGTCAACATCCATGATAGATAATGGTGTACTAAAATAATCTGGTGCGTTTGGCTTTTTTAAAAATACATAGGCACCATAATTATCTAATTCCCTTAATAAGTAGTTTGTAACTTTTATCTCATATAAATATAGATCATCTCTTATTTTATCTATTTTCGTTATATCAAATTTTCTATACTGTCTTGGCTTTTTAGCTTTATTTCCATTGTTTAATAATTCATGGTATATACATGTACCCTTCCAGTATAAACAATCGCAAAACACTTTATTTTGAAGTTGGCTACATATAATACATTGACCTTTTTCAGCAAGATGACATGGACAATATTCTGAACCTGCATCAATACATTCAACAAATTTATACACCAAAACCCCCCCTTCTTTTATAGATTATTCACATCTATATAAAATGGTTACAAAAAAGGGCTGTTAATTTAACAGCCCTTTAGTCTAGTGAAAAACTTCTAAATGTTTCTCTTATTGTATTTATTAAATTTTTTCTATCTACATCTCTATCACTTATAACAGGATATTTAGCAATAATATTACCATCATAAAATACTGCTAAATTTCCTAAAATATCTCCTCTTCTAATTGGTGAAAATACTACTGATGGTACAAACACTTCTGTTCTTATATACTGCATTTCTTCATCTCTTAATGGTACATAAATGTCTTCTTCAGTTTCAGCAATAACATATTTGCTTTTACCACCAAAAACTCTTAAGCTTTTTACCTGTTCACCCTTACTGTATACTTTAATAAATTTATAATTATGCTTTGCATACTTAACAAGCTCTTCAGCATCCCTCCATCTATCAGCACTATTTAATACTACACATATAAATCTACCATATTCATGTTTAACTGAAGCAACTAAACATCTTCCTGCTCCACCTGTATAACCTGTCTTAACACCATCAGCATTTTCAACTCGGTATAAAAATTTATTGATATTACTATAACTTCTATTAAATTTTCCACTTACACCACTTGAAATTTCCCTTGTTGATACAATCTTGTTAAAAACCTCGTTTTTCATTGCATATGCAGTTATTTTGGCAAGATCCTCTGCAGTAGTATAATGACCATCTGCATCAAGCCCATGTGGAGTTTTAAATGATGTATTATAGGCTCCTATCTCAATAGCTTTTTCATTCATCATTTCAATAAATCTATCTACACTTCCACCAATATGTTCAGCTATTGCAATGGCTGCGTCATTTCCAGACCTAAGCATTAGACCATATAACAACTCCTCTAATGTTAACTTTTCTCCTTCTTTCAAACCCGCACTTGATCCTCCAACAGCTGCCGCCCTCTTGCTTACAATTACCATATCATTTAAATTACCCTTTTCTAAAGCTATAATAGTTGTCATAATTTTAGTTGTACTAGCCATTGGAAGCTTTATATCACTATTTTTACTATACAAAATTCTACCAGAATACTGATCTATAACAATTGCTGAATACGATTGGAGCTGTATTTTTTTTATTTGATCTTTTTTATCTAGTTTAAAGCTAGTTCCAAGCATTAAAATTATAAATAAAACTGTTAGCATATACTTTTTCATTTTAACTCAGCTCCTCAAATAAACAAACATCTATACTGTTATGATGGATTAATTGTAATATCCTTTTCATCATTTTCTTTTTTCTTTTTATAGCTTTTTATTGCATCCTTTAAAAGTTCTGGTATATTATCTAAAAATCTCTCTATGTAATTCATTTCGGTAACAGGCAGCAACCTCACATCTTCACCTACAACTAAAAAAGCAATTGGTTGAACAGATACACCTGCTCCACTTCCACCACCAAATGGATAGTCGTTTATATTCTGTTGAGAATTTGCCTTATTAAATTCACTTCCTCCAGATACAAATCCCATAGATACCTTTGAAATTGGAATAATAACTTTACCATCTTTTGTTTCAACTGGTTGACCTACAATTGTGTTGACATCAATCATTTTTTTCAAATTATCCATTGTTGTTCTCATTAATGATTCTATTGGATGTTCTGACATTTATAACACTCCCCTTTTTTATTTTTATATATGTACTTGAAATCTTAACTAAAAATAATATAGTTAATAATAAGTTAATAGATAAAGTTAGTCTTAAATATAAACTAGTTTTTGTTTTATTAAAGTCACAACTAATATCAATTTTCGGATATACCTTGTATTTGTTCGATAATGCAGATATTAAACTATATATAATTGTATTAGCAAATCCATATAACATTGCTGTATTAAAAGCATCGTTACTTGCAATATTTAGACTTAATTCAACATCGAATTTTATTCTTTTTATAATAAATTGTAAATTTTCTAATATTAAATTTTTATTTTTTAAAAGTGCACTTGCATCCAATTTATTTTTTTTATTTTTTCTATCCTTTACTTTATTAGTTTTATTCTTTTTATTTAAATTTATAACCCAATATTTAAAAAGTATAATTTTCAATGTTTGTTTTTCATAAATAAATGAAATTTTAATAGGTAATAATAGGATTAAAATTAATAGCAAAATAACAATATATATCATATAGTACCACCTTAAACTATAAATAACAAAAATGAGGAAGAATAACTTATTATATTATTCTTCCTCATTTTCCAGATTTAATTCAATTAATTCTGGCAGTTCATTAATATTTTTAAATCCAAAATACTTTAAAAATTCATCTGTTGTACAATATAAAATAGGTCTACCAGTAGTCTCCAATCGACCACTTTCTTTTATAAGTCCACGTTCTAGTAAAGTATTAATAGCTCTATCGCTTCTTACACCTCTAATTTCATCGATTTCAACCTTGGTTATAGGTTGTTTATATGCTATTATTGCTAATGTTTCAATTGCCGCTTGTGATAGGTTTTGTTTTGACTCAGGCTTTATTATTTTTTTGATATAGGATGAATATTCTGGTTTAGTTGCTAATTGTACTTTATTATTATATTCTACTAAGATTAATCCTCTATTTTCCTTTTCATAGTCTTCTGATAAATCCTTAAGAATTTTTTTTAATTCTTTTACATCAATTTCTACTATATTTGCCAATTCTTTGATTTCAATACCATCACCAACTACAAAAAGAACAGACTCAATAATACCTTTTATTCTATCTGTATTTTCTGAAAGGCCTAAATCTCTCAAAAAATCTACATCTGCCATTCTTCATCCTGCCCTTCTATATAAATATCATCAAAATTTTCCCTTTGATATACTTTAATCTTTTTTAATTTAATAAGTTCCAACATAGCCAAAAAAGTAACTATTAATTCAAGCCTACAACTTGCTTCTTCGAAAAATCTTTGAAATCTAATTCTTTTATATATTTCAATTAAACCTATTATATATTGCATTTTATCCTCTATTCTAAACTCATCATGACTTATGTTTTCATCTACTAAAGACTTTTTATTACTTCTTCGTTCATATGCCTCCATAACTTTTTTAAAAGCAAACATTAAATTTTCTAATGTAATATTTTTAAAAAATACTTCTTTGCTTTCTATATCATCTATGATCTCTGGAGGTTTAAAAAATATTATGCTCTGTTCCTCAATCATCTTTAACTTCTCAGCAAACTCCTTATATTTCTTATATTCAATAAGCTTTTCAACAATCTCTTTTCTAGGATCATCTTCCTCTTTTTCATCGTCTTGACTTTTCTTTTTAGGTAGCAACATTTTCGATTTAATTTCTAAAAGTGTTGCTGCCATAACTAAAAATTCGCTTGCAATGTCTAAATTTAACTCTTCCATGGCCTTTAAATATTGTATATACTGTTCAGTAATTTCAGCAATTGGTATATCATATATATCAACTTCTGCCTTTTTTATAAGATGTAAAAGCAAATCTAATGGTCCTTCAAAAACTTCTATTTTTATATTTATTGACATTTAACCTCACCTTATATAAAAATTTGTACTAAATTTATAATTATCGTACCTAATAATCTGTTTAAGTAAATTAAAATACTTCGAAATGGTGCAAACCAAAGCAACATAAATAAAATTAAATTTGAATATTTCTCAAAAGAATAAATATAATATGCCATTTTTCCTCTAAATAATTCTGCAAATATTTTGGAACCATCTAATGGTGGAAGGGGCAATAGATTAAATACTGCTAAACCAGTATTCATAAAAAATAATATTTTTAAAAATTCAGCTACCCCTAATGATTCTTGAGTAAAATTTGTTTTAAATAAAATGAGTGCAGAAAAAAAAGCAAGTAAAATATTTGATATTGGCCCAGCTATTGATGTTATTATAATACCAACTCTTCTATTTTTAAAATTATAGGGATTTACAGGAACTGGCTTGGCCCAGCCAAACTTTACTACAAGCAGTGCTAAAAAACCTACTAAATCAATATGAGAAAAAGGATTAAATGTTAGTCTATTATAAACCTTTGGAGTATCATCTCCTAATACAGTTGCGGCAACCGCATGTGAATATTCATGAATTGTTAATGAAACAATAATAGCAATTATAACAAAAATTGTTTCACTAAAATTATTGCTTATCATTTAATCACCCTCATTTAACAAATGCTTTATTTTATAATCTAATATAAACTCTTTTCTTTTATTTGGTTCAATACTTTTTATTAAATCATAATCAACCTTTATTTCATTGTAGTTTATATATTTATTAATTCTTCTATCATTAAATATAGATTTTAGCAAACTTTTATTTAATCTATTTTTAAATAGAAACTCATAAACTTTATAATCATCATAATTAAGAATATCATTTAATTCATTTAATTTCAAACATTTTTCTAAGAAATCATTTGACAAGCATAACTTATTTTTAATATTTTCTAATGCTTCTAAAGAATTTTTATAAAAGATTGCTACATATTTATCCTCATTTTCAATTATTATAGGATTATATAAGTCAAAATTAATATTTACTAGAAAGTTGAAATATGTGTTAAAAAAATTAAACTCATATAAGTAATACAGTGCTTTTATAAAGTTCTCTTCATTCATAATCAAATCCAACTCACTTCTTACCCTTGAAATTGGTAAGTAGTCTATCAATCTACATTTTATACATTCCTTCATCAAGTTGAAAGTATATTTATCAAAATTAAAATTAAATCTTGCCGCATATTTAATGCCTCTAAAAAAACGAGTTGGATCATCCATATAACTTTTATCATGCAAAACAACAATTTTTTTATTTTTAATATCATTGATACCATTAAATATATCTATGTAATTATAATTTATCATATCAAGGGCAATGGTATTTATTGTATAATCTCTTCTCTTTAAATCATCATATAATGTGCCTTCAAATATAGTCGGTCTTGACGCTATCCCATCATACTTTTCTTTTCTTGCCATAACAAAATCAATATCTATTCCATCAACATAAAACTTAGTAGTAGAATAGTATTCATTGTATTGATAATCACAATTTAAATATTCCTTTAGCTTTTTACTGATTTCTAAGTGTTGTTTTTTATTTATTTCAGCAACAAAATCATAATCCTTTGATTGAGTTCCAATAATAATATCTCTTACTGCTCCACCTACTAAATAAAAATTTATATTTAATTCATTTAAAATTTTAATAAATCTTTTTACTGCGTCATTAAACATATAAACCACCTGCCGAAGTATAGTATAACACAAGTAAAATAAAAAAGGGAGTTGTTGTAACTCCCTCTACTTTACATTTAAAAAACTTTTTACAACTTTATTTAATGTATCAATAAATTTCATCTTCTCAACTTTAGTATCTACTATTGCCTCTACTTGACCAAATACCTTTTCACCTTCAACAGCTTTAACAATTCCTACTGTATCTCCTTTATTAATTGGAAGTTTTAGGTCTTTAAACATTTCAATCTTTTTCTCTATATTAGGTTTATTACCCTTTTCGACTATAACATTTAAATTATCCTTTGCAATAATCTTAACACTCTCAGGCTTAGCCTTTGGTATTCTTACTTCACCTACAACTTCACCTTTTTTAACAACATCAAAACTATCATATTTAGCAAAACCTATGTCTAAAAGTTGAGATGCCATTGCATTCCTTTCTTTTGAGGTTGGTGCACCCATAATTACTGATATTAATCTTACATTTCCTCTTTTTGCTGTAGCTGAAATACAATACAATGCTTCTTTTGTATATCCTGTTTTTAGCCCATCGCAGCCTTTATAAGCCTTTATCATTTTATTTCTATTTACTAGTGTAAAGGGTGTTTTTCTTCCTTCAGATATTGTTTCCATCCAAATTGTTGTGTAATCTAATATTTTTGAATGTTTAAGAAGCTCTCTTGACATAATAGCAACATCATATGCTGATGTATAGTGATTTGGATCATAGAAGCCATAACAGTTAACAAAATGAGTATCATTCATTCCTAAACTTTTGGCTCTTTCATTCATCCTTTTAACAAACTCTTCTTCTGTTCCACATAAATATTCAGCTAATGCAACACATGCATCGTTAGCTGACTCAATAGCAGCACCCTTCAAAAGTTCTTCTACAGTTCTTACTTCTCCTGTTTCTAAATACATAGTGCTTCCGCCCAGCCTCTTTGCATTTTCACTAACGACTACTTTATCTGTAAGTTTAATTTTACCGCTATCAATAGCTTCCATTACCAACAGCATTGTCATTATTTTTGTTACACTAGCTGGTGCCAATTTCTGATGAGCGTTATATTCATATAATATTTTCCCTGAAGAAAATTCCATTAACAAAGCTGATTTACAATTCAAATTTGGTTCTACCGCTAATGCAGGATTTGTTTGATATGTAAACATAAAAAGTAATATTACAGTAAATATAACTGTACTGATTCTTCTTTTCATTCCTTTTACCCTCCTTAACGATTTATTTATTGTTATTTTTCCCTATTTTTTAAAATGTATTTATACCAATATATAAATAAAAGAGGGTGTTGATTATAGAACATAATCAACACCCTCTTTTATTAAAATCTCTTTATTCCATCTTTTGTAACTATTCCAAATATTAATGGTCTTTCTTCTGGCTTCTTCTCTTCAATATGATAAGCTTCAAGTAATTTTTGTTCAGATATTTTTGCTTTATTTAAATCATTAGCATATAAGTATGCAATTACATCTCCCTTTTTAACGTAGCTTCCTACTTTTTCTTTAATTACAATACCCACTGCAGGATCAATTGAGCTTTCTTTTGTTTCTCTACCTGCACCTAATATTAATGCTGCAATACCAATTTGATCTGCAACGATTTTTGTTATGTATCCTTCTCTATCTGATTTTACTTCAATTACATGTTCAGCCTTTGGAAGTAGTTCTAAATCTTCAATTACAGAAACATCTCCACCTTGTGCTTTAACAAATTCCTTAAACTTTTCATAAGCTGAACCTGAAGTAATAGTTTCTTGGAGCATTTTTCTTGCTTCCTCTTCTGTTTTTGCTTTTCCAGCAAGTAAAAGCATTTGTGTTCCAAGAACTATACAAAGTTCTAATAAATCTTCTGGACCATGACCTTTTAATGTTTCAACTGCTTCTTTTACTTCAAGTGCATTACCTACAGCATACCCTAAAGGTTGATCCATATCAGATATTACCGCTATTGTATTTCTTCCAACATTTGTACCAATGTCAACCATCTCTTGAGCTAGTTCAAAAGAATCTTCTAATGTCTTCATGAAGGCTCCTGTACCAGTTTTAACATCCAATACAATTGCATCAGCACCAGCAGCTATCTTTTTACTCATTATGCTTGATGCAATAAGTGAAACATTGTCAACAGTTGCTGTAACATCTCTTAGAGCATATAATTTTTTATCAGCAGGTGCTAAATCTGCAGTTTGCCCACCTACTGCCATTTTTATTTTATTTACATTATCTATAAATTGTTTTTTAGTCATCTCAACAGAAAAACCTTTAATTGATTCAAGTTTATCTATTGTACCTCCAGTATGTCCTAAACCTCTTCCTGACATTTTAGCAACAGGTACTCCACAAGCCGCAACCATTGGAGCAAGAACAAGTGTTGTTTTATCTCCTACTCCTCCTGTACTGTGCTTATCTACTTTAATACCTTCAATTTCAGATAAATCTATAGTTTCACCTGAATTAACCATAGCCATTGTTAAATCAGCAGTTTCTCTTTTAGACATTTTATTAAAATAAATAGCCATTAGAAGAGCTGATACTTGGTAATCTGGGATTTCCCCCTTTGTATATCCTTCAACAAAGAAATCAATTTCCTCTTTAGTTAATTCTTGTCCATTACGTTTTTTAAGTATGATATCATACATTCTCATGGCTATACCCCCTTACATTCTAGCAACAATTTCACTAACTAATTTTTTAAACTTGTCTTTAACTAAATTTGATGTTTCTATAACTTCTTCATGGCTTAATGGTACTTCTAAAATTCCTGCTGCCATGTTTGTTATGCAAGAAATTCCAAGAACCTTCATACCACTATGGTTTGCTACAATTACTTCTGGAACAGTTGACATTCCAACTGCATCGCCACCTAAAGTTCTTATCATTCTTATTTCTGCTGGTGTTTCATAGGAAGGTCCTGTCATCATAAAATATACCCCTTCCTTTAAGTCAACTCCTGTTTGTTGTGCAGCACTTTTGGCAATTTCAATTAAATTTTTACAATATGCATTGGACATATCTGGGAATCTTGGTCCAAATTCTTTTAAATTAGGTCCAATTAATGGATTTGTGCCTGAAAAATTAATATGATCTTTAATTAACATTAAATCCCCTGCTTTGAAGCTTGTGTTAACTCCACCAGCTGCATTAGTTACTATTAACTTTTCAACACCAAGTAGTTTTAAAACTCTAATAGGAAATGTTACTGTATTCATGTCATATCCTTCGTAGAAGTGAAATCTACCCTGCATCATTATAACTTCTTTTCCATTTAGGTCACCAAATATAAATTTACCTGCATGCCCTTCTACAGTTGATACAGGAAAATTAGGTATTTCACTATAGTTTAGCTCAATTTTATTTTTTACCTCATCAGCTAAACTACCTAATCCTGAACCTAAAATTATTGCTATTTTAGGTTCAGCATTTATTTTTTTCTTAATATAATCGCACGCTGCATTTAGCTTTTCAATATAGTTCATATACATTCCTCCCATTATTTTAGTATGTCTTTTGCAAAGCTTTCTCCTGCAATATCTGCTTTAACATTCAATAATTCTGCTATTGTCTTTCCTATATCTGCATAAGACTTTCTCGTACCTAAATTTACTCCTGCCTTAATATTTTTACCATAAACTAAAATAGGAATGTATTCACGTGAATGATCTGTACTTGGAGTAGTAGGATCACATCCATGGTCTGCTGTAATAATTAATACATCATCATCCATTAAGTTTTCTATGATTTCTGGAAGTCTATCATCAAATTCTTTTAACGCCTTTGCATAGCCTTCTACATCATTTCTATGTCCATATACCATATCAAAATCTACTAAGTTAGTGAATATTAATCCCTTTGTATCTTGTTTTAAATATTCTATAGTTTTATCAACGCCATCCATATTATTTTTAGTATGTACTGCCTTTGTTATACCATATCCACCAAATATATCTTCAATTTTACCAACAGCGCAAACATCCATACCACTTTCAACTATATAATTTAATAGTGTTTTTCTAAATGGTTTTAATGAAAAATCTCTTCTATTTGGAGTTCTTTTATAGTTGCCACTAGTTCCAATAAATGGTCTTGCAATTACACGTCCAACTCCATGCTCATCCTTAAGCATTTCTCTTGCAATTTGGCACATTCTATAAAGTTCTTCTAATGGTATAACCTCTTCATGTGCAGCTATTTGGAATACACTATCTGCTGAAGTATAAACTATAGGGTAACCAGTTTTTACATGTTCATCTCCTAATTCTTCAATTATAGCAGTTCCTGAAGCTGGCTTATTACCTAATACTTTTCTGCCTATTCTCTTTTCGAATTCTTCTATTAATTCTTTTGGAAAACCATTTGGATAAGTAGGGAATGCTCTTTCTAAAATTAATCCAGCTATTTCCCAATGCCCTGTTGTAGTATCTTTACCCTTTGACATCTCTAAAGATCTACCATATGCTCCTATTGGATTCTCTTCTTTTTTATAATCATTAACCCCATCTATATTCCCCAAACCAAGCTTTTGCATATTTGGCAGCTCAAAGCCTTTTAATTGTTTTGCAATATTACCTAAAGTATTACTGCCTTCATCATTATATTCATGTGCGTCAGGTAACTCCCCAATACCTACGCTGTCTAAAACAATTAATGTAACCCTATTAACCATAAAAATCACCTCTTTTATTAATAATTTTCAAAATAATCTGTAGGAACTATATTATAACTTATTTTTTCAAAAAAGAAAAGGGCTTGATTAAGCCCTTGGATGTGTTTTTTTATATACATCACTTATTTTATTTTTAATAAGCTCCGTATATATTTGTGTTGTTGATATATCTGAATGTCCAAGCATCTGTTGTACAGATCTTAAATCTGCTCCATTCTCTATTAAATGTGCTGCAAATGAATGCCTTAATGTATGTGGAGTAATCTCTTTACTAATATTAGCCAGAGTTGCATAATACTTAATAACCTTCCAAAATCCTTGCCTTGTCATTCTTTCGCCTCTATGATTTAAAAACAATGCTCTTTCATCTTCGTTTTTTAAAAATTTATATCTATACTTTTCTATATAATTTGAAAGTGCTTCAATTGCAAGTTTTCCTATTGGTACAATCCTTTCCTTTGGGCCATTACATTTTATATAACCTAGAATTAAATTAACATCATCAATATTTAAACTAATAAGTTCTGTTACTCTTATTCCAGTTGCATAAAGTATCTCAAGCATCGCTTTATCTCTTGCTCCCTTTGGTTCTCCTTCATTTGGCATAGCTAATAATGTTTCTACTTCATCAATTGTCAAAATTTCAGGCAATTTTTTCTCAGCTTTTGGAGCCTCTATATCTATTGTTGGATCATGTTTTACTAATCCTAGTTTAATGTTATACTTGTAAAATGCACGAATAGTAGCTAATGCTCTTAATATTGAAGAGGTTGCTTTACCTTGTTTTTGTAAAAATAAAATATATGCAATGATATTAGTTCTCTTAATACTCTTATAGTCAATTCCTTCATTATTTAGATAATCTAAAAACTGCTTTAAATCTCTACCATAACTTTCAATCGTGTTTTTACTTAAAGTTTTATTTGACTCTAAGTCATAAATAAATTCCTTAATTATTTCATTCATTTGCAGTTCCCCTTCATTATTGTTTTTAATATTTTATTCTACATAATATTTTAAATTCCTCTAGATAATTATCGTAATAATAATTTATTTATTAATATCCAAATTAAATTATTATTTTTTTTATCTAAATTATACATTACAAGTTTTGCATCACCTTCTGGCTTTAACTCAATAAAACTTAAAACAAAATATAGTAAGCCCTTTATCAAAAAAATAATAAATAGAACAACTAAAAAAACAACTATAAATCTCAATATTTTTTTCATAACATCACCCTATTGAATTATTAAAAAGCCAGATAGCTTTTTAATAATTGTAGGAACAACAAATGCTTCATAAATACTTGCTACTGTCATAATCAAAAATATAATAGCCAAAATTAATGATAGATTTATTAAATTTGTGTTATTTTTATGATAATAAACCTTATTTACATTTCTCTTAAAAATGCTTAGCCCATAATCTACTGCTAACGCTGATGCTACTATAATACATGGTACATATATTATATTTTGTGGAACTACTGCAATTATTAAAAACAATAATCCTTTAAGTCCCATGCTTTGAATACAAAAGGAAATTGTAAATCCTAGTATAAACCCTCTAAATAAATCTACTAAAAATACAATAGGTACACCTATATAAGTTAAACATAATAACCATATTATTATAATAAATTGAATATTATTTTTAAAAGCCCTTATAAAAACAGCTTTACTTTCTACATTTTCATTTCCTATAGTATGAAAAAAATTATTCATGAAAATTAATATATTCTGCTTGCTATCTGTATCTAAAGCTTTGGATGTAAAGGCACCAACAGATAGTCCAATAGCAAAAAATAAAATTACAAAAAATACAACCACACATTATCTTTAACATGTTTCATAATGCTACTGTTAATATTTCCCATAATAATCTACCTCCTCATTAGTCTTGTTTATATATATGAGGAGGTTTTTTGAAATATTCATAGAGTATTTTTAAAGTGATCTAGCATCATTATACCTACAATCGTCTTAGCATCTTTTATTAATCCTTTTATAATCATTGATTTTGCCTCATCAATAGATACTTTAATTAATTCTAAATATTCATCTTCATCGAAATTAGTTTTTGATAATTCCATATCATTGCAATAATATATATATAACTTTTCTGTACAAAAACCTGGTGATGGATAAATAACATTCATTAATTTCATTTCCTTAGCCTTATATCCTGTTTCTTCTTCTAATTCTCTAAATGCACATTTTAAAGGCTCTTCATTTTTTTCTAGTTTACCTGCTGGGATCTCATATAAAACCTCTTCAAAAGGCTTTCTAAATTGTTTAACTAGGAAAATACTATTGTTTAATTCTGCTACAATTCCAACTCCACCATTATGTTCAACTATCTCTCTTGTAGCCTTATTTTTAGAATATGTTTCCACTTCATCAATTCTTAAATTTACAACCTTGCCATTATATAAATATTTACTATTTATAGTTTTTTCTTCAAACATCTTATCACTCCCTGGCTATTACTTAAAAAAAATAATCCATTAAAAATGGATTATTTTATCCTAATTTTTGCTTTAATCTTAATTTATCAGCAATCATAGCAATAAATTCACTATTAGTTGGTTTTCCTTTATCGTTATGAATTGTATAACCAAATATTTTATTAATAGTCTCAACTTGACCTCTAGCCCAAGCTACTTCAATAGCATGTCTTATTGCTCTTTCAACTCTGCTTGGAGTAGTGTTGTACTTTCTAGCTATTGAAGGGTATAATTCCTTTGTAATGGCACTTAATAATTCAATATCATTAACTACCATTTGTATTGCATCTCTTAAATACATATATCCTTTTATATGTGCAGGTACTCCAATTTCATGGATAATATTTGTGATCTCTGCTTCTAGGTTGTTATTGGTATTATTTAACTTTGAAATAGTTGATTCTGTAGAAATAAGTGAAATTCTCTTATTAGTCTCAACAACGCCATGATTAAACATTTGTCTTATTCTCTTTGAGAATATTTCCATGTCAAATGGTTTTACAACATAATATTCAGCTCCTAAATTTATAGCTCTTTGAGTAATTTTATCTTGTCCTACAGCAGATAAAACAATAACTTTAGGAACTTTTTTATTCTCTAAAGAATTAATTTTTTCTAGAACACCAAGACCATCTAAATGAGGCATTATAATATCTAATACTAATACATCTGGACTATACTTTTCTACTAACTCTACAGCCTCTATTCCATCCTTTGCAACTCCTAATACGTCAAAGTCATCTTGAGTCTTAAGATACTCACATAGTATTCCTGAAAATTCTTTGTTATCATCTGCGATCACTATCTTTATCTTTTCACCATTCATCGTTAAACCTCCCCTACCCGCCTTGACCAATGTTTCAATACTATTCTATAAGAAACTATTCGACAAAGCAATTTAAATTCCTGCTAAAATAATAAATTTTTTTCATTTTTGAGAAAGCTGCATACTGCAGCCTTCTCCATTAAAATTCATCGTTTAACTCATTATACATCCATTCTGCATAAATTGCATAACCCATATCAGGTCTATTGACAAATACATGAGTAACAGCTCCAACTACTTTGTCATCCTGTATTATTGGACTTCCACTCATTCCTTGAACTATTCCACCTGTTTTTTCAATTAATGTTTTGTCACTTATTCTAATTACCATACTTTTAGCATTTGGAGAATTTTGTTTGTTTACCTTTTCTATTATGATATTGTACTCCTTAACACTGTCATCCACTTGCACCAATATTTTAGCAGCACCCTCCTTAACCTCATCTTTATTTGCAATATAATATAAGCGAGAATTTGGTAAAATTAAATCATTTACATCTTTTATCTCTCCATAAATACCACATAGAGTATTTTTGGTAAGTTTACCCACAACATCCTCTTCACTAAAAGCACCTCTTAGTTCTCCTGGTTTACCCTTTTCACCTTTTTCTATATCAATTATTTTTGCTTTATATATATTTCCATCTCGTACATTTAGCATCTGTCCAGTATCAATATCATTTATTGGATGACCTAATGCAGCAAATTTTTTAAGCTTTGGATCAATAAAAGTTAACGTACCAATCCCCGATGTTGAATCTCTTACCCAAACACCCAATTTATATTGATTATTTTTATTTAAAATAGGTTCAATAGTTGTTTCAAAATATTTTTCTTTCCTTTTAACTTTAAGTGTAAGAGGTTTTCCATTTGAATTTATAATCATATCTGAAAGTTCTTTAATATTTCTAATTCTTTTATTATTAACTTCAACAATCATATCTCCAATTTGAATGTTTGCTAGCACTGCAGGACTTTGCTTTTTACCATATTGAGTTTCAATATCAGAAAATCCAACTACCAATATACCTTCTGTGTATAGTTTAACTCCAATTGAATGTCCTCCTACATAAACCTTTCTATCTTTATTAAAATTTATAGTTACTTCCTTAATAGGGATTATTCCAAATAATTTAGCATATCCCTTAATGCTATTTGCATTATCATAATTAACATAATTAGTGTTTTTAGGAGTTATTTTTATGATCTGATTTTTAGTTATATTCAATTCATTCAATTGTTTTGTCACATTGATAGTTGAAGGAATATTATAAACTAAGTTTCCAAAATATAATATAAATAATATACTAAACAGCATTAAAAATGCTGATTTTTTAGATGTTTTTTTCATTTTATCACTCCTCTACCAAACTTTATAACGTCACCTACCTTTCTTTAATTCTAAGTTAACCTTTTTCTTGTCCACATATACTATAATATAGAATGCAATGCATACATCATAAACTTTATTTGTAATCTTATGTTTTTAAACATAAAAAAATGGACTTATTTATACATAAGTCCATTTTATTGCCTTATTTTAACTTTTAATTGATCAGCTAAATCTAGAATCTCTTTTGCATTAACTTTTGTAAGTTCTGTAACAATTGCTCCACCTAACATTCTTGCTAGTTCTTCAATTCTTTCATTATTTTGTAAATTTGTAACTAAAGTAACAGTTTTATCATTTTTTATTACTTTTTGTATTTTAAAATGCTTGTCTCCCATAGCAGCAATTTGTGGTAGATGCGTCACACATAATATCTGGTGTGTCTTTGAAATCAATACCATTTTTTCAGCAACTGCTTGAGCTGTTCTACCGCTTATTCCTGTGTCAATCTCATCAAATATAAGTATTGGAATACTGTCAACATCTGCAACAACACTCTTAATTGCAAGCATTATTCTTGAAATTTCTCCTCCAGATGCAACTTTGTGTAGCGGTTTTAATGGTTCACCAACATTTGATGATATTAAAAATTCTACTCTATCCTGCCCATTATAATCAAATTTATTTTTATTTTGTATATCAACTTCAAATATAGCTCTTTCCATGCCCAAATATTTTAGTTCATTTTCTATTTTTGATTTCAACTCCTTTGCTGTGCTCTTTCTTATATTCGTTATTTGATTTGCCAATTCTTTAATTTCACATAATAATCTTTCATATTCATCCTTTAATATTTCTATCATTTCATCACTTTTTTCCAATTCTTCTAATTCCTTTTTTATAGATTCATAGTAACTTAAAACCTCTTCAATATTTGCACCATATTTTCTCTTAAGCTTGTTTATTAAATCTAGCCTGTTCTCAATATAGTTCAATTCTTCATCATTGTACTCAATTTTATCTCTATAATCCCTTATAGTATCAACTGCATCCTCTAATTTATAATAAACTTCCTCTAGTACTTTTTTTATTTCATCTAATTTGGAATCAAATTCACTTATTTGTCCCATACTAACTATTGCAGAACCAATTGAGTCAAACGCACTTTCATTAATTTCACTATCATAAATTTTTTTGTACGCAGAATTTAAACATGAGTATATTTTTTCAGCATTTTTTAAAATATCTCTTCTTTGTGTTAATTCCTCTTCTTCACCTAACATTAAATTAGCATCATCTATTTCTTGTATCTGAAACTTTAATAGGTCAATTTTTCTTAACCTATATTGTTCATCTTGGTTTAGTCTCTCAATATCCTTTTCTATTGATTTTATTTTTTCATACTTGTCTTTATAGTTATCTTTTAAGCTTTTTAACTTTTCCCCACAAAATGAATCTAGTATTTCGATATGTCTAGCATCATCTAGTAAAGATTGATGTTCATGTTGTCCATGTATATCTATTAAATATTTACTTATTTCCCTTATAAATGAAACACTAGTTGTTCTTCCGTTAACTCTTGAAATGCTCTTATTACTTTGATTAATTTCCCTAGCAAGGATTAAATAATCATCTACTTCAATACCATTCTCTTTAAGATAAGATATTATCTTTTCATTTTTTATTTCAAAAATACCTTCTACAAAGGCAAAATCACTACCTGTTCTTATTATCTCTTTGTTAAATTTTTCACCTACTAAAAAACTAACTGAATCTATTAATATTGATTTACCTGCTCCTGTTTCTCCTGTCAACACATTAAATCCATTTGAAAAATCTAATTCTAATTCTTCAATTAATGCAAAATTTTTTATCCTTAGTTTAAGAAGCATATTATGCCTCCTATTCATTTATTAATCTTCTAAATCTAGTAACTATTTCCTCTGCTTTTTCATTAGATCTTGCTAACACAAAAATTGTATTGTCGCCTGCTATAGTTCCAACAATTCCATCTAACTTTAATGTATCTATAGCTTCTGCTGCTGCTGAAGCAGATCCAGATAATGTTTTTACAACTATCATATTGTTTACATAGTCTATAGACAATACTGTTTGTGAAAATATATTTACAAGCTTTTCGGTTAAGTAATTATCACTTTGTGACATTGAAGCATATTTGTATTTACCATATTTTGTTAATACCTTTACTAATTTTAACTCCTTAATATCTCTTGATATAGTTGCTTGAGTAACATCCATTCCAATTTTTCTTAACTCTTCTACTAATTCTTCTTGTGTTTCAATTTCTTTATTATTTATTATTTCTAGTATTTTAGCATGTCTTGAAATTTTCATAAAGTTCCCCTCACTTCCCGCTTATCTGTCCTTAAGCTTATTTCGTAGTATATCATAGAAGGATCTATTAGATATTTTTATCAAATTCAAACAATTTAATGCCCTCTTAATTTTAACTAAATCACCACCTACAAGTTCATATCCTTCTTGTCCATCAGCTGTTAAATAAATTAAACCTTCCTGTGATCTATCAACCACTACATTAATTTCATCATCTGATGAAACTACTATCGTCCTTGATTTTAATGAATGAGGACAGATAGGTGTTAATAACATTACATCCAATGTTGGATTAACAATTGGACCTCCTGCAGATAGGGAATACGCAGTTGAACCTGTAGGTGTTGAAATTAATAATCCATCAGCATTGTAGGTATCAACTAAGTTATTTTCGATATAAGCATCTAATTTAACCATTCTAGATAAATATCCTCTTGTTATACAAATATCGTTCAATGCAAAAAATGTTTTTAAACATTTATTTTCTCTAAAAACATCAGCTTTAATCATAATCCTTTTTTCAATTCTATAATCTCCTGCTAAAACCCTATCTAATGCATTGTATATATCATTTATTTCAACTTCCGTTATAAAACCCAAACGGCCTAAATTTACTCCCAAAATAGGGGTATTATATTTTTGGATTTCTCGTGCTACACCTAATATTGTTCCATCTCCACCTAATATAATTACAAAATCTGAATTTCTATATATTTTATCTTTGTCTGTGCAAATTAAATTATTGTTTTTTATTCCTAAATCATAATAAACATAAACACATAGATTTCTATCTAAAAGCCATTTAACTATTTCTGTAGTTAGTTTAAATTCGGCATCCTTTTCTCTATTAACAACAATCCCCACCTTAACCATAATGCACTCCTCAATATTTTATTCTACAAAAATTATAATTTTCCTTCTATGTATTCAACGAATTATGAGCTTCTTCAACAACTTTTTCTATATTTATATTCTCAAATAGCTTTTCATCATCTTCTTTATTAATCAAATATGCCAAATATTCTATATTTCCTTCTGGACCTTTAATCGGAGAATATGTTAATCCTTTAATTGTAAATCCTAAAGATGTAGAAAATTCTAATATAGTTTGTATAACCTCAACATGAACATTTTTATCTCTTACTACTCCTTTTTTACCAACCTTTTCTCTACCAGCTTCAAATTGTGGCTTGATCAAACAAACAACTTCCGCACCCTCTTTTGATAATTCCTTAACCACAGGTAACACCAATTTAAGAGAAATAAAAGAAACATCTATTGAAGTAAAATCTACTAACATACCAATGTCTTCTTGCTTAACATATCTTATATTTGTTCTTTCCATACAGACTACTCTTGGATCATTTCTTAGTTCCCATGCCATTTGACCGTAACCAACATCTATTGCAAATACTTTAGCTGCACCATTTTTTAACATACAATCAGTAAACCCGCCAGTGGAAGCTCCAACATCCATTGCTATTTTATCCTGTAACTTAATGCCAAATTCCTTTATTGCTTTTTCAAGTTTTAAACCTCCACGGCTAACATAAGGAATTGCTTGTCCTTTAACTATAATATTAGCATCTTTATTTACTTTTTCTCCAGGTTTATCAACCCTTTGGTTATCAACAAACACAAGACCTGCCATTATATTTTTTTTTGCCTTTTCTCTTGTTTCAAAAAAACCTTTTTCTACTAATAGTACATCAATTCTCTCTTTTTCCGCCATTTCCATCTCCTCTTAATCTATATTTTTTATTATTGTGTTATATATACCTTCAGTATCTAACCCATATTTCTTATACAATATATCCACACTTCCGTGAGGAATAAACTCATCAGGATAAGCAATATTAATAACTTTTCCTTTATATCCATGTTTTAATAAATATTCATTGACTGAAGAACCAAAGCCTCCATATAATACATTGTCTTCAACTGTATAAATATATTTACTTGTTTTTATTATTTCATTCAACTTTGATTCATCTATAGGTTTTACAAACCTACAATTAATAAGTCCAACATCCAATCCTTTTTCCTTAAGTTTAATTGCTGCCTTATATGCATGCTGAACCATTTTTCCAGCTGCTAAAATTGTTATCTCTTCACCTACTAATAATGTTTCCCACTTTCCTAAATTTATATCATCATACTTATCAAATAAAACATCTGTATCTCCACCTCTAGGATATCTTATAGCAATTGGAAAATCTTGTTTAAAACACCATTGTAGCATTAATCTAAATTCCTTTAAGTCTTTTGGTGATAAAATTGTTAAGTTTGGAATAATTCTTAGGTAGGATAAGTCAAAAACACCCTGATGAGTTTCACCATCTTCTCCTACCACACCTGCTCTATCTATTGCTAATAGAACAGGTAAGTTCTGTATACAAATATCATGAATCACTTGATCGTAAGCTCTTTGTAAAAAGGTTGAGTATACAGCAAAAACAGGCTTAAATCCCTCTTTTGCAAGACCAGCTGCCATTGTTGTTGCATGCTGTTCTGCTATACCAACATCAAAAAACCTGTTAGGAAATCTATTGGAAAATTCAGTTAAGCCTGTTCCATCTGGCATAGCAGCCGTTATGGCTACTACTCTATTATCTTTTTCTGCATATTTTACTATTTCTTCTCCAAACACTTTTGAGTATGTCATTTTTTTAACACTTAGTTTTTCACCGGTTTCAATTTCAAAAGGATCAACACCATGAAATACATCTGGCTTTTCTTCCGCATGAGTATAACCTCTACCTTTTTTAGTAACCACATGTATCAACACAGGTCCTTTTATTGTTTTTGCTCTATTTAAAACCTCTATTAGAACCTCTATATTATGGCCATCTATAGGACCTAAATATTTAAATCCTAAGTCTTCAAACAACATTCCATGAACAACAAGATGTTTTAAACCATCCTTAACTTTTTCTGCTGATTTATAAAGATTGCCACCTACTGCTGGTATTTTCTTAATAATACTTTCTAGTTCATCTCTTAAATTTATGTATGCTGGGGCTGTTCTAATTTTACTTAAATAACATGCAAGACTTCCCACATTTTGAGATATTGACATTTCATTGTCATTTAATATAACTATCAAATTAGTCTTTGAACTTCCTGCATCATTAAGTGCTTCAAATGCCATTCCGCCTGTTAACGCCCCATCTCCAATCACTGCAATAACATTATGTTTTTCACCCTTTAAATCTCTTGCTCTAGCCATTCCTAGTGCTGCAGAAATTGATGTGCTACTATGACCTGTTACAAAATGGTCATATTCGCTCTCTGTTGGTTTAGGGAATCCACTTATTCCCTCATATTTTCTTAATGTATGAAATCTATCCCTTCTACCTGTTAAAATTTTATATACATAAGTTTGATGGCCTACATCCCAAACTATTCTATCTTTTTTAAAGTTAAAAACATAAAATAACGCTAAAGTTAATTCAATTACTCCTAAATTGGAAGCTAAATGTCCACCTGTCTTAGAAACAATATCTATTAAAAAGTCCCTTAATTCATTTGATAACTTATTTAATTCTTTATATGATAATCTTTTTATATCATCTGGAGTATTAATTCTATCCATGTACTTCATACTTTCACCCTATTTTCTTTTTACTTTTATTTTTTCTATAATCCAAGCAGTATTATATACAATATTGTTACTTTGAGTCATCGCAAAATTTTTACCCAATGCTTTACCACCAACAGTTAGCGAAGCAATCATTGCACTTATAACTAAAGCTAATAACGTTTGATTTTTAAAATATCCACTAGACATTAATTTTGATATAATAATTCCACCTGCAGCACCACTTAATACGCCACAAATATCTCCGATAACATCATTACAAAAGTTAGAAACCTTATCAGCGTTTCTAATCAATTTAACAGCAGTTTTGGCACCTGTAACCTTTCTTGATGCGAGTGAATGAAAGGGTACTTCATCTGCTGCAGTAACCGCAACACCTATTATATCAAAAATAATGCCTATAATAATTATTGTAATTAAAATAAAAAATGCAAAAAAAATTCCTACACCACTTAGTAGAAAATTAGAAATAAATCCTATACTGCCTGATATTAAAAATGTCCATAATGTAATTAACATTATCCATTTATAATTAGTATTTTTATCATTCGATTTCTTTTTATACAATTTTATTTTCTTATTTTCCTTTGACATATTACCACCTTTTATGTACATAGGGTGGTAACAGAAGAGGTTAAGTTTGCGGCTTAGGTCCAGCAGGATTTCCCGTTTTCGGACCAGAACGTCGCCGTTCTGGTGGTTTCCCTTTAACCAAAAACCCATATCGTTGCCGTATATGGGGCTGGATTACCACTTAGTCCACACTGCAATCCCTCTTCTGCCTCCATTTGGAACAGTCTAGGAGTTTTCCTCAACAGCATCGTCCATTCCTAGCCTCTTTTGCAAATGTGGTTTCCTGTAGCAATAACCCAATAGTGAGGGCCCTTCACCATTGAGTCTGATCTACCCTCCACCACACTCGCTCAAGGCAGGCTACACTGCACGCAGCTTCCACCACGATGCAGGTTTAATCCCTAATCATAGAACCTTGAGGCTCCACAAGTTAGGGTCTCCGCGGGGGTAGGGTCGATTACGCATGCCTTTGCGGTCGCCCCATCCCCCTTACTCCCAGTACCAACCCACCACTGGGCGTAGCGAGCCAGCACAAGGAACTTCATCGATGTGCCCTTTGGCGGATTTTTAGCCCCGCCTTCAGAATGGACTAAGCTGACTAGAATACTGCACCACCCTAAGCAGAATGTTATTGTATCATAATTATTTAGTATATACAATAATATTTTTTATACAACTTTGGCAGATAAAATATCAATTTTCACGAACAAGTAAGTACTCAGTTAGTTTAGATAAAAATCCAGTTTTATCTAATCCATTTGCTATTTCAATAGCCTTTTTTGTATGTTCTTGAGCCTTCATTTTTGCTTCATCTAGGCCTAATATTGTTACAAAGGTTGCTTTATTTGATTTTAAATCTTTACCAACAGTTTTGCCAAGCTTCTTCTCGTCTCCAACGAAGTCTAATATATCATCCACTATTTGAAAAGCTATTCCTAAATGTTGACTAAATTGCTTGATTTCCTCTAATCTATCTTCTCTTCCTGAAATATATGCAGCAACAGTACAAGATGCTTCTATTATAGCCCCTGTCTTTAAAGAATGCATTTTATATAGCTCATCTAATGATAAGATTCTGTTTTCACTTGTAATATCGATAGTCTGTCCTGCTATCATTCCTCTTGCACCTGATGCTTTAAAAATCTCATTTATTGCTTTTATGTAATTTAAATTATTGTTATTAATAGCTTTTTGAGAAAGTATTTCTATTGCAAAGTTAAGTAATGCATCTCCTGCCAATATTGCAATTGCCTCACCAAAAACCTTATGATTTGTTGGTTTCCCTCTTCTAAAATCATCATTATCCATAGCTGGCAAATCGTCATGTATTAAAGAATATGTATGTATTAATTCAATAGCACAACCAAAGTCTAATGCATCTAATATATTTCCATCTAATGCCTCTGTTATACTAATAGTTAGAATAGGTCTTATTCTTTTTCCACCTGCTTCTACGCTATATTTTATTGAATTATGTAAAACTTCTGGTATACCACTTATATCTAACAGTTCATTTAATCTCTTGTTTACTATTGATTGCTTTTGTAAAAGCATTTGATTAAAATTCATCAGTTTCCACCTCAACGGTAAATTTTTCTTCTATAAGCTCTCCATTATCTCCATTAAGCAATACGTTAATCCTTCTTTCTGCTTCATCCAGTTTTTTATTGCAAAGATTTGCTAATTCCATTCCTTCTTTAAACTTGCTTATTGTTTCTTCAAGAGATAAATTTTTATCTTCTATCTCATATACAATTTCTTCAAGCCTCTTGATCGCCTCTTCAAATGTTAAATCATTCTTTTTCATTCTTGCCATAACTTAACCTCCGATTTTTCATTAATAGTACATATTGCTTTACCATCTGAAAAATATACTTCTATTATATCATCTTTATTTAGCTGTTGGATACTCTTTATTAATTTTTCCTCCTTAACAACTGCTGCAAATCCTCTACTTATTGATTTTAGAGGACTTAAGCCATCAAGCTTTTGTATAATTAACATCAAATTATGCCTTTTATTAATAAATTTATTACTTACACTATTAATAAGCTTTTCTCTTAAATTATCTAAATATTGATAATTAACATTTATTCTATTTTGAGGTGAGTACAGCTTTACTTTTGACCTCAGATTTTCAACATAAATCTTATCTCTCTTCAGTCTATTATTAACATTACTAAATAATGTATTTTTTAATGTGTTTATTTTATATACCAATTCTGAATATGAAGGTACAACAATTTCTGCTGCATGTGAAGGTGTTGATGCTCTAACATCAGCAACAAAATCTGCTATAGTAAAGTCAGTTTCATGTCCAACAGCAGATACAACTGGAATTTTACTATTATAAATTGCCCTTGCGACTATTTCTTCATTAAAAGCCCATAGTTCCTCAATAGAACCTCCACCTCTACCAATTATAATAACATCAATATCATTTCTAGTATTAAAATATTCTATTGCCTCCACTATTGTCTGTGCTGCCCCTTCCCCCTGAACTTTTACAGGATACAAAAGTATATCTACATTATAAAACCTTCTAGTTGAAACGTTTATAATATCTCTTATAACAGCGCCAGTACTTGATGTTGCTACACCAATTCTTCTAGGTAACATAGGCAATTTCTTTTTGTGCCTTTCATCAAATAGTCCTTCAGCTTCTAATTTCTTCTTCAATTCCTCATAGGCTAGATATAAATCGCCTAGTCCATCCTTTTTTATATCTGTACAATATAGCTGATAAACACCATCTCTCTCATAAACAGAAACATATCCCTTAGCTAAAACCTTCATCCCATCTTCAAGCTTTATTTTTAAATAACTATTATAACCTTTAAACATTACACATTTAATTTTGCTCTCATTATCCTTTAAAGTAAAATACATATGTCCTGAGCTATGGTGTTTAAAATTTGATATTTCACCCTTTACAACTATATTATTTAATTCAGAAGTTCCCTCAATTAATTCTTTTATGTAAAGATTTAACTCTGATACAGTTAAAGCATTTTTACTCATGATAATCTCTCCTATTTTTTAACCTTCTATATCCGATTAAAGCAACCCCGATAGCATTATCTGATGCATAACTTGCATCAGCTATATATACCCTTCCACTATAATTAAAATTAATATGTTTTTTAATATATTTACTAGAAGCTACTCCACCAAATAGTAATATTTTTTTATTATATTTACTAAAAATATTGTTAAATAGCTTATCTAAAGTTTTTATAAGACATTTCATAGAAGCTAATGCAATTTGATTTTTATCATATCCATCGTTTATGTATTTTAGAGCTCTTGTTTCTTGACCTGATAAATTAAAAAATAATCCATCCACTTTAGATGGGATTACTATATCCGTTTTTTCTGTATTTAAAGCGAGTTCATCTACAAATTTTCCTGATGGGAAACTATATCCAAGGGCAACCCCTATTCTATCCAAGAATTGCCCCATACTAATATCCCTTGTTCCTCCAATCAAATTAATCTCAAGTTCATCCTTACCTCTACACAACAATACCTCAGAAGTTCCCCCTGATAAATGAATAGCAATAAATTCATCTTCATTAAATCCTATAGAAAATTTAGCAGCTTCTATATGTCCTTCTTGATGAGTTGTTTCAAATAAAGGAATATTTAAAGTTTTGGCAATAGATTTAGCTATTGATTCACCAGCTTTAAATACAGGCATATATGAATCTTCATAAGGTCTTGGTCGTGTACTCACACACACCGCATCTATATTAATTAAAAATTTCTCATCTAATAAATTTGGTATATTCTTTATATGTTGAAAAAGGGCTTCCGATTGTCTTAAGCCCCTTTTCCCTAATTCAACATCTAATATCTTTCTTTTTTCATATATTACTGTATTATTTTCTACCACTGCTACAGATGTCGTATAATTGCTTGTATCAAATCCAAGAACTTTACTCATTTCCAATCTCCTTGATTACATTACCCAATATACCATTTATAAAAGCTGGCGAATTTTCTCCTCCATATTTTTTAGCTAGTTCAACAGCTTCATCTATTGCCCCTGCATTTGGGACATCCTGTCTATATAACATTTCATATATAGCCAGTCTCATTATTGCCAAATCAACCTTGGCAATTCTATTAATCTTCCATCCTCTTGAATACTTTTCAATGTATTCATCAAGCTTTTGTATGTTCTTTTCTACCCCTTCAACACAGTCTGTTATGTACTCTAATTGGTCTTCTAAATTTTTATATTCTGCCATATCATTTAATTTACTTAGTATATCCTTTGCTGATTCCTTTGTCATTTCCATTTGGAACACAAGTTTCATAACTAATTCTCTTGCTGCTTTTCTACTCATATCCATTCCTCCATTACTTCCATTCATTTGGTATTAATTTTTGTATTATGTCTAAAATATCTTCTTTATTATCCACCCTACTGCCCAAATAAAATCCAGTCATACTGCAAAATATAATAAATATTGTTTTAAAAAAACCTACAACAAGCACTAAAATTGAAAAGATTAGTCCTAGAAAAACTCCTGCTACCTTACCTTTATTTTTTGCCAAAAATTCAAAAATTACTTCTTTATTCATAATTTAGCACCGCTCCTTTAACGAAGCCTTGTAGCCGCTGCCAAATCTTCGACTACAACCTTTACTTCTTCAACAGGGATTTCTATGTAAGTTTCTATCTTCTCTTTAACCAATTTTTGAAGTTCATTTACTGTCTGTGGAACATTTAACTCAGGCAAAATTGTCCCTCTTATTAATACACAAACTTTTTCTCCTTTTGGTTTTATAAAAACTTTAACATCTTTTAGTCCTCTTATTTGTTGTGAAGCTTTATAGACTATTGATTTAATCGTATCAAATGTAATTGTTATTTCACCATCTGGTGAATATTTTATTAAATAACTTGTTTTATTTCTTTTAAATAAACTCATTAGTAAAATCAAGCTTATAATAATTAATATAACTATTGTAAATATAGTATATATAGAATTATAGTTTTTGTCTAATAAATTTACAAACCTGTTATAATCGTATATTCCAACAGATACTGACAATAAAAATCCTAAAATTAGCATTACGCATGTAATATAAACAAATACGAATAACTTTTCCATAAATTCACCTCTTTTTCAAATTTGAAGCTCATATTATGCCAAATTAAACTGCATTAATATGAGCCCCTTTTAACCTATTTGTTTCTTTTTTCTTCTTCCTTGCTTTCCTTTGGCATATTGATTCCTTGTACGTGTATATTCACATCTACAACCCTTAAGCCAGTCATAGTTTCAACAGATCTTTTCACATTTTGTTGAACTTCAAAAGCAACATCTGGTATTCTTACTCCGTATTCTATAATTAAATTAAGGTCAATAACTACTTCCTTATCTTCATTGATTTGAACTTTAATTCCCTTGTTAGATGACTTAACACCAAATTTTTCAACAAACTCTTCTGTAAAACCTCCATACATTCCAGCAACACCCTTAACTTCAGTTGCTGCAATAGAAGCAATTATGCTCACAACTTCAGGTGCTATTAAAACTTCCCCAATTCCGTTTGTATAAATAGTATTATCTGCCATTAAATACACCTCCACAATTATCAAAAAGTAATAATTTTCGGGCATTAAAGCCCGAATATATATCATCTAAATATTTACAAATAACTTCAAATATTAGTGTACAACTAATATCAAATAAAATCAATAGTTTATTTATGCAAATTAATTATTTTTGTGTTTTAATTATAATTTTAGTTGGTGATATGCTTGTAGTTCTAACTACATCATCCATTAATTGTGCAGCCTGTTCACTTGTAAGTGCTTCTGCACTCTTTACACAAAGCTCAACACCATTTTCATTGATAAAACAAACTGCATCTTCAAATCCTCTTTGTTTTGCTAGCTGTTCAACTCTAGCTTGTTTATCTGCCCAATCAGCCAATAGTATGAGTTTTGCTTGAGCTTCAGCAATGGCTTGCTTTGTTGAGTTTTTGCTGTTAATTATGTTTTGTAGCTCTTGCTTATGCGCACTTAACTGATTGTCTCTGCTATTTCTAGCCTCAACAAAATAATTAGTAGTTTCATTAACCTTCTTAGTTGTTTCTGTAATTTTGCTTACTCCCTTTGTTTGATCATTAAACTTTTTAGCGTACCATGCTGAACATGCAATAAGTACAACCAACACGGCAATTATTGCAGTTTGTTTTCTGAATTGTTCCATTCAACTCCCCCCAAACCTATTTATTATCTCTAAATAATTTATATGTAAATTCTGTAAGTTATATTCTTTATTTTTTCATTGGTTCTACAGTTACTTTATTAGCAGGTAAATTTAAAACTGTTTTTACTGCATTCTTTATCATTTCTTTTATATGAGGATCTTCTGCACCTTCAGCTACTACAATAACACCTCCTATTGATGGATTTACTTGTTTTAAAATAAAAGGTTTTTGAGATGTTCCTTCATTAACCATAACTACATTTATACTTTTGTTATTCTCATTTGTTGTTCTAGTTCCACCTTGACTATCCTTTTCCTGTATTACTCTATTGTTTTCATTTACATTATAAGCCGGTTGTGATTCCGAACTTCCTTCAAAATAAACCATTACATTTACCTTTCCAACACCCTTTATTTGAGATAATATGTCAATTAAATCTCTTTTTATTTTGTCTTCATAGCTTGTGGGTGCTAAAACTTCAACATTCTTTGAAGACGTCTGTTCAACGTCCCTACTTGTAGGTTTTGGCTTACCAAATATGTTTGAAAATATATCCGCGGCTAAAAATATCAAAATGCCTATAAAAAATACTATAGCTGCCCAAGTCATATATTTCTTTACATTTTTTCCATTTAGTTTTATCATACCTATAAATTTCATACCCATCCCCTCACTTTACAAATGCTATATTTTCTTCAGATATTCCATAGGTTTTTGAAATATAGTTTAATATTTCCTTATCCTTATTAACATGTACAGTGTTTGAATTGTTACTTCCAATTATTATTTTCTCAACAGGTTGTATTTCTGATGACTGTTCCTTTTTAACTTCTATGTACTTTATTTTCCCAAAATCATCTGCTCCAAATTTTTCGTTTACTTCCAAACGGACTACTAAGACTTTTTTGCCAGTATTTTTTAATATATCCTTTTCAATATTTTGTTTTAAATTATTCTTAAATTCATTAATTGTTGCCTCCTGCATTTTGCTTTGCATATCTAAGCTATTTTTATTTTCAAAATAAGATTCATATTTTTTTTCATAAGTTGATATTGACTCCTCTAAACTAAATCTTCTGTCAAACAATTTGAAAACTGGAACTAAAATGTTTATTATAACAATGATCCCTATTACAAATCTTACGTATTTTCTCATTGAGTTGTCAGGTAATATTAATTCTACAAGAGATAAAAATATTATCAGAACAACAATATTTGTTATCCATTCCTTTAAAAAATTAATCATATGCATCACCTAACCATAACAAGTAATCTTCCTGTTGATGCAATCATTGTTATTATTATAAAAAACATTATTGCAACAGATAAAATGCTAGCAAATAATACAGAAACTGATCCTCCAACCGACGACAAACAGTCTACTATTTTACCATCAACAATAGGTTCCATAATCGCACCAACAAATTTGAATATTAAGGCAAGTATAACTAATTTTATAAGAGGCAATAAACATATACTCAGCATAACAACAAGTCCAACTACACTAATTGCATCCTTAAGCAACAATGAGTATCCTGCTACAGTTGAAACAGCATCCGACAAGGACTTTCCAACTACTGGTATAAACGTGTCCACCATAAACTTTGTTGATTTAAGCGTTACTTGATCAATAGAGGCTGATGTACTACTCCTTATAGTAATAAAAGCCACAAATACCGTCATTAAAAAGCCTAATGCCCAAAGAGTAATTTGCTCCATTAATTTTACTAGCTTAGAAATTTTGATTTCATCACTTAAATTGTTAACTATGTTTAATATAACAATCAAAAAAGTAAGAGGAAGTATAAAATCCTTTATAACATCACTAAACAGCTTTGAAATAAACATTATTGCAGGATCCAACATGGTAGCAGTCGCAAATCCACCTACAGAAGCTACTAAAATCATTAACGTTGGCATAAGCGAGTTTACAAATTCAATCATTTGGTCAATTGTAGTTCTACTTAATTCTACAATCAAAGCAAATGCTTTAATAATAATAACTACAATAACTAAATAACATGCATAAAAGGCAATCTTTGAAACAGAAGAACTAGAAAAAGAGGACTGCATATTTTTTAATAGAGCACAAAATATACCTAATATTAATAACTCAATCATCAATCTCGAATTTGCTATTACTTCTTTAAAAATATACTTCTTAGAACCTTCAATTAAACTCTTTATAACACCCTTCAATGAATGAGTTGCTTTATATTCATTTACCAATTCTGAAAAACTAAAATCTGGTATATATTCACTTCTCTGCTGTATTTGTTTAGATACTTCATCAATCTTATTTAAATCAACAATAGAGTTATCTAAAGGAGAATGAGCTAATATATTAAAAGGAAATAATATAAATAACATAAATATAAACAATAATATTTTTCTTTTCATTTTTATCACCTACGGTAACAATTTTAAAACCATCTCCATAACAGCCATTATAATTGGTATTGCTAAAATCAAAATAAGTATTTTCCCAGCAAATTCAATTTTAGATGCCAAGGAGGATTGTCCAATATCCTTACAAATTTCAATTCCAAAGGAAGCAATATAAGATATTGCAATAATTTTAAGTACTATGTTAATGTATGTATAGTCAATATTTGCTTTAATTGCAAGTTGTTGCATTGCTTGAATAACTGCTGTAAATTTAGTAAACATCATAAAAAATATAACTATACCAAAAAGTATACTAACCTGAACTGCAATTTCTTTTTTTTCTTGGCTAAGCAAGGTAAGAATTATTGCTACAACTAATGCCATTAATACAATCTGTGCTATCTCCATTTAATCTCACCCTCTATAAATGAAACATTGTTACTAAGCTCTTGAAAAGGTTTGACATATACCCAATAGTCATTAATAAAATCATCACAAGACCAATAATAGAAACCATTGCAGCAATATCTTCTTTACCCATACTGTCTAAAATTTTATCTAATACTGCTAATATTATGCCAAAAACTGCTATTTTCAATATTTGAACAATATCTAATTGCATCTTAATACCTCCCTACACTAATAAAATTACTATGAGCAATCCACAAAGAACTCCTAAATAGTTGTAAAGTTTTTCATTTTTTTGCCTTTTATCTTCTGCATCCTTTTCTATACTCTCTAACTTTTTAATTGCTATATTAAAATTCTTTTTATGTCCTTCGGTATCATTGCTACTAAGCCCTTGTATAAAAGTATTTAACAGCTCAATGTCCTCTTTTTCTAAATAAAATTCTTCTTTATATTCGTTATATGCTAAATTAAAAGCTTCAACTAGTGTTTCTGTTGATCTATTTTTTAGGTTTTCTGAAATTTTTAAGAATAGTTCTTTAAATGGCGAGGTACATACTTTTGAGACATTGCTAAAAGCTATCCATAATGGATTTGAAGCATACAATATTTCGCTTGATAAACTATTTAATGAAAATTGTAATTCCCTAAGTTGCCTAACCCTTTCCCTATAACCAAAGGAATATAAATATCCCATGGCAGATGTTGACATAATAATTAACATAGCTCCTAAAATCTTAAGCATCTCAATCCCCCCTAGTTTATTCTCATTATATTTTCAACTGTGCCTGGCCCATGTCTATTGCTTAAAAAAACAATTATGTCTATACAGTTATTTTCTAATAGTTTTCTTATTCCTGAACGCTTTAATATCTCATCAAAGTCTCTGCCATGTGCAGTTGAAATAATTTTTACACCTGTATTTATAGCATCCATGATTGCATCAGCATCTTTTATTCCACCAATTTCATCAACTGCAATTACATCTGGTGACATTGATCTTACAAGCATCATGAGGCCATCTGCCTTTGGACAGCTATCTAAAACATCTGTCCTAATTCCTACATCCTTTTGAGGTATTCCCATATAACAACATGCTATTTCACTTCGTTCATCAACAACTGCAACCTTTTTACCTTTAAGATTAATTTGATCAACACCATTACTTAGTAATCTGACTATATCCCTTAATATAGTTGTCTTTCCACAGCCTGGAGGGGACACTATAAGTGTGTGTTTTACACCATCAAAATATATATTCTTAACTAGTTCTAATGCACATCCTTTAACTTCCTTAGCTATTCTTATATTTAAACTTGATATATTTTTTATTGTTTTAATTTTACCTGCTTCGCTAACAACTTTTCCAACTATACCAACTCTATGACCACCTTTAATAGTTAAAAAGCCCTGTTTTATATCCTCCTCCATTGAATATAAGGAATAATCACACATTAACAAATAAATTTTAGATATTTCCTCCTGATAAACAATTAATCCATTATCTTTTCTTAAATTCCCAAATTCATCAACAAAATAACCTTCATTATTTTTATAAACCATAAGAGGTTTATTAGTTCTAAGTCTAATTTCTTCAATTTCAACATAACCATTGTTGTTTATTTTATTTATAGCGTTTCTTATTCTTTCTGTTAAAACTGGAAATATGTCCTTTTTAAAAGTTTCTTTAATTTTTTCCTTATCATATGTAAACATTTATCCTCCCCCTTTCTTAATACAAATTATATTTAAACTATTAATTATTTATTACACAAAAAAAGAGGGCTAATTTTAGCCCTCATTCTTTATAACAGTCACAGTCATCATCTTCACAGTTGCAATGTTCAACAAAATAAATTGGTTTATCACAGTTTGGACAAACTATTTCTCCATCCTCATCTTCATCTTCAAACATTTCTTTGTCTAAGTAAACTTTTTCATGGCAATTTGGACATTCAACCTCAACAAAACCATTGTCGTCAAAGTCTTCATAATCTTCAAAATCTTCATCATAGTCCTCTTCATCATCTTCATCATAATCTTCATATATTTCATCTTCCACATCTGCTAAGTCTTGATCTATTGCATCAACATATTCATCTAACTCATTTTGATTTTCTTCAAGGATCTCTATAGATTCTGCAATATCATCTAAAACATCAATTATGGCTATAAGTAATCTTCCTTCTTTTGTTTCATGTGTTATTCCTAAACCATCTGATAGTCCCTTTAAATAAGCCACCCTTTCCTTAATATTTTTCATATTTTTTCCTCCTTTACATATTAATTAACAGTGGCCGAAGCCACTGTCTAATATTATTATGCATTATACTCTTGACATATATTCACCAGTTCTTGTGTCTATTCTAATTACGTCACCTTGATTTACAAATAGTGGTACCATGAATGTAGCACCTGTTTCAACCTTTGCTGGCTTTAATGCGTTAGTTGCTGTGTCTCCTCTAACACCTGGTTCAGTTTCAACTACTTCAAGTTCAACGAATGTTGGTGGTTCAACTGAGAATGCTTCTCCCTTGTAGAACTTGATTATAGCTGTCATGTTTTCCTTTAGATACTTTATTGCGTCTTCAACCTTTTCATAGTTTAATGGAACTTGATCATAAGTTTGAGTATCCATGAAGTAATATAATTCTCCATCATTGTAAAGGTATTGCATTTCCTTTCTTTCTATAACAGCTTCTGGGAATTTTTCTGTTGGGCTGAAGGATTTTTCAATAACAGCACCAGTTACAACATTCTTTAACTTTGTTCTAACAAATGCAGCACCTTTTCCTGGTTTAACATGCATAAATTCAATAACTGTGTAAACTTGTCCATCCATCTCAAAAGTTGAACCTTTTTTGAAATCTCCTGCTGTAATCATTGTAAACTATCCCTCCATAGTAAATTTATTATAATTTTTTAAACTATAGCTCTATTAGGTGCTTTGGTGATTTAGATAATACCCTATATCCATCTTCTGTAACAAGTACTAATTCTTCTATTCTTACTCCACCAAAGCCTGGTATATAAATACCTGGTTCATCTGTTATAATCATTCCAGGTTCTAAATTAAACTTACTTCTTGCATTAACAAATGGTAGCTCATGTACTTCCCTACCTACTCCATGGCCTAGACCATGACCAAATCTATCTCCATATCCTTTTTCTACTATAATATCTCTTGCAATTTTGTCAAGTTCAACACAGCTAATTCCAGGTCTAACAGCCTTTAAAGCTGCTTCATTTGCTTCTAATACTATGTTGTAAATTTCCTTTTGTTTTTCATTTGCTTTTCCAAGAACTATTGTTCTTGTCATGTCTGAACAATATCCCTTATATACACAACCAAAATCTAATGTTATAAATTCTCCTTCTTGTATTATTTTATCTGAAGCAGTTCCATGAGGTAGAGAAGATCTTGTACCTGAAGCTACTATTGTTGGGAATGAAAGTGCTGATGCACCCATCTTCTTCATAAAGAATTCTATTTCAAGTGCAACTTCTCTTTCTGAAATTCCTGGCTTTATAAATTTAAGAATATGTTCAAATGCTTTATCTGCAATGCTTGCAGCTGTTTCTATTAACTTTATTTCTTCATCGTCTTTTATCATTCTTATCTTTTCTATAGTTTGTTCAAGTTTTACTATTTCTACTCCTTCAAGTTTTTCCTTATATGTAATATAATCTGATAAAGACATTCTGTCTTCTTCAACACCTAAACGTTTTACGTTGTGTTTTTCTACTAATGATTTAATAAAATCATGTATTGGAGGTTTGTATTCTAGTACCTCAAAACCAACAACCTCATTTTGTGCTTGTTCAGTATACCTTGAGTCAGTTATAAAATATGACTTTTCCTTAGTAATGAATAAGAAACTGTCATCTCCTGTAAAACCACTTAGATAGTTTCTGTTTTCATCCTTATAAACTAAAGCAGCATCGATATTTAATTCATCAAATTTTGCTAAAAATTTTTGTAGTCTTTTTTCAATCATTTGTATTACCCCCTATGTCTTTTAACGCCATTAAGGCTAATTTATAACCTATTTCTTTAAATCCTGAGATTACACCTACACAAGCAGGTGCAGTAACTGATTTTTGTCTAAACTCATCTCTAGCATAAATATTTGTTAGATGCACTTCAATAACAGGTTTGTTTATTGATTTAATGCAATCATATATAGCATAGCTGTAATGAGTATAAGCACCTGGATTTATAATTATACCATCAACTTTATCATAATTGTTCTGTATTATGTTTATTATTTCTCCTTCCACATTACTATGTAATATTTCAACATCTATGTTTAAATTTTCAGCCTGTTTTTTTATATAACTACATAGTTCTTCATAACTCATTTGACCATATATCTCTTTTTCTCTTATTCCTAAAAAGTTTATATTTGGACCATTTATTACAAGTATTTTCATAAAATCACCCATTATATACAATAACAATTGTATTTTAGCAGATTATTGTTCAAATTGCAAACTCTAGTTTAATTTTGTAATGTATTCATTGTATATTTTTTTCATTTTTAATGCATCTTCTGCCATATTCTCTCTTGATTCGCAAATTATCCTTACAGACATCTCTCTTTCTGCTAATACTTGTGCTAAAGGTTCAAATTCCGGTCCATATTGTGTATCAGTAAAAGTCCAATGCTTCTTTTCTCCTGCTTCTGTAAACTCAACTCTACTAAAATGGCAATGAAGGTTATCTAGTCTAAACCTACCTAATGCATTTTCTACTCTATTAAATATATACTCATAGTCTTCTTTTGAATTTATTGCTCCTCTTCCTAAAGCATGAATATGTCCAAAGTCAATCGTTGGAATAAGCGTTTCATCAATTTGACATATATCTAAAATTTCATCCAATGTGCCTAACTGGTTCTTTTTTCCCATTGTTTCAGGGCATATATGTATCTTTCCATATAAATTTAGTTCCTTTAATAGGTCTATTGCTTGCTTTATAGACATAACCAAATTACCAAATGCCTCATCTCTTGAGTTTTTACCTACAGAACCAGGATGTAAAACAACTCTATCAGCCTGCATTTTATCTGCTAGTATTATTGTTTGTTTTAAATAGTTAATAGATTTTTCTTTTATTTCTGGATCTTTACTACCAAAGTTTATATAATATGGACTATGTATGGATAATGCTATACCATTTTCAGCTGCTGCTCTACCAATTTTTTGAGCAGTTTCAACTCCAATGTTTATCCCTCTACCAAATGAATATTCATAAGCATCTAATCCTTTTTGTTTAAGCCACTTGGGCATATCAACTGAAGATTTAAACCCTTCATCATAAAAGCTTTTTGAGTTACCTGAAGGTCCAAATTTAACTGTCATATTATCCTCCTTTTTTACTATTTACATATATGATTTGCATATTTTGATTATTTTATCAATTGTATCGTCTATACTAATATTTTCAATTTCATAATCACAATATTTACGATATAATTCAATTCTTTGATGATATAATTCAAATATTTTATTTTTATCTTTTAATAAAGGTCTGTTCGAAGTATCAATAGTTTTGATTATGGCATCTAAATCTCTGTTTATAAAAAAAATAACACCTCGCCTTTTTAAATTTTTTATATTACTATCGTTTAAAATAACACCTCCACCAGTAGATATAACACAACAATCTTTATTTGAAACCAACTCTACAACTTGTGATTCCTTTAATCTAAAATATTCTTCACCCTTTTTAAACATTTCAGGAATTGTTTCATTATAAATTTTTTCAATAAGCATATCGGTATCAAAAAAAGGTATACCTAGTTTCTCCGCTAATTTAACACCTATAGTAGTCTTCCCACACCCAGGCATACCAATTAAAACAATATTCATATCTATCACCTATTCCATACATTATTAATATTATCTTCTTTAAGTTTATCATTTGAAGTATAAAATTCAATAAAAAAATTAGCATTGTAGCTATTACTTGTTTTTCCTATTTTAAAACTTTTTACTTTCAGAGCATAATCGGATTCGTAAAAATAATTTATTATATTCTTTAAATTATAAAGTTCACATTCAACATTGAAATTAACTATAACAGTAGAAGTAAATTTATCTTTTTTAATTTCATTAAAATTAATATCTTTTATAGTAACTTTACATTTATTCTCCATTTGATACATCAAGTCCATTATACTTGTATACTTTTTATTACCTAAGTTAATTTTTTTAGTTATATTATTTTTTACTATATTACATGTTATATATTTTCTATTTATTTCTTCTAATTCGGTATTATACCTTTTAATACTTGTTAATATTGGTTTAAAGTAAAATTTCATATAAAAAAATACAAACAAGCTTACAGCTAGTAGTATTTTTTCTCTTTTAGTAAGTACTAACACAAATATCACCTATCTTAATTCAATAATAAAAATATATTTACTATCTTCTTTTTTAACGTTCACTAATTTGATAGAAGAAAACAACTTATTTTCTTCTATTTTTTCAATAAAACTTCTAAATATTTCATAATCAGTTGTCGTTGCTAAAATTTGCATCGCATTTTCTTTAAATTCAATTGAATTTATATCCATTAAATCATTATTAATTAAATCTATCACTTGTATATAATTTTTGATATTTTCTTCTGTATCTTCAAAATCCATTTGAGGTACTTTAATATCTATTTGTTTGTAGGTGTTTTGGTGTTTATTTTCATATTTTGATTTAACATTTATTAAGGCTAACGCTGGAAATAAAAATAAAATAGTATTTAAAATAATAAATAAATAAATTAGAATTCTGTTTTGCTTGCCGTCATCTTTATGTATAAAGTTAAACCTATACATTCTATCCCCTTCTTAACATCAATCCCATTAGGCTTAAAGAAGCAGTATGTTTTAAAGCTTCCCCAAGTGGGCTAAACATTACTTTCATTTTATTTATATCCATACTTCTATTTATTCCTACCAAGTTTTCTTCTAATCCTATTTCATTCCCATTTAAATTATCCAAATATATATAAAAGTTATTATTTAAGTTTTCTTGTTTTATTAAATTATAAATTTGTTCTTTTACTTTTAAATTATTGTTTATTTCATCGACGCATATACATTTACCATCTCTATATATATAAATAAAATAAAACTTATCAAGCTTGCTAACAACAATACATTTTTGTTTTAATCTATAATATGAATTTAATATTCGTATAGTTGAAATTGTATTTGTTTCAATAGAATTAATTGTAATTTTGTTTTCATTCAGTACGTTTATAATTTCATCTATTATGTTTTTCTTTATTGTAGCTAAATATATTCCATTTGTTTTTTTGTTTTTATATACCTTCTCAAAGGAAAAATAATATTTTGATTTATCTAGATATGTCCTATTTATTTCCCATTCAACTGACTTATATGTACTTTCATAGTTCATTATTGGGATTTCTATTATTTTTTGATATTCTATATCATCATACAATCCTATGTTTGTTTCAATAACATTAATTCTTTTTTCTTTTGTTAATGCAATTAACAACCTAACTGTTTCTGCATAACTACTTAAACTTAAATCTTCTTGCCTGCCAAATAACAAAATTTTTCTGTTTTGAATTATAACAAACTCATAATAGTTTTTACCTATTATACATTTTAATGCTGCTCCACCCATACAAACACCCTATCTATAGGATATTTCTTTATAGATTGATTTCACATAAGCTCCACTTCTGCCTGTTATTGTTATTAAAAATTTCTTTTCATACTTTCTATTTTTAAAAACAATTTCTACTTTATTTATATTATCAAAATTAAGTACAACCTTTCTATCTTGTGCATTTGACCCCTCTTTTTGAATTATATTTCTATATACATAAATCCACCCTGCTTGTGCATTGTTATATGCCTGTTCTGAGGCTACAGTACTTTTTATGATCTTGTTTGAACTTAATAAAATCATAGAAGTATATGATATAACAACAACAAATAAAAAAATTAAAACAATATAAAATAACGCTACATTACCCCTATGTTTTATCACAATCCACCACCAACATAGCATATGTAATTTTTACCCATACTTGTAGTTACGCTTATTTTAAATAAATTGTTAGAAATCTTTTCAACAAAGACATAATCAATATTTGGTGTTATTTGCTGTGAATCTGTTGAATATCTTAAAATACCATTTTTTAAATAAAGTATACTTCCATCAAATGTTTTTAGTATCTCTAATCTATCTTTGTTATAATTATTTATAGGTTCAATATTTCCTGTTCTTATCTTATCTTGAATAAAATCAATAGCAATGGTCGCATTTATCAAATCACTACTTCTACCCTTTAAATCCATATTTAAACCCATACTATAGCTTATAAATTCTAAAGTTAGTGAAATAATTATAAAAAAAATAAAAAGAGAAACCATTACCTCAATTAATGTGTAACCCTTTTTAATCATCCTCTCACCTATTTATAACAGCTTAAACTTATTTTTTCACCCTGTAATAAATCCTCAACTTCTATCTTTAATTTATAAAGTCCTGTATCCTGTAATTTAAAATTCAAACTGGCTTTATATCTTTTATTTGTGTCATCCCTTAATTTATCTAAACTCATTTCTATGCTTTGATCTAGTTCATTTGAAGAATTAAGGTAAATTTGACAGCTTAATTCTTCATAATAGTAGCTACTATTTTTATATAATTCACAGATAGATGACGCAATTAAAAACATTTTATAACTATTTTCACTCTCTTTGGCCATAAATATATTTACTTTATCAACATCAATAAATGCTGGAATTAAAATAGTAATTATAAAAATACCAAGTAATACTTCAATTAAAGTAAAACCTTTTTTAATCAATTTATTTTATAACCTCCATAATTCTTGTATACCCAATTGTCAATGTAATATATCTATATAGTCCTCTTTTTTTATCATAAATAGCAACAGTACATGCATGTGGAGAAACGCTACCATTTGTTTTAAAAATTATTTTACCTTCAATTGGTATTGTACTTTTAATTCTACTTATACTAAAATAATGATTTAATTTTCTATTTTTAATAACCTTTCCATCACTTCTATAGACTATATATCCATCGTAATCCTTTTGTGAGCTATCTTGCGTAAAATATACATTTATGTCGTATATACCATTATTAATAGCCAACATTTTTGCTTCTTGTAAATCAGCAATAACTAAGTCAACAGTTTGTTGTAAATAAAAATGATTAAAAATCTCTATATTTAAACTAATAATACTAAAAGACAACATCATTATNGTCTTATTCTCTTTGAGAATATTTCCATGTCAAATGGTTTTACAACATAATATTCAGCTCCTAAATTTATAGCTCTTTGAGTAATTTTATCTTGTCCTACAGCAGATAAAACAATAACTTTAGGAACTTTTTTATTCTCTAAAGAATTAATTTTTTCTAGAACACCAAGACCATCTAAATGAGGCATTATAATATCTAATACTAATACATCTGGACTATACTTTTCTACTAACTCTACAGCCTCTATTCCATCCTTTGCAACTCCTAATACGTCAAAGTCATCTTGCGTAAAATATACATTTATGTCGTATATACCATTATTAATAGCCAACATTTTTGCTTCTTGTAAATCAGCAATAACTAAGTCAACAGTTTGTTGTAAATAAAAATGATTAAAAATCTCTATATTTAAACTAATAATACTAAAAGACAACATCATTATTGCTATTGTATAAACTACTTCTATTAAAGTATAACCTTTTTGTTTTTTCACTTTCTCCCTTCCTTAAAATAACCCTAAATACCAATTTAATAATTTGTCACCAAAAAATACAACTAGAATGGTTGATAAAGAAATAAACGGACCAAATGGAATATAATCCTTCCTGTCTTTGATTTTTAAAATAATCAATATAGCTCCTATAATTCCCCCTATAATGAAGGAAAATAAAAGCATTAAAAATGAATATTTATATCCTAAAAAAAGACCACTTAAAAAGCAAATTTCAATATCTCCCTCTCCCATAGCCTTTGTTAAATAAACTATAGCAGCTATTACACCTGCAGCAATTAAACCACCTAAAATAGCATGAATTATAGGCTTATTTAAATAAATTTTTTCTAAAACAATAAAAATAGCACCAAATATAACCCCTGTTACTGTAATTGAGAAATATACATCTGTTGTCAAATAATCAATTACACCAATAACTATTAAAAAACAAATCATAACAGCATATTTAAAAAATTCAAGGCTATAACCAAATTTTAAATATAAAAATCCAAACATAATTCCAGTAAATAATTCTACAGTGGGATACAACATTGATATCTCTTCCCCACAACTTCTACACTTACCTCTAAGAAATATATAACTTACTACTGGTATTAAGTCATACCATCTTAATCTGTAGCCACAATTTGTACAGTGTGATGGTGGAAAAACTATCGACTCGTCCCTTGGTATTCTATAAATACAAACATTTAAAAAACTTCCAATTACTAACCCCAAAATAACAGCAAAAATAAAAAGAGTAGTTTCCATAAACGCCCCTCCTGTTCTATTTCATATTACCACTTTACTCATTTGCACTTTCTTGTTTTAACACTCCATATTCAACTAAATTTCTAATATCTGATACAGTATAATCTTTTAAAGGACTATCGTTGTCTAGTTTATCAATCAAGTCTATAAGCCCCTTGCCATCATTGGAGTCAACTTTTGAAGTTATGCTTTCAATAACATCATTATTGTTGATTAATTTGTTTTCATCAGTAACAGAAGCATTGTACATTTCAATTGCATTTAATAAAATCCTAGCATCTGCCCTAAGTTTTGCCTTTTGTGCATTTGTAGTATAACTTGACACTTCTGGGATTAATGTTGCAGCAAGTATTCCAATAATAGCAATAACAGCAATAAACTCAATTAGTGTAAATCCTTTTTTTCTCTTCATACAATCCCTCCCTGTCAATTTTTGTTATAATTATTGACAGATTGGGAATTTTTTAAACCTAAATAATAGTCCTGTATATTTTAAAAATTGGTAACATCAATGAAAGAACAATAAAGCCTATAATTAAAGCTATAAATATTAAAATTATAGGTTCAATATAAACAGTTATTCTCTTTATATATTCATCCAATTCGTTATAATAAAATTCTGACACATTAATCAATGCGTCATCAATTCTACCAGTCTCCTCACCACTTTTTATTATATTCTTAAACATACTTGGGAAACACTCTATGGCTAATAAGCTATCGCTTATACTTAAGCCTGATTTTAGGATTCCTATTGAATTTGATATATTTCTTTTTATCTCTCTATTCTCTATAACATCTTTTATTATTTCTAATGAGCTAATAACAGACACTCCACTTCTTAGCAACATTGCTAATGTATTTGAAAATTGAACTATATAATTTAATATATAAATCCTTCTTATAATTGGTATATTTATTTTTAACCTATCTATCAGATCACATATATAATGATTTTTAGATAATAATTTTATTAAAAAAATTATCCCAAATAAAATAAGAATATAAATTTTAAAATAACCTTTTATGCTAGCTGATATCCCTACCACTATTTTTGTATATAAAGGAAGTTCAACACTATTAAACTGATTAAAAACATTTAAAAAAATAGGCACTACTCTATTTAATAGAACAAAAGTAATCATTATAGAAATAATAAAAACCAGTTTGGGATAAGCTAAAGCTTGATTAATTCTATTTTTAATTTTGTAGTCTTTATAATAATATTGCGAAAGCATTTGCATCACTTCATCTACTTTCCCACTTACTTCTCCAGCTCTAACCATACAGATAAAAAATGTTGGAAAAATTTTTGTTTCTTTAAATGCATCTGATAAACTTATTCCTTCTTGAACTCTTTTATATATTAATTTAAATTGTCTTTTAATATAATCATTCGAATTTTCCATTAAAAATTCAAATGCCCTTAAAATATCAAATCCAGACTTTAATGCCATAGCCATCTGATTACTAATTAAATACAGATCTTTAGAGCTCATTTTTCTTTTACTAATCACAAAGGGACTTTTTTCTCTTATAAAAATAGGATAGACACTGTTCATTCTAAGAACAGTGTCTGCTACTTCAATATTATCTGCTTCAATTACTCCTTTTATATTGTTTCCATCTTTAGTTTTTGCTTTGTAATAAAATAACGGCATACAAACACCCCTTAAAACTTAGCTATAGACTTAAAAGCCTCATTACAATATCTCTATCTACTGAATAATTTAATGCATCCTCATAGGATATTAATCCCTTTTTATACAGATCAACCAGTGACATATCCATAGTTTTCATACCATACTTTGCACCTGTTTGAACAGCAGAATCAATTTGATGTGTCTTTCCTTCTCTAATTAGATTTCTAATTGCAGGTGTTGCAACCATTATTTCCATAGCACAAACTCTTCCATTTCCATCTGCCCTTTTAATTAACTGTTGTGATATAACCCCTTCTAATACTGCTGAAAGTTGTACCTTTATTTGTTGTTGTTGATACGGTGGGAATACATCTACAATTCTATCTACTGTCTTCGATGCACCTATTGTATGTAAAGTAGATAAAACTAAATGCCCTGTCTCTGCAGCAGTTATAGCTATTGATATAGTCTCTAAATCACGCATCTCTCCAACTAATATTACATCTGGATCTTCCCTTAAAGCCGCCCTTAATGCATTAGCATAGGATTTTGAATCATGTCCTATTTCCCTCTGATTTACAATACTCTTTTTATGTTTATGTAAATATTCAATTGGATCCTCTAATGTTATTATATGGCAGCTTCTATTTTGATTTATTTCATTAATCATAGCTGCAAGAGTTGTTGATTTACCGCTTCCAGTTGGACCAGTTACAAGAATTAAACCACGTGTCTTATTAGTAAGTTCCTTTAGGACAGGAGGCATATTTAATTTATCAAGGGTAGGAACTTGAGCTGCAACTGTTCTTAAGGCCATTGCATCACTGCCTCTTTGTCTAAAAGCATTAACTCTAAATCTTCCAACACCTTGAATTGAATATGAAAAATCTATTTCACCTACTTCTCTATATTTTCTAAACTGTTCTTCATCTAATACTTCTCTCACATACTGCTCTGCCATTTCAGTGGTTATCTTTTCTTCACAAATATGAACCAATGTACCATTTACCCTTGCAGTAGGTGGAATACCTACAGTAATATGTAAATCTGAAGCCCCCATGTCGACAACCATTCTTAATAATTCGTCAAATTTTATCATATCTATCCTCCTTAAAATACTAGTCATAGTTAAATGTATTTTTTATCATTTCCTCAACTGTTGTTACACCACTTAAAACAAGTTCTCTACATGAATTTTTCAAAGTTTTCATACCTTTATTAATACATAAATCTCTTAGTATGTCAATATTTAGATTATAAATTATCATATCTCGTAGTTCTCTGTCGATTTCTAATATCTCAAATACACCTATTCTTCCTTTATAGCCTGTACCCTGACAATCTCTACATCCTGTTCCCTTATACAATACAACTTTTTCATCTTTGTTAACACCAAGTAGCTGCTTTTCTAAATTGGTTGCAATATATTCTGTTTTACATCTTGTACAAATTCTTCTAACAAGCCTCTGGGCAATTATGCCTTTGATAGCTTCACAAACTAAATATGGTTCAACTCCCATATCTATTAACCTTAAAAAAGCTGACGCAGAATCATTAGTATGTATTGTACTTAAAACTAAATGCCCTGTAATTGCAGCTCTTACTGCTATCTTTGCTGTCTCTGAATCTCTTATCTCTCCCACCATAATAATATCTGGATCCTGCCTCAGCACTGATTTTAAACAAGTAGAAAAATCTAAACCAATTTTTGTATTTATATTTATCTGATTAATTCCCTCTATCATATACTCAACTGGATCCTCTATTGTAACAATATTTCTACTATCTCTGTTTAAATCATTAAGTAAAGAGTATAAAGTTGTAGTTTTACCACTTCCAGTTGGGCCTGATATTAAAATAAGCCCTCTATTACAATTCATCAACCTTTTTATTATTATCTCTTCATCTTTTCTAAAACCTAGTTCTAATCTATCAAGATTTATATTACTCTTCTTTAAAACTCTTATAACCATTTTCTCACCATGAATAGTTGGAATGGTTGAAACCCTAAAATCCACCAATATTCCTAAAATATTTTTAACAATTCTACCATCCTGCGGAAGTCTTTTCTCTGAAATATCAAGTTGTGATAAAATCTTTAGTCTTCCTATAATAAATGGAAATATCTTAATTGGAAAATTAAATAATTCAACTAATTCACCATCTATTCTATATCTAATTCTAAAACTTTTTAACATAGGTTCTATGTGTATATCACTAGAGTTATATATAACAGCAGTTTTTAATATATTTTCTACTAAATCAATTACGGGAGAATCAAAATTATTTATTTCTTTCCCTATAAAATTATTATTTAAAATTTGATCAGATAAACTTTTTATTCTTTTAGGCATAAAATAAGTGTGATATAGCTTTAAAAATTCAGTTCTTTTACATAAATATAATCTAGCTTGTTTTTTAGTTAATACTTTTATTGCTTCAAATGAACTTATTGACTTAAGTGTATATGAGGCTATTTTAAACTCCCCTTCGCTTACTTCAATAGGTAAAATTTTATATTCTATTACCAACTCTGTCGGAATTGAAATAAACACATCTTCTTTTAAATCCACTTCATTTAAATTAATTACATTAAAACTTGATATATCTTGTAATAAATGTAACATTTCATCTTCCTTTATATATCCTAAATCAATTAATGCATCTTCAAATGAACAATTATTTTCTCTTTGAAACTCAACTATTTTATTATAATTTAAATCATCTATTTTTAATATTTTAATTAAATCAAAAATATATCCTGTGCAGTTAATCAATGTAGATTCCCCCTTACTTCTACATAGATTATGCACAGGATATTTATTAATTAAACAGCTAAAACCTGCTAAATTCTAGTTTTTTTCGAATTTTATATTCTATTTTTCTTACTAATCGTGTAAAGACAAACTCCCTTTTATCTAATGGTTCAACAAGAATAGTTATAATTCCAACCCTATTTCCACCTAAAATATCAGTAAATATTTGATCTCCTATAATACAAGTTTCATTTACTTTGTTATCAAACAGCTCTAAAGCCCCTAAAAATTTTCTTCTCATAGGTTTTATTCCTAGTCCAGTATAAGCTAAAACTTTATCATTATTTATGAATTCTTTTACTCTTCTACTTGAGCTATTTGATAGTAAACACACATTGAATCCTAGTTCAATAAGATGCTCTATTAAATGTAATCCCCTTTCATCTATCTTCTTTGTTCCCCATTTAACTATTGTATTATCTATGTCTAATATTATATTCTTTATATTCATTTCCTTTAATTTATTAAAATCTATTTCATATATGCTCTTAACATAATAATGAGGTATTAATAGCTTATACATACATGCCTCCTAAAACAGAAGTTTTTATATATTTTACCAGAAAGTCCTTTGCTTGTCTAAAAATATAATATTAAAAGTCATGGGGTAAATCCCCATGACCTATTTATTTCTGCATTTCTTTAGCTAGCTTTTTTAATGCCCTTTTTTCTATCCTTGAAACATAGCTTCTTGAAATACCAAGTAATTGTGCTATTTCCATTTGAGTCTTAGGTTCACCACATAGTCCATACCTTAGCTTTATAATTATCTTTTCTTTTTCTTCTAGAACCTTATCGATAATTCTATATAATTTTCTAATAGAAATTTTACTTTCTACTTCATCTAAAATCTTATCACTTTCTGTCCCTAGTACATCCATTAAACAAATTTCGTTTCCTTCCTTATCTACACCAATAGGGTCTTGCAAATATACCTCTGTTTTAACCTTTTTCACAGATCGCATATACATTAATATTTCATTTTCAATACATCTTGCTGCGTATGTTGCAAGTCTATTTCCTTTGTCATAATCAAAGCTTTCAATAGCTTTAATCAAACCAACAGTACCTATAGAAATTAAATCATCTGAATCTTTTCCCATAGGACCAAATTTTTTTATAATATGAGCAACCAACCTTAAATTCCTTGTAATTAACTCTGCCTTTGCTTCCTGATTTCCATTTTTAAACTCATAAAATAACTTCTTTTCTTCCTCTTCAGTTAGGGGTTTGGGGAAGGAACTTCCATTTGTTATATATCCTGCTAGTAAAAACAAGCCATCTAAAAAGCTGCATATAGCTTCTATAATCAATAAAACACCCCCCTGATAGGCCTATGTACATTATATGCATTTCAGGAGGGTTATGTTACAATTTATTCTTTTGTATATTTATATTTTACCATAAATCCCATAAAATTTAAATACTAAATTACTTTAAACCTTGTTTTTTTCTTACAATTTCATTAACCTTTGCAATCATTATATCAATTGCTACCTTGTTGTATCCACCTTCTGGGATAATGATATCCGCATATCTTTTAGTTGGTTCAACAAATTGTAGATGCATTGGTCTAACTACATTAATATACTGATCTATTACAGAATCAAGCGTTCTTCCTCTTTCTTTAATATCCCTTTTAATTCTTCTTATTATTCTAACATCTGCATCAGTGTCTACAAAAATTTTAATGTCTAACATATTTCTAATTTCAGGTTCTACCAAAATCATAATTCCTTCTAAAATTATTATATCCTTAGGTTCAACTCTCACTGTTTCTTTTTTTCTTGTATGATTTGCAAAATCATAAATAGGCTTGTCTATTGCCTCTCCCCTTGATAATTTTTTTAGATGTTCTAAAAGCAAAGCTGTATCAAAGGCATCTGGATGATCATAATTTGTCTTTGTTCTTTCTTCAAAGGATAAATGGCTTTGATCTTTATAATAATTATCTTGTTCAATAACTGCAATACTCTCCTCTGGGAGACTGTTGTAAATTTCCTGTGCTACTGTACTTTTTCCAGAACCTGTTCCACCTGCAATTCCAATAATAATAGGTTTACTCATTTCAATCCCCTTTCTCTTTTACCAACATATCGTATGGTTTTAATTCTTTATCTGACTTTATTTTGTATATCATTTGTGGATGAGGCGCAACATCTATTTCTTGGCCTTCCTCATTCCACATTTTGTCTAATATAAGATCAAAATTTGGTCCTTTTGAAGTTAAAACTTCTACTTTATCTCCCTTGAATACTCTATTTCTTTGTTCTATAATTGCTATTTTTGATTCTTTGTCATAGTCTAGAACTAATCCAACAACATCATGTGTTCTTATATATGATGAATTATTATATATCTGTTTTTCTGGCCTTCCAAAATAAAAACCTGTTGAAAATTCTCTATGACTTGACTTTGAAACATCCTCAAGCCACTTAGGATTGAATTTATAATTTTCTCCTAATTCATAATAAGAATCTATTGCTTCTCTATAAGCCTTCACTACTGATGCTACGTAATATGAACTTTTCATTCTTCCTTCTATCTTAAAGCTTGATATTCCTGCATCAATTAACTCTGGTATATATTCAATCATACACAAGTCATGAGAATTCATAATATAAGTTCCTCTTTCATCTTCAAAAACTGGGAAATACTGCCCAGGTCTTTTTTCCTCTACAAGATAATATTTATATCTACATGGATGTGCACACATACCCCTATTTGAATCTCTATTAGTCATATAATTTGATAAAAGACATCTTCCAGAATATGAAATGCACATAGCTCCATGTACAAAAGCTTCAAGCTCTAAATCTTCTGCAACTTTACTTCTAATTTCTTTTATTTCTTTTAATGTTAACTCTCTTGCAAGAACAACTCTTTTTGCTCCAAGTTTATACCAAGTTTCAGCTGATTTATAGTTTGTATTATTAGCTTGTGTACTAATGTGTATTTCCATATCAGGTGCAACTTCTTTTACTATTGAAAAAATTCCCAAATCAGAAACAATAACTGCATCTGCATTGATTTCTTTAAGAGATTTTATATATTCAGGCAAACCCTTTAAATCATTATTATGTGGAAAAATATTTATAGTAACATATACCTTTTTACCTAACTTATGTGCAAATTCTATGCCTTCTCTCATTTCATCAATTGAAAAGTTGTCAGCAAGTGCTCTTAAACTAAAATTTTCTCCTCCAACATAAACGGCATCTGCACCATATATAAATGCTGTTTTTAGCTTTTCTAAATTACCTGCTGGCGCCAATAACTCTACCTTTTTCATTTTTAATCCTCCTTTATTTTGGTGCTTAAAGCCACCCCATCTCCAACAGGAAGAATAACTGTTTCATAAATATTAGACTCAGATAACTCCTTCAAATATTTTCTCATTCTCTTTACAATAGTTATTTTTCTTCTAATGAGTAATTCATTTGAACAAACCATTCCTCTAAACAGAACATTATCTGCAAAAACTATCCCATTTAACTTTAATAGTTTGCTTATTTTATTAAGCATTTCACTATAATGTCCCTTTGCTCCATCTATAAAGATCATATCAAACTTACCATCTATTGTATCTAATACCTCTAAAGCATCACCTTTTATTACTTTAATGTTATCTTGTAGATTTGCTCTTTTTATATTCTCTAAAGCTAAAGCATACATTTTCTCATCTCTTTCAATAGTAACTATCTCACAATCATTGCCTACAGCCTTAGCCATCAAAATTGCTGAATATCCAATTGCTGTACCAACTTCAAGAATTCTTTTTATATTATTGGACTTAATTAAAACCTTTAAAAACTGTGCAACCTCTTTATGAACAATAGGGACATTGTTTTGCTCAGCATACTCTCTAAGAACTTTTAAAAATTCATCTTTTTCTATAATTAATTCTCTTATATATTCTTCAACATAATCATGTACTATATTGCTCATAACTTCCTCCAAGCAGCTTAAATTTCTACTTTTTCTTGTGTTTTTGTTTTAAAAACTCTTCATAGGAGTTTGTAAAATAATGACTGCCATCCCTTTTGTCTTCATTTACTAGAAAATATAAATAATCTACATCTGCAGGATTTAAAGCTGCAATAATTGAATCTAACCCTGGGTTACAAATTGGTCCAATAGGAAGCCCTTTATTTTTATACGTATTATAGGGCGATTCAATTTTTAAATCTTCTAATGTTAATTTTTCCTTAGGAGTACCTAGTATATACTGTATAGTAGCACATGATTCAAGTTTTATGTCTTTTTTTAATCTATTATAAAAAACAGCAGCTACTTTAGGCCTTTCTTCCTTTAATTTAGCTTCCCTCTCTACTATAGAAGCAATTATAATTATCTCATCAACGGTATAGCCATCTTTATTTACTTTACCTTTAATATTTTTAACGTAAATATCATTAAATCTCTTAAGCATTATATTAATAATATCATGTTCTGACATACCTTTTTTAAATTCATATGTATCAGGGAAAAGATATCCCTCCAACCTTGAAGGTCTATCCTTAATCCCCTGTATAAATTCATACTCAAACTTACCTGTTTGAGCCTCCATAATAAACCTGTCAACATCTTTTATAACATCTAATGCCTTTAATTTTTCTGCAATTTGTTTTACCGTATAACCCTCAGGAATAGTCACCATAATAATATTTTTATCTGTTTCACCTGAATTTATCATTTCAAAAATCCTTTTTAATGGCATTGTTTGATTAAATTCATAGACACCAACATTTAACTTTATTTTATTTATCATAAAATAATACTTTGTAAAAATATAACTTCTTACTAGTCCCTTTCTCTTTAAGCTTCTTGCCACAAAATCTACATCTGCTTTTGTACCTATTCTAAAGTCTACTCCTTTATTATTAGTTTTAGAAATTGGTACATTGATTAAATAATAAACTCCACTTAATACCGCTGCCAAAACTATGAATGTTATAATAAGCAATTTTTTATTTTTTCCCATATACCCCTTTGCCTCCTATTGCTTCTTCTTTGCAGCTTCTCTCTTTCTTATAGTCGGGTCTAGTATTTTCTTTCTCATTCTTATGCTCTTTGGTGTAACCTCAATAAGTTCGTCTGATGAAATTAGTTCTATACACTTTTCTAAAGTTAATTCCATCGGTGGTGAAAGCCTTAAAGCCTCGTCTGATCCAGCTGCTCTCATGTTAGTAACGTGCTTCTTTTTACAAACATTAACATCTATATCTTCATTTCTTGAGCAAATACCTACAATCATTCCTTGATATACAGGTGTACCAGGTGTTATAAATAATGTTCCTCTCTCCTGTGCATTGTAAAGGCCATATGTCACCGCTTCACCTGTTTCAAATGCAACTAGTGCACCTCTACTTCTCTCTTGTATATCACCTTTATAAGGTTCATAACCATAAAAAACATGATTCATAATTCCATTTCCCTTTGTATCAGTAAGGAACTCATTTCTATATCCTATCAATCCTCTTGCTGGAATTTTAAATTCTAATCTTACATAACCATTTATTGCCGAAGTCATATTAACCATTTCAGCCTTCCTCGTTCCAAGCTTCTCCATAACTGCTCCCATATACTCTTCTGGAACATCAATTGTTAAATATTCGATAGGTTCATGTAAAACTCCATCAATCTCTTTATAAATTACCTGTGGTTTAGATACTTGGAACTCATATCCTTCTCTTCTCATTGTTTCTATTAAAATTGATAAATGTAATTCACCTCTACCTGAAACTTCATAAGCATCAGGTGAATCTGTTTCTTTAACCCTTAAAGCAACATTTGTTTCTAATTCTCTAAACAACCTATCTCTCAAATGTCTTGTTGTTACATATTCACCCTCTTTACCTGCAAATGGGCTGTCATTTACACTAAAAGTCATAGAAAGAGTTGGTTCATCTATCTGTACAAATGGTAATGCTTCTATATTTTCAATATCTGATATTGTTTCTCCTATGTTTATATCACTAATACCAGCAACTGCAACTATATCTCCAACTTGACCTTCTTCAATTTCCTCTCTTTTTAAACCATTAAATGTATATAAAGTAACTACCTTAGCATTTCTTACATTTCCATCTCTGTCAACTACTGCTACTTGTTGATTTTTTCTTATTTTACCTCTATAAATTTTACCTACAGCAATTCTACCTACATAATCATTTGAATCTATAGTTGTTACTAGCATCTGAAGTGATCCATTAATATCTCCATCTGGCGAAGGAATATTTTCTATTATTGTCTCAAAAAGAGGCTTAAGATTATTTGAATCTTCTTCTAGTGAATACTTTGCTATTCCTTCCTTTGCCGAACAATAAACTACTGGAAACTCAAGCTGCTCATCATCAGCTCCAAGTTCAATAAAAAGATCTAATACTTCATCTACAACCTCTATTGGTCTTGCATCAGGTCTATCAATTTTATTAACAACAACTATCGGCTTTAACTTTAACTCAAGAGCCTTTCTTAAAACAAATCTAGTTTGAGGCATTACGCCTTCAAAGGCATCTACTAGTAGAAGAACACCATCTACCATTTTTAAAACTCTTTCAACTTCTCCACCAAAATCTGCGTGTCCTGGTGTATCTACTATATTTATCTTTATGTCATTGTAAAATACTGACGTATTTTTGGCAAGTATAGTTATTCCTCTTTCCCTTTCTAAGTCATTTGAATCCATTATTCTTTCTTCAACCTTTTCATTGCTTCTAAATATACCACTCTGCTTTAACATTGCATCTACTAATGTAGTTTTTCCATGATCTACGTGTGCAATAATTGCTACGTTTCTTATATTAATATTGTTCATTCATGTCCCTCCATAACAAAAAATAATAGGATATCATAATGATATCCTATATAATCATAATTATTTTACGCAAAATATATATACTTGTCAACGTATGTGTTTTTTTGTCAAAACCTCTAGAGCAGTTGCTAAAATAACTCCTAATATACCCGCTGAAACAAACTCTCCAAATCCAATAGTACCTACTGTTGCAATATATGGTGTATTAGAAATTTTACTAACCCATATTGGAATTATTAATGCATTTAATAAGATTGGAGGCAATACTCCTAAATATTTATTAGGCATTTTTGAAGTTAAATATGCTGCAACTAATGTTGTCAAACTACCAAAAACAATATCTTGTAAACCAAAACCACCAAATATATTAGAAAACATACAACCTATAAACAACCCTGGAATTGCTGCTGATTCATATAAAGGTAAAATAGTTAAAGCTTCAGAAATTCTAAATTGTATTGGGCCATATGAAAAACTAGCAAAAGGCATTGTAAGAGCCACATAAATTGCCGCAATAAGCCCAGCTTTAACATAATAAATAGTTGGTTTTTTCATTTTAATTCCCCCATTTCACAGATTGGGATTAAAATCAATTTCAATTGCATCACCTAAAATCTTTATTATATCTTGCCATAAAATCGAAAATCTTCTTTCAGCTTCTAAATACTGCCTTATATCATTATTAAATTGAATTATACTGTATAAATTATTAATTGCATCTAGCTCCTCTTTTGATACTTGGATACCCTGTAATTGTTTTGAATAAACTTCTAGTTCCTTTTTTCTCAAATCTTCAACAATCTTTTTATTTTCCTCATTTTGTTTTATCTTTTCTACCATTTTTTTATACTCTAAAACTTCAGGAGAATTTTTTAAAAGTCTAGCTAACTCATGTGCTTTGTCGTAGATATTCATAAAAACCCCCCCTTTTTTATATTTCCATAATTATTGGTAATATCATTGGATTTCTCTTAGTTTTTTCATATAAGTATGCCTTCAATTCATCCTTAATGCTTGATTTAATTGTTGCCCAATCCTTTATCTGCTTTGATAGACATTCATCCAATACCTTTTTAACAATCTTCTTTGACTCCTCAATTAAATCCTCTGATTCTCTAACATACACAAAACCTCTTGATATTATATCAGGCCCTGCTATTACCTTTCCTGATTCTCTTTCTATAGTTACTACAACAGTTAATATACCATCTTGAGATAGATGTTTTCTATCTCTTAAAACAATATTTCCAACATCACCTACACCAAGTCCATCTACAAGAACTTGGCCTGCAGTTACATTACCATTTATTCTAGCACCATCATGGGTTATTTCTAAAACTTGACCAATATCAGTTATGAATATATTATCCTCATCCATACCTAATTTTTGTGCTAAAAGCGAATGTTGTTTTAAATGTCTATATTCGCCATGTACTGGCATAAAATATTTTGGTTTAATAAGTGTATGAATTAATTTCAATTCCTCTTGGCAAGCATGTCCTGAAACATGTATATCAGCAAGTGACTCATAAACTACATTTGCTCCTTTTTTAAACAATTGATTTATAACCCTAGAAATGAATTTTTCATTTCCTGGTATTGGGGTTGCAGATATAATAACAAGGTCTCCTCTTTGAATTTCAACTTTTTTATGTTCTGAAACTGACATTCTTGCAAGTGCTGACATTGGCTCTCCTTGGCTTCCTGTTGTAATGATTACTATCTTATGGTCTGGATATTTATTGATATCGTCTATACTTATAAATAGGCCTTCAGGTATTTTTAAATATCCTAAATTTGAAGCCACCTCAACAATGTTTTCAACGCTTCTTCCTGATATCGCTACTTTTCTTTTGTACTTTACAGCAGCATCTATAATTTGCTGAATTCTATGTATATTTGAAGCAAATGTAGCTACAATAATTCTTCCTCTTGTTTCATTAAATATTTTTTGGAAAGTATCTCCTACTGTTCTCTCTGACATTGTGTAACCTTGTCTCTCAACGTTTGTACTATCTGCTAATAAAAGAACAACTCCCTGTCTTCCAAGTTCAGCTAACCTTGCAAAATCCATTACAACACCATCTATAGGTGTATAATCAACTTTAAAGTCTCCTGTATGCAATATAATTCCTAATGGTGTATGTATTGCTAAAGAACAGGAATCTGCAATGCTGTGGCTATTTTTAATAAACTCAACACTTAAATCTCCAAAAGTTACTACATCATTATAGTTTACAACTTTAAGAGTACAATCACTTAAAATTCCATGTTCCTTCAACTTAGTTTCAACGATTCCTAAAGTTAAACGTGTTCCATATACTGGAACATTTAACTGTTTTAGAACATATGGTAACGCTCCAATATGGTCCTCATGACCATGGGTTAATACTATTCCTTTAACCTTATTTTTATTTTTTAGTAGATATGATATATCTGGAATTACTATATCTATCCCAAACATCTCCTCTTCAGGAAACATTAATCCGCAATCTATCACTATTATTTCATTCTTGTATTCAATCACGGTCATATTTTTTCCAATTTCATTAACTCCGCCAAGCGGTATAACCTTTACCTTTTCTTTTCTTGTCAATCACTTTCCCTCCTTTTCTTAATATAACCGAACATTACCAATAATGCTATTATACTTTATATTAATTACAAATATCAACACAATAGGTTATTCTTTTTTTATTTTTTACATTATTATTAAAAAGAATACTTTCATAATGTAAAAAAAGGCAGATTTTACTGCCTTAAGTTCTTTCTACATTCGCTACAATATCCATAGAACTTTACGCTGTGGTCATTTATCTTAAAATTATACTTTTCTTCTATCTTCTGTTCCAATACTTCAAGTAAGTCATCCTCAACTTCTTCTACTCTTCCACAGCCTTTACATACTAAATGATGATGTTGATGATCTTCCTCATCTCTCACTAACTCATATCTATTGCAACCATCATCAAAGTTCATTTTACATATCACACCCATTTTTTCTAGCAAGTTTAATGTTCTATATACTGTAGCTAAACCAATGTCTGGGCAGTCTTGTTTAACTATATCATATATTTCCTCTGATGATAAATGTTTACCTTCATTTTCCATAATAACATTAAGAACTGCTCTCCTCTGCGGTGTTAATTTATATCCTTTATTTTTTAAAGATTGCTTCAATTTTTCTGCATCTTCTTTAAACATAAATAGCACCTCAGCTTCTAATATATGTTAATTTGAGTGTACACTGTATTTTATTCATTGTCAAGTGAAAAGCAATTGAAAAAAGTATTAAGCTACTATTAATAATCCCCATGAGTAGATTAAATATAAATCTACCATGGGGATTATCATTTAAAAGTTATAATTTTATACCACTATTTTTTATTTATCTTACACTTTAAACAATTACCAGAACACTTTAAACAAGAGTTTAATTCCGTTCTACATCTAGGACAAACTGTTGAATTTTTTACTAACATACCACATGTAGGACATTTAATTTCCATTTAATCATCTCCTTATACAATTAAAAAAGCAAGTATTCCACCCACTAAAAATGCAAGTATAAAACTACCTAGCCATATTAAACCTGCTTCCTTTTTTGAACGTTCTTTAAAAATTACTATAATTGACGCTATACATGGAACAAATAATGTAATCGTTACTAATGCTACAACTGTTTGTTCTGGTGTTAAACTTAATTCTGTTAGCCCTGCTGCACCAAAATCTCTCCTTATTATTCCCATAATAAAAGCATTGGCTGTCTCTTTTGGAAGTCTAAGTACCGATTCCGTAATTGGCTTAAACAAATCTTGAATTTTATAAAGAATATCTGTTTCCTCAAGCAAAGTTATTATTAAAGCACCCAATGCAAACAAGGGTGTTGCTTCCTTTAAAAACATTATTGTCTTTGTCCATGTCTTTTTTAATACATTAGTTAGTTTAGGCAATCTCATAGGTGGAAGATCTATAAATAATTCAGAAGATTCACCAGGTAATATTCTATTTAATATTGTTCCTGTCAAAGCAAAGACTATTATTATTGTAAATGAATATATCAATATATATTTTGTTCCAAGTGGTGCTATCATACCTGCTATTACTCCAAGCTGTGCTGAACAAGGAATAGTAAAACCTAAAAGTATGGTAGCAATTATTTTCTCCCTCTTTGTACCTAAAAGTCTTGTTGTAATTGTTGCCATAGTAATACAACCAAAACCTAGAATTATAGGTATTATGGCTCGTCCATTTAATCCAAAAAAGGATAGCACTCTATCTACCAATGCAGCAATTCTAGGGAGATAACCTGAATCCTCCATAAGTGACATAAAGAAATAAAACGCTATAACAAGTGGTGTTAATAACCCTATTACATATGTTGGTGTTAAAGTTAAAATCCCAAATTCACCCACAAGTAATCTATATAATAGAGATTCTTCTGCAAAAAACTTAGCTGTTAAATGTCTTATAAATGGCTCATAATATCCTGCCATTATTTTTTCTTCAGTAAAACCAACCACATCTCCCGCAACCCAAACACCAATTACTTTAAATATTAAATACAGTACCATAATTAAAATTGGTATGCCTGTTAAAGGATTTAAAGTTAGTGTACTAATTTTTTGTCTTATCCTATTTCCCTTCCCCTCTTTTATTATTACAGATTCAGCTATTTTATCTACTTTCTCTCTTCTTAATCTATATATCTCTTCTCTTTTACCTAAAGTTTTTATATTTAATCTTTCTGAAATTGTCTCATCATCCTCAAGTAACATTAAAGCTTCACTTTGATATTCTACTTTGTTATTAAATTCCTTTAGGTACTCTTTAATTTTAGCATCAATATTTCCAACCCTAGCATTTTTTATATTCTCTTTTACTTCTTCTAAACCTTTACCCTTAACCGCAACTGTTGGTATAACAGGAACTCCTAGTAGTTCACTTAGCTTATTTATATCAATTTTAATTCCATTTCTTTCCACGTCATCCATCATGTTTAAGGCAACAATAACAGGTTTACCCATATCAATAATTTGTAGAGTAAGGAATAAGTCCCTTTCAAGATGAAGAGCATCAACAACATTCAAAATTACATCTCCATAAAGGATTACATCTCTTGCAACCCTTTCCTCATCATTAAATGATGATACACCATATACACCAGGAGTATCTAGAACAACATAATCCTGATACTTCCCATGAGATATATCTACTGTTGTACCAGGAAAGTTTGATACATCAACATACATTCCTGTTAAAGCATTAAAAAATACTGACTTACCTACGTTAGGATTACCAGCTAGTACCAACTTTTTATATCCCTTTGGTATTTCTATGTTTAAACCTCTACAACATTCCATTATGCACCCTCCTTAATAATGTCAATTTCTATCTTTTTAGCTAAAGTTCTTCCTACAGCTATCTCCTGCATTCTATTACTTAAAATAATTGGGCCAAATGGGATTTTTAAAGCACAATCAATTTTTGCTCCTTCATATATTCCTAATCTTATAGCCTGAACCTTTATTTTATCATCGTTTATCTTTTTTATATAAATCTTTTGTCCTTTTTTTGCCATATCTAATGTCATACCCTCATCTCCCTGTAATTGAAATTCATTTTCAATTATATTATAGTATTATTGATAATGATTGTCAATATCTAATACAACAGGGATTTCATCTTTAATACTTATTTCGTCTAATGATATGTTACATCTATAACACTTTATATCAACTCCACTCCTATAAGCCTTTAATATACATTCATAAAACTTTTCATCAATTTCTTTAAAAGGAACAAAGTAGCTAGCATAATCCATAAAAGCAATAAATATTATTTTACTGTCCATACCCATGTTCTTTATACTAATAAGTTCTTCAATATGTCTTCTTCCTCTTTCTGTAGGTGCATCAGGGAATTTTGCAACATTATTATCTTCATAAGTAGCACACTTAACTTCTATAAATGTTTTATTGTCCCCATTAATACAAAAATCAAATTTACTATTACCAAATGTAACCTCTCTTTTTATATCTCCATATCCTAAATGAATTCTTCCACTTCTCATTTCTTCCTCTAAAACTCTATTTGCTAAACTTGAATTTATGCATATTAGTTTTTTCTTCTTTTCCACAAACATAAGACTGTATTTTGTCTTCCTTAATTCATTATTACTCTTTATCAAAAATACCTTTGTATTTGGAATTAAAAGTTCCTTCAACCTTCCTGTATTTGGTACATGAACTATCTCTTCTTTTCCATCTATATCAACTAAAGCTTGAAACCTATTTAATCTTATTTTAAATATTGCTTCCACCTTTTCGCCTTCAATTTTATAACCCATACTAATCCTCCTATTAATAATTTTAAAGAATTAAAAAAAGGATATACCCTAAGGTACATCCTTTATTCTTCAAATTCAAAATCTTCGTCGCTCTCTAGCCATTCTTGATAAGCTTCGGCTACCTTTTCAAATTCCTCATCATCTTCTATTACTGAAAGAATTTCTTGACCATCTTCATCTACTTCTACCTTGAAAACAACAGCATCCTCTTCTTCTGATTCAATTGGGTAAAGAACATAATAAACATTACCATCAACTTCTAAGTCTGTTATAAATTCAAATTGAGTTTCTTGACCATTTTCATCAGTTAAAACGATTACATTATCCATATTTTCCATAAAATTCACCTCTTTCATATTTATACTTAGATTTTAATTTTAAATTTAATAATTGTCAACTAAATTATTTTTTTATCTTATCAAGGTAGCCTTGTAAAATATATGTTGCTGCTATCGTATCTATGACTTTTTTTCTTTTTGACCAATGCATATCAGCTTCCATTAACATCCTTTCAGCAGCAACCGTTGTAAGTCTTTCATCCTCTAATATTATTTCCAAATTACAAACTTCCTTTAATTTTTCACAAAAATTTAACACTTTTTCACTCTGTGGTCCCAGTGTCCCATTCATATTTTTTGGTAAACCTACAACTATCTTTTCTACATTGTACTGTTTTATAATACTTAGTATCTCTTGTAAATCCTTTTTAATACCTACTCTTTTTATTGTTTTTACACCCTGTGCTGTCCATCCAAGTGGATCACTAATTGCAACACCAATAGTTTTATCTCCAACATCCAAACCTAATATTCTCATTGCATCCTCCTATACAATTTTAATACAAAAATCTCTACAATATTGAGAACAATACCCACAAAGAAGGCACTTATGTTCATCCACCGTGGCTTTATTATCAACTAAAGAAAGTGCATTATTATGGCAAGCTTCAACACACTTACCACATCCTGAACACCAATCCTCAATTAATAATCTCTTTTTTTTATTTTTAAGCAGGAGCTTTAAATTCTCATCAATTAATTTTCCATTAAATTTTGATATATTTGCTTCTACTTCTTCAATAGATTGCATTCCTAAAGCAATAGAATGTATATGTGGTATGTTAAGTACAAAATCAATACATTCATCATATGAATTTATTAAATTGCCACCACCTAAGGGCTTCATAGCAAAAATACCCTTACCATTTTCATAGGCAATTTTAATTGCCTTTAGCATATCCTCTATTGTACCATCTATTATTCCTAGGCCTTTAATATTCACAATAGGATGTATTACATCGATTTCAGGCATATATGCAGCAACTTCTACTACTTCTACTGCATGCGTAGAAACTCCAACTGCGTCAATTATACCTTGCTTTTTAGCATCTATTAAATATCTTAATGCTTCCTCATGTCCCTTTAATGTTAACCTACTTTCCTGTTCATGTAACATAAAAATTCCAAGCTTTTTCACACCCATACCTTCAAGAGCTTCTTGTACACTTTCCCTCATTCCTTCATAGGTGTAATCATATGATTTTGATGAAATTATTATATCTTTATTTTTAGATAACTCTAGAGCTCTTTTTATGTATGGGTAAGTTTTATAGAGTTTTGCTGTATCAATAAAATTTACTCCTTTATCAAAGGCATGAGCTATAACTTTAGCACCTTCTTCTACTGGAAGGTTAGCTTGTAGAGGACCTACAGTTAAACTTCCAAAACAAAGTTTAGAAACCTTTAAATTTGTTCGTCCTAAATAATAGTATTTCACATAAATCACCTTTCTAAAATTAAGTTGCATTGGGAATTACCCAATGCAACCAAAATTATCTATTCTCTAAATATACCTTAAAAAGCTCCTCTAAGATTTCGTCACGTTCAACTCTTCTAATTATAGTTCTAGCACTTTTATGACTTGTTATATATGTTGGGTCTCCTGATAAAATATATCCAACCAATTGATTAATTGGATTATATCCTTTTTCCTTTAAAGCCTGATAAACTTCATCTAAAACTTCGCGTACCTTTTTATTTGGCTCTAGCTCAATATCAAATTTCATTGTTTCATGGTGCTCAGCCATAATAACACCTTCCTTTGTTTATTCTTATACATAATATACCATTATTTTATCATTGTTTCAACAATCTCAAATGCTTTATTTAACGCCTCATCAATCTTTGAAGCATCACGACCACCTGCTTGTGCAATATCTGGTCTTCCGCCTCCACCGCCACCAGCTACTTTTGCTACTTCTTTTATAATGTTTCCTGCATGTGCACCCTTTTGAACAGCGTCTTTGCTTGCCATAGAAACAAATACAACTTTACCTTCTTTATTACTTCCTAGAACAATTACACACGTTCCTAATTTTTCCTTTAACCTATCTCCAAGCGTTCTTAATCCGTCAGCATCTAAATCAACCTTTGCTACTGCTACCTTAACACCATTGATATCCTTAGCTGAATTTACTATTTCATCAGACATACTATTTGCCATTTTGCTCTTTAGAGCTTCAATCTCTCTCTCTTTTCCCTTAAGCTCATTTACTAACGCTTCTGCCTTTCTAACTATCTCTTTATTTGTTGTTTTTAAAGCCTTTGCAACTTCATTTAATGTTAATTCTATGTTATTTACATAATCAATTGCGCCTTTACCTGTAACTGCCTCAATTCTTCTTATACCAGCAGCTACACCCCCCTCTGAAACTATTTTAAACATTCCAATTGATGATGTATTTGATACATGTGTACCTCCACAGAGTTCCATGCTAAAATTACCTGCTCTTACTACTCTTACTGTGCTTCCATATTTTTCACCAAATAGAGCTGTAGCACCCATCTTTTTAGCCTCTTCTAGAGAAGTCTCAATTGTTTCAACATTTAAAGCCTCTAGTATCTTTTCATTTACAAGTTGTTCAACCTTGTGCAGTTCTTCATGAGATAGAGCTTCAAAATGTGTAAAGTCAAATCTTAATCTGTCATCTGCAACAAGTGAACCTGATTGTTCAACATGTGTTCCTAGAATTTCTCTTAATGCCTTATGTAATAGGTGGGTTGCTGTATGATTTCTTGCAATGCTCATTCTTCTGGATACATTTACCTTAGTTGTTACTAATGAACCCTTTCTAACTTCGCCCCTTGTTACTTTACATACATGTATTATTTTATTATTATGAGTCTTCTTACAATCTAGAACTTCAATTTCAAAACCTTCTCCTAATATAAAACCTGTATCTCCTATTTGTCCACCCATTTCAGGATAGAATGTTGTCTTATCTAAAATTAATGTTACTTCATCTCCCTCTACTGCATTATCAGTAAAGTTACCATCCTTTACAATATAAAGTACTTCTCCATTTCCTTCTGTACTTGTATAACCTACAAATTCAGTAGTCAATTCTGCTGGTAAAGTAGCATAAATATCTATATCTGTTCCCATATAATTTGTTTCTTCTCTTGCAGAACGTGCCCTTTCTTTTTGAGCCTCCATTTCTTTTTCAAAGCCCTGCATATCAACCTTTATATTATGTTCATCTAATATTTCTATTGTTAATTCTATTGGGAAACCATATGTATCATATAATTTAAATGCGCTTTCTCCATCTAAAACATTCTTATTTTGTGCTTTTAATTCTTCTATATATTGATTTAATATACTTAAACCTTGATCTATTGTTTCATCAAATCTTTCCTCTTCAAGTTTTATAACCTTTTTAATAAAGTCTCTTTTTTCTTCTAGTTCTGGATATGCTGTTTTTGAATTTTCAATTACAACATCACAAATATTGTATAAAAATGCTTTATTAATTCCTAATAATTTTCCATGCCTTGCTGCTCTTCTTAAAAGTCTTCTTAAAACATAGCCACGTCCCTCATTTGAAGGTAATATACCATCACTAACCATAAAGGTTACACTTCTTATATGATCTGTTATTACTCTTACAGATACATCCTTTGCTTCATCAGTATTGTATTTATAATTTGCTACTTCACATACTTTATCAAGAATAGCTTTTATTGTATCAACTTCAAATATTGAATCAACACCCTGCATAATTGTTGCTATTCTTTCAAGTCCCATTCCTGTATCTATATTTGGATTTTCAAGTCTAGAATATGTACCATCTTCTTCTTTATTAAATTGAGTAAAAACTAAATTCCAAAACTCTATAAATCTATCACAATCACATCCTACTTTACAATCTGGTTTACCACAACCCTTGTCTTCTCCTCTATCGAAGTATAGCTCTGAACATGGTCCACATGGACCTTGTCCTATTTCCCAGAAGTTATCCTCTTTTCCCATTCTGTAAATTCTGTCAGCAGGAACCCCTACTTTTTTAGTCCATATTTCAAAGGCTTCGTCATCCTCTTCATAAATAGATACATATAATCTGTCCTTAGGAAGCTTTAATACTTCTGTTGCAAATTCCCACGCCCAAGCAGTAGCTTCTTCTTTAAAATAATCACCAAAAGAGAAATTACCTAACATTTCAAAGAAAGTACCATGTCTTGCAGTTTTACCGACTCTTTCTATATCGCCTGTTCTAATACATTTTTGACATGTTGTTACTCTTTTTCTTGGTGGAACTTCTTGACCTGTAAAATATGGCTTTAATGGTGCCATACCTGCATTTATTAGTAAAAGGCTTTTATCATTTTGTGGAACAAGTGAAAAGCTTGGTAATCTTAAATGCCCCTTACTTTCAAAAAAGGACAGGTATTTTTCTCTAATTTCATTTAAACCCATGTAGTTCATTTTATCACCCTCCTATGTATATAATAATAACTCTACAATACAATTAACTTAATATTCTATTTAAAAAAAAATCCTTCATCCCTAAAATCTAGGGACGAAAGATCACTTCCGCGGTACCACCCTAATTACCAACTTGGTCACTCTAGGCCTTAACGCAAGCCAACGGTAATGCCTACTTTACTTTCAGCACACAGCTTTGGGACTGCTTCCATATCTATCTGTAAAGGTTCGCACCAGCCACCTTCTCTCTGAAACAGAATGGATATGTACTCCTTCCCTTCATAGCCTTTAAAATATTTTTTTCATTAAATAATTATATGTTACTTTTATAATTCCTGCAATAGGTACTGCCAACAAAAGTCCAATTCCGCCAAAAAATTTACCTCCTACCAATAGTATAATTATAACATAAACTGGATGTATTCCTAAACTATCTCCTAAAATTTTTGGTGCAACTATGCTGCTTTCAATCTCCTGAAGTACGAAAAAGAATATTGATACAGCAACAGCTTTATTTATAGATTGTGTTAATGCTATTAAAAAAGCTGGAACAAATCCAAGCACTGGACCAAAGTATGGTATTATATTAGTTAGACCATTAATAACTGCTATAAACAATGGAAATCTTATTCTAAGCAAAACAAGCCCTATAAAAGTAAATAGTGATATAATAAATGACAAAATTAACTGACCTCTAATATAATTACCTATTACTTCATCTATTTCTCTTGCAACATCAAAAACTATATCCCTTAATTTAAAAGGAATTATATTCATTAATTGCTTTTTAAAATAAGCAGAATCAATTAAAAAATAGTATGTAAAAATAGGAGTCAGTAAATATAAAGTCATTTTTTTAGATATCAAAATTGTATTAACAAAAAGTCTATTAATATAAATCGTTGATGTACTCTTTAATTTACCTAAAACTACATCTAAATTACCTTTAATATAGGCAGGCAACTTATCATAAAATAAAAAATATGGTCTTAATGATTCCTCTATTATATCTATACTAGAAGCTATTACAAATACCTCTTTGATAATACTTGGAATAATTATAAAAAATATAAATATGAATACAACGAGAATAAATATAATCGAAATTATTGCTGAAAGTTTAGAAGAAAATCCCCTTTTTTCTAAATGCTTTTTAAGAGGTGTAAGTATATAAGCAAAAATAAAGGATATTAGTAAAGGCGATATAAAGTCTTTTATTAAGAATAAAATAAATATAAAAAATATAATAAAAAACGTATAAACTAAAATTATTTTACTTTTTGTCATAATTACAACACTACCTTAAAAGTTTCTTTAAAGAAGCTTTATTTAATATCTTTACATCATCATTTACAACTATAAATTTAGATTTAAATCTTGTCTCTTTATCAACCAATATAATATTTCTTCCAGTAATTAAATCGTTTAACATTCCATTTGAAATACAAAGAGCTTTAATTTCTCCTGAGTATTCATCAAATATTACATCCTTTAAAATTCCCATAAATTTAGCATCTTTAGAAAAAACATTATTACCTAATCTATCAGATAAGCTTAACTTTTTTAAAAATCTATATTTTATCTTATTATAGTCTTTATCTAAATTTGATATTATAATAACATCTGAAACTATATTTATTTGCTTTGGAGTAATAATATAAAAACAATTAAATAAACCCTTTCTTTTTGATAAAATATATCCTATTATCTTAATTCTTCTGTTATCAAATAGAACATCAATTATTTTTCCATAATCATCTCCTGAATATCCTACAACTTTTTTGTTTAGTACATCAGTTAGTTTTATCATATTATAACACCTCCTTCTTAGATATTTTTTGCAAAATAGCTAAAAAAATTCTTAAAAATAAATAGGAGCTGATTGAATCAGCTCCTATTTTATAATTCCACCACCTACTACAATATCACCGTCATAAAACACAACTGACTGCCCTTTTGTTATAGCTCTTTGTGGAGTTTCAAATTTTACAAGAACACCATTTTTATAAGGCATGATTGTTGCATCAGCTTCTTTTGCTGAATATCTTATCTTTGCTGTTACCTTCATTTCTCCTTCTAATTTTTCAAAAGGTATAAAATTAACATCTTCTGCATATAGTGTGTCTTTAAATATATCTTTTTCGTCACCTACAACAACTAGGTTCTTTTCTGGTATTATGTCAATTACATAAACTGGCTTTCCTAAAGATAAACCAAGCCCCTTCCTTTGACCTATTGTATAATGAATTATACCTTTATGTTTTCCTAACTTATTTCCATTTACATCTACAAAATAACCTGGTTTAATCTCCTCAGGCCTTCTTTCTTTTATAAATCTGGCATAATCATTATCTGGGACAAAACAAATTTCTTCACTATCCTTTTTATTAGCAACTGGGAGTCCTATCTCTCTTGCTATTTCTCTAACTTTATCCTTAGTATATCCACCAAGTGGCATTAGGGTATGTGCTAATTGATATTGTGTCATGTTGTATAATACATATGTTTGGTCCTTCTTTTCATCCTTTGATCTTTTAAGAAGATATCTTCCTGTTTTATTATCTTTTTCTATAATAGCATAATGTCCAGTTGCTATATACTTAGCACCTAATACTTTTGCCCTTTTTAAAAACTCATCAAATTTTATATATTTGTTACATGCAATACATGGGTTAGGAGTTTTCCCTGCTAGATATTCATCAATAAAATAATTAATCACCTTAGATTCAAAAACATCTTTAAAATTTAAAACATAATATGGTATATCAAGCTTTGCAGCTACTCTAGTTGCGTCATTTACAGCTGAAAGAGAACAGCATCCGCCCTCTCTCTCTTCAAATTCTAAATTTCTTGGTATAACTTCCATAGTTATACCAACCACATCATATCCTTGCTCTTTTAGTAAATATGCAGCGACGGAGCTATCAACTCCGCCGCTCATTCCTATAACAACCTTTTCCTTCATATATTCACCTACTTATCACTCATGATGATGGTCGTCATCGTCTGTAAATCTGTCTTCCCATGGTTCTAGTCCATTTTTTATTCTATAATCATTTATTGCCTTATGGATAGCCTGTTCAGCTAAAACTGAGCAATGCATTTTAGCTGGTGGTAGTCCATCTAGTGCCTCTGCAACTGCTACATTTGTAAGTTCCCATGCTTCCTCTAAAGTCTTTCCCTTAATTAATTCAGTTGCCATTGAGCTTGAAGCTATAGCTGAACCACAGCCAAATGTTTTAAACTTTACATCTACTATTCTATTGTTTTCAACCTTTATATAAATCTTCATTATATCTCCACATTTAGCGTTTCCTACTTCTCCTACTCCATCTGGATTTTCAATTTCACCTACATTTCTTGGATTCATAAAATGGTCCATTACTTTATCACTGTACATATTATTTTCCCCCTTCTTTTATAAATGATTCATATAATGGTGACATATCTCTTAACCTTTGAACTATCTGTGGTAATACTTCTAAAACATAATCTACATCTTCTTCTTTATTTAAATCTCCAAGACTAAGTCTTAAAGATCCATGTGCAATTTCATGTGGTAAACCAATTGCCATAAGTACATGAGAAGGATCAAGCGATCCTGAAGAACAAGCACTTCCTGTTGAAGCACATATTCCATAATGATCTAATAATAAAAGCAATGATTCACCTTCTATAAATTGAAAACTTACATTTATATTACCTGGTAGTCTTTTTTCTGGATGTCCATTTAGCTTTGTATATGGTATTTTTTCCATAATACCATTTAGTAGTCTATCTCTCATTGACTTTATTTTTCTATTGTGTTCTTCAATATTTGATGTAGCAAGTTCTATTGCCTTACCTAATCCAACAATACCAGGTAAATTTTCTGTACCTGCTCTTCTTTTTCTCTCTTGGCCTCCACCATGTATTAAGTTATCTATTTTTACTCCTTTTCTGATATATAGAGCACCTACACCCTTTGGTCCATAGAACTTGTGGGCAGCAAGTGAAAGTAAGTCTATATTCATTTCTTTAACATCTATATTTACATTTCCAACTGCCTGAACTGCATCTGTATGGAAATAAATTCCTCTCTCTCTAGCAATCTTACCTATTTCAGCTATAGGCTGTATAGTTCCTATTTCATTATTAGCAAACATTATTGTTATTAATATAGTTTTATCAGTTATTGCCTTCTTTAAATCTTCAAGATTTATCATTCCATATTCATCTACATCAAGATAAGTTACTTCAAATCCTTGTTTTTCTAAATATTCACATGTATGAAGTACGGCATGATGTTCAATCTTTGTTGTTATTATATGATTACCTTTATCTCTATTAGCAAAGGCTACACCTTTAATTGCCCAGTTATCAGCTTCAGAACCTCCACCTGTAAAGTATATTTCATCTGGTAGAGCATTTAAAGCTTTAGCAACTTTTTCTCTTGCTTCCTCTATAGCTGCTTTTGATCTTCTTCCAAAGGTATAAATTGATGAAGCATTTCCAAATTGTTCAGTAAAATATGGCATCATTGCCTCTAATACTTCTGGTTTTGTATAAGTTGTTGCTGCATGATCCATATATACAAATCTTTTTTCCATTGTTATTCTCCCCTTTTTATTGATGTAATTACATTCATGGATTTATAGTCGTTTACCATATCCTCAAGTGTTATTGAGCGAGTAACTTGATTTACACTATCCCTAATCTTTATCCATAAAAGCCTTGTAGCACAATAATCAACTCTTGAACAGTTAACCTCATCATCAATACATTCTGATATTTCAATTGGCCCCTCTAAAACATCTAATATATCCGCTACAGTAATTTGTGATGGTGGCCTACTTAAAATATATCCTCCTTGAGCCCCTCTAACACTCTGTATTAATCCTGCCTTTCTTAGAGCACTAAAAAGTTGCTCAAGATAATATTCTGAAATATTTTGTCTTTCTGAAATAGTCTTTATCGATAAAGGCTCATTGCCATAGTTTAATGCAAGCTCAAACATAGCCTTAACTCCATACCGACCCCTAGTTGATAACTTCAAATTAATCACCTCTAATTTAATTCCGAGTAAAATAATATGAATTTCATCTTCAGATTATCATAGTAGAGTAATTTTGTCAACTTTATATTTTCAAAAACTTAAATATATTATTTCATAATCTATTATTTATTAAGGCTCACTAATTTATTCATTAATTTCCTTTAATTTGTTTAGTCTTTCCCTTATTTTAGACTCAAATCCAATATTTTTTGGTATGTAGTACCTTTTACCTAAATGTGATTTAGGTAAATAGTCCTGCTTTACATATCCATTGTAGTCATGTGGATATTTATATCCTATACCTCTATTTAATTCCTTTGCCCCCTTATAGTGAGCGTCCTTCAAATATGCAGGCACTCCAGAATCTTTATTAGTTCTAACATCTTCAATTGCTTTATCTATTGCCAAATAACAAGCATTACTTTTTGGAGCACATGCAACGTAAGAAACAGCCTGTGCTAAAATAATTCTAGCTTCAGGATACCCAACCATATTAACTGCATTTGCAGCACTTGTTGCAATAACAAGAGCCATTGGATCAGCATTTCCTACATCTTCACTTGCACATATCATTACTCTTCTTGCAATAAACATTGGATCCTCTCCAGCCTCAATTAATTTAGCTAAATAATAAATAGCAGCATCTGGATCTGTTCCACGCATACTTTTAATAAATGCTGAAACAATATCATAATGGTAATCTCCATTCTTATCATATAAAATAATTCTTTTTTGAATGCATTCATATGCATCCTCTATTGTAACTTTGATTTTTCCATCAATCTGTTTTGAAGTTTTAACCGCCATCTCTAAAGCATTTAAGGCTTTCCTTACATCACCAGAAGAATTTATAGCTATATACTCTAAAGCCTCATCTTCAATCTCAACATTTAAATTTCCTAATCCCTTTGGACTTTTTAATGCTCTTATCAAAACTTCTTTAACTTCCTCTGTACTCAATTCCTTTAACTCAAAAATCATTGACCTAGAAAGAAGTGCTTTATTAACCTCAAAATAAGGGTTTTCTGTTGTAGCACCAATTAATGTTATAATTCCTCTTTCTACATATGGAAGAAGTGCATCCTGTTGTAATTTATTAAATCTATGTATTTCATCAATAAATAAAATAGTCTTTTTAGAGTTAAACTTTAAATTGTTTTGTGCTTCTTCGACAATCCTTTTAATATCAGAGACTCCTGAAGAAACTGCATTTATCTGTTTAAATTCTGCCTTTGTAGTATTAGCTATTATCATTGCAAGAGTAGTTTTACCCGTACCAGGTGGACCATAAAATATAACTGAAGACAAATTATCAGTAATAATAGCTCTATAGAGCATTTTATTTTTATCTAGTATGTGCTTTTGACCAACAAATTCATCAAGTGTTTGTGGTCTCATACGTTCTGCTAAAGGTTTATTTTCTTGTTTATTTATCATGTCAAATAAATCCATGTTTTTCACCTCATTAATAATTTATACTATGTGGTATAATTAATTTGTAAGTTACATATAATTTTATACTATAATTTAAGGGGGGATATATTTGGAAAGATATCACTATCTATTTTTATGTTTTATTTTTTATTCATTCTTAGGTTGGATCATAGAAGTATTATATCATATTTATAAAGATAAACGCTTTATTAATAGAGGATTCTTATATGGTCCTATTTGTCCAATATATGGTTTTTCTGCTGTAATTTTAATTATTACTCTGGGGAAATACAAAAACCCTCTTTTAATATTCATTATAGGTTCATTAATCGCAAGCATTATTGAATACATTACAGGTTACTTACTTGAACTATTTTTTCATACAAAATGGTGGGATTATTCAAACGAAAAATATAATATAAAGGGATACATTTGCCTAAAATTTTCAATATATTGGGGAGCATTTTCATTAGTTTTCATAAAATTAATACATCCTAATGTTTCTAAAATTATAACTACTATAAATCAAAAATATGGGGAAATAGTTTACAATATAATCCTTGTTATATTTATAATGGATACTCTATACACTATAAACAGCCTTATAGAATTAAAATCAATATTTATAGAATTAAAGGAAATACTTGATGAAATAAAAAATACTATTGAAATGCGCAATGAAATGATTAAACTAGAAAATAATCTAGAGGGTAGAATTGAAAATTTAATCTACTTAAAAAATAAAATATTAAATAGATTAAGTTTTAAACAAAAATTGCTTATTAAATCATATCCTAAAATCAAGTCAATTAAATTTGAAAATGAATTGCAACATGTAATACAACATATAAAAGAAAAATTTTAATCATATATAAAGTATGTCCTCCTAATCTTAAGAGGACATACTTTTATAGACAAAAATTCAATTTAAGATTTAACAAATATAAAAATAAGTAGGAAGACAGCCCTACTTCATTCTTATAGCCCCTGCTGGGCAAAAGTTTACACACTTGCCACATCCAATACACTTTTCTTCGTCAACCTTTGAAACACCACCGCCAAAAAATCCTGATCTTTCTTGAGTTATTGCTCCAACTGGACATACCCTTTTAGCTGGACAAAATGGTGATCTATCACACTTTTGTGGATCAACGTAAGCTTTTTTCATATTCTCTCCTCCTTATACCTGTATGGGGTATATTAGTATTATAATACTTTAATACATATTTATCAAGTTTTTAATGCTTATTAATTTATTTTTTCTTTATTTTAAAACAATATTTTTAAATATTCTTAAAAAAACAATTGACTTTTTACGAATTTTCTTGTAATTTTTAAAATGTATGTCATATTTTTTAACAAAAAGGGGGAGGATTATTTTGGAACTAAAACTTGACATGATTCAAACTGTAGGACTTGCCGTTGTAGTTTATTATCTTGGAGTATTTATACGCTCAAAAGTAAATGTACTTGAAAAATTCTGTATACCTGCCCCTGTGGTTGGTGGATTATTGTTTGCAATCTTAAATTTAATTTTAAGAGAAAATGGTATTTTAAAAATAACTTTAGACACTACACTTCAAAAACCATTTATGCTAGTTTTCTTTACAACAATAGGGTTAACTGCTAGCCTTAAATTATTAAAAAAAGGTGGCCTATCTGTATTAATATTTTTCCTATGTACAGTGTTACTTGTAATCATGCAAGATTTAATAGGTGTACTTATTGCAAAGGCAATTGGAACAAATCCACTTCTAGGTCTAATTGCAGGTTCAGTTACAATGGTAGGAGGTCATGGAACAGGTGCAGCCTTTGGAGAATTATTTGAAAAATCCTATGGTTTTAATGGTGCAGTAACTGCAGCAATGGCAGCTGCCACCTTTGGCCTAGTAACTGGAAGTTTAATTGGCGGTCCTATAGGTAAAAAATTAATTGAAAAATATAATCTAAAATCTAATGTATCAGATTATATTGATGAAATTGCACTAACTGATGAAACAATAACTTATGAAGAAATGTTTAAAACTTTTACAATAATTATAATATCAATGTCATTAGGTGCTGTTCTTGAACTATGGTTTAAAAGCAAAAACATCACTTTACCTTCTTACATAAATGCAATGATTATTGCTGCCATCATATTAAACATTGGTGAATCAACAGGTAAGTATCATATAAATCAAAAATGTGCTGATATATTAGGATCAATTGGATTAAATGTATTTCTTTCAATGGCTTTAATTGGACTTAAACTCTGGGAACTAAAAGAAGTAGCAGGTCCAATGCTTATAATACTTATTGCACAAACAGTACTTATGACAATTTTTGCATATTTCATTGTATTTAGATTTAACGGCAAGGACTACGATGCAGCAGTTATGTCAGCTGGTTGTTGTGGATTTGGAATGGGTGCTACACCTAACGCTATGGCTAATATGAATGCCATCTGTGAAAAATATGGACCAGCACCTAGAGCATTTTTTGTTATACCAATTGTAGGGGCATTCTTAATTGATTTTACAAACTCTATAATCATTACAACATTTGCCAACTTCATTAAATGATAAAAATGGGGCGATTATTCGCCCCTTAATATTTCCTCTAATGATTTTACAAATCTCTGACATTGTTCCATAGTACCCACAGTAACTCTCAACCATCCAGGCATATCAAATAAAGATCCTGGTCTTACAATAACACCTTTTCTTAAAAGCTTATTGAAAACATCCATGTCATCTTTTCCTGTATCTACCATAACAAAATTAGCTTGACTCTCTATATAATTTAACCCTAATCTGTCAAATTCTTTATAGTAGTATTTACGTCCCTCGTCATTCTTTTCAACAATGAATTTTAAAAACTCCTCATCCTTTAGTGCAGCAATACCTGCCTCCTGAGCAATTAAATTTGTATCAAAAGGTCCAATAACAGAGTTCATATATTGAGTTATCTCTTCATTAGCTATTCCATATCCTAATCTTAAACCTGCAAGTCCATAAGCCTTAGAAAAGGTTCTTAATATTACTATATTATTATATTTATTAAGCAATGGAATTGTATCAGGATAATCTTCATCTGTTACATATTCTTTATATGCTTCATCTATAACTACTAACACATCCTTGGGTATATTATCTAATGCCCATAAGAGTTCATCTTTTTTTACAATGGTTCCAGTTGGATTATTTGGTGTTGCAAACCAAACAATTTTTGTTCTATCATTAACTGCATTGACCATTCCTTCCACATCTAATCTATGATTTTTCATTTTGATTTTAACAACTTTTCCACCCATTATTTTGGCAGAGTCTTCATATCTTTGAAATGATATATCCCCCATTATTATCTCATCATCTTTATCTATAAATATACTACACAATACCCTTATCAAAAGATCAGAACCTGTTCCACAAAAAATCATGGAAGTTTTTACCCCAAGATAATCAGCAAGTGCTTTCTTAAGTTCATAATTTGACGCATCTGGATATAAATTGATTGAATCTACAGCCGAAATCATGGCTTGTCTAACTTTTTCTGAACACCCATATGGATTTTCATTAGAAGCTAATTTTATTATATCATCCAGTCCAAGCTGTCTTTTAACTTCACTTATTGGCTTACCAGCCTGATATGGTCTTACCCCTTTTATAGCTTCTCTTATTTTCATGTTACCCCCTCCTTTAAAATAAGACTGCCTATTTATATAATAACTTTATTTTATTTTTTTCTCAATATTATATTTTTAATATTTTGAATTTTCTTTAATATGTAATATGATTTATTATAAAAATTTAAAATTCAATATATAATTATGTTTAAGCCAAGGATTTAATTAATAAAAATTTTTATAAATAATAAAAAATAATAGGCAAGGATTAATCCTCGCCTATTATTTTTACTTCGGTTTCTAGGGTTACTCCAAACTTCTCATATACGGTTTTTTGTACATGTTTTATAACTTCTAATACATCCTTTGCAGTTGCATTGTCATAATTTATAACAAATCCTGCATGTTTTTCAGATACCATTGCTCCTCCAAATCTATACCCTTTAAGTCCTGCGTCTTCTATTAATTTACCTGCAAAATATCCTGGAGGCCTCTTAAATGTACTTCCTGCACTTGGATAATTTAAAGGTTGTTTTTCTAATCTGCGTCTATTTAGTTCCTCCATACAACCTCTTATCTCATCGTAATTTCCCTTTTCTAAGTTAAAACACGCCTCAACTACCACAAGGTTTTCATCTTGAACCCTACTATGCCTATATGATAAATTTAACTCTTCTCTAGTTAATTTAATTAGATTTAAATTTTCATCAACACATTCAGCCCACTCAATTATATCCTTAATTTCGCCTCCGTATGCCCCTGCATTCATCGCAACGGCACCTCCAACCGTACCTGGAATTCCAGAGGCAAATTCCATTCCTTTTAGTGAATTTAGTAGGGCCTCCCTTGCGGTATTTGAGAGAGAAGCACCCCCTCCAGCAATTATTTTATTCTCCCTTACTAATATATAATCCAATCCTGTTAATTTTAGAATTACTCCTCTAAAACCTCCATCTTTAACAATTAAATTACTACCCTTTCCCATTATAAAATATGGAACATTGTATTTCTTAATCAGTTCTAATGATTTAATCAAATTATCTTTTGATTTTGGAATAACCATTATATCACATGGTCCTCCAACCTTAAAAGAGGTGTGATTCTTCATTGGTTCATTAAATTTCAATTCATCTTCATCTAAAAAGGTTTTTAAATTTATTTTAAGTTCATCTAAATTCATCATTTCAACTCCTTTTTAATGATTAAGCAATTTTTAGTATATATATAAATAATGCATAAATCAAGCATAATGTTACTTTTTTATGCAATATACAAATAAAAAGAGGGTTTAACCCTCTAAAAATTACGTCTAATTTTTAAAAACCTTTTCAAACCTTCTGGATCAGTACTTATTATATTCTCCTCTGTAACACCACATTCCTTTAGCATTTTTAAAGCCTCATTAAATTCTCCAATATGATAGCATATATGTGCATCACTTCCTAAAGTTAATAAATTACCCATTTCAACAGCCAACCTTGCTATTTCACTGCAATTTTGATAACTACCTGGTCTTGATATTCCTAAAGAACTGTTGTTTATTTCAATAAGCACATTATAATCCTTTGCAGCTTTCAAAACTTCTTTTTTATCAATTTCAAATGCAGGGTTGCCTGGATGTGCTATAATATCAACTAATCCACTTTTAATTGCACCAATAATTGCCCTTGTATTATCTTTTTTGCTTCCTGGTGTTATACATACATCATGTAAACTAGCAACAACAATATCTAATCTCTTTAATCTATCCTCATCTAAATCTAATCTTCCATCATAATCAATAATGTTCGCCTCTACACCTCTTAAAACCTCAACTCCATGTATTTCAGTCGGAACAGCCTTTAGGTTTCCAAAATAAAAAATATGAGGTCCTCCAGGCATAGCTGGTCCATGATCAGTTAGGGCAATTAATTTTAACCCCTTTCTACTTGCTTCCATGCAATTTTCTAAAAGTGTACTATAAGCATGCCCACTTGCAATTGTATGAGTATGTGTATCCACTAATATTTTCATTAGTATATCACTCCTAAGCCTTATAAATTTAATTAATATTATACAATATTGTTAAAAAATATTAAAGTTATTCATTATGAAAATAGTTAAAAATAGATAATGCTGCCTTTTCATTTATACCCTCTACTTCTAATAGTTTATCAATAGACGCATTTTTAATTTCATCAATGCTATTAAAGTGTTTAAGCAATGCTAATTTTCTTTTTTTACCTACATTAGGTATGTCATCTAAAACTGAAGAAAGCGTATTTTTATTTTTCAATCCCCTATGGTAACTTATAGCAAACCTATGAACTTCCTCTTGTATAGAAGCAATAAATCTATATAAATAAGAATGCTTATCTAATATAATTTCTCTTCCCTCATAAAACAATGATTTTGTTTTATGCCTATCGTCCTTTACCATTCCACATATTGGTATAGCTAGACCAAAAGAGTTAACAACCCTTTTAACAGCATTTACTTGAAGCTCTCCGCCATCTACTAATATTAAATCTGGAAAACTTGAAAATTTTCCTTCAGAAATATTTTTACCTTCTTCAAGTAGTACTTTTATTTCTTCTAGTCCCCTTGAAAATCTTCTTTCAACTATCTCTGCCATGCTATTAAAATCATCAGAACCTACTATTGTCTTTATTTTAAACCTTCTATACTGTTTCTTATTAGGTTTAGCATTTTCATAGACCACCATTCCACCAACACTATCTGTTCCTTGTATGTTTGATATATCGTAGGCTTCAATTCTATTTGGTAAATTTTCTAGATTTAATGTCCTCTTTAATTCATGAAGTACAAACTCTGTCTTTAGTTTTTCTTCTTGAAGTTTATTTCTTATATTCTTCAATGTTTCAAACGCATTCTTCCTTGCAAGCTCAACAATTTCACTTTTTTCTCCTCTTTTTGGTACTTTAATTGCTACCTTACTTCCCTTTTTATTTGATAAATAGGATTCTATTATATTAATCTCTGGTAACTCACTAGATAACAATATTTCTTTAGGAATAAATTCCCGTTCTTCATAAAATTGAACTAAGAATTGAGATAAAGCATCTTCATCTACATCATCAAAATAAAAATTTTCTCGACCTATTAATTTTCCATTTCTAATAAAAAATACTTCAAATGAAACTCCTTCATCATCCTTTGCAAAGGCTATAACATCTTCATCGTCTAGATAGCTTGAAATAATCCTCTGCTTTTCCTGTATCTTTTTTATAGAATTTATTTGATCTCTATATTCTGCTGCCTTTTCAAAATTTAATCTACTTGATTCTAAATACATCTTCTCTTCTAGATTTTTAATTAATTCATCATACTTTCCCTGCAGAAGTCTTAAAACATCATCAATAAATTGCTTGTAATCCTCAGGATCAACTTTACCTGTACAAGGTGCTAAACATTTATTTATATGATAATTTAAGCAAGGTCTATCTACTTCTACTCCATATTTTAAATTCTTTCTACAAGTTCTTATTTTAAATAGCTTTCTTATCAAGTTAATCGTTTCTCTAACAGCAGAAGTATCTGTATATGGTCCAAAATATTTTGCTCCATCTCTTTCATATCTTCTAGTTATTAAAACACGTGGATATTCCTCATTTAATGTAACCTTAATGTACGGATACTGTTTATCATCCTTTAGCAATATATTATATTTAGGTTTATATTTTTTTATAAGATTACATTCTAATATTAATGCTTCTAATTCTGAGTTTGTTATTATATACTCAAAATCTGATACATTAGATACCATAGCCCTAACTTTAGGGGGATGATTACTGCTCTTAAAGTACTGTTTTACTCTATTCTTAAGATTTACTGCCTTACCTACATATATTATTTCTCCTAATTCATTCTTCATTAAATAAACCCCAGGTTGCTCTGGTAAACTTTTGAGTCTTTCTTCAAACATCTAATCAGCTCCTACCTGTACTTTGTTAAAATTATTGGCAATCTCCATGCTGCATAAATTAAAAAAGTTAAAATAACAGCCGATTCTATTAAATTTCCTATCCAAGAACCTACTTTAAATGTAAATGGCATTTTAAATCTTTTCTTTTTAAAAGGATACATAATAGGAACTCCACCATTTGTAAACATATCTGCAATTAGATGCATTATATAGCCAATTGAAAATGGTATAATATACTCTTGAAATTTATACACAACAGCCGCATATCCAAATAATGATACAAAACATAAAAAACCAAATATACTATGGGTTAATCCGTTTCTATGATTTGATAATCCAATTAAAACTGAAAAAAAAGAAATTAAATTAAAATAAGTGAAATTAAAATAAAATGAATTTATAAAATAAATAACAATTCCCAAAGTAAAATAGAATGTAGTTTTAGTTATTTTATTTTTAAAAGGAAGAATATATTGATTAATAAAACTTTTTGGATGATCTATATCAGGTAAAATTGACGCTAACGCACATGCTAACAATGCTCCTGTTGTTAATGTCATATTAAAATACTCTGATAATATTATTGTAAACATTACTCCAATTCCTAAGTGCGTTTTACCTGTCATTTGTTTGCTCCTTTTGTTTACATAATTTCAAGTATAGTATATTACAAAAGGAGTATCCGAACAAGTGTTTTGTTATCTGTTAAAATAATGTAATATACAGTCCTTTGTTATATCTAAAGCCTTTCCTGAACCTGCACCACCATTTTCCACAATAACTGCAACAGCTATCTGAGGATTTTGAGCTGGTGCAAAGGCAACAAACCAAGAATGTGGCTCTTTACCCTCTAAATTTTCAGCAGTACCCGTCTTAGCAGCTATTTTAATTTTGCTATTTTTTATTTTACTTGCTGTTCCTTCATTAACTGTTAAAATCATATATTCCTTAATTTTTTCTGCTGTTTCTTTATCTAATACTTCAGCTAATTTTTCTGATTTTGTTTTATACTTCAAGTTTCCATAGTTATCAATTATAGAATCTAATATATATGGCTGCATAACCACTCCACCATTAGCAACTGCACAGGTCATAAGAGCCATAGTCATAGGATTTGCCTTAACTTCATGTTGTCCAATTGAACTAATTGCAATTGAAAATTCATCTCTTTCTTTAAAGTCATATCTTGCTGATTTAATAGGTATTTTTACAAATCTGTCCTTTATATATAAGTCAGAGTTAAATAAAAATTTTTCTGCTTCCCTTTTCAAAACATCGTAACCTAGCATTAAACCGATTTTTGCAAATGTATTGTTACAAGAAACCTTAAAGGCATTTTTTAAATTTATTTTTCCATGTTTTTCTCCTTTATAATCCCTTAGTTTTTTATCAGCAAATTGTAAACTTCCATTGCATACATTTGTATAATTATCAATATCATTAATATTTTCTATAGCTGCAGCTGCGGTTACAATTTTAAAAACAGAACCTGGAGGATAATATTCTGCTATTGCCTTATTTACAAAAGGTTTACCAATGTTATCATTGGAATAATCCTCAAAGTTTTTATCTATAAGATTAGGATTGTCTGAAGGCTTAGATACCATTGCTAAAATTTCACCAGTTTTTACATTTAAACATACTGCCGCACCTCTATCGTTACCAAATCTGTTGTAAATTCTATCTTGGAGTTTTGCATCAATTGTTAGTACAATACTATCTCCATATTTCTTTCTACTAAAAATTGCATATTTTAAATTGTTAAGAAAAACATTAATGTCATCATAAATCTGTTCTCTGCCTAAAAGTATATTATTATAATATCCCTCTACACCTGTTTTACCATACTTTAAACTATAATACCCACTAACAATACCTAATGATTCTTCATATGGATACTTCCTATTTCCCTTTTTGTCCGTATATGCTATCTTTTCACCATATCTATCAAATATTGTACCTCTTATAATATTTTTTTCTTCTTCTACAACTCTAGGATTAGAAATATCATATTTTATCTTTTCTGCAGTAAAAAGATTAAAATAAATTAAATAGGTTATTATTGATAAAAAGCACAGAACAAAAAATATAATTACCTTTTTTATATTTTCCTCTCTCTCCTTCATTTTTATCTCCCTTCAGAAATTTTATACAATACTCCTAAAGATAGAAAATTTAAAAGCATTGAACTTCCGCCATAACTAACAAAAGGCAACGTTATTCCTGTCATTGGTATCATTTTTGTAACTCCACCTATCACAACAAAAACTTGAAAAGCTAGCATACTTGATATACCTACAGCAACTAACTGTGAAAATAAATCTCTTGAATACAAAGCTGTTCTTAAACCTCTATAAACAAGTAACAAATATAATATAATAACTGCAGAGGCTCCAATTAAACCAAATTCCTCAGCAATTGCTGAAAAAATAAAATCATTAATTGCAAGAGGAATTAAATATGGATAACCTAATCCTAAACCCTTTCCAAACAACCCACCTGAAGCAATTGCAAATAACGACTGGCATATTTGATATCCTTTATCTAACTTATATCTCCAAGGATCTAACCATATTTGAACCCTTATTCTTACGTGATTAAATAAGAAATAGCTAATAAATCCACCAAACAAGAAAAATAAAAGCCCTAAACCGACATATTTAGCATTTGAAGTAGCTATATATAGCATTATAAGGTATATTCCAAAAAAAATTAGTGCTGCACCTAAATCCTTTTCTAAAACCAAAAAACCTATTGATAACAGCATAAATATTACTGATTCAATTAAGTCCCTTTTGGTAATTTGTTTAGATAGTGCAGATGCTAAATATAATATTATAAAAAATTTTGCTATCTCAGATGGCTGAAAACTAAAGGAACCTATTACAATCCAGTTTTTTGATCCTTTTATTTCTCTTCCTACAAATAGAGTTGACATTAGAAGTGCTAATGAAAATGATGCATATATATATTTATACCTTGATATACGTATCATTTTAGGTGTAATAAAAAGTATAATCATAAATAATGCTATACCTATTGTAAACCAAGTCATCTGCTTTAAAGCAAAACGTGGTATTTCAAAATTTTTAGTTCTAGTGTCTAGTCTATAAATCATAACAATTCCAATTTGACATAGTAATGTAGAAATCAGAAATAAAAATTTATCTCCTTTAGGATAAAATTTTCTTATAATGAAATTAGAATATGCAATCAATACAATTGAAGATAAACAAAAAACCAAAGGAATTATATCAATTTTCCCTGTAATAAAACTTAAGTTAAAAAATAACAATAACGTTACAAAGTAAATGCCATGAAGTACCTTTTTTTCTAATTCCATATTTATACACCTCTATATTACCTTAAATGTAACTCTACCAATTTCTATTAGATCTCCCTCTGATATTTTAGTAAGCCTTGTAATCCTTTCACCATTAACATATGTACCATTTGTACTATCTAAATCCTTTATATACATATCATCCTCTAATATAAACTTTGCATGATACCCTGAAACGTAAGCATCTTCTATTACAATAGAATTATCTTCCTTTCTTCCTATGGTAATACTGTCTCTTATAGGATAAACACTTCCTCTTGAAACGTTAATATTATCTGGAGCATCAATTACCTCAAGTGCCAACTCCATATCATCTTTTAATTTTTCCTTTCTTTTCAAATCTATATACATAAGCTTTATAATCCTAAATATAATGACATATATTATTGCAATTATTATAAATTTTAACGCAGTAGAAATATACTTAACCATATAGACACCCCAATATTCATTTTTTTAATATTATACCATATATTTTCATTTTAATTAATTATTTATATACACCTCATATAACTCAAAATAATAATTAATTTATAAAATATAACAAATATTTAATCACAGCAAAGGGTTCCCTTAAATGCCCATAAATTTCATCCCATAAATAACTTTTAACAAAAACACCTTTATATGAGGCATCTATATTTAGCTTCTTTGCAACAAGCATTGACCGAAAAAGATGAAACTTGTTTGAAACAATAACTGCTGACTTTAAATTTTTCTTTTCCATAATTTGTTTGCTATATTTTAAATTTTCATATGTATTTTTGGAGTTTGCTTCAATCAAAATTTTTTCTTTATCAATTCCTTTGGTTAATAAATACTCCTTCATAGCTTCTGCTTCCTCAATACTCTCACCTTGTCCCTTTCCACCAGAAACAATTATATAATTTACTTTTCCTTCTTTTAAAAGTCTTAATCCTTCATCTACTCTTTCCTTTAAAAATGGACTCATAAATTTTCCATACACCCTGCACCCTAAAACAATAACACAATCAGCCTCTTTTTCCTTACTTCCAAAACCAAATCCAATTATGATAGCCAAAAGAAACGTATAAACAAAAACCCCAAAAGCCAAAAAAATTAAAACAAGTCTTTTTATCTTACACACATAAATCCCCTCCAAACATAAAGAGGAAGAAGAACTTCCTCTTTATAAATACTTCTTTAAATATCTTCCTGTATATGATTTTTCTACTTTAATAATATCTTCAGGCGTTCCTTCTGCTACAATAGTTCCTCCTAAATCTCCACCCTCTGGTCCTAAATCAATAATATAATCTGCACATTTAATAACATCTAAATTGTGTTCAATTACAATTACTGTATTTCCCGCATCAGTTAGTCTTTGTATAATTTCAATAAGTCTTCTTACATCTTCAATATGAAGTCCTGTTGTTGGCTCATCTAATATATATAACGTTCTTCCTGTACTTCTTTTAGAAAGCTCATAGGCAAGTTTTATTCTCTGTGCTTCACCACCTGAAAGCTGAGTTGAAGGCTGACCTAGTTTAATATATGATAGACCAACATCGTATAAAGTTTGAAGTTTATTCTTTATTCTTGGTATGTTCTCAAAAAATTCTAGTGCCTCCTCAACTGTCATATCAAGAACCTCAGCTATGTTTTTGCCCTTATACTTCACTTCTAATGTTTCACTATTGTATCTTTTGCCCTTACAAACTTCACAAGGGATATAAACATCAGACAAAAACTGCATTTCAATCTTTATAATACCATCGCCTGAACAAGCTTCACATCTTCCACCCTTTACATTAAAGCTAAATCTTCCAGGCTTGTATCCTCTCATTTTGGCTTCAGGCGTTTGTGCAAATACTTCTCTAATGTAGTCAAATACTCCTGTGTAAGTTGCAGGATTAGAACGTGGTGTCCTTCCAATAGGTGATTGGTCAATATCTATTATTTTATCAATTTGATCAAGACCTAAAATATCATCATGTTTACCTGGGGTATCCTTTATATTTAACAACCTCTTTGCTGATCCTTTATAAAGTATCTCATTTACAAGGGTACTCTTTCCTGAACCTGAAACACCTGTTACACAAGTAAATACCCCAAGTGGAAATTTAACATTTATATTTTTTAAATTGTTTTCTTTTGCACCTAAGACCTCAATAAACCCTTTTGGCTGTCTTCTTGTTTTTGGAACTTCAATCTTTTTTCTACCAGATAAATATTGCCCAGTAATTGACTCTTCATTTTCTGCAATCTCCTCTGGCGTTCCCTGTGCTACAATTCTTCCTCCGTGGGTACCTGCACCTGGTCCAATATCAATAATGTGATCTGCAGCTCTAATTGTGTCCTCATCATGTTCTACAACAATAAGTGTGTTACCTAAATCTCTAAGATGCTTTAGTGTTGCAAGAAGCCTATCATTATCCCTCTGATGTAGCCCAATACTTGGCTCATCCAATATATATAAAACACCAACAAGACTTGAACCAATTTGAGTTGCAAGCCTAATTCTTTGAGATTCACCTCCAGATAGAGTTGATGCAGCTCTTGATAAAGTTAAATAATCTAATCCAACATTAATTAAAAAAGTCAATCTTGACTTAATCTCCTTAAGTATCTGGCTTGCAATCTTTTCTTCTTTTTCTGTTAAGTCTAAATTATTTATGAATTCTAATTCCTTTTTTATTGACATGTCACAGAACTTATCAATTGAAAGTCCTCCAACTGTAACAGCAAGGCTCTCTTCTTTTAGTCTAGCCCCTTTACATTTTGGACATGTTTTAAACTCCATATAGGATTCAATTTCACTTCTAATATATTCAGAATTAGTCTCCTTATATCTTCTATGAAGGTTTGGAATTATACCCTCAAAGCTATACATCATCTCTCCTTTTCCATATTCTCTCTCAAAGCTTACCTTAAACTTTTCTCCATTGTTTCCATAAAGCAGAATATTAATTACATCTTCAGGTAAATTCTTTAATGGTTCGTCTAAACTAAACCCATAATGTCTAGAAAGTCCATCTAAAATTGCATATGTCCACGTATCATCCCTAAGCTCTCCCCATGGCTTAATTGCTCCTTCATTTACTGAAAGCTCCATATCCTTTATTACTAGACTTGGACTGATCTCCATAAGTGAGCCTAATCCATCACAAACATCACACTTCCCATATGGGCTATTAAAGGAGAACATCCTAGGTGTTATTTCACCTAGACTAATATTACACTCAGGGCATGCAAAATTCTCACTAAATAACATTTCTTCTTTATCTATAACATCAATAATAACAAGTCCTTCAGAAAGTTTTAGAGCAGTTTCAATTGAGTCTGAAAGCCTTGACTTTATTCCTTCTTTTATCACTATTCTATCTACAACTACTTCTATGTTATGTTTTTTATTTTTTTCAAGTTTTATATCATCGTTTATATCATAAGTTGTTCCATCAACTCTAACCCTTACAAAACCTTCCTTCTTTATTTTTTCAAACAGCTTTGTATGTTCTCCTTTTCTCCCTCTAACAACAGGAGATAAAACCTGTATCTTTGTTCTCTCCTCAAGCTGCAAAACTCTTTCTAATATTTGGTCTACACTCATCTTTGTTATTTCTCTACCACATTTTGGACAGTGTGGTCTTCCAATTCTTGCATATAAGAGTCTTAAATAGTCGTATATTTCAGTAACAGTTCCTACTGTAGAACGTGGGTTTTTACTAGTTGTTTTTTGATCAATTGATATTGCTGGAGAAAGCCCCTCTATATAATCAACATCAGGTTTATTCATCTGGCCCAAAAACTGCCTTGCATAAGCTGAAAGAGACTCTACATATCTTCTTTGTCCCTCTGCGTATATTGTATCAAAAGCAAGGGATGACTTTCCAGAACCTGAAAGTCCTGTTAAAACAACAAATTTATTTCTAGGTATTTCAACATCTATATTTTTTAAATTGTGTTCCCTAGCTCCTTTTATAATAATTTTATCTATTGCCATTTTTTCACCTCTTGTATAGTTTATAGATTAATTTAAAACTATAATTATGAAAATGTAAAGTATGGATAATAAATATTTTATAATATAAATTTAATTTTTAAAGTATAATAAGGGTACAGATAGTGGTAAATGTTTTTACCACATTATGTACCCAAATATATTATGATATGCCCTTAAGTTTATATATTTTATCTCTAAGCTCTGCTGCCCTTTCAAATTCAAGATTTTTAGCTGCCTCAAGCATCATTTCTTCTAATGTTTTAATCAATAGATCTTTATCTTCTGTTTTATAAATTTCTTTATCTTCTGCCACCTTAGTCGCCTCTATAATTTCATGTACAGGTTTAACAACTGTCTTAGGTACTATTCCATGTTTCTTATTATACTCCATTTGTATACTTCTTCTTCTATTTGTTTCATCAATTGCTCTTCTCATTGAATCTGTAATCTTATCCGCATACATTATAACTTTACTCTCTGCATTTCTTGCTGCTCTACCTATAGTCTGTATTAATGATGTTTCTGAACGCAGGAAGCCTTCTTTATCTGCATCAAGTATTGCAACAAGCGCAACTTCTGGGATATCTAGTCCTTCCCTTAAAAGGTTTATTCCAACTAATACATCAAAATCCCCTTTTCTTAAATCTCTAATTATCCTCATTCTCTCAAGAGTATCAATATCAGAATGAAGATATCTAACCTTTATACCAACATCCTTTAAGTAATCTGTTAAATCTTCCGCCATTTTTTTAGTTAGAGTTGTTACTAAAACTCTAAACCCTCTTGAAATTGTTGCTTTAATTTCGCCTATTAAATCATCTATCTGCCCCTTAATTGGTTTTACAATAATCTCTGGATCAAGCAGGCCTGTTGGTCTTATAATTTGCTCTACTACTTGTGTTGAATTTTCTATTTCATATTGAGATGGCGTTGCACTTACAAATACAACTTGGTTTATCTTTTTTTCAAACTCCTCAAACTTAAGTGGCCTATTATCATATGCACATGGAAGTCTAAAACCATACTCTACTAAATTATCCTTCCTTGATTTATCACCTGCATACATTGCCCTAAGCTGAGGAAGTGTAACATGTGACTCATCTATAAAAATTAAAAAATCATCTGGAAAATAGTCTAATAAAGTATACGGCGGTTCTCCTTTTTGCCTTCCATCAAAATGTCTTGAGTAGTTTTCTATTCCATTACAGTATCCAACTTCCCTCAGCATTTCTATATCATAATTCGTTCTCTGCTTTAACCTTTGTGCCTCAAGAACTCTATCCTGCTGCATCAATTCATTATATCTTTCATCTAACTCCTTCTCTATCCCTGCTATTGCCTTTTCAATCTTTTCCCTTGATGCAGCATAGTGTGAAGCAGGAAATATAGAAACATGTTTTCTTTCACCTAGAATTTCCCCAGTTAAAACATCTATCTCTGTTATCCTATCTATCTCATCGCCAAAAAATTCAACCCTTATTGCCTTTTCTGATTGGGAAGCTGGAAATATTTCAAGCACATCTCCTCTAACCCTAAAGGTACCTCTTACAAAGTTAATATCATTTCTTTGATACTGTATATCCACAAGCCTTCTTATAACTTCATCTCTATCTTTCTCCATCCCAACTCTTAAAGATACAACAAGATCTCTATACTCATTAGGATCCCCTAAACCATATATACATGATACGCTTGCAACAATGATTACATCTCTTCTTTCTAATAGGGCTGATGTTGCCGAGTGCCTTAGTTTATCAATTTCATCGTTAATAGACGCATCCTTTTCAATATAGGTATCTGTTTGAGGCACATATGCCTCTGGTTGATAATAATCGTAGTAACTTACAAAATACTCTACAGCATTGTTTGGGAAAAACTCTTTAAACTCACTACAAAGCTGAGCTGCTAAAGTTTTGTTGTGGGCAATAACAAGTGTTGGTTTTTGAACCCTTTCTATTATGTTTGCCATAGTAAAGGTTTTACCAGAACCTGTTACTCCTAAAAGAGTTTGACACCTATCTCCTCTTTTTATACCCTCAACAAGCTTATCTATAGCCTGTGGTTGATCTCCTGTTGGTTTGAAATTTGATACAATTTTAAATTCTCCCATCTATTTCACCTCTGAACATATGTTCGCAATTTAATTATATACCTTTAATTATAATACGTCTAGGGGTATATTAATATATTTCAATATACACAAAAATAGGGGAATAATCCCCTATTTTAAATCTATATCTATATTATATTTTTTCAGCCAAGTATTTACTTGAATTAAATATGCCAACGTTTGAGGACCACTCATAAGCTGGCCAAACCAGTTATGATTTATATTTTTCGCACCTTGATTGACAGTTTGCTCAACAAAATCTCTATCTATAATATACAGTATAGGTTCATTTTTATTTGATAAAATGTCCATCATACGCTTACATACAAGTTCAGTATATCTAGGATTGTGAGTTTTAGGGTATGGTGATTTCTTTCTATCAATTATTTCATCTGGTAAGATGCCCTTAAGTGCACGTCTTAAAATACCTTTTTCTCTTCCATCACAGAATTTATATTCAGGTGGAAGGTTATATGCATATTCTACCAATCTATAGTCTGCAAATGGTACCCTAACCTCTAAACTATTTGACATACTCATTCTGTCTTTTCTATTTAGAAGTGTTATCATAAACCACTTAATGTTTAAATAGAACATCTCTCTCATTCTTCTTGTTAAAATATCATCTTCATCAAGATAATCTACTTGAGAGATTGTATCCTCATAATATTTTTTTATCCTGCCTTCTAAATCAAATCTTAAATTCTTATTCAAAATAGATTTTCTTATGTCAACAGATTTTAGCCATGGGAAGCCTTCATAATTTAGATCCTCACTCTTTACATACCACGGATATCCTCCAAATACTTCATCGGCACATTCACCAGATAGAGCAACTGTTGCATGCTTTCTAATTTCTCTGCAAAATAAATATAAAGATGAATCAATGTCTGCCATACCAGGTAAATCATTTGCTAAAACTGCCTCATCTAAATAGTTTACAAGCTCATCTTGAGACAAAATTATATTTCTATGATAGCTTCCGATTTCTCTAACCATTAAATCAATATAATCTTTATCATAATTTGGTATATATTCATTTGTTTCAAAATACTTATCATTTTCTTCGTAATCTATAGAAAATGTTTCAAGATTAGTACCCTTTTGTTTAAAAAAGTTTGCAGCTACATATGAAATTATACTGGAATCTAAACCTCCAGATAAAAATGTGCAAACCTTTACATCAGCAGAGAGTTGTCTGTTTATTGCATCTATAACTAAATTTTTTACACTCTCTACGCATTCATCTAATGTCTGTTTATTTTTACAAGCCTTTGGTTTCCAGTATTCCTTTAATATAAAGTTTCCTTTTTCAAAAATAATAAAACTTGCTGGTGGTACTTCCTTTATACCCTTAAAAATTCCATCTCCAAGTGGTCTAGAGGGACCTAATGCAAATAACGTTTCGATACCATCTTTATCTATAACCGCACTAATTTTAGAATGTGCAAGAATGCTTTTAATTTCTGATGCAAATATAATCTCATCATTTTGTTTTATATAAAAGAGGGGCTTTACACCTAAATGATCTCTTGCCATAAAGAGTCTATTTCTATTTTCATCCCACACTGCAAAAGCAAATATACCATTTAAATGATTTATACAATCTTCTTTATAATGAATATAAGCTGTTAATAGAACCTCTGTATCAGAGTAAGAATTAAAAGTGTATCCTAATCTTTTTAATTCATCTCTCAATTCCTCTGTGTTATATAGTTCCCCATTATATACTAATATATATCTATTTCCTTCATGTTCTTTTATCATCGGTTGCTGTCCACCTGCTGGATCCACAACTACCAATCTTCTATGGCCAAACAAAACATTATTGTTCTGATAAAAACCTTCTTCATCTGGTCCTCTTTTTGCAAGCCTTCTTGTCATCCTTTCAATTTCTTTTATTTTATCCTTTATATCATCATTAAAATTAACCCAACCAACTATTCCACACACTATTAACACCTCTAGTTTCTCTATATTATTTTAAAGTTATAAAATAATCTACTAACCTTCTCCTTAACGCATCTACTTGACTAAAATCTGTAGCCTGTATATAGTATTTTTCAAGTTCATCGTGTAAATTCTTAATAAGTGAATAAACTTCTTTTGCTTCATTTATTTTATCTCTATATCTAATTTCTATTGTCTTAATAGGATCTTCATTTTCTTTTACTATATTTTGATCTATACATTCAAACATATCTATAACCTTATCATTATCTTTTGGATTATAAACATGTGGTGCTGTTCCATCAAGCATTGCAAAACTACGTGCTGGTATAATTATCATATCAATACTTGAAGGATCAAAAGCACAGTGATAGTACTCAACATCTAAACCTGCTTCAATTGCTGCCTTTGCAACCTTCTTAGTCATAGTTGATTTTCCAGTTCCTGGTCTCCCCTTTATAATTATTCTGTTTTTAAGTCCTTGAATTAAATTTTCATAAAAACACTGTTGTCCTTGAGGTGTCATAGCACCTGCAAATCTATGAACCTCTTCTCCCTTTCTCTCAAGAGGTTGTAAATTTAATCCAGCTATAATATCCTGTGTAATTTGATCTGCCTTTTTAAAATCCATTCCCTTTAGATATTCTTTCTCCCATTCATCATGAATTGCCTTAGCTTCCCTAAGTAGCGAGAAAAAGATTGAATATTGTTCACTTATCTTATCTGTATAATAAATAATTGGCTTTTTATACTTTCTTATTAAATCAATATCCCAATAGTCACCAAAATTCAATATTCTTTCTACTGCCCCTGGGTATTTAGGGTCAATAACATGAGATAATTTCCCATAAACACACTAAAACAGCCAGTGGATTATTATTTCTTGTTCGTTTGTTCTTTTATCCTTTTCTCCTATTTCAATATAATCTATAAGCTCATTAACCATATCGTAAGTTAACCTATCAAAGTTTAAAAAGGACCTAACTTTTTCTACTATTTTACTCTTCTTTTCCTCTGCAAGCCTTAAGTTTTCTATTTGGGACTCAATGTATTGTTTCCTTGCCAAAAGTGTATTTTTTTCATCTAAAAAGACTTTATTAAACTCTAAAAACTGCTCTTCGGTAATCATGCCCTTTGTTTTATCAAGATATATATTCTTAAGTGCAGTATCCCTTGTTTTAATATCATTGTTTATCCTACTTAGCTCCTTTTCTAAATTCTTAATCTCTAAATCAAAAGTCATATCGTTAAGCCCTTCAACAATCTCATTTTCATTTAATATTCTAAAATGTTCTTTAATCTTATCTGCTACTATATTTTCAAGTCTATCGAGCCTTATAGTATGTTTTGTACAAAGCTTTCCCTTAGAGATACAATAAAGTTTACACCTTAAATACGACCTCTTTGCATTATTAGTTGTCTTTTGCATTGTACTTTTACAATCTAAACATTTAACCTTTCCTGCAAAAATATGTGATTTACCTGTTCCTAAGCTTCTTACCTTACTTTTTAATCTTTTTTGAACCTTATTAAAAGTTTCCCTATCAATAATAGGCTCGTGGGTATTTTCTACTATAATCCAGTCGCTTTCCTTTAGCTTTACTGTCTTTTTTGATTTGTAATTTAGCTTTTCATAGACATGTTGAACCATATCTCCAACATACATTCTGTTCTTTAAAATCCTTTTTACCGTTGTCTTATTCCAATAACCTCGACTTTTACTAACAAAGCTGTTGTTTACATTCATCCCCTTTAATAGTTTATACTTACTTGGGTTTGGTATATTTTTTTCATTAAGCATATCTGCTATCTTTTGAGTACCATATCCATCTAAATACCAATTAAATATGTCTCTAACAATCTTTGCAGCTTCTTCATCTATAACAAGTCTGTTTTTATCCTTTTCATCTTTTTTGTATCCAAAGCAGGGAAAAGAGCCTATGAATTTACCTGATTTTTGTTTTACCCTAAATACAGCCTTTATTGATTCACTTATATCCTCACAATACCATTCATTAATAAGGGCATTAACCTGCCTGCTTTTTTTATTATGTTTATCCTTTGTATCTACCCCATCTACCACACTTACAAACCTAATATTCCATTCAATAAACTTATTGTGAAGATACTTCTCAACAAGCTCCATATCCCTTGAAAACCTTGATTGATGCTTACAGAGGATTATATTAAATTTGCCCTGTTCTGCATCTCTTATCATTTGATTAAACTCTGGCCTATCCTTATCAAGACCTGAATAATCCTCATCACTATAAATCTTATATATCTTCCATCCTCTTTCATTGGCATATCTTATTAGCATATCCTTTTGATTTTGTATGCTCTCACTCTCATCCATCTTGTTTGCTTTATCCCTATCTTCATCACTTAGCCTTACATATATAGCTACAACCTCCAAGCTATACCTCCTTCACCTTACTCACTGGCTAAGAAGTATAACTACCTACTTTATTTTTAAGCAGATAGCTTCATCTGCTGTTTTTGCTTTCTCTCTTCTTAATTAGTTTAATAACCTGCTCCATTAGTTTCTTTTTTCTCTCTTCACCTTCCTTTGTAGCAAATACTTCCTTTAAAATGATTTTTTCACCAACCCTATCCCCCACAAATAACTCCTTAACTTAATTCACTTATCATTTTATTCAACTAAAGTTATTGGTATTACTTATATATTGAGCATCTACTTTCAATTTTATGTATTTTTCATTACTATGAATTTTTGTAGACAAGTATAAACTCGTCCAACATTGTCAATAATTACAGTTGAAAGGGGGATTATTATGGATACACTACAAATGGAATTTGGTAAAATGGTTAGAAAATATAGAAAGGAAAAGGGATACTCAACCCAAAAGCTTGCTGAACTTTTAGGCGTAAGCGTTGGACTTGTAAATAATATTGAGAATGGTAAGAGCGATGTGTTTAAGCTGGAAGTATTATCCTGTTTGTTAAAATTAAATGAAATACCTGAAGAAGAGTTTATTAGCATAATATACAATAAAACTTTTTCATATCAATTTAAAGATAACAACCAAAAAATTGAAATTTACTTACCAAGCAATATATCGTCAGCTGAAAATAATGAATTCAAAGACTATTTATCAGCAATTTTGAATTCTCTTCTTAATGTTTTTGAGGAATATAAGCAAAATAAAAATCTTATTGAATCAATAACAGATTCAATAAGATTTCAATTGGAACTTTATTTAAAATGCAAAAATTATTTATAGTTATATTATACCTTTACAACTAAGCAGTTTTCAGAAAGTAAATTTATCTCTTTGCTAATATTTGCTCTCATTAACGCACAAGCAGCTAAATTGAATGGATTTTCCGCTGTAATGTCTGCTGTTTCTTCTATTTTTTTAGATAAACATAGATAACAAAATTTATCTAAAGCCTTTTGTGCATCATTTTCATGTAAAGAAGTCTTTGATTGACCTGACACAAAGGCTTCCCATATAAACAAGTTTATATCTTCGTTTATAAATCTATTCCAATCAAATGTTATCTTTATTTCATTTTTACAATTTTCTTTAATATTTTTAAAAATCCAAACCATTTCAGCTAATCCAATAGATAAGACTTGGCTACCAGCTGATGCACTCCACGCTCTATTTTTTTCTCCATTTCTTGCACTTGTCAAATTCAATGGATTTTCTGATATTGGAATAAAAAGTGGACATTCAAACCCTAATGCCACTTTATATCCTTTAGTTAAGTCATCTGCAATTCCTAAGGCAAATTGTTTAATATCTTTCCCCAAAATTACATTTTGTTCTAACAAATCTTTTTTGCACCAACCAAATTTATTAGCCTTAATTGAACCAATGTCTGCACACCAGACACTTATGTTTTTCATGAAAAATACATACACTCCTTTATCTTTTTCTTTTGTGAAAATAACACTTAAACATTATTTGTTCAACCTATAATTCTTTTTTATCCAAACTTAAATCCACTTTTTTCGTTACAAATCCATCCTTACCCCATATTTCCTTAACCATTCCCGTCTCTTTTCGTAATCTGGCATAACCTTTGAAAGTAAGTTCCAAAAGTCTTTGGAATGGTTTTTATAATAAAGATGGCACATTTCATGTACAAGAATATAGTCAAAGGCATCTGCCCTTGCCATAGCACATCTCCAGTTAAATAAAAGTTCATCCTTGGATGTACAGCTTGCCCATCTTTTTTTCTGTTCCTTAACCTTTATTGCAGTTGGTTTTTTACTAAAGAAATTTTGGTAGTATTTTAGCCTTTCTTGAACTTTTTCTAAAGTCCTCTGCCTATACCATTCTTCCATAGCCTTCTTTATTACACTATCATCTTTTTTATTTACAGTTACATAAAACTTACCTCTAAAAAGCCTAACTTCAGGCTTTTTTATATTTTCATCAATGAGAATTTGAAGGGAGTAGTTTCTACCAAAATACATAAAGGATTCTCCATTAACATACTCCCTTTTTATTGGTGTTGTTTCAACGCTATTTAATAAAAATAACTTCTGTACAATCCAATTTGCCTTCTTTTTGACTACTTCTAAAACATCTTCTTCCTTTATTCCATCTGGTGCTATAACATTTATAACATCTGGTGGTTCAACTGATATTTCAACTGTTTTTCGTCTTCTGTAATCTAAATTAAACTCTATTGTTCGTGTTCCATACTGAAATTTCAGCTTCATATAATCCCTCTATTCCTTTGTGGCATAATGGACCTTTGCTAAGTTTAAAAGTTCTACTGTTAGTTTATCTATTTTGTCTTTTCCTAAAGTTTTAAAATATCTCTTTATTAGATGCATTCTTATACTTCTCTGAACATCATTTGTTTTTGTAGGATTTGTTACCCAATCAATTGGAGTATCCAATAATATTTCATCAATCTCTTTTGTTATTGTTTTTACTAAATCATCTGTATCTGAAGCTATATAAACAGCTGTTTCCTCTTTTACTACATCTATATCCTCATCTAAAACAATCTTTTTAATTGTTTGATATAAAGCATACTGCTTTTTATTAAATCCGAGTTTTTCAGCTTCACTCTCAAGGCCTTTTTTAACTTCCCTTTCAATAAACTCCTCTAACTTTTTCTTTCTCTCAATCCAACTGTTTTCTGTTTCATCTAATATCTTTTGTAGCTTTTCAAGAAGGCTTGTATAATAAACTGGGTTTTCGTCCATTTTAATACTAATCACATGTTTTGCAGCATGTTCCATTGCAGAAGCCTTTGCCTCATCTGAATTTAAAGTTTCTATCTTTGTTTTAAAATCCTCTTCAAATAAAGTTATGGGTTTTATCCACTGAACTACTCCCTTTGAAACTAAATGCTCTTCTATAATTTTTCTAACCTTTTCTCCACAGTCTGATATATCTAAGTTTTTCTCTGGTGAATATTTGGCCTTGCAGGCTGCCCTTATATATGAAAGCCATTTTAAATCGTTTAATATATCTTTTCCTACATGAAGTGGAAGTAGTACCTCAACATAGGATGAAAACTTTTTATAGGCTATCTCAAACTCCGCCCTTTTATCCTCCATCTTTAATACATTAACAAGCTCATCAAGATTGTTTTTATCTATTCCCTTAAACATTCTCATTGCTGCTTCTCTTACAGTTAGCATTTGCTTATATATTTCATCCATTGAATACATAGGTGTTCCGATATCTTCTTTTTCAAATATAGCAAGGGCTTCTTCTAAGAAGTTTGTTATACCATAGTAGTCAACTACATAACCACACTGCTTTGTTATTGTCACTTTTTCTATTTTGCCATTTTCAATCTCTTTTTCTACTTCCCTTACGCTGGTTCTATTAACCCTTGCAATTGCTTGAAGAAGGTTATGTTCCTTTAAAGGTCTATCCAAATACATAACCTGCTCAATTGGTGCATCAAAACCAGTTAATAGCATATCCTTTACAATTATAAAGCATAGTTTATCCTTTTCAACAGGCTTCTTAAACCTATTTATAATCTCCTCCTGCTGCTTTATTGTTGTAAAATGTTCCTTTAGGTGTGGAGGGTCATTTTGACTTCCTGAGAAGATTACCTTTGCTTCAAAACCTTCTCCCAAAATATCCTTCATATGCTTGTTTAGTGCATTATAATATTTTACACAGGCTTCTCTACTAATACATACAATCTGTGCCTTAAATCCATTTGGAAGTACATTTTCTTTATAATGAGTTAATATATCCTTTGCTATGTCCTCAATTCTTGATTCTGCTTCAATTATTGTTCTTTTGTTTGCATATTTTTGTTTTATTGCTTCCTTTTCTTCATCTGTTTTATCCTCAAAGGTTTCACAAAATATATCCTCAAGGCTGTCTCCCTTTATTTGAAGTTCTTCCTTTCTTCCCTCATAAACAATCTTTACAGTTGCACCATCATCAACAGCCTGTTGAATTGAGTATTTATCAATATATCCTCCAAATGTTCTTTTGGTTGATTTATCTTCTTTATCTATTGGTGTTCCTGTAAAGCCTATAAATACTGCATTAGGTAGTGCCCTTCTTAAATTTGCTGCTGTATCTTTATAATGGCTTCTGTGTGCTTCATCTGCAAGAACAATTACATTTGATTTATTTGTTAAAATATCATATTCCTTTATGAATTTCTTTGTGGTTTTTACACCACCTACAATAACTTCTCTTTCCTCTGTCTCATTTTCAAACTTTTGTATTGTTGTCATTATAATTTGGGGCTGTGCCTTTGAAAGTAGCTCCTTCATCTGTGAAATTGTCTCTGCTCTAACTGGTGTTGTTGTTTTTGATAGTGCCCTTACAAATGTATTGTAAATCTGCTTATCTAAATCTATTCTATCAGTTACAACAACTATTGTTGAATCCTTTAGCTTTTCAATTCTTCTTATCTTCCTTGCTAAAAACACCATAGTTAGAGACTTTCCTGAACCCTGGGTATGCCATATAACTCCACCCTTTTGAAGTTTGTCCCTTCCATTTATTATTCTATCAACTGCCTTATTAACAGCCCTAAACTGCTGGTATCTACACACCTTCTTTATAGTTACTCCACTATCTGTTTCAAATAATACAAAGTTTCTCATTAAATCAAGTAAATTTTTCTTTTCTAAAACTCCTTGAAGTAATATATTTTGTCCAAAATTTTCTACATCTTCAATTTCGCTCTTTTCAAAAGGATAAGGGTCCTTCCATTCAAGATAGTGGTCATATTTTGAGCTTATTGTTCCTATATATCCATGATACTTGTTTAAAATAATTGTAAAAAAGTTTGTATAAAATAGTCTTGGATTTCCTTCCCCAATGGATGAATCCCTTTCGTTCATATATCTTCTTAATTGTTCATAGGCTTCTTTTTTCCCTATATTTTCATTGCTACTTTTTTCTAAAAATGGTGATTTACATTCTATTACAACAATGGGCATACCATTTATAAATACAACAATATCAGGAATTATTTTCCCTCCTGATAGGGTTTGTACCTCAAACTGCCTTGTTACAAGAAAATCATTGTTTTCTGGATTTTCAAAGTCAATAAAGTGGACTGTATGAAATTTCTTTTTACCACTTCCATCTAAATCCTGTTCTACAGCAAAGTTTAATTCAACTATGTAAGTATATATCTTTTCATTAATCTCTAATAATGATGCTCCTAAAAGGTCTGCATTTGTTATCCTTCTTACTACCTTGTTTAGATTGTTTTCATCTATCCATGGGTTTAATCTTTTTAATGCCTTTTTTAGCCTATTTACTAAAATTACATCTTTAAAAGATTCCCTTTCTCCATCAAATGGAGTTAATTTATCCCCATCAATAAATTCATAGCCCAATTTATCTTTTAAATACCTTATGGCAGGCATTTCAACCAGGCTTTCTTCATTACCTAAATAGGACATTTAACCCCCTCCCTATTGTTGCTATTCATCAAAATAATCAGTGTCTATTCTTTTAATTTCGTAATTTTGTTGAACAGAAACTCCTACATTAAAATCTATCATATATTGAGTTAACATTATTCCATCAATTAAAACAATTTTCATTTCATTACTTTTTTGAATATATGAATAAGCTTCTTTGGAAAAAGTTGACGTAGTAATAAAAATGCCTTTTTTTGCTCCTTGCCCTACTAATGCACCAACAAATTTTTGTATTTCAGGTCTTCCTACTACTGTATCTTTCCAACGTTTTGCTTGAACATATATCCTATCTAATCCTAATCTATCTTCGTTTATTATTCCATCTATTCCTTCATCCGCTGTCTTTTGAGTTACTTTTTTGGCTTCTTGCTTAGACCCACCATATCCCATGTTGATTAGTAAGTCTAAAACTATCTCTTCAAATTTATCAAATGGGACTTCTAATAATTTCTGTAAAAGTTCTCGAGCTAACAATTCTCTCATTTCTTTGTATGCTTCATCCATTCTCTCGTAGGGAGTTTTTGAATCAATTACCTCTTGTTCATCTTCTTTATTTTCTTTCTTCGATATTTTTCTGTTTTTATTATAAAACTCTTTAAATTCATCATATCGTAATAAATATTTTGTATTTAAACTTTGTATATTTTCTTTTAACAAATTTTGTCCTTTTTCGGTAATTTGAAATTGCCCTCTTTTAGGTATGTTTAATAACCCAGCATAGAACAAATAACTCTTTGCCCAATTTATTCTATCATAGAATATCTTTTTTGCATTTTGACCTTGATAAGTTCTATTAATTTCTTCATCAGTTAAACCAAAAATTTTTGCAAGTGCTATTTCAGTTTCTTTATTATCATGTATTTTACCATCTGAAATATATTTTAATAAGGGTAACATTATTTCTTCAAAAGTTGGGATACTCATTGACAACACCTCTTAAATAACTTATACTTTAACCCTAATTTTTCCTGTTAAAAGCTTTTGCATAAGCCCTTTTTTAAGTATTTCAAGTTTTTCTTTCTTTGCTTGATATTCTTCAAGCTGGTCGTCTACTGATGATAGAATGTCGGCAATTTTTTGTTGTTCTTTAATATTTGTAACAGGAATATCTAAATTCCTTAAATCATTACTATTTATCGCATCAAATGTACTTCCTTGAGATATTCTTTTTAAATAAACACTATATATTTTTAATAAATAAAATACATACATAAAGTTAAGTTCCTCATTACATCTTAGTGCAGCTAATCCTCTTCCTATGCAAGCTCTTGTATTATTTATATTAACCTCTCCTACTGGAGCTCTAACTGAAATTAGAATGTCTCTTGGTTCAGAAATTTTTATTGGTTTACTACACCATTTTTGTGGTATTGGATAAATAAGTCCAAATTCTGTTTTACCTTGATAAAATGGCAATCCAATTCTTTCTTCATTATAACTATCGGAATCTGGCGATTGTCCCATTATAATCTCACACACATCCCCTAACTTCTTCACATCCCAATCCTTAGGTATAACCCCTACCTCTGTCTTTTTAAATTCCTTATGCCCTATTCCCTTTGTTAAAAGCCTTTGCATTAACCCTTTTTTGAGCTCTTTTGTTTTTTCTATAAGCTTATCAACATTTTCAATTTGTTCATCTACTGTTGAAAGTATGTCGGCTATTTTTTGTTGTTCTGGTTGTGGTGGGATAGGAATTTTTATACTTTCTATAGTAGATGCACTTAAGCTTGGCACACCAGTCGCTTCATTATACATATACCAGTTTATTGTTTGAAAATAATAAAATACATATTTAGGAAATGCTCTGTTTGTAATTTCTGTATAAAACAAAGTATCTATAGTCCAAAAAGGTCTTTCAATATATTGTGGTTTATTTATGGTTCCCTTCCTTCCAATTAAAACAGAAGGTTTATCATATAAATATTTATTTGCCCATCCAATCTGTCCCCCAGTTCCTAATATCGGTATAGCACCATTTTCATCTACAACGTCTTGTTGACTTTTCCCATGTCTAACTTTTAAAACATCACCAACATTTACTACTTCCCACTCCTTTGGTATCTCTCCAAGCTCCGTCATCTTATATCCTTCTCTTGCCTTCTTCACCTGTCTCACCTGCCTTATATTTCTTCAAATCCAAGTTCCTTTAGGTATTCATTTAATTTACTTTCTGTATCTTTCATCTTTGCTTTTAGTTCCTTTATTTCCTTTAAAACATTATCTATATCTACTTCTTCCTCTTCCTCTGTTGTGTCAACATATCGGCTTATGTTTAGGTTGTAGTCATTGTCTATTATATCTTGCTTTTCTACAACAGAAGCATATTTTTCAACATCCTCAAATCTATCAAAGGTTTCTACTATCCTTTGTATATCCTCATCCCTTAGTTTATTTTTATTGCCATCCTTTACAAATCCTTGACTTGCATCTATAAATAAAACTTTGTTTTCTCTTTCCTTTGGTTTGTTCTTATTTATAACAAGTATTGCAGCAGGAATACCTGTTCCATAAAATATATTAGCTGGAAGTCCTATTACTGCTTCGATTAAATCATCATCAATAAATCCCTGTCTTATCTTCTGTTCTGCACCACTTCTAAATAAAACTCCATGTGGTACAACTGTTGCCATAATTCCTTGGTCATTTAAACTTGCCACCATATGAGAAACAAATGCTAAATCACCATAGGACTTTGGTGGTATACCATAATGGAATCTATCATATTTATCATTTTGTGCTTCTTCATATCCCCAGTTCTTTAAACTAAATGGTGGGTTTGCAAGTATCTTATCAAATGTTTTTAAGTGTCCTGCCTCTGTATGCATTGGATTTCTTATTGTATCTCCCTTTTGTATATCTGCCCCTTTTGCACCATGGAATAGCATATTCATTTTACAAATAGCCCAAGTTGAGAGGTTTATTTCCTGCCCAAATAAAGAAACATTCTTAGGATTTCCCCCATGTTCCTTTATATATTGAATGGATTGAATTAGCATACCTCCACTACCACAGGTAGGGTCGTATATCCTGTCTCCTTCCTTTGGCTTTACAATATTAACCATAACCTTTACAACTTCAGCAGGTGTATAGAATTCTCCACCCTTTTTACCACTTTCATCTGCAAATTCCTTTATAAGATATTGATATGCATCCCCTAATACATCTTCTGACTCAAGGTTTGAATTTGCAAGGTTTACGCTATCAAATTTAAGTATAAGCTGTGAAAGTTTTTTATCTGGAACTCTCTCTTTATCGTTATAATTTGCTGTTGTAAGCACTCCAACAAGCTCTGAATTTTTAGGACAGTCTTCAATTGCCTTAAATGCCTTGTCAAGTTCTGGTCCTATATTCAAGTTTAAATCTCTTAGCTTTTCCCACCTTGCCTCTTCTGGAACAAAGAAGGATTCATATAGGGTTGAATCCTCTAAAAGTACCTCTATTTCTTCATCAGGTATTCCTTGCTCTTTAAATTCATTTCTTAATTTTTCTCTCTCCTCTTGAAATTCGTCATTTATTCTTTTTAAAAAAAGCATACCAAATATGTAATCTTTATATTCAGGAGCAGAAAGCTCTCCCCTTAATATATCTGCACACTGCCATAGAATTGACTCTAATTCCTGTAAAGTAAGCTTTGCCATTGCTTCAACCTCCATCTATATCAAAAAATATTTTCTTCACAAAAATATTTTAACACAAATTTAATTAATGAAATATATTTTTATTGTATTCATCTGTGTGAAATATCTACTGCAATGAATAATTTTTCCTTAATCTACACACCATAATACCAAGAAAATTTTGGAGGTGAGATTTTGGAAAATAAAATTTATCTAAGTGCATCCAGCATAAATACTTTTAAAACTTGTAAAAGGAGGTATAAGTTCAAATACATCGAAAAAATCAACAATAATTTAAAATTAGAAAGCAAATATATTTCCTTTGGTCAAAGTATGCATAAGGCTATTGCAGATTTTAATTCAATTCAAAATCAAGAATTTAAAACACTACAAATACTACAAAATCTGTTAAGAAAAAACTGGATTAGGAAGGGATATGAAAATACAGATGAAGAAAGAGAATTTGGATTAAAGGGACTTAAAATGCTTGAAGAATATTTTAATAATCCTCAAGATATGGCAAGTAAAAATTTACTCATCGAAAACACATTAAAGGAATATCGAAACAACAACATAATTCTTTTTGGGAAAATTGATAGAGCTATTGTTACTTTAAATAATGAGATAGAAGTTATTGACTATAAAACAGGTAACACAATCGAATATGAAGGTGATTTTGTTTTAGACCCTCAAATTGCATGCTATATAGAGCTTTTTAAAAATAATTTTAATATAGTCCCAAACTATATAAGTTTTTATTACCTTACCCACAACAAAAAGGTTCAAATAAAAATAGAACCTCAACATATAAACCTTATATCAGACTTTTTAAATGATACAATAAATCAAATAATTACAGAGAAGGAGTATCCCTGTAATGTATCCGAAAGTTGTGAATACACATGTGAATTTTGTGATATATGCGATAAATCCTATAGCATTGAAGAAAAATTACTAAATGAATTAAGAACAAACAATTTTGAAGCAAATAAAACTGTATTTTAAATAAAGGAGGACGTTATGCCTACAAAAGAAATTGTAATTTCATCAATAAAATATAAAGATGATGTTGAATCGTGGAATAAATTATTAGAAATCTTAATAGATTGTATTATTGATGAATATTGTGGAGGTGCTTTTGAAAAAAATGAGTGAAAACTCAACAAATGTTGCTGAAATAATAAAATCAAGTCTAACACCTGAAGACTATGCAGCGATTTACGCAAGAAAATCAAATGTAAAAGAATCTCTTTCGCTTGATACCCAAATAAAAAGAGCAAAAGAATTAGCACAAAAAAACAACCTAATTGTTTATGACATATATAAAGAACAAGCTTCAGCAACAAAGCACTTCGAAAGTAATCGTAAAGAAATACAAAGGCTACTTCAAGATGCAAAGGAGAATAAGTTTAAAACAGTTATTGTTTTTAAAAGGGATAGATTAGCAAGAAATATTGATGACTATTATAAAATCAGAAATATATTTAGAGAAAATAAAATAAACCTACTTTTTACTGATGATGTGGAGTATATTTCAGATAATAGTATGCTATCTTCCTTAATTGAAAGCTTCTATATGTGCCTTTCAGGTCTTGAGGCAGAAATTATAAAAAGCAGAATTGAACCTGGAAAGGAAAACAAAAGAAAACGTGCTGAATATTTCGCACCTAAAGTTCCTTTTTTATATGAAAAGGATGACTCTGAAAAGCCTTTTAAATTCAAACCAAAATCACAAGAGGCATCAAAGGAATTAGAAGAATTGATTAAACTTTATATTGATAGTAATGATTATACTTCAGATGTAGAAGTTAAATTTAAAGAACTACTTGATAAATATATGGATTCAAAATCTAAAAAAATATATCATTTTAATAATTTTATAAAAACACCAACTTGGGCAGGACTTCAATTAAAAAATCTAAAATACAAATTTGAAGATTCAATTATTATAAACAAAGATACTAATGAACTTGAATTAAACAGGGAGATGTACCAAAAGTGCACCAACGTAGTTCCCCTCATTTCTGAGGAATTATGGTTTGAAGCTATGAAGGTGTGGCTAAAAAAATCCAACTATAACTTTTCCCATAAGAAGGAATACCCGTTTAAAAACATCCTCTACTGTGGTAAATGCAAGAAGAAAATATATCTATTTGACGATACTTATCACTGCAAAAAAAATTGCTTCAAAGTCAGTGTTAATGAAATACAAAAAATTTTACTAAGTAAATTAGTTGAAGATATTTTTAAAAATGATACTGTTTCAAATAAATTATCAGATAAAATTACTATGCTTAAAGATAATATAAAAAAGATTGAATACGAGATAAGTAATTATAATAAACAACTTAATAACAAAATTATGGATATGATAAAAAAGAATGAACCACTTGAAAACGATGATATTAAGCAAATTTTATCTAAAATTAAAAAGCTAAATAATGAAAAGACCTCACTTGAGAGCGATTTAATACAATTTACAAACTGCTATGAAAATATAAATTTTTATAAAGGCTTTAAAGAAAATTTAGAAGAAAAGATTTTATCTAATTATGATGATATTAATTCAATAATTGAAAGCATTATTGAGAGGGTTGTTCTAAATGAAAAGTCCAACATCCAAATTGAATACAAATAATGAAAATTATGCTGTTGCTTATATCAGAGTATCTACAAAGGAGCAGGAAACCAACTCATCTTATGATGTACAGGAAAACTGTATTAAAGAGTATGCAAAAGCAAATAGTCTTGAAATTATTGAAACTTTCAAAGAAGCTAAACCAGCATCAGGCAGTGAAAATACTATTATCTCCATTGATACTATTAATGATATATTGACAAGAAGGCCTAAATTGTATGAGATTATCAATAGGGCACAAAATAAAGAGTTCAAGCACTTGATTGTGTATAGCATTGACAGATTTTCAAGAAACCTTGATGAATTTTTAACCTTATCGGCTTTACTTGAAAAAAGAGGTATTAAAATTCATTTTACAAAACCAGGTGAAAATATTTCAACAGGTAGTTCAAGTTTAAATAAGTTTATAGAAATTATTAAAGCCAATATAGCTTCAATGGAAGCTGATATACTCTCTTCTCGTGTTAAAAATGCTCAATTAAATAAAGTATCTTTAGGTTATTGGCCTGGAGGAAGAACCCCCTTTGGCTATGTAGCAGAAAAAATTACAAACAGACATACTAAACTTAAAAAATCAAATTATGAGGAACACATCATAAAGGAAATATTTGAGCTATATAATAAAGGCTATGGATATAGAAAAATAAGTAAAATTTTAAATGAAAAACATAGTGAAATGAAATTTACCAAAAGCAAAATTGAATACATTATTAAAAATGAAATATATACAGGATGTATTGTTTGGAATAGACGTGGTGGACGTAGAAAAAACTATAAATTTTATAAAAATAGTGAACACACCAAGTCTAAAAAGGATGACAAAATGGTCGTAATTGACGAAAGCACATGGAATAATGCTTGTAAGATAAGACAAATCAAGTCAAGTTCTAAAAATAAAGGTACATTTAATTCAAGCACATTTGTTTTAAATGGATTACTTTACTGTGGTCATTGTAATAACCCTTTAAAAGGAAAAAACTATGGTAAAAATAAAAAATTAGTCTATAGATGTCCTAAGTGTATTGAAAGAGGAAAATCAAAAGTTTTAATAGAAAAAACTGAACTTGAGGACTTATTTTATAAAATGCTCTCAAACTCCCTATCAAAGCAGAATAAAGAAAATGTCTGGCTAATGTTTTTAAATAATTACATAAAATTTTATCAGTCCAATACAAACTATTTAAGTGCATGTTGCGATTATAGAGATAAACTCAATAACGAACTTAACCAAATTAACAACTATATTAACAACAGTTCTAACTTAGATAACATATTTGATTGTTTTGAGAAAGACTCTGTACTTGAAGTATTGAATACTCAAAGAATACTCTATACAAAAAATATAGAGAGCATTTCTAAAAAAATAGAAAAAATTCAAAACATATTATCCAAACCCGTTTTAACCAAAGAAGAATTTTTTGATAAATTAAATCACTTTTTAAACAATATTTCTAATCTTAATCAAGACACCATGAGATATTTTATTACCAGTTATATAAATAAAGTTATTGTAACTTCTTTAGATAGTACAATAAATTTAGACATTGAATTAAACATAAGCAAATTTCAATAAAATTAAGCAGAGCTAAAATAACATGCTCTGCTTAATTTTTATTTATTTAGGTAGTAGGCAAATAGTCTGTTATGGTATACCATAACAGACTATTTGCCTACAATATTTTTTGATTATATTTTTAATAACAATTTGCTCTATCTATCGGATTAAAAACTTATAAAAAGTAATATTTTATTCCTATTCATTTCCAAAAACTTATGTGAATATACTTAATTAAAGCCATTTAAAATTTAGGAGGATGCATGAAATTAGAGAAATTAAATGATATTATTGTTGGTGCTAAATTAGAAGACTTGAAAAAGGCAATATCTGAAAATCAAAATCCCTATGAATTATTAATTACGATAAATGAAGGTTTAAAAAATAAAATTTCACCTTACTTAATTCAGAAATATATACTACAAAATTTTAAGAAAGTTTGGAAAAAGAAGAAATGGCAGGATGTTACGGATGATAATGATATTAAAGATACCAATGTTGTTAATGAAGATACTGAAAATATAGTACCCTTACCAAGCGAGGATACTGATTCGGGAAGTACAACTTACTCAAGCGAAAATAATCCCCCAGATGATGCCAACAACCTTGAAACTATATTAAAAAAGCTCTATCATATTGAAACTAAAATAAAAGAAATTGAAAAATCGTTAAAGTCATTAAATAACAGTATCTACTCATTATTGAATAATTACAATCATCAAATTGAAGATTTTGTAGGAATATATAGTAGCGAAAGCATTAAGGTTACTCTAAACTTAAATAAAAAGATTAAGGAGGAACTGAAGAGTCTGCTTGAGCAAAACTACAAAATAAAGAATAATGACTCAAAGTTAATCAACACTGCCCTTTTAATAGCACTTCTTAATGAGAAGAATAAAAGAGATTAGTTCAACAAGCTCTTAAAGCTGTTGAACTAATCTTTAACTTAAATAAAGTAGGTATATACTTCTTAGTGTGTTTAGGAGACAATAACATGAGGTGCTGTTCCATCAACTATTGCTATATTTAAATCATTTATTACAATACCATCTAGTGAATCCATGTCAGCAGAACAGTAAACATAATCAATGTCAAATCCTTTAGACTCAAGTTCTACCCCCATTTTGTGCATAAAACTTGATTTTCCACATCCTGGGCCACCTTTTATAATGTATATCTTATCTCTTCCTTTAAGTACATAATCAAAATAGGACACAAATCCTGCTGAAGTATTAGCCGAAGCAAAATATTTTTTACCCATATTAACCTCCAATATGTTCTTTCATAAACTATAATATGATAGGAGGCGCTAATTAGTGCCTCCCTTTACTTTTTTTTTAACTTTAAAATGTTTAAATTATATTTAAATGTAAGCTAGCAATTTATGTTATATTTTGTAATTATTTTGTTATTTTTTATAATTAATTATTCTTACTTTTGTATATTACATGTAAAGTTTTTAACATAACATTACGATATAAAAAATAAATACAATCAAAGGAGGAAAGCTTAATGACGATGGGAAAACGAATATCCTTATTCGTACTAACAGTTTTCGTAACAAGCATTTTAATTATGGGATTGTTTTCCTATAAAAGTGTTAATGATTATTTCATAAAAAGATTAAGTGGGGAGATATTAAACATTTCAACAAGTGAAGCAGAAAAAATAGATGTTCTATTGGAAAAAGAAATATCTGAACTTCATGGACTAGCTTCAACTAGTGATGTTAAAGCAGTTTTAGAAGGCCAAGGAAATATAGAAGCATTAAGCCAGATATTCGACAAATATGTTGGTGATGTTGGAAATAGTGAACATGTTTTTCTTGTAGATGAAGCTGGTACAATTCGTGCAGATAGTGATAGAAAACTAATTGGTAAAAGCGTTTTAGATAGGCAATATACAAAAGATACCTTAAGTTTTAAAAAGCCTGTAATAAGTGAAGTTTTAGTTTCAAAGTCAACAGGTGAACTTGTTGTTGCAGTAACTTATCCTGTAATAATAAATGGTAAAATTAAAGGTTTTGTAGCTAATGCAGTAAAATGTAGCAGCTTTTCAAAATTTTTGAAGGATGAAGGGGTAGCTGGATTAAAGTCTGGTTATACCTATGTTGTTGATACAAAAGGCAAACTAATATACCATAAGGATAAAAATAAAATAGGAAAAACTGTTGAAAACGAATCAATTAAATCTTTAATTGAAAAATTGAATTCAAACGAAAAAGTTGAAAGAAATATAGTTAAATATGTATATAATGGAATTAAAAAGATAGCTGCTTATGATTTTTCTAAAAAAACAGGCTGGATAGTTGTTACAACAGCTGACGAAGAAGAAGCAGTAGCTCCAATTTTATCTCTAATAAAAACTCTTGTTCTTATATTTAGTATATTAGGTTTAATTGCAGTTAGCCTAGCTTATATATTTGTAAATAGAATTACTAAACCGCTAAATAGAATTGTAAAACTAATTGATGAAACATCTAGATTTGAACTAGAAAATAAAACAGAATATGAAGATCTTTTAAAATATAAAGGAGAAGTAGGTTTTATTGCAAATGCAGTTGCTAATTTAAGAGTTCAGCTTAGAGATATTGTTGGAAAGATTATAAACGTTTCAGACATTATTAAAGAAAATGCCCATAAAGTATCAAGCACAGTTGAAATGTTAAAATCAGAAGCAGAAGATAATATGGCAACTACAGAAGAACTTGCAGCTGGCATGGAGGAAACATCAGCTGCGACTGAAGAAGTAACAGCCACAGCAGATTCAATATTATCAAATGTAGAACAAATAAGAGACAGGGTTGAAAAAGTTACAACCTACACTGAAGAAATAAAAGAAAGAGCATTAATGATAAATACAGAAGTAAAAACATCAAAGGAAAATGCACTAAATATTTATGAAAATGTAAAGAAGGATCTACAAAATGCAATTGAAGAATCAAAGAAAGTTGAACAAATAAATGAACTTGCTAATACAATAATAGCAATTACTTCGCAAACAAATCTACTTGCTTTAAATGCTGCTATAGAAGCTGCACGTGCTGGAGAAGCAGGCAGAGGTTTTGCTGTAGTTGCAGATGAAGTTAGAAAGCTTGCTGAAGAATCTTCAAAGATTGCAGCTAATATTCAAAAGGTTGTTGAGATGGTTAATAATTCAGTAAAGAATCTTGCAAAAGGTAGTGAAGAAATTTTAGGGTTTATAGAGAATAAAGTTACAAGTGACTATAATGCTTTTATAGTTGTTGGCGATCAGTATAATGTAGATGCTGAAACTATATACAAATATATGGAGGACGTAAAAATACAAATTAGTGAAGCAACAGCAGCTGTATCTGAAATTGTTCGTGCAATTACTGATGTTGCAAAAACAGTAAATGAAGGTGCTGTTGGAACAGAAAATATTGCATCTAAGACTCAAAATATTGTCACAGCAGTTGAAGGTGTAAATGAGATATCTCAGCAAAATCTTGATGGTGCTAATAAACTAAAGGAAGTATTAAGTGTTATTAAACTATAATGTTGTTTTAATAGTAAATATATATATACAAGAAAAATCAAAATACTAACCTCCTTCTTGATATAATTTAAAATTTTATCAAGAAGGAGGAATTATTTTTTTGTTAATAGCTTATAGTAAAGTATTTGTTTTATGTTTTGCTCTACTGTAAATATATATTATTTTTTGGTATAAGAAGGAAGTAAATTCATATAATAAAAATAATTAAAAATTTAAGGAGGTATATAAATGCAGTTACCGATTATAAAAAAATATCTTGATAAATTCTCTAAAAATAATAAAAATCAAGAATGCATAATTGATGAGCAGAAAAATGAAGAATATACAAATGATGTTTGTAGTTATAACTTTATAATTCAACCTGTACATCTATTTAATTTTTCATTAAATTTAAAGAAATCTACCTTTGCTGTATACATTGATATATCTAGCCATAAAAACTATATTGAAATTGATACTAACACTATTGTTACTGAAGATTTTGAGTATTATTTTAAACAGGCTGGGTTTGACCCAATAAAAATAAAAAAAGAGTTAATAGATTTTAAGTCTTTTCCAATAAAATATAGAATATCAATTCCTATTCAACGCATTAAACCAGCAGGTTGCTTTTGTGCCTATGTATATTTAAATGAAGAACAATTCTATAACGGATTATTAATTTTCGATTCTTATGCAAATAGATTTAGAGTTCAACTTAACGAAAAACATAAAAACAAGGCTAGGAAGATGTATGAGATAACAGAATCTATTCTGATGAGAGAGCCTAAAAATATTCCTAAATGCCCAATAGACTTGCAATATACTACGCAACTAGATGATATAACTAACAAATGGTGCAGAATCTGTTATAAAGCAAACTTATTAAGCGATTATAGTAGGGAGGTAAAAGAAAGTGTGTAATGGATATATTACAGGAAGAATAATTTCAAGTGATAAGTATTTTATTAATAACACAAGGTTCATTGTAAAATTAAATGCAACAGATAAAAAATATTAAAACCATAGTGAAAATCATGTATGATATAGGTGTCAAATCCAAACATACAGGAGGTTTTCACTATGGTTGATAAAATTAATTCTAACACAACTGTACGTTCTTTTAAACACCTAAATAGCTATGAGCGTGGAGAAATTTATGCATTACTAAAAGAAGGTAAAAGTATTCGCTATATTGCTAAAAAATTAGGACGTAGTCCAAGTACTATCTCCCGTGAAATTAAACGTGGTACTACCTTACAGCTTAAAAGTGATTTATCTACATTTACAAGTTATTTCCCTGAAACAGGTCAGGCTGTATATGAAAATCATCGCTCAAATTGCGGAGCAAAAATTAAAATAGCTACAGCCGAAGCTTTTATAAAGTATGCAGAAACAAAAATTCTTAAAGATAAATGGTCCGTCGATGCTGTAGTAGGTTATTGTAAAAATGACCC
>NZ_HF952018.1:1154849-1159981 GCF_000430995.1 Thermobrachium celere DSM 8682
CTAATGAACGTCATAATGGTCTTATACGTCGTTTTATCCCTAAGGGTAAAAGCATCAAAGACTTATCTTTTGATACAATTCAAAGGATTCAAAATTGGATGAATAGGTTGCCACGTAAATTGCTAAATTACAAAACCCCAGAAAAATATTTTTATGAAGAACTATCGAAGATTGCTTAATCCCATATTTTGAATATTATAGATGTCGCTTGTGGTTTATCAAGGGTAAAGCTCCGCCTGCTACGCAGCCCTTGACAAACCCATGCACTCCATCTCCTGTTATTATTAAGATGGGCTTAAGGCTGATTTTGACTATTGTCAGTCCTATTCTACATGATTTTTCACAGGGGTGTTGCATTTAATATTGCAATTTAAGTTTATTAATAACACAACAAATGAAAAATTTTATATATTTGAACTTATGCATGAAGACAGGGAAGGAAATATAACTAATTTTCCTCTTGTAGTAAGAGAAAATTTGGCTATTGAAATTATAAAAAAAATATTTAACAATCCTGATACTAATTTTAAAGTAGCAGGTGAAATTAAAAATGTTAGAAGTATTGACATAGAAGGAGGCACATATATAAAAGCAAAAGAAATAATAGAAGTAGAAAAGGATGAAAAAGAAAATAAATTTTTCGTAGATGCTTATGTTATTAAAAACACCAAAAAATTTGATAAATTTTCATACACAATATATAGCATAGTAGCAAACAAAATAATTTTAAATCAGCAAGAAAAGGTCTTAAAGCCAACTTATTTATTTCTAAAGGTTAATAATTTTACTAGAGAATTTATTAAAGAAGATAGAATTCAATTTCACGCAAAACTTATTAAATATTTTAATATTATTGAATTAGAAACAGATGAGAAAAACATCTTCTCATTCAGCAATGAACTTTTTAGACCATTTATTAATTGTAGCCATAAAAAATTCGTTATTAACTCCTAGCTTTATATAAAAAAGACCTCCTCTTGATATACTTTTTACTCACCAAGAAAGAGGTCTTTTTTTAATACTAAAATATTTACTTTAATTACGCAATTTTTTATATTACCGCTATCTCGTCAAATCCACCTCTAGGAATAAATCCAACTTTGTTAGTTCCTCTAACAACTACTCTATCATACATCTGTATTCCACCCCTTGGTCCCTCTTCTGCTGTTGGACTTGGTATATTCCATCTTAATGCCACAACCTCTGTACCATAGTTTAATGTTATATGTGAAGATTCCATATTAGGTTCTTGATATAGATAAGTTGGCGAAATAATTAAATGAACTTTTCTAATTCCCTGTTTATTTAAGGCTATCCTTCTTAAAGCTAATGGTACAAGTTGTCCCACTGAAAGTTCTGGATCATTGCTTAATTTTTTAAGCTGTGTTGCTACTTTTCCGTCCTTTGCAACTCTTCCAAGAGCAATTACGGTATATAATCTTACTATATAACATGGATGTTCAAGTAGAGGTAGCAGATATTGTATTGCTTCTTCACCTAATGCCTCCCATGCAAAGGTTCCCCTATAGTAAATTCCATACATACTTATAGGAGGAATAATATCACAAGTCCATCCCCCTAGATTTTCCCATTGATTTTTCAAATATGCAGCATCTGGCCTCTCACCTATAACAAGAAGCTCTTGCCCAGGAAAAATCAAATTAGGATTACTTATTTTATTGTTTTGTACAAGTACATCTATAGTTGTTCCAAACTCTTTTGCAATACAAAATAAGCTGTCCCCTGGTCTTACAATATAATACGGAAATCCCCCTGCCCGTGGTAGTATGTCTTCATTTGATATTGGTATAATTAGAGCATCTCCAGGGTAAATAAGGTTTGGATTACACAAAATATTTGCCTTTAAAATTTTATCTACAGTTGTACCAAATTTTTTAGCAATATTAAACATTGTATCGCCAGATTTAACATAATAAAGTACTGCAGGTGGCATCAAATCACCTTAAAGAAATTCTTGATTATATATTTTATTCATAACTCCTTTATATAGTGATAATTTTTATTTAATTAATTTACCTCTTCTTGTATATAGTATTAGAAAACCAATAAAACCAATTACTCCACTTATTATAAATACATTATTTGCACCTAAATACTTTGCCAATGTTCCTGCATAAATACTGCCTACTGGAGTTAGTCCACCAAAAACTAATGAGTATACACTCATTATCCTACCTCTCATGTCATCTGGAGAATTAAACTGCAATATGCTATTTGAAGTTGTATTAAAAAATATCATAAAAAGCCCTAAAAGAATTAAAATGATGATTGATAATTTATAGCTTTTAATCAAACCTAATATAATTAAAAATATTGATAAACCTAACGCCCCTATTATCTGAAAATACACTGCCCTTTGCTTGTTTCCCTTTGCTGCTATAAAAATAGCACCAACCAAAGCACCAAAACCTAAGGAAGATAAAAGTATACCATATGCCTTTTCCTTCAATAATAGATAATCTTTAGTATAAATAGGAACTAAAACATTAAAATTCATACAGAACGTAGGGATTATTACAAGAGATACAACTGTATATAATAATTTGGGGTTTGTTTTTATATATTTAAGCCCTTCCTTAATCTCCTTTTTTGGATCTTTCAATTCTTCTTTTGAAGGCACATCCTTCATCCTCATCATTAACAGGCCTATTAGCACAGCCAAAAAACTAACTGCATTTAATAAAAAACACCATCTTACTCCATAGTCTGCCATAACTTTTCCTGCTACAGCAGGACCAATTAGCCTTGCAGAATTGAAGGCTGCTGAATTTAAGGCTATTGCGTTTAAAAGATGCTCCTTCCCTTCAACAAGCTCAACAACAAAAGCTTGGCGAGTTGGATTATCTAGTGCCTGTATGGTACCAACAAAAAATAATAATACTAAAATTACTGGATATGTTATGGCATTAAAGTACATAAGAATATAAAAGATAAATGCTATTAGTAAAAGCATACTTTGTGTAAAAATTAGTATCCTTCGTTTTGGAAATCTTTCAATTATTAGGCCTGCAAACAAAGAAAAAGCAAATAGAGGTGTAAACTGAACAGCTGTCATAAATCCAGATAAAAAACCATCTCTAGTCATAGAATATACTAACCAACTTAATGCTGCATTTTGCATCCAAGTACCAATTAATGATATAATTTGACCACTCCAAAATAGTTTATAATTTCTATGGGTAAGTGCAGGAAAATATTCTCTTATTATATGCCCCAAGTCCCTCATCCCCTTCATATTTACTATTTTGTAATATTATTGTAACATTTATAATATAAAAAATCTATAAATAAAAGGAGACAAGTCTTCAAACTTATCTCCTTTTAAACACCCTTGTATCATCTAAATCCATCAATGGAATGTACGCATCATCCTGTGGAATTGTAATTATTCCAAGTGATCCAATATCTGTTTGATAATTATAGTACTCTAAACTTCTAACAGTTCCATCAAGTTTTTCTACATCAATCCATAAATATCTTTCAGCTTCATCTAAAATTACCTTTGCATCACAGATAGTATTAACTCTCCTGTTATTTATTGAAATTATCTTATCTCCTGTTTCTATACCCATTTTTTCAGCTGGAGAATTAGGAACTACATCTAATATCTTTATTCCGTCATAATTATAGTCCCATAGAGACTCTAACATTCTCTCTTTTCTTCTATTTAATATAATAATTAATTCATGAAAAACAGGAGAAAATATTGCTGCTACATATTTAAATGCATATATCTTCATTGAAAGCACTGTTAATGCAAACAATGTTACACTAAATATAAATAAACTTAAAGACGATTCCTTTACCTTTTGCTTTGGCATTTTACTTACTGTAAAATCGCCATACCCTAAAATTGCAAATAAAGGAGTTAATGAAAATACAGCATCATTAACATTTATAGGTATTCCATCTGGTCTTATAAGTGGCCACCAATCTGGTGTTGGAATTACATCTCCACCTATTGGAGTTAAAGATAATAAAATAAGTATCATAAGTGGAATAATCCAAAATCTTGTTAATATGAATCCACCAACAATTCTACCATTTTTCTTAAAAAACATTGGAACAGGATATCTTGCACCATCAAAATACATAAGCAATGCTTCCACTAAATGCAGAAGTGATACTAATATAAGTATAGCTGTTATATCGAAATTTAAAAAACTTCTCAAAATAGGTATTTCACTTATATTTATAATTCCTTTCGTATTTATATATCCTAACAATAAGCTTATTAAACTTACTATTCCTCCTGAATAAGATAGACATATAAAGTGTGAATCAAACAATAAAAGCAAAATTAAAGAGAAAATTATTAAAAAAACAGCTCCCTCAAGTTTTCCAAATGTAATGCCTACTACAGTTATGACTATACTTATAGCCATACCACCTAAAATACCAGCAAGTAACGAAGATGCCATCATATCCTTCTTTTTATATTTAACTACTCCATATATATCTTTTTGTATCTCCTCTAATTTTTTATATTGAAAGAACAGAACAAAAAACATAATCCAAAATACAGGTTCAAGTAAAAAAGATAAAACAACCTGTGCATACTGTCTAATTGATTCCCAAATAAGCCTTAATATCATACAAACCCTCCATATAATTAATTAAGTTTTGTTAAGTTATATGATATTTGAATTTCATCTCCCCTTTGAGTTATCTTAAAGATAGCCAACAATAAAATACCTCCGAAGGAGAGATGAAATTATGTGCAAATTAATGAATAATCTTTCATGCCCAAGATGCCACAGTCATAACCTCTATCGATTTGGTAAAGATAAAGCTGGTAAGCAGAAATATCAATGTAGAAATTGTAAACGTCAGTTTACTCTCGAAGATTGTTCAGGCAAGAAAAAGAGTCTTTTGAGAGGATACCCTCGTTGCCCTGTTTGTGGGTATGGCATGTATTTACACCATGATTACGAGTATTACTCTCATTATACTTGCAACTCTAAAAAATGTGCTCATTCTGTTTATGTCGCAAAACCTAATAATATACAATCTGCATCTTGTGAATTAATTAAAGGAAAGATGGACTTTAAAAGAATGAGATTTCCTTTGTTTTTAATTCTTTCTGCACTTAATCTTTATTACTTAAATGG
>NZ_HF952018.1:1160159-1532863 GCF_000430995.1 Thermobrachium celere DSM 8682
CAGAAACCAGAATGGTTTTAGGTTTCAATTTAACAGCATCAAGAGATGCTTCGCAAGCTTTTGCTTTGTTTAAATCTGCAAGCAAATTTGGATGTCCATCGGCTATTGTAACCGACAGACTAGACTCATATAATCTTGCAGCTAAAACTATTTTTAATAATTCTAAGCATATCAAAGTACAATCATTTAAGGATGATATCTCTAACAACCTGATAGAAGCTTTTAATGATACATTTAAAGATTGGTATAAGCGCAAGCGAGGATTTAAATCATTTGAAAGTGCAAACACTCTGATAGCAATGTTTATTTTCCATTATAATTTTTTAAGACCTCACTATTCTTTAAACAATCTAACCCCTGCACAAGTAGCTGGGATATTAGTTGATGAAAAAGCAATGAATAATTGGCTTCTATCTGCTTAATTTAAAATAAAGCATATCTTTTCATACACCTACATTTTTAAGTTTTGGTAGGTGCCTTCGGCATGCCTATTTTTTATAAATTCCCTAGTTATTAAAAATTATTTTTTAGAATTTAATAAAAACCTGAGTAATTTTGAGTAATTATACATCTAGCTACGCTATTTTTTCATATTTACTTAACACAATCATTAATTAGATTTATAGCCCCCAAAATGGTTTGGGGGCTTAATTGATTACTTGTTTCTTAAAACTTCTATGGCTTTTTGTATCTGTATATCTTCTTTATAACTTAACTCTTTTATCTTATCCTTTTGAGGCAAATCTAATTTAATATGAGGCTCTATTCCTTTACCTTGTATACATTCTCCAGAAGGAGTATAGTATCTTGCAATTGTAACCTTTAATCCCTCTTTATTTGGAAGTGATATAATTTCTTGAACTAATCCCTTTCCAAATGTCTTTGTTCCAATTAAAGTACCAGCCTTAAAATCTCTAACTGCACCAGATAGAATTTCAGATGCACTTGCTGAACCCTCATTAACTAAAAGCACTAGAGGTATGTTTAGTTTATTAGAATCTGACTTCCATTCTTCCCTTTTACCTTGATTATCTATTGTATATACGATTGTTCCTTCTCCTAATATTCTATCTGCTATTTGTGTACACTGATCTAAAAGCCCTCCAGGATTATCCCTTAAATCAATTATTAAACCTTTTATTCCTTTGCTTAATAGGTTATCAAGTGCTTTATTAAATGCATCTGCTGTATGTTCATCAAAAGTAGTAATTCTAATATAACCTATGTCATTTTCAATAACATCACTCTTTACTGTTTTAATTGTAATAATTGCACGTGTAAGTTCAAACTCTAAAGTTCCTTTTCCTTCTCTATATATAGTTAATTTAACCTTAGTACCCTCTTTTCCCTTCATCATTGATACAGCCTTATCCATTTCCTTAGCAGAAACATCTTGATCATTTACTTTTAAAATATAGTCTCCTGACTGTATTCCTGCTCTATAGGCTGGCGTATCTTCAATAGGCGCAACAACAATTATTTTGCCATCCTTTTCTCCAACATATAAACCAACACCTGCATATGAACCTCTTGTATGAGTAAGCAGTTCTTCAAATTCTTTTTGATTTAAAAATACAGTATAAGGATCTCCTATACCATCAACCATTCCTCTTACTGCGCCCTCTACTAGTTTATCTTCATCAATCTTATCAACATATTTTTTCTCTAAAATAGTTTTAATTGATATTAATTTATTAAATTTTTTTACAAACTGATATTCTTCGTTACTTACAAGTTTCTTACCACCAATAAAAGGAATTGGTGCAAAAATAAGTAGTGAAGCTGTTATCAAGTTTGTAATTATAATTAGTGCTATGACTCTTTTTACAGATACTTGCCTCTTATCCATTTAGTAACACCCCAAATCCAATATCTTATATTATATTTTATTTTTTACACTATTACATTATATCATTTATTTAATTTTTTTCCATGTATTAAATTTGAAATTTAATTAAATTTTTGCTTATTGCTCACTTTTTTAAGGACATATTGCTATTCTTCTACTCCATAGGCAGTCAGAACAGGATGGGCTTAAAAGATAACAATCATAATCATTTGTCTCTGGTATGTTACAACCATCTAAAAAATCGCAATCAAAACAAGATGGATACCTATTACTATAAATTGTATTTTTAAATGATTGATACTGCTTGCTGTTTACTAAATCTAACAAACTAGTATTTTTAATATTTCCAAAAGAATATTTATATATTTTCTTATGCCTTCCTAAAATATATTCATTTAATTCATGAGAAAATCTATAGCATGGATATATATTCCCATCTACACCAAGTACAATTGAATTACTCTCTATGAAAGGGCAATACCTTTCGGTTGTAATCTTATATTTAGGAAGAATTAGATCTATCCCTTTTTTAAAGGAATAAATACGTAATTTATTAAATAGTTCCTTCATTTTATTATCATAATCTTCATGATATAAAATAGAATCCTTATATTCTTCTGTCTGAGGAATTATATTTGAAACAATGAGTTGTTGTGCACCTAAACTTGCTGATAAATCCGCTACATTAAAAATTTCATCTATATTGTTTTTGGTAGCTACAAATTCTATAACTAATGATAAATTTGAATTTATTAAATTCTTTTTAGCTTCTATTATATCATTTATATTTCTTAATACCTTATTTAAATCATATCCTCTTATTTCCTCATAGGCCTTGTTTAATCCATCTATTGACACAACTAGTGTTTTAACATTTTTTGCTATCAATTCCTTCAATTCATTATCAATTATTGTTCCATTGGTGGTGAGTGTTATATCATACTGTTCAAATAATCTTAATGCCTTCTTTATATTCTTTGAATATGTAGGCTCTCCAATACCCCCAAAAACAATCTCAGATATATCAATTGTTTGTATATCTTCATATATTTTTGTTAAAACATCTTCTTCCATATCCATTAATACCTCTGACCAACTCTGCCTATAGCAAATTCTGCAGTTTAAATTACATTTATTAGTTAACTCTAAATATAATTTTTTTATACTCAAACCCATCCCCTCCATATTTTCTTCTTAATTTAATTATAATCTTTTAATATTTAAATATGTATAACTAAATAAAAAACTGTCACAAAACAGAATACTGTTTTGTGACAGTTTATCTCACACAACCACTTTATCTACATATTCTGATGTCATAGCCTTGAGTAGACTACCATAGTCCATTTTAAATTCAATAACATCCCCTACTTTATAGTCTCTTTCGGACTTTGTAACATCAAGTATTGTATGATCAGAACTTGCACCTAAGATATCTATATTAGGATCTAGAGGAATTAATCCATCAGGATTTATGTCCTGTCTTCCTATTGCAATTATCGCTCTTTTTATTATTCCTCTATCCTCATAATATGGTTTGTTACCAAAAGCATCCATACCTATATTGCCAATAGGAACTGAAGGCTTGTTTTTAATTTCAACAATTTGAGCCCTTAAAATAAAGGCATCATCATGAAGCATATCTATTCTCTTTCCAAACGCTGTTTCTCTTCCAAGAATTGCAATTTCACCAAGCCTTAAATTGTTAATTCCAACAGGCAATTTTCCATCTTCAAGCAGATAGTAGCTGCTGGAGTTTCCACCTGATATATATTCTAAATCTAATTTATATTTTTCTGCCATTTCCTTTGCAATCTTTACCAACCTACCTAAATTATTTTCATCAGGTATTACTCCACCATAGCATGTAAGGTTGGTTCCAAAGCCCTTTATTTCAACTCCTTCAATTTTTAATACCTTATTAATAAAGTCATCAACATCATCAGGCCAAACTCCCTCTCTTAAGTCTCCCATATCAAGCATAATAATTATATTGTGTTTTTTGCCCTTTTTTCTTGCTCTTTCTCCTAAAGCATATATAGTCTCAATTTCTGAATTTAAACTATAGTCAGCATATTCTATTACATCATCTACTTCATTTAACATTGGTATTCTTAATAAAATCTTCTTTATGTTCAAATCCTTCATCTTTTTTAGATTTTGTATTCTTGAATCTGCCAAACCATCAATACCACAATCGATTAGATTTGAGACAATATGTGGATGTGCACAAAAACTTTTTGTAACTATCCACACCTTTACATTAGCACCACTACATCTTTCAACTAAACTCTTAATATTACTCTTATACTTATCTATTTTTATAACTACTTCTGGGTACACTGTATCCCCCCTATATTCCTAGGCTCTTCTTTAAAATCTTTAATGCTGCCTCTTCATATCTTTTTGAAAGAACTCCTAATGAAGCCATTATATAGTAATTATCAACCAATACCTCAATACCGTCCTTTGGATATAGGAACATTCCACCCGTGTTGTCCTGTGGAATCTTTTTCATTATTTCAACTCTTTTTGGAAGTCTTGTTAGTGCACCACCTGTTCCTATTATCCACTTAACATTTGTTAAATCCTTGCCCTCAGCAACTGTTTTTTTGCCACTTGGACCATATATATATCTAATTGAACCTACATGGCGTCTTACTGCTGTTAAAACAGCTTCTTGAGTCATGTATTCAATAAATTGTATTTCCCTTTCGGTTTGTGGTATTGGTTTTCTGTTAGCTATTAACTCTTCCGCATCATCAAAAACTTTTTTAACATTTTCTAATCCTATTTTTTCTACTATATGAGGTAAATTTACATATACCCCCAAATCACCTTCAACAGTTCTTTTTGCAACTGGCTCTGGGCTTATCATTATTCGCTGTATTTCATCGCTGCCCTCTGTAACTGAATGAACATCCGTTGTTGCACCACCAACGTCTATTACCATTAAATCGCCTATCTCTTTTTTAAGAAGTATTGCACACTCCATAACTGCTCCTGGAGTAGGAATTATAGGACCGTTTACCATCTGTCTAACTTTTTGCATTCCTGGAGCACCAGTTATATGTTCTTCAAATGCACTTTGAATTACTTTTCTTGTAGGTTCAACATTTAATTCATCTACTCTAGGATATACATTATCAACAATATATAGTTTTTGACCGTACTCTTCAAATATTAATTTCACATCTTCATGGTTTTCTATATTTCCCGCATAGATTACAGGAACATTGAGTTTTAATTTTGCAATCTCTTCTGCATTATAAAGTGCAGTATCCCTTTCTCCATAATCAAGACCGCCCGCAACCAAAATAATATTTGGTTTTATCTCTTTTATCTTATTTAAATCCGAACGTCTCAACTTTCCTGCTGTAACCATTTTAATTATGGCACCGGCCCCAAGGGCAGCCTCCCTTGCTGCCCTTGCAGTCATATCAAATACAAGGCCGTGCACAGTCATCCTAAGTCCTCCAGCCGCACTGCTTGTTGCTAAAAAATCGTTATATTCAATGGTGTTAACCCCTATATTCTTTTTTAGATCCTCAAGTGCCATATTAAGTCCTATTGTTACATCTCCGTCTAAAACAGTAGTTGGTCCTTGTCCCTGACCTATAAATTCTGCATCCTTTAAATTAAAAGCATTAACTACTGTAGTAGTGCTGCCAATTTCGGCAACTAAAACATCAACCTTCATAATTCTCCATTTCCCTTCTTCTCTTTACTAAGAATGAAGCAACATCATTACCCTTTGTACCACGTCCAAATCCTGCATCCATTCCCGCTGATTTTGCTATTTCATCTGTTACTTGAGTTCCACCTGCACAAAGGATAAGTTTGTCTCTTACACCCTTTTCAATACATAATTCATGAATCTTCTTCATGTTCTTAATATGAACATCGTTATGTGTAATTATTGTACTAGCAAGTATTGCATCTGCATTATATTCTATTGCTGCATCAACAAGCTTTTCTACTGGGCATGATGTTCCAAGATATAGACATTCAATACCGTATTTTTCTATTCCACCATGCTTAATATCGATAACTTCTCTTAATCCTACTGAGTGTTCATCTTCTCCAACAGTTGCAGCAACAACCTTCATTGGCTTTCTTTCTATTTCCTTTCTTATTTCTTCATCTGATAAAACATCTGGTTTCTTTGGAATCTCAAGTTTTGATACATCAATAGTAAATGGTACTCTACCTTTGATTTCTACAAGTGTTCCTTCTGCAGGTTGCATTACTTGTTTATGGATAACTATTACATCTTCTAATCCCATTTTCTTACCTATTTCCATAGCAGCAAATTCTGCAACTCTTTCTTCTACAGGTAAGAAGATTGTTGTTGATACAATACCATCTCCACACCATTCAACTTCTGGCTTAATTTCTGTTGAATGTCTTAAATTTTCTGTTTCCTTTAATCTTCTGTTTACATTGTCATTTTCATCAAGTTCATCTATAAATACTATCTTTTCTGGCTTACAGAATGTACAACCGTCAATTAGTTCACATGCCTTTTCAATTCCTTCAGGAAGGTTGTTATAACCAAAATGTTCGCATACTGGTGCCATATAATCCTTGTCTCTTTCAACAACTGTTCCTGCTCCTATACCTCCATTTATTTGTCTTGCAATACCGTCTCCATTTCTTTCTGGATACATACCTGAATCTACAAAGAATCCCATTTCAACAGCCTTAAAGTATCCACCAACTTCAAGTATTTCTTCCATAAATAGAACTGCTCTTTCCTTTAATTCTCTAACCTTTTCTCTTAAATATCCATCCTTCTTTAATTCAACCATTTCAAGAAGCCCATCCATACCTATTAGTGCTTGTTTTGCAGTATTTATTGCATGAATGTTATTATAATGCCATGGAACGTTTCTACCTTCATCTGGAGTAATTGTTGATTGTATATCTGCTCTTGTTAATCTTGAAATTAGTAGGTTTAATACATGTGTTACTGTAGCTTCTCTTGTACAGCTTTCCATGTACTTTGTATTCATTTGTGCTCTCATCTTGTAATCTTTAAATAGCTCTCTTAATGCTACTGCATATGGTAAGTCTATTCTTAAACATGGTGCTGGTGGTGCTGTTGGTGGAACTGTAGAAAGTGCTATATTTTGTGGTTTCATTCCTACCATTCTAGAATAAGCACAGTTTAAAGCATGTTGTACCATAAGCTCAGGCATTACCTTCCAGCCCTTCATAGCTGTAGCATTAGCATTGTGAGCACCATCTATTTGAACCATGTCAGCAAAAGCCATTATTTTCTTTGCTACTGCTGCATCAACAAAGGATCTAACCATATTTATATTTCTATAAAGAACATTATATTGAGGGTCTTGGTGTGCTCCATTTACTCCTTCTTCAGCAAACATAACTGCAATATCTGGACCTGCTACACCTGATACATATGAGTGGAAGTTTATTGGTCTTCCAACTTCTTCTTCAATTATATCTAGAGCCTTTCTAGTAGCTCTAACTTGTTTTCTTGATATTGGAACTCCTCCTACACCTTCAGGAGTACCTTCTATAAGTCCGTCATAGTGGCTTTGTCCAGCTGTTCTTATAACCATTATATGGTCTGCACCATGCCATGCAGCCATTCTCATTCTTCTAATATCATCTTCAAATCTTCCTGAAGCAATTTCTGTTGTGATTACACAATCTGGTTGAGGATCTATATATCCAAAACTTTTTGCTGCTGGTAGTGGACAGCTATTCTTAAGTGGTTTTGATGCTTGATGATATTCAAACTCTCCATATACTTGCTTACCTTGTTCTTCTCTCCAATGCCATCCTCTTCTCTTTGGTCTGTAGTTTTCAAGATCCTTTAAAATTTCTTCTATGTTTAACTTTTCATTCTTCTCTAACATATTTTGCCCCCCTTTTAGAATAATCCTGGTACTTCATCCCATGCTTTTCCTTCAACAAGTAAAAGTCCTGCTTCTCTTATAGGAATGTTCTTTTTCTTTGCAAGTCTATAAACTACATTTCCTGCTCCCTTGCCTAAAAGTCCTAAGTTTTGAACTCCTTCAACAATTGCCTTTGCTTCTATGCTTGAAAATCCCATTCTTAAAAGTACTGATCTTTCAACTGCTGGTGATGTATGAGTATACGCAAGCTCTACTAAAGGTTTAACTATTTCTTCTGCTAATTGCCAAAATCTTTTTTCTAGTTCTTCATCTGATAAATCTTTTAAATGCTGTCTTCTTATTTCAAAATCATCTGGTCTCTTTACTGCCATTTTTACCCCTCCTTATTTAACTACCTTTACATTAATTTCAGATAGAATATTCTTAACTTCTTCTAAAGTAAGTTTTGTATCTTCTGCTAAGAATTCTGCATCCTTTTCAGTTATTTCATCGACTTTATAATTTTCAATGCAGTTCTTTATATATGATTTTTTAAGCTTTATTAAGTCTACATCCCTAGCTCTAATTAAAGATGGATGTTCTGGAAGAATTATGTTTGTACCTGCTCTTTCATCCTCAGGATTACCAAATTTAACTTCTATTCCATTTTCCTTTGCAAAGGATAATTGAGCCATATGATGCTTACCAGCACCTGTATATTCAGTTTCTTGTACAACTATAATTTGATCTTCATCCATCTCTTGTGCTAAATAAAAGGCTGCTGTAAGTGAAGTATTACCTGCAGGTCCTCTTTCAAGTCCCTCAAGTTGTGCCAATGCTTCTGTAATATAGAATACTTCACCTTGCTTTATGGTTACGTATCTATCTAAGTATCTTAATGGTCTTGCTGCACTCCTTGGTACATCTGATCTGTCTGGCCATGTAGCAAACGGAATACCAAATCCTGTATGACCAGTTGTAAAGGATTTTCTATTAAAGTCTTTATCTGATGCCATATGTAGACCAGTTAAATCTACACTTGCACCTACTACCTTCGTATTTACTGCTCCAGCTTTAATTAGTCCTCTTGCTGTTCCTGTAACATTACCTCCTCCAGCATGTGTTATTACAACAACATCTGGATCCTTACCTATTTGCTCTCTGCACTGCATTGCAACCTCATAACCTAATGTTTCAACTCCTGCAATTCCATATGGTGAATAGAGTGAAGCATTAAAATAACCTGTTTCTTCAAGAATTCTTAAAAATGTATAAAATAGTTCTGGTCCTACAGTAAGTTGTACAACCTCTGCTCCATAGCATTCACATTTTCTTTGCTTTTCTAATATTTCTGGTTGTCCAACTTTTCTTGAATCATAACATTCTTGAACAATTATACAGTCTAAATTTCTCATTGCGGCTTGTGATGCAACTGCAGCACCATAATTTCCACTTGTTGCTGCAACTACACCCTTATATCCTAGTTTCTTGGCATGGTATACAGAAACAGCTGCTCTTCTATCCTTAAAACTACCAGATGGATTGCATGCCTCATCCTTTAAGAATATTCTTGCTCCTTTACCCTTTGGAGAAATTTTTCTAACCAAAGCGGTTAAATTTTTTAATTCCAAAAGAGGTGTATTACCAACTCCTACACTTCTTTGAATTTCTTGAACTTCTTGAAGTGTATATCCAGTTTCCCTCATCATCTTTTCATAATCGAAGGCAATTGTTGATGTTTGGAACTTAGAATAATCTATACCAACTGCCTTTTTCATTATTTCATTTTTCCTAGCCATGACGGCATTATAGCTGTAATCTGCCACATTATTCACCGTCCTTTAACATTCTTCTTAAATCTTGGCCAATCTTTAATATTTCAGGTACAAACTTTCCAAAATCATGTTTATAACATGGGTTTACTTCAACCAATTTACCTTTAACAACTCTGTTTGTAAGGGTTGTTATTTCAACTTCATCTCCTAATTTTGCATCATGATTTAAATATCCTTTAACCCACATTTCAAGTGGTACCTTTTGAGTTTCCTCTGGTAGATTAGCTGCTCTTTCCCCTACGTTTAAAACAATTTGATGTACCTGCACATAAGTGCCCTTTTTAACAATTTCCAAGCTTCTCACCTCTATTTATTAAGATGCATTCTAAAGTCATTCATAATTGCATGTGGTAATGGAAGATCCTTCATTGTAACTAGTCCTGGTTTAGCATTTAAAACGTGTGGTATCATATTTACTGCTGTTGCAATTGTTCCTATTCCTCCTGGAATTTCAGGCTTTATGCATAGGCTGATATTTGGATCTCCTTCAATCCAGATATAATCTCCTGTTTCTATATTTTCAATTTCTGGATGAATTTGTTGTGGATGTTCTAATGCAATTACAACTTCTCCATTCTTTAAGCCATATCCACAGTGGTTGCAACCGCAAACCATTCCAGGTTCAACAACAACGTCTTTTGTTTCTCTATGAGTATTTGATATAATTGGTTCCTTTGTTTGTTTTACTTCATCTATTTCAATTCCTAGTGCATCTGCAATCATTGGAATTGATTCTTCAAATCCAACGTGTCCATAAACTGAGCCATCTTCAATTCCCTTCTTAAACTCTTCTACTGTAAGTCCTACTCCTTGTTCTCTCATAACAGTCTTTCCAAAAGGTGATAGGTCATTAATTCTTGCTGCTCTTATCTTCTTTACACTTCTACATACTGCACTTAGTGTTATTATTAATGTATCAAGAACAAATCCTGGATTTACACCTGTACCAAGTACAGTAACTCCATTTGCCTTTGCTATTTCGTCTATTTCCTTTGATAACTCTGGTTCTGCCATAAATGGATAAGCCATTTCTTCTGCAATTGTTATACAGTTCATCTTATGGCTACAAATTAGTTTAATTTGCTTTTCTACACCCTTTACAAATGAATCTATAGCAAGTAAAACTACATCTGCCTTTGTTTCACTTAGAACTTTTTCTGGATCAGCTGATATTGTTATGCCAAGTTTTCTGCCAAGACCAATATGTTCCCCTAAATCCTTTCCTTCGTTTTCTTTTCTGTCAATTGCTCCAACTACCTCAATACCCTCCTTATCTAAAATCATTTTTACCATACCACTTCCCATGTTTCCTACGCCCCATTGAATTACTTTAATTTTGTCCATTTAAAATCTCCTCCCTATTGTTTTTTTATAATATAGAGCAAAAATCGTGCCAAAGTTTAATACCTTATTTTTTGAATAAAAATTAACAATATTAATATTTATAAAATCTCAAGTTTCTGTATGTTTTAAATATTCACTCTTTTCTAATTATTAATTTAGGGTTGCAAATATTTTTGCACTTAATAAAGTTTTAGTATTTAACAAAAAAGAGTCCTGTGCAAAAATATTTGCACAGGACTTGCCGAAAAATGTTATCTATTTATTTATACCATACTTATTTAACTTATGTTGCAGTGTCTGTCTTTTAATTTGAAGCATTTTAGCTGCTTTAGTTACATTATAATTACTTTTTTCCATAGCTGCTTGTATAATATTTCTTTCTATATTATCTAAATATTCATCTAGTGGTATTTCAAAATTATATTTAATATCATGTAACGATGTATTAAACCTTTTAAATAAAACTTCCTGTACATTAGGTGCAAAATGTTCCATTCTCAATATATGTCCCGTTACCATATTCATTGCACCCTCGATATAGTTTTTTAACTCTCTAACATTCCCAGGCCAATCATAACTCATAAATCCATCATAAACTTCATCGGCTACTTCCCAAACTTCTTTTATTAATTCAGCATTATATTTTTTTATAAATTCATTAACAAATATAGGTATATCCTCTTTTCTTTCCCTAAGTGGTGGGATTTTTATATTTACTACACTTAATCTATAATATAAATCCTTTCTTAGCTTTCCTTCCAATATAGCAGTATATGGATCCTCATTTGTTGTGGCAATAATTCTAACATCAATGGGTATGTCCTTAACATCCCCAACTCTTCGAATATAACCTTCCTGCAAAACTCTTAGTAATTTTGCTTGAAGATTAACAGGCATTGAGTTTATCTCATCTAATAATAGAGTACCTCCATCTGCCTGTTCAAATAAGCCTGGTCTATTAATAGCACCAGTAAAACTTCCCTTTACAGTACCAAATAATATTCCCTCAAGTAAACTTTCAGGAAGTGCTGCACAGTTTACAGCTACAAATGGTTTATCACTTCTTGAGCTAGAATAATGTATACATCTAGCTATAACCTCTTTTCCTGTACCTGTTTCACCAATAATAAGAACAGTTGAATTCGTCTTGCTAGCCTTTTTAGCAAGCTCAATCGTCTTTAAAAATTCTGCACTACCTCCAATGATATCACTAAATTCTTTTTTTTCATTAAAATTGTCTTTATTATTTCTCAGCTCAAGAATCCTGTCATATAACTCCTTTATTTTTGTAAAGTTTTTTGATATTTCAATTGCACCTAAAATATTCCCATCCACTATTACTGGAACAGTTGTATTAACAGTAGTTATATTAAACCCCTTCTTATTCAGATATGTTTGGTATCTTTCTACAATAGACTGCTGAGTTTTAAGGGATGTCAAAAGAGTACTAGTGCTTTCATTTAGATTTGGAAAAAGATCAATCAAATTTTTTCCTACTACTTCATCAGCTCTAAACCCCTCAATCTGTTCCATAGCCTTGTTATAAATTATTGTATTTCCTTGATTGTCAACTACATGTATTCCTTCGTCTATATTATTTAATATTATTTCTAGAAGTTTTTCATTAAAGTCCATTTTTAATCCCCCTATCTAAATAATTAATGGGCTTTTGAAAGCCCATTAATTATTTTTCAGCATATAGTGGAAACTTTTCACAAAGAGCCTTTACCCTTTCTCTAGCTGGAGTTAATCCCTTTTCTCTGTTTTCAATAGTCCATGATATTATATCTGCTATAGCTATCATTTCTTCTTTTCCAAAGCCTCTAGTTGTAACTGCAGGGGTACCTATTCTTATACCACTTGTAACCATTGGTCCCTGTGGATCAAATGGGATTGTATTTTTATTAACTGTAATTCCGATCTCATCTAATAGATGTTCAGCCTCTTTACCTGTTATATTTTTATTTCTTAAATCAACAAGCATTAAATGGTTGTCTGTTCCACCTGAAACCAAATTAAATCCTCTTTCCATTAATGCATTTGCAAGATGTTTTGCATTTTCAACTACTTTCCTTTGATATTCTTTAAACTCATCGCTCATAGCCTCTTTGAAACAAACCGCCTTTGCAGCAATTACATGTTCAAGTGGTCCTCCCTGAATTCCAGGAAATATAGTTTTGTCAATCACCTTTGCATATTGCTCCTTACAAAGTATTGCTCCACCTCTAGGGCCGCGAAGAGTTTTATGAGTAGTTGTTGTAACAAAATCTGCATATTCAACTGGATTTGGATGAAGTCCAGCAGCAACAAGTCCTGCTATATGAGCCATATCGACCATCATGTATGCATTAACTTCATCACAAATTTCTCTTATCTTTTTAAAATCAATTATTCTTGGATAAGCACTTGCTCCTGCAACAATCATCTTTGGCTTTTCTTTATGTGCAAGTTTTCTTAATTCTTCATAGTCTATGTACCCGTCTTCATTTACTCCATATGAAATGAAATTAAATAATCTACCTGAGAAATTTACTGGACTACCATGAGTTAGATGTCCACCATGGGATAAATTCATTCCTAATACTTTGTCCCCAATTTCTAGAACTGATAGATAAACTGCCATATTTGCCTGTGAACCGGAATGTGGTTGAACATTAGCATGCTCTGCACCAAATAACTTCTTAAGTCTTTCTCTTGCTAAGTCTTCTACTATATCAACATATTCACATCCACCATAATATCTTCTTCCTGGATATCCTTCTGCATATTTATTTGTAAGCTGAGAACCCTGTGCTTCCATCACAGCTTTACTAGTAAAGTTCTCTGATGCAATAAGCTCAATTTTATTTTGTTGTCTTTTCATCTCTTGTAGTATAGCCTCGTATACTTCAGGGTCTACTTTTTTTACATGATCTAAACTCATTTTACCCTCTCCTTTAAACAAATCTTCTAATAAAATTATAGAATTATCAGACATTTTTTACAAGTATAAAATTAAATAGAAGTTACATTAATATATTTATGCTAACTATTTAATAAACTTAACAATTGTATCAATTAAGTTTTCTATTTCTTCTTCAGAAACCCTTTCATCTGCAGGTCTTAAAATACAAGATTTTGAATAGTTTTCTAAAATCAAAGCTCCAACCTTAGTTATAGCTGCCTTAACAGCTGCCACTTGTACTAATATATCTCTACAATCAGCATTGTTTTCTATCATCTTTTCAATACCTTTAACTTGCCCTTCTATTCTTCTTAGCCTCTTTATTAAATCCTCCTTTGTACAACTCATATTTTCACTCCTTCTTTATTAAATCTTTTATGACTTCGCCTGCTATTATCAGGCCAACTACAGAGGGTACAAATGATATGCTTGCCGGTATCTGCTTTCGTTGACTTAGATTTAACTTTTCATTTACATTTACCTTTATTGGTTGCTCTTTTGAATACACAACTTTTAAATCTTTAACCCCTAGTTTTTTAAGTTCAGTTCTCATAACCTTAGCAAGTGGACAAACAGAAGTTTTATAAATATCAGTAACTTCAAATTTTGTTGGATCTAATTTATTTCCTGCTCCCATACTGCTTATTATAGGTATGTTTTTCTCTTTACATCTTACAACAAGATCTATTTTAGATGATACAGTATCAATAGCATCTATTACATAATCATAATCGTCTTTTAAAAGTTCATTTGCTGTCTCTTTATTATAAAACGCCTTATATGTAATAACATTACAATCTGGATTTATATCTTTAATTCTCTCTGCCATTACATCAACCTTTGGTTTTCCAACAGTTTTAATTGTTGCATGTATTTGTCTATTAATATTTGTAATACATACATCATCTTTATCCACAAGAACTAAAGTTCCAACCGCACATCTTGCTAGTGCCTCTACTGCAAAGGACCCTACCCCTCCAACACCAAACACTGCTACCTTACTTTTTTTCAGTTTTTCTACTGCTTCCTGTCCTATAAGTAGTTCTGTTCTCTGGAATGGTCCTAACATATTTTACCTCCTTAGCATAAGAAAAAACCCACCGTACCGCTGGATGGATAGATTGAACCTGCTCTCGGCAGGTGGGTGTCCTCCCCAAAGTTTCACGCTTCCTGCTACAATTGTGCAGGCCTGCAATCCACTTCAGGAGTCCAGACTCCCTTTTCGTTGGTGTTGGCTCAATACTTAATCCATCCTCACGCATACGGCAGGCTGTATTCAATTATTTTAACTGTATTATACAACACAATTTTATATTTGTAAACTTCATTTGCTTTCCTGTCGGTAAATATAATATATCATCATTTTTTATTTTTATCAATCAACACTTTTAGGCTATGTTGCATTTTTATCTTTCATTTTCTATTATTTGTATTCCTAACTCATCAAGCTGTTTCTTTTCAACAACATTTGGTGCATTTGATAAAGGACACGCAGCATTTTGATTTTTAGGGAATGCAATAACGTCCTTAATATTATCTGTTTCGGCAAGGAACATAATCAATCTATCAAAGCCGTATGCAATTCCACCATGTGGAGGTGGACCATATTTAAATGCTTCTAGAAGGAAACCAAATCTATCCCAAGCATCCTCCATTGTAAATCCAAGTGCCTTGAACATTCTTTCTTGTAGTTTTGTATCATGAATTCTTATGCTTCCTCCACCAATCTCTTCACCATTTAATACAATATCATATGCCTTTGCTCTTACTTTACCTGGATCAGTTTCTAAAAGTTCGATGTCTTCATCCATAGGTGATGTAAATGGATGATGTACCGCTACATATCTACCTTCTTCTTCATCATATTCAAGCAGTGGGAACTCAGTAATCCAAAGGAATTTATATTCTTTATTATTTGGTCCTATTAATCCTAGCTTTCTAGCTAGTTCTAGTCTTAATGCACCAAGTGATGCAAATACCACCTTTGGCTTATCAGCTACAATTAATATTAAGTCTCCCTCTTTAGCCTCTGTTCTTTCAATAATAGCTTTGATTTCTTCTTCTTTTAAGAACTTTGCAATTTGAGACTTTATTTCTCCTTCCTTTAACGCTATCCATGCAAGGCCTTTAGCACCATATGTTTTAACAAACTCTGTTAGTCTGTCTATTTCCTTTCTTCCAAAATCTGCACATCCTTCAGCATTTATAGCTCTAACATGCCCACCTGAAGCAACTGTGTCCTTAAATACTTTAAATTCTGAATCACTAACAATATCTGTTAAATCCTTAAGTTCCATTCCAAATCTAATATCTGGCTTATCTGAGCCGTATCTTTCCATTGCTTCTCTGTATGGCATTCTTATAAATGGTATCTCTATATCAATACCTTTTATCTCTTTGAATAATCTTTGAATTAACTTTTCATTTAAAGATATAACATCATCAACATCTACAAAAGACATTTCTACGTCTATTTGTGTAAATTCTGGCTGTCTATTTGCTCTTAAATCCTCATCTCTAAAGCATTTTACTATTTGGAAGTATCTATCAAATCCCGATATCATTAGAAGCTGTTTAAAAATCTGTGGAGATTGTGGAAGAGCATAAAATTTTCCTGGAAAATTTCTACTTGGAACAAGATAATCTCTTGCACCCTCTGGAGTACTCTTTGTTAAAAATGGAGTTTCAATTTCAAGAAAACCATTTTCATCAAAGAAATCACGAACAACCTTTGCAGCCCTATGTCTTATCATTAAATTTCTTTGAAGATCTGGCCTTCTTAAATCTAAATATCTATACTTTAATCTTATTGCCTCTGATGCATCAAGATTTTCTTTTATATATATTGGTGGTGTTTCTGATTCAGATAGTATTTTTAATTGTTCTGCCTTAATTTCAACCTTACCTGTTGGCATATTAGGATTTGGTGATTCTCTTAAAACTACTTCTCCTGTTACAGCTAAAACATATTCACTTCTTATTGAATGTGCCTTTTCAAATGCCTCCTTATTAATCTCATCTCCAAATACAACTTGAACGATTCCTGTTCTATCTCTTAAATCAACAAATATTAATCCGCCCAAGTCTCTTCTTCTTTGAACCCAACCCATTACAGTTACTCTGCTACCTACCTTATCTTCAAAAACTTCACCACACATGCAGGTTCTTTTTAGACCATTTAACGCTTCTGCCATTTTATTCCCTCCTTGTTATTATAAACTTGACTTAATATCAGTTATTAATATTTCTCTCTCTTGTCCTGTAGCCATATCTTTAATTTTTGCTACACCTTTGTCTAATTCTTCATCTCCAATAATTATTACATAATCAGCACCTATCTTATTTGCATATTTCATTTGTGCCTTTAGACTTCTATTCATTATATCCTTTTCTACGCTTATACCTTCTCTTCTTAAATTAAATGCAATCTTTGAAGCTTCCCTTTTGGCTCTTTCTCCTAGACTTGCTATGTACACAAGCTTCCTTTTGTTATTAGGTATCTCAATTCCCTTTGACTCTAACATAAGTAGCAGTCTCTCTATTCCAAGTCCAAAACCTACTGCTGGTGTCTTTGGACCACCTATCTCTTCAATTAAATTGTCATATCTTCCTCCACCACAAACTGTGCTCTTTGCTCCAATGTCTTCAGATATTATTTCAAAAACTGTTTTTGTATAATAATCTAATCCTCTAACTATATAAGGATCAACTACATAGCTAATTCCTAATGCATCTAGTTCTGCTTTTAACTCTTCAAAATGATTTTTACATTCATCACAAATGTAATCTATGACTACTGGAGCACCTTCTGCAATCTTTTTACACTTATCATTTTTACAGTCTAATACTCTAAGAGGGTTTCTTTCATATCTATCCTTACATACAGGGCATAATTCATCAAAATTTGCCTTTAGGTATTCTTTTAATGCATTATTATAATTAGGTCTACAGTCTGGACAACCTATATTGTTAATATTTACCTTCAGCTCATCAAGTCCAAGAGAATTAAAGAAGGTAAAGGCTAAAGATATTACTTCTGCATCTGCTGTAGCTTCCTTAGAACCAAATAGCTCAACACCAAATTGATGGTGTTCTCTTAATCTTCCTGCTTGAACATTTTCATATCTAAAAACAGGAGTTATATAAAATAGTTTTGTTGGTTGAACATCTGCATAAAGATTATTTTCTAAATATGCTCTTGCAGCTGGAGCTGTTCCCTCAGGTTTTAATGTTATACTTCTACCTGCTTTATCTAGAAAAGTGTACATTTCTTTTTGGAATATATCTGTTGTTTCTCCAACTCCTCTTTGTACAAGTTCTGTATGTTCAAATGTAGGTGTTCTAATTTCTGTAAAACCAAAATAAGAACAAACCTCTCTTACCTTTTGTTCAATGTATTGCCACTTGTATACATCTTTTGGTAAAACATCCTTAGTTCCCTTTGGTGCCTTAGTAATAAGCATAATATCCCTCCTTTTTTAATATCAAAAAAGAAACCGCCCCTAAAGTAAGGGACGGGTATATTTCCCGCGGTGCCACCCTAATTGGCATAGCCCACTTAAATCTATAACGCTGATAGCGTGTAGCCCTACTTAATTCAGGTACAAACTCCAGGGTGTCCTTCATTTCCCTTAACTTTAAAACTGCTCTCAATCTATGGCAGTTTCTCCCTGTAAAGTGTTTGGAAACTACTCTTCCCCTTCATAGTCTTTATATATAAATTTTAGCTTTATTATACAAATACTAAAATATCCTGTCAAGTAATATGTAAGATAAACAATAATTTAGTTAAATTTTTAGTAATATTGATATTTTTCCTTTCATATATATTAATGTAGATATATAAATAGATGCAATATGTATCTATTTAAAAACTTAAAGAAAAAAGGAGAATATTTTATAGTTAAAAAAAATAATAAACAAGAACCAAAAGAGGTTTTTATTTATGAATTGTTTAACAGGAGGGGAGAGTACAAATTATCTCTTTCCCTATACAAAGTGGGCGATGTATCCTATAGGGGTGGGGATGGATACAAGATATTATTTAAATAGAATTTCATCATATTTTTGCCCCATGTAATGATTTATTTCATTACATGGGGCTTTTTTTAATACGGTCTTAAAAATATGTACCATAGTTATAAAAGGTCTTCTACCTCTCATCGTCTATTAACATCTTCTCACTTTCCTCAACTGGAAGTTCTTGAACTGTTTTTAGTTTTCTCTCAATTGTTCTAGTCTTTTTTGCTGCATTTTCAATTGTGTTACTTGCCTCTTGAAGTTTCTTTTGTGTCTTTTCTAGTATCTCTCCAAATTTAGTAAATTCAGTTTTTACTGCTCCAAGAAGAGCCCATACTTCACTTGATCTCTTTTCAATTGCAAGCGTTCTAAATCCCATTTGTAAACTGTTTAAAAGAGCTGATATAGTCGTTGGACCAGTTACTATCACTTTATATTCCCTTTGAAGCATTTCTATAAGCCCTACATTTCTAACTACTTCTGCAAATAAGCTCTCTGTAGGCAAGAACATGATTGCAAAGTCAGTTGTATTTGGTGGATCTATGTATTTTTCAAATATATTCTTTGCTTCCTGTTTAATTCTATTTTCCAATTGTTTTCTTGCAACATCAACCGCATCTTTATTACCTTCCTCTTGAGCATCAAGAAGCCTTTGATAGTCCTCCTGAGGAAACTTTGCATCTATTGGTAAATATACATATCTATTTATATCATCTTTACCAGGAAGTTTCACAGCAAACTCAACTCTGTCTTGACTTCCCTTTTTTGTTGCAACATTTTCATCATACTGTTCCTTAGTTAATATATCAGAAATAATATTAGCTAAATAAACTTCACCCCAAATACCTCTTGTTTTAACATTTGTCAGTGCTCTTTTTAAATCATTAACACCACTTGTTAAACTTTGCATTTCCCCCAGCTGTTTATACAATGCTTCAAGCCTTTCGCTTATATTTTGGAAAGACTGCCCTAATCTTTTTTCAAGTGTAGAATGAAGCTTTTCATCAACAGTTGCCCTCATCTCTTCTAGCTTTTTATTATTATCATTTTGAATTTGTGTAAGTTTATCTTCTACACTCTGCCTAATTTTATCTAATCCTTCCGAATTGTTTTTTAATAAATCTAATAGCGTATTACTTACCATTTCTAATTGTTTACTCTGTAAATTTCCTAAATTTATAACCTGCTGACTTAAACTATCAGACATGCTTTTTATATTCTGCGAAATTTCATGTCTGTTCTGATAGAAGTTCTTATTATTTTCCTCTCTGTTCCTTGTCATTTCATCTTTTATTAAATTTGTTAACCTTTGTTCTGAAGAATCAATTACACTTTTAATTGGTTTTTCTAATTCTACATTTTTATTAGATTTTAAAATTATTACAATTTGCAAAACTATAATTGTAACCAATAAAAAAATTATAGCAGCATTCATCTAATCCCTCCTTTATATAAAATTAGCACAGAAGAGCTGTGCTAATTTATCATTTATTTTTTCTTATGTATAGTTCAAAAGCTTCAATTCCCCTTAATAAAAATCTAATTGTTAATATTGTAACATAAACCCCTAAAATTAAAATAGCTAAACAAAATACCAATGCAAACAATGCAAACGGTCCATACATTATATCACCTCCAACCCATATTTCCATTATACATTATATGGTTATTTTGTAAATACATTCTCTTTTGTTTTATGTAATAAAAAACCTAGGAGGCTTTTTATAAATTTCAATTTTAAAACCACCTAGGTTTTTCACTAAGTTGTATTTAAGTTTATATATACCTAGTTTTTAAAATTTACTTTATTTTTGTATAAAGTCAGTCAAAACATTTATCTTTTTATCTATCATCTCATCAATTCTATTAACATATTCCCTTACGTCTTTAACATTTGCATATCTTTCTATTCTGTTTTCATCCTCATAAATTATCTTAGTTATTGCATCTGCCCCTAATGATAAAATTGAAATATTTTCAGCTATCATTTGGATATTGTAAATACATTCTTTGCCAACTTTACTATATCCAACATTCTCTAAAGGACTTACCATGTTTTTCTGCCTGTACATATAGTATGGTATCATACCCATATCCCTACAACACTGTGAAGCATAGTTATACATTTCTATTGCATTATCAGTCTTATTTTTATAATCTATCTCATTTAAAATCGATGCTCTCTTTATCGCCATTGTATGAATTGTAATACTTTCTGGAGATAATTTAGTAATTTCCTGCATTGTCTTTTTAATTGAATTAATATCTTCATCTGGAAGACCAATTATAACATCCATATTAATATTATCAAACCCTAATTCTCTAGCCATAAGGAATTTTTCAATTACTTCTTTTACAGTGTGTCTTCTCCCTATTTTAATAAGTGTTTCTTCATTCATTGTCTGAGGATTTATACTAATTCTTGTAACATTAAATTCCTTTAATATTTTCAATTTTTCTTTATCTATTGAATCCGGTCTTCCAGCCTCAAAGGTAAATTCTCTGACTGAATTTATGTTTACATAATTTGATAATCTGTAAAGTATCCTTTGTATTTGTTCCTTACTTAATGAAGATGGAGTTCCTCCACCAAAATAAATAGTATCTATATTTAACTTATTCTTATTAATAAACCCTAATATGCAATCAAACTCCTTCAAAAGAGCATTAACATATTCATCTGCAAGCCTTTCATTACCATGAATTGAATTAGACGCAAAGGAACAATAAACGCATCTTGTTGGACAAAATGGAATTCCTACATACAAGCTAATCGAATTATTTGGTTTTGATAAAAACTTTTCTTCATTCTCTGCTACTTCAATTGTTAAATTAGCCTTGTCCTCACTTAGAAGATAATATGAAATTAGATGCTTTTTTATGTAGTCCAAATCCTTTCCTTGTTTTTTTAATTCATGTACAATTTTTGTTGGTCTTATTCCAACCAATATTCCCCAGGGAATAATTTTATTGAAATATTCACTTAACGCTTGTAGAGTAACTCTTTTTAAAGAATTCTTTATCGACTTTATGTCACTTTTGTCATAAGTTTCTTTTTTTGTAATATTGCCTATCTTAAATACAGCAAATTCATCATCTAAAATACTCTGTGCATTATAATCATCATTATTAAATACTATCTCATCCTTTTCATAAAAAAGGTTAAGAATTTGAAATATCTCATATCTATATTCATGTCCCTCTAGTGCAACTCTTACCATCTCATACACCTACAAATATTTTTTAGTTTCTTGTCTTAATCTTTTAATAAACTTTTCGCTAACCTTTAATTCTCTAGCAATATCATTATCAGAATATCCATTTTCTCTAAGTTCTGAAAATCTTTCATAATCAAGCTCATCAAGTGGGTTAACATAACTTTCTGAGTATCCGTTACTCCTTCTTTTTTTCATATTAACCTCTCCTTTTTWAAATTCAAATACATTGTTCCCACTTTGATGTCCTTATATGCAAATTATATTAAAAATGGATTAAATCTTTTTTCAAGTCCTATAGTTGTGTAAACACCATGTCCTGGATATACTCTTACTCTTTCATCAAGTATAAGTAGTTTCTCTTTAATTGACTTTATTAATTGCTCTTGATTTCCCTTTGGAAAATCTGTTCTACCTATTGAACCTCTAAATAGTGCATCACCTGTAAAAACAGAATCGCCTACTAAGATTGATATACCACCAGGTGTATGCCCTGGAGTTTCTAAAATTTTAAGCTCCATACCTCCAACTTTTAAAATATCGTCTTGTTTTACAAACATATCTACTTCAAACAACTTCATGTTTGCGTAAATTGGAATAAGTTTTTTTGTCTCTCCAGATATCAAATAATAATCTTCATTGTGTGCAACAACAACAGCTCCAGTTTCATTCTTTAACTTATAAACTCCTGCTATATGATCTGCATGTCCATGAGTTATGATGATATATTTTAGTTTAATCCCCATTGATTTAATATCTTCTATTAACTCAGTAGGATCCCCACCTGGATCTACACAAAATGCTTCATTAGTATTTTCGTCATAAACTAAATAACAATTGGTTTGAAAATAGCCCATTTCATAAGTTCTTATAATCATTTAAATCACTCCTAAAAGTTTTTCTTACTGTCTAAAAGAAGCGTAACAGGTCCATCATTTTCAAGCAAAACCTTCATATATGCTTGAAATTGTCCTGTTTCTACTTTATTAACATATTTTTTACATTCTTCAACAAACTTTTGATACATCATCTCAGCATAATCTGGTTTAGCTGCCATCATGTAATTTGGTCTTCTACCCTTTCTACAATCTCCATACAATGTAAACTGAGATACAACTAACAATTCACCTTCTACATCAACTACTGATAGATTCATTTTACCATCAGCATCGTCAAAAATTCTAAGATTGCATACCTTTTCAGCAAGATACTTTATATCGTCATCAGTATCTGCATCTTCTACCCCTAATAATACTAAAATTCCTTTTCCAATACTTCCTACTATATTTCCCTCAACCTCAACACTGGCTCTATTTACCCTTTGAACTACTGCTCTCATGTTTTCACCCCTAATTTCTATTTCTATATACATCAATTACACCTGTTAACTTTCTAAATTCCCTCATTATTTTTCAAGTTGTTCGGTATTTAAAACCTCTAAGGAAAGTTGTATTGTGGCTGTATTTTTTCTATTTGTTCTTGCGTTTATAGCCTTAACAGAAACCTTAGAATTTACTATTGTGTTTGTAATATCTGCAAGCAATCCTGTTCTATCAACTGCCTGTATTTGAATATCTGCAATAAATGAGGAAGTGTGCTCTCCAGTCCAATTTACCTCTATAACTCTATTGGGTTCAACTTCAGATAAATGTTTAAAATTTGTGCAATCCTTTCTATGAACCGACACTCCTCTTCCCTTTGTTATAAATCCAATAATATCATCACCTGGTACAGGATTGCAGCATTTAGCAAATCTTACTAATAAATCCTTTTCACCCTTAACCTCAACACCATGTTTTATTCCTTCGCGTTTTCTTTCTCTCCTTGACTCTCTTTTTTGATCTATTTCTGTTATTACTTTAGGTTCTTCTTTTTCTTTAAATAATTCTTCTTTTATTTTTCCTACAACCAACGAAGGTGATAGTGCTCCACTTCCAATTGTTGCATATAAATCATCAATTTGAGCATAATTAAAACGCTTTAGAACAATTTCTATAACATCATTTTTCATTGCATCATCATAAGGTATTTTTTGTCTTCTCAATTCCTTTTCTATTAATTCTTTACCTTTTTCTATATTTTCTTCCTTATATATCCTTTTAAAATACTGCTTTATTTTATTTTTTGCTTGAGAACTTTTAGCAATATTTAGCCAATCTCTACTTGGTCCCTTTGAAGTACTTGATGTTATTATCTCTACAATATCACCAGTCTTCAGTTTATAATCTAATGGAACCATTTTACCATTAACTTTAGCACCTACACATTTATTTCCAATATCTGTGTGTATTCTATATGCAAAATCAATTGGAGTAGAATCTACTGGCAGATCAATTACTGTTCCCTTTGGAGTAAACACGAATACCTCATCGGAAAATAAATCGATTTTAACAGTTTCCATAAACTCTCTTGCATCACTTGTTTGCTTTTGAAACTCAATTATCTCTCTTAACCACTTTAATCTATCCCCTAAATCATCACTTTGAATTCCTTCTTTATATTTCCAGTGTGCTGCAATACCGTATTCAGCTGTTCTATGCATTTCCCATGTTCTAATTTGTATTTCAAATGGTTGACCACCAGGCCCAATTACTGTTGTATGAAGTGATTGATACATGTTTGGTTTTGGCATCGCTATATAGTCTTTAAACCTTCCTGGTATTGGTTTCCATAAAGTATGCACAATACCTAAAGCTGCATAACAGTCCCTTACAGTATCAACTATTACTCTAACTGCTAAAAGATCAAATATTTGATCAAAAGTCTTATTTTTAAATACCATTTTTCTATAAATACTGTAGAAATGCTTTGGTCTTCCTTCAATATCGGCTGTTATACCTGCTTGGGCAAGTTTATTTTTTAATATTTCAATTATCTCATTTAATTCCTTTTCGCGCTCAACTCTTTTCTTTTGAACCTTATTTACTAAGTCATAATATTCTTCAGGTTTTAAGTATCTTAAACACAAATCCTCAAGTTCCCATTTAATCTTAGAAATACCCAATCTATGTGCTAATGGTGCAAATATATCAAGTGTTTCCTGTGCCTTCTCCTTTTGCTTATGAGGAGGTAAATATTTTAAAGTTCTCATATTATGCAATCTATCTGCCAGCTTTATTAAAATAACTCTTACATCATTAGCCATTGCTACTAACATTTTTCTTATGTTTTCTGCCTGCTGTTCTTCTTTAGACTTATATTCTATCTTACCTAATTTAGTAACACCTTCAACTAAAAAAGCAATTTGAGGGTTAAACATATTTTTTATATCTTCGTACGTATAATCTGTATCTTCAACAACATCATGTAAAAGAGCAGCACAAATAGTGTCAGTATCAAGCCCAAGCTCAATTGTAATTAAAGCAACCTCCACTGGATGCATTAAATAAGGCTCACCTGACTCTCTATATTGATCTTTATGTGCTTTTTCTGCTAATTCATATGCCTTTTTTATTAACTCCAAATCTACATCTAATTTCTGTTTTTTTATTTTATCAATAATTACATCAAGCATAGCCGCCCTCACTTCTCTGTTTATAATATATGGCTGGTATATCTACCAGCCATATAATTTTAAAAATATTATATATCAATTTAATTGTATTTGCAATTTTTTTCGACATTAAAACTCATATTTAATCAATGATTCTACATCATACTTAGATAGTTTTTCTCTTCCATTAAGCCCTGTAAGTTCAATTAAGAAGCACATGCCTGCTACTTCTCCACCAAGCTGTTCTACTAATTTAGCTACTGCTGCAATTGTTCCACCAGTTGCTAGTAAGTCATCAACTATTAAAACTCTTTGACCTGGCTTTATAGCATCCTTATGTATTTCTAAAAGTCACTTCCATATTCTAATTCATATTCATATTTAAGTGTATCAGCTGGTAATTTACCTGGTTTTCTTACAGGAACAAATCCAACTCCTAATCCATATGCAACTGGAGTACCAAAAACAAAGCCTCTTGCTTCTGGTCCAACTACTAAATCTATATTCTTATCTTTAGCATATTCAATCATCTTGTCTACTGCATATCTAAATGCTTCTCCATCTTTAATTAATGTTGTAACGTCTTTAAAACTTATTCCTTTCTTTGGAAAATCTTCTATTATTCTTATTTTTTCCATTAAATTCATTTTTATACCTCCCAAACTGCGTTATATAATAAATTTTTTAAACCTTTAATCTTTTCTGTATAGTCATCCAAAATAAGAGCATTTAAATCATTTGTATCTTGATTTTTTATTAATTTTAGAACATCGTTTTTTATAAATACCCTTATAAAATTGTTATTTTTTAATGTCATAATTATTTTATACATCTGATAAGGATTAACGTTATATTTTAATGCCATTTCATCAACTGTACCTGTAATATCATTATTTGATAGATCATTATAAACATTTAATATAATTTCTTTTTTTATTGAAACATCCCCATAAAATTCGTCTATATTTTGTAAAATATTTGCATCAATAAAATTGTAAACACATTTTGCTCTATTTATTACCTTATCATACTCATATAAACCTGGTAAAAAATCATATATAAGCACTTCTGAATTCATAAAATCAATTTCATCTACTTGTGGACATATTATAATTTGAGCATCAAATCCATCATTTTTAGAAAAAGTAACTTTATAAAAATCTGTAAAATACATTAATTCTTCAAGTGATTTTTTAGATGATACTAAGATATAACCCTTCTTAAAATAAACAAATTCCTTTAGGAAGTTTTCATCTTTATTAATAAATTTTATTTTATCTAAATTAATTTCTTCAATATTGTTATTATTATCAATAAACTTTAAATATCTAAAATAATTATTCTTGAAATAATCTGAAATCCATTTAGTATGAGGCCTTACTGCTTTAATCATTAATTGTAGATTTTTTGTATTATTCCATTCATTAATATCTAAATTGAATACTACATCTATGTTTTCCCAATCTTTATCTTTAAATTCATCACAGGCATTAAAATAAACTCCATCATAGGTAATATTATTTTTATCTAGCTGTAATTTTAAATGTTTATTATTATTTCCAACTACTCTCTTTGACAACACCTTTAAATTTTCCATATAAAATAATGGCGATGGATTACCAAATCCATATGGCTCAAGTTTTTTTATTACCTCAGCAGTTTCAAAGGTTATATCTTCCTCAGTCATCTCCATATCAATATACATCTTTGGTAAAAATATTTCTACATCTACTTGTTTTGCTAAATTGTTTAACCTATACCTTAGTTCGTCTATTTTATCCTTTTCTATTGTCAAACCTGCAGCCAATTCATGTCCACCAAACTTCACAAGTATATCTTCACATTTTAATAGGTTTTCAAAAAGATTAAATCCTTCAATACTTCTACCAGAACCTTTACATTTTCCATCTTTATCTTCACATAGTAGTATAACAGGCCTATGAAAACGCTCTACTAATCTTGACGCTACTATTCCAACTACGCCTACATGCCAATATGGGGATGATAATATTATCACTCTATCATTTGATAAATCATAATAATTTTGTATCATTATAAGTGACTCATTTAAAATTTCCTCTTCTATCTTTTGCCTCATCCTATTTTCTTGATCAAGATATTTTGCAATTTGCATTGCTTTATCTTCATCAGTAGTAGTAAAAAGTTCAACAGCAATTCTAGCATCACTCAATCTTCCAACTGCATTTATTCTTGGAGCTATTTGAAAAGCAATAGAATATGATGTAACATCTGAAATACCTGCAACATTTTTCAATGCCTTAATACCGCTTTTTTCACTCTTTTGTATCTTCTTTATACCTTCACTAACTATAATTCTATTTTCTCCAGTTAATTCGACAATATCTGCAACTGTACCTATAGCACATAAATCTAAAAAATCTTCAAATCCCGACAAATTATATTTCATCCATAATGCCTGTACTAACTTGAAAGCCACTCCACATCCTGCTAAATTCTTATTTGGATATGTACAATCATACCTCTTAGGATTTATAACAATAGTATTAGGTATCTGCTCTTTACACTCATGGTGATCAGTTATTATAATATCCATTCCAATAGATTTTGCGTATTCTACTTCTTCAATTGCTGTAATTCCACAGTCAACAGTAATTATTAAGTCTGTAGCCAATTGTTTTATATAATCTATAGCCTCTTTATTTATACCATAACCTTCATTTAATCTATCTGGAATATAAAATGAAACATCAACACCTAATTTTCTAAAAGCCCTAATAAGTATTGAGGTACTTGTTATTCCATCTACATCATAGTCTCCATAAATAACTATTTTTTCTCTTCTTGTTATAGCTAAATCTATCCTATCTACAGCCCTATCCATATCCTTTAAAAGAAATGGATTAAAAAGATGCTCAACACTTGGATTTAGGAATTGAGCAGCTTCTTTTTGCGCCTTAATACCTCTAGAGTTTAATAGGGCATTTATTATTCTATTTTTGTGAAGATTTTGGTTAAATTGCTCTAAACTTCTTATAACCCACTTCTTCATAACTCTTTCCCCTTAATTTAATTGAAACAAATATATTATAAATGAGATATAAAACTATTTCAATGGGGAAAATTAAAAATAGTCGGCCTTGACCGACTATTTTTATGCAATCTTTCTTTCTGTCCAATAATACCATATTGGGCTTGCAATAAATATTGATGAATAAGTACCACTTAAAATACCTATTATTAATGGTAAAGCAAAATCTTTAACGGATGTAACTCCAACTAGATATAAAGCTGTTATTGTAAATAATGTTGTTAATACTGTATTTATAGATCTTGTTAAAGTTTGTGTTATACTTGCATTTACAAGCTCTCTTTTTGTTGCAAAAGCATGTTTCTTATTATTTTCTCTTATTCTGTCAAATACAACAATTGTATCATTTATTGAATAACCTAAAACCGTAAGAATAGCTGCTACAAAGCTACTATTTACAGGTATTTGAAGTAATACATATACAGTTATTGTTACTAAAACGTCATGAATTAATGCAATTACAGCTGCTACACCAAATTTAAACTCAAATCTTAATGATATATATATAAGCATTAATACTACAGCTGCTAATGATGAATATATTGCATTTCTTCTTAATTCCTTACCAATGCTTGGACCTATTCTATCTGTTTGTCTTGGATTTGCATCTTTTAAATTATATTTATCCTTAATTTCTTTATATAACTTTGGAATTTGTTCATCTGTAATAGAATTACCTCTTATTGTTACCTCATCAGTACCTACCTTTTGTACTTGAGCTGATGAATCATATTTTGCTGATATTTTTCTAATTTCCTCTAAAACGTCATTGTTTGGCTCTGAATTCATTTTTATTGTAACAACAGTTCCACCTTTAAAATCTATACCAAGGTTTAAACCTTTAACTGCCCAAGCAACCATTCCAACAATAATTATTGTTAGTGAAATTGCAAACCAAACTTTTGCTCTTTCTATTACTTTTAACATTTAAATCCCTCCCCTTATGCTCCATACATTTTCTTGTTTTCTATCCAATTTGAATTAACAAAATTCTTTAATAGGAACTTTGTTACAGTAACTGCTGTAAATAGTGAACAAACAACACCTGTCACAAGGGTAAGGGCAAAACCTTTAACTTGACCTGCTCCAAGCCACATTAAAACTAAACCAGCTATAATAGTTGTTATGTTTGAATCTAATATTGAAGGTAATGCTCTATTAAATCCAGCATCAACAGCTGACCTTAATGATTTTCCTAATTTTAGTTCTTCTTTAATTCTTTCAAATATCAATACATTGGCGTCAACTGCCATACCTACTGAAAGTAGTAATCCTGCAATACCTGGAAGTGTTAATGTTGCCTTAAGTGCTGTTGTAAATATTAACATAGTAAGCATTATATAAACTGCAAGCGCAAGGTCTGCAATTATACCTGGTATTCTATAGTATATAGCCATAAATAACATAACAAGTGTAATACCAATAACTGCTGCCTTTTTGCTTGTTGGAATTGCATCTGCTCCAAGTGAAGGCCCTATAGTCTTTACTGTAGCTGGTACTAATTCAACAGGAAGTGCTCCAGATTTTATAATACCTGCTAGTCTTTTTGCTTCTTCTATATCCTTGCTTCCTTCAATTATAGCTTCTCCTGTTGTAATAACACTTTTTACTACTGGAGCTGAAACTAATTCTTCATCCATATAGATAGATATAACCTTTCCTTGATATTTTGCTGTTGCCTCTGCAAACTTCTTTGTACCAGATTCATTAAGCTTTAACTGAACTACTGGTTGATTAGTTTGTTGATTAACTCCAACTGAAGCATCCTTTATATCTTCACCAGTAATTACAATATCATTATTTGGACCTCTAAACGTAAGCTTACCTGTTTTACCTATTTGCTTTAAAGCATTTTCAGCATCATAAACACCTGGAATTTCTATTCTAATTCTATTTTGTTGTGTAACAGTTACAACTGATTCATTTACACCTAAAGCATTTACTCTAAGCTCTATAAGCTCTTTTGTTCTATCTATTGTGTCCTTTGATATATTTTCACCCTTAATTTCTTCTTCTATGTAAACTCCACCCTTTAGGTCTAAACCTAATTTTGTTATTGAACCTAATGATTTAATTTGGTAATCACCTATTATAAGTCCATTTGATAATATGTATGCAAATATAACTATTAATAAAGATGCAATTGTAAATTTTAGTCTACTTTTAGTTTTTAATTGCATTTAAATCCCCCTTTCAAAATTAGAGCAATCTTGCATCATTAATTACAAGTTGAAAATTAGTGTTTAAAAATGCAGCAGCTTTTCTACACATCATCATTCTTGCTAAAAATATCTCAAAATACTCCATAACTGGACAAATTTCTATATTTATCTTTAGATTTAATCTTATTATCTTTTCATCTGATAAAATTTCTACTTCTGATTTTTCTGCTGCATAGTTTACTCTGTCGTGTATATCAAATGTTGCAAATTCTTTATTTCTCACCCTCCCTCTATGTACATCTGTTTTATCTGCAATTATTAATGCAGCTGCTATATTGTTTACAGGATGACCATATTCTTCTTCATGGTTTCCAATGGCAGAAGCAATTAAAGCTATCTCATTAAAATCCATTCCCATTTCCTTTAGAATTCTCATTGATATTATTGCTCCTGTCTGTCCATGATCATGCCTACTTACAACGTTTCCAATATCATGAAGAAAACCTGCAATTGCTGCAAGTTCTACTTCCCTTTCTGAATATCCTAATTGTTTTAGGATATTTGAAGCAATATTAGATACTATTGTTGCGTGCCTTAGGCTATGTTCTGTAAAACCCATTGCACCTAAAAATCTGTCACCCTGTTCCATATAAGTTTTAATTTCTATGTTGTTCTTTACATCATTTAAAGTAATCATAGTTTCACCTCTTATATATTCTACAACTTTTTGATAATTCCTGCTAATTTATTTAAATTTTAAAGGGGTATAACCCCCCTTTTTTTATCGATATGCTTCAGCAAGTTCTTTATAATGAATTGCAGACTTTTTTATACTTTCTATTTCTTCATCTGTTAGCTCTCTAACAACCTTTGCTGGTGTCCCCATAACTAAACTCCTTGGTGGGATCTCTTTTCCCTGCGTTACAACTGAACCTGCAGCTATAATACAATCTTCACCAATAACTGCACCATTTAATATTACAGCTCCCATACCAATTAAACATCTATCTTTAACAACTGCACCATGAACAATAGCATTATGTCCTATTGTTACAAAATCACCTATTATAGTCGGAGCATTTCTATCTGAATGAAGTACACATCCATCTTGTATATTAACACACTTTCCTATTAAAATTTTATTTATATCCCCTCTTAAAACAGCTCTATACCAAATACTACTGCCTTCTTTTACTTCTACATCACCAATTATGTCAGCAGACTCAGCAACAAACACATCTTGTGCAATTTTAGGAAGTTTTTCAAAGTAGTTTCTAATCATATTTATTCCTCCATTAGTTTTGCCTTTATAGCTATTGCACATTCAACCCTCTTCTTCATCATTTTACATCCAAGTTCATAAGGTATGTGAATATCTTTATTAAAACTATAGTTATTAGCTTGACATCCTCCTGAACAATAAAATCTTGCCCAGCATTCCATACACTTTGGCTTATTATATATATGTCCATTTTTGAATGTTTTTATTAATTCATTATTTTCAATACCTGTAAATACATTTCCAAGTTTAAAATCTTCATTTCCAACAAATTGATGACATGGATAAATATCTCCATCTGGTGTTACTGCAACATATTCATATCCTGCACCACATCCAGAAATTCTTTTGTACACACATGGACCACCATTAACATCTATATTGAAATGATAAAACTTAAAACCTTTTCCTTCTTTTTCTCTTCTTACAATTTCTTCTGCTAATTTATCATACTGTTCATATATTGTTTCTAAATCCTCTTCCCTTAAGGACAATGGATGCTTGTCCTCTAATACAACTGGTTCTATTGATATTTCCTTAAATCCTTCATCCGCAAGCATCATAACATCATTATAAAAATCTAAGTTTTCTCTTGTAAAAGTACCTCTTACATAATATTGCTTTCCATCTTTTCTTTTCTCAACCATTTTCTTTATTTTTGGAAGTATATCATCAAATGTACCTGTACCGTCATATCTTATTCTTATATTATCATTTACCTCTTTTCTACCATCTATACTTAACACAACATTCCCCATGTTTTCATCAATAAAATCCATAATTTCATCAGTTAAAAGGGTTGCATTTGTTGTTATAGTAAATCTAATGTTCTTTCCTGTTTCCTTTTCTCTTTGTCTTGCATATTCAACTATTTCTTTAACCACTTTAAAATTCATTAGTGGCTCTCCACCGAACAAATCAATTTCTACATTTCTTCTTGGTCCTGCATTCTCTATTACAAAATCTATTGCCTTCTTTCCAACTTCTGCTGACATCAATTTTCTTTCACCTTTATAATCACCTTCAGAAGCAAAACAATATTTACACTTTAAATTACAGTCATGTGCTATGTTTAAACACATAGCTTTTATATATGATGGTCCATTATCATTTAATATAATATTTTTATATGGGTCTTCTGTATAAAGCATACCTTCTTCTTCAAGTTGTCTTATTTCATCATATGCCTCTTCTAATTGCTCTTTATTGTATTTTGTTTGTAGCTTATTAATTATTTCATCAAGTGATAGATTTTTATAATAATCTAATACATCATAAACAATGTCATCTACAACGTGTATTGCACCACTATTTACGTCTATTACTATATTCATTCCCATTTGCTTAAATTTGTGTAATTTCAACGTTTTTTCCTCCTTACTTAATAGTTAAAAAGCAGTAACGATAAGTTACTGCTACATGATTATCTATTTTCGCATTCAAGATTTGCTACTGTACAAGAAGTTTTGCATGCTGATTGGCATGAGTTAGCACATTCTTTGCATCCTGGCTTTGCTATGCTGTTCTTTAGAGCACCCATGTTTATAGTCTTTATATGCTTCATGTCTACTCCTCCTTTATTTTTAGCTTTTTACCCTTTAGATTATAACACAATGAAAATATATACTCAAGAGTTAAAAGTTTTTTATGCATAAAATGTTAATATTAGCTTAAGTAATTAAATTTTTCTTTTTTAATTTCTATCAGATAAAATTATACCAATCAAACCTGAAAATACACCAATAACAAGAGCCATAACAAGCATTATTATAAGTCCTTTAAAATTTATATTTCCCTTTTGTACAAACAGTGAAACCATAGCTATAACTACCATATAAAGTAGTCCAATAATTCCACCATGCAAATAACCCTTACTTTTAATTTTAAAGCATCCATATATAGAAGCATAAACAATACTCAATACTGTTATTATAAATGTAACAGTATCTACATGTTTAGGGTCCCAATTTGTATAGTGGAAAACCAGTGCAGTAATTAAAAGTAGAATAATAGATAGAATAACACCTCTTGAAATTGATTTTAAGTAAATTAATGCAATATTTTCTCTGATATCTTCCTTTGACATTAAACCACCCCCATACTAATTATATGAGGGTGGTTTTTATTTTTATGATTAAAAAGTCCATTTACCTTCGTTATAACCATATTTTTCAAAGAATTCTTCTTTAAAATCTAAAAGTCTATCCTCCATAATTGCCTGTCTTACGTTTTCCATAAGTCTTAATAGGAATCTTAAATTATGAATTGTTGTTAATCTTGCACCAAGTATCTCCTTAGCTTTAAATAGATGTCTTATATATGCTCTTGTATAATTTCTACATGCATAACAATCACATTCTTCATCAAGTGGTCTAAAGTCTTCTGCGTACTCTGCATTTCTAACTACCAATTTTCCTTTGCTTGTAAATACTGTTCCATTTCTTGCAATTCTTGTTGGAAGTACGCAGTCAAACATGTCAACTCCTCTAATAACACCTTCTAAAAGTGCATCTGGACTACCAACTCCCATTAAATATCTTGGTTTATTTTCTGGAAGTAGGTGAACAGTCCAATCAAGCACTTCATACATTATGTCCTTTGGTTCTCCAATGCTTAATCCACCAACTGCATATCCTGGAAAATCTAATTTTATCATCTCTCTTACACTTTCTTCTCTTAAATCCCTATACATTCCACCTTGAATTATACCAAATAGAGCTTGCTTTTCAGTATTTTTATGAGCCTTAAGACATCTTTCTGCCCACCTTATTGTTCTGTATAATGAATTTTTGGCATAGTCATAATCACAAGGATAAGGCAAACATTCATCAAAGGCCATTATAATATCGGCACCTAGAGCATTTTCTATTTCTATTGCCTTTTCAGGTGAAATAAAGTGTTTTGATCCATCTATATGAGACCTAAAAGTTACACCTTCTTCTGTTATATCTCTAAGTTTACTTAAGCTGAAAACTTGAAATCCACCACTATCAGTAAGTATTGGTCTATCCCAATTCATGAATTTATGTAGTCCACCAGCTTTTTCAACAAGCTTTTCTCCAGGTCTCATGTAAAGATGATATGTATTACTCAAAATTATTTGTGCTCCTATCTCCTTTAATTCTTCAGGAGTCATTGTCTTTACTGTAGCCTGTGTACCAACTGGCATAAATATAGGAGTTTCTATTACACCATGTGGTGTATGAAGTCTTCCAAGCCTTGCACCAGATTGTTTGCAGGTTTTAATAAGTTCATATCTTATTGCTCCCATAGTTTTCCTCCTATTTTATAAACATAGCGTCGCCAAAACTGAAAAATCTGTATCTTTCCTTTACAGCAGTATTATATGCATTTAATATGTTTTCTCTACCAGCTAATGCACTTACTAGCATTATAAGTGTAGATTCAGGTAAGTGGAAATTTGTAATAAGCCCATCTATGCATTTAAATTTATAACCTGGATATATAAATATATCCGTCCATCCACTTTGTGCTTTAACATAGCCATTTTCATCTGAAGCTGTTTCTAAAGTTCTGCAGGAAGTTGTACCTACTGCTATAATTCTTTTACCACTTCTTTTAACACTGTTTATAATTTCTGCATTTTCCTCATCAATCATGTAAAACTCTGAATGCATCTTATGCTCTTCTATATTCTCAACCTTAACTGGCCTAAATGTTCCTAAGCCAACATGTAGAGTTAAATATGCTATTTTAACTCCTTTATTCTGTATTTTTTCTAATAGTTCATGGGTAAAATGTAATCCTGCAGTAGGTGCAGCTGCTGAACCTTCAACCTTTGAATAAACAGTTTGGTATCTCTCCTTATCCTTAAGCTCTTCTTTTATATATGGTGGTAAGGGCATATTTCCTAATCTATCTAATATTTCTTCAAATACCCCTTCATATTCAAACTCTATTATTCTACCACCTGAGTCAGTGTTTTCTAAAACTGTACAACGTAATTCTCCATCTCCAAAAACAAATTTTGTTCCTATTTTAGCCTTCTTTCCAGGTTTTACTAAAGTCTCCCATCTATTTTTGTCTATCCTCTTTAGTAGTACAAATTCAACATTTGCACCTGTATCCTCTTTTACTCCAAATAATCTTGCAGGAATTACTCTACTATTATTTAAAACTAAACAATCTCCCTCATTTAGATATTCTAATATATCTCTAAAAATTCTATGTTCAATTTCACCTGTTTTTTTGTCAAGAACCATAAGTCTCGACATATCTCTAGGTTCAATAGGATGTTGTGCAATAAGCTCCTCTGGTAGATCAAAGTAAAAATCCTTTACGTTCATTCAATCACCTCAAATTATTTATTTATTAATAAAATTAGTTAAAATTAATTTAATTATTCATCATTCCTGTTTATATTTAAATGCTTATAGGCTGCTTCTGTAGCAATTCTTCCTCTTGGTGTTCTACTTATAAAACCTATCTGAAGTAGATAAGGTTCATATACATCTTCTATTGTATCGCTTGATTCTCCTATACAATATGATAGTGTATCAAGCCCAACAGGACCTCCACCAAATTTATTTATTATTGTAAGAAGAATTTTTCTATCTAAATTATCTAAACCTAATGAATCCACCTCAAGCATATCAAGAGCTTTTACAGCAATTTCATAAGTAATTATTCCATTACCTTTTACTTCTGCAAAATCTCTAACTCTTTTTAACAACCTATTTGCAATTCTTGGTGTCCCCCTAGACCTTTTTGCTATTTCACCTGCACCTTCTTTTGTAATATCCGTTTTTAAAATTTTAGCTGAACGCATTATTATATGGGTTAAATCTTCAACATTATAATACTCTAACCTACAAATCACTCCAAATCTATCTCTTAATGGAGATGTAAGCATTCCGGCCCTTGTAGTTGCACCTATTAAGGTAAATTTTGGCAAATCTATTCTAATTGAACGTGCACTTGGGCCCTTTCCAATTATGATATCTAAAGCAAAATCCTCCATAGCTGGATATAGTATTTCTTCAACACTTCTATTAATTCTGTGTATTTCATCTATAAAGAGCACATCATTTTCTCCTAAGTTAGTTAAAATTGCAGCCAAGTCCCCTGCCTTTTCTATTGCTGGGCCTGAAGTAATTCTAAGCCCTGCTCCCATTTCATTAGCTATAATAGAGGCTAATGTTGTTTTTCCAAGTCCTGGAGGACCATATAATAATACATGATCTAGTGCTTCTCTTCTATTTTTAGCAGCCTTTATAAAAATGTCAAGTTTTTCTTTAACCTCTTTTTGACCAATATATTCACTTAATGTTTTGGGTCTTAGACTACCCTCTATATCAATATCTTCATATTTTAAATTTGAAGCTACTATTCTATCTTCCAATTAAATCCACCTAACCTTTCATAAGATGCTTTAAGGATAGTTTAATTATATCCTCTAGTGAACTAGCCTGTGATATAACTTTTGATACAGCATGATATGCTTCCTTTTTGCTATACCCTAAAGCCATTAATGCACCAATTGCTTCATTTTCATCTAAACTATTTATACTTATTTGTTCTTCATCCTGAGTACCTTGAGTTAAATCTACATCCTTAAATTTATCCTTTAACTCTAATATTATCCTTTGTGCAATTTTTTTACCAACACCCTGTGCCTTAACTATCATTTTTTCGTTATTTGTAACTACTGCCAATATAAAATCAGATGCAGATACTGTTGATAAAATTGATATTGCTGCCTTAGGTCCAACACCTGATACAGATATAAGCATTTTAAAAATATTTAACTCTTCCTTATTTAAAAATCCATATAAAAGGGTTCCATCTTCTCTAACTTGTTGATATGTATATATCTTTACCTTTTCAGATTTATTGCCTAGCTTTTGCATGTCCCTCTGAGTCATACATATTTTGTAACCAATATCATTACAATCAATTACAACTCCATCTTCTTGTATTTCATCTACAAATCCCTTTATGTAGTATATCACATTATTCACCTCATCTCATCATAAAGAAATTACTCATATTATTTGTATGGGCATGGCATATTGCAATAGCTAAAGCATCTGCAACATCATCTGGTTTAGGTATTTCCTTTAAATTTAAAAGAACCTTAACCATCTGCTGTACTTGTTTTTTATCTGCCCTGCCATATCCTACAACAGCTTGTTTAACCTGTAGAGGAGTATATTCATATATAGGAATTTTATTTTTTTGTGCTGTTAAAACAGCAATACCTCTTGCCTGACCAACTGTTATTGCAGTCTTAACATTTTGATTAAAAAACAATTCTTCTAATGCAAAAGCATCAGGCTTATATAGATTAATTATATCATTTAATTCATCATAGATAATTTCTAATCGCTCTGGAAGTGTATTTTTTGTAGTTGTTGTAATTGCTCTATAATTTAATACATTAAATTTATTTCCGCTGTATTCAATAATTCCAATTCCGACAATTGCTATACCAGGATCTACACCTAAAATAATCATATTGTCCTCCTATTCGAAAATTTGTTCGAATTTGATTATAGCAGAAAAAAAAGAGGATGCAAAGTATTTGCATCCTACGAATCTAAGTCCTCATTTATAAATTCTTCTAATTCTTCATATGTTCTTCTTATTATACCTCTTTTTAAATCTTCCTGTTCTTGTTGAGGTAAATCGCTAACGTTTATTTGAGTAGTTTCTTTTAACTGTAGATTTCCGTATTCATCAGTTTTATAAATAAAAACTTTACCTTCACTTTCAAGTGCAATAAAAACATTTGGTGGCCATGCATTATCAATGTCCTTTGATACCTCTACCCTTTCAGATGTAAAGTAGTCAACATTATATCCTTTTCTTCTAAAATAATCTTCTGCAAGCTCTTTATTTAATCCAATAAGCTCTTCATTTGGTTTAATCTTTTCTTCAACTACAAAACCTCCAGCCTTAATATATCTGTCCTTTTTTATAATTTCAGTATTTTCATTTATAACCATTGAAGGTAACTGGACTGTTGTTTTAGCAGTAACATTATCCTTTTTAACCTGTTTATTGATATATCTTTGCATAGTGAAATATCCTGTAAAAAAGCTAGCAACTGATAATAGTATGATTGCTATTGATATATAAATCCTTCTATTAAGCATAATATCCCTCCTTAGAGGGATATTATAACCACTAATATACTATTTTATTCATTAAATTCCAAAATTATTCTCCCCATCCTTCTGGGAACTCTGCATTATGCCATACATTTTGAACATCATCATTTTCTTCAAGTTTGTCTAGCATCTTTTCAAATTTTTCTGCAGCCTCACCACTTATGCTTGCATATGTTGTTGGTACCATTGAAACTTCTGCTGATACAAATTCTATTCCGTTTTTTTCTAGAGCTTCTCTAACTGTTGAAAAATCTTCTGGAGAAGTTATTATTTCATAAACATCTTCTTCAGCAGAAAAATCTTCTGCACCTGCATCAAGTGCCATCATCATCAATTCATCCTCATTTAACTCATCCTTCTTTTCAACCACTAAAACACCCTTCTTTTCAAATAAGAAGGAAACGCATCCAGTTGTACCTAAATTTCCACCATACTTTTCAAAAGTATGTCTTACTTCACTAGCAGTTCTGTTTCTATTATCAGTTAATGCCTGAACTATAACTGCTACACCACTTGGACCATATCCTTCGTAAACTATCTCTTCATAGTTAACGCTACTTAATTCACCTGATGCCTTTTTAATTGCTCTCTCTATATTGTCCATAGGCATATTATTAGCCTTAGCTTTTGCTATTGCATCTCTTAATCTTGAATTGGCGTCAGGATTTGGTCCTCCTTCTTTTACAGCAACTGCTATTTCTTTACCTAGCTTCGTAAATATCTTAGCTCTTAATGCATCTTGTTTTCCTTTTCTATGTTTTATATTAGCCCATTTTGAATGACCAGCCATTTTTATGCCCCCTTAACATAAAATCCGACTATAGATTTTAACATATAATCATTAATTTTTCAAGATTTGAGGGGGTATATTAAAACTCAACCATTACACACTTCCCATACATTACTTCCATTCCATAATTTTTTGCCTTTTCTACTACTTCAAAGCTCTCTGCACCTGGTTGAAACCATACATACTTTATGCCCAACTCTGCTGCTTCATCTATGTATTTTTCTCCTCTGACAGGGTTAATAACCATATCTATTGCATCTGGTTTTTCTGGAAGATCCCTTAAAGAAGCAAATGTCTTTTCACCATCTAGTTCCTTTCCTGAAGGATCAACTGGATAAACTTTATATCCCTTATTTTTCATGAAATTATATATTTTATTTGCAAATTTATCTTTATTTGATACACTTCCTATCACTGCCCAAGTTTTTTTCTCCTTAAAAACCTCTATCATGACGGCACCTCCATAATTTTACCTTCATCATCAACAAAACACGTAACATTTTCTTCTTTTATATTTATTATATCATTACCATTAAGCATTTCAATTAAATCTTGTCGAATTTTCTGAAATTCATTAAAAAATGCCATAATTTCTATTGTAACAATTTCTGTAAACTCAACATTTTTTATTATAATATTTCTCTTGCTTAAATAATTATTTATTTTACCATATTTTTCATAATCACACTTCAACTCAAAAACTATAGCTTCGGATTCCTTTACCTTACCTGCTGCGTCAACACCCTGCTTACATGAAGCACTATATGCCCTAACCAATCCACCTGCACCTAAAAGAATTCCTCCAAAATATCTTGTTACTACGACAGCTACATTGTTTAAATTTTCTCTTTTTAACACCTCAAGTACCGGTGGTCCTGCCGTCCCTTGAGGTTCACCATCATCAGAATATCTCATGGAAATGCCGTTATTTGTAATGTAAGCATACACATTATGAGTTGCATCTTTATATTTAATTTTAATTTCATTTATGAAATTCATAGCTTCTTCTTCATTTGTAACTCTTTTTATATTACAAATAAAAATCGACTTTCTCTCTTCCATCTCTACCTCAACTTGCTTTTTTACTGTATAAAAGTCTTTAGACATCTTCTTCTCTCCCTTCAATTTCTTCTATAGCCCTTTTTGCATCTCTTATTATATAATCCTTTTCATTTACATTATTAATAATATATTTTAAGTGTTCTACTGCTTTTTTACTCTTTAATTTGACAAGCGCCTTTATTGCATACTGCTTAACCTGTGGTCTTTTATCCTTTAAAACAGAAATTAAAGCATCTTGAGCTTCTATTGCTCCTATTTTACCAAGGGATGAACAACAAATCCTTTTTATATTTCCATCTGTACACCTTAAAAACGCAACTATTGAAGAAACAGCTTTCTTTGATTTTAATTCTCCTAACATCCAAATATAAAACAAACACTCATCTCTATTTACAGAAAAAAGATTGTCAATTAGATACTCTTCTATCTCTCTTTTTTTATCAAAATCTAATTGTTCAATTAACACTACTCTCTCTTTTCTATTACATTTATATAGGTTTTTAACTATTTCACTTATATCCTTGCCTAATTCGTTAACTCTGTATTTTATCCTACATTCAATTATCTGTTTTTCTACGGTAAGTCTATCTATTCCTCTTATCTTTGATATAGTATTAATATCCTTTCCTTCTCTATACAATAGATAGCTTATTTCAGCATCATTTAATAAATCGATATTTTCCCATGATAATCTATCCATAAGCATCACCTAAATCACATAAACATATTTGTAATTATCAATTTTATATGATAATATATTTAAAGAAATTTATCAATGTATGGAGGTGTAACAATGATTACTAAGGACATGGGTATTATTGAAATAGTTAACAAATATCCAGTAACTGCAGATGTATTCTTCAAATATGGAATGCACTGTCTTGGATGTATGGCTGCAAGATTCGAAACACTAGAACAAGGTGCTTTAGCACATGGTATTGACCTTGAAGCTATGTTAAAGGATCTAAATGATGCTATAAAGAAATAATTATGTACATAAAAAGTGCCATATAATATTATGGCACTTTTTAAATAAACTTAAATAATTCTCCTCTTTGATATCTCTCATAAACTTCCTTCATTTTATCTACTGCTAATTTTAGTTCATCCCTATCTACAGTTCCAAAACTTATTCTAAAATAATTCGTACTTTCCTCATCTAAATAAAAGGCAGTTCCTGGTGCAATCAATATTCCTTCATCCTTCAACATACTAGCAAAAAGTGCTGAATCAACATTTGTACTACACCACAAATGTATTCCACCATTTGGCTTTACAAACTCTATAAAACTAGCATTATTTGTTAAATATTCAACAATAAAATCATATTTTTCTTTATATCTTTCTACTAAATATCTTATATGATTATGCCATAATCTTTTTCTTAAATATAAATCAAAGGCCCTCTGCATTAAACCAGAAGTAGATATGTCTGTTGAATATTTTGCACTTTGAATGTCCATATTCATATTAGCAGGAGATATAATATATCCTAATCTAATTCCGGGCATAAATATCTTTGAAAAACTTTTTAAATATATTACTCTATTATTTTTATCTATTGATTTTATTGGTAGAGTATTATCTCCATAAAATCTAAGCTCAGACATATAATCATCTTCAATAATATAAAAATCATACTTATTAGCTAAATATAACAAATCAATTTTTGTATCCTCAGAGTAGGTATAACCTGTTGGATTTTGAAAATTAGTCATAATATAAATTAATTTAACTTTATTCTTTTTTACTACATCTTCTAAAATATTTAAATTTATACCATCTTTTTCAATTGGAACATCAATAATATTTGCTCCACGAGATCTAAATACAGCAACTGCACCTGTATATGTTGGGCATTCTACTACTACATTATCGCCAAATTTAAGTAGTGTCTTTGAAATAATATCTATCCCCTGCTGCGCACCAGATATTATGTGAATATCATTTAAGTTTACTTCAATACCATTTTCTAAAGAATAATTTAATAAACTCTCCCTTAATGGCAAATACCCTTTTGGTTCTTGATATGTAAAAACACTGCCTCCATCTCTATCTAATATTTCATTAATAACTTCTTTAAATTCTTCTACTGGAAAATATAAAGGATTTGGCATCGAATTAGATAAATTAATTTTTATAAATTCATCTTTCCTTATTTCATCATTTTTAATATTTATTATTTTTTCATCTTTTTTGTTTAATCCTTTTACAAAAGTTCCACTTCCAATTTTTGTATATACCAATCCTTCTTGTTCTAAAAGTTTATAGGCATTTACTACAGTAATGTTATTTACTCCTATACTCTTTGAAAGATCTCTAATTGAAGGTAGCTTTTCGTCCTCTTTCAATGTTCCATTTAATATCATTTTTTTTATTTCTTCAAACACTTGCACATAAAGAGGATCTGGACTATTTTTATCAATTGAAATTGGATAGTGTTTTTTCATAAAATCCCTACTTTCTTAAGAAAAAAACTGAAGTAGTCCCTTCTCCAACATGACTTCCAATAGCTGCTCCAATTTCAGAAATTACAAATTCCTTTATATTGAATTCTTTTTGTATCTCCTCTTTAAGCTTTAGACAAAAGTCCAAATTATTAGAATAATTCATTCCTATAACTTGATTTTCAAGTTCATATCCTCTTTCCTTCATTGTTTCAATTATCTTTTTGATTATGCCCTTTTCTCCTCTTACCTTATCATAAGGAATAATATATCCATCACTAAACTGAAGTATTGGTTTTACATTTAAAAGTGTTCCTATCGCTGCCTGTGCTGTGGAAATTCTTCCGCCCCTCTTTAGCATGTCAAGATTACCTACTGCAAATATATGTTCCATTCTATCCTTCATGTATATAATTCTTTCTATAACTTCGTTTAAAGTTCTACCCTGCTTAACCATTAAGGCAGCTTCCCTTACAATTAAACCAAGCCCTACGGAAGCCCCCTTTGAGTCTATAACAGTAATATTTTCTGTTTCAAGCATATCCTTAGCTATACATGCTGATTGATATGTTCCACTTAATCTTGATGAAAAGGCAATGTAAACAATATGATAACCTTTATCTATATATGGTTTAAATCTTTCAACAAACTTAGAAGGAGGAATTTGTGATGTTTTAGGAAGTTCCTTTGTATTTTTTAGTTTTTCATAAAATTCTTTAGTTGTAATTGTAACTCTATCTTCATAAACTTCATCACCAAAGGATACCGTCATTGGTATCATTTCAACATCCAACTCTTTTAAATAATCCAAATCTAAATCACATGCACTATCGGCAAAAACTTTAATATGCATAGTATAACCCCCAATTCATTTGTACTATTTGTACATTAATTAATATTATACAGTAAATTAAGCTTTATATACAATCTCATCAATTAGATATTCTTCTCCATATGTGGTATATTTTCTAGTTATTTCTGATATCAATCCAAATTCTACTAGTTTATTCAATACTTTACTTAAATCTCCATCTATTTGCTTAAATATTGGCAAACTTTTTATCTCTTGAACAGAAAGCGGTCTTTGAGTTGTTTTTAACACCTCAATTATTGGCACACATATCACTTCAATATTATTATTGATAAACTCTTCTACTATGTTTAAAATACTAACAATTCTTTCTTTTAAATCTCCTCCATCCTTTAATAGTTCAAACATCTCCTTAACTGATGAGTCCATATTAACTGCAAAGGATAGTATGTCCTTATCTGTCATATGCCCTTTTACACTCATTGAAAGTCTTGCATAATACTTTACTAGATCAACACACCATTGAAATGCTGTTTCTATCTTATTTGTTACCATATACTTATTAACATAATGAACTGAATTTAAAAGATGTGCAAGTATCTCTATGTTTCTTATATTTCTTTCTCTATCAGAATAAAATTTTATTTCATCAAGCATTCTTTTTAGTTCATCATCTAGACAAAATAATATTTTTCCACTGAACACGGCTTTATGAAAGGTTCCACCCTTTAGATAGTTATAATATTCTTCAACAAATATATCCTTTGATACATATTGTATATTTATTTTTATATTAGAATATCTTGTTTGTATTAACTCATTTTTGTTTTGTTCCTTTGTTATTACAAAAAAATCTATATCTGATTTTTCCCAAATATCACCATTAACAAGACTACCATAAATCATAGCACATAATATACTTGAATTTGATTTTAATTTTTTCTCAACGCTCAAGTATGCCTCTTGATATAATCTTATGTTCATCAGAACCACCCCCAGCTTTATCAATTTAAAACGTAAAATTTTATATGATTATATCAAAAAAAATTAAGATTAACAATTATTCTTTAACTTTATCGACTTTTGTTATTATTGTCTTATTACACATTTCACAATAACAATAGTGGCTGCAATACATATCTTTACTAATATCATTTAAATCCTGCTCTTGATTTAATGAATATTCATCATAATAATATTCTACCCTATCTAATACCTTCATACTGTTTTTACAAATAGGACATATTGCTGTATATTCAACAATTCCATTGCAAACTGGACATATTAACATAGTTTCATCTCCTCTTCCTTTTTATATTTATAAGCCCAACTATAAAAATAAAAATTGCAGCTAGCCCCAAACATGTAAATACAGGGTTGAAGAAATATTTTATTTTGAAATAAACATATGGAAAAGTAATTAAATCTTTAATACCAAAGTCCTCTTTTTTACCAATTGCTAAAGTATATTTCCCACCCTTTCCAGCTGAATATACAGCTATTATATATTTACCTGATTTATTTATAATTCCACTAATAGATTGCCCCTTTAGATACTTTGTTTGTGTAAACTTTTCATAAAATTCATTTTCATAATTTTTAGGATATACTACATTAATTACCCCATAACCTTTTGGAACAGTAAATGGAACTTCATGTTTTGTTGAAATTTCCTTACTAATTATCGCAAAATTAGGTTCAAAACCTATATTACTTTTTATTTTTGGTACTAACATTTCAATATAAAACTTTTCTCCTTCCTTTGCATCAAATTCTAAAAAATCAACATCATTTTTATCATCCAATGATCCATATACTGCATACGAAATAGTATGGTCATCTATTATGATAGGTGAAGTTATGGTTGTATCCTTGTTTTCAAAAATAGGTTTATGAGCACTTACTACTGTAATTGTAAACAAAAAAAACAAAACAAAAACAATACTAATTTTTTTATTCATAAAAATTCCTCCTTTCCTCTAATTAAATATATTCAATATTTCAATTTTTATACAAAATAAAACAAAAAGAACACCAATATATAGAATATATTCGATATATCGGTGTTCTCATCATATTAAAACGTTTCTCTATATCTATCCATTATCTTACCAAATATTTCTGCTGTCGTAGGCGGAGTATATGATATTGCATTTGCACCCGCAAGTATTGTTTCTCTAATTGTTTCTTCTGTTGGCCCTCCAGTTGCAATTATAGGAACTGTTGGGAATTCTTCTCTTATTCTTCTAACTATCTTTGCAGTATTTTTAGCACCTGATACATTAAAAATACTTGCTCCAGCTTCTAACCTTTCTCTAAAATTTTCTCTTTCAGAAACTACAGTAACTACAATTGGTATATCTATCGTTTCTCTCATTGCCCTTATCGTTTCATTTGAAGTTGGAGCATTTACAACAACTCCAATTGCTCCCTGAAATTCCGCATCAAGAGCCAAGTTTACAACTCTTTTTCCTGTTGTTATTCCTCCTCCTACTCCACAAAAAACAGGTACATCAGCAGATTGCATAATAGCATGTGTTATTACTGGCTGTGGAGTAAATGGATATACTGCAATTACTGCATCGGCATTTGTATTTCTAATTATAGCAACATCGGTAGTAAATACCAATGATTTAATCCTTTTACCAAAAATAACTATACCACTTGCTTCTCTAATCACTGGAGGAACTTCAATTAGATGGCTTCTTAACGAACCTTTAATTTCTGGTATAAACTTACCATTCATTATAATACCTCCCTTTATATATTAACTTAAACAGATTTACCGCTAATGTTCTAAAATAAATTAATTATACTTACAAAAATTAATAGTAAACAGGAGATGATTTTATGAGTAACATACAGTTTGCTTTTTTATTATATATACTAATACTTAATTCTACAATTACATTATTTAAACATACATTTTATGATATTACAACTAAAAATAGATTAACAAATAATAAAGTTTGTTTAATTATAGTTGATGGTTTAAGACTTGATGCCATAAACAATATGCCCTACATTCAAAACTTAATTAAAACAAATGAAGCAAAATTTTCTATATCAATCGCTGACAATCCAACTATATCTAGATCTGGATATATGAGAATACTAACAGGATGCCCAACTGATATAAGTGGTATATCATCGAATAGTCAGCACCTTCCATCACCAATACTTGGAGTGCCACAATTAGCAGTTCAATACAACATTAAAACTGCACTATGTGGTTATTATTGGATATATGAATTATTCCCATTTGCATTCTATTTTAAAAGAATATATTTTATTAGAGACGGAACCACATTTAAAAATGCATATTCAATTATTGATGAATATGAACCAGATTTTTTAATTGTTCACCCTATGTCAGTAGATAATATAGGACATTCATATGGTGGAAGTTCAATTTTTTACTTTAAAGAAGCTTGTAATATAGACAATTCATTAAAAACATTATGTAATAAGCTTCAAAAACACAACTACAACATAATTATTACATCTGATCATGGTCATCAAAATTATGGAGGTCATACAAATTATGAACCAAACACTTTTTTGACACCTTTTATATTGATATCTAATAATTTAAATATAAATCCTCCATTATATATAAAACAAATAGATATTGCACCTACTTTGTGTGATTTATTAGGAATACCTAAAACTCTTTATATGACTGGTAATTCACTAATAAACAATAAAGACATTGTATATTTAAGAAGACTCCATATATATGATTTTAATAGACCCTTCGATTACAATTTAAATCTATCAATCTTAATAACCAATATAATACTGTTAATACATTTAATAGTATATTATTATATTATTTGTTTAATTAAAAAACTTATTAAATAAATTTTATCACATCAAAATTAAAAAGGGTAGAGATTTTCTAAAATTTAACAATCTCTACCCTAATATGCTTATGGCTGCCGAGGTAGGACTCGAACCCACAATTGCCTGATCCAGAGTCAGGTGCCTTACCAATTTGGCGACTCGGCATTACTTACTACATTTTATATTATACATAATTTATATAATTTTTGCAATATTATAATATTATTTTTGTAAAAATTTCTTATATTTATTAATTATATCCTCTGTAGTTTCTATAACTACTTCTATACCATCTTCTAAATATTCTTCACTTTTAACACAATTTAACTCATGAAGTGCTGAAACAATTCTTGCCTCTGTGTATGGAATTAACAGCTTTTCTGTAATTATCTTTGAAAATATCCTTAATTCTACTTCCTTTAAAAGTAGGTCTAAATTAATCTCTTTAATAGCTGATATCTCTACACAATTGTTGTACTTAGCCTTTATCGCATGTATATTTTCTTCCTTTGCTATATCAATTTTATTTATCGCTAATATACATTCTTTATTCTCTGCTCCAATTTCTCTTAAAACCTTATTTACTGTTTCTATCTGAACAATGGCATTTTCATTTGAACCATCTACAACATGAACAATTAAATCACTTTCAACAACTTCCTCTAATGTAGATTTAAACGCTTCAACCAAGTCGTGTGGAAGTTTCCTTATAAATCCAACTGTATCTGAAAAAAGCACATCTCTTCCACTTGGAAGTGTTATTATTCTTGTTGTTGTATCTAATGTAGCAAAAAGCATATTTGCCTCTAGAACTTTTTCTTTATCTTTACCATAAAGTTCACATAATTTATTTCTTAGTGTTGACTTACCAACGTTTGTATATCCTACAAATGCTACAACAGGTATTTCATTTTGTTTTCGTTTTTCCCTTTGAATGCTTCTATTTTTCTTAACCTTTTCAAGTTCCTTTTCTAAATCATAAATTCTTTCTCTTATATGACGTTTATCAATCTCAAGCTTCTTTTCTCCTGGCCCTCTTGTACCAATACCTCCACCAGTTCTAGAAAGCATTTGACCTAGTCCAGTTAATCTTGGAAGCCTATACTTTAGTTGTGCCAATTCAACTTGAAGCTTACCTTCCATAGATTTTGCCCTCTGAGCAAAAATATCTAATATCAATGTTGTTCTATCAATAACTTTACATCCAATTGTCTCCTCTAGGTTTCTTGTTTGAACACCATTTAGTTCATCATCAAAAATAACCGCATCTGCTAAAAGGCTTTGTCTTAAAAGTGCAATCTCCCTAGCCTTACCTGAACCGATAAAATATGCTGGATCTATTTTAGACTTATTTTGAACTACTTTATATACAACTTCGGCACCAGCAGTTTCTGCAAGTTCTTTTAGTTCCTCTAAAGACTCCTCCACTGAATAACCATCATCCGATTTACATCCAACTAATATTACCCTTTCTTTATCTGAAGGCTTGACTTCATGTGCTGTATACTCAATCCTTTTTTCAAGGTCGGTTACCAACTCTAAAAAATTAACATCATTTATATCATCAATACTATATGGGCCTTCAATATATGCTTCATTTTTGATTTGCCCTTCCTCAATTTTTAAATAGCCAAAGGAAAAACTTTTTGGTATTCCTTCAACAACAGATATAGCTACCATAGTATCAAATTTCATATCTATTAATGCAGTAATATCTGGAGTTGATAGCCTTGCATCTTCTGATAAGTGAGTATGGATGCATCTAATTCCATTTAATCCTCTATCACTTCTTTTTTCACTCATAAATTCAAGTGGAGCTGTTAGGTTATCTCCAATTAGTATGTTTATTATTTTACCTCTTCTATTTATATAAACTGCAATCTCCCTATTAATTGAATAGGACACCTCTGAAATTGTTGAAACAACCTCCATTGGAACTAGTATGTTTTTATCACAATCAAATTCATATAATGCTTCTAATCTATCTAAATAAAATTTTTTAATACCCTCAGTATTTCCATATATCATAAGACCAACTCCTTATCCTCTGTACTAAATACTTATTATATCATCATCTATTCTTCCCCTCAAGGTGAACAAAATAATATAATTAATCTTTCAATTCTTGACTTTTTTGCAACATTATTTTATATTATCTTTAATACACAAAAATAATGGAGGGACGGGAATGGAAAATAGAAAGGAAAATATACTAATTTCAGCAGAAGAAATACAGCAAAAAGTTGCTGAACTAGGTAGTATAATTTCAAATGACTATAAAGATAAAAAGCTTTATGTACTTTCACTTCTAAGAGGTAGCTTCATTTTTACTGCTGATCTTGTAAGACATATTACTGTTCCTGTAAAAATTGGATTTATGACAACTTCAAGCTACGGACACAGCGAAGAATCATCAGGTAAAGTACAAGTAGTTCATGAAATAGCTGATAATATCGAAGGATATGATGTTTTAGTTGTTGATGACATAGTTGATACAGGAATAACAATGAAATTTGTTATGGAATATCTACAAAAATACAACCCAGCAAGCGTAAAATCTTGTGTACTTCTAGATAAACCTGAAAGAAGAAAGGTTGATTTAACTCCAGATTATAAATGCTTCACAATACCAGATGTATTTGTAGTTGGATATGGCCTAAATTACGGTGACTATTATAGAAATAAACCATATATATTTAACTGGGAAAGCAAATAGGTCTGCAAAATTAGCAGACCTATTTATTTATGTCCTTTAAAAAGTCAAGATTAGCATATGTTTCAGGTACCTTTCCTACTATTATACTTTCTGATATTGGAACACTAGTTATAACTGAAACGTTATTTCTTGCAAATGGAACAATAACTTGTACACTTGCTTTAATATCAAGGTAAATTATATGTCTTGTTTGATTTATACCTGCTGACTGAAATTCTGATCTATAGTTTGTATTTACTGAACCTACAGGCTTCATCTTAAATGGAATTTTAGGTCCATAATTTGCAAGCAAATCATTTTTAAAAATTACACCTAGAGGAATAGATCCTTTTCTACCATCAATGTTTCTTATCCTGTCCTGTACAGCAAGGGAAATCTCAGAACCAATTCTGTTAAGTTCAACAGAGTTTGCTTGAATCATAACTATATTGCCATCCTTATCAGTTTTAACTGTTATTATATCATCATATGATATCTTATTTTTAAACTCTGTTCGTATTGTTTCATTTATTGTTTCAAGTGCAATACCTCTTGCTTCTGCATCACAATATGCAAGTATTATAGGACGTAGAGCTCTATCTAAAAAGTAAATATTTAAAATTAATACAATAAATAAGATAATTGTTATAATTATAGCTTTTTTTAGTATCTTCATCTTTTCCTCCAAATATATTACTACTAAAATCTATGTAAGAACAATTAAAAAAAGAAGTTGCAATTAGCAACTTCTTTAAGCAGCTGTTTGGCCATCTATACCTTCAATTTCACTTATACTAATTTGCCTTGTATGTTTAGTATGGCTCCATTCCTTCTTGTTCTTATCGATTATTCCTTGAACAGTTATTGGTATCCAAGTTAATGTATAAAAACCATACAATAAATACCATACATAAACTTTAAATCCTTTAATTCCTTCTACACTTAATATTGCTACAGAAACAATTGTTAAATATGCAAGATTTAATAATGATATTTTAACTATGTTGTCTCCTTTAGTTACAACTCTATCCATTAAAAACACGTTCAATGAGTAAAGACCGAAAAATACAAGCATTGTTTTTGATAGTTTTCTCTCTAGAGTCATAACAACTGGAGTAAACATAAACTGAAACACACTAAATAGCTTCCAAAGTAGCGGTGTAAATAAGTACTGTAAAATAAATATATTTAAACCTCTTTCTGAATGCGTTTGTAAGTAAGTTAAAACTAATGACATACCAAGCGCAAGTATTATAAATGGCTGTATTGTATAAAGCGCACAGTCAAAGGCAACAAAATCCCTATCTTTTATTGCCTTTTTAATTAGTTTGCTAAAATATCTTGTTGCAACATCAGCAAATCCTTGCATCCATCTCTTTCTTTGATTCCATGACTGTTTTAAGGTTAATGGCTTTTCATCATAAACAACAGCATTATGTGCCCAACCTACTTTATATCCATTTAGAACTAATTTACATGTAAACTCTAGGTCCTCAGTTAAACATGTTGCTCCCCAACCAAATCTCTTAAGAAGATCAGTTTCAACACAAAAACCTGTTCCACCTATTTGATTTGAAAGGCCAAGCTTCCATCTTGCCGCTTGGAAAAGTCTATTAGCACTCCAAAAGGCAATTGAGTAAGAGTGCGTAATCCATGAATCATCAGGATTTTTACTATCAATATATCCTTGAACAACTTTATATCCTTCAACAAGCTTTTTGTTCATTTCCTTTAGGAAATTTCTTGATGCTAGGTTATCGGCATCAAAAACTACTATAGCATCATACTTTTTGTCCATATTAAATATGTTGTTAAACATCCATTCTAATGCATAACCCTTACCTCTTTTTGTTGTATCAAATCTTTCAAATACCTGTGCTCCATGTTCCCTAGCAATTTTAGCAGTATTATCTGTACAGTTATCTGCAATAACAAAAATATCATAAAGCTCCTTTGGATAATCTAAGTTCTTTAAGCTCTCTACAATTTGTGCAATAACCATTTCTTCATTATGGGCTGCAACTACTAAAGCAAATGACTTTTGAGGTTCAACCTCTCTTTCATCTTCCTTTTTTAGTTTAAGACCAAAGAAAGATATAAACATGTAATAGGATGAAATAATAAACACTAGTATTTGAAAAATAAACGTAGTATTAAATATTAATTCCTTCATGCCAACTCCTCCATTTTTACTTTAACCAAGCTACTCTAAAATTAGCTTTAACAATTACAAAATCAATTATTCTTAATTCCTATATGATTATAATGCTATTTTTTAGTTTAATAAAGGCGATTTAAACATTATTAATAATTCTTTTACATTTTAAGCGTACTGATATCATTTTTGTTATAGAATTAAATATAGTATAATGTTATAATGGTAATATAATTGACTTGGCAAAAGGAGGTAAGGTATGGCTAGAAAAAAGAAAAAAGGAAATAGTAAAATATACAAAAATATTCTTCTGGTATTATTGGTAATTGTTCTTTTATCAGCTGCAGCAACAATAGGAGCTGTTATAAAAATTGTAAGCGATGCACCAGAAATAGATGTTAATATACTAGACAATTTAAAGCAGTCTGTTGAATTTTACGATAAAGATGGTAATCCAATAGCAAACCTTCATACAGGAGAAAATAGAAAAATTGTTTCTTTAAAACAAATACCTAAGCATCTTCAATATGCTTATGTATCTATTGAAGATGAACGTTTTTTTAAACATCATGGAATTGATATAAAAAGAATTTTTGGAGCAATGTTTGCTAATATAAAATCAAGGTCTAAAGCTCAAGGTGGTTCGACTATAACTCAACAATTAGTTAGAAACTATGCTCTAACTCAAGAAAAAAGCTATGTTAGAAAAATACAAGAAATGTATTTAGCAGTACAACTTGAGAGAAAGTTAAGTAAAGATCAAATACTTGAAGCATACTTAAACACAATATACCTAGGACCAAATGTTTATGGAGTTCAACAAGCTTCTAGATATTATTTTGATAAAGATGTTGAAGACATAACAATAGCAGAGGCTGCTTTTATTGCCGCAATAACTCAAAATCCTGGTATTTATAATCCATATAGTAAAAAGAATAAAGAAAACCCTGATAACTATTTAGGACGTCAGAGAATTGTATTGAAAAAAATGTATGAAAATGGATATATCTCTGAACAAGAATATCAAAAGGCTTTAAGTGAAGATTTAGTTGCAGCATTAAATAAACCAAAAACTAGATTAAGTAATAACTATATGAAATATCACTGGTTCATTGAAGCTGCAATAGATGAAATTGCAAAAGATCTGTCTGATAAATTCAAATTAGATGAAAAAGATGCAAGACAAAAACTAATAAGTGGTGGATATAAAGTTTACTTAACAATGGATGCAAGACTTCAAGAAAAGGCACAAGAAATATTAAACGATGAAAGATTTTATAAAGGTATACCAGTTAAGATTGATCAAACAAAATTAAAGGAAAATGAATCTCCAAAACCAAATCCTCAAGCTGCTGCAGTTGTAATGGATATTAATGGAGAAGTAAGGGCAATAATTGGTGGTCGAGGAAATCTTGGAGCTGGAGCATTCAACTATGCGACAGATGGTATAAGGCATCCAGGTTCTTCAATTAAACCTCTTGCAGTATATGCTCCTGCAATAGAAAAGCAAGTTATAACAGCATCAACTGTAATAAATGATTCAGATTCAGATGAAGAAGCCAATGAAATAAAAAATAAATATAGAGGCTGGTTCCCAGACAACTACGATAGAAGATTCCGTGGACCTGTTACAGTAAGATATGGACTTCAAGAATCCTTAAATACTATTGCTGCAAAAATTTTAAATAGAGTAGGTTTAGATACAAGTTATAATTATTTAATAAATAAATTCGATTTAGCTAATATAGACAAAAAAGATAAATATATGCCAGCAGCATTGGCGCTAGGCCAAACACTAGCATCCCCAATTGAAATGGCCTCTGCATATACTGCCTTTGCAAACAACGGTATAATTTCTCATCCAATCTTTTATACAAAGGTTGAAGATAGAACAGGAAGCATAGTTTTAGAAAAGAAACCAATTCAAAAAAGAGCAATATCAGAAGAAACTGCTTTTATTATGAATCAACTAATGCAAAATGTTGTAAAAGCAGGAACAGCACAAGCTGCAAACCTTGGTGCTATGCCTGCTGGTGGAAAGACAGGTACTACATCAAACAATGAAGATGGATGGTTTGTAGGATTTACTCCATATTACACATGTGCTATATGGATTGGTAAATCTGGACCAGAAGTTAAATATATAAGCGTTAAGAGTAAATTTGCAACTCCAATATGGAAGGCTATAATGCTAGAAGCCCATAGAGGACTTCCTATAAAGCAATTTATAAAACCTGAAGGTGTTGTTGCTGCTACAATATGTTCCCACAGCCGAAAATTAGCAACAGATACATGCCCAAGCAAGTATGTTGAATATTTCATAAGTGGAACTGAGCCTATTGAAACTTGCGATGTTCATTCAGCACCTGTAGTTCCTGTACCAGATGAAAATACAACTCAAGAAGGTAATGAAGGTAATACAAATAATTCTGATGTAAATAATACTACAGGAAACAATCAAACTACCGAGGATCCTAATAATACACAAAACACACAACAAAATAACAGTAATTCTCAAACTACATCAGGACAACAAAATAACTCTACTCAATCTCAAAACAAAAACCCTTCAAATAGATAAGCCGAGGAACTACTCCTCGGCTTTACTACTACTCCTTCTTATTATTTCCTCCATAGCTTTAGTGATTATAGGGGCACCTATTTCTACATTATCAAATCCATCCATTTTACCTATATCTCCAACCCCTATAATAATCGGTGCCCTCTTTTCATTTAGAACATCTACAGTATCTCCCTTTACTATCTTATCAGATTTAGGAGTACCACTTTTATCTACTCCCTTCTGAATTACATTTCCATTTTTATCAATAGAATAGTCAACCTTAATTCCTTTTACTCCATTTGTATTAGAAGCCACTGCAATAACCCCAATTACATCTACCTCACCACAGTTTAATATATATTCCATTGCTTCTTCGCCATCTCCCTTATGGGTGTTGCCTCTATCATCAACCATTACAACTACTGGATCATATTTTGCCTGCTTAACATATTCTACTATTTCTCTGCCTGTAATGGGCGTAGGATTACCTGCTGATCTTGAAATGCATCTACCTCCTATATTTTTTGCAGCAGCCTCAACTGCCTTCTGTGCAACCGAATCACCATCTGTTACAATAATTACCCTTTTTTTCAAAATATCACTCCTAACTTTTAGCTTTTGGATTAAATATTATTGCCATAAGGTATCCAAAAAATATAGCTGCTGCAATTCCTGCCGAAGTAGCCTTAATGCCACCTGTAAAAGCACCTATTAAACCATTCTGCTGTACTTCTTTTATTGTACCTTTTGCTAATGCATATCCAAAACCTGGGAGTGGAACTGAAGCACCAGCTTTGCCATACTCAAAAATTGGATCATATATCCCTAAGGCTCCTAATATAACACCTGCTGTAACAAAACTAACAAGTATTCTTGCTGGAGTTAAGCTTGTTTTATCCATAAGAATTTGTCCAATAAGACAAATTGTTCCTCCCACTATAAATGCCCTCAAATAATCCATCTTATACTCCCCTTTCTATTGCAACTGCATGTGCAATACCAGGAATTGATTCACCCTGCATAGTACTAGTAGGGCTTAATAGAGCTCCTGTTGAAATTAGAAGGATTCTATTAAGGTTGCCTTCTAAAAGTTGTTTATAGAGATATCCACAGAATACAATAGCCGAACATCCACACCCACTTCCTCCAGCATGAACATCCTGCTGTGTTAAATCAAACACCTTAACCCCACAGTCAGAATAGTTTGCACTCATATCAAACCCCTGTTTTTTTACTATATCTAAAGTTAATTCCATTCCAACCTTTCCTAAATCTCCTGTTATTATTAAGTCATAATCTTTATTTGTTCTTCCAGTATCTTTAAAATGTCTAAGAATTGTATCTGCTGCCGCTGGAGCCATTGCTGCTCCCATATTATTTGCATCTTTAATACCAAAATCTACCACCCTACCTGTTGTTACATGGGTTATGTAGGGACCTTTACCCTTACTTGATATAACTGCTGCACCTGCACCTGTAACAGTCCATTGAGATGTAGGTGGTCTTTGGTTACCATGTTCTAGTGGAAACCTAAATTGTCTTTCAGCAGAACAAAAATGGCTCGAAGTTGATGCTATAACATAATCTGCAAAACCACCATCAACTGCCATAGCTCCAAGGCTCATGGATTCTGTTAATGTTGAGCAAGCACCATAAAGTCCAAAGAAAGGTATTCTGTAATCTCTTGCCGCAAGGCTTGAAGCCATAAGCTGATTTAAAAGATCTCCTGCAAATATATAATCTATATCCTTTTCATCTATCTGAAGCTTCTCTAGAGCTAATCTTACTGCCTCTTTTTGCATCTTGCTTTCTGCCTTTTCCCAAGTTTCCTCACCAAACAAATCATCATCTAATACAATGTCGTAGTAATCTCTTAAGGGACCTTCTCCTTCTTTAGGACCTGCTATTGCAGCAGTTGAAATAATTGAAGGAGGATTTTTAAAGGCTATTGTTTGTTCGCCTAATCTTTTTTCTACCATTAAAATCCCCTCCTCCTTATTTAAATAAATTCATTATATAATATATAATTCCCACAATTACTGAACTTGAGATTCCATACACCAATACTGGTCCTGCAATAACAAACATCTTAGCTCCAACTCCAAATACAAAACCTTCACGCTTAAATTCCATAGCAGGTGCAACTATAGAATTTGAAAATCCTGTAATTGGAACAATAGAGCCTGCACCAGCAAATTTACCTATATTATCATAAACACCAATACCAGTTAAGAAGGCGCCTAAAAATACCATAATTGTTGCTACATAATATCCAACTTCTTCTTTAGGAATACCCATGTTTATAAAAAAATTCATTACAAATTGACCTATAACACAAATCAGTCCACCTACTACAAAGGCTGCTAAACAATCCTTAAGAAAATTTGAACTAGGAGCACTTCTTTTAACCATGTCTTGAAATTCTTTTTTTAGTCTTTCTTCGTTAGTATGTTCCATACAATCACCTTCCATCCTTAATGTTTTCATCTACACCTCTAATTGCAGATGTTATATTAAAGGATGTATTGCTATAATCATACCTATGTTCTTTATCTTCTGGCTGTTTAAAATTAATAACATCTACTTTTTTTGCCTTATAATACATTCTCTACACCTCCATTAATATTTTCTCCAAAAGTTTAAAAAATAAAACAAAAAGACCATGGATAAATACTATTCCATGGCCTTTTTTAAATAATTTAGTACCCTTTTTTCAATTCTTGATACCTGAACTTGAGATATACCCAATATCTCTGCTATCTGACTCTGGGTTAAATCTTTAAAATACCTTAAGAAAATGACCTGCCTATCTCTTGGTTCAAGATTTTGAATAAGTTCTTTTAGAGCTATTTTATCAATTATTTCTTCTCCATAATCCTTGTCTTCACTAACCCTATCTATTAAAAGTACCGCCGCACCATCATCCTGATGAACTGTATCATAAAGATACTCTGGTGAATTCATACTATCCATACTAAGAATAACTTCTTCAGTAGTTATACATAATTCTTTTGCAATTTCTTCGATTGTAGCTTCTCTCCCATATTCTTTTGCTAGCTTATCCTTTGCAAGCTTAATTCTTCTTGCAGTCTCCTTTACACTCCTACTTACCTTTATGATACCATCATCACGTATAAATCTTTTTATTTCACCTATTATCATAGGAACTGCATATGTAGAAAATTTTACATCATAAGACACATCAAATTTCTTAATTGCCTTAATAAGCCCAATACATCCTATCTGAAAAAGATCTTCATACTCATAACCTCTATTTAAAAACTTTTTTACAATGCTTGTTACTAAACCAATATTGTTTTTTATTAATTTTTCCTCCGCCTCTTTATCCCCCATTTGGCTTTTTAATATAAGCTCTCTAAAGTCCTCTTGTGCACTTACCTTTACATCATCCAAACCCTCTTTCATATTTTCCCCCCAAGCCTAGACCGATTTAAAAGTCTTTGTCATTACAACCTTTGTTCCCTTTCCTACCTCAGAATAAACCTCTAAGCTATCCATAAATGTCTCCATAACTGTAAAGCCCATTCCAGATCTTTCAAGCTCTGGCCTTGAAGTATAAAGAGGCTGTCTTGCAAGCTCAACATTTTCAATTCCTTTACCATTATCTTCAACTTCTATAGTAAGCTTATTTCCTTCTATATAACATCTTAAAGTAACAATTCCTTCTGTATTTTCATATCCATGAATTATTGCATTTGTTACAGCCTCAGATACTGCAGTTTTTACATCTGAAAGCTCTTCTAAAGTAGGGTCAAGCTGTGATGCAAAAGCAGCTACTACTACTCTCGCAAATGACTCATTTACTGATTTACTTGGAAACTCTAACTTCATTTCATTTTTAAACATAATATCCCCCCCATCATAAGCTTAAAAGAGCCTCTTGTACTGTCTTGTATTCATTTAAAATTTTGAAAAGACCACTAAGTTCAAAAATCTTTTTTATCTGAGGCTTTAGATTAACTACTGCTACTTTCCCATCATAGTCCTTTAATTTTTTATATCTCCCAATTATAACCCCTATACCTGAGCTATCCATAAAATTTACTCCAGTAAAATCAAATATTAATTTATTTACACCAAGCTCCTCAATTTTATTATCAACCTTTATTCTTACGCCCTCAGCAGAATGATGATCAAGTTCACCATGCATTTCAACAATTAGGCAACCATCTTCTACGTTAAACTTTAGCTGCATACCCATCCCCCCAAATATATTTTTACTTTATGCCACTTCCATGTTTGAAAATATCACATTTCACTTGGGTGGCATACCTATATAATTCTACAAAAGATAATTATTTCCTTCTTTTATAAAATACTTTTATTTTTTTCTTCTAAACCCAATTAAATATATCAATAAAGCTAAAATTATATAGAATATAATCTGATTAGAAATTGTTAAATATGCCTTTGGCAATACCTCATAAAGAGTAGATATACCAAAAACGATGAAAATAAATGCTGCTCCTAGTTTAATATATTTTTCTGGTAGATACTTAGAAATTAAAGTTCCACCTAATATACCTAAAGTATCTGCCACCATCATACCTAATGTTGCTCCTATAAGTACTAATATTGGTGCTTTAGCCTGTGCTGCAAAGGTTAATGTCATAAGCTGTGTCTTATCCCCAAGCTCTGCTAAGAAAAAAGTTGTTCCAACTGTAATAATAGGACCAAATTTATCTTCATTTTTTATGTTACATGCCTCTCCTTCTTCTACCTCTTCTTCATCTTCGCCCTTTAAACTCCAAAGCCCAAATCCAATGAATAAAAATGCTGCAGCAAGCTGAATATAATCAAATCTTATATAACTTCCAAGATATGTTCCAACTAAAACAGCAAGAGCATTTAAAAGTAATGTTGCTGCAAATACTCCTGCAATAACCTGCTTTAATTTATATTTACTAGCACAGGCCATTGCAAGAAGTTGAGTTTTATCTCCCATTTCTGCTACAAGTACAAACAAAAATGCCTTAAGTAGTGCCATAATCCTTCCTCCTTTTTATTTTGTATTTATTATTTTATACATAATTAAAGACCTTTAACACAATGCAAAGCATTGTGTTAAAGGTCTCACTTGACAAACGTCCGATAAAGCCAGGCCAAAGGCCAGCATGTTGACTTTATCAACCCAAAATGGGCAGCTACTCCCCTTTAACAACATCTCTATTATAATATTATATGCTTATACTATTGTTGTCAACACTATCCATTTATTAATTTAACATAAAATTTTCTTGACCTTGGCCCATCAAATTCACAAAAATATATACCTTGCCAAGTTCCTAACTTAAGTTCTCCACCTTCAATTATCACACTACAGGAGGAACCCATAAGAGATGCTTTAATATGGGCATGTGAATTTCCCTCTACGTGCCAATAGTCACCTACTTTTGGGAATACCTTATCTAGTGTTACTATCATATCCCTTACAACATCTGGATCAGCATTTTCATTAATTGTAACTCCAGCTGTTGTATGGGGAACAAAAATAACTGCTATTCCATCTTTAACTCCACTCTTTTTTACAGCCTCTCTAACCAAATTAGTAATATTAATAAATTCCTCTTGTTTGGATGTTCTTATACTAAACTCCATTTTTACACCTCCGAATATTTTAGTGTAATCTTACAAAAGATATTTATACATATAAAATTTTACTATATTTTTTTTGACATGAATATTGTAATTAATCCTAATTAATGCTAAAATGCTATTTGTATCTAAAATCCCAAAAAGGAGGCGATGTTGATGGCAATGGACTTATGGCTAAAGGAAATGCAGCTTGAAGGCGAAGGCGTTGCTATGTCCTACAAAATTAAAGAAACTCTACTTAGAAAACAAACTCAATATCAAGATATGGCAATAGTTGATGCAGAAGTATTTGGTAGAATGCTTATACTAGACGGTATAGTTCAAACAACAGTAAAAGATGAATTCGTATATCATGAGATGATTGCCCACATTCCACTATTTACTCATCCAAATCCAAAGAAGGTTCTTGTTGTAGGTGGCGGAGACGGTGGTGCTATAAGAGAAATATTAAAGCACAAATCAGTTGAAAAGGCTGTTCTATGTGAAATAGATAAAGACGTTGTTGATGCATGTAAGAAATACCTTCCAGAAATAAGCTGTGCACTTGATGATCCAAGATGCGAAGTATTTATTGGAGATGGAATTAAATACGTTAAGGAACATAAAAATGAATTTGACGTTATAATAGTTGACTCAACAGACCCATTCAGCATTGCAGAAGGTCTATTCGGTGGAAACTTCTACAGAGATATTTATGAAGCTCTAACTGAAGATGGAATATTTGTTGCTCAAACAGAAACTCCATTCTTCTTACCAGACACAGTAAGAAAGGTATTTAATGATGCAAAGTCAATCTTCCCAATAACTAAGTTATTTATGGCAGCAATCCCAACTTATCCAGGTGGATACTGGAGCTTTACAGTAGGTTCAAAGAAATACGATCCAACACAAGTAGATATAACTAAGATTCCAGAAATGGATACAAAATATTATACTCCTGAAGTACATAAGGCATGTTTCGTACTTCCAAAATACATAAAGCAAGTTATTGGAGAATAAAAATAGCAGGATTTTATCCTGCTATTTCTTCTTTTATAATCCTTTTGGCCGTATTTGATTTATCAAAAATAATGCTTAAAATATATGTCAATATAAATGCTGAAATTAATCTTACAAAAAATATAACCCATCCATTTGCTCCTATTTGTACAAATACAAGTGTATCCTCAACGATTGCATGGCATGCTCCTAAAAACACTATTACAAGATACATATCTTTTTTAGATATATTTCCTTCTTCAGCAGCATCTATTATAAGCCCTGCACCATAAACTATGCCAAAAAATAATCCTGAAAATAGAGGAAGAATTGTAGTCTCGGATAACTTAAGCATTTTAGTCAATGGTTTAAATATACCACAAATTTTATCTAAAAGATTTAACTCCTTTATAATCTCTATAATTATCATAAGAGGAATCACTATCTTAGCAACAGTTAATATAGAAGACATACTTCCTAAAAACGCTTCTTTTAAAATCTTAATTAACAAAAATACCACCTCTTATAAAAAAATATTCAATAGAATACCTGCTACAAAGGCAAGAATCTGCCTAACTATAATCATGAAGGTCGCAGAAACCCCAATCTTTTTACAAACTGCTGTTTCTAAAAATAGACTATGAGAAAAACAGAGCATAACTGAAATTATTGTTATCTCCTTTGCATTTAAAGTAAGAGCTAATATTGCTCCTATACCTGCGTATAAATTTATTGCATTTCCTATAACAAATGGTAAAGCAGCCTCACCCGGTAGACCAACTAAATGCATAACAGGTTTAAAAACAAGAGCTATATAATTAATAAGAGGTGTATATTTTATAAATGTAACTATAAAATACACAGGGACCAATATTTTACCTATTTTTATTGTTGTCTCTAAGCCTTTTTTAACTCCTCTTATCCCCCCAGTTTTTACTGCTTCAATCATTTTTTCACCCCCTCTTAATTAATTATAAATATACATACCATTTTTGTTAACTATTTTTTAGAATTTTTCTAAAAACCATTTGTTTTCATTTATATCCCACCTTAACTCAATAGGTTCATCTCTTCCTTCAACAGAACACAAAAATATGTAACACTCTTTTAAATATCTACGCTCTTTGTTAATTTTCATTACTCTATTTACTTTCAAAACCCCTATACTGCACATGACCATAATAGGATTCATTACTGTATCTTGAAATAATACTAAAACATTTGCCTTCTCTCTTAAAAGCTTCATATCCTCCCACCACCTTTATTAAAGGAATTCATTGGGATCCATTCATCCTTATCTAAAACCTTTATCATTTTATTACTATCATTTTTCATTGTTATAGCTCTACAAACAGCGTATTTCCCATATTTTTCTCTAATAGCATCTAAACACATATCTAATTTTTCTCTTTTTCTTCTTGTAGCATCTTCAAAAATACTAATCTGCTCAAACTTTTGTTTTTCTCTAAGTCCAGTAACTCTAATACCAAGAAGCCTAATCTTACTTCTTCCATCCCAATTTTTTAAAAATAAATCAACTGCATACTTATGTATATCCTGTGTGGTATCGATGTACTCACTTATCTTATGCCTTCGCACCACTGTTTCAAAACTACTATTTCTATATACAACCTCAACGACATTTCCTTCAACCCCCATCTTTCTTAATCGCATCCCTACACTTTCTGCTAAAATCATAAACACTTCAGATACCTCATCGATATTTATTAAATCCTTAGGAGTTGTTATTGAATTTCCGACCCCTTTAACAGTATCATAATCACTTTCCACCTTTGAAAAATCTATACCATTAGCATAATTCCAGTAGTATCTTCCTAACTTACCAAATTTATTAACCAAAAGTGTAATTGGAGTGTTGGCCAAATCACCTATTGTAAAAATACCAAGATCATTTAATCTTCTTTTCATTCTTCGCCCAACACCAAATAATTCTTCAACAGGCATAGGCCAAATAATTTTAGGTACATCCTCCTCATCTATTATACTTGTTGCATCTGGCTTTTTTAAATCTGATGCCATCTTAGCCATAAGTTTGCAGTAGGATACTCCAACACTTGCTGTAATACCAAGCTCCTCCCGTACCCTCTTTCTTATTAAATCGGCAATCTGTACACCGTCTCCAAATAATCCTGTACATCCTGAAACATCAAGCCAAGCTTCATCTATACTAAAAACTTCAACATCTGGTGTAAAAGATCTCAAAATATCCATAACACGATTAGAATACTCCACATATTTTCTAAAATTAGGCTTAACTAAAATCAAATCCCTACACAATTTAAGTGCATCTCCTATTGTCATACCAGTTTTTATTCCATATTTTCTAGCCTCATAAGAAGCAGTAAGTATTATACCCGTTCTCTTTTCTTTGTCTCCCGCAACTGCAATTGGCCTTCCTTGAAGACTTCTATCCTCTGCCTGTTCTACAGAAGCATAAAAAGCATTCAAATCTACATGCAATATATTTCTCACAACACCGCCTCCCGAACATATGTTCGTATATTATATTATACTACTTTTCTCAAAAAATCAAACAAAAAAAAGTGCCACCCAAGTGAAATGTGACATTATCCATATCATGGATCATATTACATCACTTGGGTAACACCAATTTATCCTCTTAAAGTTGCCTTTATTCTATTAGGATTTAAAATCAATTCTAATGCATCGATTGGTGATTTTACAACAATGTCAGCATAATTAATTAATTTACCACAACACCCTTCTTCTCCAATAACCGCAATAGAAAGATCACTTATCTTAAACATTTCAATATCATTATATCCATTTCCTATACATACAGTTTGTCCATCTAATGCTTTTACTATATCTTTCTTACATTTAGCTGCATTTTCATTTGCAAAAATTTTTATTGAAACATCTAAATCCTTACACTGCTTCTCTACAGTTCCATATGTATCTGCTGTCAATATATATACTTTCAAAAATTTACTTATATCTTCCAACATTTCTTTAATTCTTATGCTTATATTCCCGTCAACCGCTATTGTACCATTATAATCTAAAACTAAATTTTCTAGCTTTAAACTTTCTCTACCTGGTATATCTACTAATAACATATTATCCCCCTCTTGTTTAAATATTAAACATATATCATCTTTCTAGTCATCCCACCATCTACAATAAAGTTTGCACCTGTTATAAAAGAATTTTTTTCATCTATCAAAAATAATATCATTGATGCAATATCATCTACATTTCCAACCCTTCCTGCAGGATGCTGTTTATTATCCATTTCGCTTAAAACTGGAGTTTTTCTTATACTTTCTTTCTTCCATTCACTAACCTCAATCCACCCAGGGCTTATACAATTTACCCTTACATCTGGTCCTAAGCTTACAGCAAGTGCATGTGTTAATGAAAAAATTCCTCCCTTTGAGGCCGAATATGCTTCTGTATCCCTTTCAGACATAAATGCTCTAGTAGAAGCAATATTTACTATTGAACCATTAGACTGTTTAAGATATGGTGCACAATACTTAGAACACAAAAATGCACCTGTAAGATTTACAGATATAACTCTATTCCATTCCCCAAGACTTAACTCTTCAATTGGCTTATTTATAGAAATTGCTGCATTATTTATAAGTACATCAATTCTGCCATACATACTAACAGTTTCACTTACCAAATTCTTAACATCCTCTTCTTTAGAAACATCACAATAGATAAACTTTATTTCACCATATTCCTTTAATTCATTTTCTGTTTCTTTTCCCGCTTCCATGTCTATTTCAGCAATTACAACATTGTAGTTTTCCATAAGCAACCTTTTAGCTGTACCCTTTCCTATTCCTTGTCCTCCCCCTGTTATAATAACTGTCTTTTTAAATTTTTTCATTGCATCCACCACCTTGCATATGATAATTTTTAAAATTACACTTCTAAATTTTGGAATATTTCACATTTCACTTGGGTGGCACTCTATTCCAAAGTATTCACATAATATATTATCAATATCTTTGATTTTTTCTTTAGTATCCCTGTTAGACTTTACTATATCCTCAACTTCCTTTATATAGTTTGGAATTTTCAGTTTCAATATCTTGTTAGGATAATACTCATAAAGATCATCTCCTAACTTCTTTGCCATTGTTTTTATATAAAATTCATATATTGTGCTATTTAGTACACCAACAATAAATTCATATGAATAAACTTCCTTGAACATATCATTTATCTTCAAGCTGTATACATCTGCACTATAGAAACTTCCTTCATCTATAGCAAATCTATTTGTATTTGATTTATATGGATATATTATCTTTCTTCCCTCAAAATCCTCTCTATTTCTTCCCCATTGTAGCTCAAACCATCTTCTGACTCCCTTTTTGCATTCTCTCCTCTGAAGTAGCTTCTCTTTATAGATTGATATATATTCTATTGCATTTTTATATTGCTCTTCATTTTTAATCATATCACTATATATAATAAATTCCTGTGTAGAGCCTACTTTAAACTTATCAATATGGCTACTTTTGATCCATCTCCTTACTAATTCTTTTTCAATATTATATTTCTCAATTTCCTCTCTATTTAGAATAAAGGCCCTATCACATCCTGTGATTATACCTTGAAAGCTACTACATATTATTCCAAGCTCCACTCCATTTATTTTATTTAAAATATTAAAACCTAATTCATCTTGAAAAATCCAACCATCTTTTTTTAAGTTTTTCTTATCTACCCTAAAAAATATATGGTATTTCTTATCTCCCTTTTTTATATCCTCAAAAACATCCTGCCCTTTATGTTTTGCATCTTTATTTAATCTAAAATACTTTACACTTTCAAACTCCTTAGATTTCACAAAATTCAAAATAATGTTATCTACCCCCACACCCTTTATAACCCTAACACCATAGAAATCAACTATAGCTTCTATTGAGCCGTGTTTTAGTAAATATTCCCTTATACCTTCACCATTAAGAGCCTCTAACATATATCTTGATGTAAAAAATATAAGTCTCCCATTATCCTTTAAAGCATCCACTGACCTTTTAATAAAACAGTAGCTTAAATCTGCCTTATCTGAAAAAACATCTATATATTTATCCTTAAGTTTTGCCCTATAATCCTTATCTATCATTTTATGTCCAACATAGGGAGGATTTCCAACTATATAATTATAGTTTAAATTATCTTCAAATAAGAAATCCTTTTTTATTACATTCTTTGGAATAACCCCGCTTAATCTATAAAGTTCAAGCATTGTAATCATAACTGCATTTTCATCAATGTCATAACCATATAGTGAATTTATGATTTCCTCTTTATCAAACCCCTTTTCTAACAAAGCATTATACATCCCCATTAGAAAATATCCCCCTCCACAGGAGGGGTCTAATATCCTTACATCTTTTAAATTATTTATTTCATCTGCTAAACCTTGTGTAATATAGTCTACTATTACTTTAGGTGTATAAAAACTTCCTGTTGTTTTTTTCTCCTCTATATTCTTAATCCTTTCATAAAATTCACCTATATAATTATTAATGCCCCATTTAACAATAAAGTTTTCTAACTTATCTTCTCCTAATAAAACCGCCTCAAAGGTTTCTTTTAAATCGGTTATAAACTCCTTTAACATATACTCCTCCATATTAAAGTGTTTGTAATAATGGAGATATAATACCCATAATTGCACCTAAAAGAGCACCTAACCATGTTATTGCAGATAGCTCTTTACTTGCAACTTCCAATATTATTTTTTCTGCAAATGCAACATCAAAGCTGTTTATTCTATCCTCAACAAGTTTTGAAACATCAATTAATCCTATTATCTTTGAGGCCTTATCCTTTATAAAGTCCTCAAAAACATTATCTAATGCATTAAAGATAGTATTTTGTTCATCATCGGTAATGTTATTTAACAATTTAGCTAATTCCAAGTTCATAAAACCATCTACCATATATGATACTGTAAAATATACTAGGTTGTCTATCACTTCATTTCTCATTCCACTTAATATAATGGAGTTTAAGTCAATATCTTTCATAGTTTCATTAACATACTGATTGATCAAATTGGAAATTCTTATTGATATATCCTCTTTAGACTCCTCTGAAAGCGATATATATATTTCATTTACCCTTGCTTCTGTTAGTTTTTCATAAAGCGCAATCACAATCATTGCTATATCATGATGATTTTCCTCATTATTTATATATCCTTGGATAGACGATATTATCTTTTCCCCTATAAGCTCTGGACTTAAAAACATAGCAGCAAATTTTCCTAATGTATTCTCAACCATTTTTGATGCAGAATATGATATTTTATCCTTTACATTCTCCTTTGAAATCGCCTCTAAAAGCCCCTTTGCAATTTTATCCTTATTTGAGTATATGTATATTTTAATAGTTCCATCTAAAGAAGATGGTATTATTTCTTTTAAAGATACATCCTTATTTCCTAAACTATTTATTACTTCATAAACTTTAGATTTTGTATCCACATCTTTTATAAATTCAGATAACAATTCATTTAAATTTACCGCTTGACTTATAGCATTTAATATTTCACTACTATTGTTTTTTAACATTTCAATTAAATATGCTGATAAGCTTTGTTTTATTTTATTTATAAACTCTTCCTTTCTATTACCTAGTATATCAAATACATCATTAACCTTCTTTGTTGATTGTTTTAACATTTTTACTCTTAACTTCAACCATTCAATTACCTGTTCCTTTACTTCATTACTGCAAAGAGCATTTACAAAAACATCAGTTGATAAAAGATGCGTTCCAACAGCCTCTCCTACACTCTTTGCAATTCTATCTTTTTCCTTTGGTATAAGTCCTGGAGTAAAGGGAATTTTAATACCAAATATTCTTTTTTCATAATGAGGTCTAAAGAGCATTTTTATTGCAAGATAATTAGTTATGTATCCTATTAATGCACCTACAAACATTGGAACTATGAACTTCATTATATCTACTCCCTCCTTTATACATAAATAATTATACCAAGTAGTCAAATAATATCAATACAACCACTATCTATTTTATGTTAAAATTCAAGTAAGAAGGGAGGCATATTATGAAAATAGGCTATGCATGTATTCCTCTTGGAGTTAAGTATAGAACCAACAGAGGATTTATGATAAAAAACTTTACTAAGGAAAAACTGTATGAAGCAATCGAACAAAATCTTGTTGATCTAATCAAAATATTAGAGTACAACCTTTCAAAAGGTATTTATCTTTTTAGAATTAGCTCTGACACAATACCCTTTGGAGGACATGAAATAAACACATACGATTGGGAGGTTGATTTTAAGGATTTATTATTAAAAATAGGCGAATATATAAAAAACAATAATATAAGAGTATCTATGCACCCTGGACAATATACCATCATAAATTCACCAGATAATTCAATCGTGGAAAACTCTATTAGAGAAATAGAATATCATACACGCTTTTTAGATAGCTTAGATCTTGACTATACCCATAAGGTTGTTCTTCATATAGGTGGAGTGTATAAGGACAAAACTTCTGCTATGGATAGATTTTGCCAAAACTTCAATAGGCTTAGTACATCATCTAAAAAAAGGCTTGTAATAGAAAATGATGAAAAGAACTTTAACATAGATGAAGTTTTATATATATCAAATAGAATAAACATACCTGTTGTATTTGATATACTTCACCACAACATAAACCCAACTGTTGATGATATTGAAACAATACTAACAAAGTGTTCAAAAACTTGGGAAGAAGAAGATGGCCCAATGAAGCTACACTATTCAGACCAATCTCCTACAAAACAAAAAGGAGCTCATTCCGATTATGTATCAATCCAAAACTTTTTAGAGTTTTATAAAATCGCAAGTAAATTTAACTGTGATATTATGCTTGAAACGAAGGATAAGGATATATCTGCAATAAAGTGCATAAATACAATCACTCCTATAAAAAAATCAGTAATGTATGATGAATGGGCAAAGTATAAGTATGTTGTTATGGAAAAGGACTATGCACTCTATAAAAAATGCAGCAATATAATAAATACCCAAAACAATATGCTTGAATTCTATAAAACAATAGACTATGCCTTATCCCTCCCCTTAAATGAAGGTGCAGTAAAAAATACACTGCAACACGTATGGGGATATTTTAAGGAAAAGGCAAATGATAAGGAGTTTGTAAAATTTCATCAGCTTTTATCCTCAAAGGAATATTCAAAGGCAAAAACATTTTTAAATAAACTTGCTGAAAAATACAATGAAGAATATCTTTTAAACTCATACTATTTTATAATTAACACATTAAGTTAGACTAAAATGAATAATTTGATATGGCAGGTATAAAAATATAGGAGAAGGGAGTTGATACAATGAAGCTCGTCTCCTATAATCCTATTTGGACTAATAAAAATCCTGTTTTAAACAAATATACATACCTAAGTAAAAACGAGGATTGCGATATTTTAATCATAGGTGGAGGAATTACTGGTGCTATCTTAAGCTACTATCTTTCTTTTTTAGGTAAAAAAATAATACTTGTTGATAAAAACATAATAGGATACGGAAGTACAAGTGCATCAACCTCCATACTACAATACGAAGTAGACTACGATATTTTAGAACTTGAAAAAAAGATAGGTATTGTAAATGCCCTAAAGGCCTATAAAGCAAATGAAGCTGCTGTTTATGAAATTGAAAGGATTATAAAAACTCTAAAGGATAAATGCGACTTTACAAGAAGAGAAAGCCTATATTTTACACAGGATAAAACAAAAGTACAAAAATTTAAAGAAGAATATAAAATACGAAGGGCAGCAGACTTTGATATTGAATTTTTAGATAAGAACTCAGCTAAAGATAAATTCTCCTTCCCCATTGAGGCTGCAATATACTCAAGGTGTGGTGGCGCTGAAATAGATCCCTATAGATTTGCACACGAACTCATAAAAGACAGCCAAACTAGAGGACTTATAGTATATGAAAACACCGCTGTTTTAAAATATCAACATAAAAACAATAAAATAATAATCTACACAGATAAACATAAAAAAATAACTGCCCAAAAGGTAGTTGTTGCAACTGGCTATCAAGCTAAAAATTTAATAAAACAAAATATAGTAACACTAAACACAAGCTTCACAATAGCAACAAAACCTGTAAAAAATTTTGATGGATGGTATAATAGATGCATAATAAGAAATGACTGTACACCCTATAATTACCTTAGGACAACACAGGACAATAGGATTATAATCGGTGGAGAAGATATAGCACTAAACAATCCTCCACAAATCATAATAAAAGACAAGTATAAAAAACTTGAAGAAAAATTACATCAGATGTTCCCAAACATCGATTTCGAAATTGAGTTTAAATTTCACGGACTATTTGGGGATACAAAGGATGGACTGCCATATATAGGTCAACATCCCAAATTCAAAAACTTCTACTTTGCACTTGGCTATGGTTCAAACGGAATACTTTATTCAATAATTGCAGGTCAAATAATAAGAGATATGATTGCAGAAGGTAAGGTACATAAAGATATACATCTATACAGCTTTACGAGATAGCAAAATGCTATCTCTTTTTTGTTACCAAAACTTTATTCACATACATTTTATCTTTTTCATTGTATAAATTAGATGAATATACAAAATGGGGGGGTAAAGTAGTATGACAAATATAAATTGGCCTTGCGACTTTTATGATTCTAAACTTTCAGTTATTTCAACTAACATTACAACTGCAATAGTAAATGGTCAACTAAAGGGTTTCCTTGCCGGTTATAGATATGGTGAAAAAAACAATATAAGTCAAACACAAATGCAAACATTAGATGATGGTTCAAGTCCACCTCAAGGACCAACTGGTGCAAGAGTTGTTTCTACCAGTAATAATGATAGTATAAATGGAACTGGTGCACAAAAGGTGAGGATTGTTTATTTAGATGGAGATTGGAATTTGAAATCAGAAACGGTTCAATTAAATGGTACAACTCCTGTAAGTTTAAATGCACAGGATATATATCACATTGAAGCCTTCTATGTAATTCAGGTGGGTTCAAATGGTGCAGCTTCTGGTAATATAACACTTCAAAATCCTACAGGTTCCCAAACCTTTTTAACAATAAATGCAGGATTTAATCAATCCTTTAAAGCTGTAGCTCATGTTCCTAAAGGATATACTATGCTTATAAACCAATTTACAGTTTCATCCAATGGAGGTTATTGTAAGTTTTATTTATGTGTCTATAAAAACTTTGAACACATAAATGGAGGAAATAATATTTTATTTGTAACAGATATAATAGGTGTAAATAGTATGAACTTCACTCAAAACTTTTTTATACCAATAATAGTTACTGAAAAACATTCTGTTAAAATAACTGCAATAGCAAATAAAAATGGCGTTTCAGGTTTTGGTGGCTTTTGGTTCTATCTACAGCCTAAAGCTGTAAGTGAATATTTTTATTAAAAGCTGGAACCCTAAAGAGTTCCAGCTTTTAACACCTTTGACGTTGCCACAACATTAGCACCTGTTTCTAAAACATTTTCTATAATTACATCACCAATTTCAATAGGTGCTACAGCCTCTGCTTTATTTATCTCCTTCATTATCTCAAATATTAACCCCTTTGGTACCTCCTTGTCTGTTTTTACAGAAACAAGTGGTCTATCTCCTCCTAAAACCTTTACAGTTGATGTGATAATTCTTTTAGGATTTGTTATTTCATTTTTTGCATATTCTTCCCCTCTTTTACATTTGTTTCCTGATACTTTTATGTTATCGCCAACTTCAACCTCCAGCTGACATCCTAAGGGGCAGCTTATACAGGTCATCTTTCTCTTCATTTTGCCACCTCCTCTAAAGCAAATACAAGTTCACTGCCTTCTACCTTTTCTAAAACTTCCTTTGACAGTTTTACGTTTTCCATTTCTCCAGGTGAAACGTGATTTCTCCTTGCTTTATAAACAATTCTATCTCCATCTTTTACAACCAAATCAACATTGTGATATACATCATTTACCCTCATATAGAAATTTACTCTGTCCTTAACATTCTTTGGATTTATTCTATTTGGAACTACATATCTTATTCCAAAACCTGCCTTTGTGTTAAATCCTGTTTCATCCTTAAAGTATTCTCCCTTTATATATTTTGCAGCACCATAGCCTGCAAGGTAACTCTCCTCTGTAACATAATCTACTAAATCATGGACATGTACAACATTTCCGCAGGCAAAAATTCCATCAACACTTGTTTCCATGAGCTCATTTACATAGGCACCTGAAGTTACAGGATTTATTTTTATATTTGCCTCTCTTGATAACTCATTTTCTGGAATTAATCCTACAGACAATAATAATGTATCACATTCTACATACTGCTCTGTTCCTTCAATAGGTCTTCTGTTTTCATCTACTGCCGCAATTGTAACACCTTCAACTCTTTCTCTACCATGAATCTTTATAACAGTATGGTTAAATAAAAGAGGTATATCAAAATCTTCAAGACACTGAACAATATTTCTCTTAAGTCCATTTGAGTATGGCATAAGTTCTACAACCATCTTAACCTCTGCACCTTCAAGCGTCATTCTTCTTGCCATTATAAGACCAATATCACCTGATCCTAAAATTACAACCTTTTTGCCCACCATATATCCTTCCATATTCACAAACCTTTGGGCTGCACCTGCAGTAAATACCCCTGCCGGTCTACTTCCTGGTATATTTAAAGCTCCTCTTGTTCTCTCTCTACATCCCATAGCAAGTATTACTGCCTTTGCATCTATTTCAATAATGCCATCCTTAGGATTTAATGCAGTTATATGCTTATTCTCTGATAAATGTAAAACCATAGTATCTAACTTGTACTCTATTCCTAGTCTTTCAACCTCATCTATAAATCTTTGGGCATATTCTGGTCCCGTAAGCTGTTCTTTGAATATATGAAGCCCAAAACCATTGTGTATACATTGCTGCAATATTCCTCCAAGTCTCTTATCCCTCTCTAATATTAAAATATCATCTATCCCATTCTTCTTGGCTTCTATTGCTGCTGCAAGTCCTGCAGGTCCACCACCTATTATAACCAAATCCCTCTTCATTTTTTCTCCTCCCATCACTTTGTCTTACCTGTTAGGATAAAGCTGCCCTCATCAGATTTTTTTACTTCAGTTAAAGGTATATTAAGCTCTCTTGCAAGTATTTCTACAACCCTTGGCATACAGAAGCCTCCTTGACATCTTCCCATTCCAGCCCTTACCCTTCTTTTAACGCCATCTACACTTCTTGCTCCAAGAGGTCTTCTTATAGCACTTACTATATCTCCCTCTGTAATGTGCTCACATCTACAGATTATTCTTCCATACATTGGATTTTTACTTAATACTTCCTTCTTTTCATCCTCTGACATATTTATAAACAATTTTGTATTTTGTCTTGTTGCTATAAAATTCTCCTTCTTTATCAGTCTAAGGCCCTGTTCCTCAAGAAGTGAGACTACATATGGAGCAATTGCAACAGATGCTGTAAGCCCTGGTGATTCTATTCCCGCTGCATTAACTGCATTTTTAGTTGGTATGTTTATAACAAAATCACCTGTATCTGGAGTTGCTCTTATACCTGTAAAGGATGTTATTATATCCCTAGGATTTAAACCTTTTACACTCCTGCTTCCTCCTCTTAATACCTCATCAAGCCCTTCCTTTGTTGTTGAGACATCATCTTTTCTATCCATCTCAACCGCATTTGGACCAACAAATAAATTGCCATGAACTGTTGGAGATACTAATATTCCCTTTCCCTTATTTGTAGGTGTTTGGAATATAGTTCTTGTAACTATTCCTCCTACTGCTTTATCAAACAAACAATATTCTCCTCTTCTTGGTATTATTCTAAACCTTTCTCCCCCAAGCATATCGTTTATATCATCTGCAAAAAGTCCTGCAGCATTAACTAAATATCTAGATTGTACAACTCCTTTGCTTGTCTCTATTATAAATACATCCTTTTCTTTATAAACCTTAATAACTTCAGTTGAAAGCATAAATTCTACACCATTTTGATTTGCATTTTCTGCAAGAGCAATAGCAAGTTCAAATGGAGATACTATTGCTCCAGTTTTTGCATAAAGAGCGCCTACAACATCATCCTGAATATTAGGTTCTAAAGATAAAACCTTATTTTTATCTATTATTTCAAGTTCCCTAACTCCATTTGTTAATCCTCTCTTATAAAGAATTTCTATATGCCTTAAATCATCATCATTAAAAGCAAGTACTAGGGAACCATTTCTCTTATAAGGCACATCTAATTCTTTGCATATGCCTTCGTACATCTCACTACCTAAAACATTAAATTTAGCCTTTAAAGTTCCTTCCTTTGCATCGTAACCGGCATGTACAATTCCACTGTTTGCCTTAGTAGAACCATTTGCTATATCACTACTTTTTTCAATAACTACCACACTCAAGTCATATCTTGACAATTCTCTTGCTATACTTGTCCCAACTATACCTGCACCAATTACTGCAACATCATACATATAAAAACCTCCCCTTAAAAAAATTAAGCCATGGAAATTAGACCACTTTCGTGGCCTATCTCCATGGCTCTCTACTCTCGCCAACATATTTTATTTAATTTTATTTTATCATATATTAACTTTAAAATCAATTATTCTTCCTTTTCCCAATCTAATGCTCTCTTTACAGCCTTATGCCATCCCTTAACTAATTTTGCTCTCTTTTCTTCATCCATATTTGGTTCAAATTTTCTATCTACAGCCCAATTGTTTAATATTTCTTCTTTATTTTCCCAATATCCAACTGCTAATCCTGCAAGATATGCAGCACCTAATGCTGTTGTTTCAATAACCTTTGGTCTATAAACATCAACATTTAATATATCTGATTGGAACTGCATTAAGAAGTTATTTGCAACTGCACCACCGTCAACCTTAAGTGCTGATAGACTAATTCCTGAATCTTCTTCCATAGCCTTTAGAACATCCATTGTTTGATATGCCATTGATTCAAGTGCAGCCCTTATTATATGTTCCTTCTTTGCACCTCTAGTTAATCCTACTATTGTTCCTCTTGCATACATATCCCAATATGGAGCACCCATGCCCACAAATGCAGGAACAACATATACTCCATTAGAATCTTCAACAGCTGTTGCATATTCTTCACTTTCTGCTGCTGATTTTATCATCCTTAACTCATCTCTTAACCATTGAATAACTGCACCTGCTATAAATATACTTCCTTCTAGAGCATACTCTACCTTTCCATCTACTCCCCAAGCTATTGTAGTTAAAAGCCCATTCTTTGATCTAACAGGTTTTTCTCCTGTATTCATCAACATAAAGCATCCTGTTCCGTACGTATTTTTAGCCATACCTTCTCTATAGCAACCCTGTCCAAATAGAGCAGCTTGTTGATCTCCCGCATCTCCTGCTATTGGTATTTCTCCTCCTATTACATCTACTGTTGTATATCCATATATACAGCTTGATGGTTTAACCTCTGGGAGCATTGATTTAGGAATATTTAATATTTCAAGTATTTCTTCATCCCACTTTAATTCATAAATGTTATATAGCATTGTTCTTGAAGCATTTGAATAATCGGTAACATGAACTTTTCCACCTGTTAAGTTCCAGATAAGCCATGTATCTATATTACCAAATAAAAGCTCTCCTCTTTCAGCCTTTTCTCTTGCACCTTCAACATTGTCAAGTATCCATTTTATCTTTGTACCTGAGAAATATGCGTCAACTACAAGCCCTGTTTTATTTCTTATCATTTCAGCATATCCTCTATTTCTTAAATCATCACATATATCTGCTGTTCTTCTACACTGCCATACTATTGCATTATATATTGGCTTTCCTGTTGTTTTATCCCATACAACTGTAGTTTCTCTTTGATTAGTAATACCAATTGCTGCAATATCCTGAGCAGTAAGTCCAGCCTTTGCTATTGCTTCGTTTGCAACCCCAATTTGTGTTGCCCATATTTCCATTGGATCATGTTCAACCCAACCAGCCTTTGGATATATTTGAGTGAATTCCTTTTGAGCAACAGAGATAATTTGTCCACCCTTATCAAAAACTATTGCTCTTGAACTTGTTGTACCTTGATCTAGAGCTAAAATATACTTTGACATTTTATTATCCCCCTTCAATTATTTGTTTATATCTAATTTATTTTTTGAAACAACTTGAATATTTGGGAAATGTGGAACAATAATTTTTTCATATATAAAAGCACCCAATTGAGCTCCTACTATTGGTCCAAATATTGGAACTATAAATCCATATCCGTTTGGTCCAATGGCAGCACTGCCCCATCCTGCAAGCATAGCAAATAATCTTGGACCTAGATCACGCGCTGGGTTCATAGCAAATCCTGTAAGTGGACCAAATGATGAACCTATTATAGCAATTGTAATACCTATCATAACTGCAGCCATACCTGGAGTTGGTGCAGATTGATTTCTAGTGTCTCCAACAGCCAATACAACTACTAATAAGAATGCTGTAATTGCAACTTCAACTAAAAATGCTTGACCAAGAGTTAAATGTGCCTTTGGGAATGTAGAGAATATTCCGACTAATTTTGCACTTTCCTGTGTTCCTCTTACTAAGTTGTGGGTTTGTTCATATAACAAAAATGAACTTCTATATAATCCATATACAACAGCAGCTGCTGTGAAAGTACCTAACATTTGTGCTATTATATATGGTATTACTTTCCTTTTATCAAAGCCCTTAAAAGTTGTTAAAGCTAAAGTTACAGCTGGGTTTATATGTGTACCTGATATTGAACCTGTTACAAATATAGCCATTGCAACAGCCATACCCCATACAATTGAAATCTCCCATTGTCCAATATTTGCACCCTCTAAAACAAGAGCAGCAACTACTCCAGCACCTATGAATATGAGTATAAATGAACCTATAAATTCAGCTATTAATTCGCCAAAATAAGATTTTTTCATTATACACTTCCCCCTTTAAATTAATTTTTTAAACTCTCCCCCTAGCTTTTGTATCTTTTTAAATTGACGTTAAGTTTTTTTATTTACCAAACCACCCCCCACAAAAAATAGCCGTAACACCACATTTGTAGTGCTACGGCTCTCTAATCTCTGCCTCTCAATTTTATTGTAGCAAATAAAAAATTATTTTTTCAATATATTTTAAAAAGTTAAATAATTAACTTATCGACACGTAAAAAACAAGTATACATTCTTTAATACAAAATGTATACTTGTTTTTCAATGCTCCTTATGTTTATTTTTTAACGTTCTATAAAATTTTCCCGAAGTTTGTCTAATATAGCCTATAGCATACATTTTCAAATGTAAAAATTACTTCATCTCATCCTTTATGTAATTCTTTATTTCTTCAACTGTACAAACTTTACCAAACATCTTAACCTTTTCATTTATTACTATTGCAGGAGTTCTCATAACTCCATACTTCATTATATCTTTAAAATCCTCAACCTTAATAACCTCTGCTTCAACTCCAAGTTCCTTTACAGCTTCTTTTGCATTTGCCTCAAGCTTTTTACAATTTGCACAACCTGAACCAAGTATTTTAATTTGCATAAAAACATCTCCCTTCAATATTTTATAACTATATTATAAAATAATTAAATATTAAAGTCAAATAATAACTTTTTTATTCCAAATATTATACTATTTTACATTTGATATGTTTACACGCATGTTTTACTTTAACAAAAGTCCAATTAGTTAACAGAACTAATTGGACTTTATATAAATCATTTATTAAACCAATGTCTTGTATTGTTTGCAACTTTAACAAGCGTTAACATTATCGGAACTTCTGTTAAAACCCCCACAACAGTTGCAAGAGCTGCTCCTGATTTTAATCCAAATAATGATATAGCAACTGCAACAGCAAGTTCAAAGAAATTACTTGCACCAATTAAAGATGCTGGTGCTGCAATATTGTGTGGAAGCTTCCATATCTTCGCCCAAGTATATGCAAATCCAAATATAAAAAATGTTTGAATTGTAAGTGGTACTGCTATTAATAGTATATGGAAAGGATTATTAAGTATAATTTCCCCTTGGAATGAGAAAATTATAATAAGCGTTAATAGTAATCCTGCTATTGTTACGTTATTAAACTTCTTTAAAAATACATTTTCAAAATAATCAAGCCCTTTATTTTTAATTACACTTCTTCTTGTTAAGTAGCCAAAGGTAAGAGGTATAACAACAAATAGAATAGTTGATAAAAATAGAGTATTATATGGTACTTTAACATTGCTTACACCAAGTAAAAACGCAACAATTGGTGTAAATGCAACAAGTATTATTAAATCATTTACTGCAACTTGTACAAGTGTATATCCTGCATCTCCATCAGTTAAATAGCTCCATACAAAAACCATTGCTGTACAAGGTGCTGCACCAAGAAGAACTGCTCCTGCTATATATTCTGTTGCAAGATTGTCTGAAATAAAGTTATTAAATACTATTCTTATAAAAAAGTATGCAAATAAATACATTGTAAATGGTTTTATAAGCCAATTCGTAATACAAGTAACTATAAGTCCCTTTGGTTTTTTAGTAGCATTAACCACACTTGAAAAATCGATTTTAAGCATCATTGGATAAATCATAAGCCATATTAAGATTGCAACAGGAATTGAAACATTCGCATACTCAAATCTGCTTAATGTTTTTGGTATTATAGGAATATACTTGCCTATTAAAATACCAACAACTATGCATAGGGCAACCCAAATAGATAAATACCTTTCAAAAAAGCCTAATCCCTTTTGGTTTTCCATAAACTTACCTCCCTTTAAATTTAAATTTGATTAAAATTTCATAGAATATGCACTTAAAATTTATTTATCTAATTTTTCAACCTCATTGTAGAATATCATATTTGTTATTTTTTTGTCAATCATTTATATTATTACTTTAACCCTATTATTAATTTAAAATTATATAAAAATGATTGGTTAATTTCCTAGGGGTATTGATTTATACCCCTAGTTCACAAATAGTACTTTTAACATAAAAACTAATAAAGCTTATTTAAATATTCTGATACTGTAATTATCTAAAAATGTTTTAATATCATATTCTTTAATTCTTCCTTATCTTTATACCCTAATATTTTTTCAACTACCTCTCCTTCCTTAATAATTAGTGTTGTTGGAACACTCATAACTTTATATTTTCTTGCAACTGACATATTCTCCTGTGCATTAATAGTATAAAATTTAACATTTTCAACTACATTTGCAACCTCTTCTAGAACAGGCTTTAGCTGAATACAAACCGGACACGAGTTAGTATAGAGTTCTAAAACACCTGTAAAACTAGTTTCCATTCCTTCAAATAATTCTTTATTAATTTCATGTAACATAGAATTTAACTCCTTTCAATCATACTTTTATTATTTAATCATATAATAATATTTATATATATTTAATTCAATAGATAATTTAAAAAAATAACATTCTTTTAACATACTACTCTTTATTTTTATTAATAAAAAAACTATAGAAAGCTTCCTTTCTATAGTTTTTATAATTTTTATATCTTTTATAAATTAAACTCCTTTGCAACAAGTTCCACTGCCTTAAGTTTATCTTCTCTGTTTATTGTGCAAGTTATCCTTATTTCTGAAGTTGTAACCATCTTAACCTGTATATTATTTTCTTTAAACACCTTAAATAATCTTGCTGCTACACCTGAAGTTGTCTTCATTCCAATTCCAACGATTGAAAATTTAGTTACATTATCGTCAATAATAGGATTTCTAGATGTGTAGCCCCCTATTGCTTCTAGGCATTCATTTAAATCTGCTTTTGGTATAGTAAAGGAAATATTTACCCTGCCATTTTGAGGTGCTGTTTGGCTTATCATATCCACATTTATTTTTCTTGATGCAATTGCTTCAAATATATTTGAAAGGGTAAAAATATCGTAATCTATATCAAGTAAAGTTATTGAAACATCGTCATCTGAAACAGCAAGTCCTGTAACTGGCTTTGTTTCCATATTCTCAACCTCCTTAATATAAGTACCCTTAATATCGCTACAGCTTAGTCCTACATAAATAGGTATATTGTACTTTTGTCCAAGTTCCACTGATCTAGAATGCATTACCTGTGCCCCAAGGCTTGAAAGTTCAAGCATCTCCTCATAGCTTATAATATCAATCTTCTTTGCATCTTTATAAAGACGAGGATCAGCGCTATATATTCCATCTACGTCTGTATATATCTCACATTCTGCATTTAATTTTACTGCTAGCGCCACTGCAGTTGTATCAGAGCCGCCCCTTCCTAGAGTTGTTATATCTCCATTATCTGAAATTCCCTGAAATCCTGCCACAACAACTATTTTATCTGAATCTAGTGCATTTTTTATTGGAATAATATTTATATCTTCAATTAATGATTTACCATATACACCATTTGTTCTAAGTTCAATTTGGAATGCATTAAATGATATCGCATCATAACCTAAATCCTTTATAGCCATTGCTAAAAGTGAACTTGATATCATTTCTCCAGTTGCAAGCAATGCATCTAACTCTCTTTTATCTGGAGTATTTGTAATTCCCTTTGCAAGTTCAATCAATTCATCAGTTGTATCTCCCATTGCTGATATTACCACAACTACTTTATATCCCTTATTATGCTTTTCAATTACACTCTTTGCAACTTTTTTTATTTTTTCAACCGTAGCTACAGAACTCCCACCATACTTTTGCACTACAATTGCCATTATCCACTCCTCCTTTATAAAAAATAAAAGCAGCAAGGTTTGTCCAAGCTGCTTTTTTATGCATACTTAAACAAAACCTTTGTAGCTCTCCACCTTAAGGTGACAGCTGAGTGCATATTATGCAAACAGCCAGGCAAATAGTTTGGCAACTATTCCCTTCGGCCTAAAGCCCCTTTCCTAAAGCATCATAGCCTGCCAAGCTCCTCCTTAGTACTCTTGACTTAGGCATCTCTACACAAGGTATTGTTAATTATTTATTTAAATTATTGCAATTATATTATCATATATATTTATACATTTCAATTGTATTTTTATTAATTTTATGAAATAAATTAAGAGGGGTTACCCCCCTCTTAACTTAAATACTGTTATTGTTGTCTTAAGGTATTTGCTATGTTTTGGCATGCATTAAGTGTGTTTTGAAGGTTTTGAATCTGTTGCTCTATTTGTGCCTTTGTGTTTTGGTTTTCAACAGTTGATGCTGCTTGTCTTAAGCTATTTAGAGTATTTTGTAGATTTTGTACACTTTCTTCTACATTTTGTCTTGCATTCTTTTGTAACATTGCTATACCTCCATTCATTTTATTTTACACACTAATATTTTTGCTCTATTGTCAGTTTAAATACATGGTAAATTATTGAATAATAGTAATTCTAAATTTTATTAATTTAGGTTAAAATATATCTATAAATCATGTAAAGGAGACTGATATGTATGACAAGAAGGATTATATATGCTTTTTTAAAAAACAAAAGTGATAGAAAATATGTAGGATTACTTTCTGGTGGAGTAGGAATATTCGTTAACATAATTCTTTTTATATTTAAATTTTTAGTTGGTACATTAAGTGGTAGTATAGCAATAACAGCAGACGCATTTAATAATTTATCTGATGTTGGTTCTTCAATAGTAACAATTATAGGATTCATGATTGCAGATAAGCCTGCTGATAAAGAACATCCCTTTGGACATGGTAGAGGCGAATATATAGCAGGACTTATAGTTTCAATACTCGTACTTCTAGTTGGATTTGAATTTTTAAAATCATCCTTTGAAAAGATATTGAACCCAACTCCTCTAGCTTTTAATATATATACTGTAATAGTTCTTTCTGTATCAATTGTTATAAAGCTATGGCTGGGCTATTTTAACAAAGTATTATCTGAAGTTTCTTCATCTGGTGCAATTAATGCAACATCCTTTGACAGCTTCAGTGACGTAATAATTACTTCAACCGTTTTATTAAGCCTAGTTGTATCTAAGTTTTTTAATATAATTATAGATGGGTATATAGGATTGATAGTCGCTCTTTTTATACTATATGCTGGATATAATCTCATTAAAGATACAATTAGTCCCCTGCTTGGTGAAGCACCAGATCCAGAACTTATTAAAAATATAATTGACAGCGTTAAATCATATGAAGGAATACATGGCGTACATGATTTAATTGTTCATACATATGGAGCACAAAAGACAATTGCCTCTCTACATGCAGAGGTAGATTATAAAACTGATATTTTGGAAGCCCATGAACTTATTGATAAAATTGAAAATGAAGTATCCAAGAAATTAAATATTGTTTTAATACTTCACATGGACCCTATAGTTCTTGATAATGAAGAATTAGATATAGTTAAATTTAAAATTAAAGAGGCTTTAAAAAAATATGAATATGTACTAGATGTTCATGATATAAGACTAGTAGATGGCAAACATAAAAAAAATATAATATTTGATGTAGTCTTCTCAAATGAAATAAAACCTAAAGATGTTGGATGTAAAGTTCACGAAATAATAAATGATTTACATAAAGTTCTACCAAGTTATGATATAATTATTCATGTTGACAACATGTATAGCTACTATTAATTTTATTTGAAATTGTATTTCTACTTTGGTAAAATATATGCAAGCTTATCTTAAGGAGGTTTTTTTGATGTCAGCTTTTGATGTACTAATGGAACGCGGTTTTATTGAACAGCTTACCCATGAAGATGAAATAAAAGAACTACTTGAAAAGGAAAAGATTACATTTTATATAGGGTTTGACCCTACAGCAGATAGCCTTCATGTTGGTCACTTCATAGCTTTAATGGCTATGGCTCATATGCAAAGAGCAGGGCATAGACCAATTGCTCTAATTGGCGGCGGTACTGCTATGATAGGCGATCCAAGTGGAAAAACTGATATGAGAAAAATGCTAACAAAGGAAGAAATACAACATAATTCAGAATGTCTAAAGAAACAAATGGAAAGGTTTATTGATTTTTCAGATGGTAAAGCTATATTAGTCAATAATGCTGATTGGCTATGGAACCTAAATTACATAGAATTTTTAAGAGACATAGGTGTTCATTTTTCAGTCAACAAAATGTTAACTGCAGAATGCTTTAAACTTAGAATGGAAAAGGGACTATCCTTCCTAGAATTTAACTATATGCTTATGCAAGCATATGACTTCCTAGAATTATTTAAGAGATATGGATGCGTAATGGAACTTGGTGGTAATGATCAATGGTCTAATATACTTGCAGGTGCTGATTTAATTAGAAGAAAAGAAGGAAAACCAGCATATGGTATGACATTTAAACTTTTAACTAACAGCGAAGGAAAGAAAATGGGTAAGACAGAAAAGGGTGCTCTATGGCTTGATCCAAACAAAACATCACCATATGAATTCTATCAATACTGGAGAAATGTAAATGATGCAGACGTTGAGAAATGTCTTGCACTATTAACTTTCCTTCCAATGGATGAAGTAAGAAGATTAGGTGCTCTTAAGGATAAAGAAATAAATGAAGCAAAGAAAATACTTGCATACGAAGTTACAAAACTAGTTCATGGCGAAGAAGAAGCTAAAAAGGCTGAACAAGCTGCAAAGGCTCTTTTCGAATCAGGTGGCGATTTAAGTAATGCACCTACATTTGAAATGCCTTCTAATTTACTAGGACAAAAGGTTATTGACGTGCTAGTTGAAATTAAGGCAATTCCATCAAAAAGCGAAGGAAGAAGACTTATACAACAAGGTGGACTATATATAAACAACGAAAAAGTTTCAGATATGGACTTTGTTATTGATGAATCTTTATTTAAAAATGGAGAGATGCTTGTAAGAAAAGGCAAAAAGACATTCTATAGAGTAGTTTTAAATTAAGAATAAAAAATGGTTCAAAACAGGATTTGTTTTGAACCATTTTTTATTTTACTTTTTATATACAATCTCTCCTCCAATTACAGTCATGTACACTTCAACATCCTTTATCTTTAATGTGTCTATATTGAAAATGTCCTCCTCAAGAACAACAAAATCAGCATATTTACCCTTCTCTAAAGTTCCATATACATCTTCCATATAATTTGCAAAGGCAGGATTTTTTGTATAACACACAACAGCTTGATTAACTGTAACCCTTTCTTCAATGTTTAAATTTAATTTATTAACTGCACAGTGTATTCCAAGCATTGGTTCAAATCCTTTAAAAAATGTTCCATCCTTTTTGGGCATATATTCCGCACCAAAGGGTGTGTCACTATTGAATATGACCATTATACCCCTATCTATAAAAGTTCTGTATCTGTAAGTATCCTTGATTCTCTTAAAACCTAATCTTGTTAATGTTAAATTACTTTCTAAATTAAATATGGGTTGAAATGATGCAATTAAATTTAATCTTTTAAATCTATCTATATCATCTTCTTGTATTATCTGTATATGTTCAACTCTATTTCTGACTTTATTATTTGGGTATTTCTCATATACCCTTTCATATATATCCAAAAATTTCTTCATAGCTAAATCGCCTATTACATGCACAGCTAATGGTATATTGTTTTTAAGTGAATCCTCAATTATACTGTATATCTCTTCATCAGTTAAGTTTTGACATCCCCTATTACTAGGATCATCTTCATATGGTTCCATTAAAAGTGCTGTTCTTGATCCAAAACTTCCATCTACAAAATACTTAACTGGCCCCTTTCTCAACTTATCTGTTTCTTCTAACTTATTAAATTCTTCATACTCCTTTGACCCTCCAAGACTTCCAGCTATTATTCTAACCTTTAGTTTTCCTTCCTTCTGAAGTCTTTTATAGGTATTATAATATCTTGGATATTGAGTCATAATATCATTTATCATTGTAACTCCATTTTTTATAAGCTCACTATCAACCCTAGAGAGAGCTATTTCATAATATATGTCTGGCATTTTATCCATAATCCTTCCGATTATGTCAAAAACCCACTCTTCATAAAATAATCCAGTTAGACCTTCTTCATCTTTTACAGCTGCTTTTGAATTTAATGCATTTTCATCTTCCTTTAGGTTTAACACCTCTAATGCCCTAGTGTTAAGTATGAGGGAGTGTCCATCCTGTCTTATTAAACAAACAGGTTTGTCATTAACTATTCTGTCTATATCAACTCTATGTGGCATTACTCCTCCAAATACTATTTCACTCCAACCTGATCCCATTATCCAAGAATCATTTTCTTTCGTCCTACTAAAAGAATAGAGCGCATGCTCAAAATCCTCTTTATTTTTAACATTCTTAAAATCCATTTCAACCATACTTCTTGCTGCTTCAATTAAATGCATATGGCTTTCTATAAAGCCAGGAAAGACTGCTCTATTATTTAAATCAATTACTTCGCAGTCTCTATATTTATCTATTAAGTTTTCATTAGATAGCTCTACTATTTTCCCTTCATTAATGTACATAGATGAAAATACGTTTTCTTCATCATCCATGGTATATATCTTTGCATTAGTTATTATTATACCTGACATAATCACTCCCCCTTACTTATATAGTTCTATACCTAACCACTACTTCCTTTCAACTTAAATTAATTTAACATTTTATTTTAAGTTTGTTCATATAAATTATTAAAAGCAATAAAGGTGGTTTTTTATGCAACAAACTATTCCTCTTTATACTTCAAATCCAACAGATGAAGAAAGATATCAAACTTTAAAATACTTGCTTAAAAATGATAATAGACTAGAAGATTTTAACAATATTATAAACTTAATGTCTCCTCCAGAGGACATTGAAAAAATATGTAGTAAACTTCAAGGTAAAGGCATTAAGGTCGCAATAATTGGAGCAGGTTTATCTGGTCTTTGCATTAGTTATGAGCTTAACAAAATTGGATGTGACATAACAATTTTTGAAGCTTCAAAACGCATAGGTGGAAGAGTTTTAACTCACTATTTCAATAAAGAAACTAACCAATATGCAGAATTAGGACCTATGCGTATAGGTATTTCACACGAAACCACATGGCATTATATTAAAAAATTTAAGCTCAAAACACGACCTTTTATAAGCAAAAGCCCATCTTCACTCTTTTATATAAGAGGCAGTTACGCCGTAAATGATCCCAAAGGAAAAAATATAATGGATAACATTTATCCTCAATTTAAATTAACAAGTCTTGAAAAAAAGCTTCCTCCAAGCAAGTTGATATCACAAATGTACAATAAATATTTTTATAGCCTAACTGCAAGCGAAAGAAGTGAGCTTATTAAAATTAAAAAAAGTTATTCCCATAAAATTAAAGAGATACAAAACCTATCCCTTAGAAATGCATATGAAAACTCCTATCTTTCACAAGATGCCATATCTATGATAAGTTTAATTTCAACTTTAGAAGCAGATTTACTTCATATAAGTCTATTTGAAATTTTAGGTGAACTTTACACATTAGATTTTGTCTTCAACTATACAATTGAAGGAGGTATGATTAATCTACCTCAAGCCTTCTACAGTAACTTAATTCAATCCGATGGTCCTGGAAAGATAGAATTTAAATTTGGTCATGTTATAAATTCAATAATAAAATCTCCCTACAGGGATAAGATTATACTTGAAATTGCTGATCTTAATGAAAAAAATATTCATTATAAGGAGTTTGATTATGTAGTTTGCTGTATACCATTTTCTAGTCTAAGAAGGATTAAAGTAACTCCTCCATTTTCAACAATGAAAATGCAGGCAATAAATGAAGTAAACTATGAAACAGCCCAAAAGACCTTTTTCTATCTTAAGGAACGTTTTTGGGAAAAAAATAGTAAAAATGTTATTTTAGGCACTACCCTTACAGACTTAATAACAATATCCACATTATATGGTTCTGACCATATTGAACCTACTATTAACAATAATCAAATTGAGTATAAAATAAAACCTAATACCAACTATAAAGAACCTGGTGTTCTTCTTGCCTCCTATAACTGGCATCAAAATGCATTAAGGCTTGGCAGTCAAATAGAAATTCTAAGAATAAAAGAAATTTCAAACTGTATGGAATTAATTCATAGGCTTCCAGAAAATTATATTGACGATAACTTAATTGATTACTCAACTATACTATGGTCAAATGTTCCTTTTATATGGGGTGGAGCATGTCTTATGACTCCTGGACAAAAGGACCTATTCTTATACGAATCAACACTACCTGAAATGAATAATAGAGTCTTTTTTGCTGGAGAACATGTTTCAACAAAACATGCATGGCAACAGGGATCTTTACAATCTGCAATGCAATGTGCTAATGATATAGCTAAATCCATAAGGCAGAGGAGTTAATCCCTGCCTTATGGATTTAGCATTTTTATTAGATCATGTTCAATAATACTATCTGAAGTCTTTAAAATTTTATAAGCTGTCTCAAAGTAATTTAAATATTCTTCTTTATTTAATTCTTTTCCTGTTCTTCTGTCTATTATTTTATCAACAAAATTTAAATATGCTATTTCATTTGTGATCCATGTACCATTTCTTAAAACGACAAATCCTTCATCTGTATTTAAAATATCTCTACCTAGAACATATTTAACCTCTATTCCAAACAAGTTTGCTAATGTTGGATAAAAATCATACTGGCCTGTAACAGACGTTACATGTCCTTTAAATTCATTATTAGGGAAATGTATCATAGCAACAATTTTTTGTGCTTCTTGCCACTCTATATCAGTGATCTTATCTCTTCCATATAGAAGCTTACCCATTACGTCCTTTTGATCATAAGGTATTGCATAATGATCACCATAAAATAATACTACCGAATTATCCCATAATCCTTCTTTCTTTAAAAGTTCTATAAACTCACCTATAGCTTCATCTGTATATTTTGCAGATTTTATATAATCTCCAATTATAGTTCCTTCAAACTCACCAGCATTTATTATATTATTTATCTTGTTTTGGTAATCTTTATATGGATAATGGCTGGATAGTGTAATTAAAAAAGTATAAAATGGTTTTTCGTACTTTTTCATCTTTTCAACTGCTTGTTTAAAGAAGGACTTATCACTTAAACCTAATCCTTGTGTTTCATCTATTATAAAATTATTTTCATTCTCATATACATCAAAACCTAGACTTTTATACATATTTACCCTATTCCAAAATCCAGGTCTATTTGCATGCATTACAGCAGTGAAATAACCAATTTCCTTCATTTTATCTGGAAGTGCTTCAAATTTATTCCCTGCATATTGATAATAAACAGCCCCTTCTCTTATAGGTATAAGTGAATTATTTAATAAAAATTCTGCATCAGAAGTCCCACCAAATGCTGTTTGGTAAAAGCAATTGTCCAAAACTAAACTTTCCTTAGCAAGCTTATTTAAATTTGGTGTTATTTCTTGACCGTTTATTTTTTTATTAAGCAAAAATCCCTGAAAAGCCTCTAACTGTACAACAATTAAATTTTTACCCTTCATGCTTCCAAAATATTTAACATCTTTAGATAGATTCTTTTGTTCTAAAAATTTATTTATTTCATTTATCTCATCTTGTGAAATTTTTTGTTTCTTTAAAACGTTTGAAGTTATATATCTATAAAAATCAAAGGCATGAAAATTAACGCTACCTATTCTTCTCACAACATATTTTTTATCATACATTGTTTTTGTAATTCCTGGCTGTTCCTTTTCAAGAGCTTTTACACTTGTAATTGAAAAAATTAAACCTAATGATAAAATAGATGCAAATTTAACAACTCTCAATGAAAATTTCGGTTTAACATCTGAAAGTAGATGTCTAAACTTTTTATATAAAACATAAATAATTACGATATCTATAAAAATTAATAGATCATAAGGTTTTAATAGTGCTGTTACACTACTTTTGACTTCAGCTGCTAGTCTAGCCTGTTTTACCAATGCAACTGAAGTTACATCACAAAAATATCTATTGTATACAACATCAATAAAAATAATTAAACTAATTATAAAATTTGAAATAATAAGTCCCTTTACCCTTTTTGATTGCTTTACAAAACTAAAAATAGAAGATATCAACAGTGCTGATCCAAAGCATCCAAATACTAAATACTTAATTTTATCATCTAAAAGATTAAGGATATAATTAAATAAAACTAATTTAGTAAATATAATAAATATAAATGCAAAAATATCAATTTCTCTAAATAAGCTTTTTTTAATCATGTCATCAACTCCATTTTTAATTTTGTCCATGATATACTATAATACTTTTATCCCCATATATAAATAGTTTTTTTCAATATTAATAAAATATTTAAAATCTTAAAGAAAAAAACACCATGTTTTCTAATCATACCAAAATAATTAACCCAATGAATGGATCAAAAACCTTTGTAATCCATTCATTGGGCTGTTATAAAAACATTCTATATTTCATCCTAATCCGTGTTAACATTAGCTAAAGAATTATAAATATCCCTTATACTCTTTTTTAAAACTGGATGTATAAAATCTGGATCTATATCACAAAGAGGCTTTAAAACAAATTCTCTATTTTGCATATCTGGATGAGGAACCTTTAAATCTTCTTCATTATAAACTTCATTATTATAGAAGATTATATCTAAATCTATTGTTCTTGGTCCCCACCTTATTATTCTTTCTCTACCTAATTGTTTTTCTATTGAAAGTAACCTTTCTAAAACTTCCCTACATGAGAGATGCGTTTCTACTAAAATAACTCCATTTATAAAAGGTGGTTGTTCCTTATATCCATACGGCTCTGTCTCATATATTTTTGATTTTTTTACTATTTTCATTTGATTTTCTTCTAATAATTTGAAGGCCTTATAAACCGTCTCATACCTATCTCCTATATTGCTGCCAAAGGCTATAAATACCTTATTCATTTTAATGCCTCCATCATCATTAGGGCTCTTTTATTTTCTAAAACATCATGAACCCTTATTATATCCACATTCTTCATACTAGCATAACATGTTACAGCTATAGTTCCTTCAAGCCTATCTTCTGGTGGGACATTTCCAAGTGCTATCCCAATACTTGACTTTCTTGATACAGCAAGTAAAATAGGTACGTTTAAATCACTAAAATAATCTATGTTTTTTATAAGCTCTATATTGTGTTCATAGGCTTTACCAAAACCTATACCAGGATCTAATATTATTTTGTCCTTTGAAATTCCATTTTTTAAAGCATATTCAATTCTTTCAATAAAATAATCTTTTACTTCCTTAAGTACATTATCATATTGTGGATTTTTTTGCATATCCTTTGGAGTACCCTTAATATGCATTATTATAATAGGTACATTATACTCTTTAACTACATTAACCATATCTTTATCAAATGTCATCCCACTAATATCATTTATTATGTCTGCTCCAGCCTCAATTGCTCTTCTAGCAGTCTCCGCTCTATATGTATCAACTGATATAAGTATATTTTTGTTTTTCTCTCTTATAGCTTCAATTACAGGTACTACTCTTTTTATTTCCTCCTCAACTCCAACTGGCTCAGACCCTGGTCGAGTAGATTCTCCACCTATATCTATTATGTCAACCCCATTTTTTATCATATCTTCTGCCCTATTTAAAGCCCTTTCTAATTCCATAAACCTTGAACCTTCATAAAAAGAATCAGGGGTTGCATTTAGTATCCCCATAATTTTCATCCTGTCAAAGTAATACTTTTCCCCATTTTTCAACGTTATAAATCTCATTCCATCATCCCCTTTTCAGTATAAGCAAAGGCATTATGATTGTGTATACTTTCTATACTTTCTACACATACACTATACCACTTTATATCCTTATTTGCTTCAAGCCTAACTGCAACTTCTCTAGCAACATCTTCAACAAATCTAGGATTTAAATAAGCCATCTCTGTAACCCATTTTTCATCCTTTCTCTTTAATAATGAAAATACAGGTGTACTAGCACTTTCTTCTGCAACCTTAACAATATCCTCTATCCAAATCATCTTATCTGACTTTATTTTTATATCAACAGTTGCCCTTTGATTATGAGCACCAAATTCACTTATTTCTTTGGAACATGGGCATAAAGTAGTAACAGGAACTTTTACTTCTAATATAAAATCAAATTCATGGTTTTTAGTTGCCTCAAAGGCACATTGAACATCATATGGAGATTCAATTTTGGTTACTGGTGATGGCTTATATATAAAATAATCAAATTCCATCCTACAGTGAGCCACTTGAGCGTCAAGTTTTTCCTTCAGATCATTTAACATTCCTTCAATGTCCTTAGGTGAAACTGACTTTAATTCCTTTATAACCTCCACAAATCTGCTCATATGAGTGCCTCTTTGAAAATGTGGAAGATCAACAGATAGAGAAACTGTTGCAATTGTATTTTGCGTTCCATTTTTCTTATCCTTTACAATAACAGGCCACTTTAAATTGTTAATACCTACATGCTTTAGTGGTATGTTTCTGTAATCTCTTTCACTTTGTACGTCCTTCATAAGTTACCCCCTGTACACTATTCCACTTGTTTTTGTTTCCCAAACTTCTACTTCATATAATCTGCAATTGTCTCTTTTTAATACATCATACAATGCATTCCAAACATACACTGCTATATTTTCTGCAGTTGGCTGTTCAATTATATCATTTAAATAAGCATGATCAAATTTATCAATTATTCTCTCTTTAACTATTTTCTTCAACTCTACGAAGTCAAAAACCATTCCTTCATGATCTGGTTCTCCCTCTAGTTTTACAACTAGTTTATATGTATGACCATGTAATCTTTCACACTTTCCATGATAATGTATCAAATTATGTGCTGCATCAAATTCAAATTCCTTAATAAGAATCATAACTTCACTCCATTTCTCTTAAGTTTAACTTGATTATAGCATAAAGAATTTAAGTTCACAATTCAGCATAAAAAAGTCCTCTAAATGTGTATAGAGGACTTTTTACACGAATTAAATAGGATTACATACTAGCCAAGTGCTAATTCTCCATCTATATAAACCTTTTCAACCCTTGCTCTCAAATCAAATGGATGATGGCTCCATATTACTATATCAGCATCTTTTCCAACACTTAGACTTCCAACACGATCATCAATTCCTAAAATTTTTGCTGGATTTATAGTAAGCATTTCAAGAACTTTTTGTTCATCAGCACCATATTTTAAAGCCACTCCAGCATGAACATTAGCATGTTCTAGTGGTATTACTGGATGATCACACATAATTGCTGTCATTATACCCATATCACTTAATATTTTAACAGACTCATATGTTTTATCCTTTAATTCTAATTTTGTTCTAAATCCAAATAGAGGTCCTATCACAACAGGTATGTCGTTTTCTTTTATATAATCTGCAATTTTATAACCTTCTGTTGCATGTTCTAAAACAAGTTTAAACCCAAATTCCTTCGAAATTCTTATCGCAGTTAATATATCATCTTTCCTATGACAATGTATTCTAGCAGGTATCTCTCCCTTTAATACCTTCTCCCCTATCTCAAGTTTTATATCTCTATCTAAAAACTCTTTATTTTCCTTTTCACACTGCTTCTTTTTATTTATATAATCTTGTACCTTCATAAAATATCCTCTAATCAAAGCTGCTGTACCAAGCCTTGTTGAAGGTGTCTGATTTTTACCACTATATACCCTTTTTGGATTTTCACCAAGTGCCATTTTAAGACCAGCAGGTTCCTTCAATATCATATTATCAACTATGTTTCCTTTAAGTTTTAATATAGCTCCCTGTCCACCAATTGGATTTGCACTTCCTGGAAGTATCATGACTGTTGTAACTCCACCTTCTAAAGCTCTATTAATTGCAGCATCATCAGGATTAAAGGCATCTATAGCCCTAACATCAGGTGTTAAAGGATTAGAGGCTTCATTTCCATCTTGGTATGATGAACCTACTCCTTCCTCAAATAAACCTATGTGGCTATGGGCATCTATAAACCCTGGTAAAACAAACTTACCTTCTGCTTCAACTATTTGGGCTTCATTTTCTATTATATTTTCCTCAATTTTTATAATTTTACCATTGTCGATTAATATATCCCCTTTAAAGGGTCCTTTTTCAATTGAATATATCATTCCATTTTTAATTAATATCTTCAAATTTATCACCCCTTAAAATTATACATCAAAAACAATTTAGATAATACATAATTTTTATACAATTTCCTTTACAAAATTATATATAATTTTAGCTGTAATTCCCCATATTATTTTATCACCATATTCATAAAAATAAATTGGACTTCTTGCTGTAAGAAGCTTTGGTTTTATTTTAGTAAATTTATGATCATTTTCAAAGTTTGCGTTTATAGTTGCATAATACATTTCGGGAGGTGTATTTTTAAAAAAATTAATCGGAACAAAAAATAACTCATCTACTTCGTCATAAGATGGTACAAAATCTGTCTTTTTAACCAATACTACAAAAACATAAATTATCTTACCATGATAAGTAACCAAGGTATCAAATTGCCCTATATATTCAAAATCATCTTTTTTTAATCCAACCTCTTCCATAAACTCCCTAAATGCTGCCTCTTTAGGTTCCTCTCCCTCTTCAATCTTTCCTCCAGGTAATGAAACATCTCCAGGCTGAAACTTTAATTTTTTTGATCTTACCTCAAACAATACCTTTAACTCATTATCATAAACCAATGGAATTACAACAGAATACCTTTTGAACTCCTCATCTTGACCTATAATTTTAATTTCTCTATTTTGAAATATTCCTTTTATAGAATTTATATCCATAAAAATTTCTCCCCTCAAATTGGAAAAATAAATGTATAATTCTAGTTTATTTAAGATATAATATTATTGTCAAATATATTCAGAAATGTTATAATAATTAAAAAGGAGATTTAACCATCAAGACCCCCTATAAATTGATAGGGTTGTGTCTTTGAGTCGTTAAATCCTATCATTTATAGGAGGTGTGTTCAATGGCTGACAAGAACTTAGTTTGCCAAGACTGCGGTAAGGATTTCGTTTTCACTGAAGGCGAACAAAAATTCTACGCAGAAAAAGGCTTTGAAAACGAACCAAAAAGATGTCCTGACTGCAGAAAGGCAAGAAAACAACAAAAAAGAAATTTTGACAGAAGATAAGGGAGAGTTAAACTCTCCTTTTTTATTTATCTGTAAATACTATACAATAGGATATTTTTTATATTCATCATCATAAAAATGCCACCATTCACTTTCTATCCTTTTAAATCCACTCTGTACCATTGCTTTAGCTAAAAGTTCTCTATTTTTAACCGCATTTGCTGAGCAGTCATTATAGTATATACTTGCCTTATATGTAAAATCATCAAAGTCTGTAGGCATTTCAACCTCTTCACCATTTAGTTTAACTAAAGTCACATCTACTGCTGCTCCTCTATTGTGAATAGAACCTCTCCATGGTGGAGCTATAAAATTTTCATCTTTGATTTGATCCCACATGAGTTTTTGAACAGACAGTGGCCTGTAAGCATCCCAAACCTTTAATCTATATCCTAAGTTCATTAAAAGCTCGTTTGCTTTAATCAATTTTTTAGTTGTGCCATATCTTAATATACATATATTATTTTCGTAAAATCTTTTTTTAAAATAATTTCTATCGGTTGCATATCTAATATCAAATAAAATTTCATTTGTAATTTCAGATACATCTACTAAATCAAAATCATCAAACATTAAATCCACCCCTATTTTATTATAAATAATTTATAAAATATTGGGAATAATATGTTTTGAGGTGACGTTATGCAAAACAATATGTTAGGGATAGTTTTTTCAATTTTGGCAGGTTTACTTATGAGTATTCAAGGTGTATTTAACACCAGATGCAGTGAAAAAATAGGACTTTGGGAAACTAATATCATTGTACAGATAACAGGGTTTATTTTTACACTTATTATTTTACTAATTGTCGGTAATGGAGATTTTAAAAAAATCACTCAAGTTAATAAACTTTACCTATTGGGTGGTGTGATAGGAGTACTAATAATCTACTTTGTTATGCGTGGTGTTTCTGAACTTGGACCTACCTATTCTGTATCAACAATACTTATCTCCCAACTAATTACTGCAGCTGTAATTGACTTCTTTGGTTTATTTGGAACTGAAAAAATTCCTTTTCATTTTACAAAAGTTGTAGGTGTAATTCTAATGGTGGCAGGAATAATAATATTCAAGTTAAAGGGGTAATGAATAATTTACCCCTTTAATTGTAAAAACTAATATATAGACATTATTTTACATTAGTCTGCGAGGTGAATGTATGAAAGCTGTTATCATGGCAGGTGGAGAAGGTACAAGACTTAGACCTCTTACATGCCACATACCAAAACCAATGGTTCCTATAGCAAACACTCCAGTTATGGAACATATAATAAATCTTTTAAAAAAACACAATATAACTGAAATAGCTGCAACACTCTATTATATGCCCAATATAATAGTTGATTATTTTCAAGATGGTTCAAAATTAGGTGTTAACCTTAAGTATTTTATAGAAGAAACTCCACTTGGTACCGGTGGAAGCGTTTTAAATACTGACAAATTTTTAGATGATACATTTATTGTTATAAGTGGTGATGCCTATACAAATATAGATTTAACCAAAGCAGTAGAGTACCATAAAGCAAAAAAGTCAAAGGCTACACTTATACTAAAAAAGCAAAACATTCCCATAGAATATGGAATAGTTATTACAGATGAACAAGGAAAGATAATAAGATTCCTAGAAAAACCCTCTTGGGGTGAAGTTTTTAGCGATACAGTTAATACTGGAATATACATATTAGAACCTGAAGTATTTAATTACTATAAAAAAGGTGAAAACTTTGACTTTAGCAAGGATCTATTTCCTAAGCTTCTAAAAGATAATATACCAATGTATGGATATATAACAGATGAATACTGGTGTGATATAGGTGACATAAATTCTTATAGACAAACCAATTTTGATGTAGTAGAAAACTTTTTATCTGATAAGTATACAAAACTAGATGAAGGTATTTTTGTAGGAAAAAACACTATAATACCTGAAGGAGTAAATATAAAATCACCCTGCATAATTGGAGATAACACTCATATAGGAGAAGGATGTAGAATAGATGCTTACACTATTATAGGTAACAATTGCTATATAGATTCATTCTCTTCAATCAAAAGAACAATAATTTGGGATAATGTTAAAATAGGAAAATCAGTTGAATGTAGAGGAAGTATTATATGCGATTTTACAAAAATACAAGACTCTGTCCATATTTATGAAGCTACTGTTATAGGCAAGGATACCCTAATTGAAAAAAATTCAACAATAAAACCAGGTGTAAAAATATGGCCAGACAAATATATTCCTACATCATCAATAGTTAATAGAAATATAATTTGGGGAACTAAACCACAAAGGATAAAATTTACTGAAAATGGAATAGAAGGTGAATTTAATATAGAAATTACACCTGAGTCTGCATCTTTAATTGGATCAGCTTTTGCTTCTATTTGTAATAAACATCTTCCTATCCTTGTATGTACTGATGGTTCCCGTCCTTCAACAGCAATTAAGCAATCAATAATTGCTGGAATTATATCATCTGGAATCAAAGTATTAGACTTAGAACATGAACCAATAAATGTTCTAAGATATGGAGTTAGATTCTACAAAGGTAGTGCTGGAATATATATATCATCAAAAAACAATAACAATATTATAAATATTCAATTCATAAATGAATTAGGTGCAAATATAGATAGAAAAACCGAAAAAAAGCTTGATCAAATATTTATACGTGAAGATTTTCAAAGGTGTAGTTCATATAACATTGGAAACATAATAAACATTAATAACTTTTATGAACTATACATTCAAAACAATATAAACAATTTAAAAGACGTAGATCAAATTAAGATAAAATCTCCTAAGGTGCTTATTGCATCACAAGACGAAAGAGGAGCCCTTATAACTTCTATTCTGCTTGAAACAATAGGTTGTAAAGTTTCTATAGACTATAACATAAATAACTTCAACAATATTAACGACTATTTTAAATACTTTTCAGAACAGGTTAAAAATAATTTCCTATTTGGAGCAGTAATTAATAAAGATTGTGAAAGTTTTGTTTTATTTGATGAGCAAGGCAATATTATATCCCAAGATACCTATAGACTTCTTACAACATTAATATCTATCAAATTAGGTGAACAAAACATAATAGTTCCATATACTGCATCATTAACTATTAATAAACTTGCAGATGATTATAACGTAAAAGTAACAAGAACCAAATCTAACCGTGCAGAAACATTAAATCAAATGCTCAGCAAAACAGATAATCTATCACTTAACCCTCAATATATACTAAACTATGATGCAATACTATCCACTGCTTATTTAACAGCCTTCTTAGTTGAGAACAATGTAAATTTAAGCAGTATTATAAATAATCTACCTCAATTCTATCTAAAACATCATGAGCTACCTTGTGCTTTTACAGAAAGAGGCAGAATAATAAGGCAATTAATTGAACAAAACAATCCAAAAAATATGGAGCTTTATGAAGGAGTAAAATTAGTTTCTGATAAAGGATATGCCATAATATTGCCTGATGACCACAGACCAATATTAAAGATATATATTGAAGGCTTTAATCAAGAATTTGCTGAGGAAATCTCAAGTGAAGTTGTTGAAAGACTTAAGAAAATGCTTAAAAACTCCTAATGGAAAGGGGCGATAAAGTGGCTCTACATCTTAATACCAACCATCCATTTTCAATAAAAGGTGGAACTTTATCTGCAGATGAATTATCAAGGCATGCTATAGATATTGCAAAGGAACATAAAGTATCTACTAACTATAACACTATTCTTTTAAACAGACTTAATAATAATTTTGAAAGTATAACAGATATATATAAATTTTTTCATGAAAAACACAACCAAAACACTCCATTATGTCCTGCTTCAGAATGGCTATTGGATAACTACTACATTATAGAAGAACAACATAAGATTTTATTAAATCAATTGGATAAAAGCTTTTTTAAGCAACTTCTATATTTAAAAAATAGTATATTTAAAGATCTACCTAGAATTTTTGCTGTATGTTATGAACTTGTAAGCCACAGCGATGGTAGAATTGATAGAGATAATTTAATTAACTTTATTGAATCTTATCAAAAAGTTACTCCACTCACTATGCAGGAACTATGGTCTTTAGAACCAATGCTTAAAATTTCTTTACTTGAATATATTTCATCTATTTGTCTAAAGATCTACAACATACAAAATATATGGGATAAGGTATTTGAATTTAACAACTTAACTACAGATGAAATTATAGATAATGTATCAGAACACCTAAAAAATATGGAGAGTATAGACTACCACTTTTTAGAGAGAGTTTTGATATATACTAAAAAAACTTCACAACCTACAGAAAAAATACTTGAAATTATTAATGATAAGCTTTTTGAATACAACATAACAATTGATGAAGTTTTGCATCATGAACATCAAGAACAAGCAAAACTTCAAATTGCAATAGGCAATGCAATAACAAGTTTGAGATTTGTTATATCGTTGAATTTTGAAGATTTATTTGAAGAGCTTTCTTATGTTGAAAAAATACTTAGACAAGACCCCTCCGAATTCTATATTAAACAAGATTTTGAATCTAGAAGCTACTATAGACAAAAAATCATGGAAATATCTAAAAAATATAATATAGCAGAAACTTATGTTGCAAAGACTGCACTAGAATGTTGTGAAGGAGAAAAGCTCAGTTTAAAACAAAAACACATAGGCTATTATTTAGTAGATGAAGGAATAGATGAACTATTATCTAGATTAAATGTTAATAAAAAAGTTAAACGACATACTTTATTTACATACTTAATGCCTATATTTTCTTTAACTATACTTATATCTTCACTATATTTAAAATTCGCTTATAATATTTCACCTATAGGCCTTGAAAATATTTATATGATTTTAGTTTTAATTTCTGTTTTACCTCCTGCACTAAATATATCAATTAATTTAGTTAATAGATTTATATTAAATAACACAAAACCTAGTTTTCTTCCCAAGTTAGATTTTTCAGAAGGAATTCCTTCTGATTGCAAAACAATTGTAATTGTACCTACTCTTATACCAAATACAAAAAGAGTAAAAGAATTAATTAAAAATCTTGAGATAACATATGTCTCTAACAATAGTGACAATATCTATTTCGTCCTTCTTGGAGATTTAAAGGATAGTGATAAAGAAATTGAAGATAATGACAAGGATATTATTGATACCGCAGTTAAACTAATAAATGAACTTAATGAAAAATATCAAGATAATAAGTTTTACTTCCTATGCAGAAAAAGAGTGTATAATGAATCTCAACAAAGATATATGGGATATGAAAGAAAAAGAGGTGCAATTTGTGAATTTAACAGACTAATTAGGGGATATAAAGATACAACTTTTAATGTAATAGTCGGAGATATTGAAAAACTATTAGACGCTAAATATGTTATTACACTTGATGCAGATACTAAACTTCCGATTAGTACCGCTGCAAAATTAATTGGTACAATAGCCCACCCCCTAAATAGAGCTATCATAGACCATGATTTAAAAGTTGTTGTTGAAGGATATGGATTGATACAGCCTAGAATTGGAATTGATATTGAAAGCAGTACTAAATCAAAATTTACAAGAATTTATGCATCTGAGGGAGGAATTGATACTTATAGTGGTGCTATCTCAGATGTTTATATGGATTTGTTTAAAGAAGGTATCTTCACTGGTAAAGGAATTTATGATGTAGATGCCTTCCTTCAAACATTAGATACTGCAATTCCAGACAATACATTATTAAGCCATGACTTAATTGAGGGAAGCTACCTTAGGGTTGGTCTTGCAACTGATATAGAATTAATAGATGGATTCCCACAAAAATATAATTCATATATCCAAAGAATGCACAGATGGATCCGTGGTGACTGGCAGACTATAATTTGGTTAAATAGATTCATAAAAAATGCATATGGAGAAAAGGTATTAAATCCTATAAACAGTGTGTCTAAATGGAAAATATTTGATAATTTGCGCAGAAGTCTACTACCTATAAACTACAGTATTTTAGTAATTCTCTCTTTATATTTATTTAATTTAAAATCAATATATCTAATAATGCTTTTGCTTATAGATATTTTCTTGCCCGTTGTATTTAACTCAATAGACTACTTCAAACTTAAATATTATAAAGTAAGAAATAGAAGGCTTAATAACAACATTATCTATGGATTTAAAAACATATTCTATCAATCAATATTAACAGTTATTTTTCTACCACATCTAGCTCATATATCTCTAGATGCTATAACTAAAACCATTTATAGAGTTTATGTATCCCATAAAAATCTTTTAGAATGGGTTACTGCAGCTGATGTGGAGAAAAATACCAAAAACGATCTTAGAAGTTATGTTAAATTAATGGTTCCATCAGCATCAGTTTTAAGCATATTAGCCCTATTAAGTATACTTTTAAATAAATATAATTATATTTATGCCCTACCCCTTGTAATAATTTGGATATCTTCACCACTTTGGGCATATAAACTTAGTCAACCTGAAATTAAAACACTTTATCAGCCATCAGATGAAGATATTAAACTTATACGTAATATTGCAATAAAAACATGGAAATTCTATGAGGATATATTCAATGAAGAAAATAATTATCTACCTGTAGATAATATTCAAGAAGTACCAACTTTAAAAATTGCTCATAGAACTTCACCAACAAATATAGGCTTTTTAATTCTTTCCATGTGCTGTGCTGTTGATTTAGGTTACATTACACTAAAAAAATTTGCAGACATGTTAAATAAAACTTTATCTACTATTGAAAAACTTGATAAATGGAATGGTCATCTATACAACTGGTATGACACAAGAACCCTTCAAGTACTACACCCTAAATATATATCTACAGTAGATAGTGGAAATTTAGTCGCTTACCTTATGGTAACATCAAGTACAATTGAAGATTATTTAAACAAAAAACCTATTGAATACAATTTTAAAGATGGTATAAGAGACATACTCTCATACTATGAAATCGACAATGAAGTTCCAGACAAAGATGACCTTTTTGAATTAATAAATGAACTAAACCCAAAACTAAATTCTGATAAGACTAAATCTATATTAAATGATTTAAATGAATATATTAAAATCTATCCTAATTTAATTAATACAAGTAAACTAGAATTTTTAAATCAAAAAAATGAATATCAAAAACTAAGAACTTTAATAGATGAAATTAAAGAAACAAAACTTAAAGAACTTCCTTCTCTGTATAGGGAAATATCAAACGAAATAAACAGTTTAAAGAATAAGATAAGTAACATTGAATACGAAATACTAAAACTTTTAGATGATGAACTAAACCTCTGCAATCATGAAGCGTCTAATCTAATAAATAAACTTTATAACTTAAAAATTAGATTAGACTCTTTTGTGAAAAATACCAAATTTGCTCCATTATATGATAAAAAACGTGGTTTATTCTCAATAGGCTTTGATGTAGATAACAACAAACTAACAAATTCGTACTATGATTTATTGGCTTCAGAAGCTAGAATAGCAAGCTATCTAGCTGTAATTAATCGAGAAGTTCCAGTAAACCATTGGTTTAAGCTTGGTAGATCACTGTCTGAAGTTGATGGTTATTTAAGCTTAGTTTCTTGGACTGGAACTATGTTTGAATATTTTATGCCAGCTATAATAATGAAAAACTATGCACATAGTTTAATTGATGAAACCTACAAAACTGTTATAAGAGCTCAAATAAACTACGGAAGAGATAGAAAAGTTCCTTGGGGTACTTCAGAATCAGGTTTTTATGGTTTTGATATACTCCTAAATTTCCAATACAAAGCCTTTGGTGTTCCAGCTTTAGGTTTAAAACGTGGTCTTTCAAAAGATATGGTTATATCTCCATATTCAACATTACTAGTTCTACCCTTCAAACCACGTGTAGCAATTGAAAATATAAAGGAGTTAATAAAGTATAATCTCATTGGTAAATACGGTTTTTATGAAGCTATTGACTTTACCCCAGATAGAACACACAAAGATTTAAACTATGGTATTGTTCAAAGCTTCATGGCACACCATCAGGGTATGATTTTAACATCAATAAATAACTATATAAATAGAAACATATTAATTGAAAGATTCCATTCAAACCCAAATGTTATAGCTGGCGAATTCCTACTACAGGAAAAGATACCTGTAAGAACAATAATTACTAAGAATATAAAAGAAGATATTAGGCCTTTAGAAAAACCTCAATTTATACACGTTGACTTTAGTAAAAAACTTGGTTTACCAAAGGATTTAATACCAAATTGCCATCTAATAACAAATGGTGACTTGTCTGCAATGTATACTGACTATGGTTGTAACTATTTAAAATACAAGGATATATACATTAATAGATGGCGTGACAACATAACAGATAAAAAATATGGTTCGTTTATTTTTATAAGGGACGTAAATGACAATTTAATATGGTCAAATACACTTGAACCTACTAGCATTTTACCTGAAAAATATGAAGTTACCTTTAATGACGACAAAATAAAAATATTTAGATCTGACAATAAAATAGAAACAACTACAGAAGTATGTATTAGTGCTGAAGATAACTGTAAAATAGAAAAACTTGTTATAAGCAACCTAAGTGAATCTGAAAAAACACTTGAAATAACTAGCTATATGGAAATTACTCTATCAAGTTTAATGGCAGATATTGCCCATCCAACATTTAATAATCTTTTTATAAGAACAGAGTTTGTTGAAAAATATAACAGTATAATTGCATCACGACGACCTAGAGAACATGGTAAAAAGACTATTTGGGCATTCCATACTCTATGTACTGAACAATTCTCTGATAATATTGAAATTGAAACTGATAGATACAAATTCATAGGTCGTGGTAATAATCTACTTAATCCAAAGGCTCTAACCTCACCTTTAACAAACACTACTGGAGCTGTATTAGATCCTATATTCAGTATTAGAAAGAGAATTACATTAAAGCCCAATTCATCAATAACACTAGCATATGTAACAGGAATTGCAGAAACTAAAGAACAATGTATAGAACTATGTCAAAAATATTCTGAGTTTTATAATATTGACAGAAGCTTTAGCTCTGCATATTTAAGAGCTCAAATGGAGGATAAATATCTGTCATTAACTCTAAATGACAAAGAAATATTTTCTAAAATATTAAATCATGTAGTATTTACTACCAGCATAAGACGTAAATACAAAGAAAAAATTGAAAATAATATTAAAGGTCAGTCTTCACTTTGGGCATATGGAATTTCAGGAGATATTCCAATAATGTTAGTTAAGATTAGTAAATCTGATTACATGGATATTGTAGAAACTATGATTAAATGCCATGAATACTATCGAGTTAGAGGATTACTTACTGACCTGGTTATACTTGTAAAGGAAGAAGGTGGATATTTACAACCACTTCAATCTCAAATTAGAGACTTAGTACGCTTTAATAATAATCTTGATCAGCTCGATAGATTTGGCGGTATATTTATAAGAAGTATGAATAATATGCCTTGTGAAGACGTGAACCTATTATATGCTGTAGCAAAAATAGTAATAGATGCTGATCTTGGTAACATACAAAAACAACTAAGTATAGAAGAAGAACAATTTGACTTAGTCGAATTAAAAACAACTAATAAAATTTTTGAATATAAAGATGTAGATTTATTTAATGAAAATCTAGAAATATTTAATGGTTATGGTGGCTTTGCAAAGGGTGGACGTGAGTATATTATAAAATTAATTGATAATATGTTAACTCCTCTACCTTGGATAAATGTAGTTGCAAATAATAGATTCGGTTTTATTGCTACCGAATCTGGTGGAGGTTACACCTTCTCTGAAAATAGCCGTGAAAATAAATTGACACCTTGGAGTAATGACCCAGTAATTGATCATATCTATGAGACAATTTTTATAAGAGATGATGATACTGGAGAATACTTTACAATAACTCCTAGACCTGTAAGACATCAAAGCCAATATACTATAACATACGGTACAGGTTATGTAAAGTATATTCATCAGCATAATGGTATATTCGGTGAAATTACCTCATTTGTACCTAAAGACGATATGATTAAAGTATCACTTTTAAAGATTAAAAATAATAGTAATTCAGTTAGAAGGCTATCTTTATTCTACTATGTAAAGCCTGTCATGGGTGTAACTCCATATTTAACAAACCAATATATAGTAAATGAATTTAATGACAATATTAATTCATTCATAATTAAAAATAGCTACAATACTGATTTTCCAAACAGACTAATGTTTATTTCATCTTCAGAAAAAATAATTAGTTATACTGGAAATTTAAATGAATTCTTAAAAGATGAAAATAAAATTAACTCACCAGAGGGACTAAAATATGAAACATTAAGCAATACAGTTGGTGCAGGATTAAATCCTTGCTCTGTAGTACAAATAAAATTTGAAATAAAAGAAGATGAAGAAAAGCACGTTTCCCTTCTTATGGGAAGTTGTCTCAACTTTGAAGATTTAAACAACATAGTTAAAAGATATAGAGATATTAATTTCTGTTATCAAAAGTTAGATGAAGCTACTATGATGTGGCACAACCTACTAGATACAATTAAAATTAATACGCCTAATAAACCATTCAACATTTTAATGAACACATGGCTTCTATATCAAACACTATGTTGTAGAATTTGGGCAAGGTCGGCCTTCTATCAATCAGGTGGTGCATATGGATTTAGAGATCAACTACAAGATGTACTCAGCTTTATAAATATAAAACCTGAAATTGCAAAAACACAGATACTACTCCACTGTGCACACCAATTTGTTGAAGGTGACGTTCAACACTGGTGGCATCCAGGTAGTCACGACAAAGGTATAAGAACAAAATTCTCTGACGACCTGCTTTGGTTACCATACGTTACCGCTGAGTATATAGTAAAAACAGGAGACTATGACATACTAGATATTGAAGTAAATTACCTTGAAGATGAACCTTTAGATGAAGAAACTGATGAAAGATATGGTATTCCAAAAACATCAAACATAAAAGGAAGCGTATATGAACACTGTATAAAAGCTATAGATAGAGCTTTAAAATATGGTGAACATGGAATACCACTTATGGGTTCAGGCGATTGGAACGATGGAATGAATACAGTAGGAAACAAAGGTAAAGGCGAAAGCGTATGGTTAGGATGGTTCTTAATTGATATACTAAACAGGTTCATACCTATTTGTGAAAAATTAAATGACATTGAAAGAGCCAACATTTACAAAGAACATATGCAAAGGATTATAAATTCAATAGAACAAAATGCTTGGGATGGTGAATGGTATAGGCGTGCATATTTTGATGACGGAACACCACTCGGCTCTAGTTTAAACCAAGAATGCAAGATAGATTCACTTGCTCAGTCTTGGTCCTTAATATCAAATGCTGGTGATAAAGATCGTGCTGTTAAAGCAATGGACGCCGTAGAAAAGTACTTAATATCCTATGACGACGGCATAATCAAGTTATTTACACCTGCATTTGATAAAAGCGATTTAAACCCTGGATATATTAAGGGTTATGTTCCAGGTGTACGAGAAAATGGTGGTCAATATACCCACGCTGCTACATGGGTAATACTTGCATATACAAAACTGGGTTTAGGAGATAAAGCATTTAAACTATTTGATATGATTAATCCGATAAATCACACCAATACCCAACTTGAATGTGCAAAATATAAAGTTGAACCATATGTTATGGCAGCCGATGTATATGCAGTAGAACCTCATGTAGGCCGAGGTGGTTGGACTTGGTACACTGGTTCCTCTGGTTGGATGTACAAAGTAGGTCTTGAAGGTATATTAGGATTTAACAAACTTCATGACAGGATAATTATAAATCCTTGTATACCAAAAACATGGCCAGAATATGATATGGTTTATACGTTAAACGAAACAGTATATAATATTAAAGTCATTAATAAAAACTCAAAATGCACAGGAGTTGAAAAAATAGAACTAGACGGAAATATATTAAATCAAAATTACATTCCAGTTCTTAATGACAAAAAAACACATAATATTACTGTATACATGTAAGGGGCATAAGCCCCTTAATTTTTTGTTAATTAATTCCCCTTGAAATTTATATTAAACATCACTTATACTATTAGAGATTGACTTTTATTAAAGGGGAGAATATTATGTTTTACAAGCAAACCCTCAGCAAGATTAACAAAGGAGGATTTTGGAACATGCTAGTTATCGATGGAGTTGTAGGTGCAGGTAAAACTACTCTAATGAACATACTAAAGAATGAAGGATTTATACCCTTTGAAGAGCCAGTTTATAACAATCCTATATTAGAAAAATTCTACTACGATAGACATAGATACAGCTTCCCTCTACAAATTTTCTTCTTAAATAAAAGATTTAAACACATAAAAGAAGCAAGTTTAATCGAAAATGCTGTAATGGATAGAAGTATATACGGTGATGTTATTTTTGCTAAAATGCTAATGGAAAGTGGAGAGATGTCAAAGGAAGAATTTGAATTATACATAGAACTTTTTGAAAATATGATTGAACACTGTCATCCTCCAAAGCTTATGGTATATCTTGAAATATCAGTAGATGAAGCAATAAGAAGAATAAATCAAAGAGGAAGAGAATATGAAAAGATAGTTGAAAGAGAATATTGGGAAAGATTAAATAAACACTATCAAGAATATTTTAGTCAATACTCTATTTCACCTATTCTTAAAATAAATGTGGACAACCTTGATTTTGAAAATAACCTAAGAGATAGAGAATATATTATAAACTTAATAAAAGAAAATTTAAAATAATGCTTACCCTTTTATATAAAGATTAAAAAAGTCCATGAATGGATGCCTTTATTAATCCATTATGGACTTTTTTGTTCTAGCTATTGTTTTAATTAAAATTAAACAATACTGTATTATAAACTCAAATGTGTTATAATTTAATTGTTTGTAATAATGTTTTTGGGGGGTAATTAGATGTTTTTTGACTGTCATGTTCACTCTACTTTCTCAACAGATTCAAATATGTATATAGAAGATGCTTTAAAATCTGCAAGAGAAAAAAATTTAGGAATTATAGTTACTGATCATATGGATATAAATTACCCTATAGAAGGTAGTTTTGTTTTTGATTGTAAAAGTTATTTTTTAGAATATGAAAAATATCGTTCAAATAGCTTTTTAATTGGTATTGAATTAGGCCTTAGAGATGATTGCATTGAAGAAAACAGAAATCTAATTGAAAAATACCCATTTGACTACGTTATAGGATCTATTCATGTAGTAGATGGAATTGATATTTTTCAACCAAGCTTTTATGAAAACAGAGAAAAAAGAGATTCATATTTACACTATTTAAACTACATGTATAAATGTATTAAAGAGTGTGACTTCATAGATAGCTTAGGTCACATAAATTATGTAACAAGATATGCTAGATATGAAGATACGGAACTTTATTATAATGATTTTAAGGAAATAATAGATGAAATTTTAAAATTAGTTGCTCAACGTGAAAAAGCAATAGAGATAAACACTAGAAGGCTGGAAAATAAAATAACAGCTAAAAATATGCTGGATGTATTAAAGCGTTTTAAAGAACTTGGTGGAAAATATGTAACTATAGGTTCCGATGCACATAATATAAATTCAATAGGTACAAATTTCGATATAGCAAAAGAAATTGCTGAATTATCCAATTTAAAAATTGTTTACTTTAAAAATAGAAAAATTAGATATATCAATGATTAACTCACCTTATTAAAAGGTGAGTTTGTTTATTTATTAAGCAATGCATCAAATCGAAGTTTAGAACCTACTATTCCTTCAACAATTTTTTCTATAAGTGTAATTTTTTTATCCCTTGATGTTATTGGTATATTATATTCCTTTGCTATAATTTTTAAATCATTTACACTTAAATTACATGATTTTAAATAGTCTACTGCTGCTTCTCTTGTTTTTATAAGTTCTAAATTATAACAAACATCAATTATATTATCCTTCTTATTTGATTTTTTCTTTTTTAATTTAGTATATTCAATTCTTAATTTAGCCTTTCCATTTTTTAAATCCATCAACTGCTCTTCTTCTAAACTGCATAAAAAATCCATTGTTATTTTAAGCAAATTCAAAGTCTCCTTCATACAACCCCCACCTTAATTAAAAATTCATTTACAAGTTCAATCCACTCTCTTTTTACTTCTCCATAAATTCCACTATTACAATTATTTAGAACAACAGGTATACCGTATTCAGGTGAAATTGCATATATTGTTTTATTTTCTCTTATCATTGATTTAAACATATCAATACCACTTCTAATAAGTTCATCTTTAAAAGCTTTTTGAGCAGAAATCAATTCATTATTCCTAATTGATACCATAGTTGCAACCACACCTAAAAATTTAGGCTCTACTATATCTTCATTTAAATAAGTACAGTAATTATTATATATTTGTACAAGTTCACAAACTCTATTTCTTAATTGATTAATTCCTAATGTAGATAGATAATCCATTTTAGCTGGTATTAAATAATAATCACTTGCTATAATAGCATTTTTAGTTACCATTCCAAAACTCGGTGGACAGTCTATGAGTACAATATCATACCTATCTTTTAATTTTTTAAGCTCATTTCTTAAATATGAATAAGTTTCAACATAATATTTTTTTAATTGCCTTTCAGTTGGCTTTGTTAATTTATTTGAAAATTTTGATGCTAAATCAACATCTAAATCTGTCAAACCTGTATGAGAAAAAATAATATCTAAATTATTTATTCTATAAATCAAATCCTCAAAATTTACCATACTGCTTTTATTATCAAGAATTAAATCAAACCAAAATTTTATTGTCCTATTTTTAGCAAAATTTGACTTCCACAGATCTACTTTTATAAAAGAAAAAGTTAGATTAGTTTGAGGGTCTAGATCTATTAGTAAAACTCTTTTATTTCTATTTGCAATTTCAGCACCTATGTTTGCCGTTAAAGTTGTTTTTCCTACCCCTCCTTTGTTGTTTATAATTGATACAACTTTCAAATTCAAACTCCCCCTAAAACTTATGTTACACTTCTATTTATATTTTTTTTTAATAATTTTATGTCATTAAAATGTCAAATACATTATTTAAAAACCCCATGTAAGGAGTTCTAGGCTTTTTCGAAATCAAAAAACCAAAGAAAATCCTTACATGGGGAAACTATTAAAGTACTTTCTTAATCTAATACCTATTTGCCTCTTCAATAACTTCTTTAACTTTATTGTATACATCTTCTACCTTCATCTCTAATGTATCTGGTGAATTTCTAAGCTTAAACTCAACTATGCCATCCTTTATTTTCTTTCCTACTGTAATTCTTATTGGAATACCTATTAAATCCGCATCATTAAACTTAACTCCTGCTCTTTCGTCCCTATCATCAATTAAAACATCAATTCCCATACTATTTAACTTTTCATATATTTCTTCTGCAGTTTTAACCTGTAATTCATCCTTCATAACAACAGGAACAACTATAACTTTAAATGGAGCTATAGACATTGGCCATATTATACCTTTCTCATCGTGGTTTTGTTCAATTACTGCTGCCATAGTTCTATTGATACCTATTCCATAACAGCCCATTATTATAGGCTTTTCTTCTCCCTTTTCATCAATAAAGGTAGCCTTCATCATTTCAGAATATTTTGTTCCTAGCTTAAATATATGTCCAACTTCTATACCTTTATTTATAGTAATTTTCCCTTCACACCTTGGACATTTATCATTTTCTGTTACATTTCTAAAATCACCAACTGTACCCGTAAAATCTCTACCATAATTAACATTTATTAAATGATATCCTGTATCATTAGCTCCAACTATCATATTAACAATATTTTTTACTTCATAATCTATAAGCAGTTCATCAACCTCTATACCAATTGGGCCAGCAAATCCTACTTCAGCCCCTGTTGCTTTTTTTACTATTTCTGCATCTGCCATTTCTAAATTTATACATTTTAAATGATTTATAACCTTTGTTTCATTAACATCCCTATCTCCTCTAACCATAACTGCAACTACTTTATCATCTGCCTTATAAATTAATGTTTTTGCAAACTTATCAGGAGTTGTATTGAAAAATTTTATTAGTTCTTCTATTGTCCTTGCGTCTGGAGTTTCAACTTTTTCAATATCTTTAAATTCTTCATTTTTATGTACATCAATATCAAAAGTTAGAGCTGCTTCAATATTTGCAGCATAATCACAGCTATCACAAAATACTATTTCTGCCTCTCCAATATCAGATTTAACCATAAATTCCAATGAACCTGTTCCACCCATAGCACCTGTATCTGCTTCTACAGCTTTAAAATCCAATCCACACCTTTTAAAAATTCTATTATATGCTCTATACATCTTATCAAAAGATTCATCAAGTCCTTCCCAAGTTGCATCAAAACTATATGCATCCTTCATAATAAATTCTCTACTTCTTATAACACCAAATCTTGGTCTTCTTTCATCTCTGTATTTTGTTTGTATTTGGTAAAGGTTAAGAGGCATATCCTTATAAGATTTAATTTCATTTCTAACAATATCTGTAAATATCTCTTCATGAGTTGGACCTAAACAAAACTCTCTTCCATTTCTATCATATAGTTTAAACATTTCTGGTCCAAATACTTCCCATCTACCTGATTCCTTCCACAATTCTGATGGAAGTAATGCTGAACATAATATCTCTTGAGCACCTTCTCTATTCATTTCCTCACGTACTATTTCCTCTATTTTTCTTAAAACTCTAAGACCTAAGGGCAGAAAATTATACACACCTGAAGCTAACTTCTTCATCAAAGCAGCTCTCAGCATTAATTGATGGCTAGATATCTCTGCCTCTGATGGAACTTCTCTTAATGTAGGCATAAAAAGATTACTTACTCTCATTTTTTATCCTCCTTTATATTAAAAAGCATTTAATACAAATACAAAAATTAAATTTAATAAATTTGCTCACTTCTATTTCCTATCTATTTTGTGCTTTTGTGGTTTCAAAGTTATTTCATTTATAACTATACCTTCTCTCTGCATTAAAACAAAATTTATTGCATTTGCAACTTCTTCTGGTGTAATATATGTATCTTCTTCATTACTCTCTTTAAAATTTGCATTTCTGTAAAAGTTTGTTTTAGTTATATCTGGATGTATAGTTACTACCTTTACCCCATACTTTCTAGTTTCATCAAATAAGCTATTAGCAAAATGAGTTAGTCCTGCCTTTGTTGCTGAATAGGCACATCCATAAGTGCTTGATTTTTTTGCTGTTATAGATGAAATATTTATAACAAACCCTTTATTTTTCTTCAAATCCCTAAGCAACTGTTGTGTAAGTACAAGTGGTACCTCTAAATTAGTAATAACCATTTCATGTATTTTTTTAGGATTTAACTCCTCGTGTGGTCCAAAATAACCTATTCCAGCATTATTAACCAAAATATGAATTTCATTACTTTTTCTTATTTCCTTAATTATTTCACAAAGCTTATTTATATCCATCAAATCACATATTATAGGTATAAACAATTCATTTTGATAATTTGTTTTAGAAAAGTCCCTACCAAATCCATAAACTTTATAACCATGATTTATCAATACTTTGCTTATCTCTAAACCTATGCCAGAAGACGCTCCTGTTACTATTGCTGTCTTCATCTTATCATCCCTTCATATATAAATTTTTTCTTTATCAACATATTTACTAACTTTTTTATACACATACATAATCATATCTTCAGATAATGATTGATTGTAACTTGAAACACCACCTTCATTTTCAAAAGGGAAATTTAAAACAACCGAATTTGGTCTTTGCTTTCTCATTCGTTTTAAATAGTCCTTTGAAACCCTAAAAAGCCCTAAACTTACGTCATAAATTTTGTTTCCTGATATATTCTTGAATACTTTATCAATCAAAACTTCATACTGTTCCTTCCAGTTTTCTATATATAAAATTGGATCAAAACAAAGTCTTACCTTCCAACCTTTATCTATTGCACTCCTTATACTATTTAATCTGTTTTGTAGGCTTGGTGTATTATGTTCATACTTTTTAATTACTTCATCTGGTGATAAGGTCCATGCAAATATAACATTCTCAATCGAAGTAATATCTTTTATTGAATCAAAATTAGCACTTTTTGTTCTTATTTCTATTACTAAATCTTTATGAAATCTTGCAAAATCAATCCACTTTCTTACATAATTAGTTATTCTCTCAAAGGCTAATAAATCCGTATCATATGATATACATAGATATACAGGATGTTTTTTTAAAAGTTCTTTAACCTCTAAAAAATAATCTTCGATATTTACAAAAATTACAATATTGGCAGATGTATACATACCTTGTAAGTAACAATACTCACAGTCATAAATACAATTCATCATTATTGATGTATAAAAAAAATGCTTATTGCCAAAATCTTCACAAACATCTGCGCCCCTATAGATTAAATTATTTTGCTTAACCGCCAGAATCAACTTTGGGCTTTGTTTCTGTAAAACAAAGTTTTGATTTGATCTGCAAAATATATCTTTATAGTGATCTATTTCAATAATATTTGCATTTTTAAACCTATTTAGAATTTCTTTTGTTAGCTCATAATCCTTTGCCCTTTTTTCTACATATATATGAGAAAAAGCTCTATTTAACAAGCCTATTTTTGAGGTCTGCAAAATGCATCTTCCCTTCATTTTTTGATTTACATTCTAATTCCAAATATTTCTTTAACACTTCCATTATATCATTATTTACTAATTTGTAGTAAATTAAAAGTTGTTTAAGCTCAAATTTCATTGTAGTAGACATCTTAAGGTTCTCTGCAACCATATTTATTAAGTCTTCTTCGTACTTTGTTAAAATTTCCTTATTTGTAGTTAAACCTCTACCTAGTGTATTTAACCATGAAATTATACTATCTGCATTTCTTTCAATTATATTAATTATATGTTTATTATCAATAATATCAGGATTTAAATAATCTGAAACTATTTTTAAAAATATTATTTGATGTGGTTGAAAAAATAAAGATGCTGCCTGATAAAGTGCAGATGACTCCATGTCAACTAGTTCTGCCTCTACCTCTTCCTCTGCTACTTTTCGTGAAAATGTTTCTATACTTGCCTCTTTAAACGGATGAGCCAACAACATATCTGGATAATATGTATATTTAGTATCATTATCTAATATTTTGTTACAAATAAAAATTTCACCAAATTGAACATTTCGATCTCTGCATCCACAAACTCCTATGTTTATAAATAGATCATTTTCTTTAATATCGTATTTTGATAAAAGATAAGATACTGCAACTGCTGATTTTACTTTACCTACACCTGTTATTATCAATAAAACATCTTCATTTTTAAATACTTCAAACTTTGTTATGCTATTATCTCTCTTTAAATTCAATTTTTTTATAAATTCTTGTGCCTCTATGTATAACGCAGTTGATATATAAAGCATATAAACTACCTCACCTTTTATAAATTTAATAAGGGTTAGATATCTCTAACCCTTATTATAATCTAAATTTTATTTAAAAGCACAACCGATTCTACATGTGGTGTATGTGGAAACATATCCACTATCTTTAATGCTTTTACTTCATATCCATTTTCCTTTAGTTGCTTAAGATTTTCAACTAAAGTCTTAGGATTACATGAAACATATATTATTTCCTTTGAAGCAAAATTTATTACGTGTTTTAATGCTTCAGGTGAAACACCAGGTCTTGGTGGATCAAGTATTATAATATCAGGTTTTTCATTTATGTTTTTTATTACTTCCTTTACATCACCAGCAATAAAGGTACAGTTTTCTAGTCCGTTGTATTTTGCATTTTCGTTTGCTGATTTTACAGCCTCTTCAATCAATTCAACTCCAATAACCTTTTTAGCATTTTGAGCAACTATTTGCCCTATTGTTCCTGTTCCACAATACAAGTCAAATACTATTTTATCTTTCGCATCACTCATAAAATCTCTAACTACTGAATAGAGCTTTTCAGCTCCTAATGTATTTGTTTGGAAGAATGAAAAAGGTGATATTTTAAACTTTAATCCTAAAAGTTCTTCAACAATATAATCTCTTCCAAACAAAACTTCAACTTTATCTGATTTAACAGCATCAGATAAACTATCATTTATTGTATGAATAATTCCTACTAGTTCTCCATCATAGACATTATTTTTAAGTATTTCAACATATTCACTCAAATCAAACTCTATTTGTGAAGTTGTAACTAAATTTACTAAAATCTCTCCAGTTTTAATTGCTTTTCTTACTACTAAATGTCTTAAATACCCTTGATGGGAAAGTATATTATAGTGGGGTAACCCTTTAGACTTAAAATATTCTAGTGTTGAATTTACAATTTTTCTAAAATCTTTGTCAACTAAAAGGCATGTAGTTGTTGATACAACTGCATTTCTTTTTATAGGAGTATGAAGGCCTAAAGTAAGTTCTCCACCCTTTTCAAAATCTCCAAATGTAAATTCCATTTTATTTCTGTATTCAAAAACATTTGGACTTTCCTGTATTCCCTTGTATTCAAAACCTTCAATCCCTGCATCCTTAAATAGCTTTAAAACTTGTTGCTCTTTAAATTTTATTTGATTTTTATAGTCTATAAATTGATGTGTACAGCCTCCACATATACCAAAAACAGCACAAGGTGCTTCAATTTTATAATCAACTTCCTCAAGAACTTCTATTATCTTAGCTTCAACATTTGTTTTTTTCTTAGTTATCTTTGCTAATACCTTTTCTCCAGGTAATCCACCTTTTACTAAAACCTTTTTATTTTCATAAAAACCTACACCAAATCCAGGAAATTCTGTTTCAACTATATCTAATACTATTTCTTGACCCTTTTTCATTTGTTACCTCCAATCTTAATTATTTTATTTTCTTTTCACCAAAAATGCATTTGGAAGAAGTCTTCCGACTTTTGAAGGAGATGAACATTTAGTCATTATTTTTCCATCATATGCCATTATTGACGAAGAGCCTCCATCACATGCTCCTGCAGTAACAGCTCCATAGGATAAAAGCACATTTGCACAATCCTCCATAGTCGCACCAATGCTATGACCAGGCTGTCTACCATCTATAACCAAAAACATAACTACTCCATCTGCCCTTTGACCTATTACAGTTCTTGGCTGTAGTCCCCAACCTGCAGAACCCTTTAATAACTTCTTACCTTCACTTATTAATGCAGGGGAAAACTGAGCACCATCACGTATATTATATTTATCCCAATCTTTAATTCCACCTACAATGAGTCTATTTTCTTTATCAAAAGCTATAGTACCATATACTGGAGTATAATTACCCCATTTTTCACCATTTGAGTAGGTTAAACCTACAATGCTTCCTCCACTTCCATGACCATTTGGATCATTAAAACCACTTGCATTAACTCCAAGTACAGCATTATACATTTTTAAATAATCCAAAATAAACCTACCTGAGACTCCTTTTCTATCTGTAACACCAACAAATACTCTACCCGGATCATCAATTAATGCTATTCTTCCGTTAAATGTATTCCCTTTTACTTCTGATATAATTATACCCTGTTCAATATCATTTACTACTATTTTATTACCTGCATAATCTAAATCTCCAACCTTAAGTCCCTTCTGATTTAATATATCATCATTCGCTTTATTTATATTTTTATCTTCTTCATCATATTTTATTTCAGTAACCGCAACAACATCTAAGTTACTTATTTTTTTATTCATAACTCTATCAATTAAAGATTTTGGGAAAAAATAAGTTGCAAGCCACTTATGATCTGCTGTGGTCATAGCTGTTTCTATATATATATCCCTCAAAGTTGATATATATGGCAAATCAACAAATACAATACTTGAATATAATAAAGATATGAGCAAAAATATGGATATAAATATAATTGCTATCTTTTTTCTTCTTTTTCTTCTTTGTTGTTCCCTCCTTTTTCTTCTTTCATTCCTTCTACTTATAACTACCACTTCTTGCGTATTATTAAGCATTATATCTGACATAGAAACCCCCTCAAGCTAAAATAAAATTCCACCTTAAATATTTTATTTTAATAGACTTTGTATTTCAACAGAAAAATAGTAAAAACTCACCCTTAGGTGAGCTTAATCATCTTATGAAATTAGTATATATCTTTTTTTCTTTTTCTGGAGCTTTAACTTTTTCCTTTCCATATTGAACTAACTTTAATAAATATGCCATATTCTTACCTAGTATCCTCATTATTTGAACTCCCTCTTCATCTTGTAGAACCTCTCCAGGCTTTGCTCCATGTATTACGTTCCAGTAATTACTTGATGGCATAAGCATTTCTGCATAGTTTATGTAATTGTTTAATTGATTAAATGTTGTAACCCCACCAGAACGTCTTACAGCAACAACTGATGCTCCAACCTTGTTTCTAAAAAGTCCACCATTTGCAGAGGCAACATAAAATGCTCTATCTAAAAATGCCTTCATTGTTCCTGCTATAGATGAAAAATATACAGGTGAACCTAGTATTATTCCGTCTGCCTCCTTCATCTTTTGAATCCACACATTTACTTCATCGTCTATAACACATCTTTCATTTTTGTTTTTATAACACATTCCACAGGCAATACATCCTCTTATTGGTTTATCTCCAACATGAACTATTTCTACATCTATACCTTCGTTTTGTAATTCTTCTGCTACTATTTTTATTGCATGATATGTATTACCTTCTTTTTTAGGACTTCCGTTAAATGCAACAACCTTCATTATATCAACCTCCAAAATTTTAACTTTTAATGCTTAAAGATAACTGAATACATTTTACAAATCTTGCTTTAATATTTAAGGGCTTGCTTAGCTTAAATATAATTATAATATACATCAATTTAGATTTTTTTCATAGTGTTTAATTATATTTACACGTATTTAACAATTATTTTTTCAAATTTGTTTTTTAATTGTAAGTACATAGTTTTTATTTGTAATTATATTTTATTTTTTTTATAATATGTTAAATGTCATATTTCACGTGGGTAGCACTTAAATTGATTCTATTTGCTTTATAAAGAATAAAGATGTTGTTAAAGCTGTTAAAACAACAAATGTGCCTAAAAGAAGCAAAGTCATAGGTAAAAGATCCGCCAACGTTCCTCCAAAGAGCATACCAAGAGGTGTCGCTGCCATTGATAAAGTATTTAGCATTGCTGATACTCTTCCTAAAAATTCGTTTGGAATTTTTCTTTGTATAAAGACACCAAAGGGTATATTCATTATTGAACTAAATACGCCAAGCATTAATGCAATTACAATAAATATTATAACCAACATACCTGATACTATATATGCTTTTACATAACTACTAACAACTATGTAGGCCACAAAAATTGATAAACAATAAACAGCCATACCTATTTTTAAATATCCATTTATCTTGTCCCTTTGAGGTATGCTTGAAATTATTACTGCACCTAATAGAAAACCTACTGATTCTGCTGCTCCAACATAGGAATACTCTAATGCTGATGTTTTAACTATCTGATTAAAAATATAGGGCAAATAAACTGCAAAAACTGGAACAAGTATAAAGTTAATAAGTGTTGCTGCTATCATCACAATAAAAACAGGCTTTTGTTTTTTTATATATCTAAATGTATCTAGTAGATCTTTAATAAAATGTTTTTCTTCTTTATTTATCTTAATTTGATCATTATACTCTATAAACATTTCAGAAATTCCACTTAATATATAGGAAACTGCATTTAATAAAAATATAAATTTAATACCCAAAATTGCATAAAGTATTCCACCTGCAATAATACCAAAGATGTTTGATAGGCTATTAACAGAACTTGTTAATGAATTTGCTTTAGTTAAATGTTCATCCTCAACTATACTTGGTACAAGTGAATTTGATGCTGGTACAAAGATTGCACCACATATACTTAGTATAAAAGATGATATATACAAAAACCAAATGGATTCTATTTTAAAAAACATCAAAATTCCAATTGTAGCAACTGCAAAACCTCTTATTATATCCATCCAAACCATAAGCTGTTTTCTATTGTATCTGTCAGCAATAACTCCACCAAAGGGGCTCATTACAACATATATAATGGTTCCAAAGGCCATATAAAAGGACATTTGTGTAGCAGATTTTGTTATAGTAAGTATATACCAACCAATTGCCATATTATAAATAACATCACCAAGTTGTGAAACAAGCTTTCCTAAAAATAAAAGCATAAAACTTCTATTTGAAAATATACTATTTATCTTTTTTACATTATTTAACTCCATTTCCCCATTCATTACTATCCCCCTTAATCAATACATTATACACTACGAGATTTCTTATTAACTCAAATTTACTTCATTCTTTTTAAACAAAAATATTTTTATATGTTTTAAAAGCGTCAATATTTAAATTAACTTTCATATCTGTATTAGGGTTTACTATTGTACTTTTAACTCTAATATTTATCATTTCTTGTCCCAAAATGTGTCTTTTTAGCTTAAACTTTAATCAACTTATTATTGTATAAAAGTTATATGCATGTTAATGGGTAGGTATTTATATACCTACCCTTTTAAAATACCAAAATTAACAACAAATGTAAATAGGAATATGTGAACTGCACCCTGTCAAGTAGACAGTTGAAAAATGTAAATCTTCTTCAAAGTGTCAATCGTTTGATTGACACTTTTTATGTATTTATATTGGATAGGTATTTCCTATATTCTAACGGAGACATACAGTTTAATCTTCTTTGGTATCTTTTGTTATTGTAATATTCGATATAATCTTTAATAGCTAATTTTAATTCCTCAAATGTTTCAAATTTACGTAAGTAATACATTTCAGCCTTAAGTATACCCCAAAAACCTTCCATTGGAGCATTATCTAAACAGCAACCCACTCGCGACATGCTTTGTTTCATTCCAACCTTATCTAGCTTTTCTCTGAATGCTTTGCTCGTATATTGAAAACCTCTGTCACTATGAACTAGAGGTTTTGCACCTGGATTTAATTTGATTGCAACATCAAAAGTCTCAAAAACAAGTGCATTGTTATTTGAGTGTCCAATAACATATGAAACTATACTTCTGTCTCCTAAATCTAATATTGCACTAAGATAAGCCTTTTTACCATTACCATATCTAAGTTCAGTAACATCTGTTAGCCATTTTTCACACGTATTCTGTGCTCTAAAGTTTCTGTTTAGTATGTTTTCAGCAGTAATGTCAGGAGTAGATTTAATATAACGATATCTTTTTCTGCGACATACTGACTGTAAACCCATTAATTTCATCAATCTGTAAATGCGTTTATGATTTACTTTTAAATTATGTTCTCTTCTAATTTTAATAGTTATTTGGCGGTAGCCAAGTATTCCATCACGTTCTTCATAAGCTTCTTTTATTAATTCAATTAAATTTTCATTTTCAATTTCTCTTTTACTCTTTCTCGTTTTTAACCATTTATAATAGCTACTACGATGTATTCCTGCAATTTCACAAAGCTCACTTATGGAAGCTTTACCTTCCTCATTAAACATTTTTATTACAATATAAATGTTTTCATAGCTAACGCTATGATTTACCATCCCCTTTCTAATTCTCGCAATTTTTTTAAGAATTCATTCTCCAATTGTAATCTGCGATTTTGAGCTTCTAATAGCTTCTTTTCTGCTTTTAATTTTTCTATTTCAGACATTTCATTAATTGACTTTCTCTTACCTCTTTTATCTTGTAAGGCTTCAACTCCACCTTTTTCATACTTTTCAAGCCATCTACGAACTTGTTGATATGATACATTGTATTTTTTAGCTGTTTCTTTATAATTATGGTTATGCTCAACACAATATCTAACTATATCTACTTTTTGCTCAAAAGAAATAGTAGTTTTTTTGGTCATAATAGTTTTTCCCCCTGTCCTTTTTTTAGAGAGTTTAATCCCCTTATGACCATTATACTTCTTAATCCAACTCTGTAAAACACCATAAGAAGAAATATTATATTTTGAACATATCTCAAATTGAGATAGAGTGCTATTGAAATAATCTTCAACAGCCTTTATTTTTAATTCTGCTGAATATTTTTTATTAGAATCTTTAATTATTAACCCTTTTGCTCCTTCTACTTTATATTTCCTTACCCAATTTAAAAATACTTTCTTATTTACACCAATCTCACGACATATTTGTTTTGCTGTCTTAATATTATTTAAATATTCTTCAACACTTTTAAGTTTTATATCAAAATCGTATACGCCTTTCTTTCTCATAAAAATATACTCCTCTCTATGGTAAACAGGTTTTACATTTTTAATCTGTCTACCATAAAGGGAGCATATCAAATAATAAGAGCCCCTATAAAATCTGCTAAAAATCCAAATCCCCAAACCTTAAGTATGTTTTGTTTGTAGAAGCTTTTTAAATTAAAACCAGACTCTTTAAGTTTAAAGGCATAAAAACAAGCAAGAATTACAAGCGAATCAATAGCATAATTTCCAACTAATGTTATAATTATAAGCGGTGGTAGAAACATCAACATCCATAGTGGAAAAATAATGTTATAAAGCTTTACATTCCTCAACCCAATACCCCTTTCATAAATTAATTTTATAATTTTACATTATAATCCATTTTCATATTTAAATAATTAAAAATTGATTAAAATTTCTAAATGCTATTTATTAAATAATAGCTAATTGGTTACAAAAATTAATACACTTCCTACAATTCCTGCATTTTTCTTCATCTATAACAGCTTTGCCTTCAACTAAGGTAATTGCATTAAAAGCACAAAATCTAATGCATTGTCCACAACCACAACATAAATTTTTTTCTACCCTTGGTTTAACTGGTTTTCTATAACCTAAAAAGCTATTCAAAATATATCACCCCTTAAGCATTGATAACATAATTATACAAAAATAAGCATCCAGTTTTCAAACTATTTTTAATTTTTTTACTGGATGCTTTATTTTATCCTTCTTATTATGCCAATAGGAGTTGACTGATGTCCTTGTCCTAAGGGGTTGTCCTTTAAAATATTTACAATCTTTCTTTTATTTATATCTTTATGTGAAACCCCCAATACCCTTCCTCCTAAATCGTTTATATCAACTATACATACTTTAACTCCTATTCTTTCAGATATTTTTTTTGCTGTTAAATCTGGATCTTTAGGACCTAAAACTACATATTCATTAAAGGGAGGAATTGTGCAAGATGTAGGACCATCAATTGAAGAAGCTTTATAACCTGCAATCCTATAAAATACTCCTCTTATTTTGAAAATCTTTGTAAATATAGCAGCCAAAAAAGCAGCAATTAATATTCTTATAACCCCACACTCTTTTATAGCAAAATGCATTGTTTCAGGAATAGATAGTCCTATTCCATATGGTGACTTATACACAAATTTAGAAAGAAATTTTGCAAGCCTACAGGGTTTAATATCTGACATTTTATATGCTCTTCCCTGTGAAATTGCAACACACTTTTCTGAAATAAAAACAATATCATTCTCTTCAATAAGTCCCTTAGTATATTCATAGACAATATCTTCAATTGAATCTCCTATCATAACTGTTCTTGTTTTAATTGGAATTCTCACATATACCTCCTCTTCCAGTTCCATTGTTAATTCTTTGTTCTCATTTGCAACAAATTCCATAAAAATCCCCCTCACTTTACATCCAAGTTAAATTTTCCTCCCTAAAAATATATTCATCTAGTATTAAATTTCATACATCATTTTTTATTATTGAATTTTAATAGAAAGTTCTATATATTTATTTACATCCATAAAAATTTAATATTAAAATAATAATATAGTTTATAAAAGGAGATTAAACTATGAAACGAAAATTCATTTTATTACTTACTTTAATTTCATTATTCTCTGTTAGTTGTAAGTTAGGCTATAATTTAAACTCAATTAAAAACAATTCTAATAATATTAGTAAAACAAATAATCAAGAAGCCAGTTTAAATAAGAATAATATAGTTAAAACTATCAATTACAATACATTTAATAAGGCCTCTTCAAAAAATTCAATTAAAAAAGTAAAGGGACTAGTCAATATATTAGATATAGATAGATCAATAGTTGTTGATTTAAAATATGCTACAAAAGACAATTTCACTGGTATAGTTTTATATAAATCTAAAATATGCCTTTTACGTGAAAGTACCGCAATTAAATTAAAAAATGTAAATACAGAGCTAAAAAAGATGGGATATAGAATTAAAATTTATGATGGATATAGACCTCCAAGCGTACAAAAAATAATGTGGGAAAAAGCACCAGATAAAAGATACGTGGCAAATCCATATAAAAAAGGTTCTGTACACAGCAAGGGTTGTGCTGTTGATGTTACAATAGTTGATAAATATGGTAATGAATTAGAAATGCCCTCTAAATTTGATGAATTTAGTATAAAAGCCTCAAGAAAAAACCCTAACATGAGTACTAATGCTAAGAAAAATCTAGAATTACTAACAAATATAATGTTGAAAAATGGTTTTAAATATATTAATTCTGAATGGTGGCATTTTGAAGATGTTGATAAAGATAAATATGAGATAGTAGAAATTGATCCAAGCAAGTTTTAATAATTAATATGTTACTTATAAATACTCCTTTTAAATCTACTTAATGTTTCGTAGTCAGTATTCTTTATTATCTCACATGTTGCAAAGATAATAGGATATAATATTTCTTCAATTGAATTGCTACCTATATCGTAAGAGTTATTTGCAATGATAAATGATGTTAAAAACATACCCTCAAGTGCTGCATCACTAATTTCAAAGTCACCATATTTAAGTTTTAAATTAAACATTAGTTGATTAAAAATATCTGAAAATGCTTTTCTAGGAAAAGATAAATCAATTATCATATTTTATCCCTCTAAAACTTTTTTCTAATTATAATATGCATAAAACTTGTAAAATGTTCATAAAAAATTAATTTAAAATAGATATATCATCCTTGAAGAATAGTAAATTTAAAAGCCCTATGTAAAGATTTAAAAATTTCATCTTTGCATAGGGCTTCAATTTATTAATTATCTAAGTATTTTTTATCATCAACAATTGTTATATTATGTTCATATTCCTTCAACGATTTAACAACTAAACTTGACAATCCTAATAAAGCTATAAGGTTTGGTATAACCATTATACCATTAAACAAATCTGCAAGTTCCCATACTAAAGGAACCTCAAGAGCTGTTCCTAAAGCTATAAATATAACTACAAGAATTCTATAAGGTAAAAGTCCTTTTTTACCAAATAAGAATTTTACGTTTGCTTCTCCAAAGAAGTACCATCCAATTATTGTTGAAAATGCAAAGAATAATAAAGCTATTGCTACAAAGGTTCCTCCAAAACTTCCTAAACCTCTTATAAATGCCTCTTGAGTTAATTTAATTCCTGTATATTTAGTTTCAATTGAACCTGTAGTTAAAATAACTAATGCTGTTAAAGTTAAAATTACAAATGTATCAATAAACACACTTATTATACCTACAACACCTTGTTCTACTGGATGTTTAACCTTGGCAACGGCATGAGCATGTGGAGTTGAACCCATACCAGCCTCATTTGAGAAAAGTCCTCTTGCTACTCCATATCTTACAGCTTCCTTTACTGTAGCACCTATTATACCACCTGTTGCAGCCTTTGGATTAAATGCCCCATAAATTATCATTTTAAGTGCAGGAATAAATGAATCAATATTTGATATAACTACAATTAAACTACCAACAATATAAAAAACAGCCATTATAGGAACAATTTTTTCTGTTATCGAAGCTATTCTTTTAATTCCTCCTATAAATATAAAACCACCTATTATTGCAAGAACTATCCCAACATATATTGGCTTTATACCAAAGGAATTGCTAAAGGCTGCACCTATTGAATTTGATTGCACCATGTTGCCCATGAAACCTAATGCTAAAATAATAGAGATGGAAAATAAGTATGCAAGGAAGTTACTTCCTAAACCCTTTTTAATGTAATATGCAGGTCCACCAGTTACTTCATCGTCAACCTTATCTTTATAAATTTGTGCTAAAACTGCCTCAGAAAACAATGTACTCATACCAAAAAATGCACTAAGCCACATCCAGAATATTGCTCCCGGTCCACCAGATGCAATTGCAGTTGCAGCACCTGCCAAATTGCCTGTTCCAACCTGAGCTGCAATAGCTGTGGCTAGTGCCTGAAATGATGTCATACCCTCTTTTCCTGCCTTTTCACCTTTTAATGTTATGTTGCCAAAAACCCTATTCCATCCGTCTTTAAACCTTCTTATCTGTACCCCTCTTAACAGAACTGTATAATACAATCCTGTTCCACAAAGTAGAAATATTAAGACATAACCCCAGAGGACACTGTTAATACTTTTGACTAGATCCAACATGTAAATCCCCCCATTCAAACGTTAAATTCCTAACAATTCAATTGTAATATTTTCTTATTGATTTTTCAAATTGATAAAAGCTAATTTATTACGATTTTTTATAATTATATTCCATTTACTGATTATTTTGAATTTTTCGTAATTATTTATTAAATAATTTGCATTTTAATAAACTTTTTTAAAAAAATAAAACACCATCTAGAAAAATTACATTATAATTAATTTTTTCTAGATGGTAATAAATAATTCATTAACTCTACAATTTATTTAATATCTATAATAAAACCTATTTTTATACCTTTTTCCAATATAAGTTCCAAATAAAAAGCCTCCAATATGTGCCCACCAAGCTATTCCAAAACCAAATACTGGACCAAACAAAGTTAATATTCCATTTGAAATCTGAGAAACAAACCATAACCCTATATATATAAAGGCAGGTACATTTATAAAAAAAGGTAGCCACAAAACTAAAAAAAGCGTCTCTATTTTAGCAAAAGGATATAAAATAAAATATATTCCCATCACCCCTGCAATTGCACCTGAAGCCCCTATAGTCACTATAGATGAATTAATATTAAATATATAATGTGTAAGTGCAGCTATAAATCCACTTAACAAATAAACTAATAAAAACTTAAAATGCCCAAGCCTATCTTCAACATTATCACCAAATAACCAAAGTGCCCACATATTACTAATTAGATGAGTTAAACTTCCATGTAAAAACATACTTGTAAATATCGTAAGTAAATTTATCCAAAGATAATTAAAGTCTGTATAAAATATTGATCTTGTAAGTTCAGCTGGTATAAACCCAAAATATTGAATAAATGCACTTGTTATATTCCTAGGAAGAATCACTTCAAAAACAAATACCGCTATATTAATTAGAATTAGAAGTATCGTTATGAAAGGCTTTTTTCTACTTGGATTTATATCTCTTATAGGTATCATTTTATTCTCCCTTCCTTTAACTAAAGTGCCACCCACGTGAAATGTGACATTTTACATTTATTGTTATATATTTTGGATTAATATTCCAAATAAATATACATCTAGTATATTACAAAAACCAATTAAAATCAAAATTAAATTTAATAAAATTATAGTCCTCATTTTATATCAAATATGACATGATATGTTTAATATATTATACTATAATTATCCTAAATATACTTACATTTTTCCATTATTTTAAGTTCTATAAGCAATATTAAAAATAATGTTTTGCAACACATAAAAAATGTCTTATTTAACTTCACTTATATAATAGCTTACCAAAACACAAAGTTTACTTAAACTCTTAAAACTCCCTCTTTAACCAAATATACGTATAAAACAATGTGTAATGCTCTACCTTTAAATTTATATCTTTTTATTTATAATAAATAAATCTTAACAAAACAAATGGGTAAATGATTACTCATTCACCCTTTCTTAATTTAAATTTAAGATCTAAAATCTATGTTATCTAATTTTACTCCACTTTTCTCAATTATATTATTTAATCTTTTTAATTGTACTGGGTAATGTTTTTTAGCTATATCATGCCATATATCAGCATTTTTTATTCCGCATCTTTCAGGTATAAACACTGGATCAAGTCCCATCTTCTTTTGTTCTTCATAATCCTTTAATGTAGCTATACCAGGTTTAGTAAGTAATAATATTGCTATTAAGTTTAACCATGCCATAAGTCCTACACCAATATCAGCAAGGTTCCAAGCAACTTCTGATGAACGAATACTTCCAAAGAAAGTCATTACAACTAATATAAACTTTACAACCTTTGCTATAGTTTTATAATTTTCATTATGTCTAAATATATAAGCAATATTTGATTCTGTATAAACAGCAAAGGAAAGTAGTGTTGTAAATGCAAAGAAGAATAACGCTATCGCAACAAATTTACTTCCATAGCCAGGGATCAATGTATTTATAGCCTCCTGAGTAAAACCAACACCTACTCCAACCCCAGGAAGATTTTCTACTATAAAACCACCTGCAGGGTTAACAACATTATATTTTCCTGTTGATAAAATCATAATTGCAGTTGCTGTACATACAAATAGAGTATCTATGTATACTGAAAAAGCCTGTACAAGTCCTTGCTTTGCTGGATGTGATACCCCTGCTGTAGCAGCTGCTTGTGCACCAGTACCTTGTCCAGCTTCGTTTGAATAACAACCTCTCTTAACTCCCCACATGATTGCACTACCAAATATAGCTCCAAATGTTGCATTTAAATTAAAGGCTGAACTAAATATTAAACTGAACATAGCTGGTACTTTTTTAATATTAATAACTACTATAATTAAGCTAACTAAAATATATCCTATAGCCATGAAAGGTACTGCAAACTCTGCAAATTTAGCAATTCTTTTTATTCCTCCAAAAATAACAAACCCAAATAATAAAGCCACAAATATACCAGTTATAACAGGTTCAATTCCAAAAGCATTTTTAAAAGAATCGGCTATGTTAAAGGCTTGTACCCCGGGACCAGTAAATCCACAAGCAATTATTACAGCTAGAGCAAATGCAATAGCAAATGGCCTACTTTTTAAACCTTTTTCTATGTAATATGCAGGACCACCTCTGTACTCTCCTGCTATTTCTTCCTTCCAAGCTTGTGCTAAAGCTGACTCAATATAGGCTGAACTTGCACCAATAAATGCAATTACCCACATCCAAAATATAGCTCCTGGTCCTCCATAATAAATAGCTGTTGCAACTCCAGCAATATTTCCGATTCCAACACGTCCACCTAGAGCCATTGCAAATCCTTGGAAAGATGATACGCCTTTCTCGGAATTATCTCCACCTATGAGATGTTTAACCATGTCTTTGATAAGTCTTAGCTGAGGAAATTTTAAAATTACTGAGAAATAAACTCCGGTTGCTAAACAAAGAAAGATTAGTGCCTTACTCCATAACAACCCACTAATTAGACCCGTTAGTTCTTTAAAATCCATTTACAAACTCCCCCTTCATTTAACATTAGTATAATAAAAATAACAAAATATTACTTTTATTATACATGCATATTCTGAATTTTTCAACTATTTTGATTATAAAAAACCCCCAGATGAATTTATCCATTTTATGGATAATGTCACAATTCACCTGGGTGGCACTTTATTTTAGTATTTTTAAAATACCTGCCCTAACATTCTAAATTTGTATTAATATCAATTAAACTATCAGATTATCTGACAAATGCTTGTATCAATAACATTATAATTGCAAAACCACCTATATATCCCATTAGTCTAATAACGAACTTTAACCATTTATCATATGTAACATCAACAAGTCCTAATGTTGCAAGAATTAAACCTGTTGGTGTTATAAATGCAATTAGTCCTTGTCCATATTGATAAGCACTTACAATTATATCTCTTGAAAGTCCAACTGAATCTGCAAGTGGAGCTATAATTGGCATTGATAAAACCGCAAGTCCTGATGATGATGGTATAAAAAATCCTAATACTATAAATATAATTAAAATAACAATAACAAACACAACAGGATTCATGCCTTCAACTAATTTAGATGCAGCATAAAGTATTGTATCAGAAATTAAACCCTTATCTAATATTAAGTTTATACCTCTTGCTACACCTATTATTAAAGCAACTCCAACAAGTTCAGATGCACCTGAAATAAACTTATTTACAAACTCTTTTTCTTGCATACCTGAGATTAAAGCTATTATTAAGCTGACTGCTAAGAATAATGTTGTCATTTCAGTAAACCACCAATCTTGACTTGAAACACCCCATATCATAACAACAAAAGCAAGTCCAAATATAATAAGCATAAGCTTTCTTCTTAATGTAAATTCTGGAACATCCTTATTATAATAATCTTTTAAGAACTTTTCTTCTATTTCTTGCTTTTGACTATAAATTAAAGACATAGTTGCATCCTTTTTAACTTTATTAGCATATTTAACTATATAAACTATTGTAATTATTACTGCTATTAACAGACCTATAAATCTTATTGTTAAACCTTCTGTAAAAGTAATACCTGCAGCATTTGATGCTATAACTGAAGCAAAAGGATTTACTGTTGAAAACATTGTACCTATTGAAGAACCCATATATATTGCTGCAATACATACTAACGCATCATATCCTGCAGCTATAAATACTGGAATTAGTATTGGATATAACGCTATCGTTTCTTCTGCCATTCCAAAAGTAGTTCACCCTATTGCAATTAATGTAGTAATTATTACAATTAGCAAAAACTCTTTACCTTTTGTTGCCCTTGATAAACTAGCAATACCTGCCTCAAACGCTCCTGTGCTATTTAGTACACCAATCAATCCACCCATTATAAGTACAAAAACAATAATATCAATTGATTCTTGAATTCCCTTTATAGGTGCTTGAAGAAGATCTATTAACCCTTGTGGATTTGACTCAACTCTTTCATATGTTCTAGGAATAGCTATTGGTTTATAAATACTTCCATCTTCAAACTTTTCTATACCAATTTTTACTCCAAGTTTATTTAAAGTTTCCTGTGTTCCAGGCATTTCGTTTGTTGTTCCATCTGGTTTTGTTACTACAAAAACTTTCTTTTCACCATCATATTGAAGTTTTGAGAATAACCCTGATGGAACTACATAAGTTAAAATTGATGCTAAGATTAAAACAATAAATAAAACTGTAAAAGCTGTTGGGAAACTTTTTTTCTTTTTACTCATTTTTTAGCCCTCCTTAAATGTCAAAAAATGTTGTATAATTTTAGAAAAATTTGACTTTTTGCAAAACTATTATAACATTTGATATACTTGTTATCAATATGTAATTAAAATTTTATAACAGCATAATAATAACATAGCATCCACATAGTTTTTTAAACTATGTGGATGCTATTATTTTAAAAGAATAACTCTCCTAATCTATATCCAGAAGGTAACTCTTCTTCACTTAAAAATTTGAAATTTTCATCCTGTAGTATAGGTAAAAATACGTCGTATGGAATTCTTGAAAATTCACAAGCATAATTGCTTGCTCCAAACCATTTTCCTTCTTTACTTCCTAAATTTAATCCTCTAGCAAACTTTGTATAGTTTGAACAGTCATGAACTACTAAATCCCAGTTTTCTTCATCTGCTATCTTCATAAGTTTAAGAGTAAGCTCTCTACTCCAAATTGGAGATATATAGCCAGCTCTTGATATATACATATTTTCACCATAATAATTGTAAATGTTATTTTCATTTAAATGTAGTTCTGCACAGTTTATAAAATCAAGCTTTGTATCTAATATAGCTTTCTTTTTCTTTAAAAATGCTTCAAAAAACTCTGGTGTCATTGGAGTTTCAATACCTACTCTTTCAATATACTGTTTTGCTATACCAATATTTTCTATTACCTTGTCTGAACAATTAGTTGCACCTAAATTAAAACGTATCTCATTAAGACCTGCTTCACCCAATGCTTTTAATGTTTCTTCAGTAGCTAAAGTACCATTTGTGTACATATGCTGATGAATTTTAGCTTCACTAAATTTCTTTATTACAGTATAGTATTTTTCAATTTCCATAAATGGTTCTAAATAAACATATGCAACACCAGTTGGTTTCTTTTGAATGGAAAGAAGCAAGTCAATATCCCTTTCATAAAATTTAGTACCTCCAATTTCCCACAATCCCTCTCCAACTGGAGGCATGTCTTCTATCTGTCCATAGTTATAGCAGAACTTACACTCTAAATTGCATTTGTTTGTTTTTCTAATAGCTCCCAAACCATCTCCTAATAAACAAGAACGACATCCTTTAGGAAATTTTTCATCATTTCCAACATAATAAGTCCTATTCTCCAATGTTTTTAAATTTTTTATCTCTGCCATTAATTTAGCATTTCTATGCTCAACTGCTTCTTCAATTTGTGCAAAGGTAGCATAGACAATCTCCTCTTGTTTTGGGCTTAACTCCTCATCCTCAGGTAATTGTGCAAAAAACTCAAACCACATAAGAGCATCCTTTTTTGAAATTTTCATCCTATGTCCTCCTCTTTTATAAAACTAGTAATTTTACCCACCTTATTCACAAATTTAAACATACAAATTACAGTTAAAAACACATGTATAGTTCTATTTAACTGAAACGTAATATATTATACCACTTACACAAACTCAATAAAATACTTTACAACTTTTTAGCTCTAAATTTCCGCTTAAAATTTAAGGCAGGTATTCGATAATACCTGCCTTAGTTTTTAAGATCTATAATTATCTTTGTGCTTCATATTGTCTTAGAAGCTTTACAAATAGTTCTGGAACCTTTGCCATCTTTTCAGGTGATTCTACGAAAGAAATTCTAAATTGTGTAGTTCCTGGATTGTATTCGCCCTCATCAACATTATAGAAGCCCTTCATTGGAGCCACCAATAGAGTTGTTTCAACTCCATCTATTTCAACTGCACCTTTTTCTGCACAATAAAGAACAAAATCAATTGAATCAAATCCTGGTTTTACTACATTTCTAACATCTATAACTAAGTATATTGAAGCATCTGGGCTTGAAACAATTAAGTTTGGTTCTAACTTTTTAAGTCCGTTATATACTGTCATAATCTGTTCTTTATAATAATTTCTAAGATTTTTGCACCAATCTAGAATTTGTTCCTTTGATTCATGTGCAAGTGCTCCAAATATGTATTGTCCTAATACATTAGCACAAAGGTTTGCTGTATATTCTGCTACAGCACGATTATTAAATTCAGCATTATCAGTTATTAGAGCACCTATTCTTAAACCACAAGCGTTCCACACCTTTGATGCAGTTTCTATACTAATTCTTCTTCCCTCTATTCCAGGAACCTCTTTATCTGTAACTCCCCATATACTTACTAACCTTGCATCGTCTGTATAATAAAGTTCACGATATGCCTCATCGCTTACCATCCACATATTGTATTTTACGCATAGTTTTGCAAGTTCAACAAGTGTTTCATAATCATATAGCTGTCCTGTTGGATTGTCGTATGGTATAACAAGAAGTGCTCCTGGATTATACTTCTTTATCATTTCTTCAATTTTATCAATTTCAGGAAGACTAAATTTTCCATTTTCATCTAGTTTACGTTTAACTGTAACAATCTTTCTTCCTATTCTTTCAGCAAATGAGATATAGTTAGTATATGCTGGATCAATCATTAAAAGAGGTCTTTCATCTGAACCTGCAGGACCACATACCCCTAGTAAAAGTAGTTCCATAGCAGCTGAACCGCCATCAGTTATTTGAACATAAAGGTTGCTTGTATCAAAACCTTCACATTTTAAGATATTTTTAAAAGCATCTTGACATTCTTTAAAACCAGCAGTAGTTGAGTATCTTATAACTCCTTGTGCAAATGGGCTTTCTGGTGCATCAAGTGAGAACATTCTCTTCATCATGGCTGGATTTGTAGGAAGAGAAACATTACCGATACCAACATTGATTACCGCTTGAGGTTTAACCTTACGTTCCTCATATTTCATCTGAGCTAATCTAACATCTGATGGTGTCCTAGATTCAAAATGAGCTGATAGAATTGGTTTATTCATTTTAAAAACTCCCTTCTAAAACTTATAATTATTGCCCAAACGTTAATGTATTCAGTTTTATTTTAATATACAGAAAATTTCAAATCAATATAAAATTCTTGATTTATTAACTCAAATAATGAATTTATTTAATAAATGTTAAATCGCATGTCCATTTTTCTAAACAGATGTAAAAAAATCAAAGGAATGTTATTTTTTAAACTTATTAAGCTAAGATTTTATCACTTATAATTAGTGATACATCTGCCAGTTTATGTTAAAATAATACTTAATAGATAATAGTGGAGGTGCTAAAATGTATTTCAAGACTGCAGGTAAGCATAATACAAAAGAAACTATAGAACTTGCATTAAAAATAGCAGAAGAAAGAAACATAAATCATATTGTCGTTGCTTCATGTTCTGGATATACAGCAAAACTATTATCAGGATGTGGTAAAAATATTGTCGTTGTTACCCATGTTAATGGATTTGAAGAACCTGGAGTTATGGAAATGGATGATAATACAATAGATGAGCTTAAGGGACTTGGTTTTAAAGTTTATACTGGAACCCATGTATTATCTGGTGCTGAAAGAGGAATATCACGAAAATTTGGTGGTATTTACCCTGTTGAAATAATGGCACACACACTTAGAATGTTAGGACAGGGTGTTAAAGTTGCTGTTGAAATTGCTGTAATGGCTTTAGATGCCGGACTCATTCCATATGGAGAGGATATCATTTCAATAGGAGGTACAGGTGAAGGTGCTGATACTGCAATTATAATAACTCCTTCCCATGCAGCATCTATTTTTGAAACAAAAATAAAAGAGATTATTTGTAAGCCATATGAGTTTTAGAAAAGTTCATGTTTTATATAAATAATCTATTTGTTTATCTTTTAACAATTTAAACTACTAAAAAGGGTAAGTATTAAACTTAAATACTTACCCTTTTATTATAGTACCTTCAATTGAATAGAATAAAAAATTACTCTTTTAAACTTCTCAAATAAGGATAATAAATTTTTTCAGCCTTCGTAATATCCCAATTTAAAATAATCTTATAAAACAACTCATCTATTTCATTGTTATTGGGAGATAAATCTAAATTTGATAAAACATCATAGTACACTAAAAATTCATTGTATATATCTTGTTTTGATTTTATTATAATATTTTCTCCCCCACTACCACTTAAACTAAATGCTTCACCACCATTGTTAATATAATAGATAACTTTATCTAAAAATCTTTCATAATTATCAAAGGTTAATGCCATTGAGTTTATTCTTAAACGATACCTATTAAGTTGTGTATCGTTTATATATTTAAGCTTAGATAGGTTGTCGTTTAATACTCTAACGCTACTATATAAACTCATAAAGTTATAATCTATTTTTAGTTCATCTTTTTCTAAGTCAACAATTAGATTTTTAGTGTAATCTTTGACTTTGCCCATTTCAGTAAATATAGAATTTTTTAATTGAGATGATATTGTAGTATAATTGTTAATTTTTAAATTACTGTTTTTAAAAAAGCTAAATAAATATAGAACACATACAATTATTAAAATAGAATATATAAGTTTTTGTTCTTTCTTCATTAATAATCCTCCAAATACCACATACTTTAAATAATTAGCTTCTCAATCTATTATATTCAAAAATTTCTATTTGTAATAACCATTCATCCAAATTAATCCATTACCTATGCCATTTCACATTCTTAAATTTTTATCAAATAAAAGAATAGTACATATCAATCACACTTTCAAAAACCTATGCATAATTTAAAAAAGGATATTATTTTTTAAAAGGTGTTGTTTATGGGTGTTGAACTGTTAGGAATGCATTATGTCTACCTAATTTTTATTATTCTTATACTAGGTGTAATGATTCTTAAAAAAGATACTACCCTCATCTGTATTGTAGGTATCTTTGTACTTGGATTAATGGCTACAAAATCTCTGTCCGCATCAGTTCTCGGAGTATTTAATAGCTTTATATATGCTATTAATGAACTCCTAGGTACAATACTCATCATTTCAATAATAGTTGGAATGAGTAATGCATTAGTTGAAACTGGTGTTAGCGATGCAATGATTCGTCCATTTACAAAATTAATGAAAAACAAAGTTTTAGCATACTGGATAGTAGGTATTCTAATGATGGTAATTTCATGGTTTTTCTGGCCCTCACCTGCTGTTGCCCTAATTGGTGTAATCCTTTTACCAGCAGCAGTTAAAGCTGGTCTACCTGCCCTTGGAGTTGCTGTAGCTATGAATATTTTTGGACATGGAATTGCCCTCTCAAGTGATTTTGTCATTCAAGGAGCTCCAAAACTTACTGCCAGTGGAGCAGGCATTCCAGTTGAAAACGTAATATCAGCAAGTGTACCTCTAGTTATAATAATGGGATTAACAACAACATTTTCTGCCTTCTATTTTCTTATGAAGGATATAAAAAATGGTTCTTTAAATATTGAAGAAAATATTTATTCATTTGAGAATTCAAATACGTCTACAACCAGCACTATAAACCCTATTATTAAAAATATACTAGCTTTTGTTATTCCTTTATTATTTGTATTTGATGTTATTGCAATGTATGTTAAAAATTTAAGGGGTGGAGATGCAACTGCACTTATTGGTGGAACTGCAGTTTTTGTACTAACAGTTCTCACTATTTTAAATGATCGTAAAAACAGCTTAAGTAAAATAACCTCCCATCTTATTGAAGGTCTTCAATTTGGCTTTAGAGTGTTTGGGCCTGTTATTCCTATCGCAGCCTTTTTCTATCTTGGAGATTCAGGAATTACAGCTGTTTTTGGAGAGGTGCTTCCAAAATCATCTAATGGAATAGTTAATGACCTTGGAATAGCCCTTGCCAACACAGTTCCTCTAAACGCCGCTTTAGGAGCTGGAACATTAAGCATTGTCGGAGCCATAACTGGACTTGATGGTTCTGGCTTTTCTGGAATATCCCTTGTAGGCTCTGTAGCCAAACTATTTGGAACTGCACTTGGAAGTGGAACAGCTACACTAACAGCCCTAGGACAGATATCTGCAATATGGGTAGGAGGAGGAACATTAATCCCATGGGCAGTAATCCCAGTTGCTGCTATATGCGGTATAGATCCTATAGAACTTGTAAAGCGAAATATAAAACCAGTTGTAATTGGACTTGTAGTAACAACCATTGCAGCAATATTTTTCATTTAAATACTTTCATTAATGTCACTTTAATATTTTAACTACAATAGCTATAGGCTTTATGTCCTATAGCTATTTTTAATATATTATCTGTATAAGTAAAATAAATATTTTTAATATATGACATTTGACAATTTACAGAAAAATGTTAAAATCTTTTTAGAATTTATACTTTATTTAACAAAGGAGGGTTTTTATGTTAAACAAATTGTAGATAATTTAATTAGTTTACTACATTTAATTACATTTATTCTTAACTTATTTCAAACTTACTAAATATATAAATTAATTTTTAAACTACTACTAATGTTAATGATGCAACCGAATATTCAAAAGATAAATATGATAATGGAGGGATTTAAAATGAAAAGAATAATGAGTTTAATTTTATTATCTTTACTATCTATTACTCTTATTTCTTGTGAACCTACTTCTACTGTAGATAGTAAACCTTCAGCAAATACTCCTACAGCTCAACAAACAAACAATAATAGTTCAGAACAAAAACAAGAGGAAAAACAAGAAGAAAAAATATTTAAATTAGGTGAGACTGTCATTGTTGATAATAAGTACGAATTTACTATAAATAAAGTTTATTTAACTAAAAAGAGAAATGAATTTGCAGATAAACAATATAAAAAAGTTGCTATTATTGAGTACAGTTTCAAAAACACAAATAGTGACGAAGATGTTTTAGTTTCTGATATGAATTTTAAAGTTTATGATGAAAGTGGCAATATATTAGATACATATCCCGTTGTAGATATTAGCGATTATCCTAATGCAATTGCTAAAGGTAAACAAGCTAAGGGAGCAGTTGCCTATGGATTTAATGAGGGTTCAAAATTAGAACTTCATTTCTATCCAAATATATTTGATAATAAATCATCTGCTAAGTTTATACTTGATGTAAAATAAAAAAGGGGGCAAATTGCCCCAAGTTTTATTTTAGAGCTATTTTTTCTCTATCAAAGCCACACACTCCACATGAGCAGTCTGCGGGAACATATCAACTGGCTGAACTTCCTTAGTTTTATAGCCTAACTCATTTAGGATTGCTAAATCCCTTGCAAGTGTTGCAGGATCACAGGAAACATAAACAATTCTTTTAGGATTACTTTTTGCAATTGCCTCAAGGAGAGTTTTTTCACATCCCTTTCTTGGAGGGTCTACTACAATTACATCTGCAACTATTCCTGATTCAATTAATTTTGGTATTTCAGTTTCAGATTCTCCTACAATAAACTCAACATTTTCTACATTATTCTGTCTTGCGTTTTCCCTAGCATTTTCTATTGCCTGTGGAACTATTTCAACACCATATACCTTTTTAGCCTTCTTGGCTAAAAATAGTGAAATTGTCCCTGTACCACAATAGGCATCAAAAACTACTTCTTCACCCTTAAGACCTGCATATTCTAATGCCTTATTATATAAAACCTCTGTCTGAACTGGATTTACTTGGAAGAATGAAAGGGGTGAAATATTAAACCTAAACTCCCCTATATAGTCAGTTATATAATCCTGCCCATAAAGTGTTATGCACTCTTCACCTAATATAACATTTGTATCCTTTGGATTTATATTTAAAACAATACTCTTTATGTTTTCTATATTCTCCTTAATTTTTTCCACAAACTCATTTAAATATGGAACTTGTTTTTTTCTTGAAACAAGTACCACCATCACATCGCCTGTTTTAAATCCTTGTCTTACCATTATGTGCCTTATTATTCCCTCTTTTGTCTGCTCGTTGTAAGGCTTAACCTTATATTCTTTTATCCAATCCTTAGTAATTTTAATAACCTTGTCTGCTATTTCATCTTGTATGTAGCATGTTTCTATATCTACTATATCATGGGTTCTTGGAGCAAAGAAACCTATTACAACCTCTCCATCCTTTTCACCAACAGGTAGCTGTACCTTGTTTCTATATCTATATGGATTTTGCATTCCTAATGTATTATGAATGGTAACTCCCTCTAATTTACCTATTCTCTCTATACAATCCTTTACTCTATTTTTCTTAAAGTTAAGCTGTCCCTCATAGGTTAGGTGCTGAATTTGACATCCCCCACATCTTTTATATACAGGACAAATTGGAGTTGTTCTATATTCTGAAGGCTTTATAACCTCTAAAAGCTTACCAAAGCCATAGTTTTTTTGAACCTTTACAACCTTAACCTTTGTTTCCTCACCCTCTATTGCACCCTCAATAAATAAAGTATAATCTTCAACTCTGCCAACTCCCTCTCCTTGAAACCCCATTCCTGTGATATTAACTATGTAATCCTTGTTCTTTTCAACAGGTATATTCTTCAACTTCATCACCTATCCTTCTAATTTTTGATACCATTACAACATTATACTATAAAAAAAACACACCTTAAAGGTGTGAAATGGTGTAGAATTAAGCCCCCGCTAATTTTCTATTTTAATTATTTACAAATAATCTTAATGTTATACATCAAAATCCAAAACTTTCAACTACCTCTTTAAGCATCTCTCTTATTTTTAAATTATATGGACATCTTGTTTCACAAATGCCACATCCTAAACAATCAGAAGCATGGCTCTTCATTCCATTGTATCTTTCAGTTGCCCACTCTTTTAAGTCATATCTGTCATAATAACCCTTTAGTATAAAGCAAAATGGTATATCTATTCCTTGAGGACAAGGCATACAGTATCCACATCTTCTACAGAAGCTGTTAGTGTATTTTTTCTTTATTTCTATACATTTTTTCATCATTTCATCATTAAATTCAATATATGAAGCTGAAATGTTTTGTTTAACCTGTTCAATACTTTCCATACCAGGTATAACAGTTGATATGTTTTTATTATTTAAAATATATGATATTGCAAGCTCACTATCCTCTAGTGCGCCACCTGCTAAAGGCTTCATTACAATTATTCCTATATCCCTTTTATTTGCTTCCTTAAATAGTTCTTCTGCTTGATCCTCTACAATGTTATATGGATACATTATTGTTTCAAATACATCGTATTCTAGTATCTTTTTTAAAAAATCAAGGCTATGGGAAGTTATACCAATGTGCAGAACTTTTCCCTCTCTTTTAGCATCAAGAAGTGCCTCAAGTGCTCCATCCTCTGACATTACTTGTTTAAAGGTTTCTTCATCCTTAACATTATGAAGTTGATATAAGTCTATATAATCTGTCTTTAAATTCTTAAGGCTCCTTTCAATGTCCTCCTTCATTGCATCCTTAGTTCTTGCCATTGATTTTGTTGCAATATAAACTTCTTTTCTTATTCCATAAAGGGCATTCCCTATATATTCTTCACTTATTCCATACCCTCTTGCTGTATCAATAAAATTTACTCCATTATCAACTGCAAATCTTATTACATCCTTTGCTTCATTCTGAGTTATTCTTTGTATTGGAATTCCTCCAAAGCCTACTTCAGATACCATTATATTTGTTTTACCTAATCTTCTTTTCTTCATAAGTTTACCCCCTTTAGGTTTATTATAAATGAAAATAAGCCCTATTAAAAGGGCTTAAGGAGGTAAACTTATGATAAAGTTAGGCCAAAGGCCTAACTTTTTTACATAACATTAGCTTTTCCACTGTAAACCATACCATTTCTTGGATCTATAGTAATTAAAGTTCCTGACTTTATAATTTCTGTTGCACCTTCTGCACCAACTATAACAGGAATTCCTGCGTTGATACATTCAACTGCAACGTGTGATGTAAGTCCACCTTCTTCTGCAACTACACCACTTACTCTATCCATTATAACTGGTAGATGTTCTTTTTCTATATTTCTAACTACAAGGATATCTCCTTCACTTAATTGCTCTTCTAACTTTGACATATCAGTTACAACACAAGCTGTTCCATATGTTGAATTACCCATTCCCTTTCCTTTAACAAGAACATCTCCTACTATATGTACCTTCATAAGGTTAGTTGTTCCTGTAAATCCAACTGGAACACCTGCTGCTACAACAACTAAGTCACCCTTCTTAACATATCCATGGTTTAGTGCTTCTTGAACTGACTTTTCAATTAATTCGTCAGTGTTATCAAACTTTTCAGTTACAACTGGATATACACCCCATGATACAGCAAGCTTTCTTGCTACTTCTTCATATGGAGTTACTGCAATGATTGGGCACTTTGGTCTATACTTTGAAACCATCTTTGCTGTACTTCCTGATTGTGTTGCAGTAATTACAGCTGAAGCACTAAGTTCAGTTGCTGCTGTAACAGTTGCAAGGCTTATAGCATCTGGTACTGAATTCTTGTGGTATGCTCTTCTCTTTTCAAGAATTGCTTGATAGTTTAGAGCACTTTCTGCCTTTTCTGCTATTCTTGCCATTGTTGTAATTGCTTCTATTGGATACTTACCATTTGCAGTTTCACCACTTAGCATTATAGCATCTGTTCCATCGAATATAGCATTTGCAACGTCGCTTGCTTCTGCTCTTGTTGGTCTTGGATTTCTAATCATTGAATCAAGCATTTGAGTTGCAGTTATAACTGGTTTTCCTGCTTTATTACACTTTTCAATTATCATCTTTTGAACTAGTGGAACTTCTTCTGTTGGAATTTCAACACCAAGGTCTCCTCTTGCTACCATTATACCGTCTGATAGCTTAATAATTTCATCTATGTTGTCAACACCTTCTTGGTTTTCTATCTTTGATATTATTAGTATTCCTTCTCCACCATTCTTTTCAAGTACCTTTCTTATTGCTATAACGTCTTGAGGCTTTCTTACGAATGATGCTGCTACTATATCTATTCCTTGCTCAATACCAAACTTAAGGTCTGCTATATCCTTTTCAGTTAATGCTGGAAGGTTTATTTTAACATTTGGTACGTTAACTCCCTTGTAGTTGCTAACTGGTCCACTGTTTTGAACTATACAGTGAATATCTTGCTCTTCTATCTTTTCAACCTTAAGTCCTACAAGACCATCATCTATAAGTATTGTGTCTCCAGGTTTTACGTCTTCATGTAGTTTATCGTATGAAACTGAACAGATTGTATTATCTCCTTCAACTTGTCTTGTTGTTATTATGAATTTTTGACCTTCAACAAGCTCAACCTTTTTATCTTTAAATGTACCTGTTCTTATTTCTGGTCCCTTTGTATCAAGTAGTATTGCAACAGGCTTATTTAATTCCTTTCTTAATTTTTTAATTGTTGCAATTCTTGCCCCATGTTCTTCATGGGAACCATGTGAAAAGTTAAGTCTTGCAACATTCATACCACTTTCAATAAGTTTTCTTAATACCTCTTCACTTTCACTTGCAGGTCCAATAGTACATACTATCTTTGTCTTTCTCATAATTTCACTCCTTTAAATTAGTATCCTAATATTTTTGATAGTTCATAAAGCTTCTTGTGGTCATCTCTTCTCTTTTCCATTTGTAGAGCTTCAGTTATATCGTAGTCAACTATTTTGTTGTCTCTTATACCAACAACTCTCTTTGACTTTCCTTCAAGTAGAAGTTCTACTGCTCTTGCTCCAAGTCTTGAAGCTAGTATTCTGTCAAAGGCTGTTGGGCTTCCACCTCTTTGGATGTGTCCAAGAACTGTAGCTCTTGATTCTATTCCTGTAACTTCTTCAATCTTCTTTGCAAGTTCTTCAGCTCCACCAATACCTTCAGCAAGAAGAATTAGGTTGTGAAGCTTACCCTTAACTTTGCCTTCAATTATAGTTTTACAAAGTTCATCAAAATTATAATCCTCTTCAGGAATTATTATGCTTTCTGCTCCACCTGCAAGTCCTGCATATAGAGCTATATCTCCACAATGTCTTCCCATAACCTCAACAACACTTACTCTTTCATGGGAAGTTGATGTATCTCTTAGCTTGTTTATAGCATCAAGTACAGTATTAACTGCTGTATCAAAACCTATTGTATAGTCTGTATATGCAAGGTCATTATCTATTGTTCCTGGAATACCAACTGTCTTTATATCCCACTCATCTGATAAAAGCTTTGCTCCTGTGAAGGAACCGTCTCCACCTATTACAACTAATCCTTCTATACCAAATACTTTTAGTACGTTATATGCCTTCTTTCTTCCCTCAGGTGTTCTAAATTCTGCACTTCTTGCAGACTTTAGTATTGTTCCACCTCTTTGGATAATATCTGAAACGCTTGATCTAGTCATTTCAAATATTTCTCCATTCATAAGTCCGCTATATCCTCTTTGTATACCCATAACTCTTAAACCATTTGCAATACCTGTTCTAACTACTGCACGAATAGCGGCATTCATACCTGGTGCGTCTCCACCGCTTGTTAAAACTCCTATTGTTCTCATAATATTACCTCCTTTTTTGTCCATAGGGACAAGCCATGTCCCACTTTTGTTATAAAAAATATTATCACATAATTTACCATACACATTGGTAAAGGATAATGTCACATCTTTATTTGCTAATATTTAATATGTACCTTGTCCAATTTTATTATTCAGGATAAACTTTTAATTTGTAATAAAGTTTCTTAATTTTTTGCAACTTTTAAAACACTATCATTCAATTGTACATATAAGCTAACAAATTAATTTTAAAAAATTTGTCAAATAAAATCAATATAAAAATCGTTAATTTTTTTTATTCATTTTATTGAAAATAAATAGGGACAAATTAAATTTTATATTGTCCCTATCCTTTTGTCAAAACAAATCAAGAAATTTTAACATTTTCTAACCCTATTTGGCTAGTTAATTCGTTTATGAGCTCATCCGATATAGAAACCCAATATTCCCTTGATGCCTGAAATACCTTTTTAGAATTACTTAAAACAACATATATAGGATTATTACCTGCGTGCTTTTTAAATATAGGCTTTAGTTCTTCTATATCTTTACGCCAGCCTTCCTCATCTAATCTTATATATAGTTTGTTTATTTTTATTTCTGAACTTCTTAATGGCTCAATCTCATCAGCGATTATCTTTGGTTGTTCATCTTCTTTAATACTTATTCTTCCCTTAATCAATACAATATTATCCTCAAAAATTTGTTTATTTACTTTTTGATATATCTTTGGGAAAACTAATACTTCTATGCTACTATAAAGATCTTGAATTGTTATAAAGGCCATCATTTCATTATTTCTTGTTGCCTTTATATTTACAGCATTTATTATACCTGCCACTGAAACTTTTTCTCCATCCTTTACTTTGTGTTCAATTGCCATCTCATTTTCTTCTATACTTACAATATCAGATATTTTTGTTGTTGCGAAAAGCTCCATCTCTTTTCTATATTCATCAAGTGGATGTCCACTTATATAAAGTCCCATCATCTCCTTCTCCATTGCAAGAAGATGTTTTTTATCAAATTCTTTTATATCTTCATATTCCTCTTTTATTGTATTTTGACTTTGTTCATTTAGACCAAATAGGGACATTTGCCCCTCTAATGTCTTTCTTTTTTCATTTGCAACAGCATCCATTATTCTTTCATAGGAAGCCATAAGCTGTGATCTTCTAATTTTTAAAGAGTCAAAAGCTCCAGCTTTAATCATACTTTCTACAGCTTTTTTGTTAACTTCAGATAGGTTAACTTTATAACAGAAATCTACAAAGCCTGTAAAGATACCTTTTTTAAGTCTTGCTTCTTTTATAGCCTCAACTGCTCCTCTACCAACATTCTTTATGGCTCCAAGTCCAAATCTAATTTTATTTCCAATCACAGTAAAAGAATAGTCACTTTCATTTATATCCGGCGGTAATACTTCTATACCCATTTTTTTGCAGGCTTGAATATAAAATGCTACTTTATCATTATTTCCAACCACACTTGTAATAAGTGCAGTCATAAACTCAACTGGATAGTATTTCTTTAAATAAGCAGTTTGATATGCAACAACTGCATAGGCTGCTGCATGGGATTTATTGAAGGCGTAACTTGCAAAATCTATCATAAGGTCAAAAATTTTATTTGCAACCTCTTCACTTACTCCATTTCTAATTGCACCTTTAACGATTATATTTCCATTTTCATCATCAAGACCATATATGAAATTTTGTCTTTCCTTTAGCATAACATCATGCTTTTTCTTTGCCATAGCACGTCGTACAAGGTCCGATCTTCCTAAAGAATATCCAGCAATATCCCTTACTATCTGCATTACCTGTTCTTGATAAACCATACAGCCATAAGTTACTTCTAATATAGGTTTTAACTTTTCATCTAGGTATTCTATTTTATCTGGGTTATTTTTATTTTTAATATATGTTGGTATCTGATCCATTGGACCAGGTCTATATAAAGATATACCAGCTATTATATCTTCTAATGAGTTTGGTTTAAGTTCCTTCATAAAGTTAGTCATACCTGTTGATTCAAGCTGGAATATCCCTTCAGTATTACCTTGGCTTATAAGTTCAAAAACTTCCCTATCATCATAGGTTAATTTATCTAAATCAATTTCTACTCCTCTATTCCTTTTAACTAAATCAATTGTATCCCTTATAACTGTTAGCGTTCTAAGCCCTAAAAAGTCCATCTTTAAAAGGCCAAGTTCTTCAAGTATTGTCATTGGGAATTGAGTTACAACAGCCTCATCATTTTTAGCAAGAGGTACAAATTCAACAAGAGGAGCTGAAGCTATAACAACACCTGCTGCATGCGTTGATGAATGCCTTGGAAGTCCCTCTAAAGATTTTGATATATCTATTAAATGTCTTATTCTATCATTGCTCTCATATTCGGCCTTAAGCTCTGGATTCATCTCAAGAGCTCTATCTATTGTTATATTAAGTTCCATTGGTATCATTTTTGCAATTCTATCTACTTCAGCATAAGGATAATTTAATGCTCTTCCAACATCTCTTATAACAGCCCTTGCTGCCATTGTACCAAAGGTTATAATTTGTGCTACCCTGTCCTGTCCATATTTTTTTACAACGTAATCTATAACCTCCTGCCTTCTTTCATAACAAAAGTCAGAATCTATATCTGGCATGCTTACTCTTTCAGGATTTAAAAATCTCTCAAATAGAAGGTTATATTTTATAGGATCTATTTTTGTTATACCTAATGTATATGCAACTATAGAACCTGCTGCTGAACCTCTTCCTGGGCCTGTTATTATGTTATTATCCCTTGCAAACTTTATAAAGTCCCAAACTATAAGAAAATAATCAACATACCCCATTTTTTCAATTATTGAAAGCTCATACTCTAATCTATCTATTATGTCTTGAGTTACATTTTCATATCTTTCATAAAGTCCTTCAAAGCACAGTTTTCTTAGATATTCATTTGAAGGAATGCCATCTGGTGTTTCAAACTTAGGTAATTTTGTTACGTTAAACTCAAATTCAACATTACATTCTTCTGCTATCTTGGTTGTGTTTAATATTGCATCAGGATAATCTTTAAATATCTCCTGCATCTCATCAATTGACTTTAAATAAAACTCATCCACCTCAAAACTCATTCTGTCTTCATCGTCAATCGTTTTTCCTGTCTGTATGCAAAGGAGTATTTCATGGGCTTTAGCATCTTCCCTTTCAACATAATGAACATCATTTGTTGCAACAAGAGGTATTCCTGTTTCTTTTGAAAGTTTTAAAAGTAACTCATTTACCTTTGCTTGTTCGTCTAAACCATGGTTTTGAAGCTCTAAGTAGAAATTCCCATGTCCAAATATTTCGTTATATAATAGTGCCTTATTCTTTGCCTCTTCATATTCTCCCTTTAAAAGTAAAGCTTGCACTTCTCCACCTAAACAAGCACTTAATGCAATCAAATCCTTTGAGTTTTCCTTTAAAAGTTCGTAATCTGCCCTTGGTTTATAATAAAATCCCTCTATAAAGGCTTTAGATACAATTTTCATTAAATTTTTATATCCTTCATTGCTCTTTGCAAGCAAAACTAAGTGGTAATTTTCTGCATCTATACTTCCTTCTTTTTTAAATCTGCCCCTTGGTGCAACATAAACTTCACAACCTATAATAGGCTTTATATTATTTTCTTTACACTTTTTATAAAACTCAATTACTCCATACATGCTCCCATGATCAGTTATGGCAAGGGCACTCATATTAAGTTCCCTTGCCTTTTTTACAAGTTTATCTATTTTGGCTGAACCATCTAGTAAACTGTATTCTGTATGGACATGTAGGTGAACAAAGTTTGACATAGCAACCTCCATTAGTTTTTCTTAAGTATTTTTGCACTTAGGATAGCTTTACCTACAAGTTCCTTTTCATTTTCATTATACATCTCTATCTCAACTTTTGAATAATGTCTTCCCATATCAATTATTGTTGTGTTTATTGTAACAACTGTATCTACTTGAACTGGCTTTACATAAAATACTGAAAAAGAGTCAACAACTACATTTAAGTGATTTCTTTGCCTTAGAGCAATTGTACCAACAGTTGACATTACAAGCGTTAATGCATTCCAGCTTGCAGTTCCTATTGGATTTAACATTTCAGGCATAATCTTGCCAGTAAATTTCATGCCCTTTTCGGTATTAATACATGTAAAGTTTTTAAGTACTAAATCATCAATAGTTTGTCCTACTTGAGGCTGTCTATTTATATATTGAAGTGCTTTAATTACATCATGCCTACTTACTACACCAACCAGTTGCTTATTTTCAATAACAGGTATAAGTTCAATTCCTTCCCATACAATAATATGAGCAACATAAGCAACTGAGGTTTTTGGAGTTACTGTTATAGGATCCTTTGTCATATACTTTGTAACAAGTTCATCGTCGTTTGCCTCAAGCTTTAAATCTTTGATTGTAATTATACCAACAACTTTATTATACTCATCAAGTACAGGAAACTTGCCATGCTTTGTAACCTGCATCTTTTCTTTTAATTCCTTTATTGTATTATTTACTCTAACATATGAAACCTCTGTTTTCATAATATCTTCAACTAATATTATATCCTTTTTAATTAAGTTTTCTGATATTGCTTTATTTATCATAGATGCTGTTGTAAAGGTATCATATGTTGAGGAAATTATAGGCAATCCCTTTTTATTTGCAAGCTGTTTTATTTCATCAGAACATGTAAACCCCCCAGTGATTAATACAGCACAATCTTTTTCTAATGCTAATTTTTGGGCTTCTTCTCTATTACCTACAATAAGCAGGTTTCCAGGAGATATATATTTTCTCATAACATCAAGTGTCATCGCACCTATTACAAACTTATTTAATGTTTTATGAAGTCCATCTTTTCCACCAAGTACAGAACCTTCTACTATATTTACTACTTCTGCATATGTTAGATTCTCTATATTTTTCTTTTCAACCTTCTCAATTCTAACTGTTCCAACTCTAGGAATTGTACTGACTATTCCTAGTGTTTCTGCATCTTTTATTGCTCTGTATGCTGTACCATCACTAACATCTAGTGCATTAGCAATAGATCTTACTGAAATTTTTGTTCCCACTTTTAGGCTTTGTATATATTTAATAATCTCTTCATGTTTTGACATAATTCCACTCCCTAATTATAATGTCTTAAAATAATTATATCAAAAAAAGGGCTATAGAAGTAGCCCTTTAAGAGTCTTTTAACTCTTCAGCAATTTTTTCTATTTTTCTAAGTCTGTGATTTACCCCTGATTTACCTATAGGAGGATTTAACATCTGACCTAATTCCTTTAATGAAACATCTGGAAAATTCAATCTTAATTCTGCTATTTCCCTCAAATTTGGAGGTAATTTTTTAAGACCAACTTTTTCTTTTATAAGATTTATAGATTCAATCTGCCTTACAGCAGCATCAACTGTCTTATTTAAATTTGCAGTTTCACAATTTACAAGCCTATTCACATTATTTCTCATCTCTTTGTATATTCTAACATTCTCCAGCTCTAAAAGTGCATTATGAGCACCTATTATATTTAGAAGGTCTATTATTTGTTCACCTTCCTTTAAATAAACAACATAGTTGCTTTTTCTCTGTATTACCTTCGAATTTAGATTATAGGAATTTATAAGTTTCATTAAATCTTCTGCATGCTCCTGCGAATTTGTAACAAATTCAAGATGGTATGTCTTTTCTGGATTGCTTATAGAGCCTCCTCCAAGGAAGGCACCTCTTATATATGCCCTTCTACAGCAGGATTTTTTAATAAGCTCAGAATTAATTTTATGATAGATACCCAATGTTCCATCTGCATGCTCTTTTAAAATACCTGCCTTAACTAAAATCTCCCTTGCACCCATGTCAGGTGTAATAACTACCATGTATATGTTGTTCTTTTTAAAGGCACTGTTCTTTTTAACCATTATATCTGTTTGTACACCAAATAGATTTTTTAGCAAAGTAAATACCCTTCTTGCTATAGCTGGATTTTCTGTAGTAACCCTTAAGCCCAATCCATTTTTACCATTTATTTGAATAGTACCACTCATCTTCATTATTGCAGAAAGCTCTGCTAGTTGACAGCAATTTTTTTCATCTTGAATTCTACATAGTTCACTTTTTGCTATTGATGAAAAGGACATTTAATCACCTACCTTTTGTGCTTCAATCTCTCACTTAAATAGTAATAATCCAATACTCTTCTTCTATCATTAGGAAAAACATATTTAATTATAAGTTCCATAATTGTCTTTGCAAGTACATGTGTATTATGTCTTAAAAGCCCATTTTCATTTATATGCACTAAATTTTTAAATATTATATCAATTGTTTCTCTTATATTCTCCACATCGTTTTCTACAACATCCTGTCCATCGGATTTATATTTTTTAAAGTATTCCTCTGGTATTTTACCATTGTTTGCAATAACAAAATTTATAAATTGTCCACCACAGTGCTTCTCAATTGCATTTATATGGTCAGAGAGCTTATATCCTTCTGTTTCACCAAGCTGTGTCATTATATTTGATATATATACTTTTATAGCCTTTGACTTTTTTACTGCCTCTGCTACCTCTTTTATTACTAGATTTGGCATTATGCTTGTATATAAGCTGCCCGGACCTATTACAATACAGTCTGCCTCCTCTATGGCTGCAATTGCTTCATCTAACGGTTTCACATCCTGTGGTTCTAAATATATATAATCTATTTGTTGCCTCTTTTCATAACATACCTCAGGTATGATTGATTCTCCCTTTACTACTTCACCATTTTTTAATCTTGCACAGAGTGTTACATCTGTTAAAGTTACTGGATATACTTTACCTTTAACTGCAAGAACATCACTCATCTTTTTTATTGCTTCTTCAAAATTACTTGAAATACCATTCATTGCTGCTATAAATAAATTTCCAAAACTTTGTCCTTTCAGTTCCCCATCTTTAAATCTATATTGCATAAGCTCTTCCATTAGTGGTTCTGTATGTGCAAGTGCAACAAGACAGTTTCTAATATCTCCTGGTGGTAGCATACCTAATGTCCTTCTTAATTTACCTGATCCTCCACCATCATCAGCAACTGTTACTATTGCTGTAATATTTGTTGTATATTCCTTTAGACCTCTAAGCATTGTTGAAAGGCCAGTTCCACCGCCTATTGCAACAATTTTAGGACCTCTCACAAGCATCTTTTGTTCAAAAAATTTGTTTGAAAATTTCTCCTTATCCACAGGTTCACCTGTTATTATCATCATTGCATTTTTAAATGCCAATTTTAAAGATGCATACATTAATATAACTCCAATAATAGAAATGTAAAAAAATAAAAGGGAATAGGCATCAAAGATTAAACCTCTAAATAATAATTTTGAAATACCCAAAATGAATAGTGAAAGCCCACATGCCCCCATTATTATCCATCTCTTAATATTAAGTCCTGGTCTGAACCATTCTAACAACATCATTATTTGCCATCCCCCGCAATATCCTTTGTTATATCTCTATGAGATATAAGGACGGTATGATTATTATTTTTTAGATTTTCATATATTTTATTTGCAATTGCAACTGAACGATGTCTTCCCCCTGTACATCCTATTCCTATAACAAGCTGTGATTTACCCTCTTTAATATAATTTGGTATTAAAAACTCTAACAGTTCTGTTGTCTTTTCAACAAATTTATTTGTTTCGTCCCATTTAAATACATAGTCAAATACTGCCTTATCATTTCCAGATAGCCTTTTTAATTCATCAATATAATATGGATTTGGAATAAATCTAACATCAAAAACCAAATCACAATCAAGAGGTATTCCATATTTAAAACCAAATGAAGTAACTGTTATTATTAAACTTTCAAACTTTTCACCCATGATGTAAATTTTGTTTATTTCTTCTTTTAGCTGTCTTACTGTAAGTCTTGAAGTATCTATTATATGGCTTGCCTTTGATTTTATATCCTCAAGCCTCTTTCTTTCCTCTAAAATTGCATCTTCAATTCTTCTACCTTGTGAAAGTGGATGATTTCTTCTTGACTCTTTAAATCTCTTAATAAGTACATCATCTTGTGCATCTAAAAACAAAATCTCATACTTTAATCCCATATCCTCTAATGATTTTAAGCTGGCAAAAATATTATCAAAGAAATTTCTTCCTCTAATATCAACAACAATAGCTATCCTATCAATTTTACCCTTTGATTGATAGCATAGCTCAGCAAACTTTGGAATAAGTGCTGGAGGTAGATTATCTATACAGAAAAATCCTATATCCTCAAGACATCTTATTGTTTGTGTCTTTCCAGCACCTGATAAACCCGTTACAATTACAAACTGCATATTTTACCTCCTTAGGCTATTTTTCAGCATTAATTATTCTAGTCGGTGGAAGATTTGCCTGTTTAGCTATGTTTAATGCCCATTCTACATTTCCTACATCTTCTGGCCTATGGGCATCACTATCTATTGAAAACATAACTCCCTCTTCCATTGCTATTTTAACATATTCTAGTGTTAAAAATCTATGACTAGAATTAATTTCTAGTGCAGTTCCTCTTTTTGCTGCTGCCTTTGCAAGCTCTCTTGTATCAATATCAACTTTAGCCCCTGGGTGAGTTATTATATCTATTTTATATTTATTTATTGCTTTAATTAATGCTTGCGTATTTATTCTTCTGCATTCTTCTTTTAGTTTTGAATTAAATTTTGCCATTTTATTTTTAATAAACAAAGTGTAAAAATCCTTTATTGATTTAGGTTTTGCTCCATTATGAAACCCAACTAATAATTTATCTAATAGTTTAAGCTCTTCTTCTGAAACGTCTATGTCACCATCTGCACTAATTATATTTGCCTCTACTCCTAAATAAATTTTTATCTTATCTTTATATTTTTCATTTAATGCGTCTATCTCTTTTCTCATCTTTTTTAATTTTTTTAGATTAACTCCAAAAAACATATGTCCTGGTCCATGATCAGAAATAACTATTTCTTTTAATCCTTTTTTAATTGCAGCTTTTACATTTTCTTCAATTGTACCTTTCCCATGGCTATATATTGTATGTGTATGATAATCACCTATTATTTTAATCATATACATCACTCCCTAAAATAGAGTTTTTAATTATTTTATCACATAATTTTTATTATATCATTATTAACTAAAATGGGGACAGTTACTTATTATATTGGATTGTTTAATTAATAGACACGCATATTTATTTCATTGATCTTAAAATGGGACGGTTACTTGTTTTATTGACTTATTCGACTAAATGAGATCTTTTACTTATTTTATCAATCTATTTTCATCTTTATTTTTGTTTAGAATAAAGCAAGCCAAACTTCACTTTATTATACTTAGCTCATATATACCTCTTAAGATCTTATTTTCGCATACCAGTCATTCACAATTGGGACAGTTACTTATTTCATAAAAAACTCAATTAGGTTTTATAATTATCTAATCGTTTTAATAAACAATGTTTAAAACCTCAAAAAATCACAAATTATATGATTTTTATATTGTATTTATACTAACTACAAATTTAATCGTTGTAAAATATAATATTTAAACATTTAAAACTAGCATAAAATTATCTTTAACCAGATGCTTGTCCAATTTTAAAAGAAATATACTTAAGTTTTAAATCATTTCTTTTAAAAATTTTAATGAAATTTACTGACCTTAAGGTAAGTTAATTTGCATTTAGTAAAATATACTCTACTATTCCCTCATATTTTTTATTAAGAACTAGTTCAGAGCCTAAGCTACATAGTTTTGATACCCTTGCTTGACCAATATTCCCAAGTATTCTACATATATCTGCACATCGCAAATCACATAGTTTTCTCAAAATAAAGCATAATAAAGCCTTCGCTTCAATTCCATCTCTTCTATATTTTAAAAGTGAATATCTATTTATATTTAACTTTTCAATTAAAAGCATAATTATTTTTTCAGGTGAATAATCTCTAACTAATATTCTTCTCATACTTCTATATTCAGTAGGTTCCTTTGCAAATTCTTCTTTTTGTATATCAATAAATTTTTTCACTTTAAAAATAAATTCTCTATAGTTTGCCCTCGCTATTTTGTCGTTTAGTCCAAACATAGATAAAACAAACTTATCATCAATCAAGTTATATTTATCATCATTTAAGCCTAAATAAACTCCTAATGATGAAAAAGCATATTCCTCTGGATGATCCTCATACCCCTTAATTGCAGTAGCATTAAAATGAACGTATGCAGTTAAAGCAAATAAGTATCGTTCATTTTTAACAATCTTACTTTTAAACCTATCTTGGAATAAGTACCCATGTCTACCATGCCTCTTATTAAAATACATAGCGTATTTATAATTTATAAAGTGCATAACTTTTGATATATCAGATCCATTTGCATCAATAACAAAATGTGCATGATTATCCATAAGACAATAAGCGTAAACAATAAATTCGAATTGTTCCTGAGCTTTTTTCATATAGTTTAAATAACTTATCTTATCTTCATCATCTTTGAATAGGTTAACCTCTGAAATGCTCTTAACCATTATGTGATAAATAGAATCATATGACTTCTCTCTTGCCATTCTTGGCATAAAAAAGGCACCTCCTATTTTGGAAATTCATCATGTATTATTTTTCCAAACAAGAGGTGCTATTATTCCATATATTCCTTTATTTGCTTGTTATTATAAAACTCGAATTTTTAAACTCATTATCATATTTAAACCTTAGATTATAAAATAAGTAACTGTCCCTATATTGAAAGACCATATTTAAATGCCTTTGTGTTTATATCTACTAATTTTTCAGGTAAAACCTCTTTAATAACGCCTTCCCAATCTAAATTTTCAAGTCCAAGGGATTTAACTAAGGCTCCTAAAATAACCATATTTTGAGTCTTTATATTACCTATTTCTTCTGCAATTTTTGCTGCATTAAACAATTTAAAGTTTACTCCTGACTTTTCAAGCTCTTCCTCAATATTTGTTGGGTAATTTTCTTTTCCTATTAAAACAGGCAATGAGAATATTTCATAATCATTAACGATTAATTTTCCATCCTTCTTTAAATAATTTATCCACCTTGCTGCTTCAACCTTTTCAAAAGAAACAACAACATCGGCTTCTCCTTCACCTATTAGGGGGGAATATACTTTATCACCAAATCTCACTTGTGTTGTAACACTACCTCCACGTTGAGCCATACCATGAACTTCTGACATCTTAACATCATATCCAAATTTTAATAGTCCTTCAGTTAAAATTTTTGAGGCTAATATAATCCCCTGTCCACCAACACCTACAAATAAAATGCTCTTAACCATTAAAAATTACCCCCCTTTTCTATAGCATCAAACTTACAAACTTGTTGACATACCGAACATGCATTACACATGTTCTTATCAATAACAACTTTACCATCTCTAATTGATATAGCAGGACAACCTGTTCTCAAACATGCCTTACACTTCACACATTTATCTTGATTTATCACTAAATATTTTCCTGCCCTCTTCTTTTGAACTTCTTTAATTAATGCACATGGCTGTTTTGTAATGATTACAAATGGTTCAGTCGCATTATATGCATCCCTAACTGCTTCCTCTGTAGCCTTTAAGTCATATGGATCTACAACCCTTATATTTTCTTCCTTAACTCCTACTGCTTTTACTATGCTATATATATCAACGACTTGAGTTATTTCACCCATTAAAGTTTTACCTGTACCAGGATTTTCTTGATGTCCAGTCATAGCAGTTATACTATTATCTAATATAACTGCAACAATTGGACTTTGATTGTAAACAGCATCAATTAGACCTGTTATTCCTGAATGGAAAAATGTTGAATCTCCAACAAATCCAAAAATTTTGCCCTTTCTATTTGCCATTTTATATACCTTTTCAAATCCAATAGCTGCTGATATTCCAGCCCCCATACAAATTACTGTATCAGTAACATTAAGTGGTGGCATCATTCCCAATGTGTAGCATCCTATGTCTCCAGTTGCAACGATGTCTTTATACTTACTTACCGCATAGAATATACCTCTATGTGGACATCCTGGGCATAATACCGGTGGTCTTGATGGTACTGCTACGTTTAATTTATATTTATCCTTCTCTTGCTTTCCAAAGAACGCTGTTTTTATTATATCTGGATTTAATTCCCCACAGATTGGTATTATATCTTTACCTATACAACTTATACCCATTGCTTTAATGTAGTTTTCTAAATATGGTTCATTTTCTTCAATTACATATAATTTTTCAACCTCAGCAGCAAACTTTCGTATTAAATCGTCTGGAAGAGGATAACTAAATCCAATCTTTAGGTATGATGCATTATCTCCAAACACTTCTTTTGCATATTGATAGGATACTCCACTTGTAACTATACCTATCCTTTTATCTCCCCATTCTATTCTATTAAGTGGCGTATTATTTGATAGCTCCTTTAATCTTTTCAATCTTTCTTCTACCTCAACATGCTTTACCCTTGCATGCCCTGGTATCATAACATATTTAGCCACATTCTTCTCATATTCCTTAAATCCAACTTCTTGTCTTTCTGATAATTCAACTACTCCTTTACTATGGGCAATTCTAGTAGTTATTCTAAATAACACAGGTGTATCATATTTTTCACTTATTTCAAAAGCATATTTTATGTATTCCTTACACTCTTGACTATCTGATGGTTCAATCATAGCAACCTTTGCATGTGGTGCATATAGTCTATTGTCTTGTTCATTTTGAGAACTATGCATTCCTGGATCATCTGCTGATACAATAACTAGTCCACCATTTGCACCTTCATATGCTATTGTAAATAAAGGGTCTGCTGCAACATTTAACCCAACATGTTTCATAGCACATAAAGCTCTTGCACCTGCAATTGATGCTCCACAAGCTACCTCAACTGCAACCTTTTCATTTGGCGACCATTCTGAATATATTTCTTTATACTGAGCCATATTTTCCAAAATCTCAGTACTTGGTGTTCCAGGATAAGCAGCTGCAAATGTACATCCTGCCTCCCAAGCCCCTCTTGCTATAGCCTCATTACCTGACATTATTTTTTTCATCCTCATCCCCCCATATAGGTTATTTATTATTAGCAACTAAACTTCCAAGTGCTATGGAGTTTAGTTTTGCTTCATGAGTATCTGCCCTTGATACTAATACAATTGGACATTTTGCTCCCATAATAACCCCTGCTGATTTTGCCTTTGCAAAATAAGTTAAAGATTTTCCTAAAATATTTCCTGACTCTATATTTGGAACAAGTAATATATCTGCTTGACCTGCTACAGGGCTTACAATACCCTTATGTTTTGCTGCTTCAATAGAAATTGCATTATCTAATGCTAGTGGACCATCTATTATACAGTCCTTTATTTGTCCTCTTTGATTCATTTTAGCTAGAGCTGCAGCATCTAATGTTGCCAGCATATCTGGGTTAACTACTTCAACAGCACAAAGAGGTGCAACATGAATTGGAGTTATGCCAAAGGCCTTTGCAACTTTTACTGCATTATTAACTATTTGAACCTTTTGATAAAGATCTGGATATGTAACCATGCCACCGTCTGTTAAGAATAATAATTTATGATAAGTAGGTACACTATAGACCATAACATGGCTTAAAAGTCCACTGCCTCTTAACCCTTTTTCCTTATCAAGTACTGCTCTGAGTAGATCTGCAGTTCCAATTAGTCCCTTCATAAGAAAATCTGCAATATTGTCTGCAACCAATGAAACTGCAATTCTAGCTGAATCAGTTAAACTTTCTGTGTGTATTATTTCAAACTTTCCTAAATCTATATTTAGGTTTGAAGCTATTTTTTCAATCTTTGATTTGTTACCGACTAATATTGCATCAACTATTCCTAATTTTGCTGCCTCATCCACCGCCAATAAAACTTCATCATCTTCTGCTGCTGCAACAGCAAGTTTCATCCTAGGTTGTTGTTTTACTATTTCAATTAGTTCATCAAAATTTTTTATCATTATTCTTCACCCCCTATAAATATACACACTTCTATTTTAGCAAATATTTTGTATTTTTGAAATATTTCTTTTATTCTTCTTTTATTTTTATCGTTTCAATGCCATTTACACCTTCTAAAATACTAAGTATTTCATTAACATTTTGCATATATAAAAGATTGGTTGAAATTTCAATTTCAACGTAGTAATCATCTATTTTTTCAAGTTCTATATTTGTTATATTTATTTTTTTCTTACCTAAAATGCTTGCAATCTCTCCAATAACTCCAGGTTGATCCTTTGCAATCATCTTAAAAACAACATACCTTTTTCCTGCAATAATTCTTTTTTCAATTTTCTTAAACCACCTTAAACAAAAATAAATAAATAGAGTAGTTATTATACCTTCAAAATAAAGTCCAGATCCTACAGCTAAACCTATGCATGCAACAGCCCAAATACTAGCTGCTGTTGTTAACCCTTTTACATTAACCCCCTCTTTTAAAATAGTTCCTGCTCCTAAAAAACCAATACCGCTGATAACCTGTGCTCCAAGCCTCATTGGATCATAGTTAGTTACTCCATTGACTTTGTAATAATCAATAGAAATTATTTGCACTAACGTAGCACCTAGACATACTAAAACATGAGTTCTTAGACCAGCTGGCCTATTTTTAAACTCTCTTTCATATCCAACAATGCCACCTAATAATAGGGACAATATCAGTTTAAAAACTACTACAATATACCTTTCCATAAAATCACTCCTATTTTTTTATATATAATAAATTATATTTTATAAATTGTACATATAAACTTAAATAATTTTTATGGGGACAGTTACTTATTTTTTATCAAGAGATAACAAATAGAGTTTTGGCATTAAAGATTGTAAGAACCTAAAATATTTTAAATCACCAGCGTCTATCCCCTAGTCAGTTTAATCAAAAGTAATTCATTTAGCTTATATTTTGTCATTCTATTAAAAGAGGAAGAATATTTAAATCAAAAATAATTAACCGTCCCCATTGTGCAGCTTTTTAAAATTATCCATATATAAAAAGGCAGGTATTCTAATAAATACCTGACCCAACATTTGACATAGAACATAAAATGATGTATGAAAAAATAAGTAACTGTCCCCTGTAAAAAAGCAAAAAGGATGTCCTATTTTACTAGGACATCCTTTAATTCAGCTGATAATATATTTTTTAGATATTCTAATCTTTCTTTTGATAATGGTTCCACACCTTCTAATCTATACTTAATACCTAATTCTTGATATTTATTAACTCCGTGCACATGGTATGGCAAAAGCTCAACCTTTTCAACATTTGGAATGGTTTTTATAAATTGGGCAAGAGCTCGTATATGTTCTTCTCCATCCGTTATTCCTGGAACTACAACGTGCCTTATCCACATTTTTGTATTGTTTCTCTTTAACGCATCTAAAAACTCAAAGAAACCGTGTCTGTCATATCCTGTAAGCTTTTTGTGTTCAATATCATCGATATGTTTTATGTCTAGAAGAACCAAGTCAGTGTACTTTAGTATTTCATCATACATTCCAATGCCGTATCCTGACGTATCAAGGGTTGTGTGAATTCCTTCTTCCTTACACCTTTTAAAAAACTCTATTACAAATTCAGGCTGGAGGAGGGGGTCTCCGCCTGAAAGTGTAACTCCGCCTCCTGAATGATTAAAATATATTTTATATCTTTTTACCTTCTGAATTAGTTCTTCTACACTAATCTCAAATCCGCCCTTTTGATCCCATGTATCTGGGTTATGGCAATAGGCACACCTTAACTTACATCCTTGCATAAAAACTACAACTCTAATTCCAGGTCCATCCACAAGTCCCATTGTCTCAATGGAATGAACTCTTGCCGTTACCATATTCTACTCTCCTTTATATTCTTTCGTGGAATGTTCTCTTAATAACATCTAGCTGTTGTTCTCTTGTTAGTCTTGTGAAGTTTACTGCATATCCTGAAACTCTTATTGTAAGTGTTGGATACTTTTCTGGATGTTCCATAGCATCCATTAATGTTTCTCTGTTTAGTACGTTTACATTTAGGTGGTGTGCATTTTGTGCAAAGTATCCATCCATTATAGCAACAAGATTATTAACTCTTTCTTCCATATTCTTTCCTAGTGCATCTGGAAGTATTGAGAATGTATTTGATACACCATCCATACAATTTGTATATGGTATCTTAGCAACTGAATTTAATGATGCTAGAGCTCCTTGTATATCTCTACCATGCATTGGGTTTGCACCTGGTGCAAATGGTTCACCCTTCTTTCTTCCATCTGGTGTTGAACCAGTCTTCTTACCATAAACAACATTTGATGTAATAGTTAGTACTGATAGTGTATGAACTGCATTTCTATATGTTGCATGTTTTCTTAGTTCGTTTATAAACTTTTCTGTTAATTCTACTGCAATTTGGTCAACTCTATCATCGTCATTACCGTATTTTGGGAATTCCCCTTCTATTTCAAAATCAACTGCTATTCCATCAACTCTTATTGGCTTAACTTTAGCATACTTGATAGCACTTAATGAGTCAACAGCAACTGAAAGTCCTGCTATACCAAATGCCATTAATCTCTCTACTTGTGTGTCATGTAGAGCCATTTGTAGTGATTCATATGCATATTTATCATGCATGTAGTGAATTACATTCATTGTGTTTACATATAATCCTGCAAGCCATTCCATTACCTTTTCAAATCTCTTCATTACATCATTATAATCTAAATATTCACCTTGTGGAATATCCATTTTTGGTCCAACTTGTATTCCTAGCTTTTCATCAACACCACCATTTATTGCATAAAGCAGTGCTTTAGCAAGGTTTGCTCTTGCACCAAAGAACTGCATTTGCTTACCAACCTTCATAGCAGATACACAGCAAGCTATAGCGTAGTCATCACCAAAAATTGGTCTCATAACATCGTCATTTTCATATTGGATTGAGTCAGTCTTAATTGACATTTCAGCACAGAACTTCTTAAAGTTTTCTGGAAGCTTAGTTGACCATAGAACTGTCATATTTGGTTCTGGTGCTGGTCCAAGGTTTACTAGAGTATGAAGGAATCTAAAGCTATTTTTAGTTACAAGTGTTCTTCCATCAACACCCATACCACCAATTGCTTCTGTTATCCAAGTTGGGTCTCCAGCAAATAGTTCATTGTATTCTGGTGTTCTTAAGTGTCTTGCTAGTCTAAGCTTCATAACAAATTGATCTATAAGCTCTTGAGCTTCTTCTTCAGTTATTACTCCATTTCTTAAATCTCTTTCAATGTATATATCAAGGAATGTACTTACTCTACCTAGTGACATAGCAGCACCATTTTGTTGCTTAATTGCTGCAAGGTATGCAAAATATACCCATTGTACAGCTTCTTTTGCATCCTTTGCTGGTCTTGAAACATCATATCCATATGATGCAGCCATTTCCTTAAGCTCTTGTAGTGCTCTTATTTGTTCTGTTAATTCTTCTCTTAATCTTATTGTTTCTTCTGTCATCGCACCTACAAGTTTATTTCTATCTTCTTGCTTCTTTTCTATTAGAAAATCTGCACCATATAATGCAAGTCTTCTATAGTCACCAATTATTCTTCCTCTACCATAAGCATCTGGAAGACCTGTTATAACTCCTGATTTTCTTGCAAGCTTCATTTCATCAGTGTATGCATCAAACACACCTTGATTGTGGGTCTTTCTATATTTTGTAAATACTTCAACTATGTTTTCATTTACCTTATATCCATAGGCTTCAGCAGCTTGAGTTGCCATTCTAATACCGCCCCATGGATTTACAATTCTCTTAAGTGGAGCATCTGTTTGGAAACCAACAATCACTTCGTTTTCTTTATCTAGATATCCAGGTTTGTATGCTGTTATTCCTGAAACTGTATCTGTATCTAAATCAATAATTCCTTTTTTAATTTCCTCTAATATAAGCTTCTTAGCTTGTTCCCAAAGCTTTATAGTTCTTTCTGTAGGTCCAGCTAAGAAGGATGCATCACCTTCATATGGTGTATAGTTCTTTTGTATAAAATCCCTTACATCTATATCTTCAGTCCAACGACCTTCAACAAAACCGTGCCATTCGTTAAATCTCATACAAATTACCTCCTTATGTAGAGCATCTTTCTTGAGTCTATTATATAACTTTTTTGTATCTGTATCAATACCTTTTTTGCTTATTTTTCAATATTTTCTCCACTATTTTTTAACCTGTTATATTACACATATACACCTGTTATAATGTTAAAATATATATAATCTTGTTAAGTTTCTGACAATAATTATTATTGTTTAACTAGTTTTATCTTTGTTGTGTATATTTTTTATAAATACAAAAGTCCCATGAAGTATTTAAAGCATCTTTTAAATTAGCTTAGCTCCTATCCTTTTTCTTATTTAAAAGGTCCTACACTTAAATTTTCCTCTCAACAAATAAACCAGAACATTTTCCTATATTCGGGCCTTTTAAAAATTAAAAAACTTACAGTTGCTAAGCTAACCAAAAGACACTTAAAATATTCCTTCACGGGACCTTTATAATTATTTCTTTAAAATATAACTTTATTATATTTGACAAATATTATATTGAATTAATATCTTATAACCCTCTCATCAATGTCCTTAATACTCTTACATCCTGTTAAGATCATAGCAGACTTTAGCTCATTAGCTATCTTGTCTATGTATGCCTTTACTCCTTCTGCTCCTCCTCCAAAGGAAGCTGTTACAAATGGTCTTCCTATCAATACAGCATCTGCACCAAGTGCTATCATCTTCAATACATCAACACCTGTTCTAACTCCTCCATCCGCAAGAATAGTTATCTTACCTTTTACTGCCTTTGCAATCTCTGGTAAAACCTCTGCAACACCTGGTGTATGGTCTAATACTCTTCCTCCATGATTTGATACTACTATAGCACTTGCACCAGTTTCTACAGCAAGCATAGCATCATCAACAGTCATAACTCCCTTTAGAATAAATGGAAGCTTTGTTGATTGTACTAGTTCCTTTATCTCTTCTACTGTCTTTGGTCCTACTGGTTTTCCATATAATGCTAATGTAATAAGCCCTGCTGCATCTATATCAACACCTACTGCAAAAACTCCAGCCTCTTCAGCCATCTTTATCTTTTGTATAATATTCTTATTTTCCCAAGGCTTTATTATTGCAATACCTTGACCTCCAACCTTTTTAAGCTCTTCTAAATTAGTAGGAAGGAAGGTGTCAATAGCAGTATCTCCAACTATAGGATATATCCCTGCATCTAAACATCCATTTATTACCCAGGAAATATACTCTCTTTCAGTAAACTTTCCTCCCATATTTAATATTGTCCCTGAAACAGGCGCTGCCATTACAGGTATTCTTAGCTTTTTTCCAAATAATTCAATAGAAGTATCAGGATCCTTTGCATCGTGAATAACCCTCATGTTTACCTTTACTCTATCAAGTGCATCATAATTAGCTAAAAAAGCACTTCCTGTACCTGTACCTCCCATTCCTGGAACTTCTCCTGCACATGCTTTCCCATTACAAACAGGACATACTCTACAACTTCCATTTAAATTTTCCTTTGCCTTTTTTAAAATTTCCTTGTAATCCATACCTCATCCCCCATTTATATTTTATTTTTTTCAATTACTTCACCATTATCAATATTAACAAATACTATGTAACCATCTTCAAAATATGCTAGCGAAGGAATTTCATCTCCTTTTGGAACAGATATGCTACCTGGATTAACTATTACTGAATTTTTGTATCTTTCAAACCTTCTTACATGAGTATGGCCTAAAACCATTACGTCAATATTAAATTTGTCTATAATTAATTTTATTTGTTCATCACTATATTCATGGCCATGATTTACCATAAACCTTACCCCATCTTTTTCAAATAAGACAACAGGTGTAAATACTGGATATTCAAGAACCATCAAGTCAACTTCAGCATCACAATTTCCTCTTGCAATTATAACTGGCTTATCTATCTTTTTTAGTTCTTCTATCAAGCCTTGAGGATTATACCCATCTAATATTGGATTTCTTGGTCCATGATATAATACATCTCCAGCACAAAGAATAACATCTGCATCCTTTAACAGTTCTATTGCTCTTTTAAATCTATGCGGATACCCATGAATGTCACTTATCAATCCAATTTTCATCATTATCTCCTCCTTCTCTTTTTTTACTCATAACAATTAAATTATGATATCTACCATTCTTATATATTCTTTCTCTAAGTTCACCTTCAAATTCAAATCCAAGCTTTCTATATAGATTTAAAGCTGCCTTATTATCGCTTAACACATGAAGATAAACTAAATTCATATTCATTTCATTAAATATAAAATCCAAACCTGTTCTTAATGCATCTTCACCTAGTCCCTTACCCCTAGAGTTTTTATCATAAATTACTATGCCAATTTCACAATTTCTATATTCCCATTTTATTTTATCTATTATAAACAACCCAATAGGCTTTCTATCATGATTATCTATTATAAAAATCCTTTTGTTATTTTCCTCTTCAGCAGATAAAACATATGAATCTGCATAACGTTTTGACAAAGGATATATTATATCAAGATTAATATTAGTCTCTCTATCATTTAACCACGCTGAAATTATTCTAGAATCTTCTAACTCAACCGCCCTTAAAAAAACTTTTTCACCCTTTAACACTTTGTCACCTCCAAACCTTTTTAGCATAATTATACCATAAAACAAAAAAGACTGCCTTAGGTTTTTCCTAAATGGCAGTCTTTTTTGCCTAATTAGTTCTTTCTTAGATATTTATATACAGGTAGTCCCACTAGTGTTACCACAACACCATATAGTGCATATGTTGTATTTGTTAGTAGTGTATTTATTAGTATAAATATTCCACCTGCAATTCCTACTAATGGTACTATTGGGAATAGTGGTACCTCATATGGTCTGTGTAGATGTGGGAACTTCTTTCTTAAAACAAACACACCTGCCACAGCCATTGTAAAGAATATCCATAGAACGAATACAACAAGGTCAGTAAGTATATCAAATGAACCTGTTGCAACGTATATTATAGTCATAACAAATGTTAATATCATTGCATTAACTGGAGTTCCATACTTTTCACTTTCTTTTCCTAATATTTCATGGTAAGGTAATAACTTTTCCTTTGCCATTGCATATGGAACTCTTGTACCAGTTAGAACATATCCATTTAGAGCACCAAATATTGATATTAATATACCTGCTGAAACAAATGCAGCTCCACCTTTACCAAAAAGTGCTACTGCAACATCTGATGCTGCCTTCTTTGATGAAATTATTTGATCTACTGGTAATACATTTATAACAGCAATATTTATAGTAACGTATGCAATCATTACTAGTACTAGTCCACCTATTATTGCTCTTGGCAGATTCTTACCTGGGTTCTCAATTTCACCTGCAATATTACCTACATTAATCCAACCATCATAAGCCCATAGTGTACCTAGTATAGCTGCACCAAATCCAGCAGTTGTACTAGCATCTGTAACCATTGGAGTAAAGTCATGTGCTTGTCCCTTAATTAAACCAAATATTATTAAAACAAATATTGGTAACAACTTTGCAACAGTTGCCACTGATTGAAGCTTTCCACCAAACTTTGTAGAAATCATATTTATAAGCATTAAGAATGCTATTACTCCAACTGCAAGTAGTTTTTGTTGCATCTCAGTTAAACTAACAAATGCAGTTGCTTGAGTTGCAAGTACTATACCAAGTGCAGCCATTGAACCTGGTATATATACAAGAGTTTGTACCCATCCTAATAAGAAAGCCCATTTTTCTCCATATAATTCCTTAAGATATGCAAATAGTCCTCCTGTCTTTGGAATAGCTGCTGCTATTTCTGCAACAGTAAGACCTGCTGCCATAGTTATAATTCCACCTACTATCCAAGCTAGTATTCCAAGCCCTGGAGCTCCAGCACTTGCAAATACCTTAGATGGTTTAAAGAAGATACCTGAACCAATAACAACACCTATAACTACTGCTATAGCTTCAATAAGTCCTAAGCTTTTCTTTGGTTGTTGTACTTCAATCTTTTGTTCTTTTAGCGCTTGCATTCTACCCTTCCTTCCTTCCAAATTTCGATTTATTTTTTCATTATTCGACTTTCTTTATTTTACTAAAAAGAATATTTTATTTCAACATATTTTCCATAAAAAAATTTTAATAATCAATTTTCTAAATTTTCTATTAAAATATTTTGTCTAAATCGTCTTCGCTATAAACCTTTATCCCATTTTGAATTAAAAGCTCTGCTGTAATTCCGTTGCCTTCCTTTAGCCTACCCCTAAAAGTTCCATCATATATAAAACCACACCCACAGGAAGGACTTTTTGACTTTAAAATTGCAATTTTCACATCATAAATTTTTGCAAGTTTTAAAGTTTCATATGCGCCTTTAACAAAGCAGTCTGTAACATCTTGGCCTTCAATATTTATAACCTTTCCATTACCGTCTAATACATCTTTTGAATTTTCCGCTTTTATTTCGGCTGGTTTTCTTGGTGTTGGTAGTCCCCCTAATTGTTCTGGACATACAGGAATAGCTGGATATTTTTTGATAAATTCTAAAACCTTAATATTCTTATTATCACCCCCATTATATTTGCAACATAGTCCTAGTAAACAAGCACTGATTAAAATCATAAGACCACTCCTTAGACATTAAAAATTTATATTATATTTCGACATTTTTCAATATTTTAGACAAAAACTTAATATAAATTTTTCTTAATTATATTTAAGACAAATTTAAAAATTTAATAGGCCATGAACTAATCGTTCAATGGCCTTTAAACCTACTTTAGTTCAACTACTGTTACACCACTTCCACCTTCATTTATATCGCCCATTCTCATAGATTTAACGTGGTGGTGCTTTTTCAATGCTTGCCTTATACCTTCTCTTAAAGCTCCTGTACCTTTTCCATGTATAATCCTTACTGAATTAAGTCCTGCAATATATGCATCGTCAAGATACTTATCTAAATTATATAAAGCTTCATCTACTGTTTGACCTCTTAAATCAATTTCTGAAGATATATTCTGAGCCTTTTGCTTTATTATATTGGTAACACCAGATTTTTTAACTTCCTTTTTATTTACTTCAACTTTTTTCAATTTATTCAAAGGAACATTCATCTTTATAATACCAATCTGTACTTGAACCTCACCCTTTGAATCTGGTTTTGAAAGTACTACTCCCTTTTGTGAAACTGTTGTTACAAATACCTCTTCTCCAACATTTACATCCTCTAATTGTTCAAACTCATCCACTTGATCTTCCTGCACATTTTTATTTACTTCATCGATTTTTTCTTTTAATTTTCTTCTTGCCTCTTCTGCTTGCTTTAATGATATAATTTCACTATTTTTCTTTAGTTCTGTAAGTTCCTTCACAATTGCATCTGCTTCAAATTTTGCCTGTTGAAGTATTCTTCTTGCCTCTTCTTGAGCCTTTCTTATTAACTTTTCCCTCTGATTATCAAGCTTAAATTTTTTATCAGATAACTCCTTCTTTATCTCTAAGGATTCTCTCTTTATAGCCTCTACCTCTTCTATTTCCTTTTCTAATAAAATAGTTTTATTTTGAAGTGCCTGTATTACATCCTCAAACCTAGCAGCATCCTTTGATATCTTCTTTTTAGCATTTTCAATAATAGAATTATCAAGACCAAGTCTTTTTGATATTTCAAATGCATTTGACTTACCTGGTATACCTATTAATAACCTATAAGTTGGCCTTAGTGTTTCTACGTCAAATTCAACACTTGCATTTTCAAAGCCTTCCTTTTCCATAGCAAATACCTTTAGCTCACTATAATGGGTTGTTGCTACTATTTTAGATCCCTTTTCATAAACATACTCAAGTATAGACATAGCAAGGGCAGCACCCTCAGTTGGATCTGTACCTGCACCAAGTTCATCTACTAAAACTAAAGATGAATCATCTACTTCCTTAAGTATATTTACTATATTTGTCATGTGAGATGAAAATGTAGATAAACTCTGCTCTATACTCTGTTCATCTCCGATATCAGCAAAAACCTTTTTAAATACTGAAACCTGTGAGCCAGAAGCAACTGGTATTGCAAGCCCTGTCATTGCCATTAGTGTCAGAAGCCCTGTTGTTTTTAAAGTAACTGTCTTTCCACCTGTATTTGGTCCTGTAATTACTAATGCTTTGTACGCTTCACCTAATCTTATATCTATAGGTACAACCTTTTCTTTATCAATAAGTGGATGTCTTGCTCTTTTAAGATTTATATAACCATTTGTATTTATTTCTGGTATTGTCGCATCTAAATCAAGTCCAAACCTTCCCTTTGATAATATGAAATCTAAATAACCTATATTAAAATTATTGTGCTCTAAGTAGTCAGAATTCATAGCAACCTTTTGGCTTAATTCATATAATATTCTCTCTATTTCTTGTTTTTCCTTAAGCAATAATTCTTTAATTTCATTATTTAATTCAACAACTGCCATAGGTTCAATAAAAAGTGTTGATCCACTTGCTGACTGATCGTGTACAAGTCCTGGAACACTTCCTTTAAATTCAGCCTTAACAGGAAGAACGTATCTATCTCCTCTTAAGGTAATTATAGGATCCTGTAGGTATTTAGAATATGTCTGAAGCATAGATTGTAATTTTTCTTTTACTTTAGCATTTTTATCTCTTATCGATCTTCTTATACTAAAAAGCTTTTCACTTGCTCTATCTGATATCTCATTTTCACTTAAAATTTTTGTCTCTATTTCATTTTCAAGTCCCTTTATAACAACTAAAGAGTCAACCACCTCATATATTATAGGGCATATTTCCTGTTTATTACCATCATTCATAAACTCCTTAAGTTGTCTTGTGCATTTCAAAAGTGAATTTACCCTTAAAAGCTCTATTGGTTGAAGCGTAAATCCCATTTTAGCCCTTTTTAATGTATCTGTTAAATCATAAGAAATGTTTATTGGTAAGTTACCCCATCTTAAAACTGCTTCAAATCCTTCTTTGGTTTCCTCTAATCTTTCTCTAATCTCATGAATGTTAGTTGAAGGCTTAAGTTCCTTTATCATCTTTTTTGCAATTTCAGTAAAGGCTCTTTGCTCTAACATATCTATAATTTTATTGTATTCAAGTATCTTTAACGTTTTTTCATTCATAAAACCCATCCTTCCTTATAAAACACCTCTATAGTAATGTCCTTTTGTTATTTTATCATTAAGCATTTTTAAAACATAATCTATATTTTTTGTTAATTTATATTCTTTATTATTCAGCATATCTACAGCTTCTCTAAATGCTTTTGATATGTTAACTGCATCATCTATTGACTCATCCAAGAAATATACTATTAGGTTATCAACACCTGTTTCACATACATCCCTCAAATCTTCAAGCATACACAAAACTTTTGAATTATATATGTGGTTTCTACAGTACATATCAGGCACAACTAAAAATTCTTCATTCATCCTATCCTTTAAATAGTGTATTTTATTTTTGCATATAAGAGCACAGTTTTCCCTTCCTTGCCCCTTGGAACTTCCAATAAAACATTGTCTTGACACCATCATTTTTATTCTTCCATAAACAAAAGCCATTGTTTCCTTATGCGTATGCTCCACTAAATCCTTCATTTCTTTTAAATTTAGCTCTAATGAAATTAGACTCCCTTTATTATCTATAGCCTTAGTTGATTCTGAATTAAATATATTAAATCCTCTATCTAATAAAATTTCAAACTGCTTAGATTTTAAGTATCTATAGATACCCATATTGCCACAAAGCACAGAATTTATACCAATATTTTTAAGATCATCTAGCTGATTTTTTATCTCATCCTGTTCTTCTAATACAATTTCAGGAATCCAAGGATTTGCTTTTATACCCTTATTAATTAAATCTTTGATATTTCCATTATTTATTCTTAACTTGTCTCCTCCAAAATACACCTCATCAAAATATTCATGCACTGCCTCTACTATATCTTGTCTTCCTGTTACTAATACTAATTTCTTTAAATTTCTCTTTTGCATAGTTTCTGAAATAAAATTAACCTTCACTTCTTCTCTTTTGCCTTGTTTCTTTTCTAATAGCTTTTCTATTGCCTCTCTCCTTAGACTATTTATTTTTGAAACTGGTACTATTACATCATCATCTAGTTCTGCTGTTAGATTTGTTAATATATATGGCGTATCCTTAGTTTTTGATAGGCTCTCCTTTAATTTTTCTATTGTAATTGGTTTGCTAATGGCAATTTCCGGTGGATTTGATAGTATTGAAACTTCATCTCCATATATATCCCTTATTTTTAAAACAATATCCTCATTTTTTCTAACCTTTATATAAGCGTCTATTGGTATTCGTTTTATTTCTTTTCCTTCAAAACTTTCCTTTGCTCTGTTTATAAGCTCAATATCAGATGTTTTGTATAATATATCTCCTGTCTTTGCACCCTTTAAATAAAATTCCACTTCATCCCCAGATGAAGCCTTCTTTATGATACTTCCCTTCTTTTTCATATTAGCAACAACAACACCTATACCCTTGTCAAAAACCTCAACCCCATCTCCTTCATTAAGCTCAGCCTCAAGCTTTACTCTTATAAAATCTCCCTTAACATTAACAACTCGTCCAAGATATGTTCCCCAATTTCTAGGTTTTTTGTAACTCATCATTTCACTACCCTGCCTTTTAAACATAAAGGCAGATGTGAAACCACCTCTATTGAATATTTGAGTTACATCCTCAATATGGGATTTAGTAAGCTTTCCATCTATTGCAGCTCTATATGCAGAAACAACTGTTGCAACATACTCAGGCCTTTTCATTCTTCCTTCTATTTTTAAAGAATATACACCTAGATCCTTTATTTTATCAATAAATTCTAATGTAGATAAATCTTTAGGACTTAAATGATATGCCTTTTTATCATGGAGCCTATATTCTAATCTACAAGGCTGTGCACATCTTCCTCTGTTTCCACTTCTTCCTCCAATTATACTACTCATAAGACACTGTCCAGAAAAACTAATACAAAGTGCTCCATGAACAAACATTTCAAGTTCAGCTCGTGTATTTTTTGATATATATTCTATTTCTTTAAGTGATAGTTCCCTCGCTAAAACAACTCTTTTTACTCCTAAATCATATAGCATCTCTACTGCATCAAGATTGTGGGCCGTCATCTGTGTGCTTGCATGAACCTCAAAATCAGGCAAGTACTCTCTTAAAAGCTTTAAAAAGCCTAAATCCTGAATTATTATAGCATCTACACCTATTGAATACAAAAATGCTGCATATTCTAAAGCTTGTTTAATTTCACTATTCTTAAGAAGTGTATTTAAAGTAACATAAACCTTTACATTATAGGCATGGCAAAATCTAACAGCTTGTATTAGCTCATCTCTATCAAAATTGGCTGCACTCTGTCTTGCAGAAAACTCCTTACCACCTAAATATACAGCATCTGCTCCATTTAAAACAGCCGCCTTTAAACTCTCCATGTCACCTGCTGGTGCTAAAAGCTCTAGCATATTAATCTCTCCCTTTAGTTTTATAACAACTTTATTATACACTATTTATTCTATTTTACAATTATAATAAAAAAGGCTGCATAAGCAGCCTTAATTAACAATCAAGAGGTATACCTTCAATTAAGATATCTTGGTCTACTCCTAATTTATCAAGAACATCTACAAATATGCTGAGTAATATTTCTGTTGCTCCTTGACTAGCGTGTGGTCCGTTTTCAATATATGGTGGTTCTCCTTCTATATTATGACCTACAGGATGTTGTGTTAATTTACAGTCATTTAATATATCATAATCTGATCTTACGGCTTTAATTAAAAGATGTGACTGAAGTGTTGGATCATCAAAGCATTCTTTTGGAATTTCTGCATCAAATGCAGTTAATGGTACATCCTTAACCCACTTAAATTTTGGATTTGTGTCTTGATCAATAACTTCTAATGTTTCACCTACACCAATAACCTGTGGTTCATTCATATTAGTTATGAAACAAGCTGTTGGATCTTCTTTGTAAACATCATCTGGGAGAACAACTATACCAAAACTGTTATCTTCATACTTAACCCAAAGTACAACCTTGAATGTTATAGTAAGCCTTGCTTTGTGATTACAAATTATTTCTTGTGTAGCTTCCCAATCTGTTATTTTCACTTCATTAATGCATTTTACTCCATAAGCATTTTGTCCAACTAATTTCTTATCAACGCAAAAATGAAGTGGAAGTTTTTCTCCTTCATCTGCTTCAAAAAGTATTTGTTCTTCATTTGCATATTTTGCTAGTATCCTCTTTACATAAATGTCAAGTTGTTGTGGTGTTCCATTTCTTAAGAGGTCTGTCATTATATTTTCCCTCCCTAATTAATTTCATAAATTCAAATTCTAATTTATACTATGCAATCAAGCTTAACTGTGTGATTTATCTACCAAAAAATCTTGGAAAATTTGATCCTTTTTTTTCTAGAGTATTAACCTTCTCTAAAACAAGTTTAATGGTTTCATTTAAAAGCAATATCTGTGATTCAAAATATTTTTTCTGTTCTTCTAAATTTTTGTTGATTTCCCCTAACATAAATTCTATGTTCTTTTTAAATATATCAACAACCTCGCCTAATTCATTAACATTATTTATTAGATTATTTATAACCTCAGCATTTTTATCTTCTTGGTCTCTTTTTAGACTCTCCTCACTTGCCTTTTTTAACAAATCTACTTGCTTTTTAAGTTCATCCATTTCAAAATTTAACCTCTGTATTTTTGTATTAATATTGTCAAATATACTTTCACTTTGCGATTTAATTACCTTCTGCCAACCTGTATTAAACTCATATTGCACCTGATTTGGATCCTTACGTGCCAAAATTTCATCCTCCAAAGCATGGTTTATTATATAATATGCTATTAAATTAATTTAGGTCACAAAAAAAATAGGGTAATTACCCTATTTTTTAAAATAATCAACAATTCTTTTCCTAAGAGCTATTTTTTCCTTTTGCAATTCACTTGACATTTCGTTTTTTTCTTTTTTTAAACGTTTTATCTCGTCTTGCGCTCTTGCATTTTCTATTTCTAGTAATGAATTCTTTTTTTTCTCTTTATCTAATTTTTCTTCTAAATCCTTAATCCTTTCTACTAGCCTTGTACACTCTGCAGACAAATTTAAAGTTTTAACTCTTTCCATTTGAAGTTCAGAATTTATTGTACTCAATTCTAGTTTATATCTTTCTATCTCATTTTTTAGATAATGATTTTCTTCTTCTATTTCACTTAGTCTGCTAGATAATGTTTTAACTATACTATCTAAATTAACTATTACATCTTTTATGTCCATGTCATCTAATCCTGCAGCAACCTGCATATATGTTTGCATGTTATTTAATTCTTTTAGCATAAGACTTTTCTCCATAAGTAAACTAATACAAACTAAACTCTCCCCTGAAATCTTAATAGTTTTATATTTCAAATCTATATCATAATTAAAATTAATTTTTTTAAATTTCAAGTTGCATTCTAACTCTAAAAAATCCTCAAAAGATACACTAGGCTCAAAGTACTGTCTAAATGCTCTTATACAACTATCAAAGCTATAGGTTAAAGTATACCTGTTTACATTATTATCTTCTAAAACATCTACTAAAAGAGTACACTCTATATTAATTTCAATATTAATATATTTGGGATTCCTTGATATGTTTTTTATATTTATGAACTCTTTGTGTGAAACAATATTTTTTATCTTCGTTTCAAAATCAAATTTTATCTCCCTATCTAAAATTACATGATTTTTAATATATTTGGTTTTTATAGTTTTTGTAGTAATTACATTCATAAAAAATTCCATTCAACTTGCTATATATTATATATATTTTTATAAAACTAATTTTATGTACAAAAAAAGGGCCTAAAGCCCTATCATACTGATCTTTTTTTGGTTTGAAGTTCTTTGAAATCCTTAAGATCCTTCTTTAGTCTAACTAGTTCAATTTGACTCTCTAAAAGTTGTTCCTTCATGCTGTTTAGCATCTCTTTTGTTTCCTTTAGTTCTACTTCTGCCTGTTCATTTCTTTCTCTTAAGTATGCGTTCTCCCTTAGTAAAGCTTCATATTCTTTTATCTTATTATCATATTCTTCCTTAAGCTTATTAAAGTATTCTACGTTCTCCTTCTCCTTTTGTTGTATCTCATTCATGCTTTCTTTAAGCACACTATTTTCTTCAACTAATTTCTTGTATTCCTCATAAAGTGCTTTATATTTTTCTTCTACCTCTTTAAGCCTTTCATTTGGAATAACAGTACTCTTTTTTATATTTTCCATTTGCCTTTTTAATTTAAACATCTCATCTGTTACCGTTAAAGCTGTTAGCACCGCAGAAGAAGTTGTATTATGTTTTGGGTTACTTGTAAGTATCTCCTTGACTTTTTTATCTACATAATTAGCAATAGAAAATAAATAATCCTCTGTATCTTCACCCATTAATGTATATTCAACGCCATTTATCTTAACTACAACCTTATTAACCATACCAAGCACCCTTTCAAGTTTAAATAGAGTTAACTACTTATATTTTACATTAATTTCTTTTATTATACTATACCTTTTTTAATTTTCAATAAAAAAATTAAAACTTAGATAGGAAAACCTATCTAAGTTTTGCATCAAGTTTTTCTTCAAGTTCTTTTACTATTGAATTATGAACTTTATTTATTTCTTCATCTGTTAATGTTCTATCTTCTGCTCTATATATGATTGAATATGCTACACTCTTAAAACCTTCTGGTATTTGCTTACCCTTATAGACATCAAATAATCTTATTTCTTCAATTATACCTTTACCTTGCTTTAACATTATATCCTCAATCTTTTTAACTTCTACTTCATCTTTCACTAAAAGTGCCATATCTCTTAAAACTGCTGGGTACTTTGGTAGAGGCTTGTATTTCTTATCTAGTTTTGCTGCCTCAAATAAAGTTGGTAAATCTATTTCTGCAATATACACTCTTGTTTCTAAATCATAGTTTTCTAAAACATCAGGATGAACTTCTCCTAAAACTCCTGCATTTTTCTTTCTAACTAGTAATTTTGCACATCTTCCTGGGTGGAAAATTGGATTATTTGTCTCTCTTTCAAACTCTGCCTTGTCTACAGATAAAGCCTCTATTAGATTTTCTATTATACCTTTTAAATTATAAAAATCAACATCACCTGCTATAGCAACACAAAGCTTATATCTCTCATCAGGAAGGTCTTTTCCTATATTTAAATATACCTTACCTATTTCAAACAACCCAACTTCTTTGTTATCCCTTAGAATATTTCTCTGCATTGCTTCTAGCATTGAAGGGATAAGGGTAGTCCTCATAATACTAAAATCTTCACCTAAAGGATTTGCAATGTTTATCGCATTTCTAAGTTCACTATCCTTAGAAATATTTATCTTATCAAACACTTTAGGGCTATAGAATGAATATGTCAATGCTTCATATAATGAAGAAGCTACCATTGTTCTTTTTACAGTTTCAATCATCTTTTGTTCCTTTGTAATTTCTGCTTCAACTGCTTCACCTACAATTTTTTGAGTTGGTATAATATCATAACCATATAATCTAGCAATCTCCTCTGCTACATCCTCTTTTATCTTTACATCCTGTCTAAAAGTTGGAACCTTTATGATTAGTTCATCTTTTACTTCTACTTCCATTTCAAGCCTATTTAACATTTTAACCATATCTTCAACATTAATATTAGTTCCTAAGAAATCGTTTATCCATTTTGGACTTACTCTTACATAATGAGGTTCAAGCTTATTACTATAAATATCTATTACCCCACCTACAACTTCTCCAACACCTAAAGTTTCAAATAAATGACACGCTCTATTTACAGCTATTTCAACTAGATTTGGATCTAAATCCTTTTCAAATCTTGATGAAGCCTCTGTTCTTAATCCTAATTTTTTGGATGAAAGTCTTGTTGTTACTCCATCAAAATTAGCAGATTCTAATACTATCGTATTTGTTGATTCTGTTACTTCTGAATTTTGTCCGCCCATTACACCTGCAACTGCAACAGTTTTTTCAGCATCAGAAATTACAATCATTGAATTATCTAACTGTCTTTCTACACCATCTAGTGTAGTAAACTTTTCATCTGAAGCCATTTTAACAATTATTTTATTACCTTCTATGTTATTATAATCAAAAGCATGAAGCGGTTGACCTAATTCAAGCATTACATAATTAGTTATATCAACTACATTATTTATTGGCCTAACCCCTGCCTCTTGAAGTTTAGCCTGCATCCACTCTGGTGATGGACCTATTTTTATATTCTTTATCATCTTTGCCATATATCTTCTACAAAGAGGTGTTTGAACTTCCACCTTTAAGTAATCACTTATATTTTCATTATTCTCCTTAAAACTTAAATCTAACTTTTTAAGTTCACATCCAAAGGACGCTGCTGTCTCCCTTGCTATACCATATATTGAAAAACAGTCTGCTCTATTTGAAGTAATTTCAAAATCAATAACACCACCATTTAGTCCAAGTATTTCTTTAATATCCACTCCAATTGGTGTATCCTCACTTAAAATCATTATTCCATGTACCGAATCTTCATCTGCAAGACCTAACTCAGCTTCTGAACAGAGCATCCCATTTGATTCTGCCCCTCTTAACTTACCTTTCTTTATTTTTACTCCTCCTGGAAGGGTTGAACCATGTAAAGCAACAGGTACAATATCACCCTCTTTAATGTTATCTGCACCAGTTACTATCTGTAAAACTTCATCCTTCACATCTACTTGGCATATGGTTAATTTATCTGCATTAGGATGTTTTTCAGTCTTTATTATTTTTCCTGTTACTACCCTATCTATTTCCTTCCCTTTTTCTATTACTTCCTCAACCTTTGAACCTGTAAGTGTTAATTTTTCTGCAACTTCATTAATATCTTTATTTATATCTACATATTCTAATAGCCAATTAAATGGAACCTTCATGCTATCCCTCCTTAGAACTGCTTTAAGAATCTTACATCATTTTCATAGAAAAGTCTAATATCATCAATTCCATACTTTATCATTACTATTCTCTCAAGTCCTAATCCAAATGCAAAACCACTATATACCTCAGGATCTATTCCACCTGCCCTTAATACATCCGGATGAACCATTCCACAACCTAATATTTCAATCCATCCTGAACCCTTACATACTCTACATCCTAAACCATCACAAACAAAGCATGAAACATCAACCTCTGCAGAAGGTTCTGTAAATGGGAAGTGATGTGGTCTAAACTTTGTTCTTGTCTTTTCACCAAACATTCTTTTTGCAAAGGCATCTAAAGTTCCTTTTAAACTTGCCATTGTTATACCTTTATCAATTACAAGCCCCTCTACTTGATGAAATATTGGTGAATGGGTTGCATCCGCAGTATCAGATCTATAAACTCTACCTGGGGCAATTATTCTAATAGGAGGCTTTTTATTTTCCATAACTCTAATCTGAACTGGAGATGTTTGGGTTCTTAAAACAACATTTTGATTTATGTAAAATGTATCCTGTTCATCTCTTGCAGGATGATTTTTAGGTATATTTAAGGCTTCAAAGTTATAATAATCTAATTCTACTTCTGGTCCTTCTGCAATTGAAAATCCCATACCAATAAATATTTCTTTTATTTCATCTAACGCCTTAGTTAAAGGATGTAGTCCTCCTAATTTATTTTTCTTGCCTGGCATTGTAACATCTATTGTTTCCATTGAAAGTCTAATATTCTTTTCCTTCTGTTTTATATCATATTTTGCCTGTTCGATAGCATTTTCAATAGTTTCTCTAACTTCATTGGCAATTTTACCCACAATCGGTCTTTCTTCAGGTGATAGCTGACCCATTCCTCTTAAAATAGATGTTAATTCTCCCTTTTTACCTAAATATTTAACTCTTATTTCATCCAGCATTTGACTTGTACTGCACTCTTTAATTTTTATAAGCGCCTCTTCTTGTATTTGTTGTAACTTTTCTCTCATTTTCCTACTCCTTTCTATGTAATATTCCAAACAAAAAACCCTTCATCCCTAATAAGGGACGAAGGGTAAACTTCGCGGTACCACCCTAATTGGCCTAAGGCCCACTCATTTGAATAACGGTCATCCCGTTCTGCCCTACTTTAATTTCAGGCAGAAAGCTCCAGAGGGAAACTTCAACTAACCCTTCTGCAGACAGGCTCTCAATCTCCGGCCCATCCTCCCTGTGCAGGGTATTAGCCTACTTGCCTCCTTCATAGCCTTTATTTTTTGCTTATTATAACATAGGTTAAATTATGTGTAAATACTAATTATAACCTTTGTCTTAAGGCTTCATATATAATCACTGCTGCTGCAACAGAAGCATTTAGCGATTCTGCTCTACCTATCATCGGAATCCTAATCTTTTTATTACAAAGCATTATATCCTCTTGTGACATACCATTTGCTTCATTACCTATTACAACTGCAGTTTTTCCCTTTAGATCTGTTTTATATAAATCTTCTCCATCTAAAGCTGATGCATATATATTAAATCCCATAGAATATAGGTTCTCTACTGCATCTTTAAAGGTTTCATAATATAAAATTGGAATATGGAATATTGACCCCATTGTCGACCTAAGAGTTTTGTCATTATAAACATCAACTGTACCCTTTATTATATAAACTGCATCAACACCTGCAGCATCACATGTTCTAATTATAGTACCTAAATTTCCTGGATCCTGAACCTTATCAACAACTACTACAAAACTTAAATCCTCATTTATTTCAATTTTAGGCTTTCTCACAACTGCAACAACTCTTTGTGGAGTTGTTGTATTAGTAAGCTCTTTTATTACAGACTCATCTACTTCAAATTTAGGTAAATCATTGTTCAAAACTCTTTCGTACCCGTTTACACTATATATATCCTTACTATAAAATATGTGGTCAACAAGGCCCTCTAAAATTGCTTCTTCAACAAACCTAATGCCCTCTACTAAAAATTTATCCTCTTGTTCCCTATATTTTTTCTGCTTTAATTTAATAGCATTTTTTACTATGCTACTATCCCTTTTAAGTACCATACAAACTACATCCTTTGCATCTCTATATTTTTTATATCATCAGTACCACCTATAACAACAAGTACATCTCCCTTTTTAATTACATCCTCTGCAGATGGAGAAATGTTAATATCATTATCACGTTTAATTGCCATAATATTTATACCATATCTAGTTCTTAAGTTTAGCTCCTTTAATGTCTTATTTTCCCATTCTTCTAGTGCAGTTACTTCCATGATACTGTAATCTGGGGATAATTCAATGTAATCAAGTATATTTGATGAACATAAGTTATGAGCCACCCTTACTCCCATATCTCTTTCTGGAAATACTACTCTATCAGCACCTATTTTATATAACACCTTTGCATGAAGTTCATTTTGCGCCTTAGCAATTACATATTTTACTCCTAACTCCTTTACAAGAAGTGTTACAAGAACACTAGATTGTACATCAGATCCAATTGTAACAACCGCAATATCAAAATTTCTTATCCCAAGAGATTTTAATGTTGCTTCATCTGTTGCATCAGCTTGAACTGCATGAGTTACATATTCAGATATATCCTGTACAACTTCTTCATCTTTATCTATGGCTAAAACTTCATGTCCTAAAGAATACAGTGTCTTTGCTATACTTGAACCAAACCTTCCAAGCCCTATAACTACAAACTGTTTAGACTTCATTATTAATAACCTCCTAAAATCATCCTATTAGTATCTTATCTTCAGGATATTTAATTAAATTTGTTGTTGTATGCTGTTTATGTGCTATTGCCATTGTTATTGTTAGTGGACCTACTCTACCTATGTACATAGTTATAATTATTATTATTTTACCAATTAACGTCAACCTCGTTGTAAGTCCCAACGTCAATCCCACTGTTGCAAAGGCTGATGTTGCTTCATAAAGGAATTCAATAAATTCACCATTTTGGACTATTGATAAAACCATAGTAACTGCAATAACTATTATAAAACTTATCATAGTTATACCAAGTGCTCTATAAACATAACTTTTATTTATTCTTTTTTCATATATCTCTGTATCTTCCTTACCTTGAACGACTGCAACTACTGTCATAAAAAGTAAAAATGCAGTTGACGTCTTTATACCTCCACCTGTTGAACCTGGAGATGCTCCAATGAACATCAATATTATAGTTAAAAACTTTCCTGCTGTTGTCATATCTGATGTAGATATAGTGTTAAATCCGGCAGTTCTTGGTGTAACTGATGCAAATAAACTTGCTAGTAGTTTTCCCTTCATACTAAGTTGACCTAAAGTTTTTGGATTGTTATACTCTAGCACTAAAAATAAAATCATTCCAATTATAATCAGAAAGGCTGTTGCAGATAAAACAACCTTTGCATGTAAAGATAATTTTTTTGTTTTTCTATAATTTATTACCTCAGTTAATACAGCAAAACCAATACCTCCAAAAATAATTAAAGCACATACAGTTAAATTTACAACAGTATTTTCTACATACGGAGTTAAACTTTGAAAATTTCCTATTAGGTCAAAACCAGCATTACAAAAGGCTGATACTGCGTGGAACAGACCAAAATATAACCCCTTTAATAATCCATACTTAGGTATAAACTGTGTTGATAGAGCTACAGCTCCTAAAAGTTCAATTGAAAATGTAATGCCTATTACATAAAGTGCTAGTTTTACTACACCTTGTATATTAAATGTATTATAAGCCTCTTGCATTATCAACCTTTCACGAAGTGAAATCTTTTTTCCTAATATAAGTGCTATCAATGTAGCAAAGGTCATAAATCCAATTCCACCAATTTGTATGAGCAGCATTATAACTATTTGTCCAAACAAGCTGTAGTGAGTACCTGTATCAACTGTTACAAGTCCTGTAACGCAAACTGCTGATGTTGCTGTAAATAGTGCATCTATATAATCAGTTGGGTTTCCATCTCTTGATGCAATAGGAAGAGACAGCAAAATTGAACCAATTAATATAACAGCTGCAAAACCTAGAGCTAATATTTGTACAGGTTGAAATTTATAAAATTTAATTCCGTCTATTTTTTCTTTAATAAACATAATTATTTAAACCTCCAATATTATACTACTAAAGTATAATACCAAAAAAACTATATTTTATACAAAAGCTAAAAGACCTGAAAATCAGGCCTTTTAGCTTAAAATCTATTATGCATTTATTTTTTCCTTAGCAATGTTTACTAATTCTGTGAATGCAGCTTCATCATTTACTGCTATTTCAGCAAGCATCTTTCTGTTAATGTTTATACCTGCAAGCTTTAGACCATTTATGAATTTTGAATATGATAGTCCATTTGCTCTTGCAGCTGCGTTAATTCTTGCTATCCATAGCTTTCTGAAGTCTCTCTTCTTTAACTTTCTACCAACATATGCTGTGCTTAGTGCTCTCATTACAGCTTGCTTAGCAATTCTGTAATTCTTGCTCTTAGCACCATAGTATCCCTTTGCAAGTTTTAATATCTTTCTACGTCTTTTATGTGAATGTACTGCTCTCTTAACTCTTGCCATTTTTTAAACCTCCTTTGCCTCTTATGCGTATGGTAATAACTTTCTTACTATCTTGAATTCTGTCTTAGCAACATAAGTTCCTCTTCTTAGTTGTCTCTTTCTCTTTGAAGTCTTCTTAGTTAGGATATGTCTTCTGAAAGCATGTGCTCTCTTGAACTTTCCATTTCCTGTCTTTCTATATCTTTTTGCTGCACCCTTATGAGTTTTCATTTTAGGCATAATTATTTCCTCCTCTCTTATTTTCAACCTTTCTTTGGTGCTATTACCATAGTCATATTTTTACCTTCAAGCTTAGCTGGTTTTTCTATTTGACCAACTTCCTTAAGCTTTTCATAAAATCTATTTAATATTTCTTCACCAAAGTGAGCATAATCTGCTTCTCTTCCTCTAAATCTAACAGTAACCTTTACCTTGTCTCCATCTTTTAAGAACTTTTCAGCATTTTTTGCCTTAACATTCAAGTCGTGTTCTTCTATGTTTGGAGTTATTCTTATTTCTTTTACTGTTATCTGTTTCTGTTTCTTCTTTGCTTCCTTTTCCTTCTTTTGTTGCTCATAAATGAACTTTCCATAGTCCATTATCTTTGCAACTGGTGGTTCAGCCTTTGGAGCTATTAATACTAAATCTAGCTGTCTTGCTTCTGCTATCTCTAGTGCCTGCTTTGTTGGCATTATTCCAAGTTGCTCACCATCAGCAGTAACAACTCTAAGCTCCTTAGCTCTAATTTCTTCGTTGATTAAATGTTCTTTATTAATAACATTCACCTCCTAAAAGATTACAAAACAAAAGCGGATGGACAGACTCCATCCGCAAACATTCAGAACTTATTGCAATAACCTTACTACCTTTGGCGTAAGGTGAGAAGCGGATGGCTTCTACTTAACACTTAAATAATATATCATACTATATTTTACATGTCAACTATTTTTATTACAATGTACTAATTTTTTTATCTATTTCTTCCTTAATCTTAGCTAAGAAGTCTTCAACAGCCATTGCACCCATATCTCCTTCTTTTCTTGAACGAACAGATACATTTCCTGCCTCTACTTCTTTGTCACCTAGTATTAACATATATGGAACCTTTTGAAGTTGTGCTTCCCTTATCTTATATCCAATCTTTTCATTTCTTAAATCTGATTCTACTCTTATTCCGCTTTCTTTAAATTTCTCTTCAAGCTGCTTTGCATAATCATTTGCTCTGTCTGTAACAGGAAGTATCTTTACTTGTACAGGTGCAAGCCAAGTTGGGAATGCTCCAGCATAATGTTCTATTAATATTCCTATAAATCTTTCAATGCTTCCAAATATAACTCTGTGTATCATTACTGGTCTGTGCTTTTCTCCATCTTCACCTATGTAGTGAAGATCAAATCTTTCAGGCATTTGGAAATCTAACTGAATAGTTCCACATTGCCATGTTCTACCTAAACAATCCTTTAAGTGGAAATCAATCTTTGGTCCATAGAAGGCACCATCACCTTCATTAACTTTATAATCAAGTCCTGCAGCATTTAATGCATCAATTAATGCATTTGTTGCATTTTCCCAATCCTCATCGCTTCCCATTGAATCCTCTGGTCTAGTTGAAAGTTCAACATGATACTCAAATCCAAATAGTTTGTAAACTTCATCAATTAGTCTAATTACACCTAAAACTTCATCTTTTATTTGTGTTGGAAGCATAAATATATGCGCATCATCCTGTGTAAAGCATCTAACCCTCATTAATCCATGTAATGCACCTGATATTTCGTGTCTATGTACAAGTCCAAGTTCTCCAAGTCTAAGTGGTAATTCTCTATAGCTGTGCATTTGGCTCTTATAAACTAATATACCTCCAGGACAGTTCATTGGTTTTACTGCAAAATCTTGTTCATCTATCTTTGTAAAGTACATATTCTCTTTATAGTGATCCCAGTGTCCTGAACGATGCCATAATGATTCATTTAATATTATTGGAGTTTTTATTTCTTTATATCCATTCTTTTGATGAATTTGTCTCCAGAAGTTTTCAAGTTCATTTCTAACAACCATACCCTTAGGTAAGAAGAATGGGAATCCTGGTCCTTCTTCCATTATAGCAAATAGTTCTAGTTCCTTACCAAGTTTTCTATGATCTCTCTTCTTTGCCTCTTCAAGCATATTTAAATATGCGTCTAAATCACTCTTTTTAGTAAAGGCTGTACCATATATTCTCTGAAGCATCTTATTCTTTTCATCGCCTCTCCAGTATGCTCCAGCTACTGATAGAAGCTTTATAGCCTTAACTCTTCCAGTTGATGGAACATGAGGCCCCGCACAAAGATCTACAAATTCTCCTTGCTTATAGAAGGATATCTCTTCTCCTTCTGGTAGTTCTTCAATAAGCTCCACTTTATATGGTTCATTCTTTTCCTTCATTAGCTTAATAGCATCCTCTCTTGAAAGAGTAAATCTTTCAAGTTCATAATCTTCTTTTATAATTTTTTCCATTTCCTTTTCAATTTCTGAAAGCATATCTGGTGAAATAGGAAAATCTGCATCAAAATCATAATAGAAACCATTATCAATTGCTGGTCCGATAGCTAATTTTACATTTGGATAAAGTCTCTTTACTGCTTGAGCTAAAATATGAGAAGCAGTATGTCTAAGTGCCCATCTTCCATCCTCATCGTCAAAAGTTAGTATTTCCACTGAACAATCCCTATCAATTGTCTTCATTAAGTCAACCACTTCACCATCAACCTTTGCAGCAAGTGCCGCCTTATAAAGTCCCATACCTATCTTTTTGGCTACCTCTTCAACCTTCACTGGACCTTCAAACTCTAAAACCTTTCCATCCTTTAATGTAACTTTAATCATTTTTATCCCTCCTTATGATATTTTTATAAACAAAAAAACTCTCATCCAAAAAATGGGACGAGAGTTCTCGCGGTTCCACCCAAATTGACCTTACGGTCCACTCAATGCATTAACGCAGCTTCACGCCTAGCCTTACTAAGCTTCAGGTAGGAGCTTCGGGGTGGTTTTCAATCATCCATGTTAAGGAAACCTTCCAGCCAATGGGTTTCCCTCTCTGGTAACTGGGTATGATTTACTCTTCCCCTTCATCGCCTTTTCCTATTTTACTAATAATTATATTTATTTAAATTATTTATGTCAATATAATATTATTTGTTGATGTACAAAGTTCACATCCGCTACAAACTGTCAATCTATCACAAAATATATTTTTGATTGTCTCTATTGTTTCTTGGCTTGTAGAATTTTCAATACCATGTATTATAATATTTTTTGGTGCATAGGTAATTAGTGCACTGATTAACATATCATGAATTGTTGCATCTATTTTGATTTCTGTTCCAAAATCTTCAAAAAACTCCGATGTTATATTGTTGTATTTATTATCATGAATTAAGTAATTACCATCCCTTTGAATAACTACATTAATCACATCATATCTACTTTCTTGAACATCAACAAAATACTTAAGAAGCTTTATAAACTCACTATATTCTTTTTCTATGATATATTCCTCTGTAATTTTTTCAACAATATACTTTAAATCCGATTCAAAATTTCTAAGCCTAAAGGTTATAAACCCATCAATTATTAGTTCTTTATTTTCATCTAGGTATTCTTCAATAATTTTTAATATAGTATTTTTTCTATTTATAACAAAAGATACACTATCGGCCGAAAAAATACCTGTTCCATTTAAAGCCATAACACACTTTTCTTTTATTAATTTTGCATCCTCATGGGATAAAAAATCGTAGTCATTTTTTAATATTTTTTCTATAATAACTGACTCATATTGATTTACAATATATTCATATATGAGGTTTGCAACATAAACATAAAACATTTCACTAAAACTATCAAAAATTTTTATATCTCTTTCTGTTTCCTTCAAGACACATTTAATATAATTCATGTTAGAAACTTTATTCTCATAAAGTGCTATATTTACACCTTTATCCTTGAAATAAAGACAAAGCTCACTCAATCTATCATAAATTTCTCTATTATCCTTGCTAAATCCAATAGATAGGAGAATCATATTATCACTCCCTTCAAGTTTAGTATATGTTCATAAGTAAAACATATACTACTAAACTTTCAAAGTTACATTATAGAATATTCCTTTAAAGGAATTAATGTACCATAATCTATTAAATTTCCTTTAGATAGATTTTGATACTTCTTTTCAAATTTATTCAAAAATTGACTTATTGCATAAAAATCCGGATGAGACTCAATTCTACCATAAAATGATAATACATCTTTTGATATAAAACCCGAACATCCACCAATAAATCCATAATTTAACTCAAATAATTCGATATGTCCTGGATTAATTAGAAGGGAGTGTATAGAATTCAAAATAGCCTTTTTATGTATTCCCCTATCGGATGTAATTATAGCATTTTCTGAAACTATGCATATAGAACACTTTGCATACCCTTGTTTTACATCAATTAATTTCACATTTCTTTTAATTAATTCGTCTAATAATATTTCATCCGTATATTTAATATTTAGTACCGCAAAATTGCCTATTCTTGCTACATTATAAGGTACGTCTTCTGGATATTTTGAATTTATATATTTTTTGCCTATTATAATTTCAAAACCTTCCTGTTCAAGTGCATAGTAAAATTTATCGTCAATGTTTGGAGCAATAACTATTTTGTTATCACCTAAATGATGAAATTGAATATCTGGATGATATGATACAGCTTCATATAATGAGCTTTGTCTATTTGTTTTTATTATTCTTATGCCTAATTTTTTAATATTATCTTCAATCTCATTGTTTATTCTTCCATCACATACTGCTAAGGAGACTCCCCCTTTTGGTAAATTAGGAGTTTGTATAAATCTTTCCTTCAATAAAACCTCTCCCTTTCATACCAAAATACTATAAAATTAAGGGATAGAAGTTCTTTACTTCTATCCCTTAACTATGGAGGCGGCACCCAGATTCGAACTGGGGAATAAAGGTTTTGCAGACCTCTGCCTTACCACTTGGCTATGCCGCCATATTAAATTTTGGAGCGGGAAACGGGACTCGAACCCGCGGCATTCACCTTGGCAAGGTGACGCTCTACCAACTGAGCTATTCCCGCATAAAATTTGGTGGCCAGAGCCGGAATCGAACCAGCGACACGGGGATTTTCAGTCCCCTGCTCTACCTACTGAGCTATCTGGCCAAATGGCGACCCAGAAGGGGCTCGAACCCTCGACCTCCGGCGTGACAGGCCGGCACTCTAACCAGCTGAGCTACTGGGCCATATATGGTGGGCACGACAGGGCTCGAACCTGTGACCCTCTGCTTGTAAGGCAGATGCTCTCCCAGCTGAGCTACGCGCCCAATTCCTTTTGACATAATTTATAATACAATGAATTTAACGTTTTGTCAACACATTTTATAATATTTTTTTACGCATATTTTAACTTAGAATGAAATTTCTTCTTATTTTCATACATTCTGCGATCTGCCTCTTGTATGAAATCTACTACACTTTCATATTGTTTTGTATATGTTGCTATTCCAAAACTAACACTTAGTTCAACTTTATTCATCTTATTAAGTTCATCTATTTTAAAGTTAATTCTTCCCACAATATTGTCTGCATCAATTTCATTACAGTTTAGTACAACTATTAAAAACTCATCTCCTCCAAGCCTTATTACAAAATCATCTTTTTTTATACAGCTTCTAAATATTTTACTTACATTTATAATGGCCTTATCCCCTTCACAATGTCCAAAACTATCATTAATTAATTTTAAGTTATTTAAGTCAGCATATATAATTGATATTGGAGTTTTAGAGTATTTATTTATAATACTTGTTAACTTCTCCAAACCTGCTCTTCTATTTAAACACTTAGTCATAGCATCGTGTGTTGCATAAAATTCCCACATCTTCATTCTTCTTTTTATTTCCCTTTTTACAAGTACATAAATAAGGATAGACGATATACATATAAATATACTTCCTTTTACAATGGAAAAATTTAAAATCATATTTTTATCTCTAACTAGGCTATATAATATCCTATCAGATAGCATTACCCAACAAATACCAAACAAAAAATAATATAATGCAACTTTTAAAGCTCCAAATCCAATTTTTTTCATTCCCATCATCCTCTACAATTGATCTATTAAGGATTTCGAATTTTATTTCAAAAACTTTATATACTTTATCTAATATTTTTTATAAATTTGTGAAGATGCAAAAACATATTTACCTAAAAATTCTATCATAATCAAAAGATGTAAGTCAAATAAAATTTATACAAACAATTGATGATAAAAATTAACCCCCATGCGAAATTTAAACTGCATGGGGGTTATTACCAAAACATTAGCTAAACTTTTTATATAGAATATTTAATATGAGATCAACCAATTGTATCTATCAATTTTTGAATATCCTCCCTTGTAAATTGGTATCTTCTGTCACAAAAATGGCACTCTACCTGCATAAGTTCTTCCTCTTCCTTTAACCTCTCAAGTTCATCTTTTCCTAATGCAATAAGTGCCTTTTCCACCCTTTCTCTTGAACAGTCACATTCATAGGATATTTGCATTTCATCATGTATCTTTAAGTCCATATCATCAAAAAGCAGATTAAGTATATCTTCACAGCTCTTTCCTTCTGCAATTAATGTTGAAAGTGGAGGTATTTCTTGAAGCCTAAATGTAATAATATCTGCAAGTAGTTCATTTGCACCAGGCATCATTTGTATTACAAGAGCACCTGCTGCTTTTATAGAAGTATCCTTATCAACAAGCACACCAAGTGCAACAGCAGAAGGTACTTGTTCTGATACTGTAAAATAATATGCTATATCGTCACCTATTTCTCCTGTATATATAGGAACACTACCAACATACGGATCTCTTAATCCCATATCCTTTACAACATTTAAAAATCCATCTTTTCCAACAGCTGCACCAACATTAAGTTTACCTTTGTCATTAAGTGGTAAATCTACATGTGGATTTGATATATACCCCTTTACATTTCCCTTTGAATTTGCAACAACAACCAAGTTACCTGCAGGTCCCTTACCATTCATAGATAACGTTAATGTATCCTTATCTCCCTTTAACATTGCTCCCATAACAGTACCTGCTGATAAAAGCCTACCTAAAGCTGCAGATGCAGTAGGGCTCAAATCATGTATTTGTCTTGCCTTTTCAACTATATCTGTAGTAATTGCCATAAAAAGTCTTACATCTCCATTTGAAGCTGTAGCTCTAACTAATCTACCCATCGTTTTTCCTCCTAAAATTGTTAATTTTAATTTGACTTTGCTTAAAAATTTTAGAATTAATTATACAAATATAAAAAATTTGCGTCAACAAAAACAAAATTACTTTAATGTAACCAATTATCTAGACCATGAATATTATAATACAAAATCCTTTATTAAGGAGAGTTTTTTGTGGACAAAGAAAAAGATAAATTAAAGGTCAAAGTACGCCAATCTAAAGATGGAAGAAAGAAAAAAATAAAAATTGAAAATGATTTTTTTAAAATAAGTATTAGAGTTAAAGATAAAGATATTGAAGTTTGCGAAGATGAATAAAATTTATTTTTTAGCAACAAATAGGGCTCTAATACTTTGCTGTTTTATATTTTCAAAACTATAATCATCAAATATCTCAACTTCTTTAAATCCAACTTCTTTTAATACATTAAATATGTAATCGTTTTTATATATTTTTTGTACATGCCTCTCATCAAATCTCCTGTAATATCTTCCTTCTTTTACAAAGAAACTTATATACATCTCTAAAATATCGTCATTAATATAGTTATCCCAAATATAACATATATCTTCTCTATTTAATGTAAATGTTTTTTCTCCTATAACCTCTCTTAATTTATATTCTGTGCTTATATCAAATAAAAAATATCCATCATCTTCTAAATGTTCATATACATTTTTAAAAGACATAATTAACTCATCTTCTTTTGTTATGTAGTTAAAACAATCACAAAAACTAAATATAAATGGGAACTTCTTATTTAACCTAAAATTTCTTATATCCTGTTTTAAAAGATTAACCCTTAGTCTTTCCTTTCTTATCTTTTCTTCCGCTTTTGCTAGCATATCCTCTGAATTATCTATAGCAGTAACATCAAAGCCTAGTTTTTTTAAATTTATAGTCATATTACCTGTACCACAGCCAAGTTCTAAGCATTTTTTGTATTTTAATTCAATATTTTTATTGTGAAAATATTTTTTAATAAACTCTGTCCATTTATTATAATCCACATCCATAAGCTCATCATACACCAATGATAAACTCGTATATTGCTCCATATACTTCCACTCCTATAAATTATTTTAATCTTACTATTCGCATTGTTTATAAAAATTATATCACAGGAGGTATTTTATGCTATATCCATTATTTTTTCAACCTGTTTACAAAGAAACAATTTGGGGTGGTCAAAATCTTAAAAAACTTTTTCATAGAGAATTACCCTACCAAAAAACAGCAGAAAGCTGGGAAGTATGCTGTCATAAAAATGGAATAAGTATAATTGAAAATGGAATTTTAAGAGGTAAATCTATTATAGAAGCAATAAATGTATATAAAATAGACCTTATAGGTAACAAAGGACTAAAATTTGATACATTCCCTTTATTAATAAAATATATAGATGCCAATGACAATCTCTCTGTACAGGTACATCCTGATGATGAATATGCCTTAAAAAACGAAGGCGAATTTGGTAAAACTGAAGTATGGTATGTTTTAAGTGCAAAGGAAAATGCTAAAATAATTTATGGTGTGAAAAATGGCATAACAAAAGATGAGTTTAAAAAAAATATATTAAAAAATAATATAGAGGAATGCTTAAACTTTGTATCTGTAAAAAAAGGTGATGTAATTTTTATACCTCCTGGAACTGTACATGCCCTATTAGAAGGGATAGTAGTTGCAGAAATTCAGCAAAATAGCGATACGACATATAGAATATATGATTGGAACAGAGTTGATAAGGATGGTAACCCTCGCAAACTACATGTTGATAAGGCACTTGATGTAATGGACTTTAATTTAAATGGTACAATTTACAATCCTACATTTAGCAAATTCAAAACCTACTCTATAGCTAATATTTCAAAGTGCAAATACTTCAATGTAGATGAAATTATAGTCCATGATAAGTACCAAGATGAAACAACTGGAGAATCCTTCTACATCTTTATGTGCATAGAAGGAAGCGGACTTTTACATTATAAAGGAGATTCATATTCAATTCCTGCAGGAAAAACCTTTATGATACCCGCAAAGAAAGAAAAATTTTCAATTGAAGGTGAACTTAATCTTTTAAAAGTATATCTATAATTTATAGCCCGATGAATGTATTTTTAACATTCATCGGGCTTTTAAAAAATAAGACTAAATACCCTTAATTTATTCACTTATTCCACTTTCTTCCTGCATCCTTGTTTCTTTTTGTCATAATTCCTCCAATTTTACCTGTCTCCTCAGCTGTAAGACCACTCCAACCATATTTTTTTACTTTATCTAAAAGCCCAAGTTCCTCTGCAATTTCGTATTTTATCCTTTCCCTCTCAAGTTCTTCTTCACTTAGCGGCTTTTTTGCTTTTAGTTTTGCCTTTACCTTCTTTTTAAACGGTGTTGCCATAATAACACCCCCTCAGGATTATTTTTATCCTAAGGGGGTAATTTTATACTAAATGGCAAGAAACAAAATGTCCTCCACCAACATCTCTAAACTTAGGTACCTCCTGCGAACATATGTCTTTTTTATAAGGACACCTTGTATGGAACTTGCATCCACTAGGTGGATTTGCTGGGCTTGGTATATCTCCCTGAAGTATTATTCTTTCTCTCTTTAATGTAGGATCAGGAATAGGAACAGCAGATAGCAGTGCCTTTGTATAAGGGTGTAGTGGATTTTTATAAAGTTCATGCTTTTCTGCAAGCTCAACAAGTGAGCCTAAGTACATAACCCCTACTCTATGGCTTATATGCTTTACAACACTCAAGTCATGGGATATAAACATATACGAAAAACCGAACTTTTGTTGAAGATCACATAATAGATTTACAATTTGAGATTGAATTGATACATCAAGAGCAGATACTGGCTCATCACACACTATGAATTTTGGATTTAGCACCAGTGCTCTTGCTATACCTATTCTTTGTCTTTGGCCACCCGAAAACTCATGTGGATATCTTCTTATGTGATATGGTGCAAGACCACACATCTCAAGTGCCTCAAGTACTCTATCCTTTACTTCACCTTTTGATACAATTTTATGATCTACTAGCGCTTCTCCTATTATTTCACCAACTGTCATTCTGGGATTTAATGAACTATAAGGGTCTTGAAATATTATCTGCATTTTTGGTCTTATGCTTCTTAATTCTTTTCTGCTTAAACTAAATATATCTTTTCCTTCAAAATAAACATTTCCATCTGTTTTATCTAATAATCTAAGTATAGTTCTCCCTGTTGTTGATTTACCACATCCTGATTCTCCAACAAAACCTAAAGTTTCTCCTTCCTTTAGCTCAAAGGATACATCATCAACTGCCTTTACATATCCCACAGTTCTTTGAAAAACCCCTGCTTTTATAGGAAAATATTTTTTTAGGTTTTCTACCTTCAACAATGTCTCTGCCATATTATTTCACCTCCTTATAGAGGTGGCAAGCCACCTTATGTCCGTCTTTTACACTGCATAACTTCGGCTGCTCTTTTCTGCAAATGTCCATGGCCTTAGAACATCTAGGATGGAAATAACAGCCTTCAGGCATATTAAGTGGATTAGGCACTTGTCCTGGGATTGAATTTAATCTCTCTTTGTCTTGATTTAAAATTGGTTTTGACTCAAGCAAACCTATAGTATATGGATGCAGTGGATTCTTAAATATCTCAAAAACATCAGCCTCTTCAACTATCTTACCTGCATACATAACTACAACATGATCTGCCATCTCTGCAACAACACCTAAGTCGTGTGTTATTAACATTATTGATGTATTTGTTTTGTTTTTAAGCTCCCTCATTAAATCTAATATTTGTGCTTGAATTGTAACATCAAGTGCTGTAGTTGGCTCATCTGCAATTAAAAGTTTTGGATTACAAGCCATTGCCATTGCAATCATTGCCCTCTGTCTCATTCCCCCTGAAAGCTCATGAGGATAGGCATCAACAACCTCATTAGCCCTTGGAATACCCACTAATTTTAACATATCAATTGCCTTTTCACGTGCCTGCTCTCTATTCATATTTTGATGTAATACAATTGCTTCAATAATTTGATCTCCAATTGTAAAAACAGGATTTAATGATGTCATAGGCTCCTGAAATATAACTGATATCTTATTACCACGAATTTTTCTTATTTCTGAATCTGTTGCCTTCGTCAAATCTTTACCTTCAAAAATTATTTCACCACTTACTATTTTACCTGGAGGATTTGGAATTAATTTAAGAATAGACATTGCAGTAATACTTTTGCCACAACCTGATTCTCCAACAACCCCTAATGTTTCTCCCTCTCTTATTGTCAAACTAACATCATCAACAGCCTTTATCACTCCATCTTCTGTATAAAAATATGTCTTAAGATTTTTTATACTTAAAAGTTCCCCCATAATATTACCTCCTATCTTTTTAGCTTTGGATCAAGAGCATCTCTTAATCCATCACCAAACAAGTTTATCGCCATAACTGTTAGGAATATGCACACTCCAGGAGGTATCCATTTCCAATATTCGTATTTCATTACATAATAATCTGTTGCAACCTGAACCATTTGTCCCCATGATGGATATGGAGGTGTAACACCTAATCCTAAATAACTAAGTGCTGATTCTGATAGAATTGCACTACCTATTCCCAATGTTGCTGAAACTATAATTGATGCAAATGTATTTGGAAGCAGATGCCTAAAGATCTTTCTTCTATCTCTAAGCCCCAAAGCTTCTGCTGCCTGCATAAATTCTTGTTCTCTTAAAGACAATATCTGTCCTCTTACAATACGAGCAAGACCTGTCCAACTTAATATACCAATTATAACCATAACAAAGTAAATTCTATACTTAGGATCCACCTTATAATCTGATAAAACAGCTGCAAGCATTAAAAGTAGCGGGAAGAAAGGGAAACACATAAATATATCAACAAATCTCATAATAATCCCATCTACTACTCCACCATAATAACCTGATATTCCGCCAATTATACTTCCTATAACAACACTGATTGATACAGCAACAATTCCAACAGTCAATGATATTCTTCCACCATACATAAGTCTTGTTAATATGTCTCTTCCTACTTCATCTGTTCCAAGTGGATGCTTTAAGCTTGGTGGTGCCGATATATTATATAAATCAATTTTTTCCATTGTAATACCAAAAACATATTTTTGTACAATAGGTCCAAACACAGAAACAACAATCATAAACAAGAGTATATATAAACCAGCCATAGCAAGTTTATTTCTTCTTAACCTATGTCTGACTATTTTCCAAGGACTCATTATATCCTCTTTTTTTGCACCCTTTAATTCAACACCTTTATTTAAATTATTTTTAACTTCAGCCATTTACTTCACCCCCCTACTTTAATCTAATTCTTGGGTCAACAATTGCATAGGTTACATCTGCAATTAGATTTCCTAAGAGGGTTAAAAATGCAAGAAGCATATTAATTCCCATTAAAAGTGGATAATCTCTATTGTTAACAGCTAAAAGTTCAATAGGTCCAATTCCTGGCCAGTTAAATATAGCTTCTGTTATCATTGCACCTGAAAATAAACCAGGTAACCACATACCAAATATTGTAACAACAGGAATTAACGCGTTTCTTAGTGCATGTTTATATATTACAACCTTTTCTCTCAATCCCTTTGCCCTTGCTGTTCTTATATAATCCTGTCTTATAACCTCAAGCATACTTGAACGTGTATACCTCATAAGTCCTGCTACACTACCTAATGTTAAAACAGTAAGTGGCAGAACCATATGATATAATACATCCTTAAACTTTTCAAAACCAACTGCAGTACTTCCTGGAGTCATCATTCCAGATACAGGAAATAAATTAATATCAACTGCAAACCACTTTATTAAAAGAAGTCCAAAGAAGAAGGACGGCATAGATATACCAATTAGAGCAAAAACCGTAAAGAAGTAATCTATGAAGCTATACTGCCTTGTTGCTGATATAACCCCTATTGGTATTGCAATCAAAACGCTTAAGATAAAAGAAGCCAAAGATAAATAAAAAGAGTTCCAAATATATGTATTCATAACCCTACCAACAGGCTGTTTAAAATAAAATGACTCTCCAAAATCCCCTCTTATTACATTCTGAACCCAATATTTATATTGGACAATTGCTGGTTCATCAAGGTGCAGCTGTTTTCTAATCTTCTGCTTTGTTTCATAGGACATTTTGGGATCCATCATACCTGTTAGGGCATCACCTGGTGCTGCTTGAAAAATCAAAAAGATAATAATAGATACCCCAATAAGTACAGGTATCATTTGCAAAAGCCTTCTTGTAATATACTGCCTCATTTTATCCCCCCCTAAATTAAGCCCGGCCTAAGGCCGGGCATTTATTACTTAACATCAACAAGTTCTACTTTATGGATATCGTAAGTCCAGTCAGTAAATGGTGATAGTCTTAATCCCTTAACCTTAGAACTAACTGCATAAGTATCCTTAGCATAGCTTAGGAATAGATATGGAAGTTCTTCATTAGCTAGCTTTACCCATTGATGATAAATTTGCTTTCTCTTTTCCATATCAGTTTCCTTTAAGCCCTCTTTGATTAGTCTTTCTGATTCTTCATTTCTCCAACCAACTGAATTAAATCCACCAAGCTTATCTTGTTCAATTGAGAATATTCCTGATGGATCTGGGTCAATTGAAAGTGACCATGCCATATTGTACATTTCAAATTTTTGTTCGTCATATACCTTTTGAGCAAGTGTACTGAATTCCATTAGTTCTGGAATTACTTCAACACCTATCTGCTTCCAGTTTTCAATTAGAATTGGAGTTAAAGCTTCAACATATTTACTTCCTGTATATGTCATCCAATGGATTGTAAACTTTTTACCATCTTTATATCTATATCCATCTTCCTTCTTTACCCAACCAGCTTCATCAAGAAGCTTATTTGCTAACTCTGGATTATATTCATACTTGTTAAGTTCATCTGTATATGCCCAAGATACCTTTGATACAGGTGCATTACATACATCTCCAAGTCCCTTGTAGTATGCTTGAATAAATCCTGCTCTGTTTAAACCGTAAGCAAGTGCTTGACGAACTTTCTTATCCTTAAACTTTTCATCTCTTAAATTCCAACCAATGTATCCGTAACTATTTGATGGATAGCTGTAAATATCTAAGAACTCAGCCTTCTTAACAAGTTCAATTTGTTCTGGCTTACTTGGAATTCTGTCAACATCAACACTACCAGTTGTTAATTCTTGAATTACTGTATTTGCATTTGTTACCTTCATTATAATCTTAGCTATCTTTGGTTCGCCTCTCCAATAGTTTGGATTCTTTTCAAATACAATTTCTTGTCCTGCTTTATATTCCTTAAATAAGTATGGACCTGCACCAACTGGGCTTAAGAACTTATCCTTTAGAGCCTTTATGTTACCCTTTTCAAAATTATATATGTGCTTTGGCATAATTCCATATCCAAAGTCATATATAGCAGGAGCCTTTGGTTCCTTTAAAGTAAATGAAATTGTATATTTGTCTATAACCTTGATACCACTAACTTCCTTTACCTTTCCTTCTTTATCTTGGTTATATTCTTCATAACCAACTAGTGATGAAACTGCATCTGTTCTTGGTCCATCATAGCTTGGGTCACATATTGCAGTAAATGTGAAAGCTACGTCTTCAGCAGTAACTTCTTTACCATCACTAAACTTAACTCCTTTATTTAACGTAAATGTATATGTCTTTCCATCCTCTGAAATCTTCCATTCTTTTGCTATAAGTGGAGTTGGGTTACCTTGCTCATCGTTTGAAATCAATCCATCAAATACAAGACTAACTACCCAAGAATCATAAACTGAGTCTGAATAAATTGGATTAAACTTACCTGATGGAGCTGTTGTACCAACTATTAATGTATCCTTTCTGTTCTTTGATACATCAGGCATCTTAGATGGGTTTGAAGCCTTTACAACTTCTGCAACATCCTTTTTCGATGTGTCTGTTGTTTTTCCACCTTTACCGCAGGATGTAAAAAGCATCATAACTGCTAATAATCCTGCAGCAAAGCTCGCAAGCTTTTTGTTCATTTTCGCTCCCCCTTTAATAAAAATTTTATATATAACCCATAAGGGTTATGCACCTAATAAAACTGTATGTTTTTATTCAAAAATTATTCCTAACTTTACATTTCGATTTTTCGCAATATTAAAATTCATTATTTTTATTTTTTCATTTAATTTATTAAGTTAAATGTTTTTACGCTAATTTTTGAAATTTTATATGTCCCAAACTTCTTTTTTCTGTATTTTACCAATGTGTGTATTTGATGTCAATATAAAACAATAAGAAAAATTATTACCTATTTCGACTTAATTTTTGTATATTTAAACATTAAAAATTGATGAATTTGGAATAAAATAATGTTATAATATACAAAAACATAGTATATACCTTTATTAGAAGTTTTTTAAAAGGAGGATAAAGTAATGGGTGTTAGATTAGCAGTTGTCGGCGCAACTGGAATGGTAGGTAGAAAGTTTTTAGACGTTTTAAAGGAAAGAAATTTCCCAATTGATAAATTATATTTATTTGCATCTTCAAAATCTGCAGGAAAAACAATAAACTTCAATGGAAAGGACTATGTTGTAGAAGAATTAAAGGAAGATTCTTTTGATAGAGGAATAGATATAGCTTTATTCTCTGCTGGAGCTTCAACAAGCTTAAAATTTGCTCCTATAGCAGCAAGTAAAGGATGTGTTGTTGTCGACAATAGTAGTGCATGGAGAATGGATGAGAATGTACCACTTGTTGTACCTGAAGTAAATCCAGAAGATATAAAGTGGCATAAGGGAATTATTGCAAATCCAAATTGCTCAACAATACAAGCTGTTGTTGCCCTAAAACCTCTAGATGACAAATTTAAAATAAAAAGAATTATATATTCGACATATCAAGCTGTATCTGGAGCTGGTATGGGAGGATATGAGGATTTAGTAAATGGTATTAAGGGAGAAGCTCCAAAGAAATTCCCACATCCTATTGCATATAACTTAATTCCTCATATTGATGTATTCTTAGAAAATGGATATACAAAAGAAGAAATGAAAATGATAAACGAAACAAAAAAGATAATGCATAGACCAGATTTAAAAATAACAGCTACAACAGTTAGAGTTCCAGTGTTCTATGGACATAGTGAATCAATTAATGTAGAATTTGAAAAAAGCTTTGATATAAACGAAGTAAAAGAAACACTTAAAAACAGCAAAGGCATTGTTTTAATGGATGATGTTAATAACAACGTTTATCCAATGCCTATATTAGCAGAAGGAAAAGATGAAGTATTCGTTGGAAGAATAAGAAGAGATGAAAGCGTTGAAAATGGTATTAATATGTGGGTTGTAGCCGACAATATAAGAAAGGGTGCAGCTACAAATGCTGTACAAATAGCTGAACTTTTAATAAAAAATATAATATAATAATATTAAGGAAATTTTTTCAGAAAGGATGGATTTAAAATGAGTCTATTTACTGGAAGTGGTGTTGCAATTGTAACTCCATTTAATGAAGATGGAGTTGATTTTAAGAAACTTGAAGAACTAATAGAATGGCATATAGAACAAAAAACTGATGCAATAATAATCTGTGGAACAACTGGCGAAGCTTCAACAATGTCTGAACAAGAAAGAAAAGAAACAATTAAATTTACTGTAGATGTTGTAAAGGGAAGAATCCCTGTTATTGCTGGAACAGGAAGCAACAATACAAAGGCTGCTGTTGAAATGAGCAGATGGGCAGATAGCATTGGAGTTGATGGCTTACTAGTTATTACACCATACTATAACAAGACAACTCAAAGAGGAGCAATTGAACACTTTAAGGCAATTGCATCAGCAGTGACAAAACCAATAATTATCTATAACGTTCCTTCAAGAACAGGATTTAATATACTTCCTGAAACTCTTTATGAACTATCAAAAATTGAAAATATAGTTGCTGTTAAAGAGGCTAGTGGAAACATTTCACAAGTTGCAGAAATTGCTCAATTATGTGGAGATAACCTTGATATATACTCTGGAAATGATGATCAAATAATACCCATTATGTCCCTGGGAGGAAAGGGAGTAATTTCTGTTGTTGCAAACATCCTTCCAAAAGATACACACGATATGTGCGAACTATTCTTAAAGGGCGATCTTAAGGCTGCACTTGATATACAGCTTAAAATGATACCTTTAATTAAAGCTCTTTTCATTGAAACAAACCCAATACCAGTAAAAACAGCAATGAACTTAATGGGAATGAATGTTGGACACCTAAGATTACCACTTGTTGATATGTCTCAAAAGAATTTAGAACTTTTAAAGAAGGAAATGATCAATTATGGAATTAAGCTATCATAGAGGTGAAGTTATGAAGGTACTACTACACGGATGTAATGGACGAATGGGACAGACTTTAACAAAAATAATTTCAAACCTAAATGATGTAGAGGTAGTATGTGGAGTTGATAAGGATACTGCAAAATTTAACAACCCATATCCTGTTTATTCTAGTTTAAATGAAGTAAAGGAAAAAGTAGATGTTCTTATAGATTTTTCTAACCATGTATGTTTGGATTCTATTTTAGAATATGGAAAGAAAAATAATGTTGCTTTAGTTATTTGTACAACTGGATTTTCTGAAGAAGAAAAAGCAAAAATGCAAGAAGCATCCAAATATATACCTATACTCCACTCTGCAAATATGTCACTTGGGGTAAATCTTATTCTATCATTAGTATCTCAAGCAGCTAAGGTGCTTTATGAAAATTTTGATATAGAAATTATCGAAAAGCACCACAATCAAAAACTAGATTCTCCAAGTGGAACTGCACTTATGATTGCAGACGCAATAAACAAAGCTCTAAATGATGTTTTAAATTATAACTACGGAAGACATTCAAAAACACAAAAACGTGAAAAGAACGAACTAGGAATTCATGCTGTTCGTGGTGGAAATATTGTAGGTGAACATGAAGTCCTATTTGCTGGTCCTTTTGAAAATATTGAAATCAAGCACACTGCTCTATCAAGAGATGTGTTTGCCTATGGTGCAATTAGAGCTGCAAAATATTTACATGGAAAACCAAATGGTTTCTACACTATGAAGGATGTAATAAGTGAATAAAAACAATAGCCGCCATGAATTTTATTCATGGCGGTTATAATATCTAAAGGAGGTACATATGGAAAATCTATTAAATATAGAGGTAAAAAGCATTGAAATATCGGGTATTAGAAAATTTTATAATATGGTTTCAAAATATGATAATGTTATCTCACTTACAATAGGCCAACCAGACTTTAAAACACCTGAACATATAAAAGATGCTGTAAAAATAGCTCTTGATAACAATAAAACAGTATATACCCACAATGCTGGAATTATAGAACTTAGAAAAGCTATATCTAACTTTATAAACTTAAAATATAATTTAAACTACAATCCAGAAGATGAAATAATAGTAACCTCTGGTGCAAGTGAGGCTATATACATTGCTTTAAAAACTATCTTAAATGCAAATGACGAGGTTTTAATTCCTGCACCATGTTATCCTGGATATGAACCTGTTGTAAAGCTTTGTGGAGCAAAAGTAAAACACATCGATACTACAAACACTAATTTTAAACTTACCAAAGATCTTATAAAGGAAAACATTAGCAATTCAACTAAATGTATAATAATTCCTTATCCATCAAACCCAACTGGTCAATGCTTAAATCATGATGAATTAAGAGAAATTGCAGATTTTATTAGAGACAAAGATATTTTTATTGTTTCAGATGAGATATATAGCGAACTTGTTTTTGATAGAAAACACATCTCTATAGCAAGTTTTTATAACTTGGAAGATAAAACAATAATAATAAATGGACTATCAAAATCCCACTCAATGACAGGATTTAGAATAGGCTTCACTTTAGCACCAAACTATATAACAAAGCATATGATAAAGGTACATCAATATCTAAATACATGTGCTACATCCTTGAGTCAATATGCTGCTCTTGAGGCACTAACTAAAGGAATTGATGATTCAATACCTATGAGGGAAGAATATAAAAAAAGAAGAGATTACACATACGAAAGACTTATAGCTATGGGATTTGACGTTGTAAAACCAAGTGGAGCTTTCTATATATTCCCTAACATAAAAAAATTCTCAAGCAATTCCTTTGATTTTGCTCTAAAGTTATTAGAAGAAGAAAGAGTTGCTGTAGTTCCAGGAAGTGCATTCTCTAATTTTGGAGAAGGCTATATAAGAATATCCTATGCATATTCTATGGAAGAACTAAAGACAGCTTTAGATAAGATTGAAAATTTTTTATCTAAGCTTAAATAAAAGCCCCATGAAATCCTTTCATGGGGCTTTTTAAACACCAATTATTATATAATTTCATGAATTAATTGTTATCAAAACTCAATTCCCTTTCTTGCTGGTACACCATTATTAAAATAATGTTTAATATCCTTCATCTCTGTAACTAAATCTGCTATCTCTAATATTTCCTCAGGTACATTTCTACCTGTTAAAATAATCTCCATATTTTCTGGTTTTGACTTTAAAAATTCAACTACTTCATTTACTTCAAGTAGTTTATTTCCTAGCACTCCCATCATTTCATCGATGATAAGTACATCGCATTCTTTGTTTTTTACAACCTCTTTGCAAAAATCAAATCCCTTTTCTATATCTTTTTTTAGTTCTAATTTTTCTTCATCAGTTAAAGTCCAAAAAAATCCCCTTGGTCTTTCAAACCTAAAAACTTTAAAATCAGGCTCTAATTTTTTCAAACTATGTAATTCTCCTGAATCAGAACCCTTTAAAAATTGTACCATATAAACCTTTAGTCCTCTTCCAGCTGCCCTTACCCCTTGGCCAACAGCAGCTGTAGTCTTACCTTTCCCATTTCCAGTATACACTTGAATACATCCTTTTTGTAGCAAAATATCACCCCCATAATATCCTTAATTATAGAATACTACTTTTATACACATTTGACAAACCTTTTATACTATTGTATATTATTTGATAATAATGCTTTAAGGAGGGAAAATAATGGATATAAAAAAGGAATATGATTTAACTAATCCATATGAAATTGCTCGATATATAAAGGATGCTAAAAAAACAACACCTGTAAAAGTATATATAGATGGAGATTTAAAGGGAGTTGAATGTGATAACATAGAGATATATGGAGAAGGAAACTTCTATATTTTATTTGGAGAAAACTCACTTGTAGAAGAATTTATAAATAAAAACAAAGACAGAATAAAAAAATATAGAATTGAATGGGATAGAAGAAATTCTGCTATTCCAATGATGGACGTAAGACATGTTGAAGCTAGAATTGAACCAGGTGCAATAATAAGAGAAGGAGTTACAATTGGAAAAAATGCTGTTATTATGATGGGAGCAGTATTAAATATAGGTGCTGAAATTGGCGAAGGTGCCATGATAGACATGAATGCTGTTGTTGGTGCTCGTGGTAAAATAGGAAAAAATGTACATGTTGGTGCAGGTGCCGTTATTGCAGGTGTATTAGAACCACCAAGCAAAGATCCTGTTATAATAGAAGATGATGTTTTAATTGGTGCAAATGCTGTCATACTTGAAGGAGTAAAAGTTGGAAAAGGGGCTGTTGTTGCAGCAGGTTCTGTTGTAACACAGGATGTAGAGCCTTATGTTGTAGTAGCTGGTTCACCTGCAAAAGTTATAAAAAGAGTTGATGAAAAAACAAAAAGCAAAACACAAATACTAGAAGACTTAAGAAAATAACGCCATGAAACATGGCGTTATTTTATTTAATCATCTACCTTATCCATCTTTGAAATTGAAACTTCATATGCTGTTCTTTTTACTACTTCTGTTTCAGATAGCTTCTTTTCATAATCTCTACTTTGGATTCTACCCCATATTTTAATATGGGAACCTATCTCAAGAGTTGTAGAAAATCTAGCATTTCTTCCCCAAGCAATTGCAGGTATGTAATCTGATTTATTATATGGTCTATTAACAGCTATTAAAATATCAGTTATTTCTCTTCCAAAAGGTGTTGTTCTATATACAGGAGTTTTGCATATATATCCATCTAAATATATTTCATTAGGGCTTGTACTTATAGCATCAATATTTTTAATATCCCTTGCAAACACTGTAAGTATCAATCTATTTGAACCTTCAACAACCTTATTATAAGACCTTAATTGACCCTGAATGGACACAATCTTACCTAAAGATACATCAACAGTTGGAAGAAGCCTTTCTGATACAGTAACAGGAAGTTTATCCATTGTCTGACTTAATCTTGGAACTTCAATTGTAAAATTGTAAAAGGCTTCACCAAAAATCTCATGGCTATAAGTTAGCTCTGAAATAACTTTACCCTCTAAGTATACCTTGTTAGTTGTGAATTGATAATCGTTCATAATCCCATCCCCTTTGTATATTTTTATTTAAATTTGTTACCTAAAATATAAATATTATTATTTTAAAATTTTTATACCTATTTTTTTTAAATTTCATAATCTAAACATAATAGGGCACTTATAGATGCAAGATAATAATAAATATCTTGATATTTACCCTTTAAACTCAAAGGTTTTTCAAAGGGCTGAATTAATTTGCCATTAATAGTAACAATGCTTCTCTGCAAGCAAAAACTAAAGCATAATCCATTCATATCATCTATGCTTGAAGCTGTAACTGTAGTTCGTTCGTTTAAACCATAAGTTATTGGATAAACCTTTTCACACACAAACTCTATCTTTTGAATTGAATCAGCATTTAAGATAATATAGCCATTTTCTTTAAGATTACAAATGAGATTTTGATATGACTTGATAAGATTTGCGTTTTCAAATTCCAAAGCGGTATGTATTAATACATCAAATTTTATATTTTTAATTCTATTGTTTAATATATCTTCCCTTGATATTTCTATTATTACGTATTCTATATTATTTGTAAGAAGCTTAAAAAATGATTCCTCACTATCTTCCTTGGTTCCAATTATATAAACACTCTTATTATGTTTTTTAAAAAAATCTAATAAAAAGTCCCCTACAAAGGACTTCCCTCTACTACCAAATACTCCAATTATCCTCATTCCATTTCCTCCTCTCTTACTTTAATATCTTGTACATTTTTTTAATTTTTATTCAAATATGCCATTTTTAACTTCTAAATAAAATGCCGTGAATTTATTTCACGGCATTTTTTATTCATTCAACAGCTTTTGTCTTCCTGTATAATCAATATAATAATTTTCTTTGTAAATTAAATCTGATACCTTAACAAACTCAAATCCTTTTCTTTTTAGTTCTTTAATTATAGTATCAAGTGCTTTTACTGTTTCCATACTGCTATTATGTAGTAGAATTATAGATCCGTTTCTTGTTTTGGATATTACAGTTTTTTCAATCTGTTCATGTGAAATAACCCTCCAATCTATTGGATCAACATCCCACTGGATACAGTAATGCCCTGTTTCTTGTATTGCCTTTATAACATCACTATTATAATCTCCATAAGGTACTCTTACCAATTTAGTATCCTTTCCTGTTATTTTCTTTATCTTAGCACTTGCAGTGAATATTTCATTTTTTATTTTTGATTTTGTCAGTCTGGTAAAATAAACATGATTATTTGAATGATTGCCAATTTCATGTCCTGCTAAATCTATTTCTTTTACTCTATCTGGATACTTATCAATCCAAGTACCTATTAGAAAAAAAGTAGCTTTAACATCATTATCTTTTAATATTTTCAATATTGCTGGTATATATTCATCACCCCAACCAATATCAAAGGTTAAAGCCACCTTCTTTTCCTTTGTTTCTACAGAATAAATAGGTAAATCTGCCTTGGAATTTAAATAAACATCAATTAGTTTATATCCTCCAAACAAATTAAATAAGTATGACAAAAATAAAATCAAAATGACTACAAGTATGCTATTTATTTTCTTTTTGTTTAAAATTAAAATTTTCAAATATTATCCCCTCCAAATATAATTTGTTACTACATATTTATTTTTGTTTTTGCTTTTTTAAAACAACTGTATTATTTTTTTGTTTATTTACAAATACTAAAATTAAGGTCAATATAGGAGGGATTTTTATGACCATGCGAAAAGCACGTTTTACAAATCTATTTGGGCACCAAGTGGAATTTGCTTCTGAAAATCTTTTAGGCCAAGATAGGCACTATCATAGAGAAGCAGAATCACAAAAGGCTCAATTAGAAAGTGCTAAAAGACATGGTACAAGAAAAGACAGAAAAGTCCCTATCAAAGAGAAGTTGACCTAAAAGGGTTGCTAAATGCAACCCTTTTCCTTTGATTTCCTAACATATTTTTTAGTAAACTACACAAATTATAACTAAATAAAGAAACAAGTACATAAGGAGGAATAAAAAATGGCAGCAGGACAGAATGGTTCAGGAAGAACACAACTTGTTCCAGAAGCTCATAAAATACTAGATAATATAAAGTACGAAATAGCATCAGAATTTGGAATACCTGTTTATCAAGGTTCTGAAGACTATTGGGGCAACATACCTTCAAAGGACTGCGGTAGAGTTGGTGGAGCAATGGTAAAAAGAATGATTGCTCTTGCTGAAAAGGAACTACTAAATGGAAAACAACTAGAAAAACTATAAAAGAAGAAGGGCAAAAACCCTTCTTCTTTTATTAATTGCAAATATGTTAAAAAAATCATCATACTTTGTTGAAATTTAAATTATTTTGTTGTTATAATAGATTTGATAATAAACAAAGAGGTGAAGATATGCACATGGATGTTACTGATTTAGCAATAAATAAACTTATTATACTATACATATTAAATAAATTAAACAAACCAACAACCAATTCACAACTGACTCAAATTATACTTGAAAATAACCTTATTAACTACTTTGCACTTCAACAATATATATCTGAACTTATAAACACTGGATTTATAAATACAATAACAGATAATAAAAAGCAGTATTTAATAATAAGCAACAAAGGAATTGATACATTAAATTTCTTCTTAAATAGGATACCTGACTCAAAGATTGAACAACTAGATGATTATTTTGAACACAAAAACGAAAGTACACAAAAAATAGAAGCTTCTACTGAATACATGCCAGTAAAGGATGGTTTTGAAATCACTCTAATACTAAAAAAAGGATCTAAAAACATCATTGAAATTAAGCTACCTGCAAAAACAATGGAGGAAATCGAAACCATTCGAAACAATTGGAAATATAAATATGAAGAAATATATACTAATTTAATTGAAAGTATAAAAAAGAAATAGAAGTAGCAGGGCTACTTCTATTTTAATATTTTATCAGCAAGTTCATCATTTCTTAAATTAACGTTTAATGCCTTAGCAGTTTTAATCGTATTATTACATACAATCTTCGCAACATTAACAAGTTCCTTGGGTATTTTATCCTCATTTTTAATTGCAAAATAATATATCTGACAAGCCAATCTAACTTTTTCTTTAATATCAATATTCAATTTTTCCTCCTAATCCTAATTGCTTTACTACATTATATTCAGACAAAATTATCTTTAAAATATATTTTAATTAATTAAGCTAACATATGCTTTAGCTTACTTCTTATTTTTCCAATCATATATAATGATCCACAAAATACTACTACATCACAATCCTTATCATTTAATACATGCTCTATTGCATTATCAATATCATTAAAGGCTTTTGCATTTTTACCCTTATTCTTTATAAATTCCTTTAATTCCTCTGCATCAAGTGCTCTAGGACTCACTGGAGTTACAGTTATAAAATCATTGCAAACTTCTATTAATTCGTCAACCATACTTATATAATCTTTATCTTTTAAAACACCAAATACTATTTTTACTTTTTTCCCACCAAAATATTCTTTAATTCCATTTTTAAGCTCTTTAATACCTTGAATGTTATGCCCTCCATCTAAAACAATGTAAGGATCTTTATTTATCACTTCAAATCTTCCCGGCCATGTTGACTCTTTTAATCCTTCATAAATTGAAATATCTGACACTTTATATCCTAAACTTTTTAAAACTTCAATTGTAAGCAAAGATGTTATAGCATTTAATACCTGATATTTATTAAGCATTTTGATCATTAAATTCTTATAGAATTTATCCATTATTACTACATCAAATACAATACCATCTAAAGTATTAGACTTTATAATATATTCTACATCCTCAACTAGATATACTTTAGAATTCATTTCATCTGCTTTTTTTAATATAACTTCCTTAGCCCCTTTATCTTGAGGGTATAACACTAAAGGCTTTCCCTCTTTAATTATACCTGCCTTTTCACTAGCTATTTTTTCAATTGTATCACCTAAAATGTTCATATGATCAAAACTTATAGATGTAATTATAGAAACTATTGGATCTACTACATTTGTTGCATCCAATCTTCCACCTAAGCCCACCTCTAAAACCACAAAATCTACCGCTTTTTCATAAAAATATTTAAAGGCACACGCAGTAACTATTTCAAATTCAGTTGGATGATCATATCCTTCAGCTATAACAATATCAATTATCTCCTTTATCTCTTCAATTAATCTTGCTACATCTTCCTCTGATATCTCTACATCATTTATTTTTATTCTCTCTGTGAAACGTTCTAAATGAGGTGATGTATAAACACCCACCTTATAGCCTTCCTTAATTAGTATGTTAGAAATAAATGTTACTGTTGAACCTTTACCATTTGTACCACCTACATGGATTATCTTCAATTTATGCTGTGGATTTCCCAAAAGTTCACACATCCTCTTAATTCTTTTAAGACCAAAATTCATTCCAAATTTACCAATACTCTCTATGTAATTTAAAGCCTCTCTATAGTCCATATTATCACCTCTGTATAAATACTATATAAAGATTATACCATAAAAAAGAAAATGTTTAATAAATTGTATTTAAGTCCCATGAAGAATCAAAATTCTTTCATGGGACTTAAATAAAACTTAGACTATTAATCTCTATCTACAACCTATAGGCTGTTTTATAAAACTCTATTTCATTCTATATTTTCTTACATATTCATCAAAGTTCCATGTCTCAAGGAATTTTTTTGCTGAGTTATACCCAGACATATAGAGCTTTTGTTTCATAGTATTGGATATTGAAAAATCAGTAGTATTTACTCCAAGAGTTGGAATTAGTATAGTTCTTATAAAATCCTTATTTTTTATATACCTCAGTTCATTTTCCTCAAGCATAGTATTTACAATATCCATTATATATTCCTTCAAGGATATATAATCCTTTTTAGGTTTTGGTGCTGGATCCTGCAATTTAAATCCAAAGGTTGGCCAACGTGGAATTCCTTCAACGTCAAATATCCAAACAGGGAAATTGCTTAAAATTCCCCCATCAACTATATAATGCGTCTCTTCTTTTACCTTAAGTTTAACTGGCTTAAAGTATAGTGGTATACTCATACTCATACGTACTGCCTTTGAAACTTCAAATTCTAAAGGGTCTATACCATATTCCTTTAAATCATCTGGAAGTATAACTAAATCCTTTTTAGTGATATCTGATGCAATTATTTTAAGCATGGGTTCATCATTTTTTATGAAATCTTTAAACTTAACTCTACCCTTTTTCTCTAAAAGACATTTTAACCATCCTTCAAATTTATCCCCTGAATATATTCCTTTACTTACAACAAGTCCAAGTATTCCTCCTATTAAGGGCAATGATTGAACTAAATCTTTATCTTGAAATTTTGTAAAATCAAATTTAAAAAGAATCTGTTTTAATTCATCTGCACTATAACCTGCTGCAATTAAAGAGGCTACAATTGCACCTGCTGATGTACCTGCAACTTTGTTGAATTTATATCCTCTCTCCTCTAAACATTTGATAGCTCCTAAAAAGGCAATCCCCTTTACTCCTCCACCCTCAAATACAGCATCTATATACATCCAAATCATTCCATAGATTGATTACAGTATTATAATATGATTTTAACTAATTTTTTAACCTAAATATCAAAATAACATTAAAAATAAAAACGTAAGCAGTGTATATACCTACACTACTTACGTTTAATCTACTATTACTTAAGTGCATTAAGTCTTTCTATAACCTTATCAAGCATTTCCTTATACTTTGCAAGTTTTTCCCTTTCTTCATCAACAAGCTTCTGAGGTGCCTTTGCTACAAAGTTTGGATTATTTAGCTTGCCCTCTGCTCTTTCTACTTCCTTCTCAAGCTTTTCCTTTTCTTTAGTTAGTCTTTCTATTTCCTTCTGTTTGTCTATTAAATCCTCAAGAGGCATATATATTTGTGCTCCTTCTGTAACTTGAGATACAGCGTCCTTTGGTATATCATTTTCATCTATAAATACTACCTCTGATGCAAAGGCAAGTTTTTCAAAGTAAACTGCACCATCTTGGAATGCCCTCTTTGCTGCTTCATTTGATGGTATTAACATTATTTTTGCTCTTCTTGAGTTTGGAACATTCATTTCAGCTCTAATATTTCTTACTGCTCTTATGGCATCAATTACATATTCCATTGATTTCATATCTTCTTGATAATTTCTGTCTTCTCTGTATTCTGGCCATTTAGCTATAGTTATTGATGGTGTTTCATCAGTTATGTGCTTGTAAATCTCCTCTGTTATAAATGGCATAAATGGATGTAGAAGCTTTAAGCTGTCCTTTAAAACTTCAATTAGTGTAATTTGTGCTGCAGCCTTTGACTTTTCGTCATCGCCATATAATCTTGGCTTTACAAGTTCTATATACCAATCGCAAAGTTCTGACCAGATAAAGTCATATATTTTTTGTGCTGCAATACCAAGTTCAAATTTATTTAGATTTTCTGTAACTTCCTTTGCCACTTCATTTATTCTGCTTAATATCCATCTATCAGCAGTATTTCTTATGTTATTTGCTTCACTCTTATATCTATTTACAAGCTCCTCATCATAGTTCATAAGCATAAATCTTGAAGCATTCCAAATCTTATTTGCAAAGTTTCTTGAGGCTTCTACTCTTTCCATATAAAATCTCATATCATTTCCTGGTGAGTTTCCTGTAACAAGAGTAAATCTTAATGCATCTGCACCGTATTTATCTATTATTTCAAGTGGGTCTATACCATTTCCAAGGGATTTTGACATCTTTCTTCCCTGTGAATCTCTAACTATTCCATGTACAAGTACATGCTTAAATGGTACGCTTCCCATTTCATTAATTGCTGAGAATATCATTCTTGCAACCCAGAAGAAGATTATATCATATCCTGTAACTAATACATCTGTTGGGAAGAAGTATTCTAAATCCTCTGTTTTATCTGGCCATCCTAACGTTGAGAAAGGCCATAGTGCTGAGCTAAACCAAGTATCTAAAACATCTTCATCCTGTTTTAAATTATTTGAATTACATTTTGTACATACTGATGGATCTTCAGATTCAACTATTATTTCTCCACAATCTTCACAGTACCATACAGGTATTCTGTGTCCCCACCAAAGCTGTCTTGAAATACACCAGTCTTGTATATTTTCCATCCAATTAAAATAAACCTTTGCAAACCTTTCTGGAACAAATTCAACTTCTCCATTTTTAACAGCCTCAATTGCTGGCTCAGCAAGTGGTTTCATCTTTACAAACCATTGTTTTGATAAAAGTGGTTCAACTGTTGTTCCACATCTGTCATGTGCACCAACATTATGGTTGTGTTCCTCTATCTTAACAAGAAGGCCTAACTCTTGTAAATCGTTTACTATTTGCTTTCTTGCTTCATATCTATCAAGTCCAGCATATTTACCAGCAAGTTCATTCATAGTTCCATTATCATTCATTACAACAATTTGCTCAAGATTGTGTCTTTGACCAACCTCAAAGTCATTTGGGTCATGGGCTGGAGTAATCTTTACTGCTCCAGTTCCAAATTCCATTTCAACATACTCATCAGCAATTACAGGTATTTCTCTATTTACAAGTGGAAGAATTAAAGTTTTTCCTATTAAATGCTTATATCTTTCATCATTTGGATTTACTGCAACTGCAACATCACCAAGCATTGTTTCTGGTCTTGTTGTTGCAATAACTATATATTCATTACTATCTTTAACAGGATATTTAATATGCCATAGATTGCCTTGTTTTTCTTGATATTCAATTTCTGCATCTGAAAGAGCTGTCATACATCTTGGGCACCAGTTAATTATTCTATTACCTCTGTATATAAGCCCTTTTTTATACAGTCTTACGAAAACTTCTCTAACTGCTCTATTTAATCCTTCATCCATAGTAAATCTTTCACGTGTCCAGTCACAAGAAGCTCCTAGTTTCTGTAATTGTTTCTTAATTCTTTCTCTATATGTATGTGTCCAATCCCAAACATGTTTTAAAAACTCTTCTCTACCTATTTCTTTTTTGTATATTCCCTTTTTAGCAAGTTCCCCTTCTACTTTTACTTCTGTTGCAATACTTGCATGGTCTTCACCTGGAAGCCAAAGTGCTTCATAGCCTTGCATTCTCTTCCATCTTATTAATACATCTTGAAGTGTATTATCTAATGCATGCCCCATATGAAGTTGACCTGTTATGTTTGGAGGTGGCATTACAATTGTAAAAGGTTTTTTTGTTTTGTCTACCTTAGGAGTAAAGTATCCATTTTGAAGCCATTCATTATATAATCTTTCTTCAAATTCCTTTGGGTCATAGTTTTTTGCTATATTCTTATTTTCATCCATAGCTTTACCTCCTTTGTCATATTATACCCATAATTTTAAAACATCCGCAACTGCAGTAATAAGACCTATGGTTTTAACAATTAATTCTTTATCCTCTGAGATATTTAATATTTTTATTAGCTTATTTGAACCGTAAGTTATAAAACCTCCAATTACCGCTAATATAAATCCCACTAAAACACCTCCAAATATAAAAGTCCTTCGCACACTAAGGGCGAAGGACCGCGGTACCACCTTAATTCTGCACTTTGCAGCACTCATTTAGATAACGGTTACCCGTTTCATCCTACTTTACTTCAGATGAAAGGCTCCGAAGCTACCTTCGATAGCGCTTAACCTAAGAAGACCTCTCAGCCTATGGGCCTTCCTCTCTTTTAGGTGACACTACCTACTCCTCTTCTTCACAGCCTGTTAGATATTAACTTTTATTTATAATTATATTATAAAAAACTTCCTTGTCAACATATTTATCTTTTATTTTGAAGTAAAAGGTATAGACCTCCTAATACCATAACAACAGGTATAAAATACATTTTAACAAATGATTTTATCATTATATATAGCTCATTTGTTGCAAATGCCTTATTAATTATAGAAAAAACACCTACTAAAATTAATAATATTGCTAATAAGTTTATAAGATATTTTGAATCTATATTTTTTCTATTTCCATATATATCTCTAGAGTAAAAATTTCCCAATATAAAAGTATCATCATAAATCTCTCTTCCTGAATCCATTAATGATGCGATTTTAAATGTATCAACAAAGGCATATATCCATATAAAAAACTGCAACAATGCCCCTATAGCACCTAAACCTACAATTGAAAACACAGGCTTTACAAGTAAAAACAGTGCTAGTGCCTCAAGCCCCTTTTTATAAAGACCTAAATACATATATCCTACTCCAGGTATAAGTGCCGCAATAAATGTAGAAAGTGCATTCCTTCTCATACCCTCACCTCTTATAAATTATCTTTATATAATTATTACATTTTTTAACTAATAAATCAAGTTTAACACATTTAAAAAGTAGTAACTAAAATTCTCTTAACTACATAATATAAACTGATATTAAAAAAAGGAGTTGGATATATGAGGTTTAAAAAAGCACTTGCTATCTTTACTATATTTGTGTTATCATTAACTATTTTTTCAGGCTGTAAAGAACAGCCCAAAAAAGATCTCATTAAGGTACGTTTAAATGAAGTTGTTCGTTCTATTTTCTATGCTCCAATGTATGTTGCTATAAGCCAAGGTTTCTTTAAAGAAGAAGGACTTGAGATTGAACTTTCAACAGGGCAAGGTGCTGATAAAACAATGCAACAGGTTCTATCTAAAAATGCCGATATAGGTTTTTGTGGTCCTGAACAGGTAATATATCTCTATAATCAAGGAAGAGAAGATTATGCTATTTTATTTGCTCAACTAACCAAAAGAGATGGATCCTTCTTAGTATCAAGGGTAAATGAGACTGATTTTGCTTGGGAAAACTTAAAAGGTAAAACAATAATAGGTGGTCGTCCAGGTGGAGTTCCTGAAATGACTCTTGAATATGTTTTAAGAAATCATGGCTTAACTCCAGGTAAAGATGTAAATATAATTACAAATATTGCTTTTACAGCAACAGCTCAGGCCTTTAAATCTGGAACAGGCGATTATGTAGCACTATTTGAACCAACAGCTAGTATGCTTGAAAAGGAAAATGGTGGATATGTTGTCGCTTCAATTGGTAAAGCTTCTGGTGAAATTCCATATACCTGCTTCTTTGCAACAAAATCATATATAAATGAGAATCCTGAAATAATTCAAAAGTTTACAAATGCAATTTATAAGGGAATGCTATGGACAGAAAGTCATTCATCAAGGGAAATAGCTGAAGCTGTAAAGGATTTCTTCCCTGGTTCTGATATTGAAGTCTTAACAAAAGTTGTAGAAAGGTATAAACAACAGGATACATGGGCTAAAACTCCAATCTTAAGTGAAGATGCTCTTTCAAGACTAATGGATATAATACAATCCTACAATCCAAGCCTAATCCCAAAACGTCCTCCTTATAAAGATATTGTTACAACAGAATTTGCTAAGAAGTCTCTAGAGAAGTAATCGCATATGCGATTACTTCTCAAATTGTATAAAGCGAGAGTGATCTATATGGATAAGCTTGTTTTAAAAAATATTTCAATGATATACCAGACAATCGAAACAGAAACAAAGGCCGTGGAAGACATCAGCTTTAATATAAAAGATGGAGAATTTGTTGTAATAGTTGGTCCATCAGGTTGTGGAAAATCTACTATACTCTCTATAATAGCAGGTCTAATTAATCCATCTTATGGTGAGATTTATCTTGATGGAGAAAAGATATCCTATCCTTGTAATAAGATAGGATATATGTTTCAAAAAGATACACTGTTTGAATGGAGAACTATATTTAAAAATATCACCCTAGGCCTTGAAATTAGAAAAGAATTAACTAAAGAAAATTTAAATTATGCAAATATTTTAATTGAAAAATATGGCCTTGCAAGTTTTAAAAACTACTATCCTAGACAGCTCTCTGGAGGAATGAGGCAAAGAGTAGCTTTAATTAGAACATTGGTATTAAATCCTGAAATACTTCTTTTAGATGAACCTTTTTCTGCATTAGACTATCATACAAGGCTATTAGTTGCTGATGAGATATATAAAATAATAAAAGCTGAAGGAAAAACAGCAGTAATGGTAACTCATGACATAGCAGAAGCCATATCTTTGGCAGATAGGGTCATTGTATTAAGTTCAAGGCCAGCAAGGATTAAAACAATTATAGACATTAAACTATCTGTTAATAATAAAACACCTCTACTATCTAGAAATGCTCCTGAATTTAAAGACTACTTCAATTTAATATGGAAGGAGTTGGATAAAAATGAATACTAATACTCCTTCAAAGGAACACCTAGAATATATATCTAAAATCAAGCATAAAAATATGCTTATTACAATTACAAGAATATTAATATTGGTTATATTCATAGCTCAATGGGAATTAACCGCTAGACTTAATATAGTTGATCCTTTTCTTGTAAGTCAACCTTCAAGAATTTTTAAAACGTTTATTAAATTAATGCAGGAAGGAAATTTAATTAGACACACATATGTAACCTGCATAGAAACCATAATAGGTTTTACACTTGGAACAATAATAGGTACCTTAATAGCAATAATATTGTGGCTATCCGACTTTACAAATAAAGTTTTAGAACCATATCTTGTAGTTTTAAATGCACTTCCTAAAATAGCCCTTGGACCAATTTTAATATTTTGGATAGGAAACGGACAGCCTGCAATAATTATAATTGCCCTTACTATATCTCTTATTGTAACTATAATCTCTGTACTAACTGGATTTAATAATGTTGATGAAGATATGATAAAGCTTGTAAAAACATTTGGTGCAAACAAATACCAAATTTTAAAATATGTTGTTCTACCTAGCAGTTTTCCTACTATAGTATCAACACTTAAAATAAACGTTGGACTCTCGTGGGTTGGTGTAATAGTTGGAGAATTTTTGGTTGCAAAAGAAGGTCTAGGATTTTTGATAGTATTTGGTGGGCAAGTTGCTCAACTTGACATGGTTATGCTAAGTATAATAATACTTTCTATAGTAGCATATATCATGTATGCAATAGTAAACCGAATAGAACAAAAACTAATAAAATAAGCTTATGAGAAGGCAAAACCTTCTCATAAGCTTATTTATTATTGTTCATTCATAAGTTCATCTATTAACTTCTTGTATTCTTTAACCATTTCATGTGCCTTTTCACTGCTTAGAACACCATTTAGAGTCTTTGTTTGGAAGAATCTTTCTGGTATTTTAATACTATCTAAGCTATAACCTAACTTAGCCTTAATTTGATACTTTAATCTTTGTACATCCTTTGCAAACTTAGTTAGTTCTTCATTAGTCATACTAATTCCTACTGCATCTAATGCCTCAAGCACTATGTCTCTTGTATATACTTTTCTTGCAAATAGACAAATTACTAAGCTTGTTAAAATGTTTCTTTCTAGTTCTTCATCGTATACTTTCTTAACGATGTCCTCTTCCTTTGGTTTTGATTGGTCTATTGAGTATCCACCATTGTCAAGGTGTGAGTGTCTTGAACCTACAGCAAATCCAACTACATTTCCATAACCTGTATGGTATCCTGCCATTTCATTTCCACCTAAATGACAAGCAAAATCTGCTCCACCATAAATCTTAGATGCATGAACTACACCTTTTCCTAAGTCTTCGTAGAACTTGTTCTTTCTAGTTGATATATACTTAACAGCTGCAATGTAGTTTTGTACTATACCAAATTCGAATGGTACAAGTGTTTCTTCTAATGAAACATATCCTCTCTTATATGCCTCTGTAGCCCATCCAAGAACAACACCTGTTGAAATAGCGTCTAATCCTTCGCTTTCAACAACATCAATTAACTCAAGTATCTCATCTGTTGATCTAATTCCTAGGAAAGTTCCTAGTGCAAATATAAGCTCATGGTCGTATGAAACATTTATTGTTTCATATTCATATCCTGCATCAAATTCTCTTCTAACTTGACCTATGTGTATACATCCTATAGGACATCCTGCACATGCAACCTTTCTTACAAGGTTATCTTCAGCAAATTTTTCACCTGATATATCTTCAGCAAAGTCAATTTTATTCTTTTGAAGGTTAAATGATGGTAGTGAATGCATTTCATTTAATGGAATAACGTTAACTGGTGTACCAAGTTCATGATACTTCTTCATTAAATCTGTATTTAATACTCTATCATATATCTTATCATAAACCTTTCTGTACTTAACCTTTAATTCTTGTGGTATATCTACTGTGTTATTTCCTATTACAACTATTGCCTTTAAGTTCTTTGAACCCATTACAGCACCAAGACCTAGTCTTCCGAAGTGTCTATATGTATCAACATTTACTCCTGCATAAGTTACAAGATTTTCACCTGAACGTCCTATTCTTATTGAGCTTCTAACACCACTTCCATGTGTTGTTTGTCTTAAAATCTTACCTGTTTCTTCAACAGATAATCCCCACATTGCTCTTGCATCTCTAAATTGTACGCCATCATCAATAAGAAGATATTGAGGATGAGCTGATTTACCAGTAATAACCATAGCATCTATACCGGCAAATCTCATAGCCATTGCAAATCTTCCACCTGCATGGCTTTCTCCATATTCCTTTGTATGTGGAGAATAGAATGTTGCAACTGCCTTAGTACAAACTGGCATTACAAATGAAAGAGGTCCTATAGCATAAATCATAGGTTGTGCTGGATCTAATGGATCAAGCTCTGGCTTTATGTTTTCATCAAGAAGCTTTGCTGCAAGACCTGTACCACCTAAGTATTTTACAAGGTCCTTTCTTTGTTCATATCTATACTCTTGCTTGTCTAAGTCTATATATAAAACATTAATATAATCTCTTGCTAGCATATTATAAAACCTCCTTCGTTGTAATACATCTATGTGGACAATATTTTGTACAGTATCCGCAATGCGTACAGATTATTGGATATCCTTCTTCATCAAATCTTATTGCATTAACTGCACAAGCTACTCCACAAGCACCACATTTTGTACACTTATCCTTATGGAATATTACTCCTCCACCATTTCTTTTAGTTAATGCACCAAACTTACATGCCTCCATGCATGCTGGCTCTTCACATCCACGACATATATTTATAACAAATTCTCCAGTATAACCCCCAGAAGTTTTAACCTCTATTGCTGAATTTGCAATTGAAAATTCTCCCCTTAGTCTTGCACAGGCTTGACGACATGATAAGCAGCCAATACATCTTCTTCTATCTGCTACCTTTAATACTTTAGCCATTGTTACACCTCCATTTTATATTAAATAAATAAGGTTCAATATGAAATTGTTAATATTTAAACTTGCATTAAGAACATTGTTATTATATCACAAATCGTTAAATAATTTGTTAATAGTTTGTTAACTTTTTATCATGTACTCAAGTTGTCCTTGATTTTCCTTAATTATAACTTCATTTCCCTCACTAATTTTACCTGATAAAATCATTTTTGCAAGCTCTGTTTCAATATACTTTTGAATAAATCTCTTTAAAGGTCTTGCACCATATATAGGATCATATCCTATTTTTGCGATATGTTTTAATGCACTAGGTTCTATATTAAGTTTTATATTCTTTTCAGTTAGTCTTTCTTGAATTTCCTTAACAAACACCTTTATTATCTTTACAACAGATTCTTCAGAGAGTGGTCTAAATATAACAATATCATCTACTCTATTTAAAAATTCAGGCCTAAACCTAACTTTTAATACATTTTGAACATCTTTATATATTTCATCTAAATCCTTATTTGATTCAAGTCCTGCCTGTATTACATCACTTGCTAAATTTGATGTCATTATTATAATGGTATTTTTAAAATCAACAACATGTCCTTTACTATCTGTCAATCTACCTTCGTCTAGTAGCTGCAAAAATATATCAAACACTTCTTCGTTTGCCTTTTCTATTTCATCAAATAAAATAACGCTATATGGTTTTCTTCTAACAGCTTCTGTTAATTGTCCTCCCTGTTCATAACCTACATATCCTGGAGGAGCTCCAATTAATCTTGAAACTGAAAATTTTTCCATATACTCTGACATATCTATTCTAATCATATTATCTTCTGTATCAAATAGTTCCCTTGCTAATGTTTTTGCAAGCTCAGTTTTTCCTACTCCTGTAGGTCCTAAGAATATAAAAGATCCTATAGGACGTTTTGGATCTTTTATACCTGCTCTGGCTCTTAAAACCGAACTTACTACAACATCCACTGCTTCATCCTGTCCTATTACCCTTTCTTTAATACTTTTTTCTAAGTTTAATAACTTTTCTCTTTCTCCCTCAACAAGTTTAGAAACAGGTATATGCGTCCATCTAGATACAATTTCACATATTTCCTCTTCTGTAACTTCTTCCTTTAGAAGCAGATTTGAACTTTTCATTTTTTCTTCTAAATTTTTAAGCTCTGATTCAAGCTGTGGAAGTTTACCATATTTTATTTCTGCAAGTTTATTTAAATCATAATCCTTTTCAGCTTGCTGCATCTGAGCTTTTAAGTTGTCTATCTCTTCTTTTATATTTCTTATTCTACTGAGCTCTTCCTTCTCTTTACTATACCTTGCATTTAATTCTTTTTCCTTTTCCTTTAAATTTGCTATTTCTTTTTCTACTTCCTGTAATCTAACTATTGATAATTCATCATTTTCACCTGATAGCGCCTGTTTTTCAATTTCAAGCTGTAAAATCCTTCTTTTTACTTCATCAAGTTCATAGGGAACACTCTCTATTTGTGTTCTTATCATTGCACATGCTTCATCTACTAAGTCTATTGCCTTATCAGGTAAGAACCTATCTGTTATATATCGTTTTGATAGTTTTGCAGCTGAAACTAATGCACTATCATGTATTCTTATTCCATGATGTATTTCAAATCTTTCCTTAAGTCCCCTTAATATTGCTATAGTATCCTCTACACTTGGTTCATCTACATAGACAGGTTGAAATCTTCTCTCTAGAGCCTTATCCTTTTCAATATACTGTCTATATTCATCAAATGTAGTAGCTCCAATGCAGTGAAGTTCTCCTCTTGCAAGCATAGGTTTAATTAAATTTCCAGCATCCACTGCACCTTCAGCCTTTCCTGCACCAACAATTGTATGTATTTCATCTATGAAAAGTATAACTTTCCCTTCACTTCTCTGTATTTCCTTTAATACTGCCTTTAATCTTTCCTCAAATTCTCCTCTATATTTTGCCCCAGCAATTAATGCTCCTAAATCTAATGAAAAAATTTTCTTATCCTTTAGTCCTTCTGGAACATCTCCTTTAACTATTCTTTGAGCTAGTCCTTCTACTATTGCAGTTTTTCCTACACCTGGATCTCCTATTAACACAGGATTATTTTTTGTTTTCCTTGATAAAATCATTATTACTCTTCTTATCTCATCATCTCGTCCTATAACAGGATCTAGCTTGTTTTTCCTTGCTTCTTCGGTTAAATCTCTTCCATATCTTTTTAAAGCATCATAGGTTCCTTCAGGGTCATTTGTCTCAACCCTTTGCCCACCCCTTGCATCCATTAACACCTTTAAAAACTTTTCCTTTTCAACTCCATTTTGAACTAAAATTTTCTTTACCGGATGTTCCATATCAAGTAAAGCTAAAAAAATATGCTCTACACTAATATAAAGGTCGTTCATCTGTTTCATTATCTTTTCGGCATTTAATAGAAGTTCCTCTAATCTTCTTGTTGCATAAACATAGCCTGAATCAGCTCCCTGCCCATAAACTTTAGGGAGTCTGTCTAGATAATTTTCTACTTCCTTTTGTAATTTATTAATGTTAATTCCCATTCTTTCGATTAAATTTGGAATAAGCCCATCCTCTTGTTTTATAAGTGCAAGGGTTAAATGCTCTATATCTACCTGCTGATGTTTAAAAGAAATTGCAATTTGTTGAGATGAGTTTAATGCCTCTTGAACCTTAAGAGTCATCTTATTTATGTCCATAGTACCATCTCCTCATAAAGTTTTAATAAAGTCATTTAACTTCTTAAACTCATCATAGCTACTGTTTATAAGCTGCTTCTTAAGTTTCAAACATTCTGCCTTACTAAAAAATACCCCTATAAATATTTTGTATTTATAATTTTCATCTTGAATTAAATTAATTATTGATTCATAGGCCTTCATATTTAAATCCATACAACCTAACCTTATAACTTCACTATACTTATTCTTTGTAAGCCTGTTTAAACTTATAAAGGATTTTTTATTGCTCAAAATATATTCCCAAATCTTATTTTTATATCTAGTTAAAATTCCAACGTCATTAGATTCATAAAATATACTTATACCAGCTTGACTTAATACAAAATCAATGTTTATTTCTTCATTAACTTTATGTGTTGCCTTAAAATAATCAAGCTTTCGATTACTCTTTAAAAACTCCTTTTCTAACTCCAAAAAGCCACTTGTTTCTTTATGATAAACCTTCTGTAGTTCATAGCAAAATGCCCTAAAACTATTCTTGCTTGCTTCTCTTTGTTTAGTATAATCACCATTTGAAAGCCTATCTAAATTCTTAAAAAAATCAAAATCCTGAGCTTCAAACCCTAAGAAATCCATCATTTATCCCCCCAAAAAATAAAGCATGATTTCTTTTTTTAATAATTATACCAAACATTTCTAAAAAAGAAATCATGCTTTTTATTAACATTTCTTTATTTTCTTATATTACTCCTAGTTGTTTGTATATGTCTAAACCATAGTTCATATACTTTAATGCTAAATCTTGCATATTTAGATCAGTATATAATCTACCTAAAAGAATACAAAAATCAGCTAACTGCTTTTTGTAATCAGTATGCTCTAGATATTTTATTGCTTCAATTAATACCTCTTCCATCCTTCTTTTATCATTTTCAATATTATATATTTTATATAGGTATTTATATAGCTTTATTCTATATACATGGTCTTCATACCCTAACTTATCTTGAATTTCTTTAATAATGTCCTTTGCCTTTTGAAGTTGTCCTATTTTAACATAATTATCACACATCTTAAACAACGTTTCTGGCAGTGTTGAATCATTTATTTCCTGTTTTATTTTTAAAGCATTTGAAAGATGTAAGAAGGACTCATCATAATTTTCATACTTTGCCAATATTTCACCTATTCCATCCTCAACCTCAGCAATATTCTTCTTAGAGTCTAATTCTGCTAAAATATCCTTTGCCTTTTTTGAATATTCAATTGCCTCTTTAATCTTTCCATCCTTTGCATATGATAAACTCAAAAGAATTAGCACATCAGCATAAGCCTTTTTATCATTAAGAATTTCTAATCTCTTCTTTGATACATAAGCCAAATCAATTGCTTGAGATATTTTCCCTAAATATAAATTAGACATAGCAATATAGTAATTTATTCTTGCTTTTAAAAGTTCGTCCTCAAAATAATTTTCACTTAAAATTGAATCTGCTTGTTTAAAATAGTTAACAGCACTTGAATAATAGCCCATACCTATACTTATTTTACCTAATAATATAAAACTCTTTACTGCATCTTCGATTAGATTTAATTTTAAAAATATGCTATTTGCCACTAGGCAATATTGTTGAGCTTCTTCATAATTTTTATCATAATATGTTAACATAGCTAAAACCATGTTAAACTTACCCTTATATAAAAGAAGGTTATATTCATTTGCATAATGCAATCCCTTTTCAACATATTCCTTTGCCCTTAAAAAATTTTCTGAGGAAAGTGATGCCTCAGCTATATTTAAATAATATTCACATATTTTTGATGCTTGTTTTTCTTCACTCTCTAAAAAATAATCTACATCTGTTTCCAACTTTTGTGCTATATATTCTAAAAGCTCTATACTTGGATTTGCTTTTCCTGACTCAACTAAACTTATCTGTCCTGGAGTAACCCTATCCCCAGCTAACTCTTTTAAAGTCATGTTTTTTTCTTTTCTTTTTGCTTTTATCTTTTCACCCAATGTTAAAATTTCCATACTCATCCCGCCTATATTATTTTTTCTATTTAATTATATATAATTCTGATGATAGTTTACAATATAAAAATTAACAATAAAAAGAAAAATAAAATAGGGGCACATTACCCCTATTTCATATAATCTCTTAAATCTTCTACTATGTCTTCAAGTCTATGAGCCATTCTCTTCCCCATTCTATTTACTCTTCTTCTAGTTCTATAGTCCATCTTTGGCATTGCCATTAAGCTTGCTGCTGCACCAAGTAGAGCTCCTGCTGCAAGACCTGTAAGTAATCTATTCCTCATAAAGCACACTCCTTTCTTTTATCTTCACTATTTAGGGTGTGCATTATTACAATTAATAAACAAGGAAATTTATTATTTTATAGTATTAATTTGTATTATTTTGTATACATCTCCCATTTCAACAAAGTATCTATTTACTTGAACAACTGTACTTACACTCTCATTTTCATCTGTAACAACCTTAACTTCCCATTCTTCCTTTACATCTACTTCTATAACACCAGAATGCTTTAATTTAGCTGATAATACCTCCCAATTTTTTAACCTCTTTTGGAACTTATAATCAACAGTTTTTAGCCACTCTATTTCATTTAAAACTTCATTATACAAACCCGAGTCTGTATATAGACATTGAACTTCACTTATCTTTTTATTCTCTAAAGCTTCCTCCTTAAATTTTAAGTAATCATATATTGCAATTTTACATTTATCTAAAACTTCCTTAGACAATTCTAATTTTATATCTATTTTTTGTCCAGCCAGAATTCTACCATTAAAATCTTCACATCCCTTTAATTTTATTTTAACTTCATAAGAAGCAAAGGGAATTCTTTCTATTGTAACTGATCCATCTTTGTTTTCATATACTTGTCCAGCAACCTCAACTGACGCATAAAGAGGAACTTTTATAATCCAATTGTAAACATAATCATCAAAATCCCAATAGTATTTATTTTTAACTTTTACTATTTTTATACTTTTTTCACCTGTTTTACTGTTTAAAGTAATGTATTGAGTTTCACCAATATTATATTTATTTTTTATTACTACATCATCAGAAAAATTATATTTAACATACTCTTCAAAAACTTGATATGTAAAATCCTTATGAAGTATCATATCATATAATGCTTTATAATCTTTTTCCAACAGAGACTTTTCAAAGGCTGTGTACTTATCCCTTGGCTTAACTAAAACAAAAATTAAAGCTAGTACCAATATAGCTACAAAAGGAAGAATTCGTCTGATCAAATATTTTTTTTCTAAATCATACAATCCACTCGTATGCATATAGACCTCCTAAAATTCCTTCAAAACATTTTATTAAAGATTATAATCATTTATTACTCTATTTATACATAGGAGGTCTTAAAATTACTATATTTTTTTAACTACTTCCTCTAATTTTTCTAAAACTTTTTCATCCAGTTCCTTTACTTCATCTGTATTTAACTGGTAAATACAATCTAAAAATTCAGCATTTAAGGATAGAAATACATATTTTGCCTGTAGCACCATAGAATTTAGCATTTTTTCACTTTTTCTTCCTGCAGTAAAGATAAATATTCCCTTTTTGGGTTTCAAACTCTTATTTAATACAAAATGTTTAGCATAAATCACCTGAAGCCTATCAATAAGAACTTTAAGTGAACTTGTAAATGAACCAAAATAAACAGGCGAAGATATTACAACCAAATCTGCTTTTTCTATTATCTCGTAAAGGTTATCCATATCTCTATAAATGCATTCACCAGTTTTTTCACAATTTCTGCAACCTATACAGTAATTTATATTCAAATCATATGTATTTATTAAATAAATACTATGTTTTTTACCATCAATCTTGTTTATAAATTTTTCTAATAATTTGTATGTTGTTCCTTTTTTATTGTAACTTCCATTTAAAACAACTATATTCATACCTTCACTCCTTCAAAAAGCTGAGGCACCACGAAGGTGCCTCAACTCTACCTATAGGGGGTAACACCATTTATTTAATGGCATCACATACACATATATATTTTCTTGTATTAATTTTACCAATACAAAATTTTAAAGTCAATATTATTTTGATGTTATTTTCTTAACAATTTCTTATTTCAGAATATTACATTTTTTACAAGTCTAAATCGTCTAAAACTTTATCTGTGTCAAAATTAACATCCTTATCGCTTGCTATTAAAACAAACTCACACTGTTCAAAGAAATTTCTATCTAACTCATATGTTACAAAATCAACATTCAAATCAAATTCTTCAGCTAAATCCTCAACTATGTCCCTTACATTATCAACAGCTATATCCACTAAATATGGAAGAAAATATTCATCATACCAAACATCTTCACCTTTGTCTTCATAATTTTCATTTGCATATTCCTTGGCTGCTTCAATCTCTGCATCATCAAAAGTATAAACAAAATTAAATACAGCAATTTTTTCTTTGTATTCAATTTGGTCAATTTCATCTAATCCTTGTTTTTCTAAAAATTCATATATTCTCTTAGTATTCATAATTATCACCTCGTTTACATTATAACCCTTCATAATAAATTTATTCATATTCTATTGGCAATCATATTTCCAAGTTCTTTTGCTTTTATTAAATCATCTTCACTTGGCTTAAATTTTACTTTTAACCCTTCAATTTCTGTATTAAATTTTAATCCTTTAAGTCTATCTATAAGCATAGGTACAGCCTCTCCACTCCAACCATATGAACCAAATGCAGTAGCTATTTTTCCTCTATTGTTTATTGGACATATCAGTGACAATAAATCCCATACTGGTTTTACTGCATCTTGGTTAATTGTAGGTGAACCTACTAATAAAGCCTTTGATCTTTCTATTTTATCTACTATTTCAGATAGATTTGACTCTGAAATGTCATATAAGTATACATTTACACCATTTTCTTTTAAACCATTAGTTATAGCTTCTGCAATTTGTTTTGTATATCCATACGCAGAAACATAAGCTACTACTGCCGATTTTTCTTCCTCGTAAATTCCTTCCCTGCTCCACTTTTCATATAGATCTATGTATTTATTTACATCCCTTCTTAAAACAGGACCATGACTTGTGCATACCATATCAAAATCAATATTTTTTATCTTTTCTATGGCTGATACAACATACTTTTTAAATGGTCCCATTATAACATCATAATAGTATCTAAATTCATCTGAAAAATCCCCTACTTCATCGTTGAATATGCTATTTTCATCACAGTAATGACATCCAAATGCATCGCAGGTAAACAATATTTTATCCTTTTCACTATATGTAAAAATAGTATCTGGCCAATGTAAAAATGGTGCTGAAATAAATTTTAAGGTTCTATCACCTATATTTAACTCTTCCTTCGCCTCAACTCCATTGAAATTCATATTTGTAATTTCTCTTATATTAATCAAAGCTGGCTTTGAAGCGTATACTACTATGTCTTCATATGTTTCAAGAATTTTTCTTAAAGAACCACTATGGTCAGGTTCTGTATGATGAACAACAAGATAATCTATTTTTCTGTCCCCAATTAAGCTCTTTATATTTTTTAAAAACTCATCTTGATAACCATCCTTAACGGTATCTATTAATGTAATCTTTTCATCAACTATTAAATATGAGTTATATGTTGTACCTTTTTTTGTAGTCATTATAATATCAAAAACTCTCAATTCAGGATTTTTAACTCCTACCCAATATACACCCTTCTTTAATTCCACAGCTGACATATTGTTACACCTCCATTTTATTTTCTTTTATTATACATCAAATTCTAAAACAATAAAATATTAATGGATAATTTTTTTCTTTTTATTTTAATGTTATAATCAATTCTTGTAAATCATATAATTTCTATGTAATAATCTTGGAGGTAAATTTATGTTACTTCACCTATTCTTTCTACTATGGGGAATACTTATCTGTTTAATACTTAGTGCTCCACCTTCGTATATTCCTCTTTTTGTATATATCTTTATAATATCTATTGCAATACTAATTTCTGCAAAAAAATTATTATGTATACACAAAAAATGTATTATTTATGGAATTATTGTTTTTATTTTCTCCTATTTACTTTCAAGTTATGTTATATTTAAACCCCACAACAACAACTTCATGAATTTCAGCACTATATCAAGCGATAAAAAAGCTGTAATATTCTTTTGCGAAGGGGAAATGGAAAAATATACTCCATACTATGCAAACGCTTTTTTAGAAAGAGTACCTTTTTATATAAAACCAATTTTTAGCTATAGAATAAAAAAAATTTACTCCGAACTTGAAATAAATAATAAAAATAACACACTTAATCTTGTTGCTAGAGATGTTAAATCTTCAATTTTAAGTTATAAACCCTACTATTTCTATATAGCATACTCAGGTTATACTCCTACTTTAAATGATGCTATAACATACGCTGTAAACGATGGATGCTCCGAAATAATAGTTATTAATTATACTCCTTATGAGAACATATTTGAAATAACAAAAAAATATGTAGATTACAATAAACTTACATCAAACGGAATAAATATAAAGTTTACTAAAAGTGTACAGGATACTGGAGAATTTCATCAATATATTGTAGAAAAAATAATAAACATGCCTGCAAAGTTTGATGGAATAATATTTATAACAAAAAATAATGAAAATGCAACCTCAATTAAAACACAGCTAAATGAGTACTACAGAAAAGATGATATATTCTATATAACTGATAATTTTGAAAATGGAATAAAACATTTTATAAATAAAGGATGTAATAATATTTTATATGTAAGTCTTGATGAATCATCATCTGGCATTACTGCTGAATATTTTTATCCTAAAATAGCACTTAAATATTCAGATAAAATAAATATCGTTGGAATTAAGGATTGGGGATATGACAAACTACTTGTTAAAGCAAGTATAAGATGTTTCCTTGAAAAGGAAAAATAAAAATCAGCCTTAATTTAGGCTGATTTTTTTATTTTATATAAACCTGTTGCTCTTGCAAAGAAAACTGATATAACTGAATCAACTAAATGGTGAATAGCAGTCCCTAAAGCTATGACATAGAACATCTTATATAGGTTAAGTCCAATTATTGGTATAACTATGAATGCTTCTAAAAGAGCATGTATTGGAAGCACTATAAGTAGAACTAATTCATAACGTAATCCCTTTTTAACCAGCAATCCTCCAATATATCCAACAACTATGTGCATTAACGCTCTTAATGTTACAGCAGGATTACCAAGCTTTATAAAAAATCCAAGAGCAGAAGCTGCACCAACCATTGCTGCAACCTGAGGACTTATCAGCATTGATAAAAATAAAGGTACATGTGACATTATTGTTGCAGTAAATGGAGGTATTGTAACTGTTAAAAATCCTCCAAAGGCAAGTGGTATTAGCATTGAAAGTGCTGCAAAAACAGCTCCTATTGTTAACTCTCTTGTCTTCATGTATATCCTCCTTTACACCTGTCTTTACACCTATTATACTGTAAAGACAGGTGTAAGTCTATATTTTTTACATATTTTTAGTAATTATTTTTTCAACCACTCCAACATCTGCCTCTAAAAAGTTATACTCATTTAATTCCAAAGGGGTAACCCATCTAAAATCCTCAACTTCCTTTGCTGTTATTTCCCCTCCCTTAAGCCTACATCTATACACTAACATTAACATATTAAATTCAGTATACCTATGAAAAACAACATCAAATATATCTATAACCTCAATATCAATGTTAAGCTCCTCTTTTATTTCTCTTACAATACACTCTTTAGGATCCTCTCCTTCCTCAAGTTTTCCACCAGGAAACTCCCAAAGAAGTCCCCCATGTTTCTCCTTTTTTCTTTGAGTTATAAGTATTTTCCCTTCATTTTCAATAATAGCAGCTGTTACAATTATCATTTTTTATTACTCCTTTATATGATAAAATTGATATATATGGATTTGGAGGTGTGAGTATGAAATTTAATATAAACCAAAGGGCTTTAGATTATATTATCTCAAAGGGTGGCAACTTAATAATAACTGTTGTAAAATCCTCCTGCGGATGAGCAGGTAGTGTAAAAAGTCTCTGGATAGAGGCTGTAAAATATGTAGATAATATTGAAAACTACTATTATTATGAGCAGGATAAAATAAAAATATATATCCATAAAAGTCTTTTACTTGATAATGAGATAACTATTGAACTAAAAGCAAAAATCCCCCTAATTGGACCTATCTTTAATGTTAAAGGTGTAAAAATAAATTCCATATAGTTAAACTATATGGAACTTATTTTTTACTCATCCTTATAAACTTCATATGCCCTGTCTACATACATAATACCATCTAAATGGTCTATCTCGTGGCAAAAGGCTCTACATAAAAGCTCTGTTGCCTTATACTTTACTTTTTTACCTTCTTCATTTAATCCCTCAACTTCAACCTCAACAGGTCTTTCTAAAAATCCATAATATCCAGGATAACTTAAGCAGCCTTCTTCACTCTCTTGCTTACCCTTTTGTTTTGTTATAACAGGATTTATAAGAACTATAGGCTCCATTCCATCCCTTAAATCTATAAGTATAACTCTTTTATTTACTGCAATCTGTGGTGCAGCAAGCCCTATACCTGTTGTGCTGTATAGTGTATCCTTTAAGTCTTGAATAAGCTCTCTAATTTCATTATCAATTACCTTTACTTCTTCACTTTTTGTTTTAAGTGCAGGATGTCCTAATTTTACTATTTCTCTTACTGCCATAATAAAACCTCCAAAAAAACTATTCTATAACTATTATATCATCGCCTACTCTAACCTTTCCACCCTTTAACACCTTAACAAATATTCCCTCTCTTGGCATTACACAGTCTCCAACAAGCCTTTTAATTTCACATCCACCATGGCACTCTTTACCTATTTGAGTTACTTCAACCTCTGCCTCTCCAATTATCATTCTTGTACCTATCTTTAAATTTGGAAGGTCTATTCCTTGAGTAGTTATATTTTCTGCAAACTTTCCATAGTCTAAATGGTCAAGCCCCATCTTCTTCATTTTATCAATGCTCTCTTCTGCAAGAAGGCTAACCTGTCTGTGCCACTTTCCTGCATGAGCATCTCCCTTTACTCCAAAATCCTCAACTAATTCTATCTCATTTACTGGGTTTTTAACAACTCCCTTTTTTTCACTTATATTAACTGATACTACCTTTCCCATCTTTAAATCACTCCTTACAAAATGTCCAGATTTTCCACCTTTTTTCTCAATAAGCTTAATATCCCCTATTATCATCTCTTTATCTATCGCCTTACACATATCATATATAGTTAATGCAGCTGTTGATACTGCTGTTAAAGCCTCCATCTCAACTCCTGTTTTTCCAACTGTCTTTGCCTTTGCTGTAATATATACCCTTGAGTTTTCTTCGTCTATTTGAAACTCAATATCACATCCACTTAAAAATATGTTGTGACACATAGGGATTATATCACTTGTCTTTTTTGCTCCCATAATTCCAGCAACCTGTGCAACTGCTAAAACATCTCCCTTTTTTATAGCCCCCTGCTTTATGGCCTCAATGGTTTCTTTTTTCATCTCAATATATCCTCTTGCTACTGCAACCCTTTTTGTATCATCCTTTTCCCCAACATCAACCATTCTTGCTCTTCCTTCTTCGTTAAAGTGAGTTAAACTCATAATCAACCTCCTGTTCTAACCATATCTCTACTACTTTTACTTATTTTATCCTCTAAAAGAGTATGCCTTTCGTACTTATTATAAATGCCTGCTCTTAAAACTTCTGTTAGCTTGTCTACGTCATCAATATATGGTCTTAGATCATATTCATCTGGATTATGAAGGCAGGTTTTTAATTTTCCATCTGATGTTATTCTAACTCTATTGCACCTACTACAGAAGCTATGGGACATTGTGGTGATAAATCCCACCCTACCAACATGTCCATTTAACCTGTAGACTTCTGATGGTCCACCACCATTATTTTCTATCTTTACAATATTTGCACCATCTAAATACTTAAGAATATCATCCTTTGTTACTCCTTTAAATTTAGTTGCTTCACCAATTGGCATAAGCTCAATAAATCTTACATCTATATTTAAATGTTTCGTAATATTAATGAAATCAATTATTTCTTCATCATTTATCCCCTTTATAGGAATCATATTTACCTTTACAACAAGTCCAAGCTCAATCGACTTATTTAATCCATCCAATACCTTTTTTAAGTCTCCACCAGTCAGCTTTTTAAATCTATCTTCCTTTAGGGTATCCAGGCTTATATTAACCCTCTTTAAGCCATATTTAATCAAATCTTGAATTTTTTCTCCCAATAATATTCCATTAGTAGTAATCCCAATATCATCTATTCCCTCAACTTGATTTATTGTCTTTATTATCTCAATTATATCCTTTCTTATTAAAGGTTCTCCCCCTGTTACTCTTATCCTCTTTACACCTAATCGTGATAATGCAGTTACAATATTTTTAATCTCATCTACAGTTAAAAAATTATAGTGCTTTGCAATATATCCATTTGGCATACAGTATAAGCATCTTAAATTACAAGCGTCAGTAATTGATATTCTTGCATAATTTATTTCTCTATTAAACTTATCTAACATGTCACCACACCTTTAATATATTATATCTAAGCTATTTATCTCATAGCCTCCAATTTCATAAAGCCTATTTTTAAACTCCTCTGATTTAACAACCTCTAAGAAGCATTTAAATCTTTCATCATTTAGCATATCCCTTGATATTGCAATATCATATTCCTCAAAGCAAACAGGTATAAAGTCAAGTCCCATAAACTGTGCTGCAGATAGTACCCCAAGTCCACAATCTGCACTACCTGATGCTACCTGTGCTGCTACATTTAAATGTGTAACTTCCTCTCTTTCATACCCATTAATATCCTTAGGATTTATTGAAAGCTTATTTAGATGATAATCAAGAAGCATTCTTGTACCAGAACCCTTTTGCCTATTTACAAACCTTACTCGACTTAAATCTTCAAATCCCTTTATATTTAAAGGATTACCCTTTTTAACCATAAATCCCTGAACTCTTTTTATAAACTTAAGTAGAGCAAATTCTCCTAAGTATCTATTAAGATAGCTTGTATTATACTCTCCTTTTTCATCAAGAAGATGAACAGGTGCTATATGTGTCTCTCCCCTCTTTAATGCCATAATTCCACCCATACTTCCAACATGGGTTGAATTTAGATTAAATCCCCTTTTATTCATCATATCAGATATTATATCAAGTACAACATCGTGGCTTCCTATGCAAACAAGTGTACTATCTATATCCTTTATGTCCCTTAATAGCTTAACGCTTACCTTCTCTCCTGCCTCAAGTCCCTCTGTGTTTTTATCTATAACCAAAACACCATCCGCTGTTGTTAAAGACATTGTAACCCCAGCACCTCTTCCTATAGGAGATGCAATTAGTTTGTCCTTTACCTTACCAAGCTTTACCCTTATAAATTCATCATTTTTTAAAGAGGAATTTATCTTCTTTGTTAAAATAGCTTCAACCTCTCTTTTTTCTTCTGATTTTGCCTTTAAAACTGTATCAAAACCCACTCTAACTATGTTCTCCATAACAAAGTAGGCAGAAACAGGATACCCTGGAACTCCAAATATAGCCTTTCCCTTTGCCATTGAAAAACTCGCAGGTCGTCCAGGCTTTATAGAAACTCCATGGAATTTGAGTTCTCCAAGTGTACTTAATATATCCTCTGCAAAATCTCCTCTTCCCTTTGCTGAACCTGCATTTACAATTACAATATGGCATTCATCAAGGGCCCTTTGTGTTGTCTCCTTTATCTTTTCAAAATCGTCCTTTACTATATCATATCTTATGGGCTCTCCACCCCATTCTCTTACTAATGCTGCAAAGGTCCAAGAGTTAAAATCTATAAGTTCTCCTATTTTAGGTGTAACTCCAACATCTACAAGTTCATCTCCCGTTGGTATAATTCCTACCCTTACCTTTTCAAAAACAGGAACCTCATTTACTCCTCCTGCAAGAAGAGATGCAATGTCTATTGCCCTAATTTTATGATTTGAGGGAAGTATCATTGCACCCATTGGAATATCTTCTCCAACAGGCCTTATGTTTTGATAAGGATGTGCTGGTTTTCTAATGATTACACCCTCGTCGGTTGTTTGAATATCCTCAACCATTATAACACAATCAAACCCCTCTGGTATCGCATCTCCAGTATCTACAACTTCATATTGTCCATGTTTTAATAGAATTGGTCTATTTATATCAGCATCTAGGGTATATATAAACTTTGTTGCTATTCCATCCATTGCAGAAGCAATAAAATGGGGTGAGGAAATTTTAGAAAATATAGGCTCAGCAGTAACTCTACCAAGAGACTCTCTTGTATCAATATATTCTATTTTAAGCTCTATATTACTACATTCTTTTTTTATGATTTCTCTTGCTTCACTTAAATCTATATTTTTAAGAAAAAGAGCCATACTATCACCTCATAACAATAACTTCTTGTTCCTTCATAACTCCCTCAAGGTCACGCTCTATCTTTATAAAACCATCACACTTTGCCATAACACTAATAGCTGATGACTTTGCATATATTGGATATGCATAACCTCCCTCAATCGTAACAGGTAGATATTCCTCTCTTCCTTTAGCCTTGTGATAATTTTCACCCATCTTTAAAATTAAAGAATTATCAATTTTTATTCTTCCAAGCATCCTATCTACTAATTCTGACATTATAAATCTATAAACAACAGCACAGGATAAAGGATGACCTGGCAACCCTACTATGAATTTTTCCCCCACCTTTGCCATTAAAGTTGGTTTTCCTGGCTTTATCGCAATACCGTGAAATAAAACTTCTCCAAGCCTTTCCATTATATTTATAGTAAAATCCCTATTTCCAGCAGAACTTCCACCTGATATAAATACTATATCAGATTCCTCAAGAGACTCCTTTACTAATGTAAAAAGTTCTTCTTCATTATCCTTAGAAATTCCCTTATATTTTGCATCACAACCATCCTTAATAAGTGCCGAAGTCAAATAGTAGCCATTTATATCTCTTACCTTTGGAATCTCCCTCTTTTCATATGGAGAAATAAGTTCATCTCCTGTTGAAATTACAGTTGCCTTAACCTTTCTTTTTACATTAACATTAGTTATGCCAAGCCCTGCTAAAACTGCTATGTGTCTATCTTCTATTACAGTTCCTTTTTTTATTACTACCTCTCCTATCTTAACATCATCATCTTCAAAGACAACATTTTCCCATCTACTTGTTGGCTTATTTATTAATACTTCATCCCCTAATTCTTCACAATCCTCAATCATTGCAACTGCATCTGCCCCATCTGGAAGCATTGCACCTGTTGGTATATAAATACATTCACCTTCATTTAATGAATATTTTGGTCTTTCACCAATTACAATAGAACCCTTATTCTTTAAAATAGCAGGCATTGATTCGCTACATAGATATGTATCATTTGAAATTAGTGCATATCCATCTACCGATGACCTTTTAAATCCTGGTAAATTTTCACAAGCTACAACATCCTCTGCTAAAACTCTGCCAAGTGCACTATTTATATCAACGTTTTCATTATCTACTTCTTTTGCATTTTCAAATATGTTTAAAACCTCTGAAACATTTAAGACCTTAAGCATATAATATGCCTCCCTTCTATTTAATAATTTTAACACATATTACTTTAAATAGATACAAATTTGAAATATTGTGATAAAATAAACTATATATAAAAAGGAGGGTTCAAATTGAAGGCAGGAGTTATAACTGTTAGTGATAAAGGTTATGCAGGACTTCGTGAAGACACATCTGGTCCACTTATAAAGGAGATGCTAAAGGAAATAAACTGTGAAGTTGTTGAGTACATAATTGTACCTGATGAAAAAGAGGATATAAAGCGTGAACTTATTAGAATGTCGGATTTAGACCTTGATTTAATATTCACAACAGGTGGTACAGGATTTTCTAAAAGAGACGTTACTCCTGAGGCAACCCTTGAGGTATTAGAGAGACTTGCACCAGGAATTCCAGAGGCAATGAGGCTACGATCCCTTCAAATAACTCCAAAGGCTATGCTGTCCCGTGGAGTTGCAGGAATTAGAAAAAACAGTATTATTATAAATCTCCCTGGAAGTGCAAAGGCAGTTAAGGAACACCTTGAGGTTGTTCTTCCTGTTTTAACCCACGGAGTTGAAATATTAAGGGGAATAGCAAGTGAATGTGGAACAAATAAGGTGGCTAAATAGCCACCTTTATTTTAACCTCCTCCTAAATAAGGATAAAATCCTACATTGTCTCCATCTTTTACTTTATCATCAAGAGTTGCATTCTCTCCATTTATTGTACAGGTAAATATCTCATCCTCAGGAAGTCCAAGCTTATTTAAAACATCCCTTAAAGTTGAACCTTCTTCAACTAGTATCTCAAAATTCTTATTTGTTTCTATGTACTTAGATAACATTGCAAAGGCCTTTGCATTTACTTTAATCAACTTTTTCACCTCCACACACAGTACAATTTATATCTCTCTTGACTTCTATTGTTTGAAAATCATCTTCAAACAAATCAATATAGATAAGCTTTGTTGATGGTTTGCCTATAATATATCTTATTGCCATATTTGCTTCAATGGCACCAATTACAGCCGTTATACCATTCATTATACCAGAATTTCTTGCTGTATACTCCTCATTTGTCCTTTTTTTCATAAAACATTTTAAGCAGGCTGTCTCCTTAGGTATTATAGTCTTTGCCATACCAAAGGCTGCAGCAACCCCTCCATATATCCACGGAATATTATTTTCTATCGCATATTTATTTATAATCTCCCTTGTACTAAAATTATCTGTTGCATCTATTATTATATCACAACCTAAGGCATATTTACCAATTGTATCAGCTGTTATTCTATCCACAATTGGCTCAAGATTGACTTCTGAATTTATAAGCTTTAATTTATTTGTTGCTGCTATAACCTTTTTTTCTCCTAAATCCTTCTCATCAAAAAGCATCTGCCTTTGAAGATTTGAAAGTTCTACAACATCCATATCAACAACTCTTATAAATCCTACCCCTGCTCTAACAAGGCTATTTAAAATGCTTGTACCAAGTGCACCTGCTCCAACAACTAAAATCTTTGCATTTAATATTTTATTTTGTGCCTCCTCACCAATTACAGCAATCTGTCTATCATATCTTTCAAGCACTTTTTTCACCACCTTATTGATCATATTTAAGTTTATTTATATCATCTTTTTATAAATACGTAAAGTATTTTTTATATATTCCCAAAATTAAAATTTAAGTACCATGAAAATTAAATTCATGGTACTTATTATTAACACTTTATAATTATAGAAATCCCTTATACTCATCAAGGCTTTTTTGTTCAAATTGTAAAAGCCCATTAGCTAAATCTAATGTCTCCTTTTCAACTCCTTGATATTCCTTTATCTTTTTTGTCATATCTACTATACCCATAGTACTTCCCTGTATGAGCATCTCTGCCATATGGGAAGGTGATTTATCTCTAAGAGTCTTTAAATTTATCATTAAATCAGTAAATGTCTTTGATAAGAAATTAAGCTCCTTGGGTTCTATATTTTTTGATTTTAGCTTACTATCGGCCAAATCATGAAACTTTTGATATTCGTTAAGATGTCTTTGAAGTACATTTTTCATATTTTCATCTTTAGTTTCCTTTATAAGCTGTTTCAAAGTTTCTATTCCCATTTGAGCATTTTGATGAATATAGTTTAAAAGTTCTATATTTTTATCCATATAAATCCCTCCTCTATAAATTATTTTCCCCAAAATAGATGTATATATTTTGTATTAAAAATATATTTTGTATTAAAAATATAAAGAGTTTCGTTTTAATTAAATCTAAAACGAAACTCTTTGCAATAAAAATTATATCTTTTCCCTTGGTGTATAATGAGTATGTAGTAATTTATGGGCTTTGTGACCTCCAATTTCTCCTATATACTCCTCATACATCTTCAAAACTGCTGGATTTTCGTGGGATTTTCTTAAAGGCTTTCTTCTATCCTCTTCATATAATGCATTCATTCTAGCCTTCACTATTTCAAGATTTCCATGATGATATGGCTGTCCTCCACCATCTATACATCCTCCTGGGCAAGCCATTATTTCAATTGCATGATAGAATCTCTTTCCATCTCTTATATCCTCTAGTAATCTTCTTGCATTTCCAAGCCCATGAGCAACACCAATCTTAAGTTCCATATCCTTAAGTTTTACTGTTGCTTCTTTTAGTCCATCCTCAAAACCTCTTACTCCATGGAATTCAACATCTTGTAGTGTCTCACCTGTTGCCCACTCATAAGCAGTTCTTAATGCTGCCTCTATTACTCCACCTGTTGTACCAAATATTACAGATGCACCTGTTGACTCTCCTAGTGGATTATCAAAGTCTTCATCTGGAAGTTTAGTAAAATCTATACCTGCTTCTCTTATCATCTTTGCAAATTCTCTTGTGGTTATAACATAATCAACATTTTGTACTCCATCTGATTTTAGCTCTTCTCTTTGAATTTCATATTTTTTAGCAATACAAGGCATAACTGATACTACAACTATCTTATCAGCAGGTATATTAAACTTTTCTGCAAAATATGTCTTTGCTATTGCTCCAAACATCATATGAGGAGACTTACAGGTTGAAGGTATATCTAAAAGTTCAGGGAACTGGTGCTCAATAAACTTAACCCAGCTAGGACAACAGCTTGTAAGAATTGGAAGTCTTCCCTTTCCATTTAGTCTATCTATAAATTCCTTTGCTTCCTCCATTATTGTTACATCCGCTGCAAAATCTGTATCAAACACCTTCTTAAATCCAAGTCTTCTTAATGCCGCAACCATTTTGCCTGTAACTATTGTTCCAGGTTTTAATCCAAACTCCTCACCAAGTGCAACTCTTATAGCTGGTGCTGTTTGTGCTATTACATATTTATCTGGATCATGTAGTGCATTCCATACATCCTGTACATAACTAACTTCTGTAAGTGCTGCAGTTGGGCAAACTGATACACACTGTCCACAGAAGGTACATTGAGTATCAAGCATTGGTAGATTAAAGGCAGGTCCTACAACTGTTTCAAAGCCTCTATCTATTGCTGAATAAACACTACATGTTTGAACTTCATTACACATTGTCTCACAGCGTCTGCACATTATACACTTATCAGGATTTCTATAGAGGGCACCACTTGAACTATCCTTTTGATATGTTGACTGTTCACCTTCAAATCTAATTTTTCTAATTCCAAGTTCAGCAGCTATTCTCTGTAGGTCACAATTTCCATTCTTTTCACAAACTAAGCAATCTGTTGGATGGTCTGAAAGCAAAAGCTCTACCATTGTTCTTCTTGCTCTAATTGCCCTTTTTGTATTTGTTCTAATTATCATTCCATCAAAACACTCAGTTGCACATGCAGGTGCAAGATTTCTTCTTCCTTCCACTTCAACTAAACATACTCTACAGGAAGCTGTCCTATTTACCATCTTAATATCATGTAAATTTAAATGGCATAGAGTAGGTATGTTTATATTTACCATTTTAGCTGCATCTAAAATTGTTGTACCCTCTGGCACCTGCAATTTTATATCATTTATAGTTACATTAATCATGCTATCCCTCCCAACTTACTTTCTTGTGATAGCTCCAAATCTACAAGTGTTGTAGCACTGGCCACATTTTATACATCCATCTCTGTCTATAACATGAACCTTCTTTGGCTCTCCATGAATTACATTAACAGGGCACACTCTAGCACAAGCAGTACATCCTACGCATTTTTCTGGAATTATGTAATACTTTAGAAGTTCTTTACATACTCCTGCAGGACACTCTTTATCTCTAACATGTGCTAGATATTCATCATAGAAGAATTTCATTGTTGACAAAACAGGGTTAGGCGAAGTTTGACCAAGTCCACAGAGTGATGAATCTCTAACAGTCTCTGCAAGTTCCTTTAACATCTCTAAGTCTTCCATTTCACCCTTACCCTCTGTAATCTTATTTAGTATTTCTAGCAATCTCTTATTACCTATTCTACATGCAGTACATCTTCCGCATGATTCATCACAGCTAAACTCAAGGTAGAATTTTGCTATGTTTACCATACAGTCATCTTCATCCATAACAATCATTCCACCTGAGCCCATCATTGAACCTAGTGCTGTTAAGTTATCATAGTCTATTGGAGTATCTAGATGTTCTGCTGGTATACATCCACCTGAAGGTCCACCTGTTTGAACTGCCTTAAACTTTTTACCTCCCTTTATTCCTCCACCTAAATCATATATTATCTCTCTTAAGGTAATTCCCATTGGAACCTCAACTAGTCCAACATTATTTACTTTTCCAGCAAGTGCAAATACTTTAGTTCCCTTACTCTTTTCTGTTCCAATAGAAGCAAACCAATCTGCTCCATTTAATATAATAGGAGCAATATTAGCAAAGGTCTCTACATTGTTAATATTTGTTGGTTTTTTCCAAAGTCCAACCTGTGCAGGATATGGTGGCTTTACAGTTGGCTCTCCACGTCCACCCTCAATTGAATTTATTAGTGCAGTTTCCTCACCACATATAAAAGCACCAGCACCTATTTTTATTTCTACATCAAAGGAAAAATCTGTTCCAAATATGTTCTTACCTAAAAGTCCTAACTCCCTTGCTTGATTTATTGCAATTCTAAGTCTATGGATTGCAAGAGGATATTCTGCCCTTACATATATATATCCAAACTGTGCACCAATTGCATAGGCTGCAATTGCCATTCCCTCCAAAACAGAATGAGGATCACCCTCAAGAATACTTCTGTCCATAAAAGCTCCGGGGTCACCTTCATCAGCATTACATATTACATATTTAATATCTGATTTAGATTTTCTTGTTGCCTCCCATTTTACACCTGTTGGGAATCCTCCACCTCCACGACCCCTTAGGCCACTCCTCTTTACAACATCAATTACCTCCTCTGGAGTCATTTCTGTCAGTACTTTTCCAAGTGCCATATATCCATCAGCTGCTATATATTCATTAATGTTTTCTGGATCAATCTTTCCACAATTTCTTAGTGCAATTCTTAGCTGTTTCTTATAAAAAGGTATTTTACTCTGTTCTGAAAGTTTTTCATGGGTATCTGGTTCAACATATAGTTTTTCTTGATAAACTCTACCTTTTACCACATGTTCTGCAACTATCTTTCTTGCAGCATCCTCATCTACTTCAACATAAAAAACGTTGTCGGGCATTACCTTAACAATAGGTCCCTTTTCACAAAAACCAAAGCATCCAGTCATGAGAACATTAACTTCTGACTGCAGATTTGCCTTTTTAATTTCCTCTTTTAAAACATCAAGAACCCTATTGCTGTTGGAGGCTTGACAGCCAGTTCCACCACAAACCAAAAGTTCCATTCTTATTGGCATATTATCCCTCCTATCCTCTTAAAACCCATTCTTTTATTACTTCTCCATTTTTAACATGCCTTTTTACAATTTCCTTTGCTTTTTCACTATCAACCTTGCCATATAGCACAGGCTCTTTATTTGGCATTCTCACCTCAACTGTTGGCTCTGCATAGCAAAAACCCATACAGCCTGTTTGAACCACAACTGCATTATCTATATGTTCATTTCTTATTTCTTCAACTATTGCATTGATTGTATTTCTAGCACCTGCTGCTATACCACATGTAGCCATACCAACTAATATTTTTACTTTATCCTCATTAGTTTCTCTATTTTGAAGAGTATCTTTATATTTTTCTCTTATCTGCTTTAGTTCCTCTAAAGACTTAATCATTGAGTGCTACCTCCTTCTCTATATTCATCTAATATAGACTTGACATCTTCTACCTTAACTCTTCCATAAACCTTTCCATCTACCATAACAACTGGTGCAAGTCCACAAGCACCAACACATCTTAAACTATCAACCGTAAACATTCCATCTGGAGACATATTACCCTCTGTGATGTTAAGCTGTTTTTTTATCTCCTCTAATACCTTATCCGCACCCTTTACGAAGCACGCTGTACCCATACATACATTGATTACATGTTTTCCTCTAGGTTCCATAGTAAAATAAGAATAGAATGTTGCCACTCCATAAACCTTAGCTGCAGGAATATTAAGCTTTCTTGCTATAAATAACTGTACATCTTTAGGAAGGTATCCAAATATCTCTTGGGCTTTATAAAGAACTCCAATCAGTGCTCCTTCCTTTTGTTCTATTGAGTCAATATAACTCTCTAGCTGTTTCAATTTTTCAGCATCAACATCGTACTTTGCCATAAAATACCTCCTTACACAAAGTATAGATATACAAACCTAGTAATTATTTTTTCCTAAATTATTTATGTAAATACAAATTTTTAAAATAAAAATAAGCAAACAAAAGGTTTTTAATCCCTTTTGTTTGCTTATTTATAAATCTAAATTTCAATTATAATTTTTAATGTATTGTCTTCCTTTATGGCTTTTAATTGCCCACCATGGAGCTCTATAATTCTCTTTGCTATAGCAAGCCCTAAACCGCTACTTCCTTCACCTCTTGATGTATCTCCTTTGTAAAACTTTTGAAATATACGATCTACATCTATACAATCTAAATTTTTAGATTGATTTATTATTAAAAGTTCAGCTTTTTCTTTATTGAATAACTTTATATATACTGAAGAACCTATATCACTATATTTTAATGCATTTGAAATTAGATTATCCATAACCCTAACAAACTGTTCAATATCTATATTTACATTTATATCATAGCTTTCAATTTCATATTCTAATGACAAATTTTTATTTTGAAAAATTGGTTTATATTCCTCTGCTATTTGAATAACTAATGTAGCTAAGTTTACTTCTTGTTTTTTTAATTTAAAATCTACACTATTTAGCTTTGCAAATTCAAACAAATCATCTATTATTTTTTTAATTTTATGCGATGCATTGTAGGCCAAATTTATATACTTTTCATTTTCACCTTCTTTATTGTTATTTGTATTTTGTAATATCTCTAAATACCCCATTAATGTTGTTAAAGGTGTCTTTAAATCATGTGCTAAACCAACAATTAAATCATTTTTTATCTTTTCCTCCTGCCTTTCTTTATCAAACATTCTTTTTAGTTCTCTTGACATATTATTTATGCTTTTAGTTAGTTCTGATATTTCATCATTACCTATCACTTCTATTGTATCCCCTATGCTTCCATTAGCAATATTTTTAACCCTTTGAGATAGATACATAATATATTTAACTCTTTTATTTACTAAAACATAAAAAGTTATTATAAAACATATTATGCTTCCCAAAATGATAATCAAAGCAAATAAATTAAAAATAACAGGTGCTACATTATTTACGTTTTTAATTATATACATTGTCAAAATATTTCCTATTAAAATTATATAAATAATTGAAATCATTAAACTTATTATTATTGTAAATATTAACTTTGCTGTGATTCCACTAATTAGCTTTTTAATTCTTTTCATATTTTATACCCTACTCCCCATACTGTTTTAATATAAACTGGTCTTTTTGGATCTTCTTCTATCTTTTGCCTTAAATTTGTTATATGAACCATAACAGTATTATCTGCTTTAAAAAATTCTTCTCCCCACACAGTCTCATATATTTTAGGTATACTCATTACTATTCCTCTATTTCTTGCAAGAAGTTCTAATATACCAAACTCCTTTGATGTTAATGTTACTTCTCTATCCTTTACAAACACTTGTCTTGTATCACAATTAATTTTTAAATCTCCTATTTCTATAACCCTATCGTCATTTTTATTATTATATCTTTTATATCTTCTAAGTTGTGATTTTACTCTTGCCACAAGTTCCATAATGCTAAAGGGTTTAGTAATATAGTCCTCTGCTCCAGATGATAATCCTAATAATTTATCCTTCTCCTCATCCTTTGCTGATAGTATTATGATAGGCATATAATAGTTTTTTCTTATTTCATTACATAAACTTATGCCATCTAATCCCTTCATCATTATATCTGTAATTACTAAATCCACTGTTGTTTCTTTTAATATATTCAGTGCTTCAATACCATCATTAGCATGTATAACTTTATACCCTTCATTTTTTAAATATATTTCTATAATATCTCTAATCTCCTTTTCATCATCTACAATTAAAATTGTTTCACTCATCTCAATCATCCCTCTTTACCATTATTACAGATTAATACATATGCAGGCGGAACATTAAGAAAAGTCCTTTTTAAAGTAATTAGGTTAAAATATCTCCTAAATAATTTTAACTTTAACAATGTATATTGAAACGTAATAAAAACTCCATGTATTGAAAGAATTTCCTTGGTATTTCTTAATATATTCTCTGCTACCTCACTTGGCAAACTTGTAAAAGGTAAACCTGATACTATATAATCAACTTTATTTATCTCTAATACCTTTAGGTATTCTTTTATATTTTCTGCTGAATCATTTATTATAAATAAGTTATCAACTCCACTAAATTTATTAACAAGAATATCATAAAATTCTTCATTGTATTCTATTGCAATTAATATTGTATCTTTTTTCCTTCTTTTTATCAATTCTTCTGTAAATACTCCTGTTCCAGGTCCATATTCTACAATACACTCTGCTTTATTAAAATCTATTCCCTCCATCATCTTTTTACATAGTTTCTTAGAGCTTGGTAATATTGCACCAGTAAAGTTAGGATTTTTTATAAATTGGCTTATAAAAACTTTATATTCCATTATTATACCCCCTTCATATTATTTAAGGGTATAATAGAACATAAACCTTAAGCATATAATAAAAAAAGTCTTAAGAATTCTTAAGTTTGAAAAGTATATTCTTTGAATTATAATAAAAAAACACCAATTGGTTTTATAGAAGGGGGAACGCAACCAATTGGTGTTTCTTACATTATCTATTTACAAAATTTTGTATTTTGCTCTTTATCTCTTCAGAAGTTGCACACATAACAACTTCATCTGCAAGCTTCTTTGCTTCTTCATAGTTTAGACTTGTTATTAGCTTTCTTGCCTTTAGTATTGAAGAGGCACTCATACTAAACTCATCAAGTCCAAATCCTAATAGAACTGGAATTATTCTTTCATCTCCTGCCATTTCTCCACACATTCCAGCCCATTTTCCTTCTTTATGTGCATTGTCTATTACCATCTTTATTAATCTTAAAACTGCTGGATGGAATGGGTCATATAGGTATGATATCTTTTCATTCATTCTATCAACTGCAACTGTATATTGAATTAGGTCATTTGTTCCTATACTAAAGAAGTCTACTTCCTTTGCTAATATGTCTGATACTATTGCAGCAGATGGTATCTCTATCATTATACCTATCTCTACATCATTACTGTAGGCAATTCCTTCTACCTTAAGTTCATTTTTAACTTCTTCAACTACTGCCTTTGCCTGTCTTAATTCCTCTATTCCTGATATCATAGGGAACATTATCTTTAGGTTTCCATAAACTGATGCTCTAAATAGAGCTCTAAGTTGAGTCTTGAATATGTCCTTTCTATCAAGACATAGTCTTATTGCTCTATATCCAAGGAATGGGTTCATTTCTTCATCAATCTTTAGATATGGAAGCTTCTTGTCTCCACCAATATCTAATGTTCTTATAACAACTGGTCTTCCTTCCATTCCTTCTAGAACTGCCTTGTAGGCTTCAAATTGCTCTTCTTCTGTTGGAAGGCTGTCCTTATCCATATATAAGAACTCTGTTCTAAATAATCCTACACCCTCTGCACCATTTTTAAGTGCTCCTTCTACGTTGCTTGGTGTACCTATATTTGCAGCAAGTTCTACCTTTCTTCCATCAACTGTTATTGACTCAGCATTTACAAGCTTTGATAGTTCCTTCTTGTACTCTATTAGTTTTTGTTGTTTTTCTCTATACTTTTGTAGAGTTTCTTCATCTGGATTTACTATAACAACGCCTTCATCACCATCTAATATTAGCATATCACCAGTTTTAACTGTAGTTGTTACATTTGATAATCCAACTACTGCTGGTATTTCAAGTGATCTTGCCATTATAGCTGAGTGGGATGTTCTACCACCTATATCTGTAGCAAATCCTAATACCTTTTCCTTATCCATTTGTGCAGTATCAGATGGTGTTAGGTCATTTATAACTATTATGCATTCTCTATCTATTTCTGCAATTGATGCAGTTTCTATTCCCATTAGTATATTTATTATTCTCTTGCTTACGTCTCTTATATCTGCTGCTCTTTCTCTCATGTATTCATTATCCATTGACTCAAACATTGAAATAAACATATCAGCAGTTTGCTTTAGTGCATACTCTGCACAAATTGATTCTGCACTAATTTGTGCCTCTACTGCACCAATAAATTCAGGGTCTTCTAACATCATAAGATGTGCCTCAAAAACTTGTGCCTTATCTTCACCTATTTTTTCTCTTGCTATTTCTTTTATTTTTTCAAGTTGCTCCTTTGCAGTAGCTACAGCATTTTGTAATTTTGTAGTTTCAGCTTCAACATTTTCTATAGTTCTTCTTTCGATCTCAACTTCTTTATCTACTATTACAAGTGCCTTGCCGATAGCTACTCCTGATGACGCAGCTATTCCCTTTAACATTTAGCTTCTCCTCCTTAGAATTATTCAAGGCCGTTTAGTATAAGGTTTGTAAGAGCCTCTATTGCTTGAGCTTCATCTTCTCCATTTGCCTTTATTACTATTTCTTCACCCTTCTTTGCAGCCATTGTCATAAGGCTCATTATGCTCTTTGCATTGTATTCTTTTCCAGCCTTTTCAATTGTTATAGCTGACTTAAACTTTGCAGCCTCTTTTACTATTATTCCTGCTGGTCTTGCATGTATTCCTGTTTCATTTTGAATAACTATCTTCTTTTCCATCATCTTCATAACCTCCATCTATTATTATTTTTTTATTTTTACATTTGCAACAACACTGTTTGCATTAACTTCTCCATTATTTACACTTAGCTCTTCTACAACGTCCATATTAGTTATAAGCATTGGAGTTATTGTTGACTTAGCCTTTTCCTTTACTAGATTTAAATCAAATGCAACAAGCTTATCTCCCTTTTTAACTTTATCTCCTTCTTTTACAAACGCTTCAAATCCTTCTCCTTGCATTTGAACTGTATCAATTCCTATGTGAAGAAGAATTTCAAGTCCTTCGTTTGTCTTTAAACCTACTGCATGCTTAGTTGGGAAAACTTGAACAACTTCTGCATCGCATGGTGCATATAAAACTCCTTCAGTTGGCTCAATAGCTAGTCCATCTCCAAGCATTTTTGAAGCAAACACTTCATCTGGAACATTTGAAAGTTCTACAACAGTACCTACCATGTGTGCGTTTAATTCTATTGCATTGTTCTTTTTCTTGAAAAATCCAAACATGTTCTTACCTCCTAATTTTCTAAAAATTATTAAAAATTAAAGGCATGAGCTAATAAGACATATAAAAGTCTTATTAGGCTCATGCCTGATCGAATCAGTAACACGCCTATACGTTACTCTTTATTCTGCTTAAATGTATTGCAATGTACCCTATTTCATCATCAGGTACTTTTTTATCTAATTTCTTTTGAATTAAGTCACATACCTTTTTAGAAAGCTTATACTCTTCCTTAAGTTGTCTTTTAATTGATGATAAAAGTATATTTTTTATTGGCTTATCATGTTCAATTCTATAAAGTGCATACCTTAGGTGAGAAATTAACCTAATATAATCTAGTGACTTTTCGTCAATTTTAATATTTAGTTCCTTTTGTATAAATTCTATCACTTCTTTTACTATTTGTGTATATCTTAAAGTTTCTCCAACTGTCTGATTAACCCTTGCTGAATAAATATGAAGAGCAATAAAACTCTTTTCACTTTCTGGAAGTTCAACACCAATTCTCTTTTTTATTAAATCTAGAGCCTCTTCTGCTATTGCATATTCAGTAGGGTACATTGTTTTTATCTCCATCTCAAATGGATTTACTATGTTAATTCCCTCTTTTAATCTTGCAATAGCAAAGTTTATGTGATCTGTCAGTCCAATGTGGATGTGTGAATTTAATTCTTTTCCTAATCTATCTACTGCTAATTTAATAATTTCCTCTGATACTGCAACTATTTCTTCATTAACTGTATTAAGTAGCCTGTTGTAATTTTCTGCATGCTCACTTTTTATTTGAATAAACTTCTGTTCAATTATGTCCTTTTCTGTTATAGGGTCCCCTTTCTTTTTCCCAAACCCTATTCCTTTACCAATTAAAACAAAAATCTCATCATCTTTTTGAGTAATAACAACGTTATTGCTTAATACTTTGGTAACTACATACCCTTCCATACACATTACTCCTTATTAGGATACTAATATTTTATTAAAAAAGAAGAAAAAATTCAATACCTTTTTATTTACAAAATTGTAGGAAGGAGATCGGAGTTTAACTCCAATCCCCTTCCCATTAACCTCTTTGTTCCATCATTGACTTTACCTTCATAAGCCTTGTTAAATTTCCTCTTTCATTCTCTTCAAGCTTCATTGTTATATATTTTATAGTTTCTTGAAGTTGAGGTATCATTACATATTCAAGAGCATTAACTCTTCTTCTTGTTTTTTCAATTTCATCAGCCATAAGCTGACATGCCTTTTCAACTTCTGCAAGCTCAAGAAGTTGTGGAAGGATATTGTAAAGCTTATTTATTGCTCCATCAAGTTCTGCTGATGTTAATGCATAACCATAAGGGTATATACTTGCCCCCTCTGATCCTTCCCTTATAAACTTCATAATTGGAACATTTACACTCATTATATTCTTCTTTGAAATTTCAAGGCTTATAGTCTCACTAGGCATGATTATTGCTTCTTCTAGCATTTCAGAACCCATAACTGCCTTTGCCATCATAAATTCTTTAAGCGATTCTGTCAGTTCCTCTTCTACCTTTATTCTAAGCTCATTGTTCTTTTTAATTAAATCAATAAATTTTTTCATTAATTCATCTTGTTTATCCTTTAAAAGCTTATGACCTCTCTTTGCTACAACTAAACGCTTTTTTAATTTCGTAAGCTCCATTCTGGTTGGGTTTACATTAAGTCTCATACCTATTCATCCCCTTTTTTGGGCAAGTACTTTTCGATGTACTCATCCCTAATTCTCTTAAGTTCTGACTTAGGTAGAATTGATAGAAGCTCCCAACCAATATTTAAGGTTTCTTCTATACTTCTGTTTTCATATTCTCCTTGTGATACATATCTCTTTTCAAATTCATCTGCAAATTTTGCATAAAGCTTATCTATGTCTGAAAGTGCAGATTCACCAAGAATTACTGCAAGCTCTTTAGCTTGTTTTCCTTGAGCATATGCAGCAAAGAGCTGGTTCATTGTATCTGCATGGTCTTCTCTTGTTTTGCCTTTACCAATACCCTTATCCTTCAATCTTGATAGGGATGGTAAAACATCTATTGGAGGCATAACACCCTTTCTATATAGCTCTCTACTTAATATAATTTGTCCTTCAGTTATATATCCAGTAAGGTCTGGAATTGGGTGAGTCTTATCATCTTCTGGCATTGTTAATATAGGAATTTGTGTTATTGAACCTTCTTTTCCTCTTATTTTACCTGCTCTTTCATATAAAGTTGAAAGGTCGGTATAAAGATATCCTGGATATCCACGTCTTCCTGGAACTTCCTTTCTTGCTGCTGAAACTTCTCTTAATGCTTCACAATAGTTTGTCATGTCAGTCATTATAACAAGTACGTGCATTCCCTTTTCATAAGCTAGATATTCTGCACAAGTTAGAGCCATTCTTGGAGTTGCAATTCTCTCGATTGCAGGGTCATTTGCTAGGTTTATAAACAGAACTGCTCTATCAATTGCACCTGTCTTCTTAAAATCTGTTATAAAGAAATCTGCTTCTTCAAATGTAATACCCATAGCAGCAAACACAACTGCAAATTTGCTCTCTGCACTTAAAACCTTTGCCTGTCTTGCAATTTGTGCTGCTAAATTTGCATGTGGAAGACCTGAACCTGAGAATATTGGAAGCTTTTGTCCTCTAACTAGAGTATTAAGTCCATCTATTGCTGAAATTCCTGTTTGAATAAACTCTGATGGATAGTCTCTTGCAACAGGGTTTAGAGGGTTACCATTTACATCAAGTCTTTTCTCTGGAATTATCTTTGGTCCTCCATCCTTTGGTCTTCCTAGACCATCAAAGACTCTTCCAAGCATATCTATTGATACACCAAGTTCAAGTGTCTTTCCTAAAAATCTAACTTTACTATCCTTTAAGTTAATTCCTGCTGAACTTTCAAATAATTGTACAAGAGCCTTATCACCGTTTATTTCAAGAACCTTACCACGTCTTATTTCACCAGTTTGTGTTTCTATTTCAACAAGTTCGTCATATACTGCCCCTTCTACTTGGTCTACTAGCATAAGAGGACCTGCAACTTCTCTTATAGTTCTATATTCCTTAAGCATTTACTTCTCCTCCCTTCATGAGTGTTTCCATCTGCATATGAAGTTCTGAGGATATTTCATCTATTTTTGTCATTTCTGCTTCTGGTATATATTTTGCTCTTGCTATCTTTTCACGAACAGGAAGAGAAGTTATTTTACTTAAGTAAACTCCCTGCTTTAATGCTTCTTGTCCAAGATGATAGAAATCTAGTATTAATTTTAACATCTTTTGTTGTTTTGTTAATGAAGCATATGTGTCAACTTCATGGAAAGCATTTTGATGTAGATAATCTTCTCTTAATGATCTAGCTGCCTCTAGTGTTAATCTATCCTTTTCAGATAGGGCATCAATACCAACTAATCTTACAATTTCTTGTAATTCTGCTTCTTCTTGAAGTATCTTCATAGCTTCTTTAGTCATTTGGCCCCAGCCTTTATATCCCTGTTCTTCAAGGTAATTTGATATTTTATCAAGGTAAAGCGAATAGCTTAATAACCAGTTTATAGCTGGGAAGTGTCTTCTATATGCAAGGTTTGAATCAAGACCCCAGAAAACTTTAACTATCTTTAATGTCGCTTGAGTTACTGGTTCTGAAAGGTCTCCACCAGGAGGTGATACTGCACCTACAACTGTAAGTGCACCTATTCTCTCATCACTTCCTAAACAGTAAACTTTACCTGCTCTTTCATAAAACTCTGCAGCACGTGAAGTAAGATATGCTGGATATCCTTCTTCACCTGGCATTTCTTCAAGACGTCCTGACATTTCTCTTAATGCCTCTGCCCAACGTGAAGTTGAGTCTGCCATTATAGCAACTGAGTAACCCATATCTCTAAAATATTCAGCAATTGTTATACCAGTATAAATTGAAGCTTCTCTCGCTGCAACTGGCATATTTGATGTATTAGCAATAAGCACAGTTCTCTTCATTAATGGTTCCCCAGTCTTTGGGTCTTTAAGTTCTGGGAACTCCATTAGAACGTCTGTCATCTCATTTCCACGTTCTCCACAACCTATATAAACAACAACTTCTGCATCTGCCCATTTAGCAAGCTGATGTTGAACAACTGTCTTACCACTTCCAAATGGCCCTGGAATACAAGCAGTACCACCCTTAGCAACTGGGAAGAAGGTATCTATAATTCTTTGTCCTGTAAGCATTGGCTCAGCTGGTGGGATTTTACCCTTATATGGTCTTCCCTTTCTAACTGGCCATTTTTGCATCATCATAATATCCTTTATTTCACCCTTTGGTGTTTTTACCTTTGCAATAGTATCTACTACTGTAAAATCTCCTTCGTAAATTTCTGTTATCTCACCTTCAACACCATAAGGAACCATAATTCTGTGTTCAATAATTGTTGTTTCTTGAACTACTCCTATAATATCTCCAGCAACAACATAATCTCCAACCTTTTTTGTTGGTTTAAAATTCCATTTCTTTTCTCTATCAAGTGATGGTACTTCAACTCCTCTTGTAATAAAATCTCCTGCAACCTTCATTACAGCATCAAGAGGTCTTTGAATACCATCAAACATAGATTCAATAAGTCCTGGACCTAGTTCAACTGAAAGTGGTTCTCCAGTTGTTTCAACTGGCTCACCTATACCAAGTCCTGAAGTTTCTTCATAAACCTGTATTGAGGCCTTATCTCCTCTCATTTCAATTATTTCACCAACTAGTCTTTTATGACCAACCTTAACCACGTCAAACATCTTTGCATTTTCCATTCCCTCTGCAACTACAAGAGGTCCTGAAACTTTAATAATTCTACCGTACTTCAAGCTATCAACCTTCCTTCTTTGATAATATATCTACACCGACAGCTTTTTCAACATTATCTCTTATCTTTTCAAGTCCTATACCTAGGCTTCCTTGTGTGCCTGGTATTAATATAACTGCGGGAATCATTTGATTTTGATATCTAAGTAGAGTTTCCTCCATGTCCTTTGCAAATGTTTCTGTTAAAAATATTAATCCATAGCCTTCCCTTGCCATACCATCTACAGCCTGTACAGCCTCATTTACTGTTTCAACTGCCTTAACAGTCATACCAAGGGATAGAAAGGCTATAACTGCGTCCTTTTCTCCTACTACACCAATTTTATACATATATATCACGCAGCCTTTCCCTTATGGTATCGGCACTAACTCTATTCTTTTTACCGGTTAATATTATTCTTAGTATTTTAATCTCGTTTTCTTTGGCATATATGTATGCCACTACTGGTTCTGGTCCAAAGCTTATAAACTTTGAATTTTTTAACACACTTAATAAATAATCATCAGCCATCTTTTCTATTCTTCCTAAATCCTTTGTTTTTAGGTATTCCTCAACCCCCTCTTTAATCCATTTAAAGTGTTCTGTATGGAATACCTTATTTGAGAAGCTCTCAATGTCTTCAATGTAATTGCTTATAAATAGGTCTAGGTCTATCTTTCCACCTTTGATTAAAACCTTTTTTAGAAATTCTCTATCCCTTTTTTGCTCCTTTGCTCTTATAAATGTTTTTATATTCTGAATATCTATAAGAAGCTGAATATAACTTTGTAAAAATTCTAGCCTTGCTGATTTAGCAATGTTCATCTGTCTAACAAACATCGCTTCATCAATTATTGTATCTATATCCTGAGGGTTTTTGTTTGAATTATATTCTTCAAAAACTTTAAAAACTGCTTCTCTAAACTCAGGATATAAATCCCTTAAATTTTCATCTTTAAATATATCCTTCAATTTAGATACATCTACTGTTCCTGCATTTATTAAAAGTTTATCAATATCTTTATTTAGAAACCTACTTTTTACTAATGTTTTTATATTATGAGCATCATATTTAGTTCTAAAAATATCAACTACTTCACTAACAGGACAAAGCTTAAACATTTCTAGATAAAAATCCTCTAGAGATCTTTTCAAACCTTCTTCATATGATGGCATTGAAATATAGTCTGAGTAAATGCTGTCTTGAAGTATTCTTTTTGCCTCATCAAAATCCTTAGCCTCAATTAAACTCTCTAGCTTTGCCCTATCTAGCATTTTTGTTTCTAAAACCTTAATTCTTGCAATACATTGTGCAAATATAGTACTATCCATTATTCACCCTCCTTTTTTAGAACTGGAGGCCTTTTAAAATAACACTGAAGCAACTTCTGCCTCAAGCTCATCCCTTAATCCTCTAATTAGAGCTTCAAAGGTACAATTTATTTCTAATCCACTCTTTCTTAAAATAAAACCCGATGGAATATCTGCATATTCTGGATTAATTCTAAGAAGCCCTCTTTTTCCTCCTGCAACTAATGTTTTATTAATTTCATCGAGGTTTATACTTACCCTATCCTTATCCCTGATTGATAAAACTATTTCTTCTTCTCCTGTTTGAACATTGTTTATAATCATTTTGTTTATTAAAATTGAATACTCATTCTTTGACATATTGTTAATCTTGTTTATAACTTCATTTAATATTAAATCTATTGCTTCTTGCTTTGCTTGAAGAATTATGTTTCTAGATTCAAGTTCTGCTCTTGCAATCATTCTTTCCTTTCTATCTTTACCATCCTTTTCAGCCTTCTGCTTTACTTCTTCAACTATTTGATTAGCTTTAATATTTGCTTGTTCTAGTATTTCATCTGCCTTTTTTCTTGCTTCTTGTTCTATATCTGAGGCCTTCTTCATGTCCTCGCTTAAAAGCCTCTCCTTTAGGCTATCTATACTATTCATTTTGGCCACTCCCTTATATGTTTATATTAACAATCATAAGAATTGAAGTTATAAGTGCAACAACGGCATATGTTTCAACCATAACTGCATAGATAACACCATTGAACATCTTTTCTGGTCTCTTTGCAAGTATTTGAATACCAGCTGCTGCAGTCTTTCCTTGTGATATTGCTGAGCTATATCCAACAAATGCCATTGGAAGTGAAGCCATAAGTAGCATAAATCCTTGACCTAATGTAAGGTTTGCTGGATTACCTGATAGAATACCTATCTTGTTTAATATAATTAGTGCTGTAATAAATCCATAGAAACCTTGTGTACCTGGAATAACTTGTAGAATAAGTGATTGACCAAACTTTTCTGGATCTTCAGTAATTAATCCTGCTGCTGATTGTCCAACTATTCCTACTCCCTTTGCTGAACCAATACCTGCAAATAAAGCTGCAAGAGCTGCACCTAGAAGTGCTAAAATAATACCTCCATTTTGTTTTAAAAATTCAACAAAAGTTGTGAATTCCATAGTTTACTCCTCCTTTTAAATTTCTTCTTTGATTTTTATAAATTTTGTTGATATTTTTAAAGGCTTAAATGCCTTTCCGCCACCTTGATAGAATTTTCCAAAGAATTCTAGATATTGTAATCTACAAGTATGAACAAAAGTACCTAATGCACCTATTAAAAAGTTAAATGTATGTCCTGCTATAAATATAATTGGTCCAAAAATGAAGGCTACTGCACCTTTTCCTAATAGACCTATAAGCAGGTTAAATGACCATCCAATCAATCCAGATGCTAAACCTAGTGCTAGAAGTCTTGAATATGATAGTGCGTCTCCTAAGTATCCTGTAACTCCATATAGTCCATAAAGACCACCAAAGAATTTTCCAACAAGTGTTTTGTTGCTTCTTCCTTGAGTTAGTAATAATCCTAAAGCACTTACTATTGAAATAATCTGAGCTGTCTTTCCACCACCTAATAACATCCATATCAATCCTGAAACTAAACCATACCAGAAAAATACGTCAAATATTGCATCAAGTATTTTTCCTTCTTTAATAAGTTGGTATGCCTTTACACCTAAACCTACATAAAGATGGATTATACCAAATGCTATTGAGTACTTTAGAACTGTCATAGGATCAGCTACTGGGTCAACCCATAGAGGTTTCATTTTAATAATGCCTCCAAAGAAGCTACCATAAAGTACACCAAAAATAACAGTTGGAACACTTACTAATGCTAAAAGTTTAACCATCTTTTTCAGAGAATCACTTAAATCAGCCTTATATAGTAAGAATAAACTTACAGCACCAAGTAAAAGTCCATATCCAACATCAGCCATCATCATTCCAAAGAATATTAGGAAAAATGGTGCTAAAACTGGTGTTGGATCTACTTCATTTGGTAGAGGAAGTGCATACATTTCAGTTATTGCTTCAAATGGTTCTACAAGTGGATTGTTTTTAAGTAGAACTGGAGGCATATCTTCTTCTGATGCTTCTCCAAATTCTATATAAACTTTAAGCTTAAATTTATCAATTGCCTTTTTAAGATTATCAATCTTATCCTCAGGAACCCAGCCTTGAAGTACAACAGCTCTTTTAGTATTTAATATCTTTGAGTTTTGTCTTTCAATTTCTAATTGTGAGTTAAAGTAGTCATATACCTTTTCAATTTCAGGTAAAATATTTGCTAATTCAACTGCTTCTTTTTTAACCTCTTCCTCTTTTTTGAATATTTCGTCAATTTCAGTTTTAAGATTTTTAATTATGTTTTGTGGTGTATCATCCAATTCAATTGTAGCCTTAGTAAAGCCATATTTTTTAAGCACTTCATAAACTTGATTATAGTCATCCTTATGACACAATATAAATACATTAATATCTTGTTGTTTTTCTGATACTCTTTCCATATAGAGCTCTTTGATATTTTTTAGTTCATCCAATAAAGCACCTTCATATTTTTTAGATATTGTTCCTATAAAATAACCAACTCTTTTTAATTTTTCTAAATCCTTTACTGAAATATCTAAATTACTCCATAAACTATAGTGCTGAACTAAAGACTCTAATTTTGAATGTCTAGCTTTAATATTATTAATTTCTTCTTCTATTCTTTTTGCTCTTTCACAAACCTCTAACCACTTAAAATTTTTTACGAAATTTTCTAAACTTTCAACCTCCACCTCTTCCCTTTTATCTAGGAATCCCTTTTTATTCTGATTATAATTCTTTAAGAATTCATAGGCTTGCTTAATTTTATTAAAATTAAATTCAGTTTCACTTATGCTTTTACCCTCAAAGCTTACTCCTTCTATCTCCTCATTTAAAACTTCCTTTAAATCAATAACCTCTACTGCAGAAGCTCTTTGAAGGGCCTTTAAAATTTTAAATTTATCTTCTTTTGCACCAGTTATGGTGACTTTTTTCATCTTAACTATTGCCATGGCTATTCACTATCCTCTCAATAACCATATTTACAGCTTTCTCCATTTTATCTTTAGGAATGTTTTTGATTTCGTCTCTCCTTCTTTTTGCTTCTTCAATCATTGGCTCAACTTGTTTTTTAGCTTCATCTTCAAATTTTTTAATAGTTTCCTTGTAGTAGGCATCAGCATTGTTCTGTGCATCGATAATTATTTCTTCACTCTTTTTCTTTGCATCCTGAATTAAAATATTTGCCTTATGCTGTGCCTCTTTAACAATATCTTCCCCTTGCCTTTCAATTTCAGCAATCTTTTTTACAATATCAAGAGCCAAAGTATCACCACCTTTTTTATAAATTATTTAAAAAATTTTAACTTAATTATACTAAATTTTTTTGATAAATAAAAGTCATTTTTAGTCGAATTGCATTTCGTTTTTTATTATTTGCAAACTATTTTTCTTTTACTCTAAATCTTTCACATGAATTGTATAACTAATTTGATTTTTGAGGTCAAATAGTATTAAAACTTCATTATAAATGATATCAAATTTATTATTGTTTTTACAAACTTCTAAACTCATAGGAAGTATAAATAGCCCCTTCATACTCTCTAAATTTAATTTTTTCATTATATTTTCTTTGTATTTTTTAAATTTTCTATCAATTTTAGTATCTATGTCTTTTCTCAAGAATTCTGGCAAATTGGACTTTTTAGTTGTAAATAAATAATCATATATTAACAAATCTTTAATAATTGAAACTTCATATTTCTGAATTAAGAAATTAAACAAAAGGAAAAATTTTTCCTGAAGCCCTACATTCCTTTCAAAAAACTCATAACCTTGTAAGTATGTAGTCAAATCCTCAAAAAACTTAAAATAATCACTTGTATTATTCAATACATAACTAATAGTTCTCTCAAAAATTCTACTATTATAAAAACTATCAAATACCTTTTCAAAATTTAAAAGCCAATAAATTTCTTCACTCTTTAACCAGTCTGTTTTTAAAACATGGTATGGAGGATAGCTTAAATATTTTATTCCATATTTATCTTTATCATAAAATATTGGCGAACCCTTAAGTACCTTTAAAAATCCAATCTGAAGTTCATCAGGCATTATACTCATAACATCATTGAAGGATTTTTTAAATGAAATTATATCTTCTCCTGGAAGCCCAACTATCAAATCAAGATGGCAGTGAATATTTCCTACTTTCAATATCCTTTCTATGTTTTCCTTAACCTTTTTAAAGTTCATAGTTCTATTTATGTTTTTTAAAACACATTCATTTGTACTTTGTACTCCTATTTCAAACTGGAATAATCCCTTTGGTGCGTTTGAAAGTATATTTAAATCTTCTTCATCTAAAAGATCTGCTGCTATTTCAAAGTGGAAACATGTGGAAGGTGATAAATCTATTAAGTACTTCCATATTTCCCTTGAATAAGATTTATTTGCATTAAATGTCCTATCTACAAACTTGATTAATTTAACATTATTTTCAATTAAGTACTTTAATTCTTTTTTTACAAGTTCTAAACTTCTAACTCTAACCTTTTTATCTATTGATGACATACAATAACTACATCTAAAAGGACATCCTCTTGATGCCTCGTAATAGATTATTTTATCTGGAATTTCACTCTCATAAGGAAATTTTAATGTATCCATATCCATAATAGTATCAGAATAACCTGTATCAATAATTTCATTGTTATATCTAAAGGAAAGCCCTTTAATTTTAGTAAGACTACTCAAACTATCTTCGTTTATACATTCAATCAATGGTCGTATAACCCTTTCTCCCTCACCTTTTATTATGTAATCTACAAAATTGTATGTACTTAAAATACTTGTTGCATCAAATGAAACCTCAGGTCCACCTAAAATGATCTTAATATCACTGTTAATATTTTTTATAATATTTGCCACCTTTAAAGTGTTTTCTATGTTCCATATATAACAAGAAAAGCCTACTACATTAGGCCCTTTATCTAATATTTCAAAGGCTACTTTTAAAATATCATCATTTATTGTTGATTCATATAATTCAACATCATAATCTTCTATTTCCCTTTTTAAATATCTTATAGCTAGGTTTGAATGAACGTATTTTGCGTTTAATGCTGCTAATACTATCTTCATTTTTATCTAACTTTTCCTCCCTTATAAATTCTGCTTCGATATAAAAAACATTATTATTTATTACGCTATTATTTATTTTAAAACCATTATTCTCTAAAATTCTTAGAATGTCAAGAAAAGTCAATCTAAATGGTTTAAATATGATTTTTAAAGGCATCTTTTTAATACCAAATTCTCCTTCAACATTGACTTCATAATTAATAAAAAATTGATTACTTAAAACTATATCCCATATGTAAATTTTACTTCCCTTATCTAAACTTTTTATTAAAGCTTTAATTATTTTAATAAATTTAAATCTATTAACTCCCCTTGATAAAGTAAAAAAGAATATACATGAATCATACTTTGTATTTATTTTTTTTATTTCATTAAGGTTAGTTATATTTTTTTCTACATCATTGAATTTGAAGCTTATCAATTCATTTATAATACTATTACCTTCATAGCAAACATCAATAATATTTTCTCCAAACTCAATATTTCTTATATCTACATATATCTTTTGCATTTCAACCACCCCAACCATATAATAATTATAAATTCAATTAAAAAAAAGTAATTCCTGCTTTATCGCAGAAATTACTTTTTTCTTTTATTTTTATTTTTATTTTTATTTTTCTTCTTTTCAACAGAAAAACCAAACTTGCCTAAACTTTTACCCACAACACAGTATTGTCCATGATTGTAGCATATAAGTTCTGCTTTATCTAAGTGCAGCTTACCTCCTTCATCAAGAAGAGCTTCATCAACATTTACAGCAACAACTTCTGCTAAAAACATATCATGGCTTCCAAGACTTATTATATCCTTCACTTTACATTCTAAAGATAAAGGTGCCTCTTTAATGAGAGGAACATTAACTATTGATGCCTTTTCTTTTGTTAAATTTAAAACTTCAAACTTATCAATATCTCTACCAGACTTTACACCGCAATAATCTGTTGCAAAGGCTAAATTCTTATTAGGTATGTTGATTACAAACTCCCCTGACTTTTTTATTAAATCATATGAATATCTTTCAGGTCTTATAGAGATTGAAACCATAGGAGGATTAGTACATACTGTACCTGCCCACGCAATGGTAATTATATTATCTCTCCCTTCAAAACTGCACGTAACTAAAGCTGCTGGTACTGGATAAAGCATTGTACCAGGCTTCCAAGTTAACTTTGGCAATATTACCACTCCTTGTTTAAATTCTCAATCCTGCGTATATCATAAAAGAATTTTAGCATAAGCCCTGCTGTTGTTCTCTGAGCTAATTTTAAAATTACAGAGGTTATTTTATAATATCTAATTTCATCATTCAACTCATTTTTATATTTATAATAGGTTTTTAAAGCTGCATGTGAATTAAAATCAATAAACTGTTTTATAGATACAAAATAGATTCCTCCATCGTAAGCTCTAAAACTCTCTTGATTTTTATATGTTTTTATAACCCACTGTTCAAACTTTCTATGGCTATCTAAAAGTTTAACATTTACATGTTGTGGTACTGTTACATCTTGAATTAAATGACATGCAGCTCCAAGATAAAAATATGCATTATCTTTATTTCCCTTTTTATATTCAGTTAAAGCCATAGCGTAATAAAATGAACATTCCTTTAAAGCATTACTACAGCCATATAGACCTTTTTTTCTATCTGGATTATAAAAGTGATTACTGCTTTTAAAATCTTGGTCAGCCCATACAACTCCTTCATTTATTTTGTCAATATTAAGCCCTATTTCCCTATATACATAATCATGTCCATCATTTTTTAATATTATTAAAGCTTGATTGTTTATAAACTGATGCACCTTACATTCTGTTTTTATTATTTTTTTCTTAATTGGATTTACAGCTTTTAGCATTCCTTTAAAAACTTTAGAATACGATTTTTCTACAATACTCATATCTCATCATCCCTGTGTTTCTTTTTTATTTTTATTTTAAACCTTTTTAAAAGTATTATCCACAATACAATTTATTTTTTTCTTATTTGTAAAATAATTATAACAATTAAAGCTATAACAACTGTTCCAATCAAATATTCCACAGGGATGTAAATTTTACTTACTACTTGAGTTTTTTCCTCAATCCTTTCAACTGAATAGATACATCCGCTTGCCTTATCTAAAATATATAATATACCGTCTTTGGAAAAGGTACACTGTATAGGTTCCTTTATAACATTACTATCCTTGTTTTTTATAAAATCAACCACAGTATTTTGTTTTATATCATAAGCAACTATTTTAGCCTCATTATTTTTTCCACTTTTAAGTGGTATGAATAAATTTCCAACATAACCAAATACATTCTGTCTTGATATATCCATTGAACCTATTCGTCCACTTTCATTAAATGAAATTAGAGGCTTAGGAGGTGTTGTTGTTGGATGCATTTGAGTTATAAATTGTGGCTGAGAAGCATTTTTAGGTTTAAACTTTTTTAAAGTAACTGGTTCTCCACCTTCATAATCTGGCCATCCAAGCCAATCACCCTTCTTTATTTCATAAACATAATCACAGCCATTTTCTATAGGTCTTGAACCTCTGTTTTCCATTCCCTGAACAGACACATAGGCCTTATTATCATGGGTAAAAACAATATTTATTGGATTTCTTATGCCATATGCAAACAGCTCAAGATTTGATGATCCAATATAAACTCTATAAATACTAGCATTACCTGGTGTTTTACCTTTAACTATAGTATCCTTTCCTGTCTGCATATTAAACGGCATAAATGCACCTGTTTGGGCTTTATCATTTTTACCTTCTGTCATTGGATTATTGGATTTAAAATTTATTCCTGATAGTACAACATCGACTGGATAAAAATCATGAACATATGGATTTTCCTTCAGCCAACCTCTTTCATAGTTATCTAATCCAACTATTCCAGAGTTTGTGGCAGAACCTTGACAAATATATAAATATCCATCATATCCTATTTGAATACCATTATTAGAATAATCTCCATAGCTAGGAAGACCTGTTATTATATCTTCTATGTCATTCTTTGTTATTTTTGATATTTTACCTTTATGTGAAACCAATATATAATCTTTATATGTTAAAATAGAAGTTACAGGATAATTTAACCCCTTTGCAATAACTTCATTTTTACCATCTTTATAATATTTACTTATCACTTCATCTTTACCTATCTTTTCTGCAACATATAAATTTCCTGTTGAATCAACAGCAAAGGCTGTAGGTTCGTTAAGTCCCTCAATTTGCTTTTTTATTTTATATCCTTCCTGTATATATACTTTATCAGTTATATCTATATTTTCTTCTCCACCTCTAATAAAAAAATGAATAAATGTAAATCCTATAATCAAAATAGAAACTAAAATGATCAATATTTTATTTTCCTTCATATTATTCCCCCTAAAACATTTTCAACTAAAATATATGAAGGAAAATAAAAAAAAATGCCTTTTCAGGCATTTTAGGTGGAGCTTTTAAAGTTTCATGTTTAAGACCTTACGTTACTAACACACTTTTATTATTTTAGCTAATTTTCGACATCTTGTAAATAGTTTTTTTGATTTTTTTAATAAACAAATTTGAAATAATTCCTTCAGAAATTTTGACAATATTTTTGAAAAATTTCAGTTTTCATGTTATAATAAAAATGCAAAATTGATAATCAGACAGGGGGTAACAAAAATGGTAGATCCAAGAATAACAACTTTAGCCCACAATTTAATAAACTATTCATGTAGACTAAAGGAAGGAGAAAAGGTTCTTATTGAATCAATAGGGCTAGAACTTCCTCTAGTAAAGGAACTTGTTAAAGAGGCTTATAAGGTAGGAGCAATTCCATTTGTAACAATTAAGAACAAATCAGTAGACAGAGCAATCCTAATGGGTGCTACTGAAGAACAAATGAAAATGATGGCTAAATATGAAGCTGCAAGAATGAGCGATATGGATGCGTACATAGGAATTCGTTCAGGTGACAATGCTTCTGAACTTTCTGATGTTCCAGCAGATAAGATGGACCTATATTTTAAATATTTCTGGAAAGAAGTTCATGGAAACATTAGAGTACCAAAAACTAAGTGGGTTGTTTTAAGATATCCATCACCTTCAATGGCTCAACTTGCAAATACAAGCACAGAAGCATTTGAAGATTTCTACTTCAATGTATGTAACCTTGATTATTCAAAAATGTCAAAGGCAATGGATCCACTAGTAGAACTTATGAGCAAAACTGACAAGGTAAGAATAGTAGGACCTGGAACAGACCTTACTTTCTCAATAAAGGGTATACCAGTTGTAAAATGTGATGGAAAGATGAATATTCCAGATGGTGAAGTTTACACAGCTCCAGTTAAGGATTCTGTAAACGGATATATAACATACAACACACCAGCAGAATATCAAGGATTTACTTATGAAAATATTAGACTTGAATTCAAGGATGGAAAGATTGTAAAGGCTACAGCAAATGATACAGAAAGAATAAATAAAGTATTTGATACAGATGAAGGCGCAAGATATATTGGTGAATTTGCTATAGGTGTAAATCCATATATAACAAAGCCAATGAAGGATACTTTATTTGATGAAAAGATTACAGGTTCAATCCACTTTACACCAGGAAGCTCATATGATGATGCTTTCAATGGAAATAAGTCAGCTATACACTGGGATTTAGTATATATTCAAACTCCAGAATACGGTGGAGGAGAAATCTATTTTGATGATGTACTAATTAGAAAAGACGGTAGATTTGTACTTCCAGAACTTGAAGGACTAAATCCAGAAAACTTAAAATAATAAATTAAAGGGACTAGTTTCTAGTCCCTTTTTCATATTCATTAAAAAGGCACCATATTATTATAGTATGTAGAAATTTTATCGGGGTGTAAAATGCGTTCTAAATTTTTTATAAATACATTAATACTAACTTTGTCAAATATATTAACAGGTGCCCTTGCATTTATATTTACTGTTATTTTATCAAGAGAAATAGGTTCTAGAGGAATGGGACTTTATCAATTAGTAGCTCCATTATATACAATGTTTCTATTTTTCACAGGTGGTGGGATAACTGTTTCAATTTCTAAAATAACTGCAGAAAAAAAAGCACTTGGAAAAACGAGAGAGATGTATAATACAATAAAGGCTGCATGTATATTTGAAATTATTTGGTCAATTTTTATTACGACACTACTTATACTACTTTCAGGTTTTGTATCTAAAAATATATTAAACGATGATAGAACTCTCCTTAGCATTTTAAGTTTTTGTCCAGCTCTTATAATAGTATCTATCTCTTCAGTATTTAAAGGAGTTTTTTATGGATATCAAAAAATTTTAGAACCAGCAATAATAGATGTTTTAGAAAAGGCAATAAGAATTTTAAGTATATATGTACTTATCCAAACATTTAAGGGATATGATATAAATGTAAAATCTGCTGCAGCATTCATTTCTTTAAGCTTAGGAGAACTGTCAAGCTTAATATTACTTTATATATGTTATTTAAGGTTTAAACATTCTACTCCTCCTATGGGTAAATCAGACAATAGTCTTCAGCTGCTTTTCAACCTACTTAAGCTATCTATTCCTCTAGCATTAAATGGCATATTATCAACCATGTTTAATTCAATAATTGCAATTTTAATTCCTAAAAGACTCAGTATTGCAGGAATACCTTATGAAGAGGCTATATCTCTACTTGGAAAGCTTCAAGGTATGGCAATGAATATTATTTTCTTTCCTTCTATAATATTATCATCTTTAAGTACAATCTTAATACCATCACTCTCTGAAGGTGTCGCCTTTAAAAACTATAAGATTTTAAACCACAGAATAAACACAACCTTTAAATTTACAATGGTAGTAGCCTTTGCTTCATTGTCAATTTTATTAAATGCTTCAAAGGAAATAGCAATGTTTATATATAAAGATTCATCAGTTGGTAAAATAATTTACTATTTATCCTTTGGAATACCTATTGTATATTTTGAAATAATGAGTTTTTCAATACTTAATGGACTTGGGAAACAATTTAATCTCTTAATCAACTCAATTGTACTTTCTTTGATTGATGTGTTATTGATTTATTTCATAATGCCTATACCTTCCATAAACATATATGGTTACAGCATTAATTTTATCGTTTCTGCATTAGTAGGAATATTTTTAAATATAAAATGTATATTGAATACTCTAGACAACTTTAAATTTGATTTATTTAATATTATAATACTTCCCCTTTTTATTGGAATATTAAACTATATAGTAGGATCAATAATAAAAAATATTATTCCAATACATATGTTTATTTTTATATGTTATATGATATATGGAACTTTATATTTAGTTTTAAGTAAATTAAGCACCTCTAAAAAAATTTAGAGGTGCATTTTTATGTATAAACTTAGAAAATAAGCTAAAAATACTAATAGAAATTTTAAAAGGAGGTGCTTTTATGTACAATCTAACACCAAACATAGGATGGGGATGGTGGCTACTACTACATATAATCGCAATTCCTCTTCTTTTATATTGGGGAGCTTCCATGAGAAGAAATAGAGAATTAGAATAATAGGAAAGGAGAATAGATATGTATACACCAAGAATGGGATGGACTTATTGGATTATTCTTCATCTTATAGCAATACCCCTAACTGTATATATAGGTACATTCTTTAGAAATAGAAATAGAGTAAAAGTTAATAAATAAAAAAGAAGAGCGAGTGCAAGCGGCTCAGCCACTTTTTCTCAACGCGCATCTCGCTCTTCCTATTTTATTTAAATTATACTATACAATATACTTTTTTTCAATTAAAAAATATATACAATTTACATCATTTTTCGATATAATCAATTAATTTTTGAATATCTTCAGGTATATCTGCAGTAATTTCAATTTCTTTTCCTTCTCTTATGGTAGTAAATTTTAATTTATATGCATGTAGTGCCTGTCTATTAATTAAATTACTCTCCCTACCATATAGAGTATCCCCTATAAGAGGATGTCCTATATGGCTAAAATGTACTCTTATCTGATGAGTTTTTCCTGTCTCCAATTTTATTAATACCAAACTCATATCATTAGATGCCTTTAATACTTCATAGTGGGTAACAGCCCTTTGTCCCCCCTCCATAACTTCTCTTTTTATTGATTCTAGAGAAGGCCTATCTATAGGTAAATCAATTGTTCCACTTCCATCAATATATCCTTCAACAACAGCTATATAATATTTATCAATTTCATTTTTATCCATTTTATTAGCCATTTGCTGATGTGCAAATTGACTTTTTGCAATCATAACAAGGCCTGAGGTATCTCTATCTAACCTATTTACCAACCTTACTATTGAGTTTTGATTTGTTTTTATAAAATAATTCATTACAGCATTAGATAAGGTTCCTGTAGGATGACCTTTAGTTGGATGAACAACCATAAAGGGTGGTTTATTAACAATTAATATATCACTGTCTTCATATACTACTTCAATTGGTATATCCTCAGGTAGAATATCTTGACTCTCCTCAGTTGTTAAATCTACTTCAATTTTATCCCCTGCATCTAATGTATAATCCATCTTAACACTTTTACCATTAACTAATATATTTCCTTTTCTAGATAGTTTTTTAATTAATCTCGTAGACAAATCCTTTTCATACTTTAAAAAATTTGATATTTTTACTCCAGCATCTTTTTTGTCAGCAATAAATACCAGTTTGTTCATATTCACTCTCCTTGTATTGTAAATTTTGAATGTGTTATTTCTTCAGCAATCATTATTATATCATTAAAACTCTGTAATTCACCATAAATTTCAATAACTATATTATCCTGTATCCATTTTAAAGATACGTTATTATCAGTTTTTAATAAATATGCATTGATATTACCCAACTTAGCGTTTGGTTTATAATCCATTTTACCAACCCATTCACTTAATATTATTCTTTTATTGTTAACTATATATACTAAAGTCAAACTCGGATTGCTTGAAGGTGGACTTACCGAAATATACATAGGTTTAAAACTTATTGGAAGTTTTGCTTGAAAATTTAAGTATTTTTTCGTTTCCTCTATTAAATCAAAATGTTTTGCCAAATATCCATCATCAATTACTTCTACATTAGGAAGACTTGAAAGCTCAAAAACGTCTTTATCTATACTATCATTAACAATTTCGTATGTAAATTCACTTTTTTCTACTACTTGACCATTAATAAAATATTCTTCTTTTATTGGCAATAAAATTCCATTTATTTCTGTTATCCATATTTTATGCATATAACTATTTTGATCTATATTATTCTTAATGCCTAAAACCTCCATTTTCAAGTTATTTTTTTCCTCATAACCAAAAAACTCATATCTTCCTGAATCAACCACTTCCGAAACCTTTTTAATAATCTCAATTACATAAGGTTCATCTGGTGGAAAAGCTTGTTTCACTCTAATTTTGTTTGTATTATCGTCATAGTAATAGTGTTTTTCATCATTATATATTTCTATAGTTTTTATATCTGTAAAGGTATCAATTCTTAACTTATATGGATAAACAAAATATACATCCTGATGCTTAACAAATTTCCCCTGACTTTCACTAAAGCTCTCTGTAAGAACATGATATTTTATTGACTTTAATTTGTTCACCTCAACCCTGTCCATTTTATAAGTAAATACTAATTGCAGAGCTGTCGTATAATAATTTATATAAGCAATGTAAACAATTAAAGAAACAATAAGCAATTTTATAATTCTATCTTTCATATTATCACCAATTAATTTTTTACTAATATATATGATAAATAAATATAAAATCTGCTTAAAGTTAATTTTTTTGTTGACTAATGACGATAATATATATAATATAAAATGTACTACAACTCATGAGGTGATGTTATGAAGGAAATAGTTATCACAAAAAATGAAGCTGGCCAAAGACTTGATAAATTTTTACGAAAATATTTAAAGGAAATGTCACTAGGTGCTATATATAAATCCATTAGAAAAGGTGAAGTTAAAGTTAATAATCAAAAAAGAAATGAAAAGTACATACTTAATGAAGGAGATATTTTAAATCTTGATATCGAAGTAGAAAGTACAAAAAACAAAGAAACTAAAAAATTTTTAGAGATTGATTATGATTTAAAAGTGGCTTATGAAGATGAAAATATATTAGTTGTTGAAAAAAGACCAGATTTGCTTGTTCATCCAGATGAGGGAAAGGAAATAACCTTAACAGATGAAGTATGGGCATACCTATTTGATAAGGGAGAATATAATCCTGAAAACGAAAAAACATTTGCCCCTTCTCCTTGTAATAGATTAGATAGGAATACAGAAGGTCTAGTTATATTTGCTAAAAACTATGAAGCATTAAGACAAATAAATGAAGCTATAAGACTTGGAGGTATACAGAAAATTTACACAGCACTAGTTAAGGGAAAAATAAAAGAAGGGGAATATAAGGGGTACATAGTTAAAAACGAAAGAAACAATAAAGTAACTATAACAGATAAAAAGATTAAAAATGCAAAAGAAATAATTACAAAGGTTTTAAATGTTGAATCAGTCGGTATTGCATCAGTTATTGAAATAGACCTAGTAACCGGGAGAAGCCATCAAATCAGAGCCCATCTATTACACTTGGGAAATCCTATTGTTGGAGATCCAAAATACGGTAATAGAAAATTCAATAGTTTCTTCTTTAATAAATTTGGTTTAAAGCACCAACTTCTTGTTGCTAATAAAATCATATTTAAAAATGTTGGCGGCAATCTAAAATATCTTGAAGGAAAAGTTATAACAATGAATTTACCTCCAATATTTAAAAAAGTAAAAAACGATCTATTTAAATTTTAAAGGTCTTGGCTTAAGGATTCTTACCTTAAGCCAAGACCTTTTATATCAGCATGAACATCCACTTCTACCATATAGTTGCTCTACTACAAATCTCTTTCCAAAGAAAGAATTTCTGTAATCAATTACAAATCCCTTTGAATATCTTGATAGTTCCTTATCAAACAATACCTTAATTCCCTCAACCTCATAAACATTGTCTGTTTTCTTCTGCTCATCCAGAGCAAGACCATAGCTTGGGCCACCTCATCCAATGCCAGCTATAAATATTCTTACTCCTAATGTTTGATCTTTTCCTTCTAACTTTTTCTTCAACTCTTCAGCAGCTGACTGAGTAATCTTTATTTCCATATTATACACCTCCATTATATACCCCATTATGGTATGCATAGTATATTATATTATCTTTATATTACATTGTAAACATTTTTCTTATATTTTTTAATAATTATTTAAGTTTATAAAAATAATCACCATGAATAGCCTCTAATTATTATTTTTATGAAAGCTATTCATGGTGATAAGTATTTTAAATTTTACCATTTATTATAATGAATCCTACTTGCATCAAATCTATCTACCTCATCTTTATATTCATCTGGATATCCTACTGCAACAATAGAAAATGGAATAATATTTGCAGGTAAATTAAACATCTTTATAAGCTCATTTACCCTTGTTTCATTTGGATATACTCCTATCCACACAGTTCCTAAACCTAGGCTTACTGCTTGCAAGAGCATGTTTTGTGTAGCAGCTGATAAATCTTGAACCCAAAAGCCTTCATATTTTTCCTTTGTCAAGTCACCACAAACTAATATTCCAACAGGTGCTTCCTTCAACATTGCTGCATGAGGATGTGTATTTGCAATATTGTTTAATATATTTCTATCGTCTATAACTATGTAATGCCAAGGCTGTTCATTTCCAGCTGATGGAGCTGCCATAGCTGCACGCAATAATTCGTCGATCTTTTCCTTTTCAACTGGCTTTGATTGATATTTTCTTATACTTCTTCTTTTAAAAATTTCTTGCATAGTATCACTCCTTCCTATAATTTATTTTTTCTCACAAGATTTTTACTATTCGTCGAATACATAAAGTATATACTTCATAAAATCTATTATGTATTAGAAATTATTAGAAGGAGAAGGTATATGGAACTCATTTGGCTTGAAGCAAATGGTTGTTCAGGAAATATCATATCTTTTTTAAACAGTCAAAACCCTTCATTTGGATTTTTAAAACAAAAAATAAATATAACCTTTAGTAATAGCGATATGTACCCATATGGGGAAGCAGCAATGGAAGATTTTTTTAAAACTGTTGAAAATGGAAATTATATTCTTGTTGTTGAAGGTGCAATTGCAACAAGAGAAAATGGAAAATATAACATAATTGGATACTACAATAATCAATATGTTACTGCACTAGAAGCCGTAAAAATAGCATCAGAAAACGCCAAATATATAATATCTGCTGGAACTTGTTCATGTTTTGGAGGTATATCTGCATCAGATCCCAACATATCCGAATCTAAAGCATTAAGCGAAGTCATCCCAAATAAAATGATAATAAAAATGCCTGGATGTCCTGTATCTGGTAATTGGATGGCATCCCTTCTTTTAAGTCTTTTAGAAAATAAGGCTATTGAACTTGATCCACTTGGAAGGCCTATATATCTATATGGTAACACTGTGCATGACTTTTGCGAGAGAAGAACTTTCTTTGAAAGAAATATATTTGCAAAAAAAGTTGGAGATATAGGATGCTATTTAAAAATAGGTTGTGTTGGCCCTTCTACTAAAGCCCCCTGCCCATATACAAAATGGAATGGATATATTAAGTGGCCTATTGGAGTAAATTCACAATGCATAGGCTGTACATCTAAAGACTTTCCAAATTACACACTTTTTAAGGAGGAATGAAATAATATGGAGATAATTTTAAGCCCTATAACTAGAATAAGTGGTTTTTTAACAATAGTACTTGAAATTGATAATAATGTTGTCATAGATGCAAAATGTAAAGGAACCATGTTTCGTGGATTTGAAAAACTTCTAATCAACAGACATCCGCTTGATGCTATTTATTTAACCCAAAGAATATGTGGCATATGTTCCTCAGCTCATAGTATAGCATCAAGCCGTGCATTAGAAGATTGTTCAAAGATTGATATTAGCTTCAATTCTAAACTAGTTAGAAATATAATTCATGGTTTTGATATACTTCAAAATCATATAAGACATTTTTATCTTTTTTCAGTTCCAGACTTTATAAATGTAGAAGGTGAAAAAATAAATAGCAAAGTTCCAAAGGAGTTAGAAAATAAAATAAATGAAAACTATATAAAATCCCTATATTATTCAACACTTGCACATCAGGGTTTAAGTATTTTTGGTGGTAAAGCCCCCCACAACCATGGAATTGTATTTGGAGGTGTAACTTCTAAACTAAATCTTTATGAATTTTCAAAGGCAGTTGAAATTTCAAAGGAACTACTTGAATTTACTAATATTATGATTGATGATTACCAGATAATTGAAAAGTATTACGATGAATATAATAAGTTAGGAGATACAGGAGGAAATTATATAAGCTTTGGTCTATTTGAAGATACACCTGAATTTACTATTTGTAAAAGCGGTGCTTTAATTAATAAAGAACTTTGCAATTTAGATTTAAATAATTTAAAAGAATATGAAGTTCAGGATGACATATCTTTTATAAATGCACCAAGGTATATAGACCTTCCTGTTGAGGTTGGACCACTTGCAAGGCAATCCATAAGAAGTGGGTGGATTAAAAGTTCTACATTAAACAGAATAAAAGCTAGAGTCTATGAAGCTAAACTGATTGCTGAAAGGTTAAATGAAATGCTTAACTTAGTCACAATAAATCAAAATGAAACAAAAACAGATTTTATAGATGGAATTGGAGTAGGTATAACAGATACAATACGTGGAGCATTATATCATAATGTTGAAATAAAGGATAAGAAAATTTATAAATATAACATAATAACACCATCAGCATTTAATCTCTCGCCAACATATAATAATGTTAAGGGCCCATTAGAAAAAGCATTAATAGGAACTTATATAGAAGACATAAATAATCCTATTGAAATAATTAGAATAGTTCATTCCTTTGATCCATGTGTATCCTGTGCGACTCATTTAGTAAGTAAAAATGGGGAATTTTTAAATGAAAACTATTTTATGCATAGGTAATATATTAATGGGTGATGACGGAATAGGTATAATCCTTGGACATCTACTTAAGAAAAAAGGAATTAACTGCATAATTTGTGAAACAGATATATCTTTAATTAATGAAGTAATTAATAATTCTGAACAGCTAATAATTGTAGATGCAGTTAATTTTGATCTAAATCCAGGAGATATTGTTATTTTTAATAATTTTGAATTTTATTCATCTCCAATACTTCAACACGACTTGGTATTCTATAAAAACAAAAAAACAACATTGTTTGGAATACAAGTAAAGGATATTGATTATAGAATAGGTATCTCAAGTGAAATACTAAAAAATTTAAAAGTTTACTTGAACTACATTATAAAACTTTATAATTCAAATTAGTATAAAAGTACTTAAATAAGCGCCTCCTCTTTTGTCCTTTATGATTTTATAAATTCATTTAAAAAAGGCTGTCAGCTAACTGACAGCCTTTATATCCTTGCTTCTAATGTTTTTACAGCCTTTTTAAACTGAGGTATAAACGCAATTACAACACATAATATTAAATCTGGCATGAGGTAAGTTAAATTATATATAAATGAATACACAAATACGTTTTGCCCTTCTGGTGCATAAGAGGCAAAAAATATTACACCCGAAATCACATGGAAAAATAGCCTTCCAAAACCACCTAAAACCATTCCTATTGGTAAACTTTTTTTAGATAGTCCAGCAAGCCCCAATGCTCCAAATGCAAGTGGATAATCTATTAATACTTGAGCCCAATGTACAATATATGGTTCCTGTATAAATTGTAAAACACCATAAACTGCTCCAACTAATATTCCATCTTTAGCACCATAAATATAAGCAAAAATGAATATAGGTATTAAACTCCCTAATGTTATTGATCCACCCTGTGGAAGTTTAAATATTCTAATATAGGATAAAACAAATGATAGGGCTATGCATAGACTTGCTGTAGTTAATTTTTTCGTATCAAATTTCTTTTCCTTTGGGGACTTGTTTAAAATGATTGATACTGCCACCAAAAGGGCTAAAATTGACCATACAATAATTTTTAAATTGAGACCATTAAAAAAATTCATAAAAAAACCTCCTTTTTTACAGACGCAAAAAGGAGTTCTCTTCCGCTTCCCTTCGCTGGCATTACCCAGTTCAGGTTCTAAGGGTCGAAGGCTTGTTTGCCTTCCTCTCAGCCAAAGGCTCCCCTAGCGTCTGCTTTTATTTATTTTACATTAATAATTATACTATTGTGAGTTATAAAATACAACTAAAAATTAGCAAAATAAAAAAATAAATTCATCTTTCCTTTATATCTATTTCTTGTATAGGTGTTGATTTATTTTTAAAAAAGTTTTATAATATATTTGACAATTACATCTGGGTGTGGCGCAGATGGTAGCGCGCAAGAATGGGGTTCTTGAGGTCGCTGGTTCAAGTCCAGTCACCCAGACCAAAAGCCTTGGTAAAATTACCAAGGCTTTTTACATTTTGTGGATAATTTCACATTTCACTTGGGTGGCACTATTTAAACCAAAGTGCAATCTCTCTTTCTGCTGAAGCTTGGCAGTCAGATGCATGAACTAGATTATATGTATCTTTATAAGCAAAATCTCCCCTAATTGTACCAGGAAGTGCATCTTGATATTTTGTAGCACCATTTATATTTCTAACACATTTAATTGCATTTTCACCTTCTAAAATCATTGCAATTACCATACCAGAAGTTAAGTAATTTATTAGATCCTCAAAAAACTCCTTCCCCCTATGTTCTTCATAATGTTTTTCAGCAAGCTCCCTTGTTGGAACTAGAGATTTTAGCTCTTTAATCTTCAACCCCTTCATTTCATATCTCTTTATTATTTCACCAACCAATCCTCTTTCTACTCCATCTGGTTTAATCAACACTAATGTTCTCTCCATTATTTCCCCTCCATTTTAAATATTTATGTGTAATATTTATTAATTTCATGTATAATATTAACGAGGTGATTTTATGCTTAGTTTATATCCTAATGAAAAAATAGAAAATCAACCTGTTGTAGTAAGAAAAATTGATAAAAAGGTAGGACAAAATGATAAAGGATATTATCATCTTCAAATAAGCTATGGAATTAAAAGCTATGATGCAAAAATATGGAACGACAGCCCAGAAATAGGAGATAAAATTAACCCTGGTTGTTTAGCATACATAACAGGTGTGGCAAAGGATTTTAAAGGAACTATTCAAATACATATTAACAAGATAGAAAAGATTGAAAATCCTAGTCAAGACTTAATTAATAAAGTAATTCCATCATGCTATTTAAATTCAGATGAGATGGAAAAAAGCCTATTTGAAATAATAAATACAATCAATAATATACATATAAAACAGTTGTTAAATAATATATTTACTAACGACACAATTAAGAATGCATTTTTTAAAAAAGCAGCAGGAGCAGAAATACATCATGCATATGTAGGAGGACTTGCTCAGCATACACTAGAAGTTGCTAGAATTGTAATTAATTTTACACAAGTTTTTCCATATGTCAACTACGACATAGCTGTTGCATCAGCCTTGTTACACGATATTGGTAAAATAGCAGAGCTTTCTGATTTTCCTGAAAACAAATATACAACTAGAGGAAAACTTATAGGACACATAAATATTGGTGTTGAGATATTGAATAGCTTTATATCTAAAATACCAGACTTCCCAAATCAAATAAAATATGAGATAGAACACTGTATTCTATCTCATCACGGAACCTTAGAAATGGGCTCACCGGTTTTACCAATGACAATTGAAGCAATAGCAGTACATAACGCTGATAAGTCAAGCGCTGAAATAAATGCCTTCCACCTTGCAATAGAAAGAGATACAGGTACAGATGCTTGGACAGATTATAACCCAACCTATAAACGTGCAATAAAAAAATCCATAAATATTTAACTACTATATAATGTAAATTTATTTTTAAAGCCCCATGAATGGACTTTTTCATCATGGGGCTTTATTTTATCAAAATTACTAGTCTAAAACTTTATATTTTCTTTTTCTTCTTTTGACTTTTCTTTTTTACCACCTTCAATCTAAAGAAATCCTCTCTATCTTTTTCCTCTAGGGCATCCTGTATGTATTTTACCATTTCTTCATACTTTGGTATTTGAATATTTTGTAGTGCATTGGCTCTCTTTTGAGTCTTTTTTATTTCCATTGCAAGTTTAAACACTGCATTTTCAACTTCAGCATACTCCATAATTAAATACTTTATCTCAGAAAATTTGCTAAAGGCTATATCCATAGCAGTATTTGTCTGATAAAAGCTGTAGGTTGCTTCCTTTTGTTTTTTTTCATATCTAATTATTGGTACTTCTACTCCCATAACACTTTTAAAAAGCAAATTGAAACATCCATTCTCTGGAACTGTATGGGATATATCCTCAACTGTTGAAACACCCATTGTTATATTTGCCATTCTTAATGCCTCATATGCCTCTTGAAATTTTTTGTTTATTTCTTCTTGTATATCCTTTGCTTTACCAACATACCCCATCATTTCCCTTATAAGCACATTTCTCTTTTGATCTAAAAGTTCATATCCCTTTTTTGAAAACTCTAAAGTAGCCTTTGCACTCATTAGATTTGACTTTGTTGGTGCAATTATCTCCATCTAATCACCCTCTATAATATTCATCGATAAATTTGGGGTTAATTCTATCTAGTTCGTTCTTAGGAAGTATTGATAGTATTTCCCAAGCAATATCTAAGCTTTCTTTAACATCTCTATCTTCATCAAAGGACTGTTTTAAAAATCTATATTCAAATGCATTTCCAAACTCTAAATATTTCTTATCAATCTCTGAAAGTTCATCTTCTCCTATTACTTGAGATAGAGCCTTTACTTCCTGAACCTTAGAATAGGATGAAAAAATTTGATTTGCTACGTCTGGATGATCAGCTCTTGTATATCCTTCTCCAATTCCATCCTTCATAAGTCTTGATAGTGAAGGCAAAATATTAATTGGAGGATAAATATTCCTCTGATATATTTCTCTGCTTAAAACAATCTGACCTTCAGTTATATACCCCGTCAAATCTGGAATAGGATGCGTTATATCGTCGTTAGGCATAGTTAAAATTGGTATTTGTGTAATTGAACCCTTTGATCCTTCGACCATACCTGCCCTTTCATAAAGACTTGCAAGGTCAGAATACAAGTACCCTGGATATCCCTTTCTTCCAGGAACTTCTTCTCTTGCAGCTGATATTTCTCTTAAAGCTTCACAATAACTTGTAATATCTGTCATTATAACTAAAATATGCATATTTTCATAGAAGGCTAAGTATTCTGCTGCAGTAAGTGCACATCTTGGAGTTACTATTCTTTCAACAACTGGATCATCTGCTAAATTCATAAACATAACAACCCTGTCTAAAACCCCAGCATCTTGAAAAGCCTTTATAAAATAATGGGCATCATCATGTTTTATTCCCATAGCAGCAAAAACAACAGCAAATTCCCCTTCTCCTTCAGCAACTCTTGCTTGTTTTACAATTTGTGCTGCTATTTGATTATGAGGTAATCCATTACCTGAAAAAATAGGAAGCTTTTGACCTCTAATTAAAGTTGTTAATGTATCTATTGCTGAAATGCCAGTTTGAATATAATTTCTTGGGTATCTTCTTGCAACTGGATTTATAGGACTTCCATTTACATCTAATTTTATTCCATTAAATATAGGTCCTCCACCATCAATTGGTTCACCTATTCCATTAAAAATCCTTCCCAATATTTCCCTTGACAATTTTATCTCAAGTGGTTTTCCAGTAAATTTTACTGAAATATCCCTTACTGACATACCTGAAGTGTTTTCAAAAACTTGAATAACTGCAATATCTCCATTTAACTGAACAACTTTACCGTGTTTTATTTTATCTTTCAATTTTATTTCTACCATTTCATTATAAGATACACCCTTAACCCCTTCTACAACAATAAGAGGGCCTTCGATTTTTTTTAGGCTTAAATATTCTTTATACATTTTAATCACCCTCATATTCTTTAATTAAATTGGTAAAGTATTCACTTATATCATTAATAAACTTATCAAAACTGTCACCAAAATTATTCGGTATTTCATACTTCATTTTTATAATTTTATAAAAATGATTGCTATTTTTTATAACTGATATAGGTACACCCACTTTAACAGCTTCCTTTGCAAATTTATAAAAACTATAAATAACTTTAAGCATCATGTACTGTTTATTTAAAGGAACAAATGTATCTTCCTTATGATATGCATTCTGTTGTAGATACCCTACCTTTATAAGCTTTGCTATCTCCAAGATTAGTCTTTGTTCATCTGGCAGAACATCTTCTCCAACTAATTTTACAGTTTCTTGAAGCTTACTTTCCTCCTGCAAAACCTTCATCATTTCTGCCCTTAAATTTAACATATCTTCTGCAACGTTTTGCCTATACCATTCTTCAAGTTGTGTAATATATCCGCTATAACTTGAAAGCCAGTTTATTGCAGGGTAATGTCTAGAATATGCAAGTTTTCTATCCAATCCTAAAAAAGCACTAACAAAGCGCTTTGTATTTTGGGTAACAGGCTCTGAAAAATCCCCGCCTGCTGGAGATACAGCGCCAATTATTGTAACTGATGCTTCTTTGTCATTTAACGTTCTAACATATCCTGCTCTTTCATAGAATTCTGCTAATCTTGAAGGTAAGTAGGCAGGGTATCCTTCTTCGGCAGGCATTTCTTCAAGTCTTCCTGAAATTTCTCTTAAAGCCTCTGCCCATCTTGAAGTTGAATCTGCCATAACCGCAACATTATACCCCATATCTCTAAAATATTCTGCTATTGTTATTCCTGTATAAATAGATGCTTCTCTTGCAGCAACCGGCATATTAGATGTATTTGCAATAAGTATTGTTCTATTCATTAATGGAAGATTAGATGATGGATCTATAAGTTTAGGAAAATCCTCCAAAACTTCAGTCATTTCATTTCCTCTTTCACCACATCCTATATACACAATAATGTCTGCATCTGACCATTTAGCTAGCTGATGCTGAGTCATTGTTTTTCCAGTACCAAATCCTCCTGGGATAGCAGCTGTACCTCCCTTTGCAATTGGGAAAAATGTATCTATAACTCTTTGGCCTGTAATAAGAGGCTTTTGAATTGGTAACCTCTCTTTAACAGGCCTTGGAATTCTAACCGGCCATTCTTGGTACATCTTAAGTTCTTGTCCATTATCTAATTTAATAAGTATCGTATCTAAGCTATATTCCCCATCTTCTTTAATCTCTAAAATTTTACCTTCTACATTAGGTGGAACCATTAAATAATGCTTTATTAAAGGTGTCTCTTCAACAATACCAAAAATATCTCCACCCTTTAAATATTCACCCTCTTTTACAGTAAATTTAACATACCATTTTTTCGTTTTATCAATTGTTTCAAGTCCTATACCTTCTTTAATAAAATTACCTGACTTATCAAAAATAATATTTAAGGGTCTCTGTATTCCATCAAATATATTTCCCACAATTCCTGGACCTAAAGTAACCGAAAGAGGCTTTTGAGTTGATATAACATCATCTCCTACTTTCAAGCCTGTTGTATCCTCATAAACCTGTATTGTACCTAAATCTTCATCAATAGAAATTACTTCTCCTATTAATTTCTTTTCTCCGACTGTTACCATTTCCCTCATCTTAAAGTCCTTCATATTTATTGCCTTTACTACAGGACCATTTACATAAATAACTTTACCTTTTGAACCCTCCATTTTCCCACCACCTATAATAGAGAGAATAATTTTTCTCCTATTTTTTCTCTATTTGCTTCAACTAGATTACTTATCGAAAAATCATATTTTACATTGTTTTGCTTATCAACCAAAATAAAACCACCTATTATATTATCATCAAACTCAACACTTAAATTTTTATTAGATTTTATTTGCAGATCTTTATACCACAAATTCCAATCGGCCTGAGTAATTATAATATGTGCTTCCTGTATGTCATAGTTATTTATCAATTTATTCAATTTGTCAGAAAAATACTCTCTATATGCTATGCTATTATTAATTTGTTTTGCGAAATCTATTATATCCTTCAATGCTGTGTTATAAATTTTGTTTCTAGTTTCTAAAAGCATTCTTTTACCTTTTATATGAGCCTTTGATAAAGTCTGAACCTTTATTTTTTCAATTTCACTAGCTGTTTTATACTCTAACTCCTCCGCTCTTTTTTTAAACTCCTCTCTTTTTTGATCTATTATTTTCACATATTCTTCCTCAAACTTTTTTATTGCTTCTTTATTTTCCTTTTCAACCTTTTCATAAACTATTTTTGTAAATAAATTTATTTTTTCTTCAATGGTTATCATATAAATCACCTCATACTTTGATACCAACTGAATTTCTAACATAGTTTAAAATGTAGTCATTATCCTTATCCGAACCATGTCTATCAGGAATTTCTACAATAAGAGGATAGGGTCTTTTTAGTTTTATTTCTATGATCTCATCCTTTATTAACTTCGCAGCTTTTTCAGTAAAAATAATAATACCAATATTCTTATTATCTAGAGCTCTTCTTAATGCATTTTGTGCTTCACTTTTTTTATAAACAATTTCTCCTTTTATCCCTGCCAACCTCAAACCTACTAAAGTTTCTCTATTATCTGAAATTAAGTACATATTCATATAATCACTTCCTATAATCTTCCCAAAATCATTATAGAAATTATAAGCCCATATATAGCAATTCCTTCTGCCAAACCAACAAAAATAAGTGTTTTTCCTAGTATCTTTGGATCTTCAGAAACAGCACCTAAAGCTGATGAACCTACTGAACCTACCGCATAACCTGCTCCAATAGCTGCAAGGCCTGTACTTAATCCAGCTGCCAAAAATCCTAATCCTGATGAAGGATTAGTGCTTGCAGCATGAGCAACCTGTGGTATCATTGTAATAATAAGCCCTGTCAATACTGGAACAAAGGATAGTAGATTTGTCTTAATTGCCCTTCTAACCCCAGCTGTGTTTATAACTTCATTTTTAAATAGCTTTACAACACCAATTGAAATTGTTGATACTACTATTAAGATTGCTAATGTTAAAAATAGATACATAAAAATTCCCCCTTTTTATAATTTTATCGGATTATACTCATATCCTGTTCCGCTGAAGAATTTACTAAAGAGCTCATAGTATTCTAGCCTTAACCCTTGAATAAACACTATTAAGCCTTCTAAACCGATTATTACTACATTACCAAAAATAATCATTAAAATACTTTCAAAATGATTTCCCATCATCTCTGCTAATGTTTCAAAGGCTATAAAAAGTCCTACATGGTTAATTGCAAATGCACCAACTCTTATAAAAGAAAGTGTGTTACTAAGCATACTAAGTAGTGTTTCAAGTACTCCAAATCCACCTTCAATATAATAATCCGCCTTAGATTCGCTATATAATGGTTTGATACCTTTTATTAAATTTGATAATGGTTCCTTCAAAAGCATTAAAACTAAAAGCAATATCAATAACACAGTTATTAAAGATCTCGGTACGATAGTTTCTACTCCTCTTACTGTAGCAACAACCAAATATAAAAGTAACCAATAGAATATTAATCCCGCTAGTCCATTTCTACTAAAAATCCCATTTTCAATATCCTTTTTTATAAAACAGTTTACTAAGTTATATAGAAAACCGACACTCAATAGAAATACTCCAATACCTACTGCCCAAATCAGAACCTTATCTATACTTGCCATAGGCCTAACTAATACCGCATCTATAATATCTTCAAATCCAAATACACTTCCATATAAAAATCCAAACAAAGTTGAACTTATTCCTAACCTTGCCAATACCCCACCTAAATTTGGCCTTCTTTTTTTCTTCTCAAGTAGAAGACCTAAAAGTAGAAGAACTAACCCCTGTCCTACATCACCAAACATTGCTCCAAATAAAAACATATAGCTTAATCCTACAAAAGCAGTTGGATCTAGTTCTTTATAAGATGGTACTCCATAAAGTTTTACTACAGATTCAAACGGTCTTAACAAAAATCCATTAAAAATATAAGTTGGTGGCTCTAATCCTTCTCTTAATTCATCATCTTGTTTGTAAATAATAATAAGTTTACTCTCTAAGTCTCCTAAGTATTTAGATAAAGTTTTCTTTCTGAATCTAGGTATCCAACCACTCATATAAAAAAATTCATTAGTACATCCCATTTGGGATTTTAATTCTTCTATCTTTATCTGCATTAAAAGTTTTGAGTAGAAAACATCAATAAAATTTATATGTTCTTGTTTTATTTCTTTAAGCTTATTTTTTCTAATAACCAGTTCCTTTTCAATTTCCTTTTTTCTAGCTTTTATCTCTTTAATCCATTCATTGGGACTTCCATGAAACTTGAAATTAACATTAAACTCTTCAAACTCAAGTGAAGATAATACACGCCTTACTTCTAGCTCAACCATTTTAGGCATAAAAATCATTATCTTTGTACTTTCTTGGTTCTTGTCTAATTTTAAAACTATTGCCGGAATATTTTCATAGTTATTTTTAAGCTTTTCCATATTGTAATTAGAAACTTTACCCATAATGAACTTAATGAATTTCATATTAAACAAATCACCAAAATTGACATTAACATTTTTAATATAACTCATATAATTTTCGAGTTCCTCTATCTCCCTATACTCATTTTCTAATGAATTTAATATACTTATCTCTTCTTTTACTTCTTCGTAAATCTGCTCTATCCTATTTAAATCATCTAAAAATACGTATTCTTCTTCTACTACATTCTTTTTATACCTTTTCTTTATGTCGAAAATAGCACAAAGTTCATCATAAATTTTTCTTATTTCGCTTAAATCTAAATTAGACTGATACTGCCTTATGTAGTTATAATCAATTAGAGCATCAACTTCATCTTTAGCTCTCATTATTGGAAAATGATTTTCACTTATTTCTGTCATAGCATTTACAGGATGAATTGCTTGTGAAAGTACTATTTTCTTAGCTACATCTTCTAAAGAATCCATGTGGCCTATAATGTTTATAAACTCCATTTTAGCAACTGCCATACAACCACCCCACATCAAACAGCCTTAATCAAAAAATCACCAACTTGGCTGCTGTCAATCCTATACCTTACCATCTCAGTAATTGATATAATATCCCTTATTTCAAATTCAATAATCTGCATCAATGCTAAAACACTGGATATGTCTTTTTTATTTTTTCTAATTGTTTTTATTGCTTTATAGTAAATATATCTATTCATTCTTCTTTCCATATATATATCCTGCATATCATCCCCCTTAATTAAAAATGAGTATTCTGTTCTTTTTATTTTTTCTTCTAGTTCTTCTATTGTTTTTGTATAGCATAGATCCTTCAGCAATTTATAATTTAACTTACCATATCCTTCTATTGTGTAATTGAAAAGTTCATCAGGATACATTTTAAAGAATTTTTTTCCTCTATATATCCACTGTATATTCAACATATCAACTATAGGACCAAAAATATTATAAAAAGCCTTTATATCTTCTTTTGATAGTTTTTTTATCTTCTTTAAAAGAATAACAAAATACGCCTTATCCAGTGCCATTTCAAATCTAAACAGATTTTCTTCCTTATTTCCATCTACCAAATTTTTTAAATATGGATAATAAATTGAGCCATTTAAAAGCTCTATCAATTCTGCAATTGATTTAGCCTTTACTATTTGATCAGCATGGATATTTTTGTAATAGTCAACAAACACCAAATAATTCTTTAATGTAGAAAGCTCTCCATCTATGTGAATAAGCCTTGCTATTTTTTTTAAATCATAGATTTCATATTTTAGATAAAAAGTCATAAAAAAATCCCTGTATTCACCATTAAAATAATTATCAAATTTATCTATATAATAAACTAATACCTTTTTTAACATCCTCTCTAAATCATCTCTATGAATATCAGGCGTATTATTTATTTCAATATATTTTGAGTAATCTGTGTTTTTACTTAAATATCCAGCAATATCATAAGTTCCACTAAGTCTTGAAAGATTTCTATAATCTTCATGTAAAAGTCTTCTTCCTAGTATACTGTGAACTTTTGCATTTATAACATTATAATTAGGCATATATATCACCTATCTTCCAAAAACAGAATATTTTGGTATATATCTTTTAAAAAAATTTCTTTTATCTTATTATATTTATCTTCTAGTTCTTTAGATTTTTCTGTATAACCTTCTATAATCCTCTGCTCTTCCTTCTGAATATTTTTTATCTCCTGCTCTTTTAAAATATTAAGTTCTTCTTCCTTTTTTTGAAGTATTTCATACTTTAATAGCTCTACCTTATCATCTAGTTCCAATCTTTTTCTAATTAGATCGTCCTCAACTTTTTTCCTAAGTTCAGCTGCACTTCTATCTATGTGGATTATGTTTTGTATAACTCTTTCAATATTTTCATCCATCATCCCACCCCCTATTTATCATAAAACAATTTTACTCCCATTAAATTTAGAATACAAATTTGTGAAACTTAATTAATCCCATTAATTGACTTTTAAAAATTATAGCTTTTTATTAATGCAATAATATATACCCTTTCCTTCAAGTTGCTGTTATAGGCTTTGTTTATCTTTAATTTAGAAAAAATATTTTTTAAAAATTCTTTAAATTTTTGAAAATAAAAAAAGAAGGCTCTAGCCTTCCTTTTTTATACCTATTCTTTCTCCAATAGATACACTAGTTTCAAACCCCTTTGATGTCTGCTCTAATATATCCTCATCAATTTCAACAGTATTTTCTTTTAAAAACAATATTATGGTTGATGCTCCAAATTTAAAATATCCTTTTTCATCTCCTTTTGATACATCTACATTGGGCTTATATGTTTGAACAATTGAACCAACAAATGTAGCTCCAACTTCTACATACAATATATCTCCAAAATTTTTGGAATGAAAAATACTCCACTCCCTCTTATTTTCACAGAATAACTTTTCTACTCTATCAAGTGCAACAGGGTTTACAGAATAATAACATCCTTTGATTTTTCTTGTTTTCTCACACTTGCCCTCATCTACAAAATGAAATCTGTGATAATCCGATGGACAAAGTCTAAATATTAAGCAAGTTCCTTTATCATATTGTTTAGCTACTTCATCATCACTTATCAATTCTCTTAAGGAATAAGTTATATCTTTAACCTGAAGAATCATATCTATATCAATATCTTGATAAGCAAGAACCTTACCATCACAAGGAGAAATTAATATATTCTTATCCTTTTCTATTTTTATCTTATCTTTCTTAAGCCTTCTATAAAAAAACTCATTAAAGTTTTTAAATCCTCCTTCAGGCACTTCAAATCTATCTATATCTATATCAAATTCTCTTATAAACTTATCTATCTTTTTTTTGCTCGTTGGTAAATCACAATAAAAACCATAAAATCTAGATGCTATTTTTCTCTTTATTAAAAAATGCAATAATCCTGCCCCTACAAGCCTTGAACCATAAATCCATTTTAATGCTCTATCAGCTGCTACCTTTTCTATTTCATATGTACCTTTTTTTCTATTGTAAAACTTAATCATGGCCTAATCTTCCACTCCCACTAATAATATCATTGTTAATTATATTACAATAAACATATTATAGCAACAATAAATGCCTATTGTACACTTAGATCCTTTAATTATATATATTTACCCCATGTAAAGCTTTATAAACTTTACATGGGGCTTTACCAAATAAATGTTTCAGCTACTTATTATAGCAAAATCTAAATAGCCTATTTCTATTTGTCCTTCTTTAACATTTCAGCAACTGCAGATATACTACCAAGTGTTGAAATAACCTCATTTGGAAGTATAAGCTTGTTTGCTGGGTTTTTAGCCATCTCCTGAAGTGCTTCAACCTGCTTTAGAGCAATTACTACTTCATCTGTATTAGATTCATGTATTGCTTTATTAACTCTTCTTATTGCTTCAGCTTGAGCCTGAGCTATTCTTTCCATAGCCATAGCTTTACCTTCAGCTTCAAGAAGCTGTGCCTCTCTCATACCTTCTGCACGTCTTATATTAGCTTCTCTTTCTGCTTCTGCTTGGAGTATCATAGCCTGTTTTTGTCCCTCTGCTCTTGCTATTGCACTTTGTTTCTCACCTTCAGCTTGAAGTATTGCTGCTCTTTTATCTCTTTCTGCCTTCATTTGCTTTTCCATAGCCTGCTGTATTTCAGCTGGTGGTATTATGTTTTTAATTTCAACTGATAATATCTTTATACCATACGCATCAGTTATCTCATCTACAACCCTTAATAATTCTGCATTTATCTTGTCTCTACCTGATAAAACTTCATCTAATGTCATATTACCAACAATGTTTCTCATGTTAGTAATAGTTGAATAAACAATACCTGATTTATAGTTTTCTATATTATATATTGCATCTTTGGCGTTCATTACTTTATAGAATATTACATTATCTATAGAAATTTTAACATTATCTTTAGTTATAACAGACTGAGGTTCAATATCTAATATCTGCTGTTTTGTTGAAACTTTAGCTCTTACAAAATCAATAAAAGGTATTAATATATGCCAACCTGGTTCAAGTATTCTATGAAATTGACCAAACCTTTCAACTACATATAAATACCCTGTATTAACTATCTTTATACTTGAAAAAAGAATTATTAAAACAAATAATAAAAGTACAACGGTTAAAACATATTGCATTATAACCCCTCCTCATATTTTTCAACCACTAATTTGTTGCCTTCAATACCTTTAATTTTAAACTTATCACCCCTTTTTATTGGTTCTCCATGGTTTACAACATACCAGTATATTCCTTCATACTTTATCTGAGTTTTTTCTGTTATATCCTCTTCTGCTTTTATTACTCTACCTATATAGTTTTGTTCCATAGGCTTAAAGGCAGGTGGAGTCTTTTTAAGCACTTTTCTTACATAAGGTGCAGCCCAAAGGATTGAAATTATACTAAGGAGCATAAAGACAATAACCTGAAGTTGAATTGAAGCGTTAAACATTAAAAGAATTAAAGCTCCTATTCCTCCTACTGCAAAACTAAAAAAAATGAAACTGCTTGTTAGGGCATCAATTAAAATTGCGGCTAAGGAAACTACTATCCATATATACAACATATTACCACCTCTAATGTTATTATATACCTATACATTTCTTAAGTCATTAAAAAAAAGTTAAAAAGACCTTCATGATAAAAAGGAGCAGATTTACTGCTCCTTTTTTAGTGTTACCCCTCTATAGATATTTATTTCATATTATAGCATCTAAAGCTTGCTTTAGATCTGCTATAATATCCTCAGCATTTTCAAGACCAACAGCAAGTCTTATAAGTCCATCTGATATACCTGCCTTTAGTCTCTCCTCTCTAGTATAAGGTGAATGTGTCATTGATGCTGGATGTTGAATCAATGTCTCTGCATCCCCTAAGCTTACAGCTAAAGTACATACTTTACATGAATTTAATACTTTTATACCTTCTTCTACTCCACCATTTAATTCAAATGCTATAATTGCTCCTGGAAGTTTCATTTGTTCTTTAGCAAGTTCATATTGTTCAAAGCTTTCAAGTCCAGGATAATATACCTTTTTAACAGCCTTGTGTTCTTCTAAGAATTTTGCCACTTTCATTGCATTGCTACAATGTCTTTCCATTCTAATTTCTAGAGTCTTTAAACCTCTTAAAATCAAATATGCATCAAATGGGCTTAAACATGCACCTGTCATATCCTTTATACCATATAGTCTTACTTGATCAATGAAGCTCTTTCTTCCAACTACAAAACCTGCAATAACATCACCATGTCCATTTAAAAACTTTGTTGCAGAATGAACAACAACGTCTGCCCCAAGTTCAATTGGTCTTTGAATATAAGGTGTACAGAATGTATTGTCTACAATTAATATACAGTCTTCTTTACTGTGGGCAATTTCAGCAACCTTCTTTATATCAATTAGCTTAAGGTTTGGATTTGCTGGTGTTTCTATATATATAGCCTTTGTATTAGGCCTCATAGCCTCTTTTATATTTTCAGGATTTGATGCATCTACAAAAGTAACCTCTACACCATATCTAGTAAGTCCATGGCTTAAATATGCAAATGTACATCCATATAGTGTATCTGCTGCAACTACATGGTCACCAGCCTTTAATGCTGTCCAAAGAGCTGATGATATTGCACCCATTCCTGATGAAGTAGCTACACACGCCTCTCCACCTTCAAGTATTGCAATTTTTTCTTCAAGAACAGTAACTGTTGGATTACCTAATCTTGTATATATATATCCTTCTTCTTTACCAGCAAATCTATTTCCTCCCTGCTGTGCACTATCAAACACAAATGTTGCAGTTTGGTATATTGGAGTTGCTAAAGTTCCAAACTCATTTTTGTGATTTCCTGCATGTATTGCCTTTGTTGAAAATCCCATGTTTTTTGCAAACTCTCTATCCATAAGTTTTCCTCCTTTGAACTTTTTCAAAAAAATAAAAGCAAAAATGATGCCAAAATAAGATTACGAAAAGTTCAAAGGATTAAGAATTATTGTAAAATTATTTTTACACTCAACTTGAATTTTTGTAAATTAATATTTACACTTGGAAATATATTTTTACAACTAGTATAATTTATATTTTTTAATTTTGTTCATAATAGTTGTATGTGATACTCCTAAATGCTTAGCTGCTGCTCTGTAGCTTTTATATTTTTCTATTGCTCTCTTTATTGCCTCTTTTTCGCACTGAGCAACTATTTCTTCTAAAGACATTTCCTCATCACATAAATTCATAGTTACATTTTGCCCTATTTTTTCAACGTTTATGTATATAAAATCCTTTGTTAAAGTATCCCCTTCACACAATATTATTGATCTTTCAACCACATTTTGAAGCTCTCTAATGTTTCCAGGCCAATCGTATTTCATTAACTCTTCAATAAAACTAATATCTACTTTTTTAATCTTGCCATTGAATTTTTTATTTAAATTATCTACAAAGTAATTTACAAGAAGAGGTATGTCGTCCTTTCTTTCTCTAAGTGGTGGAAGGTATATAGGCATTACGCTTAATCTATAATATAAATCCTCCCTAAACTGCCCATTTTTAACCATACTATCTAAATCTCTATTAGTTGCAGCTATAATTCTAACATCTATTTTTACTTCTTCACTTGAACCTATTCTTCTTACTACTCCCTCCTGCAGAACCCTTAAAAGCTTTGCCTGAAGTTTTAGAGGCATCTCACCTATTTCATCTAAAAATAAAGTACCTCCACTCGCCTCAACAAATATACCATTTTTACCTCCCTTTAAGGCACCCGTAAAGCTTCCTTCTACATACCCAAAAAGTTCACTCTCAAGCAGATTTTCTGGAAGTGCAGCACAATTTACTACAATAAACTTGTTGTTTGCTCTATTGCTTAATCTGTGAATTGCCTTAGCAAATAACTCCTTGCCCGTTCCACTTTCTCCAAGAAGTAGAACTGTAGATGAGGTCTTTGCAACTGATGCAGCAATTCTTTTTACGTATTCTATATTTCTGCTTTTACCTATTATCTCTGAAAAAGCACCATCTTTTATTGTATTTACAACCTCAACAAGCTCCATTGCCTTATTTATATCCTTAATTGACGCAACAGCCCCAATTGTATTGCCTGCATCATCAAGAACAGGCCTTCCTGAAGTTAAATAGTGGATTTTATACTCTCCCCTATCAACTATCTGTTCAATGTTATCATAAGGTATTCCATCCTTAAATAAACTCAGCATAGGTGCATCTTTATTTATTATACTTCTAACATCACTTCCAACAACTTCATCCTTGCTACATTTAAATAGGTTTTCACAATACCTATTGAATATTTCAATCTTGTATTCTTTATTAACTGCAAGTATTCCTTCATCCACAGCATCAATTATAGCAATAAGTTTTCTTTCATTCTTTTCATAGGATAAAAGTTCTACCTCTTCAACCTTTATGACCTCTTGAATGCTATATAGTTTCTCAATAAGCTTTTTCTTATTTTCATCATCAATCTCATCAATCTTTATACATACTTTTTCAGAAAAAACCTCAGCAGCTCTTAGATCAATTTTCATTTCATAAAGCTTTTCTAAGATTTTTAATGTAATTCCGATTGTATCTTTTGTCTTAATCTCAAACCTAATATTCCCCTTCATTTGACCACTCCTGAATATAATTTAAAAATTACAAAGCCATAGACAATAAAAGCAATACCAATCAAGCTCATAATACCTATCATAGCTTTTCCAAAAATACTACTGTTGTTTATTTCTAAACGTTTTATTCCCTTAAGTGCTGCTATATTTAATAAAACAAACCACAAGAACATTCCTATGATTATAAATATCAAGAACAAATAATAATAAATAGGTTTCATATCACTAAACTTATGTATTAAAGTTCCACTAATAGTAAGCCAAAATGAGTGCGTCATAGGGTTTGTAAAGGCAATTATAAATCCTTTAATTAAAGGATTTGAGCTATACCTCTTTTCATTTTTATATTCAGTTCTACATCCTTTAAAGTCTTGATATGCAAAGAACAAAATTAAAATACCACATATTATAAAAAAGAACCCTTCTGTCCTTTTATTTTCATTAAATAAGTTTAATAGACCTATATTTATAAACAATATATCAAAGGCATCTGCTAAAACAGCACCTAAAGCCACCAGCAATCCTTCACTAATACCTGTATTAATTGTCCTTTTTATAGATTCTATTCCTGCAGGTCCTAATGGAATGGCAAAAACAACACCTGTAAAAAGACCTGTTATAATAGTTCTTATTAAAACAAGTATATTTTTCATATTATCCCTTCTTTGCAAATTTCACTACAATTTTATTATATTTCTAAAATGTTTAAAAAACAAATATAAAAAGTACTGTGAAGTTTCAATCACAGTACTTTTTTATGTATCTTAATTACTTATTAACCTCATTTAATAGATCGTCAACAAAATTTATTATTTCATCACATGATACTCCATTTCTTTTAAGAACAAGACAGTTATCTGTATTGTAATTTTCTTTTACTGCCTTCATAATCTCCTTCATTGGTGCCCTAGCTTCATTTCTTTCAGATGAATCCTTTCTACCCTTTAAATATCCTAAAACTACAGCTGCTGCTGTTATAGCACCACATGTACTTCCTACAGCCATTCCACCACCAAAGGCACTTCCTAAATTAACAGGGATATCTAAATTAAACTTTTCATTTGCAGATTTTATTATTGACTCTGCACAATTGTAACCTTCTCTATGAAAATCAACAGCCTTCTTCATGCTATACCTCCTATATCACTATAATACAATATTATGATATAACTAATCTCTAATTTTGTCAAATAAAATCGAATTGGAATTAACTTCTTGTAATCCCTCTATTTTAATAATAAAAAACAATAATAAAAAATCGATAACCTTAATAACAAACTACGAAAGGAGGACATAAATGAAAAGGGTATTATCGGTATTTATGTCATTTATATTAATCTTTACTTCCCTAAACATTATCCCCTATAAAACAAAGGCCTATACAAATCCATCATACTTTAACAAAATAAGAATAGGCCTAAAGAGTATGGCAAATACAAGTTTAAATATTACACTAAACGGGGATTATTTATTTAATAATGAAGTGCTTACATCAGGTTCAACTTATTCCCTAACATTAAATGGCACAAAGATTATTTTTAGAGGACAAGCATATGACGAAATTAATCTTTTTCCTTTAAATTATGATTCTGCACTTTTAACCATCCAAAGCGGAACAACAATAAATAAGTATCAGGGTGATTTTAAATTCAAAATAATAGAAAATAAAATTTTCCCAATAAATTCACTCTATATCGAAGATTATCTAAAAGGTGTTGTAGGATTTGAAATGTCAGATTACTTCCCAATTGAAGCATTAAAGGCACAGGCAGTTGCAGCCAGAAACTACACACTTACAAATCTAAATCTATATAAAAATCTTGGGTTTGATTTAAATGATACAATCGAATGTCAAGTTTATGGTGGTTATAATGATAAACTTAAAAATGTAATCAGAGCAGTAGATGAAACACGTGGACAAGTACAATTATACAACGAAACTCTTGTACAAGCTTTTTATTCTGCAAGCAATGGAGGGTATACTGAAGCAACTGAAAATGTCTGGTCTACAGCACTACCATATTGTGTTATAAAACAAGATACATTTGATAATGAAGCATGGAAACCTGAAACTATAACCTATACTTCATCACAACTTAATACTCTATTAAAGCAGAGGGCAGTAATATCTCAAACTGACACATTTATAAAGCTTGATATAAATAGTATAACTAGATATCCTAGCGGAAGAGTTGCTTCTATAGATGTGATCTACAAAGATATATCTGGAGCAATAAAAAAGATTACACTAACAAAGTCTAGAACAAGAACTGCATTTTCAGTTCCAAGTTCACTTTATACATTAACCTACAACTCAGCAACAGATAGCTACAGCTTTACAGGTAAAGGAAATGGACATGGAGTTGGGCTAAGTCAAATTGGAGCAAAAAATCGTGCAAGTGCAGGGCAAACATTTAAAGACATACTAGCATTTTACTATCATGGTAGCTATACAACTAGTCTTTTACCAAAAATTACCGAAATCATAACTGATAGAAGTAAAGTAATTATAAATCAGCCTGTAAATGTTACTGTAATATCTAGCGGTGGTTCAAACACTGGTTATCTATACAAGTATGAAATCTATAACGAAAACAATTTGATATATTCTACAGACTACAGTGATAATAATACGCATATATTTACTCCAAATTATGTTGGAGAATATACTATTAAAGCCTATATGAAGGACAAGCTATCAAATTCAAATTATGATGATGTAAAAGAAGCAAAAGTTATGGTATACCCAAATGTTTTAATTGACTCAATTAATATAAATAAAACAAAGTTATTTACGCAGGATGAAGTAATTATAACACCTGAGACAACTGGTGGAACAGGAAATTATTTATACTCTTATAAGATAATAAAGGACCAAAATATAATATCCGAAACACAATATTCTACAGATAATAAATTCAAATTTACTCCTAATGAAAAGGGAGAATATAGGATTTTAGTAAATGTGAAGGATATTGAATCTATAAACGAGGTAGATAATTCACAGGAAGTAACATTTGTGGTATTTAACAGACCTTATATCAACAAATTTGATGTAACTAGTCCTGCATTTGAAAAAAGAAATGTTGATTTAAAAGTAACAACCAATGAAGGAAGCGATTTAGGTTTAAAATATAAATTTGAAATCTTTAAAGAAAATGCTTTAATTATTCAATCTGATTTTATGAATAACAATTCAATTTCATTTATTCCACAGCAATTTGGAGAGTACAAAGCAAAAGTTTATATATTAGACAATTTAACTGAAAATATTGAAGATGTAAAAGAATTTAGTTTTACAGTTAATGAAGAACCTGTGAAGGTTTCAAAGCTTCCAATATATTGGGGCATGAGAGGAAATGATGTGGTACAGATTCAATCTGCATTAACATTCCTTGGATACAATATTGGAACTATAGATGGTATATTTGGAAGTAAAACCTATAATGGTGTTGTTTCATTCCAAAAGAGCGTTGGTCTAAATGCTACAGGAACTGTAGATGCTGCAACACTAAAAGCTCTAAATGATGCTTATATTGAAAAGCTAAGTAAAAAATAAGTGGCTGTAAGGCCACTTATTTTTTACATTTCATCCATACTTACTTCTTTATCAAAATCCCACGGTGTTCTTTTTATTATTCCGTCTGAAAAAGGTATAAATATTGATATAATAGTTGAAATAGCCAATAAGTGTATGTACCACACTAAAGGAATTACATCTATAGGTGATACTGTACCTTTAGCAAAGCTAAGTAATATAAGCATTTGAGCACCATATGGAATTATACCTTGAACAATACACGAAAATATATCTAATATTGATGCACATCTTCGAGGATCAACCTTATATCTCCTGCTTACTTCCTTTGCAATTGGACCATTAATAATTATAGCTACAGTATTATTAGCTACAGCAGCATCTGTTAAAGAAACTAAAGCTGCTATTCCTATTTCTGCTGATTTTCTACCTCTAATTAATTTCTGAATCTTTTCCATTAGATACTGTATTCCCCCAGCCTTTGAAGTAAGTTCAGCTAATCCTCCAGTTAACATTGAAAGTATAAATATATCAATCATTCCTTTAAATCCTTCAAATATCTGCTGGCTAAAGGTTAAAAAAGTTAATTCACCATAATACAATCCAATAACACCAGAAAACAAGATACCTATAGTTAGCACAACAAACACATTGACTCCAATTAATGACAATATTAAAACCATTAAATAAGGTATTACCTTAATAATATTAAAGTCATAAACTTGTATACTTGGCACTGTTTCTGGCCTTCCAAAAATTAAGAGCAATATTATTGTAATAACAGCTGCTGGCAAGGCAATAAATAAGTTTACTCTAAACTTATCTCTCATTTCACACCCTTGTGTCCTTGTTGCTGCAATTGTTGTATCTGAAATAACTGATAAATTATCTCCAAACATAGCTCCACCTAATAGAGATGCTAAGGTCAGTGGCATTGAAAGTCCAGCTTTTTGTGCTAAACCAACTGCAATAGGTCCAAGTGCAACAATAGAGCCTACTGATGTCCCTGTTGCTAACGATATAAAACAAGCAATTAAAAATATACCTGCAATAATATAATTAGCTGGTATATATGTCAAACCAAGGTTGACAGTAGAATCAACCCCTCCTATAGCCTTAGATACTGTAGCAAATGCACCTGCAAGTAAATATATAATACACATGATAATTATATTGGGGTTCCCACAACCTCTTATAAAAGTATCGAATTTTTCATTTATACTCCCCCTCAATAGCAAAAATGCAAAAACTATTCCAATAAAGGCTGCTACAGGTGCAGGAAATTGATAAAAGGCCAGCTCAACACCCTTTCTTTGCAAATATATTCCTATACCAAGGTATATTGATACAAAAATAACAAATGGAATTAAAGCTACCCCTCTACTTGATGCATTTTGTTTATTCATCTAAATCCCCCCTATTTTTTCTTATACACATGCAAAATGCATACCATAATTTTTATTACAATTATATTATATTTATGCATCAATTGTAAATAAAAATTTACGAAATATTGCAAATTTTATTTACAATTGTAATTTTATTTTTACATTTTAGCTTATAATTTCAAAAAACAAAAGCGAAGCCCTTCGGCTTCGCTTAAAATTCATTAATTATGCAACCTTTTCTTCCTTCTTAGCAGCTACCTTCTTTTCATAATTTGAGTACATTAGAAGAGCAACTACTGAGAAGAATATTGGTCCTGCAACTGACCAGAATGTTGTCTTCATATCTCCAGCTAGAGCTGGTTCAAGTACTGTGAAGAAGTTTGCAAATCCAACTGTAAGTGTTACAACTATTGAAGCAAATAGTGCACTACCATAGCTCTTGAACACTTCAAATGGCTTGTGGATTTCTGTCTTCTTCTTGAATGGAGCAAATGCACCTGATAGGAACATGTATGGTAGAGTCATCGCAACGTTTGTCATTGCAACTAGTATGTCGAAGAACTTTGACATTGAATCTCCACCAACTGCAAGTAAAGCTATCATAACTACAACTGTAGCAGCTTGTACCTTCATAGCGTTTATTGGCATTCCGTCCTTAAGTTCTCCCATCTTTCCTGGCCATAGTTCAGCTGGAGTACCTTCAATTATTTGCTTAAGTGGTGCATATGTTAGAGTGAAGAATGCTCCCATTAATGCTAAGAACATTGAAAGACCTATAAATCTAGCTATTCCTGCTCCCATTGCCATGCAAGTAGCATCGCTGAATCCTAGTGCTTTACCTAGCTCTACTCCAAGGTTAGCCATAACTACGTAACCAGCGTTTCCTAAGTGAACACCTTCTTGGTTGATAACCTTTGTCCAGTTAGTGAATATACCAACTAGTAGTATACCTAATGAATATCCTACTGATATTACAGCTGCTGATATAGCAACTCCTTTTGGGAATGTCTTTTCTGCATTTTCTGTTTGGTCAACTAGTCCACCAACTACCTCAATTCCACCATAAGCAAAGATTGCGTAAACTATGAAAGCAAGTCCTGCTATAATGTTTCCTGCAAACTTTGGATTTGGTGATTGAGTGAATGACTTAAGTCCTTCAATTGGTTGAGCAAGTTGTCCTTTGTTTAATACAAGTACTGTTAGAGCTCCTACCCAAAGTAGAATGTTTAGAGCTGCAACTGCAGTACCACCAAGTGAAGTAATCTTCTTAATCTTTTCAAGACCCTTAGTTGAAATATATGTTACGAATATAATCCATAGAATACCTAAAACAGCTAGAGTTTGTGGAGCTGTTAGTCCAAATAGTGACCAAGTCTTTGTTGTATCCTTACCAAATATTGCATTTGATAGAGGAATCCATAAACCTTGTGATACGTTAACCATCCAAATAATGTATGATACGTACCACATGAATGTTCCAACGAAAGCAAACTTAGGTCCTACTGATTTTTCCATCCATGAATAAATTCCACCCTTTTCATTCTTGAAAGCTGCACCGTATTCAGCCATCATGAATGCAAAAGGAATGAAGAATGTTATTCCTGATAGGATATACCATGGAATAGCTGCATATCCCATCTTATAGAATGATCTTGGAATGTTGTTAAATCCGTACACTGATGTAAAGATCATAAGAATTAATGATGCCAGTGTAAGTTTTCCTGTTGGCTTCTTGTTTGATGCCATTTATGTCCCCCTCCTTAGGTATTTTTTCTTGTGTGTTTGCCACACAAATACTATTATACACATTTCGACAGCATATGCAATAATTCAATAAAAAGTTTTTATATTTCGAATATTCAATGTATTTTATCTTTTGTTCAAATTCCTGTCGAAAAATTGCATTTGCATACTTCGTTTATACATCAAAACTACAAAAATGAATAAAATAGCCTATGCTATTCAATTATAAAAAGTTGCTTTAAATATAAAATTTTCTGAATATTAATTAAACAAGTTGCATTTATGATTTTTATGCATAATATTTTTCATTATGTTAAAAAAAATTAATATATGGGTTATAGACGTCCCCCCTATACACATGATAGTAAATAAATAAGACCAGCCAAAATAGCTGGTCTATCAACAAGCAATTATCTCTTTAATCAGAAACTCTTTGCCACATAATAATTCCCACTTTTCATTTCCACATCTTGGACATATCTTATTATTTTGTACAACATTAAAAACTTTACTACATTCCCTACATATCGCATTTGCAGGTAGTACCTCTATTTTTAATTTTGTATTCTCCAGCATTGTACCATCTATAGCAGCCGGATAACATGCTTCAATATATCTTGGAATGATTGCTGAAAGTTCTCCTATTTGAAGTACCAATGTATCTATTTTAGTTAACCCATTCTTTTTTGCAAAATCTTCAACATAGTTAACTACTTCTATCATTACACCAAGTTCATGCATAAAAACACCTCTTTTGAATAAAACTTATAACACCTTTAAAACTTATTTATTTTTTAATGAAAAACGACTTCATGTATTTGAAAGGCTTTTTAAGAGTTATTCTAATCTTTCTTTTTAAAGCATATTTCATTATAGTTGGTTTCATCTTATTAAATTCAGGATTTTGTGCATTATATTTTTTAACAAGCTTAATAGCATCAAATCTACATTTTGTTACACATTGACCACAACCAATGCACATAAATTCATCTACTACTGTAACTCCACAGCTTAAACATCTCTCTGTCTCCTTTTTTACTTGTTCTTCTGTAAAGGTACCTCTTAAATCTCTAAAGGTTTCCTTAGCCTTACTACCATCAACATGAATAGGTCTTTGTCTTGGTGTCCTATCATATCCTTTAAGAATAACATTTTCTTTATCAAATGCTTTATAGTTTCTCTTAGTTCTTCCTAATATCAGGCTTTGTCCAGGATGAACAAAACGATGTATTGAAATCGCCCCTTCTTTTCCCATTGCAATTGCATCTATTGCAAACTTTGGTCCTGTTACAATGTCTCCTCCTGCAAACACATCCTTTTCAGTTGTTTGATAAGTATCTGGGTCAACTTTAACAGTATTATTTTTATTTATTTCTATATTTGTTCCCTTAAGAAGTCCACCCCAATCAATCGCCTGTCCTACTGAAACTAATACAAAATCAGCATTAACTGTAACTATTTCATTTTCATCATACTTAGGATTAAATTTTCCATTTTCATCATACACTGATACACATCGTTTAAATTCTACTCCAACAACATGCCCATTCTCAACAAGTATACGCTTTGGTCCCCATGAGTTATTTATATTAACACCTTCTGATACTGCTTCTTCTATCTCCTCATCTAATGCAGGCATTTCCTCTTTTTTCTCAAGACAATAAATATCAACCTTTGTAGCACCTAATCTTACTGCTGTTCTTGCAACATCCATTGCAACATTTCCTCCACCTACTACTACAACATTACCATTTAGACTTTTTAATTCTCCTAGATTTACTTTACGTAAAAACTCAACTCCTGTAATAATGCCTTCTGAATTTTCTCCTTCAATTCCAAGCTTTCTACCTGATTGTGCTCCTATTGCAATATAAAATGCTTCAAATCCCTGAGCCCTTAGATCATTAATTGTAACATCTTTTCCTACCTCAATTCCTGTTTTAAACTCAACACCTAATTCTTTCAACACATCAATTTCAGCATTAACTACATCCTTTTCAAGTCTAAATGATGGAATTCCTAAAGTTAACATACCTCCTAATACCTTTTCTTTTTCAAAAACAGTTACTTTATATCCATCTATAGCTAAATAATAGGCACATGACAATCCTGCAGGACCTGATCCTATTACTGCAATCTTTTTACCATAATTATGTCTCTTTTTAGGTATATATCTTCTCTCTTGGTTTAAATCCTGTTCTGCAATAAACTTCTTTATTTCATCTATTGCAATTGGATCATCAATATCTCCTCTTGTACATTCTGATTCACAATATCTCGGACATATTCTTCCACATACAGCTGGGAAAGGATTTTCCTGTTTTATCAATTCAAGTGCTTCAGTGTATCTTCCTTGAGCTGCCAACTTTATATAACCTTGTATACCAATATGTGCTGGACATTCTGCCTTACATGGACTTGAGCCTGTTTCTAAAACAACCTTCCTATTTATTCTATAGTCAGGGTTCCATTTGTCTGGACCCCATTCTGTATCATATGGAAGTTCCCTTTTCTCCTCAACAATAGGCTTTTTTGAACACAACTTTTGTCCAAGTTTTAATGCATTAGTCGGACAGTTTTCTACACATTCTCCACAGGCAACACACTTATCCTTATCCACCTGTGCAACATAATTAGAACGCACCATATCTGGATTTACAAACATATTTGCAATTCTAACAGCAAAGCACCCACATCCACAGCAGTTACATATAGCATGGGTTTTGCCTGGTCCATCTGTATTTGGAATACAGTGCATCAGACCATTTTCTTCTGCTCTTTTTATTATCTCAAAGGCTTCTTCACGAGTAATCTGTCTTCCCCTTCCTGTTCTTATATAATATTCAGCTGCATGTCCAAGTTGTATGCACATATCCTCCTTTAAGTGACCACATCCCTCTCCCATTGCTTCTCTAGCTGTACGGCAAGAACAATCTGAAACTGAAAAAATAGTATTCTCATTTAAATATTTTGATATCTCTTCAAAGGATGCCCTTCTTGTTTCACCTTGAATTGCTTTTTCAATTGGAATAACTCTCATTGGTCCAAGTCCTATAGGTACATTACCTGCTGCAATAGGCCCTTTTTTCTTACCATATTCATCAAAGGCCCTTCCTAATTGAGGATATTTTTTTGCATTTTCCCTGTTGTTTACTATCATTTCCATATGTCCTGGAACCCAAACTTCATGCCAAAACTTATCTACTCCATCAATTTTATTTACAAATGCTGCACCAACCTTTGCTAATTCCCAAAGCAGTCTTTCTGTTTCTTCTAAAGATTTACCACATTTTTTACTTATTTCTTCAGCACTCTGTGGTTTTCTAAATTCAAGGTAAAGTGCTACTTCTGCCATCTCCTCTGTAACAATAGGCTCAAGTATCTTATATTCTGGGTCATTTGGTGTTATTTCATTTTTTGCCCCACGTTTTGTCATACTTATTTTGTTTGCCAAATCAAGAACTTTTTCTTTTACCATAAATATATCCCCCTAATTAATTTTTATTATTTCTTCCAACTTTTAACCTCTTCTCTCAACCAATTTATCCATTCATCAAAACCCTCACCTGTTTTTGCAGAAATTGGTATTACCTTTATATTTGGATTGATCTTCTTAACTCGTTCTTTAACCTTTTCAATGTTAAAATCAAATATACTCATTGCATCAATTTTATTTATTAAAAGAATATCTACTACTGAAAACATTAAAGGATATTTTAAAGGCTTATCGTCTCCCTCTGGTACACTTAAAATCATCACACTTTTTGAAGCTCCTGTATCAAATTCGGCTGGACAAACAAGGTTTCCAACGTTTTCAAGTATTACTAAATCAAGTCCCTCTATTTCAAGTTCATCTAACCCTTGTTTTGTCATATATGCATCAAGATGACACATTCCACCTGTATGTAGCTGTATTACTTTTACTCCTGTCTTTGAAACCAAACTTGCATCAACATCAGAATCAATGTCTGCTTCCATAACTCCTATCTTCATCTCATCTTTTAATGCTTCAATTGTCTTTAAAACTGTTGTGGTTTTTCCTGAGCCTGGTGAAGACATAAGATTTAAAAGAAAGGTTTTTCTTTTCTTAAGCTCCTCTCTTAACAAAGATGCTTGTCTATCATTATTAGCAAATACACTTTCTTTAATTTCAATTATTTTGAAAGTATTCATTTATATACACCTCCACTTATACTATATATTTATGAATTGATTAAATTTTATAGGACAAGAAGGTATTTAAACCTTTAGTTTGACAAATTCAAAACAATTTGATTTTGATATTATAAATATTCTAAATATTTTTATAATTTCCTTCATTAAATTTTATTAAAAATTATGGGGATGTATTTAGATTAAAATTAATCTAAATACATCCCCATATAATCAATTTTTTATGCATCCCGACCTTTTTAATATTTCATAAATATCAATATTGATAGGCTTATTAGATATAAGGTGAATCCAGTACTCATTCTCCTGTTGATTTATTTCTACACATATATCCTTTGGAATTTGACCATTTGTAAATTCAATTTTTTTATTTGCATTATTTCCATAATAAAGTTCGTGAAACTCTGATGAATGCACAGCCACTTCGTTCTCTATTTTAAATAATGGCTTTATCCACCAAATTACATTAAAATTTACTTCATCATCTATTGGATTACCGAAAAAGTCGTACTCTGGAGGAGTATAATATAATATTTTCCATACGCCTAATCTATTCTTCTCCATATATAAAAGAACTATTTTCTGTTTTTTAGAACTTGTTTTTACAACTCTATACTCCCTACTATCTATGTTTTTATCATTTATCAACACTTTAATATCTTTAGTACTAAATCCTGATTTCCAAATAGCAAATGTAAAACTATTGATATAGGTATAAGAACAAATAATAAAAATAAAGACAATAGCAATAAATATAATTTTTGACTTTTTCATAAAATCTCCTTCTTATATACACTATTTACTACAATTATAATATTTTTACCATATGTTGTAAATATTTGTGTATAAAAGTTAAAATTTAAACCCCATAAAGGGATTTCAGAAACTCTAGAAAAATATTATCCTAATTTAAGAAATCCTTCATGGGGCTTATATATACAACTTTTTAAAGCTCACTTTTGAACACTATTTAATAATTACTCAACTGGTCTTAATCTTGCTGTGAAATGTCTTAAAACTTTTGGTTCATATACAAATTCTAATCCCTTCAAGTATGGTGCTCTGTCCTTAATTGATATAAATGCATCTGCTACTACATCCATATGATCGTTTGTATAAACTCTTCTTGGAATTGTCAATCTTACAAGTTCTAGTGGTGATTCAAGCTGTTCTCCTGTCTCAGGATCACGTCCTAGTAAAAATGAACCTATCTCTACTGCTCTAATACCTGACTCTAAATACAATTCATTAACTAAAACTTGTGCTGGGAATTGATAATATGGAATATGTGGAAGGAGCTTTTTAGCATCAACAAAAACTGCATGTCCACCAGTTGGATATTGTATTGGAATTCCACCTTCTCTTAGTCTTTCTCCAAGATATTCAACCTGTGAAATTCTATAATCTAGGTATTCAAAATCTACTCCTTCTCTTAATCCTCTAGCTAGAGCTTCCATATCTCTTCCTGCTAATCCACCATATGTTATAAATCCTTCCATTGGAACTGTTCTTGCTCTACATTCATTAAATAACTCAACATCTTCCTTTATACCTAATATACCACCAATATTTACTATTGCATCCTTTTTAGCACTCATTGTAAAACCTTCAGTATATGAGAACATTTCATGAACAATCTCAACTATTGATTTATCTTCATATCCCTTTTCTCTCTTTTTAATAAAATATGCATTTTCAGCAAATCTTGCTGCATCCATAAATACTCTAATTCCATATCTATCTGCAATTTCTCTTACTCCTCTTATATTTTCCATTGATACAGGTTGTCCACCTGAACTATTACAAGTTACTGTTATTAGTATAAACGCAATTTCATCTCTTCCATGCTTTTTAATAAAGTCTTCTAATTTATCAAGATCAAAATTTCCCTTCCAATCATAATATTCCTCAGTATTAAAAGCCTTATCTGTAATTAAATTTACTGCTCTTCCTCCACTTAGCTCAATATGTGCTTTTGTTGTATCAAAATGCATATTTCCAAGAACATATTGTCCCTTCTTCTTTATAAGTGATGGGAATAATACTTGTTCTGCTCCTCTTCCTTGATGAGTTGGTATTACATAAGGATAACCTATTATCTCTTTTACTGCATCAACTAGATTATAGTAGTTTCTGCTACCTGCATAAGCTTCATCACCAAGCATTAAACCTGCCCATTGATAGTCACTCATAGCACCTGTACCGCTATCAGTTAAAAGGTCAATATACACATCTTCTGATTTTAATAAGAAAGGATTATATCCTGCTTCTTTTAGAGCTCTTTCTCTATGCTCTCTTGTTGTAGTTTTTAGTGGTTCAACCATTTTAATCTTAAATGGTTCTGGTTTTCTCTTAAATGCCATATCACTTATCCCCCTTGTGTAATTTATCTTTAAGCATATTTATTATGCTTATTAATCTACTCCTTTTTTATATACCTATATATTGTTGGTTCTGACAATCTTAGCTGCCTTGCTACTTCATTTACAGCACCCTTAAAACGAAATACCCCTTTGCTATTTAGCTTTTGTACTATTTCTATTTTTTCTTCTGCTGACATCCTATCTGGCGATATGTTAACTTCTTCTATAGTTTTTTGAATGATTAACATTACATAATCTTCAACAGGTATACTAAAATCCTCAGAAATTGGGCCTTTTTCTTCTGCAAGATTTCTTTCTGGTCCACCTGTCAACTCTGATAAAAATTTATTTAAAAAATTTGCAGAACTTATTAAATCATCTAAATTAAAACTTATTGTAAGAAGACCTATCAAGTTTCCATCTTTATTTTTTATAAACAAGATAGATGTTCTTGATACTTTACCATCCTTTGTCTTTGAAGGAAACCTTGTAATATAATCTCTATCTATATATAGCTTATCTTCTATAATTTTTTTTAAGTTTTAGTCAAAGGATCTCCTACTTTTCTTCCACTTAAATTATTATTACATATTGCACAAACCTCATTTTTCCCTTCAGTTAAATCATATAATGCAATTTCACATGTTGAACCATATACTTCTCCTAAAAACTCTACTATATTTTTAAAATTTTTTAGTAGTATCTTATCTTCCATAATAACCTCAACCATTTAATAATTTTTTATCATGATAATAATTTTTTATCCAAGTCTATTATAATTCATCATTTTATAATTTTCAATATTTTTCTACATTTTTGAATATTTTTTTATTGAACAAAATCTATTTGTATAGTTATTTTCATTATGTTAACATATAATCGTAAATGATTTGCTAGAGGTGTTATTATGGATGTTATTTTAGGAATGTCTATTACATTTGTAGCATTAATATTTTCAATATATAAAGGTATATTTGTAGGCTATCCATTAATATTTGGATTTATAATTTTTTCCTTAGTTTCTTTAAAAAGAGGATATAAAATAACTGATATTATAAACATGTCAATTAATGGTGGAAAAAAATCCTTTGTTGTATTAAAAATATTTATATTAATTGGTGCAATAACTGGTATTTGGATGGCATCTGGTACAGTTCCTTCAATAATATACTATGGAATCAAATATATAAAACCAACATATTTTATACTCTATAGTTTTTTAATATGCTGTGTTGTTTCATTACTACTAGGTTCTTCTCTTGCAACAGTAAGTACTGTTGGAGTTGCATTAATTTTAATTGCAAAAAGTACAAATGTTAATTTAAATATAGTTGCTGGTTCTATAATAGCAGGTGCTTATTTTGGAGATAGGTGTTCACCTATGTCATCTAGTGCAAATTTAGTAGCTACATTAACCGAAACTAATCTTTATACAAATATAGTAAATATGTTTAAAACATCAATAATCCCATTTATACTATCTATCATTATTTATTTAATTCTATCTATTCAAAAATCAATTAACTTTGTACAAACTGATTTAACTAAACAAATAGTTCAAACATATAAAATTAACTTAATTGTATTGCTTCCTGCAATAGTAATTTTAATATCCTCTATTTTAAAACTTGATGTTAAAATTTCAATGTTAATTAGTATCTTATTGGCTTCAATAATAGCAATAACTCTTCAAAATTGTACATTGAATCAAGTTATAAATTATATTTTATTTGGATTTCATTTAGATAAATCAAATCCTCTTGAGCATATAATTAAAGGTGGCGGAATAATTTCAATGTGGAAGGCATCTTTAGTTGTTTTTATATCATCTGCTCTGTCTGGAATATTTGATGGAACAAAAATGCTATCCCTAATCGAAACCTTTCTTTTAAAGGCTAAAACACGATTTAATTTATTCACATACACACTTATAACTAGCATAATTATTGCTGCTATCGGATGTAATCAATCAATTGCAATCATTTTAACAAACCATCTTATGAATAAAAGCTATAAAAATATAAATATTGAAAAATTTACTTTAGCATTAGATATTGAAAATACAGCCGTAGTGTTAGCTGCCTTAATTCCTTGGAATATTGCAGCTTTTGTTCCTACAATAACAATGGGAGTAAGTAGCACAGGTTTTATACCCTATGCAGTTTATCTATATCTAGTTCCAATAATAAACTTTATATGTATTTATTTTTCAAGTAAAAAATATAACAAAAGGTTATTAACCTCCAGTTGTTAGTAAAAAAAGCCCTTTTATAGGGCTTTTAAACTATTCTCTTATTTACATATTTAGATGTCATTGCAGCTAATAACCCTCCATATGTTAAATTAAACTCTACCACATCTCCGCATTTATAATTATTGTTAGACTCTGTAATATCTATAATCAAATGATCGCTGCTTGCTCCTATAATTTCTATTTTATTATCTATAGGAACTATATGCTCTGGACTTACATCCTGTCTTCCGATACCTAATATTGCTCTCCTTCTTATACCCTTATCTATAAATGTTGGTTTTCTTCCAAATGCATCAATTCCTAATTCTCCAATAGGTGCAGAAGGCTTTTCTTTAACTTCAACAACCTCAGCAATTAATTTTACTGTATCTGTATGCTGCCCTTCTATTGGCTTATCATACAAACCTATACCTAGTGCAATTCCCACTCCAATCCTTAGTTGATTTATTTCCTTTGGCATCCCATTTTCTCTCATTAACTTTATATTTTCAGAATTGCCTCCTGATATAACATCTAATTTTCGATCAAGCAACTTCTCTATCATTGACTTAACTTCAACAAGATAATTCATGTTTTCTGTACTTGGAATAACCCCTCCATAACAATTAAGATTAGTTCCTATTCCTTTTAAATTTATATACTTAAACATATCTACTTTCCTAACCCATTCTTCTATTTCATTTTTATTCTTAAAAAATATTCCCTCCCTCAAATCTCCTACATCAATCATCAAAATAATATCATATATTTTACCGTGTTTTTTAGCATATTTATTCAACTCCTCTACTATATCTATTTCTGAAACTAAAGCTACATCTGAATATTTTACAACCTCTTCCGCTTGACTTTTCATTGGTATTCTAATTAGCATTTTCTGTACGTTAAATTCATTAAATCCTTTTAAATTCTCAATTCTTGAATCTGCTATTAAATCTACTCCTCCATCTATGTAAGCCTCAACAACATCTTTATACCCACCAAACACCTTAACAACTCCTGCTACTTCAATTCCTCTTAAATGACACTCTTTTACTAAGTTTTGTGCATTTTCCTTTATCTTTTCCCTATAAATTTCTACAACAGGATATCCCATAACCCCACCCCTTTTGTGCATTTTTATTAAAATATATTCTTATCTAGCCCTATTGATTACTTTAAAAAATTTTTGAATAAAAACAAAAAGAGACACACCAAATTTGTGTCTCTTCTAATTGTTGTCATTTAATTTTTATTTTTAAATATTTCCTCAACACCTTTAAAAAGTGCCCTAGCTATTTTATCTTGATACTTTTCTGAAGAAAGTAGTCTATCCTCAGATGGATTTGATAAATATCCCATTTCAATTAAAACCACTGGAACTTTTGACCAATTAAACCCTGTTAAATCTTCTCTAGTTATAACTCCCCTGTTTTCCATTCCTACTTCTTTTATTACTCTATTTAATAAAATCTCGCCATACTTTCTACTTATAGTAGAAATTTTTTTAGCATACCCAACATCTCCTGGAACTAACATGGATGCACCCTTCATAGATTTATCATTAGACGAGTCTGCATGTATTCTAATAACTAAATCAGCATTATTTTTATTTCCTATTTCAGCTCTTTCAATATTACTAATTACTTTAGAATTTGTGGTTCTTGTCATAATAACCTTATACCCAGCGTCAGTTAAATACTTTTTTAGTTTTAATGCAACCTTTAGATTTATAACATACTCAGGAGTTTTAGTAACTATCCCAACTGCACCTATAACATTTTTAGGCTTCATAACTTTTGAGTTAGGTGCAATAGGCTCTTTTTCTAATAGGGTTTTACATGCATGCCCTGGATCAATTACAATAACTTTGTTTTTGTTTGTATTTTTGAAATTTATATTATTAGATTTAATAGTAGTAAGACTAGAAAGTGTATATGCATTTACTAAATTCAATTGATTTTTAAATAGTATAACATAACCTATTCTTAAAAATAATATTAACAAAATAAATAATATAATAATTTTATACCTTTTGTTCACTTTAGCCACCTCATATTATTTAATATCATTTTTTTCTTTGAATAAATTCCCTTTTGCTTAGATGATTATAAGCTTCTATAAATCTTTGAATTGCTGTAAATATTATTGTGCCTGCAAATACAAAGGCTATTAAGTCAGCATAATTTGAAAATATAATAATCAAAGTAAACATGATAAAACCTTCTGTTCTTTCCATTAAGCCAGCTTGATAGTAAAAACTTTTTTCACTAACTTTATTAGATACTGCACCTACAGTTAAAAATATTGTCATAGACAATATAATACTACAGGATAAAATAACAAAAGATAGATGGTAAGTAGAATATTTAAGTGCTAATGAAATTATTAATGCAACTTCTACAATTCGATCAAAAACTATATCCATTACTGTCCCAAATGGAGTAGATGAGTTTGTTTTCCTCGCAATTGTCCCATCAACTGCATCCAAAAAACCAGATAACCACAAAAAAAGAATAGGTATAAACTTATTTGTATTTATTAATAAAAATAAAGATGGTAGTAACCCAACAACTAAAGCAAGTAGAGTTACTTTATTTGCTCCGATATTGTATTTTATAAAAAGCTTTGCTACTCCTTCAAAAATAGGCTGGACTATCCTTCTAGCTTTAGTGTCTAACATAAAATTCCTCCCTAAAATTCATTCAAAAAAACATATAGCTTTATCAAAATCCAAACTTATATAGACTATATCACCAATATTTAAATTCTTATTATTCGAAGAACAGACTAATTTATTACCATTTATATCAATTATATAATTTACTCTATCACCCAAATATTGTCTTTTAATTATGCATGCCTTTAAACTATTTTTTTGTTTTTCCCCTAAAATAATTTGTTCTGGTCTAAACATATACGTTGCATATTGACAGTTAGAAACATTTACATCAAATACCCCAACATCTGAAATAAATTTACCATTCTCCACTTTGCCATAAATATAATTGCTACATCCAAAGAATTCTGCAACTTCTTTAGAAACTGGCTTCTCATATATATTTGCTGGAGTGTCATATTGTTTTATCTCTCCATCAATTAATAAAGCAATCTTATCTGCAACAATAAATGCTTCCTCTAGATCATGAGTTACCATTATAGTTGTTATATTTAATTTTTTTTGCAGCTCCTTAATAAACTCCTGCATATTTCTTCTTAAATTTTTATCAAGTTTTGATAATGGCTCATCTAACAATAACACCTTAGGCTCAATAGCCAATGCTCTTGCAATCGCAACCCTTTGTGCTTGTCCCCCTGACAATTGATAAGGATACTTTTTTTCAAGTCCACTTAACTCCATTAAATCAATTAATAATTTTACCTTTTTATCAATAATTTGTTTATCTAATCTCCTCATTTTAAGTCCAAAAGCAATATTAGAATATACAGTCATATGAGGAAATAATAATAAATTTTGATCAACTAATGCTGCATTTCTTTTTTCTATTGGAACGTTATTCATTAAATCTTTATTAAAATAAACTTCTCCATTTTCAAAGGATATAATTCCCGCAATACCATTTATAAGGGTTGTTTTCCCTGAACCACTTGGACCAAGCAATACAACCAATTCACCTTCATTTATATCAAGATTAATATTTTTTAAAACAGCCCTTCCATTATAATATTTATATACATTAAATATCTTTATATTTGACATGCTACCTCACTCTACCTAAATATAGTTTTTATAAATTTTTTTAACTAACTTTTCACTCAAATAGATTATAGCTAAAACAGATATTACAAAAATTACGCTTAAAGCTGATAATATAGTCCTATCACCTGATTCTGCAAAAGGAAACAAAATAATTGAATAAGTTATAATCTTCCCTCCACCAATCAAAAATGTAATAAAATATTGAGTAAAAGATATGATATATATTACACTTCCTGCAACAACAAGTGTTGGCATTATTATTGGAATTGTAATATACCTCAATACTTGCCAAGTTGAAGCTCCTAAAATTTTAGCTTGTAGTTCTATTTTATTACCCTTCAATTCAAAAACATTAAGCAGTATTTTCACACCATAGGGAATGCCAGGTATAACATGTATTAAAATTACACCCAAATATGTGTTGACTATACCTAAACGTATAAAAATTAAATGTATTCCCATTGTAACAGCAATCATTGGTACAATTAAAGGTAAAAATAATAAGACTTTTATTATATTTTTGCCTTTAAAATCATAAAAAGCCAATGCATTCGCAGCTGGCAAACTTATTGCTATTGTAATAAATGTTACTATAAGGGAAAGCAAAATACTATTTATTAAAATTTTTAATATTTTTGTAGAAGGGTTAAATACATATAAATATCCTCTTAAACTTATGCTTTTAGGCATTAAAAATGGCCAAGGCCAAGCACCAGATAAGCTTAAAAATACCATAAATAAAATAGGAAAAAATAATAATAAAGCAATTATTCTTACTAAAATTTTATTTATATTCACTTCAACACCCTCATCTATCTATTCCATGTTTTTTTATAATTTTGTTTAACAAAATATATAAAAATGCTAATACAAGAGAAAACAAAATAATAAACACATTTATTACCATACTGTATGGACGATCTTTTAAATTAACACTCTTATAATATATATATGCTAAAACAGGTAATGCCTTTGGTTTAGAAGGACCTAACAAATAAGGTATCTCATAGGCCCCGAAAGAAAAAGTAAATAAAATAATAAAACCTAATGATATTGTTGGTAAGACTAATGGAAATAGAATATACCAAAATACTTGAAAATTATTTGCTCCTAAATTTAATGCTACTTTAGAATAAGTATCACTTAATTTTTTTAATATATCATAAGTAATCAAAGTAATAAAAGGTGCTCCCTTCCAAACATATGCTAATATTACTCCAATCCCCTTAGTATCAAACGTCATTGGATAAAACTCTACCATATTATTTATAAAACCTAATCTAAAAAATATTCGAGATAGAAAACCACTTTGAGAAAATATAGTAAAAACCAAAAATGCTGCAATAGTATGTGGAACAATTACAGAAATCTTATATATATTATAAAATTTAGCTTTATCATTTAAATATGTACTTAAAAATAAGTAGGCTAATAAAACACCCAATATAACTGATAAAAGTGATGAAATAAAAGATATATATAAACTAAACTTTAAGGAATAAAAAAAATTAGGGTCTTTTAAGATCTCTTTATAATACCTTAAACTAAATAGTTTTAGCCCAACAGCAGGGAAATAGCCAAAACTTTGTAAAAATATATTAACTATACCAAAAATAAATATACCAAATATAAATAATAAAACTGGCAACAACAATAAATATGGAAAAATTAGTTTATATTTTTTATTCATCTGCTAACACTACTTCCCTCCATAGAGATTCTATTATTGGAATAAGTTCAGCCCTCATTTCAGGAATACTATGCTTTACTAAAACATCCTGAGGTATGGCTTCTTTTCCTAAATTTACATTTTCAAATAGTTTCTTTTCTTCTTCATTTAATAAGTTAGAAGAGATTACTGGCAAATCTCCCCAAGTTTTTGGATTATATTTTTGTGCCTGAATACTTGGAGATAATAAATGATTTATAACAACTAAGGCCCCTGCCTTATTTGGAGCATTAAAAGGTATAGCTAAAAAGTGTGTGTTAGATATTGTCCCTTTATTGAATATAAAAGCCTTTGCAGTTTTAGAAAAATCACCCTCATTTATTTTTGTTAAAACATGATAAGGGGTATAATTCATAGTTATATAAACCTCTCCATCTGAAAACATATTATCAAGCTGTGCTAATGTTGAAGGATACGCTTTTCCTTGTCTCCACAAATATGGTTTTAACTCCACTAAAAAATCTAAAGCCGGTTTTATTGCCTTTTTTACATCTTCCTTGTTAGGTTTTATATCCTTTAAAGCTTCATATCCAACTACATCATATATTATATTTCTTATAAACGCACTTCCTGTAAAATCTGAAGCATCAGGATAAGTTATTTTACCTGGATACTTCTTAGCAATTTCCAATAATTCTTTATGATTTTTAGGTAAATAGTCTAACTTAGCTGTATCTCCAATCAATACCAATTGTGCCTTTCCATACGGTGCTTCAAACCCCTCAACTGGATAACCAAAATCATATAAAACATCAGAAGAATTTTTATCAACATATTTATTAAAATTAGGCAATTTATAAGCAAAGGGTCCATAAAGTAAACCTTGGTTTTTAGCATTAAAAAAATTTTCACCGTTAATCCAAACAATATCAATAACTCCTTCACTTCCTAATTGCTTTTCATTAAGCAATTTAGGTAAAAATTCATTAGGAAGCATGGGAACTCTTTCTAAAGTTATGTTATATTTTTGTTTAATATCTTTTGCAACTACCTCGTCAATCCATCTATTTATATTCTCATCTCCACCCCAACCATAAAAAGTCACTTTTGTTCCACTAGCTAACTTTAAAATTTCATCCCAATTTTTAGATGATATATCTACTTCAGATTTATCCTTTAGACATCCTAAATTTAAAAACATTCCTAAGCATAATAACACATATAAAATACTTTTCTTAAACATCATATTTCCACCTCTATTTTAAAGTTGCTATATCTATCCCTTTCTTTTTAGCTAATATCTTTGGTATTTGAGATAATAAGAATAATATCACACCAAAAATTAACAACTTAATGTAAAGGACATTTGATAATCCATTATTTATTATCTCATCTGCCAAATATGTGTAAATAAAAGCACCAGGTGCCATAGTAATAAATGAAATAATTATATATGTTGAAACATCTATGTTAGTTATTCCATAAGCATAATTTTGAATATTATATGGGAAAACAGGTAGTAATCTAGTAAGTATCAGAAAGTCTTTACCATTTTTTTTAAATCCTTCTTCAATTTTATTAAAAACTAAGTTATCTTTAAACTTACTTACAATAAAATCTCTAAATAAATATCTTGAAATTAAAAAAGAAACAAGTGCACCAATAGTTGCTCCAATTAAAGCCAAAATACCTCCAATTAATGGCCCAAATATAATACCACCTACAATTGTTAAAATACTTGCTGGCAATGAAAATACCGCGGTTATTATATAAGCGAATATATACATTAAATATTTTAATCTACCTAAATTATTGAGTGAATTTTTCAGTTTATTTATATCCTTAAAATAATTAAATCCACCCATATAATAGCAAATAACAAATAAAAACAATAATGCTATTAGTAGAAACATTTTATTTATTTTTTTATTCACATTAATCCCCCTATCACATTAAACTCACTAATATTTTATCAAAACAAACTTAATTTTCAATTTATTGGGATATATTAACTATTGAAAATATCTATTCATTTATTTGGTTTATTAAAATTTTAAATAAGCTTTAATTTTCCATATGCTTGACCACTTGTAAATTATAATTTATCATAAAACATAAGTTATTTTATATATAATCAAAATTCTTTAAAAAAGGATGATAAAATGAAATACAAGTTCTCTTTAAAAATCAAGGATATTGTTGAAAAATACAATGATAAATGTTATGGATGCAATTTATGTACAAATCATTGTATATTCTTAAAGAAATATATTAAAAATCCTAAAATATTCTTTCAAAACTTGTCTATTGAAAATGACATTGATATTTATTTACCATATTATTGTTTCTCTTGTAATACATGTAGTAAAATATGCCCTAATAACATAGATTTTGGTGTTTTGTTTACTGAACTTAAAAAGGAAATATCCAAAAATAAAAAAAGTCCTCATATTAAACACTCAATAATTCGAAACCACCAAATGCTTTCTAATTCAAAAATTTTTACTACGATTAAAGGTAATGCAACTATAGGTTTTATGCCAGGCTGTAGTTTATCCTCCTATAGTCCAACTTTAGTAATGAAAATATATAATCTATTAAAAATTAAATATAATGATATTAATTTAATTTTAAGATGTTGCGGTAATCCGTCGTATTCAATTGGCGAAATTAAAAAATTTAATGAAATTTATAATTCCCTTTATACATCTTTAAATAAAAAAAATATAAATAAAATAATAACTGCATGTCAAACCTGTTATAAAACACTCAAAGAAAACTCTCCTAATTTAGATATTGTTTCACTTTGGGAAGAAATAAATAATTTTGAATTACCTAAGTTAACTCTTGAAGATAAATTCTATATATTTGATTCTTGTTCAGCAGACGAAAATATAAAAAAAAGTATCAGAGAAATTACAAAAAAACTAAATTTAAAAATTGAAAATATGGAAACTACTGTTTCTAAATGTTGTGGATTGGGTGGTTGTGTTCATATAGTGAATAAAGAGCTATACAATGACAATTTAAATAACATAAAATCAAATATAAATTCTAAAAACGTTATAACCTATTGTGCTGGATGTAGAGATTCCTTATCAAATATAAAATATTCTTATCATTTATTAGAATTGATATTCTTAGAAGGAAATTTAACCCCTAAAGGACCTAATAAAACACATAGGTCATGGATTAACAGATTAAAATTAAAAGCCCTTTAAGGGCTTTATTTTATTACTATTTTAATTAACTCTATATAAATACATAACACAATAGCAATAATAAATAAGTATCCTGCTTTTAAAGTATGTATTGATTTATTTACTAGTAAAAAAACTAAAACAACATTTAAAATAATAGCAAATAGTAGTTTTTGTTTTAACTTAACAATTGAAAATATCACTAATACTATAAATAACAATAAAGCTAAAATAATATAAATTTTAATCAAATTGCTACTAAAAAAACTTTTCTCCCATTCACTCCTTTTAAAAATTAAATACCTTGCAACACCCATTTTTTTATCCGAAAGATAATGTAAAATTAAAGAAACAGAAAACAATAATATTTGTGTTAAAGATAAAATATAATGTATAATTCTCCTCATAACATCACCCACTAAAAAATTTGAGGATGCTAATGCATCCTCTTTATTTTACCTTTTTGGTTCTCCTACTTCAATAGGAAGACCCTTAGTATTAGACCATTCATTCCATCCACCATCATATAATGATATATTTTCAATGCCCATTACATCAGCATACCATAATACTTCAGCTGCTCTCCAACCTGTTCCACAGAAGAATGAAAGTCTCTTATCTGGTGTTATTCCCCATTCCTTCCAAAATGATAATATTTCATTTGCATTTCTCATTGTATTATCAATATTCCTAAAATCTTGTAAATTATTTGGATCTGTTCCAGCATGTCCCCATACAGCACCTTGAGGACGACCTTTTCCTTTTATATAATCATAACCTGAAGTTTTTCCAATATATTCTTCCCAACTTCTAATGTCAACTAAACAACTTCCTTGTTTGTCGTTTAATATTTCTTTAGCTTCTTCTAAATCTATAATATAATTTTTATTTACAGGAACCTTTGCTCCAAATGATTGAACAGGACTCTTGGAATTTTTCTTTGTTTCAAGTTGATATCCTTCTCTAACCCAAGCTGAAAGTCCCCCATTTAATACCCTAACGTCTTTAACTCCCATGTATTTTAAAATAGCAGCTACTCTAAAGGCAGCCATTGAATCTGTTCCATATAGAACAACAGTTGTATCAGCTGTAATTCCATTGTTAAGTGCAAATTTCTCTAGCCTATCATCAGATAATCTATTCCACATAGGTCCTTCTTCTACTTCATCTGTATTTATATGTACTGCACCTGGTATATGTCCATTGTTATAATCCTTTGACTCATCTCCCCAGCTTACTTCAAATATCTTTACAGGACCTCCTGAGTAAGTTTCAGGATTTTTACCATCTATTAAATCCTTAACCCATACTGCAGGAACTAACATATGGTAGTTTTTATAGCTTACCATTGGAAGACTTTCATCTTCTGCCCATTTCTTTACATCATAAATATATATTTTATTATATCCGTTTTTACTTAAAAACTCTGCAACCTTTAATGCATCCTTACCATTTGCATCATATAGGACTACATTTTTATCTGGAGTTATTCCTTTATTCTTTGCTATTTCTAACAACTTACTTTCCTTATTTGCTACATCTACATCAACCCAATTTGCTGCAAAATCAGTTGCCCCTTTTATATGTCCACCTCTTTTTACCCCATCAAGTTTCCACCCATTATATGCATCATTAATTCTCGTATCAACTATAACATAATCCTTGTTTTCTAAATTATTTTTTAACTCCTCAGTTTTAATTTCTTTAAATTTTAAATTAGAAGTTTGTTTGTTTTGTGAGCAACCTGTCAAAAAAGTAACTCCAAATAATACTGTTAAAATTATTGATATAAGTCTTTTCAAAAAAATCCCCTCCTAAGTAAAAATACAATTTTATTATAATATGTTAAAACTATATAAGTAAAATAGATAAAATCTATTAAAACATCTTAACATATTGAAAACATCAATAATAATTTTTTCTATAAAAAAGAATTCATTTACACTTAAAAATCATTAATATAAAATATGTAATATGCTACTAGTTATTTTATGAAATAAATTAGCCATACTGTATAACATAAAGAGGTGATGACAGTGAACAGCATATTACTAGCCTTTTTACTTACACTTATAGCAGGTCTATCAACAGGTATAGGAAGTGCTATTGCATTTTTTGCCAAAAAGACAAACACTAAATTCCTTTCAATTAGCCTTGGTTTTTCTGCTGGAGTTATGATTTATGTTTCTATGATTGAAATTTTTTCTGAAGCAAGAAACTTGTTAACAGCTGAACTTGGAACAAAGACAGGATATTTAATAACAGTAATATCATTCTTTTTAGGAATGCTTATAATTGCATTAATTGATAAGTTAATTCCAAGCGCTGAAAATCCTCATGAAGTATACAAAATAGAAGAAATTGAAGATAACTGCATTAGAAAAAATGCCAAGCTTTTAAGAACAGGATTATTTATTGCATTTGCAATTACAATTCACAATTTTCCTGAAGGTATTGCAGCCTTTATTTCTTCACTCCAACATCCAAAGTTAGCAATACCAGTTATCATAGCAATATCCATTCACAATATACCTGAAGGTATAGCTGTATCATTTCCTATATACTATGCAACAGGAAGTAGAAGAAAAGCCTTTTTATTTTCCCTTCTTTCAGGTTTATCTGAACCTTTAGGAGCTTTAGTAGGATACTTAGTGTTAATGCCATTTATAAATGATGTTGTATTTGGAATTGTTTTTGCTGCAGTAGCTGGAATAATGGTATTTATATCTTTAGATGAATTATTACCATCTGCAGAAGAATATGGCGAACATCATCTTTGTATATATGGACTTGTTAGTGGTATGATAATAATGTCAATAAGCATATTGCTATTTGTGTAATAAAAAAGTTGAGGTTTTTAAGCCTCAACATTTTTTATTAATTAATGTTTTCCACCTATTTTACATGCAATAGCTTCGTTTTCTATGTCCTTTGATATAATATCTGAATACTTATCTTTGTTCTTTAGAAGCCAATTATTTGCATAAGAACAGCTTGCTGTTGCCTTTAACCCTTTTTCTCTTAAAAACTCTGCAACAACCTCCATCATTTTTGAGGCTACACCTTGTCCTCTTAAAACTGGATTAACATAGGTATGATCAATATCCACCTCTCCATTTTCTTTTAAAACATATGTTGTCTCTGCCATTAATTCTCCCTTTTCATCTACACTATATATACGTCCATTTTCAAATTTCCAGTTCATATTTTGCTCCTCCTTTTGCACCTTAATTTATTTATTAAATTACTTACTACACAAATTTATTTTTTAATAGCTCTATTTAGTTGTTGTAAAAATTTTTCTAAATCCAAATCATACTTATTTGCTACAACTTCTAAAGAATCAAATAAGTTGGAACATAAAATACATACCCCTGCTACCTCATCATACATATGAAAAACATCTTCTGTCTCAGGATATTTTTCTACAATATCAAGCAAAATCATTTCCTTTTGTATTTTCATAACGCCTCCTATAGACTAACATTGTCTCTATTTAAATTGTAACATAATAATTATTTTTGTAAATGTTATTATCTTATGCCAATAATGTAATATGCAATATTTTACATATTATTACTTCATCTATTCTATCTCCTTTTTACCCCAGTTCTTACAAACATCAACCCACTTGTTATTTTTAGAATAAAAATCTAACTCATCGCAAGTAAGTTCGATAGCTGAATTATGACTTCCACAGGCAGGAAAAACTGTTTGAAATCTTTTTAGTGATATATCTAAATAAACAGGTATATTATATTTTAATGCAAAAGGGCATACCCCTCCTACCTCATGCCCTGTGTATTCAAATGTTTCTTCTACCGAAAGCATCTTTGGTTTTACTCCAAATTCGGATTTAAATTTGGCATTATCAATCTTTACATCACCTGCTGTAACCAACATAATAACTTCTTCTCCTTTTTTAAGTGCAAGACTCTTTGCTATCCTTCCTTCTTCTACATTCAAGGCTCTTGCTGCTAATTCAACTGTTGCACTTGATGTACTAAGTTCCATTATATCTTTTTCTTTATCGAATTTTCTAAAATATTCCTTTACTTTTTCTATAGACATATATAACACCCCTTGGTTTTGTAAAGTTTTAAGAACTTTTAATATAATTTTAGTATATTATTCAAATTTTACAAGCATAAACAAAAAGTGATATGGATACCATATCACTTAAATCTTAATTATCTATAAATTTTAAATTTCTCCCAAATGCAAATACCGTTCCTAAAATAATAAACACTATACCTATGATTACATTTAATAATAATCTTTCTTTAATTATAATAACTGACAGAATAGGTGCAAGGGCTGGCTTTATAAAAAATACAAATGATGATATTGCCGCATTAGTCTTTTCAATAGCATAAAGATAACATAAATAGCCTAAACCTGTTATAAATATACCCATATACAGTAAAATAGGAATATTTTTGTAACTTATGCCTTGAAGTATAGGAACTTTGAATATTAAAAGAAGAATAAGTAAAACTATATCTCCCAACAAAAAACTAAAAAAGTTGAATATATAACCACCATAAATTGAAATTCTTTTTTTACTCAAAACACTATACAATGAAAAGGTTGCTGCTGCTAAAAGGGCAATAAGCATCCCTTTTATATCATAGCTCAACTTAAGTGGATTAAATATAAATAAAACTCCAACAAAGCTTATAATCATAGCAACTATAGTTTTTTTGTTAATCCTTTCGTTTAATATAAAATGAGACAAAATAATCATAAATATAGGATTTATACTCATCATTACAGCTGCAGTCGATGCCTTTGTAAAGTAAACCGAAAGCTGCAGAAGTGCCATTGATATTGGAATACAAAGTATTCCCTCAAGTAAGAGAAATATAAAATCGTCTTTTTTTAGGATCAATTGCCTTTTTTTAATATCCTTAATCGCAAAGGGCATAATAATCAAAGCACCTATCAAAAATCTTATAAATGTCACCTGAAAGGCATTAAGCTGGCCTGAAATCACTTTACCTGCAACCTCAAGAGTACTAAAAACAAAAGCTGTAAATAAAATACTTAAAATAGCCCTTTTCATGATATATTCCCCCATCCTATACTAAATTGAAAGTATACAGCAATAATAAGATTTATAACTCAAAATCTAAATATGAAACTAATATAGTAACTAAAGGTGCAATATAACATAATACTGCAAAGGGTATATACCCTTTAGATGAACCAGTTACAATTGCAATTAAAAGTGCATTTACATTCCAAGGCATCAATGGTGCAATAATTGTTCCTGTATCTGATATAGTTCTTGCAAGTATTTCCTTTTTTATTTTTAATTTTTCATATTCATGGAATAGTATTCTTGATGGCAATACAATTCCCATAGTTTGATCACAGGTTATTGTTGTTAAAATACTACTAACTAATCCAGTTTTTAAAACCAACTCCCTTTTACTTTCTATCCTTTTAAAAAACTTATCTATAAAAAAATCAATAACACCTGTACCCTCTATAATACTACTCAAAGAAATAGCCCCTATAACAATAATAAGCACTTCAATCATTGATATAACTCCACCGCTAATTAATATTCTATCTAAGGAAGAACCTGTATTAATCTTAAAACCAAAAATTATAAAATCAATAATCTGAACTATAGAAAAGCCTTGAACTAAAGAACTTATTAAAATTCCTACAAACAAAGAAACTAATATAGAATATATAATTTTAACACCAAATGCTGACATTAAAACCATAATAACTGGAACTGATAGCAGATAAGAAGATACATAAAAAGAATTGGCAATACTAGTCTGCAGAGAGTTTATGCTTGATAAATCAATATTTCCTGCAAACCTTGTCCCTAATAAATAGTATATAACTGATGTAATTATAAAGGTTGGTATTAAAGTTACGCTCATTGATTTTAAAACATTTTTATACCTTGTATTTGTTGTTGATAATGTTAAATTTAAAAGACCTGATATTGGAGATATTTTATCTGCAATAAATGCCCCAGATACAATCATTCCAATAAGAACATTTGATGGGATTCCAAAGCCTAAACCAATTCCGAGAACTGCAACACCTATAGTACTTACAGTACCAACTGCAGTACCCATGAATACTGCACTAAATGATATGAGCAAAAAGGCGGCAAATAAGAAATTAGTACCTGCCATATATTTAAACCCATAGTATATCATAGAAGGAACAATTCCAGATGAAAGCCAAATGGAAACAGTAGCTCCAATAAGTAGTATTAGAACATATAAAATCTTACATTCCCTCAAACCTTTTAACATCATAAAAAATAAATCTTTCCATTTGAATCCTTTTTTTATGAAAAATAAAGTATATGCTACTAAACTGACTATGAAACCATATGCCATAGAAATGTCTACTGAAATACAAAAAATAATCGATAAAACAAAAAAAATTATTACCCCATATATTTCAAAAGGCCTTAAACTATTTTTTATCATAATTTTTCCCCCTATTTAATCCCCTGTAATAATTTTATTATAACATGATCAGTAATTATTAACATAATTAAATTAATTTATTTATATACACATATAGTTAAGCACAACATGATGCATAATTTATATATTCATTAATAATTAATTTAGAATATTTACTTTTTATAAAAATTAAAGAGAGGGATATTCCTCTCTTTAATCAATTATGCACAATAAAAATTCTCAAAATCATTTTTTATTTTTTAAATTATCATTTCTACCAATACCTAAAAATATACTAATTAACATTACAACTAACATTGCATAAGCATAAATTACATAAGGAGTTACATCCAATGCACTTAAAGGATGTGCACTATCCTTTGCAAAACCAATAGTATAAATTATTGCTGGAGTCCAAGGTAGTGAGTACACTAATGTACAAGAAGTTGCATCTAATAGATTTGCAGTTCTATATGGGCTTATATTATAACGTTGAGATAGAGGCTTAGCAAATGAAGCACCAACAGCTAATATAGCTGGAGCATTTAATCCCATTAAAGCAGAAAGAACAATTATCATTATTGATATAATAACTTCAGTTCCTATTGGTCCTTTTGCAACTTTACTTAAAGCATTTAATAACTTTTCATCTCCTTTTCCTGCTCTCATTATCGCAATAGAACCAAATAGAAGTATAGCAAGAATACTTACTTGTATCATACTGCTTATACCTGTATAAATCACACCATCTACGGTCCTATCTAGCCCTGAACCATAAACTTTAATTAATGCAGGTTTAATAACATCACTTGATGGATCAATTTGGATAATGTCAATTAATCCAGTCAGTACAGCCGTTGCAGCTGCAAGTACTGAACCAATAGTTGTAGCAATAATTATGTCGCCTGTTTTAATTGCTATCCAAATAGTAATAATAACAGGAATCAACATAAATAATGTCATTGGATTATATTCAATATTTGTAACCGAGTTGTATTGTCCACTATAACCTGTCCCAACAATTACTATACCAATTATAGTCAGCATACCTGCAGTTAAAGCATATTTTAACCTTGAACGAACTACACCTGGAACATCTACACCCTGCGAAGTTGCTGAACAAATAGTTGTATCTGAAACAGGTGCAAGATTATCTCCAAATGCTCCTCCTGAAACAATAGCTCCAGCTAATAATCCTGGGTGTGCACCTAAAGCTATACCCGCTGGATATAGTACTCCCATACCTGCAGCTATTGTTCCAAAACCTGTTCCAGAAGCAGTTGCAAATATTGCTGAAGCTATAAATGATATAACTATAAACATTGTTCCACCAATTCCCATAGATGCTGCAAGCCCTGCAATCCCTTTAGCTAATCCTGAGGCTCTTAATATTCTTGAAAAAACACCTGCAAAAATCCAGCAAACAACAGGAATAATTGCCTCTTTGCTAGCCATACCTTCTATAATAGTTTCACCATAAAGTCTTTTATCTTTTGCAAAAAAGAATGCAACAACTAATGCCATAAAAGCTGGTACCCAAAGAGCCCCATCCGAAATAGACCTAAAATAGAAAGTTGTTAAAATTATCATCCCAATAAAAACTATAAAAGGTAAAAATGAAACCCATTCTCCGCCATAAAACTCTAATTTTTTCTTTTCATTTTGCATTTTTATCCCCCCACAGTAATATTTTTTCAAAAAATTAATTAGAATAAATTAATATTTTCACCCCCCCAATATAAAAACTTTAATAGTATATTATATTTTCATATTTTCAACATAATGTGATCCATTTTTTGTAAATATTAAACTTAATAAAATAATAAAATAATCCCTTCCGAATATAAATACTAAAAAGCTCTTGGAAGGGATTACTTTAATTTATTTAAACTATCTAATAAAATAGTTCGTATCATTCTTAGATTATTGTTGTATCATAAAAAAAACATAAGTGATATGTTTGCCATATCACTTTAACATTACCCCTACATTCAAAATAATATAACACTTATTTTAGTTTAAAATATATAGTTAAAATCAATATAATAATTAATATAAACACCTCAAATAATTCTTTATAGGTTGTAAACATTATTTCTTTTTTAGCATCTTGCACATTTGTTGCTCTTGTTGGCAATATGATATCTTGCTTATTTAATTTTACTAAACCCATTTCTTTAAATTGACTTCCAATATCATATTTTTTGTATTCTTCTTCTGTTACTAAAAGAGGATACTTAATTTCTCCATCTTCATCCTTTATATAAAAGTAGCATCTTCCTATATTAAACATGTTGTTGGAATATAGCTGAAACTTATCTATAACATAGAATTGTTTAGTTCCTATAAAATCTAAATTACTTTTTATAAGAGAACCTAATATTATTTCAATATCAAAATCTCTATAAAAATCTTCATTAGGATTATATTTGTCGCTATTTCCCATAACCCCACCAACCTTTTATTATATAACTCAGTTTATTTTATTTTTGTCCTCTAAAATTTACCACTTAATCTTAAATACATATTCGTGTAAAAATGTAACATTCCTTCTCTATAAAAAAATTCTTATATTCAATTAACTTCTCAAAACAAAAAGCCTTGTAGACAAGAATATACAAGGCTTTTAAATTTAATTTATTTATAAGTGTCTAACAAAATCATCCCAATCCTGTTTTCTAATTGTTTTTGTTGCATTATCATAGAAGCAATAGGCAGGAAATGGGTCTAATGTTTTTAAAGTTACGTCAAAATAGTTAATACTAGTAGGATTTTTCACACTTGCTCGTTCAGAAATGGTAACGTACATAAAATCAATATGTGGAAAAAGCTTTTTAGCTCTATCAAAATTATCTCTTATCTTTTGTGCATCAGATACATGAAATATTCCTTTATGTTTTATCTCTAAAGCAGCAAAAACATCTTCTGATTTATAACAATTACTATAATAAATTGGCCTTGAACCTTTTTTAACTATAAGTAAATCAAATTCTGTAGGACAGCCTTCAATAAATGCATTAGGCTGACTTACTTCTTTTGTTGAATCTATTTCATGACTTATAAATTCTGCTAAAACTCTAACAGCTATATCTCCAGACAATTTATGCCAACTACTTTTCTCTTGATTACTTTGGCTATATATAAGTTTATTGGCACAATCTTCAATAGTTTGAAGTAACCCTTTAATCATTTTAAACACCTACTCCCTTTTATTTTTAATTTTTTTAGTTTAAAGTGTTTTAATTTTTCTCAATTTAGCTTCATAAGATTTCCTACATAAAAATTAATTCACATTATATAAATATTTATAAAATAATAAATTAAGTACTATACTTTAAACAATTTTTTCTTTCTTACATAAGTTACAGCTTACATTAAAAATAAAAAGCCTTGAAAATCAAGGCTTTTTTATACATTATTTAAATTATCTGATATCCTTTTCTGTATAATAAACAAGTCCTATTGCCCCAGGGCCTACATGCAATCCAATTACAGGTCCTATATCTACAATCTCTGCTTTAACCCCTAGCTTTTCTTCCACAAGTTTTGCTAGCTCTAGTGCTTCTTCATAACAATTTATATGATGAACAACAATTTCCCTAAGACCATAAATAGAACTATCCTTAACAACCTTATCAACCATCGTTGCTACTGCATTTTTCTTAGTTCTAACCTTAGTTAAAACTGCGGTTTTTCCATCTTCAACCGTCAGTATAGGAATAATCTTTAAAAGATTTCCAATAAGTGCTTTAGCACCACCTATTCTTCCACCTTTTTTTAAGTATTCTAGATTATCTGGTATAAACAAAAACCTACTTCTTCTTATGTTTTGATTTACAATTTCAACAACTTCATCTAATGTTTTACCTTCCTTAGCGGCTCTTGCACCCACAATTACAGCAAAACCAAGCTGCATACAATTCGATCTTGAATCAATTATTTCTATTTTTGCATCCTTATATTCTTCAAGCACCATCTCTTTTACCATAAGTGCCGATGAATATGTACCACTCATTTCTGATGAAAGAAAAATACAAACAAGGCTATCTCCATTTGCAACAACCTTTTTCATCTCTTCAAACATCTCTCCAACTGAAGGTTGTGAAGACTTTGGTATCCCTTTTTCTTCCATCATGCGATAAAATTCCTCATTATTGATGTCAACTTCCTTCATGCTTAGGTCATCCCAAGATACACTAAGTGAAATCTTTTTAATATCTAGTTCTCTACATATTTGATCATTTAAATAACTTGTGCTATCTGTTAAAATTTTTACTGACATTTTACCCACTCACTTCTTTTATTTTTTTATAAGCTATTTTGAGAATATTTATCATTCTCCTAAAATTTTACCATGATATTCGTCATTTTTCAATCTTTTTCGACTAATCATAGATTATAAGGTATATATTAACTATCCAAGCTTATCTCCTTTGTTAACTGGACGTTCTGGTTGTATTAATACTACTCCATCTTTAGCATATACCCCTAAAACCAATACTTCTGACATGAAATCTGCAATTTGTTTTGGAGGAAAATTTACTACACCCAAAACTTGCTTGCCCAAAAGTTCTTCTTCCTTATAACATTTAGTTATTTGAGCACTAGATTTTTTTATACCTATTTCATCTCCAAAATCAATCCACAACTTATATGCTGGATTTTTAGCCTTTTTAAAAAACTCAACTTTTATGATCTCACCAACTCTGATGTCTAATTTTTTAAAGTCATCAAAAGTAGTCATATTGTCATTATTCATATTTAATCAACTCCTTACATATTTTAGCATATATATGTAGTAATATTACTTAAGTATAGTTGGGGTAATTATGTTAAATAAAGGAGATTTTCACATCCACAGCAATGCTTCTGATGGTAAATACAGCCCCACCGAAATAGTTATTTTGTCAAAAATAAATAAAATCGATGTTATTTCAATTACTGATCATAATACAACAGCTGGGATAGAAGAAGCAATAGAAGCAGGTAGAAACTATGGAGTATCAGTAGTCCCTGCTATTGAACTTTCAACTAGGTTCAACAATGAAAGTATTCATTTATTAGGCTATTTTAAAAATAGTTTATATCAAATTGACACATTTCAGGAAGTTCTAATGCTTATTAAATCACATAGATATAAAACAATAAGAAAAATATTAGGTAATTATATCAATCTAGAACGTAAGGATGGTAAATTATCTGTTATTGAGGGAATAAATTTGTTAAGATGTTTTGGCGCATCAGTTGTTTTAGCCCACCCAATGCGAATATCTAGTAAAAACATAAACCAAATTTTACGTTTCCCCTTTGATGGTATTGAGGCTAAATACTCTTATACAGATTTTAACACATCTTTATATTTTATAAACATCGCTTTAACTAAATTTTCATTTTATACTGCAGGTTCCGATTTTCATTCAATAAAAAACAAAAATTCTAAACATAGCTTTATTGGATCTGTTTATCTTAATAATAGTGAAATAGAATTTTTTTTAAAAAATTCTGGCTATGTTGCATTAAACTACTTATAATTCTTTAATATTTCCTAACTTTAAAATCAACATAAAAAATTTAGGGACAGTTGCTTTTTTAGAACTGTCCCTTAAATTTTGAGTCTATGAGGTTTTGAGCTAAATACTTTTAATCCATATAAAATCATAATCATGTATACTAATTTTATTAAGTTATAAAGATGTCAGCATGTTGTTTAGCTCTTCATAAACATTACTTAGCAGTTTTAGTTCCTCTATTATTTCTTCTCGTTTATTCTCTTTTATAGAAATTACTTTGTTTAATATATTTTTTACTTCACTTTTAAGCATTTCTAATTCGTCGTTAAAGGTGTAATTAAAAGTACGAAGACTTTCATTTATTTTATATTTATAGTTATAAAGCATATTATTTTTATTTCGCTCAACAATATCTTTCATCTTATCTAAGTAATTTTTGTAAATAGATTTATTCGCATAACGTTTGGGCATAAAATATATAAAATTATTCATGTTAATAAAAAATGTAATAGGTTCATGGTTGATGTCTACATAAAAATCCTCTTTCTCTGAAAGAAGATATTCTGTTTTTTCATAGTTGTACTTTACATTAAAAATTTCATACAATTTTTCTGATATAAATGCTTTTATTACATCAATATTACTATTAAAAATATCAATCATTTCTTTGTAATTCAATTCTAAACTTGATAAACCTTCATTATTCATTTTTTCAAGACTATCATATAGATGAGTCTCTACAATTTTTTTAAATTCTTTTTCTAACTTTTTTGGTTTTTCATTTATATTTTGCTCATAGATATTTTTAAAGATTAATTCTGTTTCCTTTATAATCTTTTTTGATTCTTCTATTAAAATATTTTCTATATTTTGTACAAGACTATCAGAACACATTTTGATACGATAAAAAACTTCATCATTAATTTTATCTAAATCCTTAAGCTTCTCCGTTAGTTCATTTACCTTAGATTCAAGGTCATCAAGAGGAATTTTAGAGGCACTTATATATAAATCTATCCTTGATAATGCATTATTTAATATATCTTTTGTTTTTATTTTTACAGATTCAATTAATATATCGTCAATAGAAGTTTGAATATCTGTTTTTATACAAGATAAAATTTCTTCTGTACCTGTTGAATCTTTAGCACTAATAGGGAAAATAACAACAGATTCTACATTCATTGTTTCGCATAAAACTTTCTCACAATATTTTAAATATATTTCAAGTTCTTTTTCGCTTATCATATCTATTTTATTGACTGCGAAATAAAATTTAGATGCATATTTTCTAACTGAATAAAGAAAGTCCTTTTCTATTTCATTTATAGGGCTGTCAACCGAAAGCATAAAAATTACTGCATCACTATCCTTTAAGAAGGAATAAGTGACTTCAGTATTATGTTTATGAATAGAACCAACACCAGGTGTATCCACCAAAATAATTCCATCTTTTAGAATGCTACAGGGATAATAAATATCAACACATTCTACATCTTTTTTATTTTTAGGATTTTCTTGCTCACTTATATATTTATGTAAAGAATCAAAAGCAACTTCTTTTTCTTCACCATTCTTAAACACTACTTTTGCTTGAGGTAATCCATATCTTAATTTAGTTACTACAGAAGTTATAGGTATTATTCCAACAGGTAGAATATCCTTTCCTAAAATTGTATTTATGAAGGATGTCTTTCCTCTTTTAAACTGTCCTACAACAGATATAACAATATGTTTATTCTTTATTTTCCCTTTCAATTGCTGAATTTTTTCAGCAAAATCATTACACATGTTAGAAGTATCTAATAATTTTTCAGCTTTTTCTAATATATTTAAAATTACATCATCCATAAGATCACCCCATTCTACATAATGGTATTTTTTTAAACTTTTGCATTTATAATACCTCTTAAATCTACTTGCTCCTAATCTAACTTCAATCATTAAAACATTTCTTTAAAACACAATTCATCCTTCTATAAACTATCCGCAAAAATCTTTCGGTATAAGTCTTCCCCAAAAGCTGTTTTAATCGGCTCTCCTTTAACAATTCTAAAGGTTCGTTCTCCATTTTCTAAACGCTCTGCCCTTAGAAATTCAGTATTTTTTTCATTCAAAAAATCAGTGGCATATGTGTAAAAATGTGTAACAGAAAACACTTCAACATTATTATCAATTAATGCCTTTGTTATTTGCCTGAATATTTCTGAACCTTCATACTCATTAGTAGATGAAAAAGATTCATTAAAAAGAACAAGTGATCCCCAACTTATAACATCAACTATCTTACTCATACGGGAGAGTTCCTCATCCAATTTTCCACTTTTCATAGATGAGTCCTCCTCCTTTTTAAAATGGGTAAATACTCCATTTCTAATAGGTGCTAAAAACTCTTCCGCTCCAACAAACATACCACATTGTGCCATTAATTGTGCCTGCCCTATACTTCTAAGGAAAGTTGATTTACCCCCTTGATTTGCTCCAGTAATAATATAAAGTAACTTATCAGTTGTATCTATATCATTTCCAACTATGGCATCGTTTTTGGTTAAAGCAAGTCCCACATCATATAAATTACGGTATGATCGTTTTCTCTGCTCAATTGGAATAAGTTTAGGGATACAAATTGGCATCTTAATCATTTTAAGGCTTTTGGCTAAATTTATACATCCGACATAAAAGGCTAACTCATTACGTAGTTTAGCAAAAAAACTCTCTAAATGTTCAGCAGCTTGTGCTAATGCGTTAGATACTTCGTTTATAGCACGATCACGGCGTTTCCCAAGATCTGCTGCTCCTATATCATCACGTGGTGCTATTGTATAGGATGGAGCAAAAGTCCATTTACGCCAAAATCCTTTTTGATTTTTACATCTAAGAACATATCCAACCCCTTGAAGATAATTTCCTAATTTAGAACTAATTAACATTCCATTACTTTCACTTAATTCATTCAAATGTGAGTTTACTTCAGCAAAATAATCATCATTTAGTTCTCTCTGTAGCATAGTAAAAAAATTCAAAAACCCCTCTGATTGAAAACCTGCTACTTCTTTATCTGCTATACGACGAAGTTTCATCAGCATTTCAATATATATTTTTAGCAGACCTATTGCATTTGAATATACGCTTGATATATATGAAGAAGATAACCAATAGAATGAATTCTTTCTCTTCTTTTCAGTTTCAATAGTTATATCATAAAGTTGCCTAATTACATCAGGTTTTCTTAATGCATCAATTAGATTTTCCTGTCTATAACAGATTTCATCTATTGACTGTAAAGGATTAAAAAGTGCTGTGGTACATGCATTGCTAATTATTTTATCCCCCTGTGACATATTTGAAATAATATATTTAAATCCAAGATCATTCGCAAGGGTATCAATAATAGAGTCTGATTCAGATTTAACTACAAAATCTTTATTACGAAACATCAAATTAACCTTCATTTTTTCAGCCTCCTACAAATCTGCTCATAGGTAAGATTATATTTGTTAGCAATATGAATAGCATAGGCAAGACCATCTGGTGGTTTTCTTATAATTTTATATGTCCTCTCTGTAGGATCAGACTCATTAACAATACTAACCATGCTAACCGTTTCTTCCCCATGGTAAGCTAATTTATCAAGAAAAGTAACAACTACAGCAATAGCTCCAATCTTAGAAATAGCATCCATCATATATTGACCTAGTACTAATGCATCTGATAATGTTGTTGATGAAAATATTTCATTAACAATTATTATGCTTCTATTTGTTGCTTTTTTAAGCAGATCATGGAGCCTTATAAGATCGTCCTGTAATTTACCATTTAATGATGATAAATCCTCTTCCCTAGCAAAATGTGTAAAAATGTTATCAAAAATATTTAAAGTTGCTTCACTTCCTGGGATACATAAACCAAGAGATGCCAACCAATGCATTTGTCCAAAAGCACGTGCAAATGTAGTCTTTCCCCCTTGATTGGGGCCAGTAACAACCATGATACGTTCTGGTGTATTTAAAATAAAATCATTGGTAACTGTATTTTCTCTTGTTATAAAGGCAAGTGCAAGATCAAAACCTTCACGAACATATATATGCTCAGCATTGTCAACTAACTTTGGATAGTTAAAAGGTAGACCTACCTGACGTAATGGAAGGATATATTCTAGCCACGAAAGGTAAAACTGTATTTCGCAAGCAAACCTTGAAATTGTATTATCAATAAAATACATATATTTTTCGCAGAAAATATTCAAATCAGTGAAAATATCTTTGTATAAACTAGCAACCATATTTAATACTTCTGCTTCTACATGAGTAGCAATAGGCTCTTCATCTAATTTTTTATGGTAATCTTTAACTTCACCTTGTCTAAACTTTTCAAAGCACTTCAATAGCTTTTGAGAATAATCGATTTCTCCTTCATATTTACGAACACGAATTGTTCCATTTTTAATATACATACAATATTCCACTGTAGAAAGCTGATTTTGTAACCTAATGACATGGCTATAGAACTCCTTGAAAGTATCTGATTCAATGTAATCTAAAAGATATTCTGCAAAAGAATTTAATCCCTCTGAATGTAGTTTATTTTCTTTAAGTCCATCTACTAAATTATTGATCTCTGTACAATATTTTTCGGCACAATTTAGCAACATACCCCTTGTTAAATAATTATTCTCATAACTTTTTTTTGAAGTAAGTGCTTCTGTTATCTTTATCATATTCTTGTCTATATTATAAATGTTTTTGGAAAAGTTACTGATAATTCTACGAAGTTTTTCATTTTCTAAATCGTGCATTACTTCTTGACGATAAGATATAATTTCCACATCCTGTAAAGGCGTATAAAATAAACTCTCTAATTTAAACTCCTTTTTATTCTTTAAAACCTGATTAAAAATCTGATTAAGATTCAAATCCTTAAAGCAATCTGGTTCATCTGTACATCTTTTTTGTTCATGCTGCTCTTTGGTCTTAAAAAGAATACTGTAAAACATATAGGCAGCCCTCCCTTGATCATAGATAGAAAGCTATAGTTTGCCTTTTCTATTAAAACTCAATACTAAACTATCTAATCTACAGTTTTAAAATATTAATTAAGTTAACTACTTTCTGTCATACATATCTACATAAAAAGCAAGTTATAAATTAATGTAAAAAATGATAACAAAAAAACCCCTACAAATGTTTTAAAACATTTGTAGGAGTCATTAGCTTATCAGCATTTAGGCGAACTCCATCGCCTATTAACTTTTAATTCTAAAATAATTTTAACACCTTATTTTTATAAAATCAATAAAAAATTCCTACTATAAAATAAATATGGTTTATAGTTCCAACATATTTTTACAAATCCCAGTACTTTAACTTAATAAATAAAACTTGTTCAAAATAATGTATTAAGAAATTCAGAAATATAATATAATTAATCTATACATGGATTTGTAATAATTATTAATTTAAATTGCATTCATAATTTTTTAAGTTAAGTTGTAAATGATATGGATGTCATTTATAATTGTGCTAATACTAACTGTTATAAAATTATATTGTTTTAAAGGAAAATAATATAATTTATAGAATTATTATCTTTAGTTAATGTTTATAGGGGGATTTTCATGAAAGTAAATAAAAAAAATATATATAAATTATATTTCATTTCTTTTATTCTTGTTTGTATAAGTTTATATATGATTGTAAAAACAGATATTAGCTATGATAATTCAACTGAAAATGGTACAGGAGTTATTTTAGGAATATTCTTGGTAATTTTTTTATTTTTGTTCTTAAATCTTTTATTTATGTATATTTTTAAGTTTTTACTAAAAAATAAAATTGAAATAGATATTAATTTGTTTTTTATTCAAAAAAATGAATTTGTTTCAAATACATTAAGGATTCTTGCTTATATATTAATATTTCTTATTTTTTACATCTTTAGTTACATAATAAAATCTAATTTTTTTATATACTTATTTGTATATTTTTCCAATGTTTTTTATATTAGTATTGTAATAATTTTATTTTTAAATATAAAGAATCAATCCTAGTAAAGTTATCTACCTTACTAGGATTTTTTTTATGTCAATTTAAAAAAATTGAAGATAATTAATTTTTGACGCTTTCTTTTTTAACACCCCAATTACTTTTATCATTCTTATAAATAATCAATACAGTTGTTCCTTTCATTCCTTTAACTATATACCCAACAGCATTTTCCTTATGTTCAACACCTAATGGATCTATATAATACAATGTAATTGAGTCTTCTTGTTTGTTATTAATAATATGTTCATATTTATCTTTAGGGTTTATAACTCCTATTTCAACAACTTCTTTACTTGAAGTGTATGTGAGTTTAACATTATAAATCTGTTCATCCGAATCATTTTTAATAACTAATACAGCATTTTTATTAACCACTGATTCGCATCCTGCAATCACTGTAGAAACAATGACAATAAATAATATTACAAAATATCTCTTAATAACATTCATATTTATTTCTCCCTAAAGCCAAAGTGATACCAATTCCAAAGAATATATATTCTTCTATATAAGGCTCCGCCCCTTAAAATAATTATGTTCATCTCAATTTAAAAGTATTTGTGATAAGGATACCAGTAAAAATTAAGAATCATATTTTATTAAATAAAGTAAAAAATTCTCTACATCTAATATATATAACTTAAAATTAAAGTAATAATCTTTTTCATTGCTATTTTTATTTACAAATAAATAATATCCATTTTTTACATTTGGTATCGGGCTATAGCTTGAGTTTTTAAGTGAATTTGCTAGTTCAATATCGTGAGTAAGTTGTTTATCAATAATACTATATATCTCTTTATTTATGGGTAATCTATTCCATTTATAATTATTTATATTGTCACTCAATATAAAATCAAAATCTTCTTTTTTTAGTTGATATACATAATAATCTATCCCATCACCATGAAAACTTGGTGAAGATTCAGCTTTAAAAATAGGTTTTTTATTGTATAAATTAATGTGAGTTTCTTTGTATATAATTATATTGTTAAAATAATTAAGCAAAGGTTTAAATTGCAATATCAGCAATACAATTATTGATATTATTGATAAAATAATTATTTTAGTTATTTTTCTATTAATAGTAACACCTTCTTTTTATTAATATTTGTTTATTTTTACCTATTTTAATTCCTATGTATTTATTAATAAATTTTTCTTAACTACCAATTGTATGTTTATTTCAAGCTTTCAAGTCACTTTAATTCGTTTAAAAATTAAACATATCTTAAAAGACATTCACATTTTAATAAAATCTAATTCTGCAATAATCTAATAAAATTACACTAATTTTAAGTTAATATCTAATTCATTTTCTGTATTTCCTTTTATTACCATTATATACTATAAGCATAAATTATATCAATAACAAATTTTTTAATTATTTACAAAATACATATTAAGTCCAATAAAACTATTTTAACTATTTTCTATTTAACCTTCTCCTTTATAGGTAAAAGCAAATCTATTTGAATGCTACTATCATCAGGTGAGCCCATATATTTATTTATATAGTTCAAATGCTCTTCTAAACAACTTGGTATTGCTGTTTTATCTAATTCATACTTTTCATTATTTGTAGTCCATTCATATAACTTTGACCATTTTCAAAAATTACCTATGTAAATCATATTACAATCTTATGTGAATTTTTTATTCCTTTATATACTTCTTCTTAAGATTGCCTAAGCCTTTCAAGGCCTTTACAATATTAGAGTGTTCTAGTATTCCTCCAGGCCTTGCACCATTTGCAAAGAACCTTGCTCCAAACTCTTCTGTTGCAATTGAAAGTCCAATAGCTTTTCTTGCCATCTGAATAGGTGAATATCCATCAAAACCACCAAATCCAAGACCTACTGCATGAAATACTTCCTCTTTTTGTAGGATAACTTCGCCAATGTCAGTTACATACCTATATTTTTAATCCATTTAAATCTCCATTCTATTTGGCATAAGAGGCCAAAACTCAATTATTTCACCTTTTTTATTTCTAATTATTTGTGCATGGGCATTACCCCATAAAAGTAAGGTTCTATAATAAATGTTTGGTCATAGCCCCATCATATTTTTTTACAAAAAAATATGCACCTGTTTTAGATGCCTGGTAAAATAAATTATACACACACAATTTGAAAGGAGGCATCCAACAAGTGCACAATAATTGCATCACAAACAACTACCCTTTATCTTTTGTAAATGTCAATATATTTTTGCACAAAAAGTGGAATATATTTATGTACAAAAATTGTACTATGATGATGTATTGGAAGAACTGTTAAAATATTTCATTTTAGATTTTAATCTGTATGAAGGACCTTTTATAGATATAACATGTGAATGATGTAATAATCTATCCAATATTGCATTAGCAATTGTTGCTGAACCAAATACTTCTCCCCAACTTGAAAAAGGCATGTTAGTTGTAATAATGGTTGAGTGTTTTTCATATCGTTTAGATATTAGTTGAAAAAATATATTGGCTGTATCTATATCAATAGGTAAATATCCAACTTCATCAATTTATTAAAACTTTATATTTTGAAAAATGCTTCAATCTTGCTTCTAAACGGTTTTCAGCTAACGCTTTTTTAAGTTGAGCCATTAGTTCTTGAAAATGAATGAAATAAGTTGAATACCTGTGTTTGGCACATTCAATTCCTAAAGAAGTAGCAAGATGCGTTCTTACCAACTACCAGGTGTTCCTACAAACAAAATATTTTCATTATNGTTGCTGAACCAAATACTTCTCCCCAACTTGAAAAAGGCATGTTAGTTGTAATAATGGTTGAGTGTTTTTCATATCGTTTAGATATTAGTTGAAAAAATATATTGGCTGTATCTATATCAATAGGTAAATATCCAACTTCATCAATTATTAAAACTTTATATTTTGAAAAATGCTTCAATCTTGCTTCTAAACGGTTTTCAGCTAACGCTTTTTTAAGTTGAGCCATTAGTTCTTGAAAATGAATGAAATAAGTTGAATACCTGTGTTTGGCACATTCAATTCCTAAAGAAGTAGCAAGATGCGTCTTACCAACACCAGGTGTTCCTACAAACAAAATATTTTCATTATTTTCAACAAATCTTAGACTTTTCAAGTCCAAGATTTGTTGTTTGTTTATACTTGGTTGAAATTCAAATTCAAAATCATCAATCTCTTTAAGAAATGGAAAGTTAGCTGTTTTTACACAAGCAAGAATGGCTTTTTCTTGCTTTGATTTTAGCTCTAAATTGCTAAGTTCATAAAGAGCATCAATAACACTTTTTTCACCAGAATTAATTAAATTCAGATAAGTATCTATGTTGTTTTTTATATTTATTAGACCAAGTTCATCTAAATTATTAAGTAGCTTTATATAATTATTCATTGAACCACCTTTCCTATAATAAATTATCTAAACGGTTTAAGTTTTCATTACAAATTTGATCTAAATCTTCTGCATTTTTTATAGTATTCTTCATTATTGATTTGTAGTGTTCAGGAAGATAATTCAGTTTTTTATTATTTAATGTATGTACACAAATCAAATCTGTGTTAAAATATATCTGTAACTCATTATTAACAGCTTTAATGGTTACATTTTTATTTATGTATTTTTCAGGGACGGAGTATCTATTTCCCTTGTAATATATCATGGAATCTTTGTATACTTTTACTTTCTGCTCAAAGTTTAAGTAACTTTCTATGATATTGGTACAAGGTAGAGGGGATAGATACTCCTTTTCCTTTTGAAATAAAGCTAATGGCGGTATACCGGTAGTTTGACTAACAGATTGATTAACCTTTTTATTAATTTCATTTATTATATTTTTTAATTCTTCTATATCTTTAAACTCACCATCATATGGAATTATCCAGTCAATAAATTTATTTGATGATTCTACTTTACCCTTGGTAAATGAATGTCTTGGTTTACATAAAAGAATTTTGAAACCAAAATCATCAGCAAATGCCTTCATTTTATTATTTACCTTTCTCCTGCCATTTTCTATATCAACTACAGTCTTCATGTTATCAAAGAGTATCGACTTTGGAACACCTCCTATTGTTTTAAATGCATTAATTAAGCATTCAAACAGATCTTGTTGAGTCTTAGTTTCTCTTAATTCAAAGTAACAATACCTTGAAAAACCAAGTTTAAAGTTAAAAACATTGATAATATATTCTTCCCCATATTTTGAAGTTAGCTTAATCTCCTCCTTCCAATCTACTTGAGCTTGCTCTCCTTCGGGTGTTTCAAATCTTGGATGAGCCATTATTTTTTTGGTTGGTTTTAATCCTTTTCTTTTAACATATTTATTAAAATTTGAATATGTGCCTATATCATAACCTTTGCTAACAAAGAATTCATAAACTGCTTTAACAGTAGTTCCTTTAATTGCAAGCTTCGCTTTTATTTCATCGTAATACTTGTCCAATTTACTTGTTTTATTTTTAGTTTTTGGTTTTCCCTCATACCCTTCAAAATATTTCTTTACAGTTCTTCTATCCATCCCATATTCTCTTGCAAGTTCTGAATAATTAGGCTTTAGTTCCATAGCTTTTAATATATTTAATTGAGCTATTATATTCATCATATTTGGTATCCCTCCCATTAAGAAGGATACCAAATACTTGTACAATTTTGTACATTTTTATTTTCCACTTTTCGTACATTTTGATTTTATCATTTACATCTTTTTGCTATGTATATTTTTAGGGTACTCTCCATCATCCGATCTATTCATTTAAATCCTTCTTAAATAAGAAAGACAGTCATTCTAATCAAATACCCGCCCCAACTATTAACAAAGAACCTCAAAAAGCAAAAAAGCCCTGATTTCTCAAGGCTTCTATCTACTGTATCAAAATCATAGTTCAAATATGTCTTTAGACGATGTTTTTGATACAATATAGATTTTACTTTTGTAAATTTTTACCCAATATCATTATCAAATCATTATTCTATTTATTTTCTCACAATCAAATTATTTTCTCAATTTTGCCAAATGTGATAAAGTCCTATCTAGTCAATTAATTTTAGTTTCTTACTTTCAACCGAAAAAATGTGATTTTTCCTTGGCAAATACAGTCATTATTCAGGTTTTACTTTCATTTCTACAATTGGATAATCAATATTTTAAGATTTACTCTCTTCTATATACGTATTAGATATAGCTCGAGTGACAATAGTAAATACCCTGCCATCCTTAGTTTTACCTTTGAATATATAATGAGGAATTACATATTTTTGTTCATAACCATCTGGATCACTCCATAGAACTAATTCCCAACTCTCTATAGTTCCCTCTTCATCACTATTACTTAAATTATATATTAATGCCTTACCTTTCTTAATATTTTCAACTGCTTCATCTATAGATATTAATGGATAGTTACCTACTTCCTCTATTTCTCTCCATATAGAACTATAACCAATTATCTCTCCATTATCTCCAAACCAAACAGAAATTTTTGGTCCTATACCAGTATATTTAATTCCATCAACAGGTTTGCTTTCAAACATTACTTCTACCTTAGCAACTGATTGTGTTTCATTACCTTGTTTATCAACAGTACCAATTCTATAACCCTTATTTACTCCTTTAAGTACAATATTGGGTTTTGAAAAACCATATTTATTTAAAAAGTCACTAGCTAATTTTACATATTCCTCATCTTTTAAAATATTTTTAATTGGTTTAGGCTCTACATCTCCTCGCATTTGTTTTGTAAAATATCTCTCAGACCCTGTAATTTTATCAACTATTAAATCACCTGTTTCTCCTCTTACTCTAATAATTTTTTTATCTTCGGTAAGTTTTCCTTCGATTCCTAACTTATTTGCCTTTTCTTTGATTTGATTAATATCTATTTTAGGAGCCTTCACTTTATATACTTTACACTTTTGAGGAATATTGTTTTTATCAATGCCAATGTTAAGTTTATTAAAATTCCCACCTGAACCTGTTATACCTAAGGGATTGACTTTGATTTTAACTAGTTTATCATCATTCAAGCTGCCATTACATCCAGATATGAATCCAGTAAGGATAATAATTAAAATACACCTCATTAAATTATACTTTTTCATTGTATTCCTCCTCTCTCTTTACCATATGTCTGCCTCATATTTAGAATAAGCAGATGGATTATTTGAGTATGAAACCATGTCACTTGCAACACTACCAAATCCCCACAAATGATCATTCCATGTTGATGTTGCTCTAAATATCCTTATAGAATTCTTATTTACTGCACTTTGAGTATCCCAAGCATAATTATCCTATGAAAATTTCATTTCTTATTATGTGTACACACACTTATGAAAACTTATTTAGTTAATTATATATATATATATCCAGTCAATAATAGTTTTTCTATATTTTACTACGTTATTCTGCATGTGGTAAATAAAAACATTATCTTAATGTTAATCTACCAACAACTTATTCATAATTCCATTTAATATAATTTGGCTCCATATAATAAAGGGACATTTAAAAATTCTTTATCTATAATATCCATTTAATTCATTAACCGGTATTACTATCCCTTATATAAAAAAGAGATTCTATAATAAATGTTTGAGTGGTAAAAAGCCCCATTTTTTATTTAAATACAAAAAAGCACTTTATTCAGATGCTAGCTATTTCTTTGGATGATGATTTTGATATAATGGTTCATTTTATAGAATTGTAAAAGGACAGATATTCTAATAGAATACCCGCCCCAACTATTTACAAAGAGCCGATATTAATAGCTGTTCTTACCTTTTACCCTTGTTTCTTAATACAGTATTAATCAAACAAATAATACTTAAAGTAGCTATTGTAAAAATAGTTGACCAAAATAAAGCTGTAAGTATAAAATTTAATAATAAATCTTTTTTATCTAAGTATTCAAAATACATTTTATAAACTAGAAACTTATTTATTGTTGGCCCATCAAAAGGAATATATTGAAGTCGTAACTTTGGTATAAATATAAGTAAGTAAATTACCTCCATTAGTATTCCTAATATCGCATATACTTTTATTCTCATATAAACCCTCTCAACTTTATTTTATATTTTCATCTTCTAAAGCATTAACAAAACCAGTAGCATCAATATCGTTAAAATTATCCACAATTTTAATTTTCATATTCTGCACGCATCTAATACTATAATTCTTAAGTATGTGCACACACTTGTTTGCTATTTACTGTATTTTCTATTTTACCTCTATATACCAATTATATCAATAATAAATTTCCAACTAATTACTATATAATTCTACATATGTTTAACTTAATAAATCCATTTATACTTTTCAAAACACAATAAATCACCCACAAAGCCAGCTACATCTTTAGCCAACCTTGTGGTTGTTAATAACCACGCTATATATCCCATTCCACTTCCATTCCATCCTTAAACACAAAAGATATTTTCCCTTCCCTTTTTACAACCACCCTATCAACTACTCCTATCCAAAGTTCCTCATCAAACTCTGTAACTAAACCTTCTCTTGATTCAAGTTCCTTAATAAACTCTAAAATTTTCTCCTTCTTTGCAGTTTGCTCTAATCGTTTCTCCTCTATCCTTTCAAGTTCCTCTTTAAAACTTTCATGCCTTTCAACTGGTGCATCATATTTTTCGTTATAATCTTCTTGGTTTAAAGCTTTATGAGCATTTTCCTCTACACATTTTCTAATTATTTCAGTAACTATTTCTAATTCGCTTTGTAGCTTAACACTTTCCATATCAAGCTTTGTAGTATCTGTTAAGGATTGTATGATATCTTCATATCCTTTTAAAATTTCTTCCTTATTATTAATCAAGCTATTGAATACTTCAACGAAAGCCTTCTTTATTTTATCCTCATAAAGATGTGGTGTGGTGCACTTTTTATCATTCTTAAACTTAGAGTTACACTGCCATATAACTCTTCTATATTTACTATTAGAATGCCAAACCTTTCTGCCATAAAAACTTCCACATTCGCCACATACAATCTTTCCTGAAAAGCAGCTACCTCCTGTTTTATATCCCTTTACTTCTTTTCTCTTTTTTATCTCAGTCTGAACTAAATCAAATAATTCAGGTGGTATAATTGGAGGATGGCTATTTTCAACATAATACTGTGGAACTTCTCCTTCGTTTTTCTTTCTTTTCTTAGTTAGAAAATCTAGTGTTAAAGTCTTTTGAAGAATTGCATCACCTTTGTATTTTTCGTTTTGAAGAATACTTAAAACTGTGCTTGGTGTCATTTATTTTTACCTGCTGGTGTTGAAATATTATTCTCTGTTAAATATTCAGCTATACTTAATGGCGTTTTGCCTTCTAAAAAAATTTTATATATCATTCTTACAATCTTTGCTTCTTCCTCAACAATCTTTAAAACTCCATCTTCTCCTTTTTCATATCCTAAAAAATGCTTGTATGGAAGGCTCACCTTTCTATCTGCAAATCTTTTTCTTTGTCCCCATGTTACATTTTCACTTATTGACCTTGATTCTTCTTGTGCTAAAGAACTCATTATTGTTTTTAAAACTTCTTCCATGATATCTAAAGTATAAATGTTTCCATTTTAGTTACTCTATTTTAATTAATTCCTCTCGCCTCCAAGCAAATTAAAACTACAAAACAAAAAAGCCCTGATTTCTCAAGGCTTCATACACATTGTATCAAAATCATAGTTCAATATGGTGGAGGCGAGGGGAATCGAACCCCTGTCCGAAGGAGTAGCCATCCAGGCATCTCCGAGCGCAGTCAGTGTTTTGACATTCCCTCCATCTGACTCCCACTGACAGGATTCAGACTTCAGTAGCTTCATAGATGCCGACCTATCGCAAAGCTTAGATAGGCCCGTTCCCCACTAGTCGACGCCCTATCTCAGGCCGTGGGCCTCCCGAGTAGGACGGCTACCTGTTATTAGGCAGCTAGAGCTAGATTATCGTTTGCGTTTATTTTTACTCCCAGTTTTTTTACGAGGTACCGGGGTCCTCGGCTCGCTTCCTGAACCACTACCTCCCCCGTCGAAATCCTAGACGCCCCCATGTTAGTAGCGGTACTTTTCTTTAAAATGTTTTTCAATTTCCCTCATTGCATCTCTCTTTGCAATGTCTTCTCTCTTATCATACAGCTTCTTACCTTTTGCAAGTGCAAGCTGCATTTTAACTAATCCTCTTTTTTGATATAGTGATAGTGGAATAAGTGTATATCCCTTTTGTGATACTAAACCAGCAAGTCTTCTAATTTCACTTTTATGCATTAAGAGCCTTCTTGGTCTTAGTGGATCTTTATTAAATATGTTTCCCTTTTCATATGGGCTTATATGGAGATTGTATACATAAAGCTCTCCATTTTTAACTTCTGCATAGCTATCTTTCAAATTAGCTTTTCCTAGCTTTACTGATTTTACTTCTGTACCTACAAGCTCAATTCCTGCTTCATAAGTTTCTTCAATGAAATAATCGTGTCTTGCTTTTCTATTCTCTGCTAATGTCTTAATTTGATCCTTCATCTCTATCACCACAGCTTATGCGTTATATATGATACATCATAATACCTTTAATGTCAATATATCATATATTACTAAAAAAGTAAAGTCAACCTATAAATAATTATCATATCATAAGACTTGCCAACTAAAATATAGTTGGCAAATCTAAAAATGGCTTAAAAATTCTCTTAATCTTTCACTCTTTGGAGATGTAAAAATATCATCAGGACTTCCCTCTTCAACAATTTTTCCACCATCCATAAATATTATTCTATCTCCAACTTCCTTTGCAAAATTCATTTCGTGAGTTACTATAACCATAGTCATTCCATCATATGCAAGCTCCTTCATTACCGTCAAGACTTCCTTTACCATTTCAGGATCAAGGGCTGATGTTGGTTCATCAAAGAGCATAACATCTGGCTCCATAGCAAGTGCTCTTGCTATTGCTACTCTCTGTTTTTGTCCACCAGATAACTTTGAAGGATAATAATTTGCCTTATCACCAAGTCCAACCCTTCTTAAAAGATCAAGGGCTGTTCTATTCGCCTCTTCAGTAGGCTTTTTCTTTAGCTTAATTGGTGAAATTGTAATGTTCTCAAGCACAGTCATATTAGGAAACAGGTTAAAGCTTTGAAACACCATCCCCATTTTCTGTCTTATCTTATTAATATCAACATCTTTGTCATTTATCTTTATTCCTTCAAATATAACATCTCCACTCTCAGGAACCTCTAGTAGATTTAAGCATCTTAAAAGTGTACTTTTACCTGAACCACTCGGACCTATTATTACAACCACTTCTCCCTTTTGGACCTTTAAATCAACATCTTTTAACACATGTAAATTTTTAAATCTTTTATTTAGCTTCTTAACCTCAATCACTTAACTTCAATCTCCTTTCTAAATTACCTAATAGTCTAGATAGAGAAGTAGTTAAAATAAAGTAAATAATAGCTGCTATAATAAGTGGCTCAAAGGGTCTAAATGTTACACCTCTTACAGTATCTGCATTGTACATAAGTTCATGTATACCAATGATTGAAACAATCGATGATTCTTTTATAACCACAATAAATTCATTTACAAGAGCAGGAAGTATATTTTTAAATGCTTGAGGATAAATTACATATCTCATTGCCATTTTATATGTCATTCCAAGGCTTCGTGCTGCCTCCATTTGTCCTTTATCTACTGACTGAATACCTGATCTTATGATCTCTGCAACATAGGCTGCACTGTTTAAGGATAGTGTAACAATACCAGATGCTATGTCTCCAAAGCTCCCACCAATTAAATTTGAAAAGTCAAGTCCATAGTAAATGATAAATAGTTGAACAAGGAGGGGGGTACCCCTCATAAATTCAATATAAGATGTGGATACTACTTTTAAGATTTTATTATTTGAAATCCTCATCAATGATAGAATTGTTCCAAAGATTATACCTAAAATAACAGAAAAGAAAGCTATGAACACTGTGAATTTTGTTCCCTGTATAAAAAAGCTATAGTATTTTGTTAAAAAATCAAAGTTCACTAGCCTACCTCCTTATTAATCTACAAGCTCATTTGCCTTAATTACAAACTCTTCTATCTTCTTTTCATCCATTAGCTTTTTCAAAGTTTTATTTATTTCATCTAAAAGTGCTCCTGAATTCTTTCTTACTGCAATTGCTGAACCTGCATCTTCATTTGGAAGCTTTATTTCTGATATTACTAAATCAGGATTTTTATTTACATTTGCCTGTGCAACTGGCTGTTCTATAATTGCTGCATCAATCTTTTTATCCTTTAGGCTTAAGAATATATCAGAAATTTTTCCAACTGACTTAATTTCTGAATTAGACATATACTTTTGTGCAAGTCCCTCTTGGATTGATCCCTTTTGAACTCCTACTTTTGCCCCCTTTAAATCCTCTAAAGTTTTGTACTTTTCCTTATCCTCTGCACGAATAACTACAGTTTGAACAGCATAGTAGTATACATCTGAAAAATCAACGCTCTTTTTTCTCTCCTCTGTTGGAGTCATGCCAGATACAATAAAATCAATCTTTCCTGCTTGAAGTGCAGCAAGGAGACCATCAAACTTCATGTCCTTTATTTCAAGTTCAACACCTAAATCCTCTGCAATCTTCTTTGCTATATCAATATCAAAACCAACTATTTCATCTTTACCATTAATAACCTTATGGAACTCATATGGTGGATAATCTGCACTTGTTCCTAAAACTATCTTTCCCGCCTTTTTTATCTTGCTTAGTTCATCTTGTTTTGCGTTTTTACCACAGCTTATTGTTGAAAGCATCAAAACTAAACAAACTAAAATTGCCATAATCTTTTTCATACTATTCTACCTCCATTAAAATATATTTTTTATTTCCCTTCTTAAGTATGTTGGAATACTCAATATATTCGTATATATCTTCCTCTATTTCCTCAGAAAAACTCTTAAGTTCTTCTAATTTTAAATCCTCTATCGCTCTATTTGTTTTTTCACAGTAAAGTACAATTCTTCCTACAATTTCATGTGCATCCCTAAAGGGAACTCCTTTTTTTACAAGATAATCAGCAACCTCAGTTGCATTTATATATCCTTTTTTTAGGGATTTTAGCATCTCCTCTTTATTAACCTTCATTGTATCTATAACCCCAGTCATAACATCAATACAAATATTTACTGTATCTATGGCATCAAAGAAACATTCCTTATCCTCCTGCATGTCCTTATTATAGGCAAGTGGCAGTGCTTTTAGAGTTGTAAGAATATTTATTAATCCTCCATACACCCTTCCTGTCTTTCCTCTTATAAGCTCAAGAGAATCTGGATTTTTCTTTTGGGGCATTAGACTACTTCCTGTCGAATATTCATCGCTTAATGTTACAAATTTAAATTGTGGTGTAGTCCAAATTATAATCTCTTCAGACAGCCTGCTTAAGTGCATCATAAGTATTGAAAAGGCTGATAAAATCTCTATAAGATAATCCCTGTCACTTACACTGTCTAAATAATTTTTAGTTATGCATCTAAATCCAAGCTCACTTGCTGTAAACTCTCTATCTATTTCATTTGTTGTTCCAGCAAGTGCACAGCTTCCAAGGGGACTTTCATCTAAAATATATAGTGCATTTAAAAGCCTTTTTTTGTCCCTTTTTAGCATTTCAACATATGCCATAAGATGATATCTAAAGGTTATAACCTGTGCAGGTTGAAGATGTGTAAATCCAGGCATTAAATATTCATTTTCCCTTCCCTTTTTTATTAAACATTCAATTAAATTATCAATTTTAAAAACCGTATTAAAAACCTCATCCTTTACAAACATCTTCATATCAACTGCCACCTGATCGTTTCTACTTCTTGATGTATGAAGCTTTTTTGCAGTCTCTCCTATTCTTTCTAAAAGATTTGCCTCTACAAAGGAATGTATGTCTTCATAATCTCCTTCTAGTTTTAAGCTCCCTTCTTCTATATCTTTTAAAATTCCTTCAAGTCCATTTATAATCTTGTCTACTTCTTCTGTGCTTAAAATATTAACCTTACCGAGCATTCTAACATGGGCAATACTCCCTTTAATATCCTGTTTATATAGTCTTTTATCTATATAAAAGGAACTATTGAATTTTTTCATAAGTTCATTTGTATCTTTGCTAAATCGTCCACCCCAAAGCTTCATAAATTCACTTCCTCTTTGTGCTTTTGCTTTAATGATTTAATCTTTACTGGTAGTCCAAATAGTTTTATAAAACCTTCTGCATCCTTGTGGTTGTAAAGCTCACTAAATCCAAAGGATGAAATCTCTTTGTCATATAGGGCATTATCTGTATATACACCATATGGAATAACATTTCCTTTAAACAATTTTAGTTTTACCTTTCCTGTTACATTCTTTTGAGTAGTATCTATAAAGGAGTCAAGGGCCTCTCTTAGTGTTGTAAACCATAGTCCGTTATACACGATTTCTGCATATTTATGCACTAATATTTCTTTGTAATGAAGAGTATCTTTATCTAAAACTGCATATTCAAGTTCTCTATGGGCTGCATATAAAATAGTTCCTGCTGGAGTTTCATATACTCCTCTTGACTTCATACCTACAAGTCTGTTTTCCAATATATCTACTACACCTATTCCATGCTCTCCACCAATCTTATTTAAATATTCAATAATCTCAACCAAGTCACATATTCCATCTACTGATTTTACTTCTCCCTTTTCAAATACAACCTCTATATAGTCTGGTTCATTTTTTGATTCTTCTAAAGGCTTTACTATTTGATATATTGAAGTTTTATGAGGATTTGAAATGTCCTCTAAATCTCCTCCTTCATGGCTTATATGCCAAAGATTTTTATCAACTGAATAAATCTTTTCCTTAGTTACTGGTACTTCTATTCCTTTTTCATTTGCATAATCTATTGCATCCTCTCTAGACTTTATATTCCATATTCTCCAAGGTGCAATAACTTTTATGTTTGGATTTAATGCATATATTGAAACCTCAAATCTTACTTGGTCATTCCCTTTTCCTGTACATCCATGGGCAATATATTCTGCTCCTTCCTTTTCAGCAATCTCAACAAGCTTTTTGGTTATAAGTGGTCTTGCAAAGGAAGTTCCCAAAAGATATTTTCCTTCATACATAGCCCTAGATTTAATTGCCTTTGATAAATATTCATAAGCAAATTCACGTCTTGCATCCTCTATATAAACCTTAAAAGCTCCTGACTTTAAGGCTTTTTGTCTTATGTAGTCAGTATCCTCACCCTGTCCTACATCAACATATACCGCGATAATCTCTAAGTCGAAATTTTCCTTAAGATAAGGAATAATTATTGATGTATCTAGCCCTCCAGAATAGGCTAAAACAACCTTATTCATCCTTTCACCCCCGAATTAATATTCAATTTATGTTTATAATTATACAATTAGTTTTATTTTTATGCAAGTATTTTTATAATATTTTTTGTATATTTATAAAAATATAAAGGGCAGGTATTAAATTTGATACCTGCCCTTTATGAAAACTATTCTTCCTCATATTCATCTGCAATTACAAAATCTATTGTCCTTGTTTCTAAATCTGCTTTAACAACCTTTATTACCACCTTATCTCCTAATCTATATTTCTTCTTAGTTCTTTCACCGATTAGGCAATGATGTTTGTCATCATAAATATAGTAATCATCTGTTAAGTTGCTTATATGAACTAATCCTTCTATTGTATTTTCAAGTTCAACAAACATACCAAAGGAAGTTACAGATGATATTATACCTGGATATACCTGACCTATTCTTTCCATCATATATTCAACCTTCTTAATATCATCTGTTTCTCTTTCTGCCTCCTGTGCCACTCTCTCCATATCACTTGACTGCTTTGCTGCCTCTTCTACAAGTCTCTTAAGTTTTTGTTCTCTCTTTTGGTCTATCTTACCCTTTAAATGTTCCTTTATAATCCTATGAATTATTAAATCTGGGTATCTTCTTATTGGTGAAGTAAAATGGCAGTAATACTTTGCTGCAAGTCCAAAGTGCCCTATACATTCTGGTGAATACCTTGCTTGCTTTAAGGATCTTAAAAGAAGCGTACTTACTACAACTTCTTCATCTTTACCCTTAACCTGCTCTAATATATCCTGAAGAACCTTAGGATGAATTTCCTTTGTCACTCTTAATACATATCCTAAGTTGTGTATAAACTCACTAAAGTTAAGCAGTTTTTCTTCATCTGGGTCCTCATGTATTCTATATACAAATGGTACTCCAACCCAATACATATGTTCTGCAATTGTTTCATTACATACAAGCATAAATTCTTCAATTATTCTGTTGGCAATCTCTCTTTCGTATGGTTTTATTTCAATTGGTTTACCCTTTTCATCTAAAACTATCTTACATTCTTCAAAGTCAAAATCTAATGCTCCTCTCTGCATCCTCTTTTTATATAATATCATGCACAATTCTTCCATTAGTTTAAAGTCTTCTAATAGATAATCATACCTCTTCATTAATTCTGGATCTTTATCTCTTAGTATCTTTGTAACATCTGTATATGTCATTCTTTCACAAGTTTTAATCACACTTTCAAATATTTCATGGCTTACAACTTTACCATTTTGGTCAATAATCATTTCACAGCTTAAAGTAAGCCTATCTACCTTTGGATTTAAACTACACAGACCATTTGATAACTTCTTTGGAAGCATAGGTATTACTCTATCAACTAAATATACACTAGTTCCTCTCTTAAATGCTTCCTTATCAAGTGGAGAACGCTCCTTTACATAGTAAGTTACATCTGCTATATGAACACCCAATTTATACTTTCCATCTGGAAGTTTTTCGATTGATACGGCATCATCTAAGTCCTTTGCGTCTTCACCATCTATTGTTACAATCTTTTTATCCCTTAAATCTCTTCTTCTTTTAATTTCATCTTCTGGTATTTCATCTGGAATAGCATTAGCATATTCTTCAACTTCAGCTGGAAACTCCTCAGGAAGATTGTATTTCTTTATAACAGATAATATATCAACGCCAGGTGTATTAGGACTGCCTAATACCTCAATTATCTTTCCTTCTGGATTTCTTCTCTTTTCTGGCCATTTTGTAACCTCAACAACAACCTTCTGTCCATCCTTTGCCTTTCCCATATTTGATTTAGAAATGAATATATCTTGGTATATTCTTTTATCATCTGGAACAACAAAACCAAAGTTTTGGCTCTTTTCAAACCTTCCTACAATTCTCTTATTTGCCCTTTCAAGAATTCTTATTATTTCTCCTTCAATCTTTTTATCTTTGATTGCTGCCCTTGTTATTCTTGCAATAACTCTATCATTATGCATTGCACCATTTATACCTTCTGCAGGTATAAATATGTCAGGTTCTCCTTCTTTATCTGGTATAACAAAGCCATATCCTTTGCTATGTCCCTGTAGCCTTCCAACAACAAGATTCATCCTTTCAGGAATACCATATCTTTCTTTTCTTGTTTTTATTATTTGTCCATCCTTCTCCATTTCATCTAATATTTTGTAAAACTTTTGCCACTCATTCTTGTCAATATCAAAAATTAGTGCTAGTTCCTCTGCTGTCATTGGCTTATATGCCTCTTCCCTCATAAATGCAAGTATTTTCTCCTTAATAAGACTCATACAATCACCTCTATAATCCTATTTCTTGTGCTATCTTTTTCATTTCACTTAAGCCTATTTCAATAAACTCCTCAAGTGATATTCCTATCTCTTCAATTGATTTAATCTGATCTCGATTTGCACCCCTTGCAAAATCTTTCTTCTTCATCTTCTTTATTACTGATTCTGTAGTTACGTTTTCCAATTTTTTATCTGGCATAACTAGTGCACAGGCAGTTATAAGCCCACTTAATGGATCTGCTGCCCAAAGTGCTTTATCCATAAGACTTTTTCTTTCAAAACCATGTATCTCATTATGAACCTTAACTGCATAGACAATATCCTCATCTAGACCAAGATTTTTTAATATTTCTGCTCCAACAATACTGTGTTTTTCTGGTGCATCCATTGTCTCTTCATAATCAATGTCATGAAGTAGACCACATAGCATCCACTTTTCCTTATCTTCTCCTAATTTTTCTGCCAAACCTTTCATAATAGCTTCGACTGCCACCATATGATTTATTAAGTTTTGATTTGATACCCTACTTGTAATTTCCCTTAATGCTTCTTCCCTCTTCATATTCCTCTCTCCTTTTATTTTTTTCATTTGAATTAATTTGTATGTATAATTTATTCAATATTGTCTTTTATCTTTTTTATTGAGTTTTTTAAAACTTTCCCTATATAACTTACATGAAATCCGTACTTATCGGCTATTTCCTGCATAGTTTTTCCTTCTAGGTAATACTTTGTAAATATGCTCTTCTGTCTTTCTGTAAGATGTCTCATTGCTGTATATACCCTAGACAAATCCTGTTTTTTTGATATTTCCTCTAAAATATGTTCTTCAAACCCTTCATCCTTTATAGAATCTATTAATTTTTCATTCCCCTCTTCAAACATTTCTTCATTTAATGAAAGATATCCAAAATGCTTTTTTGCTTCTCTATAAAAACTTCTTATTTCATTCTTAATGTATGTGTATGCTACTGTTGAAAATTCAATGTCCTTTTTCATGTCATAGGAAGTAAAGGCTTTGTATAATCCTATTGATGCTACTTGGTATAAATCACTCAATTCAATGACATTTTTCCATTTGTTGCATATTTGATAGACCATGTTTTTATACTTATCAAAAACCTGATCAAATGTCATTACAACAAATTCGCCATCAATCTTTAGTAACTTCTCCTGCTTCAATCTTTCAACACCTCATTTTTCTGCATCAATTACTATTTTTTTCACATATTATAATTATTATACATCATTTGGTTTTTTAAATCTATATTGTTACAAAATATAAAAAGCGGTATAGACTTATTAAATCAGTCCATACCGCTTTTTTATTTCCTAGGAAATATTTCGAGCTATTTTAACATATTTAATAACATTCCACCATACTTTACAAATAGTGGTGCAAATACAAGTGCAACAATTGTCATAAGCTTTATTAATATATTCATTGATGGACCTGCTGTATCCTTAAATGGATCACCAACAGTATCTCCAACAACTGCTGCCTTATGGGCAAAACTTCCCTTTCCACCATGTTCACCAGTTTCAATAAACTTCTTTGCGTTATCCCAAGCACCACCTGAGTTAGCCATTAAAATTGCAACCAATACTCCTGATACAACAGCACCAGCTATAAGTCCTCCTAATGCTTCTGCACCAAGTAATAAACCAACTAATATTGGAACTACTACTGCAAGAACTCCTGGAAGAACCATTTCCTTTAGTGCTGCTTGAGTTGATATATCAACACAGGTCTTATAATCTGGTGTTGCTTTTCCTTCCATAAGACCTGGAATTTCCCTAAACTGTCTTCTAACTTCTTCTATCATGTGGTTTGCAGCTTTACCAACAGCCTCCATTGAAAGTGCTCCAAAGAAATATGGTAAAACTCCTCCAAGAAGTACACCAACTAAAGTTATTGGATTTAGTAAGTCAATCTTTTGGATTCCAACTGCTTGTGAATATGAAGCAAATAGTGCAAGAGCTGTAAGTGCAGCTGAACCTATTGCAAATCCCTTTCCTATTGCAGCTGTTGTATTTCCTACTGAATCAAGTGTATCTGTGATTTTTCTTACTTCCTTTGGAAGCCCTGACATTTCAGCAATACCACCTGCATTGTCCGCAATTGGACCATAAGCATCTACTGCTACTGTCATTCCTGTTGTTGAAAGCATACCTAGAGCTGCAAGTGCTATACCATAAAGTCCCATAGTAGCATTGCTATATCCACCCATTATAAAGAAGGATAGTAAAACTGCAACTGATATAAATACTATTGGTAGAACAGTTGAATACATACCAACTGATAGACCTGATATTATGTTAGTTGCTGGTCCTGTTTCTGACTGCTTAGCAATCTTCTTTACATGTCTAAAGTCAGCTGATGTGTACATTTCTGTTAACTGTCCTATGATAACTCCTACTATTAATCCTGCTGCAATTGCCCAAAATGCTTTAAGATTTCCAAATATAGACTTACTTAAAATGAATGATGCAATCAATATTAGTACACTGCTTACATATGTACCATTCTTAAGAGCCTTTTGTGGATTTGAATTTTCATCACCTTTTACAAATAATGAACCAATTATTGAAGAAATAATTCCAACAGCAGCTAATACTAGAGGGAATATTATACCTTCTCCACTCTTAAATAAAACTGCTCCTAGAGTTAATGAAGATATGATTGATCCAACATAGGACTCAAAAAGGTCTGCACCCATTCCTGCTACGTCTCCTACGTTATCACCAACATTGTCAGCAATAACTGCTGGATTTCTTGGGTCATCCTCTGGGATTCCAGCCTCAACCTTACCAACTAGGTCAGCTCCAACGTCTGCAGCCTTTGTATATATTCCTCCACCAACACGTGCAAATAACGCAATTGAACTTGCACCAAGTCCAAAACCAGTTACTATATTAGAGTCTTGGAATATTAAATATAAAACTCCAAGACCAAGAAGTCCCAAACCTACAACTGACATCCCCATAACAGCTCCACCTGAGAATGCTATCTCAAGTGCTTTATTTTGACCCTTAGTTGCAGCTTGAGCAGTTCTAACATTTGCCTTAGTTGCAACCTGCATTCCAAAGAAACCTGCTAAAATTGAAAATAATGCCCCAAATAAGAAACATACTGCTGTTTTCCAATCTATAAATAATACAAGCACTATAAAAACAACTATAATAAAAATTGATAATGTTTTATACTCTCTTGTTAAAAATGCCATAGCCCCTTCATGTATGTAGCTTGAAATTTCCTTCATTCTCTCATTTCCAGCATCAGCCTTACTTATCTTATTTGATAAAAAATATGCAAAAAGTAAAGCAATAACACCTGCAATTGGTGCTAGCACAATTAATTGATTATTCATTTCTTTTATCCCCCTTCTGCCAATTATTTATTTGCAAGATATACAAGGATTATTGATGTAATTGCAAATAACACCATTGAAATAATAGTAACTCTTTGAAGCTTAGCTTCAATAGTTCTTGATTTGTTTTTACCAAAGAAAGTTTCTGCCCCACCTGAAATTGTTGTTGATAGACCATAAACCTTAGAAGGTTGCATAAATACAGAAATAATAACTAGTAAGCTGAAAATTACATGAAGGATTGTAACAAATGTCTTCACCTTTCCACCTCCCCACTTATTAGTCTAAGTATATAAGTATTTTAACATATATGTTAAAATAACTCAATATTTTTCAGAATATTTCGTTAAAAGTTCAACTATTGTGCTACATTATTTAATTGCAGGTGTTACTATTAAAAGTATATCAAAAAAGGGAGCAGAGCTCCCTTTAAATTATAAAATTTAATTACTTTTTAACATTGTAGAAGGCATCTCTTCCAAGATACTTAGCAACTTCTGCTAGTTCATCTTCAATTCTTAGTAATTGATTGTACTTAGCAACTCTATCTGTTCTACATGGAGCACCAGTCTTAATTTGACCAGCGTTTGTAGCAACAACTAGGTCTGCTATTGTAGTATCTTCTGATTCACCTGATCTGTGTGATACAACTGCCGTATATCCTGCTCTTTCAGCCATTTCGATAGCTTCTAGAGTTTCAGTTAGAGTACCTATTTGGTTAAGCTTTATAAGTATTGAGTTTGCAACTCCCATTTCAATTCCTCTTGATAGTCTCTTTGTGTTTGTAACAAATAGGTCGTCTCCAACAAGCTGAATCTTTGAACCAAGCTTTTCAGTTAGTAACTTCCAACCTTCCCAGTCTTCTTCTGCAAGACCGTCTTCTAATGAAACTATTGGATACTTTTCTACAAGTTGTGCCCAGAAGTCAACCATTTCAGCTGCAGTTAGAACTCTTCCTTCTCCTTCTAGATGATACTTTCCATCTTCCTTGTAAAGTTCTGTTGCAGCAGCGTCTATAGCAATTGCTATTTGTTCACCTGGCTTATATCCAGCCTTTTCTACTGCTTCAAGTATAACTTGAATTGCTTCTTCGTTTGACTTAAGATTTGGTGCAAATCCACCTTCGTCACCTATAGCTGTATTGTATCCCTTTGCACTTAGAGTCTTCTTTAGTGAGTGGTAAACTTCTGCACACCATCTTAGTGCTTCTTTGAAGTTTGGAGCACCTACTGGCATGATCATGAATTCTTGGATGTCAACATTGTTATCTGCGTGCTTTCCACCATTTAATATGTTCATCATTGGTACTGGAAGAACCTTAGCGTTTACTCCACCTATGTATTGATATAGTGGTAGTCCTAGGCTTTGAGCTGCTGCTCTTGCAACTGCTAGTGAAACACCAAGAATAGCATTTGCACCTAGCTTACCCTTGTTTTCAGTTCCATCTAATTCAATAAGAGTCTTATCTATTAGAGTTTGATCATATACATTCATTCCAATTAATTCTGGAGCTATTATTGTATTAACATTTTCAACAGCCTTTAGAACACCTTTTCCAAGGTATCTTGACTTATCTCCATCTCTTAATTCTACTGCTTCAAATGCTCCAGTTGAAGCTCCTGATGGAACTATTGCTCTTCCTACTGTTCCATCTTCTAGAATTACTTCTACTTCAACTGTTGGGTTTGCTCTTGAGTCAAGAACTTCTCTTGCATAAACGTCGATTATTTCTAGGTATCTTTTCATTTTTACTTCCCCTTTCTTAAATTATTTTATTATTAATGATTTTCCTGTCATTTCAACAGGAATATCTATTCCCATAATATCAAGCATTGTTGGTGCAATGTCGCATAGTCTTCCACCATCTCTTAAGTCAACCTTTTCATCACCAACAACGATAAATGGCACTAAGTTTGTTGTATGTGCTGTATATGGTTCACCTGTTTCATAGTCAACCATCATTTCAGCATTTCCATGGTCTGCAGTAATTAGTACAGTACCACCCTTTTCTCTAATCTTAGCTACAACCTTACCAATACATTCATCAACAGCCTCTACTGCCTTCTTTGCAGCATCAAATACTCCTGTATGTCCAACCATATCTGGATTTGCAAAGTTTAAAATTATTACGTCATATATATCCTTATCAATCTCTTGACATACTCTATCTGCAACAAGGTATGCACTCATTTCAGGCTGTAGATCATAAGTTGCAACCTTTGGTGAAGGAATTAGTATTCTATCTTCATCTTTGTTTGGTGCTTCTACTCCACCATTGAAGAAGAATGTAACATGGGCATACTTTTCTGTTTCAGCTATTCTAAGTTGCTTTAAGCCTTTGCTTGCTATATATTCACCAAAAGTATTTTTATGAACTTCTGGTCTATACGCTATATCAACATTTTCAATAGTTTTATCATATTGTGTCATACATACAAAGTAAACTTTAAAGTAATTTCTTTCAAAACCTGTAAACTCAACATCAACAAGTGCTCTTGTTATTTGTCTTGCTCTGTCTGGTCTGAAGTTAAAGAATATTACAGAGTCATTTTCCTTTATTCTTGCAACAGGTCTTTCGTTTTCAATTATTACTGTAGGAAGAACAAACTCATCTGTTCTATTTTCTGAATATGATTTTTCTATAGCCTCTCTTGCACTTGATGCAATTTCACCTTGTGCATTTACCATTGCATCATATGCAAGCTTTGTTCTTTCCCATCTCTTATCTCTATCCATTGAATAATATCTTCCAGAAATAGTTGCTATTTTACCTACACCTATTTCCTTCATGTATTTTTCTAATCTATCAACATATTCTAAAGCTGATGATGGCGGAACATCTCTACCATCTAAGAAGGCATGAACAAATACTCTATTAAAGTCCATGTCTTTACATAGCTTTATTAATGCTTCAAGATGGTCTATGTGGCTATGAACACCACCATCAGAAAGAAGTCCCATTAGGTGAACATCACTGTTGTTATTTTTTGCATTTTCAATTGCTTTTATGAAGGCATCGTTCTTAAAAAATCCGCCTTCTTCAATTTCCTTATTTATTCTTGTGTATTCTTGATATATTATTCTTCCTGCACCAATATTAAGATGTCCTACTTCTGAGTTACCCATTTGTCCTCTAGGAAGTCCAACATCAAGTCCGCTAGCACTTAGTTTTGTATGGGGGTATTCATTCCAAAGTCTATCAAAATTTGGCTTGTTTGCACTAGCAATAGCATTGCCATCTGCCTTTTCATTGATACCCCATCCATCAAGTATCATTAGCATTACAGGTTTTTTCTGCATGTTTTACCTCCTTAATAATTAACGATTGCTGCAAAATCTTCTACTTTTAAGCTTGCTCCTCCAACTAGTGCACCATCGATGTCGCTTTGAGCCATTTGTTCCTTAATTGTGCTTGGCTTAACACTTCCACCATATTGTATTCTAATTTCATCTGCTGCCTTGTCACCAAACATTTCTCTAATCTTGCCTCTTATGTATTTGATTACTTCATTTGCATCTTCTGCTGTTGCTGTCTTTCCTGTACCAATTGCCCAAACTGGTTCATAAGCTATAACCATCTTAGCAACATTTTCAGCATCTACATCCTTTAGATCTTCTGTTAATTGCTTATCTATTACTTCAAATGTCTTTCCTGCTTCTCTTTCTTCTAAAAGCTCTCCAACACAAAGAATTGGTGTTAATCCATGTATGAAGGCTGACTTAACCTTCTTGTTTATTAATTCATCGTCTTCCTTAAAGTACATTCTTCTTTCACTATGTCCTAAAATTACATACTTTACTCCAAGTTCCTTAAGCATAACAGGTGAAATTTCACCAGTAAATGCACCATTTTCTTCATAGTGCATATTTTGTGCCCCAACTTCTATATTAGTATCTTCAACTAAAGTTAAAACTTGAGCAAGTGATGTAAAAGGTGGACATACTACTACTTCACACTTAGCGTCCTTAACTTTATCTCTAAGTTCAATAATGAATTGTGCAGCTTCTTTTGCTGTTTTGTTCATTTTCCAGTTTCCTGCTATAATTGGCTTTCTCATTATTTTTCCTCCTTTTAGGAATTTAGGCTAGGGGTAAGACCCCCTAGCATATTTTATTACTTATCGTTTAATGCTGCAATACCTGGAAGAACTTTACCTTCTAAAAATTCTAGTGAAGCTCCTCCACCTGTTGAAATGTGAGTCATCTTTTCAGCATATCCTAGTTGTTCAACTGCTGCAGCTGAATCTCCTCCACCTATAATTGTTGTTCCATTGACCTTTGATAGTGCTTCTGCAACAGCCTTTGTACCAACTGCAAACTTTGGCATTTCAAATACTCCCATAGGTCCATTCCAGATAACTGTCTTAGCATCTAAAACTGCCTCTTCAAATAGCTTAATAGTCTTTGGACCTATATCTAATCCCATGTAGTCTGCTGGAATTTCAACATCTACTGTCATAGCTTCTGCATCATTGCTAAATTCCTTTGCAACAACATGGTCAACTGGAAGATATACCTTAACTCCCTTTTCTTCTGCCTTCTTTAGCATTTCCTTAGCATAATCTATCTTATCTTCTTCAAGAAGTGATTTTCCTATTTCAAATCCTTGAGCCTTTAAGAATGTGTAAGCCATTCCTCCACCTATTATTAGTCTGTCAACCTTTTCAATTAGGTTGTTTATAACATTTATCTTATCTGAAACCTTTGCACCACCTAATATTGCTACAAATGGTCTCTCTGGATTTTCAAGAGCTTTACCCATTATTTCAATTTCCTTTTCAATTAGGAACCCTGCAACAGCTGGTAGGAATTCTGCTACACCTGCAGTTGATGAGTGTGCTCTGTGGGCTGTACCAAATGCATCATTTACAAATATATCAGCAAGTGATGCAAGCTTCTTAGCAAAATCCATATCGTTCTTTGTTTCTGTCTTTATAAATCTTACGTTTTCAAGAAGAACAACTTCGCCTTCCTTCATTTCTGAAACAAGTCTTACTGCATTTTCTCCTACTACTTCTTTATCTTCAGCAAGCTTAACTTCAAGTCCTAAAAGTTCTGAAAGTCTCTTAGCAACTGGCTTTAAGCTATATTTTTCATCATATCCTTCCTTTGGTCTTCCAAGGTGTGACATTAATATTACCTTTGCACCATTTTCTAGAAGATACTTAATAGTTGGAAGTGCTGCAACTATTCTTCTATCGTCAGTTATATTTCCTTCCTTATCTTGTGGAACATTAAAGTCACATCTTACAAGAACCTTTTTTCCCCTAACATCTATATCTCTAACAGTTTTCTTGTTCATACCCAAAACCTCTCTTTCATAATTTTAGGAAAATAAGTCCGGCCTTATAGCCGAAACTACAAAACCGGACTTTAGAATTACATTCTTTCAGCTATGTAGTTTACTAGGTCGATTATTCTGTTTGAATAACCCCATTCATTGTCATACCATGAAACAACCTTAACCATGTTACCTTCGATAACCATAGTTGATAGTGCATCGATGATTGATGATCTTTCATCTCCTCTATAGTCAATTGAAACAAGTGGTTCTTCTGAGTATCCAAGAATTCCCTTTAATTCTCCTTCAGCAGCTTCCTTAAGTGCAGCATTTACTTCTTCTACAGTAGTTGGTCTTGATACTTCACATACAAGGTCAGTTACTGATACAGTTGGAGTTGGAACTCTTAGAGCAAATCCGTTTAGCTTACCCTTAAGGTTTGGAAGAACCTTACCTACTGCCTTAGCAGCTCCTGTTGTAGTTGGGATTATTGATTCAGCTGCTGCTCTTGCTCTTCTTAAATCCTTGTGTGGAAGGTCAAGTATTCTTTGGTCATTTGTATATGAGTGAACTGTAGTCATAAGTCCCTTAACTATACCAAACTTTTCATCAAGAACCTTAGCAAATGGAGCTAAGCAGTTTGTTGTACATGAAGCATTTGATATAATGTGGTGGTTAGCTGGATCGTAATCCTTTTCATTTACACCCATAACTATTGTTATATCTTCATCTGTAGCTGGAGCTGAAATTAGAACCTTCTTTGCACCTGCTTCAATGTGTGCTCTAGCTTTTTCAGCCTTAGTAAATAGTCCTGTTGATTCGATTACTATATCAACTCCAAGTTCCTTCCATGGTAGATTCTTTGGATCCTTTTCTGCATATACTCTTATTTCTTTTCCATTTACGATTAGGCTGTTTTCTGTAGCTTCTACTGTTCCGTCAAACTTACCAAAGCATGAGTCATACTTTAAAAGATGTGCAAGTGTCTTAGCATCTGTTAAGTCATTGATAGCAACGATTTCTACATCCTTATTTAGTCTAGTTTGAGCAATCTTAAATGCGTTTCTTCCAATTCTACCAAACCCGTTGATAGCAACTTTAATTGTCATAATAAATCCCTCCTAAATTTATGACTTTTATGTAAAGATAGCTAAGCTATCTTTTATCCTACTTATAAAAACTTAATATTTCCTTTGCTGCCGCTTCATCTGTTACTATTACCATGTTAGGATTGTTTATCTTTGTTGCAACTATAGCCTCAGCCTTATTTTTTCCACCAGCAACTGCAATTATATGCTTTATACTACTCACATCATTAAAATCAAGACCTATAGTTGGAGTATTATAAACTATCTCTCCCTGTTTATTAAAATAATATCCAAATGCCTCTGCAACTGCACCCTTTGAAAGTAATTCGTCTATTTTATCTTCCTCTAGACCTCTTCTTCTTGACATCTCATCTGCTCTACCTATCCCAAATATTAATATATCTGCTCTGCTTATACTTTCAACAACATCCTTAATTCCTGGCTCATTTAACATTGTCTCAAGAGCCTCTTGGCTTAAGTTATCAGGTACATGAAGAAGTTTGTAGTTTGCACCAATTTTATTTGCAAGCTTTGCTGCAAGGGTGCTAGCCTGAGTTTCTACATTTCTTCCCATACCACCTCTTGCAGGAACAACAAGTACATTTGATTTTGATAATTTAGGAAAATTCTCAACAACCTGTGAAACAGATGATCCTCCAGTTAATGCTATAATTGAATTGTTTGTAAGCAGTGTCTTTATGTAGTTTGCTGCTAGTCTTCCCATCTCTTTTAAAACAGTAATATCTTCATCTATATTTCCTGGAACAACAATAACCTTATGTACACCTAATATTTTCTTAAGTTTATTTTCTACTTCTGTAAGCCCACTTATTTCATGTATCATCTCTTCTAGGCTTTCTAATATATATTCCCCATCTTTAGTTACTGTCATACCTGTTGAGTATATTTCAATTAACCCCTGATCCTTTAAAAAATTCACTTCAGTTCTAACTACTCTTTCTCCTAGATCAAGCTCTTGGGACAAAGCTCTTCTTCCAACAGGTTGGTTGTAATAAATGCATTTTAATATCTTGTATCTTTTTATTAATAGTTCTATAATCTCTGGAACAATTTTTTGCTGTAGTAATAATACATTCTTCAAACATGTCACTCCCCTAAACCTGTTGTAGGGACAATTTGCGTCCCTGTGTATTATTTTTGTCCCACTACCAATTCTAATATATCACTAAAATTATTATTTTTCAATATTTTTTATAAAAAATTATTTTTAACCATACACTTTTAGTATTTGTATTCATTTTACCCTATATTCACTTTATAAAAAGTTAAATTAACATTAAAACATTTTTATAAGTCAAATGTTAACCCCATGATGGATTTTGTGATGTTCTAATCCTTATAGAACCTCAAAACCCATACATGGGGCTAAAAAATTCTACCCTTAAATTATAAAACTTAGGTTATAAAACCGTAATTTTATTTTATTTTTCTTTTAGATGATGATTCTATACCCATCTCCTCTCTATACTTTGTAACAGTTCTTCTTGAAATTTTTACACCACTTGCATTTAAAATATCTGCTATCTGCTGATCTGAATATGGTTTTCTTTTGTTTTCACTATTTATTATTTCAAGTATCTTATCCTTCAATATATCTACTGAAACATTTTCGCCAAAGGATGTATTTAGTCCTCTAACTAAGAAATATTTAAGTTCAAACACACCCTTTGGTGTTTGAGCATACTTACCATTTATCGCACGACTTACAGTTGATTCATGAAGTCCTGTTTCTTCAGAAATAGTTTTTAAATTTAATGGTTTTAAATATTCATCATTCTCAAAAAATCCAATTTGATGTTTTACTATTACTTCTGCAACCTTTTTTATTGTTTCTCTCCTCTGCTCTATGCTTTTTATAAGCCAATAGGCTGCTTCTATTTTTGATTTTATATATTTATATTCTTCACTATTTTTATTTCTTAATAGTGATTTGTAGTGTTTATTTATCTTGAGCATAGGAAGATTATCATCATTAACTCTTACTACATATTCTCCATTTACCTTTTCAACATAAACATCAGGAATAATATATCTTATATCTTCATTTCCTAACCTACATCCTGGTTTTGGATCAAGGGATTTAATAACTTCAATATATCTTAGTAGTTTTTCTAAAGGTATGTTGTATTTGTTTGATATATAATCATATGACTTGTTTGCAATATTTTCCAATTCATTATCAATTAACTTTTCATATATGCTATCATATATCCCCTTTGCCTTTAGTTGAATCTTTAAACATTCCTGCAAACTTCTAGCACATATACCACTAGGTTCGAAGTCCTGTATTATTGAAATTAAGTTTTTTACAACTTCTAATGATACTCCAAACTTATTTGCAATAGATAAATCATGTAAATGTAAATATCCATTTTCGTCTAAATTGTCAATTATATATTCTGCAATCTTTCTGTCTCGTTTAGTAAGTGGTATATACCCTAGCTGTTCCTTTAAATAGTCATATAAACTTTTAGTGTTACTTATGAAGTAAAATGGGGATATCTTTTCTTCTTCATTATCCTCAGAGTAGTCTGTATAATATTCTTCATCATAATCTGAATAAATTTCAATAACCTTATCAAATTTATTTTCAAAGTTTGTATCTAGTTCTAGCACTGGATTTTCTAGTAGTTCATCTTCGATGTATTCCTTCAATTCGTTATTAGGTAGTTGCAAAACCTTTACTGCAAGTTGCATTTCCTGAGTCATTACAAGTTTCTGTTCTAGCTTTAAATCCAACGAAAAATTTAAGTTCATAATATCCCCCACAAAATGTATTTTGTACTACATATTATATTTAGAATTACACAAATATTATAACACATTTTATGGATAAAACAGACTTTTATTTTTAAAATTTGCTACAATCTAAAATTAATTTATTCTTAAGAATTATATTTTTATTACTAAAAATAAAAGATAAAAAGAGGCTTTGATGCCTCCTTTTATCTTTCTCCCTTGTTATATGGAACTCCATCTGCTGCTGGTGGAGTTGTCTTTCCAACAAATCCTGCAAGAGCAAGCATTGTTAAAATATATGGGAATGCAAGGTATGCTTCTGTTGGTAGAGCCCAACCAAACTTTTGAGCTAATATTTCAAATGCCTGTGCAAATGCAAATAGGAATGATGCTGCTGTTGCACCAAATGGCTTCCAGTTACCAAATATCATAGCTGCAAGAGCAATGAATCCTCTACCACTTACCATACCTTCTCTAAATAGGTTCATAACACCTATTGATAGAGTTGCTCCTCCTAAACCAGCAAAAACACCTGACATAATAACACATAGATATCTTATTTTGTATACGTTAATTCCTAAAGTATCTGCAGCTTTTGGATGTTCACCAACTGCTCTAATTCTAAGTCCAAGTGGTGTATAATATAATACATAATGTACAACAAAAACAAGTATTATAGCCATAAATACAAACCAGTTAAGCTCAGCTAAAAATGGTCCAATTACTGGTATCTTAGCCATTGTTTCTGTTGGATATGGAAGTGCAGCCACACCATCTGTTTGACCTTGTCTTCCAAATAACTTAAATATTAAAAAGCTTGTTAATGCTCCTGCAAACAGGTTTATAGCAACACCTGAAACTGTTTGATCAGCTTTTAGATGTATACTTAAAACAGCGTGTATTGCTGCAACAAGTGCACCTGACACCACTGCAAATAGAAGCCCTACCCAAGGATTTCCTGTTAAGCTTGAACCATATACTGCAAAGAATGCTCCAACTATCATTATACCTTCAAGACCTATATTAACAACACCAGAACGTTCTGATATAACACCACCTAATGCTGCAAAGATAAGAGGCGTCGCAAGACGGAATGTAGCAGCAAGTAGTGCTACAACTACTGGTATACTTCCATTAGCCATTTATCATCGCCTCCTTCTTTCTCTTTTCACCAATCCACTTGTAGATGTAGTCTGCTGCAACGAATATAATAATTATTGCTTGTATTAGGTACACTATATCCTTTGGAATATTTGCAAGTTGTAGGTTAAGTGAACTGCTGTTTAGTGCACCAAATAGTATAGCTGAAAGAAGTACCCCAACAGGGTGGCTCTTACCAAGTAGTGCAACTGCTATACCGTCAAAACCAAATCCTGTAAAACCAAATAGCTGAATTGCTTGATATTGAATACCTGCAACGTGTACAGCACCACCAAGTCCTGCTATTGCACCTGATATAGCCATTGCTAATATTATATTCTTCTTTATACTAATTCCACCATACTCTGCAGCATGAGGATTTAATCCAACAGCTCTTAATTCATAACCAATTGTTGTCTTCCATAATAGAATGTATACAAGTGCAACTAAAAGAAGTCCTATAAATAATCCTACGTTTACTCTGTTAGTTTCACCTAAAAATCTCCAAAGTTTTGCTGAATCTTGAATAAGTGGAGTTGTTGCCTTACCTGGTGCATTTAATGGTCCCATTATCATGTAGTTTACAAAAAACATTGCTATGAAGTTCATCATAATTGTATTAATAACTTCATTTGTTCCAACCTTTGCCTTTAAGAAACCAGGTATAGCTGCCCATAATGCTCCTATTAACATACCGCTTATCAATACTAATGGAACATGTATAAAAGCTGGTATTCCAGGAATTAAACCTACTGCAGCTGCTGCAAATATACCCATTATAAATTGACCTTCAACACCTATGTTAAATAGCCCTGTTTTAAAAGCAACTGCATTTGCAAGACCAGTAAAAAGTAATGGAGTAACAAACACTAATGTTTCTATTATACTAAAGCTTGTTCCAAAGCTTCCTTCCCAAATTGCTTGGAATAGTGTAACTGTTGCTGTAAAGAAGTTTTCTCCTTCAGCCCACATTACAAAGAATACTGCTATAAACATCGCAATAATTATTGATATAATTGGGAATATCAATGTATTTAAAGCTGCCCTTAGCTTGCTAGAGGTTGTATTTTTATTTGCCATTTTTATACCTCCTTACGCCTGCTTCTTAAGAGTGCCACCAGCCATTAAAATACCAAGCTCATGTTCAGTTGCACTCTTTGCATCTAATATATCAACAATTTGTCCATCGTATATTACTGCAATTCTGTCAGATAGTGCTAGTATTTCATCTAATTCAAGAGAAACTAACAGGATCGCTCTTCCCTTATCTCTCTCCTCTACAAGCCTCTTATGGATATATTCAATAGCACCAACGTCAATACCACGTGTAGGTTGAGCTGCAATAATAAGTTCTGGATCCTTATTTATTTCTCTTGCAGCAATAAACTTTTGTTGGTTACCACCAGATAACGCTGAAGCAAAAACTTCTTCATTTGGTGTTCTAACATCAAACTCATCAATTAGCTTTCTTGCATATTCTTTTATCTTGTTATAATTCATCATAATTCCTTTAGCAAATGGAAGCTTGTAGTGATTACCTAAAACAGCATTTTCATAAAGTGAATATTTTAAAACTAATCCACGCTTATGTCTATCTTCTGGAATGTGTCCAACTCCTGCTTCAATTATATCCCTTGGAGTCTTTCCTGTTACGTCCTTATCATTTATATAAACCCTTCCTTCGGTTGGTTTTCTAAGACCAGTTATAACCTCTATAAGTTCAGTTTGACCGTTACCATCAACCCCAGCAATTCCAACTATTTCTCCTGCTCTAACTTCTAGATTTACACCCTTTAACGCTGGTAATTTTCTATGATCTAAAGCAGATATATTTTCAACCTTTAATACTACCTTACCTGGCTTTGCCTCATCCTTTTGAACAACTAAGTTAACCTTTCTACCTACCATCATTTCAGCAAGTTCATCAATGTTTGTATCCTTTGTATATACTGTATCTATAACTTTTCCCCTTCTTACGATTGTAACCCTATCACTCATTGCCATAACTTCTTTTAGCTTATGTGTGATTAATATGATTGATTTACCCTCTTTAACCAAGTTCTTTAATATAACCCCTAGCTCTTCGATTTCTTGTGGTGTTAATACTGCTGTAGGTTCATCTAGTATTAAGATATCTGCACCCCTATATAATGCCTTTAATATTTCAACCTTTTGTTGTTGTCCAACTGTAATATCTTCGATAACAGCATTTGGATCTATTTTAAATCCATATCTATCTGCCAACTCTTTAGTGTCCTTTATTGCCTTTTGCATATCAATTTTTATACCCTTTTTAGGTTCTGAACCTAATACAATATTTTCTGCAACTGTAAAGTTATGAACAAGCATGAAGTGTTGATGCACCATTCCTATACCAAGCTTTATAGCATCTCCAGGACTCTTTATATTTACCTTTTGTCCATTTACATAAATTTCACCTGCATCAGGTTGATAAAGACCATATAATATGTTCATTAATGTTGTTTTTCCAGCTCCATTTTCTCCAAGTAGAACGTGTATCTCTCCCTTTAGTAGTTCAAAATTTACATCATCATTTGCTTTAACCCCTGGGAACACTTTTGTAATTCCCTTCATTTCAACAACTTTTTGCATTTATTTTCCTCCCTTCTTCTGGATAAAAAAGCTAGATGCGGCGGCATCTAGCTTTATATTTAATTACTTAACTTCAGGAGCTGTAAAGTTCTTAACGTCTTCAATCTTTTCTGGAACAACAATCTTTCCATCCTTTATAGCTTGTGCATACTTGTCAACTACTGCAATAACTTCTGCTGGTGTATTGTTCTTTGTTGATGGAGCATATCCTACACCATCTTCCTTTAGTCCAAGAACCATATGTCCTGCTTTGAAGTTTCCTTCGATTAGGTTCTTTGAAGCAGTGTAAGTACCTACATCAACTCTCTTTATCATTGATGAAAGTATTACGTCCTTAAAGTCTGGTGCTGTTTCAGCTTGGTCTTGGTCTACACCAATAGCCCACTTCTTCATTTCCTTAGCTGCCTTGAATAATCCTAGTCCTACTGCACCAGATGCATGGTAAATAACGTCACATCCATCATTATAAAGAGCCTTTGCTAATTCATATCCCTTGTTTGAGTCAGTAAAGCTACCAGCATACTTAACAGTCTTTCTGTTCATTAAGCCTTCTGCAGCTTGTGGATTTACCGCCTTAACCCCTGCTGCAAATCCAGCTTCGAACTTTTGGATAAGTGGCATATCTATACCACCAATGAAACCAACCTTATTAGTCTGTGTCATCTTACCAGCAATTACACCCATTAAGAATGAACCTTCTTCTTCTTTGAATGTAATTGACATTACGTTTGGTAGGTCAACAACTGCGTCAATGATAGCAAACTTCTTGTCTGGCATCTTTTGTGCTACATTCTTTAATGAACCTTCCATTAAGAAACCAATTGCAAATGTTAAGTCATCTCTTTGTCCAAGTTGTGTTAAGTTTGGTTCATAGTTTTCTTGTTGCTTTGATTGAAGAACGTCTGGCTTAACTCCAAAATCCTTCTCGATTCTCTTTAATCCTTCATAAGCTGAATCGTTGAAGGACTTGTCACCAAGACCTCCTTGGTCTGTAACCATACCAATCTTTACATTTGCCTTTGGTTGTGTTCCTCCTTGTTCTCCTCCTTTTTTAGCACATCCAGCAAATACACTAGAAATTAGTGCTGTTGAAAGAACAAGGGCGATTGCTTTTTTCATTTTCATAGTTTTTCCCCCTTCTTTTTGTTGTTTATATTTTTAATATTCCTAAAAGAATACATTTTTATAACGAACCCAATATGTAAAGTAATATATTTAAGATTTAATTAGTTTTGTTTTTTCTGAAAATTTGTTTTAGTACACACTTTTTCTTGATTTTCCAATTTTAGTCCAAAATGTGCTATACTATTTAAAATCTGCAAAAAAATTTATTTTATCATATTTTTATTTATTATATTCATTAAACCCTGCATATATAAATATACGATAACTTTTGTTTAATTTCAATATTTTATTTAAATTTTTTCAAAAAAATAATAATTATAAAATTTAAAACATGTCATAAATCGTCGAATTATGGGAAGAGGGGCAATTTGCCCCATTAAATAAAGTTACATTCCTTTAAAATTTTAATTGCATTATCATGATCCTCATCTGAAACCATAACTACTGGTCCTGTACATCCCATACCACTCTCAGCATAAACTCCCTTTGACCATAGTTTTTTTACAGCATTTTCAAGTTCCAAAATATCAACACCTGATATTGTTGCTGTAACCACTTTTTTAGGAGGAGCTGTAACTTCTTGAGCTTCTTCCTTGTTTGTTTTTAATGAGGATCTTAAAATTTCCTCAAAGCCTATACTATTTAACTTTTTAAATTCTTCATCTGCAATCTTTAATAAATTATTTTTGGCACAGGTTGCACAATATCTTAGTGCTTCACATATAACTGGCGCTCCCGAAGCTCTTGAAATTATATTTATAATTCTTCCATAATTTTGACCTATACCTGGGCCATAACCATAACCTAAAGCTTCATAATCTCCACCAGTTGTAAAGGCTGAAAAAATCTTCATCAATAGATTACCGGTAAGAGAATCTGTTACAACTACATCTGCCGCTCCTGCTAGAACATCATTTCCTCTTAATACACATCCTCCATCTTTTCTTATTGAGCTTGCAAACTCTAGATCATATCCTCTGTTTTTAAGCTCAATTAATATCTTTTCAACCTGTCTTGAACCTTCAACGTTTAGTATTCCAACTGTTGGATTTTTTATACCACAGGACTTTGCAGCTATAATTCCATATACCGCATTCTTAACCATTGCTTCAACTCTGTTAGCTGAAGCTGTGCCTGTTGTTGTTGCTAAAAATACTTCCTTTCCCTTTGCTGGTGTTATAATTCTTCCTACTGTTGATACACCTAATGGAAAATTATAATGTAAAGTTACACAGCCACTGATCTTTCCTTCATCAAGTAGTTTTTCCATAACCTTATGACATTCATCTTCTGTTTTAGCTTCATAACAAGTAAATCCATCAACTTTATTTGGTCCTATTAATACCACTTCAAAATCGCTGTATTTATTTTTTGCAAGAGATGCTGCTCTTAATATCTCATCTTCTCCAAGTTCACTTCCCAAAGTTGTAATACCTACTTTAACCCTATCTTGTGAATATCCATTTTCTAAAATATTTGCTAAATCATTAAATACTTCTGCAACTAAACTTTTCACATTTTGAGACATAAAACCACCCCTTATTCTTCAAGTAAGTGGGAAGCAAAATCTCTTAGGGCCTCTGCCACCATCTTTTTAACTTCTTCCTTTGTTACAGCATCCTTTTTATCTTCAACAATTCCGCTGTTTCTTTCAATTAGATAAGATAATCCATCAAAAAGATTTGTCATTCTAGCTAGGAATAAGCTTCCCTTACCTACAAGCATAACTCTATTCATATCACCTGAAAGCATCTTTTCTCTTGCATAACCAATTATAGGAACACCTGAAGGTACGTGTCCTTGAGTTGGTGCATATCCAACATATCCATGCTTCTTAACAAAATCGTTTATTTGACTTCTATCTAATTGGCCCTTCTTTACAGCAAGTGCGGCAATCATCTTATAGTTTTGTGTTGGTACATCACCAGCACCTGCAGGTTCTGTAACTTCTGGATTCTGCATTTCTGGTGCATATTTATCAACGTCTGTAAACTTTAGATTTAATTTTTCTAGTGGTGATGCTACTATAGCTTCAATTACAGCTTGTGGTGAAGCACCTGCACCAATTGAATGCTTTCCTACAGAATCAGTTCTTATTACTGGGTTAACTCCATCATTTTGTGATACTAATATTGCAAAGCCTCCTAAAATATCTTCCATTATAGGCATTCCCTTTTTAACATGGTCACGTCCATTCATTCCTAGTTTTGCAGTAGCACCACCTGCAACCACTAACACATTCTTAAATACTCCTGATTGAACTAATGTTGCAGCATATAAAAGTGCATGAGCTGGTCCAGCACAGAAGCCTCTAACGTCACATCCTGTTGCATTTTTAAAACCTGCAATTTCACCTATTGCCTTTGCAAAGTTACCTCCACCTCTTTGATTCATATCTCCACAAGCTTCTTCTGAACATTCAACTATATAATCTATTTCCTCTTTTTTAATATTTGCCTTCTCAATAATATGTAAAGCCGCTAAAACACCTGACGCCTTTACTGCAAGATTTTCTGTAATTACATGTGCAGATAGGTTAATGTCATATTCATGAGCCCTCTTTACACAGCCAACTAGATTATCATTTAAATAGAGACCTTCAGCTACACCATTTTCAACTAATTTATTAATTTCTTCTATTTCATTTCCTTCACCTAATCTTGAAACTAATTCTGATAGGTATTTGTTATTTTCAAACTTTGACTTTAGTTCTAATGTAAAATTCTTTTCTAATTTAACTAAATCAAAAACATCACATACCTTCATTAATCCATAAAACTCATCTTCAGGCATGATTTCTCCAAACTTACCGTATCTTGATGCATTTTCAAGCTTCTTTTCAAACCAAGGTCTTGGTAGATTTGCTAATTCTTCTGGATCAAAATTTCCGATGTATGTTTGATTTACTGGATATGAAACAACATCTTCATAGCTTCTTAAATGCTTTCTTAAAACCTTTAAATATTCTGAATCAGGATTTGTCTCTCTCTCTAAAGTTTGAGTTGTTCCATTATGTATAACCATATCAGGAGTATGAACTAAAACATAACTAGCTCCTTTTATAACTGGAAACATATGTAATTACCTCCCATATTTTTTTAAGTTTAATAAGTTCCGTTTAGGCAATGCCTAAACGGAACTTTAAAATTTTATTCAAATACTGTTTGTTCTTCAACAGGGGTTTGCAATGCCTTTAGAGCTTTTTCAACTAACTTTCTTCTAAGATGCTTTTCATCTTCATATGATAGATTTGGATTTCCAAGTGGATGTGGAATTGCTACAGTTGGAACTATTCTATTTGCACCAACTGTCTTTGAAATTGGAACAATTGTACACATGTGAACTACAGGCAATCCAGCCCTTTCAATTTCCTTAACCATCGTTGCACCGCAACGAGTACAAGTACCTCAAGTAGAAGTTAATATAACTGCTTGAACTCCATCTGCTATAAGCTCTCTTGCTATTTGTTGTCCAAATCTCTTTGCATTTGCAACTGCTGTTCCGTTACCAACTGTTGCATAATAGTATTTATGAAGTTCTCCTATCTTTCCTTCTCTTTCAAGTTCTCTTAAAACATCAACTGGAAGTACTCTATCAGCATCTTTATTTGCATATACAGGGTCATATCCACCATGTGCTGTTTCAAATGTTTCACTAGTTAAGTCGTTTACACCTTCTATGCTATATTTTCCAAACTTTGATGCACTTGAAGATTCTATCTTATCTGGATTACCCTTTGGTACTATACCTCCAGATGTTACAAGAGCAATTTTTGCCTTAGTTATATCTAAAACTGGTGGATTTGGTGCTACTCTATCAAAATCTGGCATCTTAAATTCAGTTTTAAATTCTTCGCCTCTTATCTTCTTAATGAGCATATCTACTGCTCTCTTTGATCCTCTCTCTTCAGCAAAGTAGTTCTTTCTAATTCCTCTTTCAATATATCCTTCTTCTTCAGGACTTCCTATCTCTTCATTATTTACAAGCTTTAATGCTAAATCTGCCATCTTAGGAATTGCTTCTCTCATACCTGCAGCACTATCTTTTGTTGATATGATGTAAAGATCCTTCTTATAAAGATCAACACCGGGATTTTCAATATACATACCTGTTACAACTGGTATATTAAGTTTTTCTTTAACATATTTACATATGCTACCGCATGCATTACCATATCTTCCAGCATTAAAGGCTGGTCCTGCTATAAATAAATCAGGTTGGTATTGTTTTACCATTTCAAGAATTGTTTCTTTTGCCTTTTCTTCATTTTCAGCAAAGTATGAGTCACCACAAATTATAGTAGCAACTATTTGTGCTTGTCCTTTAAATGCAGCATTTAATGCCATACCAGGACCTACAAATCCTTCTTTTACAAATGGCTCAATGTGTGCCTTTTCTTCTCCCCCTATTTGTCCAAAGAACTGATTCAAATAATGAACAACCTTAATCATCTATCCCACCTCCCCGGTATCAATCTTTAAATTGAGTATACTGTTCTCTTATTGTACGAACTTCATTTGATATTGCTTCAACATCAAGAACCATTTCCATCATTCCACACTGTTCATCATATACAGCTGGATCACATTCGTTTTTAATTTCTTCTTCTAGAATGTGATATACTCTTAATCCTAATGAAACTCCTGCAAGTGGTCCCGCATATGTTGGGTCACCTGCTGTAACTGTTTCAGCAGAAAGTCCAGCAGCCTCTGCCTCTGAGCCTCCAAGTACTACAACTATATTTTCAGCACCATACTTTTCTGTTAATTCTTTTACTCTTTGTTGGATCTCCAGATCCATTGCACCTGCAGCAGTTCAAACAAAGCATTCAGTTGAAGCAAATACAACTTCAGCCCCTGCACTCTTTACACATTCTTCAATAGCTGGTCCTGGAATACCATCTCTATCTCCTATAGCTATAACTTTTCTATCCTTTAAAATCATAATATTACCTCCTTTTAGAATCCTTTTGCAGTTAAATATCCAAATCCAACTTCACTTGTAGCACCTGTTATAACTTGAATTTCGGCTTCAATTGAGCCATCTTCCTTTAATGATCCAGCAAAACCACCTGCTATAACATCTGCTGCCTCTGGATGTCCTATAACCTTCTTCATTGGTGGTAAAATTACTATCTCATTAGCATTACCTGCAGTAACTACTGCATCTCCTTTTGGAGTTGAATCTGCTAATGATTGAGATGCACCATCTCTACCTGCATATTCATCAGTTACAAGTACAGTCTTTATACCTTTTTCCTCAATCTTATTGCAGTTCATTACAAGGTCTGCGTCTGGATTTCCAAAACCTTCTTCTGAAATTATTACTGCATCAGCACCAAGGAACTCAACAAGCTTTGCAGTATAGTTTGATGATCTTTCCTTATCAGCTAAGTAAACATTTTCATTAGTTATTACACAACCTAGGAAATTTATATCCTTACCATGTCTTTCATATAGATCCTCAATTATTGGATTATTCATATGAACATAAGTTGGGTTTTTGTCGCAGGCTGAAACACAGTTACCACTTACTATTGCTCCATCGAATACTTCAGTTGGGTAAATAAATGTTGGAATTATCTTCTTAGCATCTACACCATACACATAAGTATCATGTAATAATCCTTGGCTTTGAAGCATATATACATAAATAACCTTTGGTAATTCTGGATACTTCTTTACTTGTTCAAGAAGTGGAAGAGTTTCATAAACTTTAATTTCATCTGGTTCAACATTCTTACCTGCCATACCTAAATATGCAGCAGCCTTAAATCCTACCATTCTTACAGCTTCTTCATGCTCATGTTGTGGTAAATTGTCAACAGGTTCACAAATTATTACAACATTATTTGTCTTTGAGAATGGTGTATATTTTGCACCCTCTCCTGACATATCAATTATTCCTTCTTGGAAACCAACAATTTTTCCAGTTGTTACTACTGCAGCACCCTTTAATACATGAGTTCTTCCTGAACCTACAGTGTCAACCTTTGATATAAAGCCTGGGAATATTCCACCCTTACCTTCAACCTTAACTCTAGGTTCAATAACATCCTTAACTGGAATTATTCTTACCTCTTCACCAGGCTTTGCAAGTTCTACGTCAATACTCTTTAATCTTTCATCCCCTGATATTTCCTTTAAAAGTTCTTCTTTGTTGATGTACAAAATTCCATTTTCAACTCTTGTGCTATCAGAAAATTGAACATCTTTAATAAATATTTTTCCTAATTCAAGGCGCACTGCCTTCACCCCCTATATTTTTCACTTTTTACCTTTTAAGAATATTGTGAATATTTATTTTATGATAAGGCTAAGCCTTATTCATAAAATTTCTTTATCATGTTTTCTACATCTTCGATTGAATTTATCTTATCTGGAGTTAGGACTTCTGCTCTTTCACCATTTACATACATAATCATTGTTGGAAGTCCTAATACCTTTTGTGCTATTGCAAGTCTTCTGTTAGCACTTGTATTTAGACTGCAGAACTTAATCTTATCTCCATACTTTTCTTCAAGCTTATGAACATCTGGCATAAGTTCTAAACATCTAGTACACTTATCTCCCCAAAAATCTACAAATACAGGCTTTTCAGTATAGTTTAAAACCTCAGTTTCAAAGTTATCCTTATTTACTTCAATCATACTACCCCTCCTATTTTCCAAATTTTTCATTAATATATTCTTCTGCAGCAATTGCGGCAACAGCACCATCAGCAGCTGCAGTAATTACCTGTCTTAATGTTTTTTGAGTTACATCTCCCGCAGCAAAAACTCCTTCTACATTTGTTCTCATACTTCTATCTGTTATTATGTATCCCTTTTCATCCATTTCTACCTTTCCTCTAAATATCTCACTCTTTGGATCAAGTCCTACAAATACAAATACACCATTTACTGCTAATTCTGAAACCTCTCCTGTTTTTACATTTCTTAGAACAAGTGATTCTAATATTTCATCTCCCTTAGCCTCTTCAACTACTGTATCCCAAATAAACTTTATTTTTGGATGATTAAACGCCTTTTCTTGTAGTGACTTTGCAGCTCTTAAAGTATCTCTTCTGTGGATTATAGTTACACTCTCTGCATATTTAGTTAGATGAAGTGCCTCTGTTATTGCACTATCTCCTCCACCTATTACAGCAACATCTAATCCTTCAAAAAAGTCTGCATCACAAGTTGCACAATATGAAACTCCTCTTCCTCTTAACTCTCTTTCATTCTTAAATCCAGCCATTCTATACTCTGCACCTGTTGCAATTATCACTGTTCTTGCATGATATTCTTCTTTTCTTCCTTTAACTATTTTTATGTCTCCTGTAAAATCTACATCTACAATTTCATCCTTCACAAAAGTAGTACCAAATTCTTCTGCCTGCTTTTTCATTCTTTCTGTTAATGCTGGGCCTGTACAATTTTCAATTGAACCTGGATAATTTTCAAGTTCAGCTGTTGTTGCTGCTTGACCTCCAAACTTTTCCTTTTCAATAACCAATACATCAAGTTTTGATCTTGAACCATAAAGTCCTGCTGATAAACCTGCAGGGCCTCCCCCAATAATCACAATGTCATATACATGGCTCATTTTCTCACTTCCTTTCATAATATTGCATTTTTAATTAAATCAAAATCAATCAACCCAAAATCCTCTAGAGCTTGTTTTGGCCAATTTGGTAATGGTTTATGTTTTAACAAACTATCGGCCTTTAAGATACTTTCTTCTATAATTTGTAAACTCATTAAGTCTACTAAATCATAGTTTTTCTTTGAAACAGCTACAGATTTATAGGGTGTCTGATTTGGTTTTATACTACCCATTAATGGATGGGTTAAAAGCTTATGTCCTCTATGTATATAATCCCTTACTTCGATTAGAACTTCCATTAAAGAAGCACCTTCTAAATATATTACTTCAAATTTAACTTCTAAACTGCTTTTTGTTAATGGATTGTTTGTTATAACTATGGGTTTCTCCTTCAAATGCCACACCCCTTTGTAAACAAATAAAAAAAGGACGTAGTTGCCTACATCCTCTGCTGCCACAGAGTTCTGTCCACAAATAGTACTTTTGCCTGAGAGTATCATAAAACTTGGCGAGTTTTACTTACCCCTTCGGCGCCCTTTCGGGTCTCTCCTATTTGCTTCATCCAGACAATATTCACTTCTATTTATATTATAACTAAAATTTTCAATTTATGCTATTTATTTTTTGAATAGTCTGAATTTAAAAAAATAATAATCCCCTGACAACTACATTTTATAAAATAAGCCCCATAATGTAGATTTTAGGCTTATAAAAAACTAAAATCTACACATGGAGCTTTAAATCAAAACTTATTTATTTACATAAAACCAAACGCCTACTACACCAGGGCCTGAATAGGTTGCAACTACTGTTCCAACTTCTGCCTCAAGCATCTCCTGTATTCCTAATTCCTCTTTTACCATTGTTTTAAATTCAGCAAGATTGTCGTAATCTCTTACTGTTCCAACTGCAAAGTATTCACTCTTATCAAATCCTTCATCTTGAATATATTTTATCATTCTTGATAGCCCTTTTTTCATTCCTCTTGTTTTATCTAATATTTCCAATCTACCTTCATTAATATAAATTATAGGTTTAATATTCAATAATGTTCCAATAGCAGCTTGTGCTCCTGATAGTCTTCCACCCTTTTTTAAATAATCTAATTTATCAAGTATAAAAGCAACTCTAGAACGCTGTGCTAGATCATTAAGTGTATTATATATCTCCTCTACTTCTTTGCCTTCTTCTATCATCTTTGCAGCCTTTAATGCAAGCATTCCTGTTCCAAAGCTTACGCTTCTTGAATCAACCACATAAATATCATCTGTTTCAAGCATATCTTTAGCAATTAACGCTGATTGATACGTACCGCTTAAATTTGAAGAAATATGTATAGAAATAATCTTATATCCCTCATCTAATAGCTTTTTATATTCTTGGCTAAATCTAGCTGGATTTATCTGTGAAGTCTTAGGAAGCTCTTCTCCTTCATCAAGCATTTCAAGTAGTTCATCAATCTTTAAATCTACCCCATCATAGTATAATTTATCCTTATAGGATACTGTTAAAGGTACTACTCTTATGTTGTACTTATTAACTAGTTCCTTTGGAATATCAGAAGTACTGTCAGTAACAATTGCTATTTTATTCATAATACACCTCCATTATTTCATATTAGGGAATCCTATCTGTCTTAGTGCTTCAAATGCTACTATTGATACAGTATTGGAAAGATTAAGTGATCTCTCTGTAGTTTCAACCATAGGGACTCTTATTAAAGTATCTTTAAACATTTCTCTTACGCTATCTGGAACACCAGATGATTCCTTACCAAACATGATAAAATCGCCTCTTTTGTACTCAACTTCAGTATATAGTTTATCTGCTTTAGTTGTAGATAAGTATATTCTTGCGCCTTTATTTACCTCTAGGAAATGCTCAAAACTGTCATAATAAACCACATCAACTAACTTCCAATAATCCATGCCTGCTCTTTTTAAATGTTTGTCATCAATTAAAAATCCAAGTGGTTTTATAAGATGTAATCTTGAATTTGTCAGTACACAAGTTCTCCCTATGTTTCCTGTATTATATGGTATCTCTGGCTGATATAGTACTATATTAAGATTCAATTTTATCCCTCCAACACTTCTTGTCATATTTTTTATTATACCAAGAGTATAAAAAAAAAGTAAATAAAAATTAACTTGTATGAAATTTAACTTAAATTGCAATATTAAATGCAACACCCCTGTGAAAAATCATGTAGAATAGGACTGACAATAGTCAAAATCAGCCTTAAGCCCATCTTAATAATAACAGGAGATGGAGTGCATGGGTTTGTCAAGGGCTGCGTAGCAGGCGGAGCTTTACCCTTGATAAACCACAAGCGACATCTATAATATTCAAAATATGGGATTAAGCAATCTTCGATAGTTCTT
>NZ_HF952018.1:1533522-1593451 GCF_000430995.1 Thermobrachium celere DSM 8682
CTGCATACTTTATAAAAGCTTCGGCTGTAGCTATTTAATTTTTGCTCCGCAATTTGAGCGATGATTTTCATATACAGCCTGACCTGTTTCAGGGAAATAACTTGTAAATGTAGATAAATCACTTTTAAGCTGTAAGGTAGTACCACGTTTAATTTCACGGGAGATAGTACTTGGACTACGTCCTAATTTTTTAGCAATATAGCGAATACTTTTACCTTCTTTTAGTAATGCATAAATTTCTCCACGCTCATAGCTATTTAGGTGTTTAAAAGAACGTACAGTTGTGTTAGAATTAATTTTATCAACCATAGTGAAAACCTCCTGTATGTTTGGATTTGACACCTATATCATACATGATTTTCACTATGGTTTTAATATTTTTTATCTGTTGCATTTAATTTTACAATGAACCTTGTATGAAATTTAATTAACCTTTATTTATGTATTGACCATTCAGTATAATTTTTATGTTAATTTAACTGTTAAATTTATCCATAATATTGTTTTAGTAGTATAATTATTATAAGGTGTATAATTTTTAATTTTATTTAATATATATTGAATAGTAAAATATGGGAGGGGTTTTAAATGAATTTAGCCAAAACAAAACTTGGCGAAGCCGCAATTAAAGAGGCTGTTAAGTATATTTTAAGAGACCCTGAAAAAAATATTCCAAAATTAATACGTTGGGGTGAAAAAATTGCAATACGTGAACAGGATAAAAAATACATCGCTTCTATAAAAAAATATTTAGATGATCCAAACAGTAACTGGTACAAGTACACATACAAACTTTTAACTGAACTTCATCCTAATGTTAGAGAAAAAGTAGGAATAAACTACTTTTTAAATGCGACTATGTTTGGAATACCGATTCAACTTGAAAATGAAAAAAAATATGACTGTAATATACCTTGGGCTATATTAATTGATCCTACTTCTGCATGTAACCTTAAATGCAAAGGATGCTGGGCTGGTGAATACAAGCCTTGGAATTTGTCCTTTGAAGATTTAGATAGAGTAATTACAGAAGGAAAAGAACTTGGAATATACATGTATATATTCTCAGGTGGAGAACCTCTCATGAGAAAGGATGATATAATAAAACTTTGTGAAAAGCATAGTGAATGTGCCTTTCTATCCTTTACAAATGGTACATTAGTAGATGAAGAATTTGCTAAAGAGATGCAAAGAGTTGGTAATTTTGCCCTAGCTTTTAGTATTGAAGGGTTTGAAGAAGAAACAGACATGAGACGTGGAAAAGGTTGTTTCAATGCAGTAATGAGGGCAATGGATATATTAAGAAGTTATGGATGTGCCTTTGGCTTCTCAACCTGTTATCATAGATATAATACTGAAGTTGTAGCTTCAAAGGAATATATTGATCTTATGATTCAAAAAGGATGTAGATTTGGCTGGTACTTCACTTATGTTCCTGTTGGAAGCGATAGTGATGTAAACTTTATGGCTACAGTTGAGCAGCGCGAATATATGTATAGGAGAATAAATGAAATTAGAGCTACTGAGCCTATATTTGTGCTGGATTTTTGGAATGATGGTGAATTTTCAAATGGATGTATTGCTGGGGGAAGAAGGTATTTCCACATAAATGCAAATGGAGATTGTGAACCATGTGCATTTATCCACTATTCTAACATGAACATAAAGGAACACAGCTTAATTGAGGTTCTTAAGTCACCTCTTTTTATGGCATATAGAAGAAATCAACCATTTAATAATAATATGCTAAGACCTTGTCCTATGATAGACAACCCTGATGCATTAAGAAAAATGGTTAAAGAATCTGGAGCATATTCAACACAATTAAATGACAATGAAACTGTTGATGAACTTGCTGATAAGCTTTTAGAATATGCAAAATCTTGGGGAGAAAGAGCAGATAAAATAATGATGGAAAAACAACAAAAAAATACATGTGCATAAATTATACAAGTGCCATGAACAATTGTTCAATGGCACTTGTTCTTTATTTAAAAATTCTTCTTAATATCCATGGTCTTTTTATATTAACTGCTTTTTTAGGACAAAGTTCATGGCAGCAAAAACATCTTATGCACTTTTTATAATCTATACTTGGTATTTTGTCACCCATTTTAAGAGCTTTTGGTGGGCAACTTTCAACACAAACACCACACCTTACACAAATATCTTTTGAAAACTCTGGCCTTGGGGATAAATAAAAGGTTAAAAAGTCCTCTACTCTTTTTGGAACTCTTCCTCTGAAAAAATTTACACTTCTAATATTAGGTACCCTAAATTTAGTTACATACTTTTCTATATCTTCTCCAACTATTTCTAATTTTTCTATACCACCTTTTATTAACCCTCTCTCTAAACTTCTTTTTATTGTAGGAACATCATCGACTTTTAATCCCATAATATGTGCTCCACATACGTCTAATTCATAAGGGTTATCTGAAGCTAAAAGTAAACCTACATGTTTTGGAACACCGGCGGTTGGTCCATCCCCCTCCATAGCAACTATTCCATCAATAATTGAAAATGAAGGTTTTACAGTCTCACATATATCAACTAATAAATTAGAAAAATCATATATCTCAGGCATTTTAAAATGATACTCTACCTTTAACACCCCAGGTATCATACCAAATAATACTTTTACAGCCCCAGTATAAACAGCCATACTATGTGTTTTAAGCTTTGAAATTGTAATTATTTTATCACATTTAAAGGGTGGATCAATCATAGTTAAAACCTTAGATATACAGCCATCGGAGGTTTTATAATCACTATAAGAACAATCAAAGTTCAGTTCGGCTCCGCTATTTTTGGCAGCCTCCTCTATCCCACATACCTTATAGAAGCTTCTAAGTATCTTCTCATTATATGGCCCACCTGGACTATCTCCTATAATCACTCTACACCCGTTTTCAACAAGTCTTTTACTTATCGCCTCTATAACCATTGGATGAGTTGTTGCTGCCTCATCTGGATGCTTTTTTATTACTAAATTAATCTTTAAAAAAACTGTTTCACCTTTTTTGGCTATTTTATCTATTCCACCATAGTGTTTTATCAATTCATCAACAGCCCTATACACATTTTCTCTTTCATAATCATTGCATTTAATTGCATAAACCTTTCCCATTCTATCACCTCAGTACATATTTTTTGACTTTTTACCTATTCTAATTTATAAAGGAGGGTTTTCATATGCTTTTTTATCCAAAACGTGCCTTTTTTGAACCTAAAACATTAGACTATCCAACAGGAAAATACATATACAATAAATTAAAGGAACTAAACATACCTGTATTTATTGAAAATAAATCCGTTAGTTTTGAAAAGGACTTTGATGACATAAAAGAATACTATGCTTACGCTAAAAGCTCTCTTGTAGTTTCAATTAAAAAAAGCATGAAACTTGAAAGTTGCAGACCTTCTGCAGATTATCAGTTTCCACTAGTTACAGGTTGTCCTGCTAGCTGTCAATACTGCTATTTACAGTCTAACCCAAATATTAAACCATTTGCAAGGGTATATGCTAATGTTGAAGAAATTTTACAAAACAACGAAAAATATATAAATCAAAATAAACCCAAAATTACATCATTCGAGCTTGCAAGCACTAGCGATCCCTTATCTGTTGAACATCTAACTGGTTCTGTAAAAAAGGCAATAGAGTTTTTTGCAGATCAAGAATACGGTAGACTAAGGCTTGTAACTAAATTTGCATATGTTGACTCACTACTTAATATAGATCACAAACAACATACAAAAATAAGATTTAGTATAAATTCAAAATATGTGATAAATAAATTTGAATTCAATGTTAGCCCACTAAACGAAAGACTAGAGGCTGCACAAAAAGTTTATGACGCAGGATATCCATTAGGATTTATTATTGCACCAATATACTATTATGATAATTACAAGCAAGAATATGCTGAACTTCTAGATATGTTAAGAGATAAAATTAAAAATCCAGAAAAAGCTGAAATAACTTTTGAACTGATACAGCATAGATTTACAACAAAGGCTATGGACACAATATTAGCTCGTTTTCCAAATACAGAGATAGACTTTTCAATGGAAAATAGACAGCAGAAATGGGGACCCTATGGAGTTTATAAATATGTATATAAAAAAGATATATCAACAGAAATGAAGGACTTTATAATTTCAGAAATAAAAAAGAGATTTCCTAAGGCTGAAGTTGAATACTTTACATAACTAAAGTGCCACCCAGGTGAAATGTGATATTATACACAAAACGGAAAATGTCACATTTCACCTGGGTGGCACTATTTGGCGGAGAGGGTGGGATTCGAACCCACGGTGGAGTTGCCCCCACGCCGGTTTTCAAGACCGGTGCCTTAAACCAGCTCGACCACCTCTCCATATTTAATTGGTGACCCCTAGGGGATTCGAACCCCTGTTACCACCGTGAAAGGGTGGTGTCTTAACCACTTGACCAAGGGGCCATGCCTTAAGCACATGTATTAATATATCATGTATTATGACATATGTCAACATATTTTTTTAAATTTTTTTAAGTTGAATTCCTCATTTACTAGTAATAAAATCAAAATATATTACTTTTATTAAAGAAGGTGTAAATATGAAAAAATTTATACACACTCTATACTACATATCTGGTAAAATATATATACCATCATCTCTTCTAAAGGTTAGAAATACTATTTTGCACATTAGCGACACACCTTCAAACATCTATCCAGAATTGATTAGACTTGTGAAAAAATTATCACCAGATTATATTATACATACAGGCGATGTGGTAGATAATATAAAGCTTGAACTATACCCCTTTAAACTAAAAGAATATGAAAAATTATCTATTAACTTTATTAAAAGCTTAACGCCTTTAGTAAAAAAGAAGTTATAATAGTACCTGGAAATCATGATTATCCTTATTTACTAAAGAATATTCCAAAAGTTAAACTAATAAATGAAGGAGAAACTATATCCATTAATAGTACAACAATTGGTCTTGCACATAAATTTGATAAATTGCCTTCTAAGGAATGTTCTTTCTATCTTTATGGACATGATAAAAGTACATCATCTAAAAAATTTTTAAATGGAATAAAAAATATACATGTAATAGAATTAGATACACATAAGGTATTTCATCTTAAATATCCTATCAATACAGATAGCTATAGATTGTTAAGAACAAAAATCGGTATGTAGTGTGGGGGGAAAATTTATGCTTTCACTTTTTAGATTGGGTCCAAAGATGATTGTAATAGGTAGTGAAAAACCAGAAGAGTTTACAAATTTATTGTTAAGTAACTTCGAAGCTGTAAAGACAAGTATTGTGGATGCTCTAAATACTTCATATGAAAATTCAACTATAGTTTTTATAACAAAACCAGGAATAAAAATTGCACACATTAAAGATATTATTGCAACAATTTATATAAATTTATCTGCTGATGAATTTTATACAACATTAATAAATAAAAGGTTATATGATCATATAAATGACATACGTAGTGCACCTGGAATGTTGATTATGAGAACTCAAGGAGATAAAGATAAAATCATAAGTTCTGTTGCCTATGAATACAAAGCAAATATGTATTCAATATTTGAAAGTTTGGACAATGGGTCATCTAATCAAACAATAATATTTTTTACAGACAGACCGCTTAACAGTAGGTTAACATTAAACTCCTTTGAAACAACAGCCCTATTAATTGATGAAAATATTAACACTGTATCAACTAAAATGCGAACCCAAGCTCTTAGATTTTTAAATGAAGGTCTTGTTGATAGAAATTGGTATGAAGTTAAAATACGCATTTATGATAGATATAGTGAATATGATTTACACTATAAAAGACTATCAGTTGCCCTTGATAACCTTGACATAGGACTTATATTGGGAGAATCATGGACAAAAGATACACCAAGATTTTTATTATCTGTACTAGTTTATCAGGTTAAACTTTTTACACTACTACCACCAACTGAAATTAAAAAAATATTATTAGGTTTAGAATATGCTGATGATGGCACAAGAATAGTTGATTTAGATTTAATATATAAAAATAAAAAAATTGATTGGACAGATGTAAAAATAAATAATATGGAAAGAAAAGAATTAGGCATGATGTTTAGACAAGAAATATTAAACAGTTTAAACAATGAGTCAAAAAAGAAACTGCTAGATCTTGAAAATGTAATTTTAAATACTCGAAGCTAAAAACAATGCCCATGAATAGATCACAATCTATTCATGGGCATTGCAATCTTTTAATACTATTTATTTAGTACAAACTTCTCTATAGCCTTTGCAACTCCATCATTATCATTTGTGTCTGTTACATATGCTGCTATTTTTTTAATTTCCTCTTCTGCATTTCCCATAGCAACTGGAAAACCTGCAAATTCAAACATAGTTTTGTCATTTTCATTGTCACCAAAACAAATTATCTCCTCTTTATTTATACCAAAATATTCTGCAAGTATTTTAAGTGCTCTTCCCTTTGATACCTCTTTATCCATAACTTCAAAATTATTAACGTATGATGAAAAAACAGATACATCCATATTTTCCCTAATATATTTTTTCAATCCCTGAAGCCTCTCTATTTGATCTTCATCTGCCATAACAACTACCTTTAAAAAATTTTCTCCCTCTTTATTTACAACATCCTCTAATCTATCTACTATTTTTATATTTATTTTTTCATCCTCAGGAACTGTTTCATTCCACCTTGTATAATTTAAGGATGAATGAATAAGCTTTTCTGAATATATTGTATCAGTTGTGTATATGTGAGGATAAAATCCCCATTCTCTTGAGACTTTTATTATTTTAATCAATGTATCTTTATTTATGTACTTTTCATATATAACCTCTTCTCTATCTTTTTCACGAATATATGCACCATTTGATGCAATTATAGGCGCCTTGGTACCTATTATTCTTGCGTAGGATTTTGCAGAGGTAAAAATTCTACCTGTACATACAACAAGTTTTACTCCCTCTTTAGCTGCCCTTCTTAAAACATCCTTTGTATATTCTGTTACTTCTTTTTTACTATTAAGAAGTGTCCCATCCATATCCATGGCAATAAGTTTGTATTTCAAAATCATCATCCTTTCGTTTTTAGTCCATAAAAAATTATACTATAAAATAATTTTTTATCAACCAACAACATAAAAAAGGATAGGCTACTTTAGCCCATCCTCAAGATACTTCCATTCTAATATATCTCCATTCTTCAATATATACCCTCCAGCACCAACAGGTGCCTTAACACCATTTACATAGTAACACCATCCACTTTTTTCACCATAGTCCCTCTCCCTTAATCCTGCAATTGAGGAGAAGTATATGCTACTTCCAGTACCCTTTGTTCTATAGGATATTTTGTTTTCTATTAATACCTTAAGCGTCACCTCTGCTGCTGTCTTAGAATTTATTTCTACATACCCTTTATAAATCACTTTGTTATTTATTGTATCAATAATATATACATTAGGCTTTTTAATGGTGTTTCTGCTTTCTAAAGTATTTTTTTTGTTGTCAGTTAATGTTGAAACCCCATTACTTTTTTGTTGTTTAGCTGTTTGTTTATTTTCGATTTGTTTTTGATTATTCTTCTCTTTTATGTTTGAGCTTTGCTTACTATTTTTGTTATCTGGTTTAGTTTGCTTTTGTATGTCCTCTTTTTTTACTTCTTTATTTTCCAATTTACTTTGTTTATTACTTTCAACTATCTTCTTACTATCTTTACCCTGCAGTTTATTCTGTAGACTTCCTGCAAATGAAATAGCTGATATTGAAATCACAAGCATTGCTACTATTAAAAGCAGCTTCTTTTTCATCTTCTTTCCTCCTAAGCCCTTGTTTGCTTTCTAACCATTATTACCCCTAAAACAATCATAATCACTGCTGAAGCTAAAATTACATTTAAATCAAACATTCCACCTGTTTTTGGCAGAAGCTTAGTAACCTCAACCTTATCTTCCTCTATTTCATAAATCTTTAATTTGCTAACGTCTATAGTATTTTCAAAGAAATTATATCTTCCTGTCTTTTTAAACTCTCTTATTGCAATTAATGCTCTAAGTGCCTGTTCTGTTGCCATATAGTCTGCCTTTTTTCCTATCTCATGGGCAAATTGTCCATTATCAAGTCTAAAACTTAATAATGCAGAATATAAGTCTCCATTTTTCTTTGTAAATTTTATTCCCTCTGGATTTACTCCAACAGCAGTTAATCCCAATATAACAAAGGATAATGTTTCACTATACGCTCCAAAACTATCTGGTATATATCCAGAATCAAGTTGCATCTTTGATAAACTATCAACTGCCTTATCTACTGCTACCTTTACCTTACTATTTGACATATAAGGTGATAATGCAGCAAGTGTAATACCTGTTATATCTGGGTTAATTCCCATTTGACTATTTAATGTCCAACCATAAAGCTCTATACCGTTTTTATTTACTGTAACTGCCTTATTAAGTATAAAATCCACAAGTTTTTCTCTTGTTATTTTATAATCCTTTCTATCGCCTGTATAGTCTAAAGCAAGAAGTGCAAATATTGCATCGTTTATAAGGAATTTATCTAAACTTCTTTTGTTATAAAGCTCATCCATTAAATTGTAACCTGCAAAATCATATGGGCTGTATCCTGCTGCTGTTAATGTTAGAATTAATTTTTCAATATCAGTATTAGTATATTCATCTATACCATAAGCTTTAAGTTCCTTTGCAGCTTCATCTACAAGGCCTTTATCTATTGATTTGCCCATTTTGGCTAAACTTAAAAATGCCCACATATCTAGCTGATTCTTTTCTATATAATTTAATGTTAATTTAACATCCTCTTCAATATTCTTATTGATTAAATTATTATTCTTTGAAACAAATTCTAAATACGCACTATCTCTATAATCTATATTTGGGCTATGAACTCCATCTATTGTAAATACACCCTCATCTTTAACAACAGTAGGTAATTTATCCACATTATACCCACTAATTCTGTAGCTGTGTACTCCCTCTTTTAATCCCTCTACACTAATTTCTCCATTTGCATCTGTTATATAATTCTTTTCATCTATAGTAACAATTGCTGAATCAATAGGAATTGTTACATTTTTATTTTGATACCAGTCAAAATAAGTATATGCAAATTGAATCTTTAAAGGTTTATTAGGCTCTACTATATCAGGCGTAAACTTTATTGTATTTGCATATGCTGTTGTAAAATCTCCATAGAATACAACTATCTCATCGCCTTCATTTGGAATATATGAGTCTATTCCCACCATAGGAGTCTCTATTTTATTCCTGCTCTTTATATAGTACATCCATCCATCATATCCACCAAATTTTCCTGCCTTTAGTCCATTTATTTCTTCAATATATTTACCCCACTGACCATCTATTACCTTATATGAAATCCCATTCTTATTTAGAAGTTGTTCCACTCCAGATAGAGCATTTACTCCTTCTACTTCTCCTCTTACTACTGTATCATGTAATCCTTCTACCCTTACAGTAAACTTAGGCCTTTTAATTTCAAATGTGATAGTATCTGCAACAATGTTAGGTATATCATTTCCTTCTTTAAAATCATAAAACTTAAGTTCATGTACTCCCTCTTGTAATCCCTGAGGAATTTCTATTCTATTTTCTACAACTTGTACACTTTTACCATCAATTTCAGCTTTAAATCCCTCTATCTTAGTTACTGTTCCATCCCAACCAATATTGTTGAATGTTATTGTAAGTGATTTGTTTGGGCTTAATGTTGAAAAACTAATATCATTTGCTAAATATGGCTTTGGATAACACACGTAGTAGAGTAATAGTTTATCGCCACTTTTTAACTCTGTTGAATCTATTGAATTCGGTATTTCATACTTGCCATCCCTTTGTATTGCATACATCCAACCTGAATATAAACCTAAATCATTTTCCTTAAGTCCATTTACTTCTGATATATATTTGCCATAACTACTGTCCTTTACTACATAAGTAATTCCCTTTGCCTTTAAAACTTCATCTAATGCCTCTAGTGCATTAGTTTTTGTTGTAGTACCTTCTGCAACTATACCTTGATTGCTTTGAACTACTACATAAACCTTTTGTGTATCTGCTAATACTTGTTTTGGTATAATAGATAGAAATTGTAATAATATGAAAATAGAAAGCATTAATTTTGATACTAATTTTTTCATATGTCTCCCCCCGCTTCTTTAATATATGTCACCTCAAGCCTATCCTTAAATCGTTTTAATATCTTATACATCTCATCATAGAACAGAACAGAAAAGACAAAGTTTGAACTTGCATGCAATATATCAAATACCAATCCTGTTAGATAGGCTAAGGCTATAGTTTTTATATTAATAGGCCTAATAAAGCCTATTACATGCCATAAATTCATTATCCAATCAAATAAAAATCCATAAACAAAACAGATTATAGAGAAATATTCCATTTTAATCTTTTTCCTTACTAGTCCTGAAGCTGCACCTATAATTCCCCATGCAAACATCTGCCATATAGTCCATGGTCCATGTCCTAAAAATATATTGGAAATAAAAGCAGCTGTACATCCAACTATAAATCCCACAAAGGATCCAAAAACATTACCTACTACAGCAACTATAAAAGTTGTGGGTTGAACATTAGGAATTGCCCCAAATGGTATCCTAAAAACTCCTGCAATAGCACCTAACGTTGCAATAAGGCTTATTTCCTTTGTTCCCATTTTACTTTTTTCAAAGTAAACAAATATAGTAAATATAAAAATTATAACAAACAGATTTATTAAAAACTCAATATTCACCTATTTCCCTCCAAAGCATTTAAAAACTGATTAAATGTAAAAACTCCACTTATAAACTCTCTAGTTAGCTTGTTAATTTCAGTTGTGTAAAAGATACAATCCTCTAATACTCTGCTATCACCAATATCAACTATTTCTCCATCAAACATTAGCATAAACTTATCGGCACAATCTGTTGCAAATTCCATATCGTGAGTTATAAGTAAAATTGAAACCCCATCCCTTGATAAATCCCTTATTATCTTTGAAATTTCACTTTTAATATTTACATCAATCCCCCTTGTAGGTTCATCTAAAAGCAAAAGTTTAGGTTTTAAAATCAAGGTATTTGCAAGTGCTAATCTCTGTTTTTCTCCACCACTTAAATCTCTTGGATTTTTGTCTTTATGTTTATATAAATCAAGCTTTTTTAAAATTTCATCTATAATACTTTTATCTTGTATATTAAAATTATTTAATGTAAATAAAAGCTCTTCATACACAGTATCTTTAGTAATATAATCATTAGGATTTTGGGAAAGATATCCAATATATTTTGCTCTTTCCTTTACCTTTAATCTATCTATCTTTTCTCCCTCTAATATAATAGTTCCCTTATAATCTAAAAGCCCCATAATCGCTTTTAAAAGTGTTGACTTACCAGCTCCATTGGCACCTATTAAGGCAGCTACTTCTCCCTTTTTTAAATTAAAACTTACTCCCTTAACTGCTGTTTTACTTTCATATTTTACCTTAACATCTTTAACTTCAAGCATATTGCTTTCTTTTTTTTCTTCTCTAGTTATTTTTTTAAATTCAATATTTTTTAACCCAATTTTTATACTTCTACTATCCTTTGGATATTCAATAATTCCTATCTTTTTGGCTAACTTTAATCTTGATGGAATGAGGTCCTCTATAGCATTTAAGTTACTCAAATATGCTTCTTCCTTCTTTCCACTAAATTCAATTTTTCCATCATTCATAACTACTAATCTATCTATATGATCAAACCATCTTGATACCCTCTGTTCAATAACAATAACATTAATCATAAGCTCTCTATTTATCTTCCTTACAATATTTAAAACCTCATCAGCACTAATTGGATCAAGCTGTGATGTTGGTTCATCCAATATAATACACTTTGGCATAAAAGAAAGAGCAGATGCTATTGCAACCTTTTGCTTTTGTCCTCCAGATAAAGTTGATATATCCCTATCATAAAGATCTGTAATACCACAGAACTCTAGAGATTCCCATATCCTTTTTTTTATTGTTCCTTCATCAAGTGCTATATTTTCTAATCCAAATGCTATCTCCCTATATACCTTATTCATTAAAATCTGCTTTTCTGGATCTTGAAATACCATTGTAACTAAACTCGATCTATTTTTTTGATTTAATTTAAATACATCTTCACCATCTAAAAAAACTTGACCACCAATTTTCCCACCATAAAAATTAGGTATAGCTCCTGTTATACACTTTGCCAAAGTTGATTTTCCTGAACCTGAGTACCCCACAACAAGTACAAACTCCCCATCATCAATATTTAAATTTATATTGTCTAACGCTTTTCTATTTGAGTTTGGATAATAATAGTTTAGATTGCTAATTTTAATCTGCATACCTATTCTCCTTATAATAGTAATTAATTACAGCAGTAAGTAAAAAAATCATAAAGGTAATTATAAGTGTTTCTAAGTTTAAACTTAATCTATAATCTTCATATGCGTTGTAGTCAATGATTTTTCTTAATAACAAAACAAGTATAAAAGCTACTAGGCTTAAAATAGATATAGCATAATCAACCAATTTAAACTTCTTTTTATTAAAAATACTTCTTCTACCCGATAGAAATCCCCTAACATAGCTTGACTCTGCAATATCAAAGGATGACTCTAAAGATTCCTCTATTAAAACCATCATCAAAGGAATTTGAGCCTTAATCCTTTCAAATCTACTCTTACTTTCAAACTCTACACCTCGAATTAAGTATATATCCTTTAAATCCTTAAGTTTATTTTTCATAGTAGGTATTAACTTTAAACACACCATAAAAATTAGCCCTGTCTTTGGCATTTTAGATAAAATAAATGTTAACGCTGAATCCGAATCAATAAGCATTTCCATTATGTAAAAGGCATATATTATAATTAATAGTTTTACTGCAAACAAAACAGAATATATTAAACTTTCAAGGGTGACATACTTATTAAAAAGTCTAAATAAAACTACAACTCCAGCACTTGAAAAAAACATATTAATCAATATTGTTATAATTATCAGTGGTAAAAAAACTTTAATTGTTACTAATATAATCCTTCTTTTTTTAAAATATAAAAACATCCCAAGTTCACATATCAATATACTCAATAGCAAAATTGGATTTAATGTTAAAAAGGATATACTAATTAGCATTACTGTATATAAAACCAAAGATAAAACATGTAATTCCATATAATCAACTCCATCAAAAAAAGGCCCGGTTAGGGCCTTAAAATACTCTTTAAATATTTTAAGTCTCCCTTCCCTCCGAAGGTAACTTTCCTCTTTACAGGCAGGTTTCCTGGCTTGTGGTTCATCCTCTGCCTAACCTTCCCAAAAAGGTGGTATACCTAGGCTTCGTCACCACTCACAGTAGCGGGGGCTGCAACGGATTCTAACCGTTTTCCCTTTTAACCATATACATGGCACCTGTAAAGCTATTTACTTTTTCATCTATAAATATATAACAATTATAGAAAATAATCAATGCTTTTTTCAAAAATTTTCTTTAAATTTATATTGAATAATATTTAGTATTTACTTAAATATATTTTTAATATAAACTATTTACAAATAGTCTATCGGGGGGATAGTATGACAAATATATGTCCTATGTGTAAAAAAGAAGGTGACCTAGTTCAAAGAATAACAGTTGAAAGCCTTGTTAACGACCATTTTAAAAAGCATCTTAAATCATTTGAATATGGACTATGTAAAAATCCTGATTGTGACATAGTGTACTTTAATAATGAAACATCTGAAATATATTTTCAAAGAGATATAAAGGTTCCTGTTTGGTATAAAAATCAAGAAAATCCCATTGTATGCTACTGTGCCAATGTGACGTTAAAGGATGTAATAGATCTAGTAGTGGAAAAACAAAAAATTAAAACTTTTCAAGAACTTGTTGATTTAACAGGTGCAATGAAAAGCTGTAGATGTAAAACACAAAACCCTTCAGGCAAATGCTGTAAAGAAGTACTAGAAGATGCCTTCAATTACGCATTAAGCTTAATTGATACTGAGATATAATTAAGTATAAATATTACCCCATGATGAATTTTAAGGTATTCATCATGGGGTGTTTTTGTGATTAATTACTAAAACATTTATGTTATTTTAAAAATGCAAATAACAACATTCCCGTTAATGAACTTATAAGATATAGTAAACCTATAATCTTTAAAGCATCAAGTTTACTTTTTGACTCTTTTACTAAATATATTAATCCTAAACCAGCATTTGCACAAAGACCTGCAATTGTACTTGAAAAACTTAAAATTCCTAATACAAAGGCCTGTATTATACCAACCGAAATAGCACAGTTTGGTATAAGACCAATTAATGATACAAATACAGGCTGTATAGCTGATGATTTACTCAAAACTCCTACACTTTTATCAATATGAAACATATCAACCAAATAAGCTAAAACTATGTTTATTAAAAACATGTATATAAATATTCTAAAACTCTTTCTTGCTGAATGTATTAAAACTTCCTTTAAATTAAAATGCTCTGTTAAGCACTCGTCTGCTACAGCAAGTTCAGCACCAGCATCCTCAATTTCAGATGTTTTTGATTTTAAAACATAATCAATTATATATCCCCAAACTACAGCTATGCTAAACTTAATAAGTATAAAAGGTAATACTTTATCCATAGCCTCTGGATGAGAAACAAGAACTGGAAGGGCTTCATCTGATGTTGCTAAAAATATTGAAAGCAGTGTACCTAAAGTAATATATCCTTGTAGATAAAACATAACTCCAAGTATTGAAAAACCACACTGAGGTATAATTCCTAAAGCTGCACCAATTATAGGACCAAATTTACCAGCACTCTTTATTTTATAGTCATATTTTTTACCCATCCTGTGTTCAATAAACTCAATGAAAACAAAAGCAACAATCAATATAGGCAATGCAATTATTGTATCATGAAGAGCTTCATGTATAAGTTCCATAGTCTCCCTCCTCTATTTGCAAATAATTTGCATTTTCTATTATAATATTATTCCCAATATATTTCAATATATACATTATTTAAGCAAAATAATAAATAAAGGCCTTATCAAAACAAATAAAAGTCTTGATAAAGCCTTTAAAATTCTATAACCATATAAACCAAGCAATGATATAACCTGAAAGAACAGCTGATAGCGTAAATGGAACGCTTAACTTCATAAAATCCCTTGCTTTTACTTGATATCCTTCATTCTTTAGTATTCCTAATGTTGTAATGTTAGCTGATGCACCAATTGGTGTTATATTTCCTCCAAGAGTTGCACCAATTAATAGTCCATAATATAAAATATATGGCTGAATTCCCATACCTGCAGCCACCTTTGCTGCAACTGGAAGCATTGTAGCAGTATATGGTATATTGTCTATAAAAGCTGACACTAAAACTGAAAACCATACAAATAGCGAATAAACTGTAAAAAGTCCTCCATTTCCAAATTTCAAAAACAGTCTACTTATGTCATTTATTACTCCAACCTCAGTTATTCCCCCTATTATTATAAAAAGGGACATTAAAATTAATATTGTTTGATAATCGATTTGAAGAAGTGTTACATTTAATGCATTTCTATTTTTATTGATTAAAAGTTCTTTAACTAAACCTATTTGTAAAAGAATAACGCAAATCAGTCCATTTGTTATGGATGGCTTATTTGGTATAAATGAAGCTAGTATTAAAAGCACTACCATTGCTATTATAAGATATGTTGGAAACATATCTTCAACCTTTTCCTTTTCTTCTAAATGGATAGGCTGGTTGTATTTTCTAAAGAAAACTATAAGCACTAAGCTTGATACTATAGCTCCAAGTTGAACAATAAAAAACAGCCCTATTCTCCCTTTAAAAAAGAAAAAGTCTAAAAAGTCCATATTGGCAAATCCACCAAGTAATAAAGATGTTGTATCACCTACAAGGGTAGCAGCTCCCTGAAGGTTTGAAGAAATTGAAATTGCAATAAGCATATACACAGGTGATATATTTATCCTCTTTGCTAAGTTTAATGCCACTGGAGCTACTATTAAAACAGTTGCAACATTGTCTATAAAAGCAGATATTATACCTGCAAATAAAGATAATGAAATTATAACCCACTTTACAGATCCTACCCTATCTATTATAAAATCAGCCATAGCTGCAGGCATTTTAGATTCTATAAACAAAGATACTATACCCATAGTACCAGAAATCATAAGTATTACGTTCCAGTCTATAGTAGTTAATACCTTATTAAATGGGAGTATACCTAAAGCTACAAATAAAATCGCAACAACTACAGCCGTCTGAGTTCTATATTTAGGTAAAAGTATTAACAATAAATATGTTAATAAGAATAATACTAATGCTAATGTTTTCATCATATGTCCCCCTCATTTTAAAACACATTTGAAAATATATCTTTTGAAATGCTTTTTAGGTACTACAGCATAGTCAACCGTTTTAAAGCCTACTTCTGCTAAATCCTCTCTTATGTCGCTTACGGCAGCTATTACTGCTTCTTTTGTTATATTTGTCGCTGATTTTAATATGTGCATAATCTCTTCATGGGAAGTTACTGATAGTATTCCATAGGGTAAATCAATTATTGCCAAGTCAAACTTTTTTTCTATTTGTGATATATCCTTATTTTGAACTTTAATATCATATCCAAAAAACTCAATATTTTTTATTGCGTTTTCAACCACCTTATCATTTAAATCATATCCTTCTATATCAACACCTAAAACTGCAGCTTCAAGTAGGACTGTTCCAACTCCACAACAAGGATCTACTACTTTTTTATTTAAATCATCTCCTAGACCTATATTAAGCATTGTCCTTGCTATTCTAACTGGCAGTGCATTACAATAATATACAGGTTTATGTTCGTGTTTATGCCACTCACCACTATTTTTTATGTACTTACCAAATATCCAACTGCCTTCAACATATGTCAATGCATAAATGGTACTTGGCTTATAGACATCAACATCTCCTTCTATTTGTTCGCCTATAATTCCCTCTAATCTATGTTTTTCATTAAACTCAACCTTAACATCATCATCCACATCGTAGTATTTAACTTTATATCCTTGAGTAGCTAAATTCAACTCCCTAACTTTAGTTACTAGATCCTCAAATTCTTTAGATTGTGCCAATATATCAATTTTGTACTTAATAAAAACACTTCTATTAATATCAAAATTTTTATCACTAAAAAAATATTTTTTATCTGGATTAACATCAAAAATAACTCTCATCTCTAATCTGCATAGTTCTGTTTCATCTGGCCTGTAATTTATGAAATACAAATACATATTATCACCTCAAAATATAAGGCTGCATAGTGCAGCCTAAATTCAATGCTTTATATTATCCCATACATAGGCTATTTTTCCAACTTTTCTACCATCAATCTCAACAACGATTTCCTTAAATACCTTTCCACCCATTTTTTCATAAAAAACTCTATTTTTATTATCTTTATATGTCCAAACTATAAGATTTAATATATCTTCCTCAACAAGCTTATCTAAAGCTGCATTAAAAAGCATGGTTCCTATACCTTGACGTTGGTAGTCTTCATAAACATAGATAGATTTAATAACTCCTCTATATCCTTCATCACCATCTGTAGCAACTACTATAAAACCTACAATATCTCCATCATCATTTTCTGCTACAAGCATAAATTCCTTAGTATCAGGATCTTCAAATAGTCTGTCTAACCAACTGTCCTCTAGTTCATCATATGTTCTTTGACTCAATACTTCACTAGGAATTATTCCCTCATAGGTATCTTTCCATACATCCATATGGATTTTGGCGACCGACGGGACATCGCTTGGAATAGCTTCTCTAACCACCATCACAACTCCTCCAAAATATAGTCTTATTATATTTATATTATCTTACAGACTAATTTTACATTTTTAATGATAAAAAGTAAAGAAAATATAATTTAAATAAACTTATATTTTCCTAATATAATAATATTTATTTCAAAATTTCTTTTTATTTTTAAATCACATTCCAGCTGCTATATTTATATTCCTATAGTGCATCTCAACATAACTTGATGATGTATCTTGACTGTGTGGCAGACTATTCTTTAAATATAAATCAAAATGTCCCGTTACACCATTATTGGTTATGGTTTGTGCTCCATGAGGCATTCCTGATAATGAAGCTGCTATATTCATGCCATCTTTAAATACTACAACTGGCCTTGGATTCCACTCCCATGTACCAAATAAACTTCTCATTATTTCTGTATCTTGAGAAGTTAAAGGCTCAACGTCACTATGGTTATAACCACCCATCATTTTAACTTTAAATTGTCTTCCTGTTTGAACATCTACAATTGTAAATATATCGCCCCTTTTTAATATATACTGGCCCTCCAAAAACCAATCCACAATTTTGCCTCTAGTTGATGGTGAAGTTGATTCACCTGGAGTTACTGTGTAAACTCTTGGTGCATATCCTGATATTGCAATTTTATCACCAGCATCTAACCAATCATCTGGAGACATATAATTATATCTTAAAATGTTATCTACAGTAGTATTAAACTTTTTAGCAACAGAATAAACTGTATCTCCTGGCTGAACTATATAAGTTACTGCTGGCCATTCGTATACTGGGGTTGGTGTTGTTACTTTGGGCTTAATTTCCTCTGAAGTCTTTTCAGGTATAAATAATCTTTGACCGATATTTATTATATCAGTTGTTAGTTTATTTATTCTCTTTATCTCATCAACTGATACACCAAAGCTTTGAGCTATCTTCCATAGGGTATCACCTGATTTTACGGTATAATAAGTTCCATATATAACTGTTTCTTTTACCTTTAAAACTTGACCTGGATATATAGTATCGGATGTTAAGTTGTTTAAAGCTTTTAGTTGAGATACAGAAATATTGAAACTCTGTGCTATTTTCCATAGAGTATCTCCTGCTTTTACTGTATATGTATCTGTAAGTGTTATTGAATCCTTTTGTGCTGCTCTTAGCCTTAGCGTCTGACCTACATATATAGTATCACCAGTTAAGTTATTTAAATTTTTTATAGTTTCTACGGAAATCCCAAAGGTCGTTGCAATCTTCCATAATGTATCTCCTGCTTTTACTGTATAAAATTCTGGTATCTGCTGTGCGGTTGTTTGTGCAGATGCTTTTGTATTAAAAGGATTTATACCAAGTGGAACAGTAGCAAGAAGCATTGTACCAAGCATTATTTTGGCTGACGAGATCTTTATATTAGGAAACTTATCATCTATAATCTTCTTAACATACTCTCTTAAGTCTTCGGAATTCTTTTTAATTATTTCTCCAAGTTCACTTGATATTTCTGTTGAATTTGTATTAACGTATAATATAAGTGTATATTCATCACCATGTCTTTCTAAGTTATATCCACGAAAAATTGACATCTTAACACCTCCTTTTATTTAGTTTTTCCAAAATAAAAGGAGTTATAAATAATAAAAATCCACCCATTTATTATTATTGATATTTAAAAAGCCCCATGATGTTTACATCATGGGGCTTAATATTTACTGAATTATACTATATTTAATGCAATATCTATCATTTGTGTAAATGTTGTTTGTCTTTCTTGTGCTGTTGTTTCTTCACCTGTTACTACGTGATCTGATACAGTTAAAATTGTTAATGCATTCACACCATATTTTGCAGCAAGTGTGTATAGAGCTGTAGTTTCCATTTCAACAGCTAATACTCCATATTTTGCCCAAATCTTATAAAACTCTCTATCATCATGATAGAATGAGTCTTCTGTTAGTATATTTCCAACTTTTACGTTTATTCCATTCTTCTTTGCATATTCGTATGCCTTATATAAAAGATCAAAACTTGCTGCTGGAGCATAATCTAATCCATTAAATGTTATTCTATTAATATTTGATGTAGTACATGATGTCATTGCTAGTATTACATCTCTAACCTTAACATCTTCTTTTATTGCACCACATGTTCCTATTCTTATTAAATTCTTAACACCATAGCTGTTTATCAATTCATTTACATATATTGAAATTGAAGGTACACCCATACCAGTTCCTTGAACTGATACTCTTTTACCCTTATAATATCCTGTAAATCCGTACATTCCTCTAACTTCGTTATAGCATTCAACATTCTCTAAAAAGTTTTCTGCTATAAACTTTGCTCTAAGTGGGTCACCTGGTAGAAGAACTGTTTCTGCTATTTGACCTTCCTTTGCACCAATATGTACGCTCATGCTCTTCCTCCTATTCATAATGTTTTTGTAATCATTCCACTTTTGCGAATTGTGTAACAAATCCTTTAATTGAGTCTATTTTAAATATTATCATATATAAAAAACCTTCTCAATATAAATTTTATTAAATTATTAGAACATATTTAGAATAAAATGGAATATATTAAATTACCCTCGTCCCCTTATAATTTTAGGTGACGAGGAGTTTTATATTAATCATCTACTTTAAATCCTTTTTTTTCAACTGTATATTTAATTTTATCCTTTATAACTTGATTTTCATCATAGTAAACATTTACTGTACCCTCTTGATAGTCTACATCAACATCTTGAATACCTCTAATTCCACTTATTATACTTGCAATTTCCTTTGCAGAAGTTTCATCATGCATTGATGGCACCCTAAATGAATATTCCTTCATACTATGCACCTCCTATTTTTATTTTTCCCAAAACAATTTATAAAATCCTAACTGGATTAAAATTAATTATATCGCAGGAGGTACATATGTATTCTATTCCATCAATTAAACCATTTTCACAAATATATCTTGCATCATAGTGAATATGACCATAAACAACCTTTTCAACTTTGTATTCCTTTAACAAATCTACAAACTCCTGATTTACTGCAATTTTAGTTACAGGTGGATAGTGCATCATAACTATTATTTTGGATAGTCCAGTTTTTACAGCACTATCAAGAGACATTCTAAGCCTTATAAGTTCCCTTTTATGAACTTTAACATCATGCTCATCATCGGTAGATTCTAAATTAATCCATCCTCTTGTGCCACATATAGCATAATCATTATAGGCATAATGAGTATTTTGGATAAAATACATATCTTCAAAAAGGGAATTGATTTTAGTTATTGAGCTCCACCAATAATCGTGGTTACCTTTTATAAAAACTTTCTTTCCATTCAAGTTATGTATAAACTCTAGATCCTTATATGCATCCTCAAGCTTCATAGCCCAAGATATATCACCTGCAACCAAAACTAAATCATCACTTCCTACTTTACTATTCCAATTCTCCATTATCTTTAGATGATGATCCTTCCACATCTCTCCAAAGACATCCATGGGTTTGTCTGCAGATAAAGATAAATGTAAATCTGATATTGCATATATTGCCACATTACCACATCCTAATTTATTATTTTATATTCCTATTTATTTTATAACATTTTTTCCGATAATTTAATAGGTGATTTGTATGAGAATAGAAGCTTTAGAAAAACTATTAAACAAATATCAAGATAACACTAAAAGACTATATGAAGGTTCGATTATTAGTGCTAAAATTATTGCTCTTGAAGAAGGAAAAGGAGCAATTAAACTTTATGATGGAACAGTTATACCTGCAATATTTATATCAAAGGATATCGACAAGAAGGATCAGTTTCTAAAATTTAAAATTGAAAAAATTGAAGATAACACAGTTATTTTAAGAGCTATTGAAAAAAATCAAGTTGAAAGGGAATATTCAAACATAAAACAGATTTCAGACAAGCTGTCAATTCCCATAAAGGATGCTGAAGAAATAATTAAATCTCTTATTAAATTTAGTTTACCAGCAACAGATGAAAATATTATGTTCATTTATAATTCTTCTAAAGCAGTTGATTCAATAAAAAGGTTAACTGAAGAGGATATAAAATCTTTACTTAATAATCTATTTAAAATAGATATTTCAAACGAACAGTTAAATGAAATAAAACAATATCTTAAAGAAATAAATGATATAGATACTGATTTTTTGACCTTCATGTTGGAAAATAAGCTTAAATTATCTTTACAAAATTTAATTGGTGCAAAGCATTTTTTAAATGAAAGTAAATTTATAAATGAAATAATTCAAAGTATAAACAAATTAAACGACGGCAAATTAACTAAAATTTTCACTCTTGAAGATATATCTAGGGAACTCTTAAAAAACTCTGACATACTAAAAACTTCTAATGAATTTATTGAAAAATTTGATATAATAAGATTGTTAAATAAAAATTACAATTTCTATTTTTTTAATACAAATATAAATAACCATACCTACAGCAACAGCATTATCATTAAAAATAAATATAAAAATAAAAATTTATTGGATGCCAACAATATAAAGTTTTATATTAAAGTAAATACTCAAAATCTAGGTACTGTTGAAAGCTATATTCAAAAATACAACCAAAACATGGTTATAAATTTAAAATGTGAAAAACAACACATACACTACATTAAAAATAATTTAAATCTATTAAGTTCAGCACTAGATGAAATTGGTATTAAGCTTATAAACGTAAATGTTGAAGAGATAAAAGAAAGCCATAAAAACATAATAAACTTTTTCAATGATTTCATAGTAAACGAACTGGATGTGAAGGTATGAAAAGAAAAAAGGCAGTTGCACTAAAATATAAAAAAGAATTTAATGCCCCTATTGTAACCGCAGTAGGATTTGGTGAAATTGCAGAAAAAATATTAAATAAGGCAAAAGAAAGTAATGTACCCATTGTTGAGGATGAATCTTTAGTAAATGAACTTTCCAAAATTGAACCTTCCTCTCCAATACCTTATGAGCTTTATGAAGCTGTTGCAAGGATTATAGCATTTATTTACCACTTAGACGAGAAACAAAATATCAAGGAGTGATATAAATGTCAGATCTTTTTTCAGGACTTGAAGATTTAGGATTTAAAGATATCAAATTAAACATATATGAAAAGGAGCAAGAGGCAAGAAAAAATACTGAAACTACTGTTAAAACTACAGATACATTTTTATATGAAAAGACTTTTGTTTGCCCTGTTTGTGAAAAGGAATTTAAATCAAAGGCATTAAAAAATGGTAAAACAAGAAGGATTGGGAGCGACACAGATTTAATGCCCATTTATCAAGGACCAAATCCTCTCTTTTATGACGTACACATATGTCCAAACTGTGGATATAGTGCACTAAATCAATATTTTGATAAAATTAAGCAGGAACAAGCTTTATTAATAAAAGCAGTTATTTCTCCTAAATTTAGACCTAAAACTTATCCAGAAACATATGATGAAAATATAGCAATAGAAAGGTATAAACTTGCTCTTTTAAATGCTGTTGTAAAAAAAGCAAAGACAAGCGAAAAGGCCTTTATATGTTTAAAAATTGCATGGATGTATAGGCTATTAAAAAACTTTGAAGAAGAAAAAAAGTTTTTAGAACAGGCTTATATTGGTTTTAAAGAAGCCTTTGAAAAGGAAGCATTCCCTATTTGTGGAATGGACAACTATACCCTATCCTACTTAATAGGAGAATTAGCAAGACGATTAGGAAATAATGAAGAAGCTCTTCTTTGGTTTAGTAAGGTTATTGTAACCCCAGGAGTAAATCCTCGTCTTAAAGAAATGGCAAGGGATCAGAAGGATTTAATAAAAGGAATGTAAACTATTTTTAAAGCCCCATTAACAGATTTTGCAATCTATTAATGGGGTCTTTATAAAATCACTTAGTCATTAATATCCTTACAATTTCTTCTTCAATCAACTTTATGTACTTACCTTCTCTGTACTTGTTTATTCTATCCTTCATTTCTTCGTAGGACAAATTTATAAGCAAATTTTTAAATTCTTGTGGAAATTCAACTATAATACCTCTTAAAGTATCATCTTTATTTATAAATATAACTGTAGGTATTCTTGCTTCACCTGTTAATTGCTTTAAAAGTTCCTCATTTCCCTGTCTTTTAAGAATTTTTACATCTATACCCATTTGATCATTTAAAAAACTTATAAATGGGAATAATATTAAACAATCAGGACAGAAGGATTCTGAAAACATCAGTATTCTAAAATCCAAATTTTCCTTCTTTAGATTATTTAGAAGGCTTGATCTATAAATTTCTTTAGCAAGTTCTCTGTGTTTATTTAATTTTTCTTCATCATAAGTTTTTAAATATTCTTCTACTGTTAATGCATTTATTAATTCTAACATAAAAACACCACCTATTTACAATATCTGTATTTAATTATACAATAAAAATAAAAAATATTCTATAAAGGGGACAATCAAATATGTACTACGAATTTAAATCAAGTTTTATAAGCAACGAAATAAATTTATATAAGATAGCCAGTCACTTTGGAATAAATAAAAAATTTAAATGGGAAGAACCTCTCATTTTAGATGATAGAAATCTTAAAGGTATAATTCCGCATCCTAATAATAAATACGTATATATATTCCACTTTGGATGTATAGTCTCTGCCAATCTCGCCTTCCACGAACTTAGAGATGTAATAGAATATATTAAAAAAGTTGACACAACCTTGAAAAACAACACGCCATTTAATTATATTGAAGATTTCAGAATGGTTGTAGATAATCGTATTAAGGAAATGGAACTTAGTTATGATTCTATAAAAGTAAATAGTTTAAAACCATACTATATGGAGATTGTTGCAACTGTACTTGCAAAATCAGTTGCTCTTAAAAAAATTGAAGTTGATATAGACAATTTGCTTGATGAAATTGAAAACATAATAGTCTACTTAGACAACGGAAAACTACACCTTAGTGATAATCATCTTGCTAAAATGTCTGCAAAGGTACTTAGATTTAAATATAATACGATATCATATATAATGCTTTTAGATAAACCTGATATTGCTTGGAAATTAGAAGATGCTGAGGAATTTTTCTTAACACTTTCTGATTTTTATGAACTAAAGGATAGATATGAAAAAATACGACATAAAACTGAAGTTCTGCTTGATATTACTGAAGTATTCACTAGCCTAACCCATGCCAAAAGAGGAACCAAACTTGAATGGATGGTTATATTACTATTTATAATTGAAATAATTATGTCAATACTTGAAAAAATATTTTAGGCACCATTATAGGTGCCTATAATTTATATGAACAGATTTACATTTGATTGTTCTGCTTCTCCAAGGTATGCTGCAACTCCACCAATTTCTACACCGTCAATTAATTCTTCCTTCTTTATTCCCATAACATCCATTGACATTGAGCAAGCAACAAGCTTTACACCATTTGCCTTTGCTTGTTCTATTAGCTCTTCAAGAGATGCTATATTCTTCTTCTTCATTATTCCACGAATCATCTTTGCACCAATTCCACCCATATTCATCTTAGATAGTGCAAGCTTTTTGCTTCCTCTTGGCATCATCTTAGCAAACATCTTTTCAATGAATGTTTTATTAACCTTAACTGCTGTATCCTTTCTTAGTATATTTAATCCCCAGAATGTAAAGAACATTGTAACAGGTCTTCCCATTGCTGCTGCACCATTTGCAATTATAAAGGATGCAATAGCCTTATCTAAGTCACCACTGAATACAACTATTGTCTTGCCCTGTGGCAGTTCTACATTTACTGGCTGGGCATTTGTCTTTTCTTTTCTTCCCTTCATAACATAAGCAACGTAATCGCAACAAGTCTTTTCAACTCCAATTAGGGTATTACCTGTTCTTTCACACCATGCCTTAATATCCTTTGTAAATCCTGCATCTGTTACATGTACTTCTAGTACATCTCCCTCATTTATCTTTTCTATTTCAGTCTTTACCCTCATTATTGGCCCTGGGCATTGAAGACCACAAGCATCTATCTTTATTGTATTTCCACTTGGCTTAACTTCCTTTTTTTCCTCCATTGGTTCAAATCTTGTCATCTCATCATTTAGCTTTAGTCCTTCTCCATACTTCATTTGATAAGCTAAAACTAAATCATATCCTCCGCTTAAGTTATATACATCATATCCATTTTGAACTAATATTCTATATGCTATATATCCTCTTAAACCAATCTTACAGTAAACAATTATCTTTTTGTCCTTTGGAATTTCATTCATTCTCTTTCTTAACTCATCAACTGGAATGTTTACTGCTCCTTCTAAGTGTCCACCTTCAAATTCTACATCTGTTCTAACGTCTACTATAAAGTATTCATCTGGATTAATATTCTTTAATTCATCAGCATGTATAATCTTCATATCTCCCTTTAGTATGTTTGCTGCTGTAAAACCAGCCATATTTACTGGGTCCTTAGCTGATGAATATGGTGGTGCATATGCAAGTTCTAATTCTTCTAGATCATATACTGTCATTCCAGCTCTTATTGCTGTTGCTATAACATCTATTCTCTTATCAACACCATCTCTACCTACTATTTGTGCACCAAGTATCTTTCCATCCTCTGGTGAGAAAAGTAGCTTTATTGTCATTGGGAATGCTCCTGGATAATATCCAGCATGTGAGCCTGAATGTGTATAGGACTTAATATATGGTATTCCTTGTCTCTTTAGTATCTTTTCATTATTTCCTGTTGATGCTGCAGTTAAATCAAACACCTTTATGATTGAAGTTCCTTGTGTTCCCTTATATACACTTTCTCTACCACAAATATTATCTGCAGCTATTCTTCCTTGCTTATTTGCTGGACCTGCAAGTGGAATTAGTGTATTTGTACCATTAATATAGTCTTCAACTTCAATAGCGTCTCCAACTGCATAAATATATGGGTCTGATGTTCTCATGTGAGCATCAACTTTAATTCCACCACGTTCACCAATTTCAAGTCCTGCTTCCTTTGCAAGCTTAACCTCAGGTCTTACCCCTATTGCCATTATAACCATATCCGCATTAAGCTTCTTACCACTCTTTAAAGTCATCTCTAGTCCGTTATTCTTCTCAAATCTTTCAACAGCATCACCAACTATTAGGTTAACACCGTTGTCTATCATATGCTTTTCTATCATTTTTGCCATTTCAAAGTCAAGTGGTCCCATAACTTGATCTGCAGCTTCAACTAGAGTAACATCTACTCCAATATGCTTTAGGTTTTCTGCCATTTCTATACCAACATATCCGCCACCTATTACAACTGCCTTATTTGGCTTATTCTTTGTAACGTGTTCTTTGATTCTATCAACATCTTCCATGTTTCTTAAAGTATAAATCCCATCTAAGTTTACTCCTTCAATTGGCGGAACAAATGGGGCTGCACCTGGTGATAAAATTAAATAATCATATTTTTCTCTATAAGTTTTACCATTTGATACAACTTCAACTTCCTTTGTATCTCTGAATATCTTTGTAACTTCACTGTGAGTTCTTACATCGATGTTAAATCTTTGTTCCATTCCTTCTTCTGTTTGAACAAGAAGGTTTTGTCTCTCCTTTATAGTCTCACCAATGTAGTATGGAAGACCACAGTTTGCAAAGGAGATATATCCTCCTCTTTCAAACATTATAATTTCTATATTCTCGTCAAGTCTTCTAAGTCTTGCTGCAGCGCTAGCGCCACCTGCAACTCCACCTACTATTAAAACTCTCTTTGACATATTATCCTCTCCTTAACATTGTTATAAACTTCACTAATTTAATCATTATATTGCTATACTGTAATTTTATAATATTACAAGTTTCGTCAATTGTCAATATACCCTGTAAGGGTAACAAAAATTTTATATTTATATTATTTGCAGTTTTTGAGAAAATAATTATAAGGAGGTGTTTTAGTATGACCAGAATTGCAGTTGACAGCAGTCTAAAAAGTATAAAGGAAGCTTTGGAACAAAATGGTATAAATTATACTGTTGTTCCTCAGAAGAATATAGGTCAGATAAAACCCTCTGATTTTGACATATTGATTGTATCGGAAGAAGATTAGGCGTGCCTCTTTGCACGCCTTTTTATGTTATAATATTAAAGAATAAAATATGTGAGGTGATAAAATGCTAAAAGACATAAAGGCCGTAATATTTGATATGGATGGTACATTAATTGATTCTATGTGGGTATGGAAGGAAGTTGATGTAGAATTTTTAAAAAAGAGAGGAATAGAACTTCCTGAAGATCTACAAAGAGCAATAGAAGGACTAAGTTTTAAAGAGACTGCTGTATATTTTAAAGAAAGATTTAATCTTAAAGAGAGTATTGAAGAGATAATGAATGAGTGGATGGAAATGGTAGATCATTATTATAGAAATGTAATTGAAGCTAAAAAGGGAGTACATAAATTTCTTGATTATTTAAAGGAAAATGGATATTTAATAGGTATGGCAACCAGCAACAATCGTCAACTTGTAGAGGCTGTTCTATCTAGAAATAATATACTTCACTATTTTGATGAAATAGTAACAACCTGTGAAGTACCAAGGGATAAATCCTTCCCTGATGTGTTTTTAGAAACAGCAAAAAGACTAAATGTTTCTCCTCAAGAATGCATTGTTTTTGAGGATACTGTTCCTGCTGTTCGTGGTGCTCGTGCTGCAGGTATGAAGGTTGTGGGTGTATATGATGAACATGGTACATGTACACCTGAGGAACTTAAAGAAATTACTGACCACTTAATTGAGGATTTTGAGAACATTGTAGAAGAGCTAAAAAGATAACCTATTTAAATTAACTTTAAAAGCCCCAATGTTTATTGGGGCTAATATTGTTCAACTACATCTAATCTATTATGTTAAGTCCCCTTAAAAGTTAAAAATGCTCTCCATTTTCATAGTATCTCTTCTCTTTATATTTTATAAAAACAACATCTACAGTTTCTGCTCCTGTTACATCTTTAACCTTTTCAGTTATCTTCTTTGCAACCTTATCCTGAACTTCACTTCCTCTATCAAACCAAGCAACTTCAATAAAGGGATACATTTTTACCTCTTCACCATCAAATATAAAATCTGAGTTTATCACTTCTAATACAAAATAGTCTCTAGGACATCCTATGATTTCTTGTAGGTTATCTACTAAATCTTTGCTTATTGCCTTAACCTTATCTTTCTCTACGCCTCTAAATCTTAAATGTGGCATTATATCCCTCCTAAATATTTATATATCTTTCAAGGTATGGAGTTATGTTGAATTTTTCCTTTAAAGCCTTGTATTCATTTATAGCCTTAATGTTTTTATCTGAAACCTTTACTGCTCTAATAAGCAAGTTCTTTGGAGTTTCAAGTGGGGATATATATTCAACTACTGAAACCTTATATCCTTGAGTTTCAAGTAGAAGAGCTCTAACACCATCTGTTAGAATATCTGAAAATCTTGCTCTAAACACTCCATGTTTTAGTACAGAATTGAATTCATCAAATCTGTACTGATCTAGAAGTTCTCTATGACAACAAGGAACACACATTATTGCCCTTGCATTTACATTTATTGCAGTACCAAGTGCCATATCTGTTGCAATATCACAGGCATGAAGGCTGATTACTATATCAATCCTTCTATCTGGTATATATTCATTTAGATCCATACACAAAAACTGCATATTTTTGTAATTTAACCTTTTTGCAATTTCCCTGGAGGTATTTATTACGTTCTCTGATCTATCAATTCCGATAAAGAAGCAATTCTTCTTTTTTACTTCCTTTATGTAATAGTTTAATACAAAGGTTAAATAGGACTTACCACAGGCACAGTCTAAAACGTTTATAGTGTCTACATCGCCAAGTTCATCTATCATTGAATCTACAAGCTCAACAAAATGGTCTATCTGATTGTATTTTCTTATCATATCATTTTTTACTTTGCCGTCTTTAGTGAGTATTCCTATCTCCTTTAAAAGCTCATCTGCCTCTCCTACTCTAATTAAATAGTTTCTATTTAAAAGAGTTGACTTGGTAAATGCGTGTTCATCGCTTTTCTCTTCTCTGCTGTCAACCTGCTTAGTCTTAACATTTTTATTATCTGCATTTAATATAAACTTTTTGCCTCTTTCATTTATTACAAATTCTAGTTCATCATATTTTAAAGCATGTTCAGATATGTAGCTTGGTATATCATCTATTTTTAGTTCTTCATCCTTACCATTAAAATTAACCTTTTCATCATCAATATAGATAATTCCTATATAATTCTTTGTACCTGATTTGAATTTAAATGTAACATCGTTTATAAAATCTTTATTCTCCTTAAGTCTTGATGTCATTCCCCAAAGCATAAACTTTATCTTATCGCATATTCCTTTATTCATCTATCTTCCTCCCTTTTGTTTTGCATCCTAATTATAGCAAAAAAATAAAGGGAGAAAACTCCCCTTATACAGCCATGTACTCAATATTTAATCCTTCCTGAGCAGTTTGTTCACACTTTGCTCCTATTACAAACTTAACTGAGTTTAATTCTGCGAATTTTTTTGCATCTACAAAGAAGCGCACTATATCATCGTTTGATATAATCGCATTAAGGTTGTCTATAAATATTGTTTCTATATCGTAATCTTCGGAAATCATGCCGTACAGGAAACCTATGAAGCTGTCATAAGAGGAAATGGGGAACTCTGAGATATTCACAAGACGGATTTTTGAATTTAATTGATACATACCTTCAGAAGAATTGCTAAGATACACAATGTGACCCTTTGCATCTTGAACAAGTTCATTTGCCATTGAAATTAATTTTTTGGTCTTTCCGGCTCCTTTGTCACCGGTTAATACATGAACCATCTTAATCACCCCATTTTTTTATTTACCCTTAATATTAGGATACTATATTCTGAAAATTTTTGCAATTGAAATAAGTAATTTTTTTAATCTATTTTTATTCTTATCAAATACGCTTTTTTTATACAGTTAAACTTTATTTTTCTCAAATAAAAAAGTGTTGTAACAACTAGTAGCTACACTAGTAATTACAACACCCTATTTATATTATGATACAAGATAAAAATTTACATCCTTCATGCTTTCCTTTAAAAGATCCACTATGCTTTCCTGTTGACATCCCTTTGGAGGCTCTCCTAAAACTATATGTCCCACACCATTTTCAGTAGCAAACTTTGTAATAGCAGCACATACATCATTTGAACGCAAAACTGTCATATCTGCGCCTACTGACTTTGAAATACCATATAAATATTCTATTGCATCTGCTTGTTTGCTATTACCTAAAAAGTTTTCATCTTCACGTGCAACATGAACAACATGTAATTCACCATCTATCTTATCCTTTAATTCTTTACCCTTTTTTATCAATCTTTCACATGTTTTTTGTTGTGTAACACATACCATGATATTTTTATCTTTTTTCACATTAATTCCCCTTTCTGGGTATATTATTTCTACTATTATTATACTTCATTTATTGCACTAACAATACAATTTTATCAAATTTTAATTAATTATTCAAAATTAATCTGTAATTACAACCTTTGTTCCTATAGGAACGAGAGGAAATAACCTTTCAATATCTCTATTATACATTCTAACACACCCATTTGTAACAGCATAGCCTATAGATGAAGGATTGTTTGTACCATGAATACCATAACCCCTGTAAAATCCCATCCACCTTGTTCCAAAAACTCCTCCAGGATTAACAGCCTTATTTAATATTCTAAAAACTCCCTTTGGAGTTGGAGTTGTTCTTTTACCTACCGCTATCCTAAAAGCCAAGTATACTTTACCATTTACAATTAAATAAAGCCTTCTCTGATTTAATCTTATTAAAATATATTTATTCAAAATAGATCCCCCCAAAGTGCCACCCAAGTGAAATGTGACATTCTCCATATTTTTCTAATTTATTATATTAAATACATAATTTTTATGTGTAATAAAAATAAACACCACATATATTCAATTTGCTATGTGGTGTTTATTTTTACCTAAAATATACCTTTTGCCTTTTCCTTTATAGCTCTTATACTACAGCTAATATTAGTGCATTCTCTACAGGAATGCCTTCTCTTTATCTTTTCAAGCTTCTCATCCACTCCATGCACATAAGTTAAAGATTTTGGTGGATGAACTGCATAACCTTTTATAGTGTATATGCCATAAGGCTTTGCAGCCTCTAACCTATCGATTATATCTGACTGATACTCGATAGGTATTTCACCATCACCCGGTGCAACTCTACATGTTATACCAAATCCTAAATTATAAAAATAGTTAAAGATGTGTTCATACATTTGACTATTATATTCAAATAAAAGTGTGCTAGCCATTACATCCAACATTACAGCATCTACAAATTTATTCTCATTAAATAAATTATCTATCTTATCAGTAATCCTAGAACCTAATGTTATAAGACAAGGAGCTATTTTGCTGCATTCTTTAAAGGATTCAAAATCATATTCCTTTGGTTTATCTATTAGCTTAAAAAATCCAATAGGATCTATGTTATCATAAAGTTCATTAATTAGTGTATCATAAATCTTGCTTCTATCTTCCCCACTTGAGGGAAGATATGTTTCAAGAACTTCAAGTACATGCTGTTTATCTAAATTAAATGTAAAATCTTTAATAAGCTCCATTAGCATCACCCCTTAATTTAATTATTATATATCAAAAAAATAAAAAAGTCTTCTATATAAAACATAGAAGACTTCAAAATTGACTAATTATAAAATATAGCAAAAGTGATTAATAGAGATCTTTAAAAATCTTATTACTAATAAATAGAAAATGTCACATTTCACCTGGGTGGCACTTTTTTATTTGATTCTAACAAGGACTGATGCTATGTTGGTTGCTCCGCTACCACCTATATTTAATGTTAAACCAGCCTTTGCGTTTTCAACTTGAAGTCCTATTGCTTCACCTAAAAGCTGTTTTGCAACTAAAACATGCATTGAAACACCTGTTGCACCAACTGGATGTCCTTTAGCCTTCAATCCTCCTGATGGGTTAACAGGTAATCTTCCTCCAACATAAACATCACCATTTAATATGGCATCAAATCCTCTTCCTTCCTTTGCAAGTCCCATAGCTTCGTATATTAATAGTTCTGTTATAGTAAAGCAGTCATGAACTTCTGCTACGTTTATATCGTTTATTGTCATATTAGCATCCTTTAATGCCCTTTGAATTGCAACTTCTGCTGCTTCTAGCTTATAATTTGGCCTCTTTCCTTCAACAATAGATAGATAGTCTGATGTATGTGCAAGTGATCTTATTTCAACTACTTTATCCTTAAGAGAAAGTGCTGTTTCTGTCTTAGTTAATACAACTGCAGCTGCACCATCTGAAACAAGTGAGCAGTCTGAAAGTTTAAGTGGATCTGCTATAAGTGGGTTCTTTTCCTGTATAGTCCTTACATACTCTCTTTCATATTCAACGTGCATTTGAGCAAGTGGATTTGCCATAGCATTTTTATGTGCCTTAACTGTAATATAGGATAGCATATCCCAAAGTTCTTCCTTGGAATATCCATACTTTGCCATATATCCCTTTGCATATTCTGCATAAAGCCCTGGGAAGGAGTATCCCTTTCCACCTTCTTCTGGATAGTAGGAAGCCATTGCTAGAACCTCTGTAACTCCAGCAGTTTTTAGGGATGTCATCTTTTCAACGCCTATTACAAGAGCATTTTTTATTCTACCAGATTCTATCGCAAACATTGCTTGTTCAATTGCTGTAGACCCAGAAGCACAGGCATTTTCAACTCTTATACAAGGCTTAAATCTTAAGTCAGGATGAATCTCAACTGCAAAAGGAGCTATATGTTCTTGCTTATTAAATCCGCCACCACTATAATTTCCAACAAATATAGCATCAATATCCTTAGGTTCAAGTCCTGAATCTTCAATTGCTCTTCTACCAGCTTCTACTAACAAGCTGTATATAGTTTCATTCTCTAATTTTCCTACCTTTGAATGATAAAATCCTATCATTGATACTGACATTCTAAACACCCCTTTATCTTATTATTCTTTAATATAAATCATACATGTGAGGACAGCCAAGCTGTCCTCAATTATTAAAGAACAATTCCTCCATCTACACTTAAAACAGCACCAGTTATAAAGCTTGCCTCATCTGATGCTAAAAATGCATATGCATTTGCTATATCCTCAGGCATACCTAGTCTCTTAAGTGGAGCCTTATCCTTCATCATTTCAAGAACCTTCTCTGGCATCTTTTCTGTCATAGGTGTTAGTATAAATCCAGGTGCTACTGCATTTACTCTTATTCCCTTCTTTCCAAGTTCCTTTGCCCAAGTCTTTGTCATACCTATAACTCCCCACTTAGTTGCAGCATAATTTGTTTGTCCATAATTACCATATAGGCCTACAACAGAAGTTGCATTTAATATAACTCCACTTCCTTGGTCCACCATAACCTTAGCAACAGCTTGACCACAATTAAATACTCCCTTTAAATTTATGTTTATTACTCTATCCCATTCCTCTTCAGTCATTTTAAGCAGTGTATTGTCTGCTGTTATACCTGCGTTATTTACAAGGCAGTCTATTCTACCAAACTTTTCAAGTGTAAACCTTACCATTTCATCTACTTCAGCTCTATTTGTTACATCAACTTTAATCCCTGCAATGTTTTCACTTATAGCCTTAAGTTCATTAACTGTAGCATCAACTTGTTCCTGACTAATATCACAGATTACAACACTTGCTCCTTCCTTTAAAAATTTTTCTGCAGTTGCCTTACCTATACCTCTTGCTGCTCCTGTAATAATTGCCACCTTTCCATTTAATCTCATAATAATTACCTCCATTCTTTAATTTTGATTTAATGTTAAATTTGTTTAATTTTTATCATTGTATATATACTACTAAAGGACAGTACCAAAATCGGCACTGTCCTTGTATACTAATTAAACTATTCCAAAGCTTGCTAGTATTAATGCTACAACTAATGCAATTAATGGAATAACAACACTTACCATACCAATATCCTTATATGATTCCTTATGTGTCATTCCACAAATTCCAAGCAATGTTACAACTGCACCATTATGTGGAAGTGAATCTAATCCACCACAGGCAATTGTTGCAATTCTATGAAGTGCTTCTGGATTAATTCCCATTTGTGTTGCCATTTCCATATATTGTTTTCCAAGTGCACCAAGTGCAATACTCATACCACCAGAAGCTGATCCTGTAATACCTGCAAGAATATTAACTGATATTGCTTCTGAAATAAGTGGGTTTGATGAAATTCCAAGTATTGCATTCTTGATAATTACAAATGATGCAAGTGATGCAATAACATTACCATATCCAACCTCTGATGCTGTATTTAATATTGGTAAGAATGATCCAAATATACCATTGTTTAATGTCTTTAAAATATTATCTATTCTATTTCTATGGATTACAAAGGCAGTTATAATAGCTATAACTAACGCTATTATTAAACTCCAAATACCTGCAACACTCTTTAGAGATGTTTTATATGGTTCTTGTGCTAAGTAGTCTGCATTAATTCTTGGGAAGTAGTATTTTGAAAGTATAAAGTTAATAACAAGAACTAATATAATTGGAACTAGTGCTACCCAGAAGCTTGGAAGCTTGCTTTCGTCTATTTCTGTAAAGGATTCATTTGGATGATATCCATAACCTTCGCCTTCAGCCATTGCCTTTTTAGCTCTTGTTTGTAGCCACCAAATTCCAAGACCAGCCATTATGATTGCTGCTACTATACCAAGTATTGGAGCTGCATATGCGTTTGTTCCAAAGAATGGCATAGGAATAGCATTTTGAATTTGTGGTGTTCCTGGAAGAGCTGTCATTGTAAATGTAAAGGAACCTAATGCAATAGCACCTGGTATTAATCTCTTTGGAATGCCTGCTTCTTTAAATAGGTGTGCTGCAACTGGATAAACAGCAAAAGCAACAACGAAAAGTGATACTCCACCATATGTTAAGATAGCACATGATAAAACAACTGCCATTATAGCCTTTTCTTTACCTAATTTGCTTGCAATGTAATGTGCAATAGCCTTAGCACTACCTGAATCTTCCATAACCTTACCAAACAATGCACCTAACATAAATACAGGGAAGTACAATTTTACATAGTTAGCTAAGTTCTTCATAAAAACTTCTGTATAGGTTGCCATAAGAGGTGTTCCACCTGTAAATAGTGCAGCAAGTAAAGCTAATAGTGGAGCAAGTACAAGAACTGTAATACCTCTATAAGCTAAATACATAAGTAGGGCAAGCGATAATATAATACCTATTACTCCTAACATATTAATCCCCCTTTATTTATTTAATTTTCAATCCCATAACCTCGTCCTTAAATATCCTTTCATCCATAATCTTTAAGTGTTCATCAATGATTGGCTTAAAGTCCATTAAATTTAATACATCCTTTTCTAAGTCAACACCTGGTGCTATTTCCTTTAATACCATTCCATCCTTTGTTAGCTCAAATACAGCTCTTTCTGTAATATAAAGTACCTTTTGACCTACTTCTCTTGCATAATCACCACTGAAGGTTATTTGTTCTACATGCTTTAAGAACTTCTTAACCTTTCCCTCTGATTTTATAACTAGCTTTCCATTATCTACGCCTACCTCAAGTCCTGATGCTGTAAATGTTCCGCAGTAAACAACCTTTTTAGCATTTTGAGTTATGTTTATAAATCCACCACATCCTGCTATCTTTGGTCCAAACTTACTTACGTTAACATTACCCTTTTCATCACATTGTGCAAGTCCTAAGAAGGCAACATCTAGTCCGCCTCCATCATAGAAGTCAAACTGACAGTTTTGATCAATTATTGCATCTGGATTGATAGTTGCTCCAAAGCTCAATCCTCCTGCTGGAACTCCTCCAATTCCACCTGCCTCAACAGTAAGTACCATGTCATTTATTCCCTCTTCACTTGCAACCATAGCAACACCCTCAGGCATACCTATACCTAAGTTTGTTACTGCATTAGGTATAAGTTCCATAGCTGCTCTTCTTGCTATTATCTTTCTTTCATCAAGAGGCATCTTTGGAATTTGTCCAACAGGAATCTTAATTTCACCTGTGTAGCTTGGGTTGTATTGTTCTGCAAATGTCTGCATATGGTTTTTAGCTTCTGCTACAACAATTGCATCAACAAGTATACCAGGTATCTTTACAAGCTTTGGATCAAGTGATCCATATTTTACTACCTTTTCTACTTGTAAAATAACTATTCCACCTGAATTCTTAGCAGCCTGTGCCATTGCTAGAGAATCTAATGTAACAGCTTCTTTTACAAGTGTTGCATTTCCGAATTCATCTGCATATGTAGCTCTAATTAAAGCAACATTTATAGGAAATGCTCTGTAGAAAAGGTATTCTGAACCATGAATATTAATAAGTTCAACTATATCTTCCTTTGTAACTTCATTTATTTTTCCGCCCTCAATTCTTGGGTCAACAAATGTTTTAAGTCCAACCCTAGTTATAGTACCTGGTTTACCTGCTGCTATGTCTCTAAATAGATGGCTTATAACTCCTTGTGGTAGGTTGTAAGCTTCAATTTTGTTCTCAATTGCTAACTTTTGAAGCTTTGGAGCAAGTCCCCAGTGTCCACCTATAACCCTTTTGATAAGTCCTTCATGAGCGATATGATTTAGTCCTCTTTCCTTTCCATCACCTTGACCTGCAGCATAAACCAATGTAATATTTCTAGGTTGTCCCTCTTCTAAGAAGCGCTTTTCAAGTGCAATGGTGAGCTCCTCAGGATGTCCATTACCAACGAATCCCCCTGTTGCAACAACATCTCCATCCTTTATAAGCTTTACTGCTTCATAAGCTGTCATAACCTTGTTTCTCATAGTCTCCCCTCCACATCATTCGAATAAATCTTTAGTCACAATTAATTAAAGCAAAATATATGCCAATTCTTTTATGTTTTAAGTTCCATAAAAAGTTATCTGCTTTTTTATTATTCTGAATTTTTGTATTATTTTTCGAACACTTTTGCCTTAAACATATAAAATGGTGTCCTAATTTTAGGACACCATTTTTGACATATTTTTAACATTGTCCTGATTTTTGTACACATTTAATACTTAATTATCTTTTTACTTCTTCATTCAGATTATATTTTTGTAACTTTTCATAAAAATTAGATCTACTTATCTTTAAAAGCTTTGCTGCTTCGCTTTTGTTACCTTTTGTATACTTTAAGGCATCAATCAAAACATTCCTTTCTGTTTCCCTCAAAATATCATCTAAAGGCTTTATGTATGTCATCCTGCTTATTCCTGAAATCTTGCTAGGTAGATGATGAAGATCAAGCTCCTGTTCATCTTCAATTATATTAACCGCTCGCTCAATTACGTTTATAAGCTCTCTAATGTTACCTGGCCAGCTGTATTCTACTAGCTTCTTTAGAGCATTTTTGGATATACTCTCTACCCTTTTATTATATTTAGCCGAAAGTTTATTTAAATAATAATAAGCAAGCTCGCTTATATCCTTCTTTCTTTCACGAAGTGGAGGTATATTTAGCGTTATTACGTTTAGTCTATAATACAAATCTTCCCTAAATTTGCCTTGAGCTACAAGTTCCTCAAGATTTTTATTTGTTGCTGCAATTATTCTAACATCAATCTTTTTAGGTGTTGTACTTCCAACCCTTTCAATTTCCTTTTCCTGAATTACCCTTAAAAGTTTTGCCTGCATATTTAAAGGCATGTCTCCTATTTCATCTAAAAAAATAGTTCCTCCATCTGCTATTTCAAACTTACCAATTTTTCCACCCTTTTTAGCACCTGTAAAGGCTCCTTCATCATATCCAAAAAGTTCAGCCTCAAGAAGTTCATGAGGAATTGCTGCACAGTTTACCTTAACAAAAGCTGAATAACATCTCTTGCTGTTTCTATGTATAGCATGGGCAAATAGCTCCTTACCTGTCCCACTTTCAGCCATGATTAAAACATTTGAGTCTGTTAGCGATGCCTTCATGGCTAATTTTTTCACTTCAACTATTTTTGAACTACTTCCAATTATATCTTCAAAGTTATACTGTGATTGATTTAAGTTCTTAAGTTCTCCTTTATACTCCTTAAGCTCATTTTCAAATCCTCTTATTTTGTTATGTAAATCCTCAAGTTCATCTAAATTTCTAAATAGGACCTTACCAACTACCCCCATTATTTTACCATCTTTAAATACAGGTATTCTTGTCGCCACCATGTAATTTCCATTTATCTTTTGAATATGAGCATACTCTGGAATACCAGTTTTTGCAACAATATGCATCCTAGTGTTTTCAATTACCTGCGTAACGTGTTTGCCTACTACTTCCTCCTCTTTTACTCCTAAAAATTTACAGTATGCTTTACTTATAAATTTTATATATCCTTCTGCGTCAACAACTAGTATTCCATCATATACTGTCTCTAGTATAGTATTTAATACAAAGGAATAGTCCATCTGCTTATCAAACTCATCTATAATTTCTTTAAAACCAGCTCCTAACTTGTCATAATCAATCATTCCTAAAAATTCATCTTTTTCATCTAAAACAACTGTTTTATATATATTGCTTACTATCTCTTTTATATTTGTTTCTCTTTTTGCTATGATAACTTTACTTAAATCCTTATCAATCATTTTGCAAAATTCTTTATCCTTTAAGCATTTAAAAATATCCTTTCTTTCAATAAATCCTATAAATTTCTTTTTTGAATTTATAACTGGTAATATATCATACCTGCTTTCTATAAACTTCTCAATAACATCTTGATTATCCTCATAATCCTTTAAACACAGTGAGTTTTCATTTATATAATTTTTTACTTTAAATTGAACCAACTTAATCCCCCTTTACCCTTTATCTAATAATATTTTATCTTTAGAAAATTAAAAATAAAAGAGGGCAAAGCCCTCTTTATGCTTTTTTAGGTGGCATTACAGTAGCAATACCATCTATTACAACCTTACCCTCTTGATTTATGCATTGTGTCTTTAATTTAATTCTATTCTTTTCCTCTATCTTTTCTATAACCTCAACCTCTGCCCTTATAGTGTCACCTATTCTAACTGGAGCTAAAAATTTCAATTCCTGTCCTAGATATATTGTTCCAGGTCCTGGCAAATACATTCCTAAAACAGTTGAAATCAACCCTGAAACTAATATCCCATGAGCTATTCTTCCTTTAAACATGCTCTTTTCAGCTTCAACTTGATCTATATGTGCTGGATTTAAATCCCCTGTAATACCTGCAAATAAATATATGTCTGTTTCTGAAATTGTCTTTTCAAAGGATGCCCTATCCCCTAAATTAATTTCATTAATTGATTTACCTAACATAGTCTCCCCCCTATTTTATATTAAAGGTCAACTGCCAATATGGTCAGCTGCCTTACATTACTTCACAGGACTGCTTATAGGCTTTAATTTCATTAATAAGTTCAGGAACAACTTTATATAGGTCTCCAACAATAGCAAGGTCTGCAACAGACATAATTGGAGCATCTCCATCCTTGTTTATAGCCACTATATACTCACTCTCCTGCATACCAGCAAGATGCTGAATAGCACCTGAAATACCGCAGGCAATGTAAAGCTTTGGTCTTACTGTCTTTCCTGTTTGTCCTACTTGTCTGTCCTTTTCTATCCATCCTGAGTCAACAGCTGCTCTTGAACCTGCAACTATTCCTCCAAGTACATCTGCAAGCTCCTTAAGTAAATTAAATCCTTCCTTATTTCCAACTCCACGTCCACCTGCAACTATAATATCTGCTTCAGTTATATCTATCTTTTCCTTCATTGACTTTACAATCTCTTCAATCTTAACCTTTATATCATCTTCCTTTATGTCAACATTAAATCTTTCAACTTCTCCCTTTCTTGCATAATCAGCACAAGGAACATTAAACACCCCTGGTCTTACAGTTGACATTTGAGGTCTATGGTTTGGACACTCAATTGTTGCCATAATATTTCCGCCAAAGGCTGGACGAGTCATAAGAAGGTTCTTTGTTTCATCATCTACATCAAGGCCTGTACAGTCTGCTGTAAGTCCTGTTTTTAGCCTTGCGGCAACTCTTGGACCAAGGTCACGTCCTATATATGTTGCACCTATAAATATGATTTCAGGTTTCTTTTCATTTGCTAGTTCACAAATTGCCTTAGTGTAGGCATCTGTTGTATAGTGTTTTAAATTGATGTTATCTATTAATATAACCCTATCTGCACCATGGTGGATTAAGGTATCTGTTAACTTGTCTACTTCATATCCTAATAAAACTGCAACAACTTCACCATCAAGCTTATCTGCAATCTCCCTTGCCTTACCTAAAAGCTCAAGGCTAACCTTNAGGAAGCTTAACGCGTAGCGTTTCGTATCCATCCTCTAGTGCACGTCTTACCCTAACTTCACCATCTAAAACCTCAACCTTTTCAACATATGTAACTTGAGGAAGGTTTAAGTGCTCCGCAATTTCAGGTCCAACCTGTGCAGTATCACCATCTATTGCCTGTCTTCCTGCAAATATTAAGTCATAGCCAAGCTTTTCTGCAGCCTTTGCAAGAACAAGGGATGTTGCCCAAGTATCTGCCCCTGCAAATGCTCTATCTGTTAATAAAACAGCCTCATCAACACCCATAGCAAGTGCTTCTCTTAGAGCCTTTTCTGCTTGAGGTGGTCCCATAGTAACAACAGTTACCTTAGCTCCAACCTCTTCCTTTATTCTAAGTGCCTCTTCAATTGCATTTTTATCATCTGGATTTATAATACTTGGAACACCTTCACGAATTAGAGTTCCTGTCTTTGGATCTATTCTAACTTCGTTAGTATCTGGAACCTGCTTTATAAAAACTAAAATATTCATACCATCACCCCACTACTTTAGAATGTTTGCAGAAATAACCATCTTTTGAACTTCTGAAGTTCCTTCGTATATTTCAGTGATCTTAGCATCCCTCATCATTCTTTCAACAGGGTAGTCCTTAGTATATCCATAACCACCAAATATCTGAACAGCCTTAGTTGTAACCTCCATAGCAGTTTCTGAAGCGTAAAGCTTTGCCATAGAAGCATCCATGCTGTAATTTTGTCCTGTCTGCTTTTTCCAAGCAGCCTTGTACACTAAGTTTCTTGCAGCCTCAACCTTAGTTGCCATCTCTGCTATATAGAACTGTAGGCCTTGGAATGTTGCAATAGTCTTTCCAAACTGTTTTCTCTCCTTCATGTACTTTACAGCCTCATTTAGTGCGCCTTCGGCAATACCTAGAGCCTGTGCTGCAATACCTATTCTACCGCCATCTAGTGTTGCCATAGCAATCTTAAAGCCCATACCTTCTTTACCAAGTAGATTTTCCTTTGGAACCTTACAATCTTTAAAAATTAACTCTGCTGTTGAGGAAGCACGAATACCCATCTTCTCCTCAATTTTTCCTATTGAAAAGCCTTCAAATCCCTTCTCTACGATGAAGGCTGATATTCCCTTTGTTCCTTTGCTTCTATCTGTCATAGCAAAAACAATAAATACATCAGCATATCCACCGTTTGTTATAAATACCTTGCTACCATTTAGTATGTAGTAGTCTCCCTCAAGCTTTGCTGTTGTTTGCTGGCTTGCTGCATCTGTTCCTGCGTTTGGTTCAGTTAGTGCAAAGGCACCAAGATACTCTCCCTTTAAAAGCTTTGGAAGATATTTTTGTTTCTGCTCATCTGTACCAAATGTATATATTGGCCAGCAGCATAGGGATGTATGGGCAGATAGAATAACTGAAGTTGTAGCACAAGCCTTTGCAAGTTCTTCAACTGCCATGATGTATGTTATGAAGTCTCCACCTGCACCCCCTACTTCTCTTTCAAATGGGATACCCATCATTCCAAGCTTGCCCATCTTCTTTACAGTTTCAATTGGAAATCTTTCTGTTTCATCAATTTCAGCTGCAATTGGTCTTACTTCATTCTCTACAAACTTTTCAAACATTTCCTTTGCAAGCTGCTGTTCCCTTGTTAGTGAAAAATCCATATTATCACCCCAAATTTGTTATTTATTTAACTTGAAATCAACATTATATAAGCAATTACCATGCCAAAATAAATATGTATAGGATAGTTAAAATATAAACATTGTGTAATAAAATAAAAACAGGACATTTTAATTTGTCCTGTTTTTAATACACTATGCTTAATATAAAATTTTAATTTGTCCTGAATTCTGTACATTTATAAAGACACAAAACTTAATATGTCCTGATTTTAATACATCTATCAATCTATCATCATTATATCGTCAAATTTAATCTTTCCAAGCGAACTTAATCTAACTCCTGCTAAATGTTTATGGTATGCAAAACCAGATTGAGGATGATATAAGAATACCCATGGTGCATCATCTACTATTATCTCTTGTATGTGTTTATACATCTCAACCCTCTTTTCAGGGTTTATAATTGTTTTAGCCTTAGCCATTAACTCTACTACTTCTTTGTTATCATATCCTGTAAAGTCTGTAAAGTTTGCAGGATTAAATAACGGTTCTAGGAAGTTGTCAGCATCACCTGTATCTGCAACCCATCCACTAATAAACATGTGACATCTTGCAATACTCTCTGGCTTTAAATATTTTTCTGCAGGAACTTTATCTATAACACAGTCAATACCTACAGCCTTTAAATCCTGAGCAACGTATTCAGCTATCTTTTCATTTGCAGTATTGCCATTTCCTTGTCTTACTTGAATTACAAGTTTTTCTCTAATTCCCTTGCCACTTAATAGTTGTTTTGCTCTTTGAGGATTATATTCATATCCTTTTAAATACTTGTTATCGATTATACTTGGTGGAAGTGGTCCTCTTGATTCAACCGCCATTCCTCCCATTATATCCTCAATTATCCTTCTCTTATTTATTGCATAGTTTAGTGCCTTTCTAACATCCTTATCACGAACAAACTCTGAAGAACTTCTTAAATTTATACCTATATAGGTTGTTGTCATAACATTTTGTAATTTTACACTACCTTCAAGACCAGCTTCCTTAATCTTCTCAAATGTAAATTTATCATCAACCGGAATGAAGTCATATTCTTTATTAACAAATTTTTCTACTAGGTCACTATCCTCATATACTATTTCTACCCTATCAATATAGGCTGTTCCACCAAAGAAATCCTTAAATGCTTCTAAAACGCAACCATTCTCACTAGTTTCTATAATCCTATAAGGTCCACAACCTGTAAATATACCCCTTTCTACATCTTCTTTTGCAATAACTGAACAGCAGCTTTGAGCAAGATTTAATAAAAATCCTGTATACGGCTTTTTAAGTTTTAATGAAATAGAATATCTATCTAAAACGTTTATTCCACTCACTTCTCTTGCCTTACCTTGATTAAACTCTAAAGCCCCTTCAATATCAAATAGGAACCATGAGTTTGGTGAATTCAACTTTGGGCTTAATAATCTTTCAAAGGAATATTTAACATCCTGTGCAGTTACTTCTCTTCCATTATGAAATTTGATACCTCTTTTAAGATTAAACACCCATGTTAAATTGTCATCCTTAACATACCAGCTTTTTGCAATACCAGGATATACATCTACACCAAGACCTGGCATTAAAAGACCTGCATGTACATTTATAAATATCTTGGCACTTTGCTGATCAAATGCCATTGCAGGATCTAAAGTTGATGGCTTTCCATTTATTATTGTCCTTAATACCTTCTTTTCTTCCTCTCCCTCTTCTAATCTTGATAATAGGCTATCTGAAACATTCCTTAAATCATGTGATACTTCAATTAATGATTCAATTGCATTTTTAGTATATTCAGTTGATAGTGCTGCAGATTCAACCTTTGCCATTACCTTCTCTGAAGTTGAATTCATTTCTTGAGTTGAATTTATAACCTTCTCTAGACTCTGTGTCTGCTCTTGTATTGCATTTTTAATCTCTAATGAAGTTCTTGCTGTTGTATTTACAGCCTCTATAATATCATTAAATACCTCCATTGTATGATGTGCCTTTTCAACACCCTCTTTAACCTTTTGATTGCTCTTTGATATAGCATCTATTGTTTCCCTTATGCTTGAGTTTATCTCCTTAATTGTATTTGATATTTTATCGGCAGACTCCCTACTTCTTTCTGCAAGCTTTTTAACTTCAGATGCAACAACTGCAAATCCTCTTCCTGCTTCTCCTGCACGTGCAGCCTCAATTGAAGCATTTAATGAAAGTAAATTTGTCTGCTCTGCAATATCTCTTATAATTTTTAACATTTCATTTATCTGTGCTGCCTTTTCCTCTAAAGAAACAACAGCATCCCTTACATAATTCATTGAAGTTTCTATTTGATTCATTGCATCTATTGAAACTTGAACAGCACTATTACCTTTTTTTGCAGTTTCAAGTGTTTCAACAGCTATCTGCTCTGAATTTATTGTACTTGCATAAACTTCTTCTGCAAGGGCAGTATATTGATTTATCTCATTTACTAGATTTTCTATAGCACTCATTTGAACTTCTACATCTTTTGTTATGGTAGTAATAGAGCCAATTAAGGATTCAGCTGTATTTTTAGTCTCATCAAGTTTTGCTGTTATTCTATCAACTATAGATTTTTGATTTTTCTTTAATAAATATAGCTTCTTATCAGATTCAACCTTTTTAATCTCTGGAATAAAATCTGTTTTAGTCGCGGCTGTCTCTGAAACTTTGCGTCTAAAAAACATATAGCTACCCCCTATAAAATCTAATATTACATTTATTTATCGGCATTATTTAATTTTTCTTAACACCTGTATGATAAAATAAATTTAACATCATTTTAAATATAATATCATACTATCTTACTAGAATAGTAGCGAGGTGAACTAAGTGAATATAAAAAAACTTCAATTACTATTATCTAAGCCTGAAGGACCAAAACTTGATTTTAAGGAAAACATATATTTAAATACAGAAGGTGAAAAAAAAGAACTTGCAAGGGACGTCTGTGCTATTGCAAACAGTTTTGGTGGAAGAGGATATATAATATATGGTGTTGAAGATAAAACAAAAAAGGTAGTTGGGATTAATAAGGAGGATTTTAATGAAGAAAAAATACAACAAATAATAAGTACAAGAATAGACCCACCTGTTTCTATAACAGCTGAGGTTGTAAACCTTCACGGGAAAAATATTGGCATCATTACAATCTACAATTCAAACAATCGTCCACATCAACTTAAAGAAAATGGAACATTTTATATAAGACGTGGTTCAACAACAGATTTTATGCACAAAGAAGAAATTGCATATATGCTTCAGGAGTATGGGCTTATACATTTTGAACAAACTCCTGTGTTTAATGGTCAAATCTCAGACTATGATGTCAATCTTATCAAGAAATATTTCAGCTTATCTGGACTAAACTACACTGGTGATGAATCCCAGCTTTTATCTTCTGGTTTTATATATCAAGATAAAGAAACAAAAAAATTTTATCCAACAATAGGTGGAATACTTCTTTTTTCAAGTAACCCTCAGATTTACCTTCCCCATACAACTATTTTAATAAAAAATTTCATCGATAGTGCAAATGTTGATATCACAACCTGCTGTGGAAACATAATAAATTGTCTTGAAAAAGCTAGTAGCACAATTTTTTCTTTAAAGAAGTTTGAAAATCATGACTCTGTTAATTTCTGTTTAGCAAAATCAATTATAGAAAGAAACTATCTAAAAATAAATAAATGCATAGAAGTTAATGTATATAAGGACAAATTAGAAATAATTGTCCCTGGATTAATTAACAAAAATAATTTTAAAAAAGTTGAGTTTAAGAATATATGGCTGTATCTTAAACTGCTTGTTTTAGATGAAAATAAAAAATTTTTATATCCTAACGTAAAGAAACTAAAGAAAGTAAAGGTATTTGAGGGACCATCGCAAGATATAACTAAAATAATAATAAGGTAAGGCTAAAGCCTTACCTTATTAGATTTTAAATTTACTTACAGCATTTGCTAATTTATTTGCCATCTGATTTAAGTTTTGTGCAGTAGCTGCAACTTCTTGAGATGAAGCTGAAAGTTCTTCAGATGATGCTGCAACTTCCTCTGAAGCAGCTGTATTTTCTTGTGTAACAGCACTTAATGTTTCTACTTTTGCCAGTACATTTTCTCTAGCTTTTTCCATTTCATCCATTTCTCTATAAGTCTTTGTAACCAGTGGACCTATCTTTTCAACCGACTCCATTATGTCAGTAAATGCCATAACTGAATTTTCAACTACACTTGTTTGTTCATCAATAAAATTACTTACTTCATTTGATGTTTTAATAACTTCAACTGTATCAACTTGTATTGAATTTATCAATGATACTATTTCTGCAGTTGATTTTTTAGATTCTTCTGCTAATTTTCTAACCTCTTCAGCAACAACTGCAAAACCTCGGCCTACTTCTCCTGCTCGTGCTGCTTCTATTGCTGCATTTAATGCTAAAAGATTTGTTTGTTCTGATATTGAATTTATCGCAGCTGTTATATTGTTTATTTCTTTTATTGAATTAGTTAAATTATTAACTTTATTAATAACTAAATTAAATGCATTTTTAATTTCATTTATAGACCTAACAAGCTTTTCCATTTCTTTAGTACCAGCATTAGCCTTTACTACAGCATTATCAGACTCCAATTTTACATCTTTTAATTCATTATATACATTTTCTATCTTATTAGATAACTCATTCATAAGAATAGCTACTTCTTGTAAATCACTAGCTTGAGATGAGGATCCCTCTGCTACTTGCTGCATAGTTTTTGCTACTTCTTGTGAGGAAGCTGCCATCTCATCTGAAATTGCAGATAAACTTTCCGAATTAATTAGGACATCCTCTGTGCTTTGTTTAACCTCTTGTATCATGATTTTTACAGAATTTAACATGTTGTTAACTGCTAATGCTATTTGACCAAATTCATCTTTTCTTCTTAATAATTTATCAGATATATTTACTTTAAAATTACCTTCTGATAATAAAACCATATCTTCTTCTATTTTTTTAATTATTTTAACTGCATCACTAGCTGTATAATATAAGACAAAAGCTAAAAGCACAAAAATAATAAGACCTAAAATAATTATATTCAATAAATTTTTATTTATAGTTTTATAAATAGGTTCCATCGAAAAACCTATATCAATAGCCCCTATATGTTTTCCATCTACAAAAACAGGCAATATTACATCATAAACTTTAACCTTTTCTGCTTCATAATAAAATTCTGAACTATATACCTTCCCCTCAATTGCTGCAGCTTTACTTCCCTGATCATTTAGCTCTATTCCAATTCTATCTTTATTACTATGAGCAACTGCCTTTAAATTTTTATCTATAAAAAGAGCATAAACAATATTCCCTCTAGATGCCAATTCTTCAACTAATCTTTGCTTTGAAAACTTTTTTGTAAGTTCATTAATTTCATTTGCATTTATCCCTACTTGAACAAAATATCCATCTTTATCCCTAACATATCCATATTTTTTAAATTCTCCTGATACAGAATCCTTCCTTATTTCCTCAACTTCAAAATTTTCATTCCCTTTTAAAAATTTATATGCTGCATGATCTTCTGGTGCTTTCCACCCAACATATTCATCATAATTGGAATATATAATTTGTCCATTATAAAACAAATTTATCTCATCTGCTTTCAAATCCTTTGCAAGATTTTTTAAATACTCATTATTTATATTTGCTCTATTTCTTATGACAACATTACCTATGTTTTTAATTTTCTCATTTAATGTATTATCTACTATTTCTAAAGCCTTTTCATTATCTTCTATTCTCTTTGCTATATCATTTAATAATGCTAATCCATCTTCTTTCGTTTTATTGATAAGACTCTTTTTAGTAGTATAGGAGATTGTCCAACTTAATACTAACATTGATATTAATATAATCAGTATTGGTATAAAGATAAGTTTATTTCTAATCGAATTAGTGCTTATCTTATTTTTAAGCAAAATTATCACCTCTTTTTAATATATTTTATATTTTGTTTTTTTAAAGTTAAATTTATTGTCTATTAATTTAAATTATAATGAAATTTTACAAAATATTCAACATTTTTTCTTCATAATTCTGCATATTCTGTCAATTTTAAAATTTTAAAAAAACTAATCTAATATCAAAAAGATATAGATTAGTTTTTAAAAATTTAATTTATTTAACGCCTTGATAAAATTAATTATTAATATGTCTACTAATTGACTCTGTTTTAATGCCTTTTGATCTGTTTACTTTCTTTCATTGCTTTAATCAATAAATTCTTTAATATACCTCTTATTACTACACTTTTATTTTTGTTATAATACATATTCTTCTATAAACATTGTTACATTATGTAAAAACAGTTATATTTTCTGTTAAATAATGATTAAATTAAGAAAACAATATCATTTGTTATATTCTTTTAACAAAATTGATAATCTCTCTGAATCAATTGGTTTTGAATATACATATCCTTGAACATAATCACATCCTATCTCCTTTAATATTTCAACTTGTTCTCTATTTTCTATTCCTTCAGCAGTTACAAGCAAGTTTAAACTTTTTATAAGACCAATAATATTTTTAATTGTTTCTATAGACTCTCTCTTTAAAAATTTATCATTTAAAGATTTGTCCAATTTGATCTTATCAACTGGAATATATGTTAAGTAGCTCAATGAAGAATAACCTGTTCCAAAATCATCTAATATTATTGTAATTCCTAATTCTTTTAAAGTTTTTAGTTTTTGGATAGTATAATCATTTTTTTCTAATAACAAGCCTTCAGTAATTTCTAATTGTATTAAGTTAGTTGGAATGTTAAATTTATTAATATATTCTTTTAATATGTTTAAAAAAGTTCCATCTACAAACTGTTTTACTGATATGTTAATTGAAACTGGTTTCACATCTATTCCTAAGTCTATCCATTCTTTTATTTTCAGTACAACATTTTTTATAACCCAATTACCTATGTCAACTATTAAATTACTTTTTTCAGCGATTGGTATAAACTTGGCTGGTGATATATTAAAATCTTTTATCCTTAAAAGCGCTTCAAATGATGCAATCTTTTCTGTTTTGATATCATATATAGGTTGATACAATATTTCAAAATTATTATATTTAAGTGACTCTATTAATTTGTTTTCTATATATGTTCTCTCTTTAATAGCATCCTGCATTTTAACATTAAAATAAAAATATGTATTTTTACCCCTTCCCTTTGCCTCATACATAGCCATATCAGCCTTCATTAATAACTCTTCAATTAATGTCCCATCCTTTGGATACAATGCTATACCTATGCTTGTTGATATATTTATTCCTCTGCTCCTTGTATAATCAATAATCCTATTTTTTATCTCTTTTACTAAAACTTCTATTTTAATTTCATTTATACAATTGTATGTAGCTATAAATTCATCTCCACCCATCCTATAAAATTTTACTCCATCATAATTATTTTCTATTTCTTTAAATATTTTTGATATGTCTATTAAAACATTGTCTCCATAAACATGTCCTAATGTATCATTAATATTTTTAAAATTATCTAAATCTAATAATAAGATACATCCCTCTAAGTTTTTTCTAATTCTAATTTAAGTTCTTGTTGTAAGCTTGCCCTATTAGGTAGTCCCGTAAGATAATCATTATAAGCAAGATATTTTATCTCTTCTCTAGTATTTTCCAATTCTTTTACATATTTTTTTATTTCATCATATTTATCCTGAAGTTCTTCTTCATATGCAACAAGTTGTTCCAATGCTGCACTCAATTCTTCATTTGAAGCTTCAAGTTCTTGTTTATTTTCATTTATCTCTTTAATATATTGGTAAATCCTTTTTAATAAATTATTGATATATACCTTTAAATTTCTAAATGCATCATCTTCTTTAATATGAAGATATTCTTCAAAATTATGTTTAAAGTTTATTTTTTCTAGTTCATTTTTTAAATTATCAAATGGTATAATCAATCTAAATTTAATTATCAATATTGATGCAACTAAAATTAAAAATATTATAGCAGATGAAAAAGCAATGTTAGTAACTATTATTTTTTTAACATCACTAATTGAAATCCCTATAATTAAATACCCAAATACATTATTATCTTTTTTTATAATTTTTTTGCTGTTTCTTATACTTGAAAGATATATAATCATATTATTTTCTTTATCTATCCAATATCTTTGATTTTTTATTTTATTGCTGATTATATTTTTACTAAGTATTTTAGAATCATCTATACCACAATGATAAAATTTATTAAATTCTAAATCATAAATTGAACAAAAGCTTAATTTATTTTCTTCTATCAATTTTTCTATGTTTTTTCTATAATTCATCCTATCTTTTAAATTGTTAATTTTAGTAGCTAGCAAGCCAACTTGAATTATTTTACCATCCTTTCTTTTTGCATATCCATATCTTAAATATCTATCTGATTCTTGGTCCTTTCTAATTGCCTCTTCTAACCATTCGTTATAACCCAATATTAAAAATTTATTTAAAGGATGCTCTTTAGGAGCTATCGCTCCAACATATTGATCTATATTAGAATATAGTATTTCTCCTTTTGGAGAAAATACATTTATCTCAAATACATTTTGCTTAAGAGCTATATTTTTTAAAACTTCGTTAGAAAAATATTCTAAATCTGAAACATATTTTGCAGTTGATATTATCTTGTCTTCTATTAAGTTATTTACAATGTCTAATGCATTTATTTCGTTTTCTATTCCTAGTGTAATTTGATTAGAAAGCGTAATTAAATAATTTTTACTCTTATTTAGAATTACATTATTAATAAGAAATGTTGTATATATTGTAATAGATGCTATTAAAATTACTATTACAATTAAAGGCTTCCCTATCAACTTATAGGCATTAACCAAACTCTTATTTTCTTTCTTAACTCTCATAACAATCACCATTTTAACTTATATTTTACTTGTTAATAATATACATATTTTTCAACATTTTTACAATATTTTCGACAAATGTAGACATATGTAATTTGTATATTAATAGAAATGCCCACCTTATTTAGATAGGTGGGCATTAAATTACCTTAGCTCTGAATATATCCTATTTATTTCACTATTGTGATATGAAATCACCTCATTCAATCTAGCTTCCATCTCTTCATGATCATCAATAAAATCTAAAATTACGCACCACATTGGGTTGTATTCGTCGTCAACTTCCTCTACTTCGTATCCCATTTGAGTTAACTTATCTAGATCATACATATCGTATATTTGTGTGAATTCCTCATCTGAAACATCATCCTTTGTTGTAAGGTAAAGATATACCTTATCTTCTTCTACATATGCCTTATAAACTAAATTTATTCCCTCATCTATTTCATAACTCCCAAGTTCTTCTTGTAGCACTCCGTTCTCCCTCTTCATTAGAACAAGAGCCTTTGCATCTAATTCCATAAACTACACCTCTTTAGAATTCTAATCTTTCTTCTATATATTTTGCAACTTCGTTTATTGGTATTCTAACTTGGGTCATTGTATCTCTATCTCTTATTGTTACTGAGTTGTCATTTAATGAATCAAAGTCAAATGTTATACAGAATGGAGTACCTATTTCATCTTGTCTTCTATATCTCTTTCCTATACTTCCTGTTTCATCAAAGTCAACCATAAACTTCTTACTTAACATTTCGTATACTTTATATGCTTCATCTGAAAGTTTCTTTGAAAGAGGTAGTACTGCTGCCTTAAATGGAGCAAGAGCTGGGTGTAGTCTTAAAACTGTTCTTACATCTCCACCTTCTAATTCTTCTTCATCATATGCATCAATCAAGAAGGCAAGAGCAACTCTGTCTGCACCAACAGATGGTTCGATACAATATGGAACAATCTTTTCGTTTGTTTCTGGGTCAAAGTAAACAAGGTCTTCTCCTGAATGGTTGATGTGTTGTTTTAAATCAAAGTCTGTTCTATCTGCAATACCCCAAAGTTCTCCCCAACCAAATGGGAATTTATATTCTATATCTGTTGTTGCATTGCTATAGTGGGACAATTCTTCCTTTGAATGATCTCTAAGTCTAATATTTTCTTCCTTCATGCCAAGGCTAAGTAGCCAATTTTTACAGAAATCCTTCCAATACTCAAACCACTTTAGATCCTCTCCTGGCTTGCAGAAGAATTCAAGTTCCATTTGCTCAAATTCTCTTGTTCTAAAAGTGAAGTTTCCAGGTGTTATTTCATTTCTAAAGGATTTTCCTATCTGTCCTATACCAAATGGAAGCTTCTTTCTTGTTGTTCTTTGAACGTTTTTAAAGTTTACAAATATACCTTGAGCAGTTTCAGGTCTTAAGTAAACAAGTGCCTTTGAATCTTCTGTAACCCCTTGGAATGTCTTAAACATTAAATTGAACTGTCTTATATCTGTAAAGTTTGTAGCACCACATTCTGGACATGGAACTTTGTTTTCATCTATGTACTGCTTCATCTTTTCGTTGCTCCAACCATCTACGATTGGATTTTCAACACCTTGACTCTTCATAAAATCTTCAATTAGTTTATCTGCCCTAAATCTTGCTTTACACTCTTTACAGTCCATAAGTGGATCTGAAAATCCTCCAACGTGACCTGATGCAACCCAAACTTGAGGATTCATAAGTATTGCAGAATCTAGACCTACATTATATGGACATTCTTGAATAAACTTCTTCCACCAAGCCCTCTTTACATTATTCTTAAATTCTACCCCTAGAGGACCATAATCCCATGTGTTTGCAAGTCCGCCATATATCTCTGAGCCTGGAAATATAAAGCCTCTTGTTTTACAAAGCGCAACAATCTTATCCATAGTCTTTTCGACTGCCATATATATACCTCCTTTTATTTATTTTACCAAAAACAAAAACCTTTCATCCCGGCAAGGGACGAAAGGTTAACTTCCGCGGTTCCACCCTTATTGGCACAAGGCCCAACTCTTAAAATGTGCTCAAGGCTGCCCTTCACTGAAACCCACTGCCGAGCTTTCACCCTCCTCGACTCGCTAGAAGTGAGCCCTTCAGCTACTCCTTCCTTTCATTGCACAAATATTTACTTCTTTAAAATTTATGATAACAAATAGATAAAATTTGTCAAGGACTATTAATATGCATTCTTATATAATGTATTATATCTAAAAAATTTATTTTAAATTACAACAATTAATCATTTTTTTACCTCAACGCTATGATTCTTCATATATTCTATCTGCTTTTGTGTTGGCTTACCATTTTTTATTATAACTTCAACTGCCTCTTTTGGAAGATATGCTTCTTCTTTTAATTCAATCTCAATACCTTTATAAAAAGCTACAAACGCTCTAACAGCACCTGTACCTATATCCTTACCTTGTGTATCAGAAAAATTTGTCTCTAAATCTTTACATTTAAATATACTAATTTGGCTTATATCTATTAAAAATGCATCTGCTAAATCCTGCTCTGGTATATTAAAATTTTTAGCTACATCTTTAAAGGTATATGAACCTCTTATATCATTTGGATTTAGTTGACCTGCAAATTCACCCTCTGTAATTTTACTTGGTACCTTTGTTGAAGTTATCCTCCAAATTCCCATAAGCTTAGCTACTCCTATACCTCCAAATATAATTAAAAATATACTAATAGCTATTATCTTGCTATTTACCTTCATATTCTTCACCATCCTTTGTACTTAAAACTACTGTATTTTCAACTGGACAGCTAACTTCAGAAGTACACTTTAGGCACCTTATACATTGATGATTTTTAATTACTTCTTTATCAGATACGACTATATTCATTGGACATACCATATCACATGCTTTACATGAAATGCATGTATTTTTATTTCTTCTAATCTTGAATATGCTTAGAAAATTAAATAATCCTAAAAATCCACCAAGTGGGCATAAATATTTACACCAAGGTCTTTCTATAAATAGAGATGAAATTATTACAATAATAAGTAAAATAATTGCTTGTATTGTAACTTCGCCTGTCCAAAAATTAAATAGTGCATAATAAGGGTCAATATCATTAAATAATAACTTACCTGTCTTAGCTATAACATATACTATCCATGCGAATGTAAAATATCTTATATATCTAAGTTTATTATCCAATTTATTTGGAACAAATTTATTATATCTTTTTCCAAATATTTTTTCTCCTATATTTCCTAACCATTCTTGAACTGATCCTAATGGACATATCCACCCACAAAATACAGGTCCAAATAAAATAGATAAAAATACTATTAATCCAAGCATAACAAAGGATGATTCGTGTATCTTTTGGACAAAACTTCCCTCTGTAACAAATTTATATATTGATACTACTCCACCAAATGGACATAATCCATGTAATGATGCATTTGAAATAAAAGGAATGGTTATATTTTTTTTAGAAAGGTATTGATTTATTGCGGTTAATAAAATGATTGTAAAAAAGAATATCTGAACAAATAACCTTATTTTTACATTTCTTTTTCTATCCAAAGATTTAATCTTTGTCATTTAATCCACCACCTTTTAATAATTGTAAGGGGGAAAATCCCCCTTATTAATCTGTTGATTACTTGTTATAGCCGTTTCCTAATCCTCTTCTCATTCCTTGACCTAATCCTAAACCATTTCCCTTACCTTTACCTTGTCCGTTTCCAAAACCAACACCATATTTTTGTCCTAGTCTTTGTGAACCTGTACCATCACAATTTGCCATATTGTTTTTTATTGAGTTTAAAATTTGCTCTGCCTGTGCTTGAGTTAGTTTTCCTTCCTTTACTTTTTGGTCTAATATCTCTTTTTTGTTCTTTAGCATTTCATTCTTAAATTCTTCAAGTTTTCCCGCTTCCTTCGCTATTGTACCATATGTTTTTCCTTGTGCTCTTTCTTGATAAAGAGTTTCTACTGTTTTTCCAGTTAACTTAGAAACTATGTCAACTGGTCTTGTTGCTGCATATGCAAGTGCAGATGTTGAAACTACTCCTGTTATAAGAAGTCCTAAAGCTATCTTTTTCATCTTCATAATAATCTACCTCCTAAAAAATTTAATTGATTTATCTTATACTTTGATTATATTTTCATAGTGTGATTTAATTATGAGAGTTTTGTGTAGATTTTGTGAAGTTGATTTTATTTTTTAAATTTATGTATTAATATATAGTTAAAGCAGAATTAGGGGGTGCTTTTATGAGTAGAATTCTGATTGTCGAAGATGAAGATAAATTAAGACGTGTTTTAAAACTTTATCTTGAAAATGAAGGCTATATTGTAGATGAAGCAAAGGATGGTGAAGAGGCTATAAATCTTTTCTCACCTCTTGCGCATTCACTTGTTATACTTGATGTTATGCTTCCAAAACGCGACGGATGGAGTGTTTTAAGGTCAATAAGAAAGGAAAGTGATGTGCCTGTTATAATGCTAACTGCACGTGGTGAAGAGGATGATAAGCTGTTTGGTTTTGATCTTGGAGTTGACGACTACGTTGTAAAACCTGCAAGCCCTAGAGAAATAGTTGCAAGAACTCGTGCTATTTTAAAAAGAGTTAATAAGTCTAATGAATTAGAGGAAATAGTGATTGATAAATCAGCAAGAGAAGTTAAAGTTAATGGCAATACGATAGATTTAACTTTAAAAGAATTTGAACTTCTTTTATATCTTTATGAACATAAGAATGTAGCCCTATCTAGAGAACAAATACTTGATGCTGTTTGGGGATATGAATATTATGGAGACCTTAGAACTGTTGATACTCATATTAAAAATATAAGAGAAAAGCTTGGTGAATATAGGGACTATATTCAAACTGTTCGAGGATTTGGATATAAATTTGAGGTGAAAAAATGAAGGGAATTAGATCAAAATTAATTATATATACGAGCCTTCTTATGATTATACTTTTAGTATTTAATGTACTCCTTCAAAGTAACATATTAAATAGATACTATTCAAATACTGAAAAGGATAAGCTTATCTCATATGCTCAAATTATTGAAAAAAATCTTTTAACCCCTAATAAGCTAACTTCAGAAACAGAGAAAATTTCATCCACTTTAAATGCTAGAATATCAATTTATGATGGCAGTGGAAATATAATTTTCAAAGAGTATTCACATATGATGGGTATGACTGGTAAGATAATGAACATTGAAAAAAATTATTTATATGATGTTTTAAACGGTAAAATTATATATAGAACAGACGAAATTATGCTAAGACAAAGTAAAATTATCTCTCTTGGGTATCCTGCTAAATATAACGGAGACACTTTTGCTATATTTATCCACATACCAACAGTTGAAATAAATAATGCTATAACAAATATCTCTAAGCAATTTACTTATTTACTATTAATTGCAATAATTTTATCATTTTTAGGTGCTTATCTAATTAGTAATAAATTTACAAAACCAATTATTGAAATAAATACTGCTGCTAAAAAAATATCTAAAGGAGATTATAATGTTAGGTTAAAGATTAAAACTAATGATGAAATAGAAGAGCTATCAAATACTATAAATTCAATGGCAGAAAACCTATCTAAAACTGAGAAATTAAGACGAGATTTTATTGCAAATGTTACCCATGAATTTAGAACTCCCCTTGGTATAATAAAGGGGTATGCAGAAGCACTCTATGACGATATAGTTCCATTTGAAGAACGAAAAGAATATATTCAAAGTATAATTGAAGAGGTAGACAGATTAAATAAACTTGTTAACGAAAACTTGGAACTATCAAAAATTGAATCTGGAAACATAAATTTGAAATTTCAAAGAATAAATCTATATGATTTAATAAACGAAATTAGAGATAAAGTAAAAATAATAAAGGGAAATAGAAATATCATAATAAGTGGAAAAGATGTATTTATAGAAGGTGATATTGATTATTTAGAGATGGCAATTTTAAATATAATTTCAAACTCAATAAAACATACTAAGGATGATGGCATAATAGAAATTTATATTAGCAATGAAGGTAAACCTAAAATAGAAATAAAGGATAATGGCGAAGGAATTGAAGAAAAGCATCTTCCTTTTATATTTGAAAGGTTTTATAGAGTTAAAGAAAAGGGTGTAGGTGGGCTTGGACTTTCTATTGCAAAGGAAATAATTAAACTACACAATGGAACTATAGAGGTTGAAAGTAAGGTTGGAGAGGGAACTACATTTATTATTCAATTTAATTAATTAGCCACCCATTAGGGTGGCTTCAGATTGTTGATAAACCTCTTGATTCTAAAAATCAAGGGGTTTATTTATGCGGTAGCATATAAATTTTCACAGTAAATTTCTGATTTTAACATAAATATTTTATTAATACCTTTAAAAAATAAAAGGGATAGTACCCTTGCAATCTTTTTCATATTTTGAACTGCTGCTGTAAGTAAGCATTGTTCGCTTACTTTAGCTAATCCGCGGAAGCGACAATAGCGAAGCCCATGTAATTCTTTCGAATCTGCAAAGCTTCGCTCTATTGTTTCCTTTCTTCTTTTGTATATTCTTTTACCTTTATCAGTTTTTAAAAAGGCTATGTTTTTATCTTTATATTCTTCCCATACATGTCGTCTAATAGTTCTAAATTCACTTTTTCCAGTTAGGCACTTATCTTTAAATCTACAATTTGAACAAATTTCTTTATCACAAACATATTCTTTATATCCCTGACGGGTGGTAGTCTTATATTTTAAAAACAATTATTAGGACAAGCATATACATCCCATTCTTTTACATACTGAAATTTANTTCAGATTGTTGATAAACCTCTTGATTCTAAAAATCAAGGGGTTTATTTATGCGGTAGCATATAAATTTTCACAGTAAATTTCTGATTTTAACATAAATATTTTATTAATACCTTTAAAAAATAAAAGGGATAGTACCCTTGCAATCTTTTTCATATTTTGAACTGCTGCTGTAAGTAAGCATTGTTCGCTTACTTTAGCTAATCCGCGGAAGCGACAATAGCGAAGCCCATGTAATTCTTTCGAATCTGCAAAGCTTCGCTCTATTGTTTCCTTTCTTCTTTTGTATATTCTTTTACCTTTATCAGTTTTTAAAAAGGCTATGTTTTTATCTTTATATTCTTCCCATACATGTCGTCTAATAGTTCTAAATTCACTTTTTCCAGTTAGGCACTTATCTTTAAATCTACAATTTGAACAAATTTCTTTATCACAAACATATTCTTTATATCCCTGACGGGTGGTAGTCTTATATTTTAAAAAACAATTATTAGGACAAGCATATACATCCCATTCTTTTACATACTGAAATTTATTTTTTGTATATTTGCCCTTTTCATGAGGACCTAACTTAGTTGCTATTGCATATGTTATATTTCTATCCGCTAATCCTTTGCAAATATAGTTTGTAAAATATCCTGCATCTAATCCCACATACTTTACATTAAAATTAAATGTGTTAATTATTCTATCAATTCTGCTTAAATAAGGATCTACATCGTTTACATTTCCTGGTGTAACGTGAACATCTACAATAATATTATGTTTACTGTCTACTGTTCTATGATCTAAATAAAAGAATCCTTCAGGTTTACCATCTCTAATCATATAACCACTTTCAGGATCAGTTGTACTTTCTTTTATAGTTTTAGTTTCAGATGTTTTTTCAGTTTTTTTTAAAGGCTTTTTACCATGAGCAATTCTATCTTCATCAATTGCTTTATCAAGTTCTAACATATAATCCTTAGTAGATTTTTCAACTTCTTTTTCAATAAATTTTCTCTTATTGGCGTTAGCCTTAAGATGTGTTGAATCAGTATAAAGAACTTTACCTTCAACTATAAGTCAAAATAGGAGAAGACGTTTTAAGGATACAGATATAGCACAAAAAATTTTTGATAACATTGTCCTTCA
>NZ_HF952018.1:1593658-1765322 GCF_000430995.1 Thermobrachium celere DSM 8682
TATCAAAAWTTTTTGTGCTATATCTGTATCCTTAAAACGTCTTCTCCTATTTTGACTTATAGTTGAATGATCAGGAATCTTATCTGTAAGTGAGAAACCTAAAAACCATCTATAGGCAACATTAACTTCAATATCCCTAACGAGCTGACGCTCGGATCTAATACCAAATAAGTAGCCTATAAATAACATTTTAAAAAGAACAACAGGATCAACAGCAGGTCGTCCATTATCATGACAATATAAGTCCTTAGTTAATTCACGAATAAAAGAAAAGTCAATATATTTATCAATTTTCCTCAGTATATGATCCTGAGGAACTAAATCTTCAATGTAAACCATTTCTAATTTTTGTTGTTTTGATTTAATTTCATTAATCATTGGGCACCTCCAAATTTATTTCTCTATATATAATTCTACATAGATGTTTAAAATCCTTTTTGCTACGCAAAAAAAACTGTTGACAAAATTTGTTTGTCAACAGCCTGTAGCCACCCATTAGGGTGGCTTAATTACATTTGCACCTTAATTACTTCAACATCCTTATTCTTTGAAAGAATTATAGGATTATCATACACATCAACCTTTATATCTTCCCCTTCTAAAAGAGATAATCTAACTAAATTCTTTTCTACCTCTACTTTAATTAAACGTCCTTTACAATTAACCCTAAATGAATATTTTTTCCACTTATCAGGTATAATTGGGTTAAACTTTATTTTTTCTTTATAAACTCTAAATCCTCCAAAACCAAATACTATCCCCATCCAAGAACCTGCCATATTTGCTGCATGAATTCCATCTTTGGTGTTTCCATGGTGGTCATCTAAATCCATTCTTGCTGTTCTCATAAAATAATCATATGCCTTATCCTTATAACCTATATCACAGGCAACAATACTAAATATACATGGTGAAAGTGATGAGTCATGGGTTGTTACCCTTTCATAATAGTCATAATCCCTTTTTTTCTGTTCCTTTGAGAATTTCTCGCTGTGTAAAAATAGCGCAAGAACCCAGTCAGCCTGCTTACATACCTGATGTCTGTATATAACAAGTGGATGATAGTGTAGAAGCAAAGGATATTTATCCTTTGGTGTATTTTCAAAGTCCCAAATCTTCTTATTTAAAAAAGTATCATCCTGTGGATGTATTTTTAATTTTTCATCATAAGGAATATACATATTATCTGCTGCTCTAATCCATTCGTCAAGCTCATTATCATTTAAGTTAATCTTTTGTTTCAATGCTTCATATTTTTCTATATATTTATCCTTTAACATTTTTGCAATTTCATAGGCAAAACTTAGATGTTCCTTTGCCATTATGTTTGTATAGGCATTATTGTTCACCATTGCAGTATATTCATCTGGTCCTGTAACACCATCTAAACAAAAACCTTTCCCTTCTACGTAGTGGCCCAAATCTACAAATATCCTCGCTGTTTCAAAAAGTATTTCTGCTCCATAATTTAATATAAAATCTACATCATCAGTCGCCTCATAATATCTTTTTATGGCATATGCAATATCTGCATTAATGTGGTATTGTGCAGTAGATGCTAGAAAGTATGCAGAACACTCCTCTCCATTTATTGTTCTCCATGCATAGAGCGCCCCATTTTTATGAGACATCTCCCTAGCTCTTTCCCTTGCCTTATCAAGAGTATTATATCTATATTCAAGGAGTTTTCTTGCTATAAAAGGCATTGTATAAGTAAATAGAGGAATAATATACATCTCAGTATCCCAAAAATAATGTCCTTCGTAACCCTCTCCAGTTAATCCCTTTGCACCTATATTGGTTAGACCATCTTTACCTGTTGACTGCAGGATATGGAAAATGTTAAATCTAAGGCCTTGTTGTAAAAAATCATCTCCTTCAATTTCTACATCAGCCCTATTCCAAAATTCCTTTACATATTTTATCTGTTCTTCCCTTAATCTATCATAGCCATATTCTAAAACTTGTTTTATTATTTCCTCCTTATTTTTGATAATATCATTTTCATTATATTCTCTTGAATTTACATAAACTATATATTTAATTAATTCAAATTCCTTTCCCTTTTCAGCCTCTATTTCATATGAAAATCCAACCTTTAAATCATCATTTAGTTCTTTCCTATTAAGAATGATACAGTTTTTAACATCTTCAGTTATAGAGCAAATTAACTTTAATCTTGATTTTTTGGTTGATGCATATATTTCGTAATAGTTTTCATCTATAACTTTTTTTTCTATTTCAAATGCTCTTCCAGTAATTCCTGAACCAACTCTTGGATCATCCTCTGCTGTTAAATTCTTTACATCAGCATCTAGTAGAGAGTCCACATTGATTTTTCCATCAAAATTAATAGGTTTTATTTTGACTCTTATCGCAGCAGAATTTTTTATAGTGAAACTTGCAAGTCTCTCAAAGTTAATTTCCAATTCTTTTCCTGATTTTGTCCTCCAAACTACTCTTCTTTTTAAAACCGCTTCTCTTAAATCTAATATTCTTTCATATTCCAAAATATCTGCATTCATCATATTAAATTCTTCATCATCAACCTTGATCTTTATTACCTTTGGATTAAATACATTTAACATAGTCTGGCCAATTTCAGGAAAGGCATAGGCCTTTTCACCATATTTTATATCATGTATTTCATAAAAACCATTTATATAATTACCTTCTATAGAATATTTTTTATCTAGACCTTCTTCAAATGTTCCCCTCATTCCTATATAGCCGTTAGCAATTGCGAATATTGTTTCATTCTTTACATTATTCTCTAAATCAAATTCCTTTTCAATTATCCTCCATTCATCAACAAGTATATTATTTCTTACTTCATTCATTGCAACATCTCCCTTCATATGACTTTTAATTGTCAACAATTCATCCTATAAATTTGGCATGCGTTACGCATGCCAAATTTTATTTTCCTGCTTTTTGTTTTGCATCTTCAATTACCTTATGGTATTTGTCTAAAGTAGCCTTAACATCCTTTCCTTCTAGAACAATTTCCTTTAATGCATCGTTTAAAGCCTTATCTACATCTGCCCAATATACTAAGTTTGGTCTTGGTTCAGCAACCTTCATAGCCTCATTAATTGCATTAAAATATGGTTTTTGCCATTCTTCAACTTGACCGTAAGCATCACTTCTTGCTGAAGGCCAAGCAAGTTTTGAAGCTAATTTTTCTTGAACAGGCTTTGACATTAAGTATTCAATAAACTTCAACGCTAAATCTTTATTTGGTGAACCAACTGGTATACCTAATACGTCTCCACCTAAAACCTTTGAAGCCTTAACAGGTCCTGCAAATCCTTCATATGCCTTTATTTCCTTCTTGCCACCATCTTTTACTATTACATTAACACCAAATGGCCAGTTTGCCGCAAGGTACATTGATTCTTCTGCAACAAATCTATTTGTTGTGTTCCAGTCAGCCTTTAATGAATCAGGTGATAAATATGGCCAAAGTTCCTTTAAGAATGTATAAGCCTTTATACTTCCTTCATCATTTAACACTAATGGATCTCCACCTGCTTGTCTTATAAATTCAAATAATTGTACAGTAGTATTTCCATCAAATACAGCCTTAATTCCAACCTTTCCTATTCCCTCTTTTTCCTTCAATACCTTAGCAACATTTAATAGCTCTTCCCATGTTTTTGGTGGTTTTAAACCATATTTATTAAATTTGTCTTCATTATAGAAATTGATTTCAACATTTGGTCTAAATGGTAGGAAATATAATTTTCCATCAAATTCGCCAACCTTAATTAATGATGGTATTATTTCTGCTGGTATTTTGCTTCTAAATTCTGATAAATCTTCAACAAGTCCCTTTTCAACAAGTGGAGCAAGTGCCATATTGTCTTGAGCAATTAGGTCAATTTCTGTCTTTCCTGCCTGTTTCATAGCTTCAAGCTTCTTTACAACGTCCCCTGATTCTACTTGAATAGCTTCAATCTTACAATTATTAGCCTTTTCAAACTCTGGGAAAATATCTTCCCTCATTACCTTCCATTCTTCTTCTCCTAATCCCATTGTAACTCTTAATGTTTTTGGTTCATTTGTAGTGCTCTCTTTTTTACCACATCCAGCAAATAACCCAGCTGTCAAAACCAATGCCAAACCAACAGCAAAGAATTTTTTTAGTTTCATCCAAATTCCCCCTTATTATTTAATTTTTATATAAACTGCATATTGCAGTTTTAACCCTTTATGGCTCCTCCAAGATAATCTGATCTTATATATCTTTGAAGTGCAAATGTAATTATTAATACTGGTATAGTTAAAATTGTTGAATAAGCTGCCTGTTGGAAGAAACCACCCCTTAGCACATAATAATAAATCTGAAGTGGCAATGTTTTAGTTGTTAAGGATAAATAAAGTGCATAAGTAAACTCATTCCATGAATTTAGCCAAGTAAACATAGCTGCAACTGCTAAACCAGGTGCTGCTAGTGGGAATACAACCTTAATTAATGTCTTAATCCTTCCTGCTCCATCTATAGCTGCTGCCTCTTCTAGGTCTATTGGAATCGTTTCAAAGGTTGAGACAAGTATCCATGCTATAAATGGAAGTTGCTCTATCAAATGAGCCATAATCAGACCAGTATTAGTATCTAATAAATGCCATTTTAAAAATGTAACCGATATAGGAAGTGCAATACCTACATTAGGAAACATTCTTGTAAAAAATAGTGTTAATATAACAGCATATTTTATTTTTTTATTAAATCTTGATATGGCATAAGAAGCAGGTGCTGCAATAATAAGTGCAAATATCATAGTGAAGGTTGCTACTATTAGACTTTTAAGAAGGGGGGGCCACAAGTTTCCTGACTTAAACACCTGCTCCCAATGTCTAAAATCAAATTTTGTAATCAAAAATTTAGGATGGCTTGTCAATACCTCTGACGGAACAGCAAAAGATATTCTAAATAGTATATAAACAGGAATAACCATAAACAATACTATTAATGCTATTCCAGTATAAAATAATATATTTTTTATAACTTTACTCTTCATTATTTATTCCCCCCTCCTTCTACAGCCCTTAGATAAATAAACATAAAAATTATAATTATAATTAGTAAAACAGTTGAAGCAGCCGCTGAAGCGTTAATATTGTTATATGCATATTCATCATAGGCAAAAGTTGCTAAGAACGGTGTAACCCTACCTGCAAGTATTTTAGGTAGCTCAAATATTCTAAAGGAATCCACCGCTCTTAATATAACTGTCATTGTTATGGAAGGCTTTAATAGTGGGAGAGTTATGTTAAAAAATGTTTGTATTTTGTTTGCACCATCAATAGCACTTGCTTCATATACGTCTGTCGGAATCGATTCCAAACCAGCCAATAATAAAAGTACTACAATGGGTAGAACCTTCCATGAATCTGCCACAGCAATCACGAATATATTTTTTATTCCTCCTGATGTCCAAGCAATAGGTTTTGTAATAAGTCCTAATCTATATAAAAATTCATTTAAATATCCTTGAGTACCAAAAATATAAAGTAGTGTTACACCTGAAACAAGCGTTGGTACACCCATAGGAAGAAGCACCAATGACCTTACAAGTCCCTTTCCTTTAAAGTTATATTTTAAAGCCATAGCTATAAACAGGCCTAAAATAAGCTGTAAGCTTACACCTACTACTGTAACAGCAATTGTATTTATTATAGACATATTAAAATCCTTTTTAGAGAATAAATATTTATATGTTTCAAAACCAAAATTACCAGCCTTATCTTGAAAACTCAAAAGAATAGTTTTTAAAATTGGTAAAATTGTAAAGCCCAAAATATATAAAGCAAGAGGCAGAATTAGTAGTATTTCTAAATAATACCTTTTTATTTTATTCATCAAATTCCCCCCATTTCTCTACATGACTTCCTTTCTATTATTTCATAATCCAAAACAACACTCTTTTGCTTTGTTTCTCCCCTTAAAATATCAATTAAAAGTTGCATCCCCTTTGAACCCATTTCATATCTTGGCTGCTTAACTGTTGTTATAGGTGGATAAAAATATTCTGCAAGTTCAACACCATCAAAACCAACTATTGAAAAATCCTCTGGAATATTAAACCCCTTTTGCATAGCACATGAAGCAGCACCAACTGCCATTGTATCTGAAGCTGCAAAAATTGCAGTTGGACGCTCTTTTAACATAAGTATTTTCTGCATAGCATCATAACCACTTTTAAATTTATAATTTCCATAGAAGATTAAATTCTCATCTACACTAATTCCACTTTCTAATAGAGCTCTTTTATATCCCTCAAGTCTTGTAATACCAGCATTAGGATCATCCTTTGGTCCAGAAATTATTGCTATTTTTCTATGTCCCATTTTGATCAAATAATTTGTAATATCAAATGCTGCCCTTTCATTATCAATTGTTACACTAGGGATTTCACCTTCTAAATCCTTTGTTGAAACTAAAACTACTGGTATGCCAGTTTTTTTAAATTCCCTCTTTAAATTTTTATTTACTGTGTTGCTTATAAATAAAATTCCATCTGCCTTTTTCTCCTTAAGCATATTTAAAGCTTCTTTTTCCTTTTCTCTTTTCAAATCAGTATTAAGTAAGATTATGTTATAACTTAAATCCTTTGCTGCATCCTCAATCCCTCTTACTATCTCAGGATAAAAGGCACTTGAAATATCTGGTATGATAACCCCTATAGTTTTGGTTGATTTAATTTTTAAACTTCTTGCTATAGCATTTGGCTTATAATCTAACTCCTCTATAGCCTGTAAAACCCTTTTTCTTATTTCATCTGAAACCGAAGGGTGATTATTTATTACCCTTGATACAGTTCCTACACCCACATTTGCTCTCTTTGCTACATCCTTTATTGTTGCAGTCATTTTATCACCCTCTTGGAAACGTTTCATCAATTTAATATTATCATAATTTTTCTAAAATTTCAACTAATTTAAATGAATATTTCATTTTCTTAAAGATTAAAGGTGTCGTACAACATTCTACGACACCTTCATTCTTTTACTTTGAATTAAATAAGTATTTAGCAAACTCACTGTCCTCTGGAATTACAAGTTTCACCTTTTCATTCATGATTTTTTTGTATGCCTGCATGCTTCTGTAGAATTTATAAAACTCAGGATCTCTATTGAAGGCTTCATTGTATATTCTTGTAGCCTCAGCATCTCCTTCACCTTTTAATTTCTGTGCCTTTTCATATGCTTCTGCCTCAATAATTGTTGCCTCCTTCTGTGCATTTGAAGTTATTTTTAAATATTCCTCTTCACCTTCACTTCTATATTTTTTAGCCATTTGCTCACGCTCTGTTTTCATTCTATTATAAATGTTTTCCCTATTTTCTGCTGGAAGCATTATATTTTTAATTCTAAAATCAAATACCTGAATACCGCTCGAACTTAACTCTTTATTTGCTCCTATTATAACATCATTTAATATCTTTTGATTTATATCCTTATTTCCTACTAAATCATCCGCATCAAATAAAGAAACCCTTTCCCTTATCTTTGAATAAAGTATATCATCTATTCTAATATGTGCATTTCGTATATTCCCCATTGTTATTTTAAAAAGAGCTGGATTGGTAATTCTCCATTGGGCATAATTGTCTAATATAAGCTTTTTCTTATCTCCTGTAATAACATCACAGGGACTTGTATCATATGTTAAAAGCCTGCTATCATAACTTGTTACAGAGTCAATAAATGGCACTTTAAAACATAGTCCCTTATTTGTCAATATACTTATTTTTCTAAACCTATTATCGTTACTAAGCTCATTTTTAACTGCATCATAATTTTCAACATTTACATAAATCTTTTTTATTTCCCCAAACCTACTAACAACAACTTGATCCTGTTCCTTCACTATAAAGGTAGAACTTGTAAAAAGAATTAATAAAGCAACTATTAAAATATACCTAATATATTTAAACATAATCACTCACCTGCCTTTTTATCCATGTTGATTATATTCCTTTCTAATGGAATATACTTTAATGTATTTCCTGATTTATCAACTATGTAAATCTCCATCTTTGGAAGAACCTCCTCCATTGTTTCAAGGTACATTCTAGCTCTTGTAACTTCTTTACCCTGTATATATTTTTCATAAATGCTTAAGAAACTTGCTACATCACCCTTTGCTTCTGATATTCTTTTTTGTTTATATCCTTCTGCTTCATTTATCATCTGCTGTGCTCTACCCCTTGCCTTCGGAATTATTTCATTGGCTACTGTTTTTGCTTGATTTATTCTACTCTCTTTATCTTCTCTCGCATTAATTACTTCCTTAAAGGCAGCATCCACAGCCTTTGGTGGAACAACATCCTGTAATTGAACTGCCCTTATCTGTATTCCTATTTTATATGTATCACAGAGCTTTTGTAGTTCAGTCTTCATCTCCTCCTGTATTTGTTCCTTCTTTGTAAGCATAACCTCATCTATATTGTAACTGGCTATAACCCTTCTTCTTACTGATTCTGCCATTAGTTTTAATGTACCTAGCTGATCATCAACCTTAAAAAGATAAAGTTCTGGATTGTTTATCCTATACTGAAAAACTGTTTCTGCATTAATGAGTGCACCATCCTTTGTTAGAAGCATAAGTTCCTCTTCTATTTCCTTGTATTGATTGCCGTCATCAGTTCTAAATCCAAATTCCAATCTTTTTATTTCATTTACATTTATAATAACCTTTGTTTGAATAAAAGGTATTTTAAAATGTAACCCTGGTTTGTTTATGGTTTTATGGTATTTTCCTAACTGTATGATAACAGCCTCTTCTCCTGTCTTTAATGTATATATGTTTGACATAATAAGCAATAATACTAAAATTGCAATAAAAATAAATATTATGCGTTTTAGTATTTTTGAACCAAGACTAAAATTAAATTTTTTATTATTCATCTTTTATCCCCCTTTAAATTTTTTAATCAAATGAACCTAATTTAGTTGTTTAAATAGAACTAGTAATTAATACGCATATATAAATCCAAATATTACCTTAAAAGTGTATTCGACACTTACATTTAATAACCTTTATTTGTTATTAAAACTTAAAACAAATTTTTTAAAAAAAAATAGGCAGTAATACTGCCTACTCTACAACAACTGCTGTACCTGATGCTGTTACCATTAGCATACTTCCTGACTGTCCTAAAACCTCATAGTCTATATCAACACCAACAACAGCATTAGCACCTAATGCCAATGCCCTCTGCTTCATCTCTTCTATTGCATTGTGCCTTGCATTTATTAACTCCTCTTCATAAGTAGTTGAACGTCCACCAAAAAAGTCTGAAAGTCCTGCCATAAAATCCTTTACAAAATTAACCCCACTTATAACCTCTCCAAAAACTATTCCCTTATATTCAACTATTTTCTTTCCTTCTACTGAAGGCGTTGTGGTTACTATCATTTTACTTCCCCCTTTTTATCATTTACATCCAAAGCAACTTGAACAACTTGATTTTATTGGTCTTAAAGAGGTTACAATAAATCCCTCTTTTGGTTCAGTTACATAATCAATTTTAATGCCATCTGAATACTTTAAAACATTTTCATCAGCAAAATATATAATATCTCCAACCTTTTCTGTTACATCCCCTTCTTTTATATCATCAAAGGCAAGGCCAAACTTTGCACCATGACAGGCTACAGCCTCTACATAAATTCTTAGTTGATTTTTTTCATTATAGGTCTTAATTGCCTCTAATATCTTTTCCTCTGCTAGTTTTGTAACATGAACTTCCATTTTGACACCTCTTTTTAAAATGTATTTTTAAAATCCATATGATCTTAAAATTATCATCTAACATATATCTTATTCCAATTTATAATTTGTCCAATAAATATTTTAATTTATTTTCATTCATGCTATTATTAATTATTATACCTTACTTTAAAATAAAAACAATAAGGGCGGTGCATAAATTGAGACTTTGGGGAAAGATATACAAAAATAACAAATTAATAAAACATGAAGAAGCAACATTTAATAATGGAAAAGATTATCAAGAAAATCTTAAAATGTGTATAACAGAAATTTGTCAAAAACTTGATATACAAAAACCCTATTGGCTTCCTAAAAATTTAGAAGAATACAATAGATATTCAAAAACATCCTTTAAACAGGATAATTTCATAGAAGAGATAGACTTTGACTATTTTGAAATTGTAGAACTTGAGTAAAACCTATTTTTTAAACACATAAACTTTCCCCTGTAAAAATACAGGGGATTTTTATATAATTACGCTGTTTATTAACTTTTATTAAAACGTTTGCATTATAATAATTTTTTTAATATAATTGATTTGCAGACATTAACTAAATTTGGGGGGAACTTAAATGAAGCTTCTACTTAAGAATAAAGAAATAGGTTTAAATTTTTCAAAATTCAAAAATTTTTATTATGGATTTAAACGTTTAAACAGATCTAGAAAATCAAACACCAATAGCTTTAAAATTAAACTAGTTATAATGCTTTGTTTAATTTCTCTTTTACCCATGTTAATTGTAAGTACATTTCTTAATAAAAAATCCATTGATATAACTAAAAATGACGCGTTTAAAAATCTAGAGACAATGCAGGCATATATATCAAATAATATATCAAAGACAATTAATCAATATATTAACTTTGCAACTATAATCACAACCAATGATATAATTAAAGATTATACATATAAAATACAGACACAACAAAATGATGAGCTAAGTACTTATTTAAACAACACCTTAAGTAGCTATATTAATAATATTGATGGGCTAAACTCAATCTTAATTACTGATAAAAATGGTAAAGTAATTGCAGAACCTAATAAATCAACAGGACTCAAATCCTTCAAGGATACAGATTTATCTAATTATGAATTTTTTAAAAAAGCAAAATATCAAACAAGACCTATAATATCTAATGCTATATTTGATCAAAATTTTATAAATCCATCAGTAGTTATTGCTGCACCAATAAAAAGCATTTATGGGGATTTTGCTGGAATATTAGTAATATCCTTAGACCTTCAAAAACTTTCAAATAGATATATAGAAGAAGTAAAGCTAGGTAAGAATGGATATATTTTTGTTCTTCAAAAAGATGGTACTACATTAGTACACCCAGATAAAAAGGAAATAATGAATAAAAACATATCAACCAAGGAATATTCCAAAATGATACTATCACAAAAGGTTGGAAGAATCGAATTTAAAGAAAATAATAGAAAATATATTGGCTACTTCAGTACAAATGAATTTTTGGGATGGAAGTTTACTGCTGTTATGCCCTATGAGGAGCTTTTAAATATTAGTAATTCTATTAAAAATACTACAGTTATAATAATAATACTTTTACTACTTATACTTCCTATCGTAGTATACTTTATAACTAAAATGGTAACAAAACCTCTTTCTCAAATATCTTGGGCCATGAAAAAAGTTTCTGAAGGAGATTTAACTGTAAATATTAAATCAAATAAAAATGATGAGTTTGGAGTTATAACTCAAAATATTAACTCTGTATTAGACCTTATTCAAGGTTATATATTAGAAATAAAAAATACATCCCAAAAAATACTTTCAGTTTCAAATACTCTAAACTCATCTTCAAATACAATGCTTATTTCATCAAATGAAGTTTCGGCTGCAATTGAGGATGTTTCAAGAGGAGCTCAAGAGCAGGCTTCAGATTTATTAAATATATCAAATCAGCTTCAAAGCTTTGCATTTGAACTTAATAACATTATATATGCACTAAACAATGTAAGTAATAAAACAAATGAAGCTGAAGAAAAGGCAGGTATTGGTAAGGAGAAGATATCAAATCTAATAGGATATTTTGAAGAAGTACTAACAGCCTATAGATTGGTAATATCACGCTTTGGTGAACTTGCAGATAGAATTAAGAGTATTTCAAATATATCAGATGTAATTAATAATATTTCAGAACAGACAAACCTACTATCACTTAATGCTGCAATTGAAGCTGCACGTGCAGGAGAAGTTGGAAGAGGCTTTGCAGTTGTAGCAGAAGAAGTAAGAAAGCTTGCTGAAAAGTCAAAGGAATCATCAAATGAAATTAAAAAATTAGTTGACTCTATTATCTACGAAACTGGAAATGTAATTAATACTTCAAATAAAGTAGATAGTTTAATAAAAGAACAGATAGCATTGGCACAGGATTCTATAAATTCATTTAATGATATAATAGACTCAATAGAAAACATTCCACCCTATATAGATGAAACATTTAAAGCAGTAAACAAAGCAATTGAGACTAAGGAAATAATTCTCTCAAAAGTTGATTGTGTAACATCTGTTTCTGAAGAAGTATCTGCCTCATCCGAAGAAATAACTGCATCATCTCAAGAAATGCAACAGATAATAAATAATGTTGCAGAGCTATCTAATGAGTTAAAATCTATATCTGAAAGATTAAATGAACAAATGAGTAAGTTTAAAGTATAAAAATCCAGTTTGGTCAACCCAAACTGGATTTTTAATTATCTCTTATTTAATCTTCTTTCAAGCTCTTCTTTTTGTGCTTCAAATCCTGGTTTACCAAGAAGTGCAAACATATTCTTCTTATATGCTTCAACTCCTGGTTGATCAAATGGATTTACTCCTAGAACATATCCTGAAACTCCACAAGCCTTTTCAAACATGTAAACTAGCTTACCAAAATAGTATGGTGTTATTTCTGGTATATTGATTACAATGTTTGGCACACCTCCATCATAGTGTGCAAGAAGTGTTCCTTCAAATGCCTTCTTGTTAACAAAATCCATTGTCTTTCCAACAAGGAAGTTTAAACCATCTATATTATCCTTGTCTTCCTTTATTTCAACATCGTATCTTACCTTTTCGATGTTAAGAACAGTTTCAAATATGTTTCTTAAACCTTCTTGTATGTACTGGCCAAGTGAATGTAGATCTGTTGAAAAATCTACTGAAGCTGGGAATATACCCTTGTTATCCTTTCCTTCACTTTCTCCAAATAGTTGCTTCCACCATTCTGCAAAGTAGTGCATACATGGTTCATAGTTTACCATTATTTCTGTTGTCTTGCCCTTTCTGTAAAGTGCATTTCTTACTGCTGCATAAAGGTATGCTGGATTATTAAACACATCACGAACTGCACATTCATCCATTGCATCCCTTGCACCCTTCATCATTTCTCTTATATCAACACCTGATACTGCAATTGGCAGAAGTCCAACTGCTGTTAATACTGAATATCTTCCACCTACATCATCTGGAATAACAAAAGTTTCATATCCTTCAGCATCTGCAAGCTTCTTTAATGCACCCTTTTGCTTATCTGTTGTTGCATAAATTCTCTTTCTTGCCTCTTCTTTTCCATATTTTTGTTCCATATACTCTTTGAAAATTCTAAATGCTATTGCTGGCTCAGTTGTAGTACCAGACTTTGAAATAACATTTACTGATATGTCCTTACCTTCTAAAACATCTAATAAATCCTTTAGATAAACTGGACTTATGTTATTTCCAACAAAATAAATTTCTGGAGTTTTTCTCTTATCCTTTGGAAGTACATTGTAGAATGTATGATTTAGCATTTCAATTGCTGCTCTAGCTCCAAGATATGAACCACCAATTCCTATAACAACAAGTACATCTGAATCTGATTTTATTTTTTCTGCAGCCTTAATAATTCTTTCGAATTCTTCCTTATCGTAATCTTCTGGTAGTGTAACCCATCCTAAAAAGTCATTTCCTGCTCCTGTTTTGTTATGTAACTTGTCATGTGCATCTAATATTTGTGATTCTAGATACTTTATCTCATGTTCACCAATGAAACCTAAAACCCTTGAATAATCAACTGTTATTTTAGACATATTTCTACCTCCATTATTAAATTTTGACTTTTATTTTAATACATTTTTGTTAAATTTGCAACCACAACCTGTATGAAATTCATTGGGTAAAATGAAATAAGAAAGGTTACATTTATTTATCTACATTAATAAAAAAGCCCCATGAATGGAAGGTATTTAATGCAATAATTCCTTTGAATGCATTCATGGGATTTTATTAGAAATTTTTATTTAATTATATAACCATCTTTTGTCCAACTCTGTAGGCATGTTCTAAAACGTTTTTATTAATATCTTCCACTTCAAGTGTTAGGCCAGCTGCAATTATTTGAGATACTGTTTCTATTCCATATGAGTTAAAGAAATTTATTAAGTCATCTGCTACTCTTCTATATGCACTTTCTACTTGATGCCCTTGTGTTAAAACAATAATTGCCTTCTTTCCCTTTGGAAGAGTAACTTCGAAATGTTCCTTCATATAAGCAAACATTCTATCCATAAAATTTTTGCCTGTACCAGTTATATGTCCCATATAAATTGGTGATGCAAATATAATTAAATCTGCATCGTTTAACTTACCATATAAAAGTTGCATATCATCCTTTTGAATACAACCTTCTCCCTTTTTACATGAATAACAAGCTTTACATCCATTTATATTCATAGTTGAAAGCTTATACTTATCTACTACTGCATCCTTATGGCCATCAAGTATTCCAGTAATTATTCTGTCTATTATTTTATCACAGTTACCGCCAACCCTTGGACTACATGAAATAGCAACAACCTTCATTTAATCATCTCCTTATTGTTAAAATTCCAACACATATATTATAACATAAATATAAGCATATTGCTATATTATTTTTCGCAATATGCTACATTATTTTACGTTTTTTATACATTCTTCGTCATATTTCAATCATGCCATCCTATATAGTCCATAATAATTGCAGCTGTATCTTCAATTGCCTTTTTAGTAACATCTATCACCTTACATCTTAGTTTTTTCATAACTTTATCTGCATATTCATATTCAAGCATAATTCTTTCAACAGTTGCATATTCAATTTGACTTAAGTTTCCTCCAAGTCTATGAATTCTATTTTTTCTTATTTCAATTAATTCCATTGGATCTATTGTAAGCCCAATTATTTTGCTTCTATCAATTTCGTAAAGCTCCTTTGGAAGTGGTACCTCTGGAACTAAAGGAACATTTGCAGCTTTAATCCCTTTATTTGCTAGATACACACAAAGTGGAGTTTTTGAAGTTCTTGAAAGTCCAAGAAGAACAACATCAGCATTTTTTATTCCTCTATCGTCTTTACTGTCATCGTAGGCTATTGCAAACTCCATCGCTTCAATCTTTCTAAAATAGTCATTATCAAGCTTTCTTACTGCTCCTGGTTTAAAAATAGGCATTTTATTTAGTATCCTTGCCGTTGTAGCAATACAAGGCCCTAATATATTTACAATATGTATCCCCTTTTCCACTGCTAAACTTGTTAAAAAATCTCTTATATCTGCCATAACAATAGTGGATATAATCAAACATTCTTTTGTATCCTCTATTGAATCTATAAAGGATTTAACATCGTCATATGTTGTAAGATAAGGAATTCTTTTAATCTTTATATCATGATCAAACTGACTTGCTGTAGCCCTTGCTACTTGATCAGCTGTTTCACCAATAGAATCAGAAACTGCATAAATTATCATACCCACACCCTCTTTAGTTTTATTTAAATATATTTTACTACAATTTTAAAAAAAATAAAATTATTCTTTCTATTGTTTTGAAATTACTTGATAATAAAAAAAGTAAACAAAAGGTAATTAGTACCTTTTGTTTACTTATCAAATGATTTTAATAGCTCTGCTGCATCCTCTGGGTAAACACTGTTTATTATGGCTCCTGTTGATATTTCAAACCCTGCATGAATATTAGTTCTAGGACATATATCTATGTGAAGATGATACTCTTTGACTTCCTTGGAAATAAAGTGAAAATACATATTATAGGCTATATCTCCTAAACATCTTCTATATCTATTTAATAAATCCTTAAGCATAGCAGATAAGGACTTAATTTCAGCATCAGTTAAGCTAAATAATGAACTTATATGCCTTTTTGGAAGTATCTGTGTTTGATATTGATACATTGATGCATAGGGACATATTACAATAAAGTGCTCATTTTCAATTACAATTCTTTTATTTACAACTATCTCCTTCTCAATTTCATCGCAATAAATACAACTTTCCTTTCCATAATAATAATCTCTTGATATATCAAGTTCCTTTAGTATATTATTAGGAATAAAGTTCACACCTATTATCTGGGAATGCGGATGTTCTAATGATGCACCAGCTTCTCTTTTATAGTTTTTAAATATCTGTACATATTGTATTTCTGGATTTTTATACATATCTGATGCTACAGTTATATAAAGCCTAATTAGTTTTTCTAATTCTTCAACATCAAAGCTGTCTATATTTCTATTGTGCTTATTACTTTCTATAACAACATAATGAATGCCTTTAACAAATTCATCTGTATTCATTGTTACGGCTGGAAACTTATTTTCAACAACTCTCATAATCCATGGTTCCCCTACTTTATATACAGTAGGCGGAGTATTCTCTTCATTACCTACACAAAACGGACAATCTTTTTTGTGCTCTAATGAATTAATGTCATCACTATAATTAAAATCCTTTGGTCTTGCTGCCCTTTTTGCTGAATATATTACCTGTTCTCCAGTTTCAAAACTTATTCTGAAGTTAGACATGATGACCTCCTAATTAATAGTGTACTACTATAATATGCTGAAATTATTCTTTCATTCCTGTAGTTGCAATTCCCTTTATAAAGTTCTTTTGGAATATCAAGAATATTATTATTGAAGGTATTGAAAGAATCATAACTCCTGCAAGTACCTGATCCCAGAACTGAAAATACTGTCCATAGAAGGAATTAAGTCCAACAGGCAATGTATACATCTTGTCACTTGTAGCAAGTAAACTTGGCCATAGGAAGCTGTTCCAGTTACCTGTAAACATTAATATAAATTGTGTTGTAAGGGCTGGTCTTGCAAGTGGAAGTACTATTCTAAAGAATATACCAAATCTGCTTAGTCCATCAATCATAGCTGACTCTTCAAGGGATTTTGGTATCGATAAAAAGAACTGTCTCATCAAAAATATTCCAAACAAACTTGTCAAAAAAGGTATTGTAAGGCCCTTGTAAGTGTTTACCCAGCCAAGCTTAGTTAAAAGAATAAATGTTGGTACCATAACAACTTGACCAGGAACCATCATAAATGCAAGTATTGCTAAAAACAACGCCTTTTTTCCTGGAAATTCTATTCTTGCAAGTGCATAACCTGCCATTGAATTAAAAAGTAGGTTACCAAAAGTAACAACAAGTGCAACCCATATACTATTAAACATCCATCTTGCAAACGGAAACTTTTTCCATAAGAAAACATAGTTCTTAAAACTTAGCTTACTAAAATCTATAGCCAAATTGTTGATCTCACTTGTAGGTTTTAATGATGTAATTACACTCCACAAAAATGGACCTATTGAAATTATCGCATATCCTATAACTAAAAGGTAAAATAGCACCTTTAATATTCTTTTTCCCATTATTTCACCACCCTATTGATATTGAGTCTCTTCGCCAAATAGCTTCTTTTGTATTAATGTTAATATGAAGATTATTGCAAATAATATAAATGCTATTGCACAGGCATACCCCATCTTAAAATCTCTAAATCCTGTTCTATATAGGTATAAAACAACAGTCATTGTTGAATTAAGAGGTCCTCCATTACCTCCTGATACAACATAGGCTTGGTCAAATACTTGGAAAGTACCAATAAGTGATACTACTAAATTAAAGAAAAATGTTGGTCTTAAAAGGGGTAATGTGACATACCAAAATTGCTGCCACTTATTCGCACCATCTATCCACGCAGCCTCATATAAAGAATGTGGAATATCCTGTAGCCCTGCAAGGAATATAATCATATATAAACCTACTGATGACCAAATAGCCATACCCATAATTGAAGGAAGTGCTAATCTTACATCTCCAAACCAATTGTATGGCGGTATCCCAAATAGCTTTAAAAATTTATTTAAAAGTCCATCGGTTTTAAAAATAAACATAAACATAACTGATACTGCAACAGTTGAAGTAACTGTTGGTATATAGTAGGCTACTCTAAAAAACGTCTTTCCTTTTATATCTGAATCCACAATCAAGGCTAATATTAAAGCAATAACAAGCTGAATTGGTACAACCCCTAATGAATAAAGAGTTGTATTAAGTAGGGCTCTTTTAAATATAGGATCCTTAAAGGCATTTATATAGTTATCAAATCCAACCCATTTAGCCTGCCATATTGTGTTTTGATCTAAAAATGAATACTCTTTAAAACTTAATATAAATGCAACAACAAGTGGACCTGCAAAAAAAACAAGTGTACTTATTACAAAAGGCATCACAAAAAGCCAACCGTCTATTTTTTCCCTTGTTTTAACTCTTGAAAGTGTACCTTTTTTTGAGCTCATAGAATACCTCCTTTAAAAAAGGAAGCACTCAAGGTGCTTCCTTTTATTATTGTCCTACTTCTTTGGCAGCTTCTTCTAATGCAGCCTTGCCATCTTTTACTTTATTAAATAATAGTTTTTCACCAGCTTTGTTTAAAGCATCCATAATCTTAGTTGTATTAGCACCAAATTGGAATACTTGTGCACCCTTTGTACCTTCTACAAGTGGAGTTCTTTCTGGATATTTTTCTGTATATAGCTTTTCCATTGACTTTCTTGATGGAATAGCAAGACCACTTTCTGCAACCATCTTTAATGCTTCTTTTCCTGTTAAGAACTTAATTACTTCAGCAGCTTCCTTCTTATGCTTTGAATTTACACTCATAGCATATGCAACTGTAAATGCAAGGTTTCCTTCCTTATCTCCCTTTGGAAGCTTAGCTATACCATACTTAACATCTGGACCTGCATCCTTCATAAATGGAATCATCCAGCCACCTTCTATAACCATAGCAACCTTCTTGTGAGCTAGAGCATCTCCATTCCAACCTTCTCCAAGATCCTTTGGTTGCTTTGCATATCCCTTCTTAATTAATGAGAAATAGAAATCTAATCCCTTTGCAGCCTCTGGAGTGTTAAATGCTACATTATCACCTTCGTTAATCTTTCCTCCAGCTTGAAGCATAAATGGTATAAATCTTGCTGCATCAGCACTTAGAGCCATTCCATATACTCCATCCTTAGTTAGCTTCTTTGCAGCCTCTTCAAGTTCTGCCCAAGTAGTTGGTTCCTTAACTCCTGCCTTCTCAAACATTTCTTTGTTATAGAATATTGCAAGTGAGTTGAAGTCTTTTGGAAGTCCATAAATTTTGCCATCCTTCTTAAATCCTTCTAGTAGGAACTCTTCAAAGTCCTTTACATCTTCCATATCAAGGTAGCTGTCTAATGGTTCTACAACTCCCTTTGATATGTAAGCTGGTGCTTGGAATACATCAAGGTAATAAACATCTGGTTCAGTCTTTGAAGCTATCTTTGCTTGCATTGCTTGGTTGTAGTCGCCAGTTATAACTTGCTTTTCAATCTTAATGTTTGGATGTGTTTCTTCAAACTTCTTAATTTGGTCATCTAGAAGTTGTGTTTCTGCAGGTGATGAACCCCAGCAACCAAGCGTAATTGTAACTTTTTCTTGTTTTGGCTGCTCTGTTGATTGTTCTTCCTTTTTACCGCAGCCTACAAATAAAGATGAAGCAATTACAAGTGCTGTAGCTGTAGCTACAAAGCGTTTGAATTTCATATATTTTCCCCCTCTTATTTTAGTTTTTATAATTACTGCTTAATGCAGCTTTAAACTGATTTAGTTGATTCCCTCTCTAATAGTTCTGGTTCAATTACTACTCTTCCTATCCTTTGTCCTTGAATTATATTAAATAGTAAATTTGCTGCCGCTTCACCAATTTTTGCTGTATCCTGCTTTACTGTTGTTATTTTTGGTGAAATGCACTGTGAAAGATAGATACCATCAAATCCAATTATTGATATATCATCTGGTATTGAGTATCCTAAGTCGTTTAGCCTGTTTACTACACCAATTGCCATGATATCACTTGCACAAAATATAGCAGTTACATCCCTATGCCTATTAATTAATCTTTCTACTGCTTCTTCTGCACCTTTATCTGTAAAATCAGCATATTCTATTAATGAATTATCAACGGTTAAACCATATCTATTATGGGCTAAAAAATATCCATCTAATCTTTCATAGCTTACATAGGCATCCTTGTGACCATTTATAAAACCTATCTTTTTATGACCTAACTTAATAAGATATTCAACTGCTAAGAATGCTCCCTTTGTATTATCAACTCCGACACATCCAACATATGGATTATTTATGTTTATATCATATAGAACACAAGGCTTATCTATCTGAGAAAGCTCTCTATAGTATTCATCTGTCATTTTAAGGCCCATTATAAACATTCCATCTAATTGCTTGTCTGTAAAAAGTTTAGATAACTTTTCATTTTTCTGTACATCAGATGTCGTTGATAAAAGCACTGTTTCATAACCTAATTTAGTAGCTGTGTTTTTAAAATTCATAAGTATCTCAAAAACAAGAGGATTTAGCATTCCAGATAGATCATAGTCTTCTACAAGCATGCCTAGTCTAAAATTTCTATTTGAGCTTAAACTTCTAGCAATTATATTAGGCTTATATCCAAGTTCCTCTGCAATTTTTAATATTTGTTCTCTTGTTTCTGGATTTATATCGCTATAGTTATTAAAGGCTCTTGAAACAGTGCTTACAGAAACACCTGCTTTTTTTGCTACATCCTTTATAGTTACAGTCTTGTTTTCCATAAATCCACCTCACAAATTACTTTTATATTAATAGTATTACATCTGTAAGCACCATTCAAGCTACAAAGCAGCTAAGCTTATCTTGATACAACCAACTTTTTATTTGCCTCAACTCTATAGTCTTTACCATAAACCTTAACATCAATATCCTTTTCTGAAGTGATATTTACATCATTCTTATCCACAGTAACAACAACCTTTGAGCCTCTCCAGTTTATTGTATAAGTAAATTCTTCCCAAACATCTGGTATCCATGGATTGAAGTTTGGAACTTCATTTTCATCAACGCTAAATCCACCAAATCCAAATACAGCACTTTGCCATGATCCACCAGTTGATGCAGCGTGTAATCCATGTCCTGCATTCCCTTGATTATCTTCAAGGTCTGTTAGTATAGTTTTTAAGAAGTATTTATATGAATTTTGAGTATCTCCAACAGTAAGCCCCATTATTGAGTACATTGATGGGCTAAGTGATGACTTATGCATTGTTCTCTTTTCGTAGTATTCGTAATTGATCTTCTTTGACTCTAGATCAAATTCTTCTCCTAAAACAAGCATGAGCATAACAACATCAGGTTGCTTTATAAGTTGTGTTTCGTGAAGCTTGTATCCTTTTAAATCTGGCCATACAGGCATTCCATTTTCATCGTATTCTGTAATTTGTATATCCACTAAATCAAAGTATCCTTCAAATTGCTCAATCAACTTTCCATCCTTAGCCATTGGTATATATATTTTATTTAGCTTATCTTCCCATTCTTTAAAATCTACATCTGATATTCCTAATTGATTACATAGAGTTTCATATTTTGTAAAGTCCTTTTCCTTTAGCCACTCTTTAACCTCTAGGGCCTTTTTCATATTCCATTTAGCAAGGTAGTTTGTGTAAACATTATTATTTACATGTTCATGGAATTCATCTGGTCCTATTACCCTATTTATCTCATATCTGTCTTCCTTCTCATTATATTCCAATCTACTATTCCAGAACTTTGCTGTATCAAGAAGTATTTCTGTACCATAGTTTATAAGGAACTCTTCATCTTTAGTTGCTCTAAAATATTCCCATATACCAAAGGCTATATCTGAGTTTATATGATATTCCTCATCACCTGTCCATATTCTAACTGGGTTGCCGTCATAATCAACTCCCCACTTTGGAGTAACCTCCATACCATCATCTGCTGACTCCCATGGGAATTGAGCTCCCTTAAATCCATTAAGCTGAGCGTTTCTTCTTGCTCCATCTAATGTGTTATATCTGTACATTAATAAAGACTTTGCAACCTCAGGGTTTGTATAAACAAAGAATGGAAGCATAAATATTTCTGTATCCCAGAAAACATGTCCCTTATATCCTTCACCATGAAGTGCCTTTGCTGCAACACTTACCCTTGGATCGTCAGCATAGGCAGATGATGCAAGCTGGAACATGTTAAACCTTATTCCCACCTGAGCTGTATCATCACCCTTTATTTTTATATCCATTCCATCCCAAAGCTTTGTCCAAACAATTGAATGTTCCTCTTTTTCCTTTTCATAACCTTCATTTACAAAATCAACAAGCTCCTTATGGGCTACTGCAAATAACTCTTCCTTTGTATCCCTTGATGTATATGTCACTCCATATTTATAAACCACATATTCTTTACCTTCTTCTACAAAGAACTCATAAAGCTCCCTTACTCTTTCACCTAACTTTGCATATTTTCTTATCTTAAATACATTTCCATGCTCATCTTTAGATAAAACCTTTGTAGCCTCAACTATTTCAATTTTGTTATCATATGTTCTTGTTTTTAATGCAATTCCAGGCTTTAAATCTAAAGCATCTACTACCTCAAAATGTTTTGTTAACCATGCTGGATCCTGAGCACTGTTTACCACAGTTCCATCTATAATATTTTCAATAAACATCTTAGCTTTAAAGTTTACTGGTATAATTGTGTATTTAGCTGCCCATCTATGAACATTCTTTCTGCTTACAAATCTTTCAGTTTTTATTTCAACAATTCTTCCACTTTTAAGTTCTAACTTATAGTTTGAATATAAAATACCATTTTTCATATCTAAAGTTCTATTGAAATCTAAAACATTTGCCTTATCTATATCAACTAATTCATTATCAACATATATATTGAACACAAGAGGATCTTGACAGTTTACAATTTCGGTAACTTGTGCTGTATTTTTATCAAATACTCCAGCTATAAAATTTCCTCTTTCGCCTACCTTTGAAAATTCTATTGCTCCTCTAATCCCTCTGTAGCCATTTGCTAATGTAAATATAGTTTCATATTTTCTATTTTGATTTGAATTGTATTCCTTTAGTTCAACATTCCATAACTTGTCCATTGCTCTCCTCCTGTTTCGTAAACGTTTTTGTTCATTTTCATTATATATTAATCCAAAAACGTTTTCAATAGTTTTTTGAAAAAATTTTTAGACGATTTAAACTTCAATTTTCTCTGTTTTTCATCAAAAATCTTCATTTTTCTATGTCTGAAAACATATCCTTTTCTCACTTATTTAATATATTAAAATTTTTTATCATTTTTTCAAAACATTTTTGTATAAAATCTACTTTATTTACAAAATCGTTTTTGTTATAATTGATTAAGAGTTAAGCTAAAAGGAGGCCAAAGAGGATGATAAAAGGATGTATATTTGACCTAGATGGAGTTATTGTTGATACAGCAAAATATCACTATCTTGCTTGGAAGAGACTTGCAAATGAATTAGGCTTTGAATTTACAGAAGAGGATAATGAAAGACTTAAAGGTGTAAGCAGAATGAAATCCCTTGAAATATTACTTGAAATCGGGAACAAACAATTTGATGAAGAAACAAAAATTAAACTTGCTGAAAAAAAGAATGGCTGGTATGTTGAATACATATCTAAAATGGATGAAAGTGAAATATTAGATGGAGTTAAAGATTTCCTAACTGAGCTGAGAGAAAAGGGAATAAAGATATCATTAGGCTCTGTAAGTAAAAATGCAATGACAATACTTAAGAACATAAATCTTCTTCCATACTTTGATGCAGTAATAGATGGGACAAAGGTTACAAATGCAAAACCTGATCCTGAAGTATTTTTAAAAGCTGCTCAAGAACTTGGATTAAAACCAGAAGAATGCTGTGTTTTTGAAGATGCAGTTGCTGGAATTGAAGCAGCAAGACGAGCAAATATGAAGGTAATTGGAGTTGGATCACCTGAAATTTTAGGTGATGCAGATAAAGTTATAAGCGGATTTAAAGGAGTTACATCAGATATACTAAATTTCTAAAAATAAAAGGATAAGTCTCTGCTCCCCCTTCGACTTATCCTTTTATTTTTAACTCCTTTTCAAATATATAATACTCATAACAACTATAACTATACCTATTATCTGTATTGGTTTAAGTACCTCGTTTAAAAATATAAAACCAAGCACAGCAGAGGAAGGTATCTCAAGTGTACTTATTATTGAAGTGTTAACGGGACCTATATGTTTTATTGCTGCATATAAAAGAGTTAGGGGAATTATTTCACAAAACAGAGCCAAGTTTAATGCATTGTTAATTGATACAACATCTACATAAGGTAGTTTAAATATAAAGTTATGATTAAATACTAACAATACTATTAGTGAAAATAATGTTGTGTAAAAAGTAATTACAAGCTCATTTACATCCTCAACAATCTCCTCTGCATATATGTTCATAGCTGAATAAAAAACAGCAGATAATAGACCGTATATAATACCTTTGTATATATCATAAGTTAATTCAATATTAAATAGATTCAAAACAAGTATACTACCTACAAACGCAAAAATTATAGATATTATTTTTTTATATCCAATTCTCACCCTTTTAAAAACAGAAGAATAAATCGCAACCATTGATGGATAGGTATAAAGAAGAAGGGTTGCCTCAGCTGCATTTAAATATTTAAAAGAAGTATAAAAAAATACAGTCATTAGGGTATTAAATATTGCACCCTGTATAAATAATTTTTTAAATAAACTTTTATTAAGTTTCAAAGATTCCCTATATTTTAATAGACAAATAATAAATAGAATTACTCCTGCTATTATATATTGAAGCATTAATAGATCTACAGGTGAAAAATTGTTGCTATATCCCTCTTTAACAAAAATACCGGCTGAACCAAATAGTACAGCCGAGACTATTGCATATATAAATCCCTTTGTCTTCATCTACATCAGTCCTTTTTTATTGCTCTATCTTTAAGCACTTTATAAATTTCGTCATAAATTATATCATACTTTTGCCTGTTATATAAAGGTAAATTTTTAAAATATGTTTTAACTCCAAGTGGTCTAAAGGGTATTAGTACAAGTCTAGTATAATCATTTAAGTTTTTTATAAGCTCTGCTAAATATTTAACCTGCTCTACACTATCGTTATATCCTTCTACTAAAACATATCTAACCTCATATAAAAGATCTGTTTTGGCAAGCAATTTTAAATTTTTAAGAACAGTTTCATTTGAAACCCCTGTTAGAAATCTATGAGTATTATCATCTATTGCTTTAACATCCATCATAAATCCATCAACACATGAAATCAACCTATTTAAATCATTTTCATTTATAAGCCCATTTGTATCTATAAAGGCTGTAAGATTGCTTTTTTGTTTAACCTTCTCTACAACATCAACAATAAAATCTGTCTGAAGAGTACACTCTCCACCTGAAAAGGTTATACCATCTAAAAAAATTTCATTATCAAGTATAATTTTAACAAGTTCATCCGACTGCATTTCAAAATATTTAGGAGAGGAAAATTCACTACATACCTCAAGACACCTATCACAGCCAATACACTTTTGCTTATTATAATTTATTTTACCTTCTTTTATACTCAAGGCTCCTTGGCTACAAACTTCTAAACATCTTCCACAATTAATACACATTCTTTGTGTCTCTGGATTATGACAATAAAGACAACCCATATTACATCCCTGCAAAAATATAGCCATTCTGTTTCCAGGTCCATCTATAAAACTATTTTCAATGATCTTATTTATATACCCCTTCATTCAACCTCTCTAACCCTTCTATCTAATGTTTTATTATTCTTTATACTCTCTGCACCAAGCTTTACAGTATCTTCACGAAGCACTTCACCGCGATTATACTTTTCTATATCACTTCTTTTAACAAGATATCCTGTTATTCTTATAAGCTCTGAATCACTTGTATTTAGAGCAAAAACTTTTATACCACTCTTCATTGCTGCATCTATTATTTTCATAACTCCATCAACATTTTGCCTTGCAGTTTTGTCAAAGACATAGATATCGCTTACACCTGTATTGAAGTATTTATGAAGCCTTCCTTCTGTTTTTATCTGATTATATATGCTTGGCTCATTACCTATTTTTATTCTAACTCCTGCAGTTACATCTATGTCAGAATCAATGCCTGATTGAGCATGAAAGCCTATTTTTCCGTCTGTTCCAAAGCATCCATATCCTTCATTGCTATCTATTACTTCCTTAATTTTATCTAAAATTTCTTCACCATATTTTAGCGCTTCTTCATCATGTCCAAGCTTAAGCCCTTTTAAAGTTTCAATACATTCATATAGACCAAATATACCTGCCATGGAAGTAAAGTTATTTATATCTATAAGCCCTTCTTTTGCAAGGAAGGATGTTTCAAAAAATTTTGCTTCTTCAACTATAAACTTTGCCCTAGCGTTTATTACTTCACAAAGAGAATCTACTACATTTGGTAGAACATTGTCTATAAAATCTCTATAATCCTTTGCCTCCTGAGATGCCTTCTTTAAATTCAACCTTACTAATGTATAGCTTCCTCCACCTATCTTTAGAGTATTATAACAGCTTGCAATTCCATAGTTTTCTCCTAGCAGATTCTTTATCTCCTCATGGTTTACAAAATATGGTTTACCAATCTCAAGTGCTACCTCTGCAGCGAATTTTGCAAAATCTAGAGGTGTTTCCTCCTTTGAATATTTAAGTGATATGTTTGGAACTGCCTTTTTAAGCTCTCTTTCTATTTCTAAAATAATCCTTCCTGCTCTTGTTTCCTTAGGACCTATATTCATGTGAACAAATGCATCGGGTAGAGTCTTTTCTATATTTATTAATAACATCTTAATAAGGTTTCTAGCTTCTCCTTCTGAAACAGTATCTAAAAAGTTTTCAAGTATATAGTCAAGCTGTCCAACATAGACAGGGTATCCTGTTATAGATGGAACATATTGATATATAACCATAAGTGCATTAACCACTTCATACATATCCTTTGGAGGTTTTATTCCTAAATACTCACTTCCATTTTTTATATACTTCTCATAGTCTGGAAGTATATATCTTGGTCTATAAGGAGCATGGCCCTCAAATATATCGCATAAAATACCCTTTTTTAAGTGTTTTTCAGTCTTAACACTTAAATTTACATAGCTTAAAGTATTCTCAGCAGCAAGCGCTAAAAGATGTCTTTTTTCCTTATAGTCTATGTTAGTGTTTGATATAATTTCAAAAACATTCATAAAATCACCTCAATTTTAGTATACCACAGCCAAGTATTTTGTAAAATAAATAATAGGTTACGTTAAGTTTAACTTAAACGTAACCTATAAAATACACATTACTTTGTAGATTTTTCAATTATAATATCTAGTAGCTGTGAAAAACTTATTCCTGCTGCCTTTGCACTCTTTGGGAATAGGCTGTTTCTTGTCATTCCTGGAAGCGTGTTAACCTCTAAAATGTATGGTACCCCTTCTTTTATAATCATATCCACTCTAGCATATACCCTGCATTTTAAAAGTTCATAAGTTTTAACAGCCATAAATTCTATCTTTTGCTGAAGCTCCTTTTCAAATTCCACAACAAATTCATCTGCTCCACCATCTGCATATTTTGAAGTATAGTCAAAGAAAGCTGATTTTGGCTTTATTGCAAGTATTGGAAGCATCTTACCATCAAGTATTGGGCAAGTTATCTCATCACCCTTAATATATTCTTCTATCATAACTTCTGTATCATATTTAAGGGCCTCTTCAACTGCCTCCATAAGTTCTTTATCGTTATTAACTATCCTTGTTGCAACACTTGAACCACCTGAATTTGGCTTTACAACAACAGGATATCCTATTTTGTTTACCTCATTAATATCAAAATTTAAATCCCTAACTACTATCCAATTAGCAGTATTTAGTCCACCAAATCTTAATATTCTCTTTGTCATATCTTTATCCATACAAACTGCACTAGATAGTACTCCACATCCTGAATAAGGTATATTTAAAGTTTCAAGAACACCCTGTACTGTTCCATCCTCTCCAAAGTGTCCATGAAGAGCTATAAATGCAAAGTCTATTCCCTTAACCTTTTCTATAAGCTCTTCCTTTTTATCTATTTGAATTGGTATAACTTCATATTTTGACTTATCTAGATTATTTACTATTTCCATTCCTGTTTTTAGTGATATTTCTCTTTCTGTAGATATTCCACCCATTATTACTCCAATTTTCATTCTAATCCCTCCATTTTTTTTACTACATCTCCTATTATTTTAAAACCTCTCTCTATTTCCTCGTTTGTTACCCTCGATATTCCAAGCCTTAATGTATTTTTTCCCTTTTCATCTATATAGAATATATCCCCTGGAGTAAATATTACATTTTTCTTTAGACATTCCTTCAACACATCCCTTGAAGATGCTCTATTTAGCTCCAAAAATAGATGCAATCCTCCCTCGCCTAATATTCTTTTATGAGGAATATACTTTTTGGCACATTCAAGTGCCCACTCAAACTTATCTCTGTAAATCCTCTTTACTTTATTAATATACTTTTCAAGATTTCCACCATTTAAATATTCGTATAATATAGCTTGATCTAAAAAGGATGTGTGTATATTAAGGCTTCTTTTTAAACTTTCAATATAGTTTATTAATTCTTCATCTGCCAGTATCCATCCTATCCTTAATCCTGGGAAGAGTACCTTTGAAAAACTACTTATATATATTATGCTATTTCCTTCATCAAGTGCAGCAAGTGGTAGTATATGGGAACTATAATATCTTAGCTCCTCATTAAATCCATCCTCTATTATAGGAATTTTATACATTCTTGTAATATCAAGTATCTTAAGCCTATTTTCTGGTGAAAAAACAACTCCTGTAGGATTATGATAGGATGGTGTTAAGTATAAAAATTTAGGATTTGATTTTTTAATTTTTTCTTCTAGCATATCTGTATTAAGCCCATAATCCTCAATATCAATAGGCCTTAAATTTAATCCCTTTAACTTCATTATATTTATTGCTGTGCTATGGGTTGGATTTTCACAAAGCACTACATCATCTTTTTCAACAACAGCATTTAAAACTAAATTTAATGCTTCTGTATAACCATTTGTAATTAAAACATCCTTCCCATCTAGGGATATCCCCTTTAACTTTAAGTATTTTTTTATTTCATCTATAAGAGGCCTATAACCCTTTGCATAACCGTAGTTTAATATTTTTCCTTCTTCTATTGAAATTCTACTTAAAAAGGCTCTCTTTAGCTCATCTATATCAAATATATTAGGATCTGGGGATATGCTTTTAAAAGAAATCATCCCCTTTTCCCATCTTGCTTCATGTTTTGTAATATCAAGCTTATCCGAAAGTATGGCTAAGTTTGTTACCCTTTCTCTCCAATTAATTCTATAGGATTTTTTCTCATGCTTTTGTATTTTAGAGACAAAATAACCCTTTGCCTTCCTCTGATATATAAATCCCTCATCTTCTAAATAATTATAGGCCTCAATGATTGTATTTCTTGAAACACCTAAAATCTTTGAAAGTTCCCTTGTAGACGGCAATCTTGTATCAGCCTGTATTATTCCTTTTAATATAAGCTCCTTAACATAATCTTTAACCTGAAGATAATAGGGCTTATCTTCATTTAACTTAAAATCATCAAACATACACTATCACCTAATTATATTGTGGCATATTTAAAACAAAAAATAAAGGACCACAGAATATATTTGTTTTATATTCTGTGGTCCCAAAATACATTATACAGTTACTGTTTCTGTTTTAACATTATCTATCTTTTCCATAGTTATTCCTGTATATCCATAGAATATTGAAACAAGTGGATTAATTAGATTTAAGAATGCATATGGTAGGTATGCAAATGGATGTACTCCTAATGTACTGTACATAAATGCTCCACATGTATTCCATGGAACAAGTGGTGATGTTAATGTTCCTGAATCTTCTAGGCATCTTGATAGATTCTTTGGATGTAGTCCTTTTTTATCAAATGCATTCTTATACATTCTTCCTGGTATAACAATTGATAGATATTGGTCTCCTGAAACAAAGTTAGTAAATATACATGAAATTATTGTTACTAGAACTAAGGAACCTGTGCTATCTGAGAATGAAAGCAGTCCTTCTGCAAGCACTTCAAGGAATCCTGCCTTTTCCATTATACCTCCAAATGTCATAGCACAAAGAATAAGTGATACTGTATACATCATGCTTTGAAGACCACCACGAGTAAGAAGCTTATCCACTATTTCAAAACCTGTTTCTGACACATAACCATCATTTAATACATTTATAATTGTACCAATTGATTGATGTTGGAATACTGCTGCAAATACTGCACCTAAAAGTGTTCCAGTAAATAATCCTGGTATTGCTGGAACCTTCTTAACAACCATTATAATAACAATAATTGGTGGAATAAGTAGCCATAAACTTATTGAGAATTGATTTGAAAGTGCATCTAATATTTGATTTATTTTTCCATAATCAAGTTCCTTACCTGCATACTTAGCACCCAATATTCCATATAAAACAAGTGATATAAGTAAGCTTGGACCAGTTGTATATATCATGTGTCTTACATGGTCAAATAATGTAGCTCCTGCCATTGCTGGTGCAAGGTTTGTTGTATCTGAAAGTGGTGACATCTTGTCTCCAAAGTATGCACCAGATATAATCGCACCCGCAACCATTGGTAGTGGAATTCCAAGTCCTTGTCCAACTCCAAGAAGTGCTATACCTACCGTACCTGCTGTTGTCCATGAACTACCTGTTGCAAGTGAAACTATACAACATATTATTGTTGTTGCAACTAAGAATATACCTGGTGATAAAATCTTTAAACCATAATAAATCATTGCTGGAACAGTACCTGATATTATCCATGCACCTATTACTGTTCCTATAATCATAAGAATGATGATTGCTTGCATTGACATTGAAATAGTATCTATAATTCCCTTTTCTAAGTCTTGCCACTTGTAGCCAACTTTAATTGCCATAAGTCCTGCAACTAATGCAGCAAATACAAGTGGAATGTGTGGGCTTCCCTGAAATTTAATGATTGTAACTGAAAGAAACACCACTAAAGCAATAACTGGAATTAACGCCTCCCAAACAGCAGGCCTTCTTGGAATGTTTGACATATGTTACCCCCATCCTTTCAATAAGGTTTATTTTAATATAATTTTAACATCATAATTATACACCCGCAAGAATTTTTGAAATATTCTTAAAATATAACAATTCGATAAAATACGACACATAAAATGCAAATACTTTTGCATATTTTAACAATTTAATATTTTATCATACTAAACTGTACTTTTAAGATTATACTATCAATCTTATAATTATGCAATACCTTTTATAAAATTAATTTTGTTAAATAATTGACTCTAAATATTAATTAAACATATTATTTTATTCAATTGGTTAACATAATAATAGAAATTTTTTCTAATAAAAATTTAGGGAGGTATTATATGAATAGACATGTTATTGATTTGCTATCACTTATTGCTGTTGTTGTAGGAGGTGTAAACTTAGGACTTACTGCACTTTTAGGATATGACCCTCTTGCAACTATACTTGGTGGATATACAACTTATTATACAAAGGTTGCATACATAATAATTGGAGCTGCTTCTCTTTGGACATTTTATGCATACCTTTTAACCCCAGGAGAACAAGAAGTGTCACCTAGGTGACACTTCCTATTTTCTACTTCCTGGCTTTATATATGGAATTCCTTCTTTACATAATGGACAACTTTCTGGATCATAGGTTTCTAAATCAATCTTTAGGGCACTAAACACTTTGTATCCTATATCTCCTACTGTTCTATCAACAAGACATGCTATTCCAACAACCTCTCCTCCACATTCCTTTACAACCTCTGCAACCTCTAAGGATGACTTTCCTGTTGTAACTACATCCTCTGCTATTAGTACCCTTTCTCCCTCCTTTATTTCAAATCCCCTTCTTAGATTCATAACCCCATCTTCTCTCTCTGTAAAAATTGCTCTTTTATTTAGCTGCCTTCCTATTTCATAGGCTACTATTATTCCTCCCATTGCAGGACCTACCACAACATCTATATCTAAATCCTTTATCTTTTCAACAACTTCCTTTACAACAATCTCTGCCTTATCTGGATACATAAGTACCTTTGCACACTGCATATATCTATTGCTGTGTCTTCCTGATGATAGTAAAAAGTGTCCCTCTAATATTGCCTCTGTCTCTTTAAATATGTTAATCATAATCTCCCTCCTATACTATTCCTCTTATCTCATCTAAGGATTTTATATTTTCCCTTTCCATAAACCTTTCAATTCCTTCAATTATTTCAATACTTGCCCTTGGGTTCATAAAGTTTGCTGTACCTATTTGTATAAGATGTGCACCTGCCATAATAAATTCTACTGCATCTTTATAATCAATAATTCCACCTAGTCCACATACAGGCACATCAACTGCCTTTGAAACCTCATATACCATCCTTAGTGCAATTGGCTTTATTGCTGGGCCTGATAAACCTGCAAAAGTGTTGTTAAAAACAGGCCTTCTTTTATATATGTCTATTGCCATTCCCTTAAAGGTGTTTACTAATGATATAGCATCTGCTCCAGCCTCGACACACTTTACAGCCATATCAACAATATCCTCTGCATTAGGAGATAGTTTAACCATAAGAGGCTTCTTAGTTGAAGCCCTTACAGATTTTACAACCTCCTTTGCAACGCTGGATTTTATTCCAAAATTCATACCACCCTCTTTTACATTAGGGCAGGATATATTAAGCTCAATCATATCTATATCTGTCTTGTCTAACCTTTCTGCTCCCTTTACATAATCCTCTATAGATGAGCCTCCTAAATTTGCTATTATTGGAACACCATATTTCTTCATCCCCTCAAGGTATTTTTCTATGAACTCATCTATTCCAGGATTTTGAAGTCCTATGCTGTTTAACATTCCTCCCCTTACCTCGTGTATCCTTATTCCTTCGTTTCCTTCCTTCTTATTTAGTGTAAGTCCCTTTGTAATAAGACCTCCAAGCCTTGATACATCTATGATTTTTTCATACTCCATTCCAAAGCCAAATGTTCCTGATGCCACAAGTACAGGGTTTTTAAAGTCTATTCCACAAAACTTTACATCAAGCACTAAACATCACATCCGTTCCCTTAAATACTGGTCCATCTACACACACCCTTTTTTTGCCCTCCTTAGTGTTGCAGGCACATCCAAGACAAGCTCCTACCCCACAGGCCATTTTGTTTTCCATAAGAACATATACAGGCGTTGCATAGTTTTTACACATCTCAACAACCCTCTTCATCATAACCTCTGGTCCACAGCATATTACAACATTATACTCAAAGGGATTAAAAATCTCTGTTATAAATCCCTTAAAGTAGCCTTCATCCTTTTCAGATGTAACATATATATTTGTACAATACTTTCTAAATTCATCTATTAAATAGGGGCTTTTATTAAATCCTGCATAAAGGTCAATCTCTCCATCTAGCCCCTTTGCTATCTGAAGCATTGGAGCAATTCCTATTCCACCAGATATTAGTGCTATTTTTCCTTTAAATTTTTGTGTATCAAGTCCATTACCAATAGGTCCTAATACATATACTTTATCCTCAGGCTTTAGACTACTTAATATTTTTGTTCCTCTTCCCTTTACCTGATAAGCAAACTTTACTACTCCATCCTCTACACTATGAACACTTATTGGCCTTGCAAGAATAGGCTCCTCATCCCAAGCCTTAAGCATATAAAACTGTCCTGCCTTAACATCATCACCTATTATTAAGCTTAAAACGTATATATCCTCTTCAACCTTTATGTTTGAATAGACTAAAACCTCTTTATATTCCATTTAAAATCTCCTCCCTCATATTTAATACCTCTTTTCTTGCAGACGCATCAAAGGCATCATCATACTTTTTATATGCAAGAAGAACTGCCCTTGAGGAATTTACAACTCCTCCATTTTTGCCGTTCATAAGTTTTCTTACATCCTCTTTAGTTCCTCCCTGTGCACCATAGCCTGGTATTAAGAAGAAGCTATCTTTATACCTTTCTCTTATATTTACTATCTCTTGTATGTCAGTACATCCTACAACAAAACCTATACTGCTGTATCCATACTCACCTTTATATTCTTTTGCCACTTTATAGAACAAATCTCCAACATGTTCATATACTCTCTTGCCATCATTTAGCCTCATCATTTGTATGTCCCTTGAACCTCTATTTGAGGTTTTTAGGAGTATAAATATGCCCTTCTCCTTATCCTTTACATAGCCTAAATATTCATCTATGCTATCTAATCCCATATAGGGATTTAGTGTTATAAAATCTCCCTCAAAGTCCCCTTCAAAGTGTGCCTTTGCATACATCTTTGCTGTACTTGAGATGTCACTTCTCTTTATATCACATATTGCTATAAGTCCCTTTTGTCTTAAATACTCTAAAGTCTTCTTATAAACTTCAAGCCCACAAATTCCAAGTACCTCATAATATGCTATCTGAACCTTGTAGCAGGAGGCTATATCTTCAGTTGCATCTATTATCCTTCTATTGAAATCAAATAGGGCACTATATTCATCCTTATGCTTTTTTATAAAATCTTGTGGTATATAATCTATTGAAGTATCAAGTCCAACACATACAGGACCTCTTTCTTCTACATATTTATACAACTTGTCTATTATCACTTTCATCACCTCTTTTATAAACAACCCTTCCTGCCTTTATTGTCATTACAACCTCTCCATAAATCTCCATATCGTTAAAGGGTGTGTTTTTACCCTTTGAAACAAAACATCTTGAATCAACTCTATACTTTTTATTTAAATCCACCAAAACAACATCCCCATCAAATCCTACATCTATCTGTCCCTTATTTAACCCCATAAGCTTTGATGGATTTTTAGACATTAGCTTACTTAGGGTTTTTAAGTCAATATGGCCCTCTTTTACAAGATATGTGTAGCATACCGAAAAGGCAGTCTCAAGCCCTGAAATTCCAGGTGCTCCCTTTTCCTTATCCTCCTTTGTATGAGGTGCATGGTCAGTTGCAATTACATCCACATATCCATTCTTTATTGCATATATTAATCTATCCACATCCTCCTTTTTTCTAATTGGAGGATTAACTTTGTAATCATTATCAAATAGAGCTATATGGTGGGGAGTAACCTCACAGGTAACATTTACACCCTCCTTTTTTGCCCTAATTATTTCATTTATCGATTCCTTAGTGCTAACGTGGGCAACATGAAGGGATGCTCCTGTAAATTTTGCAAGGGAGATATCTCTAATTGTCATTATGTTTTCAGACAGCCTTGTATCAACCTTTGAAATGTCCTCATCCTCTGCGTGAGAAATTACAGTTATACCCATCTTTTTTGCCTTCATCATAGCATCCAGCATAACCTTGCTTCTTAATACTCCCTTTCCATCATCTGATATAAACCTTGTTGGAAATTTCAATTCATCAAGATGTGATATATCCGTTCCTTCCATATTTCTTGTGATTGTAACGGTTTGATGAATATCAATTAGATTTATCTCCTTAGATTTTGATATGACGTATTCTAAAATACTACTATTTGAACAGGGTGGATTTGTATTTCCCATTAGATTTACTCCAGTATATCCTCCCTTTACAGCTGCTAAACTTCCTGTTAATATGTCTTCCTTGTAGGTAAACCCTGGGTCTCTAAAATGGCAGTGCATATCCACAAATGAGGGAAGAAGCACAAGGCCCTTCCCATCAATAATGCTACACTCCCTATTAATTCCTAATCCTACTTCCTTTATTACTCCATTTTCTATATAAACATCTAATATTTCATCCCTATTTAAATCTACAACCCTTGCGTTTTTAATTAAAATATTCATATTACACCTCCATATTTGAATAGGCCTCATCACAGTATAAGCATCTATATTCTCCTCTCTCGCTATCAACAAGGTAGAATATATGCTTTATATTAGGCTCTATGGAGGTTACACATCTTGGATTTTTACACTTTATAATATCAACAACCTCTTCTGGCAAAGTAAGTTTTATCTTCTTTGTTATAACTTCATCTTCAATTATGTTTATTGTTATATTTGAGTCTATTAGCCCTAAAACCTCATAATTTAAATCAATTATATTCTCAATTTTTACAATATCCTTTCTTCCAAGCTTACTACTCTCTGCATTTTTAATAAGTGCTACATTATAATCTGCCTTATCAAGTCCTAAATATTTAAATATGTGTATTCCAAGACCAGCCTTTATATGATCTATTACAATTCCATTTTTAATGCTATCTATATTAAGCATTTTCTTCCACCCCCAAAAGTTTCATAATAAGTGCCATTCTAACGTACATTCCGTACTTTGCCTGTTTAAAATAGCAGGCCCTTTTATCTTCATCTACCTCATAGTCAATCTCATTTACCCTTGGAAGTGGATGCATTATAATCATGTCTTCCTTTGCCCTATTTACCTTTTCCATATCAAGTATATAGCTGTCCTTAAGCCTTAAATATTCCTCTTCATTAAAGAACCTCTCTCTTTGGATGCGTGTCATATAGAGTATATCAAGTTCTCCTATAACCTCTTCTAACTTTTCTACTTCTACATACTCTATACCCTTTTTATCTAACACTTCTTTTCTTATATAATCTGGTACTCTTAATTCCTTTGGGGATATTAAAATGAACCTGTTGTTTTCATATCTTGACATGGCCTTAATTAAGGAATGAACAGTTCTACCAAACTTCAAATCTCCACACAGACCTATTGTAAGATTTGAAAATTGGCCCTTTAGACATTTTATTGTAAGAAGATCTGTTAATGTTTGAGTTGGATGTTGGTGTCCACCATCACCTGCATTTATAACAGGAATAGATGAGTACATTGAGGCAAGTTTTGGTGCTCCCTCTTTAGGATGCCTCATAACAGCGATATCTGCATAACAGGATATGGTTCTTATTGTGTCTCTTATGCTTTCTCCCTTTGCAACTGAAGATGAGTTTGGTTCTGAAAAGCCTATTACACTTCCACCCAGCCTTAACATTGCAGCCTCAAAACTAAATCTTGTTCTTGTGCTAGGTTCATAGAAAAGAGTTGCTAAAAGTTTTCCTCTGCAAGCATCTTTAAATCTGTCTTCATCCTCAATTATCTTTTCTGCTAGTGAAAAGATTTCATCAAGCTCGTAAGTTGTAAAATCCATGGGGTCAATTAGGTGTCTTCCCTTTAACATATTATCTCCTCCTTTTTAGCCTCACTGGGCTAATTTAAAGGTATAAAAAATCCTTCCCCTGCGGGAAGGCATAATACACCCGTTGATCTTCTCAACCTTCCCAGCCTCTCTGGACTGTTTTTAAAGGTTTTTATTATAGTACCATATTTTTTATTTCAAGTCAATTATTTTTCAACTCATTAACCAGCTGTTTTATTTTCTTCTTATCACTTTCACTCATACTGTTGTCCTTTAATAATTTCTGTAAATCTTCAACCATTTTTGGTTTTTCAATATATTTATCAGCAAAAACCTTAAGGAGCTTTGATACCTCATCTGTATCAAGTTTAAGTATCTGCCTCATGAATTCATCTGGATTTTTCTTGTATTTATTAAATATAATATCGTTATATATCTTCTGTGCTGATCCTTGTAAATTTTTACCTTGTTTTATAAATTTACTTAAATTATCAAAATCTATTAAATCAAAACTTTTAATTATGGAAAGTATATTATTCTGTTTGTCCTTATCTATTTTAGACAAATCAAGGCCATCTGATTTTATTATTTTCTTAACATCCTCTAGCTTTATATCTGAAAGCTTATTTATAGCCTCTATATTTAAACCTTTGTTCTTCTCTATGTTTTTATATACCATCAAAAGACCAAATACCAATAGCATGAATATTATCAAATTAATAATCCTTTTCAACATATACACCTCCCAAATAATTATATGTTTAGTAATATTTATATTATACATTAAATATAATTATAGTGTAAGTAATATTAGGAGGTCCACTATGGATAAACTCTGCAAGGTTGCATATGTTCTTGTACTTATTGGTGCCATCAATTGGGGACTCATAGGCTTCTTTAATTTAGACCTAGTTGCAACTATATTTGGTGGCCCAGAAGCTATCCTTTCAAGAGTTATCTATGCCCTTGTAGGTCTCTCTGGACTCATCCTAATCTACAAAAAATTAGCTAAAAAGTAAATATGGGCTTTATGCCCATATTTACTTTTTTATAACTTTATTTCATCACCTATTTTTATAACTCCATCTTGAATAGCCCTTATAAACACAGCTGATCTTAACGGGCAATAACTACCATCTTGTACAAGAATACACTCTTTAAAACATTCCTTTTTTCTTACAACTTCAAAATTAATTTGTCCTATTTTAAATATCTGTCCTAATTTTAAATCTAGCTTTTCATCAAGTAAAATATTATATTTATACCTTTTAGAACATAGTCCCTTTGGATTCAATGGCTCATCAAAATAAACTGCACAATCTAACAATTCCTTCCCTTTTTTATATGATCCCTTTATTCCTCCACCCTTTACTACTTCAACCTCTTTTAAATCCAATTCATTACCTGAAACATCTTCTAATCTTATCTTTATCAACCTACTCATTCTATCACCTAAAACACATGTATCATATTTTATATTGTTCAAAATGCTTTCCCTTATAGATAAATGCATTAACTGGGCATTGATGTATACACCTTTGACAACATATACAATTATCTTTAAATTCTATTTTTTCTTTAAAACTTATATTTTTAGTTGGACAATTTTTTACACACTTTAAACATCTAACACAAAGGCTGTAGTCAACATTTAATTTTTTCCTTGCCCATGATTTTGCATATTTTAAAAATAATTCATAGCTTAATTTAGCATATTTTTTCCTAATAGGCGTAACATTCTTAATCCTTGTTTTTCCATTCAAAAAATCTTCTACAATTTCACAGACATATTCCTTTGCTCTCTTCTTTCTTCTTTCAACCTCTTGTTCACTATCCTTATCAAATGCAACAACATAAAAATTATTAGGCATAGTTATATATTCAATTACATCAACAGAAAACCCTTTGTTTTTTAAAATGTCTGCTAATATATTTGCTCCTGATGCTCTTTTTGCTGCTTGGGTTGAAAAAACAATACATCTTCTTCCATTTCCATTTAAAACCTTCTCATTGACCCACTCCATAAAAGGTTTTGGGAACATTTCAGAATGAATACAACCTCCAAAAACTAAAAAGGAATAGTCATCATTAAAACTTATTTTTTTACTAGCATCTATCAAGGTTACACTATGACCTTTTTGTTCTAACGCATCCTTAAAGAGCTTTGCTACAAACTCCGTATTACCCGTTCCCGAAAAATATATAACTGCCCCCCTCAAGTCGTTACCTCCTTCTTACTAGATACAACCTTAAAACTTCATCTTCTGCCTCTATTTTAAAATCATCAACCATCATACCAACTAAATTTGTTTCATCTGATGTATAACAATCACCTGTCAAATTCCAATATAACTCTTCAACCTCTCTATATCTTTGAACAGAAAAAAGTTTATCTAAATGCTCTATAACATCCTGCATCTCTTTTTTATCCTTTAGCCTAACCTTAAATTTTATATTTGTTTCTGCCTCATTAAAATCTATTGTAGATGTAATGTGGCATGTATGAGTATGCTCTATAAAATATTTATATACTTCGTCTACGATCTTTAATATTTTGCTTCTTTCTTTGCTTAACATTTTATGCATTTCTCCTTTCAAATGCATTTATCAATGGAATTAAAAACATAGCTACAAGTCCACCTGCAAAACCGTTGTTATATAAGTTAATTCCTCCATGTAAATATCCAACGCTTAAAGACATAGATACATGTAAAAATCCTGCTAAAACACCCCATAGCACTCCAAATTCACCACTTATAGGTGCTAGTGTTGTGCAAAATAACATAGCTAGAACCACTGCTGGAGAAGTTACACTGTGTACATTTAAATACGATGATATTGCTGCTCCAAATACAACAGGCAATGTGTTATTAAAATGTTTTCCTAAAGCAGCAAAACCTACTATAGTAAATAAAGCTCCAATTGTTGGACCATTTAAGTTACTAATTAGTAGGATAAAAATCATATAAAATATCCCCATAATCCCCATATTAAGCAGTGCAACTTCTTCTCCATAAAGAACTGTAAAATCAGTTACAAGTTTACCTGATGTTTTATTTAATTCCCTTATACTATCTATTTTTAATTTACCTGAAATTTTAAGTGAAAATAAAATCATCAATAAAAATACCAGCATCAAAATAAACTCTACTCCGACATCATTTTTATTATACCACAAAAGCCTCTTTGGAATATCTCCACCAAATGCCCTAACATTACTTACAAGAACCGTTGCAATAAATCCTGCTGTAAGTCCTGTGTTATATAAACAATATCCCTGATGGAACTTTAAGCAGTATGCAGCAAGAGGTGGAAATATAAAACCTAATAGAATTGATATGCCTACACCAAGCATAGTACTAAATATTGGATGTAATATTTCAAGTCCCTTAAACTGAATGAGTGTAGGAGAAAGATTTGTTGAAAAGATAGCAATCAATGCATAATTTAAAAAACTTTCTTTTTTATATTTTGAATACAGCCATACTCCAAACATAACTGGCCAAATATTAACTATATTTTTACCAAACATTGCAAAACCAACACTAGTCCATATAGCTGCAATTATTGCTCCATTTGGTTTTGCCTTTAGAATTAGAAATATAATTGTATTTATTATACCTATTAACCCTGCATTAACAAAGGTTGCTCCAATGCCTCCAACTTCAAAATAGTCTGTTATTAATATATCTGGCTCTTTAATTATTTTAATTAATCCTTCAAAGACATTTAGGAAACCATCATGTACAAATCCAAATGTAATAAAGCATATAAAGATAAATATGAAGAAATAATGTAATCTGTAGTGATTCTTCATAAAATCCCCCTTTAATCCCTTTTGTCAAAATTATATCATAATTTAAAACATTTTGATATAATTTTTAATAAAATATAGGGGAAGTTAAATATTTTTATCAATCTTCAAAGACTACAGGCGATTCAGTTTCTCTACACCATCTAGTTATAATGCACATACTTAGGTTTCTTGGACAAAACTTACATATACAACTGTTATCCTCTCCATTACATTTACCTTCTTTGAAAAACAAACACTTTTTACAATTGCTAGTAATCACATTTACACCTCCAAAATAAAAGGGGTTGAAATTCAACCCCTAACAGCTGCTTCTACCACCTATTCTAAATCCTCTATAATCCTTATTTATTTCAAATCCATTAATTAAAAATGCAAATTCATCCTCTGCAACAAACTTTACCCCTTCATACTCATAAACTTCATCATTTTCACGTTGCTCATCCAGAACAACTCCAAATCTTGGTCCTGCTCATCCAAAACCTTCTAGTGTTATTCTAACAGCTGTCTTTCCCCTTTTTTCAAGCTCTTCCTTAAGCTCCTTTAGTACCTCATCTTTTATTTTAACCTTCATAGTACACCTCCGTCTATAGAATTTTTAAATAAATAACTATTTTCTATTGTTTATTTTAATTATATCATAATATCGCATTATATGGAAATAATTTATTTTCAAATAAAATCATTTTATTATACTAAAAAGCAGTGAGGATATTGCCTCACTGCAGCTTAATCCTTTTACCTCTACTTGACTGTACATCAGCCTTTGGTATTGTAATGGTTAATATTCCATCCTTGTAGTCTGCCTTTGCCTCTTCTGATTTTACTTCAGAAGGAAGAGGCACAACTCTTGAAAAGCTTCCGTAATATCTTTCTACTCTTCTTAGATTTTCGTCCTTATACTCATCAGACTTTTTAAACTCACCTGAAATTCTAACCTCTTCATCATATACAACTATATCTAGATCATCCTTTGATATACCAGGAATTTCTGCCTTAACCTTCACTTCTTTTTCAGTTTCAATTACATCTATTCTAGGCCTTTCAAATTCTTCATAAGAAAAAAGGCTGTCTAACTGTCTTCTTAATCTATCAAATTCCCTAAATGGTTCAATTGGTTTTAAATACATAAAGCTGCACCTCCTTTTATTTTATCTAATATTATTTTTGGAGGGTGCAGCCACATTTAAACAATAAACTTAGTGTTAATGATGTTAATTTTTATATAAGTTTCATAAAATATAAAACTAATAATATGACAGGCTGATGTAGTAGATATATTTCTAATGACTTTTTACTAATACCTTCAATTATTCTCGATTTAATTTCTATAGGTAAAATTCTTTTGCCCTTTTTATAAACTAACCTATAGATTAAAATTCCTAAAATATAATAAATAATATACGGAATAATAGGATAATAATCTATAGAAACAAATCCAGAATACGTGAACCCAAAAGGTATAAGTAAATATGTACTAACAAATACATGTAGTACCACGCGATATATAATATACGCTAAAACTTGTATTAAAATTAATAAATATGTTTTAACTTTGTTAAGTATAACAGAAAATATAGTCATTGTTCCTAAAAAATGTAAAACACCAAATCTAATATAACTATCTTTAAATAAAATATATGAAATTATATTTATCAAAAAAGCATATATAAAAATTTTAAAAGCATTTTTAATAGGTTTTTTGCTAAAGTTACTGCTTATTCCTGAAATTATTATAAAAAGCAAACCTGCTGCTTTACCTAAAAAATACCAAATTCCTGTTTCATAGTTTATATCGACACCTACAAACTCATTTAAATCATAAACAAAATGAAAAATAATCATCAATATAATAGCAATAGTTCTAAACAGGTCAATTTCTCCTATTCTGTTCATAAAATCACCTAAAAATATTATACAGCAACCCTACTCCATCGTCCACATTTGTCACCAAAATATCCAATATTTATATCATTTTCCTTTAGTTCGACTATCTCGCACATATTTGAACAACCATTGCACTTAAAAGTATTTGGTTTAACTGACATATCATATATTCTAAATCCTCTAAAGGAAGTTTTTCCTATATCCTCAATTTGCTCTTTTGCAAGTATAGCTGCTCCAATTGCCCCCATAACATCGTGGTGCTCTGGTACATAAATTTCCATGTTCAAGATCTCTTCGAAGGCCTTCTTCATTCCAATATTTGCTGCTACTCCACCTTGGAAAAATATCTTTGGCTTTATATCCTTACCCTTTGCAACATTGCTAATAAAATTTCTTGCAAGAGCATTACATAGCCCAGCTATAATATCACTTACATCATAGCCTAACTGCTGTTTGTGTATCATATCGGACTCTGCAAAAACAGCACATCTTCCTGCTATTCTAACTGGATTTTTGGATTTTAATGCATATTCACCAAACTTTTCAATAGGTATTTCAAGCCTTTCAGCTTGCCTATCTAAAAAGGAACCTGTCCCTGCAGCACACACGGTATTCATTGCAAAATCCGTAACAACTCCATTTTCAATTGTTATTATCTTACTATCTTGTCCCCCTATTTCAATAATAGTTCTAACTTCTCTATCTAAATTTATTGCTGCTATTGCATGGGCTGTTATCTCGTTTTTGGCTATATCTGCACCAACTAAAACTTTTGTTAGATATCTTCCACTACCTGTTGTACCTACTGCCTTTATATCACTATCTTTATAATACTTACTAAGTTCATATAACCCCTCTTGTACTGCTTTAATTGGTCTTCCCTTTGTTCTTAAATATAATTTATGCATAACATTTAGTTTTTCATCTAAAACAACTATATCTGTACTAACAGATCCTACATCTATTCCTAAATACATAATTTCTTCCTCCCCTCGATTAGATCTAAAAAGGCTTCAACACGTGTATAGTAACCTGCTTCACCAGTCATCTCATCAACAACTAATGATAAAATTGGTATACCGTATCTTCTTTCAATATCTGGCAAAATAGCCTTAGATACAATCTCAGGCATACAACCAACTGGGAAAATTTGAATAAGCCCATCAAAACCATGCTTATAGTTTAATATTGCTTCACCTATACACTCCCTTGCATGACCTCCTATACATAGGCCTAAATACTCTTTGCTTTCTTTATATATCTTGCTAAAATTGATTTTAAGACCAGAAAGCACAGTATTTTTAACCCACCAGCTCGGATATAATGTTCTTCTTGTTGATACTCCTAAATTCATAAGTATATCTTCTATATACATATTAGATAATGGATCTATTATGGTATATATTTCTCCAATTATGCCTATCTTAATTGGATTTTTAAAATTATCTATCTCTATCTTTTTAAGCTTTTCATAGTGCTCTTCTAAAACCTTTAAGGTTTTTTCTGCACCTTTAGCTTCAATTGCCTCCAATTTTACTGTTTTTAAAAGCCTTGCAAACTCTCCTTTATTTTTCTCAAATCCTGCAAAAAATCTACACTCTTTTTCTATGTTATCAATTAAATTGATGGTTTTTACAGCCATCGATAAGGCTTTTATTTTTTTAGCTTTTGATAGTTTACTATCCTTTGCCACCATACTTAATCTATTTAAAAATTCTCTTATACCTATCTTTGCTGGTTCGTCGATAACTATAAACTTTATATCCTTATCTAAAGATAAGAGTATTTTCTTTTGAAGTTCACAATATTCTCCAAATCTACAAGGGCCACAGCTTCCTGTAATAAGAACAGTATCGGCTCCCCTTTGTATACTTTCAACATAGTTTCCAATCATAATTTTAAAGGGCAAACAGACATCATCAGGAGAGTATAAACAGCCTATCTCTAATGTTTTCTTTGAAGAAAGAGGTGGTATTGTGTAGTCAACTCCAAGACCTTCAAACAAAACTTTAGCTGCAATATATGTGTTACCCAAGTGTGGAAAAGTTATATTCATTCTTGGCCCTCCTTTTTAGCAAATCAACAAAAGCTTCAAGTCTTGTATCAATACCCGCTTCGCCTGTGTGTTCATCTATTTTTAAGACTAGATATGGGAAACTTCCTATATCTTTTTTAATTAAGTCAATAGAAAATGAATCTATACCACAGGCAAAGGAGGATACATATATTATTCCATCTATTTTTCCTGTTTCTATAAGAGATATTGCACAGTTATATGTGTTTCTTAAAAAGGTCCAAAAGGGCTTTTTAATTAACCTATATGTATAATCATAAAAATCAACGTTGTCTTCTGTATAAACCGATACTCCAAAGGCCTTTAATTTTTTAATGATATTCATATTTATGAAGTCGTCGTATATTAAATATGGGTGTCCTAACAATAATACTTTTAAGTCGCTATTTTTATAATCTAGATTTCTATATTTATAAAGATTGCTTTTAAATGCTTCAAAGGCCTTTTCAAACTTTTCTTTTTTTATATTTAATGGTTTTACCAATTCATATAGGGATTTTTTTAATGTTTTATTGTCATATGCAACTATAGTTGGTGCAATGATATTTTTTATATCTAATGAATACTTTATCATCTCTGGTAATCCACAAAACTTTGGGCATATAAATTCATTTTTTTGTAGCTTCATTATTCTAGGTACTAATATAAAGTCACATCTATCTCTTAGATACTCTACATGTCCATGGAATACTTTAACTGGAAGACACGCTTCATCAACACAGTTTAAAACTCCTAAATCTAGTATCTCTTTGTTTGTCTTTGGACTTACAAAAGTCGTAACACCAATGTTTTGAAAGAATTCCTGTATAGCATCACGATACTTAATATTTAAAAGTGCATTTGGGATTCCAATAATCATATAACCACCCTCATAACAAAAATTCCCTTTTAATTGTGCCCAAATTTTAAATTTTTTATACGAAAAGCCCCATGAATGATTTGTTTATATTTCATTCATGGGGCTTTCTATATAAAAGTCTAAAAATAATCTATTAGCACTCTATTTCAAGCATTATAGGACAATGGTCTGATCCCATTACATCTGTCAATATTTTTACATCCTTTACCTTATCTATTAAGTTTTTTGAAACAAAATGATAGTCTATACGCCATCCTATATTTTTTTCTCTTGCCTTAAACTTATAGCTCCACCACGTATATTCTATTTTATCTGGATAGAAATATCTATATGTATCAATATAACCACTTTCAATAAACCTATCTATCCAAGCCCTTTCTATAGGTAAAAATCCCGAATACTTTTCATTTGCCTTTGGATTTTTTAAATCTATTTCTCTATGGGCAGTATTATAATCACCACATATAATTAGCTTCTTTCCTTTTTCAACTTCGCTGTTACAATATTCTAAAACTGCTTCATAAAATCTCAACTTATAATCAAGCCTTTCATCACTCATCTGACCATTTGGAAAGTAAATATTAAGTAGAGTAAACTCATCAAACTCTGTTATAACTATTCTCCCTTCCCTATCGAATTCATCAATACCAATACCATGTTTAACATTAATAGGCTTTATCTTTGTATAAGTTGCAACACCACTATATCCTTTCTTATCTGCAAAACTAAAATAGGAATAATATCCTTCTATGTTAGTCAACTCATCTTTAAGCTGATTTTCTTGAATTTTTGTTTCTTGTATACATAATATATCTGGTTTCTCCTTCTCTATCCATTCAAAAAAATTCTTTTGGGCAATAGCCCTAAGGCCATTTACATTCCAAGAATATATTCTCATAATACCACCTCTGTACGTCATTTGTAATTATGTTATCAAATTAATCTACAAAAGAAAAGATACCTAAAAGAAAAAGCTCCATTTTTATGGAGCCTTATACTTTCTAATTCCACCTATGTGTTCTTGCCATCTCCTCATCTGTTTTTAGGAAGTAGTCATATCTAATCATATTTCTATTTGGATATCCATATACAACAGGATCATCAAATGTTACATCTACATGTAGCCACATATCTCCAACCTTTACTTTATTCCATGCATGTGCATCACCATCAGCTGTTCCTATGACTATCAAAGATTCAATTCCAAAATACTTTGTAAGCCTTTGAAATGCTGAAGAATATCCTCCACAAATTGCTTTATTTGTAGTTAACGCATAGTATGCATGTGAATCCCTTGCATACTGAGCTTCATCGTTTGTTTTTAAGAAATCTACATCATAATTGAAGTTATAAGCAATATAATCATGTATAATTTTTATTTTTTCCTCTAAAGTATTTGAAGAATTTATCTGTGCCTCTATTTTAGATGCAGTATTCTTTACTACATCATAAAGACCTACATTCATCTTTAATATTTCATCTTGGCTTAAAGAATATCCAAAAGTTAGTGTTGCACCTTTTGTATCTACCGTATAGCCTATTCTTCTAAGATATCCAAAGTCTGAATAACTATATAGTACATCTTCTATAGCCTCTGTTAATTTTTTAATATCTCCTAAATACAGTTCTTTAGGAATATAAATAGAAGTTCTTGCATCAAATATAGCCTTTGCAATCTCATAACTTAGCTTATTTATATCCTCCTTATGTTTATCCAGAAGAAAAAAATTAAGAGATTTTTTATATGTTTCAGTTTCATATATAGCTTGTACATTATTTGAATTTACATTGTTTTGAGCTGTTTGTATCTTGTACTGAATCTTTAAAGTATATCCTATAAATCTTTTTTTAACAAACACTTTTGTTATATATACTCTATCCACATTATTAATACTACTTGTTTCATTTAATGCCTTCTTTAGTGCACTATCAGTTATAGCTACATTATACCCATTAGATGAAAGAGCTATCTTTGAAACTTTATTTTTCATTTGAGCGTTTAATACTGTTTTATACCTAGTTGCCAAAATCTCTACATGATTTATTTTTGCAGAATAAACCTTCTTTGTAGTTGTTGTCTTCTTTACGACTTTAGCATCAACTGAACTTATACTGAATAAAACTGCAATTAGAATTAGTATGTTAATTGTAAAAAATCTAAGGAGTTTTTTCATCCCATCACCCCTTTTAGATCATATTTTAATTATAATTTTAATATATTTAATACTGCAACTCAATACATTCAACAAATTATTAACACTGGTAATTATAAACTCAATGTCACTTTTTTACTTTAAATAGAATATATTAGTATTAGTTAGAATTCTTTGGAGGACTTAACATGCCACTATCAGATAGAGAACTATTTGCAAGACTTATAAAATGTGAGGCTGAAGGCGAAGGCGAATTTGGAATGAAGGCCGTTGCCACTGTTGTTATGAATAGAGTTCATGTAAGTTATGGGGAATATTTTAGAGTATGTCAAGGCAGCTTAAGAAGAGTAATTCTTCAACCATTTCAATTTACATGTGCACTAACTACAGTATATGGAAAATACAATCCTCAAAACATATACAACATGCGTCCAGATGACTTCCACTATCAAATAGCTGACTGGGCTTTATCTGGCAATAAATTATCAGGTCTCGGAAGCGCTCTTTGGTATTACAACCCATTTAGTGCAGTATGTGCAACCTACTTCCCAAAGACAAGAACAGGAATATATATAACAAGAATTGCTCAACACTGCTTCTATAATCCAACACCTTTGTATGCTAAAACTTGATATAAGGAGGTCCTTTATGAGCAAAAAAATTTCAAATGAAACTCTACAGGAGAAGAATATAAATAAAGAGGCTGAACCAGTTTATTTTGTACCTACTTTTTACCGCTATCCTTGTCCTTTTATCGATGACAGACAAGAGGATCTAACCTTCCAACCTGTTAACCCTGATGAAGACCCCACACTAAAAAACATAAACTTCACTCAAGCATACCTAAGAACCCAAATAGGAAAAAAGGTTAAGATTGACTTCTTAATTGGTACTAATCTTTTCATCGACAAGGAAGGAATACTTCTAGAAGTTGGTGTAAGCTATGTTGTAATTAGAGAAACAACATCTAATGCAAAGGTTATGTGTGACTTTTATTCAATTAGATTTGTAACAATATTTGATTAAGTATTTAACCTCTTTAAAAAAGTCGCCTTAAATTCAAGGCGACTTTTTTATATTTAAATCAATGAAGAAGTTCTAATGCACTTCTTTTAACTTTGTAAATTTTTATGGTATCAAATGGAAAATATCACATTTCACATGGGTGGCACTTTAATATCCCTTTATAATATCAACTATATTTAGAAGCTCTCTGCCTTCTATATACCTTTTCATATTTTCATATATAAGATTAAACCTTCTTTCGTTTCTCATTTCTGAAATCCAAGAGTTATGGGGAGTTATAATAACATTTTCCATATCCCATAAAGGACTGTCTTCACTTAATGGTTCTTCTTCAAAAACATCTAGGGCTGCCTTTTTTATTTTTTTAGTATTTAACGCCTTAATTAATGCATCTGTATCAATTACACTTCCCCTTGCTATATTTATTAAGAATACCCCATCCTTCATTGATGAAATAATATCATCATTAATTAAATGATAAGTTTCTTTAGTAAATGGAACTGCAACTACAACGATATCGCATCTAGAAAGCATATCCTTCAAGTTTTGCATACTAAAACATTCATCAAAATATTCAACTTTCCTTCCATTAGTGTTTACTCCAAGTATATTAACATCAAAACCCTTAAGCCTTTTTGCCGCCTCCTGTGCTATCGTCCCTGTTCCTATAAATCCAACTGTTTTATTATATAATTCTAAGAGGCTTGTATCCATCTTCCATACTTTATTCTTTTGTTTTTCATAAAATTCTCTGCTGTTTTTTAACATTTCAAGTATCTTTAAAACTATCCATTCTCCAATTGGAATGCTATAACCACCTTTATTGTTTGTAACAGTAATTTTTCTTGCTAAGACAACATCTTTGGGCACTTGATCTACCCCAATGCTTGATAGTTGTATCCATTTTAGATTTTGCATCAAGCTTATATCTAATGTAGAAAAGGGATTATAGCATACAAGTATATTAACATCATTAAATTCTTCCTCAAATACTACTTTATTTTCATCCCTTATTAAAACTTTATATCCTAATTCCTCAATCTTTTTCATCTTTTCCTTTCCATAATCGTATGTGAATAGTGCCTTTAACACCAAACCACCCCCTATATAAATTATAATAAATTTTCTGTATTTTAACAAAATTTATTTGAAAATTAACTATATATAAAAAAGCTGTCTTAAAAGTATATTCTTTTAAGACAGCTCTCTATCTTATGCACCCTTTTCTTCTTTTTCTCTCTTAGAAAGTCCTATTATATCGAATATCTTCTTTGCTCTTTCTTTTGTTGAACCCTCAAGTATAATATAAGGTACATTTTCAGCGTCTAAGAAATTCTTTACTGCTTCATCAACCTTTATTGCTGTTTCCTCATCCTGCCATCTTACGCCATCCTTTTCATAGCCAAATTCTCTTGGCAGGAAGAATATATAATCATACTTTGGAAGGTCTCTTATTGCAAGAGCATAAAGATCCTTTAATATTTCTATTTCTTTAGTTGTTCTCTTTTTATTTCCTAACATAAACCTTCCATATATATATGGCAGGAATGTTGCATAGTCTGTAATAGCATAATCGTAAACTTCTAGTTCATTTTCCAATCTTGCCTGTCCTAAATATATACCATATTGTTCTGCAAGATGTTCAATCATTCCTTTGTCCTTAAGATACTCTGTTGAATATTCTGTAGCACATCCAACATTTAGTCCCATTATCTTCATTTCAGCATATAGATATTGAATAAGTGTTGTTTTTCCACATCTCGGACCACCGATAATTGCTATTCTTACTGGCACTTCACTCACTCCATAACATAAATTTTTATTTTAAAAATTCACTTTTAAAAAAGCAATTTATATTATAACAGTTAAATATCATACATTCAATAACGAAAATTTTAACATTGAATTTTTTTATAATTAGCTTTATATAGTTTTAATCATTTTGAACTTCATGTTTTTTCTTTGGTGGTAGTGGTCCGAAGTATTGATATAGATAACATAAAAGCTTTCCATTATAGAGCTTTCTGTTTTTATCTGCCTTTTTGCCGAATAATTTTTCAAAATCTAAGTGATTTGTTAATATAAAATAGGACCACGTATCTAATTTACTAAAGACTTCTCCCATCCTTTTATAAAGCTTTTCAACCTGTTTTATCTCTCCAATTCTCTCACCATATGGTGGATTACATATTATGCACCCATATTTTTTCTTAGAACTTAACTCCTCCATAGGTAGCTTTTGAACAAAAACTAAGTTTTCAACTCCAGCCCTTTTTATATTTTCTCTTGCAACCTTTAAAACCTTACCATCAATATCTTGACCTAACAATTTAAATTCCAAATCATTTACTTCACTTTTTGCCTTTTCTCTAATTTGATTCCATATCTTTTTATCTATATGAGCCCAATTTTCTGCATCAAAACTTCTATTTAATCCAGGTGCTATGTTTTTCCCTATTAATGCAGCCTCTATTAATATAGTTCCTGATCCACAAAAAGGATCTATAAGCTGCCTATCTGGAGTCCACTTACTTAAAAGAACCATAGCAGCTGCTAATGTCTCCTTTAAAGGTGCCTCTCCAGCCATAGTTCTATATCCTCTTTTGTGTAGTCCAATACCTGATGTATCAAGGCTTATTGTCGCTATATCCTTAAGTAAGGCTACCTCTATTTTATATGTAGATCCATCTTCACTAAACCAATCTGTTTTATACTTCCTTTTCATAGCCTCAACAACAGCTTTCTTTACAATTGCCTGACAATCTGATACACTAAAAAGCTTGGACTTTACAGACTTTCCTATTACATGCATCTTGGCATTTCTAGGAAGAAAATCAGGAAAGTTTATAGACAAAGTTCCTTGGAAAAGGTCCTCAAAGGTTTCTGCCCTAAATTCATTAAGCTTTATATATACCCTATCTGCTGTTCTTAAATACATATTAAGTTTTGCAACGTCCTTATCATTTCCCTTTAATGTTATCTTTCCATTTTCAACTTTATAATCGCTATATCCTAATGTTTTAAGCTCGCTTGCGGTAACAGATTCAATTCCAAATGCCGTAGTTACTACTATATCGTACATTTTATCTCTCCTTTATAAATTTTCTCCATATATCATATCCCAAAAATAACTTATTTTGCAATAATAATGATATTAGTGTAAAATATCTTACGAGGTGATTTAAATGGGAGAAGCTGTTTTAAAATATTTTTTGCATAATGGAAAGGAATATGAGGTAAATAACTTTGATATTATATACAAGGAACTATCTCCAAGTATATATGAAGTTATACGATTAATAAATGGAAAGCCTGTATTTCTAGAAGACCATATAGAAAGGCTTAATAACTCAGCAAAGCTATTAGGTGTTAATTATTCTGCTGATTTAAATGAAATGAAAAGGCAAATAGTTCATTTAGCAAACATAAATAATATACAGAACTATAATGTTAAAATTGTTGTAAATAACTTTAACGATCCTAACGTATATTTATTTTTCATAAAATCAATTTACCCAACAGAATACGATTATGAAAATGGAGTTAAAACAACTCTATATAAAGCCACAAGAGAAAATCCAAATGCAAAGGTTATAAACTCACAGTTGCGCGAAAAGATAAATAATTATCTTAAGGAAAATAATTTATATGAAGCTATTCTTGTAAATAATAATGATGAAATAACAGAAGGAAGCAGATCAAATATATTTTTTATAAAGAACAATACCCTATATACAGCACCTAAAGAGGATGTTTTAGTTGGTATTACGCGAATAAAGGTAATTGAAATTGCTAAAAATTTAGGATTTGAAGTTGTTGAACGTAAAATAAAAGTTGATCAAATAAATGATTTTGAAGCATGCTTTTTAACAGGTACATCTCCAAAGGTGCTTCCAATCTCTCATATTGATGACAAAGCCTTTGATGTAAAAAATACAGTCCTAAAAAAGATAATGGCTGAATACGACAAAAAGTGCCACCCAAGTGAAATGTGACATTTTCCATATAATTACACACAATTTTTATAAAACTAATAAAGTATAAACAGATTCGAAGTGCACATAAAAAGGTCAGTTTAGCATTAAACTGACCCTTTTATTTTATAAAAATTAACTAAATACTAAAAAATTCTTGACTTTTTTTAACAAACTCTTATAATTGTTTTTGATGTTTAGTTATATTAAACAAAAAGTTTAATATAATATACATTTATATTTTTACTCTAGCAGGACCTTGTCCAAGTTTATTTTTAGTTTTTCTATATTGAATATACATTCTAAAATACTATGGACTTAAGGTCATTTTTTTATTCTAAAATTAACTAAAACTTATTATAAACTATAATGTAGATTTTATTATTTTTTTTATAAATAGTCCACCAATTTTTAAAAAGGGAGGTCTGAAAATTGGCAGAGAAGATTTTGGATTTGCAGAACTTAACAAAAGTATATGAAGGAAATACTGTACTAAATAATCTAAACCTTTATGTAAGAAAAAATGAGTTTATTACTCTATTAGGACCTAGTGGATGTGGTAAAACAACAACCCTTAGGCTAATTGGAGGTTTTGAAACTCCAACAAGCGGAAAAATATTTTTTGAAGGACAAGATATAACTAATCTTCCACCTTATAAAAGACAGGTAAATACTGTTTTTCAAAAGTATGCACTTTTCCCACATCTTAATGTATTTGAAAATATTGCATTTGGTCTTAGATTAAAAAAGGTATCTGAGTCTGAAATAAAAGAAAGAGTTAAAAAAATGCTGGCTTTGGTAAATTTAACAGGATACGAAAATAGAGAAATATCCTCCCTAAGTGGTGGACAACAGCAAAGAGTTGCAATAGCAAGAGCACTTGTAAACGAACCAAAGGTACTACTATTAGATGAACCTTTAGGAGCACTTGATTTAAAGCTTAGAAAAGAAATGCAAACTGAACTTAAAAAAATGCAGCAGGCACTTGGTATTACATTTATATTTGTAACTCACGACCAAGAAGAAGCATTAACTATGTCAGATACAATAGTTGTAATGAATGGAGGAACTATTCAGCAAATAGGTCGCCCAGAGGATATTTATAATGAACCTAAAAACGCTTTTGTTGCTGAATTTATAGGTGAAAGTAATATACTTGATGGTATTATGCTTGATGACTGTTTAGTTGAAATTTTAGGACAAAAATTTAGATGTGTAGATAAAGGATTTAATCAAAATGAGCCTGTTGATGTTGTTATAAGACCTGAGGACATTTTAGTTACAAGGGAAAATAATGGCAAGCTTGAAGGCTATGTTGAAAATGTAACATTTAAGGGAGTACATTATGAGATGATCATAAATTCTTCTGAATTCCATTTTAAAGTTCACAGTACTAAAATGGAACCTGTTGGTACAAAAGTCTACCTAGATGTAGAGCCTGAAAATATTCATATTATGAAAAAGGTGAAGTAATATGAAAAGACAAGCCTACTCTATTCCATATTTAACATGGATGACAATATTTGCTGTACTCCCACTATTTCTAGTTCTATTTTACGCTTTTACAACTAAACAAGGTTCATTTACTCTAGATAATTTAATAAGGTTCTTTGATCCACTTTATTTAAACGTGCTTGTACGTTCTATAAATCTAGCATTAGTAAGCACACTTATATGTTTAATATTAGGATATCCTATGGCTTATATAATTTCAAAGGCTAACATAAAAGCTAGAAATACATTGATTTTATTTTTCATCATTCCAATGTGGATGAACTTTTTGCTTAGAACCTATGCTTGGATGACTATATTAGAAAGAAACGGTATAATAAACAAATTTCTTTCTTTATTTGGAATAAAACCACTATCCCTATTATACACAAATGGTGCTGTAATATTAGGAATGGTATATAACTTTTTACCTTTTATGGTACTTCCAATATATACTGTTTTAATAAAAATAGATAAAAGTTTAATAGAAGCCTCCTACGACTTAGGTGCAAATAAACTAACTACATTTATTAAGGTTGTGTTCCCATTAAGCCTTCCAGGTGTTATCTCTGGAATTACAATGGTATTTATGCCTTCTGTAACTACATTTGCAATATCAAGGCTTTTAGGAGGAGGACAGTTTACTCTGATAGGAAATCTAATAGAAAGACAGTTTATTAATGTAGGAGATTGGAATTTTGGATCAGCCATATCCATTGTTATGATGGCAATTATTCTTATATCTATAGCAATAATGAATAAATTTGATAAGGATAAGGAGGGGGTTAATCTATGGTAAGTAGAGTATTGAAAAGAGTTTATGCAGCTTTAATTTATATATTTCTTTATGCCCCCATCCTAATACTAATTATTTTCTCATTTAATGAATCAAAATCTAGAGGTAGTTTTACTGGATTTACTTTAAAGTGGTATAAGCAATTATTTAGTGATAGACAAATTATGCAGGCAATGTACTACACATTAACTGTTGCATTTATTGCCTCACTGGTATCAACAATACTTGGTACACTAGCTGCAATAGGTATACATAACATGAAAAAAACAACTAAAAAAATATCTTTAAATATAACTTATTTACCAGTTTTAAACCCAGATATAGTTACTGCAATATCATTAATGGTTCTTTTTATAGCACTTAAATTAAAATTGGGATTATTAACAATGATAATTGCCCATATAACCTTCTGTTTACCTTATGTTGTTTTATCTGTACTACCAAAGCTTAAACAGTTAAACCCAAATATATATGAAGCCGCACTCGACTTAGGAGCAACCCCATCCTACGCATTAAGAAAGGTAATTATACCTGAAATTATGCCTGGAATTATAAGTGGTGCACTTTTGGCATTTACTTTGTCAGTTGATGACTTTGTTATAAGCTTCTTCACAACTGGGAATGGTGTTTCAAATCTTTCAATAACAATATATTCAATGGCGAGACGTGGAATTAAGCCTGAAATAAATGCACTTTCAACAATTTTATTTCTAATTGTTTTAGTACTTCTTATTCTAATAAACAAAACTACAAATAACGAAACAAAGGAGATGAGGTAATTGAAGAGAATAAAAAGAATAACATCCATAGTAACACTTATAGTAGTTCTGTTCACAATGGCACTATCATTTACGTCATGTTCAAAAGAAGAAAAGGTAACTTTAAATGTTTACAACTGGGGAGAATACATTGATGAATCCGTTATTAAAGAATTTGAGCAAAGATATGGAATAAAAGTAAACTATGAAACTTATGCAACAAATGAAGAAATGTATACTAAAGTTAAATCAGGTGGTACGGCATATGACATTGTAATACCATCAGATTATATGGTAGCAAAGATGATTAGAGAAGGATTACTTGAAAAGTTGGATTTTTCAAATATACCAAACTACAAATACATAGATCCAAAATTTAAAAATAGAGATTTTGACCCAAACAATGAATATACTGTACCTTATATGTGGGGTACTGTAGGTATTGCATACAATAAAAAAATGGTAACTGATCCTGTGGATAGCTGGAATATACTATGGAATGAAAAATATAAAGGACAAATATTAATGCTTGATAGCCAAAGAGAAGCAATTGGACTAACACTTAAAAAGCTTGGATATTCATTAAATACTACTGACAAAAATGCCCTTGAAAAAGCAAAGCAGGAACTTATAAAGCAAAAACCACTGGTACTTGCCTATGCAGTTGATGAGATAAAGGATAAAATGATTGCAAATGAAGCTGCTCTTGCAGTTGATTGGGCTGGAAATGCAGTATGTATGAAAAGACAAAACCCTGATATAGAATTTGCAATTCCAAAGGAAGGTAGCAATTTATTTATAGACTGTATGGTTATTCCAAAAACATCAAAGCATAAAAAGGAAGCAGAAATGTTTATAAACTTCATGTGTGAAACTGCAATTGCAAAGAAAAACGTTGAATATATTGGATACTCAACACCACATACTGAAGTATATAAACTATTAGATGAAAAAATTAAAAATGACAAGACAATATATCCTGATGAAGAAACATTAAATAGATGTGAAATTTATAAAGACCTTTCAGATTACTTATCAGAATATGATAGAATATGGACAGAGGTTAAGGCATCAAACTAATAAAAAACAGAGCATCTTCTAAATTAGATGCTCTGTTTTTTTATTCTAAATAACCCTTCTCCTTCTTAATAACTCTATAATAATCAATGCTAATGCACCACCTAAAAGAGCAGTTATAAGTTGTGGGAAGCTCATACTTGTAGCTAGTACCTTGGCAATTTTAGGTGGAAAACTCAATCCAACAAGTTTAATAAGTTTCGTAGAAGCAAATGTTAAAAAAACAAACTTAATTAAGGCTCCTAATATTACACCTATGGCCCTTTTAATCATATTCCCCTGTATAAACAAAGAAAATGTTAATACATATAATATATTTCCAATCATAATAAAAGGGATAAACGGTGCTAGAGGTGTCGCCAGTTGACCAACAAACCAAGCTAAAAGAGGTGTTAATGTTCCTACTCCTACACCCCACCATCTACCACAAATGAAGGCTGTAAGTATCAAAATACTGTTAATAATAGGCCCTACTAAAAATTGATTAAATTGTGGTATGTTTCTACCAATTATTTGAAAAACAATACCTATTGCCAAAAGTAAGGATGAATAAACAATTTTATTTGTTTTACTTATCATAATACCGCCTCCTAATAATATATATGATTTATCTTATTATTAAATTTTACATTTTTATCACTTACAAAATATATTCTTTTTAACCTTATATCTTAAATTTGATGCATAGCTTTTTAAGGTCAAGTTAATGCTATTATTACTTAAAACAATGGAATAGCATTTCTTTTTAATAGGAGGCAACATGAAAAAGGTTATATTTTTAATACTTAATCTTACCATTTTAGCCTTTCTATATAATGCATTCAACGAAAATACTTATACTAAAATTTATAATCCTAATAGCACTAGTCAAATGGTAGATAAGCAAGAAAAATATCTAGTAATTAAAATAGTTGAAGATTTTGGGAGAAGACTAAAAAATGTACCTCTTTTAGCACCAAAAGAAATATTAATTAAAAGCATTAAAGAAAACTATAGTATTTATGTAACAGATAGTCTCTTAGAAAAATGGATTAAAGACCCCTCAAAAGCTCCTGGGAGATTAACATCAAGCCCTTGGCCCGATAGAATTGAGATAAAAAATATATACAAGATAGATGAACTTACTTATAAAGTAAAAGGAGAAATAATTGAAATAACAAGTAATGAAGTGGTATCGGATGGAGTAGCAATAAGACGTCCTATAACCTTGATAGTAAGGAAGATTAATAATTATTGGCTTATTGATGAGGTTGTATTGGGAAACTATAAATGACTTAATCAAAATTATAATAGCCATAAGATGTTTAACTGTCAATAAAAAGGCGACCTTATAGCTCCTAATAAGGAGTATGAAGGTCGCAAATTTTTGTTGCATAAATTGGAAAATGTCACATTTCACTTGGGTGGCACTTTTTTATCCCAGTACCTTCTTACTTTTACCAGTATTGTATCCTATATCATCCCCTAAACTTTCATCTGGCATAATTTTAAACTTTTCCTTCACGTATTCTACTTCATCCTTTGCCGACATTGACATTACTGTCTTTATCTTATAGATGTAGTGCCTTGACATCTTTAGGGAATTCGTTGGACAAACATCTACACAAAAGGCACAAAAGCTACATCTACCATAGTCTACAACAGGCTTTTTTATTTCTCTTCCCTGTTCATTCTTACCTACTACCTTCATGGTTATTGCATCAAATGGACATATCCTTTTGCATGCAGCACATCCAACACATTTGTCTAAATCATTTGTATGAAGGCCTCTATAGGTTGGAGATACTCCATCTTTAGGAAATACCCTTAAAATCTGTTTTGGATACTTTATAGTAACAGGTCTTCTAAATAGATTTTTTAAAGTCGTCAGAGGAGAATAAACACTCTTATCACCTAATGCCATATAAACACCTCCTATTTATCTATATCTGGTGGACATATTGCAAGTGATGCCATCCACGCTGCCACATCATCTATTTTCATCTTTGGTAGGTGCTTTTGTGCATATAAAAGTCCTGCTGGAAGTGATGGCCCTCTAACTCCTACTCTATATGGCTTTAATCCTCCATCTGACACAACATAGTATCCAAACTCACCTTTAGATGACTCAACCTTTGCATATGCTTCACCCTTTGGAACCTTAAGCATTGAAAGGTTACCTAAATTTAATCTTACATCACCATCTGGCATTTCCTTAAGTGCCTGTCTTATTAATTTTATTGTCTCTTCAAACTCTAATCTAACTTGAACCGCACGAGTTAAGGCATCCCCACCATCTTGAGTTATAACCTTTACATCAAGATATGGATATGCTGCATAAGGGTCGTCAACTCTAACATCATAGGCAGCACCTGATGCTCTAAGGTTTGGTCCTGTTATTCCAGTCCTTATAGCCTCCTCCTTTGATATATATCCTAATCCCTTTAACCTCTTATGAATTATTGGATTTTCAAACACAAGCTTATCATATTCAATAAGTCTCTTTTCTAAATGATCTAATACCTCATTCAATCTTTCTACCCATCCTTCTGGAAGATCATTTCTCACTCCACCTGGAATATTGAAAATGTGATAAATTCTTGCACCTGTAAGCCATTCAAATAGATCAAGAATTAAATCCCTGTCTGCCATCATTATATACATTGGTGTATATAGACCAAGTGCTGCACCAAGTGCCCCCATTCCCATTAAAAATGAAGTTAACCTACTCATTTCAAGGGTTATTGTTCTTATAAACTTTGCCCTATCTGGAATATCTACTCCCATAATCTTTTCTATTGCTGTGCAGTAGGCAACTTCATTTGGGTCTGGATCAACAACACATATTCTTGGAACAAGTGCAATGTTTTGTACCCATAGTTTTTGTTCCATTAGCTTCTCAAATCCTCTATGAAGGTGTCCTGCATTTGGTCTTACCTTAACTATTTCAGTTCCTATCATCTCTAAAACATATCCAAAATTTCCGTGCATACCAGGATGGTTTGGGCCAAAAAACAATTCATATACTGCTAAATTATCCCTTTCAGCTATTTTACTTAGTGTATATGATGGTGCGTCCATTATCTATCACCTCCGTCTACTTCTGCATCATAAAGCCTTATTGAAAATTCCCTTGTATCAAAATCCTTTCTAAGAGGTGGTATATCCACCCAGTTTTCTAAAAATAGAGGTGATAGATCATTATTACCCTCAAACTTAATTCCAAAGAATTCGTGTACCTCTTGTTCATAAAATTGTGCCTGTTCCCAAAGGTTAATTATTGTTGGAACTACAGGATTATTTCTATCCACCCTAACCTTTACTAAAATGTGTACTTTATGTGTATAGGACCATATATGATATACAACCTCAAACTCACCTTCATCAATAAAATCAACTGCTGTAATAAATGATAGATGTTCAAATCCTATGCTTCTTAAAAATATTAGGTCATTTAATAGGTTTTCCTTTTTAACCGCAAGGGCTATTTGGTTATGGTATAAATCAAAAACACTATATCCTCTATCAAGTAATAGTTTCACAATATCACTCTTTTGCATCTTCATCTTTTCCCTCCAAATCATTTTTAGGAGTTTGTCCTAATACAGGTACTGTCTTTTTAAGTACCCTATCTTGATTTGCTTTATAGTATTCATAGTTTTCTTTATACTTTTTATAAGCCCCTGCTTCTCCAGATTGAATCATCTTCATTAATGTTTGAAGTGCATCAATTACAGCCTCTGGTCTTGGCATACAGCCAGACACAGTAATATCAACTGGAATATACTCTGCTAAGTTTGTTATTGTATTATATGAATCCCAATAGATTCCTCCATTTACTGTACAAGAACCAAAGGCCAATACCCATTTTGGTTCAGGCATTTGTTCATAGGTTCTTATAATCCTCTTTAAAGTCTTTAAGGAAACATACCCTGTAACAAGGAGTACATCTGCCTGTCTTGGTGTAGCCATAGGACCTACTCCAAATCTTTCAACATCCCACCTGGATGTCATTGCTGGTGGTAACTCCACCGCTCCACAACCTGTTCAGTAGTGAAGCATCCAAATTGATCTTTTTCTAAAAAAATCTATGATATTATCCATACAGCTTCTCTTTTTTTCCACTTTTAATTCCTGCATCTAAAACACCTCCTATTAAAGAAGAATTAGAAGAAGTTGAAGCACTGCAATTCCAATTGGAACAGTCCATAGGAACTTAACAGCCTGTTCAATTTTAAATCTTGGAAATACTGCTTCAATAAATATTGTTATTAGATATATCTCAAACTGCTTTAAAACAAATGTAAATATATTACTTGCACCGCCCATAAATAGATTTACTATGATTGCAGTTTCAACAAATATTGATACTGCATGAGTTAAAAAGGCAAGTCCAAGATATTTACCACTTAATTCAACCATAGGACCTGATGCAATTTCTGCAGGTGCAATCATTGCATCAAAGGGCTTTTCACCCATCATAGCCTGAAGTGCTATTTCTGCTGCAATAAAGGCAAGTGGGAATTTTATCATATTCCAATTTAATATTGAGCCAGCTTGAGATTGTGATATAAGCTCAAGTGATGATGTGCCATTTACTATAATAAGCCCTAATATTACTGTAAAAAATGGTACTTCATATCCAAGCATCATAGTAAGGGCACGGGATACACCTATTGTTGCATTAGGGTTTCCACTTGCCGCAACAGCCATTGCCATTCCTAAATATCCTATAGCCATAAGATACATAATCACTATTAGATTTGTACTTGTCTTTACAGCAACGTGTCCTGCAATTGGAACAAAGAGCATTGTTGCCAAAAGCCCACCAAGTGCCATAACCATACCTAAATCCATTACAAAATTGTGTGTTATAGATTTTCTTGCAAATAATTTTCCAACATCAAGAAAGGCTTGATAAAATGGTGGACCATATCTTAGCTGAATCCTTGCAATAACCTTTCTTCCAATTCCCATAAAAAGTAGTCCTATAAATATCGCAAATATACCAAATAAAAATACCCTTAATACCGCCATCATATAATCAACCCTCCTAATATCAATAGGAGAACTCCTATACTAAATAAAAGTACTGCACCTTCTCCTCTTTTAAATAGTCCTTGAATTGTTGAACTTAAAAATTCAAAATTTCTTCCTATACTTGCAAAGAAACCATCTATTGATACAGATTCAAGTAGAGGTTCAAACATCTCTTTAAATGGCTGATAGAAGGCATATGAGTAGTTAAACCTATCCGCATCTACTCCCCACTCTTCTGGATATTCACCTGCTGTATAGTTATCATTTTGAGGAACCTTCTCTGATTTATTACCAAAGAAGTACATTAGGGCTGATATTATTACTCCTGCAACAAACATATAGAATACAATTTTAAGGTCTATAACTGAATTTTTTAAACTTCCCTCAAGCGTAGTCCAAGAAGCTACTTCAACGTTATATCCTACTGCCTTTAATGCTGATGTAAGTGGCTTCATAACTACACCTGGCACTACTCCAGTTAATAGCATTATAACCATCATAATAAACATTGGAATTGCCATAGTAGGTGGTACTTCCTTTACATCCTTATATCTATCAGGAAGCTGCCCTAAGAATATTGAAGCAAGTGCCCTAAATAGATACATAAACGCACCTGTTGAAGCAAATATCATTGCTATAGCAAAAACAACCATCCTCTTTGACATAAGTGCCTGTATTATCATCCACTTAGAACCAAATCCATTAAGTGGTGGTATACCTGCTGCAGCTATTATTCCAAGAAGAAATGTCATAAATGTAAGTGGCATTCTGTAAACAAGTCCACCTAATTTATGCATTTCACTTTCTCCAGTTCTAAAAACTACTGCTGCAAGTGTTAAAAATATAGCTGCCTTTAAAATCATATGGTTTACAACATGAAATAGTGAACCTTCAAATCCAACTATAGTCATTGAAGAAAATCCAAGTAGAATATACCCCATATTTGCAACTGAAGAATATGCAAATAGTTTTTTCATATCAGTTTGAAATATGGCAAGTATAGTTCCAAGTATTGCACTTATTGCTCCAAGATAACCTATTGTATATTGAAGTACATTACCTGTGTTTAATATCATAGGAAGGTCTGCACTACCTACTACAGGAACAATAAATATAGCCATTGGATAAATTCCATATTTAATCATTACAGAAGACATAAATGTAATGTAGTCCTCTGGCCCTTCTGAATAGACCTTCTGAGGCCACATATAGAATGGGAATATTGCTGATTTTATTAAAAATGTTGTTAAAAACAATAGCAAAATCCCTATTCCAAGTTTTGTTGAAGAATTTATTATCTGTAGTAGCCCATAGGCTGATGCAAATATTTGAAAAGTACCTGTATATTGAGCTAAAACTGATATGGCAATCAGCATAAGTGCAGCACCAAATAGTGATAATGCTAAGTAGTATTTTGCTCCATCTAATGCTTTATCCTTGCCATTTGTAATTGCAAAGAAACTTGTCCATCCCATAAGTTCCCACATCATAAAGAAGGTAACCCAATCCTGTGCAAAGAAGATACCAAGATTAGAAAATATAATAAGCATCCAAATAACAGATACATTGCTCCTTGAATTTTTATTAAAGCCTATTGAAAACAGTGAAATTAATAAAGTTATTAAGGCAGAGAAAAATGCAAAATACCATCCTATCGGATTATTGGAAACTCCTAAAGTTAGCTCTGCTCCTAATATTTTATAGGCTGTATCTACCTTGTAGCTTAAATTCCATATTCCATAAATTGAGTAGAGTTTGTATAGTACAAAACCATTGGCAGCTAAAAACAAAGTCCAAGTTATTCTTTTATATCTAATAAAAAATGCCAACACGAGAGTTGTAATTAGAGGAACTAAAAGCAGCTCTATCATATTCTCAACCTCACTTTAATGATAAAATTATGTTTATATACTTATCTGGTGCGTTCTTTATTTCATCAATTACATTCCATAAAATCTGTTCAATAAAGTTTGGATATATACCTATTGCTAATATAATAGCAGCTAAAACAAATGGAATTAGGGAGTAGACTCTTGAAATATTCACACTATTCACATCCTTTTCTGCAAAGAATGTGTGTGAAATTCTTAAGTAATACACACCTTCAACAACTGATGCAATTAGGAGAATTGCTATACCTATGGTAGATAGCTTACCTAATGCAAGTGCACTTACAACTATTGAAAACTTTCCCCAAAAACCTGCAAAGAATGGCATACCCATAAGGCTAAGGGCTGCTATTGTAAATGATATTGCAAGAATTGGGTATTTTCTACCAAGTCCCTTCATATCAATATAGTTTTTACTTTCCACTGCATTTGAATATTGTTTAGTAACTAAAAACATCACTAATTTTGCAAGATAGTTAGATACAACAATATATAATGCACCCTTTATAGACTCAAAGCTTCCTAAGGCTATACCAAACATAAATACTCCCATTTGAGCCATTGAAGAAAAGGCAAGTATTTTAACCAAATTCTTTTCTTTAAGTGCTCCAACTTCGCCTATTAGCACTGTAAATACTGAAAGGATGATTAATACCTTTGAAATATTTGTACTATACATATTTGGAAAGACAATTAACAGTATTCTTATTGCACCATAAATTCCAGCAGTACCAAGCATTCCGTGTGTAAACATATTTACCGAAGTAATTGAACCTTCATAGGACTTAACAACCCAAAGATTAAATGGGAATATTTTAAGTTCTACAAGCATACTTGATAAGAACAAAATTAAAATTAGATTATAGGATGCTTGGTTTAATTTAGAAAGCTTTAATGCAATATCTGCAAAGTTTAAAGTCCCTAAAGTTTTATAAATAAGCCCAATAGAAGCAAGGCTAAACAAGGAAGCTGTTGATGATAAAATTAAAAACTTAAGTGCTGCACCTGTTGATAGCCTGTCTCTTTTATAGGCAACAAGTCCTGCAATAGCAAAGGTTGAAAGCTCTGTGAATAGATAAAAGTTAAACATATCGCCAGTTAAAACCATACCATTTGTAGCAGCTAAAAGAACAAAATAGAAGGAATAAAATTGATATTCCTTTATGTTATTAACCACTGTTATAGAAATTAAGGCTGCTATGTTTACAAGAAGTAAAAAGTAAATTGTAATATCAGTTACAACAAAGTTTATACCAAAGGGTGCCCTCCATCCTCCTATTGCAACATTAAATGGAATGTTTCCACTCATCAAAACTGTTATTGAAAATATTAAATTAAATAATGTAACTATATACATTGCAAGTTTATTTAATTTTTCTAAGAAAAGGGATAAAAATGCTGCAATTAGAGGGATTACTACTAAAAACACTATACTATTCATACGTTTACCCCCTCTTCATCTGTTGCTCTAATTGAAATTGAGTTGTGGGTATTTTTATATCTCATTGCAAGTGCAAGTGCAAAGGCTGTTGTTCCAAGACCTATTACTATTGAAGTTAGAACAAGTGCCTGTGGAACAGGGTCGACCATTTTATCTAAATTAGCGATACTTAAATCTGATTGAAGTATTGGAGTTAAACCACCTTCAATATATCCAAAGGCTACCAAGAGCATATTGATTCCTGTTTCTATAATGTTTAGTGCTATTAGAATTTTAACTATGTTTTTTCTTGTCAAAACTCCATATAGTCCAACAAACACAAGGGAAAGTGAAGATAATATAAAAACTTTTGTCATAATCAACACTCCTCATAAAATTCAAAATAAATATTTGATAGCTCTGCAGCCACCTTAAAGGCTATAAGACCATAAAACACAGGTATCAGACCACCTGAGAATAAATCACCTATTCTATCTCCTGTTATAAAGTTTTGGAAGAATACACCTTTAATAAAGAAGGAAGCTATTCCTATAGCAAATATTGATATTCCTGCAACTGCCTCTACTACCTTTAAAGTCTTATGGTTTACTGTTTTTCTACCTGCTAAAACTCCTATTAATACTGCAGTTGATATAATAGCACCTGCTGGGAATCCTCCCCCTGGTGATAGATGTCCATTAATAAACATATATCCTCCAATCATAAGCATTAAGATCATAAGAATTGGTGCCCATCTATAGAGGATTACAGAAGGCATTTTAACCCTTCTCTTATCCTTTGGTATAACAAAACCAAATCCTAATATAGTTACAAAGAGAACTATAACCTCTAATGTTGTATCAAATAATCTGTAGTCTACAACAACTGATGTAACTATGTTGGCAGATGTATCTTCTGCTGTTTGTGAAAACTTATAGGTGCTGTTTTCATTTAATACATTCTTATTTAAATATTTATCTGCCACCCTCATCTTTGGAGTAATGCTGTCTGTTATCTTAATTCCACTTCCAGTATCAATTGAAACCTTATAGATATAAAAGGCCATAAATGAAAGAATTAACAGAGCAACTATATTGATAAACAAAGACTTTTCATCTTTCATCTTTTCTTTCCTCCATTTTCTTATATGTGAATATAAATAATGCTGTTGTTATACCTGAACCTATTGCTGCTTCAGTTATAGCAACATCGGGTGCCTGCATTAATAAAAACATTACAGAAGACATAAGTGAAACTATTCCAAAAATAACAATGGCTTTAAAAACATCCTCTGTTAAAACTGTCCAAATCGCTCCTAAAAACATTACCACAGCAATAAAAATTGCAAGATTAATCATTTACTTCTCCCTCCTTTAAAAGAGGATTTGAATCTAATATAAAGTTTGCTTTATTTCTCCTAAGTGCAGCCTTACATATTGCGTGGGATGCAATTGGAGATGAAAATAGGAAAAATAGTGCCATTAGAATAAGCTTTGGTGAAGCTTGTGGATTTAATAGGGAAAACCCTACAAGCAGTGCCAATATTCCAAGTGTTGATGCCTTTGTTCCAGCTTGGGACTGATTAAGTACATCTGGCATTCTATATATACCAAGGCCCGCAAGAAACGAAAAGGTCGCCCCAACTAATATAAAAAACCAACCAACATATTGCATATTAAATTCCTCCCTCTAAATAACGTGCAACAGCAACAACGCCAACAAAGGATAAAAGCCCATACACAAGAGCAACATCTATAAGGAGCGTATTGTCTGTTAAAAATGCAAATACAATAATTAAGCTTGATGTTATTGTTGTTAAAACATCTATTGCAACAACTCTGCTTTCTATTGAATCTCCCTTGACCAATCTAATAATGCTAAGAAGCATTCCCAAAACAATAAGTGCTATTGTTACATAAAACATTATTCAAATGCCTCCTTCAGTATTTTTTCAAAGGGTCCCTTTAAGCCCTCTACATCATCAACCTTTTCACCTTCAACAACGTGTATATAAATAGTATCTTCATCTAAATCAACTGAAATTGTCCCTGGAGTTAATGTTATTGAATTTGCAAGAAGAGCCTTTGCTATGTTGGATTTTAGCTCTGTTTTAACTTCATATATCTTTGGTGAAATAGGAAGCGAAGGTGTTATAACAATTCTTGCCATATTCAAATTAGCCTTAACTAATTCAATTAAAAATACAATAAAATATTTTATTAAATGGTAGAGAGATTTTATTTTAAAACTTTTACTCTTTTGGTTATAATATTGAGTTAAAACTGATATGAATAAGGATAGAATTAAACCAAATATGATTTCTTGATTTGTAAGTGGGTAGCTTAAGGAAAACCACACTAAAAAGAGAGAAAAGAAAGTAAAAATAAAATTATTCAATAGGCTCACCTCCAAAAGTTTAGTTACTCTGCCATCAGTGAAAGAATCATATTCTTTACTCCATCATCTACAATACTGTATATAACCTCAAGTCCACTTCTTTCTCCTTCAATTAAACCTGCATTTTTTAAAATACCTAGATGCTTTGATACAGTTGACTGAGGTATGTTTAAACATTCTTGAATTTTAGTTACATTGGATTGTCCATTTAATAGGCATAGTAATATGGAAACTCTTATTGGATTTGAAAGAACTTTAAACTTATCTGCTAATTTTTGAATCTTCTTATTCACTTCTATACCTATACCCCCTTTAAGTATCTTTATATTATAATATTACAATATTATGCTCAATGTTTCAATTTAAATATTTTTTTAACAAATTGACTTTATTTTTGGCATTTGCTACATAATTATATGATTTTGAGAAATTGGATAAGATAACTAAAGATATTTAATAATAAACGAATTTGAATACCCCTATGTGGTATTTGAAATTTGTAGAATATATAAATATAATTAAATACGTCGAAGGGAGGAATTGGAATGTTAAAAAAGATATTTTACTATCCATCAAAAAATCTTGTTAAGGTTATACCCCTAGTAATGTTACTTGGATTTTTAACTGGACTCAAAATGGATTTGAATTTTATGAAGAGCTATATTTTAATATTTACTGTACTTATGATCTATCCAACAATGATTGGATTTAACTACAAAAGTGCCTTTGATTTATCTCATTCAAAATTAGTTCTACTATCCTTACTTATTAACTTTTTAATTATACCTGTTATAGCATACTTAATGGGAATTACATTATTTAAAGAAAATATGGATATGTTTGCAGGACTTGCAATAGCATCACTATTACCAACAAGTGGTATGACAATTTCATGGACAATGTTAAACAAAGGAAATGTATCAGCAGCAGTTAAAATTACTGCACTGAGCTTATTTGTAGGTTCTCTTGTTGCACCTTGGTATTTACTACTTATGGTTGGTAAGTATATTCCTATTGATATTGTAAAGACATTTATCACAATCATTCAAGTTGTTGTAATACCATTGATATTAGGTGTAGTTACTTATAAAATGCTTATTAAGAAATATTCAGTTGAAGAATATAACAAAAAAATAAAACCTATACTTCCAGCCGTAAGTATATGGTTCCTACTTGGAATAGTATTTATAAGCATTGGTATGAAATCAAAGGTTATAATATCTAAACCAGATTTAATTTTATGGTCACTTGTTGTGCTTGCGGTATTCTACCTAATAAACTACACAATAAGTACAGTTATAGGAAAAATGTTTTTAAACAGAGAAGATGCTATAGCACTTGTTTACAGCACAGTTATGCGTAATCTATCCTTAGCACTTGGAATAGCTGCATCAAGCTTTGGTTCTAAGGCTGCACTTATTGTGACACTTGCATTTATTCTTCAAGTTCAAAGTGCTTCTTGGTTTGGAAAGTATTTTGCAAATAGGGTATTTAAATAATTGATAGTTTTATAAAGTTTTGCCACCCAAATGAATTGTTTATGGTTTATAAATGGAAAATGTCACAATTCACTTGGGTGGCACTTTTTTATGCCTTCCAAAGTCCGTGAAGGTTACAGTATTCTCTTGCATATAGAACTTCTTCACCATCATTTAATTTAAAGAAGGCTTCTGGCTTATCACCTGGATTTAAAAATTTTCTGTATACCTTATCCTTTGTGTGTACTTCTATCCACTCAATATAATGTTTTTCTTCCATTGGATGTTCTACGCTTCCAACCTTAACAAGAACTCCACCATCAACCAATTCTACTACAGGTACATGCTTTTCCTTTGATGCATCCACTGTATTTTCAACCCTAAGTGTCATTGGTTTATTACAGCAAACTAAGGTGCCTGCCCCCTTATGAAGAACCTCTACGATATTACCACATACTTCACACTTATAAACCTGCCTAACCTCTGTCATTTTAACCCCTCCTTATCAGAAAATCATTTTCTTTTAATAATATTATATCACTAATTATGTGCATTACAAGCAACATTTTATTAATTTTTTTAAGAACAATTATATCATAATTTATGTGAGTTTCTTCCATTTTTTTGATAAAATAATTATATAATCAAAATTAAATATAAAAAGGAGTGAGGTAAATGGGGTATAAGGTTTTTTATTTCTCAAGATCAGGTAATTCAAAAAGAATTGCACAAAAAATAGGGGATTCTTTAAAAGTACAAGTATACCAAATAGAAGATGGTATTGATTGGAGTGGTTTTAAGGGCTACCTTAAAGCAATCTATTATTCTATAGCAAATAAAGATATAAAAGTTAATGTAAACACAAATTTCAATAAAGAAGATGAAATATTTTTAGTAGGTCCTCTATGGGTAGGAGGATTAGCACCTACAATTAAAAGCTTTCTTAAAAAATACCCATATAAGACTATTAACTTAGTTATTTCTTCTAAAGCTTCAAAAATACATTTAAAAAACAAAGATCAATTTAAATCAGTTACAGAAATAGTTGAAAAAGATAAAAATGAGGATGAAGTTATTAAAACATTAATAAACAGTTTATAAGATATTTGTTGTTTTGATAAGCTTTTTATATAAATTAACCGTAAAATAAATCACCATATATAGTTACATATACTACATATGGTGATTTATTTTAATGTATTGACCAGCAAGAAAAATATTTTTCCATAAATTGTTTAATTTCACATTTCACCTGGGTGGCACTTTTTGAAAAGGTGGTGTCGCCTATTTTTGATATGGGAAACACTCCTGCAACGCTGTTTGTAAAAAAAGCTGCCTCAAAATATTTAAGTTCGTCTAAAGTGATATTTGTTTTTACAACTTCTACATCATTTACTTTCAAATGTTCTATTAATTTTTTTCTAATAATACCTGGAAGGATTGAACAGGTAATACTTGGAGTGTAAACTAGGCTATCCTTTATAAAAAATAAATTGCCATAGGCTGCCTCGCTTATAAATCCTCTGTAGTCTAAAAATATGCAGGAATCATAACCTTTCTTTTTAGCCCTTAAATCCTCAATATAGTTTTGGCCATAATTAAATGTTTTTATATGATTTAAAATGCTCTTTGGCTTCCGTTCCTTTGAAATAGAAAGATTTAAGCCTCTTTTAAATTGTTCTTTGGTATAGGAGGGTTCTCTAAGTTTTATTTTTATGTCTCCTTCAATAAAAATGACTTTTATTACAATAGGATGATTAATTCCTTTAATCGAACTATATACCTCTCTATTAAATTTCTCAAAAGTTAGCTCATTCTTTACCCCAAGTATTTTTAAGCTTCTTTTAAGCCTTTTGAAGTGTTCATCTATAAAAAAAACTTCTCCTTTATATGCCAATAATGTTTCAAAAGGAGTAAGCCCAAAGGCTACTCCCCTATCGAATAGATCCATCATCTTGCTCCTCCTTTTACAAGGGAGTTATAAATTGCTCTTCCCTTATGGAGGGTTTCCTCATACTCATCTTCTGGGTTAGAATCCCACACTATTCCTCCACCTACATTGTATATAATATTTTCTTTATCCATAACAGCTGTTCTTATGGCAATGTTAAAATCCATATTTCCGTTGTTTGAAATGTATCCTATTGAACCTGTATAAATACCCCTATTTACCTTTTCAATCTCATTTATAACCTCCATAGATCTAAGTTTTGGAGCACCTGTTATAGAGCCACCTGGGAACATAACTTCTATTATCTCTTTAAAACCAACATCCTTTAATAACTTCCCCTGTATAGTTGAAACAAGGTGATTTACTGTTGAATACTCCTCAACATCAAATAGACTTTCAACCCTTACTGTACCTGGTATGCATACTCTTGATAAATCATTTCTCTCTAAATCTATAATCATCAATAGTTCAGAACGGCATTTTTCACTTTCATAAAGTTCCCTCTTTAGCCTTTCGTTTTCCTTTTTATCCTCAACCTTTTTTACAGTTCCCTTTATTGGTCTTGTGGTTATTAAATCTCCTCTTTTTCTTAAAAACTGCTCTGGAGAAGTTGATAGTATGTATTTATCCTTAACCCTTATTAGTGCGTTGTAGGGACCATAGTTTGCCCTTCTAAATTTTGAATAGATATATATTGGATTTAATTTGCCCCTTCCATAGAACTGATGTGAAATGTTTACCTGATATACATCACCACACCTTATATACTCTCTAACCCTCTCAACTGCCCTGCAGTACTCTTCAAACTCAAAATTAGACTTTAGATTAACATCTATATCCTCGTCAGGCTCAATATAATTAATATCTTTAATTTTATTTATAATATCCTTATCATCTGTAACTACATATGTAATATTATTTCTGTTATCTACAATTATAAAGTCTTCAAAGTATTCAAAATAGATGCTTGGTATTTTTATAGGAGAGTTGTCTTTACTTTTTATTCCCATGATCTCTTCACCAAAGTCATAGGACAAATACCCAACAAGTCCTCCATCAAAAACAAGCCCTGTTCCAAGCCCTTTATTTCCTTTTATAATTTCATCTAAAACATTCAAAGGAGGTTCCTTTACTATTTCAATTCTATCTCCATAATCAATAGATGTTTTACCATCTAAATAGGTTATGCTGTATTGGGGCTTAAAACATAAAATAGAATAATCTCCTGTATCCTTAACCATAAAACTGCTTTCTAAAAGTTGTGGATTAAAATCTATAAGTACATTATAAAGTTTAAAGACATCCAACTTGTAGTCTAGTCTAATCATTTTTGCTCCTCCTTAGGAAATTTTGAAGCATTTCAAGTCCATTTTCTGTTAAAATTGCTTCAGGATGAAACTGCACTCCCTCAATATCAAACTCCTTATGCCTTACCCCCATAATCTCTCCGTCTACAGTTCTTGCAGTAACCTCAAGACAATCTGGCAGCGTTTTTTCATCTATTACTAAAGAATGATATCTAGTTACATTTAAAGGGCTCTTTAATCCCCTAAATACACCCTTTCCCTCGTGAAATATTTTGTGAACCTTTCCATGTACAGGACTTTTTCCCTTTATAACCTTTGCACCAAAGAAATGCCCTATACATTGATGTCCAAGGCACACTCCAAGTATTGGTATTCTACCTTTGTATTTTTCAAGTATTTCTAAAGATAAAATAGATTCATCTGGTCTTCCTGGTCCTGGAGATAAAACAATATAATCAGGTTTTAGTTTTTCAATATCATCTATAGTTATTTCATCTCTAGATTTAACTATTGTTTGCTCTCCTAATATTAAAAAATAATGGTATAGGTTATATGTAAATGAATCGTAGTTATCTATTATTAAAACCATAATATCCTCCCTTAAGCTATATTTAATTTAATTTTAACATAAAAATACATAGCTGCCACCTATGTGACAGCTATTTAATAAACTAATATTCTAAATATGCCTTCGCAACATCCTTAAAACCTTCTCTGTTTAACGTATCTACTATTATTCTTCTTATTATTTCAAAGGAAACCTCATCTTTCCCAAGCCCCTTTAGTTCACCATCTATATCCTTTGCAATATTATGCAAATCTGATTCATTTAGTGGTTCCCCAATATCATCTGAAGCTGCTTGTATACTCTTTATTATCTTATCAATATCAAAATCCTGTAGGCTGCCATCCCTTTTTATAACCTTCACATTATCACCCCTTATACCCTTATTATATAATATTATATTATTTTTCTGAATTTTTCAATAATTAAATAACTCACACAAGACTATTTGTCTTGCGTGAGTTATTTAATTATCCTTGATCTAGTCCTGATAACACCTTATCAAAGGCATTTACTGTGCACTTATAACCATCAAAGTTTACACAGTTTTCACAGCTCTTATCAACTGCTCCTGCTGAAGATACAAATCCTTCTGCTTGATATTTCATGCAAGATGCTGCAACTGCTTTTAGTTGTTCTCTACTTGCCATAAAACCCCTCCTCTCAATCACTATTATTTTCCCTAAAAAACCCTCTATTTATACTCCCCTTTTATCCTTATCCCAGATGATTTTATGAAGTTGAATATTTACTCTTACATCTAAATTGTTTTCCATAAAAAATTTATTTTTTGCCTTTAAATAATCTACAATTTGACTTGGTTCTACCTTAGAAAACACTGATGAAAAGTTTAATGTAACCCCTTTAAAATATTCTTTATATTTCTCTACTACCTGCATTGAGTAATCTAAATCCTTTACATTTCCCACAACAAACTTTATTTCATCACCTAAAATCAGCCTTTTAAAGTTTTCTTCAAATATATTAAATTTATCCATATTTGAGGAGGGACATTTTATATCTAATGTATAAAATAGATTTTTTCTTTCTTTGGAACCTGTGAACTCTAAAATTTCTTCTTCATTATATAGTTTTACACTTCCATTTGTTTCAATTCTAACCTCATAACCATTTTGTGTAAGATATATTGGAATATATCTTTTTAATTTATCCTCCTCAAGAGGTTCTCCACCTGTTACAATAATTCTCCTACAGTTAAACTTATTTACCTCTTTTAATATATCACTTGGTGTCATTAGAATGTATTCTCCATCATAGCTGTATTTTGTATCACAATAGCTACACCTTAAATTACAGCCATATACTCTTACAAATGTTGTTAAAAACCCACTTGTTATACCTTCTCCAGATATACTGTTAAATATCTCAACCATAGGTATTTTTTCATCTAAAAACTTTTCCCTCTTCAATTATCCTACCACCTTTGCAAAGCTCTTTTGGGTTTCATAAAGTGTTATAGATACAACCTTTAATCCTTTATCCTTTAGATTATCATTTAAAATATTATAAAAGTGCATTGCCATATTCTCTGCAGTAGGTCTGTAATTAACCTCAAATATCTTCTTTCCTGACCCTTTTAAAACCTCTGCTATTTTGTGTTCTACATCATCCTTTGAACTATTATAGTAGATAAATGAATGGTCTATTTTATCTATAATGGTCTCTTTTACAATGTTCTTTAAATCCTTAAAATCAATAATCATTCCATTTTGAATGTCTCCTGTAGCTTCCACTATCAATTTATAGCTATGTCCGTGTAGATTTTTACATTCCCCTTCGTGTTCAGATAGCATATGTGCAGCCTCAAAGGTAAATTCTTTAGATACACTAAGCATTATTTTTCCTCCTTATATTCAATTGGATCCTCAAATCCTGCCTCTTTAAATGCCTTAAGCCTTAAAAGACAACTATCACATACTCCACAGGCCTTATCTTCCCCTTTATAGCAGGACCAAGTTAGAGAATAATCAACCCCAAGTTCCATTCCAAGCTTAATCTCCTCTGCCTTAGTCATATTTATAAATGGTGCGTTTATTTTTATTTTTCTACCCTCTACACCACAAACAGTTCCCTTGTTTATTGCTTGTTCCATTGCATCTAAAAACTCCTGTCTACAATCAACATATCCTGAATAGTCAACTTCACTTACGCCTATAAATATATCCTGTGCTCCAATCTTTTCTGCATAGGAGGCTGCAAAGGCTAAAAATATCATATTTCTTGCTGGAACATAGGTTATTGGTATATCAGTTCTATTTACATCACCCTCTGGAACATCAATGTTTTTGTCAGTTAAGGCTGAACCTCCCCAAGCGTCCATATTTGTTTTAACTATTATATGTTCCTTTACACCTGCTGCCTCTGCTACATTTTTAGCACATTGTAGTTCCTTATCATGTCTTTGTCCATAGTCAAAGGATATTGCATAGACTTCAAATCCTTGTGATTTTGCAAGATATAATGCAGTAGTAGAATCTAATCCTCCTGATAGAAGTACAACAGCCTTTTTCATTTTAATCCCATCCTTTCTCCATAATAACAACATCCTATTGCACCATTAAATTGTGCATCATCTAAAGTTATTATTTCTTTATAATCCCCTTTTAAATATTCAATTAATGCACTATTAAGCGATGCTCCACCTGATAGAACTATTCTATTTGACTTAAACCTTGTAAGCATTGGGCTTAACCTTTTATATAAAGAATAGTTCACACCCGCACAAAGTCTTTCAATCGGAACCCCTTCTGCAATTTTCCCTATAAGTTCAGACTCCGAAAAAACTGCACAGGTTGAATTTAGTTCAACAGGATCTTTATAAAATTTTGTCATATAGTCTAAATCAACCTCTAAAATGTTTGCCATATTTTCTAAATATCTTCCACAGGATGCTGCACACTTATCATTAAGTTCTATGTCCGTAATTACACCCTTTTCAACCTTTACAACCTTTACATCCTGTCCACCTAAATCAAGTAAAATAAAATCCTCAAGTCCTGTTTGAAATATTACACCATAAGTATGTGCCTTTATCTCATTAATTGGAGTAAAATCCTTTAGATTTATATTGTTTCTTCCATATCCTGTTGAAACTCCAACATCAAAATACCCCATATCTAGTTTTTCCCTATCTACAATTAACCCATTATCCTTTATACAAAAGTCTCTATAAAACCTCATTGTGCTTATTTTATTTTTCTTAACTATATTACCATCTTCATAAAGAACTATTTTTACTTCTCTACTTCCTAAATCTATTCCAAGTATCCTCACCTTCTCCATCCCTTTCTATCCTTTAGCATATCCACAAATGCCTCAAGCCTTAATTTTGTTCTTGCATCAAGTTCATTTAATTTGTCTCCCTCAATGTTTATAACAGGCACATCTAACTTGCTTTTTACTATTATATCCTCAATACCTCTATAACAGAAGGCTTGAGTGTAATGTATAACTCCATCTATTTTTCTCTCTTTAATCTGCTTTTTTATTTCCTTAAGTCTAAATTCAATATCGTAAGGATAGGTATAATCATAGTATTGATCATATATGTCTTTATTTTCTTTAAATCTTGGAAAGGAGAACTCCCTTTGGACTTCATTATATACTATTTTGGCTCCTATACTTTCCATGTAATCATATATGTCTCCCATCATAGGTGGAACTCCAATATATGCAAGTTTTACATCATATTCCCTTCTTTCTCTCTCTTTTATTTCTTTGATCTTCTGTCTCAACATAGCTTCAAATTCTATATAGTCACCATTAAAATCACTAGATGATACTAAATATAAATGATTTTCAAAACCTGTTGCATATCCTTCTACTGTTAAATTATCTACTTCAATTAAAAGCTCCCTTACTTTATTTAGCCTACTTCTTACATCCTCAACATCTGATTTTTTAACATTAAAAATATACATAAAATCATCTAAAGATTTTTTTACATCTTCTAGTCTGTGTGAATTTGGATATGCAAATGGATATACCATAATCCCCTTTAACCTTAAAACTTCAACTAAAGCCCTAGTATTAGAACAATCCCCTTCTATTACTCCTACAACCTCTTCTATGCCCTCCTTTACACAAACACCATAAAGTCCCTTAATCCATGCACACATACTCTTTGGAAAGCCATCTTTCTCAGCTATGTCTATATACTCCATGTAGCTATTTGATGTAACAAATATGTTATTTAAGTCAATTACTTTATATCCTGCTGCAATTAAAACCTCTTGAGGTACTGTTGTTGTTATTCCAATCTTTTTCATATTCCACCTCCAAAAAATCAAAAAAGGAGCTACCAGCCCCTTAAAAACTGCATATGCCCGCAGTAAAGGCCCGTAGTTTTGTTTAAGGACAGGATGGTCACGAACTGTCCTATTTAATTTTCCTATGTTAGTATATCATATTAAAATAAAAAGTAAACATAATAATTTTTAATTTTTCTGTAATCAATGTTTATGGTTTTTTTACCCTCCATGGGTGTATAATATAATTAGAAAAGAATGGAGGGATATTATGAAAAAATGGAAAATGTTATTTATGACTGCAATCTCAAGCGTTTTGATATTATCATCTTGTGCTAAAACGACTAAGCCTACAGAAAACAAACCAAATGAACCTACAAAACTAACAGTTAAAGATTTATTCCCATTTAATGAAAATGTTTATATGAAGTACCAAGGTATTGGAAATGAATTTGCTGAACATCAAACTTATGTTGACTATATTGCTGGAGATAGAATTCAAATAAGGGATATAACCCCTGGAACAACGCTTGCAAAGATTTATGAAATCAAAAATGGAGAATTAAGATTAATATCATCAAGAGAAGAATATTACTATAGAGAGAACTTACTAAACACCCAAAACACATCCTATGATGTATTACTTAAGGAACCTATAGAAAATGGAACTTCTTGGACTACTAAAGATGGGCTTAAAAGATATATATCAAATACTCAAGCTAAAATATCAACTCCAAGCGGAGAGTATACCGCAGTAGAAGTTATTACAGAAGGCAACGATTATAAATTATACGACTATTATGTTAAAGAATTAGGACATGTAAAAACTGTTTTTAAAACTGGTTCAACCACTATTGAAACAAACCTTGAAAAGATAGAAAAAAATGTTCCCTATATTCAAACAATAAAATTCTACTATCCAGATTTCAATAAAGAAAAGCTAGCATTTAAAGAGGAAAAGATATCTCTAAAGACAAATGAAAATATAGACAAAATAATAGAAAGCTATTTAAAAAATCCTCCAAAGGAGGAGTTGAATAAGGTATTTTCAAAAAATACCAAAATAAACAAGCTGTATTTAAATAACAGCCAAAATAAAGTCTATATAGATGTTAGTAAAGAATTTGTTCAAGAAATGAATGCAGGTTCATCCCTTGAATCAATGATACTTCAAAGCCTTGTTAACACCCTTGGTAATTACTACAATGTTGATAAGGTATATATTTCAGTAGAAGGAAAACCATACGAATCAGGCCATATTGCAATAACTGAAAATGAGGTATTCTATGTTGACTATAAAAATGTATATGAAATAAAGTAGAGAGGCTCCAATATGCCTCTCTTTTTACACTGCCTCTTTTTTATTTAATTATAAGTTTATTTAATTTCTCTGGATAATTTGTCATTATACCATCTACACCTATACTTATTAAATACTTCATGTAGTTTGTATCGTTAACTGTAAAGGTGTTTATCATAATTCCTTCTTTTTTAACCTGATTTACAACATCTCTACTTAAAGAATAAAAATATGGATGAAGTGCATCTGCCCCAACATATTTTGCATACTTTTCAGGACAATATAGATTTTCCATATATAAAAGTCCTGTTTTTACTTCACTAGCTAATTTCTTTACCTTTACAACAGAATAATGATTAAAACTTGATATAATTACATTTTTCTGCATGCCATAACGATATATTAAGTCTAATAACTTCTCTTCAATACCCTCATACTCAATTATAGAATTTTTAATTTCAAAATTAACTACCACGTTTTTCCCCTTAACAAGAAGAAGTAGCTCCTCTACAGATGGAACCTTTTCATTAAGATACTCTTTTGAAAACCATGAACCTGCATCAAGCTTCTTTATTTCACTGAAGGTATAATCTTTAACAAATCCTATACCATCTGTTGTTCTATTTACCATCTCATCATGCATTAGGATTAATATACCATCCTTTGTCATCTGAACGTCAGTCTCTATTCCATCTGCTCCAAATTCAAGTGCCTTTTCAAAAGCAAGTATTGTATTCTCTGGATAGCGACCACTTGCACCCCTGTGAGCAAAATTAATCAAATAACCCACCCCCTTATTTTTATTATTCTTCAAAAAAATAAAAAATCCTCTATGTACGATCCATTTTTTACAATAAGTTAGCTCCATGATAGATTTGCATCTTCTATCCTGGAGCTTGTTAACTTATAAATCATTTTTTATAATATCTTCATACGTTTCTCTTTTTACAATTAACACATCTTGGCCTCTGTTTACCATAACAACTGCTGGCCTTGGAATTCTATTATAATTGCTAGCCATTGAAAAATTGTAGGCTCCTGTACTTAAGACTGCTATTATATCTCCTCTCTCAAGCTTTGGTAATTTAATATCTTTAATCAATATATCTCCTGATTCACAACACTTACCACAGATAGTAACCTGTTCTTCATCTTTATTATTTAGCTTATTTGCTGGAACAGCAGTATACTTTGCAGAATACAAAGCTGTTCTTATATTATCTGTCATTCCACCATCTACGCTAACATACTTTCTTATACCTCTTATATCCTTTATAGATCCAACTCTATATAGAGTAATACCTGCTTCTCCAACTATCCATCTACCAGGCTCTATGAAAACAGTAGGCTTTCTTAGGTTATATCTACTAAAGCATTCTTCAACTGCTTTATGAATAACATCTGTAAAATAGCTAATAGAAAGTCTTTTATCTCCTTCTGTATAGTATATACCAAACCCTCCACCACAGTTTATTTCTTCTATTTCATAGTCAAATAAATTCTTAATGCTGCTTATAAATTTTGCAAGCACCTCTACCTCTAATTTATATATATTATTTTGATGAAGCTGTGAGCCAATGTGGGCATGTATACCCTTTAGTTTAAGAGCTGGAGAATTCAAAATCCTTTTTACTGCGTGTAGTGCACTTTCATCATGCATTGGAAAACCAAATTTTGAATCTACTTGTCCTGTTTTTATAAAGTCATGGGTATGTCCGTCTATTCCAGGAGTTATTCTTATTTGAACATCTATGCTTCTTTTCTTTTTTAACAAGATATCCTCTAAAATATCTATCTCATCAAAATTATCTATAACAACTCTTCCAACCCCAAAATCCACAGCCATTTCTAATTCTTCATAAGTTTTATTGTTGCCATGAAAAATTATATTTTCCATCGGAAAATCAACAGATTTTGCTGTATAAAGTTCTCCACCCGATACAACATCTAACCAAAGACCTTCCCTCTTTATTAATCTACACATATATTTTGTTAGAAAAGCCTTGCTCGCGTATGCTGCGACACCTCCATATTTTACTATATGGTTTTCCTTAATCTCCTTTATTCTATTTAATATCTCCTCCTCATTAAAAACATATAGTGGAGTTCCATATTTTTCAACTAAATAATCACACCTTACACCTGAAATTTCAAGAATACCATCATCTGAAATAGTTAGACCTCTATATCCAAACATTTCTATCCCTCCATTTCATTTATAAACATTATCATGCAAATTTAATGCCAAAACATCCTTATAACTAATTAATAATTTTGAATTTTATTTTTCCGTAAAATCGGAATACTCATTTTTACTTTCCTATAATGCATATAAAAAAGAACCATTCCACATTTTCGGAATGGTTCCACAAAATCGGATTAGCATATATCATATTTCTTTAACTTCTCATAAAAAGCAGATTTTTTTATGCCTAGCTCCTCCATTGTCTTCTTTTTATCTCCATTATTTCTCTTTAATGCTTCTGTTATAATGCTTTTTTCAGTTTCCTCTAATATATCCTTTAATTTTCTTCTCTCTACACTTTTTGTAAAATCAAGTAATATATCATCAACCTCAATAGTGTCTGTTATCGACAAATTTATAGCTCTCTCTAATATATTTTCAAGTTCTCTAATATTTCCCGGGAAATCGTAATTATACAACTTATAATATGCAGCATTCGATATTTTTTTAGTAGGAACTCCATACTTATTACAAATTTCTCTAGTTATGAAATATATTAAATCATATAGGTCTTCCTTTCTTTCTCTAAGTGCAGGAAGCTTTATGGGAAATACATTAATTCTATAGTACAAATCCTCTCTAAACATACCTTGCTTTACACGTTCATGTATTTCCTTATTAGTTGCACATATAAACCTAACGTCTACTTCTATATATTCATTACTACCTATAGGTTTTACCCTTCTGTTTTGAATTACATCTAAAAGTTTTACTTGTAAATTTAATGGTAATTCAGCAATTTCATCTAAAAATACGGTTCCTCCATCTGCGCATTCAATTAGCCCTTTTTTCCCCTTACTTAAAGCACCTGTAAAGGCCCCCTTAGTATATCCAAACAGTTCACTTTCAATTAGAGCCTCTGGTATAGCACCACAATTGATTTCAACAAATTCTCCCTTTCTTCCGCTAATTTGATGTATATGTTTTGCAAGACTACTCTTACCCGTACCACTTTCCCCTAGAAGTAATATAGTACCATCTAACTTTGCAATCTGGTGTATATATTTTTCAATCTGTTTCATTTGATTTGTTTTGCCAAAATAGAAATTATTATTTATTATGCTAAATTTAGATATCTCCCTTAAAAGTTCTAACCTTTCTTGATGTAATTTCTTTATTTCAGATATATCCTCTATTTTTACAACTACAAAATCATCAATGTTATAAAATGAACATCTAACAGGCAATTTATTAATTTCGTCATATATTGACTTAATAACTTCTTTTGTGGTTATAACTTTGTTGACATAATTATATATATTACCTTCTTTAAATACCTCATCAATTTTCCTATTTAATACATTAATTTCAAAATACTCATCTTTAGATTTTTCCATAAATTCCTTACCTAATAGTATCTCTCTTATGCTTTCTCCTCTTATTGTATATCCCTTTGATTGATAAAACTTAAGATTTAAATCATTATCAAGTATAACCATATGTCCAACTGATTTAATAAATTCATATGGTATATTAATTCCATTTATATTTATGTTTACAACCTTTTTGCTATAGTCTATTTCAACTAAAAAATTATTATTATTTATTTTATCCTCTAATCTACAAACTGCCGAAGCCGGTCTTCCATAATTACATTTACCACCATAACCATATCTTCCAATAAATAAAAAGAAATCTCCTTTATTTATCTGAATATTTAATCCCAGCTTTATTAAATCCTTAGAGTTTAACCCCCCATCATCATCTCCAAAGGATGTATCACCAATTATTATGATATCGCCTTTTTCTAAAATACCTTTTTTATGGGAAATATCGTATTTATTTCTTAAACCTAATATATCCTTTGCCTTGCTATTTAAATAAACTATATTTAAATTTTTATTTATTATTACAATCCCTTCTGAAGAAATTTCAATTATATCTTTAAAATCAAAACCCATATTATCACCCCTAAAATATTGCTTATAAGAATTATACATAATTTTATAAATTTTAGCTAATCATATTTTTAAAGTAAAAAATAAGAGGTGTTAAAATATGGAACCTCTAAGCAAAAATATATATCAAAACATAAATAAAATAATTTCACATCTCCCAAATAGTGCTACACTCATAAAACGCGAAATTTTAATAAACAAAAAAACTAAATGCTTCATCATCTATGTATCAAATCTTTGCAATCGTAAATCAATTGAAATGCACATAATTCATCCGCTCCTGTACAATCTAAACGAGGACATAGAAAATATAGAAAACGCAGCAGAATATATAGCACAAAACTATATATCAATAAGCGAGGCCCAAATAATTAAATCCTTTGATAACATTGCAGTTGAACTCCTACGTGGTAAATGCTTGATACTTATCGACAAAATAAATACAGCTATACTTTGTGACACATCTGATATACCTCATAGACAAATTCAAGAATCTAATGTGGAAAAAACTATAAGAGGTGGACGTGAATCCTTTGTTGAAAATATTGAAATAAATCTTGCCTTGATACAAAACAAAGTAAAATCTAACAAATTAAGAATTGAAAGAATGTTGCTTGGAAATGAAAACAAAACTGATGCAGCTATAGTATATATGGACGGAATAATAGACCCAATAGTTTTAGATGCCATTAAATTTAAAATGAATAGGATTAAAAACCTCCCATATATTTTATGTACTGGATATATAGAACAGCTAATAGAAGACTTCCCCTATGGTTTCTTTCCACAACTTAAAAATACAGAAAAACCAGACAAGGTTGTATCTGATTTATTTCAAGGTAAAGCTGCAATATTAATATCAGGTGCACCATATGCCCTAATTGCACCTGCTGTGTTTATAGAGTTCTTTCAAGGATTTGAGGATTATTCCCAAAGGCTTTTAACATCGGTTTTTGTTAGACTTACAAGGGTTTTGTCAGCTCTACTTGTGCTTTTAGCAACACCTATATATCTAACTGTACTCTCCTATAGCTCTGGATTAGTACCAATAAAACTAATTAAAGTAATATATAACTCAAGGCTTGGAATACCACTGCAGCCCTTCTTAGAAATTTTGACGATGGAGATTGCTGTTGAGCTTTTACGCGAAGGTGGATTAAGACTACCATCACCAATTGGTCAAACACTTGGTATTGTTGGTGGTATAGTAATTGGAGAAGCTGCTACAAAGGCTGGACTAGTTAGCCCTACAACTTTAGTTGTGGTATCTACAACAGTTATTGCATCCTTTTTAATCCCTAATTACGAAATGGCTCTTTCAATTAGATTCTTAAGATTTCCTATGTTAATATTAGCAGAACTTTTTGGTTTTTTAGGCGTTATATTGGGGTTTTATCTTATTGTGATAATATTAATAAATATGAATTCCTTTGGCATACCATATTTTTCACCCTTTGCACCCCTTAATCCTTCAGATTTAAAGGACACAATAGTTAGATTATCATTAAAAGAAATATTAAGAAAACCTAAAAGCCTTAAAATGAAGAAGGGAAAGATATGAGTAAAGTAATAGAAAACAAAATAACTCAAAGGCAATATATATTTATTCTAGTAAGTGCAGTCGTTGGAATAGGCATACTGTCTGCTCCAAACTCCATCTGTCAAATTGCTGAACAGAGTGGCTGGATATCCATGATAATAGGTGGTATCTATCCCTTAATTATTTGCTACTGCTCATACCTAAATTATAAACACTTTAATAATACACACTTTTACCAGTTAAACGAAAGGTTATATGGAAAATTTATAGCTAAAATTATATTCCTTTTTTTTCTAATCACAATGATAATATATGAAGCCTCTGTTTTAGCAGGTTTTTATAACATTCTTAGCAAAGAAATAGCCTTTTTTCTTTCACCTTATGCTGTTTTAATTCTTGTTTCTTTGGTAATTATATATACTGCTAGCTTTGGGCTTCAATCTATAGGGAGGTTATCAGAAATTGTATTTTACTTTTCATCGATTTTATTCCTTTTTCCTCTTGCTATAATTGGTAAAGGCAGTTTCTTAAATATAAAGCCCATAATCTCTTCAGTTGAAAATATTTTAAACTCTGTGCCCTCTTCATTTTACTCATATGCAGGAATAGAGATATCCTTCTTCATAATGCCCTATGTTGTGAACAAAAAGAACTTTAAAAAAGCGGGATTTGTATCGACTGCAATTATAGTATTTATATATACCTTCTTAACATTTATCTGTATATACTATCTTGGATATGAACTTACAACTAAAATATATTATCCTGTATTTTTTATTATGGAGACCATAGAAGTCAGCATAATATCTGATTTCAAGGTAGTTTTTATATTCCTATGGAGTGGTATGATATTAAAAATAATGGCCTGTGATCATTATGTTGTTTCCTATACATTTTCAAGACTTACAAGAATTCCATATAAGAAGAGCTGCATAATTACATGGCCATTTATACTAATGTTTGCAATTTTTATGATACCAGAACATGGTAGAAATGTATTTCTAGGCAAATCTGTACCTATTATTGTATTTACTATCCTGACCTACTCCATCATTACTGCAATAATGGTAAAAATAAAAGGTAGGTAGTGTATATGAAGAAAAAACTGCTTATAATATTTAACATATTAATACTGTTATTTTCCAGCTGCTACGGAATGGAGCCAATTGAAAACATATCTATAATGATTGGAATAGGCTATGACATTGATAAGGAAAAAAGTAAAAAAATAAGTGATCCAATTGAAATGTTCGTATTTAAGGGTGACGGAGAAATTGAACGTCATATATCTAGTGGTGTAGCAGAAACCATTTATAATACAGTTAATGATAGACAAACAATAATGAGCAAAAAATTCGTAGTAGGTACAGAAAAATTATATTTAATAAGCGAAGAAAGGGCAAAATATGGTATAGAGGATTTACTTGAAGTACTAATAAGAGATGAAAATAGAAATGAACTTGCCTACGTTGCAATAACTGAAGGAAGAACAGAGCACTTTTTTAAGATGACACCTATAGACAACACAAGTATGTCTGAAGCAATAGCAGGAATACTCAAGTTTTGTTATCTTGCAAACTTCTTCCCAAGGGAGGTAAATATAAAGGAACTTCTTTTTATGTACAATCAAAGCGGAAGAAGAATTATACTTCCTTATATTATCGATGATAATGGAAAACCAAAGGTAACTGCAATTTGCGTATTTGAGGGCAGTAAATTAAAACATAAAATCCCATTAGAAGAGGCCTTCTATATAAATATGCTAAGGAGTAGAAAAAGTGAAGGTTATATAAGCGTTCTAGAGGATAACAACCCTAAAAAATGCTATACAATTAAGGCTAAAAATTTTGTAAATGTTTCTGTAGAATACAAAGACACACTAATTTATAATATTGATTTAACCCTTAAGGGAGTTTTAAAGGCAGACTCAATAAATAATAAACCCCTAACCGATAAAGATGCAAAAAAGATAGAAAAAGCCTTTGAAGAAAATATTAGTAAAGAGATTGAGAAAACAATAGAAAAAGTTCAAAATAACTATAAGATAGATTGTTTTGATATAACTAAATACGCTGCTGCAAAGTTTGGAAAACATAGCCCTCTATTAAGTGATGAAGAATTTCAAAAGGCTAAAATAAACGTTAAGGTGAAGGTTATACTAGTTGATTTAGGAAGAAGTATAAAGTAAATATTCATTTATTATATTGCTCTCTTTTGTGCTCTCTTTGTCAATTTCCTCTACAATCCTCCCCTTGTTAATGAATATTATTTTATCGCATATTCTCAAAGCTTGATAGATGTTGTGGGTTACAACCACAATGCATCTATCATTTTTTTTGCTATTTAATATAGCCTTTTCTATAATCCTTGTATTAATCGGATCAATACTAGCAGTTGGTTCATCTAATAGTATAAGCCCCTTATCCTGTGATAAAACCCTTGCTACTGCTACCCTCTGCATCTCCCCACCAGATAGATTTGTTGCATTTCTTTTTAGCAAGTCCTTTAACTCTAAAATTTCAACAATATTATTGAAGTTATCTAAATCTGCCTTAGCCCACTTTACACTCATTTTAATGTTGTCTTCTACAGAACAGTTAAAAATATACGGTTTTTGAGAAAGCACTGAAATTTTAGTATAGGGATTTTCTTCTTCAATATTGAATTTAATGCTCCCATCTATATCCTTTATTTTACCACTTAATATCTTTAAAAAAGTACTCTTACCAGAACCATTTGGTCCTAATATACCATATATATTCCCATCCTTTAAATTTAAACCTTCTATCTCAAGGTCAAATCCACCTGTTTTATATCTTAAATTATTAATATATACCTCCATAATTAACTCTCCCTATTAAGCTTTGATATTATTAAATTAACCATAAAAGAGACAATCAATAAAATAATTCCTATTGCAATTGCTCTATCAAAATTACCCATGCTCGTTTGAAGCACAATATAAGTTGTCATAACTCTTGTTTTATGTTCAATATTGCCTCCAACAAGCATAACTGCACCAACCTCAGATATTGCTCTTGAAAAGCCTAAAAATACTGTAGATAATATATTTTGCCTTAATTCTTTAAATATCAATATATATCTACTTTTTCTATCTGCATTTAGATTATATAATTCATCTAAAATATAACTTCCCTTTGTATTGATTATATTTATTGCTGTACCAGTTATTATTGGAACTATTATAATAACCTGTGCTACTATCATTGCTTTTGGAGTAAACAATATCCCAATATAACCTAATGGACCATTTCTAGAAAATAAAATATATACTATAAGCCCTGCTACAACTGGAGGAATAGACATTAGTGTATTAATTATACTTATTAATCTTTTTTTAAATTTAAAATCCTCTATTGTTATAAGCAAAGCTAAAAAAATACCTATTAAACTTGAAATTGCTGTAGACATAAAAGAAACATAAAGAGATAATAGAACTATCTCTATTATGTTTCTATCGAAAGAAATAATAAGCTTTAATGCTCCTATAATTCCCTGATAAATATCCTTCAATTAAAAACAACTCCTTTTACCTTTTGGCATTAGGTATGAATAGACTTTCACCAAATTTGTCTTTTCCAAATTCTCCTATTAATCTTTGAGTTTTATCTGATAAAATCCAATTAATAAAATCCTCTGCTCCCTTTTTGTTTATTTTGCTATTTTTATTTGGGTTGACTGCTACAACGCCATATTGATTTTTTAAATCTTTGCTTCCCTCAACTAATATTACTAAATCTAGTTTATCCTTCATAGTAAGATATGTTGCTCTATCTGAAATAGTATAAGCTCTTTTTTCACTAGCCATTAAAAGGGTTTCTGCCATACCTCTTCCAACCTTTATATACCAATCACCCTCGGGCTTAATGTTTGCTCTGTTCCATAATTTCATTTCAAACTTATATGTTCCAGATTCATCTGCTCTCGAAACAAATTCGGCTTTAGATTTATATATCCTTTCTAGTGCCTGCGAAGCTAAAGATAAACCCTTTACGTGTGCCTTATCTTCACTTGGACCTAAAAGTACAAAATCATTATACATCACATCAAAGCGGTAAGTTCCATGGCCATCCTTAACAAACCTTTCTTCATCCTCTTTAGAATGAACTAAAAGAACATCTGCATTGCCATCCATTCCAAGCCTTAATGCTTGTCCTGTACCAACAGCAATGACACTTACTTTATACCCATATTCCTTCTCAAACTCTGGCAATATGTAATCTAAAAGCCCAGAATCACGAGTACTAGTTGTTGTAGCTAATATTAGTTCATTATTAGCTTTTTTAGTACAAGATGTATTTAATAACAATATTAAAGTTAATAAAACTACTAAAAACATTCTTTTCACAAGATCAGCTCCTTTCCTAAATGGGAGGTATATTTGTTTCCAAATATACCCTATCGGCTGTACTCCTTAGCATAAGCCTTAGGATATACAGCTCGAAGCTGAACTAATTATATCACTCTCCAATTATTTTAACAAGAACACGCTTCTTTCTCATTCCATCAAATTCACCATAGAAAATTTGCTCCCATGGTCCTAAATCTAACTTACCGTTTGTGATGGCTACCACAACTTCTCTTCCCATAATTGTTCTTTTAAGATGAGCATCTGCGTTATCTTCAAATCCATTATGCTTGTATTGGCTATATGGCTTCTCTGGTGCTAACTTTTCTAGCCAAACTTCAAAATCATGGTGTAGACCGGACTCATCATCATTTATGAACACACTTGCAGTTATATGCATAGCATTACAAAGCAGTAGCCCTTCTTTAATACCACTTTCTCTAACGCATTGCTCTAATGTCTGTGTAATATTTACAAATCCCCTTCTCTTTGGTATTTCAAACCACAACTCTTTTCTATAGCTTTTCATTTTATCCCTCCTATTAAAACATAAAAAGTTTGTTTTTATATATTATACCAAAAGTTAATTATTATGGTATTATTATTAAACTACTTACAGACTATTTTAAAAGCTCCATGTAAGGATTTTAATACTTAAAAATCCTTGCATGGAGCTATATTTAGTAGAACCCTTTTTATTACTTAACAACAAAAATTGCAACTTCTCCATATTTTAATACAATATCTTCTTCTGTATTATTTACAAATTTAAAATCTCTGTATATTGAATTTATAGAAGCAATATCTAAACCTAAAGCCTCTTCTAACTCTTTCTTATTAACTTTAATTGAATCTTCAAAATCCATATTACCAAGTACAAGTAATATTCCTTCTCGTACCTTATATGCAACAGATAATATATTATCATATGGTAATTTACATTTTACATAGTTTGATGAATCTGTTATATAATTTATATATTCTGCCCTTAATTTTGAAACATCCTCTAAAATACGCATTACTTCTGTATTTTCAGCATTTTCCCAATGAAGTGCATATCTATCAAAGAAGGCTAATTTTCCATATAGTGGGTCATTCTTATCTAATAGGTATCTATTCTCTTCCTTTGCATCTAATCCTAAGTTCATAGGCTGTTTTTCTAGTATTTCAAAACCTGATGTTATAAATGGAACTCCATTTGGTAAAAATGCATTCATTACTGCAACAAACTTTGAGAACTTCTTTCCTCCAAGTCTTGATGCTGCTCTTGGAGTATCTGGAGTTTCTGCAGCTGCAAAAATAGGTGCCTTTAAATTCTCCATTTCTTCTAAAAGCTTATTAAAATCTCCCTTATAAAATCTTGGTTCAGCAGCCCATGCTGTTCCTATAATCATATTGTATCCTGCTTCTCTTGCAGAAACATCTCCTTTATTATCTAAAACTTCAGCAATAAAGCAGAAGTCCTCATCAAATTCTCTTGGGTTTTTAAGAATCATTTCTTCAAGTTCCTTTGGAAGAGCGTGTCCCATATCAATACGTGCACCATCTATACCATATTTTCTTTGATAGCTTGGTATGATATCAGCTATTCTCTCCCAAAGTTCAGTATTCTTTTGTTTTCCTTTAAATAAATTTGACTTTATTATGTCAAATAATATATATGGAGGTTGATCTTCATCAACATATTTTGAAGATTCCTCTGGATTATCAAGGTATAGCCTTAAAAATGTTACATCTGTCCAAGGTGGTTGTGGATCGTTAATACAGTCTGAAAAAGCTGGAGCAGTAGTTATTCCATACTCTTCTTGAATTAGTTCAAAAAAGTCTAAACTGCTGTCCTTTAAACATTTCTCCTTAATGCTATTCCATTTTTCAGGATCAATTACATTTGGTGCACTACAGAACTTTTTAATGTGCTTTTTAACATTTTCACTTACATATACCTTTGGTAGATTTTCTATTGAAGGCTTATCTCCAGCATTAATTCCTTCTACATATGGTGGAGCATATGTATCTAATTCATCAATTTTTACCCAATAAAACCATTCAGGATGTTCAAAGATTAAATCACTATCCCTTGCAGATGTCCTTGGTATTATGTCTATCATTATTCTTATACCAAGTATGTGACAAGCTTCAACTAATGCTTTAAATTCTTCATCTATTGTAATATCATCTCCTAACATTGGATCCTTTAAGGTAGGATCTAGTTCAAAAAAGTTTTTAACAGCATATGGAGAACCCATCTCTCCCTTTTTATATCTCATACTGTTTTTTGAAATAGGAAGTAGGTATATTGCATCTATTCCCATTCTTTTTAAGTGAGGAAGAAGGGCTATTGTCTTTAAGAATGTTCCTGTATCCTTTAGACCATACTTATTATTTAATTCTAACTCTCCACTTGCGTCATGGTCATAAGCACTTGTTGTTCTTATTTGCATACCATATACATTTGCCCTTTTTATCCAGTCTCCACCAATGTATCCCTTCCATCTTCTAGTTGGAACTAATTTAGATAGAGGTTTGCTATAATCCTTGTCCTTATCATAATGAGGTATTATTGTCTTTTTTATACACTCACTGTAGAATTCATATGGATTGACTGTAATAATTCCTTCTGTCTCATTTAATCCCTTATAACCAAATGAATTCCAAATTGCAGGTACCCTAAACTCAATGTTTTTTCCTTTTTCAATATTTTCTTCAAGCCTATTTAATATTTTCAATAAACTACTCATAATATGCCTCCTTATTGTACAAACGATTGCACATACCTATTATAAAACATTTTTTTCAATAAAACAATATATCAAAACATTTTTATACATAATACATAAAAAGTTTACTATTTATACCGATTTTTTTATACCAATATGAATAAAAACATGTTATAATATACATGGGAGAAAAGGGGGTATAATATGAAACTTAAGAAGATTGCATTAGGTTTGTCATTATTCTTTATTTTTAGTACAAGCCTAGCCTTTGCAAGCCCAATACAACAACTAGAACAACAACTACAGGAAACAAAAGAAGAATATAATCAAGTTTTAGAAGAAATTGGACAGATAGAATCTGTTATAGAAGAAATAGATAATCAGGCATATGAAATACATCTTGAGATAAATAAAAATGAGGATGAAATCCAAAGAATAAATGAAGAAATAGAACTAAAACAAGAGGAAATAAAAAAAGCTGAGGAAGAATTCGAAAAAAGGAAAAAGATCGCTGATGAAAGAATTAAAAATATGTATATGAATGGAACAGAAAATTACATTGAACTAATCCTTGGTTTTACAAGCTTTAGCGATCTTATATCAAGAATAGAAACTGTAAAAACAATAATCCAATTTGACATAAATGCTCTCGAAGAAATAAATAAAGGTATTGAAGAACTTAATAAGAAAAAAGAAGAGTTAGAATTATCAAAGGCAAAAATACTTGAACTTAAAAAACAAAACGAACAAAAACTTGCCCTTATAAACGAAAAGAAAAAAGAACAACAGAGGTTAATTGCTGAGCTTGAAGCTAAAAAGAAAAAGTATGCTAATCAGATTAAGAAATATCAAGCTCAAATATATCAGCTATATAATCAAGTTAAAGCAAAAACACAAAAATCTGCATCAAGAGGTTCAACAAATTTTTCTTCTGATGATGTTATTGAATATGCGATGAGATTTTTAGGAACACCTTATGTATGGGGTGGAACTACACCATCAGGTTTTGACTGTTCAGGCTTTGTAAAATATGTATATTCTCATTTTGGAATAAACTTGCCAAGAACATCTAGGGAACAGGCAACCGTCGGACAAGCAGTAAGCTTATCTGAAGCACAACCTGGGGATTTAGTATTCTTCCATAGTCCAATAAGCCATGTTGGTATATATGTTGGAAATGGAATGTATATTCACGCTCCAAGAACTGGAGATGTAGTAAAAGTATCCTCACTAGCTGGAAGAAAAATAACTGTAATTAAGCGTATAAAATAAGCCATAGGCTAACCTATGGCTTATTTTTTTGATACATACTGCTTACACTACCTAATAGATCATGAATAAAGTTAGAACCTCTGCTAATTAAAATACCTGTTAAAATAGGACCTAGGTATTTAATAGATAATGGTTCACCTAAAATAGAAAACATGTCTACTTTTGCAGCTATACATATTAATATGCCTACTAGTGTTGCACCAATTCTATCATAATTAATCTTATCCTTTTGTTTAAATAACTTAAGTGTTTCCCATATAGCTTCAGTTATTAGTGCTAACAAAAAAATCCTTTCCATAATAAACTCAATAACTTGCTCTATGTTATTATATTATATAGATTTCAATTTTATAACAAATGAAATTTGAAATTTTTATTGACTCATCCTTCATTTTATGTTATCTTTATAACAGAAAGTAACTCCATATTCCCTCATTCCCCATATCCGGATTTATTCCGGATTTATTTTTTTACCTTAAGTTAAAAGTTAACATTAACGTTCTTTCATAATAATAATATAGCCCCATTAATACATAAAAACATTCATGGGGCTTAAAATTTAAACTATAACATTTACAATAGTTATATTGGTCTGCTTTGCAAGGTCTATCTCAAGAGGTTGTATTGAATTACCTCTTTCATCATATATTATCCTTACAATTGGCTTATCAGGTAAACCCTTGTTATGCTTTACTACAAATCCCTCTAAACCATTTGATAGCTTTACGCATACGCCCAATGGATATATTGAAAAGTTATCCTTAAATATCTTAACTAATTCCATATCAAAAAATGTTCCACTACCACCTAATATAAACTCATAGGCCTCATTTGCTAAAAATCCCTTTCTATATACCCTGTCACTTACAATAGCATCATAAACATCACTTATACACGCAATCCTTGCAAATTTTGATATGTTTTCTCCCTTAAGTTGCATTGGATATCCTGAACCATCATATCTTTCATGATGCTCTAATACCACTAATCTACTTCTTTCACTTAAGTAGTTTATATTTTTTACAATATCATATCCATAAACAGTGTGCTTCTTCATTATTTCAAATTCTTCTGGAGTAAGCTTGCCTTTTTTATTTAATATCTCTGAAGGTATTTTTGTCTTTCCTATATCATGAAGCAATGCTCCCATGCCTAAGTCCACAAGCATATTTCTTGTATAATTTAAATTAACTCCAAAAAATAGGGCCAATACACATGTATTTAATGAGTGTATAAATGTATAATTATCAAATGTTTTAAGTTCTAAAAGATAGGTTGAATTTATATCTTTGTTTTCAAGCAGATACTCAACTATATTTAATATAGTATCTAATGTATTTCTAACTTCATTTACGTTATTATATTGAAGTTTAGAAAATACAGTAGATACAGACCTCACAGCTTGAGATTTTAGCTGTAGAAACTCAGTATCCTGAGCCTTTATGTCATCGAGGTTGTCATCCTTTATATATAGATACTCTACACCTATGCTTTTAAGTCTTTTAATATATGTTTCTGTTAATATTACACCTTCTCTTAAAAGTATTGCTCCATCTGCTCCAAGTATGCTTTGTCCTAACTCGTCTCCTGGCTTAACTCTTTCTATGCTGACTAGTCTCATTAATCTACACCTCGTAACAAAAAGTGACACATTTTTATTTTAAAATTTATTTTAATTAAAATCAATACAATTATTTAAAATTTTACTTAAATTAACTAATTTTAATAAACTAATATTTTAATGCACTAAAAAGTTAAAGAAGGACAACTATCCTGCCCTTCTTGCAAAGGATAATGAATTTAACTTCCTTGGTTCAAATTTCGGTACCTCATATTTTGAAATAAACTCTATTGTCTTGTCAAAATCCTTGATTAAATCTATTTTTTTATCTATAAGTTCCCTCTTTAGTAGTTCATTAAAATAATTCATGTAGGAATAGTAATCCCTTCTCTCCTTTGAAAACATTCTATATTCGTCTCCACAATAATCTATAACCTTCCTACATAAATATAAATTACATGGATGAGGACGCAGTTTAAAATCTATACTACAGCCCTTTTCTGTCGAAAAGGGACAGAGCCTAAAGAAGAGTTTAGTATCAAAGTCTTCTATTGTTTTTACTCCATAATTGTTATATCCCTCTTCATCAAAGTAACCCTTTACCTCTAAATGATAATTGCTGATTACAGTTTTTTCATTTTCCTTAAGTTCATGAATGAAATCTACTCTTCCTATTGAAAGTATATTTTTTAAATCCATCAGAGTATACTTAGGAAAATACCAGCAGCATCCCCTATTTTTTATGTGAATTAATGAAGTAGATTCTATGAAACCATCACATTTTCCACATAAGCTGCAACCAAATAATGGTATATTATCCTCAAAATAATAAGATAACATATTAACCCCCTCCTCAAAAATACTTAAAATTAAAAGCACTTTTGAGAATTACCCATGTAAATACAATTTTTTCTAATAAAATATAGATTAATTGTAAATTTTAAATTTTATAGAAATTGATTAAATTTACTAATTATGGATATAATAAAAATAAAGGTGCAGGTATAGCTCAATGGCAGAGCTCCAGCTTCCCAAGCTGGCTATGCGGGTTCGATTCCCGTTACCTGCTCCATTTTTATTTTTTAAGTTCTCCTACCACAATCAACCTCTGTCTATTACTATATAGAGGATGGCAAGTTATTAAAGTTGCTAAAGACTTGCCCTCTATAGGATTTAAAACCTCAACCTTATCTGGCGTTACAACCATTTTATTTACAACTGTAAATATAAACTGTTTGTCCTTTGTTTTAATTGTAAATTGGTCTCCTATTTCTACTTCATCAAGTCTGTTAAAAAATCTTCCAGTTGTATGAGATCTATGTCCAGCAATACAATAGTTGTTATTAATTTCTCCAAGTCTCCCTGTTCCTTCAATATGTCCTACTGCATTTTTTAAAGTTTCTTGCGTTGCTCCTTCTACTATTGGAACCACCAAATTTATCTTTGGTATTTCAAGTATTCCAACTGGATTTTTAGCATTATACTGAATTGAATTTTGATCTTTAATATTTTCCTTATAATCTCTTTTTTCTTGACTTTTCACCACAGTTTCAATTAGTGCTTCTCTTTCTTTATAAGCCATATACTGTTCTATTCCAACAAAAGCTAAAATTGAAATACCTATTATTATTAATAAGATACCTAATTTTTTCATCTATCTCCCCCTTAAAATATGCTCAAGTCAAGTTCCCTTGATAACTCCTCAAGAACTTTAAGCCCTGCTACGCTATTACCCTTTTTATTTAAAGCTGGCCCAAAAACTCCTATTCCCATTCTATTTGGAACAGCTGCCATAATACCTCCACCTACACCACTTTTACCTGGAATTCCAACCTTTACAGCAAACTCACCGGATTCATCATACATTCCACATGTAACCATAATAGTCTTAACTATTCTTGCATACTGTGCTGGAATAATCCTCTCTCCACTCCAAGGAAGTATTCCATTATTAGCAAGCATTGCTGCTATTCTTGCAATATCTTTACATGTTACTTCAATAGAACACTGCATAAAATAAGCATCTAATATATCTTCTACATCTCCTGTTAAAACCCCTGTGCTTCTCATATAGTAAGCCAATGCTCTGTTTCTGTGTCCAGTCTCTTTTTCAGATCTAAATACATCATAATTTATTCCTATCTCCTTGTTTCCTGTGATCTTTCTAGTAAACTTAAGTATTCTTTCTATCTTTTTATCACAGCTTTCTCCATAAATTAAAGATGTAGCTGCAATAGCACCTGAATTTATCATCGGATTTAGAGGCTTTTGAGGATTTCTTGTCTCAAGAGAACTAATTGAATTAAAAGTATCTGCTGTAGGTTCCATGTCTATTTTCTCAAATACCTTTTCAGGTCCATTGTCTAAAAGTGCAAGCATCAATGTCACAACCTTTGAAATACTCTGCATTGTGAACTTTACATCAAAATCTCCCTCACCATATTCTTCTCCATCAAGAGTAACTACATATATCCCTAAATGATTTTTATTTGCCTTTGAAAGCTCTGGAATATATGTTGCTACTTCCCCTAATTCTGTATATTTTCTATTATGGTTTATAATTGATGATAGTAGTATTTGCATGCTCATTCCCCCATATCTTTTTCTATTTTGTATATCATGTATGTAGCAGCTAGCATATCTGCACATCCGCCTGGACTTATATTCCTTTCTTTGAAATCTTCATCCATTCTATTTATAATTGAACGTCCTTCTTCTGTAAGCATCCCGCCAGCTTCTAGAGCCATTTTTGCATATTTTCTTACAAACTCCAAACCTTCTATAGAAGAACGATGAACTATAGTTGTATCTTCAACCCTTGTCATTAAAGCAAGTAGTGTATTAACAAGGGAATCGTTTAAATTTAATACTCCTATTGATTTTTCAAAAGTTGGTAGTCCACATTCTATAATAGACTTTAACCCTTTTTCAACTTCTCCACGAATTCCTGTTAAGCCATATTTCTTATATATCCTTTGACCATTAGTTAACTTTTCATCTTCTATATTTTTCAATTCCCTTTCAACAATTCCCTCTGTAATTCTCTTGACTTCATACGATAGACTCAATCTATCTATTTTTATTTTTTTTCTATATAAAGTCCCTGATGCAGCACATATTAGACCAATTAAAAATATTAATCCCTTGTGGGTATTTACTCCTCTTGTTGCTCTAAACATATCCCTCTCTGCCATTACTCCTATTGGCCTTAGTTTATTTAAAATATGATCCTTATAATTTAATCCTACCTTAATAAAATCTATAAAATAAGGTGCAATGGCAGAGGCACTTTTAATAAAGGTTACATAATCCATATCTTTATGTGAACCATTTGAAAATGGAGTCACTAACCCAGGTTTTGGATGTGTTGAAACCTCAAGTAACGTTGACTCAAGTGCTATTTGAGAAATTTTTATAATAAAATTTTCATTTTTCATAACCCTCTCCATATTCCTCTACTGCATTGTTTATAATTTCTATTACTTCATCTATACTATGGCTCTTATTTATAATACATTCCCTTGCTGATCTATTACAAACTATACACTGCCTTTCACTAAATCCAAATTGTTTTCTGCTTAATGGTTCACCATTTTTATCATATACATCTATATCAAATATTCTTCCTAGAGGATGATTTAACTCTAAAAATATACTCCTCTTTTTTACTTCTTCCTCAGGTAAATCAATAATAAGTAACATGCTTTCTCCATCATAACCATTTAGTATCTTTTCTTTTATGATAGATTTTTTAAACTCATTATATATTTCTTTTCTTAAAATACAAAAGGCCTTTTGTGAATGCTTTGTATTTTTATTAGTACCGGGATAGTTTATTTTAGCACAAAGCACTGTCCCTCTACTCTGCTTAATCAAACTTAAAATTTCCTCATATCTTTTTTCTCTATCCTCTAGTATTTTTATCAATGGGGCAAATCTCTCCTTTTTATATTTTCTATTATTCTTTTTCCTTCATCTGTATTTAAGAATTCAAATGTTGTTATAGGCACTAAATTTTTTACTTCGTCAATCTTACCTTCCTTTAAAAGTTTTCTTACAATAGATGCACTAACCGGCCTACCATCCTTTGTAAGCCTTTCTACTAAACACACCTCTATATTATAACTTGGAAGGACTGAAAGCATTGCTTTATTGTATTCATTTGTCACATCACAGTAGGGTTCTGTGCCTACATACCTTTTATTAATATTAAAAACTTTGGCAATGTACTTTCCAAAGATAGTGGCATCTAATTTTGTATATACATTTAATTTTTCGTCCTTTTTTCTTAAAAAATAAGATGGGAAAGTATTAGAAGATATAATATACCTTCCTCCCTTTATTACAACAACATTTTTTAAGTGGCTACATCCCTTTTTTACAAGACTATACCTTATGTCTGTAGGAAAGGCTGACCTATCCTCCTCAACTACAAAAACAATAACCTCTTCATTTTCCATTGCAGCCCTTTCAATAAGATAAAGGTGTCCTAATGTAAATGGATTACAATTTACAACCAATGCAGCCCTATTTTTTGTTTGATCAACTCCACTTTGTTTTAACATGTTATTTAAATATTTGTTTATATCTGCTATTCCTCCCTCAAGAAGAACAACCGAATCTGCTTGGGCAACTTCTTTAAATCCAAGTGATTTAAATATTTGCACATTTTTATCTAATGTGAATACAAAATATTCGTATATCCCCTTATCAAACATCCTATTTTGAATCTTGGTAATTAGAGAGGAGGCTATGCCCTCCCCCCTATACTCTTCCTTGATGCCAAAACATTTAATCACATTTTTTGAATATGAACAAGTTCCTATCATTTGACCATTTTCAAAACAGCATAAAGTTTCATCAACATCATTTTCAAGTTCTAATCCTATAGATTTTAAAAATTCATCCGCCATTTGTCTTTCAAAATCCATTAAAAATCTGTACTCCATGCTATCATTCCTTTACCTTCTTTACAACATCTATAACTGTTCCATCTCTATATTCTACAACTGCAACGATCTTATCATCAAATTCAATTTTTTCAGGCACTCCAACCATTTTTTCAGCTATTGACTTTAATTCTTCTATTGTCATTATAGGTAGGTTGGTATTCTTTAATTTTTCAATTAAATCCTGTCTCTTTGGATTTACTGCTATTCCCCTTTCAGTTACAACAACATCTATAGTTTCGCCTGGAGTTGTTACTGTTGTAACCTTATCCACTACAATTGGAAGTCTTCCTTTTAAAAGTTTAGTTACTACTATTGCAAGCTTTGATCCTGCAGCAGTATCACTATGTCCACCTGAACCTCCCATAATAATTCCATCTGATCCAGTAGTTACATTAACATTAAAATCTAAATCAATCTCTGTTGCACCAAGTATCATTACATCAAGTCTGTTTACAACAGCTCCCTTATTGTGTGGATTTCCATAAAGAGATGCCGACATTCCTTGATGTGCCACATTTCTTCTATAGGACTCAACAGCCTTTAAGTCAAAACATTGCACATCAAATAGAGCTTCAAATAGTCCTTCTTCAAACATATCTACAATATATCCTGTAATTCCACCTGCTGCAAAACTTCCCTTAATCCCTTTATTTTTCATCAGATCTCTTACATATTTTGCAACAGCAAGAGAAATTCCACCTGCACCTGTTTGGAATGAAAATCCATCCTTAAGTAGCCCAGATGCTTCAATAACCTGTGCCGCCATTTTTGCAATCTTAAGCCCTACAGGATCCTTTGTAATTTTTGTAGTACCTGAAACTATACCTTTAGGGTCACCTATTGAATCAACCTTTACAATAAAATCCACATATTCCTGACTTATTTCTATAGGACAAGCAGGATAAGAAACTAAATTATCTGTTATAGCAACAACCCTTTTAGCATACATAGCATCTGGAATTGCATATCCTAAACTTCCACACGCAGAAGGTCCGTATACACCATTTATATTTCCATACTCATCACAGGTTGGAGCAGCTATAAATGCTATATCAATCTTCAGATCTCCTGATTCTATTGCCCTTGCTCTTCCACCATGGGTATGCATTATAGCTGGATATTTTAATAATCCTTTCGATACTGCCTCTGCAACAGGTCCTGACATATAATTTGCATATATTCCTGTTACAACTCCATTTTTTATATGTTCAACAAGTGGAGCATGAACAGGAAATATTGAACTTGCTGCTACCTTTATGTCCTTTATACCCATATTTGCAATTTCATCCATAACCATATTTAATACATAATCTCCATTTCTTAAATGATGGTGAAAGGACACAGTCATACCATCTTTAATTTCACATTTCTCAAGTGCCTCTCTAATTGAATTCAAAAGCTTAACATCTCTTGGAGAGACACATTTTACAAAAACTTGGCTTTTACCTTTTACACCCAAGTTACTAAATGCTCCACTAAAGGGTTTAACCTCACCATAGCCCTCTATGTAATCTGGTAAAACTCTACCTAAAATATTTTCCATAAAATCACTCCCTTATAATACCTGCAAGTTTAGCTTTCATAATTATATTTTCCGCTCTTTGAATAACTGGTGCATCTACCATTTTTCCATCAAGTGAAAATACGCCCTTACCTTCCCTTAAAGCCTCTTCTTTTGCATGAAGTACTCTCTTTGCATACATTATCTCTTCCATTGTAGGTGAAAATACGTCGTGTATATAATCTATCTGTCTAGGATTTATAGCAGCCTTTCCTGTCATACCTATTGCCTTTGCTCTTTTTGTATCTTCTATCAAACCTTCAATATCATTTACATCTGCAAAGGGAGTATCTATAGCATCTATTTTAAACGCTCTACAAACTGAAGCTACCTTACTTCTTGCATAGAAAATCTCATTTCCTTCTCTTGTTCTTTTTATTCCCATATCTGCTGTTAAATCTTCAGCTCCAAGCAATACTGCTATATTTCTCTTTGATGCTAAAATGGTTTCCCTTATGTTTTCAAGCCCTAGAGCTGTTTCAACCAGTGGAATTAGTTTAATTGAACCTAGTTTAAACTTTTCTTCTCTTTCTATTGTTGATAATATCTCATCTATTTCCTCTATGTCCTCTTCTGTAGCCTTTGGAACCAATATGGCATCTGGCTTTACCCTTGCTATAACATTAAGATCATCATATCCGAAATCACTCTTTATTGAATTAATTCTAACTACAACCTCACAACCTGTAAAATCTAATGTCTCTAGAGCGTTTTTAACTAATAGCCTTGCTGCATCCTTTTCATCTAAAGAAACAGCATCCTCTAAATCTAAAATAATACTGTCAGCTCCAAGTATTGGAGCGTTTTGTATCATACCTGGATTATTCCCAGGCATAAAAAGCATAGTTCTTCTAAGCTTCATATTAAACACCTCACTACATTGCTCTTCTTATTGCAGTTTCAACTCGAGCTTTTATAGTATAATCTAATGCACCTCTATCCTTAGCAATTACCTTTACATTTTCAACCTCAAGTTCCTTTAATGTGTCCTCAATTACTTTTCTAATCTTTTTACCAAACTGCTTTATAACTATACTTTCTAGCTCAATTTCTATTCCCTTCTCATTTGGAAAAACCATTATAAAAATATCATTGGATTCTAAACTTCCTGCCTTTGCTGGATTTACGATCTTCATAACATCACCTACTTAATAGAATTTTTATATTCCTGTTGGCCTATCTCATAATAATTATTTCCTTCTGCATCAATAACAACTATAAGTGGCAGATCTTCTACATATAATTTTCTAATAGCCTCAGCTCCTAAGTCTTCATATGCAACTAATTCTGATTCCTTAACGCATTTTGCAGTTAATGCAGCCGCTCCTCCTATTGCTGCGAAATAAACCGCTCTATTTTTCTTCATTGATTCTACAACCTCTAAACTTCTTTTCCCCTTACCTATCATTCCCTTTAATCCTTTTTCTAAAAGGGTAGGTGTATATGGATCCATTCTATAGCTTGTAGTTGGTCCTGCTGAACCTATTGGCATTCCTTCCTTAGCCGGTGTAGGACCAACATAATAAATTATTTGGCCATTAATATCAAAGGGCAACTCCTCACCCTTTTCAATTAACTCAACAAGCCTTTTATGTGCAGCATCCCTTGCTGTATATATATACCCTGTTAAAAGAACACTATCTCCAGCCTTTAAATCTTCTATACATTCATTAGTTAATGGCGTTGTTATCCTCTTTTGCATTTTATCCCTCCTAAATTACGGCCTCTTTATGTCTTGTAGCGTGGCAGTTAATATTTACTGCAACTGGAAGGCCTGCAATATGAGTTGCATAAACTTCTATATTCACCCCAAGACAAGTTGTCAATCCTCCAAAACCTTGAGGACCTATTCCAAGCTTATTTATTTCTTCAAGAAGTTCCTTTTCAAGCTGTGCATAATATGGATTTTTGTTTTCTTCATCTACACTTCTTAAAAGGGCTTTTTTGGCAAGAAAAGCTGCCTTTTCAAATGTTCCACCTATTCCAACTCCAACAACAATAGGAGGACATGGATTTGGACCAGCCTCTTTTACTGTCTCAAGAACAAATTTTTTAACACCTTCAACTCCATCTGCTGGTTTTAACATTTTTAATCTACTCATATTTTCACTTCCAAATCCCTTTGGAGCAACCGTAATCTTTATTTTATCTCCTGGAACTATGCTGTAGTGTATAATAGCAGGGGTATTGTCCTTTGTATTTACTCTGTCTAGAGGATCTTTTACAACTGACTTTCTTAGATAACCTTCAATATACCCCTGCCTTACCCCTTCATTTATAGCATCCTCTAAATTTCCTCCAACTATATGTACATCTTGACCTATCTCCATAAAAACAACCGCCATACCTGTATCTTGACACATTGGCATTTTTTCATTTTCAGCAATTTCACTGTTTTTGATTAATATATCTAATATTTCTTTTCCAAGTTTAGACGTTTCCTTCTCTTTAAATTCATAAAATTTATTTTTAATATCTTCACCTAAATAATAATTTGCGTCCATACAAAGCTGCTTGACTGTCTCCGTTATTTTTGAAACATGTATCTCTCTCATATTAATCCTCCTAAATAATTAGTGGGGTTATCAAAAACTAATTATTTGTAAGTTTTGGTGCCATGAACACTACTTAACTTTATTATTTGTTCATGGCACCTTAAATCTATAAAACTATTAACATTTTTATTTACCCATTTATATTACTTTGTTAAAGCTGCTTCTCTTTTAGAATTTATTCTCTCTCTTGCCTTTGCTAGAGTTATTACTCTATTCATTTCATTGTATACTATCATAAATCCTTCATCTACACCCATACCTGGCTTTGCAAGGCATTGGTCAGCACCACAAGCTATTGCAATATTTGTACATATTTGTGCTGAACGGTCTGTTTCATTACATGTTCCACCGCAGTATGCTCCAACACCATGCTTTTTACAGTATAGTATAGATTCTACTATATTGTTAATTCCTCCAAGGTCTGGTGTCTTAATTTGAATCATATCTGCCGCACCTTCATCAACAAACAGCTTTATATCTTCCCAAGTGTTGCACCATTCATCTGCAACAATTTCAACTCCAATATTTCTCTTCTTTAACTCCTGTCTTAGTTCCTTAAGAGCTTTAAGTTGTCCTTCTCTGTTTTCTACATCCATTGGACCTTCTATTCTCAACTTAAATGGAGCTGCTATCTTTTCAAGTTCTCCTAAATATTCAGCCATTTTTTGTGTATCATTATTAAATGCAATTCCTATTGTTCCATAAACATCTATGTGAAGAACTGGATTATAATTTTCATCTGTTCTAAGATGCTTTATTCTATCCCTAAGCCATGCAACATATTCCTTTAGAAGTTCACCATTTCTTCCAAGCTTTTCATCAACGTTGTTTATAAGCCCATGTGGTAGAACATCTGCACCCTTTATAATCATCTTATCAACATTTATATATCTGTCATCACCTGATTGAGTAAATATTGGAACCCTCTTTATTTCACCCTTTATATTGTATTCTTCCTTAATTACTTCTGCCATAGTTAGTCTTCTTACCTTTGAAACTGCATCAAGAATTGCTTGAGTTACACCATATCTTATAGCTGTATGAAGCCTTTTGCCTTCTATTTCCATAGAATCTATTTCTTCTGCTAGCTCTTTAAATCTTGTTACTTCTCTTCCAATTAGCTTTGGTGCAATATATTTTTCAATAACAGGTATAAAATCTTCAGCTAAAAATAGTGGATCTCTTCCGCCAGCACCTGAATATTGAACAGCTGCACAATCTCCATAGGCTATTTGTCCGTCTTCAAGTACAAGCATAACAGAAATTGATTCTCCTGCTTGTCTTATCTTCTTAAATCCTTCAGTTACTGGCTCTCCAACATATGTAAATCCATCGTGCTTTGCTCCTTTTTTAATTGCCCTTTGGTCATCAAAGAAAAATCCTGTTCTTCCTGCTGAACAAATAACATCTATAATTCTCATATTTATTTCCTCCCAATTATCTCATATTTTCTGGTCTTCCTACTAATACACCTTTTCCAACTGCAAATATATCATCTACTGCCATTTGGAAGCTTACAGGTCTTCCCTCATACTTTGCTCTCTCTTCAAGAAGTTGTCTATTATAGTCCTTTATTTCTTTTGTAAACGGTATATTACCAAATTCTAAATATCTTACAGCACCATTGTTATCTCTTGCTGGTATTATTTGTCCTGCATTATACTTACTTGGAGCAAATGGTATATCTAATACTCCTGCTTCAAAGGCCTTAACTGTACCTACTGCTAAATCACCATTTCCAAGTTCAAAAACCTTGTCAAGTATGCACTTAGTCTCTGCCTTAATTAGTTCTATTTCTGCCTTTAATTCCTTTGATTCTGGAAGTCTTTGACCTCTTAATAAGTTTAGAGTTTGCTTTGTAGCCTTAATTCCTGCAGCATTTGCCTCTTTAGTTGGTATACCAACAGCCTCATGTGGAGTCTTTACAATAACCTTTGTTGCACCCGCAAGTGCTGCTGTTGCTGAACCCCAAGAGATTACTCCAAAGGCCTTTGACTCATCATGTGGGAATCCACCCATCCATTGATGGAATACTGTAGTTAGATAAACATCATATCCATACATTTTAAAATATTCTTCTGCCTGTTCAACAAGTGCTCTTATTGCTGCAACGTCTTGTATTAGATTACCGCATTGTCCATATCCAAGTGTTAAGTTCTTTACTCCCTGTTCTGCAGCAAGAAGTCCTTCTATTATAGCAACTGCATTTGACATACTAGGTGGTACTAATGTTCCAGTTAGTGGTCCAAATGGCTCACGGTTTAATTCAATTCCCATTTCTTGATATATACCAACTAGCCTATCACAGTATTGCCAATCCCTAATTGATTTTTCAACTGGTACACTCTTTGCATAAGGAATGTTATAGGATATTCCTCCACCTTCATTTGAAGTCCAACCTGAAGCATGTATTATTTCCGAAAGCAATCTTGCATCTGGTGTACCATGTCTAGCTTGAAGTGGTAAATCAACAGCCTCATAAACCCTTCTACATCCCTCAACACCATAGTTAACTGCTGGGAATCCATTTAACATTGAACGACCCGCTTTTTTACTTTCCTCTATACCAACTTCACATTCATTATATCTATTTTGTCTTGTATAGCTGTCTATAGTTGATGGAAGAAGATCTGCTTCTCCTTCATTTTGAAGATATCTTAATAGATTAATGTGTTCTTCAACTAATGCAACACCCGCTCTTGGTTGGGCTAAAGTTATTCCATTTTCCTTTGCATATCTTAATTTTTTACTAAACTGTTTATGTTCTGGAACCTTCTTTAAATACTCTGCAGCCTCTTCTAAATTAACACCAGCACCAGTTGGCCATTGTCTTAATACTTCTTCTCTTTGTTTAAAAAACTCATCATGTGTAAGCTTTTTATTTCTTAGTTCCATAAGTTTTCCTCCTTAAGCCCTTACTATATATTTTTTCATTATTCTAACAGCCATATCAGGATATTCCTCTGCTAAAAGTCCCATTGCAGACAATATATATGTCTTGTCAATCATAATAACTGGATTTGTAGGTTTTAAATAATTTGGTGTTTCCATTGTAAACAATCCAGCCTTTAATATCTTTTCTGGGTTTCTGCTATGAACCAAAACCCCACCAGTACCTATTAAATATTTTACATTTAAGAGGTCCTTACCAACCTGTGAGTAGATTATTCCCATTGGAGTATAAACACTCTCTATTGTACCCACATGCCTTTCCATTGCAATTTCTGTTGCAACCATTCCAAGTGCTTCATCAAATTCATATTCTTCTTCAGTTTGTGGAATTATATTAACATTTTGTTGTAAAAACTTACATCTTTCTTCAATATCATACTTTGTATTAGGTATATACTTTTTTATTCTCCTTGTGCCTGCTGCCTCAAATAAAGACATGGCACTTACTCTCATCCCAAGGTCACCTTCAACAGTTCTCTTTGCATAAGGTTCCTGAAGTCCTCTTAATGTTACACCTGGCTTTGAAGGATCACCCTTTGCAATTGAGTGAACATCTGTTGTGGCTCCACCGATATCAACAATAACTAACTCTCCAATTCCCTCTTCTTTATCAGTTCCATCTGCTAATATCTTTGCAGCCTTTAAAACTGCAGCAGGTGTAGGCATTAATATACCATTTATAAAGTTTTCTGCATTTTTCATTCCCTTTGCTTCAACTATCTTTTGCATAAATATATTTCTTATAACCTCTCTTGCAGGTTCAACATTGATTGTGTTTAGCTTAGGCATTACATTCTCTGTAATCTTATAAAACACACCTGCACTGTTAAAAATCTCTTCTATCTCATCATTTGCATTTTTATTTCCAGCTACAACAATTGGTACATCCTTTATATATTCTGCTAAAAGTTTGGCATTATGAATAATACAATCCTTATTACCTCCGTCTGTGCCTCCTGCAAGGAGAATTATGTCTGGCCTTTTGTTTTTTATTTCTTCTATTTCATGTTTATTTAATTCATAACTATAAACTCCTAGTATTCTTGCTCCTGCTCCAAGTGCAGCTCTTTTGGCAGCTTCTGCTGTAAGTTCTGGAACAAGTCCAATTGCAACCATTTTTAGTCCACCTGCAGCACTTGAACAAGCAAGTTTTTTTACAAAATTAACTTCCTTATCACCAATATTCTTTAAAAGTTTTTCATAGGCCTTATTAAAACCAATCATAATATCTGTGTTTACTGTAGTTAAATCCTTTGCTGTGGCCAGTATTTCTTCATTTTCAATGTCTACTGCTGTAAGCTTTGTATAGGTACTACCAAAATCAATTAAAAGAATAGCATCCATAAAATCACCTTCAAATTATTCTTCTATCCCCAAGTCCTTCTTTAAATCTTTAATTGATAGCTTTATATCAGTTCCTGGTGGATAAGCTCTATTAAATCCCATATCTAAAAATCTTTTTTCTACTTCCTTCCAATCTTGTTTTCCTACAACTAGGTTTCCCCCAACATATAATATTATGTCCTTTAGTCCTGCTTCATTGCACTTTTCTCTAAAACCTCTACAGTCAATTTCTCCATGTCCATATAGAGAAGAAACTAAAATTGCATCTGCATTTGTTTCAATTGCTGCATTGATGAAATCTTCTTGAGGGCTTAATACCCCAATGTTTACAACATTAAATCCCTCTTCCTTTAGTGCGTGTTCAATAATTTTGTTTCCAACTGCATGACAGTCAGCTCCAATTACTCCTATTACTACAGTCTTTCCATTTTGCATAAAGATCCTCCCTCACTATTATTAATTTTTTAGTTCTACCATTTTTGAAATTATTGCCTTTACACTTCCTTGATCTAAATTATAATCAAAGCTAATAATTTCTTTTTTATCTCCTGCAACTGCCTTTACCTCTTTACGTCTACCAGGAGATACTATTATTACATCTGATGTATCAATAATATTTTTAACATCCTTAACTTCTCGACTTGTTGTTGCAGTTATATCAACTTCAAGCCCAGCTGATTTTAATGCACTTTGAACTTTAAATTGAAACTCATTTGATATACAAACAAGTCCAAACTTAGTTCCCTTTGGATATTTTGCAATTTTTACAATAGTTTCAAGGCATGGTGTGATTGCAACACCTAAGACCTCCTTATCAAAATCAGATGTGAGTTCCTTTACTTCATTTACATGATTAAATGTTGCTATTATAACCTGTGCATCACTTAAAGCCTCTTCTATCTCTTTACTCTTTTCCTCTAAATCCTTTAATGTAAGAGGCATTATATTAAGTCCAGTTTCTCTTGAAAGCTGCTTTGAAAAATACTTTGCCTGTTCAATATTGCATTCTATAAAAATTGCATTTATATTCTTTAATATTTCCTGCTTCTCCCTAACTCTATCCATTACAAGTGCAGAAAACTCATCATAAGAAAGTCCCATTTCTAGTGCCTCTTCAAGCGCTATATCTATTATCTTTAAAAGTTTATCATTTATACTATGCCTCTTCCAAGTTTTTGCTTCTTCTGCAACAAATGTCCCCCTGCCTTGATAAGAAACAATTACTCCATCCTGCTCAAGCAGTTTATAGGCTGCACTTACTGTATTCCTACTTGTATTTAACATAGCAGCCAATTCCCTCTCTGTTGGCATTTTAGTACCAACCTTTAAAGTACCATTTTTGATCTGCTCCATAATTTGGTTTTTTACTTGTATATACAAAGGAACTCCACTCTTTTTATCAATCTTTATATTCATCTAACACACCTCTTAAGCTAGTTGGATTATTGGATTAATCCATTAGGTCCAATTTCATTTTACCATGTAACAATTATTTTAACTAACTTAATTTTCTGTCAAATTTTAATGTATTTTAGGAAAAATACAAATTAAAGATAAATATATATATTTTTTATTGTTTTCATCTGTTTTTCACCTATGCTTAATTTTGGGCAAAAAAATAACTGTATCTTTACACAGCAAAAGATACAGCTCTTTTAATTGATAATATTTTATTATTTCTTTCTTCTATTTCTCTCCTCAATTTATCTTCTTCCTCTATGCACTCTTTTATAAATTCATTTGTATTTATAGTTGTAATGTTTATATCTATATTAGTTGTGCTATGGTATTGACCTACTATATTAATTTTAAGAGGTGTTGAATCTACAACTAATAAAATATTCTTCTCCCAAACTCTTTTTAGTTCCTTATATTCATCCCTAACTATTTCAATACTTGAAAATTCAGTACCAACATGCTGAATAATGGTATCAATTAGCATAATATAAAAAAGTCCATTTAGTGCCTTAGGTAGAGAAATCTTAAGTATATCTCTGTGCATAATAATAAGCTCCTCATTAAGAGTTAAATTAAAAAACTCAACATCTTCAAATCTTGCTAACACCTTATCTTTTTTAGAACCTACATATTTATAATTAATTATGTCCACCTCAAACTGCCTACCATAAAATAAACTATTCTTGTTTATAACCCTAGCTTTCATAGTGCACCCCCTTAAAAAACAATAAACCAATTATAACACTAAATAAGTCATGCATCAAATGTAATACTTTCTATAAACGTAAAGTTTATCATGTATATATTTTGCAAGCAAACCATGTATTTATTGCAAATTTTTCTCCATCTTTCCCCTTACCCCTAATTCAAAAACAATTATTTTTCTTATAATTTCGACAATACGTCTTAATTATGTTTGTTTTATTTTTTTAAATTAAAAAATGAATGATTTACAATTTTGTTATTGCATTTGTCTTAATTTTTAGTTTATAATTAGTTTGTATTATTAATTTTAGGGGGGAGGAAACAACATGAAGAAAACATCATTGGCAAACAAAATACTTATTGCTCTTATTTTAGGTCTTATTTTTGGTATAGTAGCAAATACTCTATTCCCAGAAGCTTTAAATTCAACATTATCTAAATGGGTTCTTGTACCTATAGGTAACATATTTTTAAGAGGAATTAAGCTTATAGTTGTTCCACTTGTTTTGTTTTCATTGATTGTAGGAACTGCAAGTTTAGGAGACATAAGAAAACTTGGAAGAATTGGAGGAAAGATTATTACATATTATCTAGCCACTACTGCCCTTGCTATAACAATAGCTATTATACTTGCCAAAATAACTAATCCTGGTATAGGACTTAACCTACCTAAACCTACTGAATTTAAAGCAACCCAACCACCTTTTATAATGGATATATTTGTTAACATGGTGCCAACAAACCCATTTGATTCACTTGTAAAGGGTGAAATGCTTCAAGTAATTGTATTTTCAATCTTATTTGGTATATCAATTACTCTTGTTGGTGAAAAGGCAAAGGGGCTTTTAAACTTAATAGAACAGGCAAATGAAGTATGTTTAAAATTAATTGGTGTTGTTATGCTATTTGCACCATATGGTGTTTTTGCATTAATATCTAATGTTATAATGTCTCAAGGAATTAAAGTAATACTTCCTCTACTAAAATATGGATTTACAGTATTATTTGCACTACTTCTACAATTAATTCTTGTGTATGGAACTGCACTTACAGTTATTGGACGAGTTAATCCAATTACCTTCTTTAAAAAATTCTGGACTGTTATGGTTGTTGCCTTTAGTACATCAAGTAGCAATGCAACATTACCTGTAACATTAAAAACATGTGAAGAAAAGCTTGGAATACCTGAATCAATTGCCAGCTTTACAATACCATTAGGTGCCACAATTAACATGGACGGAACAGCTATCATGCAGGGAGTTGCAACAATATTCATTGCTCAAATATTTGGCATAGACTTAACTGTAAAACAGCTACTAATTGTAGTTTTAACTGCTACTCTTGCTTCAATTGGTACAGCTGGAGTACCTAGTGCAGGCATTGTAATGCTAACGATGGTTCTACAACAAATTGGTGTTCCTGTTGAAGGTATTGCACTTATTATACCAATAGATAGAATACTTGATATGTGTAGAACAGTTGTAAATGTTACTGGAGATGCCGTTGGAACAACTATTGTTGCAAACTCTGAAAAGGAACTTGATATTACAACATACAATACATTAAACGTGTAAAAAAGCCGTGAAATTCACGGCTTTTTTTATGAATATATATCTGAAAACTCAACATGTATTTTTTCTATGTTTAGTCTGTGTTCTTTAATTTCATTATCATCTAATGTATCTATAGTTTTTATAGGTAATGAGAAACTGAATTCACTTCCACTTCCTATTTCACTCTTTACATCTATTAATCCACCATGTAGTTCAATTAAACCCTTTACAAGCGACAACCCTATTCCACTTCCTAAAGTATTTTTGCATGTACTATCTTCAACCTGTTTATATCTATCAAATATAACATCTAACTTCTCCTTTGGTATTCCACAACCTGTATCTTTAACACAAACTTCTACATATTCATTTTTAACAGTTAAGTTTACAAAAATATTCCCACCAGCTGGTGTAAATTTAATAGCATTTGATAAAAGATTTAATAACACCCTCTCAATCTTATCTGGATCACAAGCAACTATTAGCTCTTCAACATCTGTATCAAAAATAACCTCTATACCTTGTGTATTTGCATATTCAACTATTGACTGAACTATATTCTCAACTATATTTACTATATTATAATTACCTAGATTTAAAGTTAAAAATCCAGCATCTATTTTAGATGTATCAATTAAATTATTTATTAATCTTAAAAGCCTCAAACAGTTCTGTCTCATTATTTGTACATATTTTTGTATATTGTCTTCTCTATTTAAATTCAAATTAATCATTTGCAATGCTGCTAAAATTACATTTATTGGAGTTCTAAGTTCATGGGTTAAATTGGCATAAAATTCTGTTCTGTTTTGCTCATTTTTATATAACTCATCTATTATCCTTCTCATATTACTTGCAATAGCATCATTTATACTGTTAAATATGATACAAAGATACAATTTTCTATTAAAATATGCCAGAGGATGAAATATTACTGTGCAATAATCCAACCCCTGCTTTAGTTTTACATTAGTATATGAAGGTACTTTCTTATTAATAGCTACTGTAAAAACCTTTTTTATTTCATTTAAATATTCATATTCCACAACATCTAAAATATTGTTTGTGTTTTTCTCATATAAAAGTAGCTCTTCAAAGGTTTTGTTATACATAACCACTTTACCAAAACTATCAACCAAAGTAATGGGCATATTGAATTTATCTAAGGCTAGCCTAAATATCTTCTTTGAATCATCAAACTCCTTTAAAGGTTTTGTCTTATATAAATGAAAAATTAGAACGAGCATAAAAGGAAAAACTATATCAATTAATATTGAATTAACTCCTACATTCATATTGATAATATTTTTTATAATAAAACCATTAAATATTAAAGAATTCATCAATGTTATATATGTGTCAAATAAGTAAATTGATATGAGATAAAACATGTTTAACATACTAGTGAATACTTCTAATTTAAAATTTAAGCTTAAGTTTAATAAAATTATAACAAATAAAATGTCGACTAAATATTTTACGAAATTTCCCCTTAATTTTACCTTATTTTTTAATGATGCCATTATCTCCACACAAATCCCCCCACATTTACATAATTATACATAAAATTAAAAATTCCTCTTTTTTATTTTCAAAAATTTAAAAATAAAAGCATAAGAGGAAACTCCTCTTATGCTGCTTGAGGGTTTTGATTTGAGTTCACAACATTTTTTAATATTTTATTTGCTAATAGTTGTAAAATAGAAGCTACCATTAAAGATGAAATCATAAATATTGTTAGTACAATAACATCATTTGTTAATATATCATAATCTATTCCAGAGATTATTTCTCTGAGGGCTGATGTAGCATAGGTCATTGGAAGATATGGGTTTATCTTTACAAAGAAGTTTGGAACAAGCTCAAGTGGGAATGTTCCTGCACAAGAAGTAAGTTGTAACATTAGTAATACTAGTGATAAAAATCTACCTGCATCCTTAAATATTAGTATTAAAGCTTCAATTACAGCTATAAACACAAAGGATAGTAAAATATTAAATCCATAGAATAAAGGTAAACTCTTCACCTGTAGTTTTAATACATGTATTAAAATAAAACTTGATGCTAAAGCTTGTAGTGTACCTAGAAAAGCAAATGTAATAAATTTTCCTAGTACAATTGATGCAGGATGTCCTTTAAATTCATCCTCAACTTCATTAGATACTATAAAGAACATTATTAAAGCTCCAACCCATAATGATAATGGGATAAAATAAGGTGCAAAACCTGTACCATAGTCAGGAACATGGTTTATTGGTTGTTCATTTAATCTAACAGGTTCTGACATAAACTTTGACATATCTTGTGAAGAGAACTTCAATTTGTTATTTATTTCTTTATATCCTTCAGTTAATCCATCTTTTAGCTCAGCTGTTCCATCAGCAAGTCTTATTAATCCATCATTTAGTCTAACTGATCCATCATATAATTTTTCTGCTCCATTTTTTAAGGTTGTTAATCCTTCATTTAACTTTGTTGAACCATCATAAAGCTTTTCTGCTCCATCTTTTAATGAAGCTGTACCATTTTTAAGCTCACATGAACCTAAATAAAGCTTATCTAATCCTATACTTAATTCTCCTGTTTTGCTTTCTGCAAGATCTAATCCATCTCTAATCTTTTCTGCTCCAATTTTTAATTCAGCAACACCATTTGAAAGCTTAGTCGCACCTTCATTTGAGGAAATTTGTACAACCTGACCAAGTCCATCTTTTAATGATGTAGCTCCTGTTTTAGCTTCATTTAAACCGCCTAATAGAGCTGTAAGACCATCAATTGAACCTTTAGTTGAAGCTGCAAACTTTTGGGTTCCTTCTGCAACCTGCTTTGTACCTTCTGAAAGGATTGATGTAGCTTGTATTAATCCATCTACTTTAGTAGCAGATTGTCTAAGTGGTTTTGATAAATTATCCTTTAGATTCATCTGTTGTATTTGTGTTAATACCCTTTTTGCCCCTTCAACATCACCTAAGTCTAAAAGTGTCTTAGCCAAGTCAATTGCATTTGATACGTCATCAATACCTTGAGCTGCACTATTTAGTTTTGCTGCCATATCAAGGGATCTAACTTCCTCGTCTAACTTCTTTGCACCATCTGCTACCTGATTTGCACCGTTTATAAGCTTTTCTACATCCCCCTGTGAAGCCTCTATTTGAGATTTAAAAAGTGAAACCTTATTAACTATTTGACTTAATCCCTCTTCAAGCTTTATTGAACCTTCATATAACATCTGAAGTCCTGATTTTGCGTTTAATATATTTGGTGCAAATACTGACATACCTTGAGCTACCTTCTCAAGTCCCTCAACTAAACTTACTTGGCCATTTTTTAATCTGTTAAGTCCTTCCTTTAAATTTTTTGAGCCATCACTTGCTGTTTTTAATCCACTGCTTAATTTTTCTGCACCATTATCAAGTTTTTGTACTCCACTATTTAAAGCACCTAATCCATCCTTTAATTGTTTAGAACCATCATTTAATTTTGTTACTCCATCCTTTGCTGTTTTTAATCCATTAGATAGCTCCTCTGAACCATCCCTTAGCTTAACTGCTCCATCATTAAGCTTGACACTCCCATCCTTTGCCTCTAAAAGCCCATCCTTCACATCATAAAGGCTGTCGATTACAACCTTTGATGCTTCTTCTGTAATTGATTTTGCAATTTCATCCTTTAATTCAAGCATTATTCTTGAAGATACTTGAGCAGCTAGGAAGTTTTTCTTTTCATTAGGGATATAAATAAGCTCTGCTTTATCTATTTTTCCTTCTGCTGCATCTGTAATTTTAGTTGAAAAATCCTCTGGAATTATTACTGCAGAATAATATCCCTTCTTATTTAATCCTTCCATAGCTTTGTTGTAATCTACAAACTCCCATTTTATCTTTTTATTATCCTTTAGTTCTTCTACAATTTCATTTCCATAGTTAACCTTATCTCCATCCTTTATACTTCCTTTATCTAGGTTAACTACAGCAACTGGCATCCTATCAAGTTTACTATACGGATCCCAGAAGGCATAAAGGTATAAGAAGCTATAAAGTAGTGGCATTAAAGATACTACCAATAAAGCAACCCGATTGAACCTACTTGTAAAAAGCCTTTTTAAGTCATTTTTTGCAATCTTTAAAGCTCTCACATATTTCACCTCCCTATTTATACTCGTTAGTATAATAATATAACTTTTGTACTGACTAGTCAATATATTTTTGTACTGGTTAGTTTAAATTTATGTGAACATTTTATGAATATATGTACAATAAAAAAAAAGATGAACATTCGTTCATCTTTTCCCTATACCCCTCATCATAAATTCAATTGTCTCTTCAATCATATCATTTGTGTCCATATCCTTATGTATTAAACTATATACAACTGTTGATGCCATTACTCCAAAGAAATTAAATGCCTTTACCTTTATATCATTTCCATCAATAAGCCCTGCATCTGCCGCTTCCTTTAAATAACCCTCTATCAGTCTAAAGTATCTATTTAATATTTCTCTAAGCTGGCTTTGTCTCTCCTCATCTCCCCACATTTGACTTAATATTGTTTTAAAGAATTCTATGTATTTGATAACTAAATCTAACTGTACTTTGCAAACCATTCTCAATTTTTCTATAGGGTTATCAAGATGTTTAGTCCTATCAACTATCTCATCCTCAACCATCTTTAATCCTTCATCTATTATAAACCTAAATATATCCTCTTTACTTTTAAAATGGTAATACAATGTACCCTTTGCTACACCTGCAGTTTCTGCTATTTCATCCATAGTAGATTTATGATATCCCTTTTGTGAAAAGGCCTTTATTGCTGCTTCAAATATTATTTTTTTTGTCTTATTCATATGCTCACCTCTCCCTAAGTATTCCAAAATTTATTATTGCATATTTTTTTAAATTAAACAATATAGTATAAAATTTTTTATTTTTCTTATTGTTATTTATTTAAATGGCATTAAATATACTTTACTAGATAAATATAGGGGGATAATATTTATGCTGCTTTTCATTTTTTACCTAATTTTTTATATTTCATTGTATACAAAAGAAGTTTATTTATCTAGAACCAATTCCGAAGTCATATCCTTATGTAAAACTGACTACAAAATTAATTCTGAAAACAAGATAAATGATTACATAGAAGATGATGTTTACATAAAATATATTTATGACAAGTTAAAATCAAGCAAACAAACAAATTCCCAAAACACTAACTTAAAACCTAAAAAAAATAGAGAAAAGATAATATACCTTACCTTTGATGATGGACCAAGTAAATTAACATTAGATGTACTTAAAGTTTTAAATCAATATGACATAAAAGCAACATTTTTTGTAGTTGGAAACAATGTTAAAGTATATCCTGAAGTTATAGTTAAACTTAAAGAACATGGACATGCTATAGGTCTACATTCATACACCCATAATTATAAACACATCTATGCTAATTACCAAAACTTCATTGATGAAATGATAGCTACTCAAACACTTATATATAACATAACACAAGAGAAAGTAGATATAATAAGGTTTCCCGGTGGTAGCTACAAAAGATTAAATAAAGATTTTTATTGTGAATTAAAAAAATACAACTTTAAGATTTATGATTGGAATATTTCAAGTCAAGACGGTATTAGCTCACAATCTGATGAAGATACCATTTTAAAAAGCGCAACAGAAAATAGCTCTCGATCAAATATTATACTGCTTATGCACTGCAGAGAAACAGATAAAAAGACACTTCATGTTCTTCCTAAAATTATTGAATTTTATAAAAGCAAAGGCTATAAGTTTGAAACAATAAATCAATCAACACCAGAATATATTTTTCCTTTTAAGTAGGTTTTAACCTACTTTTTTTGTAACAAAAATTCATTTTTATACATAGATTATTATTAGAAATACATTAATTCGACAAGAAAGAAGGTGAATACATGGATATATCAAATTTATTATCAGTATGTCCAACAGGTCAACCAACAACTACTAATACTTGGGCATGGTTTATTATACTTTTAATAATATTAGGGTATGGAAATCAGGGATATGAATGCTCATGTAGAAGATGCAGAAGAAGAAAACATCGCAGATGCTGTAACGACTTCTTTGGTGGAGACGCTCTATTTGCACTGCTAATCTTAGCATTGATATTCCTGCTTTCCAAATCCCCATGCACCAACACCACAACAACTTGTTAATATTCTATAGGTAAAGGGGGGTTTGCCATGTCAAAGAAATGTTGTGGTCTTAACAATATGTGCAGCTTGATCATCCTACTTCTCATCTTACTACAATTCGGTAGAAGAGGTGGCGGCTGCCAACATCATGACGGTCCAGTAGACTTCATGGGAGCTAATACTACAATTGACAACAGCGTACTATTCGTTATTGTACTCTACTATCTAATTTGCTGCGGCTGTGGCAAGAAATGATGATATGCTGCTAATATTAGAAGCATGTGGGGATGGCTAACCATCCCCATACATAGAAATTAAAGGAAGTGATTAGATGGGTCATCATAAAAAGCATCACAAACATAAACATCAAAACGAAGATTTAAATCAACTCGATTTAAATAATGTCGATATGTCTCAAATTCAAAACATAATGCAGAATATAGACATGAACCAATTAAATTCCTTACTATCCAATTTAAACATTCCAAAACAGAATAATAATTTAACCAATTTAAATTACCCTCAAAATAATGTTATAGCAGTTTTATCTGCATTAAAACCCTTCTTACCAGAACACAGATGTATGATCATCGATAGGATTATAGAAAGCCTTTCAAACATAACATTTTAAACTTGCTTATAAATACTCATAAATTTTATTTATTAAAAACCCCATGAATGGATTTTTACATTTAAATCCATCCATGGGGTTATCTATTTTTTATTGCATTAAAACTGGATTTACAATTTTAAGAGCAATTATAACAATAGTAGAGGTTAAATTAAATATAAAATGATTTAAAACAGCAGCACGATATCCATACTTTTCATATAAAATACAGTTCATAATTCCCAATGAGAAGGTTCCAATAGAACTGGCAATATTAAAATGCAATATCATAAATAATACACTTGTCAATACTGCTGAAAGTGTTTTACCAATTTTTTTGCTAAACCCTCTATAAAATATATGTCTAAACACATATTCTTCTAAAAATGGAGCAAACAAAACCGTTATAAGTGATAACCAAATAACCCTTCCCCAACTGCCTTCATAAAACATTTTAACAACATCTTGTGACTCAGGATTTATTCCAAATTTCATTAAAAGAATAACAAATAGAGCTGTAACTAATAATATTATAAATTTAAACGTTATGCTATACAGAACTATTTCAAACTTTTTACTGCCTATTGGTTTAGTTAAATTATCTCTATAATCACTCTGCCTTTTATTATGCCAGTGTAAAATCAACATAACTAAAATAAATGGAGCTAAATTTTGAGTAAATATTGTTAATGCCATATAAATAATAAATATTATAAATGACACTAATTTATTAGCTCTTTTTAATATCCTCCTTCTAAATGCAATAAAGGGAGGTATGGCTAAAAAAGTTAGTATTATTAAATCCTTTAACAAATCAACTAATTTTATATTATTCATATTAATCCCCCATATATTAAAATTAACTAAAGCTGCCCTTAATATTATATTAAAAAGGGCAGCTTATTATAACTTTATTCAACAATACCACAGGTAGATTTTATAACTTCCCAAAGTTCTTCTTTGCCCCTTCTTGTTTCAGAAGAAAATAATATAAATGTTTCATCCTGTGTAAGCTTTAATGCTTTCTTTATTACAGGTACCTGCTTTGCTATTTGATTGTTGCTTAATTTGTCAGACTTAGTAGCTACTACAACTACCTTCTTTCCTGTTTGTCTCATCCATTCTAACATCAATTTATCATCCTGTGTAGGTTCATGCCTTATATCAACAAGCAATATGACTAATTTTAATTCATCTCTAGAATTGAGGTACCCCTCTATCATGCTACCCCATTTCTTTTTTTCTTCCTTTGATACCTTTGCATATCCATAACCAGGTAAATCCACAAGATAAAGGTTATCATTAATATTGTAAAAATTAATAGTTCTTGTCTTACCTGGTTTACTACTTGTTCTAGCTAATGATTTTCTATTTACAAGAGTATTTATTAATGAAGACTTTCCTACATTTGATCTTCCTGCAAAGGCCACTTCAGGATAACCTGTTGTTGGGTATTGCGATTTTAATGCTGCAACACATTCTATTTCTGCCTTTCTTATAATCATAGGCTACCTCCTTAGTGCAATATCTAGCACTTCCTCAACTCTCTCTACAAATTTAAATTCTATTTTTCTTTTTATGTTTTCAGGTATCTTTTCAATGTCCTTTTTATTATCCATAGGTAATATAACTGTTCTTATACCTGCTCTATATGCAGCTAGTGTTTTTTCTTTAACTCCACCTATTGGAAGAACCCTTCCAGTAAGTGTTATTTCTCCCGTCATAGCTACATCACTTCTAACTGGTATTTTAGATAATGCTGAAACCATTGCAGTAATCATAGTAACACCTGCTGATGGTCCATCCTTTGGAACTGCTCCCTCTGGCACATGTATGTGTATATCTGTATTTTTATAGAATTCTTCATCTATGTTGAATTCTTTTGCATGTGCCCTTACAAAGCTATAGCCTGCTCTTGCTGATTCCTTCATTACATCTCCTAATTTACCTGTTAATTCAAGCTTTCCGCTTCCAGCCATAGGTATCACTTCAACAGGTAGAGTATCTCCACCATAAGCAGTCCATGCTAAGCCCATTACTACACCAATTTGATCCTTTTTATTCATTTCTTCGTACTTATACCTTGGAATACCAAGATATTTACTTAAATTTTGTTGAGTGATTTTAATCCTTTTATCACCCTTTTCAAGTAGCTCAATAGCAGCCTTTCTACATATAGTTCCGATTTTTCTCTCAAGGTTTCTTACTCCTGATTCTCTTGTATATAGATTTATTACATCCTTTATTGCCTTATCACTAATACTTAATATTCCCTCTTTTATTCCATTTTCCTTCATTTGTCTTGGAATTAGATAATCTTTGCATATATGGAGCTTCTCTTCATCAGTATAACCTGACAATTCAATAACTTCCATTCTATCAAGAAGAGGTCTTGGAATTGTATCTAGAGTATTTGCTGTTGTTATAAAAAGTACCTTAGACAAATCAAATGGAAGTTCTAAATAGTGATCTCTGAAGCTATGATTTTGTTCTGCATCTAAAACCTCTAGTAGTGCATCTGCAGGATCACCCTTAAAATCTGAACTCATTTTATCTATTTCATCAAGTAGGAATACAGGGTTTTTAGAGCCTGCCTGCTTCATTCCATTTATTATTCTACCTGGCATTGCACCAATATATGTTCTTCTATGCCCTCTTATTTCAGCTTCATCTCTTACTCCTCCAAGAGACATTCTAACAAATTTTCTTCCCAATGAATTTGCAATTGATTTTGCAATAGATGTCTTACCAACTCCTGGAGGACCAACTAAGCAAAGAATTGGACCCTTCATACTTTTATTTAATTTAGTCACAGCAAGATATTCAAGTATTCTCTCTTTTACATCTTCTAAACCAAAATGTTCCTTTTCAAGTACTTCTCTAACCTTCTTAATATCATCTTCATCCTTTGTTTCCTTACTCCATGGAAGATTTACAACCCAGTCCAAATAAGTTCTTATAACTCCTGTTTCTGGAGACTGAGCCCCTAATCTCTCCATTCTTGAAAGTTCATATAACGCCTTTTCCTTTGCTTCCTTTGGCATTTTAGCCTTTTCTATTTTCTTTTTATATTCCTCTATTTCAGCCTGTATTCCATCTCTATCTCCAAGTTCCTCTTGTATCACCTTAAGCTGTTCTCTTAAATAATACTCTTTTTGCATTCTATCAATCTTTTTCTTAACCTTAGCACTAATTTTTCTTTCTATCTTTAAAATTTCTATTTCTCTAGCTAAAATCTCAAGAAGTTTTGTAAGCCTTTCCTTTGGTTCAATTGCCTCAAGTAATTCTTGTCTATTTTCCTGCTTAATAATTAAATAAGATGTTATTACATCTGACAATTTACTTGGATCATCTATATCTATAACTGTTGCTAATACATCTTCTGGAATTGTTGGATTTAAAGATATGTACTCCTCAAACTCATCTATAACCTGTCTCATTATTGCCTCTATTTCTACATTTACATTTACCTTCTTTTCTTCAAACACTAAAGCCTTAGCCTCAAAATAAGGCTCTGTCTTTGTAAATTCAAGTACCTCTGCTCTATTTAAACCCTCTACTAAAACCCTAATGCTGTCTCCTGGAAGTTTTAGTATCTGCTTAATCTTTGAAACTGTTCCGATTTTATATATATCATCAAAAGTTGGGTCCTCTACCTTTAAGTCCTTTTGTGTAACAAGTAGTATTGTTTGATCATTAACCATTGCCTCTTCAAGTGCTGCAATGGACTTCTGTCTTCCAACATCAAAATGTAAAACCATATGAGGAAATATTGTCAGTCCTCTTAAAGGTATAAGAGGTAACTTTACTTCTGTCATAGTTTCAACTCCTTTCTAGGACGTTTCAATTAATATATTATAACCTATAATATACAATTTTTTCAACTTATCTTTTACTTTATACAAAATTAAAGGTATGCGAGCAGTTTGCATACCTTTAAAATTCATTTATAAATTGCTTGCAGTTAATATTCCATAGTCTGGTGTATCTTTATCTATTATAATCTTTTTGTTTTCGAACAATATAGCATGTTCTATAACCTCTGTTATAAATTCAACAGGAACAATCTCTATATCATAATCTTTAAAACTGTCTTGGTAATTATCCTTTGGTATTAAAACCTTTTTAACACCTGCTCTTTTTGCAGCCTCAATCTTTGCTAGTATTCCACCTACTGGCTTTACAAAACCTCTAATAGATACCTCACCTGTCATTGCAACTTCATTATTTATAGGAAGTTTTGTTATTGCACTGTATATTGCAGTTGTTATAGTTACACCAGCAGAAGGCCCATCAACTGGCATTCCACCTGGGAAATTTACATGTATGTCATATTGACGCGTATCAATATTAAAACATTTTCTTAAAACAGTCAACACATTTTCAACTGAACCTTTTGATGTACTCTTTCTTTTATATTTCTTACCATAGCTTCCTGTTTCCTCTTCATCAATAATTCCATTAACCACAAGCTTTCCTGTAAATCCATCCTGCTTTATTGCAACTGCCTCTACTTCTAATAAAGTTCCCATATTTGGACCATATACAGCAAGCCCATTTGCAAGTCCAATTTGAGCCTCTGGTTCTATCTTTTTATCTGGCCTTGGGGAATAATTTCCACTCTCTATTACCCACTCAACATCTTCTACAGTTATCTCTTTTCTTTTTTCATTTATAGCTATTCCTCCTGCTATTTGTATTATATTAACTGCTTCTCTACCATTTGTTGCATATTTACTTACCAGTTTTGCTGCATCTCTTTGAATTTCAAAACCACCTTTTTTTGCTGCATTTAATGAAATTTTTTCTATTTCATCTTGGGTAAGAGCCCTAAAAAATATTTCAACGCATCTTGAACGAATTGCAGGTGGTATATCCTCTGGATTTTTAGTGGTTGCACCAACTAATCTAAAATCAGCTGGTAAACCATTTTCAAATATATCTCTTATATGTACAGGTATATTGGGATCCTCTGATGAATAATATACGCTATCTAGGAATACCTTTCTATCTTCTAAGACCTTTAGAAGTTTATTCATCTGAACTGGGTGTAGTTCACCTATTTCATCTAAAAACAATATACCTCCATGGGCTTTAGTTACTGCACCAGGTTTTGGCTGTGGTATTCCTGCAACTCCAAGAGGTCCTGCACCTTGGTATATTGGATCATGGACAGAACCAATAAGAGGATCTGCTATCCCTCTATCATCAAATCTTACTGTTGTTGCATCTACTTCTACAAACTTTGCATCTGATTTAAATGGAGAAAGAGGGTTCTTTTTTGCTTCTTCAAGCACAAGCCTTGCTGCTGCTGTCTTACCAACTCCAGGTGGTCCATAAATTATAACATGCTGAGGATTTGGACCACAAAGTGCTGCCTTTAGGGCCTTTATTCCTCTCTCTTGACCTACAATATCTTCAAATGTTGTTGGTCTAGTTTTTTCTGAAAGTGGTTCTGTTAGACTAGTAGTTCTCATTTTGTATAGCTTTTCTAACTCCTTCTTACTCTCCTTTTCAATATATACTTTACTGCTCTGTTGATTTTTTAGAGCATTATAAAAATAAAGTCCTATTATAGCAGTAAAAATTAAGTTTACTATTACCAGCAGCTGAGAAGCATATGCCATATTATCCCCTCCTTTGTTTACATATAGTATGTGTTTATAGAATCTTTTTATTCAAAAAAAAGAAAAGTGGCTAAATTTAGCCACTTTCTTAGGAAACAATTTCATTTTTTAGTTTATTTTTTTTAGCAGCTGTCTTCTTTACCTTTTTTAGATTTTCTCCAACTATTAATGTAGGTGGTTGCTTTTTCTCTACAGTATCAAGAGTAACTATACATTTAGCAATATCATCTCTAGATGGTATCTCAAACATTATGTCCATCATTATCTCTTCTATTATTGCTCTTAATCCTCTTGCACCTGTTTTTCTCTTTATAGCCTCATCTGCTATTTTATATAGCGCTTCCTTTTCAAACTCTAACTCTACACCATCTAGTTCAAGAAGCTTTTGGTACTGCTTAACAAGTGCGTTCTTTGGCTCAGTTAAAATCCTAATTAGTGCTTCTTTATCTAGCTGATCAAGAGTAACAACAATAGGAACTCTTCCTACAAACTCTGGTATCATACCAAATTTTAAAAGGTCCTCTGGAAGAATATTCTTTAGAAGCTCTCCAACATTCTTTTCTTGCTTACTCTTAATCTCAGCACCAAATCCCATTGCATTTGTATGCATTCTCTTTTCAATTATTTTTTCAATTCCTTCAAATGCTCCACCACAAATGAAAAGTATGTTTGTAGTATCTATTTGTAAAAATTCTTGATGAGGATGCTTTCTTCCTCCTTGAGGTGGAACATTTGCTACTGTACCTTCTAATATCTTAAGTAATGCCTGTTGAACACCTTCACCTGAAACGTCTCTTGTAATAGAAGGATTATCTGACTTTCTTGCTATCTTATCAATTTCATCTATATATATAATTCCTCTTTCTGCCCTTTCAATATCATAATCAGCATTTTGAATAAGTTTTAGAAGGATATTCTCAACATCTTCTCCAACATATCCTGCCTCTGTTAAAGTAGTAGCATCTGCTATTGCAAATGGAACATTTAAAAGCTTTGCAAGTGTTTGGGCAAGAAGAGTTTTTCCAGATCCTGTTGGACCTAAAAGAAGAATGTTACTCTTTTGAAGTTCAACATCCTTATTCTTAAGTTTTGGCATATTTATTCTCTTGTAATGGTTGTATACAGCAACAGAGAGTGCCTTCTTGGCCTCCTCCTGACCTATTACATATTGATCAAGATATTCCTTAATCTCCTTTGGCTTAGGAAGATCTGTATATTCAACTTCTTGTTCTTCAAATAATTCTTCCTCTATAATTTCTGAACAAAGCTCTATACATTCATCACATATATATACCCCTGGGCCTGCTATTAGCCTTTTTACTTGTTCCTGAGTTTTTCCACAGAAGGAACATTTAAGTTGTTTTTTGTCATCTAATTTTGGCATTTTTACACCTCGCATTACTTACTCTTCTTTGTTATAACATCATCTATAATGCCATATGCCTTAGCTTCCTCAGCTGTCATGAAATAGTCTCTTTCTGTATCTCTTTCTATTTTATCTATCGGTTGACCTGTTCTTTCACTTAATATTTCATTTAATCTCTTCTTTATTCTTAAAATATGTTCTGCATGAATTTTAATGTCTGTTGCCTGACCACGAGCACCACCTAATGGTTGGTGTATCATAATTTCACTATTTGGCAATGCAAATCTCTTACCCTTAGCTCCTGCTGCAAGTAAAAATGCTCCCATTGATGCTGCCATACCAACACAAATAGTTGAAACATCAGGCTTTATGTACTGCATTGTATCATAAATTGCCATTCCTGATGTTATTTGACCACCAGGGCTGTTTATGTATAAATAAATATCCTTATCTGGATCTTCTGCTTCTAGGAAAAGAAGCTGTGCTACAACTAAACTTGCTGTTTGATCATTTATTTCATCTGATAAAAATATAATTCTTTCTTTTAATAGTCTTGAATAGATGTCGTAAGATCTTTCACCCCTACTAGTTTGTTCAACTACTATTGGTACCAAACTCATAAACATAACCTCCTTTTAATGAAGGCTAGCAGATGCTAGCCTTTAATATATTATTCTATTATATTGCTATTGTTAACAAGAAATTCAACAACCTTATTATTTACTATTTCTTCTTCAATCATATATCTTTCAGTCATTAAAATAGCTTGCTTCATCTTTTCAACATCATCTTTTGAATACATCTTTGCTATTTCTTCTGCTCTATTTTGAACTTCTTCTTCTGTTGCTGAAATGTTTTCTGCCTTAGCAATTGCTTCAATTACTAGGTTAATCTTTACTCTCTTTTGAGCTACTTCTTTAAAATCATTTCTTAGTGTTTCCATTGTTATGCCTAACATATTCATGTAGCTGTTTATATCCATTCCTTGATATCTTAATCTGTAATCAAGGTCCTTTATCATGTAGTCTATTTCATTTTCTATCATAACTTCTGGAATTTCAACTTCGCAAGCTTCTACTGCCTTTGTTAATACTTCTTCTTCTAAATCTCTCTTTGCTCTTTCTTCATTTTCTTTTTGTAACTTAGCTCTTATATCATTCTTTAACTCTTCTAATGTATTGAATTCTGAAACTTCACTTGCAAATTCATCATCTAACTCTGGAAGAAGCTTTACCTTTATTTCCTTTACAGTTACCTTAAATAGAGCTGGCTTTCCTTTTAACTCTTCAGCATGATAATCTTCTGGGAATGTAACATTTACATCAACAGTTTCTCCTACTTTTGCACCTACTAGTTGTTCTTCAAAACCTGGTATAAAAGTTCCTGAACCAATAGTTAGATTATAGTTGTCAGCCTTTCCTCCTGGGAAAGCAACACCATCTACAAATCCTTCAAAGTCAATAACTGCTATATCACCATTTTCTACTGTTCCTTCTTCCTTTGTAACTAGTCTTGCACTTCTTTCTCTTAATACATTTAATTCAGCTTCAACATCTTCATCAGTTACTGGATATTCAATCTTCTTTACTTCTATTCCCTTATAGTTTCCTAACTTAACTTCAGGCTTTACAACAACTTCTGCAGTGTAAACAAAATCTTCTCCCTTACCAATCTTAACTATGTCAATAGTTGGTCTATCTACTGGTTCAATGTTGTTTTCCTTAATAGCAGCTGGATATGTTTCATCAAGTATGTAGTTTACAGCATCTTCGTAAAATACGCCTTCACCATAGTACTTTTCTATTATTGCCTTTGGAGCCTTACCTTTTCTAAAGCCTGGAACATTAAATCTTGAAGCATTCTTCTTATAAGCCTTCTCTACAGCTTCATTGAACTTTTCACTTGGTACAGTTATTTCAAGCTTTACTTTATTATTTTCTAATCTTTCAACTTTAGTATTCATTTTATTTCCTCCTATCAAACTATATTTATACTGCATTTATAATGTACCTACTCTATTGAAAATTACAGCTTAACATTGTAATAATAACATAATTAAATTTTATATTCAATAGCATTAATAAATAATTTGACCATTTGATACCTTAGCGATTATTTTATCATTTGATCTTTGTAAATCTACTTCATTTAATATTTCCTCATCTGCACTATTTAGTAAATCTATATCATAATACTTTGAAGCATTAAAAACTCTAAATCCTATGAAATTGCCCTCTCTATCAAAGATATCAACCATGTCTAATAAAAGTGAAGCTGCCTCATCAAAGGAATAATTTCTGTCAATATCCTTTAAATTTGAATGATTTATTTTTTTTAAATTTGATTCTTGTTTTTCTAAGTATAAACTTACAACGTCATGCACTCTATCATAATACACCTTCAAGCTATCACCTACACCATTTATTTTGTTATCTCCTTACATTATATCCAATTTATAATAAAAATTAAACACCCTTTATTATTTTTTTATCTCTAAATTTAATCCGTCACTTAAAAATACAACATCACCAGCTTCATCGGTTCTTAAAACTTTAATCCCATACTTCTTCATAAGAAGCATAGTTTCTTTATGTGGATGACCATAGCTGTTATCCTTACCAACTGATATTACAGCAAACTTTGGATCAACTGTCCTAATAAATTCCTCCGAACTTGAAGATGAACTGCCATGATGTCCAAGTTTTATCACATCAGCTTTTACATCAAATCCTCTTTTTAACATCTCGCTCTCTGAAAATTTTTCTGCATCCCCCATAAAAAGAAAGGTATTATTTCCATATTTTAATTTTACAACAGCAGAATAATCATTTAGATCCTCATAGTAGCTGCTATTAGGTGCTAAAAATTCAACTTCAACATCACCAACATTAAATTTTATACCTGATTTTGCAGTTTTTATTTTTAAATTTTTGTTCTTTATTTCATTCATCATGTTGATAAAAGTCTTTGTGTTTGTTGTAACCTTTGGCATATAAATTTCCTTTATATTAAAGTTCTTTATAACATCATCCATATTACCAATATGATCTTCATGTGGGTGAGTTGCAATTAACACATCAATATCTTTAACTCCATTTTCATTTAACTTATTCATTAATGTTTCTTTTACACTATTTGAACCTGAATCAATCAAGATAAATTTGTTCTCTTTTGTTCTAATTAAAATTGCATCACCCTGACCAACATCTAAAATTGAAACCATAAGCTTATCATTGGTACTTGTATTGCTCTCAACCCCTATTATGCCACAGGATGAAAATAAAATTAACAAAGCAAACAATAGTATATAAAATACTTTTTTCACATTCTATACCCCCAAATTCAACATATATTCATAACTTTTAGATATCTCCTCTACTTCACCAAAGTTATCCCTATATACTTCAATTATAAATTGGCAGTTTTTATTAAATTTTAGAACCTCCTCTACTGATCCCCTAATATCATAGTTTCCATATCCAGGTAATAGACAGTCACATTTTTCATTTGAATCAGAGACATGTACATTTACAATCCTATCTTTGAAGACATTAATATATTCCTCAACCCTTCTTCCACTTCTTAATGCTTGTTTAAAATCTAAAACAAAATACAAATCTTCCTTCATAAACCCTATAACTTCTTCAATAAACTTAGGATTTGACCCCATACACCACGATACATTTTCCCATGCAAGTGCTATATTATATTCTGATGCTACTTTACACAGGTAATCCATAACCTTAGCTGTCCATTGTGCATCTTTAACCTGTTTGTTGTTTCTCTCTCCATGAAAGACATAATACTTTGCTCCAAGCTCCCTAGCTGCATTACATGCAAGCCTGAATTTTTCCTCCATCTCAAGTCTTCTTCTTTCATATTTATCAAATAAATATGGCTCAAAGGGAGATGGAAAGGGATGTATAGTATTTATTTTTAAGCCACTTTCATCCATGCCTTTCTTTATAGCCTTTAAATAATCTCCTGTCATCTCAGAAGCTGATTCAAAAAACACTTCGCATAGCTCAAATCCAATATTCTTAATAATCTTTAATGTTTCTTCAGTATATACTTCAGGATAAAAACATGCAGTTGAAATACCAAATAACATAATTTCCTCCTAAATTTTTTGTTATAAATGTATATTTGCCCAAATTTGAGGCAATATTAATTAATGTGATGAATAAGTTAAAAAAGGCAATCCCAATCTCCTGTTTGTTAACTCCTGTTTCGTTCTGTTTTAATGCTGCCAAATTTAAAAAGGGGTTGCCTTTTTTATTGTCTAAAATCAATTTATTTTTCTTAATTTATTACTTCCCTTCTCTAATATATATACCCTTTCATCAGATATAATTCTTAATGCACCCTTTTCGTCATATCCATCATACTTTATGTTATTTATATCATTTGAGAGTTCAGCTATTCTCTTAGCTCCTTTTCCATTATAATCTGCATACCATAGAAATATACCTCGTTTTGTTGCGTAATATGGAAGTCTAGTTAAAAAAACAATCCTATCATCAGAAGTAAAATGTGGTTTTTGAGCCCAAATGTAATCCTTATTTCTTTGAATAACCTTATCCTTAACAAATACATAATTTGTTACCTTTAGACTCTTTATAGTAATATCCTGAAAATTTCCATTTTCATCGCATACTATAATATTTTGATTTTCCTTATCATCAAAAACTATTTTCTTTCCATCAGTTGATATATCATAATCTACAGCTAACCCCTCAGTTTTAACCTCTATAAAAACTTTGTTACTATTTTCCTCTTTATATACTACTCTAAACTTTTTTTGAGTATCAGAAGTATATATGTATTCTTTTAATACTTCTTTCTTTTTATTTTCATTATTTGTTGGAACATTAATGTTGTTATTATTTTTTGCTTCTTTATTTGTTTCTTCTTTTTGTTTTTTAGGAACTTTTATTTTGTTTAAGAAGCTTATTTTTTCTTTAATATTAAATGTTATTCCTCTTTTATTTAAATGATATTTTGTATAAAAAAATCCAGCTGATATCAATATTAATATTATCAAAGCTATGTTTATTCTTCTTCTTCTCATCTGTTCTTCATAGTTTCTACTAAAAATACTTGGTCTACCCAAGGCTAATCTCCTCCTTATTTATGTTCCATCATTAGCTATTATACCCTAATTGATAAATAAAAAAAAGCCTTCAAATGAAGGCTTTTTGGTGGGCCATCGGGGACTCGAACCCAGGACACCCTGATTAAGAGTCAGGTGCTCTACCAACTGAGCTAATGGCCCATATTGTATCTTTCTGGTGCGCCCAGTAGGACTCGAACCTACGACCTCCAGATTCGAAGTCTGTAACTCTATCCAACTGAGCTATGGGCGCACTGAATTGCGCCTAAAAAATAAAAAAACTGGTGCGCCTTGAGAGATTCGAACTCCCGACACACGGCTTAGAAGGCCGTTGCTCTATCCAGCTGAGCTAAAGGCGCATATCATGGAGCGGGTGATGGGAATCGAACCCACACAACCAGCTTGGAAGGCTGGGACTCTACCATTGAGCTACACCCGCATATTATGGAGCGGGAAACGGGACTCGAACCCGCGGCATTCACCTTGGCAAGGTGACGCTCTACCAACTGAGCTATTCCCGCATACATGGTGCGGGCGGAGGGACTTGAACCCCCACGCACTGGGCACTAGATCCTAAGTCTAGCGCGTCTGCCAATTCCGCCACGCCCGCATATTATGGTGGGCCATCGGGGACTCGAACCCAGGACACCCTGATTAAGAGTCAGGTGCTCTACCAACTGAGCTAATGGCCCATATGTATTTAAACTCAGAACTGGTGAGCCACCGGGGAATCGAACCCCGGACACCAAGATTAAAAGTCTTGTGCTCTACCGACTGAGCTAGTGGCTCATATGGCTGGGCAGGCTGGACTCGAACCAGCGAATGCAGGAGTCAAAGTCCTGTGCCTTACCGACTTGGCGACTGCCCAATAGTTGGGGTGGATAGTGGGACTCGAACCCACGACCTCCAGAGCCACAATCTGGCGCTCTAACCAACTGAACTATACCCACCACATGGTGCGCCTTGAGAGATTCGAACTCCCGACACACGGCTTAGAAGGCCGTTGCTCTATCCAGCTGAGCTAAAGGCGCATATTATGGAGCGGGTGATGGGAATCGAACCCACACAACCAGCTTGGAAGGCTGGGACTCTACCATTGAGCTACACCCGCAAGTGGTCGGGGTGACAGGGATTGAACCTGCGACCTCATGGTCCCAAACCACGCGCGCTCCCATCTGCGCCACACCCCGACTGACATAATAAAGTATAATACATATTTTTTATTTCGTCAATACCTTTTTTTAAATGTTATTTTTTACTCTATTGTAAATCTTATGGTATTAACTTCAACTTCTCCATCTTCTTTAATTTCAAGGAGTGCCGCACCTGGCATCCCATCACGAGGGCGTGAAGTACTTCCTGGATTTATAAATAAAACGTCTCCTTCTCTTTCTATCATTTGAACATGTGTGTGTCCAAACAAAACGATGTCGACCCTTTCTTCAAGAGCCTTAAGATATAATTTTAACACATTATAATACACATCATACCTATGTCCATGCACTAAAAGAAGCCTTTTTCCATTCACTTCAATAATCTTTTCATACTTTACATCTTTACCATAGTCATTATTCCCACAAACATACTCTATAGGTTTTTTATATTTCTCATTGACTTTTATAACATCATTAAAATGATCCCCAAGATGAACAATCATATCAAACTCACCTAATTTGCTTAAGGCCCTATCTAAAGAATACAAATTCCCATGTGAATCACTGACCACAGCAATTTTCAAAATTTGTTCCCCCCTACGCTCTCTTATTAAAATAATCTTCCAACAGTCCTTTTAAGTTTTCTAAAGCCCTTGCCCTATGACTTATTTTATTTTTTTCCTCCTCCGATAGTTCAGCAAATGTTTTGTCAAGTTCAGGTACAATAAACAGTGGGTCATATCCAAAGCCATTTGTACCTCTTGGTTCTTTTGAAATTACACCCTCAACCGTTCCAACAGATTTTATAACTTCGCCTTCCTTTGTTATTAAAATCATTGTACAGACAAATCTTGCCCCTCTTTTATCATCTGGCATATCCTTTAAAAGCTCTAATAGTTTTTCATTATTTTTTTTATAATTACATTCTTCTCCTGCAAACCTCGCCGAATATACTCCAGGTGCATTATTTAGTGCATAGACTTCTAAACCAGAATCATCTGCTAAAACTGCTTCTTTAGTTATATCGTATATTGTCTTTGCTTTTTTATAGGCATTCTCCTCAAATGTTGTTCCATCCTCGACAATTTCTATACTAATTCCTGCCTCCTTTAAAGAAACCGCCTCAATACCAAGGGGTTTTAGTATCTCCTTAATCTCCTGTACTTTGTGATTGTTGTTGCTCGCAACTATCAACCTCATCATTTATTTCCTTCCTTTCCCCTATTCTATTCCCATCTATTCCTAATACTTCTTTTTGTAGTGTGAAAATCTTCTTAAGACCTTCTTCTGCTAATTCTAATAATTTATTTAATTCTTCCTTAGAAAAAGGCCTATCTTCTCCTGTACCTTGTATTTCTATGTACTCATCTTTATCTGTCATAACAATATTCATATCAACTTTTGCACTTGAATCCTCTTGATAGCATAAATCAATCATTGGAACATCATCAACTACTCCAACGCTTATTGCTGCAACATAGCTTTTAATTGGATAAACTTCAAAATTTATTTCTTTATCAAGCTTATTCACTGCATCAACAAGGGCAATAAATGCACCAGTAATTGATGCTGTTCTTGTTCCACCATCAGCCTGAATAACATCACAATCAATCCAAATAGTTCTTTCTCCTATAGCTTTCAAATCAACTACTGAGCGTAGTGCACGTCCTATTAGCCTTTGAATTTCCACAGTTCTACCATCAGGTCTTCCTTTACTTACTTCTCTTGGCTTGCGTGTTTGAGTTGATCTTGGTAACATACCATATTCACAAGTTATCCATCCCTCTCCTGTTCCCTTTAAAAATGGTGGAACTTTATCTTCAAAGGAAGCTGTACATATAACCTTTGTATCCCCAAATTCAACTAAAACAGAACCTTCTGCGTATTTTGTATAGTTTCTAGTAATTTTAATAGGTCTTAATTCGTTAAATCCTCTTCCATCAATTCTCATAGATATCCTCCTTAAGACTTACCTTATAAATTTCATCTGAGTAGGGCTGATTTAAAATCTCTATATTACCATTTGTTTCAATAATTCTTTCACATTCAATAATTTTCCCAACAACCTCAGCATTAATACCATTTTCCTTAAGTTTTGTACATAGGCCTACCCCGTCTTTACAGGTTATCACCATACAACCACTTGAAATTAGTCTATATGGATCTAAATTTAATACTTTACAAATATCAATTGTCTCCTTCAAAATTGGAATATTTTCTTTAATTATGTATATTCCTTTACCTGCTGCTTCAGCAATTTCCCAGAGTGCACCTAATACTCCACCTTCAGTTACATCATGCATAGCTGTCACACCAAACTCCGATGCTATTTGTGAAACCTTAAGGACACTAATATCTTGTAATAAATTTTTAGCTTTCTCTATTATATCACTACTTAAAGATTTCTTTAAATAATTTTCGTATTCATGTGCTATTATACTTGTTCCCTCAAGTCCTGCATACCCTGTTAAAATAACATCATCACCTATTTCTGCACCACCTGTTTTAATAAATTTTTCTCTTTTACCTTTTCCTATAGCTGTTACTGAAACAACAACTCTATTTACAGCATCAGTAATCTCCGTGTGCCCACCTAAAACATCAATTCCAAACCTTTCACATGTATTATTAATCTCTTCTATAATCTTTTTTATATCATCTACATTTGTATTAGGTGGAACTAATAATGTTACAAGTATTCCTATTGGTTTTATTCCCGATGACGCTATATCATTTATATTTATATTAACAGCTAACTCACCAATATTTTTTGTAGCAGCTGTTATAGGATCCGTAGTTAATACACAAACATCACTACCAAAACTAATAGCTGCACAATCCTCCCCAAGACTTGGTCCAACCAATACATCTTCATTTTTTATTTTAAATCTATTAAGCACAATTTCCTTTAATATGTCGTTTGGAAGTTTACCAATATCCATAAAATCCCCTCCTAAAGCTTCTTCTATAATTATACAGTTTTTATATGTAAAATTACAAATTATTTTTATTTTTTTAAGCACTTACCATGTCCACCTTTCATAATATATATATAAAGAAAACTTGATGGTGGTGAATTCATGGAAAATAACAGCGATTTATTATTACAGGTAGGCGACGCAATCAAAGATCTTAAAACCTTCAGTGAGATTTCTGTACTTAATATTTGCCTGTTATCAGGATGTGGGATAATTAAAGATTCTGATGATAATACTGTTGAAAAAATATTTAAGCATTCCGACGGAAGCCTACACCAGCTTTTTGACAATACTGTAGTATTACAATGTATATATAAAAAAGCAAAACCTGTGTTTTTAGTTCCTACTGAAGATAATATAAACTATGGTATATACATGTGGGATTATTCTAGCTTTAACAAGTCAATAAAGGTTGAAACTCAATGCTACGCTATTTTATCTATGTTAAAGCTAGCTGAAAAATATGTAGAAATATATCCTCATCTATCTCAGCTTTTGATCTATTGTTCATCAGAGCTATATGAATTTTTAAGTAGTTTTATGCGGGATGAAAATGGATTGTTTGTAGATGTTAAAAATAAAACTAAAAGCTATGACGATAAAATTAACCTAAAAATAAATAAAAATAATATTAAATTAGCAAATCAACTACTAGTATTTAATGCACTTTTATATTTAACAAAGTTATATAATAGCGAAATTTATAAAAAATATTCTAAGGAATTAAATATTGAAAGATATAGGTCAGAGATATCCAATATATATGCCTTTCTATCTAACTCCTTAGATCAAATAATAAGTCTTCCTTCAAGACAGCTAGCTCAATATATAAACATACTCTCTGATTGTATTGAACTTGATGAGGATAATGAAAGAATTGAGGACTATAAAGAAACTATAGCACTTCTATGCGATGAGCTTATAAATAGAATCAAAGCAAATGGTGAAGTTGAAAAGGGAGAAAATAATTTTATACCTGTCTCCTTCTATACAAATATAAGATGTGCAAATGCTTTAATAAATGGCTATAAATCGTCACAAATAGTTAAATTCCTTGATTTCTCAAAAAAGATTTTTGAGTATGTCCTATCATACTATAAGGAGGACCTTTCACTATTTATCAAAGATTATGACGATAAAATTAGCATATCAATTCGAGATATTGCTGAGACATTAAAACATTTAGAACAGATGTATATAATAAATAAAACAGAAAAATATCTAGATATGATTTTAAACTTCTATAATAAAGCAGTAAAAACTTCAAATATAATGCAAAACGATATAATTGTAACGCGCGACTTTGAAAAGCTTTTTGAAAATATGAATGTAACAACAAAACCACCTGTACTTTTAAGAAGTGTTAGATTTAACAACAAAAATATATTACAAGTTAAACCTTCTAAATATGTTAATAATCAATATGCTCTCTACAGTTCATATATTTTCTTAAATTTATTTGAAGCGCTAGATTAAAAGTTCTGTTTTGTAACATACTAAAGATAAGGAGGGGATTATTTATGACAAATATTAACTGTTCGGCCAATTGTGTACATGAGAAAAACGGAAAATGTACACTAAGCCACATTAGTATTATTGTAAATGCAATAGGACATGGCACCGATTGTGCCTATTATACACCAAGAAACGAGACTCCTCCTGAAAAATAAAAAGCCCACATTAAGTGGGCTTTTTAAATTACTTTTGAATGTAAGCCTTGTCAAAGAATACGAATCCAAGTGGTGACTTGTGTACATCCTTTACATAATCCTTCATACATACAACGTTTACATAGTAGTAGATTGGAATTACTGGCATATCTGCCATTAGGATGTCTTCAGCTTCATGCATTAATTGAATTCTCTTTATTGGATCTGCTTCTCTCTTAGCAGCGTCAATCTTCTTGTCATATTCTGGATTCTTGTATCCAGCATCGTTTTGTCCGCTGTTTGAAGTCCACATATCAAGGAATGTCATTGGGTCCATGTAGTCACCTATCCAACCATGTCTAGCAATTAGGTAATCCTTATTATGTCTTGTTGTTTGGAATACCTTCCATTCTTGGTTAGTTAGTTCTACTTCGATACCTAGCTTTTCCTTCCACATAGCTTGAATAGCTTGAGCAATATTTTGGTGTCCTTGTGATGTGTTATATGTTATAACAAGTTTTGGGAATCCTTGTCCGTTTGGATATCCAGCTTCAGCAAGTAACTTCTTAGCTTCTTCTACATCGCCTTCAGCCTTGTAGTAATCCTTGTTCTTAAAGTCTTTGCCATCTTGCATTATAATACTGCTTGGAACAAATGAAGTTGCAGGTTCTTGTCCTGCCTTTGTTACAGTTTCAATTAGAGCCTTTCTATCTATTGCAAGAGCAAGTGCCTTTCTAACTCTTACGTCCTTTAGAGCCTTAGCAGCTGCTGGGTCAATCTTTTCTGCCTTATCTGAAACGTTAATTACATAGAAATAAGTTCCAAGATATGGATACTTCTTAGCTATACCCTTGCTTAATAGGTCTGGAATTTGTTGTGTTGGTGGAGCTTCAATAAAGTCTAATTCTCCTGATTGGAATGTAGCAAGAGCAGCTGTTTGATCTTCAATCATTCTCATTTCAATTCTTGATAGCTTAACGTTAGCTGCATCATAGAAGTTTGGATTCTTTTCAAGAACTATTCTATCCTTTTGCTTCCATTCAACTAGCTTAAATGGACCATTTCCAATGTATGTTTCTGGCTTAGTTGCCCATGTATCCTTATTAGCTTCAACAATGTCCTTTCTTACTGGCATTAATGTTGGGAATGCAGTAAGTGATAGGAAGTATGGTGTTGGGTATTCTAATGTTACTTCTAATGTATAATCATCAAGAGCCTTTACTCCAACATCTTCAGCCTTTGCCTTACCAGCATTGTAAGCTTCACCATTCTTTATGTAATATAATTGATATGCATATTCTGCAGCAGTTTCAGGAGCTAATGCTCTCTTCCATGCATATTCAAAATCATGAGCAGTAACTGGCTTTCCATCTGACCACTTAACATCTTTTCTTAAATAGAATTTGTAAGTCATACCATCAGCTGAAACATCCCACTTTTCTGCAACACCTGGAATTGGCTTATCTTGGCTGTCTAATCTTGTTAAGCCAACAAATGTGTTTACGATTACTGTTGCACCATCGATTGCACTGTTAAGTGCTGGGTCTAGAGTCTTTGGTTCTGAGCCTAGGTTGTATCTAATTACCTGCTCAGAAGTTTGGCCTGACTTAGCGCAGCCTGCAAATAGTGAAACTGAAAGCACTGCAGTTAGCGCCAAAGTCAATAGCTTAGCTGCTTTCTTCCTTAACATTTTCATTCCTCCCCTTTAATATAGTTTTAATATAATTTTATTATCTTTCGGCAGCATTTATGCTGCCGAAATAAACATAATATTAATATAAATGACAGGCAACAAAGTGTCCCCCACCTACATCTTTAAATACTGGTTCTTGTTCACTACATATTGGTTTTGCATATCTACATCTATTTTTAAACCTACATCCAGGTGGTGGATCAATTGGTGAAGGTATTTCACCCTCTAGAACTATTCTCTTCTTCTTTGCTGATTCATCTGGATCTGGTATTGGTATCGCTGAAAGCAATGCTTGTGTGTATGGATGTAGAGGTTTAGTATATAATTCATTGCTTTCTGCTAATTCAACCAACTTTCCAAGGTACATAACTCCAACCCTATTTGATATATGCTTAACCATTGATAAATCGTGTGCTATGAAAAGGTATGTTAAACCTAAGTCTGCCTGCAAGTCCTCAAGCATGTTTACAACCTGTGCTTGAATTGAAACGTCAAGTGCTGAAATTGGTTCGTCACAGATTATAAACTCAGGTTGAACAGCAAGTGCTCTTGCAATACCTATTCTTTGTCTTTGACCTCCTGAAAATTCATGTGGATATCTACTTGCATGTTCACTATTTAATCCTACTCTATTTAATAAATACTGTATTCTTTCTTCTCTTTCCTTTGGACCCATAAGTTTATGGATATCTATTGCTTCACCAATTATGTCACCAACAGTCATTCTAGGGTCAAGTGAAGCATATGGGTCTTGGAAAATCATCTGCATCTTCTTTCTATATTCAAGCATTTGTTTATCACTAAACTTTGCAATATCAACACCATCATATATTATTTGACCATCTGTTGGTTCATATAACTTGATTATTGTTCTACCACAAGTTGTCTTACCACAACCTGATTCACCAACAAGACCTAAAGTTTCACCTTTATTTATAGTAAAGGATACATTGTCTACTGCCTTTAAATAATGAGCTGTTTTATTAAAAAGTCCCTTCTTTATTGGAAAGTACTTCTTTAAATTTTTTATCTCTAAAAGAGGCTTATTCATCATAGGTCCCCCCTTCTTATTGGTGCTTCAACCTTTGGTGCATCCTTATGATTTAACCAACATGCTGCTTTGTGTCCTTCTCCAACTTCAAATAGAGGAGGCCTGTGTGTCATACAAATTCTCATTGCATATTGACATCTTGGTGCAAATGGACAGCCTGCAGGTGGCTTTAGAAGGTCAGGTGGTTGACCATCTATTGGTTTAAGTCTTTCTTTAACAAGATTCTTTGGATTTGGAACACTATTTAATAATCCCCAAGTATATGGATGCTTTGGATTATAGAATATATCCCTTGTTGAACCTGTTTCTGCTATAAGACCACCATACATAACATTAATTCTACTGCAAAGGTCTGCAACAACACCAAGGTCATGTGTAATTAATATGATTGAAGTATTTATTTTTTGCTTTAATTCCTTCATAAGCTCTAATATTTGAGCTTGTATTGTAACATCAAGAGCAGTTGTTGGTTCGTCTGCTATAAGTAGCTTTGGTTCGCAAGCTAGTGCCATTGCGATCATAACTCTTTGTCTCATACCACCTGAAAACTCATGTGGATATTGGCTCATTCTGCTCTTTGGGCTTGGAATTCCAACAAGCTCAAGCATGTGAACAGCTCTTTCAAATGCCTTTTCCTTTGTCATTTTTTTATGTTTTATAAGAGGTTCCATTAATTGATCCCCAATTGTTAAAACAGGGTTTAATGATGTCATTGGATCTTGGAATATCATTCCTATTTCATTTCCTCTTATCTTTTGCATTTCATTTTCTGAAAGCTTTGCAAGATCTCTGCCTTCAAATAATATTTCACCTTCAACTATCTTACCATTGTCAGCAAGTAGTCTCATAACTGACATCATTGTAATACTTTTTCCACTACCTGATTCTCCAACTATACCTAAAGCTTCACCTTTATCTAAATGAAAGCTAACTCCTCTTACAGCTTGAACTTCTCCCACATGTGTAAAAAAGGAAGTTCTTAAGTTTTTAATTTCTAGCAATCTCTCCATCATGTTACCCCCTAACTACTTACGCATCTTTGGATCTAGAGCATCTCTTAGACCATCTCCAAGGAAATTAAATGCAAGTATTGTAAGTGATATTGCAAGTGCTGGGAACAATAATTGGTAAGGATATAATAAGAATCCTTCCAATGCCTCTGATGCTAAAGTTCCCCATGAAGCCCTTGGAGCTGAAACCCCAAGACCTATAAAGCTTAAGAATGATTCTGTAAATATTGCTGATGGTACAGATAGCGTAAGTGTTACTATAATTGGTCCCATACTATTTGGAACTAAGTGTCTTAATAATATTCTTGAGTTGCTTGCTCCAAGTGTTCTAGCAGCAAGCACGAACTCCTGTTGCTTTAATGCAAGAATTTGTGCTCTAACTATTCTTGCCATTGAAAGCCAATATGCTATTGCAAGTGCAATTAATATACTTGTTAAACCTGGTTTAAATATAAGCATTAATAGTATTACGTATATCATCATTGGAATTGAGTATAGTATATCTACTATTCTCATCATTACTAAGTCAACTTTTCCACCAAAATAACCTGAAATACCACCATATAAAACTCCAATAACTAGGTTTAATATACTTGCTGCATATCCTACTACTAATGAAATTCTTGCACCATAAAGTATTCTTACAAATATGTCTCTACCAAATAGGTCTGTACCAAACCAGAATTGCTTATTTGGTCCTAAATTTGATTTAGTTAAATCTTGTGTTGAATAATCTATGTTTCTAAAGTATTTAAATAGTGGTGGTCCAAATATAGCTAAAAGTGTAATAAAGATTACAAAGTATAAACCAAACATTGCAAGCTTATTTTTCTTCAATCTTCTCCAAGCATCTTGCCAATATGTTTCGCTTGGTCTAACGATTGTATTTAAATCCTTTTCACTATCAGGAACTCTTTCAAACATCTCCTTAGTTATTTCCATTTCCATCTAAATCACCCCTTATGCCTCTAGTTTAATTCTTGGGTCAATTACAGCATATAATAAATCGACGATTAAATTACATATAACAAGAAGGGTGCTGTAGAATACTGTTATACCCATAATCATCATGTAGTCTCTATTTGTAATACTTGTTACGAACTCTCTACCAAGTCCTGGTATTGCGAAAATCTTTTCAATTACGAAACTACCTGTTAAAATACCCGCAACAAGCGGTCCTAAATAAGTAACAACTGGAATAAGTGCATTTCTTAAAGCATGCTTATAGATTACAACATTTTTTGAAAGTCCCTTTGCCTTTGCTGTTCTTATATAGTCTTGTCTTATAACATCAAGTAAACTTGAACGAGTAAGTCTTGCTATAAAGGATAGTGAATATCCACTTAAAGCTAATGCTGGCATTATCATGTACTTAGGTCCTGAAAAACCTGTTGGTGGTAATACTTTAAGCTTAACTGCAAATACATACATTAAAAGTATTGCTAGAACAAAGCTTGGTACTGTTACTCCAAGTGTCGCTAAAACCATAACAAAGCTGTCTTGCCACTTTCCTTGATTTAGTGCAGCAACAACTCCAAGATAGATACCTAAAATTAATGAAAATATTATTGAAACTACCCCAAGCTTTGCTGAAGCTGGGAATGAGTATTTTATAATTTCATTAACAGTTTTACCCTCATATTTTAATGTTGGACCAAGTTCTCCTCTACTTAAATTCTTTAAATACATAACGTATTGTTGATGTATTGGCTTGTCTAAGCCGTATTTTGCTTCAAGATTTGCTTTAATTTGAGGTGGTAAAGGTTTTTCACTGTCAAATGGCCCGCCTGGTAGCGCATGCATTAAAAAGAATGTTGCAGTAATTACTACAAACAGTGTTATAATGCTGGCTACCAATCTCTTGATGATGTAGTTAATCATTTCTCTCTCCTCCTTTAAATAATGTTCCCCCTAGTAGGTCAAGTCWAGTCATTTTAAATAAATATTAAAACAAAACCTAAAAAAAATCAATAAAATTTTTTGTATCTTGTGACACTTGAATTTAACAGTAACCATTCTTTCTATTTTGTAATTAAATTATACTACATTTTTTTATAATATCCTTCTGTATTTTTCTGTAAATTTTAGAAATTATAATCGTTACCGAAATTTGTTAATATGTATTATTGCATATAAATTATTTTTATGCAATACATTTGCTAAATTTTACGTTATTTTTATGTATAAATATACTGTTTAATAAATTTATAAATTAAAATATTTCATATTACGAATTGTTAATTTTTCTTAAAATTTTTAATTTACAGTAAATGAGTCTTGTTCGTGTATCTGAATATTTGAAATTATGTATAAAAATAAAAGATAGGGTGTTCATACCCTATCTTTTTTGCAACTCTTCTTCCACTAGTTTGTTGACAAGTTGAGGATTTGCCTTTCCCTTTGAAGCCTTCATAACTTGACCTACTATAAATCCCATAGCCTTTGTCTTTCCTGCTTTGTAATCTGCAACAGATTGAGGATTTTCATCAAGAACCTTATTTACTATATCTCTTATTGCATTTTCATCTGAAATTTGAACCATTCCCTTTTCCTTAACTATCTTTTCAGGATCATCGCCTGATTCAAACATATCCTTAAATACCTTTTTTGCAATTGTACCTGTAATAGTTCCATTGTTTATAAGTTCTATAAGTTTTGCTAAATGTTTTGGTTGAACTTTAATATCCTCAATGCTCATTTCTCTATCATTTAATGTTCTTAGAACTTCACCCATTATCCAGTTACTTGCATCCTTTGGTGAAGCACCTTCTTTAACAACGTCTTCAAAATACACTGCAAGTGCCTTTGATGATGTAAGTATTGATGCATCATACTCTGGAAGCCCATATTCACTTATATATCTTGCCCTCTTCTTATCTGGTAGTTCTGGAAGTGTATTTTTTACATTTTCTATCCATGCATCATCAACCACTAAATATACCATGTCTGGCTCTGGGAAATATCTATAATCATGGGCCTCTTCCTTACTTCTCATAACTACAGTTTCGCCCTTTGCTTCATCCCATCTTCTTGTTTCTTGAACTATTTTTTCTCCTCTTTTTATTGCCTCTATTTGCCTTTTAATTTCATATTCTATAGCCTTTTCTACTGCCTTAAAGGAGTTCATATTTTTTATTTCTGTCTTTACTCCAAATTCAGTTGATCCCTTTGGTCTTACTGAAACATTTGCATCACATCTTAAGGAACCTTCCTCCATCTTACAGTCCGAAACTTCTGTGTATTGAAGTATTGCCTTTAAGTTCTCTAAATACATCTTTGCCTCTTGAGGAGTTCTCATATCTGGCTTTGAAACAATTTCAATAAGTGGTACACCAGAACGATTAAAGTCAACGTATGTGCCATCTTCTCTATGTAGTGCTTTTCCTGCATCTTCTTCAATATGTATTCTTTGAATTCCTATTCTTTTTACTCCCTCATCTGTTGTAATTTCTATATAACCGTTTGTACAAAGCGGAGTTTCATCCTGTGTTATTTGATAATTCTTTGGACAATCTGGATAGAAATAATTCTTTCTTGCCATATATGTTTCTTTATTTATTTCGCAATTTAAAGCAAGACCTGCCTTCATTGCATATGTTACAACTTCTTTATTTAAAACAGGTAAAGCACCTGGAAGTCCCATACACACAGGACAGCAGTGGGTATTCTGTTCTCCACCAAACTCTGTTGTACAGCCACAGTAAATTTTTGTTTTAGTTGAAAGTTCAGCATGAACTTCAAGTCCAATTATAGCTTCAAACTCCATTTTTACACCTCCCATTAGATGCTTGGTCTAACCTTTGAAAATTCTGTTTCTCTTTCAAAGGCATGACCTACCTTAATTAGTGTTCCCTCATCAAAGTAATTTCCTATAAGTTGCATTCCTACAGGAAGCCCTCCAACAAATCCTGCAGGTATTGATATTGCTGGAACTCCTGCAATATTTATTGGAACTGTATAAATATCTGATAGATACATTTCAAGTGGATTATTTGATTTTTCCCCAATCTTAAAGGCAACAGTTGGTGAAGTTGGAGTAAGTATTACATCAACATCTTCAAAGGCCTTTTTATATTCGTTGATAATTAATGTTCTAACCTTTAGAGCCTTTTTATAATATGCATCATAATATCCTGCTGAAAGTGCATATGTACCAAGCATTATTCTTCTCTTAACTTCATCTCCAAATCCTTGGCTTCTTGATTTTACATAAAGATCAACTACATCTTCAAATTCTTTAGCTCTATATCCATATCTTATTCCATCAAATCTTGCAAGATTTGAGCTTGCCTCTGAACTTGCAAGAATGTAATAAACTGCAAGGGCATACTTTGACATTGGAAGGCTTATTTCTTTAATCTCTGCTCCAAGCTTTCTTAAAACTTCAATTGCATTTTCTATTTCTTTTCTTACATCATCATTTAAACCTTCTGCAAAATATTCCTTAGGTATACCTATCCTTAACCCCTTTATATCTTTATTTAAATACTTTGTATAATCTTCAACTTCCTTTTTTGCACTTGTTGAATCCATTTCATCATATCCTGCAATTGCCTTTAAAACATGTGCACAGTCCTCAACATCCTTTGTAAATGGACCTATCTGATCTAGGGATGATGCAAATGCAACAAGTCCATATCTTGACACTCTACCATATGTTGGCTTTAACCCTACAACACCACATAAAGATGCAGGCTGTCTTATTGATCCACCTGTATCTGAACCTAGTGTATAATATGCTTCTCCTGCTGCAACAGCAGCTGCAGAACCACCTGATGAACCTCCTGGAACCCTTTCTAAATCATATGGGTTTCTTACCTTCTTAAAGGCTGAATTTTCTGATGAAGAGCCCATTGCAAACTCATCCATATTAAGCTTTCCTAAAATAACAGCATCGTTTTGTTTTAAAAGCTTTGTAACGTGTGCATCATATGGTGCCACAAAATTTTCAAGCATCTTTGAGGCACATGTAGTCTTTAAACCTTCAACACATATATTATCCTTTATTGCCATTGGAATTCCTGCAAGAAAGGAAACCTCTTCGCCTCTTCTTATCTTTTCATCAACTTCCTTAGCCTTATTTATAGCGCCCTCTTCATCTATTTGTAGAAATGCACCTATCTTATCATCAATCTTATTTATTCTATCTAATGCATTTTTTGTTAGCTCAACACAGCTAACTTCTCCTTTATTTATAAGCTCTCTAATCTCATGTATTGTTTTAGTATGCACCTATATCCCTCCTATTCTATAACCTTTGGTACCTTTACAAACCCCTCTTGAGCATCTGGGGCATTTTTGAGTAGAGCTTCTCTATCAAAGGATGGTTTTACAACATCTTCTCTTAGAGCATTTTCTACTCTATATGCTCCTATACTTATTTCTACATTTTCAGTGTCAACCTCTTTTAGCATCTCAACATAGTTTAAAATACCATTTAAATCCTCTGTAAATTTTTGCTTTTGTTCTTCTGTAAACTCTAGTCTTGCTAATTTGGCAACGTACTCTACATCACGAATAGTAACTGACATGTAAACACCTTCCCTTCTTAATAAATTCCTAGTATCAAGAAAATTAAAAGTAATGCCCCTAAAATAAAGCTTATATAAAAATTATTTTTAGTATAACAAACCTCTTCATTGTGTCTGCAGTTTATTCCCCAAAGTATTAATGACACTGCAAGAGAAATTTCAAGTGGGACAAATGTTGAAAATTTACTTATATACACTATACCAAAGGAAACGATAATGGTAAATATTGAAATTATCCCCGTAATGCTAAAACTGACCCACATAATAAAATCTAAAAGCCTCATATCAATACTCCTTCATTAATCATTTTCTCAAAGTCCTCTTCGGATATAATCTTAACTCCAAGTTCTTGTGCCTTCTTTAGCTTGCTTCCAGCATCTTCTCCACAAAGTAGATAGTTTGTTTTTTTAGAAACACTTGAAGACACTTTACCTCCAAACCTCTCTATAAGATCACTAGCTTCATTTCTTGTATATTTTGATAATGTTCCAGTTAGTACAAATGTTAGTCCTTTGAATAAGTCTGATTGAGTGTTATCATCCTTTGCATAAAAATTCACTTCAGCTCTTCTAAGCTTTTCTAATAATGACCTATTATGCTCTTCTTCAAAGAAGGCTACTATACTTTTAGCCATTTTATCTCCAACTTCTTCAACTTGAATTAGTTCTTCATATGTTGCATTCATTAAAGCATCAATGCTTTTAAAATGCTTTGCTAAATTTTTAGCCGTTTTGCTTCCAACATATCTTATACCTAATGCAAATATTAACTTATCTATGTCATTTTGCTTTGAATTTTCTATTGCTTTAAGTAGATTTTCCGTTGACTTTTTACCCATTCTTTCAAGCTTTACCACATCATCAAAATTTAAATAGTACAGATCTGCTGCATCTTTAATTAACCCATTATCAATCAAAAGTGCCACAATCTGAGGCCCTAGCCCCTCTATATTCATTGCATCCCTTGAAGCAAAATGAATTATACTTCTTTTAATCTGTGCAGGACAGGACATATTTGTACATCTTAGGGCAACTTCCCCCTCTTCCCTTACAACATCTCCACCACACTCAGGACATTTTGTAGGCATCTTAAATTCAACTTCATCTCCATCTCTATCTTCAAATACAACTTCAACAACCTCTGGTATTATATCTCCTGCCTTTTGAATTATTACACTATCTCCAATTTTAATGTCCTTCTGCCTTATATAGTCTTCATTGTGCAGTGTAGCTCTTGATACTGTTGAACCAGCTATTCTAACTGGCTCTAAAATTGCAGTTGGGGTTATTGCTCCTGTCCTACCTACTTGCACAATTATATCAATAAGCTTTGTCTTCTTCTTTTCTGCAGGATATTTATATGCAACTGCCCATCTTGGAGCCTTTGCTGTTTGACCTAACTTTTCTCTATCCTTTAAGTTGTTTACCTTAACAACTATTCCATCTATATCAAAAGGAAGTTCACCTCTTGTTTCTCCAAGTTCCTGTATAACCTTAATTACTTCTTCAACATTTTTACAAACAATTCTCTTAGGACTTACTTTAAATCCAAGTTCTTTTAAAAATTCAAGAGCCTCTGAGTGTTTTTCAAACTCCTTACCTTCTATTCTTTGTATATTAAAAATAAATATATCAAGTTTTCTCTGGGCAGTAACCTTAGGATCAAGTTGTCTTATTGAACCTGCAGCTGCATTTCTTGGATTTGCAAATAGAGGTTCTTCCATTTCCTCCCTCTGTTCATTTAGCTTTATAAAAGCTTCCCTTGGCATATAAATTTCGCCTCTTACTTCAAGTGGAAGTTGATAATTTATCTTAAGTGGAACACTTTTAATCGTTCTAACATTTGCTGTTACATCCTCTCCAACTATACCATCTCCACGTGTTGCAGCAGTTTTTAATAAACCATTTTCATAGCTCAAGCACACAGAAAGACCATCTATCTTAAGCTCAACTACATATTCAACATCAGGAACTTCATTTCTAACCCTTCTATCCCAATCCTTTAACTCTTCAAAACTAAACACATCCTGAAGGCTAAGCATTGGTACATTATGTCTAACTTCCTTAAACTCCTTTAAAGGAGCTCCACCAACCCTCTGGGTTGGGGAGTTTTCATCAAAGTATTCTGGATGTTGCTTCTCTAACTTTTCAAGCTCCTTCATTAGCTTATCATATTCTGCATCAGAAATTTCAGGATCGTCCAAAACATAATATCTATAGTTGTGGTATTCAATTATTTTTCTCAATTCCTCTATTCTTGCCTTAACATCCTCCATAAAATCACCTCATCATATTTTTTCAAGGGGTGCAGTAGATGCAAGTAAGTTTTTTACTCCAACTTTATCAAACTCAACAGTAATCATTTTATCTGCTGCAATTTCCTTTACTGCCAAAACCTTTCCTACTCCAAATACTTTATGTTTTACTAAGTTTCCTATCTCAAAATTAGTAGTTTGTTTGTTAACGCTAGTTTTTTGAACAATAGGATTAGAATTTATTTTGTTAACAGTTGTTATAGTTTTTCTTGGTACTTGATATTCATCATAGCCATATACTCTATTAAAGCTCATCTTTTTTGGCGTTATATCATCCACTAAGTGTTCAGGTATCTCTTCAATAAAGCTGGATACACTGTTAAACATTGTTCTTCCGTACATTAATCGTGATTGAGCACAAGTTAAATAAAGTTGCTTTTTAGCTCTTGTTATACCAACATAACATAACCTTCTTTCTTCTTCTAGCTCATCATTATCGTCCTTTGCTGAAAAATGAGGGAATATTCCTTCCTCCATACCTGCTATAAATACAATATTAAATTCAAGTCCCTTTGCAGTATGAAGCGTCATTAATGTTACTGCATCTGCATTTTCAATTTGATCCTGATCTGATACAAGTGCAATTCTCTCTAAAAATGCTGCTAAACTCTTATCTTCACTCTGTTCTTCAAACTCAACAGCTGCAGATTTAAATTCATTTAGGTTTTCTATTCTATCTTGACTCTCCTTGGAGTTGTCCTCTAAAAGTTCTCTAATATATCCTGTTGTATCAAGTACTTCATTGATTAGGTTTGAAACTGTCATTCTATCTTTAGTTACAATAAAATAGTTCATCTGGCTTATAAATTTCTCTATTGCACCTGCTGCACGCTTATTAATTCCTTCTATATTGTTTACTTCTAAAAGTGCAGTATATAAACTTATATCCTTTTCATTTGCATATTCCTTTACCCTATCAATAGTAGTTTGACCTATTCCCCTTCTTGGAACGTTTATTATTCTTTCAAGGCTTATACTATCTAAAGGATTATTAATAACCTTAAGATATGCTAAAATGTCCTTTATTTCCTTTCTATCATAGAACTTAAGCCCTCCAACCACTCTATACGGAACAGAGGATGTAACAAAGGCTTCTTCTAGAATACGCGACATAGCATTTGTTCTATAAAGAACAGCAAAATCAGATAAACTTCTTCCCTCTTGAACTAGCCTTTTAATCTCTTGAACAATAAACACTGCTTCTTGTTCTCCAGTCTCAGCTTTATAAAATTTTATATTTTCTCCATGCTCATTTTGTGTCCAAAGCCTTTTTTGTTTTCTCTTTTCATTATTTTGTATTACATAGTTTGCAGCATCTAGTATCTTCTTTGTACATCTGTAGTTTTGCTCAAGCTTTATTATCTTAACTTCAGGAAAGTCCTTTTCAAATTCTAGTATATTCCTTATATCTGCACCTCTCCAACCATATATTGAATTATGAACAACAACATCATTACAAATATATTGTCTATAATATTCAACAGATAGATCATATACATAACCTTTATAGTGCTCAAACTCTACACTCTCAACAATATCTTCAACAATTTTCCCATTTTCAAAAACTGCTATACTCATAGTTGGTCTTAAGTGTGAAAATGGCATAAATCTTAAGCTTTCATTTTCTGTTAACTTTGCTCTTCTTAAAATTTCAAAATCTCCATCTGTTTGTTGAAGCCTTTTTACAAAATCTTCAGCATCATCATATACTTTTCGTTCTGTTTCTATTCTCCATGTATTTCTTTGACCATCTCTCACACAAAAGCCTTTACTTATAAACTTTTGTTTTACATCTTCTCCAGATGTGTTTAATGAAATTCTATGTCCATAATATCCATCTTTATAGTATCTATATCCTGAGAAAAAGTTTAAATTTATTATCTTTCTAACAGTTCCTCCCCTTATTACTGCATTAGGCATATGATGAGGGTACTCTTCAAATAATAAGTTTTCCTTCATCAATTTTTCTGCTCTTGTATAGGTATCTATCTCCTTATATAACATATCAACTTGCTGTTGAGTCATAGCCATATTTCTTCCTAATGTATGGAAAACTACAGTTGGTATACCATACTTGATTGAAAAATATTGTTCATAATATGTGGCTTCTTTTTTATCTTTACATACCTTTAATATCCACATTTTATCTCCATGTTCTTGATTAATACGAACTAACATTCCATTTACTATTTTTTCATCTCTTGTTCTTGAACCCTTAGTTTGACCTATTCTATATCCCTTACCCTTTTTATACATTAAATACACAATATGATACTCTGAAGAAAAATTTAAATTCGCAAAAGTTAAATGGTTAGGCGTAGCTTTTATTACTCTTCCACCTTTGGTAGTTACTTTAACTACCACTCCATCATATTCTTTCTTCATAACTTTACTTACATTACCTTCACCAATTTGTCCATTTCCTGCGGCACAAATTACACTTTCATTCTCATTAATTTGTTCTATGTTTTTGTACCCATTACTTGTTAGAACCATTTGGCCTTCAAGTAGGCACTGGTCATCATCGCCAACGACACAAAGATTTCTGTGCTCCTTTGCAAGAATATTTACAAACTCATATTGAGCCCTATTTGTATCTTGATATTCATCTACTAAAATATATCTAAATTTTCTTCTATAATAATTTAAAACATCTTGATTTTGCTTAAATAACTTTACAGTAAGCATTATTATATCGTCAAAATCAAGTGCATTATTCTTTTTTAACTTCTTCTGATACAGCTTATATATATTAGCAAGGTTTCTTGTTTTAAAGTCCATACCATATCTGCTGTAGTAAGTTTCTGCATCCATTAGTTCATTTTTTAATGAACCTATTTTAGATAATATATCCTTTGGTGGCATAGCCTTTTCATCTATATTTAATTCCTTTAGGCACTCCTTAACTATCTTTTCTTGATCACCATCATCATAAATAACAAAATCTTTATTATAACCAATTTTATCTATATCCTGCCTTAAAATTCTTACACAGGCTGAATGGAAGGTGCTTATCCAAATATTTTTAGCATCATCTCCAACAAGCTGAATTATTCTCTCCTTCATCTCCTGTGCAGCTTTATTTGTAAATGTTATTGCCAAAATATTTCCTGGATATACTCCATTTTCTATTAAATTTGCAATTCTATATGTTAATACCCTCGTCTTACCACTACCTGCACCCGCAAGTATTAAAAGAGGTCCCTCTAAAGTTTCAACTGCTTCTCTCTGTTCCCTATTTAAAACGCTTAAATCTAACATGGTCTAATATTCCTCCCAATATAACTTCAATATTATAGATTATACCATTAATTTAAATTTGCTGCTACTTATCAAACTGTTTTACAATTTAAAAGGGCAGCCTATGCTACCCTCAATTATTTCTGTTTTAATTTATCAAAAACAATTTTATACCCATCTTGTCCATAATTTAAGCTTCTATTTACTCTACTTATGGTTGCTGTACTTGCACCTGTTGTTTCAGCTATATCAATATATGTTTTCCTTTCTAGAAGCATCTTTGCAACCTGAAGCCTTTGGGCCATTGCCTGAAGTTCATTTATTGTGCATAAATCCTCAAAAAATCTATAACATTCTTCAAGTGTCTCTAATTTTAATATTGCATTAAATAAATAATCCATCTCTTCACTTTTTAACTTTGAAATATATTCCTTCACTCATATCACCTCATTAAAATTATTCATATTAAATTATAGCATAAAAAAGAGGGATTTTGTCCCTCTACTTTTTTACTGCATTATATAAAAGTTGTACCTCATCATCTGTAAGCTCTCTACACTCACCAAGTTCAAGACTATCATCTAATTTAAGTGGACCCATCTCAATCCTTTTAAGATACACTACCTTTTTACCTACTGCTTCAAACATTCTCTTGACTTGATGATATTTACCTTCATATATTACAAGTTCAATCTCTGATATTTCATCCGACTTTAGTATTGTAAGTTCTGCAGGCATAGTTTTATACCCATCATCTAAAACTACACCCTCTTTAAATTTTTCTACATCTTCCTGTGTTACTACTCCTTTAACCTTTGCATAGTACTTCTTAGGCACATGTCTCCTTGGTGAAAGAAGCAGATGATTTAACTCTCCATCATTTGTTAAAATAAGTAGCCCTTCAGTATCCTTATCTAACCTACCTACAGGACTTGGTTTAAAAATTTTAAATTCATCTGGAAGTATATCTACAACTGTTTCATCAAAATCATCTTCTGTCGCACTAATAACACCCTGAGGTTTATTTAACATAACATAGATGTACTTTTTATATTTTAATACCTCTCCATCAACCTCTATGGTATCATTTTCAGGATCTACGTGAACAGAAGAATCCTTTACAATATCTCCATTTACTAAAACAAGCCCTTTTTTACAAAGTGCCTTTACCTCTTTTCTTGTTCCATACCCCATGTTTGCAAGAACTTTGTCTAATCTCTCTTTAGCCATTTGTAACCTCCATATTTTTTCTTTGAATTAGTAGTGATATAAAGAGGTTTGCAACAACAACCTTAGGCATAAATACAGCTAAAAGCCTTCTAAATCTCTTTATTTCTTCCCCCTCCTCCATACCTGGTGAGAAGGATAATAAAAATTTTGCCTCCATATAGACCTTTTTCATTTCTCTATCAAATTCAATTTCATTTTTACTTAAAATCAACTTCTTAAGCCCATTTACATATTCATTAAAATCACTGCTTGTTTTTATATCAATATAGGTATTATAAATTTTTTCTATGAGCTCATCTAGTTCATATACCCTTCTTCTTTCTATTGAAAGCTGTTCTGCTGTAATTTCTGCCATAGCTAATATTACACTATCTGCTGTTAAATTGGAAGGGGAATATTGCTGAATTACCCTTAATATTTTATCTATAATTAATTTTGAGCTTTTATTTGGTCTGCCCCACTCTAGTCCTAAAAATTTATATAAATTCTTTAAGTCCTCAGTATTAAGCCTACCAATATACTTGCTTCCTAAATTTAAATTATTGTTTTTAATATAGTATTTGTATCCTGTTAACTTATTAAACACCTTTAATGTATCTAAATATCCAACTTCTATGTTAATTTTTGATTTTTCACTATCAAAACTTAAAGTTCTTCCTAGATCTTCTGAGTTCTTGATCTTTATTATATTACAGTCCTTATATTTTGTTCTTTGTGTAACCCCAATGCCTGAGACATCAACAACAATTATATCTTTAATACCTTTTTTTCTCATCATAGAAACTGGTATATTATTGTATACACCGCCATCTATAAACTTCTTATTATCTATTTCATGGGGCTTAAAAGCAGGAAAGCAAGCACTTGCAAGCAAGTAGTCCTTGAGTTTACCATATGGTATCTCCTCTTTAAATACCTCAACAGGTTTAAAATCTGAAAGTGAAAATGTAACTAACCCAAAATCTATATCTGAATTTCTTATTTTATCTTCATCAACAACCTCATCTATAAGCATCTTAAGAGGTGTTACATCTAACCCTCCAGACTTTATTGCTGCCTTTATGTTTCTAATTTTATTTGTTATCTTATTCTCCCTTTCCTGAGAAGCTGCAATTTCTCCCTCTAGTTTAATTACTGTATCCATAGTAATACTTGTCCAAATTTCAATTGCTTTATCAAACTCATCTTGAACAATTAATGCACCATTTAAAGCCCCAACGGAAGTACCACATACAGCACATATCGGAATATTAAGCTCCCTTAAAGCCTTCCAAACACCTATTTCATATCCCCCTTTTGCTCCTCCACCACCTAAAACCAAACCATATGCCATATAACCACCCCTTACAGCTTCTTATACTGCTCATAGTTTCTTAAAACTTTATTTACATAATTTCTTGTCTCACTTGGCATCTTGCTTATTTCTTCAACCGTATCTACACCAAGTTTCTTCATTCTACCTATACCGCCATTATATGCAGCAAGTGCTAGCGCTTTGTTACCCGAAAAAGTATTTAAAAGACTTCTTAAATATCTTGTACCCCCATCTAAGTTTTGAAGCGCATCATAGGGATCTACTCCTAAAGAATCAGCAGTCTTTGGCATAAGCTGCATAAGTCCAATAGCACCTGCCCTTGATACTGCATTTTGATTAAAACCAGACTCCTGCTTAATAACAGCCTTAATTAGCTCCTCTTCTACCCCATATTTTTTTGAAACTTCCTTTATTGCTTCATCTAAATCTTTAGATACATCCTTAAATTTATTTTCATTATTTAAATTTATATCCTTCATTTGAAAAGCTTGTCCATTTGATATATTTGAAGTTTCAAGCATTTTGTCAAGTATAGCCCCAAATAACATACCTGTTTGTTCATTACTTGATGCATAGGTTGATTGCAATAAATATGCAGCAAGTATCTGTACTATTTGTTCTGTTCTCAATGCTATCACTCCTTTATAAATATTATAACATATCATTTTGACAAAATATAAAAAATAATATTACATTTTATTGCATATTTTTCCTTTTTTCCTTATGCATAGTTTTAATGCAAAAAACTAATAATAATACAAAAATAATTTCGGGGGTGATAGAGTGAAGATTGAATCAAATGGACAATATCCAATAATTGAACATACAAACAATGCACTTCTTTGGCCAGAGACTATAAAAGGTGGAATTGACTTGATAGATACTTATGAAATATCATCTGTTCCTAAGGACCCAGATACACCTATGGATAGTATTGATGTGTTAAAAAATAAAGGGTTAATACCTTAAATATTAAAAGCCGCATAAATGGATTTATAAAAGGCTCCTTTCATATTAGTAATCTTAATGCCTTAAAGTCCATTTACGCGGCTTTTTACAGTTTTATATATAAATTTTTATCAGATTAATATCATCACTAATAAATGTGCAACTATTCCAGCTACTAAACCTCCTATTGTGTGGGAAAGTATTGCTTTATTTGTAAGCTGTCTGCTCTCTAGTGCATCCATCATAGCAACGTGAGTTGATAGATATCCACTCCAGCACATTCCCATTGCTGTAAATACTGCTATTTCATTTACCCCAATAAGTCCTGCTTGTAAGAACTTTGGTACTAGTCCAATTGCAGCACCAACAGAACCAAGTGCAGTAATTGGGAAAGCTATAGCCTCAGGTGACTTAAATCCTAAAAGTGGCTTTAAAATGAAGTTAATTTTACTTCCAAGCCAAGGTAGAACAGGAACTCCTTCATATGCAGCACCAGTATAAACTCCTCCCTTTGGTGCATTTGTAAGCATCATAACAAGTGTACAAATTACAATAACTCCTGGTATAATTGATAAGCCCATCTCAACACCAGTTTTTCCACCATCTAATATTGCTTCAAGTCCTCTTTGAAATAAGCTTCCACTTCTTATTTCTCTATACTGAGTTAAATCTACTCCCTCTTCTCCCTCATATGCCATCTTTTCAGTTCCATATTCCTTTTTAGTAAAGTGCATCATTAGTCTTACACTTACTATACTTCCAACAACTGCGCCAATATTTCCAATAACTGCAGGTAAGAAAAAGCTTTGGCCCTTTGGAGCTTGAGCTATCATAAATGTAGTAACTATAAGTCCCATTCCAAAGGCTGTTCCTAAATTAGTTAATGCTGGTATTTGATATTTCTTAAAATATCTAGTAAATCCTTTATCCTTTGCTAAAGTAATTATAGCTGGATTATCTGACAGATAAGTTGTTATTACTCCTATGCTGGCTGCCCCTGGCATATCATATAAAGGTTTCATTAAAGGAGACAAACTCCTATTGATTAAAGCAACAACTCCAAATTCAGTCAAAAGTGCCCCAAAGGCTCCAGCTAAAACTGCTATCGCCATGATAAAGAATACTGTGTTGATAAGTAGATCATGGGCTGTTTTCATCATTGTGCTGAACATATTAGCAAGTCCCATAACTCTTGCTAAAAATGTAAAGCATACTGCAATGATTCCTAAAAAGATAAAAGATTCTGAATTAATTGCCTTAACATACTTCTTTTGCACAATATCACTCCTTGCCATTAATTTTTGTTACCCCCAAAAGTCATAACAAGTGTATTTTAACATATATATGTACTTAATTTAAAGAAAAAAATTAACCTAAGCATAAAACTTAGGTTAATCTAACATAATAATCTCTTCTCTTTTTAAAATTTTATCTTGCTTAATAAACCTATTTAAAAATAAAAATCCTATTAAAATAACAAATGTTGTAACTATCCCAGCCTCTGGTCCAAAGGCTCCTCCTGTTATTATGTTATCTTTAATATTTGAAACTGTTATTATTCCATCTGTTGCTTTACCGCTTACTGAAAGTCCAAATATATTACCCTGGAAGAAGTTCCATGTAACATGATATCCAATTGCCATCATTATATTCCCTGTTTTCAAAGTCATATATGCAAATAAAACACCTACAAGGAAAATATTAAAAAGTCCAAACAATTTTAAATTAGGATTAAATATATGAAGAAGCGAAAATATTATTGATGAAACAACAACAGCAAACTTTTCTGAATTGTATTCCTTAAGGGTATAAAGACAATATCCTCTACTTAATAGTTCTTCATTGATAGCAACTAAAACAAATAATATAAAATCTAATAACAAATATAAAGAAAAGTTAAATCCTCTCTCCACAGTAATATTTCCAGTTAACTTAAAAATAATGAAAACAGCAGTCATAGATATCGCACCTAGAAATAACCCTATTAATAGATCCTTTATACTTTTGCTGTTTAGTCTAAAACCTATATCTCTAACCTTCTTTTTATCAACAAGCTTAAGTACCATAACAACTGCTAAAATTACCGAAATCATTGCTAAAAAACTAATAACCATCTTCATTGATGGATCTTCTGTCAAATAAGTTTGTATTGACTCATTAGTTCTATCTGTTCCTGTTATAAAATCTTTAACCCCTAAAAATAAAGATCCAGCAACTCCAACCAAAATACCAGATATAATTTGAAACACAAAACTTAAAAATAATACCAACGAAATTCTCCACCCTGACCTTACTTTGCCATATTTGTTTTTTAAAAGACCCATCCTTATCCCCCTTTATTCTAATCATTGAGTTAATAATATAACAACCTTATTGTTAAATCAAGTAAATTTTGGTAAAAAATTATTACAATGATAATAGATTATTTCTTAATAAATTTAATTAATAAATTGTTGCCCTTTATATATGTATGTGATAAACTATTTTAAGAAAATTATGTAAAAGGGGGAACAAAATGAAAAAAGCTATATCAATAATTCTAACTTTAATTTTAATAACCCTAAGCCTTTCTGGATGTATCTCTAAAACTAATACTGCCGAAACAAATAAATCTATTACTAGGCAGCCAGAATGGATAAAAAACTCTGTTATCTATGAAGTAAATATAAGACAATATACTAAAGAAGGAACATTTAAAGCATTTAAAGAGCATCTTCCAAGGCTTAAGGATATGGGGGTTGATATTCTTTGGTTTATGCCAATCTACCCAATTTCAGAAAAAAATAGAAAGGGTACACTAGGATCCTACTACTCAATAAAGGACTATAAGACGGTAAATCCTGAATTTGGTACACTAGAAGAATTTAAAGAACTTGTTGATGAGTGTCACAAAATGGGGTTTAAAGTTATATTAGACTGGGTAGCAAACCACACAGGGTGGGATCACGTTTGGATTAAAAACAAGGATTGGTATCTAACAGACAGCAATGGCAACATAGTTCATCCTCCTGGAACCGACTGGACAGATGTTGCACAGTTAAACTACAAAAATGAAGAAATGAGAAGTGCAATGATTGATGCAATGGTATTTTGGGTAAAAGAGGTTGGAGTTGATGGATATAGATGCGATGTTGCAGGAAGAATTCCTGTAGATTTTTGGGAAAAGGCAAGGGGAGAGCTTGAAAAAATAAAACCTGTTTATATGCTTGCAGAGGATGAAGGAAATAGAGATTTCTTAAATAAAGCTTTTAACAGCAACTACAACTGGAGGCTTTTACACCTTATGGAGAGCATAGCAAATGGAAAATCTGACGCCTTTGGAATAAGACGTTTTGCTGAAAACTTTGATAAGATTTATCCAAACGGAAGCTTTCCAATGAACTTCATTACAAACCACGATGAAAACTCTTGGAATGGAACAGAGTTTGAAAGGATGAAGGATGCTGTTAATGTAATGGCAATGCTGACCTTCACACTTCCTGGAATTCCTCTTATATACTCTGGACAAGAGGCTGGCTTAAATAAGAGGCTTGAGTTTTTTGAAAAGGACGAGATAGATTGGAAAAACTATCCTATGCAAGACTTCTATAAAAATTTAATAAGATTAAAAAGGGAAAACAAAGCCCTATGGAATGGAGAACACGGGGGAAGTATAAAATTCATAGATGTGAAAAATGATAACGTTCTTGCCTTTGTGCGTGAAAAGGATGGAAATAGAGTTTTAGTCTTTGCAAATCTTTCAGATAAGAGCTTCAATTTAGAGGTTCCACTAAATGAATATGCTGGAAAATATACAGATTTTTATAGCAACACTAAAACAACCTTAAAGAAAACTACATCTGTTGAATTTACTCCTTGGAGTTACAAAATATACATGATTAATAAATAAAAGGTGCACCGCACCTTTTATTTATATATCTCTCCTATAATGCATCCCATCAAACTTTATCTTCTTTATCTCCTTATAAACCTTCTCCCTTGCCAACTCTAAATTATCTGCAACTGCTGTTAAGGATAAAACGCGTCCTCCGTTTGTATAAAACCTTCCACCTTCTAACTTAACACCAGATATAAATATATCTACGTCCTCAATAGACTCAAGCCCATATATTTCATCACCTAAAACTGGAGATAAAGGGTATCCCCTACTTGATAATACAACGTTACAGGAGGCTCCATCTATCCACTCAAGTTCACATTCATCCAATCTTCCATCTAATGTTTTTAAAATAACCTCTACCAAGTCACTCTTTAAAAGAGGTAAAATTGCCTGTGCCTCAGGATCTCCAAATCTTACATTATACTCAAGAAGATATGGACCATCCTCTGTAATCATTATTCCAAAGTAGATAAAACCTTTATAGTCTAAATTTTCTTCCCTAATACCTAAAAGAGTCTTTTCCATTATATCCTCTTTAAATTTTTCAAATACATCCTCTGTAACATACATGTTAGGTGCAACAACACCCATTCCTCCTGTGTTTGGCCCCTTATCATTATCCATAAGTCTTTTATGGTCCTTTGCTGAAACAAAGGGCTTTATACTTTTTCCATCGGTTATACATATAATTGAAGCCTCAACTCCCTTAAGATACTCCTCTATTACAACCCTTTTACCAGAACCTTTAAATAAATCCTGTACCATAAAGCTAAATAGGGTATCCTCTGCCTCATCCTTACTACTGCAGATTACAACTCCCTTCCCCTGTGCTAGTCCATCTGCCTTTATTACAACAGGATATTTAACCTTGTCTAAATACCCTTTAGCTTCTTCAAAATCATCAAAAACCTCATAGGAGGCTGTTTTTACTCCATATCTTTTCATAAACTCCTTTGCATAGGCCTTACTTCCCTCAAGAAGTGCTGCCTTTTTACTTGGACCAAATATCTTAATTCCATTTTCTCTAAATCTATCTACAGCACCAAGCATAAGATACTTTTCAGGTCCTACAACCACTAAATCTATTTCCTCACTCTTTGCAAAGTTTATTATATCATCTAAATCCTCAAGGTCTATGTTTTGGCATTTATCCTCCATTAACGTTCCTACATTACCTGGACATACATATACCTTAGTAACTAAAGAGCTCTCTGCTATTTTCTTAGATAGTGCATGCTCTCTTCCACCCGAACCTAAAACTAAAACCTTCATAAAATCACCTCAGTGTTTAAAATGTCTTACTCCAGTAAACACCATTGAAATGCCGTACTTATTACATGCATCTATGGACTCCTTATCTCTTATTGAACCTCCTGGCTGCATAATTGCCTTTATGCCATACTCCTTTGCCTTTTCTACAACATCCTCAAAGGGAAAGAAGGCATCTGATACAAGGCAGGTAGCTCCTTTTCCTCTCTCTAATGCCTGACAGGCTGCCCATATTCTATTTACCTGCCCTCCTGCAATTCCAACAGCCATTTTATCTTTAACAACTACAATAGCATTAGATTTTACATACTTTACAACCTTCATTCCAAAGAGCATATCCTCCATCTCTTTGTCTGTTGGCTTTTTATCTGTTACATATCTAAATTCACTTACTAATTTATTATCAACATCCTGAACTAAAATTCCACCATCTACACTTACATACTCTAAATTATCCTTTGGTGTTGATAATGCCTTTATAACCCTTAAGTTCTTCTTCTCCTTCAAAACTAAAAGGGCATCCTCATCATAATCTGGTGCTATAACTATTTCTAAGAATATCTCAATAAGTTTTTCAGCAGTTCTTTTATCTACCCTTCTATTTAGTGCTACAATTCCTCCAAATATTGATATCCTATCGCACTCATAGGCTTTACTATAGGCATCAAAAACATCCTTTCCAACTGCAACACCACAAGGGCTGTTATGCTTTACTGCACAGCAGCAGGGCTCATCAAACTCACAAACAACCTTCCAAGCTATATCCATATCCTTTAGGTTATTATAGGAAAGCTCCTTGCCATTTAATTGTTCAAAGTCCTTTATAGCCCCTAACCCTACTGTCTTAGTATAGTAGGCTGCCCTTTGATGTGGGTTTTCGCCATACCTTAGATTCATAGATTTTTTATAGGATAAGGTTAGATATTCTGGGAAATCGTCCTCAAGAAGATAGTTTGAAATGGCTGCATCATAGGCAGATGTTAAGTTAAATACCTTTCCTGCAAGGTATCTTCTCTTTTCTAATCTAACATCTCCATAGTTTAAAATCTCATCCATAACCATTGAGTAATCCTTAGGATCACATACAGGGACAACGTATTTGTAATTTTTAGCAGCAGATCTTAACATCGAAGGACCACCTATGTCTATAAACTCTATCTTTTCTTCATCAGTTAAATCTTCCTTTACCTTTTCAAAGAAGGGATATAGGTTTACAACAACAAAATCGATATATTCTATGCCTCTTTTCTTTAATTGCTCAACATGTTCCTCATTATCCCTTACTGCCAAAAGCCCTGCGTGAACTACAGGGTGAAGTGTCTTTAGCCTTCCATCTAATATTTCATCAAATCCTGTAATAGCACTTACTTCAACTACATCTATTCCCTTTTCCTTTAAATATCTATAGGTTCCACCTGTTGAAACTATCTTTACGCCTCTATCCTCTAAAAACTTTGCAAACTCATAAATTCCTTCCTTATTATATACACTGATTAACGCCCTCATAATCCACCTCCAATTTTTTTATAGCCTCCACTATGGCTATATGCTCTTCCCTCTGAACCTTCTTCTTTATGTCTTCAATTTTATCCTCACAATCCACAGCTACAGTCCTTTGAAGTATTATTCTTCCTGTATCTACTCCCTCATCAACAAAATGAACCGTACAACCTGTTATTTCTTCTCTATTATCTAAAACCGCTCTATGCACATTATCCCCATACATCCCAACTCCTCCAAACTTAGGGAGTAGGGAAGGATGAAGATTAATTATCCTATCCTTATATTCCTTTAATATATCTCCCTTTAATATGGATAAAAATCCTGCCAACACTATAAAATCCGCTCTATTTTTAACTATTTCATAGATCTTGTCTGAAAGATCATCCCTATAGGCCCTTCTATCTAAGATATGCGTCTCTATTCCCTTTTTACTTGCCCTCTCTATAGCATAGCACTCCCTGTCTGCTATTACTAAAATAACCTTTGATTTTATCTCATCCTTTTCTATTGCATTTAGTATGGCCTCAAGGTTTGTACCACTTCCTGATACTAGGACGGCTATCTTAAACATACCCTTCCACCGCCCTTTATAACTTCTCCTATTATATATGCCCTTTTGCCACCTTCTTCTATTGTTCTTACTACCTCTTCAGCTTCATTTTTATCCACACAAACCACAAAGCCTATTCCCATATTAAAGGTTCTATACATTTCAATTTCCTCTACTCCTCTTTGCTGAATAAGTCTAAATATATCAGGTATCTCATAGCTATCCTTATACACCACTGCATCAAAATCTCCCTTAAACATCCTTGGAATGTTCTCTAAAAACCCACCACCTGTTATGTGGGCCATTCCTTTAACTTTAAATTTATCTAAAATAGAGAGAACATCCTTTACATAGATATTAGTTGGAGTTAGAAGAACATCTCCTATCCTTTTATCCTTAAATGGTTCCTCAAGATTAGTAAAAATTTTTCTTATCAAAGAGTATCCATTGCTATGGCACCCTGAAGACTCTATTCCAACAAGTAAATCTCCCTCTTTTATACTACTTCCATCTACTATTCTATCCTTCTCAACAATTCCTACACAAAATCCTGCAATATCAAATTCTCCATCCTTATAAAACCCTGGCATTTCTGCAGTCTCTCCACCAATTAAACTACATCCTGCCAAAATACAGCCATCCTTTATTCCCTTTATAACATTAAAGGCATCCTCTGCACTTAACTTACCACAGGCAAAGTAGTCAAGGAAAAATAGAGGTTTCGCACCGTGACATAAAACATCATTTACACACATCGCAACGCAGTCTATACCGATTGTATCTAATTTTTTCATATCTATTGCAATCTTTAGTTTTGTTCCAACGCCATCACAACCTGATACCAAAACAGGATTTTTATAATTTTTAATCTCAAAGAGGGCACCAAATCCTCCAACACCCTCAAGAACTCCATCTGTATAGGTTTCCTTAACCATTCCCTTTAGCATTGAAACCAGTCTGTTACCTTCATCTATATTAACACCAGCATCACAGTATCTCATATCACTCTTTCCTTTCAAACATAAATTTATCTGCCTCATATGGGGCTGAAACAGGATAAATACCATTAAAGCATCCTAAACAAAAGCTCTTTGACTCAAGTGCATCTAAAAGTCCCTCCATACTTAAAAATCCAATGCTGTCTGCACCAAGTTCTCTTCCTATTTCCTCCTCACTTAAGTTTGAACCTATGAGTTGACTTCTTCTTGGTGTATCTATACCAAAATAGCAGGGGTACTTTACAATAGGAGATGCTATCCTTACATGTACCTCCTTAGCACCACTTCTTCTTAAAAGTTCAATTAACCTCTTCATTGTTGTTCCACGCACTATGGAGTCGTCCACCAACACTATTCTTTTTCCTTCTATATTTACCTTGAGTGGATTTAACTTCATAGAAACAGCAGCTTCTCTTAACTCTTGAGTTGGTGCAATGAAGGTTCTCCCTACATATTTATTCTTAACAAAGCCTATTCCAAAAGGAATTGAAGAGGCCTTTGCATATCCTACTGCTGAGTGGGTTCCTGAATCTGGAACACCAACTACCATATCTGCTTGACAGGGCTTTTCTTTAAAGAGGTTTTCACCAGCCTTAACCCTTGACAGATAAACATTTATTCCATCTATTGTACTATCTGGCCTTGCAAAGTATATATATTCAAAGGAGCAGGTCTTAAGGGATGTTCTCTCTATCATCTTGTAGCTTCTAAGTCCATCTTTGTCTATAACAACTATTTCACCGGGTTCTACATCCCTGTAAAACTCACCACCTACCGCATCTATTCCACAGCTCTCTGAAGATAAAATATAGTCATCTCCAAGCCTTCCGATACAAAGAGGTCTTATACCATTTGGATCTCGTACTGCAATTAGCCTATCTTCAGTTAGAAGAAGAATTGCATAGGAACCCTTTACTGCCTGAATTGCATCAAAGCAGGCTCTTTCTATTCCCTTTTTATAACCCCTTGCAATTAGGTTTAATACAACCTCAGAATCAATAGATGTTTGAAATATACATCCTGCCTCCTCTAAAAGTTCCCTTATAATATCTGCATTTACTAAATTCCCATTATGGGCAATTGAAATGCTTCCAAGCTTATATTTACTCAAAAGGGGCTGTGCATTTTGAATATTGGAATCTCCTGTTGTTGAATACCTAACATGTCCTATTGCAGAATATCCTACCATATTATCTAAATCTTCTCTCTTTAGAGCATCACCAACAAGCCCCATCCCCTTTTTTAAATGTACTGCCTCACCATCTGAATAGGCTATTCCTGCACTCTCCTGTCCTCTGTGCTGAAGGGCATAAAGCCCATAGTAAACTATCTCCCCTACATTCTTTTTTTCCCTTGAGTATATTCCAAATACTCCACACTCTTCTTTAAACTTATCTAATCCATAATACATGGAAGTTCCTCCTTCCAAACTCTCTTTAAATCAAGAACACTTTTATCTATAACTTTTCTACCATTTATATTAACTTCAATGTTTTTATCCTTTGTCTCTCCTATAACCTGTGCAAAGACTCCATATCTTTTAAATTCAGTAATTATTTCATCTGCATACTCCTTTTTTGCCGATAAAATAAACCTTCCTTGACTTTCAGAGAATAGGAATATATCCTCCCTTAAGTCTGTATTTATATCTACCTCTACCCCTATTTCATTTTTAAAGGCACACTCACAAAGTGCTACAATCATTCCACCTTCTGATATGTCGTGGGCACTTTTTACTAAGCCTCTATTTATAAGATTAATAAGGCATTCTATAGTATTTTTTTCAACCTCAGGAAAACACTTTGGAACATTACCTAAAACCTTACCGTGTATCGTCTTTAAATATTCACTTCCGCCTATTTCATTTAAGGTTTCTCCAACTAAAATTACTGTATCGCCTAATTCTTTAAAATCAATTGTACAAGCATTATTTTTATTCTCTAATAGTCCAACCATTCCTATTGTTGGGGTTGGGTATATTCTTGTTTTGTTTGATTCGTTATAAAAGCTTACATTACCACTTACAACTGGTGTGTTTAAAACCCTACTTGCTTCAGTTATACCTAAAATAGCCTGCCTAAATGTATAGTAAACCTCTTCATCCTCTGGATTTGCAAAGTTTAAACAGTCTGTTATTGCAATTGGTCTTGCACCTGTTGCTGCTATATTCCTTGCCGCCTCACATACGGCTATCTTTGCACCTTCATAGGGGTCTAAATAGCAGTACCTTGAATTGCAGTCAACCGTTAAAGAAATTGCCTTATCAGTTCCTTCAACCACGACAACAGCAGCATCGCCACCAGGCTTTACTATTGTGTTTGTTCTAACCATATGGTCATACTGTCTATAAACCCATTCCTTTGAAGCTATGTTTTCTGATTTTAAAACTTTAATTAAGGCTTCGTTTAAATCCTCTACTTCTTCTATGGTATTTATGTCTAAATATAGTTCATCTAAATATCTAGGCCTTCTATATGGTCTTAGGTTTGCCTTTGCACCATCACCTAAAAGTTCAACTGGCACACAACCTACTACCTCATCGCCTACTGTTACAGTTAAATTTTTATCGTCTATAATCTCTCCAATAACTGATGCATTTAGGTTCCACTTTTTAAATACCTTAAGTATCTCCTCTTCATATCCCTTTTTAACAACAAATAGCATTCTCTCCTGTGATTCTGAAATCATAATCTCCTCAGGAAGCATATTTTCTTCCCTTGTTACAACCTTTGAAACATCTATTTTAATTCCACATCCACCCCTTAGGGCCATTTCACAGCTAGAGGAGGTAAGTCCTGCTGCACCTAAATCCTGCACTGCAACTACATATTCCTTATCCATAAGTTCAAGGCAGGCCTCAAGTAGTAGCTTTTCCATAAACGGGTCTCCAACCTGAACAGCTGAACGCATAGCCTCAGACTCCTCTGTTAAATTACAGGAGGCAAAGCTTGCACCACCTATTCCATCACGCCCTGTTGTATGGCCAACTAATATTACACTGTTTCCAACACCTTGGGCTATTGCTCTTTTTAGCTTATCCTTCTTTATTATTCCTACGCTCATTGCATTAACAAGAGGATTATCGCTATAGCAGTCATCAAATACAGTCTCTCCAGCAACTGTTGGAATGCCAACTGAATTTCCATAATCTCCAATGCCCTTTACAACTCCTCTAAAAAGTCTCTTGTTTCTTTCATCATTTAAGTGTCCAAACCTTATAGAATTTAAGTTTGCAATTGGTCTTGCTCCCATTGTAAATATATCTCTTAATATTCCTCCAACTCCTGTTGCAGCCCCTTGATATGGCTCTAATGCTGATGGATGATTGTGACTCTCTATTTTAAACACAACAGCCAAACCATCTCCTATGTCTACAGCACCAGCATTTTCACCAGGGCCCTGTAACACTCTTTCTCCCTTTGTATTAAAAAGTTTAAGTAGAGCCCTTGAGTTTTTATAACTGCAGTGCTCTGACCATAAAACTCCAAACATAGATAGCTCTAAATCATTTGGTTCTCTATTTAAGCCTTCAACTATCCTTTTATATTCCTCCTTTGTTAAACCTACCTTTTCGTATCTATTCATTTTCACAAACCTCCTTAAGCTTTAGGCTCATTGCATTAACTTCCTTTTCCATTCCTTCTTTATATTTTGAAAGCTTTTGTGCTATTTTTTCATCACTAATTGAAAGCATCCTTAAGGCAAGTAGTGCTGCATTTTCTGCCCCTCCTACTGCTACAGTTGCAACAGGTACTCCCTTTGGCATTTGTACTATTGAGAGAAGTGAGTCAAGCCCCTGAAGTTTTGACACAACTGGAACACCTATTACAGGAAGCGTAGTTAGGGATGCAACCATACCTGGAAGATGTGCCGCTCCCCCTGCCCCTGCTATAATTACCTTAACTCCTCTGTCCTTTGCTCCTTTTGCAAACTCAAACATCTTATCAGGAGTCCTGTGGGCTGAAACTACATCTATTTCATAATCAACTTCAAACTCCTTTAATACTTGCTCTGCTCCCTTCATAGTCTCATAGTCTGAAATACTTCCCATTATTATTGCAACAGATGCCATATTAACATCCTCCTATAAATTCAAACTCCATATTAGAAAGTCTTTTTATACCCTCTTCTAAGTCATCACAAAGATAGGTTATATGCCCCATCTTTCTTCCTCTTTTAACATCCTTCTTACCATATAGGTGTAAAAAGAGTCCTTCTATATTTAAAAGTTCTTCTATATTCTTTAAATAATAATCTCCCTCAATATCTTTATCTCCAAGTATGTTTCTCATTACTGCCTTTGAAATTACTCTTGTACTTCCTAGGGGAAGATTTAGGATACTTCTTATGTGCTGTTCAAATTGACTTGTTATGCAAGATTCAATTGTATGATGCCCTGAATTATGGGGACGTGGTGCTATTTCGTTTATATATACTCTTCCTTTTTTATCAAGGAACATCTCTATGCAATATATACCAAAGTCTCCTATTGTCTCTATAAACCTATCTGCAATTTCATATATTTTATCTTCAGTCTTCTTATCTATCCTTGCAGGTGAAATGCTAATATGAAGTATTCTATTTTTGTGGATATTTTCAACTGGAGAAAAGTGTTTTACCTCTCCCCTTTTATTCCTTGCAACAAGTATTGATATTTCCTTTTCAAAGTCGATTAGTTCTTCTATAAAAAACTCATCCTTTATATTTGAAACTATGCTTTTTAGGTGAGATGCGCTTTCTATTAAAATATTACCCTTTCCATCATAGCCTCCCCTTGAAAACTTAAGCATACAAGGGAAACTGTCTATTTTATCTATTTCATCCTTCTTATAAATCTTTGGTACATTAAATCCCTTTTCCTTTAAAAAGAGCTTCTGTTTTAGCTTGTTTTGTATAATTTGGAGGGTGTTTGAGGATGGTATAACCTCTCCACCTCTTTTTTCTATCTCCCTTAAAAACTCTACTGATATGTGCTCAAACTCATAAGTTATAACATCACATAATCCTATAAACTCATCTATTTTACTTAAATCATCATATCTTGAAACTATCTGAAAATCTGAAACCTGACTTGCTGGTGAATGAGATGTTGGATCAAGTATTACAACTTCAAACCCCATCCTCTTTGCCTCAAAGGAGAGCATCCTTCCAAGCTGTCCTCCACCTACTATCCCAATCCTCTTCATATTATGCCTCCTTAAAGTAGGCAATTATTGAATTGAAAAGCTTTAATCCATCTTCACAACCAAGTAACTTATCCTGTGCCCTCTCTGGATGAGGCATCATACCAAGTACATTTCCTTTTTTATTTACAATACCTGCAATATCATATACAGAACCGTTTGGGTTGTTTTGATATCTAAATACTATTTGGTTATTTTTTATAAGCTCCTTTAAACCGTCATCATCTATATAATAGTTACCTTCTCCATGGGCTATTGGAAAGTTTACGACATCGCCTTTGTTGAAAAGATTTGTGAAAGGTGTTGCATTGTTTTCTACTATTAAATTGCAATCACTACATATGAAATTTAGATTTTTATTTCTAAGAAGTGCTCCTGGAAGTGCCTTAAGCTCTGTTAATATCTGAAATCCATTGCATATTCCTAAAACAAGCTTTCCCTTTTCAATGTGTTCATTTATATTTTCAAGTGCCCTTGCAAACCTTGCAATTGCTCCACATCTTAAATAGTCTCCATAGGAAAATCCACCTGGAAGAAGTATTAAATCCTCATCATCTATTTTTTCATCGTGCCATATATATTTAACTTCAACATTGAGCCTTTCTAAAACCTTATAGGCATCTATGTCACAGTTTGAACCTGGAAAAACTATAACCCCCGCCTTCATTCTATCACCTCAAACCTTACAGAATAGGTTTCAACTTCAAAGTTTACAAGAAGCCTTCTGCACATCTCGTCTATCTTTTCGCGGGCTGCCTCTATTTTATCCTCCCTCAATACCACCTCAATGTGCTTTCCTATTCTAACATCCTCAGCATAAAGTCCAAGCTTTTCAAGTCCCTTTTTAACTGCTGTACCCTGTGGATCAAGTATACTCTTTTTTAGGGTAACATCTATATATGCCTTAATCATCTTAATTCCTCCAATCTCTTTAATATTTCCCTATATCCTTCTACTACATTACCTAAATCCTGTCTAAACCTATCCTTGTCATATTTATATAAAGTCTTCTTATCCCAAAGCCTACAGGTATCTGGAGATATTTCATCTGCAAGTAGAATCTCACCATTACACCTTCCAAATTCAAGCTTAAAATCAACCAATATTATACCTATTTCATCAAACATTTTAGTTAATATACTGTTTATCTTTAAGGCTGTTTCGTATATATATTTAAGTTCTTCCTTTTCTACTAATCCAAGTGCAAAAGCGTGGTAGTCATTTATTAGGGGATCTCCAAGAGAATCGTTTTTATATGATATTTCAAGAATTGGCTCATTAAACTTTTGTCCTTCCTTAAGACCTAGTCTTTTTACTATACTTCCTGCTGCATAGTTTCTAACAATAACCTCAAGGGGAACTATATTGACCTTCTTGACAAGCTGTTCTCTTTCTGAAAGTTTTTCAATGAAGTGAGTATTTATGTTATTCCTTTTTAATTCTTCAAATATTATTGATGATATGCTGTTGTTTAGTATTCCTTTATCGAATATTACATCCTTTTTTAATCCATTGAAGGCAGTTGCATCGTCTTTGAAGTAGACAATTAGCTTATCGGCATCTTTAGTCTCATACACCTTTTTTGCCTTTCCTTCATAGAGCATATTTAACTTTTCCATATTAACACCCCTTATATTTGAAATTGAAGTCCAGAGCATTTTGCTCTGGACTTTTAAATTAATGAGGGAGAAGTGCAAATCTTATTATGAAAAGAATTGCAAGAACATATACGGCAGGATTTACCTCTTTAGACTTGCCTGTAACTATTTTTACTATTGGATAGAATATCATACCTGCTGCTATACCATTTGCTATACTGTAGCTAAATGGCATAACTGCAATTGTAAAGAATGCTGGAAGTGCTTCTGTAAAGTCATCAAAATTTATCTTAGTTATAGCACCCATCATTAGGGCACCAACGATTACAAGTGCTGGAGCTGTTGCCTCTGCTGGAACTATTCCAACAAGACCTGTAAAGAACATTGCAAGTAGGAACATAACTCCTGTTGTAAAGGCTGTAAGACCTGTTCTTCCACCTTCTGAAATTCCTGCAGTTGATTCAACGTATGTTGTTACTGTACTTGTACCAAGCATTGCACCACAAGTTGTTGCAATGGCATCTGCAAGAAGTGCCTTGTTCATATTCTTCATCTTTCCATTTTCATCAAGTAGGTTTGCCTTTTGAGCAGTTCCAACAAGTGTTCCAATTGTATCAAACATATCAACTAAGCTGAAGGAGATAACAACCATAACAACACTCATTAGAGCACCAACTACTCCTGCTTGACCTAATCCTAAAAGTCCCTTAAAGTCCATCTTCATAAATGTTGGAGCAACTGATGGAGGAGCAGAGATTAGCTTAACACCCTCTATGTTTGTTATTCCCATGGGAATTCCTATTATTGTTGTAGCTATTATTCCAATTAGAATTGAACCTTTAACGTTTTTTGACATTAGTATTGCTGTTATTGTAATTCCAATTAGAGTTAAAAGTGCGTGCTTATCTGTAAAGCTTCCAAAACCAACAAGTGTTGCAGGGTTATCAACTATTATGCTTCCACTCTTTAAACCAATTAGTGCTATGAAAAGTCCTATACCACCTGAAATTGCAAGCTTTAGATTTTGTGGAATTGCATCAACTATCTTTTCTCTAAGAGATGTTACTGTCATTAGTATGAATAGAAGTCCTGATATAAATACTGCTGCAAGAGCTTGTTGCCAAGTATAGCCTAATGTTAAACAAACACTAAATGTAAAGAATGCATTAAGTCCCATACCTGGTGCTTGTGCAAAAGGAACATTTGCATAAAGTGCCATTATGAATGTACCTATTGCTGCTGATATACATGTTGCTGCAAAAACTGAAGCAACAACTGGGTCATTTATTGCATTAAGGCTTGCTGCTGCATCACCTAATGCATTTTGGCTGTTCATACCTGCAAACTTTAGTATATTTGGGTTAACAAATATGATGTAGGCCATTGTAATAAATGTTGTAATACCTGCTATAATTTCTGTTTTTACTGTTGTGTTGTTTTCTGAGAGTTTAAATAGCCTCTCAAGAAGTGATACATTTTCTTCTCTTCTTTGAGTTATATCCATAATCAAAACCTCCCTTAAAAAATTATCACCCTGACTTACCATGAGTAAGTCAGGGTGATAGATATGCTAATATAGACATAGCACTGCCCGACTCACTCATAGTCGGAGAATTTACGGTTCTCCGGTAGAGACTCCCGAACCATATTATCGGGATTATATGAGTGACTTATGAAATTTACACTATTATATTAACACCATATTTCGCCATAGTCAATATATTTTTTGTTGTTTTTACTTAATTATTCGGCATAAAATAAGTCGATTTTATTATTGTTTAAACATTGTTCGTTATATAACGAAATTTACTATTGTTTAGTAAGTAAAACTTTCTCAAAACTTGCAGTCATAAAATTTAATGTATTGAAAAAGTTATTTTTTGATTTTAGCACAAATAAAATATTAGTGCAAGAAGAAAGTTACATATAGTACAAATCTTAAATTGCAATATTAAATGCAACACCCCTGTGAAAAATCATGTAGAATAGGACTGACAATAGTCAAAATCAGCCTTAAGCCCATCTTAATAATAACAGGAGATGGAGTGCATGGGTTTGTCAAGGGCTGCGTAGCAGGCGGAGCTTTACCCTTGATAAACCACAAGCGACATCTATAATATTCAAAATATGGGATTAAGCAATCTTCGATAGTCTTCATAAAAATA
>NZ_HF952018.1:1765844-1842625 GCF_000430995.1 Thermobrachium celere DSM 8682
CCTTTATCAATATAGTTGTACAATGTTTTAGTAGAAACAATATATTTATCCTTCCAAGCAGGGTCATTTTTACAATAACCTACTACAGCATCGACGGACCATTTATCTTTAAGAATTTTTGTTTCTGCATACTTTATAAAAGCTTCGGCTGTAGCTATTTTAATTTTTGCTCCGCAATTTGAGCGATGATTTTCATATACAGCCTGACCTGTTTCAGGGAAATAACTTGTAAATGTAGATAAATCACTTTTAAGCTGTAAGGTAGTACCACGTTTAATTTCACGGGAGATAGTACTTGGACTACGTCCTAATTTTTTAGCAATATAGCGAATACTTTTACCTTCTTTTAGTAATGCATAAATTTCTCCACGCTCATAGCTATTTAGGTGTTTAAAAGAACGTACAGTTGTGTTAGAATTAATTTTATCAACCATAGTGAAAACCTCCTGTATGTTTGGATTTGACACCTATATCATACATGATTTTCACTATGGTTTTAATATTTTTTATCTGTTGCATTTAATTTTACAATGAACCCATATAGTACAAATTATAAGGTTCTAAAATTTATATTTGTTTAATATATATAAAATAAATACTAAATAAGAGGTGGGGAGTAAATGACTTTATCAATCAATCTATCATCACATTTATCCAACATAATTATTAACCAAGCACAAACATCAGGAATCACTCCAGATAAATATATTGAATCTATTATTATTATTAAACTTTATGAGTTAGGTTACAAACCTACAAATGATGAACTTAAGAATATGCTAAATGGCATTACATTATACGGTAAATCCACAATGCCTTCAAATTCCACCAATCAAAGATCAACAACAAGTAGGAGTTTTAGGGAAAAAATTTTGATATTAGGTAATAATGCTCCATTTGCAACTATTGCTTTCATACATGGTTTAAAAATTATACCAGATATAAAAATGATTGCTAAGTCTTACGCAAATATTTATAAAAGAGGCCAATTCTTATTTAAGTGTATTATTCCTTGCAATGGATGTAAAAAGTTATATAAATACATCAATTCAACTGAAACTCTTGGCCCAAAAGAAAATCCTGAAAATGAATATATCTTTATTACTAATTCAAGTCGCTACAAAAACAATATATATTTCAATAACTTGGTTAATTTACTAAATTTACCTTGCAATACGAAGGTAATAAAAGTTCATTATTCAAAACTTGAAGATATACTTAAAGCAGTTTCTTTAATATAAAAACTCGCAGCCATATATCTTTATATGGCTGCGCAACTTAATTCTTAAGCCTATTAATAAAAGTAGTAACGATAATTAATATATCTAAATAATGCAAAACAATATTAATTTAATAGTTCTAAAATCAATATTATTTTAATATACATATAGTAAATACCAATAAGGAGTGATATTAATGCGAAAAATTCCAAGACCAATTAACTTTACATCAGCCATACTAAATATTATGGATAAACAGGCTCAAGCTTTGCAACTTACTAGAAGCAAATATATAGAATCTATTTTCATATCTAACATCTATAAAACAGGATATAAACCTACAGATGAAGAACTTGAAAAACTTACAAACGGTTTTTTAATGAACTCACAATCATCTATTTCTTGGGATTTTAGGAGCCAACTTTCCTACTTAAGTAATGATGCAAGATTTGCTACCATAGCATTCTTTTATAATCTAAACCTTATACCAGGTATAAAAGTAAATACTAATAAACATGCAAACTTTTATAAAAATGACAATTTGATTTTCTATTTTGCTGTTGGAATAATAGGTAATCAGTCAATGCATGTATACGATTATGTTCAATCATTGAGTCATCCTAAATATATTTTAGGGCCATCTAATTGCCCTCGTAATGAATATATATTTATTAGCAATTTACAACATTTTAAAACACCAAGTAACTATGTACATTTTCCAAAATTATGCCAGTTGTTAAATATACCATCAGACAAAAAAATAATTCAAGTTCATTACACAAAACTTCAAGATTTGCTCGAAGCTATTTCTTTAATATAAATTAATTAGCCATATCTTTTAGATATGGCTATTTTTACTTTACATATAAATCTATTAAATTTAAATTCTTTTTTAAGAACCATTATCTATCATTAAAAAACTTGATTTAAAATATCTGCCTATTTAATAATACAAGTTACATCCATCTTTGAATATAATATCCTATGAACTTCTACAATATTTTCTTTAACAACATAAAATATTAAATAATTCTTTACAGGCAATACTCTATACTCATTTTCAAATTCTCTTTCTTGATAATAAACTCTACATGAATATGGAAATTTTTTAAGTCTTGAAATGGACGAATCCATCTCGTCAATTAAGTCCATTGCTGCTTTTGGTGATTTTAATTCGTTTGTAATATATGAAACAATTTCTTCTAAATCTTTAACAGCCAAGGGCAGATATCTTATTTCATACATTGTCTTCTTCCACCTTATCTAAAACACTTTTTCTTAAACTACTAAAAACTTCTTCATGAGAAAATCTTTTTTCTGTTTGTTTAGCTTGAAGTTCAGCCTCTTTAAGTTTAAAGTAAATTTCACTTTCAAAAAGCTTTTTTTCATATGTTTCAATACTCATCACAACCATATCTCCATAACCATTTTTTGTTAAAAATACAGGTTCTTTCAATTCGTGAACAATTTTTGATATCTCAGCAAAATTATTTCTTAAATCCGATATTGGTCTTATATGTGGCATATTATCACCTCTATATTTATTTTATCATAATTTTATCATTATATTGATAAAAACACAATCATAACAGTAATATATTTAAAGTACATAAGGCAGATGTGCTAAATAAATAGCACATCTGCCTTATTTTATACTGCCTCATCCTCATTTTCATTTGCAAATTGGCTGTTATATAGGTCTGCGTAGAATCCACCTTTTGCAATCAGTTCTTTGTGGTTGCCCATTTCAATGATTCTTCCCTTGTTCATAACTATTATAAGCTCAGCATCGCGTATTGTAGAAAGTCTGTGGGCTATTACAAAGCTTGTTCTTCCCTTCATAAGATTTGCCATAGCCTTTTGGATTAAAACTTCTGTTCTTGTGTCTACGCTACTTGTTGCCTCATCAAGAATTAGTATCTTAGGATCGTGAAGTATTGCACGAGCAATTGTTAGTAGCTGCTTTTGTCCCTGTGATATGTTTGTTGCCTCTTCATTAATTACTGTATCATATCCATGGGGTAGAGTTCTTATAAAGTGGTCTGCATGGGCTGCCTTTGCTGCCCTTACTATCTCTTCCATTGTTGCCCCTTCTTTTCCGTAGGCTATATTATCCTTAATTGTTCCATTAAAGAGCCAAGTATCCTGAAGAACCATACCAAACATCTTTCTAAGTTCACTACGCTTAATGTCCCTTATATCCACACCATCTATAGTTATTCTACCTGAATTGATTTCATAGAATCTCATAAGCAGGTTAACTAATGTTGTTTTTCCTGCACCTGTAGGTCCAACAATAGCAATTGTATGTCCTGGTTTTACCTCTAAATTTAAATCTTCTATTAATGGAACATCTTCCTTATACCTAAAGGAAACATTTTCAAATTTTACTTCTCCCTTAGGTTCTTCAATTACAACAGCATCCTTGCTATCTGGAATTTCCTCTTCTTCATCTAATATTTGGAATACACGTTCAGCACAGGCAATTGTTGATTGTATAACATTTGCTATATTAGCTGTTTGTACAATTGGCATTGTAAAGGATCTTGAATATTGTATAAAGGCTATTACGTCCCCAATACCAAGACGGCTCTTTGTTATCCATATTCCACCTACTATACTTATTCCCACATATCCAAGGTTACTTATAAAGTTCATAAGTGGGAACATTATACCTGATATAAATTGAGCTCTCCAGCTGGCATCTCTTAACCTTATGTTTATAGCTTCAAAATGCTCTATTGAGTCCTTTTCACGTCCAAAGGCCTTTACAATCTTATGGCCTGTATACATCTCCTCAACGTGTCCACTTAAATCTCCAAGTTCCTTTTGTTGCATTGCAAAGTATTTTTGTGACTTCTTTGCAATAAACATGGTAGAAATAATATAAAGAGGCATTGTTGCAAGAACAATTAGTGTCAATGTTGGACTTATTGTAAGCATCATTATAATGTAGCCAATTATAGTAATTACAGATGTAATCATCTGAGTTAAGCTCTGTTGCAATGTTGTTGCAATTGTATCAACGTCATTTGTAATACGGCTTAGTATGTCACCGTGTAGATGTGTATCAAAATACTTAAGTGGGAGTCTTGCAAGCTTTTCATCAACTTCTCTTCTTAAATCACGCACTGTCTTTTGTGCAACGCCAGACATTACAAGTCCCATAGTTAAACTAAATAGGGCACTTATTATATAAAGAGCAATAAGAATTAACGCTATTTTGCCTATATATTTAAAATCATACTCTCCATTTGTTTCTCTTATTGCAGTTATTACTGCATTTATCTGCTCATCTGTAAACTCTATGTTTTCTTTAGGGCTCTTTGGAGCATTGTCCATTGTGTTTTGCATTTGTTTACTTAATTCTAAAAGCTTCTTTGCTACATCAGCCTTTTCATCTGCACTTGTAAGTGTGCTTAATTTTGGTAAGGCCAAAAACTCCTGAACTGCCTTTATGCTCTTTGTATCAAATTTATTCTTAGAATCAGCATTGTCTGTTTTCATCTCTGGCATCTTGCCAAATATATCAAGCATATTGTTTAAAACCTTTGCCTTATAATCGGCATCCTTTATTGTGTTTAACATTGGAAGCTCAAGTAATTCTTTTACAAGCTTTAGCTGCTCACTATCCATCATTTCATTTGAAGTATTTTCATTATTCATGTTAGGCATCTTGCTGTAAATATCAATCAACTTAATAGTTGTTTGTTTCTTCTCCTTTTCATCCTTTATACTGCTAATGTCAGGTAGTAATAATAATTCTTTAACTGTATTTAAGTCAGCTGCATTAATCTTACTTTGGGAGCCTGAAGTATTTGGCATACTTTTAAATATATCAATAAGCTCAATCAGAGTCTTTTTCTTCTCTACAGGATCCTTTATATCCTTTATCAATGGAAGCTTTAATAGTTTTTGAGCTGCATCCATTGTCTTTTTATCCATTTTATTTTTTGTAGAACTTGAAGTTGTATTGAAATTTTTTATCTCAGGTATTTTTGAAAGTGCCTTATTTAATGTCTTTTCGTCAAGCTGCATTGACATACCTTGCCCTTGAGATGGCATATTCTTTGATAAACTTAAAAACTTCTTAATTATATTTATCTTTTCATTTGGATTTTTTACATTTTCAAGTAGCGGAAGGCTTAATATCTCCTTTGTTGTAGCAAGTGACTTTTGATCTATTTGTCCATTAGGCATATTTTGAAGGATTTCTATAAACTCTAGAGTAACTTCAATCTTCTTTTGTCTATCGGTTATTGTATCAATCATTGGAAGCTTCATTAATTTTTGCATAGCCTCAAGCATCTTAGGATCCATTGGAGGCATCTGTCCACCCTGTGGCATCTGCTGCATACTACTCATCTGCTGATTAATACTTAAAACTAAATTTCTCTGTACCTTTCCCATTTGTTGAGTTATATTATCAACAGCAGCCTTCTGTCCAGTTGCAACTCCCTGATGTAGTTGAATGGCTATGCCCTTGTACATTTCATCTACTGCCTTCTCCTGAGCATCAGCCATATTATTGGTTATCTGCTCTACTGCCTTCTTTTGTCCATCTGCCATCTGATTAACTATTTTATCTACAACTTCCTTTTGGACATCGCCCATCTTCTCATTTAATTGATTTACTGCTTCATTTTGTCCCTTTGCCATTTCACTTAGCATTTTACGTGACATATAGGCATCCTGTAGTTTATTTAGTGCTTTACTTGATATTTTAGGAGTAACTATGGTAAAGGTTGTGCTTGCAATTGCAAATATAAGAACTATTATTAAATTTAGTCTGTGGGGTTTTAGGTAGCCTAAGAGTCTTTTAAATGTCCCCTTAAAATCCTTGGGCTTTTCTACAGGTCTAGCAAGTCCTCCCATGGGACCGCCGCCTCTTCCCATTGGTCTATTCATTCCTCTATTTTGATTCATGCTATTTCCTCCTCTGAAAGCTGTGATGAAACAATTTCTCTATACACATCACACTTTTCTAAAAGTTCCTTATGGGTTCCCATTCCAACAATCTTACCTTCATCTAAAACAATTATCCTATCTGCATCCATAATAGTTGCAACTCTTTGGGCAACTATTATAACTGTTGCATCCTTTGTTTCCTTTTTAAGTGCTGCCCTTAGCTTTGCATCTGTCTTAAAATCAAGGGCTGAGAAACTATCATCAAAGATATATATTTCAGGCTTTCTAACAAGTGCACGAGCAATTGAAAGACGTTGCTTTTGTCCACCAGATACATTTGTACCACCCTGTGAAATTTCGTGGTCAAATCCTCCATCCATACTTTCAATAAACTCAAGTGCCTGTGCAACTTCTGCTGCATGCCTTATTTCTTCATCCGTTGCATCTTCTTTACCAAACCTTATATTGTCTGCAATTGTACCTGAGAACAGTACAGCTTTTTGAGGAACTAATCCTATCTTCTTTCTTAGTGTCTCTTGGCTCATCTCTCTTATATCTACACCGTCAATAAGTATGCTTCCACTATCTACATCATAAAATCTTGGAATAAGATTTACTAATGTTGATTTACCTGCACCTGTACTTCCTATTATTGCTGTAACCTCACCTGGTTTTGCAACAAAAGATATATTTTTTAGTGCAGGTTCTTCTGCTCCTTCATAGCTGAAGGTTACATCTCTAAATTCTAAGTATCCCCTACCTGTAAATGTATCTACTGTTTTTTCTGCATCCTTTATCTTTGGCATTGTATCAAGAACCTCATTTATTCTTGTTGCTGCCGCTTGCGCACGAGGTACCATTATAAACATCATAGCAAGCATAAGCATTGAGAACATAATCTGCATTGCATATTGCGTAAAGGCTGCAAGGGCACCTAAGTCCATACTTCCTTTGCTTATTCGTATTCCTCCAAACCAAAGAATTGCAAGAGATGTAAAGTTCATAACAAGCATAATAGACGGCATCATAAATGCCATTATTCTGTTTACTTTAATATAAGTTTCTGTTAAGTCAACATTTGCCTCATCAAATCTTTTCTTCTCAAATTCTACAGTATTGAAGGCTCTAATTACTCTAATTCCTGTAAGCTTTTCACGAAGAACAAGGTTTATTTTATCAATCTTTACTTGAACAAGTTTAAATAGAGGTATAACCTTTGATGCTATTATTGCTACAACCGAAGCTAGTACAGGTATTGCAACAGCAAGAACAAGTGTAAGCGGTCTATCCTTTCTTAAGGCCAAAATAAGTCCCCCTATTGCCATAATAGGTGCACTTATCATCATACGCATTATCATAATTGTAACTGTTTGAATTTGTGTAATATCGTTTGTTGTTCTTGTAATTAAAGTCGCAGTTCCAAACTTGTCAAATTCACTTAATGAGTAGCTCTCAACTCTCCTAAAAACCTTACTTCTTAAGATAGTACCAAGGTTTGCTGCAACCTTTGCAGAAAGGAAGCTTGCAATAACAGAACAGATAACTCCAACCCCTGCCACTAAAAGCATCAAGCCTCCGATTTCAAGTATTCTTTTAGTATCACCCTTCATAACTCCTTCGTTTATTATGTTTGACATAAGAGTTGGAAGATACAAATCACCTAAAGATTGTAAAGTTACAAAGAAAAATACACCAATAATCATCAAAGTATATGGTTTTAGGAACTTATAAAGTCTTAACACAGCCTATCATCTCCTAACATTTTTTATTCAAATTACTTGTCCTTTGCCTTTTCTATATTTTCTGCCATCTTTTCTAAGAGTTTTTTAAAAATCTCCCTCTCATCCTCCGTGAAGTTTCCAAAACACTTCTCGTTCAAATCTGCCATAACCTTTTTTAACTCTTCACACATTTCTCTTCCCTTTTGGGTTAAATAAACCCTTGATATTCTTTGGTCTTCTTCGTCTTGCCTTCTTGTAATTAGTCCTGCCTTTTCCATCCTTGTCAGCATTACAGTAATTGTTGCAGGCTTTATGTGAAGTTTATCTGCAATCTCTCTTTGGCTCAGCCCATCATTTTTGTATAAGGTAAAAAGTAAAGGTGGTTGACCTGGGTATAAATCAAGCTTTTCAAGTATGATATGTAGGTACTGGTGATGTACCTTAATAACCTTTATGAAGGATTGATATACACCTTCAATATTACAAAAGTCCATTTTTATTCCCCTTTCACTTTTGTATATATAATAAAATTATTTAGACGTCTAACAATTATTATAATAATAGTTAGACGTCTAACTGTCAAGTAGAAAATTAACTATAACCCATACCAATTATATTTGGTATGGGTTATAGTATTTTATTACTTTCCTATCTAAATCAATCTCTGCTTCAACTCCATAGGGTATTATACACCTTGGGTATGCGTGTCCAAAGTTTACATTATATAAAATAGGTAAATCCTTGTTATCTATAACTTTATAAAAAACTTCCTTATATTCATCATAGTATGTTTCATCTTGTGGCTTTCCTACAATAATTCCACTTATAACATCAAATACACCTTTATGTTTTAGTGCAAGTAATTCCTTTTCAAAAAGCTCTGGATCTGGTTTCTCCTCACAGGTTTCAATAAATAATATTTTATCCTTCCATTCATATATATTAGGGAATAGCTCATATTTATCACATACTTTTTTATATAGATCATTAGTTAATATATCATAAATACTTTCTAAACATCCACCTAAAAACCTTCCTCTAACCTTTCCCTTACCCTGCAGCACTTCATACCCTCTTTTTTCTATATGTTTAATTCTACTTACACCCAATTGATTTTTTGAAAAATCCCTTCTTTCCTCATACCATACATCACTTGACTCTATAATATACTCATCTTCCATTTTAAAATACTTCATAAACTCCCTTTTAGTATATGGAAGCATTTCATTATCTAATTCAGCTATATCGGTAAGAAAACTTGGTCCATAGAAGGTTACCAGCCCTAATTTATAAAACATCAAATGATTAACCGTTGTATCTGAAAATCCTGTAAATATCTTTGGATTGTTTTTAACAGCATCAATAAACTCCTTATCCTCTAAAAGATATGGCAAAGTTTTATATGTATCATCTCCGCCTATTGCACATATAATACCCTTTATTGTTTCATCACAGAAGGCATCCTTTAAATCCTTTGCCCTATCTTCTGGGTGATTTTTTATATATTCTATCCCTTCTAATGCGTTAGGCATAAAAACTGGCTCTAATCCAAACTCCCTTAATCTTTTAATTCCTAATTCAAGCTGATGTCTTGCAAAATCTTCTCCTAAAATACCACTTGATAAGCTTACTATTGCTACTTTATCACCCTTTTTGAGAGGCTTTGGTTTTATCATATACATACCCCCATTGCTTTATAATAATATTACAATATCACATCAACCATATTCTTACAAGACGTAAAATTAATCTTAAATAAAAAGCAACCATATCAGATACATTTGATATGGTTGCAAGTTTTATTTTATTCCCATTCAATTGTCGCAGGAGGTTTGCTTGTTATGTCATATACAATTCTATTTACACCCTTTACTTCATTTACAATCCTTCTTGATATTTTATCTAATACTTCATAAGGTATCTTAAACCAATCAGATGTCATTCCATCCACACTTTCCACAGCCCTTATTGCAATAAGGTGGGAATATGTTCTCTCATCTCCCATTACACCAACACTCTTTACATCAGGAAGTACAGCAAAGTACTGCCATATTTCTTTGTCTAACCCTGCCTTCTTTATTTCATCCCTTACAATATAATCTGCTTCCTTTAAGATAGAAAGCTTTTCCTCTGTAACTTCACCAAGTACCCTTATTGCAAGACCAGGACCTGGGAATGGCTGTCTTGAAACTAATTCTTCTGCAAGTCCAAGCTGTCTTCCAACTTCTCGAACCTCATCCTTAAATAGCTCCCTTAGTGGTTCGATTAACTTAAACTTCATATCCTCAGGTAGTCCCCCTACGTTATGGTGGCTCTTTATAACCGCTGATGTTCCTGTTCCACTTTCAACAACGTCTGGGTATATAGTTCCTTGAACTAAAAACTCTGCTCCTTCTATCCTATTTGCCTCATCTTCAAATACCCTTATAAACTCTTCACCTATTATCTTTCTTTTTCTCTCAGGATCAGTAACTCCCTTAAGCTTTCCTAAAAACCTATCCTTTGCATCGACCATTATAAGGTTCATATCAAACTTTTCTTTAAATGTATTATAAACCTCCTCTGCCTCTCCCTTTCTTAAAAGGCCATGATCAACAAATATACAAGTTAGGTTCTTTCCAATTGCCTTATGAACCATTAAGGCTGCAACAGAGGAGTCAACTCCACCTGATAGGGCACATATTGCCTTTTTGTCTCCAACTGTCCTTTTTATTTCCTCTATCTTTTCATCAATAAAGGAGGACATTGTCCAGTCTCCTTTTAGGTTACATACGTTAAACAAGAAGTTTTTTATAACATCAAACCCATATTGTGAATGTTTAACTTCTGGATGGAACTGAACACCATATATCTTCTTATCTATATTTGCCATTGCCGCATTTATACAGGAATCTGTATAGGCTATATTTACAAAACCCTCTGGAAGATTTGCAACATAGTCTGTATGGCTCATCCACATAGTACTTTCTTTAGGTATATTTTTAAATAGGTCGTTATTACTATCCACTACAACTGTAGTATTACCATACTCCCTCTTATCTGCCTTTTTAACTTCTCCACCAAGCATAAATGCAGTAAGTTGCATTCCATAGCATATTCCAAGTATAGGAATATTAAGCTCAAATATCTCTCTATCAACCCTTGGGGCTCCATCTTCATATACACTATTTGGTCCACCTGTGAATATTATTGCACTTGGGTTCTTTCTTTTAATATCCTCAATTGTAACTGTATATGGTACTATTTCAGAATATACCCCACACTCTCTAACACGCCTTGCAATAAGCTGGTTGTACTGTCCTCCAAAATCTATTATTAAAACAAGCTCTCTATTCATGTTAACCTCCTACCTTGCATCTGTTGTATAATTTGGTGCTTCCTTTGTAATATAAATATCGTGTGGGTGGCTCTCCCTTAAACCTGCTGATGTTTGAACAACAAAAACAGCCTTTTCCTTAAGTTCCTTTAAGTTTCTTGCACCACAGTAGCCCATACCTGCTCTTAGTCCTCCAACTAATTGATAAATAGTATCTGCAACAGGTCCTTTATAGGCAACTCTTCCTTCCACTCCTTCTGGAACAAGCTTTTTATTGTCCTGTTGGAAATATCTATCCTTACTTCCTTTTTGCATCGCTGCAATTGATCCCATTCCTCTATATACCTTAAATCTTCTTCCTTGATATATTTCCTCTTCACCTGGGCTCTCTTCACATCCCGCAAGAAGTGAACCCATCATTACAACAGATGCACCTGCTGCAAGAGCCTTTACTATATCTCCAGAATATTTAATTCCTCCATCTGCAATTATTGGAATACCGTACTTGTCTGCCTCTTCTGCACAGTCCATAACTGCTGTAAGTTGTGGAACACCAACTCCTGCTACAACTCTTGTTGTACAGATTGAGCCAGGTCCTATACCAACCTTTACACAATCTGCACCAGCAAGTATTAAATCCCTTGTTGCCTCTTGAGTTGCAACATTTCCTCCTATCACCTGAAGCTCTGGGTATTCATTTTTAATTCTATATACTGTATCTAAAACGCCCTTTGAGTGTCCATGGGCAGTATCTACAACTATTACATCAACACCTGCTTCGTAAAGTGCCTTTACTCTTTCCATTGTATCTAAAGTTACTCCAACAGCAGCACCAACTAAAAGTCTTCCCTTTTCATCCTTTGCTGAATTTGGGAACTTCACTGCCTTTTCGATGTCCTTTATAGTTATAAGGCCCTTTAGGGCATAATTTTCATCTACAAGTGGAAGCTTTTCTATCTTATGGCGTCTTAATATTTCTTCTGCCTCCTTAAGACTTGTTCCAACTGGTGCTGTTATTAGGTTATCCTTTGTCATAACTTCACTTATTCTTCTTGAATAGTCCTTTTCAAATCTTATATCGCGGTTTGTTATAATTCCAACTAATTTTCCGCCTTCAACTATTGGAACACCTGATATTCTATATCTTGCCATAAGCCTATCTGCATCTTCTATTGTGTGTTCTGGAGATAAGAAGAAGGGATCTGTTATAACTCCATGTTCTGACCTTTTTACTCTATCTACCTCTTGAGCCTGCTCTTCTATAGACATGTTCTTGTGAATGATACCTATTCCACCCTCACGTGCCATTGCTATTGCCATCTTTGACTCTGTTACTGTATCCATTCCAGCACTCATAAGTGGAATATTAAGCTTTATTTTCTTTGTAAGATATGTTGAAACCTCTACATCTTTAGGTAATACATCTGACTTTTGTGGAACTAATAGAACATCATCAAACGTATAAGCTTGCTTTAAGATTTTCATTTAGAATCCTCCTCCCCTTCAACATGCCCTTAAGGGGAAACAAAAAAGCATATTGCTCCCCAAAAAAGAAATGAGTGAAGTGCAATATGCAAACGCAAAGCAACCTCACTCATAGTCGGAGGTTTACGGCCCCCGGTAGAGACTCCCGAACCATATTATCGGGATTATATGAGTAGGCATGTATTCTTTATTTATTTTTAAGTATTATATAGGTTTTAGCAAGGTTTGTCAAGATCAAAAAGTGCCACCCAGGTGAAATGTGAAATTTTCCAGTGGATTTCCTAATGCTATACTCTGATATGCTCGCTTTATAGTAGACAGATTAAAAATGTAAAACCTGTTTACCATAGAGAGGAGTATATTTTTATGAGAAAGAAAGGCGTATACGATTTTGATATAAGACTTAAAAGTGTTGAAGAATATTTAAATAATATTAAGACAGCAAAACAAATATGTCGTGAGATTGGTGTAAATAAGAAGGTATTTTTAAATTGGGTAAGGATATAAAGTAGAAGGAGCAAAAGAGTTAATAATTAAAGATTCTAATAAAAATATTCAGCAGAATTAAAAATAAAGGCTGTTGAAGATTATTTCAATAGCACTTTATCTCAATTTGAGATATGTTCAAAATATAATATTTCTTCTTATGGTGTTTTACAGAGTTGGATTAAGAAGTACAATGGTCATAAGGGGATTAAGCTCTCTAAAAAAGGACAGGGGGAAAAACTATTATGACCAAAAAAACTACTATTTCTTTTGAGCAGAAAATAGATATAGTTAGATATTGTGTTGAGCATAACCATAATTATAAAGAAACAGCTAAAAAATACAATGTATCATATCAACAAGTTCGTAGATGGCTTGAAAAGTATGAAAAAGGCGGAGTTGAGGCCTTACAAGATAAAAGAGGCAAGAGAAAGTCAATTAATGAAATGTCTGAAATAGAAAAATTAAAAGCAGAAAAGAAGCTATTAGAAGCTCAAAATCGCAGATTACAATTGGAGAATGAATTCTTAAAAAAATTGCGAGAATTAGAAAGGGGATGGTAAATCATAGCGTTAGCTATGAAAACATTTATATTGTAATAAAAATATTTAATGAGGAAGGTAAAGCTTCCATAAGTGAGCTTTGTGAAATTGCAGGAATACATCGTAGTAGCTATTATAAATGGTTAAAAACGAGAAAGAGTAAAAGAGAAATTGAAAATGAAAATTTAATTGAATTAATAAAAGAAGCTTATGAAGAACGTGATGGAATACTTGGCTACCGCCAAATAACTATTAAAATTAGAAGAGAACATAATTTAAAAGTAAATCATAAACGCATTTACAGATTGATGAAATTAATGGGTTTAAAGTCAGTATGTCGCAGAAAAAGATATCGTTATATTAAATCTACTCCTGACATTACTGCTGAAAGCATACTAAACAGAAACTTTAGAGCACAGAATACGTGTGAGAAATGGCTAACAGATGTTACTGAGTTTATATATGGTAATGGTAAAAAGGTTTATCTTAGTGCAATATTAGATTTAGGAGACAGAAATATAGTTTCATATGTTATTGGACACTCAAATAACAATGCACTTGTTTTTGAGACTTTTGATGTTGCAATCAAATTAAATCCAGGTGCAAAACCTCTAGTTCATAGTGACAGAGGTTTTCAATATACTAGCAAAGCATTCAGAGAAAAGCTAGATAAGGTTGGAATGAAACAAAGCATGTCGCGAGTTGGTTGCTGTTTAGATAATGCTCCAATGGAAGGTTTTTGGGGTATACTTAAGGCTGAAATGTATTACTTACGCAAATTTGAAACATTTGAGGAATTAAAAATAGCTATTAAAGATTATATCGAATATTATAATAACAAAAGATACCAAAGAAGATTAAACTGCATGTCTCCTTTAGAATATAGGAAATACCTATCCAATATAAATACATAAAAAGTGTCAATCAAACGATTGACACTTTGAAGAAGATTTACATTTTTCAACTGTTTACTTGACAGGGTGCAGTTCACATTATTTTGATAATTTTTAAAATCAAATAATTTATTATAATATCATACACTATGGAATTATAGAAAAAAAAGTTTGTCACTCAAACATCCTGATGGTATATACATAATATTCTTAGAAATTCTATCTGCATATTCTGTAGTTACAGGTAATCTTGTCTTTTTAAATGAACCAACATGAAGTTCTGAAAGATAATATATTTGTTTTACAATATCATCAAGCGGTATATCACCATAAACCTTTTCTATTTTTAATGGTCGTGGAGAACCTAGCTTTATATCGTTGGTAACTAAATAAGCATATTGTCCGTTAGTTACATAACATCCAGCTTCAGGATTTATGAACACATTTCCTTTCTTTGTTGCAAATTTAACTGCCCCTTGCTTTTTAACTTCTACTATATCAAATTTTATATTTTTACTTTGAAAATATTGCTTATACCAATTTATATCTTCTCTTGCAAATCCATCTCTATGAATAACAATATGTTTAGGTGGTTGATTAAATTTAGTCTCAAAGCTTAATATTATATTATCAAAAATTTCTTGTAATATTTTATCAACAATAATTTCTCCAGTCTGTGGAATTTCAGGTTTGAAATAATTTATAAATGTACCATTTTTATCAAATAATACTGAGGATGATGGATATCTTATTCCTTTTTGTGGATTACCTACATCTAATCCTATAAAACAATCTACATCTCCTGTAATTTCCTCTAATATCCATGGAACTCCTCCAGATTTAACAAGCATTCCTAAAGAAATCTCGTTTATATAATAAAGTCCATTATAATTATTCATATTACTGCAATCATTAATAACTTTTATACTGTCTACACATATCATCTGAGATGGTATTTTGTACTTAGCCCATACTGTTTTAAATTCAGAATAAGGATTATTTTCATCATGTTCATTTGGTATTACACATAAAACCAAATCAACTTTTTCATTATTTTTAATTAAATTCAAAGCAGTTCTTTTATATTCAGTAATATCCCCAATGTTATACTCATAAAAAATATTTGTTTCTTCTAAATCCAACAATCCTTCTATTTCAATTTTTTTATATAATTTTCCTTTATTTTTTATATAACCTTTTGTATTAAAGCTACTTATTTTTTCAAAAGCCATCTTAGTTTCTTCTAAATAACCTTTTGGACACATTACAGCAACCCTTATCTTATTATTAGGTTTCTTGAAATATCCTTTATTAAATACATCTCTTTTATTTTTTATCTTTTCTTTATTTGCTACTAAAACATATGGCTTCTCAATTTTTCCTTCCTTAAATCCAAGTTCTGAAGTTCTACATAAATTAAAATCAAATTTTAAATTTCCCAACTCTTTTATACATCCAATATCATCTAAAAAGTCAGCTAGAACTTTCATTCTATAATTCATATTCATTTTAATATACTTTTCAATATCTCTCGAAAATTTACTATCAATTTTTTTTAAACTTTCTCTATCAATTACTTGTTTTAAAGAATGTGGTATAAAATAAAGTGGCTTTTTATTACAACCCTTTACTTTAATTACATTTGCTTTTTTGTCTTCTTCAGTAAATTTATTAACTCTATATGATTGGTTTGTATTTATAAAATAATCTATTAATGATTGACCCTTCAATTCACTTAGTTTATCCGATATTGTTTTATCAATAATTTCTTCAATTATACCTGTACTATTTGTGTTATTAGTCCATATATAGTCAACTTTTAAACCTATAATCTTTTTATTTTCCTTCATCATATCATAAATTGTTTTTTCACTTTCAAATACATGTCTAATATCACACCTTAAATATGCATATCTGTTTTCATCAATATAGGGCATTATATCGAAAACTCTATATACTCTTATCCCATCATCATTTATAATTGACGTATATTTTTCTCCTTCGTTTTGTAGCATAACAGGATTATATATACTTTTCTTTAATTTTATCTTATACTTTTCAATTTTTTTTTTAGATTTTTCATCAAAAGTCTTCTTTTGTTTTAAAATTTTATTTATATGATATGCAATTAAATTTGAATATACTTCTTTATAGTTGTTTACGTCTAATTTTTTACATCCCGTAAATTCTATTTTTACTCCTTCTATTTGAGGTATGTTTTGTAATTGTTCTAATGAATAAAGGTAAGTATCTCCTTTCCTTGAAACAAACTTAAATTTATTTTGAGAAGATAATGCATATTCAGCTTTTCCTGACAATTGATAAAAATTATCTACACTTCCCACAGCACTTAAAGTATATTCATAAAATTCCTGTTCTTTTAATGGAATATTTGATTTAAATATTTCTAAGCAAAAATCCATAAAAAAACCCCTTTCCATTATATTATACATTTATATACGTTTAATACATTTATTTTATATTATTATATATATTTACATAATATCCATTTATATTATATACTATAATTTATATTTTTTTCAATTTATGTAATCTTTATTATATATAAAAAACATCAAGCAAACTGCTTGATGCCTTGATGCTTTTTATTTCAAAAGCAAAATGGAATAGTATCTTTAATTAAATGATTTATTTCCAACTATGTGACACTTTTATTGTTTCCATGCGTATTTCATTATTTCTATTTTGTCTTTTTCTGTCTTTGCTGTGGATACAAGTTCATCTAATTTATTTTCAAGCTCATCTTTATTTTTTATAAAACTTTCTTTATCTACCCTTCCTTTCTCAACCTCTTCAATCTTTTCCCTCTGTTTTCCCAATATTCCACTTCCATATCTATGTCCTCTTCTTTAAATAACACATCACAATTTACAAACCACATAGGCATGTAGATTGAAAGGCAGGGAATCGATGAACCTGTTGCCCAAATATTTATCTCTCCATTTATTAATTCTACAATCATACTTCCTGTAGTTTCACTGGATATCAGGCTACCTTCGTGCATATATATTTTTCATTGAATCATTTAATTTGTTCCTCTCTTCTTTTTCGTGGTACCTTAAAATGTTTTTAAACTCGTTAACTGTTTTTACCAAAAATGACAGAACCATTTTTTGTTGAGTTTTTTAATGCAATCAGCGTATCACACATATTTATCCCCACCCATAAAATAGTTTATTTTATATATGTTGTTTATTCTAATAATATATTCTAAAAAAAACAAATTTAAATTCCTTCTAAACTTCCACAAAACGCTAAAAGTGGCACTATTTAAGCCACTTTTCAATTAATTATTCAACCACATTAACCCCTTCATATGCCTACTTTAGATTTTCGTAGAATTAAGCTTCTGCAGTCTTTATATAAGAAGCATATACTAATTGTTAGAACACATAAAATACCCCATCCTATAAAACTAATTTAAAAGCATTAAATACATTTTAAATTTCTAATGATTCATTTATACAATTTTCATGAAGCAACTTACAAAATATAATTCAATTACACCATCTATAATAATACCTAATCTCCATCCTATATATGGGTCTATCCCTAGAATACATGTTAACAATAAGCAAAACAACATAAACCCCTATTTGCATTTTTTTAAACACTAATAGGGGGTTTTTATTTTAGTTCATCTTAAATTGTTCAGTTTTTGATTCACTACATATAAACCTTTCAAATTAAATGTAACATCTAAAATTCAATATTGTTAGATTAAAATACCTCGCTTCCCCCTTACCATTAACGACTCTCCTGCCCAGTTTCAATTCCAATATGGTCCGATTAAAACTAGCTAAAGAAAAACTTCCTTACACATTTGAATTAGGTTTCAATTCCAATATGGTCCGATTAAAACCAATTAGAAAATATATATAAAAATTACCAAAGCATATGTTTCAATTCCAATATGGTCCGATTAAAACGCTTGCTTAAAGGAAATGTATAGAGTTTTAAAGCCTAAGTTTCAATTCCAATATGGTCCGATTAAAACAACCTACACAAGAAAATATAGATAAACTTAATAATTTAGTTTCAATTCCAATATGGTCCGATTAAAACTGATAGAAGAATATATGAACGAAATTGAAATGCTAGGTTTCAATTCCAATATGGTCCGATTAAAACATTATTATTTTGCATTATCATATACAAAAGAAGAAGGTTTCAATTCCAATATGGTCCGATTAAAACTTTTTTGAAATTGGCATTGAGCAACTGTCTGAAGAAAGTTTCAATTCCAATATGGTCCGATTAAAACAGTTTACAAGAGAAAATTTAGAGAAAGTGATAGTAGGTTTCAATTCCAATATGGTCCGATTAAAACCCGTTAGGGAAGTCGCATTTTATCTGGGTTGTGATAATGTAAAACCCTTATTTTTTTCGGGAACCTCCAGTCGATTAAAATCCATAGGAGGTTCACAAACTTTATTCCTCTATATACTAATATAACTTATTTTTTCCATAATTTCAATATTAAACTTAATTTAAAACTCCTTAATTTTCTTCATTACTTAATTTAAGAAGTTATATATTTGATAAAAAAAGCTTATATTTTTAACTCTATTTACAAGCAATCATACCAAAACCTAAACTATTTCTATCACCCAATCCACATTCATAGGCTACCTCTATAAGTTCAGGATTTCCTGTAATCTCACAATCAACTAAATATCCCTTTATCTTTATTCCATCTTTATAATGGATTAGTTTTGGTATATTCCTTTCAAAGGTAATATCAAATCTTGTATCATCTGGCAATTTGTTATACATTATTTCATACTTTGCAAGTATATTTTTTTTATATTTTCTATAAACCTTTCATCTTTTATATATAAATCCCTTTTTAATAACCTTCCATCCTCCTTTAATAAAGCTGTTGACATTGTTATAGGAGAAATAGATCTAAATTCCATCCTTTCTTTAAATTGAGGTATAGGAGGTATTGATATACTAACTGGTTTTAATATTGCTTGTCCTATCCTTACTTCATCCTTAAAAAGAATACACTTAACAAGATACTCTGTGATTTTAGACACAGGTGATGATATAAAAAGGTTTACATTTCCACTAAAAAATATCTTTTCTCCTTGAATTTTATAGTTTTCAAAAAATAAATTTGAAAAAGTAAACATTTTGTAATTTTTTTCATTACATTTAAATCCTCGATTATGTATTCTATTTGCTAACTCTTCATCTATTTCTTCTAAACATCTGTATATAAAAGATGAAATATAATAGTTGTAGTTTATATTTATCTCCTGTTCCTGCTTAGAATTTAAAATTAACTTGATCCTCATATTATCCCCCTTCTACATACCAAAAATACTCAGCCATTCTCTTTATTCTATCTCATATCAACCAAATCCTTTAATGTGTTTATTAATTTTTTGTAACAATTTATAAGTTTAATAAAAAAGAAGTCTTATATTTATCAAGACTTCTTAAAAAAATCTTCTATCTTTAATCTATCTCCAACTTCAATATCACTAAATCTTCCCTCTTCTGCCTCTATTACATAGTAACCCTTTTTTTCGTAGGCTATTTTTCCATTTTGTAGCCTCTCTATTTTCTTTATAACCACCATATCTTTATCTAAAAAAAGAACATCAAGTTTAAATCTCATGAAAAAAGTATGAATGCTGCTACAGGGTTTAAAAAGTATCGCCTCATAATGAGGCTTTTTTCTAAACATATATCCTAAAAGTCTATCTTTAAAGTTGTCAGCAAAATAAACAGTACATATTTCCTTATCTTTACATACAAGCTTTTTCATAATTATCACCTTAAAAAGAAGTTGTATATTTTAATAAGTGCAGGTCCTAATATTACAATAAATATTGTAGGAAATATAAAAAACACAAGTGGAAAGAGCATCTTTATAGGTGCCTTCATTGCACTTTCTCTTGCTGCCTGTTTTCTCTGTTCCCTTAGGTTTGCAGCTTCAATCCTTAAAACTTTACCTAAACTTACTCCAAGTTCATCAGCTTGTATTAGAGATGTAACAAAGGTTGAAAGCTCCTTTACTTCACATCTTTCACTTAAATTCCTTAATGCTACCTTTCTTTGAATACCCATTCTTATCTCCTTCAATGTTTTTGCAAACTCATCACTTAATTCTCCACTTATATTCTCTGTCACCTTAGCTAGTGCTCCATCAAATGAAAGTCCTGCCTCAACACTTACAGTTATTAAGTCTAATACATATGGTAAATCTCTAAGTATATTCTTCTTCCTTCTGTATATCTTTTTAGAAAGATTGAAGTTATAAATAAAGCTGGTTAAGAAAGCTACTAAAAGGGCTAAAATTAACGATTTTAAAATACTTTTTGAAATAAGGTCGAATATAATAAAGGATAATAAAAACGAAATAGATGTAGCCACTGCCTTTGTAAATATCCATTTTCCCAAATCATTTTTAGAATATCCAGCAAGTTCAATTTTTTTTGTTAACCTCTGCATTTTATATTGAGGTGTAAATTTCATAAAAAAGTTGTATAAAAAACTGTATAAAGGAAATACTGCTCTTTCTAAAAAGGACTTACCATCAATTTCATTCACATTAATATCGCTTTTGATCTTTTCAATTCTGTTTCTAAGGTTTATCTTATCTCTTCCTAAATAAAGAAAGAGCAAAGATATAACCGTAAATGAAAATAGAAAGGTTATTATTGATATCAAAGCAAGCATAAAATCCACCTCTATAAATCGACACTTATTATCTTCATTATTAAGAACACCCCAATTATTTCACTAAATATTGATAATGTAAGCATTCCTACTCCTATCTTTGTAGTAAAAAGAAGCATTATATATTCTCTGTTGAAAACATATATAACAGCTCCTAAAAATAAAGGAAGCATTGATATTATAATTCCTGTCAATTTTCCCTGTGCAGTTAGTGTTTTAAGTTCATTTTTTAGTTTTTGCCTTTCTCTTATGGTATCTGTTATGTTGTCTAGTATCTCGGCTAAATTTCCTCCAATATCTTTTTGAATAAGTATGGCATTTACAAGAAGATTTAAATCCTGTGAAGGTACTCTTCTTTGTAAGTTATAGAAGGCTTCCTGTTCAGAAAGTCCTAAACTCATCTCCTTTAAAAGCCTCTTAAACTCCTTTCCTAACGGATCACCAATTTGTTCTCCAACAACAGAGATGGCCTGTAAAAATGAATATCCAGCTTTAAGTGAATTTGAAATTACAACGATGGCTTCAGATAGCTGGCTGTCAAACTTCTTTATTCTATCTATTTTTCTCTTTAACATAAAAATTGAAGGAAAAGAAAAAGTAGAAAGAGATAGAGATAAAGCTACTATGATGTTTTTAGTAAATAAAAAAATAAGGATACCAACAGTAAATAAAATTAAAAATTCTATTACAATAAGCTCATTGTATGTTAAAGGTAAATCCGCCCTTATAATTTCAAGTTCTACGTATTCCCTTATTTTTGTATCAAATTTTAAATTAGGTACAAGTTTTGAAAGGGATTTTATAATACTTTTTCTTTCCTTTTTTTCTTCATATCTATAATCAATATAACCCTCATCAAAGTATTTTAGTTTATTAACTGGTTTATTTTTATTAAATATCATAAGAAGTATTGATAACACAAAAAGAAAAGAAGTAAAAAATGTACCTATAATAATTATTAAAACCATACTATCACTTCCATATTACATAAATATTTCTTGTGGTATGTTTATTCCCTTCTCCTTAAGCTTTTGAATAAACTTAGGCATAACACCTGTAAAAACAAATTCTCCCTTTACCTTTCCTTTATTATCTACTCCTCTTTGTTCAAATCTAAATATATCCTGAAGTATTATTACATCTCCCTCCATACCCTGAACTTCGGTTATATGAGTTATTTTTCTGCTACCATCCATAAGTCTTGACTGCTGTATTATTAAATCTATTGCTGAAGCTATTTGATCTCTTATAGCTCTAACAGGCAAGTTCATACCAGACATTAAAACCATCGTTTCAAGTCTTGATAGCATGTCCCTTGGTGAGTTAGCATGCCCTGTTGTAAGTGAACCATCGTGTCCTGTGTTCATTGCCTGAAGCATATCAAGTGCTTCTCCTGATCTTACCTCACCTACTACAATTCTATCTGGCCTCATTCTTAAGCTATTTTTTACAAGGTCTCTTATTGTTATTTCACCCTTACCTTCAAGGTTTGCAGGCCTTGTTTCAAGTCTTACAACATGCTCTTGAGAAAGCTGAAGCTCTGCCGCGTCCTCTATTGTTATTATTCTCTCCTCATTAGGTATAAAGGATGACAATACATTTAATGTTGTAGTCTTACCACTTCCTGTACCTCCAGATACAACAATATTGAGCCTTCCTTGAACACAATACTTTAAAAACTCTGCCATTTTAGAAGTTAGCGTTCCAAATCTTATAAGGTCATCTACTGTAAAAGGATCATCTGAAAACTTTCTTATTGTTATCGAAGGTCCATCTATAGCAAGAGGGGGAATTATTGCATTAACTCTTGATCCATTAGGTAGTCTTGCATCTACCATAGGTGAACTTTCATCTATTCTTCTACCAAGAGGTGAAACTATCTTTTTTATTACATGCATTACATGGTCATCATTTTTAAATTTTGCATCAGTTAAAGTGAGTTTTCCATTTCTTTCTACGTATATTTTGTTTGGGCCATTAACCATAATTTCTGTAACGCTGTTATCTTTCAAAAATTGTGTTATAGGGCCAAATCCTATTATTTCATCTAAAAGTTCTTCCCTGATCTTTTTCTTTTGGGAATTAGTAAGGTTTAGAGATTCCTCCTCAATATGTTTTAAAATTATGGAGTTAATCTTTTGTGTTACCTCTTCGTTTTCCTCTGATATATCCTTAAAATTAATATCAAGTTCATCAATTACTTTATTTTGTATCTTGGCTTTAAGTTCAACATAGGGATCTACTTCCTTTTCTTGTCTTATCTGCTTTTTTTCTATGTTTTTTTCTTCAAGTCTTTTTATAAGAGACATAAACTCTGCCCCCTTAAATTTCTAATGTTTTGCATAGAGTTTCAATTGCCTTTTCTATTTTTGATTTTATTAGTTTATTTCCTTCTACAAAGGGCTTCCCACTATTTATTGAGTTTAAAACTATCTTTTCATCATCTGGTATAGTTAAAAATATTTCTTCCTTAAATACTTCCTCTGCTTCCTTTTTACCTATTCCATAATCTGTATTAAATCTATTTATAACTACCTTTACTTTGTTCTTATCATATCCTAAAGACCTCATAACCTGTAGTCCAAGTTTTGTGTTTTTAAGTGATGCAATGTCTATGTTGGATATAAATAATATATAGTCAGATATATCAAGTATATGGAGTGTAACCTCACTAAAGTTAATTCCTGTATCTACTATTACAACATCATAGTGCCTCTTTAGGATGTTTATAATTTTTTCTACTATTTCTTTACCTATATATTCAGATGCCTCAGGTTTTTTAGGAGCAAATAATATGTCAAGGTTTTTATTGTAACTAAAAAGATATGTTTTTAGGCTGTTGTATGAATCTGTATTTTCATCATCTATAGCATCAATTATGGTCTTTGAATCTACTGCATCAACAAATATAGATATATCACCAAACATTAAATCCATATCCAATAACAGAACCTTTTTAGTCTTGCTAAGCTCAACACCTACATTAACCGCTAATGTGGTTTTACCAACTCCACCCTTTGAACTGAAGAAGGTTATTATTTTTCCATCTTTATAGTGCTCTTGGCTTTTATTTATCTGTTTATATCTTTCATAGGTTAGTTTAATGGTATTAACTAAGGTGTCATAATTAAAGGGCTTTATTATATATTCCTTTGCACCATAGAACATAGCCTTTTTTAGATATTCACTCTCACCCTGAACAGACATTATAATTACAATTACTTCAGGATTTAGTGCTGTTATTTTTTCTGTTGCCTCAAGTCCATTTAAAACAGGCATGTTTATATCCATAAGCACAACATCTGGCTTTAGTTTTTTTATTTTGTCTACTGCCTCTTGTCCATCTACTGCTTCACCAACTATTTCAAAATCATCTTCAAGTTCTATTATTTTTTTTACTATATCCCTTGTTTCCTTAACATCATCTGCTATTAAAATTTTTATTTTATCCATATCATCACTCCTAATTGTTTGAAACGGGAACTTTTATAACCATACCTGGAACAATAATATTTTCATCTCTTATATTGTTTATTTCCTTAAGCAGATCATAATTATCTGGGTGACCATAAAAGGCTCTACTTATATTCCTTAATGTATCTCCCTTTTTCACCTTGTAGTAAACATATTTTTCTTCTTTATTTAAAAAAAAATCCTTCTCTAGTGCTCCATTTGTGTTTAAAATATCTGTACTTCTGTTTGATCTAAGAGAAAGCTTTATTTTCCCAATATCCTCTGCAAGGACTAATTTTTCTACATCCTGTGCAGGTACCTCTAAAGTTACAAAAAACCTAGGTGGAACTTTTCCATCATCCTTTGGATTGTTTTCTCGCGTTATATTTCTATCTACTGCTAAAACCTTAATATTTTGAAGAATAACCTTTGCTATATCTCTCCTTACTATTCTGTTGTTTTCTCTTTTTTCTGATAGAAAAACAATAACGTCAACATAGTCACCTGGTTTTAAAAGATATGAAACCCCTGTATCTCCTGTTACATTTACCGAAACTGCCCTATGATTTTCATCTATATTAAAGCTAAGTTCACTTATCTGCTGGCTCTGTATTTTTTCAAATATTAATATCTCATCCTTAATTATGTTCTCCTTTGCAAATTTACCTAATACTGAAGAATATTCTCTTACATACCCCTGTTGGCAGATATCTTTAGGTATATCTATTTCCCTTAACATCTTCTTTTCAATAACTGTTCCTTTAGGTATGTCAGCATTTGCAACTAAAACCTTAACAAATTCCTGTTTACTATTTTTAAAGTTAAACTTATTTAAATATACATAAACCATTGAAGTTAATATTAATGAGAGAATAAAGGCAAGTATAAAAAGCCTTTTAGTTAAAGTGTTCATCTTATCACCTACCTTGAAAGTTTAACACCATAGACGCCTGTATCCTTTAAACTCATATCTATTTCTGCATTTGTAACATATCTAATAAATCTGCCTGTTATCTCTGCTTTACCTGATTTTTTATTTATGTCTTCTACAAAAAACTGTGCAAACCCAACAACCAAAACCATTTTTCTCCCATTAACCTCCATTGTATTAACTAAAGGTATAGTCCAAAGTCTTATTGAATCTCTTTGAAAGTTATAAAAGGTGCTATTTTCTGAACTAATATAGTTTTTTAGATCATTAACAACCCCAGCCATATTACCTGGCTCAGTATCTAAAAGATCTCCAACACTTATTACCCCATCATAACCATACATTGCATTTATATAAAATACATTTGAACCTTGTCCACCTATTGCAAGGACATTATAGTTTCCATGATACCCATCTCCCGATTCTTCTTTTAGAGTAACCAAATCTCCATAGGTAAAATCATATGCAACAACTCCAAAGGGTCTAACCCCTCCTTTAACTGACTTGGCAGGTCCTAATATAGCCTTTGAATCTGAAACTACAATACTTTTATCCTTACCAAATATTTTTGCAAAAAAATGAGGAACCTGTTTTTGTGCAATTATTTTTATACTCTTTTTATCCTCTGAAATAAAAATGCTAGCCTTTGTACTGTCTACTCCATTTTTATTTAGATATTCCTTGGCTATATCCTCAGCTTTTATAGGGTTTGATGGTAACTCTAAGGCTGCTGCAAGACAAGCAGAATCTATAGCATTCTCTAGCTTTATTTTTTCGGCATACGTAATACCAATGTCTATAACATAGGCTGAAAATGATAAAAGTGCAGCAAACATAATAAGTATTATTATGGCTGCATTTCCCTTTTTCTTCATTTAAACCACCTTCATTCAACCCGCATAGAAGTCTCAGCAGAAAGTTCTATTTTATTCCCCAATATGTTTTTAATTATTGGTATTATAAGGTCATACTCATATTCAACTCTAACCTTTAATGTGTCACCTGACTTTCTGTTTGTACTACTTGGGGTTATTGTTATGTTTATCTTTCGTTTATCTATACTTTGAGTGCTTTTATATACAGCTTGTACTATTTCATTATCATCTGCCCCAATTATTCCAATCCTTGCACCTTCTCTTGAGGCCGTTTGTATTGTTAAATATGAGTTTAAAATCATTCCAAATTCAGCTATCCCCATTACAATTAAAAGTAAGATAGGAAGGATTATTGAGAATTCAATCAATGCTTGTCCTTTTCTTTTCATATGATCGCCTCTTATCTAAAGAAATAGATATGCTTGAAGCATATCTATTTCTAAATTATTGAAGATTTGTAACTATATCGTTGAACTTAGCAGCTATTGCTGGTCCTAAAAGTACAAGTGCTCCAATTACAACTATTGCTATAAGTGCTACAAGTAATGCATATTCTACCATACCTTGTCCCTTAGTTTTTCTAGCTGCCATTAGATTAAATAAATTTCTTATCATATATATAACCTCCCTTAATATTGTTCGCTTTTGTTATCTGTTACTTTTATTATATTTAAATCAAAGTGCCTAAAATAGATTGCATAGGTACTGACATTTGTGTTATTTAGTAACAAAAAAATAGGGACTTTAGTCCCTATTTTTTTGTTTATAGTACCCCTCTATGTTATTTTGTACTGCTAAAAGTGCAGCTTGGACTCTATCATGAACTCCTAATTTTTCAAATAGGCTTGTTGTATAGTTTTTAACAGTTTTCTCCGACAAAAACAGCTTACTTGCAATTTCTTTATTGCTAAAACCTTGAGAAATATACAGTAAAACCTCAACTTCACGCTTTGAAAGTCTATCGAATATAGAGTTCTTATCTTCCTTACTTTTTATTTTACTAAATATAAGTGATACCAAGGATTTATCTATATATTTTTCTCCACTATATACTGTATTTATTGCTTCAACAATTTCATCTGCTGCAGAATCCTTAAGTATATAACCATCAGCACCTATTTCAATAGCTTCAAATAGAGTATTCTTGTCACTCTCAACTGTTAAAATTATAGTTTTAACATCTATATTTTCATTTTTAATTACCCTTAAAACATCTATTCCTGTAAAATATGGCATATTTATATCCAAAAGTGCAACATCTAAACTATTTTTTCTTATATGATCTATTGCCTCTTTACCATCCCTACACTTAAACAAAATTTGCATGTTACCTTCTAAACTTATTATTTTTTCCAATCCTTCTCTTATAAGCATATGATCATCAGCAATTAATATTTTAATCATCCTTTACTACCCCCCTATTTACAGGAAGTTTGATTTTAAACTTTGTCCCAATGCCCTTTTTAGACTCAAGTTCAAACTCCCCTTGTAATTGTTGTACTCTATCCATAATACCTAAAAGGCCATAATTTGTTCCTTGAGTTTTAACCTTCTTTAAAGTTTCTTCAACATCAAATCCTACTCCATCATCAATTACAACTATCATTAGGTACTTAGTTCCATAATCGAGTTTTATCTCTACATTTTTTGCCTTTGAATGTTTCTTTATATTATTTAGTATCTCTTGTATTATTCTGTATACAGCAACTTGTATTATAGGTTCAACTTCATCATTAATTGGTTTAAGTTTCAAATCAATATTAATATCAGTTTCCTCTTTAATTGATTTTGCATATTCCTGTATTGTCTGAACTAATCCTAAATCATCAAGGGACATTGGTCTTAAATCAAATATAATTGCTCTAATCTCTTTAAGTGCTGTCTTTAATACTTCCTTAAGTTCAGTAAGTTCATTTAGTCCTTTATCTAAGTCCTTAACTATAACCTTTTTTGTAAAATCAATTCTCATAACTGCAGATGCAACATATTGTGCAGGTCCATCATGTATATCTCTTGCTATCTTTTTTCTTTCGTCCTCTTGAGCCTCTAGTATTTTTATTCCTATTAGCATTTCTGATTCTTTATCATCAACATTAACCAAACTTAAGGCTTCACCTTCTAAATACTTTAATGCTACAGATATTTGGCTTATTACCTTCTGTGCATTATTTATATTCTCTTCTAGTTTTTTAAGCTGCATTTCTAACCTATCTCTTTTATCCCTTAATATCTTCTCTTCATTTCTTTTTGTCATTAGCTTAAGTCTTACTTCATAAGCCTTATCATAAACATCCTTTATTTCACCCTCTGAATATTTATCAAATCTGCTTGAAACATCAGCAAGCTTCTGTCTCATCCTTTTATCTAAAGCTTCAAGCTCATCAACTTCTTTTATGGTTAGAACAATCTTTTCTTTTAATTCTTTAAGTTCAAAAATAAATTCGGCTTCTTCTTTCTTTATGTTGTCAATTATGTTTACAATCATTTCCTTGCTACTAGTTATTTGTTCTATTATCTTCTTTATAATATTGTTAATTTCACTAATGTCGGTGTTTTTTCTTATCATCAATATCACTCACTTTAAATTATTTTTTAATTATATTATAACTTTAATAAAATTTTAAACAAATGGCACACTACTTTTTTCGAAATAATGTATTCTAACTTTATACTTATTTTTCCCATTTTATAAAACATAAAAACAATATGTGTTATTATATGGAAAATTTCACATTTCACTTGGGTGACACTTATAAAAAAAACACACCCATGTGAAGGGTGTGAATCCAACGAATGGAAAATGTCACATTTCACGTGGGTGGCACTTTTGGTAGAGTTCTTTTAAAGGTATATTGTTTTTTTCTGCTATTTTCTTTAGGTCTTCATATTCTGGTTTTACATTTACTATCTTATCCTTATATCTTGCTATCTTAACTCTAACTTCTCCATATTCAGTTTCTATCTTTTTTATTTCTCTTTTGAGTTCAACTCTATCTATTTTAATTTTTCTTACTCCTATTGTTGTTGATTCTGTAAATATTATGTCTAAGATTTCATCTTCTTTAGATTTTGATGTAATTACGTTTAAAATAACTGCCGGTCTATTTTTTTTCATATAGATAGGTGTATAATATACATCCTTTGCTCCTGCATTTAAAAGTTTTTCCATTAAGTATCCATACATTTGTCCTGTCATATCATCTATATTTGCTTGTATTAAGAAAAGCTCATCCTGTTCATCATCAGATAATATCACCCTTAGGACGTTTGGTTTTTCTGTTTCTCTTTTTCCTGCACCATATCCAACGTTTTTAATAACTAATGGGCAATCCATTTTAAAATCCTCTGCAACAGCTTTAATTATTGCTGCACCCGTTGGTGTTGTGAGTTCAAACTCTCTTTCGTCTGAATATATAGGAATTCCCTTTAATATTTCTGCTGTTGCAGGTGCTGGAACTGGTAAAACCCCATGTTCACATTCAACAAAACCTCTACCTGTATTAATAAAGGAAGAAATAACCTTATCAATCTTCAAATATTCTATACATATTGAAAAGGCAACAATATCTATTATTGAATCAGTTGCACCTACTTCATGAAAGTGAACATCATATAGTCTTTCACCATGAACCTTAGCTTCTGCCTCAGCAACTATTCTAAATATCTTTTTTGATAAAACCTTAACCCCTTTACTTAGATCACTTTTGTCTATTATTCCTTCTATGTCAAATAGATTTCTAGAATGGTGCCTATGTTCTGTTAGTATAACATCAAACTGTGTTGCATCTATACCTGATTTCCTAACTTTTTTTATGTCTATCCTATATTCTTCATCTATATTTAACTTTTTAAGTTCCTCTAAAAGATATTCCTTTGAAACCCCAAGATCCAGTAGTGCTCCTACTGCCATATCTCCGCTTATTCCAGAAAAGCAGTCAAAATAAAGTGTTCTCAAAATTACTCAACTCCCTCTGCTACTCTTTTGTTTATTAAAGATGCTATATAACCTGCTCCAAAACCATTGTCTATGTTTACAACAGATACACCTGCTGCACATGAATTTAACATAGTTAAAAGTGCTGATAGTCCATTGAAGTTTGCCCCATATCCTACACTTGTTGGAACAGCAATTACAGGTACATCAACAAGTCCTGCTACAACCGATGCAAGCGCACCCTCCATCCCTGCAACTGCCACAACAACATTAGCCTTTCTTATTCTTTCTAAATTATTAAATAGTCTATGTATTCCTGCAACTCCAACATCATAAATTCTATCAACATTATTTCCAAAAGTCTCTAAAGTTATAGCAGCCTCCTCCGCAACCTTAATATCAGCTGTTCCACCTGTTACAACAGCAACCAATCCTTCCTTTTTTATATCCTTTGGATTTATAACACATATTCTTGCTACTTCACTATATATTAAATTATCTGTTACTTCACAAATGGCTCTATATGCCTCTTTACTTACCCTTGTTGCAAGTATATTTTTATCTAGCTTTAACATATCTTCAACTATTTTCTTTAAATGTTCTAATTCCTTTCCTTCGCAGTATATAACCTCAGGGTAACCAACTCTAATTCCCCTGTGGTAGTCAAGTTTAGCAAATTGTAAATCTTTATATGGCAAATAAACAAGCTTATTTAAAACTTCCTCCTGTGTAAGTTCTCCATTTTTATAACCTTCAAGTAGTGAAATAATATCATTCTTTTGCATCATTTACCTCCCATCATAACTTCCTCTTTTATATCCACCTAAGTCTAGAGTAACATAATTAAATCCTATCTCTTTAAAATATTCATTTACTCTATTTAAAAATTCTCTATTTAAAATTTTATCCATCTCATTTTCTGCAACTTCTATTCTTGCTAAATCCTTATGACATCTTACTCTTACTTGTCTTATTCCATTTTCAATTAAAAATGTTTCTGCTTTATCTATCATCATAAGTTTATCTATTGTAATTAAATCCCCATAGGGTATTCTTGTAGTAAGACAAGCATAGGATGGCTTATCGTATGTTTTAAGACCTAACATTTTAGATAGCTCTCTTATTTCATTTTTTGTAAGTTCTGCTTCTAATAAGGGACTTCTTACATTAAGCTCCTCAAGTGCCCTTTTACCAGGTCTATATTCATTTAAATCATCAAAATTTGTACCATCACATACATAATTTATACCTATCTCATTGGCATACTCTAAAAGTTTTGAAAATATAAACCTTTTACATATATAGCACCTATCCTTAGGATTATTTTTAAACCCTTCTATATCCCTTATTGGATCAATATTTATTTTTATATGTTCAACCCCTAAACTATCTGTAAACTCCTCTGCCTCCATTATCTCCCAAGTTGGATATATATATGATACTGCAGTTGCAGCAACTACTCTATTTCCAAGAACATCCTTTGCAACTTTAAGTAAAAAGGTACTATCAACACCGCCCGAAAGAGCAACCATTACACTCCCCATATCATCTAGTATTTTTTTTAATTTTTCTAACTTAGCCATCATAAGCATAACTTCACCCCATTAGTTTTTCTATTTCAATTATACTATAAAACTTAAACAGCTTCATCAATAAGTAAAAATTAAGTTTATTACAAAACAAGTTCCAATTTTTATTTTTGTGTAACAATTTAGAACTCTTTTAAATTTAGAACTATTTATATATGTATTGAAATTTGTCGAATTCTGTATTAAATTATAATTTGTTGTTTAAAAAACATAGGAAAGGAGATATATATGGAAAAGTTAATCAGCATTTTAGGGGTCATTGTTCTTATTGGTATCGCATTTTTACTATCAGAGAACAAGAAAAAGGTAAACTGGATTTTAGTTGCTAAGGGTCTTACTATTCAAATTATATTTGCACTTATAATCTTAAAATGGCCAACAGGTCAAAAGGTGTTTGATATACTAAGTAGAGGCGTTACAAGACTTCTTGGTTTTACACAATCAGGTACATCCTTCTTATTTGGAAGCCTAATTGATCAAAATCAATTTGGAGTTATTTTTGCACTACAAATTCTTCCAACAATTATATTCTTCTCAGCTTTAATGAGCGTTCTTTACTATCTTGGAGTTATGCAAGCTGTTGTTTCATTCTTAGCAAAGATAATGCTAAAAATTCTTGGAACATCTGGTGCTGAATCACTTTCAAATACTGCAAATATATTCTTAGGTCAAACAGAAGCTCCACTTTTAATTAAGCCATACGTAAAGGATATGACTCGTTCAGAGCTTCTTACAATAATGGTTGGTGGAATGGCAACTGTTGCAGGTGGAGTTATGGCAGGATATATTGCAATGGGTATTGATGCAGGACACCTTATTGCAGCAAGCCTTATGGCAGCACCTGCTAGCTTAATGATTTCAAAGATAATGCTTCCTGAAACTGAAGAACCAAAGACTAAAGGTAAAGTTGATATGGAATTTGAAAAGATGGATGCTAATGTAATAGATGCTGCAGCTCGTGGAGCAGCAGAGGGACTTCACCTAAGCTTAAACGTTGGTGCTATGCTTATTGCCTTTGTTTCACTTATAGCTCTTTTAAATTATATTACAGCTAAGGTAGGTTTATTAATAGGAATACAAGGATTAAGTCTAGAATGGATACTTGGAAGACTATTTGCTCCAATAACATTTATAATAGGAGTTCCATTTAAGGATATAATACAAGCAGGAAGTTTATTAGGACAAAAGATTGTTATCAATGAATTCTTCGCATTTGCAAATCTTGCTGAACTTGTAAAATCAGGTGCTCTAGATAAGAGAACTATAACACTATTAACTTATGCTCTTTGTGGATTTGCAAATATAGGTTCAATAGCTGTTCAAATTGGTGGAATCGGTGGAATTGCTCCTGAAAGACGTTCAGATATTGCAAAGCTTGGAGTTAGAGCATTAATAGGTGGAACACTTGTTGGACTTTTAAATGCAGCAATAGCAGGTATTCTTCTATAAAAAAAATATTGGGGATAATCCCCAATATTTTTTTATAGAACCTATTCAATACTAAACTCAAAAACTATTTTTATACTAAATTTATTATCCTTGAACAATATGATATTATATTCTCATCATGAGTTACTATAATAATTGTTTTTCCTTGGCTGTGCAACTCTTTTAGTAGCTCCATAATTTTTTTACTATTTACTTTATCTAAACTTCCTGTAGGTTCGTCTGCTAAAATAATTTCACTTTTTTTTAATATTAATCTTGCAATAGCTACTCTTTGTTGTTCGCCTCCAGATAATTCATAAATCTTTTTATCTAAAATGTCTCCTAATTGTACCTTATCTAAAGCTTCCAACATTATTTTTCTGTTACTCTCATTATCTTTATTTTCTAATACAATTTTTAAATTTTCATATACTGTAAGATCATCTATTAACGCAAAGTTTTGAAATAAATATCCTATTTTGTTTTTTAATAAATTCCTTACTTTTTTCCTATCGCTTATTTTTATTTCTTCACCATAAATTATAACCTTTCCCTCATCACATTCTTCTAATAAACCAATAATATTTAACAATGTTGTCTTTCCTGAACCACTTGGTCCCATAATACCTAAAAATTCACCCTTTTTTATCTCCAAATTAAATCCTTCAAAAATTTTTTTACCACTATATGTTTTATAAATATTCTCTAACTTTATTAAACACATTCTTTTACCTCCTGTATCTACTCGCCTTTTAATGACAATATAGCCTTGTTTTTTAAATATTTATTTATATAAATTAGGTATATTGATATTTCAAGAAATATTATTAATAAAAGAACTGGATTTATAATCATTGCAATAACTATTGTAATTGAACAACTTATTAAAATAAACTTCCATATTACTTTAATTGGACATTTACCTATTAATTTGTATACACCTAATTCTTTCTTTCTAAGTTCTAAAAATATAATAACCAATGATATTATGCAAACTAAAAACGCCAAAAAACTATTTATTATATATGAAATATTTCTATATAGTTCTAATTCTAAATCTTGTTTTATTTTTTCATAATCTACCTTAAGTGGAACCACATATATACTGCCTTCATTAATACCAAGTCTTTTAAATCCTTTTTGAAGCTGTTTTGCAGCATATTCATCTAGTAAATTAAATCCATATATATAATATTCTTCTTTTTCAATATTTGTTATTTCAAAAATACAATCATAAATGTACATATTTGGGAAAAAAATTGAGTCATAAACTTGTCCATCTTTTATATATATAATATTCGTATTTATCATATTTTTCTCTGATAAATTTCTTTTATATTCATTTAAAAGTATACTTTCATATTTTTTGTAATGCATGGGTACTAATATTGTATTTTTATTAATTTTATCCTCTGTTATTTCTTTACCTTTTTCATCTAAAATAGTTAAATATTTTAACATATTTGGTGAAATACTACATATTGTTTTATTATCATAACTTCTTAACTTTCTACTAGAAATAAATTTATTAAGTTCATTGTAATTTACGTAATCCGATACTCTTAATACATAAAAATGACTACTATCAATTGAATCTATTAATTTATTTATTTTTTCATTCAATTCCTTTTCTGGAGTACATGATGTATTTATCCTATAAAAATCATACCTACTTAATTTATTTATAGAAGATGTAGTATATCTTACTGAATTCATCGTAGTTATTGATTCATTCATTGTTATTAATAATATTAACCCTATTATAAATTTAAAACATATTAAAACATAAAATATCATTTTATTATTTTTTTTATTCTTAATTATAAGTACTTGATTAATATCTCTTACAAAAAAAACCCCAAAAATTATTGATAAAATAAAAACAAAAACAACAACCAAAATTAATATAAATACAATTTCAAAATATAAATGTATTTTTGTTTTGTCAGTTAAAATTACATATATTCCAAAAGGTAAAATTAACATAAAACTGAATAGCATTGTTTGTATAAGCATCCTAATAAAAACCCTTGAAATGATTTTTGTATCATTCCATCCATTTAATTTTAAAATACCGATTTCCTTTAATCTATGTACATAATACATAATTATGCTCAAAATTAATAAAAGAATAAGTGTTGCCTGAAATTTAATATTAAAATTTGAAAAAAAGAACTTCCAATCAACTTTTATTTTATCTCTTTTGACTACTCCACCAATTTTATATCCATTTTGCTCAAATAATTTTATTATTTTTTCAACTTTTTCCTCTTCATTACCAACAATATGAAAATATCTCACTTTTTGTTCTTTAATATCCTTTGCATCTTTATAAACAATTTTGTTTCTTGGTAATATACTTGGTTGTCTACCCATTTTAATATCTTTGCCTGGATTAATAAATGAAAACTCAAGATCACAATTAAAAAAACTTGTATTTTTAAAATTAATCAATACAATTGTTACATCGCTTTTTTGTGCATATTCTTCCAATCTATTGCAAGTTATACTTTTATTATCCAAACTAACATCATAAATAGTATCATTTAAACGATATTGTGCTGCATTAACAAATAATAAAAAAGTATAAATAATATAAATTCCCAACAAAACACCAATTATATTAAAAATTTTTTTCATATAATATCATTTCTCCCCTTCATAACTTTTGTATTATACAAAATATAATGCCAAAATAAAATACAAATAAATGCATTTTATTTTGGCTCATTCTAACATCTAATTTAATTTAGCGTTAATTATTTCTAAATTTTTATATCCAGCTCTATTGGGTTCAAATATATGTTTATATGTCGCACCTATTTGCACATATATTTTACCACTTTCACCAAAACCTGTTGTTCTGCCTGTCACTTCATTCCTTGTTCCTTCGTCATTTTGCACCCAAACTGTAGCTTTATATGCCAATCCATCTACTTTATTATCAACTATTTGTGAAAAAACAATATTATCACGTATTCCACCTGACCATGTCGCCCCACCATTATTAAGCGACTCTGAAGCTCCAAATACAAGTATTACTGTCATAAGCATAATTAATAATAAACTTGAAGTTAACTTTTTGAAATTCAATTACAACTCCCTCCTTATTACAATTTATATAATATACAACATTCACAGCTAACAAGTTAAATTATATTAATATTTATAATTTAATTAGTTAAGTATTTATTAAAAAATATTAAAAATAACAGAAACTATTAAATATTTGGAATGAAATGATTTAATTTTAAGATTAACGTTACTAAAAAAGTGCCTTCGGCTTTAAAAATTTTGAAAGGACAGGCATTCTAATAAAATACTCGCTCCAACTATTGACAAAGAACCATTAAAAAAGGGATTGCCTTTTGGCAATCCCTTATATTTTATTAATACATATCTGGTCCTGGCATAGCTGGAGCTTTTTCTTTTTCTGGAATTTCAGCAACTACAGCTTCTGTTGTTAGGAATGTTGAAGCAACTGAAGCAGCGTTTTGTAGAGCTGATCTTGTAACCTTAGTTGGGTCAACAATTCCGTTTTCAATCATGTTAACATATCTTTCATGTAGAGCGTCAAATCCTACACCCTTGTCAGCAGCCTTAACCTTTTCTACTATAACCGCACCATCGAAACCAGCGTTTTCAGCAATTTGTCTTACTGGTTCTTCAAGCGCTCTCTTAACTATGTTTATACCAACCTTAACATCTGGTTCAGTTTCTCTTTCAGCTAGCTCTGCAACTGCTGGAATTACATTGATGTATGCTGTACCACCACCTGGTACTATACCTTCTTCTACAGCAGCCTTTGTAGCGTTTAGAGCGTCTTCTATTCTTAGTTTCTTTTCCTTAAGTTCTGTTTCAGTAGCAGCACCAACCTTGATAACTGCAACTCCACCTGCAAGCTTAGCAAGTCTTTCTTGTAGCTTTTCTCTATCAAAGTCTGAAGTAGTTTCTTCTATTTGAGCTCTTATTTGAGCAACTCTTGCCTTGATTTCTTCTTTATCTCCTCTACCGTTTACGATAGTAGTGTTTTCCTTTGTGATCTTAACTCTTTCAGCACGTCCAAGCATTGTGATGTCTGCATCTCTTAGGTCTCTTCCAAGTTCTTCTGAAATTACTTGGCCACCAGTTAGGATAGCGATATCTTGTAGCATTTCCTTTCTTCTGTCACCAAATCCTGGAGCCTTAACAGCTACGCAAGTGAATGTACCTCTTAGCTTGTTAACTACAAGTGTAGCTAGCGCTTCACCTTCTACATCTTCAGCTATGATAAGTAGCTTTCTTCCTTGTTGAACTATTTGTTCAAGTATTGGAAGAATGTCTTGGATATTTGATATCTTCTTGTCAGTGATTAATATGAATGGATCATCTAAAACAGCTTCCATCTTTTCTGCATCAGTTACCATGTATGGGCTGATGTATCCTCTATCAAATTGCATTCCTTCAACAACTTCAAGTTCAGTTCCCATTGTCTTTGATTCTTCTACAGTGATAACACCTTCGTTACCTACCTTTTCCATAGCATCAGCTATTAATTGACCGATTTCTTCGTCAGCAGCTGATATTGAAGCAACTCTTGCAATGTCTTCCTTACCGTTAACTTGCTTTGAAATCTTCTTTATTTCTTCAACAGCAACGTCAACAGCCTTCTTGATACCATTTCTAACTAGCATTGGGTTAGCACCAGCTGTAACGTTCTTTAAACCTTCTCTTATTATTGCTTGTGCTAGTAATGTTGCAGTTGTAGTACCATCACCCGCAACATCGTTTGTTTTAGTTGCAACTTCCTTAACAAGTTGCGCACCCATATTTTCATATGGATCTTCTAATTCTATTTCTCTAGCTATTGATACACCATCGTTTGTTATAAGTGGTGCACCAAACTTCTTGTCAAGAACAACGTTTCTTCCCTTTGGTCCAAGTGTTATCTTAACAGTGTTAGCTAGCTTATCAACACCTCTTTGCATCGCACGTCTTGCTTCTTCACCAAACATAATTTCCTTTGCCATAAGTCTCTACCCCCTTTAAATTATTCTTCAACTATTGCAAGGATATCATCTTGTCTTAAGATTGTGTATTCTACTCCATCAATCTTAACTTCATTTCCAGCATACTTTGAGAATATTACCTTATCTCCAACTTTTACTTCCATCTTTACTTCTTTTCCGTCAACATATCCCCCTGGTCCTACTGCTATAACTTCTGCCATTTGTGGCTTTTCCTTTGCTGAACCTGGTAGAACTATTCCGCTCTTAGTTGTTTCTTCTGCTTCAATCTTTTTAATAACTACTCTGTCACCAAGTGGTCTAAGATTCATTCTAACCCCTCCTTAGACAATCTTTATGTAAATTTTATTATTATCTTCCTTGTTAGCACTCACTATGTTTGAGTGCTAATCACACTTATAATATTAAATATTTTTTATTTTATAATCAACTCTGTAAATATTAGCTAAAACTTTTTGTATTCCATATTATCTTAATTTTAGTTTAATTATCTATTATTTTCACTCAAATTTTCATTTTTTCTTTTTTTTATGTCTTTATCCATTAAGTACACATATTGTATTATATCCTAATCCTAATAAATATATTCACAGCCCTAAGATCATTTTGTCAGATTATTTTACAACATATATAGTTTAAAAGCCCCATGAAAGAATTTATAAGCTCTTTCATGGGGCTAATGTGTAAATCAAACCTCCTCAAGATTAATAAATACATTATTTTATAATCTGCAATTTCCTTACACCTGGTAAATTCTTTATAACATCTATAAGCTCATCTGGATTTTGGTTTAGAGCAATTGTGTCTATTGAGATAGAAACCATTGCAAAATCCTCTTGAGGTATGCTTTGGTTTATTGTTAGTATGTTTCCATTAGCCTTTGCCACAACATCTAATATTTTTGATAGTATTCCAGATACATGATCTAATATTAGGGCAAGTGTAAGTATTTGTGTTTTGTTTTCATAGAATTCAAATATACTATCCTTATACTTATAGTAGGTACTTCTACTTATTCCTACTTCTTTTACTGCATCATTTACTCTAGTAAACTTTCCTTCATTTAAAAGTTTTTTTACTTCCATTACTTTGATAAATACTTCAGGTAAAACGCTAGATTCTACTACATAGTATTTCTTGTTGTACATTTTCCCCCTCCTTAGAATGCATCCTTCCCTTTAAATTCTCTTGCATAATAAAATAAATACTGCTGTGCAAATCCAGCAAGTTCTTTAAATTTATCTCTTCCAAATTGACGTATTTTATTTAAACTTACATCTGGAGCAAGATAAAAATGCTGCATTACTCTTTTTACCCACACGTCAACTGGAAAAGCATCATACTTTTGCATTGAAAAAAGCAAAATACAATCTGCCACCTTAGGTCCAATACCCTTTAATTTTATCAATTCTTTATGGGCATCATCAGTATTTAAACTCTTTATGTGGTTTAAATCCACTTCACCTTTATATATCTTTGAAACTGTATCAACTATATAAGGTGCTCTAAACCCTGTACCACAAGCCTCTAATTCTTCTACCTTTGCATCCTTTAACCTTTCTGCATTTGGAAATGCATAAAATTTTCTACCTTCAAATTCTATTTCTTCTCCATATCTTCTTGATATGTTTTCAACTGCTCTTTTAATCATGGGTATTCTATTATTAGCAGAAATTATAAATGAAACAATTATCTCAAACATATCCTGATTTAATATTCTTATTCCTTCGCCATATTGTATTGCCTCTTTTAATATTTTATCCTTTGACAATTCCTTCTTTATATTTTTATAGTCTCTTTTTAAATCAAAATAGTCCTCCCAAAAATATTTATCCTCTATTTTACCACCCTTTATGTATATATCATTTCTATCTTGAATTATTCTAACAGCCCTTCCATGAGCCACACCCACATAACTTCCATCATTATCTTCATTCCATCTAAAACATTGTCCGCAATCAAATGTTTGCTTTATATCAAAATCCTCTGTATCTCTTATTACAATCCCTTCACTATATTCCTGAAATTTATACATATCTCACACCTGCCTAATTCTCAAATCCCTATATACAAACCTAATATTTAGTACATTTATACCTGTAATATATTCAACATCTTCTTTAATTTTCTTCATTAAATTCTGTCCTAAATCATCCAACCTACAAATTTCATTTACTATTACATTAACCGTTATTCTTATTCCTTCTTCCTCTTGATTTATTTTTGCTGAATCTAGATTTAATTTATTTGTTTCTTTATTTATTAAATATGCTATTATATCCTTTATTACATTTTCTGAAATCGTAAACTTACCAAGATAGCTAAAGGTTGGTCTAACTATTGTCTTTTCTACATCCTGCTTCTTATTATCTCTTATTATAAAATTTTTTATTGAATCTAAAAAATATCCTGAAAAACTCTTTTTTACTTCAAAAACTGGAACAGGTATTACATGCTTTCCTTCCCTAATCCTATACCTTCTTGCTAGCTCTATCTCCTCTTTTGTTGACACATCCTCAATTTTTATTACTTCATAATTATTTGGAAGTTCCAATGCAGATACTATATGCTCTACCATATTAATTGATGTTGCTATAATCAATATCCTCTCTATTGGTAACTCCTTTAATTTTTCCAAAACACTCCTTCTATGTTCTTCTTCATAAAATATCGCCCTCTTTACTGCAGCCATCTTTGTCTTTTCTTTTTTAGCTGATACACCAGCAACTACCCTACCCTTATATATTAATAAACCATCATCAATTATGCAATCTATATCATATTGACTTGCAACATGCATCGCTTTAAAACTTTTACCTGTACCACTTTTTCCAACTAAACAAAATATATCCATACTATCACCTATGGTTTTTTATTTTATTATATAGGATATATTAAATTAATAAAAGTTGAAATTTTTGAATAGACAAAAATATGAATAAAGCTGAAGTAAAACTACTTCAGCTTTTGTTTTACAACATCCCATATATCCTGTGTTTCAAAGTTTAGCTGCCATGCAGCCATACCCTTAAGGTCGTATTTATTTATAAGATTAAGTCTATATCCCATTGACTTTGCATTTTCAAGCCATACAAGATGCCTGTTTCCTTCAGCATCAAAATACTCCCCTACATCCTGCATTGCAACGTCATCAAAATAAATGTTTCCTCCAAATTGCTTTATTATATCTACCGCCTGCTGCATACTTAAAACACGGGATGATATCACTTTATTTTCACCCATTTTAACTGTAAAGTCTCTTAGATAAAATGGAACTCCCAGTATTAACTTGTCCTTTGAAACTCCAAGGGCAAGTATCTCTTTTATTCCTTGTTCTACCCAAGGAAGTGAACCAACTGAACCTGCGACAGTTGATGTTTGATAATGTTCATCATAAGCCATGAACATCATATAATCTACTATATCTGCTAAAGCCTTTCTGTCATAAAATCTTGACCATGTATCAGATGATGAAGGCTTTGTTACGTCTATTGATACCTTTATTAAAGGATTGGCTGCCTTTAATTTATTTGTAAGCTCCCTTGTAAAATTAATAAGTCCATCTTTATTTTTAAGTCCAAGTCCCTCAAAGTCAATATTTATACCATCCAGATTATACTTTAATGCATAATTTACTACTTGGTTTATAACTCTGTTCATAACTGTTTTATTTGTAAACATTGCATAGGCCCTATCTGCATCAAACTCAGCTAGTAAAGCCCAAACTTCATACCCATTTCTATGGGCTATTTTTACATATTTCTCATCACCCTTATCTAGTACATTTATGCTGTTTAAGTCACCAGCTGAACCTATCATATCAAACCAAGTTGGAGAAATAACATCAAATCCTATATCAACAGAACTTTTAGTTATATATTTACTCTCTGCATACTTTGTATTATAGTATCTTTCATTTTTTGATTTATCATATACATAGTGCCAAGCTAAAGTTATCTTTTCCTTTGGAATATAATTTATTATTTCTGTATTTTGTACCGGCACATACCCCTCAAGGGCACCTTGTCTGATTTTATAATAATCACCTTTATCCTCAAGAATTCTATAGGTTTTTCCCTTTACTGCATATCTTTCATCTGCTGCCCCATTTATCGACTTGTATATTGGAGTATCCTCTTTTATAACAATGTATTTACCTGTATTATTAACATTAGGCATTAACTGTATTCTTTTAGTGTAAGCACTATGGATATACCCCTTATTTGTTTTATAAAATACTCCTGCTTGTCCTAAAACATCTACTGTTTGTCCTTTTAAATAGTATCCTAAAGCCTTTGATAGTGTCGAAGCTGTGCTTCTAATTGTAAGTTTAGAAGCGGTAATCTCTACTTTAAATGGTACAAATTGTGCCCCTCTACTTATTGTGTTTTGTACAACTTGTATTTTCTTTGTATACCCACTGTGTATATACCCTTTACTTGTCTTATAAAAAACTCCTGCTTGTCCTAAAATATCTACTACTTGTCCCTTTGTATAATATCCTACTATTTTATTCTTTGTTGAAGGCCCACTCCTTATTGCCAATTTGCTTGAAGTTATCTGTACTTTAAATGTTGCAGCTTCAACCTTTGGCATAAAAACTGCAAATGTTGTAATAATAAAAGTAAAAAGCAGCAGAAATGATATTTTTCTCATGTACACACCCCCTTACTTATTTATCGAAATTTTATTTATTTTACTTTACATCATAAAATATGGTAAAATCTAAAGGAAATTTTTTTAAAACATATTGACATTTTTTTATATGTTGAGTATTATAATAGTGTAGATACCCCTTAAGGGTATATGGTAATAGCAAAACAATTTCAGGAGGTAATATATATGGTAATGCATGTAACTGATAGCAATTTCCAAAATGAAGTATTAAATTCAGATGTTCCAGTTCTTGTTGACTTCTGGGCTACTTGGTGCGGACCTTGTAAGATGCTTGCACCAGTTATAGAAGAAGTTGCTCAAAGAATGGAAGGAGAAGTAAAGGTAGTTAAGCTAGACGTTGATGAAAACCCTGTAACTGCAAGTCAATACGGTATAATGAGTATACCAACTCTTGTTCTATTTAAGGATGGTAAGCCTGTTGGAAAGCTTGTTGGATTTAGACCTGCTGATCAAATAGAATCAGCAATAAGAGGAGCTCTAAACCTATAATGTACGATATAGCAATTATCGGGAAGGGCCCAGCAGGGATTTCTGCTGCTATTAATGCCTACGCAAGAAACAAGAAGGTTATAATATTTGGGCAAGACAGCAAGAAAATCCTCTGGGCTCCTTCTATTCCAAACTATGCAGGCTTACCAGATATAACTGGAACAGAATTCATGGAAAGATTAAATGATCATCTAAATAAAACAGATGCTGTTGTAGTAAACAAAAATGTTCTTGCAGTTTACTCAATGGGAACACACTTTAGTATTCAAGCAGAAACTGAAATGTATGAAGCTAAAAAGGTTATACTTGCAACAGGAGTTGACTTTAAAAAGACAATAGAAAATGAAGACAAATTTTTAGGTTCAGGTGTAAGCTACTGTGCAACATGCGACGCCCCACTTTATAAAGGAAAAACTGTTGCAGTAATAGGCTACAACCACGAATCTATAGAAGAAGCTAATTTCCTTGCAACAGTATGTAGTAAAGTTTATTTTGTTCCTCAAATAAAGGAAGATTTATCAAAGCTTAATGAAAAGGTTGAAGTTGTTAATGGTAAACCTTTGAAATTTGAAGGTGCCTTCAGTGCAGAAAAATTAGTTCTTGATAATACTGAAATAAAGGCTGATGGTTTCTTTGTTCTAAAGGATAGCTATCCTTTAACTTCTCTTGTGCCTGGACTTGAAGTAGATGGACCACACGTTAAGGTAGATAAAAACATGGAAACAAACATTAAGGGACTTTATGCTGCAGGCGATGTTGCTGGAAAGCCTTATCAAATTGCTAAAGCAGTTGGAGAAGGCCAAATAGCTGCACTTAATGCGTGTGAAAACCTATAATAAAAAATCTCCTCGATATGAGGAGATTTTTTATTTTAAGTCTAGACCATTTTTAATAAGCTCAATAATTGATGCATTATCCATTGGCTTAGCTATATAATATCCTTGTATTTTATCACATCTAAATTCCTTTAAGAATTCAAATTGTTGCTTGTTTTCAACTCCTTCTGCTACTACTAAATAACCTAAATTTCTAAATAGCTCTATCATATACTTAACCATTAAATTTACTCTAATGTCTTTATCTATCAAATCAATAATCTCCTTTGCAATTTTTATCTCCTTCGCTGGAACCATTACTGTATTTAATATTTGTGAATAGGCTGTACCATAATCATCAATAGCTAAAGAAATACCTAACTGTTCTAATTGATTTAATGTTTTATTTTGAACTTCATCATTCTTGATCATCTGCGTCTCTGTTATTTCTATTATTACTCTACTTAAATCTATTTTATATTTTTCTTTTAACTTTTTTATATTTAAAACTAATTTTTTATCTCTAAGCTGAATAGGTGAAATGTTTATGTTTAATTTTAATTCCAATCCAATATCATCCCATATCTTTAGCTGCTTAAAGGCCTCTTCCAATACAAAATACCCAAATTCACGTATTAGACCTGTCTCTTCAAGTAATGGAATGAACTCTGATGGTGAAATTTCTCCTAAATCCTCACATTTCCACCTTGTTAAAACCTCTACCTCAAGTACTTTTGATTTACTAACATCAAATATTGGTTGATATATCAGATAAAATTCTTTATTTTCCACTGCCTTCTTTAACCTAACTAGAAGTTCTGCTCTTCTTTTAATTTGACTTTCTATCTTCTCCTCAAAAACAGTAAATTTTGACTTTCCTTCTTTTTTTGAAACATATAAGGCTGAATCTGCCTTTCTTATAATTTCATACAGGTCTTCATAGGATTTTGCCATATATATTCCTGCACTTAATGTCAAAAATATTTCTTTTCCTTCAAGCTCAAACACACAGTTGAATTCATCTATAATCCTTTGAACTACCCCTTCAACTTCACTTAGAGATTTATTTACAAGTATAATTATAAACTCATCACCACCAAATCTAAACAGTTCACCTTCATCATTTATAAGACTATTAATTTTTTCTGCTGATTTTATCAAAACCTTATCGCCAAAATGGTGTCCATATGTGTCATTAATATATTTAAAATTATCAAAATCTAAAAATACAACAGCTAAATTTTTATAATTTTTATCTCTAAAAAACTTTTCTAGATAATTTCTATTATAAATTCCCGTAAGATAATCTCTAAATGTTAAGTAATCTATATCTTTAACACCATCCATACAATCCTCCCCTTAAAAGAAGGGCAGAAAACTGCCCCATCATTCAACCTTAAATCTTTGAACTATATTAGCTAAATCCATTGCCATAGCACTTAGATTTTGTGCAGTTGCTGCAACTTCTTCTGATGATGCTGAAATTTGTTGTGATGATGCTGCAACCTCTTCAGATGCCGCTGTATTTTCCTCAACAACAGAACTTACTCCCTCAACTTTTAAAAGCACTTCATCCTTTGATTTAACTATTTCATTCATTCCTTCATAAGTTCTTTCCATTAAAGGAGCGATATTTTCAACAGATTCTAGTATTTCAGCAAAGGATTCCACTGTATTTTCAACTGCACTTGTTTGTGACTTAATGAAATTTTCAACTTCATTAGATGTTTTAATTACTTCTTCTGTATCTGTTTGGATGGAACTTACAAGCTCTGCTATTTCTTCTGTAGACTTTTTGGACTCTTCTGCTAGCTTTCTAACCTCATCAGCAACAACCGCAAATCCTCTTCCTGCTTCTCCAGCTCTCGCTGCTTCAATTGCAGCATTTAAAGCTAATAGATTTGTCTGCTCCGATATTGAACTTATCACATTTGTTATACTGCTTATCTGCTTTACTGAACTTGTTAAATTATTTACTTTGCCTACAACAACCTCAAAGGCATTTCTTATTTCCTCAATAGACTTTATAAGCTTATCCATTTCCATTTTACCAACATTCGCCTTATCTGTTGTGTTGTCAGTCTCCTTTTTCACTCTTTCAAGTTCTCCATACACCTTTTCTATATTAGAAGTTAAATCAGAAATTAAATTTATAATATCCTGTAGATCATTTGCCTGTGATGAGGCTCCTTCTGCTACCTGCTCCATTGTTTTAGCAAGCTCCTGTGATGAAGCTGCCATTTCCTCCGATGCAGCTGTAAGTTCCTGTGAACTTGCACTTAATGTTTCAGCATTCAGCTTTACTTCTCCTATAGCCCTTTTAATGTTTTCCACAACTTGCTTAAGTGATCTATTCATCTCTATAAATTCATTTTTCCCTTCTGTTTCCAATTCTACTGTGAAATCATATTGACTAAGTTTCTCAGCTACAAAGTTTATTTGTGCCATTGAGTTTTTAAGAAGCTTGATGAGTATAAAGGATAAAATTGCTGATATTAATATAAGACCTGCTGATAAATTTATGATTATTATTCTTGATTTTAAGTATGCATTATTAGCCTTATCTACAACCTGAGATGCTACTGTTGCATTTTCTTTAACTAAAGTTTCAATTGCAATTTCTAAATTCTTTGCTAATTCTTCTAAGTGTTGTACATCTGCATATGATAATGTTTGATTTGCTTTTAACTTATCTATTGTTGAATATAGTCCTGTCATATATGATTGATAACTTTTTTCTACTTCTTCAAGCATTTTCTTTTGATCTTCATTCATTTTTGCTTTTCTATATGATTGGAGTATATTATCAATTTTTGTCTTATGTTCATTAATAGTTGTTTCAAGAGCTAAATCATATTTGTTTGAATATATCATTTGAACAAAAGGTAATCGTATTTGATAAAACTCTGTTTCAATTTCTTTAACTTGTAAAGAAGGTAACATTCTCTCATTATAAAGATTATTCATATCTAAGCTTAAAATCTTCATGTTGTTTATTCCTAACAATGAAATAAAAATCATGGAAGTTCCAATAATGCACATAAGAATGATAAAAAGCCAAGTCATTTTAATGTTCTTTAAAATGTTTCTGCTTTTATTATCCCCATTAGCCATTATTTACCTCCCCTTTCTTGATTTTTATTTAATTGTTAAATATTATTAAAATTTTGATTTACTTTACTCTAGTACAGCAAAAGAGATTATAGCATACGACAACAAAAAAGAAAATATATAAATTTTCGTCATGTTTCGACATTGAAAATTTAAATAAGTTTATACATTTATTAAATTTTGTTTAAATATATCAATATTTATTGCCTTTTATTTGTAAAGAATGTATAATCAAAAACTGTACTGTCTTTAATAGTAGTACTCAAATGTGGGGAGGGGAAATGTTGAAACTAAAAAGAGGAAATCAAGTTCTTATGCTAAAATATACAAATCAGCTACTAAACTTGAGAATGGAAATTCTTAGAGAAAGATTAAATAAAGAAGTGCTAAGGCTTGGAACAAATACCGATAAGGTGCTCTATATGAGCAAAGAATTAGATAGACTAATTAACTTATACATTAAACTAAACAAAAACTAGTTTTAGAATACCCCTCTCAATTATTACTCCTAAATAAAAGCGGCGTTAAATTAACGCCGCCTTTTATTATTTATAGTTATAAAATCCCCTTCCTGTTTTTCTTCCTAAGTATCCTGCTCTTACCATTTTTCTTAAAAGTGGATGCGGTCTATACTTTGGATCACCTGTTTCATTGTATAATGTTTCCATAATTGCAAGGTTTACATCATTTCCTATAAAGTCTGCTAATTCAAGTGGTCCCATTGGATGATTTGCACCAAGCTTCATAGCTTTATCAATGTCTTCTGCTGTTGCTACTCCTTCAGCAAGAAGTGCTACTGCTTCATTTATCATTGGAATTAAAAGCCTATTTACAACAAATCCTGCTGATTCTTTAACTTCAACTGGGTCTTTTCCTATTTTTATTGATAAATCCTTTATCTTTTCAAAGGTTTCATCTGAAGTTGCTATACCTCTTATAATTTCAATAAGCTTCATAACTGGTGCAGGATTAAAGAAATGCATTCCAATTACTTTATCTGGCCTTTTAGTTGCTGCTGCAATCTCTGTTATTGATAAAGATGATGTATTTGTAGCAAGAACAGTATCTTCTTTGCATATAGCATCTAGCTTACTAAAAATATCCTTCTTTACATCCATATTTTCAAAAACAGCCTCAACAACCACGTCTGCATCCTTTGCATCCTCAATATTTACTGATTTTGTTATGTTGTTTAGAATATTGTTTTTCTTTTCTTCATCCATTTTTCCCTTTTCAACTAGCTTTGATAAAGACTTATTGATTAAACCATATCCTCTCTCTACATACTCTTCTTTAATATCATACATTGTTACACTAAAACCACTTTGGGCAAAGCATTGAACTATTCCACTGCCCATTGTTCCGCATCCCACTACAAATATTTTCATAATATATCCCCCTTTACATTACTTCACAGGACTGCTTATAGGCCTTAATTTCATTAATAAGTTCTGGAACAACTTTATATAGGTCTCCAACAATAGCAAGGTCTGCAACAGACATAATTGGAGCATCTCCATCCTTGTTTATAGCCACTATATATTCACTCTCCTGCATACCAGCAAGATGCTGAATAGCACCTGAAATACCGCAGGCAATGTAAAGCTTTGGTCTTACTGTCTTTCCTGTTTGTCCTACTTGTCTATCCTTTTCTATCCATCCTGAGTCAACAGCTGCTCTTGAACCTGCAACTATTCCTCCAAGTACATCTGCAAGCTCCTTAAGTAAATTAAACCCTTCCTTATTTCCAACTCCACGTCCACCTGCAACTATAATATCTGCTTCAGTTATATCTATCTTCTCCTTCATTGACTTTACAATCTCTTCAATCTTAACCTTTATATCATCTTCCTTTATATCAACATTAAATCTTTCAACTTCTCCCTTTCTTGCATAATCAGCACAAGGAACATTAAACACCCCTGGTCTTACAGTTGACATTTGAGGTCTATGGTTTGGACACTCAATTGTTGCCATAATATTTCCGCCAAAGGCTGGACGAGTCATAAGAAGGTTCTTTGTTTCATCATCTACATCAAGGCCTGTACAGTCTGCTGTAAGTCCTGTTTTTAGCCTTGCGGCAACTCTTGGACCAAGGTCACGTCCTATATATGTTGCACCTATAAATATGATTTCAGGTTTCTTTTCATTTGCTAGTTCACAAATTGCCTTAGTGTAGGCATCTGTTGTATAGTGTTTTAAATTGATGTTATCTATTAATATAACCCTATCTGCACCATGGTGGATTAAGGTATCTGTTAACTTGTCTACTTCATATCCTAATAAAACTGCAACAACTTCACCATCAAGCTTATCTGCAATCCTCCCTTGCCTTAACCTAAANGAACAACTTTATATAGGTCTCCAACAATAGCAAGGTCTGCAACAGACATAATTGGAGCATCTCCATCCTTGTTTATAGCCACTATATACTCACTCTCCTGCATACCAGCAAGATGCTGAATAGCACCTGAAATACCGCAGGCAATGTAAAGCTTTGGTCTTACTGTCTTTCCTGTTTGTCCTACTTGTCTGTCCTTTTCTATCCATCCTGAGTCAACAGCTGCTCTTGAACCTGCAACTATTCCTCCAAGTACATCTGCAAGCTCCTTAAGTAAATTAAACCCTTCCTTATTTCCAACTCCACGTCCACCTGCAACTATAATATCTGCTTCAGTTATATCTATCTTCTCCTTCATTGACTTTACAATCTCTTCAATCTTAACCTTTATATCATCTTCCTTTATRTCAACATTAAATCTTTCAACTTCTCCCTTTCTTGCATAATCAGCACAAGGAACATTAAACACCCCTGGTCTTACAGTTGACATTTGAGGTCTATGGTTTGGACACTCAATTGTTGCCATAATATTTCCGCCAAAGGCTGGACGAGTCATAAGAAGGTTCTTTGTTTCATCATCTACATCAAGGCCTGTACAGTCTGCTGTAAGTCCTGTTTTTAGCCTTGCGGCAACTCTTGGACCAAGGTCACGTCCTATATATGTTGCACCTATAAATATGATTTCAGGTTTCTTTTCATTTGCTAGTTCACAAATTGCCTTAGTGTAGGCATCTGTTGTATAGTGTTTTAAATTGATGTTATCTATTAATATAACCCTATCTGCACCATGGTGGATTAAGGTATCTGTTAACTTGTCTACTTCATATCCTAATAAAACTGCAACAACTTCACCATCAAGCTTATCTGCAATCTCCCTTGCCTTACCTAAAAGCTCAAGGCTAACCTTTTGAAGATTACCATCTCTTTGCTCCGCAATAACCCAAACGCCCTTTTTCATACTATCGCCTCCTTATATAAGGTGCATACCCTTTAGTTTTTCAGTGATGATACTTGCTGCCTCATGAGCTGGCAAGTCAAACTTTTCGCCCTGAGCCTTAGGACCTTTAGTAAAGGACTTTTTAACCTTAGTTGGTGAACCTAAAAGACCAACCTCTTCCTTTTGTAGTCCTAAATCTGAAAGTCCCATAACCTTAATTTCCTTGCTATAGCAAGTGAATATGTCATATATATTCATATATCTTGGATTATTTAACTCCTTAATACAAGTTAAAAGGCAAGGAAGCTTAACGCGTAGCGTTTCGTATCCATCCTCTAGTGCACGTCTTACCCTAACTTCACCATCTAAAACCTCAACCTTTTCAACATATGTAACTTGAGGAAGGTTTAAGTGCTCCGCAATTTCAGGTCCAACCTGTGCAGTATCACCATCTATTGCCTGTCTTCCTGCAAATATTAAGTCATAGCCAAGCTTTTCTGCAGCCTTTGCAAGAACAAGGGATGTTGCCCAAGTATCTGCCCCTGCAAATGCTCTATCTGTTAATAAAACAGCCTCATCAACACCCATAGCAAGTGCTTCTCTTAGAGCCTTTTCTGCTTGAGGTGGTCCCATAGTAACAACAGTTACCTTAGCTCCAACCTCTTCCTTTATTCTAAGTGCCTCTTCAATTGCATTTTTATCATCTGGATTTATAATACTTGGAACACCTTCACGAATTAGAGTTCCTGTCTTTGGATCTATTCTAACTTCGTTAGTATCTGGAACCTGCTTTATAAAAACTAAAATATTCATACCCTCACCCCACTACTTTAGAATGTTTGCAGAAATAACCATCTTTTGAACTTCTGAAGTTCCTTCGTATATTTCAGTGATCTTAGCATCCCTCATCATTCTTTCAACAGGGTAGTCCTTAGTATATCCATAACCACCAAATATCTGAACAGCCTTAGTTGTAACCTCCATAGCAGTTTCTGAAGCGTAAAGCTTTGCCATAGAAGCATCCATGCTGTAGTTTTGTCCTGTCTGCTTTTTCCAAGCAGCCTTGTACACTAAGTTTCTTGCAGCCTCAACCTTAGTTGCCATCTCTGCTATATAGAACTGTAGGCCTTGGAATGTTGCAATAGGCTTTCCAAACTGTTTTCTCTCCTTCATGTACTTTACAGCCTCATTTAGTGCGCCTTCGGCAATACCTAGAGCCTGTGCTGCAATACCTATTCTACCGCCATCTAGTGTTGCCATAGCAATCTTAAAGCCCATACCTTCTTTACCAAGTAGATTTTCCTTTGGAACCTTACAATCTTTAAAAATTAACTCTGCTGTTGAGGAAGCACGAATACCCATCTTCTCCTCAATTTTTCCTATTGAAAAGCCTTCAAATCCCTTCTCTACGATGAAGGCTGATATTCCCTTTGTTCCTTTGCTTCTATCTGTCATAGCAAAAACAATAAATACATCAGCATATCCACCGTTTGTTATAAATACCTTGCTACCATTTAGTATGTAGTAGTCTCCCTCAAGCTTTGCTGTTGTCTGCTGACTTGCTGCATCTGTTCCTGCGTTTGGTTCAGTTAGTGCAAAGGCACCAAGATACTCTCCCTTTAAAAGCTTTGGAAGATATTTTTGTTTCTGCTCATCTGTACCAAATGTATATATTGGCCAGCAGCATAGGGATGTRTAGGCAGATAGAATAACTGAAGTTGTAGCACAAGCCTTTGCAAGTTCTTCANAGAGCCTGTGCTGCAATACCTATTCTACCGCCATCTAGTGTTGCCATAGCAATCTTAAAGCCCATACCTTCTTTACCAAGTAGATTTTCCTTTGGAACCTTACAATCTTTAAAAATTAACTCTGCTGTTGAGGAAGCACGAATACCCATCTTCTCCTCAATTTTTCCTATTGAAAAGCCTTCAAATCCCTTCTCTACGATGAAGGCTGATATTCCCTTTGTTCCTTTGCTTCTATCTGTCATAGCAAAAACAATAAATACATCAGCATATCCACCGTTTGTTATAAATACCTTGCTACCATTTAGTATGTAGTAGTCTCCCTCAAGCTTTGCTGTTGTCTGCTGACTTGCTGCATCTGTTCCTGCGTTTGGTTCAGTTAGTGCAAAGGCACCAAGATACTCTCCCTTTAAAAGCTTTGGAAGATATTTTTGTTTCTGCTCATCTGTACCAAATGTATATATTGGCCAGCAGCATAGGGATGTGTGGGCAGATAGAATAACTGAAGTTGTAGCACAAGCCTTTGCAAGTTCTTCAACTGCCATGATGTATGTTATGAAGTCTCCACCTGCACCCCCTACTTCTCTTTCAAATGGGATACCCATCATTCCAAGCTTGCCCATCTTCTTTACAGTTTCAATCGGAAATCTTTCTGTTTCATCAATTTCAGCTGCAATTGGTCTTACTTCATTCTCTACAAACTTTTCAAACATTTCCTTTGCAAGCTGCTGTTCCCTTGTTAGTGAAAAATCCATAAACGTTACCCCCTATCTGTTTTTAAACTTGTCTATCTTTCTTTTTTCTAAAAAGGCTGCCATTGCATCCTTTTGATCCTCTGTTGAAAAACAATGTGCAAATATTTCAGCTTCATATTGAATACCTGTTTCTATGTCAACATCTATTCCTCTATTTATTGCAACTTTACACATTCTAACCGCAAGTGGAGCATTCTTTGCTATTGAATTTGCTAAATCCATTACCTCATCCATTAAACTTTCTTGAGGTACTACTTTATTAACTAAACCAATTTTTTCAGCCTCTTTTGCATCTATCATCCTACCTGTAAATATAAGCTCTTTTGCCCTTGATGTTCCAATTATTCTTGCAAGCCTTTGTGTTCCTCCAAATCCTGGTGTAATACCTAGAGTTACCTCAGGTTGTCCAAATTTCGCATTTTCTGATGCAATTCTAATATCACAACATAGACTTAATTCACATCCACCACCTAATGCATACCCATTTACTGCTGCAATAGTTGGTATCTCTAACCCTTCAATTTTTCTAAATACTCTGTTTCCTAAAATTGAAAATTCTCTTGCCTCAAATACAGACATATTAGACATCTCTTTTATGTCAGCTCCTGCAACAAAAGCCTTATTGCCTTCGCCAGTTATAACAAGTGCATATATATCTTTATCCTTTTGTATATCATCAATTGCCATTTCAAGCTCACGTAAAGTTTCTGAGTTTAATGCATTGAGAAATTTTGGACGTGAAATTTTTAGAATTGCAACATTATCCCTTTTTTCAAATGAAATGTTCTCCATATTATCCCCCCATTGTTAAATTGATAACATTTTCTGCCTCCCCAATTCTTATTATAGTATTTTCATAATATTCTATCAACTTTAAAATTTTCGTAAAAAACAAAGGCACCTTAATTATGTGCAAAAATCTACAAAATGCTAATTTATGCACATAATTAGGTACCTATCGATTATTCTTCCAACATAATATTTAATTGTTCCCAATATTCATAGCACTCATCAAGCTCCTGTTTTAGCTCTATGATCCTTTGATTTACTTCCTTTGCCCTTTCAGGATTTGTATAAACCTCTTCCCTACATAGTTCCTCTTCTAACTCTGATATTGCAATTTCTTTTTCTTCTATTTCCTTTTCAACCTTCTTTATCTCATTTTTTATATTTTTAATCTTCTCCCTCTGCTCTCTTAACTTTTTCTTTTCTTTTTCTATTTGTGTTTTTGTTTTACCTTCTTCGTTTATAACTATATCTTCTTCACTTGCATTCTTTTTTGCTACATAATAATCGTAGTTTCCAAGATATTCAACGATATTATTTTCCTCAAGTTCACATATTCTTTGAACAACTTTATTTAAAAAGTATCTATCATGGGATATTACAAATATTGTTCCGTCATATTCTAAAAGCGCATCCTCTAGTTCTTCTCTAGTTAAAATATCAAGATGATTTGTAGGCTCATCTAGAAGTAAAAAGTTGGATTTTTTAAGCATTAGTTTAAGTAAATTCAATCTACACTTTTCTCCACCTGATAAATCCTTTATCTGCTTAAATACATCATCACCCTTAAATAAAAAGGCTGCTAGAGCATTTCTAATTTCTCTTACTGTTTTTTGTGGAAATTCATCCCATACTTCATCTAAAATTGTCTTTTCTGGATTTAAATCCTTCTGTTCCTGATCGTAGTATCCTATTTCTACATTTCTTCCAAGTCTTATATATCCACTATCTGCCTCAACTTCCCCTTTAATAATTTTAAGAAGTGTACTTTTACCTCTACCATTCTCACCAATTAAAGCAACCTTTTCTCCTCTTCTAATCATTAAATTTATATTATTAAAAAGAGTCTTTTCTCCATATGCCTTTGATAATCCTTCAATATAAAGAACATCATTACCGCTTTTTATTTTTGTATCAAAACTAATCTTAACATTCTCTTCATAGACAACTGGCTTTTCTCCTAAAGTTTCTTCTAATCTTAAAAGCATTTTCTCTTTGCTTTCAGCCTGCTTTATACTCTTTTCACGATTAAAGGATCTAAATCTTTCAATCATCTCCTCAAGCCTTTTTATTTCCTTTTGTTTTAGTTCATATTCCTTTACCCTCTGCTCTTTTCTGTTTTTTCTTTCCTTTATAAAATAAGAATAGTTTCCACTATAGTCTTCAACTTTTCCATTAATTACTTCTACAGTCCTATTTGTTATCACATCTAGGAAATATCTATCATGCGATATAATAAGAACAGTTCCTTTGTACTCCTTTAAAAAGTTTTCCAAAAAGGCAATTCCACCTAAATCAAGATGATTTGTTGGCTCATCAAGTAGAAGTACATCAGGATTTTTTAAAAGCAGCTTTGCTAGTGCTACTCTTGTCTTTTGTCCACCAGATAGATAACATAATTTCTTGTTTACTTCCTCCTCTAATAATCCAAGTCCAATTAATACTCCCTTTGCAAAACTTTCACAGCTATATCCATTCCTATGCTCAAACTCAGTCTGAAGTCTACCATATTCCTTAAGAAGTTTTTCATGATCGGAATTAGGATTAGAAAGCTCCATCTCAATTTCACGCATTCTTATTTCTAGTTGCTTTACATCTGAAAAAACCTTCATTACCTCTTCAAATGCAGTTAAATCTTCGTCAATATCAAGATTTTGAGATAAATATCCTAAAGATTTACCTTTTTGTAATATTATTTCCCCTTCATCCTGCTTTAATGTTCCTGCTATTATCTTAAATAGTGTAGTTTTTCCTGCACCATTTCTGCCAACAAAACCTATTTTATCCCCTTCATTTATAATTAGGTTTACATCATCTAATACAACATCAGTTCCATAGGATTTTTTTATATTATTTATATAAAGAACTGCCATTTTTTCACCTCTGATTAAAATAGACTAACAGATTAATTTTAATACTATCATTTAAGACAAGCAAGACTTTTTAGGTAATTGACATATTTTCATGCATATTATAACATATAAAGTAGGGGAAATTTCAAAGGATGGGAAGTGAGCTAATGGCTAAGGAAACTAAAATTTCAATGGCAGTTATCAGAAGATTGCCAAAATATCACAGATATTTAGGTGAACTTTTAAGAAAAGATATAGATAGAATATCATCTAAAGAACTTTCAGAAAGAATAGGGTTTACAGCTTCTCAAATTAGACAAGACCTAAACTGCTTTGGGGACTTCGGACAACAAGGATATGGCTATAATGTTAAAGACCTATATAATCAAATTGGAAAAATATTAGGACTAGATAAGGAGTATAAGACAGTTATAGTTGGTGCAGGTAACATTGGTCAAGCTGTGGCAAACTACAGCAAATTTGAAAGATTAGGTTTTCATCTTCAAGCAATATTTGATAAAAATCCTAAACTAATAGGAATAAAAATTAGAGACATTGAAGTTAAGGATGTAGAATATCTAGATACATACCTTAAGGAAAATCCTACAGATATCGGTATTATATGTGTTCCAAAGGAACAAGCTCAATCAATTGCTGATATAATGGTTAGAAACGGAATAAAGGGAATTTGGAATTTTGCTCCAACTGATTTGGTAGTACCAGATGATGTCATTGTTGAAAACGTTCATCTAAGTGAGAGCTTAATGATACTAAGCTATAGATTAAATGAATCTAATCTATTTAAAGAATAAAGTGGGCCTTTTAGCCCACTTTAATTTTACACACCTTTTGTATTACATCTCTTAGCTCTTCAATTGAAAAAGGTTTTTGAACTATTTCATCTACATGATTCTTTTCATCTTCACTCAAGTTTCCTAACCAACCTGTCATAAGTATAACTGGTATATTCTTTACTGACTTTATCCTTTCAGCTAATTCAATGCCTGTACAATTTGGCATTGCTAAATCACACATTACTGCATCATAATCTTTCTTATTGATAAATTCAAGTGCCTCTTCATCATCAACTACATATTCTGATATATGACCTAGATTTTTAAGCATCTCTGAAACTGCCTCTGCTACAGGCTCTTGATCATCTATTACTAATACTCTATGAGCTCTTCTTTCCTCTTTATTTTCACTTAAATATTCAATGCTCAAACCTGTTCCCTTAGCTGGCAATCTTATTTCAAATTCTGTTCCTTCATTTACCTTACTTACTACATCAATAGTACCATTCATCTCCTTAATTATTGAGTAAACAATAGAAAGCCCAAGTCCATTTCCACGTTCATTTTTAGTTGTAAAGAATGGCTCAAATATTTTTTCCTTAACTTCATCTGTCATTCCTATACCAGTATCTCTAATTTTAATTATAATATTGCCATTTTTATTATAAGAAACTATTTTTAATAATCCTCCATTTGGCATTGCATCTATAGCATTAGATATTATATTTACAAAAACCTCTCTTAATTCTGTAGCTGTACCTTCAACAAATCCCTTTGCTTTTAAATCCAACTTAACTTCTATACTCTTTTTACATATTTGAGACTCATATGTCCACTTAGGTTTTGTTATCTCCACAGACTGAATTATTATTCTGTTTATATCACAAAGTTCCTTTTCTTTATGTTTAGATTTTGAAAACTCCTGTATTCTCTTTACTATCTTTGCCCCATCCTTTGCACTTTCCTCAATAAGCTCAATATATCTATTAAGTATGGGATCATCTATATTATTTTTTAGTATCTGTATATAGCCTAATATTGGAGTTAATATATTATTAAACTCATGTGCAATACCACCTGTTAATTCACCTAATGCTTGCATCTTTCTTGCTTGTATTAAGCTATCCTGTATTTTTTTATATCTTCTAAATTCAGCCAACATCTTACCAATTGTTTGACAAACCATATATAAAAACTCTGAACTATCCTCAAATGAAAAGTATTTGTCTTGACTTGAAAGCCACATACATCCTAGTATATCATCATTAAACTTAATTGGTATTGTAATACAAGATAATATATTGTTTTTATCCATTATTTCCTTAGTAGTACCCTTAAGATCCCTAGCATTAAAAACTAAACAATTTAGTTTAGAAAATGTGACTTTAGGATCATATAATCCACTTAATAAGTGCTGTTTATAAGTATTTATAATATCCTCTGTAATGTTATAAGATATAATATGTTCAGAGTTAAAATCTTTAGGTACCTCATTATTATTAAAAAGAACAACAAATCCTCTATTTGCTGATATTGAGTTACATATTATACTTAATGCAGTTTCTAATATTTCACCCTCATCTTTTTTATAGGAAAGTTCACCTGATAGCTTGCTTATAAACTTATAAACTCTATTTTCTCTTAATATTTTTTCCCTCTTTTTTAAAAACTCTTGAACAATCCCTAAAGTTTCTTCTTTTGTAAAAAGTTCATCACCTGCTAGATGTACATATACTTCATCATTATTTTTGTAGATAAAGTTTGGATTTAAGTGAGTTATAGCAAAAAGAGCATCTACCCCAAATTTATCTATGTTATAACAACTTATAGCCGAAACTGGATATTTATCAAATATCTCATCAAGTTGCTTTTCATAATTATATAGAAACTGCTCATCATAGTCACTATGGCAGAAGGACTCTCTATCTGAAATAACAGCTATACCATCATATCCATCTTCTAAAGCTTCATTGGTTAATCTAACTATATTATCAAAGGCAGAGTTGATGCTATTATTTGAAAAGAACATCTTTGACGATTGAATTGTTAATTTGTTATTTGCCATTAACTCTATCAAATCAAGATTGACTTGCTTTAAATAAAAATCTAAATTTACTAAAACATCTCTATCTACAAAATAATAACACTTTCTATTGTTTTTTAATCCCCATGAAATATATGCTGCTATTATATCATATCCATAATCATCATCGGTGTTAATCAGGGTATACCTAACACCTCTTTGGAAGTATTTATCATAATCCATTAGACTTCCCCCTAAATCAACACAAAAGTTCAAACGTTCACATGAATTAACTTAATTATATAATAAAACAAATTTTTCTAAATGAAAAGATTTTTTTACATTTTTCATCTTCTTTTTTGATTTTTCTTCAATTATCTATTTCTTTATTAAATATTTCTTTAGTTTATATACATTGTTTAATTGTTAAAATCAAGATATCTAATATTAAATATCTTTATTTTTTTCAAAAAATTAAGTTATATCCACATTGTCCACAAATTTATCCACATATTATATAGGTTAATTTGTGTATATTTCAATAGTTTATCCACTTTGTCCACATGTATAATGTTAACATATCCAAAATATCCACATTTTCTACAATCTTTGCCCAATTTTTAATGAAGGGTATGCATTTAACCCTAAATTCGACACTATGCCACTTTTATAATTATAATATCCTGCTGCTGCAATCATTGCTGCATTATCTGTACATAAACTTACAGGTGGATAGTAAAACTTTATACCTCTTTTTTCACATTCATTAGACATTTCTAGTTTTAATTTTGAATTAGCAGCTACTCCACCTGCAAGGCATATCTTATTCATGTTATATTTTTGAGCTGCTTTTACTGTTTTTTCAACAAGTATCTCTACAACTGCTCTTTGGAAACTTGCTGCTACATCCTCTCTTTTTATCTCCTTACCTGTCATATTCATTTTATTTAAATAATTTAAAACAGCAGACTTTAGTCCGCTAAATGAAAAATCAAAACTGCCATCTTCTAGATATGCCTTTGGAAAATCAACTGCATATTCATTTCCCTCTTTTGCTATTCTATCAATTAATGGACCTCCTGGATAACCAAGTCCTAAAGCTCTTGCTACTTTATCATATGCCTCTCCAGCAGCATCATCCCTTGTTCTACCAAGCACTTCAAATTCAGTGTAATCCTTAACCAAAACAAGATGTGTATGGCCGCCTGATACAACAAGGCATAAATATGGAGGCTCTAGATCCTTATGTGCTATGTAGTTTGCTGCAATATGGCCCTCAATATGATTTACACCAACAAAGGGCTTATTAAGTGAAAGAGCCAATCCCTTTGCATAGGACAATCCAACTAAAAGTGCACCTACAAGACCTGGGCCATAAGTTGCAGCAACTAAATCAATATCACTTAAGCTTATTTTTGCCTCTTCTAAAGCCTCTTTTACTACATTACTAATAACCTCAACATGTTTTCTTGATGCAACCTCAGGTACTACTCCTCCAAATTTTTTGTGTATATCAACCTGTGAAGATATTATATTTGATAAAACCTCTCTTCCATTTTTTATAACAGCACATGATGTTTCATCACAACTTGATTCTATACCAATTACTATAAAATCCTTCATTTGTATCTCCCCTTATACATATTCATTTTAATTATACCCCAAAAAACTGTTTATACAACCTTTATTTTATGTGGAACATAAAATACATCTACCCAAAGATTTATAAGAAAGTCAACAATACAGCATTTAAATTTGTTTTTTGTTATATAATTTATTTCATTTATTATCTCCCCTTCAGTTTTATCTCCCATATCACAAGTTACCAGTAAAGGTGTATCTATTATTTCTGCCTCAACCTCATTTACCTGTAGAGGATCAAATAAGTTTATACACAAGCCATCCGTTTCAGCATAAAATAGTGAGTTTTGGTTCATAGTCAACAATCCATTTATCCTTTGAAAACTAAGCCAAGTATCGTGTGCCCACTTTAATTTTAAAATAACTTTATCTCCCCTTATTAAATATTTAATAAAATTTAGTATCAATTTACTTCTACACTTTATTGACACTGTTAGCATAACCTTTTGAATTGCTTCAGAATCTCTGTAGAATATAGTAACATTTTCTGCAGTTTTTAAATTTTTAATTGATACATAAACATTTATATATCTTCTAAACATTCTTAGTAGGATTTGGTCTAATAGATATGATAGAATTGCCATATCTCCTGCTATCAAAGCTGTATCTTTAAAACCATTTGTAAAGGTAAATAGTCTAAGAATACTAAACCCCTTAACATATACTAAATATATTACTAATAATTTAGACATCAATGCTTGAAAAGATAAATTTTTTAGTATCTTACTAATCATATTAATCATCCCCTAATAACAAAGGAACAAATTCATCAATCAGCTCAAGATCAATATCCTGCATAGAAACTACACCACAATATGATATCTCAACATAATTGTCTATTGAAGTACACCTAATCTTTAAAACATCCCCTTCTTCTGTTAATACACTTTCAACATCGTAACCATAATCTTTAATATACCTGCTTATTTTATCAAATAGGTAGTTATTAATAATAAGGCTTCTTGCCTTAATCTTTTTTAAAACATTTGCCTTCAAGCAATTTGCACATTCATTCAATTCTAAACCAATTATCCCATACTTATCATAAATGATATTTTCATAATTATACTCAAGGTCTTTGTTATCACAAGGTTTTTGTAAAAGTCTTATACAATACATAATATCCCCCTTAACCATTATATGCTCACATTTAAAATTCCGTTCGACATTTTACATCATTTTTTTACAAAAAATTAATACACAAAATTAATAATTTGTGTTATTATAATTATGCGGCAACAAACAAACCCCAACCCATTTACCCATTCCCGGGATCCCCCCCGGGCTTTTTTTATGTCAAAAAAAGTGGTGTCAAAATGACACCACTTTCTTATTCATTCCATAATTCCCTTGTAGATGTCGAAATAGCAAGAGCTCCATTGGATAATGCACTTATAATATCAAATTTATCACACATTAATCCTCCAACGATAATTGGTATATGTACCTGTTCATGTATTCTACCTATTACTTTGCTTGCTAAACCGGGCATTATCTCAACTGCATGGGGTTTATCTTCAATTATACTTTTTATTCCTGTTTCTAATGATCGCGAATCTATCATAAAGAGCCTCTGTATTGAAATTAATCCTTCGTTTTTTATAGCCTTTATCAAAGTTGGTTTTGTTGTTATTATTCCATCCACACCAATTTTACCTAAAAACTTTACAGCCTCTTCATCCTTACCTAAACCATTAATTAGGTCGATATGTACAAATACTCTCCTTCCATTTCTCTTTAACTTATCAACATATTCTTTTATATTTAATATACTTCCAAATAGCATAAATATAACCTTAACATCTGTTTTAAGTACGTATTCTATGTCACTATCATCTTTAACAGCTGCTATTATTGGATTTTCCTCCAAACACTCAATTATCCCCCTCATATACATCCTCCTAATAATTTAAAAAATCATCCCTTGAATGTTAATTTTATCCACATATGTTAATAAGTTTGTGGATAAAATTACCTGAATAGTAAATTTACTTTATATTCAAGTTCTTTATACATAGGATAATTATTTAAGTCTTTAAAGACCTTTAAAATTTCAGTATAGTACCATTTTTGATCATCATATCCAGCATTAAACATAGTCCATAAGTTGTCCTTCATCATCTTATAATCCTCTATCATGCTTCTTACATTACTTAACTTATCTGCACACGAAAGCATCTTTACATCTAGATCTGATATCTTCAATTTATCAATTGATTCCTGTTTCCTGACTCTCCACGTATTTATTTTTTCACTTCTTGTGAGAGTTCTGTTTATTGAAATCTTTTCTTGTTCTGATACAGCTAAAACAATGTTAACAACCCTCTTTGAAAAATTAGCTTTTATTAACTTTAAAAGCTCTGCTCTCCCACTTGTTATATCCTCTAGTGTATCATGCAAAAGACCTGCAGTTATTAAATCTTCATCTGCACCATTTTCAAGTAATATTACAGCAACCTCTATAGGATGAATTATATATGGTGCATTAGAACCCTTTCTTTTTTGATTTTTATGTACATCCCAAGCTATTTTAAGAGCTAAACTATTCATATCCCCACCACCAAAATCTTTTATTTTATTATATACCATTTTTTAGAAAAATAACACCTGCTATTTTTAGCAGGCTAAAATTTTTATTCTATGGCTATATATTCATTAATTTTAAGCTATATTTGAATTTATACATTAAATCTTTAGAATAAATCTTTATCTTTAGCATTTTACTTTCTTGTATATTAAAAACAGCTTCATTTAATTTATCAACGTTCATCTTTAGTATATTTCCATCTTCACAATACAGTTCAATCAAAATAGGTTTTTCACTTTCAATTTTTAGTTTATACTCTCCTTCCTTTAACCTAACTGAATATATATCTACATCGCCTGCATAGTCTATATATCCTTTATATTCTTCATCTAATACAATATTAGTAGCTAAATAATCGAAGTTATTAAATTCATTTTCATCCTTAAAAAAGTCTATATCATCTTCTACTATCTTATTATATCTCATAGGAACATATGTACCGTTATCAATATATTTTTTTATCTCAGAATAGCTTCTATAACTTATAGTTGTTCTATCAAAGACTTCATTTTTTCCGGTTGTTGCCTCCATTACAATAATGCCCTTCTTATCTGCTGATTCCTTAAGATAAATAAACACATGATATTTTTCATGATTTATTATATCCATAGGTTTTAAATCCTCAAATTTTATTGGATGAAAATAATCCCCAAGCGTCTGGGTAGATATCTTTATAGGAATTTTAAATACAGCCCCAACAAAGCCAGAACAGTCAAGTCCAGCAGTTAATTGTTTATATCCTCCATTTGTATTGATATTGCCTGCTATTAGTCCCTTATCTAGTGCATCTTTAAAATTTTTAATTTGTGGTTGATTGCTCATATCAAGTGATATATATCCTCCCCAGCAATAGGGTATTCCACTTGTTAGTTCACCATCCTTTAAGTGTCTAGGCATTGTAATTTCATTGTTATCTACAACACCATTTTTAGATGCATCGTATTTCCACACAAAATTTATCATTTCCATTCCTCGTTTAAATGCTTCGCTTCTTTTTATTTTTGATATTTTTATTTCATTTTGAGGAGGTTTCTTGGGCTCCTTTGATAAATAGATTATTAAAATTAATATAAAAGCAATAAGCATTATAAGTAAATATACATATAGCAAACATCCCAAGGGTGATTTTATTCTATTAAACTTTCTGTATCTTTTAATACATATCCCCCTCAAAGTAATCCTCCTAAAAAATACTTCAATATAAATAAATATTTAAAGAATTTTTGTTTTATGTTCCAAAATTTAATAGTATAATTGAATAAAGGAGGGATACAATGCAATATATTATTTTCCCATTATGTATATTAATTGGTGCTGCATTCTCTTTTGTACTGTGGAAGATATTTAAATCAATTAAAATTTCATTTATTACTTCTATTGTAATTGTTCTATTTGGGGTATTTTTAATCATAAAGGCAAAAACACAGCCATCAGAAGGAATGAAGGATTTAGCCTATGTGTTAAATGCAATACTTCTTTTTTCAATTACAATAGGTATGTGGATACATCAGATAATAATAAAAATAAAGAAATAAATTTAGAAACTATAAGCCCCATGAATATATTTAAACATTCATGGGGCTTTGTTTTTTTAAGACAATTACTTATCGCCATATCCATTTGGATGATTCTTATGCCATCTCCAAGCAGTTTCTATTATCTTTTTAATATCTGTAAACTTAGGATTCCAATTTAATTCACGCTTAATTTTATCTGAACTTGCAATTAATACAGCTGGATCTCCTGCTCTTCTTGGTGCTATCTCCTTCTTTATATTAATTCCTGTAACTTCCTCTGCTGCCTCTATTATCTCCTTTACTGTAAAACCATTTCCATTTCCTAAATTATACACATTCGAATCTCTTCCTTCATATAGTGCCTCAAGAGCAAGTATATGTGCCTCTGCTAAATCATTTACATGAATATAGTCTCTTACACATGTTCCATCTTTAGTGTTGTAATCATCTCCAAATATTTTTATACTTTCCCTCTTTCCAAGACAAGTTTGAAGAACAAGTGGAATTAAGTGTGTTTCTGGGCTGTGGTCCTCACCTATATCACCTTCAACATCTGCACCACAGGCATTAAAATATCTTAAAGCTATATATTTTAAACCATAGGATCTTGAATAATCCTCCATTGCATTTTCCATAATAAGCTTGGTTTTACCATAAACATTTGTTGGATTTTTTGAAATATCCTCTGTTATTGGAACCCTTTCTGGTTCTCCATAAACTGCCGCTGTAGATGAAAATACAAGCTTTTTAACATTATTTTTAAGCATTACATCAAGTAGATTCAATGTTCCCTGTACGTTGTTATAGTAGTACATTTGAGGCTTTTCCATTGACTCTCCAACTAGGCTATAGGCTGCAAAGTGAACAACTGAGTCAATATTATAATTTTTTATTGTCCACTCAAGCTTTTCGCTGTCAAATATGTCTCCCTCAACAAAATTAGGGCATTTAACTGCAGCTCTGTGACCTTTAACTAAGTTGTCATATACTACTACGTTTTTGCCCATTTTATTTAGCATTTTAACAGTATGGGAACCAATATAACCTGCTCCACCAGTTACTAAAATATTCATGAAACCCCTCCTAAACTAATTCTTCAAGAACAATATCAAGATACCAAGTTTCTTCTTCATTTACACCTAATGGTTTTATTTTACCATATTCCTTAGCTATTTCAACAGAATCATAAAAAGCATTTGAAGGCTCAAGTGCACAATTATATTCTCCCTTAAATCCACCTTCATTTATCCAAACTCCTAGGTATGGTATTTTATCTTTGGGGAATAATAATTTATACAGTAGCTTATTTTTATTTAAGGTTAATCCCGCTTCCCCCTTCTTAATCTCTCCATATACATAAAACTTTTCTGTCTTTTCAAGGGTTCTAGGTCCAATTCTATCAACCCTAACTTTTTTGCCTATCACATCATAAGTTTCAGGGAATAGATGTATATTCCCTACATCTCCATAAACACTACTTTTATGGACATTCATTACTTTTTCTGCATCTAATAATATTTTGCTTTCATCATCACATGCAACAAGTCCATGGAATGCCCAAAGTCCATATAGCTGACAAGTACCAGTATTTTTTACTTTATAGTTTAATCTAATAATGTTTTTATCTAATTTTATTCTTCTTTCAAATTCATATTTGAAATTAACCCCTGAAACACTACATACTATTTCATCATTTATAACTTCAACTTTCCATGGTATACTCCAAAGCTCTCCATGATCAGGCATTTTTCGGTCATAGCCATCATAAGGATAAACACACTCATCTATCGTTGGATACATCTCATCTATTCCTGACGTATCATATTTTTCAAATTTATCACCGTACTCAGCAAGGGTATATCTATTTAATGTTGGCTGAGCTAATACCTCAAAATTTTGAGGCTTGTATATTAATGATGCTATCTTTGCACCTAACTTTGGAAGAATAATTAAACTTATATATTCATTTTCAACCTTTATACCATCTAACCCTTTATAAAAAACGTTTTCTATTTTCATAAAGCTAGCACCTTCCCATATATTTTACTCCATCACCTATTTTGCTTACATAGAATGCAGCTTCAATGCCTGTCTTTTCTTTATAGTTCTTTGATACTTCTTTTATAAATTCATCAACAACTTCATTTTTTACAACAGCAATAGCACAACCTCCAAAACCTGCACCTGTCATTCTAGCTCCAAGACATCCTTTAACCTTAAGAGCTTCTTCAACTATTGTATCAAGATGAAGACCTGTTACTTCATAATCATCTTTAAGTGATTTATGGGATTCAATAAGAAGTTTAGAAAATGCTTCTATATCTCCCTCTCTTAATACCCTAACCGCATCTTTAACCCTTATATTTTCTGTTATTGCATGTCTTGCTCTCTTTTTAATTACTTCATCCTCTATATAATCTAAATCTTTTACATCTGCTTGACATAGATTTTCAACTTCCCTATGAGTTCTTATGATCTCTAGAGCTTTGTCACATTCTGCCCTTCTTTCATTGTATTTTGATTCGCTAAGTTCTCTTCTTTTGTTTGTATTCATTATAACTAGGCTAGCATCTTTTAGATCAAATGGAACATATTCATAATATAAACTTGCGCAGTCTAGGAGTATTGCATTATTTTCCCTTCCAAGAGCAACTGCAAACTGATCCATAATACCACAGTTTACTCCTACAAATTTATTTTCAACCTCTTGGCACATCTTTGCGATTTCCACTCTATCTACATCTTCACCTTTATTTTTATGAAGAAGTATATATGCAGTTAAAACTTCTATTGCTGCAGAAGATGAAAGCCCTGCCCCATCTGGAAGATTACTATAAAATAAAATGTCAAGACCATTAACATTATAGCCTAATTCTTTTATCTTCTTTATTACACCCTTTGGATAGTTTCCCCAGTCATCCTTTTCATCGTATCTTATATCTTCCTGTAAGTTTACTATTATTTCGCCACTTGCATTTTTAGACCTTAATCTAATTATATTATCCTCTCTTTCTCTAACCATACCATAAATACCTATTGTTAAAGCACCTGGAAATACATAACCACCATTATAATCTATGTGTTCACCTATTAAATTTACTCTTCCTGGTGAAAAGTAAACTTCAACCTCACCTTCACCGTATTCTTGTATAAACATATCCTTTAGTACATTTAATTCCATAATTATCCCCCTATCTTTGATAAATATTTTTTTAATGCCTCTCTTAACTGTTCTGATGTCTGTTCGACTGCAAGTGTATTACATGCAGCCCATGCACCCATTTCGGATGAAGCATAGTACTTTATTCTATTTGCATCTCTAAGCGGTGGATAAAATTCTATATGGAAGTGATAGTAATCTTTACTATCCTTATATTCCTCACAGTTTACTGGTGTTTGGTGTATACACATCATATATGGGAATAGCCTATCAAATAGAGAATCAAAAGCCCCTGTTATTTTCTTTAATATATCTGCTAAATCCCATTTTTCCTTATCTGTAAACTCTGTAAAATTCCCCTTATGTGCCTTACTTACTATAAACACTCCATAGGGATAATCTGTAAAGAAGGGAATATAGGCAATAAAACTTTCGTTTTCGTATATTACCCTCTTTTCAAAATCCTTTTCCTCTCTGTTCATTCTACAAATCATGCATTCTTTGTGCTCACTATAGTATTCTTTACACGAATCAAGTTCAACTTTAACTTTAAGAGGAACAAAGGAATATCCATATATTTGGCCATGAGGGTGCGGCATTGTTACTCCTACTTCTTCTCCTCTATTTTCAAATTCAAATATATACTTTATTTTTTCATCCTTTGACAGCTCCTCAAACCTTTCAGTCCAAAGATTAACCAACTTATATATATGGGAAACTTCAAGTTCTGGCAGTGTCTTTGTATGCTCTGGAGAATATAGTATAACTTCACATTTTCCATAGTTTTGAGCTACTTTATATAAATCATTTCCCTCAACATCAGGCTCTCCTGGTGTTTGAGTTAGAGCAGGAAAATCATTATCATACTTATATACATCATAATTGTCTGGAACTCTGCCAGAGCCTGGGCAAAATGGACACCAATCCTTAGGCATATTTGGTCTTTGTTGTCTGTTTGATGCAACCATTGTCCACGTCTTTAAAAGTGGGTTCCATCTAAGTTCTGCCATAACTATTCCTCCTTATAGAAAACCTTTTCTATAATCATTATATAACAACAGAACAAAAAAATAAATATAAATTTTCAAAAAATTAAAAAAGAGCTATGAATTTTTTCATAGCTCAAATGGTATTTTATGGTTTTATTCACATTTCACATGGGTGGCACTTGAGGAGTAGTCTCCCTTAAGTTCTAACTCTATACCGTAATTCATAAGGTATGCACCTGATTTATAATATACTTTTTCCTCAGTTGTTACTTTATATCTCTTATCTGATTCTAATCCCTTTAACTTAATTCTAAATTTGGATTTTGAATAGTTTTGCCTTGGTAAAAAGGTAAAGACTACAGATTCATCTTCTAAAACATATTGAACAGAATGTATTTCATCATTTTGTATTGAATTTAATCTATATAAATCCCCAAATTGAACAATATGCCTTATTTTTTTATACTCTTCAATCATCTTTTTTGCGATATTCTTCTCTTCTTCTGTCCATTTGTTTATGTCTCCACCTATACCTAAAGTACCCATCATAGCACAGTGAAATCTAAACTTTAAAGGTATTGTTCTGTTTGTTAAAAAGTTAGGACAATCTGTAACCCAAGATCTCATTGCAATAGCAGGATATATAAGGCTATATGCTTCTTGTATTTTAAGCCTATCAAAGGCATCAGTATTATCACTTGTCCAATATTGATCAAAATACCTTATTGAACCTAAATCAACCCTTCCTCCACCTGAAGCACAAGCCTCAAAATGAACATTAGGATATTTTTCTCTCAACCTTTTTACAATATCAAAAACTGCCTCTGTATGTTTTACCCATATGCTCCTTCTATTATCTAAATTTAAAGCTCCTGCTTCTGAAAAAGGTCTATTCATATCCCATTTTATAAAGCTAATGTCATTTTCACTTAAAAGTTTATCTAAAAAACCATATACATAGTCTTGAACTTCCTTTAAAGTCATATTAAGTACAAGTTGGTTTCTTGAAGTAGTGCATTTTCTATTTTTAAATTGATACACCCATTCAGGATGCTTCCTATAAAGATCACTATCAGGATTTACCATTTCAGGTTCAACCCAAATTCCAAAATCCATTCCCAATGCCTTAACCTCATCTATTAGAGGTTTTAATCCTTTAGGGAATTTTTCTTTGTTTACATACCAATCTCCAAGCCCTGCTCTGTCACTATTTCTTTCTCCAAACCAGCCATCATCAATAACAAATAATTCACATCCTAATTCCTTTGCCCTCTTGGCAAGTTCAATTTGGTGTTCACATTTTACATCAAATAAGGTTGCCTCCCATGAATTGTATAGAACTGGACGAATATTTTTATTATAGTTCTTAGGCATTATATTGTTTCTTATAAATCTATGAAGCCTTCTTGACATATCTGAAAATCCATTTTTGGTATATCCAAAATATACCGTTGGGGATTTAAATCTTTCTCCCTTTTTTAATGTAATGCAAGAGTCAAAATCATTTATTCCTGCTAAAATTCTAGTATGTCCATATGGCATTCCTTCAGCAACTATTTTAAAATTACCACTGTATTCTAATACTCCAAAATAAACTTCACCTTTATCCTCTGTTGCATCCCTTTCTAAAATAAAATAAGGATTATTGCTGTGGCCTGTATTACCCTTTCTGCTCTCTAACACAACTTTGCTATAATTTATAGGTTGTCTAAATCTTAATCCTTCTGATCCCCAATGACCTCCTACATTGTGTATGAAAAATCCCAATCCTTCTAAATTAAGTTCAAAGGAAAATATTTTTTCAATATCTATTCTATCTTCTCCAATATTTTTAACCTCTACATTTCTAGCTATTATGTCTTCATCTTCAAATATAATATATCTAAGTACGACTTCCAATTTATAAAAATCATCCTGAAGATATACTTCGACTTGATTATCCTTTAATATTATATTTTTAAATTTTAAAACCAAATCTCTAGTACCGTCCTCAAATTCTACCTTTAAACATGTTTCTTTATACCTAAGCCTTCCGTGATATGAAAATTCTTCTTTTGCTACATCATAAATTGAATCATTGGAGGAGACTTCTTTTATCTCCTCCAAGCTAAAATCCTCAAGAGGAATTATATCTCCAAAATGTACATGTCTTAAAAATTCATCCTCTATTTTAAAAACATATTGCATGTTTTTTGTATAAATGCCTATATAATCATTAAACCTTTTTACCCCCATCTATTTCACCTCAATAATTCTGCTATCATATGGCATAAGTTTTATACCTAAAACATCATGTTCCTCCTCAGTATGATTCATAATAAATAGATATTTCTTATCATCATAGTATCTTGAATATACTTCTACTCCAAAAGGTGTTTCAAAATGCTCTATACTTTTTTCCATTATTATTTCTTTTGCTAAAGAAGACAATACATCACTATCTACTGAAGAACCAATATAGTAAACCTTACCTTCTCCAAATCTATTTACCGTTATGCAGGCCTTGTTTTTGTAGAATTTATCTTCATATGTATAAATAACTTCTGCTCCCTTAGAATTGATCATTTCCCTCATAACACAACATTTTGTTCTTCCATATTTTCCATCTGCATAGGCAAATTGCCCCTCTTGAAGTGATTCTATCTCCTCAACTTCAATACCTGTAAGTTGATTTAAATTGCAAGGCATTATCTTTCCAAGATATAGATTGTTATTTCTATCTTTTATTGATGTTCTATAGGTTAATACAACTATTCCGCCTTTTTTAGTAAACTCTTCAAGTTTATTTTTAAGATCTTCATCAACAATCATCATAACTGGAAGTACAACAACTTTATATTCACTAAAATCATCCTTTGCATCAATTACATCAATATGGGTGTTATACTTATAGAAGGCTGTATAAATCTTTAACATCTCCTCTTTAAAGTTAAAGGCAGTGCTTTGAGGCTGTATCTTCCATGCCCATATATTATCATAATCGTATAAAAAGGCTATTTCAGACTTTATAGGGCTTTGTAAAAGGTCTTTATATTTCTTTACATCGCTAAAGAACTCCTTTACCTCTTTATATTTTCTTCCTTCTTTATTATCTTGATCTATTATACCCAAGCAAAACTCCTCAGTTCCAAAGGTTGCTGTTCTATACCTAAAGAAAAGTATAGACTGTGCGCCATGGGCTACCGCCTGATACGCCCACATTTTTGCTTGATTTGGCCTTGGAAGATATCCTATTATTGTATGGCCTTGTGCCCCCATTAGCTCTTCAACAATCCAGAAGTTTTTTCTCTTTAATCCTCTTATAAAATCTAAATCCATCGCAATATTTGCTGGTGTTATTGGTTCCTTTAATCCACCCCAAACTGGGTAGTTATCATATGATGCAAAATCCATATGTTTTACCATTTCTTTATGGTCAAAATTCTTATCAAAATATCCACCAGCAATATTTGTTGTAATAACTGCATTATTACCTAATACTTCTCTTAAAATATCCACCTGAAGCTTTGCATATTCATTAATAGATTTTGACATAAACCTTCTATAATCAAGCTGCATTGAAGGATTGTGATGGGTTATTGTTTTAAGTGGAAGGGGTATTTCATCAAAACTGTTATATGTTTGACTCCAAAATACTGTCCCCCAAGTTTTATTTAAATTTTCAATTTCTCCATATTTATCCTTTAAGAATTTTCTAAACCCTTCTTTGCACGTATCACAAAAACATATATCACTGCCCTCATGTCCAAACTCATTATCTATTTGCCATGCTATTATAGAATCTTCATTTTTATAATGTTCTGCTAGTTTTGTTACAATTTTTCTCGTATATTCCCTATAAACTTCACTATTATAGCAGTACATTCTTCTACCGCCAAAACTTCTTGGCATTAAATTTTCATCCCTTTGAAGTATTTCAGGATATTTATTTATAAGCCAAGCTGGTGGAGTTGCAGTAGGAGTACCAAATATAACCTTTATACCCCTTTTTTTAAGTTTCTCTATAACCATGTCAAAAAAGGAAAAATCATATTCTCCTTCTCTCTTTTCCATAATATGCCACGCAAATTCACCGATTCTAACTACTTCAACACCTAAATCAACCAATCTGTCCATATCGCTGTCCATCATTTCAATTGGCCAATGTTCTGGATAATAATCAACTCCAAAGAAGCTTTTCATTATTTAACCTCCTTAATTAACCTTTTACTGCACCACCTAATACTCCTTTTATAAACTGCTTTTGGAATATTAAGAATACTATCATTATAGGTAGCGTTGCAATTGTAGTACCTAACATTATTTCTCCATAATCTATTCTTGACATACCATTTAAAGTTGAAAGTGCTATAGGTAAAGTATACATATTTTTAGTTCTAAGTACTATTAATGGCCACATAAAGTTATTCCATTGATTCATGAACATATAAATTGCTAATGCACCTAGAGCTGGGCGCATTGTAGGAAGTACAATCTTGAAGAATATTGAAAATTCACCATAACCATCTATTCTTGCTGCTTCTATAACCGAGTCGGGAAATGAAAGCATATTCTGTCTCATTAAAAATATTCCAAAAGCATTTGCTAGCGTTGGAATTAATACTGCCTTATAGGTATTGATCCAACCAAATTTATTCATCATGTCAAATAGAGGAACTAATAATACTTGGTTTGGTATCATAATAGTTGCAAGAACAATAGCAAAAAATATTTTTTTACCTTTAAAATTAAATTTTGCAAAAGCATATCCAGCCATAGAAGATAATAATACAGTTAAAATGGTATAAACAACTGCTATAAACAAAGAATTAAAGAATACTCTTAATATACCTATATCATCATTAAGTTTTTTAAAGTTATTTATCAAATTACTTCCAATATTAAGCTTTGGTGGTAAGCTTAATATTTCTCCTGATGTATGAGTAGATGAAACAAACATTAAGTAGAATGGAAAAAATGATATTACTACACCTATTATTAAAACTATGTATACTAAAATCTGAGTTAGTATTCCAGCTTCATTTGGTTTTCTTTTTAACATTATTCATCACCACCTGCAAATTTAAATTGAATAAGTGATAACACTGCTATTATAATAACTAGTACATAGCTCATGGCAGCTGCATATCCAAATTTCATAAATCTAAACCCTGTATTATATAAGTAATGGGCAACTGAAATTGTAGCATTATCCGGACCACCCTTTGTTAAAATAAATGATTCATCAAATAATTGTAATGTACCTATTGTAGATGTTATAGCACAGAATAGTATAATAGGTTTCATTAAAGGTAATGTTACCTTAAAAAATCTTTGTACCGCATTAGCTCCATCTATATCACATGCTTCATATATTTCTTCTGAAATTCCCTGAAGACCAGCCAAAAGAATGATCATATTATAACCTGTCCATCTCCATGTCATAGCAATTATTATTGATAATTTTGAAGTAAACTCTCCATTTAGCCAATCTACCCTAGGTAATCCAAACTTACTTAATATGAAATTTATAAAACCAAAATCTGTATTTAAAAGCAATCTAAAAACTAGTGCATAGGCAACAAGAGCAGTTACAGCAGGCATGAAAAATGCCATTCTAAAAAAACCCTTATACTTTAAAAATTGACTATTTATCATAACCGCCAATATAAGAGCAAGTAATATCATTATAGGAACCTGTATAATTAAATACCAAAAATTATTTTTTAGTGCCTGTAGAAATATATCATCTTTAAAAAGTAATATGTAATTATCAAAACCAACAAACTTATAATGACCTGCATCAAACTTTTGAAAACTTAATATAAATGATCTTATAATAGGATAAACCATAAACACACAAAATAAAACCATTATAGGTGCTATAAAATAATACCCAGCATTTTTAGGATTAGGTTTAATCTTATCTAAAAAGCTTCGTTTTTGTACAGGTTTATGAAGTTGTAATTGAGTATTCATACACACCCTCTCCTTTATTAAAGTATCCAGCCACTATGGCTGGATACTTTTAATTAATTTATTATTTTATCCTTTCTTCTACTTGTTTTTGCAACTCATCCATAGTTGTCTTAAGATCTGCACCCTTTAAAGTTGTCTTTGCCATAGCATTTACTACTAACTCTTTTGTTTCTGCAAAATGATTTGTAAAGTTTATTGGTGGTATTTCTTTAGCTACATCGGCAAATAGCTTCCAAATTTTTTGGTTTGCAAAAAACTCACTTGGCTCATCAAATACACTTTCACTGTATAATGGAGTATATGATGGGAATAAACCATATTGTTTAAACATTGTTAATTGAGTTTCTTTATCTGTCATAGCAAACTTAGCAAAATCAATAGCTATATCCTTATTTTTTGATGCATTTGTAACCATTAAATTAGAACCACCAAGACATGCAGCTGTATTGCCACCTTTTTCAAAGGCTGGCATTCTCATTATTCCCCATTTTCCCTTAAGCTCTGGCATTTGATCCATTATTGAACCTACATACCAAACTCCAAATGGAACTGAAGCAATTGTTCCATTTTTTGTTGCAGTAATTAATGAGTCCCAAGAATCATTGTTATATACTAAACCTTCATCATACATTTTCTTAATTAATCCCATTGCCTTAAGGGATGCTTCTGAATTAAGTACAGGCTTACCATCCTTATCAAAATAGAAAGTTCCTAATTGGTTAAGTAGCTCTCTGTATATACCATCATCTGTTCCTACTGAAATTGGAATCATCTTTTGTCCTGTTGCTTTAACTACCTTTTTACCTGCTTCTATGTAATCATCCCATGTCTTTATTTCTTCTGGTTTTACTCCTGCTTTTTCAAAAATATCTATTCTATAGAACATAGCTGATGGAGCTGCATCCCATGGGAAACCATATATTTTACCATCTACTGTCAAATTTTCAATCTTACTATTTAAAAAGTTACCTTTTTCACTTGAAATAGCATCAGTTACATCTGCAAAAGCTTGAGGAAATTTACTTATGAATGATTTAAAATGATCATCTTCAATTGAAACAACATCTGGTAAACCTTCGTTTGATGCAAATCCAACCGTAAGTTTGTCATATACATCATTTGTTCCCATTTCCACTACTTCAATTTCAACATTTGGGTGGTTCTTTTTATAGTTTTCAGCTGCAACCTTTAATGATTTTGCTGCTGTTGACCAGCTCCATACAGTAATTTTTGTAGGTTGATTAGCTGGTGCTGATGTTTGTTGATTTTTTTTACCACATGACGCAAAGGAAAAGGTCATTGCTACTACTAAAGCAGCAGATAAAAACTTCTTTAACTTCATATGAATCCCCCTTACATTATAGTTATCGTTTTCTAGAAATCGTTTTCTATAGTTACATTTATATTATATATTAAAAATTAAAAATTGTCTATAATTTCATGATTTTTAAATTGGTTCTTAAATTGCAATATTAAATGCAACACCCCTGTGAAAAATCATGTAGAATAGGACTGACAATAGTCAAAATCAGCCTTAAGCCCATCTTAATAATAACAGGAGATGGAGTGCATGGGTTTGTCAAGGGCTGCGTAGCAGGCGGAGCTTTACCCTTGATAAACCACAAGCGACATCTATAATATTCAAAATATGGGATTAAGCAATCTTCGATAGTTCTTCATAAAAATATTTTTCTGGGGTTTTGTAATTTTAGCAATTTACGTGGCAACCTATTCATCCAATTTTGAATCCTTTGAATTGTATCAAAAGATAAGTCTTTGATGCTTTTACCCTTAGGGATAAAACGACGTATAAGACCATTATGACGTTCATTAGTACCCCTTTCGAAGGAAGAATAAGGGTGAGTATAGTATACCTCTATACC
>NZ_HF952018.1:1843061-1910217 GCF_000430995.1 Thermobrachium celere DSM 8682
GTACAATGTTTTAGTAGAAACAATATATTTATCCTTCCAAGCAGGGTCATTTTTACAATAACCTACTACAGCATCGACGGACCATTTATCTTTAAGAATTTTTGTTTCTGCATACTTTATAAAAGCTTCGGCTGTAGCTATTTTAATTTTTGCTCCGCAATTTGAGCGATGATTTTCATATACAGCCTGACCTGTTTCAGGGAAATAACTTGTAAATGTAGATAAATCACTTTTAAGCTGTAAGGTAGTACCACGTTTAATTTCACGGGAGATAGTACTTGGACTACGTCCTAATTTTTTAGCAATATAGCGAATACTTTTACCTTCTTTTAGTAATGCATAAATTTCTCCACGCTCATAGCTATTTAGGTGTTTAAAAGAACGTACAGTTGTGTTAGAATTAATTTTATCAACCATAGTGAAAACCTCCTGTATGTTTGGATTTGACACCTATATCATACATGATTTTCACTATGGTTTTAATATTTTTTATCTGTTGCATTTAATTTTACAATGAACCTTTTTAAATTGGTTAAAAAACATTAAAATAAGGATGCCATAACATCCTTATTTGCAACTCTCCCTTAATATTAACTTTGTCTCTACCAAAACCTTATCAACCTCATAACCCTTTTCAATATAGTTTAATAATAATTCTGCTGACTTTTCTCCTAATTTTCTCATGTTTTGATCTACTGTTGATAGTTTTGGTGAAGTCATTTGTGATAAAACAATGTTATCAAAGCCTATTATTGAAAATTCGTTTGGAACCTTTATTCCAAGTTCATGACAAGCATTTAGTGCACCTGTAGCCATTAGGTCATTACAAGCTATAAGTGCAGTATAATCTAAACCTATCTTTATATCTTTTGAAAATTTTATTAAAGCATTTTTTGTATTTTCAACAACTTCAATACTATTTCCTGCATTAACTGATATAACAACCTCTTTACTTCCAATACTCTTTACAAATTCTTTATAAATCTTTTCTTTGATATCATAGGAATAACTACTATCTCCTCTAACAAATATGATATTTTTGTGTCCCTTTTTATATAAGTGTTTAAGGGCAGCTGTAAAACCCTTTTCTTCACTGCTTATAACAAAACTTAAATCAATATTCTCATGATAACCATTTACAAATACAACTGGAATTTCTCCTACAACATCATTGTAAAAACCTGAGAGAATGTTTTCTGTCTGAGGGTCAACAACTATAATTCCATCCACATATCTCTCAATGAACTTATTTACTGCAACTTGCTCATTTTTATGATTACCATGTGTTATATTTAAAAATATATCATATCCATGGTCTCTTGCATATTTTTCAATACCATCAACAACCTCAGTAAAATACATATTTGTTATACTAGGAACAACAATACCAATACTATTTGTTTTTCTGGACACTAAACTTCTAGCAATTGGATTTGGCTGAAAATTAAGCTTCTTTATAGCTGCTTCTACCTTTTCTCTTGTTTCCTTCTTTACTGGATAGTTACCATTTATAACTCTTGATACTGTTGTAATAGATACCCCAGCTTCTTTTGCAACATCATTTATAGTTACTGGCATAATTATCACCCTATCCTTATTTAGTTAACTTCATTATACGAATATTACGACAATTTGTCTAGAAGTCTGTATTTATTTCCTTTAAGCAAACATAATAATAGATAAGTCACACCTAGGTGTGACTTATCTATATTTTATATATTATTCTTCAACCATTAGCTTTTGTACCCATGGGCTTATTAAACATAGTATTATACCTGCACCAACTGTAACAGCTGTTACAAATCCAAATACTTGTAATCCACCCCAAGTTTCAACATAAGCAGCTGATTTTCCTGCGATATAGTTACCAAAACCTGTTGCAAATAACCATGCTCCCATCATTATTGCTGCAATTTGCTTTGGTGCTAGCTTACTTACCATTGATAAACCAACAGGTGACAAGAACATTTCTCCAACAGTATGAAGTACATATGCACCTATTAACCAAATTATGCTTGCCTTAATTGATGGATCAGGTGAATTTCCTCTTTGTAATGCTGCTCCAACCATTAGAGCAAATCCTAAACCAAGTATAATTAGACCGTATCCCATCTTTGTAGGAGTTGGAATATCACCCTTTGGTCTCTTTGATAATTGAACGAACCACCAAGCAAATGTTGGACCTAAAACGATACATAGGAATGGATTGATTGATTGGAACCAGCTTGTTGGAACTTCAAAGCCTCCAACGTTTCTGTTTATAAAATCATTCGTATATATAGTTAAACTTGAACCTGCTTGTTCAAATCCAGCCCAGAAGATAATTACGAAAAGTGATAAGATAAATATTGCTGCAACCCTCTTCTTTTCTTGAACAGTTAAAGGTCTCTTTTCAACTACAGTGTTAGTAGCAGCAACTTCCTTTTCAGCAGTTTTTACAAATCCTAGTTTACCTACATCTCCAAGAAGGTTCTTATAAGATACTAAGTAAATTAATGAACCTATAAGCATTCCAATACCTGCAGCTAAGAAACCATACTTATAACCATAGCTTATAACTTCAGTTCCGTTAGTTACAGCAAAAGTCTTTTCTGCAAGTGTTCCACAAACTAATGGAGCAACAAATGCACCTATGTTTATAAATGTATAGAATATTGAATATGCTCCGTCTTTTCTTGGGTCATCATCATCATAAAAATCTCCAACAATAGATGTTATGTTAGGCTTCCAGAAACCATTTCCTAAAGTAATAAGTATAAGTGCAACATAAACCATCATTTTAGTATTAGCAATAAATAGACCAAACATTCCTAGGAAAATCATAATAGAACCAATAAAGAATGTATTTCTCTTACCTAGGAATTTATCTGCAACGTATCCCCCTAAAAGTGGAGCAAAATAAACAAACATTGTAAAGTTTGCATAGATAGTTGCAGCTGTAGCCTTATCTAGTCCTAAACCACCTTTTAGAGCCTCAGTTGTCAAAAATAACATTAGAAGTCCTCTCATGCCGTAATAACTAAATCTTTCAAACATTTGGATGGTTGATACCAACCAAAATCCAGCTGGATGCCTCTTAGTTTGAGTCATAGTGTTACCCCCTTCAAAATGTTAAAAATTTCAGACATTTTATATATTATCACATTTTTAATATAATGTACAGAATGAATTTATTCAATTACAAAATTTTAAGAAGGAATTTTTTCAATATTATTTTTGTTATAAAGACAACAAAGCCATGAACAAAATTGTTCATGGCCTTATTTATAATCTAAATCATATTTTAAAATTACATTGTAACATCTTTATTTTGATATTTCTTAGCTGTTCTAAACATTGTAATTGAAGTGTATGTTATAACAACTATAACAAGCCATTTTAACCAGTATAGTGGTAATTCCTTTACTATATATGCTGCAATTAGAACACCTATTGAACCAAATATAGTTATAGCAATTGATGCTTTTCTATCATAAGCACCTTCCTTTATGAATTTAATTGATGCAGCAGGCATTAAGAAGGCACATGAACCCATCATAATTGGGAAAGCTACCTTTGGGCTCATTCCTAACGCATATACAAGAGCCATACATGGTGCATAAAGACCTATACCTATTGTCATAAGTGCACCTAATATGAAGTTTGCTACAACTGCTAAGATTAATTTTCCACCTGTTAAGCCAATTGCATCTCCACCTACTGGGAAAAGCTTTAATTGTCCTGCAAGCATAACCAATGCTACAACTGCAAGTGCAATTCCCATACCTAGTGAAACCTTCTTAGCATCAAGCTTTGAAACAATTCCTGCTCCTATAACTGCACCTATTGATGCTGCAGCAAGCATTGAAATTAAAGTAACTGGTTCAACTTCAATTACTCTTATAAATATTAATGCCTCAAGAATAACTGGTATTGTCATTGAAACATTTAATGTTCCTGGGATTGTTCTGTCTTCTGTTAAGTTAAAGAATTTAAATAATGCAGTAGTTGGTGCAAAGCTTCCTATTCCTAATGTGTCAAAGAAGTTTGTTACAAAACCTACTCCACTTAGAGCCCAAAAGTTACCCTTTTCTAGTTCCCCTTCCTTCATCTTCTTTCTTACGTCAACTACAAAGAAGTAAGTAAAAATGACTGCCAATACGACCAATAAACCCAACACTAGATTAACCATTTATAATTCCCCTTTCTTTTAAAATATATATGAATATTGTAACACAAACTTTGTTAAATTTCATACTTCTGAATATTTAAATATTTTTAATACTTATTTACTTAAGAATAAAACCATACTTTACAGGATCTTCAGGATCTATAACAAAGTGATTGAACCCTGTTATATACGCACTACCTGTAATCTCTGGAATTACTGCATTAAAGTCCCCCACCTTTGTTTCACCTATTACCCTAGCTTTGAACATTGTTCCTAAAATGCTTTCATATACAAACTCTTCATTCATTTTTAACTTTCCTTTTGCATATAAAGTGGCAATCTTTGCACTTGTACCTGTACCGCATGGAGATCTATCAACCTGACCTTGTCCAAAAACTACAACATTCTTTAGTGTAGCTTCCTCCTTTGTAGGTGGTCCATAAATCTCTACAAGATCAACAGTTTTGATATGTGATAGTGTTGGATGTTGTATCTCTACTGACTCATTAACAGCCTTTCTAATCTTTAGTGCAACATCAACTAATTTTTGAACATTATTAGGGGAAATCTGTATTCCTAATTGAGTTGAATCAACTAGTGCAAAGAAACTTCCTCCAAATGCAATATCAAGGGTAACTTTACCTAATCCTTCAACCTCAACTTCAACATCAGACTTGTATAGGAAGGATGGAACATTTACAATTGAAACCTCTTTAGCCTTTCCATTCTCAACTTTAACTCTTGCCTTTACAAGACCTGCTGGTGCTTCAAGAACTATTTCTGTATATGGCTCCTTAACTTCAACCATACCAGTTTCTACTGCAACAGTAGCTGCACCAATTGAACCATGACCGCACATATTTAAATATCCGCCGCCGTCCATAAATATTATTCCTAAATCCGCTTCTTTGTTTGTTGGTTCAGTTATTATTGAACCAAACATATCATTGTGTCCTCTTGGTTCAAGCATAACAGCTGTTCTTATATGATCCATGTGTTCTTCTAGATACTTTTTCTTCTCTGGCATTGTATTTCCTGGTATCTTAGGTATTCCACCTACAATAATTCTTGTCGGTTCTCCCATTGTGTGTGAATCTACTGCATAGATTGATTTGATAGACTTCATATCTACCTCTCTCCTTTCATTTTTAGTTTCAATAAAGCTAGCGCCTTTTTAGCATCTATTTCAGTCACATTGTTTTCGCCTACAACTTCTGTTTCAATTCCTTCTTTAGATTTGTTAAAGTCAACTATTGTATCCATATATTTGTTTTTTACAACAAATTGAGCTTGAGTTCCTATAAAACTCAATCCTACAACTGGTATACCTCTTTTACCTATTTCCTCTATTGTATTTGCATAATCTACATGACTATTTCCCCATCCGTCAACTGATATAATTACACCATCTACTCTCATTGCTTCACACCATCTTGCTGCCATCTTACCTACAAAGTATTTATCTTCGTTCTCCTGTGGTGTACCTACTATCATAATTCCTACTAAGTCAATATCCTTATCATCTGAAACTACTTTAAGCAATGGATCTCTAAAATGATGTAATGTAGTTTCCTTTGTTGATGGACCAACACCCATATCATCACCACCTAATGCATTGCTCTTAATGCACCATCTCTAAATTCGTTTGGAGTTAATATTATTGGAACGTTTCCTATATCAATAACTGAACGCCCACCTTCAAATCCTGCTGGTTCATTAGGTAAAAACAGCGTGTCATACATAGCTCCTTGTCCTGCAACCTGTTTTATAATTACAACTCTCTTTTTTCCTACTTGAACTTTATCTACATATTCGTGTTTTTCATCGCAGTCTTTACCATTTAACTTCTTTAAACTCTTTCTTACTTCCTGTATTACTAAATCAAACAACTTATGTGCTTCTGTTGGACCCTTTCTTATAGTACCAAGTCCCTTTTTCAAAGTAACATCTAAATGAATTATTATATCCTCATCTGATGGTGTTCCAGCTCTGTTAAATACCACTTGTTCACTTAGTATACCTTCAGATGAACCAAACTCTGCCACTTGAACACCTTCTTCATCTACTGCTGTAAGCATACAACATACCCCTGTTAAAACATGGGTAATCCCTTCTCCTAAATTACCAAGTACTTTAGTTGCAATTGGGCTAAAATCTAGAATAGAATTGACAAAAATATTTCTTTTATCTTTTTCAATTATTGATAGTCTTGCATCTTTTATAATTTCTCTATCTACATTTAAACTTTGTAGTAGATTTTCATCTAAGAAAAGAGTTTTCGACTTTAAATCAATAAAAGTTTTCGTTGAAAATTTAACATTTATGATATGAAAAGCCTTAATAACTAATCTTCTTAATTCCCTCTCTTCCATAACACCACTTCCTATTTTTTTATTTTGAGCCCCCTAAAAAGGGGGCTTTAAATCATACCTTTGCTATATATTCATATGGAAGTGGAACTATTGTTCCAGGAGTTTGAATTTCAACTAATTGAATTAATGCATCTTTTAATATATTTCTTTGCATTTCTGGATCGTTTGGACGACCTGCGTTTGCACCCATTGGAACACGTGGAGCAACTGCTCTTGGAGTTCCGTTTTGCTTAACTACTGGTGGTAAAGCTGCTATTATTATAGTCGGTATACCTACCGACTCAATCGCTCTCTGTACAATTACAGCAGAGCGGTGGCAGGTACCTCAGCCAGCAGTTAGAACAACAGCGTCAACTCCTTCTTCCTTTAGGATTTTAGCAATTTGTGGTCCAGTTTCATTTTTGAATTTATCTTGGTTTCCACCTCCACCCATGAATCCTATATGAGTTTCAGCAACTTCCTTAATAAATCCTTCTGCCTTTAATTCTCTTAGTCTATCAATTGGGAACATACAGTTGATATCCTTATTTACATCCCCATTATCATATCCACCATGTGATACCATAAGGTCGTGTGAATCGCAATCACCTGGTATAATTCTAAATGTAAAGTCACCTGCTAAATTAAATCTCTTATCTGACTTTAAGTGTACTCCTGCTGCTGTAGCTAAAGCTACCTTCATTTCCTTTAGTGGCTTTGTAACTTCAGCCCAAACAGGTGGAGGAGTTATTGGTACGTATATTTCTGATTGTAACCCCTTAACAACTGTTAAGCTCATTCTTCTTTCCCTTCCTTTCTTTCTATATTTTTAACATATTTTAAGTTGGGTTCTGGTGATATAACCTCTAAGAAGCTCATTTTAAAACCTACTTCCTGACCAACCTTTAATGGATAGTCAGTAATTAACATCCTCATAGGTACCTTCATATATCCTAGTCTTCCCTTTAAATCTATGGTTACAGCACCATCTTCTATTTTTGTTATTATGCCATACATTTCAATAATTCTGTCAGCATATTTCATCGTTTACACCTTACTTTGTTGAATATTTTTCAAGCCTCTTTTGGCTCATAGGAATTGATGTTTCATTTTCTACTCTTTCTATCTTAGTGTTATATGCCTTTTCTATTAATTCTAAGTTGTTTTCCTTTACATTTGGATTCCATTGTCTTTCTGGTGCCTTAACCTCTTCACCAGCCATAACTGTCTTTAGCATAGCAAGTGCTCTTACAGCATCTTCTTTACATAATGTGTTGCATGCTAAAACTTCATTTTCAATACCTTGTTCAGACTTATTTAGGTCTACCATGTACTTCATGTATTCATTACCAACAACTAGTGCTCCTTGAACTGCACAGAAGGACATACCAACTACTGGAACACCCCTCATACCAATTTGCTCTATGTGGCTTGCAAAGTCAATGTGGTTGTTTCCAAATCCTTCTGTTGTTACAATTGCACCATCAACATCCATAGTTTCAATTAGCATTCCAAGTCTTTCTGATACATAGAACTTTTCACTGTTTATTTGTGGGCTTCCTACAAATACAACACCACAAAGATCTATTTCTGGATCATTCATAGCTTCAATTACAAGTGGTTCTCTGAAATAGTGTCTTGAACATTCCTTTGATGCAGGTCCTATACATGTTAATGCATGAATTCCACCATCTAATACTTCAAGTGGTGAAAGCACAACAGGAACATTTCCTAGGTCAACATTTGGCTTACCACCTAATACTCCAACTGGTTCAACAGGAAGAATTATATTATCATGCATTGCTCCTTGACCCATTATTTCCTTAACAATTACTACCTTCTTCTTGCCAGGTCTTCTCTTTTGAACTAGTTCTTCTGTTTCAACAACTAGACTATCATCAAGTTTCTTTAATGCATCTCTTATTTCTTGAGTTATATAGTCAGTTGCCTTATGAGCTGCAAGAGGACCTACTCTTTCCATATTAGTTCCTTCTGCAATTACTACCTGTGTCTTTATAAATATTTCACCTTTATCTGGAGCACCTGGTCTATTCCACATGATATTTTCTTCTAGTATACCTTCTGAAGAACCAAACTCTCCTATTTGAACACCCTTTTCATCTGTACCTGTTACCATTACTATAACACCATCTAATACTCTTGTTACTCCAGTACCTAACTTGCAATCCTTTTCCTTTGTTGCAATTGGTTGAACGTCCATTATTGTTTCACTGTAAGTATTGTATTTATCTGGAGTGATTATATCTATTTTAATATCCTTTACTAGATGGTCTACCTTTAGGGCATCCTTACATATGTCTTCTCTTATATACAATACAGTTCCTTCAATCTTTGTCTCTGGTCCAAACTTTACTTCTGTTATCTTATAATGCTTTCTTATAAGTTTTCTTATTACTTTTTCTTCAACCTTTTCTTCTTTCTTAACTTCAACTTCCTTCTTTTCTACTGCTTCAGTCTTTAATGCAACAGCTTCATTCTTCTTTTGAACAGCTGGAACAGCTTGTGGTGCAAATAAAGGAATTTCTATATCTATTCCCTTTCCTTCTGCTATTTTAATCTTTAATGTACCTGTTGATTGTGGTACAATTCCTGAAACTTGTTGAACGTCTTCAACAACTGGTTTTACATATCCTTCAATCATTTCTGCTTTAATTGGAGTTAAAGCAGGTACATCCATAGTTAACTTCTTACCTAAAACATCTCCCACAGTTAACACCTCATCAGTTAACTTTATAAGTAATGAATCTTCAAGTTTCTCAAAATTAATTGGGTTTTCTAAATCCTTTTCAGTTATTACTTCATTAGCCTTCTTGTTTACCTTTAAAACTGCCTTTGCATTTAAATCTACTTTTACTTCATTCTTTTGAGAAGCAGTCTTAACTCCCTCTAGTAGATCTGGAGTTAATGGAGTTAGAGCATCTATTGTTTTTAAAAGCTTTGCACCTAATACTTCTCCTACTTTTAAGCAATCTGCAGGTATTGTTAATAGTCCTGAATCAATTAAATCAGGAAAAATTTCTGGATCCTCTAAATTATCTGCAGAAATTATTGTTCCTTCTTCTGTTCTGCAGCATACAATCGCAGGCTCATTTAGTAACTTCTGAGCTTTTTCTGCACTCATTGACATACTTTTCTACCTCCTTTTTATTTTTTATCTATTGGAAGCCTTCTTGGTATAGGCATATCCATCGTTCTTAATGCATGGTCAACATGGTGATAAACTGGAATATTTAACTTTGGAGCACATCCCATAACTGTATTTGTACAGTCATTGCAGTTAGCAACAAGTATTCTCTCTGCTCCCTGCTTTTTCAAATACATAACAGCCTGTGCCTGTCCTGGGCAATCTCCAGGGGTTAAACATTTATTTGTGCCTCTAACTTCAACTACATTTTTACATTTAGTAACACCAACAACTTCAGATTTCATCTTACTTGCAATATCTCTAAGTCTTGCTTCATCTGCTCCGCAGGCACAAACTAAAAGTCCTATTTTTCCTTTAAATTCTGGAAGTGGAATTGTTACAATTGCTCCTCCTGATGTCTTTGTTACAAATGCATCCTTTAACTCCTCTGCTTTTCCTGTATATGGACCACCTATGATTATTTCTCCATATTCTCCATCTATTCCACCACATTTTTCAATTAAACTATTAATTGAAGTACCAATAGGAACTCTTAACATAACATGTGGTCCAAGTCCATTAACCAATTTTCCAGCTACAGTTACATCCTTGTCTATAACTGGTTTTCTATCCTCTACTGCTTCAGTCAAGTTGTAAAGTGTTTCTGTATTTAATACAACACAATTTGCATCTAATGGTAATTGTGTTGGTTCAAGCCATCTGCCAAAAATCTCATGAATTATTGCTCTTTCTTCTCCCATTGGATACATATCTGGAAGCATCTTTATTTCAATATTATCACTATCCTTAATTACCTCTTTTAATCTTTGGATAGCTCTTTCATTTTTTCCTTTTATAGCTATATAACCCTTAGATGCTCCAGTTGATTGCATAGCATATTTTATTCCTCTAACTATCTTTTCTGGATGCTTTTCTATAAGGCTTATATTATGATGAAGAATAGGCTCACATTCAACACAGTTTGCAATAACATATCCACCATTTAATTTGCTTTGAAGCTTAACATAGGTTGGAAAACCTGCTCCTCCAGCACCAACTATTCCTGCTTCATAGGCATATTCCCATATGCTATCACACTCTTTAATCTTTACATAATCATCTGTTTGTACTTTTGAAGCTTCTATTTCTATATACTTTTCATTTACAACAACTACTTTTCCATCTACACTTGAATGTATTTTTGCACCTAATCCCTCTGGTTCTGCAATTAGTTGTCCTCTTTTTACCTCGTCCCCAGCTTTAACCATTGGTTTACAAGGTGCACCTGCATGCATTTTTAGATATATTCTAAAAATATCCCCCATTTTTTATCACCTCCATTTTTATTATTTATCATGCAATTTCCATGCCAAAAAATAAACAATAGAATTTTTCTATAATTTCTAAATCACCTATCATAATTTTCTATATATTCATGTCGAAATTTTGACATTATAAATATAACTGCATTCATTCTTAGTATTACAAAATAATAATAAAACATCCGTGTCAAATTACTGACACGGATGTTTAAAAATTCGACACTCATAGACCATATTGTTCTATTTTGTAATATAATGTACTTCTTTTTATTTTTAATAACTCTGCTGCCTTCTTTTTATTGCCGTTCGAAAGTTCAAGAGCCCTCCTTATAGTATCCCTCTCCACCTTTTCTATCATCTTTTGTAAATCAAACTCATCAATTATCAGTTCATCCTTAACGGATTCACGTATATATTCAGGAACTAAATCCGTTGTTATCCTTCCATTTTGGGATAGTACCACCATTCTTTGTACAACATTTTTTAATTCCCTAACATTCCCTTCCCAAATATAATTTTCAAAAATATCATAAACCTTTTCATCTATGTATTCTATGTCCTTATTTTCTTCCTTTGCATACATGTCAAAAAATAAATTACTAAGTTCTCTTATATCCTCTTTACGTTCTCTTAGTGGTGGCAGATATATGTTAACTACTGATAGCCTATAGTATAGGTCATCTCTAAATAACCCTTTTTTAATCATTTCATTTAGATTTTTATTTGTTGCTGCAATAACCCTTGCGTTTATTTTTATAGGCTTTTCATCCCCTAATCTATATACAACTCCATCCTGAAGAACCCTTAAAAGCTTTGCCTGCATATTAAGTGGCATATCTCCTATTTCATCTAAAAATATTGTACCATTATTAGCAAATTCAAATTTACCTATCTTACCCTTTTTTAAGGCTCCTGTAAATGCACCTTCTACATAACCAAACAATTCACTTTCAAGTAGGTTCTCTGGTATAGCACTGCAGTTTATTGCAACAAAATTTCCTTCTCTTCCACTTGCTTGATGGATAGCTTTTGCAAATACCTCTTTTCCTGTTCCACTCTCTCCCATTATTAAAACGCTAGCATTTGAACTTGCTACTCTTCTTGCTATTGATATCGCATCGAGTATTTTTTTACTTTTTCCATAAATACTTGAAAAACTAAACTTTTCTGCTATCTCTTTGTTGTATTGGCTCTTTAGAAACTCAACCTTCTTCTTTTCATTTTCAAGTTGAACAGATAGATTTACAACTTCAGTAACGTCTCTATCTGTTGAAACAGCAGCAATTACTTCATTATTTGTATTATATATAGGAACTACACTTAAAATGACAGTCTTGTCCTTTGTGGGCTTATGATAGACATTTTCTATTTTTTCTCCCTTTAGGGCCTTTAAAATTAAAGCATCTGGGAATATTTCGGAAATATTTTTACCTAATATTTCAGCAGCACTTATATTATATAGCTTTTCAGCACTTTTATTCCAATAAATAACAACACCCTTTTTATTTATAATACACACTGCTTCATGTAGATTTTCTAATATATTTTTCTGAAAACCAAATAGCTCATCTATCCTTAAATAAAACTTATCGCGTATATTGGTTGCTGTTAATATCCCAATAACTTTATTACCTTCAATTACTGGTAGGCGTCCTATATTTAACCTCAGCATTAAATTTCTTGCATCTCTTACATTGTCATCTGGGGATATTGTAATTACATTTTTTTGCATAAACTCATATATCTTTTTGTTCCTTATCCTGTCTAGATTATCTTGAGTAGGTATATCCATTTTTGTAAAAATTCCTATTAAATCTTTTCTATCATCTACTATTAAAACTTCTTCTCTTCTGTTTTTGAACATTATATCAATTGTTTCTGCTAATGTTGTATCTTTGTGTAACAATACAACATTAGTATCCATTATATCCCTTACCTTATAAATTAAATCTATGAACCACATATAACCAACCCCAAAATTTATATTTCATACTTATTATACATTAAACCATTTGTTTTTTAAATAAATTTAATTATTGAAATAAAAAATGATGGATATTAAGGCTTCTATCTAACATTTATATTCTTAATCTAGAAAGCCTTAAAAAATCCATCATGTAACTTAATATATTATTTTTGTAATACTTCAAGTAAATTCCTCTTTATTTCTTCAGCTACAACTTGAGGGGCCTTGTGAGCTCCTCCTGCTGGCTCTTTTATTATTCTAGTTATAATTCCAAGCTCCTTTAAATCATAGGCCGTCATTTTCATAACATCAGCGGCCTCCTTTGCACGTGATGCGTCCTTCCAAAGAATACTTGCAAATCCTTCTGGTGATAAAATTGAGTATACTGCATTCTCCAACATCCAAATTTCATCTGCAACAGATATTGCAAGGGCACCACCACTTGAGCCTTCTCCTATTACTATAGCAATCTTTAATGTGTCTATAGTTGACATCTCCATTAAGTTTCTTGCTATTGCTTCTGCCTGACCTCTCTCCTCTGCGCCAATTCCACAGTAGGCACCTGGGGTATCTACAAATGTTATAATAGGCCTTTTAAACTTTTCAGCCTGCTTCATAAGTCTTAGTGCTTTTCTGTATCCTTCAGGGTGAGGCATACCAAAGTTTCTATATAGGTTTTCCTTTGTATTTCTTCCCTTTTGTTCTCCGATTACAGTAACAGGAATTCCATTTAATGTGGCAATTCCTCCAACAATAGCTGGATCATCTCCATATAACCTATCTCCATGAAACTCAATAAAATCGTCAAAAATCATTTCTATATAGTCAAGGCTTGTTGGCCTTTCATTTAATCTTGCTAGCATTACTCTATCCCATGGGGTAAGTTTATTTGATAAATCATTTCTTAATTCAAGGAGCTTTTTTTCCATCTTTTCTATTTCACTTGTTAAATCTATATTATTTTGAGTTGAAATTATTCTAAGCTCCTCTATTTTTGATTCAAGCTCCTCTATTTTTCTATCTAATTCTAAAATAGACATTACCTCACCCCCACATGCATCTTTAATATGCTAGTTAACAAACTCTTCATATCTCGTCTATCTACAACCTTATCTACAAATCCATGCTTTAAAAGAAATTCTGATGTTTGAAAACCTTCTGGTAGTCTCTGCCTTATTGTCTGCTCAATAACTCTAGGTCCTGCAAAACCAATTAGGGCTCCAGGTTCTGCAAGTATGATGTCCCCTAACATTGCAAAGCTTGCAGAAACTCCTCCAGTAGTAGGGTCAGTTAAGTAGGATATATAAAGAAGGCCCTCTTTGTTATGTTTAGCTAGTGCTGCACTGGTTTTTGCCATCTGCATTAAAGATACTATTCCTTCCTGCATTCTTGCTCCGCCTGAAGTTGTAAATATAATAAGTGGCAATCTTCTTTCTATAGATCTATATACAAGCCTTGTTATTTTCTCACCTACAGCATATCCCATGCTTCCCATTAAAAATCTATTATCCATAACTCCAAGTGCAACTTCAATACCATTAATCCTTCCTATTCCAGTTACAACAGCCTCATTTAAACCTGTTTCTTGCCTTAATTTTTCCAGTTTTTGTTTATAGCCCGGGAAATTTAATGGATCATCTCCTACTAAATCTCTATCAATCTCTTCAAAACTTCCCTCATCACACAGCATCTCAATTCTTTGGGGTGCAGTAATTCTAAAATGATATCCACAACTTGTGCATACATAAAGGGTTGAAACTAAATCGTCTTTATATATCATCTTTTTACATCTATCACACTTTAACCATAGTCCATCTGGTATATCTACTTTAGGTGTAGTGTTGTCATATATTAATTCCTTTTTTCTGTCAAACATATTATCTATCATACTGCCACCCCCTAAATATCAAAGTTTTTCTTTATAAAGGATGTATCAATATTACCTTCAACAAAATCTTTATGATTTATTATTTTAGTTAAAAACTCTATATTAGTATCAATTCCGTCTATTATAAGTTCATATAATGCCCTATTCATCCTGCTTATAGCCTCTTGCCTTGTTTCTCCATATACAATTAGTTTTCCTATCATAGAATCATAATATGGAGGTATTCTATATCCTTGATATATGTGGCTATCAAATCTTACACCAAAACCTGATGGAACTATTAACCTTTTTATTTCACCTGGTGATGGCATAAAATTCTTATCTGGATTTTCAGCATTGATTCTACATTCTATAGCATGTCCCTTTATTTTTATATCATCCTGAGAAAACCTTAGCCTTTCACCCATTGCTATTCTTATTTGTTCCTTTATTAAATCTATTCCAGTTACAAGTTCTGTAACAGGATGCTCAACCTGTATTCTTGTATTCATCTCCATAAAGTAAAAATTACCATTTTTATCTAAAAGAAATTCTATTGTTCCTGCATTTTTATAGTTTACAGCCTTTGCAGCCAAAACTGCTGCTTCTCCCATTCTTTTTCTTAATCCTTCACTTAAAAGGGTACTTGGTGCCTCTTCTATGACCTTCTGATTTCTTCTTTGAATAGAACAGTCTCTTTCACCTAAATGAACTATATTTCCATATTCATCCGCAAGTATTTGAAACTCTATATGTCTTGGATTTTCTATAAATTTTTCAATATAAAGACTTCCATCTGAAAAGGCGGCCTCTGCCTCTTGTTTTGCGGCATTGAAATTTTGTATAAAGTCTTCTTCTTTATATACGAGCCTCATACCTCTACCACCACCGCCAGCAGAGGCCTTAATCATAAGGGGGAAGCCTATTTCTTTTGCAATCTTAAGTCCTTCTTCTAGAGATTCAACTGCCCCATCTGAACCTGGAACTACAGGAACACCTGCTGCCTTCATGGTTTCCTTTGCTATTGACTTATTACCCATTAAAGATATTGCTTCAGCAGATGGTCCAATAAATTTTATACCACATTCTTCACACATTTTTGCAAACTTGCTATTTTCAGATAAAAAACCATAGCCTGGATGTATAGCATCACACCCTGTCATTAATGCTGCTGATAAAATGTTTTGCATATTTAAATAGCTGTCCTTTGATTTAGCAGGACCAATACAAATTGCATGGTCTGCAAGATGTGCATGTAGACAATTAGTATCTGCTTCTGAATATACTGCTATTGTTTCAATTCCCATCTCCCTACATGCTCTTATTACTCTTACAGCTATTTCACCTCTATTTGCAACAAGTATCCTTCTCATACATAACCTCCAGCCTATGCTGTAATAAACATAATTTCTGCTTCACAGGCAATTTCATCTCCTACATATGCTACTGCCCTTCCAACTCCCGCTCTTGATTTTAACTTTATCATTTCAACCTCAAGCTTTAGTACATCACCTGGAACTACCTTTCTTCTAAATTTTGCATTATTTATTCCACCAAAATATGCCATCTTACCCTTATAATCCTCGTGGGACAAAACAGCTATAGCACCAACTTGTGCAAGTGCTTCTATAATTAAAACTCCAGGCATTACTGGTTCTTGCTCAAAATGACCTTGGAAAAAATACTCATTAAAAGTTACATTTTTATATCCAACAGCCCTTTTCCCAGGCTCTAAGTCATCCACTCTATCCACAAGTAGAAATGGATATCTGTGGGGAATTATTTTTTTTATATCATTTATTGTAAGCATATTATTCACCATCCTTTTGGATTCTAAAGAGTGCTTGACCGTATTCCACCATCTGACCATTTTGAACACACACTGCTGCAATAACACCATCTACCTCAGCTTCAATTTCATTCATTATCTTCATTGCTTCAATTATGCACAGTATATCACCCTTCTTAACTCTTTGCCCTATCTTTACAAAAGGCTCAGAATCTGGTGATGGTGCACTATAGAATGTTCCAACCATAGGTGATTTTACGACTATTTCATCTCTAATATCTTGTGGCTTTGTAGCTTCTACACTTTCTTCTCGTTTTTCTTCTACTTTATCTAATGTAATTGCCTTTTCTAGCCTTGGTACTTCCTTTATAACAAACCCTTCGCATTCCTTTTTCATTACAATTTTTGTTCCACTCTCTTCAAATTCAAAATATGTCAAATTAGAATTACTTACGCATTCTATAAGTTCCTGAAGCTTTTTAGTATCCATAATATCAACCTTCCCATTTCTTAAATAATATGCTGGCATTATGTCCACCAAATCCTAATGAATTAGACAATGCATAATTTACCTTCATACTACGTCCTGTATGTGGAACATAATCTAAATCGCATTCTTCATCCTTTACATTTAAGTTTATTGTAGGATGTACAAAGTCCTCCTCAATAGATTTTACACAAACAATAGCCTCAACCGCTCCAGCTGCACCAAGTAGATGTCCTATCATTGACTTTGTTGAATTAACAGCTAATTTATAGGCATGTTCTTTAAATAATGTCTTTATTGCTAATGTTTCAATCTTATCATTATATGGAGTGCTTGTTCCATGTGCATTAATGTAGTCTACATCTGTAACTTGAATACCTGCCTCCTTTATTGCCATCTCCATTGAGCGCACTGCACCTTCACCAGTCTCAACTGGTGCTGTAATATGGTAAGCATCACAGGTTGCACCATATCCTACAACCTCTGCATATATCTTAGCTCCTCTCTTTAAGGCATGCTCTAGACTCTCAAGTATTAGAATTCCACTTCCTTCTCCCATTACAAATCCATCTCTTTCTTTATCAAATGGAATTGATGCCCTATTTTTATCATCACTAAAACTTAATGCCTTAAGAGAACTAAAACCAGCAAGTGCAAGTGGAGTTATAGCAGCCTCAGTTCCTCCTGTAATTGCTACATCTAGCATTCCAGATTTTATTAGTCTAAATGCTTCTCCTATCGCATTTGTTCCTGATGCACAGGCTGTAACTACTGTATTTGCTATACCCTTTGCGCCAAATTTAATTGCTATATTACCTGCTGCAAGGTTGCTTATCATCATTGGAATAAAATAAGGTGATACTCTACCCGGACCCTTTTCTATAAGGGTTTTGTGTTCATTCTCAAGTGTCTTTATTCCTCCTACACCTGAGCCTAAAACCACTCCAAATCTATATTTATCAACATTTTCAACATTAAGCCCTGAATCTAAAACAGCCTCATTTGCTGCAATAAGGGCAAATTGTGTAAATCTATCCATTCTTCTTGCTTCTTTTTTATCAATATAATCTTCAATATTTATATTAACTTCTGCAGCAAGCTTAGCTTTAAAATTTTGATAATCAAAGGATTTTATAAAATCTATAGCGTTTCTCCCCTCTTTAAGCCCATTCCAAAAATCCTTTACATTATTTCCAAGTGGAGTAACTGCTCCAAGACCTGTTATAACAACCCTATTCATACTACACCTCCTACATAACCATTCCGCCATCAACATTTATAACCTGTCCTGTTATGTATGACGCCTTCTCTGAAACTAAAAATGCTACTAAATTTGCAACATCCTCTACGCTTCCAACTCTCTTTAGTGGAATTAGGTTTTTGATCCCTTCCTTTACTTTATCATTTAAAACCTTGGTCATATCTGTATCTATATACCCCGGTGCAACAGCATTTACTGTAACACCTCTTGATGCAAGCTCCTTTGCTACTGATTTTGTAAGTCCTATAACACCTGATTTTGATGCCGCATAGTTTGCTTGCCCTATATTTCCAATAAGTCCTATTACCGAAGATATGTTTACTATCCTTCCTGACTCTGACTTCATTATATATGGTGATGCATGCTTTATCATGTTAAAAGTTCCCTTTAGATTAACATCTATAACAGAATCAAAGTCCTCTTCCTTCATTCTTAATATCAATGTGTCCTTTGTTATCCCTGCATTATTTACAAGTATATCTAACCTTCCAAACTTATTAATAGCTTCATCTACTATTGCCTTAGCATCATTATAGTTGCTTACATCTCCCTTTACTGTTAAAATATCTACACCATACTTTTTTGCCTCTTCAACTGTCTCTTTAACATCATCTTCACTTTTTCTATAGTTTAAAACTAAATTTATTCCCATCTTGGCAAGCTCAATTGAAATTGCTCTTCCTATCCCACGGCTTGCACCAGTTACTATTGCCACCCTCATATTACTTACCTCCAATATACTCAAGTGTTTTTTCAAGTGATTTTAAATCCTCAACATTGAGTGTTGTTAATTTTCTATCTATCTTTTTAACAAATCCACTTAAAACCTTTGATGGCCCAAGCTCTATAAATGTATCATAACCATCTTCTATGAGCCTCTTTACTCCCTTTTCAAAGTATACTGGAGATACCATCTGCATTTTTAGCATTTCTCTTATATCGTCATCCTTTTTGTAGTAATCTCCATTTAAATTTGAAACTACCTTTTTATTAGGCATTTTAATATCTATTTCTTTTAATATACTATAGAATTCTTCACTTGCATCCTTTAGCATTTGTGTATGGAAGGCACCACTTACATTAAGCTTAACAGCCTTTGCTCCTAAATCTTCTGCCATATTCATAGCCTTAAGAACTGCCTCTTCTTCTCCTGCAATTACAACCTGCTTTGGACAGTTGTAGTTTGCTGGTTTTACAAATCCCACATCCTCTGCCTTTTTACATATATCTTCAACTAAACCATCCTCTAGCCCTACTATTGCAGCCATTGTGCCCTTTACTTTTTGTGCACATCTTCCCATTATCTCTCCTCTTTTTCTAACAAGCTTTGCACCATCCTCTAAAGTAAAACTATCTGCAAAGCATAGAGCTGAATATTCTCCAAGGCTAAGACCAATTCCAGCATCTACATCTATTCCCTTTGACTTTAAAATATTTAATGCTGCCATACTTACAGTAAATATTGCAATCTGTGCATACTCTGTTTTATTTATATTATCCTGCTCCTCAAAGCAAAGCTTTGCTACATCTATATCGACACTTCCATTTACTATTTCAAATACTTCTCTTGCTTCCTTTAGTTCATAAAGTTCTCTTCCCATATTTAAATATTGGCTTCCTTGTCCTGAAAACAAATAGGCTATCTTCATCTACTTCACCATCCCACCTAAAGCTTTATATAAAGTTGAAGCCTCATCTATTATTTCCTCTATTATTTCTCTACATGTCTGCTCTTTTTTAACTAGGCCTGATATTTGACCTGCCATTACAGAACCAAAATCAATATCTCCATCTACTGCAGCTCTCTTTAAAGATCCTGCTGCCTTTTGCTCAAAAACTTCAGCATCAAGACCTTGTTTTTCAATATTTAATAGTTCTCTTGTAAATCTATTTCTTAATGAACGAACTGGATGTCCTGTTGATAAGCCAGTGATAACTGTGTCAATGTCCTTTGCTGATAAGACTCTCTGCTTGTAGTTTTGGTGAACGTTACATTCCTTTGCAACTAAAAATCTTGTTCCCATTTGAACTCCAACTGCACCTAAAGAAAGGGCTGCTAAAAGTCCTCTTCCATCTGCAATACCTCCTGCTGCAACAACAGGTATTGAAACAGCATCCACAACCTGAGGTACAAGTGCCATAGTTGTAAGCTCTCCTATATGTCCTCCTGATTCATGCCCCTCTGCTATAACTGCATCTACACCGCTTCTTTCCATTCTCTTTGCTAGTGCAACAGATGGGACAACTGGTATTACCTTTATATTATTTTCCTTCCACATTTCAATATACTTACCTGGGTTTCCTGCTCCTGTTGTAACTACAGCTACCTTTTCTTCACATACAACCTTTGCAATTTCATCTGCATGTGGACTTAAAAGCATTATGTTAACTCCAAAGGGCCTATCTGTTAATGCCTTTGCCTTCCTTATTTCCTCCCTTACTATTTCTGCTGGTGCATTTCCTGCTGCAATAATTCCAAGTCCACCTGCATTTGAGACAGCAGCCGCAAGGCTACTGTCTGCAATCCAAGCCATTCCACCTTGAATAATTGGATGTTCTATATTTAAAAGTTCACAAAGCTTTGTCTTTATCATTATTCATCACCTATTCTTTCCTTTATGTAATCAACTACATCCTTTACTGTCTTGATATTTTCTGCATCTTCATTTGGTATTTCAACTCCAAATTCATCCTCTAAACTTATTAATATTTGGAAAAGATCCAATGAATCTACTCCTAATTCCTCAAATGTAGTTGCCTCTGTTATTTCACTTTCATCTAAATTTAATTGTTCTGCTATTATATTTCTTATCTTTTCAAACATTTTTAACTCCTCCTTATATACTCCAATTTATTATAAGGCCTCCTGAGGTTAATCCTCCTCCAAAGCCAACTAAAACAACCTTATCATCCTTCTTTAACATTCCCTTTTCATGCATCTCACAAAGAGCTATTCCTATGCTTGCAGATGATGTATTTCCATATTTATCTATATTTACATAGAATTTTTCCTTTCCTATACCTGTCTTATCTGCTGCATAGTCAATAATTCTTATGTTTGCCTGATGAGGTACAACATATGCTATATCCTTCTTCTCTAAATTTGCCTTTTTAAGAAGAATGTCTATGCATTTTACTATCGCATTTGTTGCAAACTTAAAAACTTCCCTTCCATCCATTCTTACAAAACTATCCCACGCGTTTTGTATTAAAATGTTATTTAAAGGAAGTCCATTACACTCAAGGTATTTACCCTTTTCTCCCTCTGATGAAAGATACATACTTAATACTCCATCTTCGGATGCTTCAACAACACAGGCAGAGGCACCATCTCCAAATAGGACACAGGTATTTCTGTCCTTCCAATCAACTATCTTTGAAAGAGTTTCTGCACCAACTATAAGTGCATATCTATAATTTAATGTTTTTAACATTGCCTCTGCAGTTACAAGACCATATATAAGGCCTGTGCAACCTGCATTTAGGTCAAAGCAGGCTGCATTCTTTGCACCTATGTTCTTTTGAATAACACAGGCTGTAGATGGAGTAAAATAATCAGGTGTTACTGTTGACACTATTATAAGATCAATATCCTCTGGGCTTATATTTGCCATTTCAATTGCCCTTTTAGCAGCAATGCTTCCTAAATCTGAAGTATTTTCGCCTTCTGACAATCTTCTTTCCTTTATACCTGTTCTTGTAACTATCCATTCATCAGATGTTTCTACGTATTTAGAAAGCTCATCATTACTTACAACCCTTTTAGGAACATAACTCCCTAAACCTATCAATTTCAACTAAACATCACCACCTATTTTTTTTAGCCTTTGCTTGAAAAAGTTATTTAATTTTTCAAGGGAACTTATTAAAATCTTTTCTTCCTCGTCTGTTAGTCCCTCTACTACCTCATTTATCATTGCACTATGGAATTTTTCATGCATTCTGTAGGCAAGCTTACCCTTATTTGTTAGATGAACATATACTATTCTTCTGTCCTCCTCTGAACGTCTTCTTTCTACATATCCCTTTTTCTCAAGATTATTAACCGCAACAGTTAATGTTCCAACTGTTATGTTTAGCTTTTCTGCAACCTCTGACATAGTCTTATCTCCATACATCCCTATTGCTTCAATTGTATGGATTTCTGTAATTGATAGATCATTAAAATCCTTTGATCTTAAAGCCTGCTGTTCAATCATAAGTATGTCGTTAAATAGTTCTACTAATAGTTCATTTAATACTGTATATGTCTTTGACACAGTACCACCTCAATATTTTGATTATCAAATATTTTTATAATCAAAGTATAATAAAATAAATATAACCTGTCAAGGTGGTAATCTAAATTTATTTCCAAAATATATATTTTTATTTTAAATGTTCCAGATACCAGTGTCAATAAATTGTATTAATGTTAATATTTTGTTTGTAAAATTAACTTTGTTATTATTAAGTCAAAATAAAAAGGGGCAATCTGCCCCCATTTATTATTCTATTAATGTACCATCATTAGATATAGTAATTTCACTCCTATTAACTTCACAACATATTTTATCTTCAACATATTTATTTATTATATAAACAGTTACTAAAGTTGAGAAATAGGAGTTAAAAATTGTCTGCATAAATTCTACTTTTGTAAATATAATATTGGCTATCGCTATTATAATAAATGTAAATACAAAAACACCTAATATATTAAAGAAATTAGAAAGTCCAAATTTAAATGACTTTTTAAATGCTCCTGTAAATCCTTCATTGTCAACAACAAGAATAGGAATTACAGGTGTTACTAGTATTGATAAAAATACTAATATCAATATAAAAAATATTATCCCCATTATAAATATCCCTACTGAACCGTTATCTGCAACATAAAATAGGCTTATTATGATCAATAAAAATGCAACAACATAAATAATTAATCCCATAATTAAAGCTATAGATACAACAAGCACTTTAAGATAATATTTTGATGCTTCCTTGAAACTTCCCTTAAAATCTATATTATCCTTTAGCGCTTTATCTTTAACCATTAAATTTGTCCATGCTGTTAAATAGGGTGATATGAAAATTAATAAAACAAACATTAAAAATCCCGTCATTATCTCACTTGAATATGTCTGTATAATACTATTTAAATCTGGCATACCATTATCAAGACCAATTTCCCTTTTAACAGGTAGGGTAATTTTAGAAAATAAATTACATAAAAACAATGGAAGTACCATAAGCGGCTGTGTAAAAATCTGCTTTAAACTCTTCTTAAACATAAGATCACCCCAATTTAAATGAAACTAATAAAAATCCTATTCTATTGGCTCAAGTGGAATAACTATAGCACATACAATATAAGCTAAAATCCCTGAACCACCAACTAGTGTTGCAAAAACCCAAAATAATCTAACTATAGTAGGGTCTATGTCGAAATACTTTGCTATTCCTCCGCATACTCCTGCTATCATCCTATCTGTTCTTGACCTATAGAGCTTTTTTTCCATGAAATCACTCCTTAAAACATCATTAATCTCAAAAAAATATATGAGTACAAATAATCGTCTATTCCTATTTTTTGTATATATACTATTCTCTACTATAAATCATTTACTTTCAAGTAAATTTTGTTTAATTTTTGGTATAAAAAAAGAAATGTGACTTCCATGTTGTGGAAAATGTCACATTTCACTTGGGTGGCACTTAAGCGAGTCTACCCTGCCATGTATTTCGTTCTATAAATCTTCTATCTATCGCATTTAAAACTTCCCATTTTTTTAAGCTCCACATAGGTCCTATTAATAATTCCCTTGGACTATCTCCTGTCATTCTATGAACAACCATAGTTTCAGGTAACCTTTCTATTGAATCAACTACTAAATCTACGTACTCATCCATCTCTAAAAATCTCAATTCTCCTCTTTCATAGAGCTCCACCATCTTTGTTCCCTTCATTAGATGCAATAGATGTAACTTTATTCCTTGTGTATTTGTCTTTGCCACAAACTCAACGGTTTCAAGCATTCTTTTTCTATCTTCTCCAGGAAGTCCAAGTATTACGTGGGTTACTACATCAATATTTCTCTTTTTTAATTTTTCCACAGCCTCAATATATGTCTCAAGTGGGTAGCCTCTATTTATTAGCTTTGCTGTATCATCGTGTATTGTTTGAAGTCCAAGTTCTACCCAAAGGTATTTTTTTTCATTTATTTCGCTTAATAGATCTAAAACATCATCTGGCAGACAATCTGGTCTTGTTGCTATTGCAAGTCCTACAACACCCTCTAAATTCAATACACTATAATACTTTTCCCTTAATACCTCAACTGGTGCATAGGTATTTGTGTAGGCCTGAAAATAAGGTATATATTTTCCTTCCTTCCATTTCCTATTCATAACCTGTTTTATATCATTAAACTGCTTAACTAGATCATCTCCACAACCTGCAAAATCTCCTGAACCTCTTGCACTGCAGAATATACATCCTCCACTTGATATTCTTCCATCTCTATTTGGACAAGAAAATCCTGCATCTAAGGATATTTTAAATACCTTCTCTCCAAACTTTTGTCTTAAAAAATAATTAAGAGAATAATACCTCTTGTCTCCCCACATCTTCATTTGCTTCACCACCTTAATTTGAAAATTAGTGCGCCTTTGTTTATAATAATCTTAACAAAATAAATTGTAAAGGTGATGTAATGACAATAGGAATGAGAAATATAAAAACTGCTTTAGCTGTATTTTTGTCAATTATATTTTCAAATATACTAAAACTTGATTACCCCTTCTATGCTGCCATTGCTTCACTTGTATGTATGCAGTCTACTTTAGAAAAAACTTATACAGCTGGTAAAAATAGGCTTCTTGGAACATTTATTGGAGCAGTTCTTGGGTTTGTTTTTGCCTCATTATTTCCAACAAACGCTTTGTTTTCTGCCTTAGGAATAGTATTGTTGATCTATATTTGTAATAAGCTAGATTGGAATGACGCAATATCAATGGCTGGAATAGTCTTTTTAGGTATTATGCTAAACATTAAAGACAATAAGCACGCACTAGTTTATAGCTACAAAAGACTTTTGGAAACACTAATTGGTATTACTATAGCATTTATTGTAAATTCTTTTATTAAACCACCAGAAAAATAGTTTGGAGTGTGTTGTTATGAATGCTGTACAACTTGAGGAAATATTAAAATCTAATGGATATAAAATAACAAATCAAAGAAAGGCAATAATTGAAGTTTTATGCGAAAACATTGGTAAATTTCTATCTGCAGAAGAAATATTAAATCTATCTAAACAAAAGTGCCCTCAAACAAATTTTTCAACTGTTTATAGAAATCTAGAGGTACTTGAGCAGCTTGAACTTATACATAAAACTAACATAGATGCAAGTAGTACCTGTTATTATGAAATTATAGATTTAGATAATCACCATCATCATATTATTTGTACTAGGTGCGGAAAAACAAAGGCAATAGACTTTTGTCCTCTTGAAATGTTTAAAATGAACATACAAGATGATGAATTTGAACTGTTAGATCATAAACTAGAACTTTATGGTATTTGTAATGAATGTAAAAATAAGCCTAAGAAGTAGCCTTAGGCTTATTTTTATATCCTTCATTAACTTTAGATACAAATTGAAATACAGTAGATGCCAGCATTATTCCAAAGGCAATTGCACCTGCAGTTCCTATTGTTTCTATTCCTTTATTTACTGCAAATATAAGCCTTCCTTCAACTATTGCTCTAACAGTTGTATAAGCAGTAATACCTGGAACTAGAGGATAAATTCCAGGGATAGAAAATACAAAGGCAGGTGTTTTGCATTTTCTTGCCATTGTTTCACTATATACTCCACAAACAAATGCTGCTAAAAAGGTTGAAAATACAACTCTATCTGTCTGAATATAAAAAAGCTTAAATACTACCCATGATATTCCACCACATATTCCTGCCCATATTAAATTTTTTCTCTCTATATTGAAAAGAATAGCTCCTGCAAAACTTCCAATAAAAGCTAATACAAAATCCATCATACTACATCACACCCAACTTAATTGTATTATTAATGAAACACCTACTCCAAGGCCTATAGCAATTGCTATAAATGAAGCTTCAATAAGCCTTGAAAAACTTGATATAAAATCACCATATAGGGCATCCTTTATTCCATTTGTTATTGCAACGCCTGGTACCAATGTCATTATAGAACCTATAATTACCTTATCAATGTTTACATTAGGAACCATTTTACCAATTAGAATGGATAATACACCTGCTATAAGGCCTGAAATAAAAAACTCTAAAAATTGAAAAAAACCATATTTTTGAATCTTATCCTTAGCATAGAATATACCCATACTTATGATAAAAGCCACCAATGAATCAAATACATTACCACCAAATAATTTTGTAAATCCTAATGCCACAAAACCTGATGATATAATCTGTAGGCTATAGCTAAAATAAGGCATATTTTTTATTCTGTTAAGCTCCTCCATAGCCTCTTTATAGGAGGCTCTTTCATTCAGTAGTTTTCGTGAAAAGGTGTTTACCATCTCTACCCTATGAAGATCCACACTTCTATTCTTTATTCTTTTTACGTTACTTAAAACATCTCCATTTTTATTTCTAACAGTAAGTGAAAAACCTGTTGGCATTACAAAGCATTCACAGTCAACTCCATAACAGTTGCAAATCCTAGTTATTGTATCCTCAACCCTATATATCTCTGCACCACTTGATAAAAGTATCTCCCCTGCAAAGCTTGCTATATCCATAATCTCCTTTATGTTCACGCTATCACCTGTCCTTATTATAATAATAACAATAAATAATATATCATAAATTATTCATAAGTTTTATTATTTAATAGTTAAATATACTTAAATAAATTGTAAACAATTGTAAAAATATTTTGATATTATTATTTACACTATGTTTACAATTTATCAACAACATTTTAATATTGAAGCTGTATTATTAAATACGTAAAGTGAAGCTCAAATTTCCCCCCATAATAGTTCCCCCTTTAATATAGATTTATAAAATATAGTATAAGCCGGCGTTAAGCCGGCTAGTTTCCTATATGTAGAATTTTATTTGAGAATCCTTAGGTTCAAGAGTGACTACCGTATCCTTTCCATAGACTTCAACTTTAACTTCAACATCATCTATTGTAACCTTGCCTGCTTCAATATTCTTTAACCTAATTTTTACTTTATTATATCCCTTATTATATCCTTTGTGTAGAATACTAAAGTCTATATTTATAAAGTCCTTTTGTTCTGTCTGAACTAGCTTGTAAAGATTGTATTCACCTTCTTTATAGTTAAATGTTTCTCTATCATCCTCATAGTGAAGGTAGCTTCCATTACCCTTATATACTTCAAATTCTACTTCATCTAGTTCTATCTCTCCAATGTAATTCATGTCTTTATATGTTGGTATAATACTTCCTGCTTTTATATATATTGGACATACATCAATTGGAGCATTCTTTACAACAACCCTTCTTCCCTCTAATCTTTCTCCTGTCCAATAATCATACCATGCTCCTTCTGGCAGATATACTGCCCTAAAATTCTTTCCTTGCTCTAAAATTGGAGCAACTAATATATTTTCACCAAATAAAAATTCATCATTTAATTCATAGGTATTTTTATCCTCCATATAGTGCATAAATAGAGGTCTCATTATTGGAAGCCCCTTTTCCTCTGCTTGATAGAATAGATCATATAAATATGGAAGAAGCTTATATCTTAATTTAATATATTTTCTATTTATCTCCTCTGTTTTTTCATCAAAGGCCCAAGGTTCTTGGTCTCTTGTATGTATGCAGGAGTGATTTCTAAATAGTGGAGTAAAGCATCCAACTTGTACCCATCTTGATAAAAGCTCTGGTGTACAGTCAAATTGGAATCCTCCAACATCCGTTCCACAGAAGGCAAATCCAGATAAACCTAAATTTAAAAGCATAGGAACTGCCATTCTCAAATGTTCAAAAAAGCTATGATTATCTCCTGTCCAAACTGTTGAATATTTTTGTGTTCCTGCAAAACATGCCCTTGTTATGACAAACGGTCTTTTATTTGTATATCTCTTTAATCCCTCATAAGTTGCCTTTGACATAAGATGTCCATATACATTATGGATTTCCCTATGGTCTGTTGGGAAACCATCATTTTTAAACTGAACATCATCTGGAAGTGGTCCACGGAAGGAGGCAGGTTCGTTCATATCATTCCAAATACCTGCTACACCACTATCTATCATTACTTTTTGCTTTTCTGACCACCATATTCTAACCCTTTCATCAGAGAAATCTGGATAAAGTGCTTCACCTGGCCAAACCTCATTAACATAAGGAATTCCATCCTTATCCGTTGCAAAATATCCATTTTCTATTCCCTCATCATAAACATAGTAACCCTTGTCCTTTTTAACCCCCGGGTCAATTATTGTTACAACCTTAAAGCCCATATCCTTTAATCTGTCGGTAAAGGCCTTTGGATCATTAAATTTTTCCTTATCCCAAGTAAATACCCTGTATCCATCCATATAATCTATATCAAGATATATCACATCACAGGGTATATCTCTTTTTCTGAAGTTTTCTGCAATCTCAAAAACCCTACTCTCAGGAGCATAACTCCACCTACACTGTTGATAGCCAAGTGTCCACATTTGAGGTAGTGGTGTTCTTCCTGTTAAATATGTATACCCTTCAACAACATCTACTACTTTTGGACCATAAATAAAATAATAGTCTAAATTTCCATCATCTGCTGCAAAGTAGTAGTAGCTGCTGTTTTCCTTTCCCATATCAAAATATGTTTTAAATGTGTTATCAAAAAATATTCCAAAGGCTTTATTGTCTCTTAAGGTAATAAAGAAGGGAATAGATTTATATAGCGTTGTATAACTTTCAACGTGGGGCTTTGGATCATCTGTATTCCACATTTCATAGTAGTACCCTTTTTTATTAAGGTGCCCTGTTTTTTCTCCAAATCCGTAAAAATATTCATCCCCAAGCATCTTTTTTATAACTTCTATTTTATGTGGTTTAAAGTCTGCCTGTGTACTTATTCCTTCCCCCTCTGCAATTGAAGTATTCCCTCTTCTTATAAATGGGCTTCTTTCTCCATCATAATCTAAACATAATGGATTTCTCTGTTTGTCATAAAAGTCAACTTTAAAGTTATCGTACACAACTACAACAACATCATTTGTTTCTATCTCTACCCTATCCTCAAATCTTTTTTCTAAGATGCTCGCTTCTTTTATTTTTAAATTCTCAATAGCCTTTGAATTATGTTCCTTATACTTGATTGGAACAAAAACGTTTATTATTGTGTCGCTTATTACCTCTATAATACCCTCTCCATTTTCAAAGCTAAATATAAACTTATTATCTCTTCTTAAGTACTCCTTCATCTTTCCTAACAAGTCAATCACTCCCTTCACTATAATTTTACAATAAAATTAAACGATTAAGTAGAGTCAATTTGTATGACTTTTAAAAATAATTTAAACAAAAAAGGCTAAAGCTCTTCTGCTTTAGCCTAAATTTGATGTTTAAGTTTTAAAGTTTTTATTTTTCCTCTGCTACGCTTGCCTCCTGTAGTATGTTATTATCCATATATTTTTGAGCTGATTCTAATATTCTTCTGTGGGCTACAGACATCATAAGTTTCAATCTATTTACTTGATTTACTTCACTTGCCCCTGGGTCATAATCTATCGCAACAATATTTACATCCTTGTATCTTTCCCTTAATGCCTTTGCAACTCCCTTTCCTGTTACGTGGTTTGGAAGACAAGCAAAGGGTTGAAGACAAGCAATGTTTGGCACTCCCATTTCAATAAGCTCAATCATCTCTGCTGTTAAAAGCCATCCTTCTCCTGTTTGATTTCCTAAATCTATTATTTCCTTTGCCTTTTCTGCTAAATGATATATAGTTGTTGGTGGCTCAAATCTTGATGAATTTTCAAGTGCCCTCCTTATTACATTTCTATACATCTCAACTATCTTTATGGTTGCATTTCCTAATATCTTTGCCTTCTTGCTTCCTGATAGATATTTATGCTTATATTCTGCATCGTAGGCACTATACAAGAAGAAATCGACAAGATCAGGAACTACAGCCTCTCCACCCTCTTCTTCTATTAACTTTACTATATCGTTATTTGCTGTTGGATGGAACTTAACAAGTATTTCACCAACCACACCAACTCTTGGCTTTCTCTTCTCTTCTATTTCAACAGCTTCAAAATCTGCAATCATTTCGTATACAACCTTCTTGTATTCAAATATACTTCCACTTCTTACTACCCTTTTACATCTATTTATCCATTTATCATAAAGCTTATCACAGCTTCCCTTCTCCTTTTCATATGGCCTTGTTCTATATAAAAGCCTCATTATTAAATCTCCAAGTAAAAGTGCCATTATTCCCCTATGAAGCATAGGAAGTGTTACCTTAAATCCTGGATTTTTTTCAAGTCCAACCGCATTTAACGATATTACAGGAATGTGTGATAGCCCTGCATCAGAAAGTGCCTTTCTTAAAAATCCTATATAGTTTGTTGCCCTACATCCTCCCCCTGTTTGTGAAATTATAACAGAGGTATTATTTAGGTCATATTTTCCTGACTTTAGGGCGCTCATAAGCTGTCCAACTACAATTATTGATGGATAGCAGGCATCATTATTTACATATTTTAGTCCCTCATCTATTGCATTTTTATCAACCGATGGAAGAACCTCAAGGTTGTATCCTGCCCACCTAAAGGCCTCCTGTACTAATTCAAAATGAATTGGAGCCATTTGTGGTGCAAGTATTGTGTGTTTTTGCTTCATTTCCTTTGTAAATATTACTTTTCTTGAATATTGTTTTATTCTTCTTGGAACGAAATTTAGTTTATCCCTTTCTTCTACTGCTGCTTTAAGGGACCTTATTCTAATCTTTACAGCGCCTAAGTTGTTTATCTCATCTATTTTAATTAATGTATATATCTTACCATATGCCTCAAGTAACTCTTTAACTTGATCTGAAGTTATTGCATCAAGTCCACATCCAAAGGATGTAAGTTGAACAAGCTCTAAATTCTTACTCTTTGCAACAAAACTTGCCGCCCTATAAAGCCTTGAGTGGTATGCCCACTGATCTACAACCCTTAAAGGTTCCTCCAATTTTCCAAGATGAGCAATACTATCCTCAGTTAAAACGCAAAATCCCTGTGATACTATAAGTCTATCTATTCCATGGTTTATTTCCTTATCTAAATGATATGGACGCCCTGCAAGTACTATTCCCTTCTTATTATTCTTTTCTATATACTCTAAAACTTCTAGTCCCTTTCTTCTTATCTCCTCTTTAAAACTATTAAGTTCCTTTTCTGCCTTTTCAACTGCCACTTCAATTTCACCATAAGATATATTAAAATCCTTTAGTTCATCATATAATCTCTTTTTTAGCTTTTCCTTATCATCAAACGGTAAGAATGGGTTTAAAAACCTTATTCCCTTTTCGTTTAGAATATCCATATTATTTTTTATTACTTCGCTATAGGATGTCACAACAGGGCAGTTATAATGATTATGGGCATCATTAAACTCAACCTTTTCATATGGTAGTGCTGGATAGAAAATAAACTTAACTCCCTTATTTATTAAATTAACTATATGTCCGTGTACAATCTTTGCTGGATAGCATACAGTATCTGAAGGAATTGTATCCATACCAAGCTCATATAACCTTCTAGTTGATGTATCTGACAAAACAACTTTAAATTTTAGCTCTGTAAAAAATGTAAACCAGAAGGGATAATCTTCGTACATGTTAAGTACTCTTGGTATTCCTACGCTTCCCCTTATGCTTTCCTTTTCATCTAAAGGTTTATAGCTAAAGAGCCTGTTATATTTATATTCATAAAGATTAGGGAGCTTTTCCTTTGTATTTTCTATTCCTGCTCCTCTTTCACATCTATTTCCTGTTACAACACTCCTATCATTTATTTTAGTTATTGTAAGAAGGCAGTTATTAGTGCACAACTTACATCTTTTTATCTCATTTGTATAGGTTAAGCTATTTATATCGTCTAATTTTAATATATTTGATTTTTCTCCTTCCTTATAGTTTTCTAAAGCTATAAGTGCTGCTCCAAAGGCCCCCATTATTCCTGATATATCAGGTCTTACAACATTAATGCCTGTTATCTTTTCAAAGGCCCTTAAAACTGCATCATTATAGAAGGTTCCTCCTTGAACTACAACTTTTTTCCCAATATCCTTTGAATCTTTTAATTTAATAACCTTAAATAAAGCATTTTTTATAACAGAATATGACAACCCTGCTGAAATATCCTCAACTGTTGCACCTTCCTTTTGTGCCTGCTTTACCTTTGAGTTCATAAATACAGTACATCTACTTCCTAAATCTACTGGATGTTTTGCAAAAAGTGCTGCCTTTGCAAAATCTTCAGTAGTCATACCTAAGGATTTAGCAAAGCTTTCAATAAATGAACCACATCCTGATGAGCAGGCCTCATTTAACATGATATTTTCTATAATTCCATCCTTAACAGTAAGACATTTCATGTCTTGTCCACCAATGTCTAATATAAAATCTACTCCATTTAAGAAGTAGTTTGCAGCTTTAAAATGTGCAACAGTTTCAACTTCCCCAATATCTATATTTAATGCATTTTTTAAAAGCTGTTCTCCATATCCTGTAACTGCAGATTTTGCAATATATGTTTTATCGTTTAAGTTACTATACAAATCCTTTAATGCATCTATTATTGTATTTAAAGGGCTTCCTTGATTGCTTGAATAGTATGAATACAGTAAATTTCCTTCTCTATCTATTAACGCCACCTTTGTGGTTGTTGAACCAGCATCTATACCTAAAAAACATTCCCCACTATAGGTTGAAAGTTCACGTCTTTTTATTTTATTTTTATCATGTCTAGTTTTAAACTCATTATATTCATCTTCATTATTAAACAAAGGCTCTAATACATCCTCATCTATTTCAATTATCTCTGCTGCTTCTTCTAATCTTCTAATTATATCTTCTAGATTATATATGCTACTATTTGCACTTAAAAGTGCTGCACCTATTGCAACAAATACCTGTGAATTTTCAGGTATATATACATCTTCTTGTTTTAAATTTAGTGTATCTATAAATCTTTTTCTAAGCTCTGATAAAAAGTAAAGTGGGCCACCTAAAAAAGCAACTTTACCTTTTATTGGTCTACCGCAGGCTAGTCCACTAATTGTTTGATTTACTACAGCCTGAAAGATAGACGCAGCTATATCTTCTTTTCTTGCCCCCTCATTTAAAAGAGGTTGTATATCTGTTTTAGCAAAAACACCACATCTTGATGCAATTGGATATATTATTTGATAGTCCTTTGCAAGTTCATTTAAACCATCTGCATCTGTATTTAAAAGTGTAGCCATTTGATCTATAAATGCACCTGTACCACCTGCACAGGTACCATTCATTCTCTGTTCTATTCCATTTTTAAAATATGTAATCTTTGCATCTTCTCCACCAAGCTCTACTGCAACATCAACTTCATTTAAAAGCTTTTGTACTGCATAACTTAAAGCAATAACCTCCTGTTCAAAAGGAACCTGTATCCATTTTGATATAGACAGTCCACCTGAACCTGTTATTTTTATTTTTATATTAATATTACCTAAATCATTGCGAAGTTCATTTAATACACTAATAAGAGTACCCTTTATATCTGAATAATGTCTTTGATATCTTTTAAATTTTATTTCCCCATTTTTCCCTAACACAACGAGTTTTACTGTTGTGGATCCTACATCAATACCACATCGTAAAACTTCCCTCATAAATAAGACCTTCCTTCTTTGTAAATTTTAACATTATAATTATACTACTACATTATTTAAAATTAATACATCGAAATATCCAATTAATTTAAGTAAAAAGTTCAAAAAAGGACAGTTCTAATTAGTTTATTAGATAAATACTTTATATTACTCAAAATTTGTTCTTTTTTCATAAAAAATAAAGGTGCAATTGCACCTTTATTTTCCACAGCACTTCTTATATTTCTTACCTGAACCACAAGGACATGGTTCATTTCTTCCAACCTTATTTTCATTTACAACAATTCTTGATCTATTGTATTCTTTTCTTATTTCCTTTCTTCTTTCAACTGTTAGTATGCCGTCCCATTCTGGAAGTTCATATAACCAATTGGCCTTTGCATCAAGCATATTGTAATATAACTTTTCAAAATCTATTTCAAGCTTAAGATGTGTATCTTCTTCAAGAGAATCTTCATCAACAGGATTTATTAGGCTTGTATTTATACCAGAAACAAATGCAGCAAATGTTAATTCATCAACACCATATTCATTTGCAAGGTCCTTTAGTTTTCCTTCTACAACACTTTGCTTATTAGCTAATATAGTTTTATATATAGCCTGTTCCTTTTTTAAATAATCTGTCCAGAATTCTTCATAATCTGGTGCATTTACCTTTGAATCTGCTAGTGCTTCCCACTTTTTATATAAGCTCATACCTAACGCTCCTTTGTATTAATATTTTCACAACGTTTAATTATATCATAAGTCATTGCATTTAATCAATACTTGCAAAAAACTATAAAAAAATCAAAATATAATAAAACTATTTTTATTGCATATAATAATATAAATGTGAATTGTTTATATGTTTTTGTTTCATTTTTTAGAAAATTGAATATTGACATATATTATATTGCATATTATAATTTTAAAAAAGCGATGAAGGGAAGAGTAGATACAGGATGTAGTTACAGCGAGCTGGTGACGGTGGAAGACCAGTACGATGCCTGTATTGAAGAACATCCCTTAGCTCCCAACCGAAATCTTTTTAGAGAGTAGACTTGGGCGGAGAACTCTACCGTTAAAAGGAGTACAGTATCGAGCTCGTCTCTGTACTGAAAGAGGGCCTTTTGCCAATTTGGGTGGTACCGCGGAAGTTAACCTTTCGTCCCATTTAGGGACGAAAGGTTTTTTATTTGTAGCGCTACAAATACTTATATTAATAAATAAGGAGGATTGCCATGGAATGTAGATGTTTTGAATATAAGTCATATCTTGATTTAAAAGAGACAGAAATTGCTATAAAAAGAATAAAGGATTATTTTGAAATGGCTTTATCTCAAAAACTTAACCTTACTAGAGTCTCAGCACCATTATTTGTACAAAAATCATCAGGATTAAATGATTATTTAAATGGAATTGAAAGAACAGTATCATTTGACGCCTACGATCTATCTGGAGAGAATCTAGAAGTTGTTCAATCACTTGCAAAGTGGAAAAGATACGCTCTAAAAAGATATGGATTTAAGCCAGGAGAAGGACTTTATACTGACATGAATGCAATAAGAAGGGATGAAAAACTTGATGCTCTTCATTCAATTTACGTTGACCAATGGGACTGGGAAAAAATAATACTTAAAGAACAAAGAAATATGCAGACATTAAAACAAATTGTTAAGGATATTTATAGTGTATTTAAACAAACTGAATTATATATTTATTCGATGTATCCCCATATTACACCTATTCTTCCTAAAGAAATCACTTTTTTAACAACACAAGAATTAGAGGATATGTTTCCTGAATCTACTCCTAAAGAGAGAGAATATAAAGCTTGCAAAAAATATGGCGCTGTATTCCTTATGCAGATAGGGGACTATTTAAAATCAGGTATTAAACACGATGGCCGCTCTCCTGATTATGATGACTGGAAATTAAATGGAGACATACTATTCTACTACCCTGTGTTAGACTGTGCTTTTGAAATGTCCTCAATGGGAATTAGAGTCGATAAGGACGCTCTTATATATCAAACAAAAATGTGCGGATGCATCGAAAGACTTGAACTTCCTTTCCATAAGATGATACTTAAAGAGGAACTTCCATATACAATAGGTGGAGGAATTGGACAGTCAAGAATTTGCATGTTCTTTTTACGCAAAGCCCACATAGGTGAAGTTCAAGCATCTGTATGGCCAAAACATATTATTGATGAATGTATGAAACAAGGAATTATGTTACTATAAATAAAATCCCCATAAGAGTTTATACTCTAATGGGGATTTTATTAAATTTATTCCTTAATCCAAAATTTAAGAAGAATAAAAAATGCCAATCCCATAATGCCTGCAAAAACAAGTGCAATAGGAAATAAGACTTCAAATGCTGCAATTATCATAGCAATTACATCCTTAAACTCTAACTTTACAGGTTCATCCCCCAAATTTTTATTTAATTTGTTATTCTTCACCCTAATCCCCCCCTATATAAACTCAGCACTATAGAACATCTTTAAAAATTCCTTTTCACCATAGGCTTCAAATCTGACTTTTATTATATTTTCATCTTCGTATACTACAATTCCTTCTCCATATTTTTTGTGAACAACTTTATTTTTAGTACTATTACTTTTCTCTTTTTCTAATCTTAACATATCATATATTTCGCTTAAAGTATAATTTGACTCATTTCTTTGTTCAACTACAAGATCTTTTGGCAACATAGAAATATATTGACTCTTATACCCTTTAAATCCGAAAAAGGAAGGACTCTTTATATAGGAAATTTCCAGTATTTCCTTAGCCCTAGTTATTCCAACAAAGAAAAGCCTAAGCTCCTCTTCTTCAATCTCCCTCTTATTTGAAATTGGTATATTGCCTTCATTAACACCTATTATAAAAACACATCTAAACTCTAGTCCTTTAGATGAATGTAGGGTTAACAGTTTAACTGCTTGTCTATCTGAATGAGCTACAGGCTTTTCATTATCTTTTATAAAATCACAATCCAACTCTCTACTTAATACATCGTAAACAACTTCACCCTGTATCTGTCTTCTAAATAAAACTGCAATATCATTTAAGTTTATACCCTTATCTTTTAACTCCTTTATTCTTCTTAATACATAATTTGCTTCATTGAAGGCATCATAATGTGCAGTAATTCTTATTGGTTCTCCATACTCTCTTTCACAGTATATCTTTTCACCAATTAAAGCTGCCGCAGCCTCTGTTATAGTCTTTGTAGATCTATAATTAATAGGTAGTTCATAAATTGTAGCTTTATACCTATCTATAAATCTATCAAATATTCTGTAGGTACCTGTTCTAAAGGAATAGATTGTTTGATTTGGATCTCCAACCACGAAAATATTTGTATTCTCACCTGCTATTTTTTCAACAAATTCAAGCTGCATATAATCCGTATCTTGAAACTCATCAATTATAATATGCATAATGTCTAATTTACTGTTTAAAAAATCATTGCAATTTACTATTAAATCTTCATAATCCATCAAATCATTTTCAAGCTTTACTTTTTTATACTCTTCATAAAGCTTTTTTATATCGTCCTGCTTTTTCATGTTTGCATAAAGAACATTTCCACTTTTAAATTCCTCTATTCTTTTTAAAATCTTAGATTTGTATTTAATCTTTAATTTGCCTTCTTCAACTATTTTATTTAAAATTTCAGCTGCCTCTTCATTTGTTATAATTTTAAAATCTTTGCTATATCCATACCTTTCTAGTTCAACATTCTCCCTTAAAATTTTATTAGCAATGCTATGAAATGTACCTAAATATTTTAATTCATCATTTATATAATTCTTTAATCTATCTCTTATTTCATCAACAGCTTTATTTGTAAATGTAACAACCATTATTTTATCAAGTGGTATGCCTTTTATGAAATATAAATAAAGTACCCTATATATTATAACAGTCGTTTTACCGCTCCCTACACTTGCCTTTAATGCAACATACTTTTCATCTGTTTCAACTGCAATCCTCTGAAAGCTGTTTAATTTATCAAAGATTTCTTGCAAATTCTCACCTACCTAGTTAAATCATCATATCTTCTTATTATCTTATCTATCTTGTTATCATGATTTATTACATTTACATCAATTGAAAAGGTTTCTGGAACTTCTACATGTCTTCTTATTATATTTTCTATTTTTAGCTTATTTAAAGTATCTAATACCCATTCCCTAAAGAATGGAGAATTTACATTAAAAATTAATAAATCACCCTTAACTTCAACATAATCTATAGTATTGAAAAAGCCTAAAAAAGCTTCACTTTTTGATTTTAAATAGCTTTTAAATTCACTCCATTTTTGAGGAAGTTCATATAAGTTAAATAATTTTTCCTCTCTTATTACTACATCCTTTACAACCTTAGTAACAACAGGGCTTTCACCTGTTTCTTTAATCATTCCCTCTAGTGCCCAAAGAACCATTTTTTTATCTAAATGATAGTCTCCAACGCATGCAGGACAACCATCCTTGCATTTACAATTCTTAACCATTGATATTGCATCTTTTAAAATATCTTCAGCATAATCAAAGGCCTTTTCTGTAAAACCTAATCCTCCTGGATAAAGATCATATAAAATTACGAAGGCTCTTTTTACTTCTCCATCCTTTTCAACTGTATTGAATATTGTAGCTCCAATATCTTCTGAAGTTGCCATTGTTCTAATTCTTGCTGCATTTAATAGGGCATGTTTTACTCCATTATAATAATTAAACTCTGTATATGAATTTATTATATTATCTACATCTTCAGGAATTAAATACCATAAACCTTCTGTTTCTAAAGTGGTAAAGAGATTATCTTTAATAGATTCAAAACCTAGATTTTGTCTATTGTGAAACTGTATCATTTTATATGCCACAACTGCCTCTTTAATTAGAACATCCCCAAAACTTGCATTTGTTCTTGAAAATTCTCTGCTTTTAAACTCCTTTATTATATTTACCATAGTATCTGTAAATGGAACAGTAAAATAATTAACCTCTATAGGAAAAACTGTAGCTATTCTATTAACTAAATCTAACTTTTCAACCATATACTGAACACCGTCATGCATATATATAGCCTTTTCATAAACCTCATGGAAGGCTTGATATTCATCCATTTCAGTTAGCATTTCTCCATTAACTTTATTTATTACTTTATAAATATCCCTTGATATATTCCTTAAACTAAAATCTCCTGCTGGATGCTCTTTACCTATCCAAGTAAAAATTCCTCCGTCATTTCTAAGTTCACCAGCCTTTAAAAGTACCGGTATTATTTCAGCTATGTCTGGAAAGAGCTCTGCATCATCTAAAGTCAAAGGAAGCTCTGCTGCTGCAGCTCTAACATGAGCAAGCTGTATAAAGAGGTTATTTTTATCTAAAACAGCATTTTCCACACCCGTCTTTAATAAAAATTCGCTATTTACTGCAATGTATTGATCAATTGGCCCTACATCTAGAATAAGTATTCCTACAGCGTCTTTTCGTCTTCCTGCACGTCCTATCTGCTGCCAAAAAGAAGCCTTAGTTCCTGGAAAACCAGAGCAAATTACAATATCGATATCGCCAATATCTATACCAAGCTCTAGAGCATTTGTCGCAATAACACCATTTATTTCTCCCTTTACAAGCCTCTTTTCAATATCCTTTCTCTCTTCCTTTTTATAACCACCTCTGTATCCTGCTATCTTATCCGTTAAATCAAGTAGGCTTGGAACATCTTCAATATTTGATAGTCTATCCCTTGTTTCCTTAAGCACAACTTCAACTTCTCTTCGGCTTTTACAGAAGGTTATAAATCTTCTACCATTTTGTATCATATCAGGTATTATTTCTGCTGCTTCTTCTTCAGGAGTTTTTCTATATTCAGAATCCCTAACATATGGTGGTTGCCATATATATATATGTTTTTTATGTGATGGCGAACCATCGTTTTTTACGTGATAAAAAGTCTCTCCTGTTAATATTTCTGCAAGTTCTTTAGGATTTGCTATAGTTGCAGAACTAAATAGATATTGAGGCTTTGATCTATAATATTTACATATTCTATTTAGCCTTCTTATGATATTTGCCATATGAGAACCAAAGGCTCCTCTATATACATGTAGTTCATCTACAACTATGAATTTTAGTTTAGAAAAAACATGATTAAACCCATGAAGGCTATGATTAGGTAAAAAGGCTGAATTTAACATTTCTGGATTTGTAAGAATTATATTTGCAGTCTTTCTTATTCTAGTCCTTTCATTAGGGGGAGTGTCTCCGTCATATATTCCTGCCTGTATTCTATCTTCTCCAAAATATTCAACAAAGGGAAGTATATTCCTATACTGGTCATTTGCAAGAGCCTTTGTAGGATATACAAATATGGCTCTTGTCTTTGGATCTTTTAATATTTCATCTATAACTGGAAGTAAAAAGCTTAATGTTTTTCCACTTGCAGTTTGAGTAGTTATTATAACATTTTCTCCTTTTTTAGCATGCTCAAACATTTCTCTTTGGTGTGAGTAAAGTTTACCAAATCCTCTTTTATTTAAAAATTGCTTTAATTCTTCACAAAGCAATTCAGGATAATCCACATAAGTTGCCTCTCTACTATCTATACTAATTTCAGAAACTATTCTATTTTTAAATGGCTCAATTTCCTTAAGATACATCTACATACCACCCCCCTTTAATTTTATACTTAAAACAATTTTTATTCAAATATATATTTGATTTACAAATTATGTTAAATACAAGTAAATCCTGTTTTAAATTACTGTTAAATATTTTGTTTTATTAACACAAACTTAACATAGATTTAACATAGAAGAATTATAATTGACCTTGCTGTTGAAAAAATGCATTAATTGTCGTTATTTACACACAATTTATTACAAAATTATATTTAAATGGAGGTATGTTATGGATATCAAGATGATTTTTGAATTGCTAGGGGGCCTTGGTCTTTTCATCTACGGTATGCACATGATGGGTGGAGGACTTCAAAAGGCTGCAGGTGAAAAGCTAAAAAGAATTCTTGAGGTTTTAACATCCAACAGAGTCCTAGCTATACTAGTTGGAGCTTTAGTAACTGCAATTATTCAAAGTTCATCTGCAACAACTGTTATGACGGTAGGTTTTGTTAATGCAGGACTTATGAATCTATACCAAGCTGCAGGAGTTATAATGGGTGCAAATATTGGTACAACAATGACTGCACAGCTTATTGCCTTTAAGCTTACTGACATTGCTCCACTTGTTTTAGCAATTGGTGCTGCAATGCTTATGTTCTCAAATAAAAAGAAAACTAAGGACATTGGAGAAATAGTATTTGGTTTTGGTGTTCTATTTGTTGGAATGAAGATGATGGAACATTCAATGAAGCCACTTGTTAAAATGGACGAGTTTAGAAACCTAATAATAACTTTAGGAAATCATCCAATACTTGGTGTATTAGTTGGACTTGGTATGACAGCTGTAGTTCAAAGTAGTAGTGCTACAATAGGAATACTTCAAGCTCTTGCTGGATTAAATGCTATGCCACTAGGAGTTGCCCTACCAATTCTATTTGGTGACAATATAGGTACATGTGTAACTGCAATGCTTGCAAGTATTGGAGCAAGCAAAAATGCAAGAAGAGCTTCACTTACACATCTTTCATTCAACGTAATAGGTACTTTAATATTTATGGCAATACTTCCAATTGTAGTTAAGTTAATACCACTTTTAGGTGGAGATATAAAGAGACAAATTGCAAATGCGCATACTATTTTCAATTTAACAAATGTTATTATACAAGCTCCATTTATACCTCTACTTGTAAAATGGGTTAAGTGGTTAATACCAGGAGAAGAAAAAGAAGCAAATGCTATGACACTTGAGCATTTAGACTCAAGACTTCTAGAAACACCTTCAATTGCTGTTGGTCAAGTTGTAAAGGAAGTTTCTAGAATGGGTAAAATAGCATCTGAAAATTTAACAACAGCAATGGAAGCATTCTTCAATGAAGATACAAAGCTTATAAATAAGGTATTTGAAGTTGAACAAGTAATTAATTTCCTTGAAAGAGAAATCACAGCTTTTATGGTTGCTCTATCAAATACTTCACTATCAGAACATGACTCTGAAATAGTGACTTCTCTATTCCATGTAGTTAATGATATTGAAAGAATTGGTGACCACGCTGATAATATAGCTGAACTTGCTCAATATAGAATAGATAATAAGCTAATATTCTCAGATGATGCAATAAGAGAACTACATGAAATATATAGCGTTGCTAAATATGCTGTAGATTCTGCTGTTGAAGCTCTACATGATTTTGATTTTACAAAGGCACAAAAGGTACTTGAAGCTGAAGGAAAAATTGATATGATGGAAAAACAACTTAGAAATGAACATATAGAAAGACTAAACAAAGGTATATGCATGACAACAAGTGGAACAATATTCTTAGATTTAATAAGCAACATTGAAAGAATTGGAGACCATTCAAATAACATCGCTCAAATGGTACTTGACTTTAAGGAGTGATTTAGATGAGAAGGTATGAAGAACCATACTATGGTAAAAGATATTTATATGATATAGAAAAGAAAACTCTACATGACTTAGTAAATGAAAAACCAGAATGTCAAATCGATTCAATCGATAAAGAATTAATAGACATGTATAGTTCTCTCAATGAAGCGGCATTACTTTTAGATCATCCTTTCTACTATCCTTGTCCACACTGCATGAAAAAGGACGAATAATATAAACTCTGTGCCATAAACTTAGGTAATTTTAGAAATTGCCTAATGTTTATTGGCACTTTTATTTATATTCATTAAATAAACTTTTGTGTAATTTTTTCCAAAGTTTTGCTATAATATTATTATTGAGACTATCATGGGAGGAGTACTCATGAGGACACAAACTTATAATTTACTAGGCGGCATTGGACTTCTTATATTTTCTTTATCGATGCTTAGCCATGCATCTCAAAACTTTTTTAGCTTATGGTTCCACAAGAATTTTAATAAAAAAGAAAAGAACAGATTTATGTCATTAATTCAAGGAATAATATTTTCTTTTATTACAGAAAGCAGTACAATATCTGCAACAGCTTATTCTGGACTTTTAGAGTCTAATTCTATCGATTTTACAAATATATTATATTTTATTTCTGGAGTTAATATAGGGGCTTCCCTAGTTCCTATAATAGTTTTACTAAAATTCTCTATAATACCTTATTTATTTGTTTTTTTGGGTACATTCTTAATTATTTTTATTAACAAAAGTACTAAAAAAAATATTTATCACCTTGGATATATTATTTTAGCTGTTGGACTACTTCTAACCTCAATTATATATATAGAAAGTGGAATCTTTCAAAGCAACCTTTTACATCTAATAAATAATAATTACATCTCAAGCTTATTTGTAGGAATTATAACAGCTTTGCTTTTTAGAAGCAGTAATGCAGTTGTTTTAATCTTAATACCTTTTACAGCTCAAAATATTATTAGTTTAAACACTGCTATATTTATTATAATAGGTGCAAATATAGGATCTTCTCTTTACGTAACAATTAGATCACGTAGACAAGAAAAACATATAAAAGTAACTTCAATTATGCATTTTATTTTAAATGTTTTTGGTGCTTTTGCTATATACTTAATATTTGTTTTAAATGGTTCATCCTTAAATATAACTAATAATTTAACACTAAACATACTATCTATTCATTTTTTAACTAACCTATTAGGCTCACTAGTTTCTATATTATTTTCAGATTTTATAATAAATAATATAGTTAATAACATATTCCCTTACAAAGCTCAATACAGCAATAAAAGGATGAAATACATAAATCCACTTGTTATTAATACACCTTCTATTGCTATAGAACAATGCATAAAAGAAATATGTAGAATGGGACACCTTTCTTTAAATAATTTGTATAAAGCCTTTAATCTATATTTTGACTACAGAAGAAATGATATAGGACAAATTGAAAAGGATGAAGAACTAATTGATTATCTAGAAGACTCATTGATGAACTTTTTAACAACACTGTCTATGAAAAATCCTACATACAGAGAATCTGAAGTAATTATTGCACTTTATAATATGATAAATGATATGGAAAGAGTTGGTGATCATGCCATGAATCTTGTTGATCTCGCTGAGTATAAATTTAACAACTACATTAACTTTTCCGAAGAAGCTACAGTTGAACTAAAATATTTTTATGAACTATGCTATACAGCATTTTTAAAATCCCTTGAAGCGCTTGAATTTAAAGATATATCAAAGGTAAATGAAGTTATAGAATTAGAAAATAAAATCGATTTATTAGAAAAACAATTAAGAAAGGATCATATTGATAGACTAAATAAAATGATTTGTAAGCCAAATAGTGGAATGATTTTTCTTGACACTTTAACTAATCTTGAGAGGGTAGGAGATCATGCCTATAAAATAGCTTTAACAACAAAAGATATAATAGGGGTCTTAGAATAGACCCCTATTGTTTATTTCCCAGGTAATATGTCGAAATTCCTTTAAATATGGCCCATGCTATCTTATTTTGATAGTCTTCCCTTTTTAACAACTGCTCTTCTTCATAATTTGATAAAAAACCACATTCTACCAAAACTGAGGGTATTTCATTATCTCTAATTACATATATATCGTTAGTTCCCTTTGCCTCTCTCTTGTTACCTCTATTTAAAGTTTTAATCAATTCAGACTGTATTAGTTTTGCAATCTCTTCACTTTTTGAATCATTCTTAGGGTAAAATACCTGTGCACCATAATATTGGCTCTCTGGGAAGAAATTTAAATGAATGCTTATAAATAAATCCGCCTTATACTTTTTTATAAACTGCCTTCTGTTACGCAAATCTTCATTTTTCTTGTCTCTAACTCTACCATATTCACTATAAAGTCCTTCATCAACCTCTCTTATCATAATACATGTAAATCCTGCATCCTCTAGATAAGCCTTTAATTTTAGAGATATGCTTAAATTTATATCCTTTTCAATTGTTCCATCTCTGCCTATTGCTCCAGGATCAATACCTCCATGACCTGCATCAATTATTATAACTCTATTTGTATTTAAACTTAAAGCTGGTTTTGCTATGTATAGAGCAAAACCTGAAACTATTAATATTATAAAAATTAAATATTTTCTTTTCATATAACCACCCAACAAACTAATTCAATAAATATTATATGCACTGTTATTTATTTTAAGCATAAAAAAACAGGAGCAGTAATGCTCCTGTCTGTATGCTTGATTATCTCTTTGAGAATTGTGGTGCTCTTCTTGCCTTCTTTAGACCGTACTTCTTTCTTTCTACCATTCTTGGGTCTCTTGTTAAGAATCCAGCCTTCTTTAGAACTGGTCTTAATTCTGGATCAGCTTGAACAAGTGCTCTTGCTATACCATGTCTTATAGCACCAGCTTGACCTGTAAATCCACCACCGTGAACATTTACAAGTACATCATACTTGTCAAGTGTTCCTGTTAGAACAAGTGGTTGCTTAACTATTACCTTTAATGTTTCAAGGCCAAAATAGTTGTCTATATCTCTCTTATTTATTATTATATTTCCTTCACCTGGAACTAATCTTACTCTTGCAACTGAAGTCTTTCTTCTACCTGTTCCATAGTATTGAACCTTTTGCATCTTTTTTCCTCCCTTCACACCACTTTAACATTAATACTTTAATTCAAGTACTTCTGGCTTTTGAGCGTGGTGATTGTGTTCAGCACCTCTATATACCTTAAGCTTCTTAATCATCTTTCTTCCAAGACGTCCCTTTGGAAGCATTCTTCTAACTGCTTCTTCTATAGCTAGTTCTGGCTTAGTTTCAAGTAGTCTTCTGTATGGAATTTCCTTTAATCCACCTGGATATAGTGAGTGATGTCTGTATAGCTTTTGATCTAACTTCTTACCAGTTAATGCAACCTTTTCTGCATTTATTACTATTACGAAGTCACCAGTATCAACGTTTGGAGTATAGATTGGCTTATGCTTTCCTCTTAAAATAGTAGCTATTTGGCTAGCAAGTCTTCCTAGAGTCTTATCAGTAGCATCTACAACATACCATTTTCTTTCTACTTCTTGAGCTTTTGCCATGTATGTTTTCATCTTTTTCCCTCCTTAGCTTAATTAAATCTCATCTATGTGCAAGATCCGGGGCCAGTGGACCTTAGTATCACAATATACACCATATTATATTTTAATACAACGAGCCTGGTGTGTCAAGAAGAATTTAATAATATACCTTCTCTAAACATAACCCACAAGCTGGAGCTGTAAAGCCTGCATTCCTTCTGTCTTTTGAATTTAATATTTTTTGAACATCTTCTGTCTGTATTTTGCCCCTACCTACATCTATTAATGTACCAGTAATTATTCTAACCATATTATACAAAAATCCATCTCCCTCAAAATCTAACCTAATAATGTCACCATCTTTGTTAATGTCAATTTTATAAATTGTACGAACTGTCGTTTTGACAGAGCTTCCTTCTGATTTAAATGCTGCAAAGTCATGCTGACCTATTAAATATTTTGAAGCTTTTATCATCTTATCTAGGTCAAGTTTATATTTAATGTGTGCAGCATATTTATTGTAAAATGGAGATGGCTCTACTCTATTTAGTATAGTATAACTATACCATTTTCCTTTACTGCTATACCTAGCATGAAAGCTCTCATCAACCTCTTCAGATGAGATTATTGAAATATCACTAGGAAGCTTACTGTTTATAGCATCCTTTAATTTGTCTGCAGGGATTTTTGTTTCTATTAAAAAATTTGCTACTTGCCCTCTAGCATGTACACCTGCATCTGTTCTTCCTGAGCCTATTAAATTAACACTTTGCTTTGTTATTTTAAATATTGCGTTCTCTATAACCTCTGAAATAGAGAGTCCATTCTTTTGCTTTTGCCAGCCTACATAGTTTGTTCCATCATATTCTATAACCAACTTAATGTTTCTCATAATTATCTCCTACTTAAAATAGAGATAACAACAAATAAAAGCATAACTGTCAATGCCAAGTAGTCGTTTTTATTTATGTTAAACTGTTTCATCCTTGTTCTACCTTCTCCACCTCTATAACATCTTGCCTCCATCGCTAAAGCGAGCTCATCAGCACGTCTGAAGGAATTTATAAATAATGGCACAAGAATTGGTATTAAATTCTTGGCTCTATTAATTATATTTCCTGATTCAAAGTCTGCTCCTCTTGCCTTTTGTGCTTTAATTATCTTATCTGTTTCATCTATTAAAGTTGGTATAAATCTTAAGGCAATTGTCATCATCATAGCTAGCTCATGAGCTGGAACTCCAATCTTTTTAAATGGGTTAAGCAAAAGTTCAATACCATCAGTTAATGCAATTGGAGAGGTAGTCAAGGTTAAAACAGAGGTACCGACAATTAAAAATATTATTCTTATTACCATAAAAGCTGCAAGATATAATCCTTTATCAGTTACGGAAAATGGTCCTACCTTAGCAACTACATTACCAGGTGTCAAAAATGCATTTAACACACCTGTAAAAATTAAAATCCATAAAATTGGTTTTAAACTTTTAAAAATATATTTAAAAGGTATCTTTGAAATTAAGATTACCAAAGCAGTAAAAATGGCAACATATAAATATCCAAGGAAGCTGTTAATTAAAAAAAGATCTATAACATAAATTGTTGATAATATAATTTTAATCCTTGGGTCTAATCTATGCACAACAGAGTCTCCAGGAAGGTATTGTCCTATTGTAATATCCTTAATCATTTCTCTTCTCCCCTTAATATCTTTAATATAGCATCTCTTGCCTCGCTCACAGTTATAATATCTTCATTTATATTAAATCCTTTTCTATTTAAACTATTAACTAAATATTTCACCTGTGGCACGGCAAGGCCAATTTTTTCAAGGGTTTCAACATTCTTAAACACTTCCTTCGGAGTACCCTGTAATATATTTTTACCTTTATACATTACAATTAATCTATCTGCTAGTTCAGCAACATCATCCATGCTATGAGATACCAATATAACAGTAATCTTATATTCTTCATGTAGTCTTTTAATATTATATAGTATCTCATCTCTTCCCTTTGGATCTAAGCCTGCTGTTGGTTCATCTAATATTAAAACCTTGGGCTGCATAGCAAGAACACCTGCTATTGCAACTCTTCTCTTTTGGCCTCCACTTAAATCAAAGGGCGATTTATCTTTATACTTCTCATAGTTAATTCCAACTACTTCTAGTGCCTTCTTTACCCTCTCTTCAATTTCCTTTTCATCTAAGCCTAAATTTCTAGGTCCATATGCAACATCTTTATATACAGTCTCTTCAAAAAGCTGATGTTCTGGATATTGAAAAACAAGCCCCACTAGCTGTCTTATTTTCTTTAAATCCACACCTTTAGCTGTTATACACACATCATCTATATATATCTCTCCTGATGTCGGTTTTAAAAGCCCATTTAGATGCTGTATAAGGGTTGATTTACCTGAACCTGTGTGACCAATTAATCCTATAAATTCTCCATCATTTATCTCAAGGGAGACATTATCTAAAGCTGTTTTTTCAAAGGGAGTGCCTGTCATATATTTAAATGTTAAATTTTTTATCTTAATCGGCATAGTTCCTCCACCAACTCATCAATTGTTATAATATCCTGTCTAATGTTTAAACCACTCTTTCTTAGTTCATACGCAAGTTCTGTAACCTGCGGAACATCAAGTCCCAAATCTTTTAGAAGCTCTACCTTTGAAAAAACTTCTCTTGGAGTCCCCTCTGTCACAATCTTACCATCATCCATAACAACTACCCTATCAGCATCTACTGCTTCTTCCATGAAATGTGTAATAAGAATAATTGTAATTCCTTCTTCTTTATTTAACTTTTTAATTGTATCAATAACTTCTTTTCTACCAGAAGGATCCAGCATTGCAGTTGGTTCGTCTAATATAATGCACTTTGGCTTCATAGCCAATATACCTGCAATTGCTACTCTTTGTTTTTGTCCTCCTGACAACAGGTGTGGTGCATGTTTTGCATACTCTTCCATTTTTACTGACCTTAGTGCAAAATCTACCCTTCTTTTTATTTCTTCTGGATCTATTCCCATATTTTCAGGTCCAAAAGCAACATCTTCTTCTACTATTGTAGCAACTATTTGATTGTCAGGGTTTTGAAAAACCATACCTGCCGTCTGCCTAATCTCCCAAAGCTTTGATATATCCCTTGTGTTCATTCCATTTACAAATATATCTCCTTCTTTAGGTAGGTAGATGGCATTTATATGTTTAGATAATGTTGATTTTCCAGAACCATTATGCCCAATAACAACAACAAATTCCCCTTTTTTAACCTTTAAGTTTACACCACATAAAGCAAGGTGTTCCTTATCTTGCTCATGTTTTCTATAGGAATAATATACATTATTAACTTCAACCATATATTCCATAGCAGGCACCTTCTAAACTTAATATATAAAGGGATTAAGTATTTATATACTTAACTTAATCCCTCTAAATTTATTATACTAATTCAAGAATTACCATTTCAGCTGCGTCGCCTCTTCTTGGACCCATCTTAATTATTCTTGTATATCCACCATTTCTTTCAGCATACTTTGGTGCAATTTCTGAGAATAGCTTTCTAACAACGTCTTCTTCAGTTACGAATGAAAGTACTTGTCTTCTTGCGTGAAGATCTCCTCTTTTAGCAAGAGTTATCATCTTTTCAGCAAGGCTTCTAACTTCTTTAGCTCTTGCTTCAGTTGTTATTATTCTACCGTCTTCTGACTTGAAAAAGCTTGTTACAAGATTTCTTAACATAGCTTTTCTTTGGTCAGTTGGACGTCCTAGCTTACGATATCCTGCCACTTAAAATCCCTCCTATTCTTCGCTCTTCTTTAAGCTAAGTCCAAGTGCTTCTAGCTTTTGTTGTACTTCCTCTAGTGACTTCTTTCCTAGGTTTCTTACCTTCATCATATCTTCTTCTGTCTTATTTATTAGTTCTTGAACTGTATTTATACCCGCTCTCTTTAGGCAGTTATATGATCTTACTGATAGATCTAGTTCTTCTATAGTCATTTCAAGAACTTTATCCTTCTTTTCTTCTTCCTTTTCAACCATTATTTCAACTTTATCAGCTAAATCTGTTAGTGATAAGAATAGCTTAAAGTGTTCTATAAGTATTTTTGCTGATAGGCTAACAGCTTCTTCTGGTTTTATTGTTCCATTTGTCCAAAGCTCAAGTGTTAGCTTATCATAATCTGTTATTTGTCCTACACGAGTATTTTCAACTGTATAGTTAACTCTCTTAACAGGCGTATAGATTGAATCTACTGGAATTAAACCAATAGGTTGGCCTGGATGCTTATTTTTATCAGCTGGTACATATCCTCTACCTTTGCCAATAGTTACTTCAGCATACAGTCTTCCGCCTTCACTAACAGTTGCTATAACATGATCTGAGTTAACTATTTGAACATCAGGATCAACCTTAATATCCGCACCTGTTACTACTGCTGGCCCCTTAACATCTATTACAGCCGTTCTTGTTCCTTCGCCTTCCATTCTAATAGCTAAACCTTTTAGGTTTAGTATTATTTCAACAACATCTTCCTTAACTCCTGGAACAGTTGAAAATTCATGTAGAACACCATCTATTTTAACAGAAGTTACTGCTGCCCCAGGAAGTGATGACAGCAGAATCCTTCTTAAAGCATTACCTAGGGTTGTTCCATATCCTCTTTCTAGAGGTTCTATAACAAATCTTGCATATAAACCGTCTTCTGATTTTTCAACACATTCAACTCTTGGTCTTTCAATTTCTAACATTAATTTAACCCTCCTTTTTTGTGAGTATCAACTTGCGAGGGCAAATAATTCTACACTAAATTACTTGCTGTAAAGCTCTACTATTAATGTTTCGTTAACTGGTATATCAATGTCCTCTCTTTGTGGAAGTGATACTACTCTACCAACCATATTTTCCTTATCAACAGTTAACCACTTTGGTACATTAGTTTCAACTTGCATTAAAGCCTTAAACTTTTCGCTTGATCTGCTCTTTTCTCTTACAGCAATTTCATCATTTACTCTTACTTGATATGAAGGAATATTTACCTTCTTACCATTTACAGTAAAGTGTCCGTGTCTTACTAATTGTCTAGCTTCTGCTCTTGAGCTTGCAAATCCTAGTCTGAAGATTACGTTGTCAAGTCTTAGCTCAAGAAGTCTTAGTAGGTTTTCACCTGTGATTCCCTTTTGTCTTTCTGCTTCTTCATAATACCTTCTGAATTGTGATTCAAGAACACCGTAAATTCTCTTTGCCTTTTGCTTTTCTCTTAATTGTAAACCGTAGTTTGTTAGCTTCTTCTTGTTGTGTCCATGTTGTCCTGGTGCATATGGTCTTCTAGCTAATGCACACTTATCTGAGTAGCATCTATCTCCCTTAAGATATAGCTTAACTCCTTCTCTTCTACATAACTTACATGATGGTCCTGTATATCTTGCCATTCACTACACCTCCAATCATCAGACTCTTCTTCTCTTTGGTGGTCTACAACCATTGTGTGGAATTGGAGTTACATCCTTAATTAGGCTAACTTCAAGTCCAGCTGCTTGAAGTGCTCTTATAGCAGCTTCTCTACCAGCTCCTGGTCCTTTAACATATACTTCAACTGTCTTCATTCCGTGCTCAATTGCAGCCTTTGCTGCAGCCTCTGCTGCCATTTGTGCAGCAAATGGAGTGCTCTTTCTTGAACCTCTAAATCCAAGTGCACCAGCACTTGACCAAGAAATAGCATTTCCTGCTGNCTTCTTCTCTTTGGTGGTCTACAACCATTGTGTGGAATTGGAGTTACATCCTTAATTAGGCTAACTTCAAGTCCAGCTGCTTGAAGTGCTCTTATAGCAGCTTCTCTACCAGCTCCTGGTCCTTTAACATATACTTCAACTGTCTTCATTCCGTGCTCAATTGCAGCCTTTGCTGCAGCCTCTGCTGCCATTTGTGCAGCAAATGGAGTGCTCTTTCTTGAACCTCTAAATCCAAGTGCACCAGCACTTGACCAAGAAATAGCATTTCCTGCTGTGTCAGTTATTGTAACTATTGTATTGTTGAATGTTGACTTGATGTGTGCCGCTCCACGGTCAACATGCTTACGCTCTTTTCTTCTTCTAACCTTCTTAGCCTTTGCTTGAGCCGCCATTCAGTGTCCCTCCTTTATTATTTTCCAGCCTTCTTCTTGTTAGGAATTGTTCTTCTTGGTCCTTTTCTTGTTCTTGCATTTGTCTTAGTTCTTTGTCCTCTTACTGGTAGACCTCTTCTGTGTCTTAATCCTCTATAGCATCCAATTTCCATTAATCTCTTAATGTTTAGAGCTATTTCTCTTCTTAGGTCACCTTCAACAACAAAGTTCTTATCAATGTATTCTCTTAACTTGTTAACTTCTTCTTCAGTTAAATCCTTTACTCTTGTATCTGGATTTACACCTGTAGCTTGAAGAATCTTGTTAGCACTTGGTCTTCCAATACCATAGATATATGTTAGTGCTATTTCTACTCTTTTCTCTCTTGGTAAATCTACACCAGCTATTCTAGCCATTGAGTTTTTACACCTCCTGTGTTATACTTAAAACTTTATTTAATCACCGAAGCGATTAAGCCTTCAGTGCAGCCGCGCAAAATTAACCTTGCTTTTGCTTATGCTTTGGGTTTTCACATATAACCATTACTCTACCATGTCTTCTTATTATCTTACACTTTTCACAAATTGGCTTAACTGATGGTCTAACCTTCATGGCTATCCCTCCTTACTTTCCTCTCCATATAATTCTACCACGAGTTAAGTCATAAGGTGAAACTTCAACTGTTACCTTATCACCTGGAAGTATTCTTATAAAATTCATTCTTAATTTACCTGAAATATGAGCGAGTATTCTGTGGCCATTTTCTAATTCCACTTGAAACATTGCATTAGGTAATGCCTCAACAACAGTACCTTGCAATTCAATTACATCCTCTTTTGCCATAGGATAACCAAACCTCCTTATAATAAACCCATTGACTGCAAAGTTTTCTTAAGGTCTGCATTGGTGATGCGCTGATTTTCCTTTAGTTTTTTCACTATATCATCAGCAAACTTATCATGGAAAACTAAATGTTTTATTTTTTTCTTCTTAGGTGATTCAATCTTTCTTAAATCACCATCAGCTATAAGAACATAGTTCTCATCTATTAAACCAACTACTATAAAGTATCTACCCTTATCTCTACCTGCTCTAGAGTGAACAATTTGTCCCAGGGCAACATTATCCATATATTCCACCTCTATTTTTTTATAGTTAGAATCTCAGGACCATTATCTAGTATGGCAACAGTATTTTCATAGTGGGCTGACAGCTTACCATCATAGGTAACAACTGTCCAACCATCATCTAACTCCTTTACTGCAAAGGTTCCCATGTTCACCATTGGTTCTATAGCTAATACTAATCCCCTTTGCAACTTCATTCCTCTTCCACTTTTACCGTAGTTAGGAACAGCTGGTTGTTCATGCATTTCTCTTCCAATTCCATGACCTACATAGTCACGAACAACTGAGAAATTGTTTTTTTCAACATACTCTTGTATAGCTGCTGATATATCTCCTAGCCTGTTGCCTACCTTTGCATATTTCAATCCTTCAAAGAAACTCTCCCTGGTAACATCAATAAGTCTTTGAGCTTCGGGAGCTACCTTGCCTACTGGGAAGGTCCTTGCTGCATCACCATGAAAACCTTGATAAAAAGCACCGCAGTCAACACTAATAATGTCGCCTTCCTTCAGTACTCGCTCTCCCGGAATTCCATGAACAACTTCCTCATTTACTGAGGCGCAAATTGTTGCTGGGAACCCGTGATAACCCTTAAATGAAGGACGGGCTCCACAGCGTATAATATATTCTTCTGCAATTCTATCCAATTCTTTTGTGGTGATACCAGGTCTTATAGCCTCTTCTATAAGTAAGAGTGCTTCAGCGACTATTTGTCCTGCCTTTCGCATTATTTCTATTTCTTGATCTGATTTTAAATAAATCATTTTATGTCGCTCCCTAAAACATTACATATTTCCTTAAACACTTCGTTTATTTCCTGTTCACCATTAATATTTCTTATTAAACCATTCTTTGTGTAGTAATCAATTAATGGTTGTGTTTGCTTATAATATACAGATAATCTGTTTTTAACTGTTTCTTCAGAATCGTCTGCCCTTTGAACTACTTCCGCTCCACAGTAGTCACATATACCCTCAACCTTTGGAGGATTAAAAGCTACATGGAAACTTGCTCCACACTTTGGGCAAACTCTTCTGCCAGTTAATCTTACAATTAAATTATTCTCATCTACATTGATGTTTATAACATGATCTAATTTAGTACCAAGTGAATTTAATACATCATTTAATGCATCAGCTTGTGCAACTGTTCTTGGGAACCCATCTAGTAGGAACCCATTCTTACAGTCATCTTCCTTTATTCTATCCTTAACAATTTCAACTGTTAATTCATCTGGAACAAGCTGACCTTTGTCGATATATTCCTTGGCCTTTATGCCTAGATGCGTCATTTCTTTAATGTTCTTTCTAAATATATCACCTGTTGATATATGAGGTATATTATATTTTTGAACAATTAATTTTGCTTGTGTACCTTTGCCCGCCCCTGGTGGTCCAAGAAGTACTATCCTCATTTAAATCAACTCCATTTACTCTATTTCAAAAAACCTTCGTAATGTCTCATTACTAGGTTTGCTTTTAACTGCTTATCGATTTCTAAAGCAACTCCAACTACTATAAGTAGAGCAGTTCCACCAAATTGTAATTGACCAAATTTGCTTACTTGACTTAATACAATTGGAGTTACTGCAACTATTGATGCAAATATTCCTCCAATAACAGTCATTCTATTAATTACTCTTGTTAAGAATTCTTCTGTAGGCTTACCTGGTCTAAGCCCTGGTATAAATCCACCGCTCTTTTGTAAGTTTTGTGCTACTTCATCTGGCTTAAATGTAACTGTAGTATAGAACCAAGTGAAAAAGATTATAAGTAGCACATAAATTATTGGATATATTGGGTATTTTGGACTTAACCATCCACCTTCAAACAGCATTCTAAATTTATTAGTTGGCGGTAATGTTAATTGAGTTATAACAAGTGGAAACTGCATTACTGACATTGCAAAAATTATCGCAATAACACCAGCTGAATTAACATTTATAGGTATATGTGTGCTTTGTGCACCATACATACGTGAACCTACTCTTCTTTGTGCATACTGTACTGGTATTCTTCTCTCTGCTAAATCCATTGTAACAACACCAGCAACTAGTAATAGTGCAAACACAAGGAAGAGAACTACTTGAATTATGTTTACTGATTCACCTTTAACTAATACTACTATTTGAGCAAACATTGCTGGTATTCTTGCTAATATACCAGTAAATATAATTAGTGATGTTCCGTTTCCTAATCCATGTTCTGTAATCTTCTCACCTAACCACATTAAGAATATAGTTCCTGTGATTAGAGTGATTATGATTACTAATATTTGTGACCAGCTATCATTTGTTAAAGCTCCATTATTTCTTAGATATAAACTTATACTCAAACCTTGAATTGCTGCAAATATTAAGGCAGCATATCTTGTATATTCAGCAATCTTCTTTCTTCCTTCTTCGCCTTCCTTTGAAAGTTGTTCAAGGCTTGGTATTGCAATTGTAAGTAAGCTAAAAACGATTGAAGCGTTGATGTATGGAACTACACCTAGAGCAAAGATACTAAAATCTTTAAAAGCTCCACCTGATATTATATCAAGGAAACCAAGAAACAGACCGCCCTCTACCATTTGTTTAACAACATCTGTTCTAACTCCAGGAACAGGAATAAAAACTCCTGCCCTGAACACTAAAAGTAGAAACAGAGTTGTTAAGAGCTTCCTTCTGAGTTCTGGTACCCCCCAAGCATTACGTAAGGTCTTAAACATAATTAAATCACCTCAACTTTTCCTCCCGCAGCTTCTATCTTTTCTATAGCTGACTTGCTGAACTTGTGAGCTCTAACAGTTAAGCTCTTTGTTAGATTTCCTTCTCCAAGCACCTTAATTCCGTCTCTAACATTCTTTACAAGTTTAGCTTCTTCAAGAAGTTCTGGTGTAACAACAGTTCCGTTTTCAAATCTATTTAATACTTCTATGTTAATTTCTGTATATTCCTTAGCGAACTTGTTTGTAAATCCTCTCTTTGGAAGTCTTCTGTGTAGTGGCATTTGACCTCCTTCAAATCCTGGTCTTACTCCACCACCTGATCTTGAAGTTTGGCCTTTTTGTCCTCTACCAGCAGTCTTACCTTGTCCTGTAGCTGTACCTCTACCCTTTCTCTTTGGCTCCTTTGTTGAACCGGGAGCTGGTCTAAGTTCATGTAGCTTCATTTTAGCACCTCCCTTATTGCACTTCTTCTACTTTTAACATGTAATTGATTTTATTAATCATTCCCCTGATTGCAGGAGTGTCATCATGCTCAACAGTATGACCTATTTTTCTTAAACCGAGGGCTTTAACAGTAGCTACATGGTCAGGTCTCTTTCCTATTATGCTTCTTACTAGTGTTACTTTCAACTTTGCCATGTAAATCCCCCCTCTTATCCTAGTATCTCTTCAACAGTCTTTCCTCTAAGCTTTGCTATTTCTTCTGGTGTTCTTAGCTTGGAAAGTCCGTTAATTGTTGCATTTACCATGTTTCTTGGATTGTTTGAACCTAGAGACTTAGCTCTAACGTCCTTAATTCCTGCAAGTTCAAGTACCGCACGTACAGGACCACCCGCGATAACTCCTGTACCTTCCTTTGCAGGCATTATAAGTACTCTTGAAGCACCGAAATCACCAACTACATCGTGTGGAACTGTTGTTCCAGTTAATGAAACCTTTATAAGGTTCTTCTTAGCATCTTCAATTCCTTTTCTTATAGCCTCTGGAACTTCAACAGCCTTACCGATTCCTACACCAACATGGCCCTTTTCATCGCCAACAACAACTAGAGCACTAAATCTGAAATTTCTACCACCCTTAACAACCTTAGTAACTCTGTTTATATAAACAACCTTTTCTTTAAGGTTTAACTTGCTAGGATCGATTCTCATCTATTTCCCTCCTTCTCAATTAGAAGTCAAGGCCTGCTTCTCTTGCAGCTTCTGCAAGTTCCTTAACTCTTCCATGATAAATATATCCGCCTCTATCAAATACAACCTTCTTAATTCCCTTTTCAAGAGCTCTTTTAGCAACAAGTTCTCCAACTACTCTTGCTGCTTCCTTGTTGCTTCCACATGATAACTTTCCTTTTAGTTCCTTATCTAGTGATGAAGCTGCAACAAGTGTTACTCCTAAGTCGTCATTTATTATTTGAGCATATATGTGCTTTTCACTTCTATATACATTTAATCTTGGTCTTTCAGCAGTGCCATAAACCTTCTTACGAACTCTTAAGTGTCTTCTCTTTCTTTGTTCGCTTCTGGATGGCTTATTAATCATGTAGCTCACTCCCTTCTATTATTTCTTACCAGTCTTACCTTCTTTACGTCTAATTACTTCGTCTACGTACTTAATTCCCTTTCCTTTGTATGGTTCTGGTTCTCTTACACTTCTAATTCTTGCAGCTACTTGACCTACAAGTTCCTTATCTATACCCTTAACAACAATTTGAGTAGCTGAAGGAACATCAAATTCTATTCCTTCTTCTGGTTCTATTTCAACTGGATGTGAGTATCCAACGTTAATTACAAGCTTCTTACCTTGCTTTTGAACCTTATAACCAACACCTACTAGTTCAAGTGCCTTTTGATATCCTTGAGTAACACCTATAATCATATTGTTGATTAGTGTTCTAGTTAGACCGTGTAATTCTCTTGATTTCTTTTCATCGTTTGGTCTTGTAACAACAACCTTACCGTCTTCTACCTTTATATTCATTAACTTGCTAAATTGCCTTGTTAGAGTTCCTTTTGGACCTTTAACTGTTACTACATTGCTTGCATCAACTGTAACAGTTACTCCTTGAGGAACAGCAATAGGTAATCTTCCTATTCTTGACATGACTGCACCTCCATTCGTTTATATTACCAAATATAACAGATTACTTCGCCGCCTACTCCTTCTTTTCTTGCAACCTTATCAGTTACGATTCCCTTTGAAGTTGATAGTATAGCAGTTCCTAATCCGCCAAGTACCTTTGGAATGTTATCCTTTTGAACATATACTCTTAAACCTGGCTTTGATATTCTTCTGATACCTGAAATAACTCTTTCCTTATTTTGACCATACTTAAGAGTTATTCTCATCATTGGAACTGACCCGTCCATATATTCTTCAACATTAGCTATATATCCTTCTTCTAACATTATTTGAGCAATAGCCTTCTTTATTTTTGATGCAGGCAATTCAACAGATTCATGCCTTGCAATATTAGCATTTCTTATACGAGTTAGCATATCAGCAATTGGATCAGTCATTACCATATTTTCTGCCTCCTTTCATTTAATCATTACCAGCTTGCTTTCTTACAACCTGGAATTTGTCCTTTATAAGCTAATTCTCTAAAGCATATTCTGCAGATACCGAACTTTCTTAGTACAGCATGTGGTCTACCACATATTCTACATCTTGTATATGCTCTTGTAGAGAACTTTGGTTCTCTCTTCCACTTTTCGATTAATGCTTTACGTGCCACAGTTTTCCCTCCTTTATTATTGAGCGAATGGCATTCCAAGAAGTCTTAATAGTTCTCTTGCTTCTTCATCAGTCTTAGCAGTAGTTACGAATACTATATCCATTCCTCTTAGCTTTTCTACCTTATCATATTCAATTTCTGGGAATATTAATTGTTCCTTAACACCTAGAGTATAGTTTCCTCTTCCGTCGAATGCCTTATTTGAAACTCCCTTGAAGTCTCTAACTCTTGGAAGAGCAACGTTAAATAGCTTATCAGCGAATTCATACATCTTTGCTCCTCTTAGAGTTACCTTACATCCTATTGGCATTCCTTGTCTTATCTTGAAGTTAGCTATTGACTTCTTTGCTCTTGTTACAACAGCCTTTTGACCTGTTATTAATGTTAGATCATTAACTGCTGCATCAAGTAATTTTGGATTATCCTTACCGTCACCAACACCCATATTTATAACGATTTTCTCTATCTTTGGTACTTCCATTATGCTCTTGTATCCAAACTTTTCGCGTAATGCTGGTACCACTTCTTTCTCATACTTTTCCTTAAGTCTTGGAATCATCTAGTGTACCTCCTTTCAGGATTATAAAGTCTCGTTGCACTTCTTACATACTCTAACCTTTGTTCCATCTTCTAATAGCTTGTGAGCTATTCTTGTTGCCTTATTGCACTTTGTGCAGTATAGCATAACGTTTGAAGCATGTATTGTTCCTTCAGTCTTAATTATTCCGCCTTCTCTGTTAGCCATGCTTGGCTTAACGTGCTTAGTAATCATGTTTACACCTTTAACGATTACTCTATTCTTCTTTGGAATAACCTTTAGAACTTCTCCTACCTTACCTTTATCTTTACCAGCTATAACTACTACTGTGTCTCCTCTTTTTACGTGAACCTTAGGCATTGTCACTTTAGCCACCTCCTTGCATTATAGAACTTCTGGTGCAAGTGATAGTATCTTTGTAAATTCCTTATCTCTTAATTCCCTTGCAACTGGTCCAAAAATTCTTGTTCCTCTTGGTGTTTTGTCATCCTTAATGATAACAGCTGCGTTTTCATCAAATCTTATATATGAACCATCTGGTCTTCTAGTTCCCTTTACTGATCTTACGATAACTGCCTTAACAACGTCTCCTTTTTTAACAACACCTCCGGGTGTTGCACTCTTAACGCTAGCAACTATTATATCTCCTATATTTCCATACTTTCTCTTTGAACCACCTAATACTCTGATACACATGATTTCCTTAGCACCAGAGTTGTCTGCAACCTTTAGTATGGTTTGTTGCTGAATCATATAAAAGCCCTCCTTTCACCAACAATTATTTTGCTCTTTCTACTATTTCAACAAGTCTCCATCTCTTATCTTTACTTAATGGTCTTGTTTCCATTATCTTTACGATATCGCCAATCTTAGCTTCATTATTTTCATCATGAGCCTTAAACTTCTTTGTTCTTTTAACAGTCTTTCCGTATAATGGGTGACGTACCATATCTTCAACTGCAACTACTATAGTCTTTTGCATCTTATCTGATACAACCTTACCTATTCTAACCTTTCTTAGTCCTCTTTCCACAGGATGTACCTCCCTTCATTAATTATTTGTTCGCTTCAAGTAGTTCTTTCTCTCTTATTATTGTCTTAAGTTGAGCGATTGATTTCTTAACTTCTCTAATTCTCATTGGATTTTCAAGCTGTCCTGTGGCAAGTTGAAATCTTAAGTTGAAAAGTTCAGCCTTTAAATCCATAACCTTTTTATTTAATTCTTGAAGATTACTTGCACGTAATTCCTTTAATTCATTAGCCTTCATTTACTTCACCACCCATCTCGAAGTCTCTTCTTGTAACAAACTTAGTTTTTACAGGAAGCTTGTGTGAAGCTAGTCTCATTGCTTCTCTTGCTACTTCTTCTGCAACACCTGATAATTCAAATAATACTCTACCTGGCTTAACTACTGCTACCCAGTATTCTGGTGAACCCTTACCTGAACCCATACGAGTTTCAGCTGGCTTCTTAGTTATTGGCTTATCTGGGAATATCTTTATCCAAAGCTTTCCGCCTCTTTTTACATATCTGTTGATAGCAATTCTTGCTGCCTCTATTTGATTGCTTGTAATCCATCCAGCTTCAGTTGCCATTATACCATAATCACCATATGCTATAAAGTTACCTCTTGTAGCCTTTCCCTTTATTCTTCCACGTTGCACCTTACGATGCTTAACTCTCTTAGGCATTAACATGGTATTTTCCTCCTTCCCGTTACATTAGTTGTTAGCTGCTTCTTCAGTTTCGATAACTTCCTTCTTCTTTCCAAGAACTTCTCCCTTGTATATCCAAACCTTTACACCGATCTTTCCGTATGTTGTATGAGCTTCAGCAAATCCATAATCTATATCAGCTCTTAGTGTTTGTAGTGGAATAGTTCCTTCATGGTATCTTTCTGTTCTTGCCATTTCAGCACCACCAAGTCTTCCTGAAACAGCAGTCTTAATACCCTTTATGTTGAACTTCATTGCTCTTGAGATTGCTTGCTTCATTGCTCTTCTGAATGAAACTCTCTTTTCAATTTGAGCAGCAATGTTTTCAGCAACAAGCTGAGCATCAATTTCTGGATNGCCTTTCCCTTTATTCTTCCACGTTGCACCTTACGATGCTTAACTCTCTTAGGCATTAACATGGTATTTTCCTCCTTCCCGTTACATTAGTTGTTAGCTGCTTCTTCAGTTTCGATAACTTCCTTCTTCTTTCCAAGAACTTCTCCCTTGTATATCCAAACCTTTACACCGATCTTTCCGTATGTTGTATGAGCTTCAGCAAATCCATAATCTATATCAGCTCTTAGTGTTTGTAGTGGAATAGTTCCTTCATGGTATCTTTCTGTTCTTGCCATTTCAGCACCACCAAGTCTTCCTGAAACAGCAGTCTTAATACCCTTTATGTTGAACTTCATTGCTCTTGAGATTGCTTGCTTCATTGCTCTTCTGAATGAAACTCTCTTTTCAATTTGAGCAGCAATGTTTTCAGCAACAAGCTGAGCATCAATTTCTGGATTCTTAACTTCAACTATGTTGATGATTATGTTCTTTCCAGTCATCTTAGCTATTTCATTCTTTAATTCTTCAACACCTTGACCGCCTTTTCCGATTACAATACCTGGTTTAGCAGTGTGGATGTTGATCTTAACAGACTTATTAGCCTTTCTTTCAATAACTATTCTTGAAATACCTGCAGCATATAGTTTATTCTTAATGTATTCTCTTACTTTGTTATCTTCAATTAGTAAGTCTGCAAAGTCCTTATCGTTTGCATACCACTTAGCATCCCAGTCCTTAATAACTCCAACTCTTAATCCATGTGGATTTACTTTTTGTCCCACTATTAACCCTCCTTCTGGTTATGCTTTTATGCTCTTTCTTTTAATACCATAGTTATATGGCTTGTTCTTTTTCTTATTCTGAATGCTCTACCTTGAGCTCTTGGTCTAAATCTCTTTAGTGTTGGTCCTTGGTTTGCATATGTTTCTGCAACATATAGCTTAGTTACGTCCATATTGTGATTGTTTTCAGCATTTGCCATAGCTGATTTTAATAGCTTTTCTACAACTGGCGCTGCTGCCCTTGGAGTGTGCTTTAATATTGCTAAAGCCTCATTTACATTCTTGCCTCTTATTAGGTCAAGAACAACCTTTATTTTTCTTGGAGACATTCTTATATATCTTGCATGTGCTCTTGCTTCCATGAGTGCGCCCTCCCTTCATTATCTAACTTTTGATTTCTTTTCTGTGTCATCATGGCCTCTGTATGTTCTTGTTGGTGCAAATTCTCCAAGCTTATGTCCTACCATATCTTCTGTGATGTAAACTGGAACATGCTTTCTTCCATCATACACAGCAATTGTGTGTCCAACCATTTGTGGGAATATAGTTGAACTTCTTGACCAAGTCTTTATAACCTTCTTTTCACCATTCTTATTCATTTCTAGTATTCTCTTAAATAGTCTTTCTTCTACAAATGGACCTTTCTTTAATGATCTACCCATGTTAATTCGTGCCTCCCTTCGCATAAGTTAAGATTAGGAAGCAGAGCTTAGCCCTGCCCCTTATTATTTTCTTCTCTTTACTATTAATTTATCTGAATACTTCTTATGCTTTCTTGTCTTATATCCAAGAGTTGGTTTACCCCATGGAGTAACTGGTGTTGGACGTCCAATTGGACATCTACCTTCACCACCACCATGTGGGTGGTCAACTGGGTTCATCGCTGAACCTCTAACAGTAGGTCTGATACCCATGTGTCTCTTTCTACCAGCCTTACCTATTATAACAAGTTCGTGCTCAGCATTTCCTACTACTCCTATTGTAGCCTTACATTCTAATCTTATTAATCTAACTTCTCCGGATGGTAGTCTTACTTGAGCATACTTACCTTCTTTAGCCATTAATTGAGCTGCTGCACCAGCTGCTCTTACTAATTGGCCACCCTTTCCTGGGTTAAGCTCAATGTTGTGAATCATAGTACCTACTGGAATGTCCTTAAGCTTTAGAGCATTACCTACCTTAATGTCAGCATTTTCACCTGACATTACTGTGTCGCCTACTTTTAATCCGTTTGGAGCAAGTATATATCTCTTTTCTCCATCAGCGTAAGTAAGTAGTGCTATATTTGCAGTTCTGTTTGGATCGTATTCGATAGCAGTAACCTTTGCTGGAATACCATCCTTATCTCTCTTGAAGTCTATAATTCTATACTTTATCTTGTAACCGCCGCCTCTATGACGAACAGTTATTCTACCAAAGTTATTTCTACCTGAATGCTTCTTTAGTGTTATAACAAGTGACTTTTCAGGTTCTTTCTTTGTGATTTCTTCAAATGTAAGCCCAGTCATGTTTCTTCTACCTGGGGTAGTTGGCTTAAACTTCTTAATTCCCATTTCTAACCCTCCTTCTACAGCTTATCTGGCAAGCTTGCCAATAGCGCTTTATTTGTATCTACTATTACGCATTGAATCCTTCAAAGAATTCGATTCCCTTGCTATCTGCAGTTAGCTTAACGATAGCCTTCTTGTAGCTAGCTGTCTTACCAACGTTCATTCCTACTCTCTTAGTCTTTCCATCATAGTTTTGAGTCTTAACATCTTCAACCTTAACTCCGAAAACTTCTTCAACTGCTCTCTTTATCATTGACTTATTTGCATCTGGGTGTACTATGAAGGTGTATTGTCTATTTGCCATTTGAGTCATTGTCTTTTCTGTTATAACTGGTCTTATTATTATATCATAATTTGTTAGCTTCATTATGCGTACACCTCCTCCACTTTAGAAGCGGCATCCTTAGTGATTATTAGCTTCTCATACTTTAATAGGTCATAAACGTTGATGTTGTTTACTGGAATAACATGTGCATTTTCTATATTTCTAACTGACTTGTAGATAACTTCGTCTGATTCCTTAACAACTATTAATGTTTTCTTTGCATCGAATTTCTTTAGCATTTCAACTATTGTCTTAGTCTTTGGTGCATCAAGCTTAAGTTCATCAAGAACTATTATGTTGTTATCAGCTACCTTTGATGAAAGAGCTGACTTTAATGCAAGTCTCTTTACCTTCTTTGGAACTGTAAAGCTGTAATCTCTTGGCTTTGGTGCAAATACAACACCACCGTGAGTCCATTGTGGAGCTCTTATAGAACCTTGTCTTGCTCTACCTGTTCCCTTTTGTCTCCATGGCTTAATTCCACCACCAGAAACTTCAGCTCTTGTTAATGCTGATTGAGTTCCTTGTCTCTTATTTGCAAGTTGCATCTTTACAACTTGATGCATAACATAAGGATTTATTTCAACTCCAAATACCGCATCTGAAAGTTCGATTTCTCCAACCTTCTCAGCATTCATGTTATATAAATCTACCTTAGGCATCGTTATTCCTCCTTTCCTCGAGAATCAGGCCTTAACTGAGTCTCTGATTATTACTAGACCCTTCTTTGGTCCTGGTACTGCACCCTTAACTAGAATTAGGTTTCTTTCTGCGTCAACCTTAACTACTTGTAGATTTAGCATAGTTGACTTTCTTGCTCCCATATGTCCTGGCATCTTCTTACCCTTGAATGTTCTTGATGGGTCTGATGAAGCACCCATTGAACCTACTGCTCTATGATACTTTGAACCGTGGCTCATTGGTCCTCTGTTAGCATTCCATCTCTTAACTACACCTTGGAATCCTTTACCCTTTGATGTACCAGTTACATCAACCTTATCNGCATCTGAAAGTTCGATTTCTCCAACCTTCTCAGCATTCATGTTATATAAATCTACCTTAGGCATCGTTATTCCTCCTTTCCTCGAGAATCAGGCCTTAACTGAGTCTCTGATTATTACTAGACCCTTCTTTGGTCCTGGTACTGCACCCTTAACTAGAATTAGGTTTCTTTCTGCGTCAACCTTAACTACTTGTAGATTTAGCATAGTTGACTTTCTTGCTCCCATATGTCCTGGCATCTTCTTACCCTTGAATGTTCTTGATGGGTCTGATGAAGCACCCATTGAACCTACTGCTCTATGATACTTTGAACCGTGGCTCATTGGTCCTCTGTTAGCATTCCATCTCTTAACTACACCTTGGAATCCTTTACCCTTTGATGTACCAGTTACATCAACCTTATCTCCAGCCGCGAATACGTCAGCCTTGATTTCGCTTCCTACTTCATATCCTGATACATCTTCTAGTCTAAATTCCTTAAGGAATCTTAGTGGCTTTAGATTAGCCTTTGCAAAGTGTCCCTTAAGTGGCTTATTAACAAGTTTTTCTCTTATTTCTTCAAATCCAACTTGAATTGCATTGTATCCATCAGTTTCAACTGTCTTCTTTTGAACAACGTAGCATGGACCTGCCTTTATAACTGTAACTGGAATTACTCTTCCGTTCTCATCAAATATTTGAGTCATTCCAAGCTTTCTTCCTAATATTGCCTTTTTCATCCTTTACACCTCCTAAACTTATCAGCGGAATGCATCTGCATTCATAATAGTTCAAATTATAGCTTTATTTCGATATCAACACCTGCTGGTAAATCAAGTCTCATAAGTGAATCTACAGTCTTTTGAGTTGGGTTTAGTATGTCGATTAGTCTCTTATGAGTTCTTATTTCAAATTGCTCTCTTGAATCCTTATACTTATGAACTGCTCTTAGGATTGTTATAACATCTCTTTCTGTTGGTAGTGGTACTGGACCTGAAACTTGAGCTCCAGTCTTCTTTGCTGTTTCAACTATCTTTTGAGCTGATGCATCTAATAGATTGTGATCAAACGCCTTTAATTTGATTCTGATTTTTTGCTTTGCCATAATCTTACCCTCCTTTTCATCGCACGCATTAATTTTCCTACGCGCGACAACGGTTATTGTGTACACTATACCGGGTGTTTCTTAATTTTTCCCACAACTGCACACACAACCTCGTCGCCCGATTCTTGATCAGGACATACTCCGCAAGAATTCCCCGATAACGGCAACCTCTTGCCTCATCGCACTTTCTCACATCACAACTCTTATATTTTACAATATATTTTCTAATTTGACAAGACCTTAGGTTCAATTTTTTTAAGTTAATGAATAAATTTATTCATTAATATAAGGCGACATTACGTCGCCTTATATCAATTATTCAAAAATCTTTGCAACAACACCAGCACCAACAGTTCTTCCACCTTCACGGATAGCGAATCTTAATCCTTCTTCCATTGCTATTGGAGTGATTAGTTCAACTTCCATGTTGATGTGGTCTCCTGGCATACACATTTCAACGCCTTCTGGTAACTTAATTGATCCAGTAACGTCTGTTGTTCTGAAGTAGAATTGTGGTCTGTATCCGTTGAAGAATGGAGTATGTCTTCCACCTTCTTCTTTCTTTAATACGTATACTTGACCTTCAAATCTCTTGTGTGGATTTACTGTTCCTGGCTTTGCTAGTACTTGACCTCTTTCGATTTCGTCTCTTGTTACACCTCTTAGAAGTGCTCCTATGTTGTCTCCTGCTTCTGCTTGATCAAGTACCTTTCTGAACATTTCTACTCCAGTTACTACTGTCTTCTTCTTTTCATCTGATAGTCCTACGATTTCTACTTCGTCTCCTACCTTTAGTACTCCTCTTTCTACTCTACCAGTTGC
>NZ_HF952018.1:1910669-1974124 GCF_000430995.1 Thermobrachium celere DSM 8682
AGGTCAATTAGTTCTGGGTCGTCTACCATGTCTGCCTTGTTTAAGAATACTACAATGTATGGAACACCAACTTGTCTTGCTAGTAGTATGTGCTCTCTTGTTTGTGGCATTGGACCGTCTGCTGCACTAACAACTAGTATAGCTCCGTCCATTTGCGCTGCTCCTGTAATCATGTTCTTTACGTAGTCAGCGTGTCCTGGACAGTCTACGTGTGCATAGTGTCTTGCTTCTGTTTCATATTCAACGTGTGCTGTGTTGATTGTAATTCCTCTTTCCTTTTCTTCTGGTGCCTTATCTATTTCGTCATACTTTGTTGCTTGCGCTCTTCCATATTGAGCTAATACTGTTGTTATTGCTGCTGTTAATGTTGTCTTCCCATGGTCAACGTGTCCTATTGTTCCTACGTTAACGTGTGGCTTCTTTCTCTCAAAATGTGCCTTTGCCATTTCTCTTCTCCTCCTTTATTTATATATTATTCTTTATTTCTTTCACCAACTATTTGAGCTTGAATGCTAGCTGGCACTTCTTCATATGTTGCAAATTGCATTACGTAAGTTCCTCTACCTTGTGTTCTTGAACGTAGAGTTGTTGCATATCCAAACATTTCAGCAAGTGGAACATATGCTCTTATAACTTGAGCACCATTTCTTGGTTCCATACCTTCTATTCTACCTCTTCTTGAGTTGATGTCTCCCATTACATCTCCCATGTATTCTTCTGGAACAACAACTTCAACCTTCATTATTGGTTCAAGAAGAACTGGGTCAGCCTTTTGCATTGCATTCTTGAATGCCATTGAACCTGCAATCTTGAATGCCATTTCTGATGAGTCAACTTCGTGGTATGAACCGTCAAATAGAACTACCTTACAGTCTATAACTGGGTATCCTGCAACAACACCACTTGTCATAGCTTCTTGGATACCTGCATCTACTGCTGGGATATATTCCTTTGGAATTACACCACCAACGATGTTGTTAACGAATTCGTATCCCTTACCTCTTTCTTGTGGTATAAGTTCTATCCAACAGTGACCATATTGTCCACGTCCACCTGATTGTCTTACGAACTTACCTTCAGCCTTAACAGCCTTTCTAATTGTTTCTTTGTAAGCAACTTGTGGCTTACCAACATTACATTCAACCTTGAATTCTCTTTGAAGTCTGTCAACAATTATTTCAAGGTGTAGCTCACCCATACCAGCTATAATTGTTTGACCTGTTTCTTGGTCAGTGTATGTTCTAAATGATGGGTCTTCTTCTGCTAGCTTTTGTAGTGATAGAGCAAGCTTTTCTTGACCTGCCTTTGTCTTTGGTTCAATTGCAACTGAGATAACTGGTTCTGGGAATTCCATCTTTTCTAGAATTATTGGCTTTTCTGGATCACAAAGAGTATCTCCTGTTGTAACATCCTTTAGACCTACAACAGCACCGATATCTCCTGCTCTTATTTCTTCTACTTCTTCTCTGTGGTTAGCGTGCATCTTAACAAGTCTTCCGATTCTTTCCTTCTTACCCTTTGTTGAGTTAAGTACATAAGTACCTGCAGTAAGAACACCTGAATATACTCTTGTGAATACTAGCTTTCCAACGAATGGGTCAGCCATTATCTTAAATGCAAGTGCTGATAGTGGTTCATCATCGCTTGCATGTCTTTCATCTTCTTCACCTGAATCTGGATTGATACCCTTTACTGATGGGATATCAATTGGTGATGGTAGGAATTCAACAACTGCGTCAAGAAGTGGTTGAACCCCTTTGTTCTTGTATGAAGAACCACAGCATACAGGAACTATTTCTCCAGCTATTGTAGCCTTTCTAAGTCCTGCTTTTATTTCTTCTACAGTGAATTCTTCACCTTCTAAGTACTTCATCATTAGTTCTTCATCTGTTTCAGCAACAGCTTCTATTAAGTTTGTTCTGTATTCTTCTGCAAGATCCTTTAGATCTTCTGGAATTTCAGTTTCTTCAGCCTTTGTTCCAAGGTCATCAGTGTAGATTATAGCTTCATTTCTTATAAGGTCGATAACACCCTTGAATGTATCTTCCTTACCTATTGGTAATTGGATTGGTACTGGCTTAGCTCCAAGTCTATCCTTCATCATTTGGATAACGTTGAAGAAGTCAGCTCCCATAATGTCCATCTTGTTAACATAAGCTATTCTTGGAACACCGTACTTGTCTGCCTGTCTCCAAACTGTTTCAGATTGTGGCTCAACTCCACCCTTTGCACAGAATACTGCAACTGCACCATCAAGTACACGAAGTGATCTTTCAACTTCTACTGTAAAGTCTACGTGTCCTGGTGTATCTATTATGTTTATAGTGTGTCCTTTCCATTGGCAAGTTGTCGCTGCTGATGTAATTGTGATACCTCTTTCTTGCTCTTGTACCATCCAGTCCATTGTAGCAGCGCCTTCATGAACTTCACCTATTTTGTGAGTTCTACCAGTGTAGAAAAGAATACGTTCTGTTGTAGTTGTCTTACCTGCATCTATGTGCGCCATTATACCTATATTTCTAACCTTCTCAAGTGGTACTAATCTCGGCACTATATTTCCTCCTCTCTAGGATACTATTTGTATATAGGGAAACCCTAAATGCACATTAAAAGTATGTGCATTTAGGGTAATTTTTATAAATTTATTACCATCTATAGTGAGCAAATGCCTTGTTAGCTTCTGCCATCTTATGAGTATCTTCTTTCTTCTTAACAGCTGCTCCTGTGTTGTTAGCTGCATCCATTATTTCATTAGCAAGCTTAAGTCTCATGTACTTTTCGCCTCTATTTCTTGCAGCTTCAACTAACCATCTAATTCCTAGTGTTTGTCTTCTATCTGGTCTTACTTCAACAGGAACTTGGTAAGTTGCACCACCTATTCTTCTTGCCTTAACTTCAAGAACAGGCATAACATTGTTCATAGCAGCTTCAAATACTTCTAGTGGATCTTTTCCTGTCTTTTCTCTTATTATATCAAATGCATCGTAGCAAATCTTTTGTGCTACGCCCTTCTTCCCGTCCCACATAATCTTATTGATAAGCTTTGTTACAACAGTGCTATTGTATATTGGATCAGGAAGTACTTCTCTCTTTGGTACATAACCCTTTCTTGGCACTTTTCTTCCCTCCTTAACATTAAAGTTTAAGTTCATCGGTACTCGGCCTTCGCCGCAAAGTGCTCTGTTAATGCAATCTATTATAACCCAGAAGGAGATAGCATTGCATTGCACACAGCACTAAATATTAAATTACTTCTTTGGTCTCTTAGTACCGTATTTTGATCTTTGTTGCTTTCTGTTAGCAACACCAGCACAGTCAAGAGCTCCTCTTACGATGTGGTATCTAACACCTGGAAGGTCCTTTACTCTTCCACCTCTTATAAGAACAACGCTGTGTTCTTGTAGGTTGTGTCCTTCACCTGGGATGTATGCAGTTACTTCAATTCCATTTGTTAGCCTTACTCTGGCAATCTTTCTTAGCGCTGAGTTTGGCTTCTTTGGAGTTGTAGTCTTAACTACTGTACATACACCTCTCTTTTGAGGACAAGCCTTTAGAGCTGGTGACTTTGACTTCTTTTGAACCTTTTCTCTTCCAAGTCTTACTAGCTGGTTAATTGTTGGCATATGTGCACCTCCTTCCAAAAGTAGAACACAAAATATATAAAATAAAAATATTAGCTATTCCTTAAGAATGCATGCTGCAGAGGCCCCTACATCAATACCACATAGTCTTCCTAGTTCATCCATTGAATCAACCATAACAAGCTCAACCTTATTTTCTGTACAAAGATCAATTATAGGTTGAGTTACCTTTTTATCTGCGTCCTTTGCAACATACACTATTTTTGCTGTTGCCTGCTTGATTGCCTTTAATGTTTGTTTTGCTCCTACTATCTTTTTGTTTGGCAACTTACCACTCATTTTATCACCCTCTAAAAAGGCAAAAATACATTGACTATGGACAGCAAAATGCTGTCCCATAGTCACACAAACTTAATTTTAACATCTAAAATACAATGTGTCAACAATAGTGTTGTTATTATTTTGTTAATTCACCACTAGTATTTTCATCCTCAACTGTTGTAATTTGTATACTTCTGTACTTAGTCATACCAGTTCCTGCTGGTATTAACTTACCTATAATTACGTTTTCCTTTAATCCTACAAGTGGGTCTATCTTACCTTTTATTGCTGCATCTGTAAGAACTCTTGTAGTTTCTTGGAATGATGCTGCTGATAGGAATGAGTCTGTAGCTAAAGCGGCCTTTGTTATACCAAGTAATGCTACTTTACCTTCAGCCTTTCTTAGACCTTTTTCTTCAGCTTCTCTATTTACCTCTTCAAACTCAAACATATCTACTAAGCTACCTGGTAGTAGATCAGTATCTCCAGCATCTTCTACTTTAATCTTTCTCATCATCTGTTTAATTATTATTTCTAGATGCTTGTCGTTTATATCAACACCTTGCATTCTGTAAACCTTTTGTACTTCAGCAAGTAAGTATGCCCTTACTGCTTCAACACCCTTAATTCTTAATAGGTCATGTGGGTTAACTGAACCTTCTGTTAATAGGTCACCTGCTTCTATAACTTGACCATCGTATACCTTTAATCTTGAACCATATGGTATTGGATATACTCTCTCTTCTCCAGAATTTGATGTTACTGTTACTAACTTTCTCTTTCTATCTTCTGTTACCTTAACTAATCCGCCAATTTCTGAGATAATTGCAAGTCCCTTTGGTTTTCTAGCTTCAAATAGCTCTTCTACTCTTGGTAAACCTTGTGTGATGTCTGCACCAGCTACACCACCTGTGTGGAAAGTTCTCATTGTAAGCTGAGTACCTGGTTCACCGATTGATTGTGCAGCTATTATACCTACTGCTTCACCTATATTTGTCTTATCGCCTGTAGCCATGTTCATACCATAGCACTTTGAACATACTCCATATCTTGTTTTACATGTGAATACACTTCTAATCTTAACCTTTTGTATTCCTAGCTTTTCTATCTTGTTTGCAATTTCTTCAGTAATGTATTCATTTTTAGCAACAATTAGCTCTCCTGTTTCTGGGTTTACAACATCTTCTGCTGCATATCTACCATAGATTCTATCCTTTAATGGTTCAATTACTTCGTTTCCATCCTTTATTGCTTCAACATAGAATCCTTCTTGAGTACCACAATCTTCTTCTCTTACTATAACGTCTTGTGATACGTCAACAAGTCTTCTTGTTAGGTAACCTGAGTCAGCAGTTCTTAATGCTGTATCCGCAAGACCTTTTCTTGCACCGTGTGTTGAAATGAAGTACTCAAGCACGTTAAGACCTTCACGGAAGCTTGCTCTAATTGGAAGCTCTATGATCTTACCTGATGGGTTTGCCATAAGACCTCTCATACCACAAAGCTGTCTTATTTGGTTCTTAGAACCTCTCGCTCCTGAATGTGCCATCATGAATATTGGATTTAGTTTATCAAAGCTATCCATTAGAGCATTAGTAACTGCTTCTGTTGTCTTAGTCCATGTATCAATAACGCTATTGTATCTTTCTTCTTCTGAGATTAGACCTCTTCTAAACATCTTTTGAATTTCATCAACTGTTGCATCTGCTTGTGCTAGCAATTCCTTTTTAGCCTCAGGAATAATCATGTCTGAAACTGAAACAGTAATTGCACCTCTAGTTGAGAATTTAAATCCTAGTGCCTTTATCTTATCTAATGTAATTGCTGTTTCAGTTGGACCATGCTTCTTATAAACTCTATCTACTATCTTACCTAGTTGCTTCTTATCTACTAGGAAATCAACTTCTAAATCAAACATCTTTTCTGGGTCATTTCTATCTACAAAGCCTAAATCCTGTGGTATAGCTTCGTTAAATATAATTCTACCTGGTGTTGTTTGTATTATCTTGCTTAACTTTTGACCGTTTACTTCTTTAGTCATCTTTACGTTAATTTTTGCATGTATTCCAACTTCACCTAGCTGATAAGCTAGTAGCACTTCTTCTGGTGATGAGAAGTATTTTCCTTCTCCCTTTTCTCCCTCTTTTTCTATTGTTAGATAGTATGAACCAAGTACCATGTCTTGTGTTGGAACAGTTACTGGTTTACCATCTGAAGGCTTTAACATGTTGTGTGCTGCAAGCATTAAGAATCTTGCTTCAGCCTGTGCTTCTACTGATAGAGGTACGTGAACTGCCATTTGGTCTCCGTCGAAGTCTGCGTTGTATGCTGTACATACAAGTGGATGAAGTTTAATCGCACGTCCCTCTACTAAAACTGGTTGGAATGCTTGAATACCAAGTCTATGTAGAGTAGGAGCACGGTTTAGTAAAACTGGATGATCTTGAATTACTTCTTCTAATATATCCCAAACTTGATTGTTTACCTTTTCAACCATCTTCTTAGCACTTTTTATGTTATGAGTTATTCCCTTGTCAACAAGAGCCTTCATAACAAAAGGTTTAAATAACTCAAGTGCCATTTCCTTTGGAAGACCACATTGATACATCTTAAGTTCTGGACCAACAACTATAACTGAACGTCCTGAATAGTCAACACGCTTACCAAGTAGGTTTTGACGGAATCTACCCTGCTTACCCTTTAACATATCTGAAAGTGACTTTAGTGGTCTATTTCCAGGACCAGTAACAGGTCTTCCACGTCTTCCATTATCTATTAGTGCATCAACAGCTTCTTGAAGCATTCTCTTTTCATTTCTAACTATAATATCTGGAGCTCCAAGATCAAGAAGTCTCTTTAATCTGTTATTTCTATTAATAACTCTTCTATATAGATCGTTTAAGTCTGATGTTGCAAATCTACCACCATCTAATTGTACCATTGGTCTTAGATCTGGTGGAATTACTGGAATTACATCAAGTATCATCCATTCTGGCTTATTATTTGACTTTCTAAAAGCCTCTACAACTTCAAGTCTTCTAATAGTTCTAACCTTCTTTTGTCCTGTACTATTTTCTAATTCTGCTCTTAATTCCTTTGCAAGCTTTTCTAAATCTATTTCCTTTAGAAGCTCTTTTATAGCTTCTGCTCCCATTCCTGCTCTAAAGGAACCTTCACCATACTTTTCAATTGCTTCTCTATATTCCTTTTCAGTTAACACTTGCTTCTTTGATAGACCAGTATTACCTGGATCTATTACTACATATGCTGCAAAATATAGTACCTTTTCAAGTGATCTTGGTGACATATCAAGAATTAGTCCCATTCTTGATGGGATGCCCTTAAAATACCAAATATGTGATACTGGAGCTGCAAGCTCAATATGTCCCATTCTTTCACGTCTTACCTTTGACTTTGTAACCTCAACACCACATCTATCACATACAATACCTTTATATCTTACTCTTTTGTATTTACCACAGTGACATTCCCAGTCCTTAACAGGACCAAATATTCTTTCACAGAAAAGACCGTCCTTTTCTGGCTTTAAAGTTCTGTAGTTTATTGTTTCTGGTTTTTTAACTTCTCCCTTTGACCACTCTCTTATTTTTTCTGGAGAAGCAAGACCTATCTGGATGGAATCAAAATTATTTAATTCGAACAAGAGGACATCCTCCCTTCATTTTTTGTTATGGACTGCCTACAACATAAGTGTAGGCAGTCTATATCTTATTATTCTTCAAAATCATCAAAACCATTTAAATCATCATCTAAACCGAAGTCAACATCCACCTTCATGTCCTCATCCATAAGTGATGATATATCCATATCTTCATCCATCATATCTTCATTGTCTTCAGTTTCTTCATAAACAACATCTTCTTGAGGTGATGGTGGGAATATTCCTTCTACGCTTTCCATAGTTTCTTGCATTTCTTCTAAATCATCTTCTATATCTTCTTTAATTGCAATTTCTTGTTTATCATCAGTTAGTACCTTAACATCTAGACATAGTGATTGTAATTCCTTGATTAGAACCTTAAAGGATTCTGGTACACCAGGTTCTGGAATGTTTTCACCTTTAACAATTGCTTCATATGTCTTAACACGACCTACAACGTCGTCAGACTTAACTGTTAACAACTCTTGAAGCATATGAGCAGCACCGTAGGCTTCTATTGCCCAAACTTCCATTTCACCAAATCTTTGACCACCAAATTGTGCTTTACCACCTAGTGGTTGTTGAGTAACAAGTGAGTATGGTCCTGTTGATCTTGCGTGTATCTTATCGTCAACAAGGTGAGCAAGTTTTAACATGTACATGTAACCTACAGTTACTCTATTATCAAATTCTTCACCTGTTCTACCATCTCTTAAGGTTATCTTACCATCTGGGCTGAATCCTGCCATTTCTAAGCACTTTTCTATATCCTCTTCTGTTGCACCATCAAATACTGGAGTTGCTACATGCCATCCTAGTTTTGATGCCGCAAGTCCTAAGTGTACTTCTAGAACCTGACCGATGTTCATACGTGATGGAACACCAAGTGGGTTTAATACTATTTGTAGTGGTCTACCATCTGGTAAATATGGCATGTCTTCAACTGGTAATACTCTTGAGATAACACCCTTNTTGAAGCATATGAGCAGCACCGTAGGCTTCTATTGCCCAAACTTCCATTTCACCAAATCTTTGACCACCAAATTGTGCTTTACCACCTAGTGGTTGTTGAGTAACAAGTGAGTATGGTCCTGTTGATCTTGCGTGTATCTTATCGTCAACAAGGTGAGCAAGTTTTAACATGTACATGTAACCTACAGTTACTCTATTATCAAATTCTTCACCTGTTCTACCATCTCTTAAGGTTATCTTACCATCTGGGCTGAATCCTGCCATTTCTAAGCACTTTTCTATATCCTCTTCTGTTGCACCATCAAATACTGGAGTTGCTACATGCCATCCTAGTTTTGATGCCGCAAGTCCTAAGTGTACTTCTAGAACCTGACCGATGTTCATACGTGATGGAACACCAAGTGGGTTTAATACTATTTGTAGTGGTCTACCATCTGGTAAATATGGCATGTCTTCAACTGGTAATACTCTTGAGATAACACCCTTGTTACCGTGACGACCAGCCATCTTGTCACCAACAGATATCTTTCTCTTTTGTGCAATGTATACTCTTACAAGTTCATTTACTCCAGGTGGTAGTTCATCACCATTTTCTCTTGTAAATATCTTAACATCTACTATTATACCTGCTTCTCCGTGTGGTACTCTAAGTGATGTATCTCTAACTTCTCTTGCCTTCTCTCCAAATATTGCTCTAAGCAATCTCTCTTCAGCAGTTAACTCTGTTTCTCCCTTTGGAGTTACCTTTCCAACAAGTATATCTCCTGCTCTAACCTCTGCACCTATTCTTATAATTCCTCTTTCATCAAGATCCTTAAGAGCGTCTTCTCCAACATTTGGAATGTCCCTTGTTATTTCTTCTGGTCCAAGTTTTGTATCTCTAGCTTCACATTCATACTCTTCTATATGAATTGATGTAAATACATCGTTCATTACAAGTTCTTCTGAAATTAGTATAGCGTCCTCGTAGTTGTAACCTTCCCAAGTCATGAAACCAATTAATATGTTTTTACCAAGTGCAATTTCGCCTTGGTCAATTGAAGGTCCATCTGCTATTATATCGCCCTTCTTTACTCTGTCTCCTTCATTTACTATTGGTCTTTGATTTATGCATGTTCCTTGGTTTGATCTCTTGAACTTTATTAGCTTATAAGTATCAATCTTACCATCTTCATCTCTCTTTATTTGAATCATATCACCAGTTACCTTTACAACAACTCCATCAGCCTTAGCAAGAGGAATTACCCCTGAGTCTTTAGCAGCCTTATACTCAATACCTGTTCCTACTATTGGTGCCTCTGTCTTAATTAGTGGCACTGCTTGACGTTGCATGTTTGAACCCATTAGGGCTCTGTTTGCGTCGTCATTTTCAAGGAAAGGTATCATAGCTGTTGCAACTGATACAATTTGCTTTGGTGATACGTCCATTAAATCTACTTGGTTTGGTGATACAACTACTATTTCCTTCTTAGCTCTTGCTGTAACTCTCTTGTCTATAAATCTTCCATTTTCATCAAGTGGTTCGTTAGCTTGAGCTATTATATATTGGTCTTCCTCATCTGCTGTTAAATAAACAACTTTATCTGTAACAATACCATTTTCCTTATCAACTATTCTATATGGAGTTTGAATAAAACCATATTCATTAACTCTTGCATAGGTTGCAAGTGAGTTTATAAGACCTATGTTTGGACCTTCTGGTGTTTCGATAGGACACATTCTACCATAGTGTGAGTGGTGAACGTCTCTTACTTCGAATCCAGCTCTTTCTCTTGAAAGACCTCCAGGACCTAGTGCAGAAAGTCTTCTTTTGTGTGTAAGCTCTGATAGTGGGTTTGTTTGGTCCATAAATTGTGAAAGCTGTGAGCTACCAAAGAACTCTTTAATAGCTGCTGCAACAGGTCTTATATTTATTAGCTGCTGTGGAGTTACTACATCTAGATCTTGAATGGTCATTCTTTCCTTAATTACTCTTTCCATTCTGGATAGACCAATTCTAAATTGATTTTGTAGTAATTCTCCAACCGCTCTTAATCTTCTATTTCCAAGATGGTCTATATCATCAACATATCCAATTCCAAAGGATAGATTTAAGCAGTAGCTAATTGTTGCAAAAATGTCATCCTTAATTATATGCTTTGGAATTAATTGATGTATATTTTGTCTTATTGCATCCTTTACATCTTCTTCATCTTGATATTCATCCAATATAGCTTTTAGTGTAGGATAGTGAACGAATTCTCTTATATTTAAATCGCTTAAATCGTATGGTAGATTTAGGCTATGAATATCAACAAAGTTATTGCCTATTACCCTAACTCTCTTCCCTTCAACAAGAACATCAACTACATTTATACCTGCATTTTGAATAGCCCAAGCCTTTTCTCTTGATATCTTTTGGCCTTCTTCAACAAGAATTTCTCCTGTTTCAGGGTGAGCAATGGTATCGGCAGCAACTTGACCATTAATTCTCATTGCAAGTGCTAATTTCTTATTAAACTTATATCTTCCTACTCTTGATAAGTCGTATCTCTTAGGATCAAAGAATAATCCTTCTAATAGTGCAGTTGCACTCTCAACAGTTGGTGGTTCACCTGGTCTTAATCTCTTATAAATTTCAATTAAACCTTCTTCTGTTGACTTTGTGCTGTCCTTTTCAATAGTAGCTCTTAAATGCTCATCTTCTCCAAAGAATTGTATTATTTCATTATCTAAACCTAAACCAAGTGCTCTAATAAACACTGTTAAAGGCAACTTTCTTGTTTTATCTATTCTAACATAGATAATGTCATTTGAATCTGTCTCGTACTCTATCCATGCTCCTCTATTTGGTATTATTGTTGAGGAGTATAGTCTCTTACCTGACTTATCAATTGTTTCAGCATAGTAAGCACCAGGTGATCTAACCAACTGGCTTACTATAACTCTCTCTGCACCATTAATGACAAATGTTCCTTGCTCTGTCATTAATGGAAAATCTCCCATGAATACCTCTTGATCTTTAACTTCACCTGTTTCCTTGTTTACAAGTCTTACCTTTACCTTTAAAGGAGCTGCATATGTAGCATCTCTCTCTTTGCATTCTTCAACAGTATATTTGATGTTGTCATAGTCCAATTTGTAGTCTATGAATTCTAAAACTAAATTTCCTGTGTAATCAGTAATCGGGTTAACATCTTCAAATACTTCCTTTAACCCTTCATCTAAGAACCATTGATATGAATTGAGCTGTACCTCGATAAGATTAGGCATGTCGATTACTTCTTTGATTTTTGAGAAGCTCATCCTAGTTCTTCTACCGACTTGAACTGGATGCACGATGTTGTTTTCAGGATGTACCATTAAAATCTCACCCCTTATGTATTGATAAATAACAGTTGACAGTTTATATACAGATAAATAAAATTATTATCAGCTATCATTATATTTTTTACATATTAGCTAAATTATATACAAAATATAATATATATTTGCATAGTAATCCCATTATTCATGCATTTTATTATAATATCATAACATTTTTTCCTAGTCAAGAATATATATCTAAAAATGGATAAAAAAAAGTGCTGCATTGCAGCACTTTTTTCTTGCCTATCTTAAATTACTTTATTTCTACAGTTGCTCCAACTTCAGCAAGCTTTGCCTTGATTTGTTCTGCTTCTTCCTTGCTTACGCCTTCCTTTAGTGTCTTTGGAGCGTTGTCAACTAGGTCCTTAGCTTCCTTTAATCCAAGACCTGTTAATTCTCTTACAACCTTGATTACCTTAACCTTTTCAGCACCAGCGTTTGCTAGGATTACATCGAATTCAGTCTTTTCTTCAGCTGCTGGAGCTGCTGCAGCTGCTGCACCTGCTACTGCAACTGGAGCTGCTGCGCTTACACCAAACTTTTCTTCGCATGCCTTTACTAATTCATTTAGTTCAAGAACAGTCATATTTTCTATAGCTTGAATGATTTCTTGAATTGTCATTTTCAAACACCTCCACTAATTTTTAATAATTATGCATTTGCTTCTTCTTTTTGTTTTCTAATAGCATCAAGCACATAAACAAGGCTTGATAGTGGTGACTTGATACTTCCAAGGAATTTTGCAATAAGTACTTCTCTTGGTGGAACCTTTGATAGTTCAATAACCTTAGCAGTGTCGTATACTTCTCCTTGAACAACACCTGCTTTTAGTTGGATAGCCTTATTGTTTTCAGCGAAGTTTGCAAGTATTCTTGCTGGAGCAGTTGGATCATCATATCCAAATGCTATAGCAACTGGTCCTTCGAAATATTGATCAAGACCTTCAATACCTGCTTCCTTAGCTGCTCTTAAAGCTAGTGTGTTCTTTACAACTTTGTATTCTACACCTGCTTCTCTCATCTTCTTACGAAGCTCTGTATCTTGCTCAACTGTGATGCCTATATATGATGTCAAAATAGCAGCTTGGGCTTTTTGGAATTTTTCTGCAAGCTCTCTAACTTTAGCTTCTTTGATTTCTCTGTTGCCCACCGTTTACACCTCCTTGTCTTTTATATAGGCCTTTTGCACAACACAAAAGGCCTCCCGTAGACATAGAGAGGCCTAAATATCATATCTAAAACCTCGGTAGGTTGGTTACCCGTTATGCCTACTGGCACCTACTGTCTACGGCGTTTTTTTCGTATTCAGTTCGACTGTATTATTATATCAAAATCCAAGCAGCATGTCAATATATTATTCAAGTGTCTTTGCTGGGTTGATCTTTATTCCAGGACCCATTGTGCTTGAAACTGTAACACTCTTAATGTATTGTCCCTTTGCTGCTGCTGGCTTAGCCTTTATAATAGCTTCCATTAAAGTATGGAAGTTATCAAGTAACTTATCAGTTCCAAATGACTTCTTACCAATTGGAACGTGTACTATAGCAGTCTTGTCAACTCTGTATTCAACCTTACCTGCCTTAATTTCTGCTATTGCCTTAGCAACATCAAATGTAACTGTACCTGATTTTGGGTTTGGCATTAATCCCTTTGGACCAAGAATCTTACCTAGTCTACCTACAACACCCATCATATCTGGAGTTGCAACAACTACATCGTAATCAAACCAGTTTTCCTTTTGGATCTTATCTACTAATTCTTCAGCACCTACATAGTCAGCTCCTGCTGCTTCTGCTTCCTTAGCCTTTTCTCCCTTAGCAAACACTAAAACCTTAACAGTCTTACCTGTTCCGTGTGGAAGAACAACTGCTCCTCTAACTTGTTGATCTGCATGTCTTGGGTCTACACCAAGTCTTACGTGTACTTCAATTGTTTCATCAAACTTTGCCTTTGCAGTTTGAATTGCTAAATCAAGAGCTTCTCTTGGAGTGTATAATACACTTCTATCAACTAGCTTAGCGCTTTCTAAATAATTCTTTCCTCTTTTCATTTCTTAACCCTCCTTATGTGGTATTAGCGGTAATAACCTCCCACTTTCAAGCAGGAAATTACTCTACTATTTCAATTCCCATACTTCTAGCTGTTCCCTTGATCATGCTGATAGCTGCTTCAAGTGAACCTGCATTTAGGTCTGGCATCTTAAGTTCAGCGATTTCTCTAACCTTAGCCATTGAAACCTTACCAACCTTTTGCTTGTTTGGTACTGCTGAACCTGATTCAATTCCAGCTGCCTTCTTTAGTAGAACTGCTGCTGGTGGAGTCTTTAGAATAAAGCTGAATGATCTGTCTTGGTAAATTGTGATAACAACTGGGATTATAAGTCCTGCTTGGTTTGCAGTCTTAGCATTGAATTCCTTACAGAATCCCATGATGTTAACACCATGTTGACCTAGTGCTGGACCTACTGGTGGCGCTGGAGTAGCCTTACCTGCAGGTAATTGAAGTTTTACCATACCTACTACTTTCTTTGCCATTGTCTGTACACCTCCTTAAGATAAGAAATCATATCTTTTCAATCTGGTTAAAATCTAGTTCGACTGGAGTTTCCCTACCGAACATATTAACCAGAGCTTTTATCTTTTTCTTTTCATAGTTTATTTCCTGGATTTGAGCTATGAAACTTTCAAGGGCACCACTTGTTATTCTTACATTTTCTCCAACTTCTACATCAATTAATTGAACAGGTTCAACTATTCCCATAGCCTCAACTTCTTCATCTGTTAGAGGAACTGGCTTAGAACCTGGTCCAACAAATCCAGTAACGCCCCTTGTGTTTCTAACCACATACCATGACTCATCTGTCATTATCATTTTTACTAGTACATATCCAGGAAATCTCTTTCTCTGTACTACTCTAGTTTTGTCATTCTTTGTTTCAACAACATCTTCTAATGGTATTTGAATATCGTGTATAAGGTGATGCAATCCTCTGTTTTCTATTGTCTTTTCTAGATTTGCCTTTACCTTATTCTCATAACCTGAATATGTGTGTACAACATACCATCTTGCTTTTTCTACCATATCTTAAGGGACTAACTTTAAATAGTCCCTCCCTCCTTTTTTACTTAAAATAATTGAGGACACCTTTTAGTATGTTACTAAAAACTGAATCATATACAGTTATAACTAATGTAAAGAACAACATAACCACAAGTGTCTTAATTGTTGATTCCTTAACATCTTCCCAAGTAGGCCATGTAATCTTCTTAAATTCGGCCTTTATATCTTTAAAATATGAGATTACCCCATTTGTTTTAGCTGCCATAAAATTCACATCCTTAAACAAAATTACTTTGTTTCCTTGTGAAGTGTGTGCTTTTTGCAGAATTTGCAGTACTTGTTAAGTTCTATTCTATCTGGGTCATTCTTCTTATTTTTTGTTGTGTGATAATTTCTTTGCTTGCATTCTGTACAAGCTAATGTTATCTTTACTCTCACCTTCTACACCTCCTAGTTGAGAAAAGTGCTACCCTACTATTTTTAAGCATTCCATTTTAATTTAACACAAATACAGTATTATGTCAAGAATACAAAATAATTTAACAAAATTCATTTTAAAAGAAAATAGGAAGCCTAGGATAACCCTAAGCTCCCAGTTTTATTATTCAAAAATCTTTGCAACAACACCAGCACCAACAGTTCTTCCACCTTCACGGATAGCGAATCTTAATCCTTCTTCCATTGCTATTGGAGTGATTAGTTCAACTTCCATGTTGATGTGGTCTCCTGGCATACACATTTCAACGCCTTCTGGTAACTTAATTGATCCAGTAACGTCTGTTGTTCTGAAGTAGAATTGTGGTCTGTATCCGTTGAAGAATGGAGTATGTCTTCCACCTTCTTCTTTCTTTAATACGTATACTTGACCTTCAAATCTCTTGTGTGGATTTACTGTTCCTGGCTTTGCTAGTACTTGACCTCTTTCGATTTCGTCTCTTGTTACACCTCTTAGAAGTGCTCCTATGTTGTCTCCTGCTTCTGCTTGATCAAGTACCTTTCTGAACATTTCTACTCCAGTTACTACTGTCTTCTTCTTTTCATCTGATAGTCCTACGATTTCTACTTCGTCTCCTACCTTTAGTACTCCTCTTTCTACTCTACCAGTTGCAACNTATTATTCAAAAATCTTTGCAACAACACCAGCACCAACAGTTCTTCCACCTTCACGGATAGCGAATCTTAATCCTTCTTCCATTGCTATTGGAGTGATTAGTTCAACTTCCATGTTGATGTGGTCTCCTGGCATACACATTTCAACGCCTTCTGGTAACTTAATTGATCCAGTAACGTCTGTTGTTCTGAAGTAGAATTGTGGTCTGTATCCGTTGAAGAATGGAGTATGTCTTCCACCTTCTTCTTTCTTTAATACGTATACTTGACCTTCAAATCTCTTGTGTGGATTTACTGTTCCTGGCTTTGCTAGTACTTGACCTCTTTCGATTTCGTCTCTTGTTACACCTCTTAGAAGTGCTCCTATGTTGTCTCCTGCTTCTGCTTGATCAAGTACCTTTCTGAACATTTCTACTCCAGTTACTACTGTCTTCTTCTTTTCATCTGATAGTCCTACGATTTCTACTTCGTCTCCTACCTTTAGTACTCCTCTTTCTACTCTACCAGTTGCAACTGTTCCTCTACCTGTTATTGTGAATACGTCTTCTACTGGCATTAGGAATGGCTTATCCTTATCTCTTTCTGGTGTTGGAATGTAGCTGTCTATTGTATCCATAAGTTCTAGAATCTTTCCACACCATTGACATTCTCTCTTTCCACATCCACATTCAAGTGCTTGTAGTGCTGATCCTACTACGATTGGTGTGTCATCTCCTGGGAATTCATATTCGTTTAGTAGGTCTCTGATTTCCATTTCTACTAGGTCAATTAGTTCTGGGTCGTCTACCATGTCTGCCTTGTTTAAGAATACTACAATGTATGGAACACCAACTTGTCTTGCTAGTAGTATGTGCTCTCTTGTTTGTGGCATTGGACCGTCTGCTGCACTAACAACTAGTATAGCTCCGTCCATTTGCGCTGCTCCTGTAATCATGTTCTTTACGTAGTCAGCGTGTCCTGGACAGTCTACGTGTGCATAGTGTCTTGCTTCTGTTTCATATTCAACGTGTGCTGTGTTGATTGTAATTCCTCTTTCCTTTTCTTCTGGTGCCTTATCTATTTCGTCATACTTTGTTGCTTGCGCTCTTCCATATTGAGCTAATACTGTTGTTATTGCTGCTGTTAATGTTGTCTTCCCATGGTCAACGTGTCCTATTGTTCCTACGTTAACGTGTGGCTTCTTTCTCTCAAAATGTGCCTTTGCCATTTCTCTTCTCCTCCTTTATCTAGTCAATTAGTTCTGGGTCGTCTACCATGTCTGCCTTGTTTAAGAATACTACAATGTATGGAACACCAACTTGTCTTGCTAGTAGTATGTGCTCTCTTGTTTGTGGCATTGGACCGTCTGCTGCACTAACAACTAGTATAGCTCCGTCCATTTGCGCTGCTCCTGTAATCATGTTCTTTACGTAGTCAGCGTGTCCTGGACAGTCTACGTGTGCATAGTGTCTTGCTTCTGTTTCATATTCAACGTGTGCTGTGTTGATTGTAATTCCTCTTTCCTTTTCTTCTGGTGCCTTATCTATTTCGTCATACTTTGTTGCTTGCGCTCTTCCATATTGAGCTAATACTGTTGTTATTGCTGCTGTTAATGTTGTCTTTCCATGGTCAACGTGTCCTATTGTTCCTACGTTAACGTGTGGCTTCTTTCTCTCAAAATGTGCCTTTGCCATTTCTCTTCTCCTCCTTTATGTATGGTTTTTTGTGTGCACCTTTGAACTTCCCTTTGAGGGATTCCTGCTTCATTGATACTAAATCTCCACAGGCGTAACTTCGGATTGTTCAAACCCTAGTTTATTTATTCGCCCTATGATTAGGACGATATGTTTGGCATTTAAACTTACCCTGGTGTTTCTTTTATGTAAAATAATGGAGCCCATGATCGGGATTGAACCGACGACCTCCACCTTACCAAGGTGACGCTCTGCCTACTGAGCTACATGGGCAAAGCTCTGTTTATACTTCAGTATTATATTCTACACTCTTTAAAAAAATATGTCAATATAATAATCATTCTTCCATAAGTAGCTTCTCTATTTTTCTCTTTACTCTTTGAAGTGCATTATCTATAGATTTTGCATGTCTATCTAAATCACAAGCAATTTCTTGATATGATTTACCATTTAAATAGCTTCTTAATACCTCAAGTTCAAGGTCACTTAAAACTTCCTTCATCCTTCTTTCTATTTTTCTTCTCTGCTCTTTACTAATAATAAGCTCTTCTGGATCTGATACATATATTGTCGATAAAACATCCATAAGGGTTCTATCTGATTCTTCATCATATACAGGTTTATTTAACGATATGTAGCTATTTAATGGTATATGTTTTTGTCTAGTTGCAGTTTTTATTGCTGTTATTATTTGTCTTGTTATGCATATCTCTGCAAAAGCCCTAAATGAAGCTAATGTCTCGGGCTTAAAGTCCCTTATGGCTTTATATAATCCAATCATACCCTCTTGATATAAATCTTCCTTCTCTGCACCAACTATAAAATATGTTTTAGCCTTTGATTTAACATAATTCTTATATTTATTTATTAAATATTCCTCTGCTTTATTATCCCCCTTTTTTGCTAGTTCAACAACTTCTTCATCTACCATTTCATCATAATTAAGCACTTTCTTTTCTAAAGCCGCATTACAACTCAATTTAACCCCCCCTAAATCAAAGGCTCAACTAAGTTCAATTATAATGCTTAATATTACATAAATCAAGTATTTTCAAGACTTTCGACGCAATTTTTCAAGTTTTTCCAAAATTTCTTCATCTAATATATCTGCAATTCTCACTGTTTTTTCTGTATAGCTAATATTCGACTTTTTTCTTACATCCTTCTGCAGAGCTTCTATTTCCCACAAAAGCTCATTTGGTGTAATTCTTGCTCCCCCCATCTGTAGAGCTATCCTCTGTTCAACATAATCAGATGTAACAACATAAACTTGACCTATCTTTGAATATAACGGAACATTCCTTTCTATATAGCAATCAGCCGTCTCACCTTCTCTTGTATATACAACATCAATATTTCCAATCTTATATTTACTCTCTATGTTTCCCTTCTTTAAATGAGCATCAAATACAACAGTTATATTTATATTTTTTATAACAGAATATTCCTGCAACATATCAACCAATTTATCCCTTGCATAATCTAAGTTTTCATCCTTTAAATCTTTTAAACCCTTCCACTGATTTATTACGTTATATCCATCTACAAACATGTACCTTAGCTCTTTCACCTTATATTCCCCTCTGCCTTACAACTTCGTACATAATAATACCAGCAGCAACTGAAGCATTTAGGGAATTTACATCTCCCCTCATAGGTATTTTAACAATTATATCACAATTTTCTTTGACAAGCCTTGATATACCTTTTCCTTCACTACCTATTACAAGTCCAATAGGTCCTTTTAGGTTGCTTTGGAAACTTACTTCTCCATCCATATCAGTACCTATTATCCAAAGCCCTCTCTCCTTTAACTCTTTAATTGTTTGAGTTAAATTTGTTACTTTAGCCACCCTTGTATGCATGGCAGCTCCAGCAGAAGCCTTTATAACTGTTGGAGTAACTAGTGCTGATCTTCTTTTTAGAATAATCACTCCGTGGGCACCAAAAACATTTGCAGATCTTATTATTGAACCTAGATTGTGTGGGTCTTCTATTTCATCTAAAATTATAACAAATGGATCTTCTCCCTTTTCTTTAGCATAATTTAATATATCATCAACAGTTGAGTATTTATAAGGTGATATAACTGCAATTACACCTTGATGCGCTTTAATTGTTGACATATCGTCTAGTTTTTTTCTATCTACTTCAATTACCGGAACCCTTTTTTCTTTAGCAAGGGCATATATTAGTTTAACTGGACCTTCTTGAGAAGACCCCTTTGCAATATATACTTTTTCTACAGTCGTTTCTGATCTTAAAGCTTCTATTACCGGATTTTTACCCTCAACTATATTTTCAACATTTTCATTGAAAGATTCATTTATCTTTCTTTTCTTATCCATACTTTTTCTCTCCTTTTATAAGTTTTGTAAATATTTTTCCCTAATCTCCCTTTGCTTACCACAGGTCATACTTCCTTCTTTACATGCACCTCTTACACACGATGGCCCTGCATATTTAAATATAGTAGGTGCAACTTGTCTTACAAGTTTTAGCATTTCATCAGCCATCTGTCTTATTTCCCACTGAGCTCTATTACAACATCTATGACTGAAGAAATTTAATAAAGTTCTTGCATTCATTGTAAATACAATCTTTGTTTCACATGCATTTGGAAACACATATCTTGCATCTTCTATGGCCAACTTTTCTGCTTTCTTTTCTGCAGTTTTTTCGTCTTCACCCTCATTAATCAACTTCTTTTTATGGTAATCCTTTAGTATGGATGAAATTCTATCATAGTATTCTTGATCCTTCTCCATAGCCTCAATGAAAAGATTTAGAGCTTCTTCATTCTCTTCTATTGAAGGAGGTACTATGTACTCAAACTGATTTAATCTTACATACCTTTGACTTTGCTGTGAATATGATGCAATTCTATGCCTTACAAGTTGATGGCTACAAGCTCTTGATATGCCCTCAACTGCAAAAGTAAAATTTATATGTTCAATTGGAGATTCATGGCCTAAGGATAAAAGCATGTTTAAAAATCTTTGTGTAGATTCATCATCAAGCTTCTTTGTTATCTCTTCAACACCAACTGGGCTATAGCATAATTTTGCAGCTGAAGCTACAATCTTCTCAGCATCTTTAGTATAAGCTAAAAGTTGAACCTTTAAATTTGCTTTCATTTAAAACACCATCCCTTTATTTTTCTATTTTAAACAAAGTAAATTCTATTATTTCATCTAATCTATCATACCTTTTCATTAGAAAAAGATATCCAATTAAACCCTCAAAGGCAGTAGCCATTTTATAATCAAACAGATTTGCATTTTTGGGTACATGTCCTACCTTAGCATTCCTTGTCCTTCTAACTATTTCCTTTTCTTCCTCTGTAAGCATCGGTTCTACTTCCTTTAAAAAACGTGCTTGGTTTGATGCCTTAACATACAGTATTGAACTTTTATGTATTTGATTTGGTTTAACTATCCCCATTGTTATGAGATAACTTCTTACAAACATCTCATATACAGCATCGCCAATATATGCCCATATTATAGGGTTTAATAGCTTTACCTCTTTTTCCGAAAGTCCAACATACTTATCTAAATAGAGCATCTTTTCTCCCTTTCTTAACTTTTTTTAAAATTAACTTTACATCATCACAACAAAAATATATTATCATATTATCAAAAGAACTGTGGAGGTTATTTATGAGAAAAATAAAAACTTTGCTCTATGAAAATGATATAAAAATTTTATATGCCTTTAATATACTTTATAAATCAAAAATACTTGATGTTATAATGCCAATTATAACTCATTTTGGTGGACCTTTCTTTACTATAGCAACTCCACTTATATTAATGCTATCTAAAAATGATTATGTCGCAAAATGTGGTAAAGAATGTATCCTTTCACTTTCAACAAGCCATATTTGTGTTCATTTTATAAAAAAAACCTTCTTAAGACCAAGACCATGCTGGATTATAAAGGATTTTGCAAGATTTAATAGTAAACTTAAAGACTATTCCTTCCCATCTGGACACACAACAGCAGCTTTTTCAACCTTTGTTACTCTATCTATTTTCTTTCCTAACTTTTCATTTATATTTATAAGTTTAGCTTTTTTAGTTGGTCTATCAAGAATATACCTTGGTGTACACTATCCAACAGATGTAGCTGCTGGAATGTTAATTGGATCAGTATTTCCAATTTTAATTCATATATTAGCTTAAAATTATTAGGGGCATAAAGCCCCTATTTTATATTCTCTTCCACCTTACACCTTGAGGTGTATCTTCTAATATTATGCCCCTTTGCTTTAATTCATCCCTTATCTTATCTGCTAGTGCATAGTTTTTCTCTTTTCTTGCCTTTTGTCTCTCTTGTATTAATCTTTCTATTTCCTCATCTAAATTTTCCTTTGTTGATTTTTGAAGTATAGCAAGTGGTGAACCTAGATCTCTTATCATATCTAAAGCTTTTCTTGCTATCTCCTTTGAACTTTCAACACTTATATTGCTGTTTATATCTCTAACCATATCAAATATAACAGAAATAGCATCTGCAGTATTAAAATCATCATCCATAACCTCTATAAATCTATTTTTATATTCAACAAGCTTATTGCTAAACTCCTTTTCTTCTTCCTTTAAATTCTCATATTTTGAAACATCAATAACATGTTCTAAATTTGATATTGAATTATAAATCCTTTCAAGTCCTGCCTTTGCTTGTTCTAATAAATCAATACTAAAGTTAATAGGATTTCTATAATGTCCTGATAGCATAAACATTCTAATAACTTCTGCATCATATTTTTCAAGTATTTCTCTTGCTGTAAAGAAGTTGTTTAATGACTTAGACATTTTTTGATTGTTAACATTTAAATATGCCGCATGCATCCAGTATCTAGCAAATGGTTTGCCATTCCTTGCTTCACTTTGTGCAATTTCATTCTCATGATGTGGGAATACAAGGTCTGCTCCACCACCATGTATATCAATAGTTTCGCCAAGTAATGTGCAGGCCATTGTAGAACATTCAATATGCCAACCTGGTCTTCCTTCACCCCAAGGGCTTTCCCAAGCAGGTTCTCCTTCCTTTTTTGCCTTCCAAAGAGCGAAATCCATTGGATTTCTCTTTCTTTCATCTACTTCAATTCTTGCTCCCGCTTCTAAATCCTCTATACTTTGATGGCTAAGCTTACCATACTCTTTAAATTTAGTTGTATCAAAATAAACATCACCATCAACTACATATGCATAGCCCTTATCAACTAAGTCCTTAACAAAGTTAATTATTTCATCTATATATTCAGTAGCTCTAGGATTTACAGTTGCTCTTTTTAAGTTTAGTGCATCTGCATCCTTATAATATTCAGCAATATATTTTTCAGCAACATCCTTTACAGTAACTCCCTCTTCATTTGCTCTTTTTATCATTTTATCATCTATATCTGTAAAGTTTTGTATAAAATTAACCTTATATCCTCTATACTCAAGATATCTTCTTATTGTATCAAAAACTATAAAAGTTCTTGCATTTCCTATGTGGAAATAGTTATATACCGTTGGTCCACACACATACATTCTAACTACTCCAGGTTCAATTGTAACAAAGTCTTCTTTTTGTCTTGTCATTGTATTATAAACTTTTATTCCCATACCCTCACCTCTATTTTTATAATTTAACCCCTCCATCTCCTTAGAGACGAAGGGGCACTCCGTGGTTCCACTCTAATTAGGCAAAGCCTCACTCAAAATTATAACGGAATCACCGTTCCTACCTACTAAAATTCGGTAGAAAGGCTCTAGGACGCACTAAAGGAGTGTCCATATAGCTGCTCACAGCCTAAGGCAGCTACTCTCTGAAATGGATTAATTCCTTATTCTTCCCTTCATTGCCTTTTATTTTATTATAGCAAATTTTGTTTTACATATTCAATTCTTTTTATCAGCATATCCTTACCTAGTATTTCAAGTATATTAACAAGTTCTGGTCCATGTACTTGACCTGTTACTGCAACTCTAATTGGCATAAATAAAGCTTTTCCCTTTGCTCCAGTTCTCTTTTTAACTTCATTCATTATATCCTTAGCATTTTCTATAGTTACAACTTCAGTTTCTAATAATATATTCTTAAACTCATCAAGAAGTGCAGGAACATGTTCTTGCTTTAATACTTCTTGAGCTTCTTCATTTTCCAATTTAACTTCTTCTCCAAAGAATATTCCTACATGATTTACAATTTCACCAACGTAGGATAATCCACCTCTTACAGTTTCTACTACCTTCGTTATCCATTCTCTATTTGATTTAGCAAATTCTTCAGTTATAAAACCTCCATTTATAAGATGTGGAATTGCTAAATCAACTATTCTATCTATGTTTGCATTTCTTATGTATATTCCATTTATATGATTTAATTTATCTATATCAAAAACAGCTGGGTTTTTGCTTACTCTATTTATATCAAACATCTTTTCTAATTCTTCCATAGAAAATATTTCTTCTTCTCCCTCTGGTGACCATCCAAGTAGGGCTAGAAAATTTATTATAGCCTCAGGAAGATAACCTGCATCTCTATATTGTTCTACCCATGTTGAACCATGGCGCTTGCTCATTTTTGTTCTATCTTTTCCAAGTATTAAAGAAACATGGGCAAACTTTGGAATATCAAATCCTAATGCTTTATATATTAGTATTTGTCTTGGAGTATTTGATAAGTGTTCTTCTCCACGTATTACAGTAGTTATTTTCATTAGATAATCATCTATTGTAACTGCAAAGTTATAAACAGGAATTCCATCGGACTTTACTATTATAAAATCCCCAATGTCATTTGAATTAAACTCTACTCTTCCTCTTACTAAATCATCAACAACGATCAATTCATTTTCAGGAACTCTAAATCTTACAACAGGTTTTCTACCTTCTTTTTCAAGTCTTTCCCTGTCCTCTTTTGTTAAATTCCTACACTTACCTGAATATCTAGGCATTTCTCCTCTCTTTAATGCCTCTTCTCTCTCCTTCTCTAACTCTTCCTCTGAGCAATAGCATAAATATGCCTTTCCTTCATCAAGAAGTCTTTGAACATAAGGATTGTAAATATGTACTCTTTCTGTTGATCTATATGGACCATGTTCTCCGCCAACTTCTATACCTTCATCCCAATGTATTCCAAGCCACTTTAGACCTTCTATAATTACCTTTTCTGATTCTTCTGTTGAACGATTTAAGTCTGTATCTTCAATTCTTAGTAAAAACTTACCGCCTGTCTTTTTAGCATAAAGATAATTAAACAGTGCTGTTCTTGCACCACCTATATGCAAATGCCCTGTTGGACTTGGGGCAAATCTTACTCTCTCCATGATACACCTCCACAAATATAGTATACTAATACAATTTTATATTTATATTCACTTTTTTTCAACACATATATTAAAAAAGCTACAGCTAATGCTGTAGCTTATGAATTCTTCTTTTGAATAATATTTGCTAAAACCATAGGATCTATATTACCACCTGTAACAACACATACTACATTTTTACCTGGCATATTAACCTTTCCATTTATAACTGCCGCAACTGTTGTTGCTCCTGCTCCTTCAACTACAAGTTTTGACTTTTGAAGTAGTCTGTATATCGCATCCTCTATTTCTTCCTCTGATACAGTTACAACATCGTCAACATACTTCTTTATTATCTCAAAAGTTAAATCCCCAGGAGTTTTTACTGATATACCATCTGCTAAAGACTTTACACCAGGTAGTGTAACTATCTTTCCTGCATCAAGTGATGCTCTAGTTGAAGCAATAACCTCTGCCTGAACACCTATTATCTTAACATCTGGCTTTATTTCCTTCATGGCAATGGCTATACCTGATATTATTCCTCCGCCACCTATTGGAACAACAACTGCATCAACATCTTTTAAACCTTCTAATATTTCAAGTCCTATTGTACCTTGTCCAGCAATAACATAAGGATCATTAAAAGGATGAACAAAAGTTGCACCTGTTTCTCTTTGAATTTCAACTGCTTTTTGATAACAATCATCATACACAAGTCCATGTAATACCACATTAGCTCCATATGACTTTGTAGACTCTACTTTTGTCTTAGGAGCTGTTTCTGGCATACATATTGTTGCATTTATACCAAAAGCCTTTGCAGCAAATGCAACTCCTTGTGCATGGTTACCTGCAGATGAAGCTATAACCCCTCTTTTTCTCTCTTCATCTGTTAAGTTTGCAATCTTATTATAGGCACCTCTTAGCTTGAATGAATTTGTATTTTGCCTATTTTCTGTCTTTAGATATATATTCATACCTGTAGCTTGTGACAAGCTATATGATTTAGAAAGTTCTGTCTTTCTTATAACACCTTCTAAATTTCTTTGAGCCTCTTTAATCATTTCAAGTGTTACTTGCATAACATCCCTCATTCCTTTAAATTTTATAAATAATCTTAATTTTAATATAACATTAATCGACAAATGTTTCAATTATTTAATCTGCCATTTTTGTTCATATTTTAGAATTTATCATCATCACATCTTATTGATCTATTTTATACACCTAATACTTTATTTTTTTTATCATATCTCTTAATATTTTGATTTTGCTCTATTTGAAGATATTTCTAAATAAATATAAAACAATATGTTCGCGATATACGTACACAATATTATGTATATTAAAACATAACATTTAATTTTGCACAACCGCATATTTTATAGTATAAACTTATTTTAGGAGGTTTTCCCCTTGGAAACAAAATACAAGGAAAGTTCTCTTGTGGGTTTAATTTTTAAAATGAACTCCCTAGAAAAAGCCCTTATCAACCTTTCATATCACTTAAAAGGCATTAAAGTATCTAAAGACTCTATGCCTATATATCGTGAAATCTATAATGATTATCTAAACTCTCTTTCCTATTTTTCTCAAAGTCTTGGATTTATAAAATGCCTCTACCTATGTAATTCTAATCCTTCATCAAAGGGATACCTACTTAATAACCTCTTTACCCAAGCCTATAGAAAACTCAATAACATAGATATAAAGCTTAAACTTGTAGAAGTCGATGATATCTATTCTGAAAGCAAAAAAATACTTGAGGATAAAATTTCATATATAAACTCAAACATGAAGGACATATTAAATGATCTAATTAACAATTAATAATTTAGCCCAATGAAGAATTTTAATCTCTTCATTGGGCTAGATTTTACTTATTAAATTTTAATCAAGTTCTAAATACAACTTCCTCTTTGCTAAACATATACCTTGCAAACAAAATTGCAGCTATTATATAAACTAATGCCCAAGCAAATGTTATAGCTATGTGTACAGGATTGTAAATTCCAATTATAAATTCCTTTATGATAAGTGAAACATTTGCAAGTGGTATGTTAAACATTATAGTAGAAGCACTTTTAACATCCATCATATAGGTTCCATAGGCAACTATCATACCAATAATAGTAACAGGAGATAGATAGGTTTGAGCTTCCTTAAAGGACCTTGCATATATACTTATAGCAAGTTCAACTGCTGCAAAAATCATATTTAGTATTATTGCTGTAATTCCTATTAAAATTAGGGAGCCTATTGAGATATTTAATCCAACATCCCCCATAAAATCCATTGAATATTTAAAGGCTATATAAAGTCCTGTTAAAGAGGATGTTGTTCCTATAATACCCATAACAGATATAGCCAAAAGCTTTCCAAACAATAGCTGCATTCTACTTGCTTGAGTTGTAAGAAGTGGCTCAAGAGTTCCTCTTTCCTTTTCACCTGCACCCAAGTCAACAGCAGCAGCCATAGGCCCTGTAATTGCATATATAATTAAGTAAAGTGGTAGAAGCATTGTTAATATTAGAGCCCCTTGATTTGCCTTTTCTTTATCTATAGGCTCATTTTTAATATCAATAGGATTTAAAATAGATACATCTATTCCCCTTGCTTCAAGTCTTCTTTTTACAATCTCATCCTTATATTTATTTATTATATCTTCAACCACATCTAAAGCTGTTTGGGAGTTTGTACTCTCTGAATCATATATAATTTTTATATCCGACATCTTATCCTGTGCTAACTTTTTATCAAAATCTTCCTCTACAACAACAGCTAAATAAACGCTTCCTTTTCTAACTTCCTCTTGATAATCTTTAGTCTCGATAAGTTTTATATTAGGTACATTACTTAAGAATTTTTTAAATGAAGATTCTCCTCCTACATAAGCTATTTTTACTTCCTTTGTTACCTTTTCAGTTGTACTCTTTACTCCTTTACCTATTAGACCAAATAATAATGGAAAAAGTACCAAAGGTAAAACAACTGACATTATAACTGTTTTTCTATCTCTAAATAAATCCTTTAATTCCTTTTTAAAAACAATTCCCCACAAATTACTCATTTTTATCCCCCACCAATCTTAAGAATACTTTTTCTAAATCTTCTCCATTATATTCTCTTCTTAAATCTTCAACCCTTCCATCATACACAAGTCTTCCCTTATGTATAATAACTACTCTATCACACAGTTTTTCAACTTCCCTCATGCTATGGCTTGAAAATATAATTGCCCTTCCTTTTTTCTTACAATCTAGTATAAAATCCTGAACAATTGCACTAGATGAAACATCAAGTCCTATTGTTGGTTCATCAAATAGCATAACATCAGGATTATGTACAATTGCCCTTGCTATTGCAACCTTTTGTTTCATACCTCTTGAAAACTTACCAACACGCCTATCAATATATTCCTTCATATCAAGCATTTCTGCTAAAAGTTCAATATTTTTATTAGCCTCTTCACTGGAAAGTCCACCTAAGTCTGCAAAGTACTTTATATTTTCCCTCGCAGTTAGTCTATCATACAACCCCACTTCTCCTCCAAATAATATTCCTATTTTTTTCCTTACTTTATCTGGTTCCTTTAACAAATCTAAACCACATACCTTTGCAGTACCTGATGTGGGCTTTAACATTGTGGATATCATTCTTAAGGTTGTTGTTTTTCCTGCCCCATTTTCTCCTAAAAGCCCAACTATCTCCCCCGCGTCAACTTTAAAACTTACATTATCAACTGCTGTTACTTCTTTAAACTTTTTTGTTAACCCAATTACCTCTATCATTCTATTCCCCCCTTTTTATAATACAAACAGCATGGGCTGCAATTCCTAAGCCCTCACCTGTAAAACCAAGTCCCTCCTCTGTTGTAGCCTTTACATTTACATCGTCAATACTTACCTTACAAACTTCTGCTATATTCCTTCTCATCAAATCAATGTAGGGTGCCATCTTTGGTCTTTGAGCTATTATTGTAGCATCTATATTGTTTACCTTATAACCCTTCTCCTCTATTATATTAATCACATGTTCAAATAGTTTTAAACTATTTGCACCCTTAAACCTTTCATCTGTATCTGGAAAGTGCTTACCTATATCTCCTAATGCTGCAGCACCTAATATTGCATCCATTATAGCGTGAAGAAGTACATCTGCATCAGAATGTCCAAGAAGCCCCTTTTCATAAGGTATTTTTACTCCTCCTATTATCAAATCTCTTCCTTCAACCAACTTATGAACATCATAACCATGACCTATTCTCATAATATACCTCCTAACCAATTGTAAATTTTACCATATCACTCTATAAAAAACAATTAAACTAATCATTTTTTAATTATTTTTTTACCAATTCATAATAATCCAACCAAAGTGACGTTATATTCGCGTATTATATCATATTTTTAAAACCCCATAAATGGATTTATAAATAAATTCTCAAAATCCATTATGGGGCTTCATCATAAATATATTTTATATATAAAACATAAGTTTATCATAGCTTGGGAATGGCCATCTATCCTCATCTACTATCATTTCCAGCCTATCAGCATAAACTCTTACCTTCTTCATTCTTTCAACTATAACATCTCTAAATAAACAAGCCTTTTCATAAAGGGTTCCATTAAACTGATGCACCTTTTCTAATTCCTTCTCAAGTTCAAGTGTTTCTTTGTTTAATTCGTTCAAGTTATTTTGTAGATCCTTAATAAGCTCTATCTGTGTTGTAGGCTCAATTTCTTTTACAACATTTTTAAAAGCACTAATAGAATTTGCTACATCAGTAATTTCTTTAATTACTGCAGGCACAATCTCCTTTTTTACCATATCTATCATAGTTCTAGCCTCTACATTTATATGCTTTATATACTCTTCAAGTTTAATTTCATATCTTGCCCTAAGTTCAACCTCTGTAAACACCCCATGCTTAGCAAATAATTTTATTGATTTATCTGATATTAAAGCACATAGAGCATCAACTGTATTATTAATATTTTTAAGTCCTCTTCTTTCTGCTTCCTTTACCCAATCTTCTGAATATCCATCACCATTAAAGATTATCCTCTTATGGTTTTTATAGATTTCCTTAATTATATTATTAACTTCTTCGTTAAAATCCTTAGCCTTTTCTAATCTATCTGCGATTTCACTTAAAACTTCAGCTACAGCGGTATTTAAAACAATATTAGGAGTTGCAATAGATGCAGATGATGGTACCATTCTAAATTCAAACTTATTTCCTGTAAAGGCAAAAGGTGATGTTCTGTTTCTATCACTAGCATCCTTAGGTAGTGGTGGAAGAGTATTTACACCTACCCTTAGATATTCTCTTTCCTTCTTTTCTGTTCCATTTCCCTTTTCTATATTCTCAAGTATCTCTGTTAACTGATCTCCTAAATACATTGATACTATAGCAGGTGGTGCTTCGTTTGCACCAAGTCTGTGATCATTTCCTGCATTTGCTGCTGATGCCCTTAAAATTTCAGCATACTCATCTACAGCCTTTATAACAGCACATAAAAATATAAGAAATTGAGCATTTTCATGTGGTGTTTTACCAGGATCAAGAAGATTTTGCCCTTCATTAGTTGAAAGAGACCAGTTATTATGCTTACCCGAACCATTCACACCTGCAAATGGCTTTTCATGAAGTAAACAAGCCAAATTATGTCTATTGGCTACTCTCTTTAGCGTATCCATTATAACTTGGTTATGATCAGTTGCAATATTAACATTTTCATAGATAGGAGCTATTTCATGCTGTGCTGGTGCAACTTCATTATGCTTAGTTTTTACAGGTATTCCCATCTTCCAAAGCTCATAGTCCAAATCCCTCATAAAATTTGCAATTCTATCCTTTAAGCTTCCAAAATAATGGTCTTCAAGTTCCTGCCCTTTAGGTGGTCTAGCACCAAAAAGTGTCCTTCCTGTAAAAAATAAATCTTTTCTCTTTAAATATAAATCTTTATCTATTAAAAAATACTCCTGCTCTGCACCTACAGTAGCAAAAACCCTTTTTGCAGTTGTATTTCCAAATAATCTTAAAACCCTTAACGCTTGTTTTGAAACAGCCTCCATGGAACGTAATAGTGGAGTTTTCTTATCTAACGCTTCACCTGTATAGGAACAAAATGCAGTAGGAATGCAAAGTGTTAATCCACCCTCATCCTCCTTTAAAAATGCATAAGAAGTAGCATCCCATACAGTATATCCCCTTGCTTCAAAGGTAGATCTAATTCCGCCTGATGGAAAAGATGAAGCATCTGGCTCTCCTTTGATTAATGCTTTACCTGAAAACTCAGTTATTGCTTTACCTTCGCTTACTGTATTCAAAAAAGACTCATGTTTTTCGGCTGTTATTCCTGTCATTGGCTGAAACCAGTGGGTATAATGAGTTGCTCCCTTTTCTATTGCCCAATCCTTCATTGCATTTGCAACAACATCTGCAACTGCTGGATCAAGAGGTACTCCTTCATCCATTGTTTTTCTTAAGGCTTTATATACATTCTTAGGAAGCCTTTCCCTCATTACCTCATCATTAAAAACATTCTCACCAAATACCTGTTTCAAATCTACGTTAGAATTTCCATTTGCCATACAGAACCCCTCCTAAATCTAAATCTATAAAAAAAGATACGGCGCCCCTTAAATACACCAAAGTGTATTTTAAGGAAACGCCGTTGTTTCCAAAATTTTATTTACTTTTCATACTGTATTATACGTTACACAACAGAAAATTGCAACTTTTATTTTTAAAAATTTCATTTTTTTAATATCAATTGAGCTAATTGTATATCCTCTGGAGTTGTTATCTTAATGTTATCATAGGACCCCTCAACTACCCTTACCTTATATCCTAAACATTCAAGTAAACTTGTATCATCAGTTGCAATAACTCCATTTTCTTTTGCAAATTCATGTGCCTTTATTATCAATTCATATTTAAAGGTCTGAGGTGTCTGAATTAAATATATAAAATTTCTATCTAGCGTTTTTTCAAAAAACTCTCCTTGGACATACTTTACAGTATCTTTAACCTTAACAGCCACTGCAGATGCTCCATATTTTTTTGCCATTTCAATTGATTTTAATATATGTTCTCTTTTAACAAATGGCCTTGCTCCATCATGAATTAATACAATATCGCTATTACAACAATTTACAAGTCCATTATAAACCGAATCCTGTCTTTCAGATCCACCCTTTACAATCTTTGTTACCTTTTTGTATCCATATTTTTCTATTATGTTTTTCTTAAAATAATCCACCTCATCTTCAGCAACAACAACCACAATATTATCTATAAAATCCAAACCATCAAATACATCTAAAGTTCTTGCTATTACTTCCTTGCCATCTAATAAAAGATATTGCTTATTGTATCCTAATCCCATTCGTTTACCTTTTCCTGCCGCAACAATAAGTGCTGTAACCATAGTTCCTCCTATACTGCCTTATCTTGAGTATTCTTTAATTTTGCAAATATCATTCTACCTGCCGCCGTTTGAAGAACACTAGTTACAATTACATCAACAACCTCTCCAACGTGCTTTTTACCACCTTCAACAACAATCATTGTTCCATCGTCAAGATAAGCTACTCCCTGACCAGATTCTTTTCCATCCTTTATTATGTGGATGTTCATTTCCTCTCCAGGTATAACTACAGGTTTTACCGCATTTGCAAGTTCATTTATGTTTAATACAGGAACACCTTGAAATTCTGCTACTTTATTTAAATTAAAATCATTTGTTATAATCTTACCACCTAAAACCTCAGCAAGCTTTAATAATTTACTATCAACCTCTGATACATTTGGAAAATCCTTATCACATATTTCTACTGTAACAGGTAGCTCCTTTTGTATTTCATTTAGTATGTCAAGTCCTCTTCTTCCTCTTGCTCTCTTTAGGTTGTCTGAAGAATCAGCAATATGTCTTAGTTCTTCTAATACAAATTGAGGAATAACAATGGTTCCTTCTACAAAACCTGTTTTTAATATATCTAATATTCTCCCATCTATTATAACACTTGTATCTAATATTTTAGGTTGACTTGGTTTTAAATCCATCTTTTGTTTTTTGTCCTTTGTGAACTTCTTCATAAACGTAAATACATTTGACAATTCTTCCTTCTTCTTAATTGCTAAATTAACACCCAAAGTACCAAAAATTATGTTTACAATTAACGTAATTACACTTCCTATCGCTGATAAAACAGAATTTGTCTGAAGAAAACTTGCAACTGACCCCACTAAAAGATTAGCAATTAAAAGACCTATTATAAGTCCAATAACTCCTATTATTATTTCATTTGTTGGTACCTTTTGCAATCCATTTTCCAAAAGATCAATGACCTTCCACACAAGAGATAGTATAAAAGGAGATATAATATAAAATATGAGTCCAACAATAAGTGTTCCAATAATATAAATAGTAATTCCTGCAACAGAAGTCATCTTGATATTTAATATATGCTTTACATATTCAATTTTTACAATAGTCGATGTCAAAACATATCCCAATATGAGCCCTGCTATTGTCAATAACCACCTAAATATTTTATTAAGCATTTATACACCTCCTATTTCATATATTTTCCATATTTTAATTTTTACTATTATACAACAATTATAAAAAAAAAACAATTAGAGTAAAAGAAAATATTATTATATTTTTATTAATTTTATGACAACAGATTATTAATTATTTTTTGCTTTGCCTCGTCAATTGATACATCTAATATAATAGAAATTTCACTTGATAACAAAAGAATACAGTTATCTAATATTTTTTCTTCACTACTAGATAAACTTTTATTTTTAGATAAAGCTTTAATATCTAATATAAGTTGTGCTATTTCAAATACATCCCCTTTAGAAATAACATTATCATATATCTTTAATCTATCTATCCATTTTGATGGTAACTTACTATGTTTTTTATTTGAAACATCAAATATCTTTTCAACATCCTCTGCTTTAATAACCTCTCTAATTTTTATATTATTTCTTTCGTCTACTGGTAGCATAATCTCTACATCGTCAATAATAAATTTTATTATATAATACCTCTTAACTGTTTTATAAATCTCCTTTTCTTCTATATTAACAATAAATCCTGCTCCAAACTTAGGATGATATATCTTATCTCCAATATTAAACATAACAATCCCTCTTTATAAAATAAATTTAATATTATCCTCATTTTATTATATTAATTAGGCTTTTAAGGTGTTAAAAAGATTATAAATATTCCCCATTGCATTTGACATATTAAAGTAAGAATATTTATAATATTTATAAAGCAAAGTTTACCCCAAACAAATGTAAGCTTTGTACCTCCTGTTAATTTTATAGAAAAGGGGTGTAAACATATGAAGGACATAATAATAGATGACTTTCAAAATGCTGTATCTGAGTCACTAATAAGACACAAAAGTATACTTGATATAATGACAAAACTTGGCGAATCACAAGCTAGAATAAATCGTGCGATAGCAAAATCTGCAACAAACTGTGGTTGTATTAAAATAGACGTTGAAAAGCAAAAGCTACCTCAAGATTGTTCTTTAGAAGATGCTGCCAAAATACTTTCACATCAAATAAAGGGTAAACTTTGCGATAACTGTCGCGAAGTTTTAGAAGATGAAATAGGAACAGAACTATATTACCTTGCTGCCCTTTGCGAAGCATTAAACCTAAATCTGTTTGATATACTATTAAAAGAATATAAAAACGTAACTACACTAGGTAAATTTTCTCTACTTTAAAATTTAAATATTATTCTTATTACATACAAATAGGCATGAACTTTTAAGTTCATGCCTATTTAAATTCTTCTATTTAAAATTACCTGTTCTTGCAATTTTCTTAATCCCTCTTTTATAGCTCTAGCTCTTGCTTCTCCTATACCTTCTACTGCATCTAACTCCTCTATTGTAGCATTTAATATATTCTTAAATTGACCAAATGTTTTCACCATATTATCTATAACAACTTGTGGCAATTTTGGTATTTTATTTAGTATTCTATAACCTCTTGGGGATATCATCGTTTCAAACATTGCATCAGGTGCATATCCTAAAACTTTACTAACAACATTTATATCTATTAAATCATCTGAAGGTATATTTCTTATTGCCTTTTGAACATCAGCTGGTTCTCTTTCTGCATAATCCTTTATAAGTAGTATTCCTTCTTCTTCCACTCCATCTGCTAAATCGTCTAACTGCATCGAAACTAGTCTTCCTTCATTACCCAACTCATATATATACTTTTCTATTTCATATACTATCCTCATAACCATTTCATTTCTCTGTACAGCTACTGATACATCATAGGCTGTTACTAAATCTTCAAACTCCAATGCCGATAAATTAGCCATTGCTTCATCAAGAACCTGCTTATATCTTTCTAGAGTTTGAATAGCTTGATTTGCTTTTGTTAATATTATGTTTGTATCCTTTAATACATATTTGAAATTACCTTTATAAACTGTAATAACATTTCTTCTTTGAGATATAGCTATTACTAAATTTCCTGTTTGTTTTGCTACTCTATCTGCTGTTCTATGTCTTGTTCCTGTCTCTGTAGTAGGTATTGTAGGATCTGGTATAAGCTGAGTGTTGGCATATAAAATTCTTTTTAAATCACTACTTATGATTATAGCACCATCCATCTTTGCAAGTTCATAAAGATATGAAGGTGAATATTCACTGTTTATATAAAAGCCTCCATCTACTATTTTCATAATTTCTTCTTGATCACCAATGACAATTAAACCACCTGTTTTAGCCTTTAATACATTTTCAAGTCCATCCCTTAGGGGTGTTCCAGGCGCCATAAGCTTTAAAACATTTAAAAGTTCAGTTTCTCTATATCTCATATCAACTATCCCCCTAATACCTCTTCTAATACTTCATATATATTTTTAACTCCAATTACATTTATGTCAAGATTATCCTCTATTGATTTTAAGTTTTCAAAAGGTACTATGCATCTTTCAAACCCTAACTTTTGCGCCTCTAAAATTCTCTTTTCAATAAAATTCACACCTCTAACTTCACCAGTTAATCCAAGTTCTCCTATTACAACCGTTTTAGAATCAATTGGTATATTCCTAAAACTAGATGCAATTGCACATACAATGCCTAAATCACATGCAGGTTCATCTAATTTTAAACCTCCAACAACATTTATATATGCATCAAAGGTTTGAAGTTGCATACCTACTCTCTTTTCTAATACTGCCATCAAAAGAACTACTCTGTTATAGTCTATTCCTGTTGCCATTCTTCTTGGCATACCAAATGCAGTTGCAGAAGTTAGTGCTTGAATTTCAACTAAGACTGGCCTTGTACCTTCTAAGCTACAGACAACAGCAGAACCTGGCACATTTTCTGGCCTACCAGATAGCATAACTTCAGAAGGATTTAATACCTCCTTAAGTCCATCACCCTTCATTTCAAAAATTCCTATTTCATTAGTTGAACCAAATCTATTTTTTACCGCCCTTATAACTCTATAGGTATGGTGTCTTTCGCCTTCAAAATATAAAACTGTATCAACCATATGTTCAAGTACCCTTGGACCTGCAATAGCTCCTTCCTTGGTAACATGTCCAACAATGAAAATAGGAATTGAAAGGCTCTTTGCTATCCTCATAAATGTTAATGTAGATTCTCTTACCTGACTTACACTCCCTGGAGCCGACTGCAAATCAATTTTAAACATCGTTTGTATTGAATCTACAATAACAATATCTGGCTTTAGGTTTTTTATATGTCTTTCAATAATATCCAAATTAGTTTCTGATACGATAAATAAATTTGTACCTTTAACATTTAACCTCTGTGCTCTTAGCTTAATCTGTTTTTCTGATTCTTCTCCAGATATATAAAATACTCTCTTTCCGTCAAGAGAAAGGTTTTTAGACACTTGCAGTAGTAAAGTAGACTTTCCTATTCCAGGATCTCCTCCTACTAAAACTAAAGAGCCTCTTACAATACCTCCACCTAAAACTCTATCTAGTTCATCTAATCCTGTTTTTAATCTTTCTTCTTCTGTCACTTCAATTTCATCTACTGTAAGAGGTGTTAATATATTGGTAGTTGTTGCTATATAGTTTTTGTTTATTTCATTTTCAAATTCTTCAACAAGACTATTCCAAACACCACATTCTGGACATTTTCCCATCCATTTTGGTGATTCATATCCACACTCTTGACATACAAATTTAGTTTTGACTTTTGCCATACAATCACATCCATAATGAATATATTTTTACCTTTCGTATATATTTTACACTAACTTATAAAAAAATAAATATATTTTTATTTTTACACTATAAAAAGCAAGGAGATTTATTCTCCTTGCTTTATAAACACTATTTCTTCATCTTTAACATCCATCTTTACTCTATCACCTTTTTTAATATTACCCTTTAACATCTCTTCTGATAGCTTATCCTCTACCGCCTTTGTAATTGCACGTCTTAGAGGTCTTGCTCCATATACAGGGTCAAATCCAGCCTTTGCAAGATGTTTCTTTACATCCTCAGTATATTCTACTTCAATATCTAAATCCTTCAACCTCTTTAATACACTGTTTAACATAAGCTCAACAATCTTTTCAATATCCTTTTCTTCAAGTTGATGGAATACTATTATATCATCTATTCTATTTAAAAATTCTGGTCTAAATGTTCTCTTTAGATCCTCCATTACATTTTCCTTCATCTTTTCATATGAACTTTCTTTTTCCTTCTCAGTATTGGCAGCAAAACCTAATCCTTGTTGTTTTTTAATCGTACTTGCACCTACATTTGATGTCATTATAATTATTGTATTTTTAAAGTCTACTGTCTTTCCCTTTCCGTCAGTTAATCTACCATCTTCAAGTATTTGAAGCAATATATTAAATACATCTGGATGAGCCTTCTCAATTTCATCAAATAGAACTACTGAATATGGCTGTCTTCTTACCTTTTCAGTTAACTGTCCTCCTTCTTCATATCCTACATATCCTGGAGGTGAACCTATAAGCCTTGATACCGCATGCTTTTCCATATATTCTGACATATCTATTCTTATCATAGCATTTTCATCACCAAACATAGCCTCAGCAAGAGCCTTTGTAAGCTCTGTCTTACCAACTCCTGTTGGTCCTAAGAATATGAATGAACCTATTGGTCTCTTTGGATCCTTTAAACCTACTCTTGCACGTCTTACAGCACGTGCTACTGCTTTAACTGCTTCTTCTTGTCCTACAACCCTGTTATGAAGTATTTCTTCAAGTTTTAGAAGCTTTTCTGATTCTGTCTCTGTTAATTTGTTTACAGGTATATTAGTCCATCTTGATACTACATTTGCTATATCTTCAGCTGTAACAGATAAGTTCTCATTATCTGCTTTATTTTGCCATGACTCCTTCAATTTATTTAGTTCGTTAACAAGCTCTTGCTCTTTATCTCTTAGTTTTGCAGCCTTTTCATACTCCTGCATATTAACAGCTTCGTCTTTATCTTTTCTAACTTTTTCTATTTCCTCTTCTAACCTCTTTATATCCGGTGGAGCTGTCAATGTCTTTAACCTAACCTTTGAGGCTGCTTCATCCATAAGGTCAATTGCCTTGTCTGGTAGATATCTATCGGTAATATATCTATGTGATAGATTTACTGCAGCTTCAATTGCTTCATCAGTGATCTTAACCTTATGATGTGCTTCATATTTATCCCTTAACCCCTTTAAAATCAATATTGACTCTTCAACAGATGGTTCACCAACCATTACAGGCTGGAATCTTCTCTCTAGAGCTGAATCCTTTTCTATATATTTTCTATATTCATCAATTGTTGTAGCACCAATTACCTGTAACTCTCCTCTTGCTAAAGCAGGCTTTAGTATATTAGATGCATCCATTGCACCTTCTGCTGCACCAGCACCAACAATTGTATGCACTTCATCTACAAATAGTATTATATTTCCTGCCTTCTTTATATCGTCCATTACCCTCTTTAATCTTTCTTCAAACTCTCCTCTATACTTTGAACCTGCAATCATGCCTGATAAATCAAGAGTTACAACCCTCTTATTCTTAAGTATCTCAGGTACATTACCTTCAACTATTTTTTGAGCTAGTCCTTCAGCTATTGCTGTCTTACCTACACCTGGTTCACCAATTAAACATGGATTATTTTTTGTTCTTCTACATAGTATTTCAATAACCCTTTCAGTTTCCTCTTCTCTTCCTATAACAGGGTCTAATTTTCCTTCTCGTGCAAGTTCTGTTAAGTCACGACCAAACTGATCTAAATTAGGAGTATTAACTCTTCCTTTTTTAGTTTGTCTAGACTTTGATTGCATTTCATTGTTTTGTGACATATTTTGAATTAAATCATTTCTTAATTTATTAAAGTCAACGCCCATCTTTTGAAGAAGTGTAACAGCAACTCCTTCTCCTTCTCTTATAATTCCAAGCAGAAGATGTTCAGGAGCAATAAAGTTATGATTTAATGAACTTGCTTCACCCTTTGCAACCTCAATTAACCTTTTAGTTCTTGGTGTAAGTTCTAATTGTTTAAGGAAGAAGTCAACTTCCCCAGTTCCTTCTATATTTATTATTTCTTGTCTTAACTTATTAGCATCTATTCCATAATCTGATAAAAGCTTTGAAGCATAGCCACCCTCTCTTACAATTCCTAAAAGTATATGCTCAGTTCCTATAAAATTATGTCCAAGCCTTTGGGCCTCTTCAGCAGCTAAATTTAAAACCCTTTGGCTTCTTTCTGTAAATCCTCCAAACATCATAAACACCTCCTTAATTTAGTTTTTCCCTAATTAGCCTTGCTCTAACAATGTCTCTATCCTTAGGACTTAAATCTCTTTTTTCTAAAAGTTGTAAAGTTGCTGGTTGAACATTAACAAATAGTTCATTTAATTTATCTACATTTACATCTTTAATTATTCCCATTTCAACTCCCATTCTTACCTTTGATATCAATTCTAAACTTTCCTGTGTTGATATGCTTCTTGCATACTTTAATATACCTAGTGCTCTATAGAGTTCATCTTCAAGTTCAACCGATTGCTTTTCAAGTAGCATTTCTCTTGCCTTTTTCTCTTTTTCTACAATCTTATTTGTTACTGCAATTAAATTGTTTATAATTTCCTCTTCAGATAGTCCTAGTGTTATTTGATTTGATATTTGATATACATTTCCTAAGGCATTGCTGCCTTCACCATATAATCCTCTTATTGTTAATCCAACTTGGTTAATTGTATTTATTATATTGTTTATATTCTTAGTTATAGTTAAAGCTGGTAAATGAAGCATAACCGATGCCCTAAGTCCTGTTCCAACGTTTGTTGGACAGCTTGTTAAATATCCAAGTCTTGTATCATATGAATAAGTTATTCTCTCTTCAATTAAATCGTCTATTTTACTAGCAAGCTCATAAGCTTCCTTTAATTTAAAACCTGGATATATAACCTGAAGTCTTATATGATCCTCCTCATTAATCATTATTGATACATTTTTTTGCTTATTGATCATTACAGCTGAAATATCACTTCTATTTATCAAATCCTTACTAATAAGATGCTTCTCAACAAGAGACATTCTTTCATTTAAAGTTATATCTTTTAAATTTATAACATCAAAATCCTTTGAAATTGCAGAATTACTATCTAATATAGCTGATGTTACATCTTCAACTACCTTTTTTGCACTGTCTTTATCTAAAATATGTGGAAATGGAACCCCATCTATATTACGAGCAAGTCTTATTCTGCTAGTAAGAACTATCCCCTCATCTGAAGATTTTGAGAAAAACCATGCCATATTATTCACCCCTTTCAGTACCCAATTTTGACTCAAGATATCTAATTTCATCTCTTAGTTTTGCTGCTTTTTCATATTCCTCTTTATTTATTGCAATTTTTAATTCTTCCTTTAATCTTTGAATATCCCTTCTCAATTTTAACTCTCCACCTGTTCTTGCAGGTACCTTGCCAGTATGCTCTATATTGCCATGCACCCTTTTTATTATAGGAGTTATCTTTTGAGAAAATGCACTATAACATCTTCCGCACCCTAATCTACCTTTATTTCTGAAATCATTGAAGGTCATCTTACATACTGGGCATACTTCTTCTTCGTATGTCTTAGGTGCTCCTCCTAGCATTTCAACAAATCCATCTAGTATATTTTGGAATGACATAGGCATTCCAAAATTTATTGGGAAGTTTACATTTATATCTTCACTTTGCTTTGCACATTCATCACAAAGATGCAGTTCAGTTTTAACGCCATTTATAATTTTTGTTATATGAACATTAGCTTCCTTCTGATTACATCTCTGGCACAACATATTCATACCCCCTATTCTATCATTGTTATTAATATATTCTTCAAAATATGGGCTCTTATTTTGTTTTTAGTCTCACCATCTAAAGGAATACTTCTATCATTTACAGCAGCTTTTATAATTGCCGCCTCCCTTTTATTCAAAAAACCCCTTTCCATAAAAAACTCAATGTATTCTTCTGCTTCGCTTTGTGTCAATGAATCCATTATGTTATTTTTTATAGCTTCTTTTATATACTGGTTTTTATCAAGCTCAATTCTTGTTATTTTAATACATCCGCCCCCACCACGTTTACTCTCTATATAGTAACCTTTATCTATTGTAAATCTTGTGGTCAATACATAATTTATCTGGGACGGTGCACAGTTGAATATGTTTGCTAATTCATTTCTTTGTATTTCAAGAACATTTTGTTCACTGCTCTCTAGCATTTGTTTTATAAATTCTTCAATAATATCTGAAAGTCTTGCCATCACATCACCTCTTTTGACTTTGACTTTCTTTGACCTTTCACCTTTAATTATAATACTGGTATTTATATACTCAAACCTTAATAAATACAATTTTTGTTGTTTTTTAATAATAATTATTTATTATTAAAATTTAAATTCAAATTTCTCAATTTTTCATAAAATAGGTGGTTAAACCACCTATTTTTTTGATTTATTATTTTTTTGTTTTAACTTCTCTTCTATTTCTTCAACCCTTTTTCTTTGTTCTTCTGGAGTCATCCAAGCAAATTCTGTTGGAACCATCTCTCCATATAAGTTAAGATTGTATTCATCCTTTTTCATTATTGACGCCTCCTTGCAATGATATGGTATTTATTATCATCATGCCCACCCTTTACTGTTATATCAAAACCATTATTCTCTAATACCCTATTTATGTTTTCTGTTTGAGTTGCATCAGCTGCTTCTATTGTAATAACCAACTCATCATCTCTACCAATTACATTTAAAACATCCACAAGCTTCCTTTGATCTAGCTGGTCTATAATGCTGCCAAAATTTATTCTATAATCAGACATTTTCTCCCCTCCTTAATATTTAGTTTTACCCTTAAAAAATTTTTTATAAAAGCAATTGATAAAAAAACAAGAAGAATAAGCCAACTGGCTTATTCTTCTTCCATTTCCTTTAACTTTTGAGCATTTTCAATTATTTTTTGACTAATAGCTGGTGGAACTTCTTCATATCTTTCAAATCTCATTGTAAAGCTTCCTCTTGCTTGAGTCATAGATCTTAATTCTGTTGCATATTTAAACATCTCTGCAAGTGGAATTTCTGCTGTTACAACCTCAAGACCATTTCTTTGTTCCATACCTAGAACTCTACCACGTCTTTTATTTATATCTCCCATAACATCTCCCATATATTCATCAGGTATTGTAATTTCAACATGCATTATAGGTTCTAATAAAACTGGATCTGCTTCCTTCATTCCCTTCTTATAAGCAAGGGCAGCTGCTGTTTTAAATGCCATTTCTGATGAATCTACTGGGTGATATGAACCATCATGTAATGTTGCTTTTATTCCAATAACTGGATAACCAGCAAGAACTCCATGCTTCATTGCTTCTCTTAAACCTTTTTCAACCGCAGGTATGTATTGTCTTGGAACAACGCCTCCTACAATTTGATCCACAAATATCAAATCGTCTGTTTCATGTTGTGGTTCAAACTTTATCCAAACATCACCATATTGTCCATGACCACCTGTTTGCTTTTTATATTTACCTTGTACATCTGATGATTTTCTAATTGTTTCTCTATAAGGAACCTTTGGAGTATCTAATACTACATCTATTCCAAATTTATTCTTTAATTTATTTGCTATAATTTCTATATGCATCTCACCAAGACCAGATATTATTGTTTCTGCATTTTCAACATCTCTTGTTATTCTAAATGTTGGATCTTCTTCTAACAACTTTTGAAGGCCTGTAGAAATTTTATCTTCGTCTCCTTTAGCCTTTGGTTTAACTGTCATAGATAAGCATGGTTCTGGGAATTCAAACTTTCCATATACAATAGGCTTTGAAGCATCACACAATGTATCTCCTGTTAATGTGTATTGAAGTTTAGAAACAGCTCCAATTTCTCCTGCATAAAGTCTATCTACTGAAATTTGGTTCTTTCCCTTTAGTAAATATAGTGTACCTACTTTTTCCATTTTGTCTTGAGTTGAATTATATATAGATGAATCTGCTGAAATACTTCCTGATAAAACTCTAAATAGTGATAATCTGCCTACAAATGGGTCTGCTATTGTTTTAAATACTATAGCTGAAAATGCCTCGTCTATACTTGATTTTCTAGTTTCTATGTTTCCTGTCTTTGGATTTATACCTTCGTATGTCCTTTCAAGTGGAGATGGGAAATAGTTTATTATGTTATCTAGAAGTGTATGTATTCCTATGTTATTTACTGCTGAACCACAAAATACAGGTGCTATGTCACAAGATAAAATTCCCTTTCTTAGTCCTTTAACAATTTCCTCCTCAGATAATTCACCTTCACTTAGGTATTTATCTAAAAGCTCTTCGTCTGTTTCTGCAACAGCTTCCATAAGAATGCTTCTATATTCATCTACCATTGGCATTAACTCACTTGCAACCTCAACATCAGTCATGGCCCTTGTCTTTGAATCATAAATCTTTGCTTTTTTGCTAACTATATTAACAACACCCTTAAAATCAGCTTCTTTTCCTATTGGAATTTCAATTGGAACAACTGCAAGACCAAATTTATCCTTTAGTGACTGTAGGGTTTTTTCATAATTGGAATTTTCTCTATCTAATTTATTTATAAAAAATGCCCTTGGAATTTTATATCTATTTACATAATCCCATGACTTTTCTGTTCCTACTTGTAGTCCTGATACACCACATACATTAATTATCGCTGCATCAACACCCTTTAGACCCTGAATAACCTCTCCTACAAAATCAAAATACCCTGGAGTATCTACTAAATATATTTTATGTCCATTCCATAAGCAATTTGCTACTGCAGATGATATTGATATTTTTCTTTTCTTTTCTTCGGGATCATAGTCTAAAATAGAGGTACCGTCATCTGTTCTTCCTAGCCTATCTGATTCCTTTGTGCTAAATAGTATTGCTTCTGCTAAGGAAGTTTTTCCTGTACCTCCATGACCTATGAGCCCGATATTTCGGACATTTTCAGCTTTGTACTCCTTCATATTAATTCCCCCTTTGGCAGTTTTTATGCCTTATTTTATATTTCTATAAATTTTTATTTTTTCCTTCTTAAATTTTTTAAATTTTTCGAAAATACATCTTTTATTATTTTATACTATTTTTGGTTTTTTATACATTTTATTAATCTTTTATTAATATTCTATTTTTCAGTTACAAAATTTATGTAATAAGTGTATAATATAATTAGCTACTTTTAGGAGGTGCTTTAATTTGAATGAAAATGTAAAAAGAGAAATTAAAGAATGGATATATTCTCTAATTATAGCTGCCGTTCTTGCTTTTACAATAAAAGCATTTATATTTGATATAATTCAAGTATCAGGTATTTCAATGGTTCCAACACTACATAATAACGACAGAGTAGTAGTTGAAAAAATAAGTCTATATAGAAAAAAAATATATAGAGGTGAAATTGTAATACTAGATCCAGGAAGTAAAGGTAGGGGAATCTATATAAAAAGAATAATAGGATTACCTAATGAAGTAGTTGAGATTAAAGATGGAAGTGTATATATAAACGGTAATAAACTTAAAGAAGACTATTTAGAACCCGGTACTTATACAGACGTAGATATGAAAATCACAGTTCCTGAAGATTGTGTTTTTGTGTTAGGTGATAATAGAGAGGTAAGCGAAGATAGTAGATACATAGGACCTATTCCTATTAAAAATTTAAAGGGCCATGCTGTTTTTCGAATTTATCCATTTTCAGATATTAAAAAATTAAGGTAGCTCTTGCTACCTTAATTTATTTCTACTCTCTCTCCAGTTACCATGTAAATGATTCTTTCACAAATATTTGTTGTATGATCAGCAACTCTTTCTAAATATCTACCTACAAACAGCAGCTTTATACCTTGATTTAAAAATTTGCTATCTCTTGAAATATACTCAAATACTTCTTTAATAACTATATCATATAAATCGTCCACTTCTTGATCCATCTCAGCAACTTTTCTGGCTAGTTCAACATCCTGATTAACAAATGCATCAAGACTTAATTTAATCATCCTTTGGCATATTTCTGCCATTTTAGGAATATCAATAAGGGGCTTCATTAAAGGCTCTTTTCCTATTTCCAATGTTACTTTTGCAATATTTACAGCATGGTCCCCTATTCTTTCAAGATCTGTTATTATTTTAAGTGCTGATGCAATTCTTCTTAAATCCTTTGCAATAGGTTGTTGAAGTGCTATTAAATTTAAGCAGTCCTTTTCTATACTAAGCTCCATCTCATCAATTGCATCATCATCGGTATATATACTCTTTGCCATCTCAAGATCTTGGTTCTTTAGAGAAACAATAGCCTTATCTATTATTTCCTCAACCATTGCTCCCATTTTAATTAAGTCATGATTCAATCTTGTTAGCTTTTGATCTAAATGTTCTCTCATCATAACCTCTCCTTTTAACCGAATCTTCCAGTAATATAATCCTCTGTTCTTTTATCCCTTGGATTTGAGAAAATCTTACTTGTTTCATCATATTCTATTACTTCCCCATTTAAGAAAAAGGCTGTATAATCTGATATTCTTGCTGCCTGCTGCATAGAGTGTGTTACTATAATTATAGTATAATCCTTTTTAAGTTCAAGTACCAATTCTTCTATCTTCATTGTTGAAATCGGGTCAAGAGCTGAAGTTGGCTCATCCATCAATACTACATCAGGTTGCATTGCAATGGCTCTAGCAATACATAATCTTTGCTGCTGTCCACCTGAAAGCTCAAGAGCTGATTTATAAATTTTATCTTTTACTTCATCATACAGAGCAACTGCCTTTAATGTCTTTTCTACTACTTCGTCTAATATTTCCTTTTTATTTACTCCATTTTTTCTAAGCCCATATACTATGTTTTCATATATTGTCTTTGGAAATGGATTTGGTTTTTGGAATACCATACCTATTCTTCTTCTTAATTCAACAGGTTCCATTTCCTTAGAATAAATATCCTTTCCTTCATATATTATGCTTCCTTCTACCTTAACGTTCTCAATAAAATCATTCATTCTATTTAATGTTCTTAAAAATGTTGATTTTCCACAACCTGAAGGTCCTATGAATGCTGTTACATTATTTTTATATATGTCCATATTTATGTCCTTCAACGCTCTATTATCTCCATAATAAAAGTTTAGATTTCTAACACTTAAAATAGCTTCCATTTTATTGCCCCCTTAGTCCTTCATTCTTATTTGATATTTATTTCTAAGAATTATTGCAACGGAGTTTACTCCAAGCAATATTACAAGAAGTACTATAATACCTGCTGCTGCTATATCTTGGAATTCTTTTTTTGGCATCCCTGCCCAGTTAAATATTTGTATAGGTAAAACTGTAAATTGATCTAGCGGTCCTTTAGGTATAAATGATACGTAAGCTAGAGCCCCTACTACGATTAAAGGTGCCGCTTCTCCAAGTGCTCTTGATACAGCAAGTATAGAACCTGTCAATATACCAGGTAATGCATAGGGTAAAATAACCCCTGTTACTGTCTGCCATTTAGTTGTACCTAATGCATAGGATGCTTGTTTTAATGATGATGGAACACTCTTAATTGCTTCCTGTGAAGATATAATTATAATTGGTAGTATTAATATTGCCATTGTGAAGGCTGCAGCAAGTATTGTTCTTCCCATGCTAAAAAGCCTTACAAAAACTGCAAGTCCAAGCATTCCATAAATTATAGATGGCACTCCTGCTAAATTTGCTATGTTAAGCTTTATAAACTCTGTAAACTTATTGTCTTCAGCATACTCTTCAAGATATATAGCAGTACCTACACCTACTGGAAATGCAATTAATGCTGTTAATAAAATTACCCAAAGGCTTCCTAATAGTGCAGGATAAATTCCTGATTTCCTTGGAAATCTTGATGGAAAGTTCTTTAAAAAGTCAAGGCTTAACCAAGGAATACCCTTTCTTAATATATCTAACATTAAAATTGCAAGCACTACTACACCAAACAAAGTACAGGCTAAAAATATAACATGCATTATGCTATTGAGCATTTTTCTCCTTTTAAGTCTTCTTAACTCTTCACTATTCATTAATAAGCCCTCCTATATTTTCTAACAAAATATCTTGAAATAACATTCAATGTAAAGGTCATTAGGAAAAGAAGCGTTCCAACTGCAAATAAAGTTTTATAAGCTAGTGAACCATACGGTACATCACCCATACTTATTTGAACTATATACCCAGTCATTGTCTGTATACTCTCTAAAGGATTAAAGGTAAGCTTAGGTGTTGAACCTGCTGCCATCGCAACTATCATTGTCTCCCCAATTGCTCTTGATATTGCAAGAATAAAAGAAGCAACTATACTTGACATAGCAGTTGGAATTACAACATCCTTTGTTACCTCAAGCTTTGTTGCACCAAGTGCATATGCTCCATTCCTTAAAGAATCTGGTACTGCCATCATTGCATCTTCACTCATTGATGATACAAGAGGTATGGTCATTATTCCTACAGCTATCCCTGCGCTTAATGCGTTATATACACTTGTTTCTGGAAATATATTTCGAATGAAAGGGGTAATTGCGGTTAACGCAAAGTAACCATAAACAATTGATGGAACTCCTGCTAACACTTCCAATACAGGCTTTAATATTTTTCTAACCTTCTTTGGTGCATATTCACTTAAGTATATTGCACTACCAAGGCCTATTGGAATTGAAATAAAGGCTGCTATAACAACTATAAGCATTGTACCTGCAACAAGGGGTAAGACCCCAAAATGGGTAGGTTCTAATAAAGGTGTCCACTTAGTTCCTGTTAAAAACTCAACTATTGATACCTCTTTAAAAAACATCAATGTCTCTTCAAAAAGTGAAAAGATGATTCCAATTGTAGTAAAAATAGATATAAGTCCAAGTATCGTTAATATAACCTTAACTATTTTTTCTAATCTATTCATTCTCTCTTTTCCTTCAAACTCTATCCTTCTCACACTAGCACCTCCTTAACTACAGGCCATAAGGCACCCATTAGGGTGCCTAAATTATTTAATCTTGTTTAATTCTTCTTGATACTTAGAATCTTCCATTGGAATATATCCAACTTCCTTAACTAAGTCCTTACCCTTTGTTAAGTAGAACTTAACAAATTCCTTAACTTCTGGTCTTTCAAGGGCCTTATTTGAAACATATATAAATAGTGGTCTTGATAGTGGCTTATATGTTCCATTCTTAACAGTTTCTACTGTTGGTTCTACACCATTTACCTTAACTACATTTAACTTATCCATGTTTTCTTCATAGTAAGCTAAACCAAAGAATCCCATAGCGTATTTATCTCCAGCAACACCTTGAACAAGAACATTGTCATCTTCACTTGCAGTATAGTCTGCTCTAATTTGCTTTGCTTTACCATTTATTGCTTCTGTAAAGTACTCAAATGTTCCTGAATCAGTTCCTGGACCATATAACTTTATTTTTTCCTTCGGCCATTCTGGTCTTACATCGCTCCAGTATTGAACCTTTGAGTCCTTATCCCAGATCATCTTTAGTTCTTCTACTGTCATATCCTTTGCCCAGTCATTTTGTTTATTAACAACAACTGCTATTCCATCGAATGCAACTTGTACTTCAGTCATTTCTATTCCATTTGCCTTAGCCTTATCTAGTTCTTCTTGTTTTACATGTCTTGATGCATTGTTTATATCGATTTCACCAACTACAAACTTCTTAAATCCTCCACCTGTTCCTGAAACACCAACTGTTATTTCTACTCCTTGATTTTCCTTCTTAAACTCTTCTGCCACTGCTTGAGTTATTGGATACACTGTACTTGATCCATCAATTTTAATTGTTCCACTTAGTGACTTGCTCTTTTGACCTGCACATGAAATCATTGATAGTGATAAAACCGCAGTTAACGCTAATGTTATAAACTTCTTAGCCTTCATAATTTTTCCCCTTTCATTTTATTGTTTCATCTTACAATTACATTTTATAATTTTGAATTGTTAAGTTCCTGCATATTCTTGTTAAATCTAGGTTAACTCTTAATTTTATTTTTTGTTTGTAATAATTTTATATACATCAACCAATTATAAAACAGCTTCCCTTTGTTAACTTACACTGCTTTTTTATTACAGATAAATATTCTCCTACTTCCTTTGCTGAATTAAACCCTTCAAGGCTTCTAATCATACACGCTATAGATACCGAAACTAGTGGAAATATTACTTCTTTTCCTTCTCTGTTTGTTGATATTACATAACCATTATTTAAATCTTTTATAGTATAGAAGGATCTTATTCTTCTATCAAATTCTCTGATTATACTTCTACAAAGCCCCTCTATGTTTGAATTGATATTTAAAATAACTATAAAATCATCTCCACCAATATGCCCAACAAAACAATCCTCATAATCTTTAGTTACTTGAAGCAAAATATCCGAAAGCATTCTTATTACCCTATCTCCGTTTTCAAATCCATATAAATCATTGAAGGGCTTAAAATTATCTAGATCTATATATAATATAGAGGTGCTTGTCCCACTTTTAATTAACTCATTTATCTTTTCTTCTATAATTAAATTCCCAGGAAGCCCTGTTAATGGATTTAAATGTCTTGCATAGTTTAGCTCTAGTTCCATAGCATACTCTAATAGCTTTTTAACTGTAACTATACCATAATACTTATTTTCTTTTGTTACTACTACATAATCATATAAGTTTTCCTCTTTTCTTGACATTGCAAGCTGTGCTACTTCTGAAATAGGTAAATTATAGTCTACAACAAGAGGAGATTTATTCATTATAATGCTAACCGGTCTATTTAAATAGATTTCATTACCATAAGGCTTTGCCAAAGCAAAGGTCAATTCACTCTTCATAACAAGTCCAATTGGGTAATCATCCCTTACAACAACTACTCCCTGTACAGAATACTTATTAAAATGTTCTTTTATATCTTTACCTTTTGTATCTTCTTTAACTGGTATATCAAACCTTACAATTTTACCTATAGGACATGTTTTGGCATTATAGGTAAGCTTTTTAGTCTTTTCGTTTATTAAAAATATTATCTGATCCTTTATTTTTTCATCTATATCATTGATACTCTGACTTGGTCTTGCTATTAGATAGCCTTGTACAAGTTCTACACCTGCTTCAATTAAAAAGCTAAGCTCATCAATAGTTTCTACTCCCTCTGCAATAAGCTTCATATTTGTTATCCTACTTAAAGAAAGTAAGTTTTTACATAGAGCCTGCTTAAAACTATCTTTATCTATATTTCTTATTAAAGCCATGTCAAGTTTTATAAATTGAGGCTTTGTTTCAGTAATAAGCCTAAAACCTGAATATCCTTCACCTGTATCATCAATAGCAATCTTATAGCCCTGCTTTTTATAATGTTCTAATACCTCCCTAAAGGACTTGTAATCTTCTATAGCTGTCTTTTCAGTTATTTCAAAGATTATATTATCAGGAGATAGATTGTTTGTTCTTAAAAACTCATTTGTAAATCCTTCCTTAAACTTTGGATCTTTAATTATCTGTGGATCTACATTTAAAAAAAGATACTCACTTATATTATTCTCTTTAGCCCTCTCTATAGCTAAAGTTCTACAAAGATACTCAAGCTCCCACAATAAGCCATATTTTTTAGCCACATCAAACAACTTATCCGGTCTTTCTAAAATACTTCCTTCAGGTCCCCTTGATAAAGCCTCATATCCTAAAACCTTCACGCTTTTTACATTAACTATAGGTTGAAAAAAAGTCCTAATATTTCTTTCACTTATTATCCTTTGAAGTTCCCTTAATTCATCCATAGTATCACCCTTTTGTTTTGTTAATTAAATTTTAAAACTAGTATGTAAATCAATATTTTTTTATATGTTAAATCTACGTTAATTAAAAATTACGTTAAATCTACGTTAATTATGTTAAAATTTGTCCTATTTTGTTGTTTTTATGCTATTACAACCTTATATTTATTATTGAGAACACTTAGGGGGTAATATATATGAAGTTTAATGGATTGCCTAAAATTAAACTGCCAAAATTTAAACCCAAAAAACTTAAATTAAACTTTAAAAAATTTGAATTTAAATTAAAGAAAATAAAGCTTGATAAACTAAAAATATATAAGCTAAATTTAAAAAATTTCAACTTAAAAACAGTAAAATCTCAAATTATAACTGCTATGATTCTAATATCACTTCTTCCTGTATTAATATTCAATTTCATTTCTAGCTCCTTCTTAATAAAAACTATTGAAAAGAATTACACCAGCTCAATTCAACAGACATCAGAAAAGTTAAATAACTTAATAAATGAAAAACTAACTTCCTTTGAAGGGTTACTTACACTCTTTTGTGAAAACAAAACAATTAAAACACATGTATATGATTTAAATTCAGAAGAACTTTCTGATGAGTTTAAAAAGGCTATGTCATCAAATGTAAATATAAGAAATGTATTTATATCAAACGTCAATGGTAAAACCTTCTTCTTTCCTAACAACAGTTTAAATATAGATATATCTACAACCTCAGAAATCTATAATAAAACTATAAAAAATTTCAATAATCCCTACTGGAGTAGTACTATAAAAGAAAAGGATAACAATAAAACATCCATAATTGTTGCAAAAACCATATATGATAATGAAAACAATATTGCTGGAATAGTTGGATTTACCATTTCATTGACAGACTTTCTAAAAGCTTTTGAGGGATTTGTTACAGAAAATAGCGGACAAGTATTTCTTATAGATCAAGACGGTAAGATAATTACAACTAGACAGGCACAATATATCGATAAAAATATTGGAGAATATATAAAGGATAAAAATATAATAAAGGATGTAATAGAAGGTAAAAAGGCTTTAAAGCAAACTTATTTTAATAACACCAAAAGCTTTATATTCTATCAAAACAATTTTAAGTCTAACTGGAAAATAGTTGCTCAACTAAATAAAAAAGATATTTATTCTAAATCACTATTTATGTTCTATACAATGGCTTTTGTATTTTTTATATTCATAGTAATTTCAGTTGGCATAGGATATATGTTTTCAAACAACATAAATAAAAAATTAAAGAAATTAGCTAAACATATGGATGTAATTGGACAAGGAGATTTGACAGTAGATGTAAATATTGAGTCCCATGATGAATTTGGTGAGCTTTCAAAATATGTAAATAAAATGCAAACAAATATGAAGCAACTGATAGAAGAAATAAAGACAGCCTCAGATATATTAATGACTTCATCACAAAATCTAAATAATGATACATCATCATTATTTAAAAGTTCAGATATAGTTGAAATAGCTATGCAAGAGATATCATCTGGTACTGAAAACCAAAAAAGAGAAATATCAAATTCTATTGAAATAGCTAAAGCTTTTGTGCATGACGCTAAAATACTAGATGAAAAAAGATGTGAACTTATTAATGAAAGCTACAATATAGAAGGATCAAATAAGATTGCATTACAATCTATAAATAACCTAAAAGAAAAGAACAATTATACAATTAAGTCAATGCATGATGTTGAAAGACAGATAGAGCTACTTGTAAATCATATAAAAAATATAAATTCTGTTGTAAATGTAATTAATCAGATATCCTATCAAACAAATCTACTTGCACTTAATGCTTCTATTGAGGCTGCACGAGCTGGAGAAGCTGGAAGAAGTTTTTCTGTTGTCGCAAATGAAATAAGAAAGCTGTCAGAAGAAACACGTCTATCTACAAACAATATAAGAAAAATTATTGAAGACATACAGAAACTAACTAATTCTACAATCGAATATACACAAACTATAAAAGAAAACATACTAATTCAAAGCGAAGCCGTAAAAACAACAGAAGATTCCTTTGAATATTTAAATGGCACAGTAGAAAAAATGTTAAATTCGTTAAACAGCATGTACGACATAATAAATGAAATTACAGGTAAAAGCAGTACCCTTGAAAACAGTATAAAAAATACTTTAGCTGTATCAGAGCAATTTTTAGAAACAGCCCAAACATCTTCACTGCATGTTTTAAATCAAATTGAAGAAATCAAAAATATAAAACTTCAGGCAGATAATCTAATAAATCTTTCTGAAAATCTTAATAGTACTATAAATAAATTTAGGGTGTAGAAATACTTCTACACCCTAACTACATTTAGAATACCCACAACTTGGGCATATTACACAGCCATCCTGATGAGTTATTTCATTACCACATTCTGGACATTTAATTTTTGATTTCTTACTAGAATTTGCAATAAGGTCTTCTATTTCCTCAGCAGGTTTAATATTAAAATCCTTAAATCCATTAACTCTCTTTATATCAAGTAAAGTTTCAATAGTCCTTGCTATTGCATCAGGACAGGATAATACCTTAATATCCTTATTATTTGCCCTCTGTCTTAATGTTGAATGACATCTTATTCCCTTTAACTGTTCTATTATTTCCTTCACATCCATTCCACTTCTTAATGCAATGGAAACAAGCCTTGCAGTTGCCTCAGATTGTGATGGACAACCACCTGCTTTGCCCACATTAGTGAATACTTCACATATTCCATTATCATCATAATTAACAGTAATATATAGATTTCCGCATCCTACCCTTACCTTTTCAGTAATTCCCATTGTTATTTCTGGGCGCTCTCTTGGAATATGCTCATCTGCCTTAGCTTCCTTATTTTTTCCTATATTTATAACTTGACCTTCTCTACTTCCATCTCTATATATTGTAACTCCCTTACATCCAAGCCTATAGGCAAGAAGATAAACAGTCTTTACATCTTCGACAGTTGCTGAATTTTTAAAGTTTACTGTTTTTGAAACCGCATTATCGGTGTATTTTTGGAAGGCTGCCTGCATCTTTATATGCCATATCGGTTCTATTTCGTGGGCTGTTACAAATATCTTCTTAATTTCATCAGGAACTTCCTTTATACCTTCTAATGTACCCTTTTCAGCTATTTTATCTATAAGATCCTTTGAATAAATTCCTCTCTTTTTTAATACATCTTCAAGTAAATAGTTAACCTCCACAAGCTTTTCATTATCTAATACATTTCTCCAAAAAGCTAATGCAAAAAGGGGCTCTATACCTGATGAAACACCTGCTAATATGCTTATTGTTCCTGTCGGTGCTATTGTTGTTGTAGTTGCATTCCTTAAAGGCTCTCCATCCCTATATATACTATTTTTAAATTCTGGAAATGCTCCCCTTGATTTTGCAAGTCTTCTACTTGCCTCTTTTGATTTATCATTTATAAATTTCATTATATTCTCTGCAAACTCTACTGCCTTTTCTGAATTATAAGGTATATTTAGTTTTATCAGCATATCTGCAAATCCCATCACACCAAGACCTATTTTCCTTGTTCTTTTTGTCATAGCCTCTATTTCCCTTAAAGGATATACATTTACATCAATTACATTATCTAAAAAGTGAACTGCATTAAATACAGTCTCCTCTAAAAGTTGGTAATCTACTTCATATTCTTTTCCATTCCACTTAACCATATTTGCAAGATTTATTGACCCTAAATTGCAGCTTTCAAAAGGAAGTAGAGGCTGCTCACCGCAATTGTGAACTACTATTCCATTTGCTATGAGTGAATTTGTAACTGGTTCTATAACATCATAAACCTCACACTCTTCCCATTCTTTTATCTCTTTAACTTTAAACTTATAATATATGTTCTTACGCGATTCTCTACAAATCTCATTTAATTTTTGATTCTTTTCTTTATGTGTTAAGGCACCTATAACCTCTTTAAATTTAATAATATCATTTCCATTTATAATCAATTCATAAAAGTTATTGCTTGTATAAGTCTTTTCTTCGCCATTTTTATTCCTATATTTAAACTGTGATTGATTTTTCTTGGTTCTATTATAAATCTTACTTGTTATTCCTAAATTTAAAAGAATTAATTGAACATCAAATAGTAAATCCTTAGAAGCAGAAGACAATCTAATATCCCTATGATCTTCATCTACATAATTTACAGTACCATCTGCACTAAAAATACCATCTAAAAAAGCTGCAATTGTCTCTTTAGACGCTGTAAATATAGCCTTAGGAACCCTCTTAAAAGGTGCCCTTTTTGCTTCTATTCCAAGTTCCTTTATCTTTTCAACAAATTCCTTCCTTTTAAACAATATTTGCCAAATACCGTTTTCCCTCTTATTTACTATTCCTTTTCCACCATTATATTTCTGAGAAATCTCCTGTATTTTATCCATTATATACTTTTCATTTTCTGCAAACACAGCACCTAAAACCTTTCCATCAAAGGTGAGCCAACCATCTCCTAATATATATCCTAATAAAAATCCAAGTTCCCTTCCAATACTATCTTCCTTTACAAGCACACCTTCTCCACTTTGTATCAAAACTTCGTCTTCTACAGATAAATCTTTAGCCATCTTCCATCCATCTACAGTCATAACCTTATGTTCTGGTGTCAATATAAGATATTGTCCATTGCTTAACTCTATCCTTAATGTTCTTCTAATTCCTGTTTTTATTATTTTTGCACTCCTTAGCTTAACTCCAATTCCTTCATTCAATACCCTGTTATCTGTTAATATTTCAACCTCTTTGTCCCCATACTCGCTATACAGTTCAGATATCTTCTTCAACCCTTCCTTTGTGGATATCAATGTATCTTTATGCAAACAAGGATTAGTACTCTCTATTTCACCCAAATGAGGCGTAGGATTAAACTTATTCATCCTATCTATAAAAACTATACCAGGTTCTCCATTCTTCCAAGCCATTTTAACTATTAAGTCAAATACTTCTCTTGCATTTAATCTTCCCTTTACTTTTTTAGTGTTTGGATCTATTAAATCATAGTCCTCTCCCTTTATCACAGCCTCCATAAATTTTTCTGTTACTGCTACACTTATGTTAAAATTATTTATCGCATTATTGTCTTCTTTACACCTTATAAACTCTAGAATGTCAGGGTGATCAACCCTAAGAATTCCCATATTTGCACCCCTTCTGGTTCCCCCCTGCTTTACTGCTTCTGTTGCTGCATCAAATACCTTCATAAAACTTACAGGACCTGAAGCAACTCCTCCAGTTGATTTTACACTTGAACCACTCGGTCTTAATCTTGAAAAGCTAAACCCTGTTCCACCACCGGATTTATGAATAAGTGCTGCATTTTTTATAGAGTCAAATATCCCCTCCATTGAGTCTTCAACAGGAAGCACAAAGCAAGCAGAAAGCTGACCAAGAGGCCTTCCTGCATTCATTAAAGTTGGAGAATTAGGGAGAAAGTTTAAACTTTTCATCATCTCATAAAATATTTTTTCTGTCTTTTGCACGTCTGCATTCTCATCATAAAATTTATCTGCCTCTGCAACTGTTTTTGCTACCCTATGTAACATATCATCTGGAGTTTCTAGTATGTTTCCATTTTCATCCTTTGCTAAATATCTTTTTTCAAGAACCTTTATAGCATTATTAGAAAATCCCATAAAAACCGCCCCTTACTATATTTAGTATTATTATATAACCTAAACACTAAATATAGTATCATATTGTTAGATATTTTAAAATTAAATTTTTATCTATTAACATTAGTTATCATAGAAAATTCCTGTTGTATTTTCCTTTTTTTCTTTTTTACATAAAAACTTAAAAAAATAAAAAAGACAGTATATATGTATATATACTGTCTTTATAGATATCTAACCTTCTAAAGTACGTCTATTAAATACACCCATCCATTTTAAAACATAAATATCAGCTAAAGACATCACTATTAAAAATATAATGCTTCCAAATATACCATACTCTCCACCGCTTATTATATCATAATTACCATAAATTAAATTTATAACAGATAAAAAATCTAACTTATCTGGTTCGAAACTTAATGAAAATATAAAGTTTGATGTAAAAAACCATATAAAATTAGCAGCAAGTGTATAAATCAAATTATTATATTTAATATATATCAAATTTAAAAACATAGAGTATAAAAATAAGTTAAGCATAAATATTAAATTAAAGCCTCTACTTAACACGTTAAAAACTACATAAACTAGCGCAACTATTAATACTGATGTCTTCTTTTTAAAGGGAAGAGTATTTAAAATAAAACCTCTCAATATAATCTCTTCTATAAAAGCAAATGATAATGATATAATTAATCCTGTTAAAATAACAGCTACTATATCTTCAATATAAAGCTTATCCCATATATAATTATATACATAATACTTTTTAATACCTAAAAGAACAATTGTAATAAATATATTAACTATAAATGTAAACAATAAAATGTTAATAAGTTTTTTATAGTTTATTTTCTTAATATCTAAATTGATAAATTCTAATAAATTTCCTTTAACAAAAATCCTGATATTAAATAATACAATTAAAACAGATATTAAAGAATGTATCACATTAAATAAATATTCATTTTTAAAATAAATGGATAAATAATTTAATGCTGCTTCTGAAATATATAATCCTAATGCACTTAATATTAAAAACAATATTATTCGCAATGTAACATATATTCTATTCAAAATATCATTCCTTTCTGGAGGTAGTTATGCTTACAAAAGAATTTTATTTAAGAGATACTTTAACAGTCGCTAAGGAACTTCTCGGTAAAAACATTGTAAGAAATATTAACGGTCACAAACTTGTTGCTAGAATAGTTGAAACAGAAGCCTATATAGGTCCACATGATAAAGCAGCACATTCTTATAATAACAAAAGAACCAAAAAAAATGAAGTAATGTTTGAAGAAGGTGGCCATGCATATATATATTTCATATATGGTATGTACTATTGCTTTAATATCGTTACTGAAGAAAAGGGAAAACCTAGTGCTGTTTTAATTAGGGCTGTTGAACCTATTGAAGGTATTGAATATATGTGTAATCTAAGATATAAAAATGAGTTAAGTAATATAACTAAAAATCAATATAAAAATTTAACCAATGGTCCTTCTAAACTCTGTCTTGCACTAGGTCTTGATAAAAATCTAAATGGCATACATTTATTTTCAGATATCCTCTATCTTGAAGATGTTGGCTACAACAACTTTGATATAGTTGAAACCACAAGAATTAACATTGACTATGCAGAAGAAGCAAGATTTTATCCTTGGAGATTTTACATCAAAGACAATGCATGGGTTTCACAAAAATAGTGGCTTAATATTAGCCACTATTTTTTAAAGAAAGATCTTATTACCTGCTTACCACTCTCCAAACCTAAGCTTAAAAATCCACTATTTTTTTCAAATATGTCCTGTAGAGCATATATTACTCTATCTATCTCATCATATTCTACAGTTAATGGTGGTTCAAGTCTTATAACATTTGGATTGTTTAATGTATATGCTGTTATTATTCCATAATCATTCATAAGTTTTCCTGCAACTAATGATGCAAAGTACTCCTTTGATAGTTCTGACAGCTTACCAACTGTAATTTTATTTAATATTCCCTTTGGCTCTTCAAATTCAATTCCAATCATTAAACCTCTTCCTCTAACATCTTTTATAACTTCATATTTAGACTTAAGCTCATGTAGTCTTTTTATAAAATAATCTCCCTTTTCCCTTGCCTGTTTGTCTAAACTATTTTCAAATATATATTCTATTGTGGCAATACCAGCAGCACATGATAATGTATTTCCTCCAAATGTTGATGTATGTAAAAAGGCCTTATCTACAGTTCCATATGCCTTTTTCCATATTTCATCCTTTGCTATATATCCACCTATTGGCATTATTCCTCCACCTATTGATTTAGCAAAACAAACTATATCTGGAATTATTTCCTCCGACTGATAAGCAAACATATAACCCGTTCTTCCAAAGCCTGTTTGAATTTCATCAATGATTAAATATACACCATACTTATCACATATCTCTCTTACCCTTTTAAGATATCCTGTAGGTGGAACATTTATTCCACCCTCACCCTGTATAGGCTCCACAATAAATGCTGCAAACCCACCTATTTTAAGTAGTTCTTCTAAGGCCCTATCATCTCCATAAGGAACAGGATAACAATCAGGAACCAAAGGCTTAAATGGATTTTGGTATTTTTCTCTTCCTGTTACAGATAATGCTCCCATTGATTTACCATGAAAAGAATTTTGACAATATGCTATTTTACTTTTTCCACTTGCAATTTTAGCAATTTTTAAGGCTCCCTCTACCGCTTCTGCACCACTATTTGCAAAAAAGCTTCTCTTTAGATGTCCATTAGTTAAAAGTGAAAGATTTTTAGCAAGAGCTCCTGCAAAGTTATATATAGAAGCTTGTAATATATTTGGAAGTCCTATTACCTTTTTTATCCTTTCTAAAACATAATCATTATTATGACCTATATTTAACGCTCCATATCCACCTAAAAAATCTATATATTCTCTTCCATCTTCATCGTAAACCTTTGTTCCTTTTGCCTTTACAAAGTGCTTATCAAAATCAAGTAGACCTAAAAGTTGTACTGCAGCTGAATTAACATATTCTTTATAGTTTTCCCTAACATCATTTCTTTTAAAATTCAATGCATCATCAATTGTAATAAAACCCCTATAATAATCTTTAGCCTTCATAATAATTCCCCCTTAATCTTTTTGTAGACTTACAACATATGTTAATTCGCTTAAATTGTATATGCCATCATGAGATGTACCTGCCTTGTGAAAAGACATGCTACCAGGCATTGTTACTATACTTACTCCACATAATGTTGCTTTTTCTATAAAATCCAAATCATCACCACAGTATCCCATTGTCTGTAGATATCCCTTCAAGTTTTTCTGTATATATTCAATTACTTGATCTTTACTTTCATACGGGCATACATATATAAACCTACTAAAACACATATCAATTTCCCTGTTATTTGGAAAATCATTGGAATAAACAATAGTATAGTCTGAAGTTTTACTGCTTATAATCTTAAAATTATCATTTTCCATATTCTTTAATATCATATACTGTCTATCCTGAAGGGTTTTAATAGAACTAAAATAATCATAGTAACCTTTAGGTAAATAATTTAAAGTTTCTTCTAACGCATTCTTTAATTCTTCCAAAAACTCTTCTTTATTTATTTTTGCATTTAAAAATATAATTCGTGGAGATAAACAAGCTTTTTGTTCCCAAAGTGACATATCAAGTGCAATTCCTTTTATATCTTCTATACTTGGTTCTTTATCAACTACTTCAAAACTTACTTTAGGGCCATGTTCAATAAAATGAATAGAATATTTTGAGCAGAGATTTGCCATATAATCTCTTGATTGCTTTCCTCCCCAATGAATTACACAATCACTATTTGAAACAATATAATCATAGATATCTGCTAATGAACTATCAAAATATATGATTGATAATCTATCCTTTATACTTTCATCTAACTCAACTAAACTTTTATAAAAGGCATAGGCAAAATAAGGTTCATCCTTTGAAACTTTAACTAAATTAACATTTTTTGATATAAGCCCCATTGCAATACTTACTGGAATAACTATAAAAGCATTACCGGATACATTATGAAAGACAAGTCCCCTCGGCTGCCTGTGAACCATACCATAGTAAGTCTCAACCCAATTATCCAAAATATCAATATTACCCAATTCCTCATTGATAAGAAGATTAACATTTTCCTTTAAAAGCCCCTTCATGACACCTTCAAGCTCAAATAACACCAGTTCTTTGCTCTGATTAGTTATTTTAGCTATATTTTCTACATGTATTTTGGAATATTCTCTATCTAACCACATTTTTGCGCATGCATCTAATAAGTCAATTGTATACTTTGTATCTATTTGATGTGCATTAATTTTATTTCTTTTTAATTTTTCCATTACTAATTGAATATCTGAAATATCATATACTGGAACATCAACAATACAATCATTATAATCTCTTTTAATTATTTCCAACACCATCACCCCCTAAAGTTGCACCACAGCCCTTAGCTTCAGTCCCCTTTACTCTTCCAATTATTTTTATAACCATACCCTCATAACCACATTCTGGACACCTATGATAAGATACAACTTCCCCAATATCATCAACAAGAACACTTGCTCCAGCAAAAGATTTTGTTCCATATGCATTAAGTACCTGAATAAAACCTCTCTCTCCCTCTTTAACAGGCTTTAATGTCTTTATATCTCTTACAATAACTCTTGCATATTCTGGAACATGGAATAGGTAATCCCTATAGTTTTTACTATAGTGTCCAGTCATAGTAAAGCTATTCTCAGTAAAGGAATATGTGTCTGTAAAATTTTCTTGTGGGATGCCCAAGAAATTTGAAACTTCTTCTACAAATCTCCACCTTTCAATAAATGTTCCAATGTTTATATTTCCCTTTCTACCATCCCATCCCCCTCCACCTGTGTGTACAAATGACTTATCACCTAATTCTACCGGTTTAATATTCTCTTTCAACCTTATTACAGTACCAAAGAAAAGAGGGGTTGAACCTCCTAAGGCTGCTCTATGATTTTTTCCATTATGTGTTTGAATATAGTTGATAAAAGATTGAACATCAACTTCAAATTTATTATTATTTAACTTTAAAAGATGAATTGTATCATCTCTGTAAGTATAGATGTCAACAATATTTCCTAAATAAGATTCACATACTTTATCTAAAAATATACCTCTATTATAGGACTTCATATCTTCGGCTTTAGGAAAAAATGTACACTCATAATCTCTGTCTATTTTATGCCTCATTTCATCTTCTAAAACAAATCTTCGCAAAGTATCAATATCCTCTTTGCTTCTACCAACTATACTAGGATCCCCACTAGTGCTACTTGATATAGTCCATTTATAAATATCCTTAATATCTCCCCTTAAAAGTTTGGTAAACAATCCATAGGATTTTTTGAAAGATGTTGATAATATAAATGGAACATAGTATAAGTCATCCTCACATTTTAAGTCCCTGTAAGGATTAAACCCCTCATTTTCACATAGTTTTTTATATGCTAAACATTCCTCATACTGCCCCTGTAAATTAGTTTTAAAATCATTAAAAAAACCCATTTACTCACCCCCTACTTTTGTGCACAATATGTGCATATCCTTATTATATCAATATATAGAATTTATTACAATTATTCATAAATAATTCCAAATTTTTTTTGAACAAAAATAAAGAGGTTGCTTTTGCAACCTCATATATTCTAGATGGCTCCACGGAGAGGACTCGAACCTCCAACCCTCCGGTTAACAGCCGGATGCTCCACCATTGAGCTACCGTGGAATATTAAGTTTGATCCGGCAACGACCTACTCTCCCACACCGCATTAGTGCAGTGTCATCGGCCCGCGGTTAAATAAAGTGTTTGGAATGGAACGGGTGTTTCCTCCGCGGCATAGTCACCGGATTAGTTCTTTCAAAACTGCACAGCCTATATGATCAAGCCCTCGACCTATTAGTACCAGTCAGCTAAACGCCTTACGACGCTTACACCTCTGGCCTATCAACCTGGTGTTCTTCCAGGGGTCTTACTAGCTTAACGCTATGGGAAATCTCATCTTGAGGTGGGCTTCGCGCTTAGATGCCTTCAGCGCTTATCCCATCCGAACATGGCTACCCAGCTGTGCCGCTGGCGCGACAACTGGTGCACCAGAGGTTCGTCCATCCCGGTCCTCTCGTACTAAGGACAGCTCCTCTCAAATTTCCTACGCCCGCGACGGATAGGGACCGAACTGTCTCACGACGTTCTGAACCCAGCTCGCGTGCCGCTTTAATGGGCGAACAGCCCAACCCTTGGGACCTACTTCAGCCCCAGGATGCGACGAGCCGACATCGAGGTGCCAAACCT
>NZ_HF952018.1:1975539-1976539 GCF_000430995.1 Thermobrachium celere DSM 8682
GGGTGTGCCCTCCTTAGCCTATGGATTCAGCTAAGGATGCATGGCGTTAGCCATGCGGGTTCCCCCATTCGGACATCTGCGGATCACAGCCTGTTTGCGGCTACCCGCAGCTTTTCGCAGCTTACCACGTCCTTCATCGGCTCCTGGTGCCAAGGCATCCACCATGCGCCCTTTGTAGCTTGATCTTCATTAAGAACTTGTTACCTTTGGCTGTGCAGTTTTCAAAGAACTGGTGGGCTCAAGTGGAATCGAACCACCGACCTCACGCTTATCAGGCGTGCGCTCTAACCGTCTGAGCTATGAGCCCATATATGGTGGAGATGAGGAGATTCGAACTCCTGACCCCCTGCTTGCAAGGCAGGTGCTCTCCCAACTGAGCTACACCCCCATCACGCTTAATTATAATATCAAAAATATAATGTTATGTCAACAGATCAAAATAGATTTTTTGGTGTTAATTAATTACAATGATCAAAGCAAAAATTGTTAAAGGTAAATAATTTGCTTAAACACATAAAGCAAAAAATATAAAAAAGAGGTTGCTTTTGCAACCTCATATATTTTCTAGATGGCTCCACGGAGAGGACTCGAACCTCCAACCCTCCGGTTAACAGCCGGATGCTCCACCATTGAGCTACCGTGGAATATTAAGTTTGATCCGGCAACGACCTACTCTCCCACACCGTGCGGTGCAGTACCATCGGCCCTGCGGAGCTTAACCTTCGTGTTCGGAATGGGAACGGGTGTTTCCTCCGCGGCATAGTCACCGGATTAGTTCTTTCAAAACTGCACAGCCTGTATGATCAAGCCCTCGACCTATTAGTACCAGTCAGCTAAACGCCTTACGACGCTTACACCTCTGGCCTATCAACCTGGTGTTCTTCCAGGGGTCTTACTAGCTTAACGCTATGGGAAATCTCATCTTGAGGTGGGCTTCGCGCTTAGATGCCTTCAGCGCTTATCCCATCCGAACATGGCTACCCAGCTGTGCCGCTGGCGC
>NZ_HF952019.1 GCF_000430995.1 Thermobrachium celere DSM 8682
ATATTTGCCTTTTTCATGAGGACCTAACTTAGTAGCTATTGCATATGTTATATTTCTATCCGCTAATCCTTTGCAAATATAGTTTGTAAAATATCCTGCATCTAATCCCACATACTTTACATTAAAATTAAATGTGTTAATTATTCTATCAATTCTGCTTAAATAAGGATCTACATCGTTTACATTTCCTGGTGTAACGTGAACATCTACAATAATATTATGTTTACTGTCTACTGTTCTATGATCTAAATAAAAGAATCCTTCAGGTTTACCATCTCTAATCATATAACCACTTTCAGGATCAGTTGTACTTTCTTTTATAGTTTTAGTTTCAGATGTTTTTTCAGTTTTTTTTAAAGGCTTTTTACCATGAGCAATTCTATCTTCATCAATTGCTTTATCAAGTTCTAACATATAATCCTTAGTAGATTTTTCAACTTCTTTTTCAATAAATTTTCTCTTATTGGCGTTAGCCTTAAGATGTGTTGAATCAGTATAAAGAACTTTACCTTCAACTAAGCCATGAGATATCGCTTGAAGGACAATGTTATCAAAAATTTTTTGTGCTATATCTGTATCCTTAAAACGTCTTCTCCTATTTTGACTTATAGTTGAATGATCAGGAATCTTATCTGTAAGTGAGAAACCTAAAAACCATCTATAGGCAACATTAACTTCAATATCCCTAACGAGCTGACGCTCGGATCTAATACCAAATAAGTAGCCTATAAATAACATTTTAAAAAGAACAACAGGATCAACAGCAGGTCGTCCATTATCATGACAATATAAGTCCTTAGTTAATTCACGAATAAAAGAAAAGTCAATATATTTATCAATTTTCCTCAGTATATGATCCTGAGGAACTAAATCTTCAATGTAAACCATTTCTAATTTTTGTTGTTTTGATTTAATTTCATTAATCATTGGGCACCTCCAAATTTATTTCTCTATATATAATTCTACATAGATGTTTAAAATCCTTTTTGCTACGCAAAAAAAACTGTTGACAAAATTTGTTTGTCAACAGCCTGWR
>NZ_HF952020.1:0-259 GCF_000430995.1 Thermobrachium celere DSM 8682
TTAGGTGTTGAACCTGCTGCCATCGCAACTATCATTGTCTCCCCAATTGCTCTTGATATTGCAAGAATAAAAGAAGCAACTATACTTGACATAGCAGTTGGAATTACAACATCCTTTGTTACCTCAAGCTTTGTTGCACCAAGTGCATATGCTCCATTCCTTAAAGAATCTGGTACTGCCATCATTGCATCTTCACTCATTGATGATACAAGAGGTATGGTCATTATTCCTACAGCTATCCCTGCGCTTAATGCGTTAT
>NZ_HF952020.1:2876-3472 GCF_000430995.1 Thermobrachium celere DSM 8682
AATTAAATTCCCAGGAAGCCCTGTTAATGGATTTAAATGTCTTGCATAGTTTAGCTCTAGTTCCATAGCATACTCTAATAGCTTTTTAACTGTAACTATACCATAATACTTATTTTCTTTTGTTACTACTACATAATCATATAAGTTTTCCTCTTTTCTTGACATTGCAAGCTGTGCTACTTCTGAAATAGGTAAATTATAGTCTACAACAAGAGGAGATTTATTCATTATAATGCTAACCGGTCTATTTAAATAGATTTCATTACCATAAGGCTTTGCCAAAGCAAAGGTCAATTCACTCTTCATAACAAGTCCAATTGGGTAATCATCCCTTACAACAACTACTCCCTGTACAGAATACTTATTAAAATGTTCTTTTATATCTTTACCTTTTGTATCTTCTTTAACTGGTATATCAAACCTTACAATTTTACCTATAGGACATGTTTAAGTAAGGAAAACATGTAGTTAACTACCAATATGAAGTAGGCAATTGTATTGAATTCCTACAAAGTTGTAGGAGAAGACACTTTACCATCAATTTCTGAAATATATGATGTTGCAGCAGAATGGCCTGAAGAAGAATTATATGAGCT
>NZ_HF952020.1:6168-6666 GCF_000430995.1 Thermobrachium celere DSM 8682
AAGATGGATATACCAGTAGTTCAATTAAAATACTGATGGAGCATGCCATATTGAGGCTATGTCAATAAAACACATACTTCAGTATTTTAATTTAGACGAAATTGATGTGATTATTGTAGAAAATATAGGTAACTTGGTATGCCCAGCAGAATTTAACATTGGAGAAGATATAAGAGTTGCAATTTTAAGCATACCAGAGGGTGATGATAAAGTAGAAAAGTATCCTCTAATGTTTTCAACTTCAGAAATATTAGTATTAAATAAATATGATATGAAGTCTTATTTTGACTTCGATGATAAAAAGGTTGAATCTGTTGCAAGAGAGTTAAATCCAAACATTAACATTTTCAGAGTATCCAACAAACAAAGAAGGCTTAAATGAGCTAGTCAATGCATTGAAAAATGCAATTGATAAAAATAAAAGTAAGGGGGCTTTAATTGAAACCACAAATTAGCTCATATTCAACATTCATCTTCTGTTATCTCTTGTGGATATTA
>NZ_HF952021.1:0-538 GCF_000430995.1 Thermobrachium celere DSM 8682
AATAATCACGTAATAGATGGATTAAATGAAATATACGTTGTTACATACGATGGAAAAGCCTATAGGGCAAAATTATTGTATTCAGACAAAGATATTGACCTTGCATTGATTCAAATAGATAGAAAAGATTTACCACCTATTAAACTTGCAAATGAAAAGGATATTAAAGTAGGGATAGATGTTCTTGCAATTGGAACTCCACTTTTCTTTGGATATAGAAATACAGCAACAAAGGGAATTATTAGTGGGTTAAATAGACCAGTTGATGGTGTTTATACTTATCTTCAAACAGATGCGGCTATTAATCCAGGTAACAGTGGAGGCCCATTGGTAAATTTATATGGAGAACTTGTGGGGATTAATACTTATGGGTACTTATTTTTCCAAGGTATGAGTTTTTCAATTCCAGTTGGAAATATTAATATTTTTTAAACCATTATAATAAGTATGGTAGAATAACTTTTATAACAAGCTCCTCTAAAAGAGCTGATGCCTTATTTATGTCAATATACATAATTCTGTCCTCATCTAAAACTGG
>NZ_HF952021.1:2850-3415 GCF_000430995.1 Thermobrachium celere DSM 8682
AAGGTTGGGATGAAACTAGTGTTAACGCAGTTGAGTTTGCTAAGATGTTGGAGCAATGTGGAGCAAGTGCCATTGCAATTCATGGAAGAACAAGAAGTCAAATGTATGAAGGTAAGGCTGATTGGGATATAATAAAGAAAGTTAAGCAAAGTGTTAATATACCTGTTATTGGGAATGGTGATGTTGTAACCTGTGAAGATGCTAAAAGGTTATTTGAATATACTGGCTGTGATGCAATAATGGAATTATTCCATTGCTATTTGCATAATTTATCTGATCTGTAGGAACTAATCCTGATATATTACCAAGTCCGTCTGTTATATATGTGTGTGTAATAACTGTGTTAAGAAGTGAAGTGTTGTTTACCATTGAATTATAGGAGGATTTATCCCCACTGTAATAGTAAGTTGCAAATCCAATAACCTGCTTTTGATTATTCACAACAACATTTTGTGTAGTTACTTTTATATGAGCAGAATCGCCAGATGTTCCATAGCTATTGTAGGCGCGAACATAAAACCAATAGACTGTAGCAGGTTTTAAATTTGATACTTTATAGCTTGTT
>NZ_HF952022.1:0-44264 GCF_000430995.1 Thermobrachium celere DSM 8682
TTCATCGCTCACGCGGCGTCGCTGCGTCAGGGTTTCCCCCCATTGCGCAATATTCCCCACTGCTGCCTCCCGTAGGAGTCTGGGCCGTGTCTCAGTCCCAGTGTGGCCGACCACCCTCTCAGGCCGGCTACCCATCGTCGCCTTGGTGAGCCATTACCTCACCAACTAGCTAATGGGCCGCGGGCCCATCCTTGAGCGGAATTAACCTTTGGCTAAGACGCCATGCGGCATCTTAGCGTTATGCGGTATTAGCAGGCCTTTCGACCTGTTATCCCCCTCTCAAGGGCAGGTTACCCACGTGTTACTCACCCGTCCGCCGCTAAGGTTCAAGGAGCAAGCTCCTATCCCCTCCGCTCGACTTGCATGTGTTAGGCACGCCGCCAGCGTTCGTCCTGAGCCAGGATCAAACTCTCATGTTCTAACCTGAGCTTCAAAGTACGTTCGCTCTCGCTGTTCAGTTTTCAAGGACCGTCATTCAACATCATTTATTTTATAACACTCATCTTATTTTGTCAACAGCTTTTTTATTTTTTTCTTCAGTGCCGCTAACAGATATTAATATTATCACTAAAAATAAATTCTGTCAACATGTATTTTAATTTTTTATATAAAAAAGAGAATGTGCTTAAGATACAAGGTTTGAAGCACATTCTCTTTTAAATTATTCATTATCTTCATTAATTATCTTTGCAATGGATACTATTTTTTCGTTTCCGTCAGTCTTCATTAAAGTTACTCCCATTGTATTTCTGCTTGTTCTTGAAATTTGTGCAACCTCTAATCTAATTATTACACCATTGCTATTTATAAGCATTATTTCATCTTTATCCTTTACTGTCTTTGCACCAACTATATGTCCTGTCTTTTCTGTAACTTTATATGTTATTAATCCTTTTCCTCCTCTGTTTTGAACAGAGTATTCTGCACATGGAGTCCTCTTTCCATATCCATTTTCACTAACTACTAAAAGATCTGCGTCTTCTTCAAATACGTCCATAGCAACAGCAACATCATTATCTCTTAATGTAATACCTCTTACCCCTGCTGCAGTTCTGCCCATACATCTAACATCGTTTTCTTCAAATGTTATTGAATATCCATTTTGCGTAACTATAGTTATTTTGCTATTACCATCAGTTAATTTAACCCCAATTAATTCATCATCAACTTTTAGGTTTATAGCATTTAACCCACTTCTTCTTATTGAACTAAACTCACTTAATGATGTCTTTTTAACAATACCATTCTTTGTTGCAAAGAATATAAACTTATCTTCATCAAACTCTTTTATCGCTATTACTGCTTGTATTCTTTCTCTTGGGCTTAAAGGAAGTATATTTACTATATTTGTTCCTCTTGCTGTTCTACCTGCTTCTGGTATTTCATAAGCCTTTAACTTATATGCTCTTCCTAAATTAGTAAAGAACAGTATGTTATTATGTGTTGATGTTATAAATATATTTTCTACAAAGTCATCTTCTCTTGTGGTTATACCTTGAATTCCTTTTCCACCTCTTTTTTGGCTCTTATACGTGTCTATAGGAATTCTCTTTACATATCCTGCATGTGTAATAGTTATTACTACATCTTCTTCTTGGATTAAATCTTCTATGTTAATTTCTTCTGTACTATTTACTATTTTTGTTCTTCTTTCATCAGAATACTTTTCTTTAATTTCTATTAGTTCATCTTTAATTATATTTAAAACAAGTCTTTCATTTGCAAGTATTTCCCTTAATCTGTTTATTGTTTTAATTAATTCTTCATACTCTTGTTCAATTTTATCTCTCTCTAATCCTGTTAATCTTTGAAGTCTCATATCTAAGATAGCTTGAGCTTGTTTTTCAGAAAGACCAAACCTAGCCATCAAACCATTTCTAGCATCCTCTACAGTTTTAGAAGCTCTAATTAAATTTATCACTTCATCTATATGATCAAGAGCAATTTTTAAACCTTCTAAAATATGAGCCCTTGCTTCTGCTTTATCAAGTTCATACTTAGTTCTTCTTTTTATAACTACTTTTTGGAAATCTAGATAATGGGTTAAGACTTCCTTAAGGTTAAGTATCTTAGGTTCTCCTTCAACTAATGCAAGCATTATAACACTAAATGTGTCTTGCATTTTAGTATGTTTATATAACAAGTTTAATACAACATTTGGATTTGCATCCCTCTTTAATTCAATAACAATTCTCATTCCTTCTCTATCTGATTCATCTCTTAAATCAGATATACCATCTATCTTTTTATCTTTAACTAATTCTGCTATCTCTTCTATCAATTTTGCTTTATTAACTTGATAAGGTATTTCTGTTACAATTATACGATGTTTTCCCTTTTCTTCTTCTATTTCTGCCTTTGCTCTTACAGTAATTCTACCTCTACCTGTTTCATATGCTTGTCTTATTCCTTCTTTTCCAAGTATTATACCTGCTGTTGGAAAATCTGGCCCTTTAACTTTTGTCATTAAGTCCTTAACTGTAACGTCAGGATTATCAATTAAATAAACTATCGCATCTATTACTTCACCTAAATTATGAGGTGGAATATTCGTTGCCATACCAACAGCAATACCTGAAGAACCATTAACCAATAAATTTGGAAACCTTGAAGGAAGAACTGTTGGTTCTTTTTCAGTACCATCGAAGTTATCTGTAAAATCAATTGTATCTTTATTTATATCCCTCAACAGTTCCATTGATATTTTAGAAAGTCTAGCTTCTGTATAACGCATTGCAGCTGCTCCATCTCCATCAATGGAACCAAAATTACCATGACCATCAACTAAAGGATATCTTGTTGAAAAGTCTTGTGCTAGCCTAACCATTGCCTCATAAACAGCACTATCTCCATGTGGATGATATTTACCTAGCACATCCCCAACGATTCTTGCAGACTTTCTGTATTGTTTATCAGGATATAATCCTAATTCATGCATAGAATATAAAATTCTTCTATGAACAGGCTTTAGGCCATCTCTAACATCTGGAAGCGCACGTCCAACTATAACGCTCATCGCATAATCTATATAACACTTTTTCATTTCATCCTTTATGTCAACAGAAATTATCTTTTCCATTCTCTCTTCCATTGTTTCACCTCATTATATGTCAAGATTTTGAACCTTCTTAGCATTTCTTTGTATAAATTCTCTTCTTGGTTCAACCTTATCTCCCATAAGTATTGTAAATATTTCATCTGCAGCAACAGCATCTTCTATCTCTACCTTAAGAAGTGTTCTTGTTTCTGGATTCATAGTAGTTTCCCAAAGCTGTTCTGCATTCATTTCTCCAAGACCCTTATATCTTTGTATTTCCACATTGTCTCTACCAATTTCATTTAACTTCTTTTCAAGTTCTTTATCTGAATATGCATAGTATATCTTTTTGTTCTTAGTTATCTTATAAAGTGGTGGTTGTGCTATATAAACATGTCCTTCTTCTATAAGCGGTCTCATATACCTATAGAAGAATGTTAATAACAATGTTCTTATGTGGGCACCGTCAACATCGGCATCTGTCATTATAATGATTTTATCATATCTAATTTTACTAATATCAAATTCGTCTCCAATACCTGCTCCAAAAGCTGTTATCATATTTCTTATTTCTTGGTAGGATAATATCTTATCTAATCTTTGTTTTTCAACGTTCATTATTTTTCCTCTTAAAGGAAGAATTGCTTGGAACCTTCTGTCACGTCCACCCTTAGCTGAACCACCTGCTGAATCACCCTCAACGAGATATATTTCACAAAGTTTAGGATCCTTTTCTGAACAATCAGCAAGTTTCCCTGGAAGAGATGTTGAATCTAAAACTGATTTTCTTCTTGTTAATTCCCTTGCTTTTCTTGCTGCTTCTCTTGCTCTTTGTGCCATTATGCATTTTTCTAGAATTATTTTTGAAACATGAGGATTTTCCTCTAGAAATGCTGCTACCTTATCTCCAACAATAGTTTCTACAACACTTCTAACTTCTGTATTTCCAAGCTTAGTTTTGGTTTGCCCTTCAAATTGTGGGTTTGTAATCTTTACAGAAATAACTGCTGTCAATCCTTCACGCGTATCTTCACCTGCTAAATTTTTATCATTTTCCTTCAAAAATCCATATTTTCTTGCATAATCATTTATTACCCTTGTAAGAGCTGTTTTAAATCCACTTACATGGGTTCCACCTTCTGGTGTGTCTATATTATTAGCAAATGAAAATATATTCTCATTGTAACTGTCATTGTATTGCATTGCTATTTCAACAATTATGTCATCCTTAACTCCATCTACATAAATTGGTTCATCATTTAATACTTCTTTATTTCTATTTAAATACTTAACAAATTCTCTAATTCCACCTTCATAGTGGAATTTTTCTTCTTTATCTTCCCTTTCATCCTTTAGAACAATTGAAATACCTTTATTTAAGAAAGCTAACTCTCTTAATCTTTGTGCTAAAGTATCATAGTCATACTCTAGCTCTTCAAATATTTCTGCATCTGGTTTGAAGCTGACTGTAGTTCCTGTACTATCTGCTTCACCAACTACAGTCAAATCACACATTACCTTTCCTCTTTCATATTTTTGATAGTATTCTTTTCCATTTCTTCTTATTTTAACTTCAAGCCATTCTGATAGTGCATTAACAACTGATGCACCAACTCCATGAAGTCCTCCCGAAACCTTATATCCTCCACCGCCAAATTTACCCCCTGCATGTAGAACAGTAAATACAACCTCAACTGCAGGTTTATTTAGCTTTGGATGTATGTCAACAGGAATACCTCTACCGTTATCTATTACAGTTATTGAGTTATCTTTATGTATAATAACTTCAATATTTGTACAGTATCCAGCCAATGCCTCATCTATAGAATTATCAACTATTTCATATACCAAATGATGAAGTCCTTTAGGTCCTGTACTACCAATGTACATACCTGGTCTTTTTCTAACAGCCTCAAGACCCTCAAGAACTTGTATCTGTTCTGCACTATACTGCTGCATATTACTCATTTTTTTCACCTCTTCTTATAGTTCATTCAAAAATCCTGTTCGTTTTACCAATGTAACAGAAGAAATAGGAGAAAGATATATTATACTCTTTTTATTTCTCTCGGTTAATACAAATGATTTTGGTGGATCATCTGTAATCCTTGTAACAAATCCTTCTTCTTCGGCTATCTTTAAAAAATTTCTTGTGTCAGAATTAAAAGTTGAATTAACATCAAATATTGCAATAACCTCACTTAAAGGAATAACAACATTTTCTCCCAAATGAAGAAACATAAAAAAGCCTCCCTATTTTAAAATCATTTTTATTATAAATCTAATTTTTAAAATAAACAACATATTTTACTCTAATCGAACAATAGTTCCCTTTTTTACCTCAAAAACGCTCTTTTCTACAAATTTTTTAATATCTATATCCTTTATACTAGTACAAGTTATTATAGTTTGAATATCTTTTAAAGAATTTAGTAAAAAAAACTGCCTTTTAGGATCAAGCTCAGATAAAACATCATCTAAAAGCAAAACAGGATATTCTCCAACCTCTGATTTTACAATTTCTAATTCAGATAGTTTTAAAGACAGGGCCGCTGTTCTTTGTTGGCCTTGGGATCCAAAATTTCTTACATCCACACCATTAATGAATATAACTAAATCATCTCTATGTGGCCCTATTAGAGTAAAACCCTTATCTAAATCATCCTTAACATTTTCAATATATTTTTTAAGTAAACTTTCTTTAATTTCACTTAACTTACCATTAACATCAACATCACTTTTATATAAAACATCAAGTTCTTCTTTACCATCCGTAATCTTTCTATGGATAAGTCTTGCTATAAGGGAGAGTTTCTTCACAAACTCTATTCTATTTTGAATAATTATACTTCCATAATCTGCAAGTTGTTCGCTAAATATTTCTAAAGTAGCTTTATTTGATGTTGAATTATTTAATGTTTTAAGCAAATTATTTCTTTGCATTAAAGTTTTATTATATTGACTTAAAATATAATGATATTTAGGCCTTATTTGGCTTAGTTCATTATCTATAAATCTTCTTCTTAATGAAGGTCCTTCCTTGATAAGCTTTAGATCCTCTGGAGAAAAAATAACTGTATTTACTGTACCTAATACTTCGGATGATTTGTTTATCTTTACTCCATTTAGTTTAATTTGTTTTTTTCCCTCTGAATCAATTAAAAATTCAATCCTATAGTTTCCTAAGTTTTTTACTATTTCTCCCTTTAAATAGGCTTTATTTTTATTCCATAATATAAGTTCTTTATCTCTATTTGTTCTGTGTGATTTCAATGAACTTAAAAAATACATGGCTTCTAATACATTTGTCTTACCTTGTGCATTTTCACCTACAAATATGTTTATCTTGTTATTAAGCTTTAGTTCAAGTTTTTCATAATTTCTAAAGTTTATTAATTCAAGTATATCTATATACATAAGCTCACCTATACCACCTTAAAGCTTCCTACACCATTTACTTCTATAATATCACCTTTATATATCTTTTTACCTCTACTTAAAACTACTTCACCATTTACTTTAACATCACCATTTTGAATGATAAGCTTTGCAAATGCTCCTGAATCTGCTATATTAGCCCACTTTAACAATTGATCAAGCTTTATATATTCTGTATGAATATTAATCTCCTGCATTATAAAACCTCCTTTATTAAAAGATAAAAAGCAACGGGTATCCCCCACATTGCTTTTTATTTAAGTCTATTCTTCTACTAATCTAACTGGAAGTACTAAATATATATAATCATCTGAATTACATTTCTTAACTACACAAGGACTTACGTTTGTTGTAAATTCTAAATAAATTTCTTCTGAATCTATTATTCTTAAAGCATCTAAGAAATATTTAGAGTTAAATGCTATCTTTAAGTTTTCACCTTCAAGTTCTATATTAACTTCTTCATAAACTTTACCTAATTGTGAATTTGAAGTAATAACCATACAAGAATCCTTTATATCAAACTTAATTAAGTTAGTCTTTCCTTCTCTTGCAAGTAATGATGCTCTTTCTATACTATCAAGAAGTTCATTTCTATTAACTTTAACCTTCAACCTATATTCTTCAGGTATTATTTGTCTGTAGTTTATAAACTCTCCATCTAATAATCTTGAGATTACTTTAGTATTCCCTAAGTTAAACAATATATGATTTGGAGTAAAAGTTATTTTTGCCTTTTCATCTGTTGTTTCTAGTATCTTAGATATTTCATTCAATGTTTTTCCTGGAATTACTGCACTTATTTCATTATCTGAATCAATATCATATCTTTTTAAAGCTAATCTATATCCATCTAATGCAACAAAACTTAACTTTCTATCTTTTACTTCAAATAAAACTCCTGTCAATATAGGTCTTGTTTCTTCTTGAGCAATTGCAAAAATAGTTGATTTAATCATGCTTTTTATTAAATCTTGTGATATTTCATACATGGAATTTTCGTTTATTGTTGGAAGCTTTGGAAACTCATCAGGATTGCTTCCTAAAAGAACAAATTCTGATTTTTGACAAGTTATATATACATTATTATCTTCCATTTTTATTATAACCTTATCATTTGGAAGTTTTCTTATAAATTCACCAAATAACTTTGAATTAATTACAGTAGCTCCTTCTTGATAAACTTCTGTTTCTATATATGTTTCGATTCCAAGATCTAAGTCAGTAGCTGTAAATGTAACTTTATTATCTTTAGTAGCTTTTATGTGTATTCCTTCAAGTATTGGATACGTAGTTTTTGATGATGTAGCCTTTTGAACTGTATTTATAGCTTCTTGTAAAAGTTCTTTTTCACAAATAAACCACATTTTTAAATCCTCCTTTTATCCACAGTGGATAATTTTTTATTTATTGATAGAGGTTATAAACAAATTTTTAGTAGTAATAGTAATAGGTGTTGTTAATATGTTGATAAGTGCTTTAATACTAGATAATAAAGGGATCATATAAAAAAATAATTTGTGGATAAGTTGATAAAAAGTAATTAATATTATCCACATTGTTAGATATTAAAAATTAAAAATACAACTATCCACAAATTATAAACTTTGTTTATTAACATGTGTGAATTATTTTTGATTTATCTTTTTGATTAGCTCATCTATTGTTTCCTTTAGTGCGTCGTCCTTTTCTAAGTCCTCAGATATCTTTTCATAGGCGTGAATTACTGTAGTATGATCACGTCCACCAAATTCTTCTCCTATCTTTGGTAGAGATAAATCTGTAAGTTTTCTAGCTAAATACATCGCTATTTGTCTTGGATATGCAACATTTTTAGTTCTTCGTTTTGACTTAAAGTCTTCTATTCTTAGATTGTAATAGCTAGCAACTACATCCTGTATTAATTCAACTGTAATCTGCTTATTATTTTTGTTTGAAATTATGTCCTTTAAAACATCAGTTGCAAGCTCTACACTTATTTCTTTATTAGAAAGTGATGCAAATGCAACTATTCTTATAAGTGCACCTTCTAGTTCTCTTATATTAGATTGAATTTTATTTGCTATATATACCATAACTTCATTTGGAACCTGTAGGTTTTCCATGTCAGCCTTTTTCTTTAAAATTGCTATTCTGGTTTCAAAATCTGGTGGTTGTATATCTGCAATAAGTCCCCATTCGAATCTTGATCTTAATCTATCTTCTAAAGTTGGAATTTCTTTTGGAGGTCTATCACTTGATATAATAATTTGCTTATTAGCCTCATATAATGCATTAAATGTGTGGAAGAACTCTTCTTGAGTTCTTTCTTTTCCAGCTATGAATTGTATGTCGTCAATAAGAAGGACATCAACATTTCTATACTTGTTTCTAAATTCTACATTTTTGTCGTCCTTTATAGAATTTATTAGTTCATTAGTAAATTTTTCAGAAGAAACGTAAACAACTCTAGCTTTTGGATTATTGTTTAGTATATAGTGACCAATTGCATGCATTAGGTGTGTTTTACCAAGTCCAACACCACCATATATGAAAAGAGGGTTGTAAGCTTTAGCAGGGGCTTCTGCAACTGCTAAAGATGCAGCATGGGCAAATCGGTTGCTATTTCCTACCACAAAAGTATCAAATGTATACTTTGGATTTAATGTAGAGGTTGTAAGTTCATCATTTGTTTGCTTTGGTTGAGACGAAGGTGTATCTTGTTCATCCTTTATTTGTGGTTCTTTGTTTGAATCTAGCTCTTTAAATATGTCATCTGTTTCTAAAACGAACTTGATTTCATATTTTTTTGAAGCAACCATTTTAAAAGCATTTCCAATTAAGTCTTTATATCTTGCGTCAAGTATATTTTTTGAGAATTCAGTTGGTGCTAAAAGATAAAATGAGTCATTTGTTAGTTTTATGGGCTTTAGAGATTTTATCCATGTATTAAAACCAACTTCAGTTAGCTCTGTTTTTACGATATTAAGCGTTTTTTCCCAGAGAGAATGGATATCTGTGCCCATGTTAATCCTCCTGTTCTAGATAAATTTTTTGTAACAATTAGTATTGTAGAATTTATATTAACAGAGTTATTCACAGATAGAGATTCAAAAATAAGTTGTTGACAAAAAAATAAAAAGTTATACACAGCATGTGAAAAAAATATTATATAAAAAATGATTTATAAAATTATTCACAATGTAAAATTCACAAAATAAACAGTGTTTAAAATTAGAATTTTCAAGGTTAAAAAGAAATGAAACAGATAAATTCAACAAGTTATACACAAGCTTATCCACAGAATGTGAATAACTTTAAAAAATCCACAAATAATAAACAAAAGCATATCTAATTATCCACATTGTATAAATATATTATCAAATTAATTATTCACAGGCAATAGTTATCCACAAAAAACACATATGTGGATAAAAAAATATCAACAATAAATGTATTCCTTGACATTATAACAACATAAATATATAATTTTTATGTAATATGCCTTTTTGAAAAATGTGACCCTGACATATATATTCTTTTAAAGGAGGTGTATTGGGATGCTAAGAACATATCAACCAAAAAAGAGACAAAGAAAAAAGGAACATGGTTTCAGAAAGAGAATGAAGACTAAGAATGGAAGAAAGGTTCTTCAAAGAAGAAGAAGAAAAGGAAGAAAGAGATTGACAGCATAAGGCCGCGGAATGTGGCCTTTTTGTTCAATTATAGTATTTTTGTCTTGAGGGATTATTATGAAAAAAATTGAAAGAATTAAAAAGAATGCTCACTTTAGGTTGATATATAAGAAAGGAAAATCTGTGAGTGATTCTAATCTTGTTATGTACTGTAGTAAAAATGGGAAGGATTATAATAGAATTGGTGTGTCTGTAAGCAAAAAGATAGGGAAAAGCGTTGTGCGTAATAGATATAAAAGATTAATTAAAGAAAGTTTTAGAAAAAATAAGTCTATTTTTAAGCAAGGATATGATATAATATTTATAGCAAGAGTTGGAATATTAAAATGTCAATATAAAGATGTTGAAAAATCAGTAATAAGCTTGATGAAAAAATTTGGGCTTGTAAAAGAGGGAAAATAATGCGAAAATTTTTGATTTTTATAATCAAGTTATACAGAAAGTACATATCACCTTTGAAACCTCCAAGCTGTAGATTTTATCCTACGTGTTCAATGTATGCAATTGAGGCTATAGAGAAGTATGGTGTTATTAAGGGTGGTTATTTGTCTTTAAAAAGAATTCTTAGGTGTCATCCATTAAATAAAGGTGGATATGATCCTGTTCCATAAAGGAGGTAATTTGTTTGTCAGGAATTAATTCAGCACTTACAAGTTTTTTTAATTTGATACATAGCTTTGTTAGTATGGGAGTTAAGAATTTAAGCTTAGCTTATTTCTTAGATATTTTTATATTTACAGCAATAATAAAGCTTATACTACTACCTCTTACAATAAGCCAAACTAAGTCACAAGCTAAAATGACTGAAATGCAGCCTAAACTAAAGGAAATACAAGAAAAGTATAAGGGAGATCCTCAAAAGATACAACAAAAACAAATGGAACTATATAAAGAGATGGGAGCTAACCCATTTTCAGGATGTCTTCTTATTTTAATTCAATTTCCTATATTCATTGCGATGTATAATGTTATTTACAGATATACAGGCTTTAATGATGTTGGATTTTTATGGGTTAAGAGTTTAGGTCAAAAGGATACACTTTACATACTTCCAATTTTATCAGGTTTAACTACATATATTCAGGGTATTATGATGACTCCAAAGGGTGATGATGCACAAGCAAAGAGTCAAAAGCAAATGAATATATTTATGACTCTATTTATTACATGGGTAAGTATTAATTTTAAAGCTGCTCTTGTATTATATTGGATAATAAGCAACTTAATTCAAATTGCTATTCAATACTTTATAATAAATAAGATAAAAAATAAGGAACAGGAAGCGATAGCTATTAAGAAGTAGGGTGGTGATTTGGGCCTATGAAGTCAATTGAAATGACCGGAAGAACAGTAGAAGAAGCTATTGAATCGGCCTTAAAGGAACTTGGAGTAAAAAGAGAGTCAGTAAATATTGAGGTTCTAGACAGGGGGAGCAAAGGTATATTTGGATTAATTGGTTCAAGACCTGCAAAGGTTAAGGTGACTATAAAGAAGGATTATGCAGCTTTAGCTAAGAGTTTCTTAAGAGATGTTTTGGATAAGATGGGAGTTAAGTGTGAAATACACATAAAGGATGAGGATGATATATTAAAGATTAATTTAGTAGGTCAGAGATTAGGTGTATTAATAGGTCATAGAGGAGAAACTCTAGACGCACTTCAGTTTTTAGTTGGCTTGGTTATAAATAAAGATAACCAAGAAAATGAACATAAAAAGGTTATTTTAGATGCAGAAAATTATAGAAAGAAGAGAGAAGAGATACTTATTGGCTTGGCTAAAAAGCTTGCATATAAGGTACAAAAGACAAATAGATGTGTTAAGCTTGAACCAATGAATCCATATGAGAGAAGAATCATCCATTCTGCATTACAGGATCATCCATACGTTACTACTTATAGTGAAGGAGAAGAACCATTTAGAAAAGTTGTAATTGATCTTAAAAAGTAATAACATGCCTGCCAATTGGCAGGCATATTTCATGATTATTGTTTTTTTATATTTTGGTATAATATATAATGATTACTAACATAGAGGTGAATTTTATGTTTATAGATGATACTATAGCAGCAATATCTACTCCTGTTGGAGAAGGTGGAATAGGTATTGTTAGAATGTCAGGAAAGGATTCCTTAAGTATAGCTGAAAAAATATTTAGAAGTTTTAAAGGTAAAAATATTAGGGATATGAAATCATATACAATGATGTATGGATTTATAATAGATCCAAAAACCAATGAGAAGGTTGATGAAGTTATCATAAGCTATATGAAGGCTCCAAATACATATACAAGAGAGGATATAGTTGAGATCAACTGTCATGGAGGAGTTGTTGCTGTTAAGAAAATACTTTCATTAGTTTTGCAAAATGGAGCAAGACTTGCTGAACCTGGAGAATTTACTAAAAGAGCCTTTTTAAATGGAAGAATAGATTTATCGCAGGCAGAGGCTGTAATTGATCTAATCAGAGCTAAAACAAGTGAAAGTATGCACATTGCCTTAGAGCAGACACAAGGGAAATTATCCTCAAAGATAAAAGATATAATGAATAGACTCTTAGGGATATTAGCTCATATTGAAGCATCTGTTGATTTTCCAGAGGATGATATAGAAAATGTTGTTTCTTCAAAGATAATAAAGGATTCAAGAGAGATTATTAATGATATAGAATATCTAATAAAAAATGCTGAAACTGGAAAAATTTTAAGAGAGGGATTGAATACAAGTATTGTTGGGAAGCCTAATGTAGGGAAATCTTCTCTTCTTAACGCACTTTTAGAGGAAAAAAGAGCTATTGTTACGGATATACCTGGAACTACAAGAGATGTTATTGAAGAATATATAAACATTAGAGGAATTCCTGTAAAAATTATTGATACAGCAGGAATTAGAGAAACTGAAGATATAGTTGAAAAAATTGGTGTTGAAAAGTCTAAAGAGTATATTGAAAAGTCGGATTTAATAATATTTATGGTTGATTCAAGTAGGCCTTTAGATGATGAAGATTATGAGATTATTCAACTTATAAAGCATAAGAAGGTAATAGTAGTAATAAATAAAATTGACCTACCATTAGCTATTGATTTAGATGTTATAAAGAGCAATTTTAAAGAGGAAAATTTAGTTTTTGCGTCAATAAACACAGAAAAGGGAATTGAGGATATTAAACAAAAAATAGAGGATTTTGTTTTTTCAGGAGAGGTAAAATCTAAAGATATCTATGTAACAAATGTAAGGCATAAGGATATTTTATTTAAGGCAAAGGAGAGCATAAATAAAGGAATAGAGACAATAGAACTGGGGTTACCCCTTGATATTGCATCGGTTGAATATAAAGATGCATATTTAAAACTTGGAGAAATAACAGGCGATACAGCAGCGGAGGATATAATAGATAGAATATTTAGTGACTTCTGTATAGGTAAATAGGAGGTGGATTATTTGTATTTTGCTGGAAGTTATGATGTTATAGTTGTTGGTGCAGGTCATGCAGGTTGTGAGGCGGCACTTGCAGCAGCTAGAATGGGATGTAAAACTCTATGTATTACTTTAAATCTAGACAGTATTGCTATGATGCCATGCAACCCTTCAATTGGAGGTACTGCAAAAGGACATTTGGTTAGGGAAGTTGATGCACTTGGTGGACAGATGGGTATAGCTATAGATAATACGTATCTTCAGTCTAGAATGCTTAATACAGCAAAGGGACCTGCTGTTCAATCATTAAGAGCTCAAGCGGATAAAAAAAGATATCAAGAATATATGAAGCATGTTCTAGAAACACAAGAAAATTTAACTTTAAAGCAGGATGAAGTAATAGAGTTAGATGTTAAGGATAATAGGATAGTGGGATTAAAGACAAAGAATGGAGCTTATTTTGAATGCAAAACAGCTGTAATTACAACAGGTACTTATCTAAAAAGTAGAATTATAATTGGGGATGTAAGCTACAATGGAGGTCCAAACGGGTTATTTCCTGCCAACGAATTATCAGATAGTTTAAAGGCTTTAGGTATTTCTTTGAGAAGGTTTAAAACTGGTACTCCAGCAAGAATTAATAGAAGATCTATAGATTTTTCAAAAATGATAATTCAACCAGGGGATGAAAGGGTAATACCTTTTTCATTCATGTCAGACAATATAGATAGGGTTCAGATACCTTGCTATTTAACTTATACAACAGAAGAAACTCATAAAATAATAAGAGAAAACCTTCATAGATCACCACTTTTTACAGGAGATATTGAAGGGGTAGGACCAAGATACTGTCCTTCAATTGAAGATAAGATTGTTAAATTCCCTGATAAAGAAAGACATCAAATATTTGTTGAACCTGAAGGAGAAAATACAGAGGAAATGTATATTCAGGGAATGTCAAGTTCTATGCCTGAGGATGTTCAAATTAAATTTTACAGATCAATCCCAGGGCTTGAAAATGCAGAAATAATGAGAACTGCATATGCAATTGAGTATGATTGCATAGATCCTCAACAGCTTAAGCTTTCACTTGAACTTAAGTTTATAGAAGGTTTGTTTTTTGCAGGTCAAATTAACGGAACATCAGGATATGAAGAGGCTGCAGCCCAAGGTATAATAGCTGGTATAAATGCTGCATTAAAGGTTAAAAATAAAGAACCTTTAATTTTAGATAGATCAGATGCATATATAGGTGTATTAATTGATGATTTAGTTACTAAGGGTACAAATGAACCATATAGAATGATGACATCTAGAGCAGAATATAGATTGCTTTTAAGACAGGATAATGCGGATTTAAGACTTACTGAAAAGGGATATAAGGTAGGCCTTGTTACAGAAGAAAGATATCAAAGATATTTAAAAAGGAAAAAGGCAATTGAGCAAGAAATAGAAAGGGTTAAGAAGATAGTATTACCTCCATCTGAAGAAGTTAATGATTTCTTAAGAAGAAATAACAGTTCAGAGATAAAATCAGGAATACATCTTTATGATTTAATAAAGAGACCTGAAATAAGCTATGAGGCTACAAAGGAGATAGATAAGGATAGGCCAGATATTCCATTTGATGTTGCAAGGGAAGTAGAAAATCAAATAAAATATGATGGATATATTCAAAAACAAATGCAGCAGGTTGAACAATTTAAAAAGTTAGAACAAAAGAGAATACCAGAAGATATAGATTATAATGATATACAGGGATTAAGAATAGAGGCTAGACAGAAACTTTCAAAGATAAGACCTCAAAATATAGGTCAGGCTTCAAGAATATCAGGTGTATCTCCTGCAGATATTTCTGTTTTACTCATATATTTAGAACAGTTAAGAAGAAAAAAGGGAGAGTAGTATATGGAATTAAGAGAGCTTCTATATGAAGGTGCAAAGTTTTACGGTATTGAGTTAGATGATAAAAAAATAGAACAGTTTATGCTATATAAGGAGTTACTTAAGGAATGGAATGAAAAAATAAATTTAACTGCAATAACAGATGATGAAGGTATAATAAAAAAGCATTTTATAGATTCTATATCTATTGTAAAAAGTGAATGTATTAAAGATGGAATAAAGTTAATAGATGTAGGAACTGGTGCAGGATTTCCTGGTATTCCTGTAAAGATAATTAATGAAAATATTGAAGTGGTGCTTTTAGACTCATTAAATAAAAGAATTAATTTTTTAAATGATGTAATAAATAAATTAGGATTAAAAGGAATAGTTGCTGTACATGGTAGGGCAGAGGATATGGCAAGGAAAGAGGAATTTAGAGAAAAATTCGATGTAGCAACAGCAAGAGCAGTAGCAAATATGATGGTTCTTACAGAGTACTGTATGCCATATGTAAAGGTTGGGGGTAAATTTATTGCACTTAAGGGGCCTTCAGCTTATGAAGAAGTAAATGAGGCAAAAAATGCTATTGGTACATTAGGAGGAAAACTAAATAGTATTGTAGAAACAGTAATTATAGGTGAAGATATAAAACATAACTTGGTTATAGTCGATAAAATAAAGAGCACCGATAAAAGATACCCAAGAAAACCTGCTCAGATAGAAAAAAAGCCTCTTAGGTAATTTATTATAAAGGGATGGTGGAAATGAAGGCTGAAAGAGAAATTATAAATATTCCAATAAATAAAATAAGACAGAATATATATCAGCCAAGAAAGGTATTTAACCAAGAGTCACTAATTGAACTTTCAGAATCTATAAGAGAATATGGAGTTTTACAGCCAATAAGTGTTAGAAGAATTAATGATAATTTGTATGAGTTAGTTGCAGGTGAAAGAAGACTTAGAGCCTCACAGCTTGCAGGACTTACAGAGATACCTGCTATTGTAGTTAATCTTACAGATACTGAGTCTGCTGTTCTTGCATTAATTGAAAATCTTCAGAGAGAGGATCTAAACTATATAGAAGAAGCTGAGGGATACTACAACTTAATTAAAGAACATGGATTTACTCAAGAAGAACTTGCAGTTAAAATAGGTAAAAAACAGTCTACTATTGCTAATAAATTGAGACTTTTGAAGTTATCTGATGAAGTTAAAAACAAATTAATTAGTGAAGGATTAACAGAAAGACACGCAAGGGCATTACTTAAACTTGATGACGAAGAGTTACAAAAAAAGGTAATAGATGAAGTGGTAAAAAAAGGATTAACAGTTAAGAAGACAGAGGAATTGATTGACAAAATATTAAATGACTTACAAAAAAACAACAAAGAAGATAAAAATACAAAAAATAAATATAAATGGAATATAAATCCTAAAATAATAACAAATACCATAAAGCAGATAATGGAAAAGAATGGAATAGAAGCTGAGTATAAACAAAAAGAATTAGAAGAGTATTTAGAGATAGTAGTAAGGATACCAAAAAAGTGATGATCAAAAAGTGTAATAAAGAAAATTCTGAAAATAAAAGGTAAAAACAGCTGAATAAATAAATTAGCCCCATGAAAGGATTTGAAATGGTAGTATGAGTTTAAGTGGGTTTTAAGTGCTTAAACTCATAAGCCTAACCTAAAAATCCATCATGGGGTTAATTTATAAAATAATTTTTGTACACATTTATATTTTATTAAATAATAGCAGAATACCTACTGTTATAAATGCTATTGCAGCCCCCTTTTGTATATATTCAGCTGGTATAAGTCTATTTAGTTTATCACCTAATAAAACTGCTACAAGGGAAGAACATATAAGTGCTAAACTTGAACCTATGAAGATAACTATTTTTTGTTTAGAGTTAGCTGCTAGCATCATTGTAGCTATTTGTGTTTTATCTCCTAGTTCAGCCAAGAATATAGTTATAAAGGTTGATATAATTAATTTAATCATAAAATCCTCCTAAATCTATTTAAACAAATCCATTCTTACTGTAAAATATATTATATGACATCGTATAATATACATGGGGGTGTAAATTTAATGGGAAAAATAATAGCGATATTTAATCAAAAAGGTGGTGTAGGTAAGACAACTACTAGCATTAACTTAGCAGCGTATCTTGCAAGCTTTGGGAAGAAAGTATTATCTGTTGATATAGATCCTCAAGGAAATACTACAAGTGGATTTGGTGTAAATAAGGATGATTTAGAATTTTCAATGTATGATGTTATTATGGGGGTAGATGCAAGAAAAGCAGTATTAGAAATAAATGAAAATTTATTCTTACTACCTGCTAATGTTGAGCTTGCTGGGGCAGAAATAGAATTGACTGCGAGAATAAATAGAGAAAGCAAACTAAAGGAAGCTTTAAGCGCCATAAAAGAAGAGTATGACTATATTTTCATTGATTGTCCTCCATCATTAGGCTTATTATCAATAAATGCTTTAACTGCAGCAGATAGTGTGATTATACCAATACAATGTGAGTTTTATGCACTAGAGGGAGTAGGACAGCTAATGAATACAATTCAGCTTGTGAAAAAAAGTTTAAATCCAAATTTAGAGATACAAGGCGTTATAATGAGTATGTTTGATGGTAGAACTAACCTATCTATAGAAGTTGTTGAGGAGGCAAAGAAGTATTTTAAAGGTAAAGTTTATACAACTATAATACCTAGGAATGTAAAGCTAGCTGAAGCACCAAGTCATGGTGTACCAATTATGCTTTACGATAAAAATTCTAGAGGTGCAGAAGCATATATGGAACTTGCAAAGGAATTTTTAGAATATGATGAAGGAGGTTATTGATATGTCTGCTAAAAAGAGCGCGCTTGGCAGAGGATTAGGAGCACTAATACCAGAGGTTGAGAAAAATGAAACAGAAGGTATAAAAGAGGTAGATATAAATGATATTTTCCCAAATGAAGAACAGCCAAGAAAAAATATTGATAATGAAAAGATTGAACAATTAGCACAATCAATAAAAGAACATGGAATTATTCAACCTATTATAGTAAAAAAAGATGGGGATTTTTATAAGATCATAGCAGGAGAAAGAAGATGGAGGGCAGCAAGATTAGCTGGATTAAAAAAAGTTCCTATTATTGAAAAAGAAATAAGTGAAAAAGAGGCTATGGAAATATCATTAATTGAAAACATACAAAGAGAGGATTTAAATCCAATTGAAGAGGCTCTGGCCTATAAAAAATTAATAGATGAATTTGGTTTAACTCAAGAGGAACTTGCAAATAGATTAGGAAAATCTAGACCTGCTATAACAAACTCATTAAGACTTTTGTCGCTTGACAAAAGGGTAATTGATATGATATTAAATCAAGATATAACTGAAGGGCATGGTAAAATTATTGCAGGTATTGATGATAAAGATAAACAGTACGAGATTGCAATTAAAGTTGTAAATGAAGGTTTAAATGTAAGACAGACAGAAAAACTAATACAAAGTATAAATGTAATTAAGGATAAAAAAGAAAAAAGTAACACTAAGGATATATATATAAAAGATATAGAAGAAAGATTAAAAAATATATTTGGTACTAAGGTTAGCATTAATAAAGGTAGAAAAAGGGTAAAATTGAGATAGAATATTATAGTGATGAAGATTTACAAAGAATATTAGATTTATTTAATCTACAATAGAAATGTTTCACGTGAAACATAAAATAAAATTAAAGGGGTTGATATGATGGAATTGCTGAAGAGTTTATTTCAAGAATACGGATTTATAATTAACATAACAATTTTAGTTTTATTATTAATTGTACTATTTTTAGAAGTTTTAAATAGAATTGAACTAAATAGAGTAGAAAAAAGATATAGAAAGCTTATGAAGGGAAACAATAAAAATTTAGAAGAATTAATTATGAGTTATACTGAAAATATAGATAGTGCAGTAGAAAAGGTAAATCAAATAAATGAAAGTTTAAAAGATGTTGACAGTAGATTAAAAAAATGTATACAGAAAGTTGGAATTGTAAGATACAGAGCATTTGATGATGTTGGAAGTGATTTAAGTTTTTCTGTTGCACTTCTTGATGAAAATAATGATGGTATAGTTCTAACTGGCTTGTTTGGTAGAAGTGAATGTACAACTTTTGCAAAGCCTATAGAAAATGGAATATCAAAATATGATTTATCCGATGAAGAAAAACAAGCTCTAGATCAAGCTTTAAGGTAATAATAAAGCACCTCCTGTGAAATAATAAAAACAGGAGGTGCTTTTATGATTATTAGTGTTCAAGATAACTTAAAAGAGATAATTTTGAATTTAGAAAGTTTAGGTTACAACGTTCATAAATTTAGTGAAGGAATCCCTTCGGATGTTTATATTTATAAAGATGAAGAATTAGGTCTATCTAATTTAACTAATCATGTTAGAACACCTAATTCAGGAGCACTTTTAATTAACGTTGATAATAAAAGTATGAAAGAAATATTATATGCTATAAATAACAGAACTTATTCTCCTCTATTTTAATCTATTGCAACTTTGTAGTTGTATATTTGTTTTAAGGATGTATATATGCTAGTAGTTATAACTTCAGCCATCTTCATTACAACACTAAGTCGAGTATTCTGTAAAACAATGTATTCCATAAAACCAGAAGTGTTTACAATACCAGTTATACTTATATCACCTATAGGCTGAAGTTTTTTATTTACACCTGCTCCGGGATAAACTGGACCTAAAAGTAAATTAATGTTTCCTATATTTTCACTTTTACCTAAAGATGCGTCGATAGCTAATACAAAGGGATTTTGAATTGACTCTTTGATATAAATAATGTTTTCATCAAGATTTTTTGCATGAACAGGATTGTTTAAAGTTCCTAATATTGTTATGTTTTTAGATAAGGATAGTTTGCTTAGTTTATAACCTACAAGAGGTCCTAAACAATCACCTGTAGAACGATCTGTACCTATACAGAAAATAACGAGATTTTTATTGTAAATATCATGTTGTAATAACAAATCAGTTAATTTACATGATAACATATAACTTGCATTTATTTTATCTGTATTTATGGAGAAATAAATTTTATTGTCTAAAGGCATTATAAAACCTCCCATTTTCCTTTATTGTAAGTTTATCCAAATGGGAGGTTTTATATTCCTATAATATGTTTATTTTTTTAAGTATATTATAGAGTACCATTAGAAAAATTAAATAGAGCATACCAACAAATCCATAGGCTTTAATTCCAATAAAAATTGCAGCAAGAACTGCTACAGGATGTAATCCTAAAGAAGTAGAAACCAGTTTAGGTTCAAGGATTTGTCGTACTATAGTTACTATTAAGTATAAAATCAATAATCCTATAGCAACTATATATTTCTTTATAATTATATGATATATTGCAACGCTAAGGTATACAGCTCCTACTCCTAGTATTGGTAAAACATCAAATATTGCAGCTACAATACTTAGTATTAAAGCGTAGTTTATTCTTAAGATAGTAAAGCCTATAAATGTTTCTAAAAATGTTATTGTTACTATGAAGGAGTAGGCCTTAAAATAGTTTGTTATTGATTTTGTTAACTCATGTACAAATCGAGTAAATTTTATTTTTCCTTCAGTTGTAAATATATTTAATATAGATGATTTAAAATTAAGCATATCTTTACTAAAAAAGTAGGATGATAAGAATGATACGAATAATATCAAAAACATTACAGGCAGTTTAAGTACTAGTGAAAGTAGCTTATTAAAAATTGTTATCGTAATATCTAAACTGGAATATGCAAATTTTGTAATTTGCTCTTCGATTTTTGGTACTAAAGAAGGATCAATATTATCATAATATAGTCTCAATTTATCAAAGTATTCTTGAATATATGGAATAATTGTGTTAATTTTAGGTATAGAGGATATCAGTTGTTTTGTCTCATATGTTATCTTTGTAAATATACCAATTAAAATCAATATAAATATTGTATATACAAAAATTACAGCAATTAGAGAAGATAAAGATTCTTTGAATTTAAGTTTATATCTTAAGAACTTTACAATAGGTAGGGAAACTAAAGAAACAATAATACCTATTACAAAGGGTAGTGTATAAGATAGAGTAGAAAAGAACAAAACAAAAATTAGAGTGTATACTACAATAAATATCATAAAGTTTCTAAGTTTATTTAAAAATTCTTGATTAAACATCTTTAGCCCTCCTTTGAGTTTATTATAACACATTAGATTATAATTATCTAGAAGAGGTGGAATATATGAACAATTTAACTAATGAAATTTTTCAAGAAACTGCGGAAATATTAAAGGTCATAGGACATCCTATTAGATTATGCATATTAAAAGGGCTTTATGTTGAAGGAGAAAAAAATGTTACTACAATGCAGGAATGTTTAAATATTCCTCAATCAACGGTTTCACAACATTTAGGTATTTTAAAAAATAAAGGTATAATAAAGGGAAGAAGAAATGGACTTGAAATAAATTATTCTATATGCAATGAAAAGGTGATAAAGATACTTGAAACACTTTTAAAAGAGGAATTGATATGAAGGAGCTTAAAGATATAAAGGATTATGCTCAAAATATAGCAGAAATAATCAAGAGCGTTGTAGGTGTTGATGTTACTATTGTTGACTCAAATAATGTAAGAGTTGCAGCTACAGGAATGTACAAGGATTTAATTGGTAAGAAGATAGTTCAAAAGTCAGCCTTTAGACGAGCAATGGAATTAAAAAAGATATTAATCATTGATGAGCCAAGGATAGATGAGGTTTGTAGAGAATGCGAGAATAAGTTAAAATGCATAGAATATGCTGAAGTTTGCTCTCCAATTATTGTAGATGATAGGGTTGTTGGTGTAATAGGTTTAGTTGCCTTAGAAGAAGAACAAAAACAGCAATTAAATAAAAATAAAGAAAACCTTATTAAATTTTTAAATAAAATGAGCGATATGCTTAGTACTAAAATTTCAGAGCTTAATATTTGCGAAAAACAAAAACTTCTCATAAATCAAATTGAAACAATTGTTAATTCTATAGATGAAGGAATTATAGCTTTAGATTTAGAACAAAATATTTTATTTAAAAACAAAATTGTAGATGACAATTTTGATGAAGACGAGATAAAAAAGTTTATAGAAAAGATTTTAGATGAAAGTACTTATATCGATGTAATGCAGGGAAGAGAAAAACGTAACATGCAGTTTGGTATTGGCGAAAGAAATTTTTTAGTAACGCTAAAACCAATAATTTATAATAACAAAACACAAGGTATAATAATATCCCTTAAAAGTATGAAGGATATAAATAAAATAATAAGAGATGTTACTTTTATAAATATAAATACGACTTTTGAAGGTATAATAGGTAGGTCTGAAAAATTTTTAAAGGTTATTGAAATAGCAAAGAAAACATCTAAGGCTGACTCTACAGTTTTAATACTTGGAGAAAGTGGTACAGGTAAAGAGCTTTTTGCAAGAGCTATACATAATGAAAGTAAAAGAAAGAATAAACCTTTTATTGCAGTAAACTGTGCAGCAATACCTGAGTCCTTACTTGAAAGTGAACTGTTTGGATTTGAAGAAGGAGCCTTTACAGGAGCCAAAAAGGGAGGCAAAATAGGTAAGTTTGAATTAGCAAATGGAGGAACATTGTTTTTAGATGAGATAGGGGATATGCCTCTTCATCTTCAGGTAAAACTATTAAGGGTGCTTCAAGAAAAATGTATAGAAAGAATAGGAAGTAATAGGCAGGTAAGTGTAGATATAAGAATTATTGCAGCTACTCATAAAAACCTAGAGGATATGGTATTAAAAGGTGAGTTTAGACAGGATCTATATTATAGATTGAATGTTATACCTATTAAAATCCCTCCATTAAGGGAAAGAAGAGATGATATAAAAATATTAATGGATTATATATTAAATAAGTTCTGTATTAAATTTAATAAAAGAATATATGGATTTGATGAAGATGTTTATAGTGCTTTTTTAAAATATGAGTGGCCAGGTAATGTAAGGGAATTAGAAAATGTTATTGAATATCTAGTTAATATGTATAATGAATGTTTTATAACATATGATATGCTTCCTGAAAAATTAAAGGGAGATAACAACGCTATAAATACATTTAATTTAAAATATCATGAAAAGCTTTTAATAAAGGAAGCATTAAAGAAATTTAATTCAAGAGATGAAGCTGCAAAGGCATTAGGAATAGGTAGGGCAACTTTGTTTAGAAAAATAAAGGAATATGATTTAGATTAATCTCAAATTGATACTTTAAGTATCAATTTGAGATTAATGTTTGATAAAGATAAATATTATATGATAGACCTTTTAAAGTATCAATTTGATACTTTAAAAGGTCTTTTTATTTTAAAAAACTTGGCATATCTTTTGCTTTAAGGTTATTAGTAAAATGAAAAATTATTATGGAGGTAAATATAATGAAAGAGATGATAAAGGATATATTAAAACAAGAGGTTGTATTGGCGTTAGGATGCACTGAACCTGTAGCAGTTGCTTTAGCATCAGCTTCAGCTTATAGTTTAATAAATGGTGAGATAAATAAAATAAATGTTATTGTAAGTTCAAACATATTTAAAAATGCTTTTGCTGTTGGAATTCCAGGTACTAAAAATGTGGGGCTTCATATTGCAGCAGCCCTTGGAGCAGTTGGAGGAGACTCTAGATTAAAACTTCAAGTGCTTAAGAATATAAATTCTAATCATGAAAAATTAGCTAAAAAGATAGTAGAAGAAAATAGGGTTAATATTGGGGTTGATGATTCAAAGGCTCGCTTTTATATAAGGGTTGAGGTTGAAACAAGTAAAGGATTAGGTGTATGTGAGATTAGAGATAAGCATTCAAATATTGTTTATCTTGAAGCAAATGGTAGAGTTATATTTGAAAATAGAGAAGTTGCAGTTGACAATGCTAATAAATCATATGATATAAGAAAGTATAAGTTAATGGATTTTATAAATGAAATATTAAACATGGAATATGATGACTTAGAATTTCTATTGGAGGGAGCAGAGGTAAACTTTAAAATAGCTCAAGAAGGATTAAATAATAATTATGGTATGGAAATAGGAAAAAGATATAAAAGGATGATAGAAGAGGGAGTTCTCTCTGATGATATTCAAAATAATATAATAATGATGACAGCAGCAGCATCGGATGCAAGAATGGCTGGATGTTTTATGCCTGTTATGAGTAGTGCAGGTTCGGGTAATCATGGAATAACAGCTATAATCCCTGTAGCAGTTTGTGCAAAATATTTAAATAAAGATAATAAAGATTTGGTAAAGGCTTTAGCAATATCACATATAACAACAATTTATATAAAACAATTCACAGGAAGACTATCTAGTGTTTGTGGATGTGGAGTAGCTGCAGGAGTTGGTGCTGCATGTGGTATTTGTTACTTGTTAGGGGGAAAAGATAAAGAGTTTGAAAATACGATAAAGAATATGGTTGGAGATATTACTGGAATGGTATGTGATGGAGCAAAACCAGGATGTGCTATAAAATTATCAACAGCAGCATCTGCTGCCTATAAGGCTGCTATACTTGCTGTACGTGGAGTAAGTGTTCCATGTGGAAATGGTATAGTTGGATGTGACATTGAAGCTACAATAAAGAATTTAGGTGTTTTTTCACGAGAGGGAATGAAGAATGCCGATAAAACAATTATAGATATAATGTTAAAGAGAGATATTGAATATATGTGTTAGAATTATGGATTGGATAATTATTAAAAAAGCTCAATGGATGGATTGATTAACTTAACCATTCGTTGAGCTTTTTTATTTACAAAAATTTAACAGTAATTAATTTTATATCTATATTTTTTATTCTAATGTATATTATAATAGATTTAAGGAGGATGATAGAATTGAATAAAATGGAAATATTAGACATAATCAAAGAGGAAGATGTAGAATTTATATATCTACAATTTACTGATATATTTGGAATAATGAAAAATGTTGCAATCACAGTAAATGAACTTGAGAGGGCATTAAATAATGACATAGTGTTTGATGGATCTTCAATAGATGGATTTGTTAGAATAGAAGAATCAGATATGTATCTTTATCCTGATCTAGATACTTTTTTAGTGTATCCTTGGTATTCAAGTTTTGGTAAAGAGGCACGATTTATTTGTGATATATATGATTCAGATGGAAAGCCATTTGAAGGAGATCCGAGATATGTTTTAAAGAAGGTGTTAAAAGAAGCGGAGGAAATGGGATATACAGTTAAAATAGGACCTGAATGTGAGTTTTTTTTATTTAATACAGATGAGATGGGTAAACCAACATTAATAACTCATGATGATGCTAGTTATTTTGATTTGGCTCCAGTTGATTTAGGAGAAAATGCTAGAAGAGAGATGGTTTTAACTCTAAATAGAATGGGATACGATGTTGAAGCATCTCATCATGAGGTTGCACCAGGACAACATGAAATAGATTTAAAATATGATTATGCATTAAGAGCAGCAGATAAGATAGTTACATTTAAACAAGTAGTTAGGAAAATAGCAAAAAATCATGGTTTACACGCAACATTTATGCCTAAACCAATATATGGCATACCGGGTTCTGGATTACATACCAATATTTATTTATATAAAGATGGAAAGAATGTATTTTACGATAAAGATGATAAATATAATCTATCAAAAGAAGCCTATGGATTTATAGCTGGTATTATGGAACATGCAAAGGCGATATGTGCAGTAACAAACCCTAATGTTAATAGTTATAAAAGGTTAGTATCTGGGTATGAAGCACCCATGTATATATCATGGTCATGTAAAAATAGAAGCCCTTTAATTAGAGTTCCATCAAGATTAGATAAAAATGCCAGAATAGAACTTAGAAATCCAGATCCATCATGTAACCCATATTTAGCAATAGCTGTTATTATTAAGGCAGGGCTTGATGGTATAAAGAGAGGATTAAAGCCTTGTGATCCTGTTGATAAGAATTTATATGAAATAACAGATGAAGAGAGAATTGAAGCAGGTCTCAATTTACTTCCACAGTCCTTAAGAGAGGCTGTAAAGGAACTTAAAAACAATGAGTTAATTAAAGAAGCATTAGGTGGACATATTTATAATAGGTTCATAGAGGCTAAAGAGCTAGAGTGGAAGGAATATAAAAGTGTTGTCACATCATGGGAAATAGAAAGATATTTAACTAAGTATTGATGAGGGGCTAAATATGGATAGACTTAAAGTTGCAGTTGGAGATAATGATGAAGAGGTATTAAAGTCAATTCAGATAATGCTTGTACAAATGGGGTGTAATGTTGTTGCACTTGAAACGTCAGGGTCAGCCCTTTTAAGAAAGATTAGAAGTCTAAACCCAGATGTATCAATTATTGATGTAAACTTAAGAGGTATGTCGGCCTTTGAAATATCAGATGTAGTTGAAAAACAGGGTATTTGCCCTTGTATTATTACAATTAAAGGAAGTATAGATGAGTACTATGATAAGCTTAAAGACAAGTTAGTTTTTGCATATTTACAAAAACCTATAAATGCATTTAATTTAAGATATGCTATAGAATCAGCATATTTTAACTATAAAAATTTAATAAACATGGATAAAAAACTAAAAGAGAGAAAGATAATAGATAAGGCGAAGGGATTAATAATGAAAAAATACAATCTTACAGAAGAGAGGGCTTATGAATATATTAGAAAAAAGAGTATGGATAAAGGGGTAAGTATGGCTAGAATTGCCCAGGCAATAATTGATATAATAGAGGATAAGGACAAAAAAGTTGGAGGGGATGTAGATGAAAAAGATTGATTGTAGGGGGCTTGCTTGTCCAAAACCAGTAATCATGACTAAGAAGGAATTAGATAACATAAATTCTGGAGAAATTGAAGTTTTAGTAGATAATGAAGGCGCAAGAGAAAATCTATCAAAACTTGCTCAAAATTATGGATATGAATATAGAGTTTTAGAGGATGTAGAAGGAATACATGTTATTATAAAGAAGTTAGAAAAATGTAATACAACTGATTTAAAGGATAATGGTAACATTGTTATAGTAATTACAAGTGATACTTTAGGACATGGAGATGATGTTTTAGGTAGAACTTTAATGAAGAGCTATGTATATTCACTAACAGAGGTTGAAGAAAAGCCAAAAACAATAATATTTATAAATGCAGGTGTAAAACTAACAACAGAAGGTTCAGATGTATTAGAAAGCTTAAAGGTTTTAGAACAACATGGAGTAGAAATACTATCATGTGGAACATGTTTGAATTTTTATAATCTATCTGATAAATTAAAAGTAGGTACAGTATCAAATATGTATACAATTGTTGAAAAAATGCATAGAGCTACAAATACTATAAAAATATGAGGATGATGTAGATTATGGAATATATAATAATTACTTTTGAAAGTACAAATTTTGCTATACAGGCGGAAGCAGCACTTAAAAATTCAGATGTTAATGTTCAAATTATACCAACACCAAGAGAAATCACATTAAGCTGTGGTATTTCTATCTTAACTTCAGAAGAAAATTTAAGTAAAATTGATAAGCTTGTTAATGAAGGAAAAATTAGAATTAAAGAAGTTTATAGATATATAAAGGACGATGTTAAGAAGTTAGAAAGATTAAGGCCATAGCCTTAATCTTTCATTTTGGGGAGGTGAAAAAGTGAATTTTGTAAATAAATTTAAAGAGGCAGTAGAAAGTAATTTAACTCAAGAAAAAATAGTGGATGGTACATTGAAATTTTCAAGGGCTATAGCTATACTTGTGATTTGCTTAGTTATAATCAAAATAGGTGAAAAGATAATTCATTCATTTTTTGAAAGACAAAAGAGGTCAAAGTTTGGTTTAAATGAAAAGAAGGCGGCTACTTTACAGGAACTTTTTAAAAGTTTATTAAGATATTCCATGTATTTTGTGGCTGCAATTTGGATATTTGATATAAAGACTGTTATTGCAGTAACTGGAGTTGCTGGTGTTGCAATAGGATTTGGAGCTCAAAATTTAGTGAAGGATATAATATCTGGTGTATTTATTCTTTTTGAGGATCAATTTGCAGTTGGAGATTATGTTGTAATTGATGGTCTATCAGGGTTTGTTGAAGCTATAGGAATTAGAGTAACTAAACTTAGGGATTTTTCGGGAGATCTTCACATAATTCCAAATGGAACAATAAGCAAAGTTACAAATAAATCAAGAGGAAATATGAGGGCATTAGTTGACGTTGATATAGCATATGAGGAGGATATAGATCATGCAATTTTTGTAATAAAGGAAGTATGTGATGATGTAAAAAAGGATATTCAAGATATAGTTGAGGGTCCAGATGTTCTAGGTGTAGTAAAACTAGGTGAATCTGGAATAACAATACGAATTGTGGCAAAAACTATCCCAATGAAACAGTGGGCTGTTGAAATGGAACTTAGAAGAAGAATAAAATACAGGCTAGATAAAGAAGGTATAGAGATTCCATATCCAAGAAGAGTTATATTAAATAAGGAAGGAGGAAAGTAATTGATTAAGGTTTTTAATTTGGGAGATATAGTTGAAACAAGAAAAGTCCATCCTTGTGGTAGTAAAACGTGGGAAATTATAAGACTTGGGGCGGATATTAAGATTAAATGTACAGGATGTGGGCGAATAGTTATGCTTCCTAGGGTTAAGTTTGAAAAGGTAGTTAAGAAAGTAGTTAAATCTGCATCTGAACAAAATGAAGACTTGACTAATTTAAAATAATGTGTTATTATGTAACAGTTGTAATCCCTGCTCATTTAATGAGCCGTTTAGTCCGGAGGGAGGAGGTGAACGAGATGAGAAAGTATGAAGCACTTTACGTATTAGCACCAAACCTAAGCGAAGAAGAAGTAAAGGCTAACGTAGAAAAGTTTAAGAACGTTGTTATCAATGGCGGAGGAGAAGTTGAGAACATAGACGAATGGGGAAAGAGAAAGCTTGCTTATGAAATTAAGCACATGAATGAAGGATACTATGTTCTTATGAACTTCTCAGGTAATGCCGAATTACCAAAAGAATTAGACAGAGTGCTAAGAATCTCCGACGGTGTTATAAGACATATAGTTGTTAAGTTAGAAAAGTAATTAATAGGTGGTGTTTAATTTGAATAAGGTTATTTTAATAGGCAGGTTAACAAGAGACCCTGAATTAAGATTTACTGCTGGGTCTGGTATTGCCGTAGCCACCTTTACTGTTGCTGTTGACAGAAACTACGTAAGCCAAACAGGACAGAGAGAAACAGATTTCATTCCAGTTATATGCTGGAGGAAGCTTGCTGAAAATGTTGCAAACAACCTAGGAAAAGGAAGGCTTGTGGCAGTGTCTGGGTCTATTCAAACAAGAAAGTATCAGGCCCAAGATGGCAGCACAAGGTATGTGACAGAGGTTGTTGCGGATGAAGTTAAGTTTTTAGATTGGCCAAAGGACGGAGGTTCAGCACAAAGAGGAACTTCAAGTGTTTATGGCCAAGATTACGAATCTCCTATAGATGATTATAATCACGATTTTATACCGGTTGAAGGAGAAGAAGTTCCATTCTAGTCTAATTCTTGAGGTAAGGAGGGTAGAAAGATGGCAAACGCTAAGGGAAACTTTAAGCAAAGAAAGAAGAAGAGAGTTTGTGCTTTCTGTATGGATAAAGTTGAATACATCGATTACAAGGATGTAGCAAGACTTAAGAAGTACATTACAGAAAGAGGAAAGATTCTTCCAAAGAGAATAACAGGAAACTGTGCAAAGCATCAAAGAGAGCTTACAATAGCTATAAAGAGAGCAAGAAATGTAGCTCTACTTCCATATACAGCAGAATAAGAAAGTGCCTAAATTTTAGGCACTTTTTTATTTTTACAATAGTAATAAATATGCTATAATTGTATTAATGTAATTTAACTTGTGGTGGGGGGATTTTGATGTTTAGTTCAGATGAACTTAATATATTAGATAATATAAAATTAATAGAGAATTATAAAGCCTTTTTACTTTCATCTGTTGCCGATCTTTTTACAAGTATGGCAAAGGGAAATAAGTCAAGTACAGATGAAATAATAGATGAGCTTTCAGAAATAATAATATTGTCTTATATGCTAGGAAGAAGACTAGGTATAAGTTTTTCTGAAATTGATGATAAAATAGTTAAAAAGTTAAAGCTTGGTTTATTAAAGGAGGAGACAGATACACAATATCAAGATTGTGCAAAGCTTATATCTTATATAAAGGAAGGAAGAGAGGTTTAATTATGCAGAATAGGACACAGACACGTTCTATAGTGGAAGCAGGTCTTCTTACCGCAATTAATGTTGTTCTTATATTAGCTAGTATATATTTACCATTTTTATATTTTATAGGATTATTTTTGTGGCCTATGCCTATAGCTCTTGTACATTTAAGACATGGTTTTAAATACAGTATATTATCAATAATTGCTACTGGTTCAATTGTTGCATTTACTGTGGATCCTGTAACAGCTGTAACATTTGCTTTAATTTACGGTCTTTTAGGGCTTGCTATGGGATATTGTATAAAAAATAGAAAAAGTGTCTTATTGACAATAATAATTATGTCAGCTGTTGTGTTTATTTCAACTGCAGTTATTGTAAAGATATCTGGATTAATATTAGGACAGGATATAATAAAAACAATGACAGAGATGATAGATGAATCTGTAAAAATGGCAAAGCAAATGTATGGGGCAATAGGAGTTCCTCAAGAACAAATAGATTCAGTTTTAAATAGGGTTATACCTAATGCAGATATTATAAAAATGATATTTCCTTCTACTATGATCATATATTCAATAGTAACTTCACTTATAAGTTATTTGTTTGCACATAAAATTTTCAATAGGTTTGGTTATAATGTTGAGAGGATAAAGCCTTTATCAGAATGGTTTGTGTCTGTAAAACTAGCAACAGCAATTTTTGTTATAGTTCTAATCAGTTTTCTACTTGTTTTAATGAAAGTAAATAATTCTGCAATGTATTACTTTAATGCTCAAATACTTTTTAATTTTATATTTAGCATAAATGGTATAGCAGCGGTAGACTATTATTTTATTAAAAAGAATATGAAGGGTACCTTAAGATTTTTGATAATACTTATGATAGCAACATCGCCTTTATCTAACCTTTTATTTATAGTTGGAGTTCTAGATTATATATTTAACTATAGAGGATTAGACTATATGAGAATCAGAAGATAGAAATTCCTCGCAGGAGGAGATATATTATGGATAATAAATTTTACAAATTTTTTCCTAACACAAAACTTTATATGACATTTATTGCTTTGCTTTTGGCTATACTTATGTTTTATAATATACCATTAGGATTTATAGGTCTTGCTTTTTATGCTTATCTTATCTATTACAATTTACAGATTAATAAGATAAGGAGCCAAGAATTTTCAAAGTTTGTAGAGACATTGTCGGCTGACATTGACATTGCTGGTAAGAACACACTATCCAAAATTCCTATACCACTTGTTATAGTAGATAGTAGTGGAAAAATTCTATGGGCTAATTCGCTTTTTTATGGTAATACCAAGGTGAATTTATATGGTAAGGATATAAAATACTTTATCAAGGACTTTGATTCAGAGAAAATTTTAAAAGATAGGAAGAATGTTTATGAAAAGGTTATTATAAATGATAAGGTATTTAATGTATTAATAAGTCCTGTGGAAACAGAAAAAGAAAAGGATAGGTATATATATCTTTTGTATTTTATAGATTATACAAACTATTATACTCTTTATGAAATGTACAATGATAAAAAATCAATTGTTGCGTTATTAGAAGTAGATAATTTTGATGAAGTTATAAAGAGTACAGAAGATATAAATAGACCAACACTTTTAGCTGAAATAGATAACAGAATTAATGCCTTTGCATTTTCAATTGATGCATTGATTAGAAAGTATGAAAATAGTAAGTACATTCTTGTTTTTGAAAATCAATATTTTGATTCTTTAGTTGAAAATAAATTTGATATATTAGATAAAATAAGAGAAATTGATGTTGGAAATAAAATACCTGTGACTTTAAGCATTGGTATTGGAAGAAATGGAGATACAATAGGAAAAACACATCAGTTTGCAGTAGCTGCTAAGGATTTAGCATTAGGTAGGGGTGGAGACCAAGCGGTAGTTAAAGATGGAGATAGATTATCCTTTTTTGGTGGAAAGACTAAAGAGGTTGAAAAAAGAACAAGGGTTAGAGCAAGGGTTATTGCACATGCTTTATCAGATTTGATAGATCAGACAGAAGAAGTTGTTATTATGGGACATGAGTCACCCGATATTGATTCATTAGGTGCAGCTCTTGGAATGTACAGAGGAGTAAAACTTCTTGAAAGGGATGCTTATATAGTATTAAATGGTATAAATAGTTCTATAGAAAAAATAATGGATAAAGTAAATAAAACAAATGCATATAATGGGGTTTTTATAAATTGTGAAACTGCTCTACAAAAGGTAATGTCTGGGGCACTTCTTATTATAGTTGATGTTCATAGAAAAAAGTTTGTAGAATGTCCTCAGCTTGTTGATCATGCTAAGAATATAGTTATAATTGACCATCATAGAAAGAGTGCAGATTTTATAGATAATGCAACTATGACATATATAGAACCTTATGCTAGTTCAACATGTGAACTAGTTACTGAGATACTTCAATATTTAAGCGAAAAGCCACATATAGAACAAATAGAACTTCAGGCGCTTATGGCTGGTATATATATGGATACTAAGAATTTCTCATTTAAAACTGGTGTTAGAACATTTGAGGCAGCAGGATTTTTAAAAAAGAATGGAGTAGATATTGTAGAGGTTAAAAAGTTATTTATGGATGATTTAGAGACATACAAAGAGAGGACAAAACTAGTTGCAAATGCAGAGATTAATGATAAAATAGCTATTGCAGTGTATGAAGGGATGGTTAAAAATCCTTTGGTTATACCTCAGGCTGCAGATGAACTTTTAACTTTAGAAGGTGTAGAGGCATCCTTTGTTCTTGCTAAGTTAAATGATGAAGTTGTAATAAGCGGGAGATCATTAGGAACAATTAATGTTCAGTTGATTTTAGAAAACTTAGGTGGCGGAGGCCACATGACAATAGCAGGTGCACAACTTGATGACATAAATATTTCTGATGCTAAGAAGTTACTTTTAGAGTCAATAAAAAATTACTTAAAGGAGAGTGACGAAAAATGAAGGTTATATTAACAGCTGATATTAAGGGTGTAGGTAAGAAGGATGAAGTTATAAATGTTTCAGATGGATATGCAAGAAACTATTTATTTCCAAAAAAACTTGCTGTTGAGGCTACTGAAGGAAATTTAAGAGTTCTTCAAGAGAAAAAAGCAAAGGAAGCAGAGAAAAAGAGAGAAGAGCTTTTGGCTGCTCAAGAACTTTCAAAGAAATTATCTCAACTTACTGTTGAAGTAGCAGTTAAGGTTGGAGATAATGGAAAGATTTTTGGTTCTGTTACATCAAAGGATATAGCAGATGCATTAAAAAAGCAGCATAACATAGAAATTGATAAAAAGAAAATAGAGTTACCTGAAGCTATAAAGATTGCAGGTGTATATACTGTTGATGTAAAGGTATATCCAGAAGTTGTTGCAAAACTTAAGGTATCTATTTTACAAAAATAGAGAGGAGTATTTCATTGAACAGAAAAAATAATTTAGCAGTAGATCTAAAAAACAATTTCACAAACATGATGAATGACATTGACGTTCAAGTTGAAGCACTAAAGGAGCTACTAAACAAGCTATATGGTGAAAAATATGTTAATGAAGCATTAAAGAAGTTGAATTTAAAAAAGCATTATAAAAGTGATAAAGTAGAAGAAAAGATATATGCTCTACAGAGGCTTGTTTTAAAAAAGAATGATTATGTAGACGACCCAATAAATTGTATTCAAGAAATCAAAAAGGAGCTTTCTAAAAAGATAGCTTTAAGATATGTTGAAGATGAGATTGATCAAGAGGTTGAAAAGTATCTTCTTGAAAAACAAGACAAGCTTATTGAAGAAGTAAAACTAAATATAATTAAAAAGAAAAATGGAGTAGAAAACAGCAGGACATTAAAAAAGCTAGTTGAACTGCAAAAGCTTGATACAATAAAGCTTTCAAAATCAATAATGGAATTTTTAAGGCCTGATAATAAGGATGAAATTGTAGGTCAGGAGAGGGCCTTAACAGCCTTGATATCAAAACTTTGTTCTCCTTATCCTCAGCATGTAATACTTTATGGTCCGCCAGGTGTCGGAAAAACTACTGCAGCAAGATTAGCCTTAAAAATAGCAAAGGAATTTAAAACGTCTGTATTTAGAGAAGATGCACCATTTGTTGAAGTTGATGGTACAACATTAAGATGGGATCCAAGAGAAATAACAAGTCCACTATTAGGTTCAGTACATGATCCTATATATCAAGGAGCAAAAAGGGATTTTATAGAAACAGGTATCCCAGAACCAAAGCTTGGACTTGTAACTAAGGCCCATGGTGGAGTTCTTTTTATAGATGAAATTGGTGAAATGGATGAAATGCTTCAAAATAAGCTGTTAAAGGTACTAGAGGATAAGAAGGTTGAATTTTCATCTTCATATTATGACCCAGACGACGAAAGTGTACCTCAGTATATAAAGAAGCTATTTAATGAGGGGGCACCAGCTGATTTTATATTAATTGGTGCTACAACAAGGGATCCAAGTGAGATAAATCCAGCGTTAAGATCAAGATGTGCAGAAGTTTATTTTGAACCTTTAACTAAAAAGCACATAATTCAGATTGTTTCAAATGCTGCAAAGAAGTTAAAAATTGAAATAGAAGATGAAGCAAAAGAGGCAATAAGCGAATATACTCTTGAAGGTAGAAAGGCTGTAAATATTCTTTCTGATGTCTATGGATATGTTGTTCAAAAACGTGGAACAGAGAATATAACTATAACTCTTCAAGATGTTTATGAAGTTGCAGCACTATCAAGATTGACTCCACAGTTTAAGAATTATTCAAAAGATACAAAGGAAGTAGGTAAGACCTATGGACTTGGAGTATATGGATTTTTAGGTTCAGTTTTAGAAATAGAAGCAGTTGTATTTAAAAAGGATTCTCCTTCAGGTACAGTAAGGTTTAATGATACTGCAGGAACTATGGCAAAAGATTCAGTGTTTAATGCTGCAACTGTAATTAGACAGCTAACAGGAGAAGACCTATCATATTATGATGTTCATGTTAATGTGATAGGTGGAGGAAATATAGAAGGTCCTTCAGCGGGACTTGCTATTACACTAGCTATATTAAGTGCAGTTGAAAATAGGCCAATAAGACAAGATATTGCAATAACAGGAGAGATATCACTTACAGGAGGGGTAAAGCCTGTTGGTGGTATACCAGAAAAAATATATGGGGCACTTCAGGGTGGAATTAAAAATATAATAATTCCTAAGGAAAATGAGAAGGATGTTCCATTAAATATAGAAGATGCAAATATAATTGCTGTTAGTGATATAAGAGAATTACTTGATATTGTATTTTAGGAGGTGAGGACATGGAAGCACAATTAAGAGTTCCTCCACATAATTTAGAAGCTGAACAGTCAGTTTTAGGTGCAATGATAATTGAAAATGATATTATATATGAAGTTTCAGAGATATTAACAGGTGATGAGTTTTATAAAGAAGGACATAAACTTCTTTATAAAACAATAATGGAGATACACAATGATGGAAAACCTGTTGATATGATTACATTAATAGATACATTAAAAGGAAGAGATTTACTTGAGGCGGTTGGAGGAATTTCTTATATAAGTGACCTTATCTCCTCAGTACCCATTGTGTCTAATGCCAAATATTATGCTAAAATTGTGGAAGAAAAATATTTGTTGAGAAGTTTAATATCTGCTTCTCATAGAATAATGGATAGATGTTATAACGAACAGGATGATGTTGAAGAAGTTTTAGGAGAGGCAGAAAAAAGTATATTTGACATATCCCAAAAGAAGAAAAATGAGGATTTTGAGTCCATTAAACCTATATTAGAAAGAAGTTTTGAACAAATAGAGCATGTATATAAATTTAAAGGTGATACAACAGGTATACCATCTGGTTTTATAGATTTAGATAGAAAAACTTCAGGATTTCAAAAGGGAGATTTTATTCTTGTAGCAGCTAGACCTTCAATGGGTAAGACAGCCTTTGTTTTAAATATAGCCCTTCATGCAGCATTAAGGGCAGGTAAGAGTGTTGCAATATTTAGCCTTGAAATGTCAAAGGAACAACTTGTATATAGAATGCTCTGTTCAGAGGCTAATGTTGATATGTTAAAGCTTAGGACAGGAGATTTAGACGATGAGGATTGGTTAAGACTTGCAAGAGCAGCTAGTCCAATGTCTAAGGCATCTATTTTTATTGATGATACACCAGGTATATCTATAATGGAGATGCGTTCAAAATGCAGAAGATTAAAGATGGAAAAGGGACTTGATTTAATAATGGTAGACTATCTTCAGCTTATGAGTGGGGGTAAAAAATCTGAAAGTAGACAACAAGAAGTATCTGAAATATCAAGATCCCTTAAGGCTCTTGCAAAGGAGATGAATGCTCCTGTGATTGCACTATCACAGCTTTCACGTGCTCCAGAGGCTAGAGCAGATCATAGACCAATCCTTTCAGACCTTAGAGAATCAGGTTCTATAGAACAGGACGCTGACCTTGTTATGTTTTTATATAGAGATGAATACTATAACAAGGAATCAGAGAAGAAAAATATAGCTGAAGTAATCATAGCAAAGCAGAGAAATGGTCCAACAGGAACTGTAGAACTTGCTTGGCTTGGACAATATACTAAGTTTGGAAATCTTGATAGATATCATAATGCATGAAAGTCCTTTTGGCAGTTGCCAAAAGGACTTTTTTATAGCCATATACTTGAGTCAGCATCTGATGGCATTCTAAGGTCTCCTCTAGGAGAGAAGCATACTGTTCCAACTTTTGGTCCATCAGGCATGCAGGAACGTTTAAACTGTTGAGTGAAAAATCTTTTGTAAAATACATTTTGCCATTTTTTTATATAATCTCTATCGTATTTACCTTTAAACGCATGTTCTGCAAGGAATAATACTTTTTCAGATGGCATGTTATATCTTATAGCATAGTATATGAAGAAATCATGAAGTTCATATGGGCCTACCGCATCCTCTGTTTTTTGTTTAATCTTTCCTTCTTTATCTGGTGGAAGAAGTTCAGGGCTAATAGGAGTTTCAAGTATATCTATTAAAATATCTTTTGTCTTTATGTCTTCTGTTTTTTCTGCATACCAGTTGACTAAAAATTTTATTAGTGTCTTTGGTATGCTTGAATTTACTGCATACATAGACATATGATCACCATTATATGTACACCAACCTAAAGCAAGTTCGGATAGATCTCCTGTTCCAACCACTATTCCACCTATCTTATTTGCAATATCCATTAATATTTGAGTTCTTTCCCTTGCTTGAGTGTTTTCATAGGTTAAATCATGTATATCTTTGTCATGACCAATGTCCTTAAAGTGCTGTAGACAAGCATCTTTTATATTTATTTCTTTTAAAGTACATCCTAGAGATTTTATTAAGTTAACTGCATTTGTATATGTTCTATCTGTTGTTCCAAAGCCGGGCATAGTAATAGCAATTATGTTTTCAGATGGTATTTTTAGTTCTTTAAATGTTTTATATGTTACAAGTAAAGCTAGGGTAGAATCAAGTCCCCCAGATATTCCTATTACGGCTTTATTTAAACCAGTATGTTCAATCCTCTTTGCAAGGCCTGTAACTTGTATATTGAATATTTCTTCACACCTTATATCTATTTCTTGTTTATTTGAAGGGATAAATGGAGTAGGATTTATAATTCTATCGAAGTTATCTAAGCTTATGTTGTTAAATTTAATATCTACAGTTTTGTATGTCATATTTGAAACTCTTAAACTATCTGAAAATGTTTTATTTACTAGTCTTTCTGAATTTATTCTGTCAACATCAATATATGAATATATTATTTGACTCTCTCTTTTAAACTTTTCAGAAGAATTTAAAAGAGATCCATTTTCACAAATCAAAAGATCACCACTAAAGACTAAATCTGTAGTTGATTCATAAACTGAGGCTGAAGCGTATACATAACCACATATACATCTTGCACTTTGTCCTTTAATTAATTCACGTCTATAATCTGATTTTGCAACAACTTCGTTGCTGGCAGATAAATTTAATATAATGTTTGCTCCATTTATGCAAAGAAAACTGCTTGGAGGTATTGGAGCCCATACATCTTCACATATTTCTACTCCTATTCTTACGTTCAAATCTTTATCTTGTACTATTACGTTGCCAAAGGGTACTTTTTGTCCTAATATATTTATTTCATCTATGTTAGAAACTTCAAATCCAGATGTAAACCATCTTTTCTCATAGAATTCTTTATAATTTGGTATGTACATCTTAGGTATTACTGCAAGTATTTTTCCTGATTTAAATAAAACAGCACAGTTTAAGAGGATATGATTTAATACAATAGGCATTCCTACAGCACAAAGAATGTCTGTGTTGGAAGTTGAATCAATGAGTTCCTTTAATGCCTTATAGCTTTCGTCTATTAATTTTTTTTGTAAAAACAGATCAGCACATGTATATCCTGTTATACAAAGCTCAGGAAACACTATTATTTTGGCTAAATTTTTGTCTGCTTCAAGTATAATTTTTTTTATTTCCTCAGCATTATAAAAAGGGTTTGCAACTTTAAGCTTTGGAGAAGAAGCTGCCACCTTTATAAATCCCAAGTTATCCACAATATCACTCCTTCTTTAGTATCTACTTCTAATTTACTACAAATTTTTAATTTTGGTAAGAAGGATATATTAATATTAAATAGAACTTTTACTATGAAGGGAGTGATAAAATGTATAGAGCAAGTAAAACTGTTAAAGTTGAAAGTCTACTACTTATAATGTTTGGAATAGCAGTAGGGGTTATACCTATATTTAGTGGGAAGAATATAGGTTATGAAGTCGTATTGACTTCTATACTAATAATTACATTAGGAGTTTATACATACTTTAGAGTAAATAGGATAAAGGTTATAATTCACAATGATAGGATAGAATACTATGGTGAATCGAAAAAAAATGATAGAGTTATATACTTTAACAACATATATCTTGTGGAAACTGTGAATAAATCGGGAGTTTTTTTAACCTTTATTGTGGATAAATACAAAGAGGGAAATAGGTGGCTTATAAGAGGAACAAATCCTCCCTCTACAGAAAAGGAAATGGGAAGAGATAAGGATATAAAACTTGACTTTAAAAAAAGCCTTTGTATTGACAGTAGAAAAATAGAAAAAAGTAAAGAAATAGTACAAATAATTTGTTCTAAAATATCTAAAACTAGAATTGGAGATGGAACGGAAAGATATATTAATGATATAAAGCAAGAAGTAATTGAGGAGATTAATAATACTAAATTAAATAGGATTATATATAAAACAATAATGTCAATTAATTTAATTGGTTTACTTATTGTTTTAATGATTTTAGAGGGGAAATCACCTATTTTAACAAATAAATATTTTAAAGTAGTTTCTCTTTTAGTCTATTTTATAAATGGAGCATTTTCTTTATATTTAAGATTAAAATTTAAAAATGTACCTAGTTATAAAATAATATTTAATATAGGAATAATATTAAGTGTATTAATTATAATAATGTTAATTGTATAGGCCCTACATAATGTAGGGTTTTATATGTTATTATACAAATATTATACATTTAAAATTTAAATATATTTTGTTATATAACGAATATTATATAAATCAACAATAAAATTATTCGAATTTTGATTGACTTATATAAATGGGTTTGGTAGTATTTTATTGGAGTAAAAAGGAGGGGTATTATGAAAAATTATGATGTAATTATAGTTGGTGGAGGTCCAGCAGGAATATTTACAGCTCTTGAATTAGTAAGGCAAAATTCTAATTTAAGTATTGCCTTATTTGAAAAGGGTAAAAGTATGATGAATAGAAAATGCCCCAGCAGTGAAAATAAGGTAAAGTGTGTAAAATGCACTCCATGTTCTATTGTATCAGGATGGGGAGGAGCAGGAGCATATAGTGATGGAAAATTAACACTAACTACTGAGTTTGGTGGAGTTTTAGATGAATACATTGAAAAAAGAGAGTTACAAAATCTAATTGATTATATAGATAAAATATATTTAGAATTTGGTGGACCAAGTGAAGTGCATGGAGAAATAACACCTAAAGTTGAAGAGATAATGAGAAAGGCAGCTGCAGCAGATTTAAAGTTTATACCAGCTAGAATAAGACATTTAGGAACAGATAACTGTTTTAATATATTAAAGGCTATGGAAGAATACCTAAGAAAGAAGATAGATGTTTTTACATTAAAACCTGTAAAGGAAATTATAGTTGAGGATGACAGTATTAAGGGAATTATTACTCAAGAAGGAGAGGAATATAGAGCAAAATATGTAGTTGTTTGTCCAGGGCGTGAAGGTTCCGATTGGTTCTTCAAAGAAGTTGAAAGATTAAAATTAGAATTTGACACAAACCCAGTAGACATAGGTGTTAGAGTCGAATGTCCATCTATAGTTATGAAGGAGATAACAGATGCAGTATATGAATCAAAGCTTATATACTATACAAAATCCTTTGATGACAGAGTAAGAACCTTCTGTATGAATCCAAATGGAGAAGTTGTTGTTGAAAATAATGATGGAATCAAAACAGTAAATGGACACAGCTATGCAAATAAAAAGACAAATAATACAAATTTTGCGCTACTAGTGAGCAAAAACTTTACAAAGCCCTTTAAATCTCCAATAGCATATGGTAAGTATATTGCAAGCCTTGCTAATATGTTAGGTGAAGGAGTTATAGTTCAAAGGTTAGGAGATCTCCTAGAGGGCCGAAGAACAACTGAGGAAAGGTTAAGAAGAGGACTTGTTGAACCTACTTTAGTGGATGCAACTCCAGGAGATTTAAGTTTGGTATTACCATATAGATTTTTAAAGGATATAATAGAGATGTTGGAGGCACTTGATAAAGTAGCACCAGGTATTTATTCCAAACACACTCTTTTATATGGAGTTGAAGTTAAGTTCTATTCAATGAGGCTTAAGCTTTCAAATTGTTTAGAAACGCAAATTAAAAATCTATTTGCAGCAGGTGACGGTGCAGGAGTTACAAGAGGACTTGCACAAGCTTCTGTATCTGGAGTTATTATCGCAAGAGAAATAATAAACAGGATGAGGTGATTTTATGTCAGGACTAGTTGTAATAGGAGCTCAGTGGGGCGATGAAGGAAAAGGTAAGATAACAGACTTTTTAGCAGAAGGAGCAGATGTAGTAGTTAGATATCAGGGTGGAAATAATGCTGGACATACAGTTGAGGTTTTAGATAAAAAATATAAACTTCATCTTATACCTTCTGGTATTCTATATGATACTAAACTTTGCGTTATAGGGAATGGTGTGGTAATAGATCCAAAGGCATTTTTTGATGAATTAAGTTATCTAGAAAAAGAAGGAGTAAAGGTATCTGAAGATAAGTTAATAGTAAGTGATAGAGCACATGTTATTATGCCTTATCATAAACTTATAGATAGACTATCAGAGCAGATGAGGGGAAATAAGGATATAGGAACAACAGGTAAAGGTATAGGACCATGTTATACAGATAAGCATGAAAGAACAGGAATTAGAGTTTGTGATCTTTTAAATAAAGAAACTCTTAAAGAAAAGCTAGAGATAAACATAGCAGCAAAAAATAGAATTATAAAAGAAGTATATGGAGGAGAAGAATTAAACTTTGATGAAGTTTATAAGGAATATGTAGAATATGGGGAGAGATTAAGACCATTTGTTAAAGATACTTCAGTTGTACTGTATGATGCGATTAAATCAGGTAAAAAGGTGCTGTTTGAAGGAGCACAAGGAACTCTTTTAGATATAGATTATGGAACATACCCATATGTTACATCATCACATCCAATATCAGGTGGAGTTTGTGTTGGTGCAGGTATTGGTCCAACAATGATAACAAATGCAATAGGTGTATGTAAAGCATATACGACTAGAGTGGGAAAAGGTCCATTCCCAACAGAGTTATTTGATGAGATGGGAGATTATATAAGAGAAAAGGGCTTTGAATATGGTACAACAACTGGACGTGCTAGAAGATGTGGATGGCTGGATTTAGTTATATTAAAATATGCGGTTAGAATATCTGGTTTAACAAGTCTTGCAATAACAAAACTAGATACATTAGCAGGGATTGAAAAGATAAAGGTATGTGTTGGATATGAACTAGATGGTAAAGTAATAGACTATTTCCCAGCTTCACTTGAGGATTTAGAAAGATGTAAGCCAATATATAAGGAATTTGAAGGCTGGGATAATTCAGTAGAAGGTGCTAAAACATTTGATGACCTACATGAAAATGCAAAGAAATATTTAAGATTTATAGAAGAATATACAGGAACAAGAGTATCAATAGTATCTGTTGGTCCTAACAGAAGTCAGACAATGGTTATAAATAAGTTTTAAAAGATTATAGCCCTATGAATAATTAGGTTATTCATAGGGCTTTTTATTCTATTTATTTTCCAATATTTACTGAAAAAAATTTTTAAAAAAGGTGTTGACTTAACACGAAAAATAGTGTAATATATACAAGTGTCGGGGCGATGAGCCGAGACAGTGAAAGATGATGGCCCCTTGGTCAAGTGGTTAAGACACCACCCTTTCACGGTGGTAACAGGGGTTCGAATCCCCTAGGGGTCACCATATGGGCGCGTAGCTCAGCTGGGAGAGCATCTGCCTTACAAGCAGAGGGTCACAGGTTCGAGCCCTGTCGTGCCCACCAAAAATGGCCCAGTAGCTCAGCTGGTTAGAGTGCCGGCCTGTCACGCCGGAGGTCGAGGGTTCGAGCCCCTTCTGGGTCGCCATATTTGCCGGCTTAGCTCAATTGGCAGAGCAACTGACTTGTAATCAGTAGGTTGTAGGTTCGATTCCTATAGCCGGCTCCATTAAGCACGCGATGAGCGTGCTTTTTTATTTAGGTTTTATAATTGAAATGTGTATTTGATTAGAATGCATATCTTTGTTTATAAAAAGGCTCTTTGTCAATAGTTGGGGCGGGTATTCATTTAGAATGCCTGTCCTTTCTTATTTGAGAGGAATTTTAGAAAGATAAATTGGTTTTGAGGGAGTTTGCCTAAAAGTTTGCATGACAAAAAGACCAACGGTAGTTGGGTTCTTTTAAATATAATATTTTATAAAATTTAGTTACAACAATGAAGTATTCTATTTCTAAACCTATCAAAATTTTTAAAGCCGAAGGCATTTCTTTTAATAACTTTAATCTTGTTATTAAATCCTTCTATACAAGCATTTGTGTAAGGAATATCAAAAGAATTAACTATTCCATCGAAATATCTAATATAAGTATCAGCACATTTTTTGAATTCTTTAAGACCACTATTTTGAGCAAGTTTTATCCATTCCTTTAATAAAGTACGAGCTTCCTTAGAAGAAGATGCAGTTTCAGTAATTTTTAATAACTTTTCTTTTAATGCATGAGCAATAGCTAAATCGCTATTATAAGAAAGCATAACATGTAAAGCAGCTTTTGATTCATTATTAAGCAATTCAAATC
>NZ_HF952022.1:44401-172707 GCF_000430995.1 Thermobrachium celere DSM 8682
GTAGTAGCAGAAGGATAGGAGACATTATTAAAAATWGCGCTTTATAGTATCAACAGACAAATTTAACTCTTTTAAGCTAAACTTGACATACTATAAGTATTAGTAAGCTCTGTTATAACGTACATAGATAAAAGATTAGTGATTCTATAATAACGTGGCAAGAATTCAATATGCTCATAAAATCTTTTACCACAAATATTACAACGATATCTACGCTTTTTAATAACGAGAACAGTAGGTTTTAAGAATAGAGGAATGTGTTTAACACGTTGTATTCTATAATCATGAACTCTACGAGTTTGAGAGTTACAACAAGGGCAAGTATGAGGTTTCTTCTTCATTTCTAAATAAATCTCAAAGCAATTATCTGTATTAAGTATTTTTGTTACAATAACATCTTTAAAACCGAGTAGGTTTTTGATAAAATTATTATTGTGCACTTGTTGGATGCCTCCTTTCAAATTGTGTGTGTGTAATTTATTATATCAGGCATCTAAACAGGTGCATATTTTTTTTGTAAAAAAATATGCTGGGGCTACGCCCCAACATTTATTATAGAACCTATAAAAATAAATGCTGGGAAGCCCCAGCATTTATTTTTTAAATTTCTTTTGAATTCTAATATCCTCTCCATAAAATTTAAATAGAGTAAAATGTCCTAGTATTCTTGATGTTATTCTTTCAGGGTAGTTTTGTATAATATCGTTTAGTTGAAAATTTGTGGATATAAGCATTTTTTTCTTATTTAGTATTCTAGTGTTTATTATATTAAATAGTTCTGAGTATGAATAGGGGGTTACAGGTTCTGTTCCAAGGTCATCTATAATTAAGAAATCACACTCTAAGAGTTCATTAAGTTCATTATAGTTGGAATTTTCTTCAAATCTACACCTTCTTATTATGTCCATAAGATTTGCAGCAGTTTGATATATTACAACCTTTCCCTTATCTAATAACTCCTTTGCAATGCAGTTTGATAAGAATGTCTTTCCAAGACCTGAACTGCCATAAAAAAATAGGCTTTCATTTATTTTATCAAAGTTTTTTGTATAGTTGACAGCATATGCATATATTCTTTCTATATTGTCACGTGGACTTAATTCTTCATTTTCATAAGGTCTAGAGGAATAATATTCAAAGTTAAATGTATCAAAGTTTTCTGTTCTTAATATTTCATTTAAGTTTGATTGTTGATAATACTTATTTATGAGTTTTTGTCTAAAACAACTACAGTATTTATTATTTATATATCCTGTATCTTTACATTTTTTGCATTTATACTTTATTTCCATATAATCTATTGGATATCCATATCTAGATAGAAGTTCAGTCTTTTCAATTTTAAGATCTGTAATTTTTTCTTTTTGAGTATTTATATATTCTTCTATATTATCTATATCTTTAGAAACAACAGAAGTTGCAATTCTAAATCCTATTTGTGAGATTTCTTTATCTATATCCTTTATTCTAGGTATCTTTTCATATATTTCTTCAATACGTTTTGACTGTTCTAACTTTGCATTTTCTCTTAGCTTTTCGTACTCATTTAAAATTTCAGATATATATTTATTCTTCATTTAATTCCCCCCTTCCTAGGAGCTTCTTTTCAAGTTCATTTATATCATATTGTCTTTGACCACTGTAAGCTATATAAGGATGTACATTTTTTACTGTTTTATCTTTTTTAGTTGCCTTTTTATCAAGCTTTTTAATATCTTGAATTGTTTTTACCCCTAAATTATTCCAATCGGTAATTATTTTATCTATATAATTAAGATTAGCTTCGTTTATTCTCATAATAGCAATTCTACAGGCTTCTAATATAACATCTAAAGGCATTTTATAGGTATATACCCATTTTTCTAATAGTTGTTCTTGAGGTATGGATATATCTGTGTCCTTCAATCCTATATAATTTAATATCTTTCTATAATTTGCCCACTTTTCTTCATGCTTTTTTATATGATTTTGAGCATCTTCTATGGTCTTTATTCCCTTATCATGCCAGCCTATTGCAACTTTTTCTATATATCTAATATCTGTTTTCTTTTTAGATACACAATATTCAATAAGAAAAATTAGGACCTCTAATGAAAAATTAAATTTATCCATAAGCATAGTGAAAAACTTATAGTCTGAAGGGGTAAGAGGTCTTCCAAGAGCTATCTCTATTTCTTTAAATATATTTTTGTTATTATCTATAACAACAAAACAGGAATCATCATCTAAATTGAAGGAATTAAAACTTATTTCTCCGCTGTCAGAGATATAAATTAAATTATTCTCCTGCCAATAGCCTAATGCGTTTATAACTTCAGATTCTGGTATATTTAATTTTTTAGAAATAATTTCTGTAGAACATATGGTATTAGTATAAGACAATCTTAAAAGGGTTAAGTAAACTTTAATATAGTCTCCATGAGCTTTTGGTAAGTATTTATCAATAAATACTGTAGATAAAGGGATAAATTTAGCCTCTGGAGGAGACAATGTGATGTTTGGCATTTTATCACTTCCTAATGGATTTTTTAGCTTATAATATTATAACAGAAGTGATTATATACCTCAATAAAGTAGAATATGAATAAAAAATAAAATATAGCATATATTAAGTAAGAAACTGTTTGTTGCACTTGAAGGTAAGTTATAGTATTATAAATATGTACGAAAGGAGGGGAAGTGGTGAATAATTTTGTTAAGTTTATTAAAAGAATTGAGTATAGTGGTTTAATGGGGGTACTATTTGGGATTGCGTTAACTGTACTTACTCTTAATCTTTATGTTCAGTCTAACGCAATTTATATGGTTAAGGTTTCAGGAAAAGAATTAGGCTATGTAAAAGGAATAGATGAAGTAAATAAGGCAGTAGAAAGAATAAAGCAGACAGATGGAAAGTATGTTTTAAAGGATGTACAAATAGATAAATGTAAAGATGGTAGCGGAAAAACTTTAAATTCACAGGAGATAGAGACAAGGCTTAGAAAAGAGCTGAAACTTAAAATTCCAGCATATATAGTAAGAGTTGGAGATGTTCAGGTTGCAGTTTTAGCTTCAAAGAATGATTATGAATTATTAGTTGAAACTTTAAAGAAAAGATATATACCAAAGTATGATAAAACAATTTCAGTAGAGATCAATTCATTTAAAATAGATGAAAATATAAACTTTACAGTTCAATATGTAGATGCCATATTAGTTGAAGATGTAGATGAAGTAGCAGAAAAAATAATAAAGGGAAAATTAGTTGAACAGACATATATAGTTAAAGAAGGAGACACTATTTGGGAAATTTCATCAAAGTTTGGGTTAAGCATTGATCAAATTACTACATATAATCCAAAGCTGGATCTAAATAAGATTAAACCAGGACAGGAAATAAAAATAGTGAAAAACGAGCCATATTTTAATGTGGAAATGGATTTAAATGTAGTAACCAATGAAGAAGTTCCTTATGAAGTAAAGGAAGTATATGATAAAACTATAAATAAGGGTAAGCAGGTAGTAAAGGAATATGGAAGTAATGGTTTAGCTGAAGTTACTAAGAATATAAAAGTAGTAAATGGAAATGTTGTTGATGAAACTCTGATAGCATCAAAACTAATAAAGGAACCTAAGAATAAGGTTGTTGTCATAGGAACTAAACAATCTAATATAGTTGCTTCAGGAATGTTTATAAGACCTTCAAGAGGATACATATCCTCTCACTTTGGAAGAAGATGGGGAAGAATGCACGAAGGAATTGATATAGCAGCACCTACAGGTACCCCAATACATGCAGCAGATGCAGGAAGGGTAGTTTTTGCAGGTTGGATGTCAGGATATGGTAAGTGCATAATGATAGATCATGGAAACGGATATAGAACAGTATACGGCCATGCAAGTAAATTGTATGTATCTGCGGGAACTAGGGTATCAAAAGGACAGTTGATAGCAGCAGTAGGTTCAACAGGAAGATCAACAGGACCACATCTTCATTTTGAAATTAGAAAAAATGGAGTACCTCAAAATCCAATTAAGTATATAAAATAAGCCCCATAGGGGCTTATTTTTTTAGTATTTTATCAAACACGAACATTCCTGCACCTTGAGCATTTTTGTTTTCACCTATAGATTTTGAAGATAAAATAAGAATGCTTTTTATATCCTTAACTGTAAGATTAGGGTTATATTCAAGTAAAAGTGCTATACATCCAGATATAACAGCACTAGATATGGAGGTGCCTGATGCATAAGTGTAGGGATTTTGAATTGAATATTTGTAAGTTCTTAAAGGGTTATAATTTCTATCACAGTTTAATGACAGCACATTTATACATGGAACTACAAGATCGGGTTTATTTATTCCGTCAATAGTCGGTCCCCTTCCTGAAAAATTTGCAATTTTAATAGTTTTTCTATCTGAATCAACATAAGCACCTCCAACTGTTATGACATCCTTCATATTACCCGGGAAATATATGCTCATACTTTGCGGACCTAAATTTCCTGAAGATACGACAGGAACTATGTTATTTTCAATAAGTTTATTTATTGCCTTTTCAAGAGGATTATTAGGCAAGCTATTTATATATGGAAATTCGAAGGGTAAACAGACAATCCTTATATTAAATTCATCCTTCATTAATATTATTGATTCAATTGCTATTATAATGTCTGACATATATCCATAGCCTAAAGAATCAAAACATTTAAATATACATAATTTTGAGTCAGGTGCAATTCCCTTATAGGATTTGTTTGTATGTCCACTTGATGCAATTATTCCAGATAAAAAAGTTCCATGTCCATGATCATCATATGGCTTGCTAATATTATTAATGAAATCTTTAAAATACACTATTGAATTTTTATTTGAGATAAGGTCAGGATGTGGAAAACATCCGGTGTCAATTAGTGCTATTCCTATATCTTTACCAGTTAGAGAAAGGCTGTGGGCAAATTTTACACCAATAGTCTGAGAAATATTATTTAAACAAAGCATAGCTTTGTAATCAAAACAAATATAAGATATGTCTGGGTTTTCTGTAACTTTGTCAATTGATATAGGAGAAAGCTCACATGCTATTGCATTTATTATCTTGTATTCATATTTTATTTTACCACCATTATAAACAATAGAGTTTTTACTAGATTTTAGATTATTTTTATAGGTTACTATAACAGGTATTTTTCTTTTAGAGTTTATGTTCATATATTCCTTTAATTTTTTATCTATCTTTTTGTTTAAAAACCAAAACATTATATCACCTATTTAAATTTATGCAATACATTATATGCATCTAATACTAAGTTTGTTACATATTTTTATATGCATTAAAATCCTTTTGTATAAAAATTATTTAGTATATTATGGTAGCCTTATACGTTGCTTATGTTTTTTATAGGTGATAAAATGATTACAGGGAGGGATTATTATGGCGTTAATTGACTTTAAATGTAAGGAATGTGGACATGAGTTTTTTGAAATAGTAAATAGTAATGATAAGGTATTATGCCCAAAGTGTAAAAGTGAAAATGTAGAAAGAATATATAAAGGAAAGTTTTACGGCAAGGGAAGTTGCAGTGGTGGATGCTCTACATGCTCAGGATGCCATTAATAAAAGCGTGGGAAACCCACGCTTTTATACTGTTACTGAAAGCTTTGTGTAAAGAACTATCAACTTATCAAGTTCTTGGCTTAAGGATAATACTTTTGAATAGTTTTCTTTTCTTATACCATTTTTTAGTTGTAAATTCAATTCATTTGATAGATTTTCAATTTTCTTCTTTAGTTCGTTTTTTACCATATTTATCCCCCACCATTTACACTTTTAAAGACAGCGACAGAAAACATTTTAGCATTTTTAGAAGTTAAAGTCAATATTTGTTAAAAAATAGTTTATCTAATCAAAAAAATTAAACTGCATTTGTTTAATGTGTAAAATGAATTCTCTTGCAGCTGGTGATAGAGTCTTTTTATTATGACATACCAAGTATATAGGTCTTGACACTTTAAAGTCATCAATGGTGTGGGATTTTAAAATACCAGCTTCAATTAAATCTTTACAAGCATAGTATGAAACTATTGCAACCCCAAGCTTGTTTTTAACAAATTGAATTACAGCTTCAAGGCTATTTACATTTAACACAACATTTAAATCTTCAATATTTATATTTTTAGCTTCTAAACTTCTTTCAAATACATGCCTTGTGGCAGAACCATCTTCCCTTTGAATAAATGGGAGTTTAATTAAATCGTTTATTTTTATTGTTTCTGGTAAGTAATCTAGGTTACTAACAAGAATTAATTCATCTTCAAATAACTTAGTATAATTTAATTTACAATCTTCTATTATTTCTCCCACAATTCCTAAATCTGCTTCAAAGGCAAGAAGCTGATCAACTACGTATTGTGTACTACCTTCCTTAATGTCGTAATTTACTTCATTATATATATCATTAAATGTTTTAATCATATATGGAAGAAGAAAACGGCAAGGTGTAGTACTAGCAGCTATAGTAATTCTACCACATATTTTGTTATCGTAATCTGATAGATTAGAAATTGCAGAATTTCTAATGTTTATAAGATTTACGGCATATTCATAGAATATTTTACCAGCCTCTGTTAATCGTATGTCCTTTCCATTTCTATCAAACAAAACTACCTTTAATTCCTTTTCAAGAGATAGTATATGGGAACTTATGGTAGGTTGTGATAGGAATGTTGCTTCAGCTGCCTTTGAAAAGCTCTTATATTTAGCTACATTAACAAATGCTTCTATTTGTTTAAAGTCCATAAACACCACCCCAATTATATAGTAAATGAATATAACAAAAATTTCAACATTTTAAACAAAATACTTTTTATTCATTAACAATATAGTTATAATTTGTTATCAAAAAAAATAAAAAAATGTATTAAAAAAATAAAGATTAAGTGCTATAATATCAACTATGGGTAGAAATATGGATAATTAGATAAATTAATATAGATAGAAGGATGGGTGCTGTTTATGGAAAAATTAGTTATAGAAGGTGGAATTCCTTTAAAGGGAGAGGTTGTAATTGGCGGAGCTAAAAATGCAGCTGTTGCGATTCTTCCTGCAGTAATACTTGCAGATAAAGGTGAATTTGTAATAGAGAATCTTCCACAAATAGAGGATATAAAATGCCTAGAAGAAATTTTAAAGTCTCTTGGAGCAAATGTTGAAGAAGTAGGAGAAGGTGCATTAAAAATAGATGTTAAGGGAGTAAAGGATTTTAGAGCCTTAAGTGAAGAAGTTAAAAAGATGAGAGCTTCATATTATCTTTTAGGTTCACTTTTGGCTAAATTTGGTCGTGCAGAAGTTGCTTTCCCAGGGGGCTGCCCTATTGGTGTAAGACCAATAGATCAGCATATAAAGGGATTTGAAGCAATGGGAGCAAAGGTAACAATAGAACATGGTGTGATAAAGGCCTATACAGAATCAGGGCTTAAGGGAGCACATATATTTTTAGACGTTGTAAGTGTGGGTGCTACAATAAACATAATGCTTGCTGCAACAAAGGCTGAAGGTGTAACTATAATTGAAAATGCTGCAAAGGAACCTCATGTTGTAGATGTTGCAAACTTTTTAAATAGCATGGGGGCAAAAATTAAAGGTGCAGGAACAGATGTAATTAAGATATATGGTGTTAAAGAATTAGAAGCATGTAACTATAGTGTTATACCAGACCAAATAGAAGCAGGAACATATATGGTGGCAGCAGCTGCAACACAAGGCGATGTTGTATTAAAGAACGTAATACCAAAACATCTAGAATCAATAACTGCAAAGCTTTTAGAGATGGGTGTTATTGTTGAGGAAGGAGAAGATACAGTAAGAGTTTATTGTAAAAAAAGACCTAAGGGTGTAAATATAAAGACACTTCCATATCCAGGATTCCCAACAGATCTTCAACAACCAATGTCAACGTTGTGTACAATAGCTGAAGGGGTAAGTATAATAAATGAAAGTATATGGGAAGGACGTTTTAAACACTGTGATGAATTAAAAAGAATGGGAGCAAAAATTAAAGTAGAAGGAAGAATAGCTGTAATTGAAGGGATAGATAAACTATCAGGTGCAGAAGTTGCAGCAACAGATTTAAGAGGTGGAGCAGCTCTAGTTGTTGCTGGACTTGTTGCAGATGGTGTAACTGAAATAACTAACATCAGACATATAGATAGAGGATATGAGAAAATAGAGTATAAATTACAAAAATTGGGTGCAAAAATAAAGAGAGTAAAATAAGGGGCTAACTAATTAGCCCCTTTTTGCTGCACCACTTTTTAAAGCGGCGTCATATACAGCTTTTGCAACTTTCTTTTGTACTTGTAAATTAAATGGTTTAGGAATTATGTATTCTTCATTTAGTTCATTTTCTGTAACTGATTCTGCAATAGCAAGGGCTGCAGCTATTTTCATCTCTTCATTTATTATTTTAGCTCTTGCATCAAGTGCACCTCTAAATATTCCAGGGAAGGCTAATACGTTATTAATTTGATTTGGAAAATCAGAACGACCGGTTCCAACAATTCTTGCTCCAGCTTCCTTTGCTTCATTTGGGAAAATTTCTGGTGTTGGGTTTGCCATAGCAAATACAATGGCATCCTTATTCATTGTCTTTACCATATCTTTGGTTAGTACATTTGGAGCAGAAACACCTATGAATACGTCTGCACCTACTATAACATCCCTTAATGCACCCTTTTCATTATTTGGATTTGTAATTTCTGCTAACCTTTTCTTTGACTCATCTACATTTTCAATTCCCCTATATAATGCTCCAACTCTATCACAAACAACTATATTTTTAACTCCATAGGATATAAGGAGTTTACATATTGAGGTTCCTGCTGCACCAGCTCCATTTATAACTATCTTAATATCTTCAAGCCTTTTATTTACTATTTTAAGGGCGTTAATAAGGGCTGCTAAAGAAACAATTGCAGTGCCATGTTGGTCATCATGAAATACAGGAATGTCAAGCTTTTGCTTTAGTTTTTCTTCAATTTCAAAGCATCTTGGTGCAGATATATCCTCTAAATTTATTCCACCAAAGGAAGGAGATATTTTTACTATTGTATCTACAATTTCATCTACATCTTTTGTATTTAGAACAATTGGAAATGCATCTACATCGGCAAATTTTTTAAATAAAACTGCCTTGCCTTCCATGACAGGAAGAGAAGCAAGAGGACCTATATCACCAAGGCCTAAAACTGCAGTTCCATCAGATACAACCGCAATGGTATTCCATTTTCTTGTATATGTATATACAAGTTCAGGATTTTTATGTATCTCTATACATGGTTGAGCAACTCCTGGTGTATATGCAAGGGATAAGTCAGATGCATTATTTACCTCAACCCTTGATATAACCTCAATCTTACCTTTTTTTTCTTCATGAAATTTCAGTGCTTCATCATAAATGCTCATAGTATCACCCCGTAAATTAATATCAAGAATATTATAACATAAATAATTTCCATTGTAGTTATAAAGGAAAAAAAGTAAAATATACATATGAAAGGAGAGAGATTATGGATTTTTGTACATTATACAGTGGAAGTAGTGGTAATTCTATATATATAGGTACGCACAGGACAAAGATTTTGGTAGATGCGGGATTAAGTGGGAAGAAAATACAAGAAGCTCTATTGGAAATAGGGGTAAATCCAAGTGAAATAAAGGCTATATTAATAACTCATGAACATGATGATCATATAAAGGCGGCTGGTATTCTATCAAGAAGGTTTAATATACCCATATATGCTAATGCAGAAACTTGGATTGCAATGGAATCACAGATAGGGGATGTAAAAGAAGAAAATATTAAAGTTTTTAATAGATATGAACCTTTTGAAATAGGTGATATTACGGTTATTCCATTTAAAATTCCTCATGATGCATCTAACCCATGTGGATATAGTTTTGTTGAAAAAAATAAAAAAATATCAATAGCAACAGATATTGGTCATGCAAGCTTGGAGGTTAAAAATAATATCAAGGATTCCGATTTAATACTTCTAGAATCTAATCATGATGTTGAAATGTTGAAGGTTGGGCCATATCCATACCATCTTAAAAGAAGAGTTTTAAGTGATATAGGACATCTATCAAATGAGGATTGTGGCAGGACGATTGTGGATATACTAAATAGTAGGATAAAAAAGGTTGTACTAGGACATTTAAGTAAAATAAACAACTATCCAGAACTGGCCTATAGAACAGTTGTATCAATTTTAGAATCAAATGGCATTAAAGATGGAGTGGATTTGGACTTAGATATTGCACATAGGGATAGGGTAGGTAAATATTATTCCATATAAGAGGTGAGGTTATGGAGTATTATGGCAGGAGGAGGCCTTCTGTATTTGGCTATTTTTTAGCAGCAATGTTCGGAGCAATATTAGGAGGATTTTTAATATTAACCTTTGCACCAGAGGCACTTATACAAAAGTTTCAACCCAAGGAACAGCCAAAGGTTGAAACTAAAAAAGAGGTAGTTTATGAAACTGTAAAGACAGATATCACAAGTGCAGCTGAAGAGGTTATTCCAGCGGTTGTGGGTATAAAAACAACAAAAATTCAAAGAAGCTTTTTTCAAAATAAGAGGATACAGGGTATAGGAAGTGGGGTTATTATAGATAAGGATGGATATATTTTAACTAATAATCATGTGGCAGGGTATTCATCTTCAGATATAGTAGTTTCATTATATGATGGTAGAGAAACGAATGGTAATGTAGTTTGGGCAGACGAAGTGTTAGACCTTGCTATTGTAAAGATAGAGGAAAAGAACTTAAATGTTGCAAGGCTTGGAGATTCTAAAAATGTTAAGATAGGCCAAACAGTTATTGCAATAGGTAATCCCCTTGGGCTTACATTCCAAAGGACAGTAACCGCAGGAATAATTAGTGCGCTAAATAGAACAATTGAAGTTTCTGAGGGTGTTTTTATGGAGGATTTGATTCAAACAGATGCTTCTATTAATCCTGGGAATAGTGGTGGACCACTTGTAAATACATCTGGTGAGGTTATTGGTATAAATACTGTTAAAGTAACTTCAGCAGAAGGGATAGGATTTGCAGTTCCGGTTAATATAATAAAGCCAATAATAGATTCAATTAAAAGAACAGGTCGCTTTGAAACTCCATCTCTTGGAATTAAAGCCTTTGATAAGAACCTTGCAGGGTATTTTGAATTTAAGATACAAAAGGGGATATATGTTTATGATGTGTTAAGAGGTGGCCCTGCAGCTAGAGCAGGAATTAAAGAGGGAGATATAATAATAGCAATTGATGATAGGGAAGTAAACACAATGATGGAACTAAAGGAGGAAATATATAAAAAGGGTGTAGGAAGTACTTGTAAGGTAACCATTAAAACACCTGTTGGGACAATAAAAACAGTGGATGTTAATTTGTAGGCCTAAACAGGCCTATTTTTATTCAGAAAGGAGAAGGGATATGAATATTATAATAATATCAGTTGGTAAGTTGAAGGAAAAATATTTAAAGGAAGGAATAAATGAGTACCTAAAGAGGTTATCAAAATATGCAAAGGTAGATATAATAGAAGTTCCAGATGAAAAGGCTCCGGACAACCTCTCACCAAAGGAAGAGGAATTGGTTAAGGAAAAGGAAGGGCAAGGGATTTTAAAACATATAAAGGACAATATGTATGTTGTTGCACTTGATATAAAGGGTAAGCAGCTTTCATCTGAGGAGCTTGCAGAATTTTTAAGCCAAAGGGCTCTTTTAGGAGAGAGTAGTATAGCTTTTATAATAGGTGGTTCTCTAGGTCTTTCTCAATCAGTTTTAAATAGAGCAAACTATAAACTATCCTTCTCAAAGATGACCTTTCCACATCAACTTATGAGACTAATTCTTCTTGAACAAATTTACAGGGGATTTAGGATTATAAACGGTGAACCGTACCATAAGTGATATAAATATACTGATTTAAAGAGAAAACATGAGAAAAACTGTTTATTTAAGTGGTTTTTGAGTTTTATTGCTTATTTTAAGCTTTTTTATCACTTATATTTATAAAGTAAATAAAATATAATTTAAAAGTGTTTGTTAAATATAAGTAATATGTGGGGGTATATGTTTATGGTAAGAAAGTTAATATCAAAATTTCTATTAACACTACTGTTTGTTTTTTGTTTTACAGCACTCATTCCGATTACATACTTTAGTGTAGCTAAAGCGGAAGGGAATGCAGAACAAGGTAACGAAATAATTCCAGTGGAGAGGGTAGTTTTTGAAAATGTAGAGGTTGAAAACGATAAGTATCAGAAAAAGCTAAAAGTAGGAGAGAGTTTTGAACTTAAGATAAAAGTCCAACCAGAAAATGCAGTATATGAAGAAGTTATTTGGAGTTCAAGTAATGAAAAAGTAGCTGTAGTTGATAATAATGGTAAAGTTATTGCAAAGACGATAGGTGAATTAACAATAAAAGTTACAGTTAAGTCAAAGATAAATGAAGAGATAAAAGAAGTGACAGCAGAATGTAAAATAATTGTAGAGCCTATTAATGTATCTGGTGTAATATTGACTGAAACTAAGAAAAAAGTGAAGATAGGTGAAACATTTAATTTAACTGCAAAGGTATTTCCTGAAAATGCAACAAATAAAGGAGTAAAATGGGATATAAAGGATAAAGATAAAAATAAAAATGTAGTTTTAGTTGACAACAATGGAAAAGTAACTGCAGTTGGAATTGGAACTGCAAAAATCATTGTTACAACATTAGATGGGGGATTTAAAGCAGAATGTGAAGTAGAGGTTATACCTTTAAATCTTCAGGATATTGAAAAAAGAATAGTTTCATCTATTCCTACAGCAACAATAAAGTTAGATACAAATATATATACATCTAGTGTTAAAGGAAAAGTTAAAACTAAGGTTTTAAAGGGAACAAAGGTAATAATATTAGATAATAAAGAAGAGTGGTATTTAATAAAGCTTCAAAATGGAATAGTAGGCTGGATTAAAAAAAGTTATTTAATTATAAATCCTAGCCCAATTTTAAAGGATACACTAAGAAAAGAGGACTTAGAGCTATATGTAAATAGTAAAAATTTTAAGTCAAAAACAAATTATTTTGTATGGGTTGATATTGCAAGACAGAGAACATATGTATTTATGAAAGATAAAAAGGGAAAATACAACTTGATAAAGGATTTTGTAGTTGCAACAGGTAAGGATGCTACTCCAACGATAATAGGATTATTTGAACTTGATGGACAAAGAGGTACATGGAAATACTTCCCTCAATACAAGGTTGGAGTAAAGAATTGGATAAGATTAAAGGGAGGATATCTATTCCACTCTATACTATTTGCTAAGGATGGAAAGACTATTTTAAATCCTAATGTTGGTAAAAAATTATCTCACGGATGTATAAGAATGAAGGTAGATGATTCATATTGGTTTTACAAAAATATACCTTCAAAGACAACTGTTTGGGTAAATTGATTTTGAGTACTTGATATATAGTTTTAATTTTGCTAAAATAAACTAAGGTGATGGAGTTCACCTTTAACCGCCTTTTGGCTAATGACTCCTACAGATAACTTTATGTTTTCTGTAGGAGTTTTTTTGTTTTGGACATAATATTATTGAGGGAGGGTTTAAAATGACGGCAAGTATAGCATTACTTTTAATTTTAGGTTTATTTTCAAACTACATATTTACCAAAATAAAGCTTCCAGGACTTCTTGGGATGTTAATTTTAGGTGTTGTTGCAGGACCTTATGTATTTAATATACTTGATCCTGAACTTTTAAAAATATCTGCTGACTTAAGAAAGATAGCTTTAGTTATTATTCTTCTTAGAGCTGGGCTTGGTATTAGTAGAAATGATCTAAATAAGGTAGGTGCAACAGCACTTAAATTTAGTTGTATTCCAGGTATATTTGAAGGATTTACAATTGCATTTATATCAACAAAGATATTAGGATTTTCATTTATAGAGGGTGGAATACTAGGTTTTATAATTGCAGCAGTATCTCCAGCAGTTGTTGTACCTCAGATGTTAGAGTTTATGGAAAAGAAAATAGGTACAAATAAAGGTATACCAACAATAATATTAGCAGGGGCTTCAATAGATGACGTTTTTGCAATAACGTTATTTTCAACATTTTTAGGACTTTATAGTGGAAGCCATGTAAATATAGGAATAGAATTATTTAAAATACCTGTATCAATAATTTTAGGTATACTATTAGGTTTAATTATTGGATTTATTATGGTTTGGATGTTTAAAAAGTACCATATTAGAGATACAAAGAAGGTAGCTTTAATTTTAGGCTCAGCTATTCTGCTTACAGTAATAGAGAATGAGTTGAAAAATAAAATTGAAATTGCAGGACTTTTAGGAGTAATGACTATAGGTTTTATACTACTTGAAAAAATTCCAAATGTAGCCAAAAGATTGGCTTCAAAGTTTAATAAAATGTGGGTATTTGCAGAGATATTTTTATTTGTTCTAGTAGGATCTCAAGTAAACATAAATGTTGCACTTAATGCAGGTCTTAAGGGACTGTTGGTAATTTTTATTGGACTTATTGGTAGAAGTTTAGGGGTTTTAGTTTCAACACTTGGAACAGATTTGAATTGGAAGGAAAGGGTATTTTGTATGATAGCCTATATTCCAAAGGCTACTGTTCAAGCGGCAATAGGAGCAATTCCTTTATCATTAGGTATTCCTTCAGGTGAAGTTATTTTAGCTGTTGCAGTATTGTCTATTCTTGTAACAGCACCACTTGGAGCGGTGTTTATAAAGCTATCGGCAAACTACTTACTAGAAAGGGAAGAGGATAGATTGCAAAGAGAGGTTAGCTAAATTGGGGGGAGATAGATGCATAGAAGGGTGATCAATTTTATAAAAAAGCTTGATCATTTTATTTTAATGCTTTCTCTTATAAAATGGTTTTTTTTAAGTAGTATAGTTGGATGTGTTATGGGGATTCTGTCAGCTTTATTTTTAAAAAGCTTAAAATTAGCAACAGATTTAAGAGAGTTAAATCCATGGCTTTTATTCTTACTTCCCTTTGCAGGAGCATTTGTAAGTTTTCTATATTCAAGGTATGGAAAAAATTCTGCTAAAGGAAACAATTTAATTATAGAACAGGCGTATTATGGAGATAGGGAAATACCGTTAAGGATGTCTGTTTTGGTGTTCTTAGGTACATTTTTAACACACTTATTTGGAGGATCAGCAGGAAGAGAAGGTACGGCAGTACAAATGGGTGGAAGTGTATCAGAATTTATAGGAAGATTATTTAAATTAGATAAGCATGATATGAAAATTATTTTAATGTGTGGTATAAGCAGTGGGTTTGGTTCAGTCTTTGGTACACCTCTTGCAGGAACTATATTTGCTGTGGAAGTTATTGCTATAGGATATATGCATTATGAGGCTCTCATCCCTTCATTTATGTCTGCTTTTATAGGAGATTATGTTGCTACTTTAGTTGGAGCAACACATTCACATTATCACATTTATTCTGTACCAGCTGTAACACCAATAAATGTAATAAAGGTTATAGTTGCGGCAGCAATTTTTGGAATAATGAGCATTATTTTTAGTGAGGGTGTTCATATATCAAAATCTCTATTTAATAGAATAACTAAGAATGCAGTCCTAAAAAGTTTTATTGGAGGATGTATGGTTATTTTATTAACATATATTTTTGATACAAGGGAGTATTTAGGGTTAGGGCTTCCTATGATTAAGGCTGCATTTGATGGGCATGTACCAAAATACAGTTTTATTTTAAAAACTTTATTTACATCTGTTACGTTAGGTGCAGGTTTTCAAGGTGGAGAAGTAACTCCTATATTCTTTGTTGGTTCAACTTTAGGAAATATACTATCTAATATACTTTTGCTTCCTGCTTCATTTTTAGCTGCACTTGGTCTTATATCTGTATTTTGTGGTGCTACTAATACACCAATTTCATCATTTATTTTGGGTATTGAGATGTTTGGAAGTCATGGAGTTGTATTTATGTTTATTGCATGTATAGTAAGCTACCTTTTTTCAGGACACTATGGAATTTATACATCTCAAAGGGTATATAAGAGTAAAAGTAGGATGCTGAATATTTATAATGAAAAGACTTTAAAGGATATAAGGGAGCTTAAGATAAAGAGAATATTAATGAAACAAGGAGAGCACTAGCTCTCCTTTATCTTTTAGCTATTGAAAGAATTGCACCAAGGGCTATAGATAAAAATGAAGCCATAAGAACTCTATATTCAGAGGGTAAAAGAAAAGTAATTGTATGGGCAGGAACCCAGAAGAAAGGAATGGTTTTTAAAACTACAAAACTTATATACCCATACCAATCTATTTTATTTACTACGTCCTTAAGATTTGTTTTTAATATTAAACTTAACTTACCTTGTCCAAGATCTATATATGTATCAGTAATCCTATGTAGTGCCATGAAGGTAGGAGCAAATATTGTATTCATTATGAAGCTTGTAAAAAAAGCAAATACAAAGGGATAGCTGCTATTTGGAAGCAGGCCTTTATTCATTGAAGCTAATACACCTTGTGCAAAAACTTCAAATACAAGTGTAAATGCCATACCAAATAACCCCCAAACTATAAACCTATATGTTAATCCGTATGGCTTTTTATAGTCTCCAACTTTTAATCTAATAGCAAGTAGTTCCCCCAATGTAGCAAGTATAGAAACCTTAATAAAGCCCATGATATATGGGTGCGATTTGGTTGCATTAATAAAAGCTAAATGAGTTGGTTTATAGATTAGAAGAAAGGCTATTAGTATTATTGTAGCAATCCAAATGAGATCTTTTTTCTTCATATTATCCCCCCTATAGATTAAGTGTACATTTGTATTATAGCATATCCACTGAATGTTTACTAAATATTTTGAAAAATACATACAGACTAAAGTGCAGGTTATTATTTTAACAAAAAATAAATTAAATTTAAAATTGACAGAAAAATTAAAAATATATTATAATATACTTGACCGGTTTACTAAAACGGTTTACTCAAAGTAACAAAAGGAGTGTATATAATATGTATGATATATGTGTTGTAGGAAGTTTAAATATGGATATGGTTGTAAATGTTGAAAGAATACCAAACATAGGAGAGACTGTTTTAGCAAAGGGGTTTAAAAAAATACCTGGAGGTAAAGGAGCTAATCAAGCAGTTGCTGCAAGAAGAATGGGAAGTAGTGTGGTTATGGTAGGATGTGTAGGTGACGATGAAAATGCGAAGATACTAATAGATAATTTAAATAAAGATGGAGTAGAGACTAAGTATTTAAAGATAGATGAAGAAACTCCAACAGGGGTAGCCCTTATTTATGTAGATAAAGATGGTAGAAACAATATATCAGTTTATGCAGGTGCTAATCTTAATATAAATAATGAAGATATAAATAGATTAAGTAATATTATAAAATCCAAAATAGTAATAACACAATTTGAAACACCTGTTGAAACTGCAATAGAATCATTTAAACTAGCAAAACAAAATAACAGTATAACTATATTAAATCCAGCTCCTGCAAGAGAAATACCAGAGGAGTTAATAAAATTATCAGATATAGTAATTCCAAATGAAACAGAGACAGAAGTTATAACAGGAATAAAGCCAATTGATGAAAAGAGTATAAAGGATGCAGCAGCAATAATGCTTCAAAAAGGAGCTAAGTATGTGATTATAACATTAGGGGAAAAGGGAGCTGCAATTATAGATAATGAAAGATTTACTATAGTTGAAGCCCAAAAGGTAAATGCAGTAGATACAACAGCAGCAGGAGATTCTTTTATAGGTGGTTTGTCACATTATATTTCTAAAAAAGGCAATTTAAGTTTTGATGTGTTAATAGAAGCGGTTAAATTTGCAAATAAGGTTTCTGCAATAGCAGTTACAAGAGAAGGTGCACAATCATCAATTCCATATATGTGGGAATTAAAGGAGATATTTGGGGAGGAATTAATATGAAAAAGATTGGTATATTAAATCATGAAATTTCTGAAGTAATAGCAAAAATGGGGCATACAGATTCAATAGCTATAGGAGATTGCGGACTTCCTATTCCTGATAATGTAAGGAGAATAGATTTGGCTCTAGTGAAAAATATACCTTCATTTATAGATACATTGAAGGCTGTTTTAATTGAACTTAAGGTAGAGGAAGTAGTTATTGCAGAAGAGACTATTAAGGTAAGCAATTTTGTATATGAACAAATTGAAAAAGAAGTTGGAGATGTAAAAATTACAATAGTATCTCATGAAGAGTTAAAAGAAAAACTTAAGGATTGTAAGGCAGTTATAAGAACAGGTGAACAAACTCCCTATGCAAATGTAATATTGAAATCAGGAGTTGTATTTTAAGGGGGCAAAAAAATGATTAAACAACCTATTTTAGAGATGATAAATATAAAAAAATCTTTCCCTGGAGTTAAGGCGTTAAAAGGAGTAAATTTAAGAGCCTATTCAGGAGAAGTTATGGCCTTGCTTGGAGAAAATGGAGCAGGCAAGTCAACTCTTATGAAAATCCTAAGTGGTGTATATAAAAAGGACGAAGGAAGTATAAAAATAAACGGCAAAGAAGTTGAAATACAAGGAATAAAACATGCTGAAGAACTAGGTGTTTCTATTATTCATCAGGAACTTTCACTTTTATCAAACCTAACTATATATGAAAATCTTTTTTTAGGACATGAAATAACTTCCTCAATGTTTAAACTAAATAAAAACGAAATGATAAAAAGAACAGAGGAATTACTGAAAAAGTTTGATTTTAATATATCTCCAAAAACATTAGTTAAAGAGCTTACAGTTGGAGAAATGCAGATGATTGAAATAATAAAGGCTACGTCAAAGAATTCAAAAATTATTGTTATGGACGAGCCTACTACTGCTCTAACAGACGTAGAAACAAAGAAACTATTTGAGATTATAAGGCAACTTAAGGAACAGGGTGTAGCAATTATTTATATTTCACATAGGATGGAAGAAATATATGAAATATGTGATAGAGTTACTGTATTAAGAGATGGTGAATTTATTGGAGAAGAATTATTAAGTAATGTTGATAAAGAAAAATTAATTTCTATGATGGTAGGAAGAAAGCTTGAAGAACAGTTCCCTTATAGAAAAGCAAATTTAGGAGATATAGCTTTAGAAGTTAATAATGTATGTATGGGTAAAAAATTAAAAGATATATCATTCAAGCTAAGAAAGGGAGAAATCTTAGGGATTGCAGGTTTGATGGGATCAGGAAGAACAGAACTTGCTAAGCTTATTTTTGGAGAATACAAAAAAACAGGTGGAGAAATTTTTGTAGAAGGAAAAAAGGTTGAAATAAGATCACCTAAGGATGCAATAGAGAGTGGTATTGCTTATTTATCTGAAGATAGAAAAAAAGAGGGGCTAGTTCTTAATCTAACAGTTCTTCATAATATGAGTCTTGCAAATTTAAAGAGATATGAAGGTAGAGGATTTAGAATAAATAAAGAGATGGAACTTAGGGATTGTGAAGAGTATACTAAAAAACTTTCAATTAAAACTTCTTCACCATATCAAATTATTAAAAATTTAAGTGGTGGTAACCAACAAAAAGTTATTCTTGCTAAATGGCTTTTAAATTCACCAAATATATTAATTATTGATGAACCAACCAGAGGAATAGATGTTGGAGCTAAAAAGGAAATTTATGAGCTTTTAAATGAACTTAAGGCTCAAGGTAAAGCAATAATGATGATATCATCTGATATGGAAGAAATATTAGGAATAAGTGATAGAATAATTGTAATGCATGAAGGAAAGATTAGTGGAGAACTAACTAGAGAAGAAGCAAATCAAGAAACAATAATGAAATATGCTGTTGGAATTACAAATTAAGGGGTGTAAAAAATGAGCAATATAAAGGCGTTTGTTATAAAATTTAAGTCTTTAATAGGGCTAATTGCTTTATGTGTAATTATATCAATAATTACTCCAAGGTTTTTAAATATAAACAATATATTAAATGTATTAACTCAAGTTTCAGTTAATGCAATAATTGCAATAGGTATGTCCTTCGTTATTTTAACAGGAGGAATAGATTTATCAGTAGGATCTATATTAGCAATCTCCGGAGCAGTAGCTGCAAGTATATACATTAAAACACACAGTTTATTTTTAGCATTAGCTGTGAGTATTATAATAGGTGCATTAATAGGATTGATTAATGGAGCTTTAGTATCTAGGGGTAAGATACAACCATTTATAGTTACATTAGCAACAATGACTATATTTAGAGGAGTGACTTATGTATATACAAATGGTACACCTATATCTGGATTGTTAGGAAAGTTTAGCTTTATAGGTAATGCTAAAATAATAGGCATACCTTTTCCAGTAATAATTACAGCGATAGTTTTTGTAATAACATGGTATTTAATTAACGAAACAAGATATGGTAGATACGTTTATGCATTAGGTGGTAATGAAGATTCAGCTAGATTATCAGGAATTAATACAGAAAAGATCAAGACAACAGTATATTTAATTTCAGGTATTGCTGCAGCTATAAGTGGAATAATTGTTACAAGCAGAATAGGTTCAGCCTCACCAAATGCAGGTTCTGGTTATGAACTTGATGCTATAGCAGCTGTGGTTTTAGGAGGTACAAGCTTATCAGGTGGAGAAGGTTCAATTACAGGAACAATTATAGGTGCGATGATAATAGGGGTTTTAAACAATGGATTAAATTTAATGAATGTTTCTCCATTTTATCAATCAATTGTTAAAGGTTTAGTAATTCTTCTTGCAGTATTACTAGACAAGAAGAATAAAAAATAAAAGGAGGTAAACTTATGAAAAAAATTATTAAGGTTCTATCAACAATTTTAGCTTTAACACTTGTATTTGGAACATTTACAGGATGTTCTAGCAAGACAACAAATGAAGGCAGCAAAAAAATTGGTATGGTTATTTCTACGCTTAACAATCCATTCTTTGTATCAATGAAGGAAGGCGCAGAAAAGAAGGCTAAAGAGTTAGGATATGAAGTAGTTATTTTAGATTCACAAAATGATGCATCTAAGGAAAGATCAAATGTAGAAGATTTAGTTCAACAAGGAATTTCAGTTCTTATTATTAACCCAACTGATAGTGATGCAGTTGCAAATTCAATCAATGTAGCAAAGGAAAAGAATATACCTGTAATTACTGTAGATAGAGGTGCAAATGGAGTTGAAGTTGCTTGCCATATAGCTTCAGATAATGTAGCTGGAGGAAAGTTAGCAGCAGAATTTATTTTAGAAAAATTAGGTGGTAAGGCAAAGATAGTTGAATTACAGGGTATACCAGGGGCATCTGCAACAAGAGATAGAGGAAAGGGATTCCATGAAGTTGTTGATAATAAGGCAGATGTAAAGGTTGTAGCAAGCCAATCAGCAGACTTTGATAGACAAAAGGGATTAAACGTAATGGAAAACATAATACAAGCTACACCAGACTTTGACGCAGTGTTTGCACATAATGATGAAATGGCATTAGGTGCAATAAAGGCATTAAAGACAGCAAATAAAAATGTAATTGTAGTAGGATTTGACGGTACACCAGATGCAGTTACAGCAGTAAATAATGGTGAAATGGCAGCAACTATAGCACAACAACCAGACCTAATGGGAAGCTTAGCTATTGAAAATGCAGTTAAGCTAATGAAGGGTGAAAGTGTAGAAAAACAAATTCCAGTTGATTTAAAAGTAATAAAGAAGTAATATAAAGTTAAAGTTGCGTCATCTTTAAAAGGTGACGCAATAATTTTAAAAGGGTGGTTTTATGAGAAAGGTTACTATAAATGATATAGCTAAAATGGCAGGGGTTTCAAAAACGACAGTTTCAATGGTTTTTAATAATAAAGATGAAAATATAAGTAGGGAGACTAGAGAAAAAATATTAAATATAGCAAAGGAATTAAATTATATACCTAATTCAATAGCAAGGAGTCTAGCTACTAAAAAAAGCTATTCTATAGGGATTATATTACCAGATATAACAAATCCGTTTTTCTCTGAAATAGCAAGGGCAATAGAAGATGAGGCAAATAAATTAGGATATAATGTTGTACTTTGTAATACTGATAACAAAGTCAAAAAAGAGGAAGAATACGTAAAGCTTTTAATTAGTAAATTAATAGATGGAATTATATTTATTGCAGGTGGCGAAAGTAAAAGAAGTATTGATCTTATTAAAAATAATAATATACCTTTTGTGCTTGTAGATAGATATATAGATGGATATGAAGAATGTTATGGGGTATTTTGTAAGAACTATGATGGTGTTGTAGAGGGAGTGGAGTATTTATTAAGTAAAAATAAGAGAAATATAGTATTTGTTAATGGGCCTAAGGATCTTGAAATCTCAAGGCAGAGATTTCAAGGATATAAAGATACTATGATGAAATATGGTCTGTTTAAAGAAAAATTAGTTTATGAATCTGATTTTACTCTAGAGGGAGGTAAAATAGTAACTCAGAGGATAATAAATGAACTTAAGGATTTTGATGCTATATTTTATAGTAATGATGTTATGGCCTTTGGAGGTATAAAGGTTTTATTAAGAAATGGCTTTAAGATTCCAGAAAAAATTAGTATTATGGGATTTGATAATATACAGATATCACAATTCATAGAACCAGAGCTTACAACTATAGCACAACCTATATATGATATGGGTAAAAGGGCTTGTAGTTTATTGATTGATATAATCAATGGAGAAGAAAATATAGAAAAGGTATATTATTTTATGCCAAAATTAATTATAAGATCAACAACATAATGTAATAATTTTATTTTTATTACAAATTTTTAATCCCCTAGGCACGTTGATAAAAACTTTGTCGTATTATATCATATATTTAACAGACATATAAGTATGCAAATGTTGTAGGTGGGGGATTTAAATGAAAAACGATAGAAAAAAACACTTGTTACTGGTTGATGACTCTAATTTAACCCAGATTACAATAAAAAAGATACTGGAATTAGAAGGATATATTGTAGATGTATCAGTTTCAGCTGAGGATGCATTAAATCAGATTAAATCAAGGGATATACCATATGATTTAATAATAACTGATATACATCTCCCTCAAAGGGACGGTTTTTATATTATAGATACACTAAAGTCAAATAAAGAATATAGTATTCATAAATCAACACCAATTATGATTTTATCTGCTGATGCTACTTCAACAACTGTAAGAAGGGCAGTAGAAAAGGGAGCAAAGGAATATCTAAATAAGCCATTTACAACAAAAGAGTTAATATCAAGAATAAAGAAGCTGCTTTTAGATACAGAAGAGAGTTTATATTCATTACTTATAGAGTGTTTAAATGAAGAAATAGAGAGGGCAAAACGAGGCGAGTATGAACTAAGTTTAGTGATTGCAAGCAGGGAGTTTTCTGAAGGTATACTTATAGAAGAAGTAGTAAAGGAAATTAAAAGAGAATTAAGAAAGGTAGATACGGTTATAGAATTAGGAAAATCTACTTTAGCTTTAGTACTGCCCTTTACTAATTTAAATGGAGCGAATGTTGTGGTTAATAAGATAAAGGCTAATTTAAATGAAAAATGGTATTTTGGCATAACTAATTTTCCAAATGAATGCCAGACAGTAGAGGAGCTATATAGGTTAGCAAAGCAGAGAATAAACAACAAAATAAACAAAGAAATAAATGAAAAGGAACAAAATAAAGAAGAGATGAAAAAGTAATCTTACTTTTTCATCTCTTTTATTACGTAGCCCATAAGTCCAAGGGATATAAATATATCTCCTACGCTTATTACGTAACGACCTAATGCTATGTAGTCACCTAAAAAAGGTAAAATTGTTTTTGAGTTTTGTACTGTGTATAAGCCTTCAGATGAAGCCATTGTTTCCTTTACATATTCAATTGAAGGTGCCATTCCTGCTTTAACCATAGCTTCTGGGCTTACAGGCATTGCACCACCGTTTAAAAATATGGCAAGTGCATTTAATATTATGCCTAAACCTATTACAAGGAAGGCATAATCCTTTCTATTGAGATAAATGAAGATTAATATGAGTAGATATTGAGTTAGATAAAATATATAAGTTAAGTTACTTCTTTCTATAACGCCTCTTCTTATGAGATTAAAAAGAATAAATTCAATAGAAAAGGCAGCTACTGCAAGATAAGGTCCTTTTATGTTAGAAACATCTATTTTTCTTATGTCACCCTTTAGAATAAAACCAATTATAAGTCCGATAATAAGTGATGCTAAAAACATACTTAACCCCTCGAATTACATAGATTTTCTTTATCACAAATTTTTAAATATATATCAACAATTCTTGGATGAAACTGAAGTCCACGGTTTTTTATAAGTTCAGCTTTTATTTGTTCTGGGCTTAATGCCTTTCTATATATTCTATCTGTAGACATAGCATCTACTGAATCAGCAAGCTGTAATATATATACATCTATATCTAGCTCGTCCCCTTTTTTGCCATCAGGGTATCCTTTACCATCATATCTTTCATGGTGGTGTCTAACTAGTTCAGGAATTTTTCCTAGGTCCTTTATTCCTTTAACTATATCGTAGCCTATAACTGTGTGACTTTTAATTTGTTTATATTCATCTTCTGTTAACTTTTCTGGCTTATTTAATATACTGTCGGGAATACCTATTTTACCAATGTCATGTAAATATGCAGCAAGTTCTAACTCTTCTATATGGCTGTCGCTATAGTTTAGCTCTTCTCCTATTGCTCTAACTATTTTAGCAACGTTTCTTGAATGACCTTCTGTATACTTATCTCTCATTTCAAGAGCAGTCATTAGGACTTTGACTGTTTCTTGATATTTTGTTTTAGATTCAATATACAACATATATGTATAACGAACTAATAATACTGGTACCATTAGCAATAATATTCCTAATATGTTATATTCATTATATAAATATGCAATTAGATAACCAAAAGGAACCATTGGAATAACACTCAAAAGTCCAAAAGAAAAACTTCTGTTAAATACATTTTTTAAATTATCATTAGTAATTATAGCTATAAGAATAGACATTATTAAAATGTTAGTTGTAACAAAAGAAATTGTAACTAAAAGCACTTGCAAAATAATTTTTATAATATTATTATTAGAATATCTTTCTATGATTTGATAAATATTTGAAGCAATAAATACAGATATTCCTATATTACATACATTAAAAAATATTTTATATATTGGTATGTTGAATATATGTTGGTATTTGTTATTATGTTTAAATATTCTAAGAGCAATACCAAAGCTAATTATAATCATTGTATAAAAAGTACCAAATATCATAATTGAAGCTAACGTAATTGCAAATCCTGAACTAATTGACATTTTTTTATAAACTACTAAAAGGGATTCAGTAACTATTGATAGAACACAAAAGAATAGAATACTAATATAATTATGTTTGTTTATATTATTTTTAAATGCTATATAAAATAAATATATATACAAAGCATATATGATTGACATATATAAATATAATTTAATTTTTTTTTGCATAAAATAATTACCTCCTAAATTTAATAATAAAAAGGCCGATTTTTATTATATCCAAGTTATGTGTGAACCACCTGCTAAAACAAGTGTTAAAAGAGCTAGAACTGCAGGTAAAAATCTCTTCATTACTATCACTCCTTCGCGTTTAGGCTAACAGGTCTTCGCTAATCACCTGTCGCATTTCTCCGCTAAGGATAAAATATAAATTAAATCGGCCTTTTTTACAAGATATTAAGTTTTAAGAGGTTATTTTTTGTATTACCCTGTTAATTGCATCTAGTGTTGCTCTTGCTATTGTTTCATTTAAATCATTTTTAACAAGTGCTGAACCTACAAGTACCTCTTCAGTTCCATACAACAGGGCATTTACTATAACAGTAACTACAGATATATCATTACTTGTGTTAATTAGCACATCCTGAACATCAAATATGTACTCTTGTCCTAAAATTGATTCTACTGCCTTAAGGGTTGTTTTAGAAACTAGCTTCTTTTTGTTTATGGAAGTGTTTATAGCAACGTCTTCAACCTTATACTCATTATCATCGTATATTAAACTTACACTACACTCTAAAGTGTTTAATTGGTTTTTAAGTTGAACACTGTTAAATTTAACCCTCTTTGTAGATATAACATCTTCTGATTGTATAGAAGCAATACTGATTTTATTTCTATCTATTTTTAAATCATACATTGCATATAAAGCAGATTCAATATCTCTTAAAACTTGCTTTGGAGATTTAGAGTTGTTTGCTAGTACATGTACTTCAGTTATTTCTCCATTTTCCTTTACAACCTTTGAACGTATAACACCCTCTATTTTGTTTATTGTGTCTTGTACTGCCAAAACGTCCATTTTCATACCTCCAACTCACATTAATATAATAGCACATATTTTGATAATCTTCAACCATAAATTTGAAAATTTAACACAAATTTATATATATTGTGTTATCATGTCACAATTAGTACTATCCTTTAGTATTATTAGACATAAAATCTAAAAATCCTTCTTGAAATTGTTTAATTTTTATAAAAATTTAAAGGCAGCAGTTTATTTTCCTGCTGCCTTTAAAACAGATTTTTGATGTTCGGGGTTTTTCTTACCTGTTTTATGGGTTGTGCTGTTAAAGAAATGTATGTCAATATGTCCATTCATAGCATTTCCTTTTATTACATCTAAATTTTCTCCTCTTCCATATCCTCCAGAACGACTGCTAACAACAGCAAATGCTGGTTTAGAATCTATTCCAGCATGGGGCATAAAGGACATAGATGCAGCTATTTTTCTACCATTTACCTTTACTATAACAGGTCTTGTATCCCAGCTATAGCCACCCCATATGCTCATCATTATTTTAGTATCATTAATTGTTAAAGCTTCACAGTCGGCATGATTTGTACCCATTGTTCTTTTAACTCTAAATGTTTTACCTGTATATAGGTCCGTTACTTCTGCAACTGTACCTATTTTGAATATATATCTTGCACTTTTCCACCAGTCAAGCAATTCACCATATCTGTTGGATTTTTTGTAATTAGAATTATTAATTGTTCTTTTAGCTGAAGTTTGTTTTAAAGTATTTTTAGGTGTTAAATGTGTGCTGTTTTTATTTAAAGTAAAATCTAGGCTTTCTTGTTTTGTTACCTCATCTTCTGCTTTTACATATACTTTAGAATTATATGTATATGATGATTTTATATGTTCAAGTGATGTCACATTATTTTCAGCCAAACTAATTGCATTTAAAGAGAGTGAAATGCCTAAGACTACACCTAAGGCTTCAACCATCTTTTTTTTCATAAGTTCACCCCTTTACCGTTAAAGTAAAAGCCTAATTTTTATTATACTTTATTATTATATATAAGTGAACAAGAATATGATAGAAAATTTTAGAATATTAAGGAAATAAAGTTTAAATTTATTTAATGTCTAAACAAATGTTTATAACAATATCTTTTATTAGATATAATTCTAAAAATACAAAATATATTGACAATTAAATATAAAAATATTAGAGTAATATTAGAAAGCGTTTTCGGAATATTTACTCTTTTTTAAAGAGTAAATATATAAATTAATTTAAATTATGAAGGGGGATATTTATGAACAAAAAATTCATGTCACTAGCCTTAGCGGGTATGCTTATGCTAACACTTGCATCATGTGGTCAAAAGACAGGAGATAGTGGACAAGCAGGTAATCCAAAGATAGGTGTAACTATCTACAAGTACGATGACAACTTCATGTCATTTGTACGCCGTGCAATTGAAACAAACGCACAAGGTAAGGCAGAATTAATTTTAAACGACTCACAAAACAGCCAAGCTACACAAAATGAACAGGTTGATATGATGATTTCAAAGGGTGTAAAGGCACTTGCAATCAACCTAGTTGACCCACAAGCAGCTCCATCAATAATTGAGAAGGCAAAGACTAAGAATCTGCCAATTATATTCTTCAACAAAGAACCAAACGCAGAAGTTTTAAAGAGCTACGAAAAGTGCTGGTATGTAGGAACAGAATCAAAGGAAGCAGGTATAATTCAAGGAAAGATGATTGCAGATCTATGGAAAAAGAATCCAAACTGGGATAAGAATAAGGATGGTAAAATACAATATGTTTTATTAAAGGGAGAACCAGGACATCCAGATGCAGAAGCTAGAACAAAATATGCTGTAGAAGAAATTAAGAATGCTGGTATAGAAGTTGAACAGCTTGAGCTTCAAACAGGTATGTGGGATACAGTAAAGGGTAAAGAATTAATGGATGCATGGTTATCAAAGCATGGCGATAAGATTGAATTTGTAATTGCAAATAACGATGCTATGGCATTAGGAGCAATTCAATCTCTAAAGGCTGCAGGATACTTTACAAACGGTAAGTTTATGCCAGTTGTTGGAGTTGACGCTATTCCAGATGCTATCCAACAAATTAAGGATGGCTTAATGGTTGGAACAGTATTAAATGATGCAAAGAACCAAGGAAAAGCAACATTAGAACTAGCATTAAATGCAGCTCAAGGAAAGGATCCAATTGAAGGAACTCAATGGAAACTAGATGAAAACAAAGCTGTTCGTGTTCCATACATAGCTATAACAAAGGATAACTTAAATGTAGCAGAAGAAGCTTATAAATAATTAAAATAGGCAAGGATGCAAATGCATCCTTGCTTTAAAATAGTTACGATAAGCGGGGTGTAACCTATGCAGGAGAATATGCAAAACAAATATTTACTTGAAATGATAAACATAAGCAAGCAGTTTCCAGGGGTTAAAGCTCTAGATAAAGTAACATTAAGGGTAAGACCGGGAACGGTCCATGCTCTTGTAGGAGAGAATGGAGCAGGTAAATCGACTTTGATGAAGTGTTTGTTTGGTATATACCACCCTGATGAAGGTGAGATATATCTTGATGGTAGAAAGGTAAAGTTTTTAAATGCAAGACAAGCACTTGATAATGGAGTTTCAATGGTTCATCAAGAATTAAATTTAGTAAGGCAAAGGAATATAATGGATAATATTTGGCTTGGAAGATATCCACAGTCTGGACTGTTTATAGATGAAAAGAGGATGTATGAGGAAACTAAAAAGATATTTGATGAGTTGGATATTGATTTAGATCCTAGAGAAAAGGTTTCAAAACTTTCCGTTTCACAGATGCAGATGATTGAAATTGCGAAGGCAGTTTCATATAATTCTAAGATAATTGTAATGGACGAGCCTACTTCATCATTAACAGAAAAGGAAGTTGCTCATCTATTTAAGATTATAAAAGCATTAAAACAAAAGGGCGTCGGAATTATTTATATATCTCATAAAATGGATGAGATACTTGAGATTTCAGATGATGTAACAGTGATGAGAGATGGTAAATGGATAGATACAAAACCAGCTAGTGAACTTGATATTGATACAATTATAAAAATGATGGTTGGAAGAGATTTAACCCATAGATTCCCTGAAAAGGATAATAAAATAGGGGATGTAATATTAAGAGTTAGTAATCTTACAGCAAAACGACAGCCTTCGATAAAGGATGTTTCATTTGAATTAAGAAGAGGGGAAATACTTGGAGTTGCTGGACTTGTTGGTTCTAAGAGAACAGATATAGTAGAAGCGCTTTTTGGTTTGAGGGAGATTGAAAAAGGGGATATAGAAGTAAATGGTAAGAGCATAAAGATATCTAACCCAAGAGATGCCATTAAAAATGGATTTGCGTTAGTTACGGAGGAGAGAAGAAGCACAGGAATTTTCGGGATGCTTGATATAAAGTTTAATTCTACAATAGCAAATATAAATAGTTATTGTAAATTTGGAGTTGTTGATGATAAAAGGTGTCAAAAGGATACGCAGTGGGTTATTGATAGTATGCGTGTTAAGACGCCTTCTCAAAAGACTGCAATCGGTACATTATCAGGTGGAAATCAACAGAAGGTTATTATAGGAAGATGGCTTTTAACTGAACCAGATATATTAATGCTAGATGAACCAACAAGGGGTATTGACGTAGGTGCAAAGTATGAAATATATCAATTGATAATTGATCTTGCTAAAAAGGGTAAGGCAATTATCATGATTTCATCAGAAATGCCAGAGCTTTTAGGAGTTACAGATAGAATAATGGTTATGAGTAATGGATATCTTGCAGGAATTGTTGAAACAAAGAAAACAAACCAAGAAGAAATAATGAGACTTGCTGCTAAGTATCTATAGAGGGAGTGATTAAATTGATAAATACAAAAAATATAAAAGAGACTTTAATGAATAATGCAATTTACGTTGTTTTAGTAGCATTACTTGTTATTATTGTAATAATGTCTCCGGATTTCTTATCCATAGTTAACTTTAGAAATATATTAACTCAGGCCTCAACACGTATCATAATTGCACTTGGAGTGGCAGGACTTTTAATAACACAAGGAACAGACCTATCAGCTGGAAGACAAGTTGGACTTGCTGCAGTTGTGTCTGCTTCATTGCTTCAAGCTCCAAATTATGCATATAGGATGTATCCAAATTTAAAGCAACTTAATATATTTATTCCTATACTTCTTGTTATGATTATTTGTGGAATATTTGGTATGTTAAATGGTATTGTTATATCAAAACTGCATGTAACTCCATTTATAGCTACACTAGGTATGATGATTATTGTATATGGAGTAAACTCAATCTATTTTGATAGACCTCCTTATGGTGCACAGCCAATTGGAGGATTGGATCCTAAGTTTATGAAGTTTGCACAGGGAAGCTTTAATATAGGAGGGTTCATAATTCCATACTTAGTTATATATGCTGCTATAGTAACGTTAATAATGTGGTTTATATGGAATAAAACCAAATTAGGAAAGAATATGTATGCAATAGGTGGAAATCCTGAGGCTGCTGCAGTTTCTGGGGTTAATGTTGCAAAGAACCTTATAATACTATATACAATAGCAGGTATCTTATATGGATTTGCAGGTTCACTAGAGGCAGCACGTGTTGGTACCGCGACTAATAATACTGGTAATATGTATGAACTTGATGCTATTGCTGCCTGTGTTGTAGGTGGAGTATCCTTTAGTGGTGGTATAGGAACAATAAGTGGAGTTGTAATAGGTGTAATCATATTCCAAGTTATAAACTATGGACTTGCGTTTATTGGTGTAAGTGTTTACCTACAATATATAATAAAAGGTTTAATAATCATAAGTGCAGTTGCCATAGATACAAGAAAGTACATAAAAAAGAAATAAGAGGGAGGTTTTCATCCTCCCCCTTCTTTTTTATTTTACTTCAACTATCCATCCTTCTGGAGCCTTTTCATCTCCTAATTGTATAGCAACAAGTGTATCATAAAGCTTCTTAGTTATTGGGCCAACTTCAGTTTGGCTGTAGAATACGTGTAGTTTTCCTTTATATTCAATTCCACCAATTGGAGTAATAACTGCTGCTGTACCACATGCACCAGCTTCAATAAACTCATCAAGTTTGTCTATATATACATCTCTTTCTTCAACTTCCATACCTAAATATTCCTTTGCGATGTGCATTAGAGAATACTTTGTAATACTTGGTAGTATTGATGGTGATTTTGGAGTTACGAATTTATTATCTCTTGTAATTCCAAAGAAGTTTGCAGCACCAACCTCTTCAATTTTTGTATGAGTAGCAGGGTCAAGATAGATACAGTCTGCAAATCCTCTCTTTACTGCAAGTTCATGTGGAAGTAAGCTTGCTGCGTAGTTTCCACCAACTTTAACTCCACCTGTTCCATATGGTGCAGCTCTATCATAATCTGATACAGTAAAGTTAACAGGTTGCATTCCGCCTTTAAAATATGGACCAACAGGGCAGCAGAATACAGAGAACATATATTCAGGTGCTGGTTTAACACCAAGATTGTTACCAATTCCTATCATATATGGTCTTAAGTATAATGAAGCTCCTGTTCCATAAGGTGGAACAAAGTGTTCATTTGCCTTTACAACTTGTATACATGCATCAATAAACTTTTCTTCTGGTATTTCAGGCATCATTAGACGTCTGCAGCTTGTGTTCATTCTCTTTGCATTTTGATCTGGTCTAAATAGTTGGATTTTACCATCCTTTGTTCTGTATGCCTTTAAACCTTCAAAACATTGTTGGCCATAATGAAGAGCAGTTGAACCTTCACTGATGGTNTCCTCTCTTTACTGCAAGTTCATGTGGAAGTAAGCTTGCTGCGTAGTTTCCACCAACTTTAACTCCACCTGTTCCATATGGTGCAGCTCTATCATAATCTGATACAGTAAAGTTAACAGGTTGCATTCCGCCTTTAAAATATGGACCAACAGGGCAGCAGAATACAGAGAACATATATTCAGGTGCTGGTTTAACACCAAGATTGTTACCAATTCCTATCATATATGGTCTTAAGTATAATGAAGCTCCTGTTCCATAAGGTGGAACAAAGTGTTCATTTGCCTTTACAACTTGTATACATGCATCAATAAACTTTTCTTCTGGTATTTCAGGCATCATTAGACGTCTGCAGCTTGTGTTCATTCTCTTTGCATTTTGATCTGGTCTAAATAGTTGGATTTTACCATCCTTTGTTCTGTATGCCTTTAAACCTTCAAAACATTGTTGGCCATAATGAAGAGCAGTTGAACCTTCACTGATGGTAACCATATTATCTTCTACTAGTTTACCATCATCCCACTTTCCGTCCTTCCAATAGGATACATAACGGAAGTCTGTTTTGATATAGCTAAAACCAAGTTTTCCCCAATCTAAATTTACTGTTTTACTCATATCCTTCACCTCACATATAATAATTGAGAGGATTTTTGTGTAACACATTCCCTCATTCCAACTTAATTATAACATAAAAAAAACATTTGTGCAGCAATAATGTTAAAATTATTTTGAATTTTAAGCAAATTATTTTTTTAACAAAAATTTAATTGACAGCAGAACTTTAATATGGTAAATTGATAAACAAATAAAGTAAAAGGCGATGAAAAGAAGAAGTAAAAATAGTCTCCTCATTAAAGAGAGCACTCGGTTGGTGGAAGAGTGTATGAGGGCTATTTTGAACACATCTTGGAGCTTGGCACCGAAATTATAGTAGGCTGTCACGGGAACCTTCACCCGTTATAGTGATAGGGTATGTATGTACCTAATAAGGTTAATGCCGCGAGGCATTAATGAATTGGGGTGGGACCACGGGAGTAAGCTCTCGTCCTCAAAATGAGGATGGGAGCTTTTTGTTTTGTCAAAAAGCAGCGCTGCTTTGGATATAAAATGATAAGGAGGAATTGATATGAAAAGATTCACTTTAGCTTTATTACTAATTTTTAGTGCAATATTTCTTGCATCTTGTGGAGAGACTCAGGTTTCAAACAGTGAAAGTAAAATTGTGGTAGTAGGTTTAGATGATACTTTTGCACCTATGGGGTTTAAAAATGAAAAGGGTGAAATAGTTGGATTTGATGTTGATTTAGCTAAGGAAGTATTTAGAAGATTAGGATATGATGTAAAATTTCAACCTATTGATTGGGCTATGAAGGAATCTGAATTGAATTCTAATAAAATAGACCTAATTTGGAATGGATATACAATAACTGAAGAGAGAAAGCAAAAGGTCGACTTTACAAAGCCATATCTTATAAATAGGCAGGTTATTGTTGTATTAAAAAATTCAAATATAAATAAAAAAATTGATTTAGAAGGTAAAAAGGTTGCAGCACAATTAAATTCAAGTTCTCAAGAGGCAGTAGAAAAACAAAAGGATTTTTTATCTAAACTAAAGGATGGAAAACTATATCTTTATGAAACGAATAATGATGCACTTATGGAACTTGAAAATGGTAGAGTTGATGCAGTTGTTGTAGATGAAATATTGGCAAGGTATTATATAAAGCTTAAGGGTGAAGAGAATTTTAGAATATTAGAAGAAAATTTTGGGAGCGAAGAGTATGGTGTCGGTTTTAGGAAGGGAGATCAACTTAAGGATAAAGTAGAAAAAGCATTAGATGAAATGAAGAAGGATGGTACCTTTGAAAAAATATATAATAATTGGTTTGAGAAATAAGAGGTGATTTTGTGAATTACATTGTTAATTTGCTTTTATCTATGAAAGGTGGTATGTTTGTAACTATTTATATATTTTTTATAACGTTAGTGTTTTCGATTATATTAGGAATTATAACTGCAATGATTAGAATATCCAACATAAAAATTATAAGGGTGGTTGTCTCCTTCTATATTTTTATTATGAGGGGGACACCTCTTCTTCTTCAAATTATATTTATATTTTTTGGATTACCTATGATAGGGGTAACGTTTGAAAGATATACAGCTGTATTTATTGCTTTTATACTAAACTATACTGCATATTTTACGGAAATATTTAGAGCTGGTATTCAATCTATTGATAAAGGACAGTTTGAAGCAGCAAAGGTGCTTGGATTAAGTAAATTTCAATCCTATAGATATATAATACTTCCTCAAATGTTTAAAAACATTCTTCCTGCACTTGCAAATGAGGTTATTACATTAGTTAAAGATACTTCTCTTGTTTATGTTGTTGGGATTGCTGACGTATTAAGGGAAGGCAAGATAGCTGTAAATAGAGATGCAACGCTTTTACCTTTTTTGGTTGTGGCAATGTTTTATGCAGGTTTTATATATGTTTTAAGTGATTTATTTAAGAAGGTAGAAAGAAGATTTGAATACTATAGGTAGGTGGTAATGTGGTTTTAGAATTAAAAAATGTAGCAAAATCATATAAAGGAAAGAGAATTTTAGATAACATAAGCTTTGAGGTTAAAGAGGGAGAGATTGTTTCTATTTTTGGTAAATCGGGTGCTGGAAAATCAACTCTTTTAAGATGCATTAATGGGCTTGAAACTATAGATAAAGGGAGTATAAAAATAAATGGAGAATATCTATATAGGCAAAATGGAATTTATGTTGAGGTTGCAAAAGGTGAAAGTTTAAAGAAAATACGACAATCTATAGGGTTGGTTTTTCAAAACTTTAATCTTTTTTCAAATCTAACAGTTTTAGAGAATATTATATTAGCTCCTATTAATGTATATAATTTAGATAGAGAATTGGCTGTAAAAAAGGCAGAATTACTGCTTGATAGATTAAAAATATTAGATAAAAGGGACTTTTATCCATATGAACTATCGGGAGGACAAAGACAGAGGGTTGCTATTGCTCGTGCATGTATATTATCACCTAAAATAATTTGTTTTGATGAGCCTACATCGGCAGTAGATGATGAAGTTAAAAAGAGTATTGCTGAAATTATAATGGAATTTAAAAGTGAAAAAATTGCTGTTTTGATAGTAAGTCATGACAAGGAGTTTTCCCATTCCATTTCAGATAGAATAATAAACATAGAAGGTGGAAAAATAATATCATAAAAATTGCTTTTATTGTAAGTATAAAGTTCTTGACATTTGCTATAAAAGTTATATAATTTTACTGAAAATATAAATTGAAAGGAATGGGGAGTTGAATTGGAAGGCGGAAAGAACAAATTAAAGTTATATGGATTTAACAATTTAACAAAAACATTGAGTTTCAATATTTATGACGTATGCTATACTAAAACAGAAGAGGATAGAAAAAGATACATTGAATACATCGATGAACAATACAATTCAGACAGACTAACAAAGATACTAACAGATGTTACAGAAATGATAGGAGCATGCGTCTTAAATATAGCAAAGCAGGACTATGACCCACAAGGTGCAAGCGTAACTTTATTAATTTCTGAGGAAGAGGTTCCTCTATATATTTTAGACCCTTCATGTAACAGGGGTATTATAACTCCTACGAGGGAAAATATTGTTGCGCACCTAGATAAGAGCCATGTTACTGTGCATACGTACCCAGAAACTCATCCCCAAAATGAGATAAGCACATTCAGAGTTGACATTGATGTATCAACTTGTGGTAAGATTTCACCACTTAAGGCGCTAAATTATCTAATTGACAGCTTTGATTCAGATATTATAACAATAGATTACAGGGTTAGAGGATTTACAAGGGATATTCATGGCCATAAGCTATATATTGACCATGATATTACATCAATTCAAGATTATATAGCAAAGGAAACAATAGATAGATACAATCTAATTGATATGAATATATATCAATCAAATATATTCCATACCAAAATGATGGTAAGGGATATAAAGCTTGATAACTATCTATTTGAGAAGTCAGAAAGCGACTTAACAGAAGCAGAAAAGAAGGATATAACAGAAAAGCTTAAGAGAGAGATGACAGAAATTTTTTATGGAATAAACTTACCTAACGTTTCAAGGTAAAATATTTAGAAAATTTAATATTTATACCATATTGCATAATTAATTTCTTGCTGTTATAATCAATATTGCAGTGAAAAATAAATAAAAAGACCTTTACGTGTTACTGATTCGATCAGGCATGAGTAAAAGGTATGAAAAATTAGGCTAAATTTAATGCCTAATTTCTTGTACCTTTACTCATGCCTTTTGTATTTAATTTTAAAATAAAAAACTCTTTAGGAGGGGGAAAGTTTATGTCAACAAAGAAAGCATTTGGTATCCTACAAAAAGTAGGAAAAGCCCTAATGCTACCAGTTGCTCTACTTCCAGCAGCAGGAATATTACTAGCATTAGGTAACATGTTCCAAAACCCTGCATTCTTAGAGAAGGCACCTGCCTTTGGTTCAGCGAGTGTACAAGCTATTGCTAGGGTTATGGAACAATCAGGAGGTATAATTTTTGGTAACCTTCCACTTATTTTCGCAGTGGGAGTTGCAGTAGGTCTTGCAGGAGGAGAAGGTGTTGCAGGGCTTGCGGCAATAGTAGGTTTCTTAATAATGAATGTGACTATGGGAATAGTGGCAGGTGTTACACCAGCTCACATTGGTAAAAACCCAGCATACGCAAATGTACTTGGTATTCCAACACTACAAACAGGAGTTTTTGGTGGTATTATTGTTGGTCTTGTAGCTTATGCTCTATATGAAAAGTACTATACTATAGAACTACCACCATTCTTAGGATTCTTTGCAGGAAAGAGATTTGTTCCAATTATAACTGCAGCTACATCAATAGTATTAGGACTTGTAATGGTTGTTGTATGGCCACCAATTCAACATGGTTTAAATGCATTCTCAAGCTCAATGATAGATGCAAATAAGACTTTAGCAGCATTTATATTTGGAGTTATTGAAAGAGCATTAATTCCTTTTGGTCTACATCATATATTCTACAACCCATTCTGGTATCAATTTGGTGAGTACACAACAAAGGCTGGAGAAATTGTTAGAGGAGACCAAACAATATTCTTTGCACAGCTTAAGGATGGAGTTAAGTTTACAGCTGGTACATTCATGACAGGTAAGTTCCCATTCATGATGTTTGGTCTTCCAGCAGCAGCACTTGCTATGTACCATGAAGCAAGACCAGAAAAGAAAAAGGTTGTTGCAGGTATCATGGCTTCAGCGGCACTAACATCATTCTTAACAGGTATAACAGAACCAATTGAATTTACATTCCTATTCGTAGCACCAGCATTATATGCTGTACACTGTGTATTTGCAGGACTTTCATTTATGTTAATGCACATACTAAATGTTAAGATAGGTATGACATTCTCAGGTGGTATAATAGACTTTATACTATTTGGTGTAATACCAAATAGAACTGCATGGTGGCTTGTAATTCCAGTAGGTTTAGTATTCTCAGTAATATACTATTTTGGATTTAGATTTGCAATAAGAACATTTAACATAAAGACTCCAGGTAGAGAAGATGATGAAGCTGAAGCAACAGCTGAAGCTGCAGCTACAAATTCAACTCTAGCAGCAAATATACTTGAAGCTCTAGGTGGAAAGGAAAACATCAAATATCTTGATGCATGTATAACAAGACTTAGAGTAAATGTTGCAGATATAAAGAAGGTTGACAAAGAAAGATTAAAGCAACTTGGTGCTGCAGGAGTGCTTGAAGTTGGTGACAGCATACAAGCAATATTCGGACCAAAGTCAGATATAATAAAGAGTGAAATAAAGAAGATAGCAGGTATATAATAAAAAGGCTTGGCTAAAAACCAAGCCTTTATTTTATTCTTCCCAACAATCTGCGTTCTTTAGTCCTTCTATATTTTTAGCTTTAAATATAGGATCAAGACCTTGTTTCTTTTGTCTTTCGTAGTCCTTTAATACTTTAAATGCTACATTGCCTAGCATTAAAATTGCAATTATATTAAGGATTGCCATAAGTCCCATAAATAGATCGGCTAAATCCCAAACTATTTGAAGTGAAGCAACTGAGCCCCACATTACCATTGCTACAACAAAAAGTCTATAAACAGTTAGATATGTTTTACTTGGTTTTATAAACTCGATGTTTGTTTCACCATAGTAGTAGTTACCTATAACTGAGCTGTAGGCAAATAGGAATATACAAATTGCTATAAATATACTTCCCCATGAACCTACATGGTGGATAAGCGCACTTTGAGTAAGTTGGATTCCTTTAATTTCAGGATTTGTAAATTCTCCTGAAGTTAATATTATAAAAGCTGTTGCACTACAGATTAAAAGAGTATCTGTGAATACGCTAAGTGTTTGAATAAGACCTTGTTTTGCTGGGTGGCTTGTATGTGCTGTTGCAGCAGCATTTGGAGCACTTCCCATACCAGCTTCGTTTGAGAATAGACCTCTCTTAATACCCATCATGATGGCAGCTCCAATTCCTCCACCAACTGCCTGTTTTACTCCAAAGGCACCTTCAATAATCATCTTAAATACTGAAGGTATTAGTGTAATGTTCTTTAATACTATAAAAAGTGCTACTATTACATAAGCTATTGCCATAACAGGAACAATTGCTTCTGCAGTCTTTGCAATTCTTTTTATACCACCAAATATTATAAAGGCAGTTATAATAGCGATTACACTTCCTGTAATATAAGTTTGTATTCCAAAGGCCTTTTGGAAGGCTTGAGATATTGTGTTTGCTTGAACTGAGTTAAATACTAGTCCAAAGCAGATAGTTATAAGGATTGAGAAAAGAACTCCCATCCATCTTTTTCCTAGAGCCCTTTCCATGTAGTAAGCAGGACCACCTCTGTAGTTCTCACCATCTTTAATTTTGTAAACCTGAGCAAGTGTACTTTCAACAAAGCTTGATGCACCACCAATTAGTGCTATAACCCACATCCAAAATACTGCTCCAGGGCCTCCTACAGTAATTGCAGTTGCAACGCCTGCAAGGTTTCCTGTTCCAACACGGGATGCAGTACTTATACAGAAGGCTTGGAAGGATGAAATATGGCTTGTCCCTTTTGCACTGTCTGTACCTTCTGTAAGAAGTTTAAACATTTCTTTGAAGTATCTTAGCTGAACAAATTTAGTTTTGAAGGAAAAGTAAAGTCCGGCTGCAATTAGTAATGCAATTATAACGTAGGACCATAGTATGTTGTTGATTTGGTTGATAAAAAGCGACAAAATTTGACTCATATCGCACCTCCAAACTGTAATTTTAACAAAATTGTATCAAATTAAAATGATTTAGTCAATTAAAAGAAAATTTTTTATATTTATGATATAATAAATGAAAGGGGGAGTTTATATGAAAATTAAATTTTGTGGAGCAGCTGGACAAGTTACAGGCTCATGTTATCTGATTGAAACAAACAAAAGAAAGTTTTTGATAGATTGTGGGATGTTTCAAGGAAGTGTTTTTGATTTAAACTATGAGCCATTTCCCTTCAATCCAAAGGATATTGACTTTGTTATATTAACTCATGCACATATTGATCATTCTGGAAGATTACCTATGCTTTTTAAGCAGGGATTTAGAGGAACAGTATATGCAACATCTGCAACCTGTGACTTGGTAAGTATAATGCTTAAGGATAGTGGGCATATCCAAGAGTTTGAGGCAAAATGGAGGACAAAAAAGAGGTTAAGAAAGGGACTTGAGCCTGTTGAGCCTTTATATACAGTAGAAGATACTCTTATTGTAAATGATTATCTTTTAAAGCAATCCTACAATAAGTGGATAGTAATAGATAAAAATATAGAATTTATGTTTAAAGATGCAGGGCATCTTTTGGGTTCTTCTATTGTTGTTTTAAAGGTAAGGGAGAATAAAAAGGAGCACATAATAACATTTAGTGGAGATCTAGGAAATTTCAACATTCCAATAATAAGAGATTATGAGTATATAGATTATACTGACTATTTAATAATAGAATCAACTTATGGTAATAGATATCATGAAACAAGAGCCCAAGAAATAAAATCTCTATATGATGTTATTATAAATACAGTAAAATCTGGAGGCAACGTAATTATACCAGCTTTTTCTGTTGGCAGAACACAGGAGATACTTTATATATTAAATCAGTATATTGATATAGAGCAGAAGAAGGAGTTTAAAAATATTGAAGTTTATTTAGATAGTCCTCTTGCGAAGGAGGCATTAGAGGTTTTTGAAAAACATAAAGAGTGCTATGATGAAGAGACTCTAAAACTACTTGAGAATGATATTGATGTTCTGCATTTTGAAAATCTTCATATTGTGGAAACCGTTGAGGAATCACAGTCCTTAAATGAAAAGCAGGGTGTTGTAATAATTTCAGCAAGTGGTATGTGTGAGGCAGGAAGAATAAAGCACCATTTAAAGCATAACATTTGGAAAAAGAATACGGCTATTATTTTTGTAGGGTACCAAGCAGAGGGAACATTAGGAAGAAGAATATTAGATGGGCAAAAGAAGGTTAAGATATTTGGGGAAGAAATGGTTGTAAATGCCAATATTTACAGTATTTCATCCTTATCAGGACATGCAGATTTAGGAGGACTTTTAAATTGGGTAAAAAATATTAAAAATGGTGTATCCAAAAAGATATTTGTTACACATGGAGAGCAAGAAGCATCTCAAAACTTTAAAAATGAATTAGAGAGAATGTTTAATTATAAAGTGGAGATACCAAAACTGTATGATGAGTTTATTATTGATTGACAAAACAAATTAATAATTATATAATTTTGGTAATAATATATTGTAAAGACTGTGAAGGGAAGAGTAGGCTTAAGAGAAGGTTAAAGCGAGCCAGTGGTGGTGGGAGACTGGTACTGGACTTAAGCTGAAGAACATCCCGGAGTCTCTTACCGAAATCTAATGAGAGTAGACTAAGACGTCTGTGGAACGTTATATCCACTAAAGGTGGCCTGTATAGGCAATTTGGGTGGTACCGCGAAGATTAGCTCTTCGTCCCATTTTGGGATGAAGAGTTTTTTTATTAAAAGATTTAATTTAGAATATATATCCTAGATATAAATTATATAAAAAGGAGGTTGCTTATGCATACAGTTGAAGTAAAACAGCTCTATAGAGAGAGCCAAAAATATTTAAATGAAGATGTTAGAGTTTCAGGTTGGGTTAGAACTGTAAGATCATCAAAGGCTTTTGGATTTATTGAATTAAATGATGGAACTTTCTTTAAGAATTTGCAAATTGTTTTTGATGAAAAGCTAGAAAATTTCAAACAGGTCGAAAAACTTCCAATAAGTTCATCTATAACAGTAGAAGGAAAGTTGGTTGAAACACCAGGTGCTAAACAGCCCTTTGAGGTTCATGCAACAAGAATAATAATTGAAGGTATGTCTAGCTCTGATTATCCACTTCAAAAGAAGAGACATACATTTGAGTATTTAAGAACAATAGCACACCTAAGACCAAGAAGTAATACCTTCTCAGCAGTATTTAGAGTGCGTTCGGTTGCTGCATTTGCTATACACAAATTCTTCCAAGAAAAAGGTTTTGTGTATGTAAATACGCCTATTATTACAGGAAGTGACTGTGAAGGCGCTGGAGAAATGTTTAGAGTTACTACATTAGATTTAAATAATATTCCTAGAAAAGAGGATGGAAGTGTAGATTTTTCAGAAGACTTCTTTGGAAGAGAAGCAAATTTAACTGTTAGTGGTCAGCTTGAGGCAGAAATATTTGCACTTGCATATAAGAAGGTTTATACATTTGGACCGACATTTAGAGCTGAAAATTCAAATACAGCAAGACATGCATCAGAATTCTGGATGATAGAACCTGAAATGGCTTTTGCTGATTTAAATGATTATATGGATATTGCAGAAGAAATGGTTAAGTACATTATAAAATATGTTTTAGAAAATGCTCCTGAAGAAATGGAATTCTTCAATAATTTCATAGATAATACTCTATTTGATAGATTAAACAATGTTCTAAATTCTGAATTTGCTAGAATTACTTATACTGAAGCAATAGAATTACTTAAGAAATCAGGTAAACAATTCCAATATCCAGTTGAATGGGGATGTGACCTTCAAACAGAGCATGAAAGATATATAACAGAAGAAATATTCAAAAAGCCTGTGTTTGTAACTAACTATCCAAAGGATATAAAAGCCTTCTATATGAGATTAAACGATGATGGTAAGACAGTTGCTGCTGCAGACCTATTAGTTCCTGGTGTAGGAGAAATAATAGGAGGTAGCCAAAGAGAAGAAAGATATGATGTTCTAGTAAGAAGAATAGAAGAGCTTGGAATGAAGAAGGAAGACTATTGGTGGTATTTAGAACTTCGAAAGTATGGAGAAACTAAACATTCAGGATTTGGATTAGGATTTGAAAGAATGATAATGTATCTAACAGGTATGAGTAACATTAGAGACGTTATCCCATTCCCAAGAACACCAGGAAACTGTGAGTTCTAATATTGAAATGGATTAGAATATATATTATAATATAGGAGAAGTCACGAAGGCTTCTTAGATGATTTATTAATAACATTTGCTTACCACGAAGGTAGGGCGATTTGCTCTACCTTTTTTGTTTTTTAAGTGGAAGTTTTATCACTGATATTAAATTTAAGGAGGGTTCTTTATGACAAAAACAAAAAAATTAGTACTTGCAGCATTATTTTTAGCACTAGGCCTTCTTATTCCAAGCATATTTCATATGAGTGGTCTACCAGGCAATGTATTTTTACCTATGCACATTCCAGTTCTTCTTTGTGGATTTGTTTTAGGAGAAAAGTATGGTGTACTTATTGGATTTGTAACTCCATTTTTAAGTTCAATACTCACAGGGATGCCCCCTATATATCCTGTTGCTGTAGCTATGGCTTTTGAGCTTGCAACATATGGATTTGTTTCAGGATATTTATATAAGAGAAGAAAAATGAAAGTATTTGTTTCTCTAGTTATTGCTATGCTTCTTGGAAGGTTGGTTTCAGGTGCTGCAAATTATATTCTTTTAACTTCTATGGGTAAGAAGTATGTATTAAATATGTTTATAACAGCATCCTTTGTAAAATGCATTTGGGGAATTGTTATACAGCTTATTTTAATTCCGTTTGTTGTTAAGATGATAGATAAGTATAATCTTGTATAAAATAAGGGAGCTAAATTTGCTCCCTTATTTTTTCTATAAATATATCTATACACTCCTTAATAGATAGGTCTTGAGTATTAGGTATGTATATTCCGTGTTTTTGTAGTGGAATAATTAGTTTGGTTGCAGGGGAGTTGAATATTGCCTTTGAGACAGTAGAGGTAACCTCTCCACATATTCCACCTACACAAAGTACCCCAATAGGTCCTATTATGAAATCTATATGATTATTTAATATAAACTCACTAATGTTTTTGCTTCCTATTATTCCGTCTTCTGCACCTGATTTTAACATGTTTTTAAGGGCAGTTTTATTAAGGCCTAAGGCTACAATTCTGACTTTATCTTCAAATTCCTTTTTAATTCTTTTTATAACTGTTTGACCAATTCCAGCACCTTGTCCGTCAACAACTGCTATTAACATTTTTTCACCCCCTAGAATATAATACTATAAAACATGCATAATATGAATAAAATATTGAAATAATAAATGAAATTATATATAATGATATCATATAGCTATTGAAAAAATGATGAAATATGGTAAAATAAAGAAAACACAATATTTAAGACTATGATGAGGAATAGTAAAAATTAGATCCTTTTCAGAGAGGGAATGGTTGGTGCGAATTCCTAAAGGACTAATTTTGAACCCACCTCGGAGTCCTGCACCGAAATATAAGTAGGCTGCAGCGGTTTGACCGTTATCCTATTGAGAGAATATGCTTTTTGCATATTAATTAGGGTGGTACCGCCGAATTCATGCCTCGGTCCCTTTTGGGATTCGAGGCTTTTTGTTTATAGTTTAAGTTTTAGAAAATAAAGTAAACTATATACATAAAATAAAGGAGGAGAGAATATGGCAAATGAAAAGGATAAGAAGCTTGTTGAAGCAATAACTTCAATGGATGAAGATTTTGCACAATGGTACACTGACATAGTAAAGAAGGCTGAGCTAGCAGATTATTCAAGTGTTAAGGGATGTATGATTATTAGACCTTATGGATATGCAATATGGGAAAATATCCAAAAGGATTTAGACGCAAGATTTAAGGCTACAGGACATGAAAATGTTTATATGCCACTTTTTATACCAGAGAGCCTATTAAGAAAGGAAGCAGAACACGTTGAAGGTTTTGCTCCAGAGGTTGCGTGGGTTACACATGGAGGAAGTGAACAGCTTGCAGAAAGACTTTGTGTAAGACCTACATCAGAAACTTTATTCTGCGAACATTTTTCAAAGATAGTTCAATCATACAAAGATCTTCCAAAGCTATATAATCAATGGTGTTCTGTTGTAAGATGGGAAAAAACTACAAGACCTTTCTTAAGAACAACTGAATTCTTATGGCAAGAGGGCCATACTATTCATGCAACAGCAGAAGAGGCTGAAGAAGAAACAATTAGAATGTTAAATGTGTATGCACAGCATTGTGAAGAAGTTTTAGCAATTCCAGTAATAAAGGGAAGAAAAACAGATAAAGAAAAGTTTGCTGGAGCTCAAGCAACATACACAATTGAGAGCTTGATGCATGATGGAAAGGCTCTTCAAACAGGAACCTCCCATTACTTTGGAGATAATTTTGCTAGGGCATTTAATATAAGATATCTTGATAAGAATGGTCAACTTCAATATGTGCATGAAACATCATGGGGAGTTACAACAAGATTAATTGGTGCAGTAATTATGGTACATGGAGATAACAATGGCTTGAAACTTCCACCAAGGGTGGCACCAATTCAGGTAGTAATAGTTCCAATTGCACAGCATAAAGAAGGAGTACTTGATAAGGCAAATGAATTAAAAGATAGACTTTCAAAGGTAGTAAGAGTTAAGCTTGATGACTCTGATAAGATGCCAGGTTGGAAGTTTGCAGAATATGAAATGAAGGGTGTTCCAGTAAGACTTGAAGTAGGACCAAAGGATATAGAAAAGAACCAAGTTGTTCTTGTTAGACGTGATACAATGGAAAAGATCTCAGTTTCAATGGATAACCTAGAACAAGAAGTATTAAAACTTCTTGATGATATACACAACAACATGCTTGAAATGGCAAGAAAGAATAGAGATGAACACACATATGTAGCAACAAATATGGAAGAATTTAAGGATATAGTTGAAAATAAGCCAGGATTTATAAAGGCTATGTGGTGTGGAGATAGAGCATGTGAAGATAAGATAAAAGAGGAAACAGGTGCAACTTCAAGATGTATACCATTTGAACAAGAGACTCTAAGTGACAAGTGTGTATGCTGTGGTAAACCAGCAAAGCATATGGTTTACTGGGGAAGAGCATATTAAAAAAGTGCCATCAATGGCACTTTTTTAATTATACAATTCCATTTCAAATATCTTCTTTATTTCATTTATATTTCTCGTTTTGCTTAAGGCAACAATAAGTTTTATTCTTGCTTTTTGACCTGGTAGAGTATCTCCAAATATTACACCTAAGTTTCTAAGGTCGCGTCCTCCACCTGGATATCCATAGCTATCAAGAACACGTCCTTCAAAGCATCTTGAAACAACTACAACAGGAATGTTAAGATCGATTGCTCTTTTAATTCCAGGTACCATATTAGGAGGAACATTTCCTCTTCCCATTCCTTCAATTACAAGACCATCTATTCCCTTTTCAATACAGTAATCTATTAAAGTGGAATCCATACCTGTTACACATTTGATGAGCTGAACATTTGCATTTACACTGTCTATTTCGATATGCTGCTTTCTAATGCTGTCACGATAGAATATAACCTTGTTACTGTCTATAATTCCAATTGGCCCAAATAAAGGTGATTGAAATGCATTTAAACTCATTGAATTTCTCTTAGTAACTTCACTTGCACAGAATAGTTCATCGTTAAAGCATACAAGAACGCCTCTTCCTTTTGCTTCTTCTGAGATTGCAGTACATATTGATGCTGCAAGATTAGCAGGTCCATCATATCCAAGTTCAGAGCTGTTTCTCATGGCTCCAGTTACAATTATAGGCTTTTCTGTGTTCAATGTTAAATCTAAGAAGTATGCAGTTTCTTCAAGAGAGTCTGTACCATGGGTTACAACTACGCCACATATGTCTTCTCTATCAAGTATATCTTTTAGATATTTTGATAATTCCAGCATTTTTTCAGGAGTCATATGAGGTCCTGGAAGTTTTGAAAATGTGAAGCTTTCTATTGAAGCAAATCCCTCAACACCTGTTACCATCGCCATTATTTCTTCTGAACTTAAGCTAGGTACAGCAGCTTTTAATTTTGGATCAACTTTCATTGTAATAGTTCCGCCATTAAAAACAACAGCCACTTTCTTCATAAGTTTACCCCCTATAGATATGTTTCAATTATATTATATATCATATATTTTTTTTATGCTACATTATATTTATTACAGTTTTTAACATAGTCTATAATAAAATTTACGGTATAGTTTGATACTTCTAATGCGTAAAGGATGTCCTTTTCCATAGAAGGTGGTATAATCATATATTCATAGTGCATGTTGTTTATAAAATTTATAAGGTTGTCTAGGGAGTAAACTTTTTGAATAGATGTAGTGTTTATTTTATCAATTACAAGTTCTTCATAAAGGCTGTGGAGAGCTTTTTCATATTTTAAATGCAAAAACATGTTATCTAATTTTTTGTTGTTATGAGCATAACAGAAGTAATCGCATAGAAAGTGAGTAATAATACCAAGTTTAGTGTAAAAGTTTTTTATACTTTTAGTATTAGATAGGTTGTAATTTATAAGGTCCTTTATCATTTGAATTATAAAATTAAATGACTTTTCTTTATAGTGTGGTATAAAAAAGAATGGAAGAGAATAATCAGGCTTTAGACAACCATTTAAGAAGCTTTCTTCATTTATGGGTATATTATATTTTTGTTTTATATTCAAAAGAATAGATTTACCTATTAATTTATGGGTTGCAGATAGCATAAACTCACATCCTATAATAAGAATTCTCTAATTAAATGTTATTTGTTTTAAAATAAGACAGATTTAAGATAAGGTTAAATTTAGGTTATTTAAAGGGATGCTAAATCTAAAATTAATAATTAGTAGAATAAAAAGCTAAAAAACCCCTGAGCATCTAAAGATGTTCAGGGGTTTTTGTTAATCAAGGTTAGTATTATTTAATTCTAATAGCTTTTTAACAGATACTCCACGGCTGCCAGAACCTTGGTTGTTTATTGTGGTTGTATTTGATTTAATTCCTTCGAATACAGTTTCAGATTCAGGAGATAACTTAAAAGTCAAATTAGCATTATTTTTTATAGTTCCTTTAGAACGTCTTAATATTTTAACTTTAAATATAAAGGTCTTTGTTTCTCCTACAGCTATACTGTCAATATAGATATCCACTGTTCCATTGCTTGTTTCTCCTGTATGGGTTACTGTTCCCTCAGAATATACAACCTCAACAAATCTTAGGTCATCGCTTAATACATCCTTTATTTTAACTTCATAAATTGGATGTGGTCCACTATTTGTTATAGCAAGTCTATATTCAACAAGTTGTCCAAGAGAACCTATAATATCATTAGCTGTAAATTCTCCTTCCTTTGTTTTATTTCTCTGCTCTTTTAATAAATTTATTTCAGAATCAGTTACATATACATTTGTACATGTTTGAATTCCAGGACCAATTTCATCAGGTTTTAAATACCATACTCCATAAGCACAGTTTTGTTGTGTGTCAATTAAAGTTATAGGATTAGGAACAGCAGAACTTATCAATACATCAAAGGCATAGTTAAAGTATTCATCCTCTTCTGCATAGGCATAGGGAACAACAGGGAATACAACCTTTTGTGCTTCAACTAAAACAGGTTGTATAGGATGCCCCATTAATGTTGCATTTCCAACGTAGGTTTGACCTATAGGAAGTATATCGGTAAACTGTCCATTTACTATGCTTGTTCCTTTTGGTAGCTTGAAGGTTACAGTATATCTAATTATGCTTCCAATTGTAGTATAGTATATATTTGCAACTTTACTTATTTCAATATCAGGGAATTTTTGAATAACTTCGTTTGTATCCTCCTTAGGATAGGTTATTGGTGTTGTATTGTTTGTAGAGTAAATAAAACGTCCTTTATTTTTAGAGAATCCACCAGCAGGAATACCACCGATTACTTTTACTCTAAATATTAAAGAATAAACTTTACTGGGTTCAAGTTCATCAATTACCCATTCTATTTTTCTTAAAAGAGAGGAGTAATTTACTGCTCCGATAGGTGCTTCATAATAACCTGTATATTCTAAATAAGGTGATATATCATCTTCAATTATAGTGTTGTATGCAGGTGATGAACCAAAGTTGTGGACAGTCAATCTAAATTCTAAAGTGTCATCTGCCAAAACAGATATCATTTCTGTTGTATATGAGGTTTCTTGTGTTATATTTCTTTGTTCTTTTGCAACAAATACAAATGGTCTTGTTATTTCAACATCTACATATTCTTCGATTTCAGGTCCAAATGTTCCTTCTTCGTCTATTTCACTTTTCACTTTAACAATATTTCTTTGAATTTCGATATATGGTTCTTCGTTATTACCATCAATTACCCTTGCAAGGAATGTTATTGTTATTTTCTTCTCCTCTAATGTTGCATCAACAAGTGGAATAGTAAATACGATATCACCATTAGAAAACAATGGTTGTAACATTGTTGAGTTATAACTTGCAGGTCCTAAATAAATCTGTTTAGAAGGAAGTGTATCCTTAATCATTATATTTTTAGCCTTTGTTCCATATGGTACGGTTATTTCAATAAAGTAGGTTATTATATCTCCAACTTTAAAACTGTCATTTGAAGCATATTTAAAAACGGAAAGTTCACCTAAAACAGTATAGACTATATTTGATGTTTTTGGACCATAGTAAACAAGTGGTGTTATACCTTCAATACCAAAGGTTGCACTAAATTTATTTGGAATCCTCTGCCCTGTGAGTCCACCTGAATTAATAGACAAGGCAACTACTGCTTTATATTCAGTATTTGCAGGAATTATTGGTATAGTCCAAGTTAAGTTACCAGATTCTGTAGTTAACGTTCCTGTATCTATTGAAATAATTTCAATGAATGACAATAATTCTTCAAATATTTCAGTTGCAACTACATCAACAAGTGCATAGCTGTTTGGATTGTAAACCTTTAGTTCATAATATATTAAATCTCCAACATTAACTTTTATATCATCAGTTGTAAATGGATTAGTCATTGAGTTCTTTTGGGATTTTGTTAATATTAGGTTTGCATTTGACACATAAATAGTTGAATTTGCTGTTTTTTGTGGTCCACTTGGACCAAGTGGGGTATACTTCCAATCAAGTGTAACAGTATTTATTTGTTCTTGTTGAGGGGGTGTTGATATACTATTTATTTTTGCTCTGAACTTGTATTCAATATTAACTTCTGATATTGATGCATCTATTTCGTTTTCAACTGGGAAGGTTAAAGTTGCAGCACCAATATTTATACCATTTTTAGTTAGGGTAAAGGGAACATAGCTCTGCTCTGTTGGAAGTATATCGTTTATAGTTACATCATATACCTTAACTCCAAGTGGTACCTTTACATTTACTGTATATAAAACTTCTTCTCCAACAAGTGCAGCTTCTTTATCTACTGATTTTATTATTTCAGGGTAAGCATAGTTAAAGGTTACTATATTTGACTTAACAGGGCCTAAAGTTTTTGGATTAACTGTATTTGTATCATATAGGCTCTCAGCATAGTTTTCAACAGCTTCACCTGGAGTAGGGTTAGAATTTACTATGCAGGAGAATATAAGTGTTTTTGTTTCACCAACATTTAAAGTAGGTTCTGTCCAAGTAACTGTTCCATCGGGTGTTGGAGGAGTTGGATGATTTACAGTACCTGTTGGTGCAGGTGGAACAACTGATGAAAATGTTAGATAATTTGAGAGGTTATCTGTTGTTACTATATTAAATGCATCAGATAGCCCGTCATTTGTAATTGTTATCCTATAATGAATTTCATCACCTGATTCAACATCAAGTAGAGGATTTTTAGTAAAATCTCCGCCCTTTGTTACGTTCTTTTGCCACTTTTCAATTTTTATATGAGGGCTTCTAACTTCAACATCCACAAAGGTTGAAACAATTGGTGCAGATTGGCCACCTTCGGTTAAGTTCCACTTTATTGATACATTATTTCTTTGCATTTCTGTATAAGGTGATGTTGTTTTTCCATCTCTAACAATAGTCTTAAAGGTATATATGAGTGTTGTTGGACCATATACGGGTGCTGTTTCTTGATAGGTTATTGTATTTCCTACAACTGTTGGGGTAACAGGAATAGTATTTCTTGTAAAGCTACCTAATACATACTCCTGTTTTATACAGAATACATCTGTTAATGTTAAATTATAGGCAACTATATTTTGTGGTATTGGTATGGTTATGGTGTAGGTTACTTCATCACCTATCTTTGCAGGGTTTGGCATAGCTTCCTTTGTAATTGTAAGTGCAGGTATATTTATTTTAGTTGTGTTTGAATCTGCAGTATAGGTTACTGGATTTACATCGTTTGAATCATAGGTTGATGTTGATTTGTTTGTAATTGAACTTGATGCTGCAATTGGGGCTTTAATTTTAACAGAAAATTCAAGTGTGGCATTAGAGCCATTATTTAAAACTGGTATATTCCAAGTTATTGTCTCTGGAGGACCTTCAGAGTAGGACGGAGTGCCTGCGGATGCTCCAATAATTGAAATAAACTGTAAATTGGAATCTAATGTATCAGTAAGGTTTATATTATAAGCTGGTGATGCGCCGTTTGAATTTATTGTTATTCTATAGTAAATTATATCATCTGGATTTGCAGCTATTTCATTTTGTGTATAGCTTCCTCCCTGTGTATAGTTCTTTTGTTCTTTTGTAATTACAATGTTAGGTGTTCTAACAGTTATATTTAGATTAGATGTTCTATTTTTTGTTAAAGCTCCTCCAGATACAAGTGCCCAGTCTATTCTTGATTGATTTTGTTGTGTTTGGGTAAATGGTGGAGTATGGTTTCCACTTATTACTCTTGCAGTGAATCTATATTTAATTGTTATTGCATTAGGATAGGAGTATAGGTCTGGTTCTGTTGGGAAGGTTACTACTTGGCCTACAACAGAAGGAGTTATAGGTGTAATAGGACCTTCATCCTGTTGTCTTGTTGCAGGCCCTATATAAATCTGACCAGTTGGCAGTGTATCTCTTGCTCTAAGGGAATATACATATACTCCATAAGGTATTGTAACAGTTAAGGTGTATTCGATATCATCTCCTATTTCTGCCTGAAGAAGCGATGCAGATTTTACTAAAGTTAAATTTGGAGCAATAAGGTTAACAGTATTTGAACTTCCACTATATTCCACTCCAAATCCATTGTTATTGGTATTATATATAAATGTTGCTTTATTTGGAGTTGATGAGTTTGCAGCAAAGCCTGGTAGAGTTTCAACTCTAAAAGTTAAAGTTGCAGACTGGCCAAAGGGAAGTTCAGGTATAGTCCAACTTACTGTTCCCATTGAATAGGATGGAGTACCTAAAGTTGCGTTAAAGCTTCCTGCTACAAAGTTTAAAAGAGGATTTAATACATCTGTAACAACTGTGTTGTATGCTGTTTCAAGCCCATTGTTTGTTACAGTAATTCTATATTCTATAATATTTCCTACGTTGAAGCTTAAATCAGTAGTTCTAAAGGTTCCATTTAGTGTATAGTTTCTCTGTTCCTTTGTTGCAATTATATTTGGAGTTCTAACTACTAAATTTTTAGTTGTTGATTCAGGTATTGCAGGAGTTCCTAAGCTATCTATTTCCCATTCAACCTTTGCGGTATTAGGTTGGTTTTCACTAAATGGAGGAGTATGGGCAGCAGATATTACTCTAACATCAAATGAATAAAGTAGTTTAACTTCGTTTTGTGTAGCATCCACAATTGGTATTGTTGGGAAAACTACATTTGGTGGCGTAACCGTTGGAGATATTGGGTTTCCATTTAGTGTTGCATTTCCTATATAGGTCTGCTCAGGAGTTTTATAAGTGTCTGTAACCTTAATATTATATGCAATAGTTCCTTTTGGAATAGTCACTTCAAGCATATAGGTTGCAATATCACCAATTTTAAGGTAGGCAGGGGATATGGTTTTAACTATTTTTAGCCTTTCAGTTTTTAGTATTGTAGAGTCTTCAAAGGGGTCACCTTCATATTGATAGGACATATCCATTTGCGAATAAGGTCTTGTAAGAGTGGCTTTATTTATATAAACTTGACCGCTTACAACAGAGTTTGTGACTAATACATCGTAGCTAAAGGTTAAACTATCACCAGGGGCAAGTTTTTTTATTAGCATTGTTACATTTTGACCTGCAAAGTTTGGGGGGTCATAAATTCCTGTACCTGTTATAGTATAGCTTCCGTTATACACAAGTCCATCAGGTATTACGTCAGTCAAAGTCATCATAAAGGCATCGGTTGTCAAGTTATCTAAAGTTTGAGTATTTTTTATTGTTATTGTATAGGTATAAACTTCGCCAGATTTAATTGCATTTACATTAGGACCTGTAACAGATTTATAGAATTCAATATTTGGTGTTCCAAAGTTAACTAAAACTTGGTCTCTATCGCTGTAGGATAATTCTAAACTATTTCTACCTGCAAGCTTTGCAAGATTATTTTTAACAGCATTAATAGGTATATTTAAAACAGGAACTTTGAAGGTTGCAGTCCATAGTGTATTACCGGGTAAATTTCCCAAAGCCCATCTAAATCCATTTGGTGACACAGTATAAGGTGTAAATGGTCCTGGAAGGTTTCCACCATAGGTAATAGGTGAAGGTGGCAATGGTCCCATATTATAAGGCACATAGTCATCTATTTCAATATTAAGTTGGGTTGCATTTAAATTTGAGGCATTATACTCTATATAAAATTCAACTAAATCTCCTGGAGAGGCAACAGAATATGGTTTTGGTGTACCATCCTTATAGTAGTATCCAAGTATTTGTTTCTTAATATAAGGTTTTCTGATGTATTGTGTTACAGAGGAACTATCAGGTGTTTGCCAGAGTGTATTTGCATTTATTCCATTTACATTTGAACTATTTGTTAGGCTGTCGTTTGATGCGACAGGACTGTTATCTATATAGGTTGATTTAGTTAGTGTTTGGAATGTTATTGTGCCTGTTGTACCGGCAAGGAGAGTTCCTAAATTCCAGGTAAGTGTAGTTGTTCCATTTGGATTTACTAAAATAGATGAAGGAGAAGGACTGGCAGAGCCCAAAACATATTCCATTCCATCAGGTATTATATCTTCAATTACAACATTGTTTACATTATCATATTGATTTACTTTATAAACCAGTCTATAAGAATTTGTAAGGCCTACATCAGTCATAGATGAGCCTATAATAGACTTATCTATTGTTATATCCTTTGCAATAGTAGTTAGGTTTGCAGTTACAGGACCAGATAGGCCATCAAGTATTGCGGTATTTACTAATGGTGTATTATGAGGTATTTTACTTCCTGAATTTTCAACACATAAAGTAGAATAATTATCCCATATTGCCACATCAAAATTTATTGTATTTGTACTTCCAGCAGACAATGTTTTATTTCCCCAGTTTATTACTGTATAGTTTTTGCAGTTTGGAGAAGGTGTTGGAGTTGTGACAGTTGGGTTTAAAAAACTTGATGCATTAGGACCGGTTGCTGAAATATTATTTAGATATCTAATGCCGTTTGGTAGGTTATCAATCAATGTTATATCCGATGATTCACGAGTATTGTTATCGAGTATTAGCGTGTAGGTGAAGGGCCAAAGTGGATTTGGTGTTGGAATTAATCCTGCACCCTTTGGCATCTTACCAGGACCTTTTTTAATTAAATTGTATCTTAAAGGAACTATAGTGTTTGAAACGTTTTTTATAATTTCTACATTACCTGGGTCATCATTTCCTCTTGGGAGAGTATCAACCTTTGCAATTAGGGTTAGATTTGGTACAGGTATATCAAAGGGAACAGGAAGTAGAGTGTTTCTAAAGTATTCATCGGATTTTATTTGAACGGAAACTGTATAATTTATCTCATTAGGAGCAAGATCTTTAACATTAACCCACTTTATTGTACTTGTTCCATCTAAATTATTAACAATTTCTGTAGGAGAGATGCTACTTGATTCATAAGAAAAACCATCTGGAATTGTAAGTTCAAAATATAGGTTGTAGCCTCTATTTATAAGACTTGTATTAGAGAAGGTAAGATTTAATGTTGAAACTTTACCAAGTACAATTTTTAATGGTTGTGGTGACTGGTTAACTATAAATTCTGATGGAGATAGTGCCATAATAACCTCCTTTAGGATTATTTCTCGTATTATTATATTCACTTTATATAATTATGATGAATGGGATAAGATTATATTAAATTATTAGAAGACTTTTTAATAAGTATACATATAATAAAATAAAGCAAGCTTAAGGAATTTATATGAAGAGTTTATGTGTTCTTTTTTACTTAGATGGAAATAATGAGATTGAACCTGAAATATATAGTTCATTAGAAAAGCTTTTGCAATTTAAATGTAAGGATGTTGATTTATTTGTTGAGGTTGGAAGGGAGGATAGAGAATTTGTTAAGGTGATAAGACCCTTTGAAAATATATCCTATTCAAAAGATACATGGACTGGTGTAAAAAGGTATCACATAAAGGATGGAAATATAGAGTATATTGATTTAGGTAAAAGAAATATGGCAAACCCCAAGGAACTATATGATTTTATATGTTGGGGATTAAATGGCTGTAGTGCAAAATATAATGTACTTGTTATTGCCTCCCATGGTTTTTCCTTTGTTGGAGGAATTACTGATTTAACCTTTGATGTTCCTTATGTTATGCCTATAGAGGATATGTGCTATAGCATAAATAAAGCTCTTTTAGACTGTAGAAAAAGATTGGATTTACTCTTTTTAGATATGTGTTATATGAACTATATAGAAATACTATATGAATTAAAAAGAAGACACGATAATATACATTATGTTTTAACATATTATGGTGAAGGAGATTTTGGAGGAATTGATTATATAAGCTTTATTGAAAATTTTTATAAACTTATTGAGAAGGATAAAAAATTTTTGTATTTTCTTGAGAGAGATAACCTTATATTAAGTAGACCATTAAAATCAAAGGTAAAGGAAATTAAAGAGTTCTGTAATAGTTTTGCAAAGCAATGTATTGATAAAGGATATGAAGACATTGAATTTGTAAAAAAGGAAATAGGACTTTTAAGTATATATGAAAAAATAAACAACATAGTATGCTTTAAGTCAGAAAACTCAAGGGGAATACAAATAATAGATTTTAATATAAAGCAGTTAGATAAAATATACAAAAATTTAGCCTTTTCAATTAACAATAAATGGTTTAGTTTGATATCAAAGGATAATAAGATTATAGATAAACAACAAATAAACTTTTTGCCAAAGATGTTGACTAAATCTGCAATCTTTGGACTTATTCTATCATTAAATAGTGGTATAGATATAAAAGAAGCAACAAATATTTTAAATAATGTTGTTAAGGTTAAAGGCTGGAATATTTGATTTAATTTTAAAGACATATTTAGTTTTAATTTATACAAACTAATAGTAAGATCTAAAAGGAGGTGTTTATATGCCTCATATGAAGAATAATCATAATGAATGTGACGGACAGGACAGCTTGAAGGAAGTTAATGCAAGAAGGATTGATCAGCTTATAGATTTAGTTGAAAAACATACAAGAACAGAGAGACATCTTGAAGAGCATTCAAATATTACTGATTTAGATGAGATTAAATATGTACTTGAACTTCAAAGACAGAGGGAGGAACAGATTAAGCATTTAAGAAATCTTATTGCATATGGTAAAGATGATGATTTTTACAAGAGGGAAGTAGAAAATATTGAAAAAAATCTAATCTATACAGAGCATTATCTTGACCATAATAAGCACAATATGGATGAATTTACCCTACAAAAAACAATGGAAAAACAGGAGCATAGAAGAGAACAGCTTGAAAATCTAAAGCATCTGCAATAGGTGGCGAAGGCCACCTATTTATTTTTACTATACATATTGAAAAAAATAAATATGTATGTTATTATAATAATACCCCCACAGGGTGGGGGAGGAAGGAGGATGCTATGAATAAGGAAAGAGAAGAGGCAAAAAAATATTTAAAAACTGCAAAAGGGCAAATTGAAGGAATATTAAAAATGATAGATGAGGGAAGATACTGTATAGACATTTCAAATCAAATTATTGCAGCAGAAAAACAGATAAGAAAGGCAAATATGTTAATCTTAAAGGGACATTTGAATAGCTGTGTAAAGGAGGCCTTTTTAAACAATAGTGGAGAAGAAAAGGTGGATGAAATAATAGATGTATTTGATAAATTAACAAGGTAGGTGAATATATGAAAAATAAATTTAAAATAACAGGTATGACTTGTGCAGCCTGCTCAAGGGCTGTTGAAAGAGCAGTCAAAAAGCTTGATGGTATAGATAAGGCAGAGGTTAATTTGGCTATAGAGGAGCTTTATGTGGAGTATGATGAAAAAAAGGTAAGTGAAGATGATATTATTAGGGCAGTAGAAAAGGCAGGCTATGGTGCCTATTTAAAGAATATAAAAGAAGTTACTTTGAAGATAAGCGGAATGACCTGTGCGACTTGTGCAAAAACGATAGAGAGGGTGTTAGGTAGGTCAGATGGAATTTTAAATGCAGAGGTAAACTTTGCATTAGAAAAACTCTATGTAAAATATGATACATCAAAGGTAAGACTCTCTATGATAAAGTCCATAATAAAAAAGGCAGGATATGATGTAGTAGAAGATTTAAAAGAGAAAGAAAAAGGGGATACAAAAGGTAAAAATAATAAGTCTTTATTTAATTTAAAGATTGCAGCAATATTTACTCTCCCTCTTTTATATATAGCAATGGGACATATGCTAAATTTTCCAATTCCAGAAATAATACACCATCACAAAAACCCATTAAATTTTGCACTTGTTCAGTTAATTCTAACTATACCTACAGTCTATGCAGGGAGAAGATTTTATATTGTTGGATTTAGAAATTTAATTAAGCTATCCCCTAATATGGATAGTTTAATTGCAATAGGTACATCAGCGGCTATAATATATGGATTATTTGCCATATATCAAATAGCAATTGGAAATACAGAGTATGCAAAGGAACTATATTTTGAGTCTGCAGCAACAATAATTACTTTAATACTTCTTGGTAAATATTTAGAAGCAAGGGCAAAAAATAGAACATCTGAAGCAATAGAAAAGCTTATAAATCTTTCTCCAAAGATGGCAACAATAATAAAGGATAATATGGAGATTGAGATACCAACAGAGGAAGTTGAAGTTGAGGATGTTGTTTTAGTTCGTCCAGGTGAGAGAATACCTGTCGATGGAGTTGTAATTGAAGGAAAAACCACAGTTGATGAATCAATGCTTACAGGAGAGAGCATACCACAACTTAAGGAAGAAGGTTCTAATGTATTTGCAGGAAGTATAAATAAAAATGGCTGGATAAAGTTTAGGGTAACAAAGGGAAAGGAGGATACAGTTTTAAGCCAAATAATAAGGCTTGTAGAGGAGGCACAGTCTAAGAAGGCACCTATTGCAAGGCTTGCTGATATAGTATCTGGATATTTTGTGCCAGTAGTTATTTTAATTTCAATAGTATCCTCTATTGCTTGGTATATAGTAACAAAAGATGGAGTATTTTCTTTAACTATATTTATTTCTGTTCTTGTAATTGCTTGTCCTTGTGCTCTTGGCCTTGCAACACCAACAGCCATAATGGTTGGTTCAGGCAAGGGGGCAGAGCTTGGGGTGCTTATAAAATCTGGTGAGGCACTTGAAATGCTACACAAGGTTGATGTAGTTTTGCTGGATAAGACAGGTACAATAACAGAGGGGAGACCTACAGTTACAGATATAAAGGCATATAACATAGAAGAAGAAAAGCTTGTATCTTATGCTGCATCATTAGAGAGGCTTTCAGAACATCCACTTGGTGAAGCGGTGTATGAATTTGCAAAGGATAAGGGAATAGATATATATGATGTTGTGGATTTTAAAAGTATAACAGGCCATGGAGTATATGGAAAGATACAGGAGAGGGAAGTTTTAGTTGGAAATACAAAACTTATGAAGGAATACAATATAGATATTTCAGGTGTAGAGAGATATATAGAGGAAATTTCAAAGCTTGGAAGAACAGCTATTATAGTTTCCATAGATAGAGAAGTTAAAGGTGTAATCGGAATAGCAGATAGAGTAAAGGAAAACAGCAGAAGGGCAATAGAGTTAATAAAAAATATGAAAAAGAAGGTTGTTATGTTAACAGGGGATAACTATTTAACAGCAAAGTCTATTGCAGATGAGGTTATGGTGGATGAATTTATTGCAGAGGTTCTTCCACAGAATAAAGCAGATGTTGTAAAGGAATATCAGAGTAAAAATAAGAGAGTTTTAATGGTTGGAGATGGAATAAACGATGCACCAGCATTAGCACAGGCTGATGTAGGAATGGCAATAGGATCAGGTACAGATATTGCAATAGAGTCGGCAGATGTTGTTTTGATGAAGAGTGACCTTTTAGATGCAGCCTATTCAATAGAGCTTAGCAGAAAAACTATAAAGAATATAAAGGAGAATTTATTCTGGGCCTTCTTCTATAATGTTATAGGTATACCTGTTGCAGCAGGAGTACTTGTACTGTTTGGAGGACCAAGGTTAAACCCTATGATTGCAGCACTTGCGATGAGTTTTAGTTCAGTTTCTGTTGTTTTAAATGCATTAAGACTTAAGGGCTTTAGGCCTAAAAAATAAAAGGAGGAGATAAAATGAGAAAGAAGATTAATATTGAGGGAATGAGCTGTATGCACTGCGTAAGACATGTTGAGGAGGCACTATCAGAAATAAAGGGAATATCAAATATAGAGGTCAACTTACAAGGGCAATATGCAGTTTGTGATGTGGATAATGTGGACAATAAAGAGATTATTGATAAGATAGAGGAATTTGGATATAGTGTGGTTTCAATAGAGGAGATATAAAGAGCACCTTATATTTGGTGCTCTTTTATTTTATTAAATTCAATAAAAACCAATGCTTGTATAACAAATACTACTGCAGAAATTATGAAGGTTAATGAATAGCTTAATTTTGTATATGAAATAATATTTCCTGCTAAATATGAGGATATAGAAACTGTTATATTACCTATTAGAACAACTATGCTATTGAATTTAGCTTGATGTTCTTGATTAACTGAATTCATAAAAATAATGTTTTCAAGGGGTACAGTTATATTTATTAGGACAGATCTTATAAGAAAGAATATACATAATATGAGGGTTATAAAATTTAGTTTTGTATTAAACAGAACAAATAGTAGAACAAAGGGGAATGATAATAGCTTAGCAAAGGTTATAGTCTTAAATTCGCCTATTCTTTTAGCTATTATGGGGGATAGAATCATAGCTAAAAGGTTTCCAAGCATATTGAAGTTATTTACAAAAGCTGCAGTATCAGTTGAATAGTTCATTTTATTTATTAAATAGGTTGTGTAGTATGGTATTATCATTCCCACTGCAAAGGCACCACAAAATGTATATAGTAAAATTAACTTCATTTTTCTATTTATCTTAAGTTTATTATTTTTACTTACATTTTTTTCTGTATTTTTGTTTGAAGTTATAAATAATGCAGGTATAGAGCCTAATAAGCTTAAGATACTCATTATATATAAAGCAGTATTAAAGTTATATAGTTTTATTATTTTACCAGATAAAAAGTTTCCAATTAGATTCATGAAGGTTGCATATATGAATATAAAGCTAAATAATTTAACAGTGTCTAATCCTTTGCTGTTTTTTATTAAAAAGGGTGGTTTTATTACAACAATTGCAGATATACCCATTGCATATATAGATGCAGCAAATAGTATTGATAGTTTACCATTAGAAAATATGTAGATTATGCTTGATATAAAACATAGAATTCCTGTTGAGGCAAATATGTATTTATCCTTAATGTATTTAGATAATATACCAACTATATAAGCAAATAGGGCAAAGCTTATTGTCTGTGTGACAGTTACAACACCTAAGAAACTTTCGTTAAATCCTTTAGACAAAATAAAAGGTCCTAAAAGAAAGGAATAAAATCCAAAATATATCCCTATAAATATTTCAATAAATAAATAGAATAAAATATTTTTATGTATAATCTTTACTTTTTTTATCATACTTTATTATCCTTTCATTATTTGATTACAGCTTTATTTTAGCCAAATTAAATAGAAAGGACTATTTATATATTATCTTTTATTTGTACAATATTATCTTTTTTACGTTCATATGAAGGATTATGTCCTTTATATTTTTTATATACTCTATTAAAATATGCAACGCTTGAAAAACCAACCATGAGTGCAATTTCTGTAATGGGTTTATTTGTTGTATTTATTAATATTTCAGCTTTAGAGCATCTATAAAAATTAAGATATTCAAGGAAGGTTTTACCCATTGTATTCTTAAAAAACCTACAAAAATAGTTAGGAGCAAAGTTTAGCATCGATGCGGCATCATTTATGGTGATATTTTCGTTATAATGCTCATCTATATATCTTAAAAGTTTTTCTAGCCTTTTAAGGTTTTCCTTATGTTTTTTATACGAAAGTTCATTTTTTGAGGTGGTTTGGGAGTATGCAATAATAGATGCTAAAATTTTATATATACTTCCTCTAATATCAATTTCATAACCTGGGGGTTTTTGGTTGTATTTATTTATAATATCCTCCATGTAATATCTTATTGTTTCTATATAATCAATATAATTTTTATTTTGCTTTATAATTTTATCATCATCGTTGAAGGGGAAGAGCTTGTTAAATTCAATTGGAAGATCAGTTGCTATACTTGTATCGAATTGAAGAACTAGATATTTAGAAAAACCATATACTGCATGTACATCTAAGCTGTTTAGAAGGATTATCTCACCACTTTTAATATCATAGTATGAGTTATTTATTTGAATTTTTGCTTCACCTTCTAGTAGATAGAGTATTTCTATAAAATCATGCCAGTGAGGAGGTACATATGTACAAGTTTGATTAAGTTCTGTTATAAATATTTTTACAGGCAACATTTTGTTTCCAAGCTGTGCTATTTCTTTAAATGGTTCCATATTAATCATCTCCATAAATAGTGTTATAATAGTTATATGAAAAAATTCGACAATAATTGCAATATTCCTTTAGAATTGATATAATTTATTTTTGTGAAGTTTAAAAGAAGGGGCGAATATTGTGGAGAAAACATTTGATGTTGCAGTATTTGGTGCTGTTTTTGTTGATATAAAAGGTTTTCCAAGAGATATATTAATACCAAAGGGAACTAATATAGGTAGTGTAAAGTTTAAGCATGGTGGTGTAGCTAGAAATGTTGTTGAAAATCTTAGCTACATGGGTCTTAAGACGAGATTTGTTTCAATTGTAGACAATAGTGCACTAGGTATGGAAGTTTTAGCAAGGCTTAAAAATGAAAAGATAGATACGGAGTATGTTGATATTGTGGACAAAGATGGCATGGGGATGTGGCTTGTTGTATTAAATGAAAAGGGAGATATAGCAGCTTCTGTATCACATCAACCAAATTTAAAGTATCTTTATAACATAATTGATAATCATGCTGAAGAAATTATAAAGGCATGTAACAGTGTTGTACTTGATTTAGATTTTGAGGCAAGTTACATTGAAAAGATTATAAATATAGCAAAAGAGTATAATAAGAAGGTATATGCGGTTATAGGGCATCTTGATGTTGTAAAGAGAAATAAGCATTTATTTAATAGGCTTGATTGCTTGATATGTAATAATATTGAATTTGAGATAATCGCAGAAAGAACATTTGAGACAAAAGAGGAAGTTATTGAGGCTTGTAGAGAACTTACAAAGAGTGGGTTAAAGAAGATAGTCGTTACAATGGGAAAAAAGGGTTCTGTTTATTACGATGCAGAAACAGGAGAAGAGGGGCATGTTGATATTGTTCCTGTAAAGGTAATAGATACAACTGGTGCAGGAGATTCCTTCTTTGCAGGAACTGTGTATGGCCTAATTAGTGGTTATAGTCTAGAAAAGTCAGTTTCAATAGGAACTCGTATAGCAAGTCTAACAATAAGTTGTAAGGAAAGTACAAATCCAGAGATTAAACAGAAGATGCATATTATAGTTGTTTAAAGGGGCTGAGTATTCAGTCCCTTTATTGTGTAATGATTAAGATGATAAAACTATTCTTAGTATAGTTAATTATGGACAAAAATTAAGATTTTAGAGGAGCAAAGAAAAGGTAAAATATATTGAATTTTCTAAATATTTATGATATAAATTCATTAGTAGAAAATTTGTTTATTTTTGGGGTGATATCATGGGTAAAACTGTTATTCTAAGGTGTAGCTTGTGTGGTAAAGAAAGCAAAGTTGAGTGGGGAAGGGAATTTTATGTAGACAGCTTAGGAAGAGAACACTACTATAATGAATTTGGGAACATAAGTGAAGAAGCAAAAAATAGGGGAATATCAGGTTTTTGGGTGGATAAGGTTTGTAAAAACTGTGGGGAAGTTATTAGAGAAAGTAGGTACTTAGAAGATATTACAGATGAACATGAAGTTGCTTGGATGAATTTCCCAAGGGTTGATATTGTGGAAAAATGTACAAAGTGTGGCAGTAGAGATATTTTAACTTTATATGAAATAATAATTGGTGAAGATAAAAAGGTACCCTGCAATTCCTGTAGAGATGGTAAGATGAAAGTAGAATCTATATATGAATAATAACAAAAGTGCTGTGTGAACTTTACACAGCACTTTGTATTTAAGCTGTTAATCTATTTTCTAAGCCGTATTTAAGTTTGCTTAATGTATTTTTAATTAAGTACATTGCTATATCTAAAGTTTTATTATCTTTATCAAGTACAGGATTAAGCTCAACTATATCTAGTGAACACATCATCCCTGAAAGTGCAAGACTTTCTAGTATATATTTTGCATCTTCAACAGATAGACCGTCCTTAACTGGCGTACCAGTTCCAGGTGCAAACAAAGAATCTATTGAATCTAAATCAAAACTTACGTGTATTGCATCTACTTTGTTTTTAAAGTAGTTTAGCATATCCTTTACGACGTTTTTTATACCTAGTTTTTTGACCTTATCCATAGTATAGAATTGGCCCTTGCTTCCTTTTATAAGTTCTACTTCTCCTTCATCCAAGTCTCTTCCTGCAATATGAAATACGTTTTCTTCCTTAATTTTAACCCTATTTTCATATACATTAACAAGCGCCTCATGTCCTATTCCAAATGATGCTGCAAGAGGCATTCCGTGTATGTTTCCAGTTGGTGATGTTATATCAGTATTAATATCTCCATGGGCATCAATCCAAACAACGCCTAGATTTTTTATTGATTTACTTGCACCAGCTATACTTCCAAGACCTAATGAATGATCTCCGCCTAAAATTAGAGGAAAGTTTCCATTAGATATTGATTCATATACCTTTTGTGCAAGTTTATTATTGGCATCAACTACTTCATGTAGATATTTTAGGTTTGGATGATGTTCATATTTTCTTTTTTCATCTGTTTCAAGTACATTCACATCACCACAGTCAAAAACTTCAAAACCTAGGGATTCAATTAAGTTTACTATATTTGCTTCTCTATAGGTTTTTGGAGCTAAATTACAACCAAACTTGTCTGCACCTAAATGTAAAGGTACACCAATTAAGTTTATCTTCATCTATCCGTCCTCCTTTTGCTTTTGTTAGTTTTGTTAAGTTATATGATATTTGAATTTCATCTCCCCTTTGAGTTATCTTAAAGATAGCCAACAATAAAATACCTCCGAAGGAGAGATGAAATTATGTGCAAATTAATGAATAATCTTTCATGCCCAAGATGCCACAGTCATAACCTCTATCGATTTGGTAAAGATAAAGCTGGTAAGCAGAAATATCAATGTAGAAATTGTAAACGTCAGTTTACTCTCGAAGATTGTTCAGGCAAGAAAAAGAGTCTTTTGAGAGGATACCCTCGTTGCCCTGTTTGTGGGTATGGCATGTATTTACACCATGATTACGAGTATTACTCTCATTATACTTGCAACTCTAAAAAATGTGCTCATTCTGTTTATGTCGCAAAACCTAATAATATACAATCTGCATCTTGTGAATTAATTAAAGGAAAGATGGACTTTAAAAGAATGAGATTTCCTTTATTTTTAATTCTTTCTGCACTTAATCTTTATTACTTAAATGGTTCTTCAACTAGACGAATATCTCAATTCTTTAAAGTAACTTATAATATTAAAGTGTCTCATGTAACTATTGCATCTTGGTGCAAAAAATTTGCTCCTATATTTCTAAGTATAGCTAATAGACTTACTAAAAATCTCGATTTAGGCACCTCTGATGAATGGCATGCCGATGAAACTGTCGTTTTTATAAATGGTGAAAAGCATTATCTTTGGTTAATTATTGATTCAGAAACCAGAATGGTTTTAGGTTTCAATTTAACAGCATCAAGAGATGCTTCGCAAGCTTTTGCTTTGTTTAAATCTGCAAGCAAATTTGGATGTCCATCGGCTATTGTAACCGACAGACTAGACTCATATAATCTTGCAGCTAAAACTATTTTTAATAATTCTAAGCATATCAAAGTACAATCATTTAAGGATGATATCTCTAACAACCTGATAGAAGCTTTTAATGATACATTTAAAGATTGGTATAAACTCAAGCGAGGATTTAAATCATTTGAAAGTGCAAACACTCTGATAGCAATGTTTATTTTCCATTATAATTTTTTAAGACCTCACTATTCTTTAAACAATCTAACCCCTGCACAAGTAGCTGGGATATTAGTTGATGAAAAAGCAATGAATAATTGGCTTCTATCTGCTTAATTTAAAATAAAGCATATCTTTTCATACACCTACATTTTTAAGTTTTTGTAGGTGCCTTCGGCATGCCTATTTTTTATAAATTCCCTAGTTATTAAAAATTATTTTTTAGAATTTAATAAAAACCTGAGTAATTTTGAGTAATTATACATCTAGCTACGCTATTTTTTCATATTTACTTAACACAATCCTTTTGTTTTTTGAAAAACATTATTAATTTTATAAAAATATTTGGTGTATGTCTATAATAAATAAAAAACAAAAAAATAAAATTTTGTTATAATGTAATAAAGGAGGTGGTAGTATGAATATACTATCAGTTGTATTAATTATAAATGCTGTAGTATTGACTACCATTATTATTTTAGAAAGAAAGAGGCCAGAGAAGACAATTGCTTGGCTACTGCTTATAATAATTTTTCCTCCTCTAGGATTGATTCTATACTTATTTTTAGGTAGAAATTGGAAGAAACACAGGTTAAATGAAGAGTTTTCACCGGTGGTTAAGGATCTTTTAAATAGAGTTATAAATAGAGTAGATAAAGAAGAGCATAAATATTTAGCTGAGCTTTTAGCAAATAACAGTTACAGTCCGTTGTTTGTAGATAATGAAATAGAAATATTCAACAATGGAGATGATAAGTTTAATGCTTTATTTGAAGAGATGGAGAAGGCAATACATCATATTCATCTAGAGTATTACATAGTAAAGTCTGATGAAATAGGGAATAGATTGAAGGAGATTTTAATAAGAAAAGCAAAAGAAGGGGTTAAGGTAAGGTTTATTATGGATAGAGTTGGTTCCATAAGGCTTAAGAAGAATTATATAAAGGAATTAAAGGAAAATGGAGTAGATGTGGTACAGTATTCATATTTCCTAGCTCCTTTACTTAGAAAAATAAATACCCAGATTAATTATAGAAATCATAGAAAAATTGTTGTTATAGATGGAAGAGTTGGATTTTTAGGTGGCATGAATGTGGGAGATGAATATAGAGGATTAGGAAAGATTGGTGATTGGAGAGATTTGCATATAAAGGTTAAAGGTGATTTTGTACTTGGTCTTCAAGGAGTGTTTATTGATGATTTTATGGCTGTAAAAAGAATAGATGATGGAGAATTTTTTATTGAAGGTGAATTTGACAAATATTTTCCAACAAGTGAAAAATCAAAAGGAAAGATAATGCAACTTGTAACAAGTGGACCTAATTCGGAACATCCTGCTATAATGCAGGGGATTATAAAAATGATAAGTATGGCAAAAAATAACATATACATAACTACGCCATATTTTGTGCCAACAGAAAGTGTTATGGAGGCTATAAAAATCGCAAAGCTTAGTGGTGTGGATGTAAAAATACTCTTTCCAGGTAAATATGATCACTTCATTGTATATCACGCATCCAAGACGTTTCTAGAAGAGCTTGTTAAATGTGGAGTTGAGGTATATTTCTATAATAAAAATGCCTTTGTTCATTCAAAAGTGATTACCATAGACGATTCGATTTGTACTGTTGGAACTGCAAATATGGATATTAGAAGTTTTGAATTGAACTATGAAGTTAATGCAGTTATATATGATAGGGAGATAACGCAAAAGATAAATGAGATGTTTAGAAGGGATTTAGAGGATAGCACAAAGGTTGATGAAGAATATTTTAAAAATCAACCGAAGTTCATAAAGATAGTAGAGGGAGTTTGTAGAATATTTTCTGAGTTGTTATAACAGTTGAGCTTTTCAGTAAAAGTATATTTTGGTATACTATTACATAATAAGGCGGCATAAGGAGTGATTTTATGAGTAGGGTTGGATTGAGAATAAAACAAGAAAGGATAAAGGCGAATTTTTCAACAAAGGAGTTAGCAAAAAAATTGGGTATTTCTGAAGGTTTTCTACAGGATGTTGAACTTGGAAGAAGAATAGCAAGTGAAGATTTAATAAAAAGAATAGAAAAGGTCCTTAATATAAATTTAAATGATTCGCTTTTTGATGAAGTTGAGCAACCTATTGAAAATATTAAAGAATACAAAGAACCTGTTAAAGTAAACAAACAGATGGAGGAAGCTTTTTCAAGTATTTTAAAAAAGATACCTGTTTGTGATCTTTATCTGAAGGAAATATATGATTATAAATATCTTCCGATAAAAGATAAAAAGGTTGAAGGATACAATGCAGAAAAGGTATTTTTCATAATTGCACCAGACGATTCTATGAGGGGATTTAGGATAGCTAAAGGGGATAAAATAATGGTTTACTTGACTCAAGAGATGGAGAATAATGCTATTTATTTAGTGGATGTTGATGGTAAAAGAATGATAAGGCAATTAAAACGACTAGATGCCAATAGGGTGTTACTTATTTCACAAAATAATGATATAAAAACTGAAAGTCGAGATATAAAAACTTTCAAAATCATCGGCAGATGCATAAGGGTTGAATTTGAACTATAAAAATCTAGCGTCTAGGGCATGTCCTAGACGCTAGATTTTTTATAACTTTGTTAAAAAATTAATCTTAAGAAAAATTCACAATTTAAAGCATTAAACTAGTTGAAATTTTTGTGAAAATGAATTATCATAATAACAAAATTACATGTAAAGGGGGATTCCTATGGAAGAAAGACGTGAAAATTGGGGGAGTAAGCTTGGGCTAATTTTGGCTATGGCAGGAAATGCAGTAGGACTTGGTAACTTCTGGAGATATCCATACCAAGCAGCAAAAAATGGTGGAGGAGCCTTCATGATTCCATATTTTGCTGCACTAATAATGCTCGGCATTCCCCTAATGCTTGTTGAATGGAACCAAGGACGTTATGGTGGGAAGTATGGACATGGTACTTTAGGACCAATGGTATATCTTCAAGCAAGAGAAGGTGTAAAGCCTAAGACAGCTGCAATTTTAGGTGCTATTGCAGGTATGTTTGCTTTTTCAGTTACAGTATTATTAAACAGCTATTATAATCATATAATTGGATGGACTCTTGGATATTCTTATATGTCAGCAACAGGACAATATATGGACAAATCAATTAAGACAGGAGAATTCTTTGGTCAATATTTAACAAGCCCAGGAAGATCATTAATATTCTGGATTATTGCAGTTGCAATATTAGGTATAGCTGTTATGCGTGGAGTTCAAAAGGGTATAGAAGCATGGGCAAAGGTTATGATGCCAACAATTTATGTGTTCGGTATTATACTAATTATAAGAACTCTTACTCTATCTGCTCCTGTTAGACCAGACTGGACTCCTATTGCAGGTCTAGATTATATTTGGTCTCCAAAATGGAATGAATTGAATGCTAAATCAGCTCTTGCAGCAGCAGGACAGATATTCTTCACATTATCACTTGGTATGGGAATTATACAAAACTATGCATCATACTTAAAACCAGATGATGATATAGTAGTATCAGGACTTGCAACAGTATCACTAAATGAGCTTGCGGAGGTTATATTAGGAGGAACAATTGCTATTCCAATATGCTATGCCTTCTTAGGACCAGAAGGACTAAGTGCAGGTGTTGGACTATCCTTTGTAGCTCTACCAAATATATTTAGAACTATGGCAGGTGGTAGAGTATTCGGAACATTATGGTTCTTACTACTATACTTTGCAGGATTTACAAGTGCTATTGCGATGTACAACTATCTAGTTGCACTACTTGAAGAGGAAATGGGTGTAAAGAGACAAATAGGTTCAGTTTTAGTATTTATCCTATACATTGTAATTGGTCTACCAGTTGCATTAGAACCAATCTTAACAAAGAAGGCAGAACTATTCTATCTAACTGAGCTTGATAACTGGGTAGGAAGTTACTTCCTAGTTGTTCTTGGACTACTTGAAGTTATAGTAACAGGATGGTTAATGGGAACTAAGGCATTAGACGAAATGAATAGAGGAAGCTACTGGAAGGTACCAAACTGGTTCTTTAACCTATTTGTAAGGGTACTAGCACCTGTATACATCATTATACTTCTAGTATCATCAACAATTAACTATGCTAAAGAAGGATACTTCAAGCTAGTTCCAGGCTTTGCAGAAAGCGTACCAGAACTTATTCCATGGGTACAAGGAGCAAGAGTTGTTCTATTAGTTGTACTTGTTATAGGTTTTGTTCAATCCTATAGAAGCATAAGAAGAAAATATGCAGAAGAAATAGAAGCAGGAAAAGTTATTGTTGTGAGATAGGAGGGGTATTATGTCAGGTGGAGCTCTTGCTTTTATGATAGTAGCCTGGGGAATTATATTAGCAGCTTGTTATGTTACAATGTCAGCACTGTTAAAAAATAGCAAATAACAATTGAAAAAAATACAGGAATGGTTTAAAATATTATTTAACCATTCCTGTTAATTTTTATAATATTAAGTAAATTTGATTGTAAATTACTCTAGAGATGATGGGGTGAAAATATGCAGATTGTAGCTATATTGAAGAGTTTAAATGACAAATTAATTAAATTACAAATTAGTGATAAAAAGAAAAGGGTATATGTTAAGGAAATAGAAAATTTAATAGATAGATATGCAAAATTAGATATAGATACAAAGAATGAAGTGTATCAGTCGTTAGTAAGGAAGGGTAAAGAAGTACAAAAAAATTTAAATGCATTGGAGATTGAAAATTATTTAAGATACTGTCAAGCGGCACTGTATGATTTTGAAGGTAATTTAAAACCTTTAAGCCATATATTTAGGGCCTTTTTGTTAACATCAATACTTTTTATGATACTAGCTCCACAATTTTTAGGCCCAATACTTCCACTAGTATTTATATTACCAATATTTCTTGGCATAAAAGGGTTAAAAAAGAGAAGTTCAACTGGACTTACACTAGCGCTATCTGTTTTACCAATAGGACTTTTAACATCAGTTATATGGATAAAAAATTCTATTTTAGCTTTTAATGAAGGAAATGTATTTTTTGAAGAGCTAGCAAAGGTATATAAATTAAGTTTAAGTGCAACAAAGGGTATATTTACAACATTTGTAATTCTTTCTATTTTACTTGGATTTGCTTCGATTTATACTTTCATAATGGGTGTAAGACATAAAAAGATGTTTGTCTGATTAAATTACGATGTCTTTAGGAGAAGGTTGGGATGAATAGAAGGTATAGCAATTTAATGTTAATTTTAGGAATTATACTATTTCTTAATTCTTTAAGGTTTTTCAACCTTACTTTATCTAATGAAGTAGTTTTTTGGATTGCAGTTTTATCTGCTGTAATCATGGATTTATCCCTCCTATATATTGGGGAATTAAAGGTTGAATTTACAGAAACAATAACTGTATTTATATACTTATTTTTTGGGGTATATGTAGCGATTGTTTTTGAATTTATATATACCCTTTTAGGTTCTGTTTTAAGTTATTTTATTATTAAACGTAAATTTGAATTTAGTAGACATTTGTTGAATGCATCAATGTTTTCGTTAATAACTTTTTTATCTGGTAATTTTGTTAATTATATAAGAATGAATATACGTGTACCTTATATAACAACTTTAATTATTTCAGCCTTGTTGTTTGATTTTGTATTTTTAGTTCTAAATATTATTTTTATAACTATCGATAAAACTTTAGAGGATAAGGAATTCTTCTCAATAAAGAACTTTGACCTAGATATTATATTGATTAATTTAATTGTTTCTACTGTACTTTCAGTTATTTTATATGTTATATATGGTGCTATAGGATTATCGGGTTTAATTTTGGTTTTTGGGGTGTTAATTATTACTCATTATGTTTTTTACTTGTATAATAAATTGAATTTTAAAGCAGTTTTAATTAAGAAGCTTCTTAATGCTACTGAGGATATAATTAAATATGGTGATTTAAAGGAAAAGAGTGATCACTTGCTTTTAAATTTAAAAGAGATAATACCATATGAAATTGCTTCTTTGTATTTTTTTGATTCAAAGAATGATGAAACATCTTTTCCAATTTCCTATTATTCATCATATCCTATAGATATTGGAGATTTAAGTATAGATCTTAAAAGTGGAGTTACATTTAAGGTTGTAAGTAAAGGAAGTATATATGTAAGCAAAAATATAAAAAAGGATAGCAATATTAAAATTACAGGAAGACTTTTTACTCTGATTGATGCGGCGGTATTTGTTCCTATTAAAATTGATAATGATATTAGGGGATTAATATTTATAGGTGGAAAGTCTAATTTAGTAGATTTTCTTTCTCAGGATACAAATGACATACTAAATATTTTATCAAGGCAGATGTCTCTTGCATTGTTAAATTATGATTATATGTCAGCAATTAAAAAAGAGGCTGAAACAGATGCACTAACAGGATTGAATAATAGAAGGGTATTTGATAAAGAAATAAATAATCTTGTTAAGTTGAATAATAGATTCTCTTTAGTTATATATGATATAGATGATTTTAAAAAGGTTAACGATACCTATGGACATTTAGTAGGAGATGCAGTTTTAAAACATGTAGCTAATATAGTGAAACGTTCGGTTAGAAAAACGGATATTGTATGTAGGTACGGTGGAGAAGAGATAGTTATATTATTTAAGGACTTATCTAAAGAGGATGCGTATATAATTTCTGAAAGAATAAGAAAACAAATTGAGTTTTCTCAAGTATTTGTTTTTGGTAGGGTAGTTAAGATTACTGTTTCAGGAGGGGTAGCGTCCTTCCCTGAAGATGGAAAGACTTCAAAAGAGATAATAGAAAAGGCTGATGAAATACTGTACAGTGAATGTAAAAATAAGGGTAAGAATAGGGTTTGTATGTATCCAAATATGGTGTAAAATTTATAATAAGTTAATAAATAAAAATGGAAAATTTATGTATAATATATATAGGAATAGAAAGGGGGAAGAATATGGTTGTAAAAATAAAGGCATTATTAATGGATGCATATAAAGATTATAAAAATGTAGCTATTAGACTTATGCTACTTATGTCTATAGCTGTTCAATCAAAGATATATGTGCTTTTAAATAACTACAGAGGAAAAGTATATCATATTCAATCCCCCATAGATCTAATAATACCCTTTAATAAATATTTTGTTATACCTTATTTATTCTGGTATATTTATTTAGGATTTATATTTTTCTACTATGCAGTTTATGATGAAAAGAAATATTATAAATTATTAGCGGGCGTAAATGTAGGAATGATGATCTGCTTTATTATATATTATTTTTTCCCAACATATGTCCCAAGGCCCAATGTTTATGGTGAAGATATTTTTTCGGATTTAATGAGGTTTATTTATAAAAAGGATAATCCTTATAATTGTTTTCCAAGCATACATGTTTTAGATTCAGTATTGTTTGCGGTATATGTAAATAAAGATGAATTTATTGAGCTCAAATATAAGTTATATTCATCTGCTATATCCTTTTCTATAATAATATCAACTATGTTTGTAAAGCAGCATTATTTTTATGATGCTGTATCAGCGACTATTTTAGCTTATTCTATATACGTGGTATTTAACTATAGAGAATTTGTTGAATTCTTTAAAAGAAGAGTATTTGCTTATATAAAAGAATAGCACGCAAAGAACGTGCTATTCTATTTTTATGGTATTTAAATCTGCAAATTCAATATCCTTATAGAATGTAGTAAGAATTGTTCTATAGTCTTTTCCTATTCTTGAGCTTTCTATTAACCCATATTGGCTCATTCCAACTCCATGACCGTATCCTCCGCCATAAATTGTAATAGAAGTTAATCTATTAGATTTGAATTCTCTATCGATACTAAAAAAGGCAGAAGGAAGGCTTTCGAAATTTTTAATCGGTTCACCGCGAAGTCTGGTTAAAAGAATTTTATCCATTGTTTTTAAAGGTGTAACTAATTTTTTTATTATCCTTGAGCCAACTATTTTATAAGTTCCTGTTTCAGAAATAATAGTAAGCTCACTGACTAAACCAGAAGGAGTATGTTTTGATATATAAATATCTTGAATTTGACCAATTCCTTGGGGTGATATTTTTGTTTTAATATATATGTTAAATAACCATTTCTTTTTAAAGGATGTTGGAGAATTTAAGTAAGATTCATATATATTTTGATTTATTATTGTGTTTAGCTGTTTTGAAGATAGTGTATATTTCCATCTAAAATATGGTGAGGCAGAATCAATTGCATTTACTGTCCAGTCTTTAAAGAAGCTTAATGCATCTACATCATTTGTTAAATCCTTTATTTGTTTGTCTGTAAAATTGTTAAAGGTTAAGTAAGGTTTTGAAGTTTTATCTGACCAAACTTCATCGTATGATGCACCAAATCCACAGGATGTAGAATAATATTTTGCATCTATTATTTTATTTTTATAGGTCATAACTAAATTTTGAGTGCTTTGTACAGCTTCTTTAACTAGATCATTTGTAGGTTGACTGTTGTATACTTGTGACAAAGTTGAATCATCCACATGAAAACCATATCCTTCAAATCTTCCAGATAGCATGTCAGATATTGCATATGTTCTTGCTGCTATTGCTTGAGCTTTATAGCCCTCTATTCCTGCAGAATAAGGAACTTCTGAAGGAACTACAAATCGTATATAATCTTCCATTTGTACTACATTTATTATATTAAAACCTTCAGAGTTAAGTTTTATTTCCAAATATCCAGGATAAGTTGGGATGTAGCTTATATTGTTAATCTGTTTTTCCATGTATAATAGTGAATTTTTAACTCCAAATACTTTAACTGGTCTGTTTGTTTCTAGTAATTTTGAAATTAACTTTCCTTCTTTATCTAGCACATTTAAAACCAATACTTCTTTTTTAAATGTTATTTGAAGTTTATTTTCTTTTGGTATATTGTAATTTTGATCATCTGCTATTAATTCTAATCCTCTTTTTGAATATAGCCTTACTTCACCGTGATTGTAATTAGAATTATTGTTTTGAGAAATGCCAACTCTTATAGTATCGAGTTTAGGTGGAGATTCTATTACAATCAATTGAATTTTGTTCTGTGAATTAAAATAATACTTATATCCGGAATTTCCGACGACAAAGAAGTTTTTTGATACTTTTTGGGGTTTACCATCCTTTAAAAATATAAAACTTAACGTTTTTTCTTTACTGTATTTTGTATCATTAATTTCTATTACATCACCTTTAAGAGAATTAAATGTGCCGTCTATAAATTTTGCAGGAGTTATTTCTTTGATGAATATACCTTTAAATTTTATGTTATAGCACTGCACTTGAGGGTTAAATTTATCCTTTGGAATGGAAAGGCTTTTAGAATCATTTCCTATGAATAACTCAACATCGTAGTTCTTCTTTTTTTCCTTAAAGCTTACTACTAAGCCACATTCAATAGACTGTTCTTTGTAAAAAAGGAAGTAATATACCATATATAAAATGCAAGTAATAATTATAAAAAATAATAAATATCTTTTAATTTTCTTCAAAAAACACCACCCCTATCTGATGATGCCACTTACTGCAGTAACTTCTAAACCTATTTTTTCAAGTTCGTTTATAAGTATATTTATTCCAATAGAATCTGATGGCATATGCCCAGCTACTATTACGTTTCCAATGTTTTGTTCTATGACTGCATCTCTTACATCATCAGGCATATGCATGCAGATGATTGTTCCTACTCCTGCATCAAAATAAGCTTTAAATACATTTTTACCTCCATTTGTTCCACCGGCCATAAGTACAGCTATTTTACCAGCATAGTCATCTTGTGAACCTACTCTTATTACAGGTTTTACTGGAGATTTTTGATATTCTGGTATTTCCATTAGTACATCTAATACATTTTTTAAGGTGGCTTTTGGGTTGTTGTTAAGCCTACTATTTATATGGTTTTGAACAAAGTTTTCTGTAATGATATCACAAGGCATATGTATGTTCATATATGGCATATTTAATAGCTTTGCAAAGGATTGTACCCTATCGAAATTTCTTGGGTGGGATGCTCTTTCTAAAGAATTTATTTTTTCTCTTAGGGCCTTTTGTGCTTTATTTATAGGAACTCCAAACTCAACCATTTTATCTATTTGCCTATTTAATACATGGTGAAAGTTAATATCGGGCATACCTGTATGAGGATGATGGCTTATTACAAGATCATATCCTAGTTCTTTTGCTAAAAGAAGCTCTGGAGTATCCATATCTATACCAATAAGTACTTTTTTAATATTATTACCTTCTACAATTATTCCTGAATCATGAGGTATTTCATCAAGTCCTGCAAGTTTTAAAGCAAGGTTCATAATATCAGAAGTAGAAACCATAAAAAGACCTCCTTTTAGATATTCCTATATAATTTTACCAAATATTTAGTGTAATTAACAGTTAATTTCAAGAATAAAATTTAAAAGAATTATTAAATGGGAGGAGTTTCTGTGAAGGAGGAATTAAAAGTTGCTGCAGTTTTTATAGGAACAATAATAGGAGCAGGTTTAGCATCAGGTCAAGAGATACTTCAGTTTTTTTCAAGATTTGGTAGAGGCAGTTTTATTGGTATTCTAATTTGTTTTATACTCTACATATTATTATCCTTTATATTTATAAATATGGCATATAAAAAAAGATTCAATAGTTATAACGACCTTGTAGACTATTGTTTAGGGAAAAAACTGGGGTTTATAGCTGATTGGATCATAACTATATTTATATTTTTTAGTAACACCATAATGATATCAGGTGGCGGAGCAATGCTTAATGAATATATTGGTATAGATAAAAGATATGGAATATTTATAATGGCAATTGTTTCTTTTTTGGTTGCTCTTTTCTCTACGAATGGAGTTATTGCAATAAACTCAATTATAGTTCCTCTATCAACCTTTATAGTTTTAATACTTGGATTTTTTGTTTTTGAAGAAAATAGTATTAATATAACACTTCCTTTATTTAATAATGAAAACGTATATGGTTCAGCCATTATATATGCATGCTTTAATTTTATGACAGCGATAGGAGTTTTATATCCAATGGCTAGGGAAGTAAAAAGTAGGGAGAGTTTTGTTAAAGGGTGTATTTTAGGAAGTATTGTTTTAACACTGTTAGGTTTAATTATAAACTATAACATATTAACTTACTATCCAGCAAGTTTTAATAGTGAAATTCCCAATTTATATGTGGCTAAAAATCATGGGCCTCTTTTACCTTTATATTTAACAGTTATTATATGGCTTGAGATGTTTACAACTGAAGTTGGGTGTTTATATAGTTTATCAAAGAGGATGCAAAACGTTTTAAATAAGAGTTATTTTTACTGTCTTTTAACTATACTTTTAATATCAATTCCATTTTCTTTTATTGGATTTTCAAACCTTATAAAAATGTTTTATCCGCCCTTTGGTTTAATAAGCATGTTAATACTTTTAATTGGAGTTATTAAGTATGTCATATTAAGAAAATAGAATTAAAAAAATATAACTACAAATACTAATTATAAAATACTAAAGATGGGTGATGTGTATGAAAAGGTTAGTGTTTATTGTTTTAGCTATATTTATAATAGTTTTTCCTTCCTGTAGTAGTAAAAGTAAAAATGAAGAAAAGAAAAATGAAAATAAAGAACAGGTTATGAAGATAGACCAAAAGCAGGCATCAACTTTTATTGACAACTATTTAAGATATGTTTTAAAGGGAGATTATTCAAACCTATCAGGATATTATAGTGAAAAGTTAAAATCATCAATACAGGAGGTTAAACCTCAATCTAATCCAAGGCCTGTTGCGTTTAAGATTAGTGAAGGAGAATTTGAAAAGGATAAGGCTGAGTTTAAAGTGACTATATTTAATGCCTATGATAATAAGCCATATTTTTCAGTAGATTTTTTTAAATATGGCATTATAATGGAAAATGACAAAATGTTAATCGATTCCATAGACAAGGAAAACTCTATAGAAATATACGAACAGGATAAAAGTTTATTTAAACGTGATAAAGATTCTGGTAAATCTGAAAAGATATTCACATTAAAGGATTTACCTCCTTTTGTTTATTCTAAACAGACAGTTCGCGAACAAAAATATCAGGTTCCAAAGCAGATGTTTGGACCATGTGCAGTAAGTGAAGATGGTAAGTCAATTTTAGTAAGTAGCATAGGTACAGATAGTTATTTAGGTTATATAAAAATAACAGAAACCAAAGAAGCATTCAAAGTGGCACAGGGAGAGGAGGAAAAAAAGCAGGATTCTGGAAAGGCACAAGGGGAAGAGGAACAGACAAAAGAGGAGGAATCTAAAGAAACAAAAACAACTTTTACTATAAAGGATATAGACTTTTATTTCAATTCTACAATAACATCAATAATATTTTCTCCAAATGGTCAAAATTTGGTTGTAGAGGTTAAGGACAAGAATGGAATGTCTTATTTAAATTTATATAGTGTATCTGGTGAAAAATTAGATTTAAAACTTGAGAGAAGATTTCCTAAAGATAGATTTTCTTTAACTAAACCATATTTTGTGTCGGAAAATGAGGTAGTTTTTACAGTTATTCCGTCAAAAAATGCAACAGATGAAGAGAGTAAATTAAAGGGAGATTGGATGGTAGAAATACAAAAAGGTGATATAAACCAGATAAAATAAGGTTCTTTATGGGTTGTTCTTGTAATATTATTTACTATAATATATAATTAAATTTAAAGAAAATTAAGAAAAATGAAGAGGGGTGTTATTATGGTGGGCAGGGGCAGCAAGGTTGTCAGCTTGAAGCTGTGGAGACTTAAGCGTAAGTACAGGGGGGTAATCAATTTTTTCCAGTTTATTAAGAATCTATTTATAAGAAAAGATCGAAGTAACAAAGGGCAAGATATAAATTTTAAGAAACCTGTAAATAATTAAGTTTGTTTAAAATGTACAAACTATTCATATATCTTTGCCATACTAAAAAATACTTAAAAATTATAAAATAATAAAAAAAGAAAAGATACTTGAGGGGGAATAGTATGGCAAAGGTTGTATTAAAAAACATTTACAAAATTTATCCAGGCAATGTAGCTGCGGTTAAAGATGTTAATTTAGATATTGAAGATAAAGAATTTATAGTTCTAGTTGGACCATCAGGATGTGGAAAGTCAACTACACTTAGAATGATTGCAGGTCTAGAAGAAATATCATCAGGTGAGTTATATATTGGAGATAAGCTTTGCAACGATGTTCCACCAAAGGATAGAGATATAGCGATGGTTTTCCAAAACTATGCACTTTATCCTCACATGACTGTATATGAAAATATGGCATTTGGACTTAAATTAAGAAAGGTACCAAAGGATGAAATAGATAGAAAGGTTAGAGAAGCTGCTAGAATACTTGATATAGAACATTTACTTGAAAGAAAGCCAAAGGCATTATCAGGTGGACAAAGACAAAGAGTTGCTCTAGGTAGAGCAATAGTTAGAGAGCCAAAGGTATTCTTAATGGACGAACCATTATCAAACCTTGATGCTAAACTTAGAGTTCAAATGAGAACAGAAATATTAAAACTTCACAAGAGATTAAATACAACATTCATATATGTTACACATGACCAAACAGAAGCAATGACAATGGGAACAAGAATAGTTGTTATGAAGGATGGAGTTGTTCAACAAGTAGATACTCCAAGGAGAATTTATGATCATCCAGCAAATATGTTCGTTGCAGGATTCATTGGAAGCCCACAAATGAACTTTATAAATAGCAAGATAGTTGAAGAAGGCGGAAACTTATTTGTTGTATTTGGTTCAACAAAACTTCCAATACCAGAAGATAAGGCTAAGGTAGTAAGAGAAAAGGGATATGTAGGTAAGGAAGTTGTATTTGGTATAAGACCAGAGCATATTGATGATAGTACAGACTTCCTAACTGAGTTTAAAGATAGTATAATAGAAGCAAAGGTTGAAGTTATGGAACATATGGGTTCAGAAACATACTTATATTTAGTATGTGAAGACAACAATATAGTTGCAAGAGTTGAACCAACAACTAAAGCTAAAGTTGATGCTAATGTTAAGGTTGCTGTTAACATGAATAAGATGCATTTATTTGATAAAGAAACAGAAAAAGCTATATTATAAGGAGAGGGTTAGGATGGCATTCTGCGATAATATAAAAACAGCATTGAAGGTTAATGTCTCACTTTATGATTTAAATGGAAATTTGATTGAAGGAGATAATTTAGGATTTAGGTTTGTTGATGAAGTAGAGTTTATAGATGGATTTACCTATATCAATTTATCAAAATATATTTTAGTTATTTCTAAAATAATATCGCAGGATGCTATAGGTTTAGTTAAGATGCTTATTATGTCTAGTTTAGAAGAGGCTGCAGGAGTAATGCAGCCTCTTGAATATATTTTAAAGAATGATGTTTCTAAGGAAAGCTTAAAGGGGCGTTTTGTTGATTATAGTGTATTATACATAAAATCTAAAAACTATATACAAGATTTATTAGAAAGTATATATGAATCTACAGAGACAAGTATTGTGGAAGATGATGAAGGCATATACATAGTTAAGGTTGTTGAGGATTTAGAACAGGAGGCCCAGTCTATTATAGATGGAGTATCCCAAGAGACCGGATCAAGTTTAATAATAGGTGCAAGCAGGAGGGTTTGTGCAGGATATACAATTAAAGATGCAGCAGAACATGCAAAGGCAGCAGCAAGTTTAGCTAACCTATTAGGATTTAAAGAAGGATTTTATCATATTGATAAGATGTTAATGTATGGTATACTATATTCTTGTAATGATAAAGATGTAGAATTTTATATGAACGGTGGCTTTAGTGGTTTTTATGATGTTATTAAAGATAAAGAGCTTTTAGATACTGCAGAGGAACTATTTAAATGTCATTTAAATGTTAGTGAAGCTTCTAGGAAGCTTTATTTACATAGAAATACTTTGTTATATAGGCTTGAAAAAATAAAAAATTTGACAGGATTAGATATTAAAAAATTTGAAGAAGCTGTTATTTTTAGAACTGTTGTTGCACTTTATAAATTAAAAAGGAGATAGGGAATATGGTTACGATTAAAGAGGTAGCTGAAAAGGCTGGAGTCTCTCCCTCAACTGTTTCAAGAGTAATTTCTGATAGTCCAAGAATTAGTGAAGAAACAAAGGAAAGAGTAAGAAAGGTAATGAAGGAGTTAGGATATCATCCTAATGCTATAGCAAGAAGTCTTGTAAGTAGAACTACAAATACTATAGGAATTGTTATGCCAAGAGCTGCAGATGAAGTATTTTTAAACCCATTCTTTCCAGAGGCCTTAAGAGGTATTGCAAAATGTACACATCAAGAAGGATATTGTATGCTAATAACTACAGGAAATACTGATGAAGAGCAACTTGAGTCATTAAAAACTGTTGTTAATGGTGGAAGAGTAGATGGGCTTATTTTAATGTATTCAAAAATAAATGATCCTATATTGAAGGCAGTAAAAAAAATGCATGTACCATTTGTTATGATAGGTAGACCGCCTAAGAAGGAAGATTTGGATTTTGTTGATAACGACAATGTAGAGGCAGCATTTAATGCTACTGAATACTTAATTAGAATGGGTCATAGAAGAATTGGATTAATTAATGGTTCTTTAAATCTAGTTGTTTCAATCGATAGATTTGAAGGATATAAAAGGGCACTTAAAAAATACAATATAGACATAGATGAATCTATTATAACCTCTAGTGAGTTTGTACAAGAAGGCGGATACGAAGGAATGAAAAAGATACTAAAGAGTCCTAAACCACCAACGGCTATAATTACAACAGATGATTTAATGGCATTTGGTGCTATTAAAGCTGCTAAAGATATGGGAGTTAAGATTCCACAAGACATTTCTATTATGAGTTTCAATAATATTCCTCTTTCTGAATTTGCCACTCCACCACTGACTTCTGTTGAAATTAATGCATATACTTTAGGTTATGAGGCAGCAAAGATTGTTATTGATAAGCTTAAGGGAAGATGTAGTGAAACAGTAAGTAAAGTATTAAAAACACACATAATACATAGGCAATCAATAGTAGAAAATAGATAGACTAAGGGGGAAACCCGTTATTTTTAGAAGGTGGTAAAATGAATATAAATTTATATCCTGATGTTTCAAGTATAAAAGAGGAGAATTTAAAGGGAAATACAGTAGTTGTAATAGATGTTTTAAGGGCTACATCAGTAATTACAACTGCTCTTTATAATGGATGTTTGGAGGTTGTACCTGTACTTGAGGTTCATGAGGCATTATCATTAAAAGGTGAGAATGTAATTTTAGGAGGAGAAAGAAAAGGGCTAAAAATTGAAGGGTTTGATTTTTCTAACTCTCCTCTTGAATACACAAAGGATAAGGTTGAAGGTAAAAGGCTTATATTTACTACAACCAATGGAACAAAGGCTATTGTAAGATCTAGATATTCAGATGAAATTTTTATAGGATGTATGTTGAATGCCAAGTTCTTAGCTGATTATATAGTAAAGCTTGGTAAGGATATTAGTATAGTTTGTGCAGGAACAAATGGAATATTTTCTATGGATGATTTTTTATGTGCAGGTAAAATTATCTATGAAATAAATAAATTAACAAAGGTTAATATGTCAGATTTTTCTTCATTAGCATATTTGACTTATATAAAAAATAAAGACAATGTTTTTGATTATTTAAAATATGCAAGTCATTATAGATACATGTTGTCCATTGGATTAGAGGAGGATATTAAATATTGTTTTCAAGAGGATATTTTAGATACAATACCATATTATAAAGATGGAAAAATAAAAAGAATATAAAAATCCCCCTTAGCGTTAGGGTATGCTAAGAGGGTTTTTTTATATTACTTGAAGTATCATAAACTTTAGATATAAAGTTTCGTCAGAATTAAATAGAACTGGATGGTCCTTTGATTGATTTCTGTATTCAACAAGTCTTAAGGTTCGTTTTGCGTCCTTTGCTGCATCCATTACAACTTCCATAAATAGTTCAGGATACATAAAATGTGAACAAGAACAGGTTACTAAAAATCCTCCTTCTTTAATCATTTTAAGTGCACGTAGATTTATTTCCTTATAACCTCTAATTGCTCCTTCAACTGCTGAACGTGACTTTGTAAATGCTGGAGGGTCCAATATAACTACATCGTATTTACGGCCTTCCTTTGCCCAAGTTTTTAAAACATCAAAGGCGTTATGTGCTTCAAATTTACATACGTTTTCAAGTCCATTGAGTTTAGCATTTCTTCTTGCAAATTCAACAGCGTGTTCAGAAACATCTATACCTAATACGCTTTTTGCGCCAAAATATCCTGCATGAAGTGAGAAAGAACCTGTATGACAAAAACAGTCAAGTACATCTGCATCCTTAACAATATCCTTGATAGCACGTCTATTTTCTTTTTGATCTAGGAAATAGCCTGTTTTTTGGCCATTTTCAACATCAACATAAAATTTAACACCGTTTTCTTCTGTTATTATTGTGGTGTCAAAAGGTTCGGTTAAAAAACCTTTGCATTGCTCTAAGCCTTCAAGTTCTCTAACAGGAACGTCACTTCTTTCATATATGCCTTTGGGGTTTAGTACTTCCTTTAATACCTTTACTATGGTATCCTTCCACTTTTCAATTCCAAGTGATAAAAATTGAACTACTAAGTAGTCACTGAACTTATCCACTATAAGAGCAGGAAGAAAGTCTGCCTCCCCGAATACAACTCTACATGAATTTGTTTCAATAACCTTCTGTCTGTAATTCCATGCATCAATTATCCTTTTTCTAAAAAATTCTTCGTTTATTTCCTCATCCTTATTTCTTGTCATAATTCTAATAGTTATTTGAGATTTTGGATTTATGTAGCCCTTTCCTATAAATTTTCCTTTATAGTTGTATACTTCTACTATATCACCAGGTTCGTAACTTCCTTCAATGTTTTCAATTTCGTTTTTAAAAACCCATGGATGTCCATCTTCAACCCTAAGTCCTTTTTTATATCCTAGAAAAACTTTTGCCATATCTAAACCTCCATGTTATTTGTGTGTTTTGTTATATATGTTCTTATTTTGTGTATATCTTCTAAATTCAATGCAATAAATTCACCGCCACAGAAGAAAAATCCATTTGAGCTTTTATTCCATCTAACCTTGACTAAGGCTCTAAAGGGTAGGTGATCTTCTATTCTAAGGAAAAATGTAATAAATGCATCCTTTGGTATAAAAAAATTTGATTTAAGAGCTATACCTGCTTCTGATATATCTACGGTATATAGTTTACAGTTATCAGAAAATAGTCTTTTTTCATTGTTATATATAACTGTAGGATAAAGTATTTCGCAATCGAATTTAACTCTTTTGTACCTTCTTTTTTCAACAACCACCCTATCTCCTCCCTTAAAGTTATTATACAAAAAATTTACTTAAATTAACACATTATTTTTTACATTATTAATTCATATATGCAAAAAATAAAATCAAAGGAGGTGTTTTGAATGTTACAGGCAGATTATATGCAAAGGCTACTACTTATAGCTTTAGCTAATATAGGTATAGTTATTGTAAGTTTTTTCATATTTTCTTTTGTTTTTTCGGGTGAGTGGAGACATAAGATATGGGAAAGGTACATTAGCTCATTTGCTAAATTTGTTGTTTATATATTTATAGTTAGTCTAGTCATAAATGTTTTAACTGCATGGGCTGTATATATGTTACAGCTTGATAGATATATAAATGTAATAGTACCTATGGTACAATCGTTAATAATAGGATTTGTTGCAGCGTGTGTTCCAAGACGTGGAGTATCATATAAAAGATATGGGGAGAAACAGTGATTATGTATAGGTGCCTAAAATTTAGGGCACCTATTAATTTGTTTTAAAAAACAGTTGCATTATTTTAAAATAGGTGATATAATAATACATGTCATCGGGGTGTGGCGCAGATGGGAGCGCGCGTGGTTTGGGACCATGAGGTCGCAGGTTCAATCCCTGTCACCCCGACCAAAGGGCTGCAAATTGCAGCCCTTTTTTATTTTGTATTTTAATTTGTTGTAGGTTGAGCATATTTTCAAAATTATATTAAGGTGCTATAATTAATGTAAATAGACTAAATTATAGAAAATATTATAGTATTTTACTTCGGGGCGTAGCGCAGATGGGAGCGCGTGTGGTTCGGGACCATAAGGTCGCAGGTTCAAGTCCTGTCGCCCCGACCAAAAAAATAATCCCCAAATGATGGGGATTAATTCTTTTGTGTTTGTAAATTAGGTATACTCTTTTTTACTTGTTTATCTATAAGGTCGCAAGCATGTCCCATAGGACAAACTTGACACCAGCTTCTTGGTTTAAATAGTATTCCAAGTATTATACCGACAAGGAGAGATAATGACATAAATCTAAAAAGTGCAAAACCTATTTTAGTTATGTTTCCTTTTGTATGAATCATGGCAAATGTAAGCATTGAGATCATAATTAAAAGAAGGATGTTCTTTGCTGTTTTGCTTCTTAAGAATGAAGGAAGAGTATTATTTAAAGATACATATTTTAAGAATTTACCTAGAAGGGAACCCCTAGGACAGTATTTTGAGCAGTGGATTTTTCCTCTTCCTCTTAAAGCATGATACATAGGTGCTGTCATACATACTATACCGAATAAACCAAATATAGGTTTAATTGCTGCAACTATAAGGAATGTTACTAATATAATCCAAGACCAATTTTGGTGGCTCTTCTTATTCATGCAGGTCACCTCCATAGAGATAATTTACATAGAATAATATACCCTATAGGGGTATATAAGTCAATAGATTAAGTTAAAATAGTAAAATTGAAAAGATTATGAAAATATTTTTTTTATAAATTAGGTATTGCCAAAGTTAAAAAAATGATATATAATAAAGTATGTCATCGGGGTGTGGCGCAGATGGGAGCGCGCGTGGTTTGGGACCATGAGGTCGCAGGTTCAATCCCTGTCACCCCGACCAAAAGGGCTGCGAATTGCAGCCCTTTTTATTTTGTTATATAAAAAGCTCAATCTTAAAGATTGAGCTTTTTATCTTTGTAAAAATTCTTCACCTATTTTGTATACATCTCCTGCACCCATTGTAATTACAACATCACCTTCGGAAAGATTTTCTTCTATATACTTAATTATATCTTCAAAATCCTTTATATATATTACATCAACTCCGTTTTTTTCTATAGCTTCAGCTAACATTTTGGAGCTTACAAGGCCTAGGTCTTTTTCTCTTGCAGCATATATATCAGTTAAAATTAGCTTATCCACTCCATTGAATGCCTTTGAGAATTCATCAAACAATGTTAAAGTTCTTGTATATGTGTGGGGTTGGAATATACAATATAGTTTTTTATGTGGATAGTTTAGAGCAGCTTGTATTGTAGCTTTAATTTCAGTTGGATGATGGGCATAATCGTCTATTACAGTTATGCCATTTTTAGTTCCTTTTTTTTCAAATCTTCTATGAGTACCTGTAAACTCATGTAGACTATCCTTAACTACATCAAAGTCAATTCCAAGGGATATAGAACAGCATATTGAAGCTAATGAATTTAATATATTATGTTTACCTGGTACATTTAATTTTATTGTTCCTAGCATTTTATCATTTAGTAATACATCAAATTCAGCACATCCTTTTGAATCAAACTTAATGTTTACTGCTCTTACATCTCCTTCGTTAAAACCGTATGATAGTGTTTTTACTTGAGCTGAGTCTAATATTTGTTTTACCCTTTCATCTTCAGCGTATCCGATTAAAACTCCATCCTTTGATATATTTTTAGAGAATTTTATAAAAGTATCATAAATTTCATTTATATCTTTATAGTAGTCAAGATGATCTGCATCGATATTTAATATTATTCCTATTTTAGGATAGAAATTTAGGAAACTACCTTTATATTCACAAGCTTCTGTAATAAAATATTCACTATTTCCTATCTTTAAATTACCACCTATAGCATCAAGTTCTCCACCTATCATTATTGTAGGATCTAGATGGGCTCTATATAAAATCAAAGAAATCATTGATGTTGTTGTTGTTTTACCATGTGTTCCTGAAACAGCAATGCTGTTTTTGTAGTGTTTCATAACTAGTCCAAGGAATTCGGCTCTATCCATAATAGGTATATTTCTTCTTATTGCTTCTTGTAACTCAGGATTATCCTTAGGAATAGCTGCAGTATATACAACAAGTTGTTGGTTAGTTATATTTGCTTCAGAATGGCCAATGTATATAGTTGCTCCTTTTTGTTTAAGCTTATCTGTAAGTTTTGATGCACTTCTATCGGAACCTGTTACAATACAGCCCTCATTTAACATAATTTCAGCAAGTGCACTCATGCTTATTCCACCGATACCTATAAAATGTATTTTATTAATCTTTTCATCTAATACCTTTATCATGCTATCACTCCTGAACATATTTATAATGATTATTGACAAAAAGATTATAACATAATACAAATAAAGAATGAATTATTATAATTTATTGAAATAATTTTTTAAATAATCTACAATTAACTTAAAACCAAAATTATAGCAATTCACTTAAAAATATATGTATAAAATAAAAAAATAATGACAAAAATATAAAAGAATGGATGGGAAGTGGTATTTTGGATAGATTACAAAGGAAAGAAAGAGTAGCAGCAATAATAAAAATATTATCCGATAACCCTAATAAGGTATTTAGTTTAGGGTACTTCTCAGAATTTTTTGGATCAGCACGTTCTACTTTAAGTGAAGATATTGTGCTTGCTAAAAAAGTTGTTGAATATTTAGGATGTGGGAAAATAGAGACTATATCAGGAGCAGCAGGAGGAGTAAAATACATCCCAGGTTTAAGTGATATAAACAAAGACGCGTTTTTAAAGGAGCTATGTGTAACTTTAAGTTCACCTGACAGAATTATTAAGGGTGGATATATTTACATGAATGATATTGTTTTTTCACCAGAGATATCATCAAAGGTTGGGTTGATACTGGCAAGTTACTTTATTGAAAAGAATGTTGATTATGTAATTACAGTAGAAACCAAGGGTATACCAATCGCTCTAATGACTGCCAGAGCTTTAAATAAGCCATTGGTAATTGCAAGACGTGAAGTTGGGGTTACAGAGGGATCTTCAGTTAGCATAAATTATGTTACTGGATCATCTAAAAAGATACAAAGAATGAGTTTAGGGAAAAGGGCCATAACAAAGGGAAGTAGATGTATTTTTATTGACGATTTTATGAAGGCAGGAGGAACTGCCAATGGAATAATTGAACTTTTGAAGGAATTCGAATGTGAATTAGTTGGGATAGGTGTTTTGGTTGAAGGGGCTTCGGATAAAAAACTAGTATCTGATTATATATCTCTTTTAACTTTAGAGACGGTAGATGAAGAAAATGGTATTATAAAAATTTACCCAACAAAAAACGATTAAAAATTAAAAAATATTTAGATAATTCAGAAGGAATTTTTAAAAATGTGTAGAATACTATAAACTAAGCAACTTGGAAGGTGGTGAATGTATGAAGGTTACTGATGTAAGAGTAAGAAAAATTACAAACGAAGGAAAGATGAAGGCAATTGTTTCAGTAACATTCGACAATGAATTAGTAGTTCATGACATCAAGGTTATCGAAGGACAAAATGGACTTTTTATTGCTATGCCTAGCAGAAAGACTCCAGATGGTCAATTTAAGGACATAGCACATCCAATCAACTCAGAAACAAGAGAAAAAATACAACAAGCAATACTTGCAGAATACGAAAAAGCTAAAAATAATCTAGAAAACGCTGAAGAAAAATAATAAAGGGGAAGCGAAAGCTTCCTTTTTATTTTTGGAATTTTTTTAATATTATTCATTTAAGTTTTTTTGAGCTATTTTAATTGAATAAATTAAGTTTATAGACTATAATAAAATAGGTATTATAATTTAATATTTAAGGATGAGGTGCTAAATATGAGTAACTGTTATGGTTTGATATTAGCAGCTGGTGAAGGTAAAAGAATGAAGTCAAATTTACCAAAAGTACTTCATAGAGTCTGTGGTAAACCAATGCTTTTTCACGTCATTGATGCACTAAAGGGTGCAAATGTTGATGATTTTATCGTTGTCGTTGGACATAAGGCAGATATTGTTAGAGCACATCTTAAAGAAAACATCAAAACGGCGTATCAAGATAGACAGCTAGGAACAGGACATGCAGTAATGTGCTGTAGTGATTTCCTTAAGGATAAGGATGGAACTGTTATTGTTCTTGCTGGAGATGCACCACTTATTACTGCAGAAACAATAAGTAATGTCTTTAAATTCCACGTTGACGGAGGATATAAAGTAACTGTACTTACAGGTGATGTTGAAAACCCAACTGGTTTTGGAAGAATAGTTAGAGACCAAAATGGAAATATAGAAAAGATAGTTGAACACAAGGATGCAAATCAGGATGAGCTTAATATAAAGGAAGTTAATTCAGGTATTTATTGTTTTGATATAAAACTACTACTAGAATCATTAAATAAATTAGATAATAATAACGCTCAAGGGGAATATTATTTAACAGATGTAATTGAAATATTAAAGAAACAGGGGCATAAAGTAGGGGCATATAAGGTTGATTTTACTGAATTTATGGGAGTAAATTCACGTATACAGCTTGCTGAAGCAAGTGAAGTTATGAGAAGAAGAATAGTTAAAAAATTAATGGATGAGGGAGTAACATTTATAGATCCTAACAATACTTATATAGATTCTGAAGTTAAAATAGGTAGAGATACAATAATATATCCAGGATGCGTAATAGAGGGTAATACAGAAATAGGTGAAGAATGTATAATAGGTCCTAACTCAAGAATAGTTAATTCAAAAATACACAATGGTGTAGAAGTGCAAAGTTCAGTTGTTTTAGACAGTATAGTTTATGATAATGCTACTGTTGGACCATTTGCCTACATAAGACCAGAGAGTGAAATAGGAAAGAATGTTAAGATAGGTGATTTTGTTGAAATTAAGAAGTCTAAAATAGGTGATGATACAAAGGTATCACACTTAACATATATAGGTGATGCAGAAGTTGGACGTGGATGTAATTTTGGATGTGGTACAGTTGTAGTAAATTATGATGGCACAAACAAACATAAAACAATCGTAAAGGACCATGCGTTTATAGGATGTAATACTAACTTAGTAGCACCTGTAGTTGTTGAAGAAAATGCATATATTGCAGCAGGTTCAACCATCACTGAAAATGTGCCAAGCGGAGCCCTTGCTATTGCAAGAGCAAAACAAGTCAATAAAGAAGGTTGGCTTGAAAAAAAGGGTATCTGGAAAAAATAGCATAGGAGGCGTTTTTATGATAACACATGGCAAGAACATCAAAATATTTACAGGTAATTCCCATCCAGAGCTTGCAAAGGAAATAGCTGATATCGTTGGAGTTGGCTTAGGCAATGCAAATGTTGGAAGATTCAGCGATGGAGAAATATCTGTAGATATTAATGAAACAGTTAGAGGTGCAGATGTTTTTGTTGTTCAGTCAACATGTGCACCAGTAAATGATAATTTAATGGAGCTTTTAATTATGATGGATGCTTTTAAAAGAGCATCTGCTGGTAGAATAACTGCTGTTATTCCATACTATGGATATGCAAGACAGGATAGAAAGGCTAAAGCAAGGGATCCAATTACTGCAAAGCTTGTGGCAGATCTTTTAACTGCTGCAGGAGCTGATAGAGTTTTAACTATGGATCTACATGCAGCACAAATACAGGGATATTTTAATATTCCTGTAGACCATCTATTAGGTGTACCATTGCTTGCAAAGTACTTCCAAGGATTTAATTTAGATGAAGATGAAATAGTTGTAGTTTCACCAGATTTAGGTAGTGTAACAAGGGCTAGAAAGTTCGCAGATAGATTACATGCTCCTATTGCTATTATTGATAAGAGAAGACCTAAAGCGAATGTTTCTGAGATAATGAACGTAATTGGAGATGTAAAGGGTAAGGTTGCAATACTTGTGGACGATATGATAGATACAGCAGGAACAATTACAAATGCAGCAAATGCCCTAGCTGACTTAGGTGCAAAGGAAGTTTATGCTTGCTGTACGCATGCTGTTTTATCAGGTCCAGCAGTAGAGAGAATAAAGAATTCTGCAATTAAGGAACTAGTAGTTCTAAATACTATACCACTAACTGAAGATAAGATGTTAGATAATATTAAGGTATTATCTGTTGCACCAGTATTTGCAGAGGCAATTAAGAGAATTTACGAAGATTTATCTGTAAGCAAAATTTTTGAATAAAAAGAGCGGCACTTTGCCGCTCTTTTTATACTATACCTTGAGATAACATAGCATCAGCAACTTTTATGAAACCAGCAATATTTGCACCAACCACAAGGTTATCTGGGTGGTCGTATTCTAAAGCTTTTTGGCTTGCATTCTTGTATATGTTAACCATTATATTTTTAAGTTTTTGATCTACCTCTTCAAATGTCCATGAAAGTCTCATGCTGTTTTGAGACATTTCAAGTGCTGAAGTAGCAACACCACCAGCATTAGCAGCCTTTGCTGGTGCAAATAGTATTTTATGTTCAATGAAATACTCAGTTGCTTCTAATGTAGATGGCATGTTGGCACCTTCACCTACTGCGATTACTCCGTTGTTTACTAAAGTTTTTGCTGCGTTTAAGTCAATTTCGTTTTGAGTTGCGCATGGAAGAGCTATGTCACATTTTATGTTCCATATGTCTCTGCATCCTTCGTGATATTCTGCATTGCTATGATATTTTATGTACTCTGAAATTCTCTTTCTTTCAACTTCTTTTATTTTCTTTATAGTATCAAGTTTTATTCCATCTCTATCGTATACATATCCATTTGAGTCACTCATAGCAACTACTTTAGCACCTAAAGATTGAGCCTTTTCACATGCATATATAGCTACGTTACCAGAACCTGAAATAACAACTGTTTTGTCTTTAAAGGAGAGACCCTTTGCGTTTAGCATTTCTTCAACAAAGTATACAAGGCCATATCCAGTTGCTTCTTTTCTAGCAAGGCTTCCACCGTAAGTTAATCCCTTACCAGTTAATACGCCGGCTTCATATCCACCCTTTAATTTTTTATATTGACCAAATAGATATCCTATTTCCCTAGCTCCAACACCTATATCTCCTGCAGGAACATCTATATCAGGTCCTATGTGTCTATATAGTTCTGACATAAAGCTTTGGCAGAATCTCATAATTTCAGCATCAGATTTTCCTTTAGGATCAAAGTCAGAACCACCTTTTCCACCGCCTATTGGAAGACCTGTTAGTGAGTTTTTAAATATTTGCTCAAATCCTAAGAATTTGATTATGCTGGCATTAACTGATGGATGGAATCTTAGGCCTCCCTTATATGGGCCGATGGCACTGTTAAATTGAACTCTAAAACCTCTGTTTACATGAACTTTTCCTGAGTCGTCTACCCATGGTACTCTAAAAATTATTTGTCTTTCAGGTTCTACTATTCTGTCAACAATACCAGCGTCTATGTATTCAGGATGTCTTTCAAGAACTGGTACAAGTGAGTCTAAGACCTCCTTTACTGCTTGTAGGAATTCTGGCTCATTGCTATTACGTCTAACTACATCTTCGTAAACGGATTTTACATAATGTTTTGCATCCATACCTATAACCCCCTTTGTAAAGTTAAGAATATTTAAAATACTCTCATTTATATTTTACACCAAATTTTAACTTTTGGAACAAATAATTTAATAAATCTTTTAGAATTTTTGAATAATATATTAATTTAATATACTTTCCAACCTATAGCCTTGTAAATATAAGACAAAGATGCGAAAATAATATTAAGATAAGATAGGGAGGGATGAATATGGTTGAATCAAAAATATTAATAGTCGATGATGATGTTAATATATGTGAATTGATAGAGGTTTATCTTTTAAAGGAAGGATATAAGGTATATAAGGCCTATGATGGAGAGACAGCAATTAAAATTTTTAAGGAAAAACAATTGGATTTAATTCTTCTTGATGTGATGATGCCTAAAATGGATGGTTATACGGTTTTAAAGGAAATAAGAAGGGATTCTCAAATACCTGTAATAATGCTTACTGCAAAGGGAGAAACATTTGATAAGGTGCTTGGACTTGAACTTGGAGCAGATGATTATATGGTAAAACCATTCGAACCTAAAGAACTAGTAGCAAGAATTAGAGCTGTTCTAAGAAGATATAAGCCATCAAGTCAAAAAAGAACAATTGAATATAAGGATTTAGTTATTGACCCTGATTCATATATAGTAATTTATAAGGGTAGTAAAATTGAAATGCCTCCTAAGGAATTTGAACTGCTTTACTTTTTAGCTTCAAATCCAAATAAAGTTTTTACAAGAGATCAGCTTTTATATGAAGTTTGGGGATATGATTATCCAGGGGATTCAAGAACTGTAGATGTACATGTAAAGAGAGTTAGAGAAAAATTATCCGAGCAAACAGATTGGCAAATAAAGACGGTATGGGGTGTTGGATATAAATTTGAGGTGAAATGATATTATGAGAAGGAGCTTGTTTACTAAATTAATATCAGCGTATTTTATAATTATAGTTATCTCCTATAGTTTAGTTGCAGTGTTTTTGTCCTATTGGTTTTATAGGTACTACTACAACCAAAAAACAAGTTCCCTAATAAGAGAGGGATATATATTAAACAAAACAATAAATGATTATTTGTCTCGAAAAATTTCAAAGGAAAAGCTTCTTAATCAGATTAGAGTAATGGATGAATTGAGCAATGCAAGAATATGGGTTGTTGATAAATATGGTTTTTTGTACGCCTATTCATCTAATGAAATGAAGGAGTTTATGGGTAAACAGATAACAGACCGAGAAATACACGAAGTTATCTCAGGAAACATAATAGTAAAAAGTGGAAGTTTCAAGCAGATTTTTTCAAAACCTATGCTTACTGTAGGTATTCCAATATATGTTGGGGATCAAGTTCAAAGTGCTTTGTTTTTACACACCCCCCTAATAGAACTTAAGAATACATTAAAGACTGTATATTTTGTAATATGGATGTCAGCATTTTTTGCTATATTTATTTCTGCGATAATAATATATTATTTCTCTGAAAGGATATTGATAAGACCACTAAATAAAATAAATAATACAGCCAAAAGTATCGCAAAGGGTGAATTTGATAAGAGGGTTGAAATTATTTCTGATGATGAGATTGGAGATCTTGCAACATCCTTTAATTATATGGCAGATTCGTTACAGAATTTAGAGAATATGAGAAGAAGTTTTATTGCAAATATATCCCATGAATTAAGATCTCCTATGACTTCGATAAATGGGTTTATAACAGGTATTATAGATGGAACAATACCACAAGAAAAATGGACGTATTATTTAAATATAGTACATGATGAAATAAAGAGACTTATGAGGCTTATTAATGACATATTAGATTTAGCAAGGCTGGAATCAGGTGAGTTTTCTATTAATATTGGAGTATTTGATTTAAATGAATTAATTAGACAGAGGGTAATAAAATTTGAAGAAAAGATAAATAAAAAGAAAATTGATGTAAGTGTAAAATTAGTAGATAAAAAATTAAAGGTAAAGGGAGATAGAGATAGAATAGATCAAGTTTTAACAAACTTAATTGATAATGCTATTAAGTTTGTTAAGGATGAAGGAATTATAGAAATTAAAACAGAAATAAAAGGTAATAAAGTGGTTGTTCACATTTATAACAATGGACCTGCAATTCCAAAGGAAGAGATAAATTATATATGGGATAGATTTCATAAAGTTGATAAAGCTAGACAAAAAGGTGCAGGATATGGACTTGGGCTTTCTATAGTAAGGCAGATTATAAATCAACATGGAGAGACTGTTTGGGTAGAATCTGGTGATTTTGGAACAAGATTTTCATTTACACTAACTTTAGTTTAATTTATAACATTTTTCAGAATTTGTTCACAGTCTGTTTATAATTGATGGATATAATCAAGTTAGGAGGTGTGGTTATGGATTATAATAATGGATCATGGCAAAGTGGAGTTAAATTTGTTGAAGAAAAAAGATCCAAAAAAATATTAAGGATTTTAGCACTTATATTTATTATCTTCTTTTCAGCAGGCATAGGGGGAATTATTGGAGGATACTATGTTAAGAAAAGCTATGAGGAAGTACCTAAATTAACAACTCCCTCTAACCTACAGCAGCAACAAATAACAAGTAATATTCCTAAAAATTCTATTACTAAAGTTGCTGAAGTTGTTGGTCCTGCGGTTGTTGGTATTACAAATAATGTTACAACATTTACAGGGAGAACAGTAAAACAAGGTACTGGTTCAGGAATTATATTTGATAAGGCAGGTTACATTGTTACAAATCAACATGTTATTGAGGGTGCAACTGAAGTATATGTAACCCTTGCTGGTGGCAAGAAGCTTCCAGCTAGAATAATTGGTGCGGATTACAGAACAGATCTTGCTGTGTTAAAAATAGAAGCTAAGGATCTTCCTGTTGCGAAATTTGGGGATAGCTCTAAAGTTAGAGTAGGAGATATTGCAATTGCAATCGGTAATCCGTTAGGTGAAGAATTTTCAGGTTCTGTAACTGCTGGAGTTATAAGTGCAGTTAATAGAAAAATGACTGTTGATGGAAGAACTTATAAGGTTATTCAAACTGATGCGTCAATTAACCCTGGAAATAGTGGAGGAGCTCTCTGCAATGAAGCTGGTGAAGTAATAGGTATAAATAGTTTGAAGATAAGCAGTGCAGAAGGAATGGGATTTGCAATATCTATAAACGAAGCAAAGCCTATAATTGAGTCATTAATGAAAAATGGCTATGTATCTAGACCTTTTATTGGAATATATTATGAATTTATAGATGAAGAAATGGCTCAAGAGTTTAATGTTCCTGTTGGTGCAAATATTAGAGGAGTTGAGAGAGGTAGCGGTGCAGAAGAAGCAGGAATTAGACCAGGAGATATAATGGTTAAGTTTGATGGTGTTGACATTAAAAACATGGAAGATTTATCTGATGCATTAGAGAAACATAAGCCTGGAGATGTTGTATCTGCAAGGATTTGGCGTGAAGGACAATATATAGATGTTAAGATAAAATTAGGAGAGAAGAATAGATAAGATGTTTATTACCCCTTTTAAGTGGAAATAATCATAAAAATTAAATTTATGAATAAAATTGTAAAAAGGCTTAAAAGGGGTAATAAAAAATGAAGGGAATAGTAAAAATAGGAATAGTTGTAATAGTAATTTCAATTCTTGTATCGTTTATAAAATTATAAGACTAAGTCCTCTAAGTTTAAAAGAGGACTTTTTACTTTATATTGATAACACAATTTTTTATGTTATGGTATAATGAAGTTCAGATACTGAAGTTATAAGTATTCATAAGGAGGAAAGGTATGAAGTTAGTAGTTGGGCTTGGAAATCCAGGAAGAGAATATGAAAATACTAGACATAATGTTGGATTTGATGTGATAGATCATTTAGCAGACTCTGTTTGCACAAATGTAAATAAGATTAAATTTAAAGGTTTAGTTGGAGAATTCCTTTACGAAGGAGAAAAAATTATTCTTTTAAAACCTTCTACTTTTATGAACTTAAGTGGTGAAAGTGTGAGGGAAGCAAAGGAGTTTTATAAGTTAAATGTAGAAGATATAATTGTTGTATATGATGATATAGCAATTGATGTGGGCAGAATAAGAATACGACCATCAGGTAGTGATGGAGGTCATAATGGTATAAAAAATATCATATATCAATTAAATAATGACAAATTCCCAAGGGTTAGGGTAGGGATAGGTGCTCCAAAGGCAGATTTAGTTTCACATGTGCTTGGTAAATTTACTCCAGAAGAAAGAAAGATTGTTGATGAAGTTATAAAGGTATCGTCAGATGCAGTTTTGGAGATAATTAAAAATGGAGTACAAAGTGCGATGAATAAGTTTAATGGATACTCTGCTTTAAAATAGGGGGTGTTCCTTTGAGGTTTCAAGGGATAAAAAGGGTATTTGAAAAGGAAGAGAGCTACAGGCAGCTTTTAAAAAATGTTAAGGAACAAAATTTTTTATGTCAGACGTATGGCCTTTCTGAAACACAAAAGGCCTTTTTGTGCTATTGCTTATTTGAGGAAATAAAGGGGCAATTTTTATACATTGCCCATAATGAAATAGAGGCAAGAAAGGTTTTTGAAGATATAAGTACATTTACAGATAAAGTTGTATATTTTCCTTCTAAAGAAGGGGCAATCAATGTTGATGTTACTTCATCTGAAATTAAACAGGAAAGGATAAAGACTATTTTTAGGATCTTTGAAGAAAAGGATTTAATAGTAGTAACTTCGATAGATTCGACATTTTATAGAATGGTCTCTAGAGAAATTCTTGAGAAATGTAAAATACATTTAAATAGAGGACAACAGATAGAAGTAATAGATTTAATAGTGTATCTTTATGATTTAGGCTATGAGAGGGTAGAAGTAGTAGAAGGACCAGGACAATTTGCAGTAAGAGGCGGAATACTTGATGTTTTTCCTTTAAATGAGGGTACTCCTGTAAGAATAGAATTTTTTGGAGATGAAATCGATACTATAAGAAGATTTGATGTAGAAACACAAAGAAGCCTTGATTATGAGGAAAATGTAATTATATTACCAGCAAGAGAAATTATAATTAAAAGTGATCATGTAAATATATTATCTAACAAAATAGAGAAGGAATATGAAAAGGCAATAAAAAATTATAAGAAAAACAAAGAGGCGCAGGAGAGATTAAAGGAAAAATATCATTCAATGATGGAGGGTTTGGAGAACTTTAGATATTTTGAAGGGATAGAGAGTTATATAAAGTTAATTTATGAAAATAACAGTAGTTTTATAGATTATTTTAATAATCCTACTGTACTCTTAGATGAAACTGTAAGAATTGTATCTAGAATAAGATCCTTTAATGAGGAATTTCAAGAAATATTTAAAACAATGATAGAAAAGGGAGAGGTTTTACCTATACAGGCAGAGTGGGTTTATGATATAGAGTATATTTTAAATAAAATAAAAAACACAAGCTGTATAGGATTAAACATGCTACCTAGAAGCTTTGAAGATTTAAATCCAAGGTCAATAGTAAATTTTAATACAGTGGTAAGCAATGTAACCTCAGTTAATCTTGAATATTTATTAGAGGAATTAAAGTCTAAAATTCAAAAAAACTACTACATAGTAATTTTAGCAGGAACAAAGGCAAAGGCAGAAAGGCTATCAAAGGGTTTAAGGGACGAAGGAATTGATACAGAATATGTTGAGACATTAAATGATCTAATTCCTAAAAAAGTATATGTTACATATGGAAGTATTAAAAATGGCATAGAATTTTTTGATTGTAGGTTAATACTTATTTCTGAAAAGGAAGTATTTAAAACAAATAGAGAAAGAAAAAAGCAGTTTGGTAAAAAGTCTAGAAAGATAGAGAGTTTTACAGACCTTAAAGTTGGAGATTATGTTGTTCATGTAAACCATGGAATAGGTGTTTTTACAGGAATTAAAGAGTTGGTTATTGAGGGTATAAAGAGGGACTATTTAGTTCTAAAATATCATGGTGATGATACTTTATATGTTCCTGTTGAACAGCTTGATATGGTTCAGAAGTACATAGGTGGAGAGGATAATCCTCCAAAAATAAATAAGCTTGGTACTTCGGAATGGACAAAGACTAAAAAGAAGGTAAAGGAATCTTTAAGGGAGGTTGCTCAAGAACTTGTTAATCTTTATGCTGTGAGAAATTCAATAGAAGGTCATGCTTTTTCAAAGGATACTCCATGGCAAAAACAGTTTGAAGATGAGTTCCCATACAACGAAACAGAAGATCAGTTGATAGCAATACAAGAGATAAAAAGGGATATGGAAAGTAAAAGGCCAATGGATAGGTTACTTTGCGGTGATGTTGGATATGGTAAGACTGAGGTAGCAATGCGTGCAGCTTTTAAGGCTGTCATGGATGGGAAACAGGTTGCTGTACTTGTACCAACTACAATACTTGCCCAGCAACATTATAATAACTTTAAACAGCGTTTTGCTGATTTTCCTGTAAATATAGATATGATAAGCAGGTTTAGATCCAAGGAACAACAGAAAAAAACCCTAAAGGAATTGGCTGCAGGTAATGTTGATATAATAATTGGAACCCATAGATTACTTCAGAAGGATGTTAAATTTAAGGATTTAGGTTTATTGATTGTTGATGAGGAACAAAGATTTGGAGTATCCCATAAAGAAAAGATTAAAATGTTGAAGAAAAATATAGATGTACTTACATTGACAGCAACACCAATACCTAGAACCCTTCATATGTCTTTGATTGGAGTAAGGGATATAAGTGTAATAGAGACTCCTCCTGAGGAGAGATATCCAGTTCAGACATATGTTTTAGAATATAATGATTTTATAATACGTGATGCAATTTTAAGGGAGATGTCAAGAGGAGGACAAGTATTTTTCGTATACAACAGGGTAGATACAATAAAGGACATGCAAATATATTTGCAGAAGCTGGTGGAAGGTGCGAGAATTTTAGTAGCACATGGACAAATGAGTGAGCATGAGCTTGAGCAGGTAATACTTGATTTTATATCAGGAGAAGCAGATATACTATTATGTACCACTATTATTGAAACAGGAATTGATATGCCAAATGTAAATACTTTAATTGTCTATGATGCAGATAAAATGGGACTTTCTCAGTTATATCAATTAAGGGGGAGAGTTGGAAGGTCCAACAGACTTGCCTATGCTTATTTTACTTATAGAAAGGATAAGATTTTATCGGAGGTAGCTGAAAAGAGGCTTAAGGCTATAAAGGAGTTTACTGAATTTGGATCTGGATTTAAAATTGCTATGAGGGATCTAGAGATAAGAGGTGCTGGAAATTTACTTGGAACAAAGCAGCATGGTCATATGATGGCAGTTGGTTATGATTTATACTGTAAACTTCTTGAGGAGGCTGTAAAGGAAATAAAAGGAGAGGTTACAGAAGAGATTGAAACAAGTATAGATATACTAGTTAATGCATATATACCAGATGATTATATAAAGGATGAGAAGATAAAGATTGAAGTATATAAAAAGATAGCAGCTATAACATCAGTTGAGGATAAGCAGGATATAGAAGATGAATTAATTGATAGATTTTCAGATATTCCAAAGCCTGTAGAAAATCTAATTATGATAGCATATATTAAGTCAATTGCAAAGGAACTTAAAATCACTAATATAAAACAGCACCAGAAGGATATTTTATTATATTTTAAGGATTCAAGGTATATAGAGGTTGAAAAGATTAAAGATATTAACAGTAAATTTAATAATATAGTAAGCTATGCAAGTGTAAAAGAGCCTATTTTAAGAATAAAGGTTAGTCAATATCCTTCTAACCAGATATTGTATATAATTAAGGATTTATTGGAAGAATTGAAAAATTTGCATAAAGATCAATAATGTTGTATAATAGATATTGATTTTTTACAGAGGGAGTGGATAAAAGTGAAGTTGGCTAAAAAGATAATTTCTATTATGCTAACAGGGGCATTTTTGTTGAGCTTATCTTCATGTGAGCTTATTTCAAAAACAGAAGAGGGGAAGCTTAAAGAGGCAGTAGCAAAAATTAATGGACATACTATTACTAAAGCTGAATATTTAAAGAGATTTGAAACCAAAAAAGCACAAATACAAGCTTTTTATGGCAGTGATTTTTTTGAGAAGAAGGAAAATGAAAATTATGTAACTCAAATTAAACAGGATTTATTAGAAAACATGATAAATGAGGTTCTGCTTGTAAAGAGAGCTGAGGAATTAAAGGTAGTACCAGATGAAAAGACAATACAAGATGAGGTAAATAAAAATATAGAAGAATCTAAGAAAACTCTAGGTGGAGAAGATAAGTTTAATAAGACTTTAAGTGACTTAAAGATTACATTAGAAGATTATAAGGCATATATAAGAAATCAAGTGATAATTGAAAAATTATACGATCATATAACAAAGGATGTTAATGTAACAGAAGATGAAATTAAAAAGTATTACAATGAAAATATTTATGATTATACAGAAAAACCAAATAAAATGAATGTTTCACACATACTTGTAAAAACACAAGATGAGGCAAATAAGGTAAAGGCAGAATTAGATAAAGGAGTAAAGTTTGAGGAAGTAGCTAAAAAATATAGCCAAGATCCTGGATCTAAGGATAAGGGTGGAAATTTAGGGGATATATACTATAACGATAAAAATTATGATAAGGACTTTATGGCAAATGCTATAGCGTTACCAGTAGGTAAGATAAGTGGTCCAGTTAAAACTCAATCTGGATATCATATTATTAAGGTAAATAGTAAGGAAGAATACAAACAAATACCACTTGAAAAGGTAAAGGGAGACATAGAAAAGAAGTTAATTGATGACAAGAAAGAACAAGCTTTTGAACAAGAGCTTAACAATTTAAGAAAAAAGGCTAAAATTAAGATTTATTATGAAAGATTGTAGAAGGGTGGGGGAATTTTTTCTCCCTCTTTTTGTATGTATATATTGCATAATTATAAATACAGAGGTATAATTATAAATAAAATAAGTTGTGGAGGTATGTTATATGAAGGTGCGCTATGAAGAGATAAACATAAGAGAAATAGATAGAAGCTTTTTAAGATATATGAGATCAGAATGCAGATATTGTGGCTATAGGATGCGTGCATCAAACAAAGATTTCTCTTGTAAAAATTGTATGTTAAAGAATTCAAAATAAAAGAGAGGAAAATATTGACCTCTCTTTTATATTTTTTGTTAAATTACTAATTTATTTACTTATTTTAAGGTATAATTTTTATTTTTTTGTAGAGATTATTAATAAGAACATATAAAGAGGAGGGATTTGGTTGAAGGCAACAGGAATTGTTCGTAGAATTGATGATTTAGGAAGAGTTGTTATACCAAAGGAAATAAGAAGAACATTGAGAATACGTGAGGGAGATCCACTTGAGATATTTACAGACAGAGAAGGTGGAATAATACTTAAGAAATACTCACCTATAAATGAATTAAGTGATTTTGCAAAAGAATATGCTGAGGCATTACATCAATCAATAGGTCATCCAGTTATTATTTGTGATAGAGATACTGTTGTGGCTGTTGCTGGTACAGCAAAGAAGGAGTATCTTGATAAAAGAATAAGCGATGAGCTTGAAAAGGTATTTGAAGAGAGAAAAATTTTTGTTTTTTCAGGAAAAGAAGGAAAGGCTGTTGCTATAATTCCAGATGAAGAAGACAATCTAGACTATAAAGCACAGATCATTGCACCTATTATAGCAGAAGGAGACGCAGTAGGTGCAGTAGTTATAATGTCAAAAGACCAAAATGTTGTATTTGGTGATTTAGAGAAAAAGCTTGCTGAAACTGCAGCAACTTTTTTAGGAAAACAAATGGAACAATAATTTGGAATACATACCTCCTAATTCTAATATTTTATTATCAGAAAGAATTAGGAGGTTTTTTATGCCTAAAAAGAGCATTATAAAGGGAACTATAATATTAGGATTAGCTGGTTTTATCGTAAAGGTTTTAGGGGTATTTTTTAGATTACCTATCATTTATATGATAGGAGAAGAGGGTATAGGTCTTTATCAACTTACATATCCGGTATATACTTTTTTGCTTGCATTAGCAGGTGGAATTCCGATTGCTATATCTAAAATGGTCTCAGAGAGAGTGGTACTTTCAAAATTTAAAGAATGTAGGAGAATATATAGAGCTTCGTTGGTTTTGATGTTTTTACTTGGTGGTTTTTCAAGTATGTTTCTCATATTTTTTGCTGATGATATTATTAATTATTTCTCATGGAGCAGAGAATCATACTACTCAATATTAGGAATTTCATTGGCACCACTATTTACTTGTATACTATCTGTTTATAGGGGATATTTTCAAGGACTTCAAAATATGACTCCAACAGCAGTATCTCAAATTATTGAACAGATTGGAAGAGTTTTAGCAGGTGTAGGATTAACCTATATTTTACTACCATATGGCATTGGACTAGCAGCGGGAGGAGCTGCATTTGGAGCAACCTTTGGAGCATTTATATCTTTGCTATTTTTAATAATACTATTTTACAAATCTAAGGATAATTTTAATTATAACAGTGGTAGTGTACAATCTTATGGTAGAATAATTAAAGAATTGGTATTTATAGCTTTGCCTATTTCTTTAGGACAAACAGTTAGTTCCTTTATGGCATTAGTTGATTCATTAACTGTACCAAAACTGCTTAAAATGGCTGGATATACTGATAGCATAGCAACTGCATTGTATGGACAGTTAACTGGGAAAGCTCATGTTTTAATAAGTGTTCCCCTTACCTTATCTGTAGCACTAGCACAAAGCACAGTTCCAGCAATATCTGAGGTGTATGTTGTAAATAACAGAAACGGATTGAAAAAAAATATAGATATGTCCTTTAAGCTAGCATCCATTTTAGCTTTTCCAAGTGCAGCAGGATTATATGCATTAGCAAGACCGATTTTAAGTTTTGTTTTTCAAGGCATGGATGATGGATGGCAATTGCTTCAGATACTATCTGTTTCAATTATATTTATAATTTTTACTCAAGTATCATCAAGTATAATAAATGGTATAGGAAAGACTATGTTACCTTTGATATCAATGCTCATAGGAAGTTTTATAAAAATTATAATTTCAATTAAGTTAATTTCAATTCCAAGCATAAATATAAAGGGAGCAGCCTATGGAACATTGGTTTCATATATAATAATTGCTATTATTAACTTTTATTTTATGTGTAAATATACAAATATAAAATTAGATCTATATAAAACAATTATATCTCCAATAGTTTGTTCAGTTGTTATGATTTTTATTGTTGTAGTTGCATATACAAGGCTTTATGAATATACTTTAAGTATAAATATTTCAACAATAATGTCTATTTTAATTGGAGGAATAGTATATATAGCTTTGCTTTTTATAACAGGGACAATAAGCATTATGGATACATTTAAAATGCTAAAGATAAAGAGGTGATAAAATTTGATTACTATAATAGGTTTAGGACCTGGTTCCTTTGATGACTTAACAATTAAAAGTTTAAATTTAATGAAACAGGCTAAAAGACTCTATTTAAGAACTGAAAAACACCCTAATGTAGAACAAATAAAGAATATGGGTATAAAATTTGAAACATTTGACAAATACTATGATGAGAGTGAAGATTTTGAGGAAGTTTACAAAAGAATAGCTGAAGACATTGTAAGTATGGAAGATGTTGTATATGCAGTGCCTGGGCATCCATTGGTTGCAGAAAGATCTGTTCAGTTAATATTAAAATACGCGGAAGAAAAGAATATAAAAGTAGAAATAGTACCAGCCTTAAGTTTTATAGATGCAATTGTAAATACTCTCAAAATAGATCCAGCTGAAGGTTTAAAGATAATTGATGCACTTGATATTGAAAGACAAAAGCCAGATAAAAGGGTAGGTAATGTTATAACTCAAGTTTACAACAGATTAGTTGCATCTGAACTAAAGATAAAGCTTATGGATTACTATAATGATGAGGAAGAAATATTTGTTATACGTGCTGCAGGGGTAGAGGGACTTGAAAGGATAGAAAAAATACCTCTTTTTATGCTTGATAGACTTACTTGGATTGATTATTTAACAAGTGTATATATTCCACCTAAAAAAGAGGGTAAAAAGGATTTTAACGATCTTTTAGATATTATGGAAAAGCTAAGAAGTGATGAAGGATGTCCTTGGGATAGAGAACAAACGCATGAAAGTTTAAAAAGATATTTGATTGAAGAAGCTTATGAGGTAGTTGATGCAATAGATAAGGATGATATGGATGAGCTTTGTGAAGAACTTGGAGATGTACTTTTGCAGATAGTATTTCATAGTCAGATAGCAAGGGAGTTTGGTGAGTTTAACATTTATGATGTTATAAATGGAATTTGTGATAAAATGATTAAGAGACATCCACATGTATTTGGAAATATAGAGGTTGATTCTGTTAAAGAAGTATTAGATAACTGGCAGGAGATAAAGAAAAAAGAAAAGAGAATAGAAAGTTATTTTGAAGAGATGCAGAGAATTCCAAAGTCTATGCCAAGTCTTTTAAGAAGCTATAAAATACAAGAAAAGGCAAAGGAAGTAGGCTTTGATTGGGATAATGTATCAAAGGCAATAAAAAAAATAGAAGAAGAGTATAAAGAGGTATTAGAAGCAGTTAATATTGGAGATAATAACTTAATAGAGGAAGAGATAGGAGATTTAATGTTTGCAGTAGTAAATGTAGCAAGATTTTGTAATATTAATCCTGAGATGGCCTTGACAAAAACAATAGAAAAGTTTATAAAAAGATTTGAGTACATAGAAAAGACCGCAGTAAGTTTAGGTAAGAATTTAAAAGATATGTCTCTGTCTGAAATGGATGAACTTTGGAACCAATCAAAAAATGTGTAAAATTATCGAAAAAAACTTGATTTTAAAGAAGGAATTTTAAAACCTATGAAGAATTAATAAAAGTAGCTTAATATTTATATTTAAATTTAAATAAGTGCATAAACTAAGGAGGGAAAAACTGTGAATAAGGCAGACTTAATTACATCAATCGCAGAAAAGAGTGGATTAACAAAGAAGGATGCAGAAAAGGCACTAAAGGCATTTATGGAAAGTGTAGAAGAAGCTTTAACTAAGAATGATAAGGTTCAATTAATTGGATTTGGAACTTTTGAAGTTAAGGAAAGAGCAGAAAGAAAAGGTAGAAATCCAAAGACATTAGAAGAAATTATAATTCCTGCATCAAAGGTTCCAGTATTTAAGCCAGGAAAGGAATTAAAGGATAAGGTTAATAAGTAATAAAAAAATCAGGTCTTGTACCTGATTTTTTTTAAGTTTTAATAATTAATGATATGAGGGATGATTTTTATGAGATTAGATAAATTTTTAAAGGTATCAAGAATAATAAAGAGGAGAACAGTAGCCAAAGAAGTATGTGATACAGGTAGAGTTTTAGTAAATGGAAGAGTTGCAAAGCCAGGTACAAATGTAAAGGTTGGAGACATAATAGAAATACAATACGCTTCAAAGACAGTTAAAGCAGAAGTTCTTTCTGAGAAGGAACATGTTACAAAGGAAGAAGCAAAGGAAATGTATAGAATACTTCAAGGAGAGGAGATAGAATAAATTTCTATCTCTTTTTTATTGATAATTATTATTCACAACCTGTGGATAATATTGTGGATAAATTGTGAGAATTATGTGGGTTTGTGTTGATAAATTTAAGTTATATTCTTGTTAATATGTGAATATTATTTATATGAGGGTGGGGGATGATTATGGAAAATAATAAAACATTAAAATCTCAAAATCATAATTTAAATATGTCAAATAGGCAAAAACTCGATATTACAGGAGTAGTAAAGGTGAATAACTTTAATGAAGAGAATATAAATTTAAGTACGGTTATGGGTGATATGATTATCAAAGGAAGAAACATGAAGATAAACAAGCTGAATGTGGATAATGGGGATATGTCAATAGAAGGGGAATTTATATCTATTAACTATGTAAATAAGTCTGCAGGTGGAGAGAGTATATTAAAGAAGCTTTTTAAGTAATTAATTTGGGTGATTAAATGACGTTGCCTATTTTTACTCAATTTAAATATTTTATTTCAACTATTTCAGTTGGTTTTATTATTGGTATATTTTATGATTTTTATAGGATATGCTCACATGATAAATTTAGAAAAAATATTTTAACAGCAATTTCAGATCTACTCTTTTGGATTTTAATGAGTATAATATCCTTTATTTTTATGGTTTATACAAATAATTTGAATTTGAGATATTATAGCTTCTTGGGAATATTTTTTGGATTTTTAATTTATAGTAAATATTTAAGTAAATTATTTTATGGGATATTAAATAGTATATTATATGTTATAATAAAGTTGTTGAGTTTGATCTTAAAGATTATTTATTTACCATTAAAATTTGCTTTAGTTATATTAAGAAGTTTTGTATATTATCTTTTAAATTTTAGAAGGAAAAATTGATAAGTGATAGAAATAATACAAAAGAATAAGGTTGTGGGGGATAAAACTATGAAAAAGAAGAGAAAGAAGCAGATATTTAGATTATTAATTGTAATATTTTTTGTTGCTATATTAATTAAGCAGCAAATCATAATAGTTAGATTAAATAAGGATATTAAGTCATGCAATGAAGCATTAAATAAAGTAAAAAGTCAAAACCTTCAGCTCAAAGAGGAATTGAAAATTAGTAAAAGGATTGATTATATAGAAAGACTAGCTAGACAAAAACTAAGGCTTATAAAACCGGGAGAAATATTGTTTATAGATAAAAACAAAAAGAATAATTAGATTGACTGATAAATTCAATTTTTATATAATAAAAAATATGATAAAATTTAAGGAGGAATTTTTTCGTCATGACCCTACAGGTAGGAAACATTTTAGAGGGCAAAGTTGTAAACATCACAAATTTTGGTGCTTTTGTTGAGATTTCTGGAAAGACAGGATTAGTTCATATCTCAGAAATCTCAGACACATATGTAAAGGACATAAGAAATCATTTAAAAGAGCAGGATAAGGTAAAGGTAAAGGTTATTGCAATTGATGAAAATGGGAAGATAAGTCTTTCAATCAGACAGGCACTTCCTAAAAAATCAAGTAGACCTATTGAGATTGACTGGGATATGGAAAGAAGAAGGTCTGCAAATATGTCTTTTGAAGAAAGACTTGCAAAATTCCTAAGGGAAAGTGAGGAGAGATTTCAGGATCTTAAGAGAAGCCAAGATTCAAAAAGAAGTGGCGGATATTCAAGAAGATAGGATATATGAGGTATTTTGCTTATGCAAAATACCTTTAAATTTTTTTTTTAGGGGATAGGGAATAGGGTGTTGACAAACTCAAAAAAAGATGTATAATAAAAAGAGTCAGCAGGGCAAAAGAAAAGAGAGAAAAAAGTAAAAAGAAAAAAATAAAAAAACTGTTGACAAAGATAAAAAAACAATATATAATAATAAATGTCGCGAGGCGATGAAAACAAAATAAAAAACGCCGGAGTGGCGGAACAGGCAGACGCACAGGACTTAAAATCCTGCGGTTTGAATAAAACCGTACCGGTTCGACCCCGGTCTCCGGCACCACTAACATCGCGGGGTGGAGCAGCCAGGTAGCTCGTCGGGCTCATAACCCGAAGGTCGGAGGTTCAAATCCTCCCCCCGCAACCAACATGGCGGCGTAGCTCAGTTGGCCAGAGCATTCGGTTCATACCCGAAGTGTCAGCGGTTCGAATCCGTTCGCCGCCACCATGAGAATAAGAAGCGAACAGCATATGCTGTTCGCTTTTGTTTTGTTTTTTGACTAATCGACAAGTTTTATATTCACAAATTCTCTATTTACAAGCCATATAAAAAGCTGTTGAATTATTGAGTCGAAAAGTCTTTAGCAATACATTTTTTTAATATAAGTTGTCGGAATTTTTTTATATATAATGAGTAATAATGACAAACATTTTTGCATATATTTGGTATAATAACCCTACGATTTAATTGGGGGGGGTTGGAATGTATAAAGATGATATTCTTCCATACAAAAGAGTTGTAGAGAACAATGTAAAAACCAGAGTAAATATTAATATTTTTTCTTTAAGGTACTTACTTTTATTTTTAAGTGCAGTATTAGTTAGTAGAGTTGTTATTTTAAATTCTCTTATGCCCTTTGGTATATCTTTTTTAATTGCTTCTTATCATGTATTATCCAAAGCTGAAGCCTTCTTTGTTGCTATTTTTGTTGTTTTAGGATATGTGCTCTCATTTCAAAAATTTCTTTCATTCTCTCATATAGCAACTGTAATAATATTAACATTATTTATACCATTTATATCTGAGAATAAGAAGGTTTATAAGTTTTCATTAATAGCCTTTTTAATAAATACAGTTTCAAACATGCTTTTTAGATATTTTTACATAAGTTTAGATTTTATACCTTATGATATAATTGTAGCTGTCTTTGAATCGGTAATTATGCTTGCTTCTGCATATATATTCTCTTATGGGATACCATTTTATTCAAACAAACAAACAAGAAGGATATTATCAAAGGAAGAAGTAATTTGTTTTATATTAATATTAGCAATTGTAGTATCAGGTTTTGGTGATATTAATATATATGGTTTTTCATTAAGAAATATTATTACATTTTTAATAGTTATATGCTTTGCATATACGGAAGGTACAAGCATGGGAGCTGCTGTAGGAATTACAATGGGTGTAGTATCAGGAATATCTGATAGTACGATGCATGTTAATATTGGTATATTTGGTTTTGCAGGATTGATAGCAGGAGTATTTAAAGACTTTAATAAATTTATTGTAGCTGTTTCGTTTGTAGTTTCATCTGCAATGCTTTCGTTTTATGGTACAGGGAGTGTTGCTTTAAATAATTTGATGTTAGAATCCTTAATAGCAGCAGCAATATTTATGCTTTTACCTACAAAAAAGTTTCAAAAGATAACATCTTCTTTAGATGGGGATAAGAAGATAATAGAGCTACAAAAGTCGTACATAGAAAAAGTAAAGGGGCTTATGGAAATAAGACTTTCCTCAATGTCAAATACTTTATATGGTATGTCTTCTATTTTGCAGGAGAATATAGAGAATGAGCTTTCAAAGAAACAGGAGATAAATGGACTAGTAGAGAAAATAGCAGATAGGGTATGTGCAAACTGTGATTGTAAGAGTATTTGTTGGGGAAAGGAGTTATATTATACATATGATTCCATTTTAGAGCTTTTAAGAACTATAGAGAAAAAAGGAATCATATCTACTATGGAGATGCCAGATAGTATTAGAAGAAAGTGTATTAGACCAACTGAGATAATGAAGCAGTCTGTACACCTTTTAGAAATAATGAGATTAAACAATAGATGGAGGAAAAAACTAATAAATTCAAGAATGATTTTAGCAGAACAAATTAAGGGTATATCAAATATAATAGAAACCATGGTTAAAGAGACATCAAATTCAATTGAGTTTAGGAATGATATAGAAGAGGAGATTGCAGTAGAACTAGATAAAATGGGACTAGAGTTTGACAACGTTGTTGCGCTTAAAAATGGACGAGATAAGTATGAAATAACCTTCTACAGAAAACCGTGTAGAGGTAAAAATTTATGTGTAAAAGAATTTGAAAAGGCAGTATCTAGGGCTTTAGGAACAAAGATGGTAGTTGATAGTTCAGGATGTAAAATTAATGAATCAAAAACTATGTGTCAATTTAGACTAATAGAGGCTGAAACTTATAATCTAGTAACAGCAGTAGCTAGGGCATCAAAAGAAAGTATATCAGGCGATAGCTATTATTTTGGAAATATAGGCGAAGGTAGATATATGATGGCAATAAGCGATGGCATGGGAAGTGGAAGAGCAGCCAATATGGAAAGCAATACAACTATTGCTCTTTTAGAAAAATTAATGGAGGCAGGATTTGAAAGGAATACAGCACTTAAGGCAATAAATTCAGTTCTAGTTTTAAGATCTTGTGATGAAAGTTTTGCAACAGTTGATATGGGACTTATTGATCTATATAGTGGTATAGGAGAATTTATAAAAATTGGAGCAGCACCTACTTTTATAAAGTCAGGAAGAGAAGTAGAAGTTATAAAGAGTTCTGCGCTACCTGTAGGAATATTAGATGATGTTGATATAGAAAGCCATATAGTTGAGTTTAGAAGTGGTGATATGATTGTCATGGTAAGTGATGGAGTGGTTGATTCTAATGAAAATCTAAAGGAGAAGTGGGTTGTAAAGGCACTTAAAGAATTTGATAGTGGAAATCCAAAGGATGTAGCAGATTATATTTTAAATAAAGCTAAAGAATATTATGGAAACAACTTAAAGGATGATATGACGGTTATTGTTTCTAAAATATGGAAAACAAGCTGAGCCATGATAGTCATGGCTCTTTCTTTTATATAGCCTTCTTGCTGAATTTTTTGTTTAAAGTTATTATAATAATATCTTAAAATAGTTTGGAAGTGGTGAAGTATGAAGGAAAAGGTTTTAAATTATATTAAAGCAAATAGGCTAATAGACTATGGAGATAAAATAGTAGTTGGTTTGTCGGGAGGACCAGACTCTGTATGTTTGCTTCACATATTGTGCTCATTAAGAGATGACTTGAATATTACAATCTATACAGCACATGTAAATCACATGATTAGAGGAGAGGAAGCCTTTAGAGATGAAGAATATTCAAAAAAACTGGCAGAATCACTAGGCGTGGAACATTTTAATCTTAGAGTTAAAGTAGAGGAGTTTGCAAAAGAAAATAAGATGACATCAGAAGAAGCGGGTAGATTTATTAGGTACAAGTTTTTTGATGAAGTTTTAAATAAAGTTGGAGCAAATAAAATAGCCCTTGCTCATAATATGAATGATAATGCAGAAACAATTCTTATGAATTTAATAAGAGGTACAGGCACATTAGGACTTGTTGGAATACCTAACAAAAGAGATGGTAAATATATAAGGCCTATAATGTGTCTTACAAGAGATGAGATAGAAGAGTACTGCAAAGTAAATGGGTTAAATCCACAAATAGATAGCACAAATAGAGAGAGTATCTATACAAGGAATAAAGTAAGATTAGAACTTATACCTTATATAAAGGAAAATTTTAATTCTAATATAATTGAAAGTTTAAATAGATTATCAGAAATAATAAAGTATGAGGAGGAATTTTTACAAGGATTTGTAGATGATATTATAAATAGTCATTATAAAGATAAGAGATTTAGTATAAGTATTTTTAACAAACAGCATGTAGCAATTAAAAGAAGGATAATAAGAAGAATAATTGAAATAGTTATAGGGAAAATAAGTGGAATTGAACAAAAACATATAGATGAGTGCATTGAACTTATACATAAAGCAGAAACTGGGAAATATCTAGTATTACCACATAACATTGTGTGTAAAATAGAGTATGATAATTTTATGATAGATGTCAAAAGTGACGAAATAACAGAGTATGAGTATAAAATAAATATTCCTGGTGTTACATATATACCTGAGTTGAATTCTAAAATTTATACAAATGTATTAGAAAATTTAAATAATATTAAATATAATACATTTATAAAATACTTTGATTATGATAAAATAGGAAATGACATAGTTGTAAGAAGCAGAAGGCAGGGAGATTATATAGTATTAAGTGGAATAAGGGGCAAGAAAAAGTTAAAAGATTTTTTTATTGATAAAAAGGTTCCAAGAGATGAAAGGCAGAGAATTCCACTTGTAGCAAAAGGTTCAGAAGTAGTTTGGATCATTGGTATGAGAGATAACTGTTTATATAAAGTAAGCAGTGAAACAAAAAGAATACTTGAAATTAGATTTGAAAGAGGTGCAGAGAATGAATAAAGATCTTAAGAAAATACTTTTAACAGAAGAAGAAATAAAAAAGAGAGTTTGTGAACTTGCTCAAGATATAATGAATGATTTTAAAGACGAAGAGTTGTTTTTTATTGGAGTTTTAAAGGGATCTGTTGTTTTTGTTGCGGATCTTATGAGATGTGTTAAAAATGATGTAACAATGGACTTTATGGCAGTATCAAGCTATGGTCTGTCTTCACAAACATCCGGTGTAGTTAGAATTTTAAAGGACCTAGATTTTGACATTGAAGGGAAGAATGTAATAATAGTTGAGGATATAATAGATACAGGAACTACTTTAAAGTATTTATATGAATATTTGAAAAAGAGAAATCCTAAAGTTTTAAAGATATGCTGCTTATTAGATAAACCTGAAAGAAGAAAAGTTGATATAAAGGCAGATTATATTGGATTTACTATACCAGATGAATTTGTTGTTGGATATGGTTTAGATTTTGCTGAGAGATTTAGAAACTTACCATATATAGCTGTTGTCAAGGAGGAAGCATATGCGAACAAATAATTGTATATATCATAATATTATGATAAAATTAAAAGACATAAGTTTTTAATTTGAGAGGGGGGCTTAAGTTGAAGAATTCATTTTTAAAGAGTGCAAGCGCATGGATACTTATAATTTTAGCTTTTTTTGTTGCAGTTACTTTTTTTAGTAATCCAACGGTAAAAAAAGAGCAGTTCACATATACAAAGCTTGATACTGCTATTAATGAAGGTAAGGTGGCAAAGATAACTGTTGATGTTGATTCTGGTGAAGCAACTGGGGAGCTTAAAGATAAGACTCAATTTAAAGTTAATATAAATTCAGCAGAGAAATTGCAAGAAAAAGTTGATGAGTATAATAGAACACATAGTGATAAAATTGACCTAGATTTTATACCACCTACTAAATTTCCAGTTTGGGTATCTGCAATTCCAAATATACTAATGCTTATTATGTTAGGGGTTGTATGGTTTATATTTATCCAGCAATCTCAAGGTGGCGGCGGAAAAGGAGTTATGAACTTTGGAAAGAGCCGTGCAAAGCTTGTAACAAATGACAAGAAGAAAGTTACATTTAATGATGTTGCAGGAGCAGATGAAGAGAAGCAGGAACTTGAAGAAGTCGTTGATTTCTTAAAGCAACCAAGAAAATATATAGAACTTGGTGCAAGAATACCAAAGGGAGTGTTACTAGTTGGTCCTCCTGGTACAGGTAAAACTCTTCTTGCAAAGGCTGTTGCAGGTGAAGCAGGAGTACCATTCTTTAGCATAAGTGGTTCAGATTTCGTTGAGATGTTTGTTGGTGTTGGAGCTTCAAGAGTAAGAGATTTATTTGATACTGCGAAGAAGAATGCTCCATGTATAGTGTTTATAGATGAAATAGATGCAGTTGGTAGACAAAGAGGAGCAGGACTTGGTGGAGGCCACGACGAAAGAGAACAAACTCTAAATCAATTACTAGTTGAGATGGATGGATTTGGAACAAACGAAGGAATTATAGTCATCGCAGCAACAAATAGACCAGATATATTAGACCCAGCACTACTTAGACCAGGTAGATTTGACAGACAGATAGTTGTAAATCCACCAGATGTAAAGGGAAGAGAAGAGATATTAAAGGTTCATGCTAGAAATAAGCCACTTGATGAAAATGTAGATTTAAAGATAATTGCTAAAAGAACACCAGGTTTTTCAGGAGCTGATCTTGAAAACCTAATGAACGAAGCAGCACTTTTAACAGTAAGAAAAAATAAAAAACTAATAGGTATGGAAGAATTAGAAGAAGCAATAACAAGAGTTATTGCAGGTCCAGAAAAGAAGAGTAGAGTAATGAGTGAAAAGGAAAGAAGATTAACAGCATATCATGAGGCAGGTCATGCAGTTGTAATGAAGCTTTTACCAAATGCAGCACCTGTACATCAAATAAGCATTATACCAAGAGGAAGAGCGGGAGGATATACACTTGCACTTCCTGAAGAAGATAAACACTACGCATCAAAGACAGAGCTTATTGAGGAGATAGTAGGATTACTGGGTGGAAGAGTTGCAGAAAAGCTTGTTTTAAATGATATAAGTACAGGAGCTAAAAATGATATTGAAAGAGCTACAAATATTGCAAGAAAGATGGTTACTGAGTATGGTATGAGTGATGTATTAGGACCAATAGAATTTGGTTCTGGTCATGAAGAGGTATTCTTAGGCCGTGACTTTGCAAAATCAAGAAATTACAGTGAAGAGGTTGCAGCTCTTATAGATAAAGAAATTAAAAATATAATACATGAGGCATATGAAAGAGCAGAAAGATTATTGAAGGAAAATATAAATAAGCTTCATAGAGTAGCAGAAGCTCTATTAGAAAAGGAAAAACTAGAGGCAGATGAGTTTGAAGCGATTTTCAATGAGGCATAGGGGTGATAAAGGTGAAGGAGATTAGGGTAGGAAAAAGGCATATTGTTGAGAGGGTAGCAGAACCAAAAGATTCTGCGATAAACTATGCAAGTGGAGGAGTAGATGTGTACTCAACTCCAGCAATGATAGGTCTAATGGAATGTGCAGCTAAAGAATGTTTAGATGAGTTTTTAGATGAGGGATATTCAACAGTAGGAATAAGTTTAAACATTAAGCACCTTGCTGCAACACCTATTGGTATGAAGGTAAGAGCAGAGGCAGAGATAGTAGCTGTTGAAGGTAAAAAGGTTGTGTTTAAGGTCGAAGCTTTTGATGAAGTTGAAAAAATAGGAGAAGGAATACATGAAAGATATATTGTAGATATAAATAAGTTTATAAGCAGAGTCAATAATAAGAATAGCAAAGAGGAGTAGTTTATTACTCCTCTTTTTTTATGAAGGAAATAATTTGTGAAACAAGTATTTCTTTTAACAAAAATATTTTTTAAATATGAAATTTTTATTGCAAAAGTTATTAAATTTTGAATAAGATTATGGTAAAATAATAAATAAATACATTAATAGGGAGGGGAATATGTTGAGTTTAGGTGACAAATTGCTTCTTGGGGTTAATACCACCATTATTTCAATGACAATAGTTTTTATTGTTTTAATTTTTCTAGGTTTAATTATTAAATTAATTTCAAAAGTTGTAGAAAAAATGAATTATAATCATCAAAAGATAGAAAGCAATATGGTGGATAAAAACTCAAAGGCAGTAAAAATGGACAAACAAGAATTGCTTCAGACAACAGGAAGTGTTAGTGGACAAATTAATTTAAAGGGAGAAGTATCGGATGATGAAATAGCTGCTGTTTTAGCAGTTGTAGCACATGAATTAAAACGACCTTTAGAACAAGTAAAAATTAATAGTATTAAATTAATAAATGAATAGATAGGAGGATATGGAGTTATGAGAAAATACATTGTTACTGTAAATGGTAAAAAGTTTGAGGTTGAGGTAGAAGAAATTATAAAGGATTCTCAAAATAACATAGTTGAGGTTAAAAAAGAAACTGCAGTATCTTCAAATGAAAAGGAAATAAAGGCTCCGATGCCAGGTACTATTTTAGATGTTAAAGTTAACTCAGGAGATAGAGTAAAAAAAGGAGATGTACTATTTATTCTTGAAGCCATGAAGATGGAAAATGAAATTATGGCTGGAGAAGATGGAATTATTACAGAAGTTTTAGTAAGCAAGGGAACTAGTGTGTCTACAGATGATATATTAGCAAAATATAAATAGTAGGGGGAAGGGATATGTTTTTAGAAATGATGATAAATGCCTTTAGAGATATACTAAAGACGTCAGGTTTTTTACATATGACTTGGGGTCAGTTTATAATGATTATAGTTTCCCTATTTCTTATATATTTAGCAATAGTTAAACAATTTGAACCACTCTTACTTCTACCAATATCATTTGGTATGCTTTTAGCAAATCTACCCATAACGGGAATAATGGATCCTCAAAGAGATGGACATATGGGAGGATTACTATGGTACTTGTATCAAGGGGTAGAAAAGGAGATATATCCACCTCTTATTTTCTTGGGTGTAGGAGCCATGACAGATTTTGGTCCTCTTATTGCAAATCCATCAAGTATATTACTTGGTGCAGCTGCTCAATTTGGAGTATTTATGGCTTTTTTAGTTGCACTTCTTTTAGGTTTTACTCCTCAAGAGGCAGCATCAATTGGTATAATAGGTGGAGCAGATGGACCAACTGCTATATATTTATCTTCAAAGCTTGCACCACATAGATTAGGTGCAATTGCAGTTGCGGCATATTCATACATGGCACTTGTTCCATTAATTCAACCTCCAATAATGAAGCTACTCACAACAAAAGAAGAAAGAATGGTTAAGATGGAACAGTTAAGAAAAGTTTCAAAGGCAGAAAAAATAATATTTCCTATTGTCGTGACGATATTAGTATCTTTGCTTTTACCTTCAGTGGCACCACTAATTGGTATGTTAATGTTAGGAAATCTATTTAGAGAAAGTGGAGTTGTAAATAGATTATCAGATACCGCACAAAATGCAATGATAAATATTATAACAATATTTTTAGGAACTACTGTAGGGGCAACTGCTAGTGCAGAAAACTTTTTAAAATTCGAAACTATAGCTATTACAATTTTAGGTTTAGTGGCATTTGCGTTTAGTACAGTAGGTGGAATAGTTCTTGGAAAAATAATGTATAAAGTAACTAAAGGTAAAGTTAATCCTTTAATTGGTTCTGCAGGAGTTTCAGCAGTTCCAATGGCAGCAAGAGTTTCACAGGTGGTAGGCCAAAAGGAAAACCCATCAAACTTCCTATTAATGCATGCTATGGGACCAAATGTTGCAGGAGTTATAGGAACTGCTGTTGCTGCTGGAGTTCTTCTAACTTTATTTGGAAAATAAGAAGGTACCTTAAAGGTACCTTGTTTTTGTTGAATTTTATATTATATATGCTACAATGTAAATGATATGTAAAAAATGAGTAAGGAGTGCGTTAATATGTTGTTGGTTTTTGATGTTGGAAATACAAATATTGTATTAGGAGTTTATGATGGGAAGAAACTAGTTATCGATTGGAGAATTGCAACTACAACTCAAAGAACTGCAGATGAATATGGTATAGTTGTTATAAATTTATTTGAAAAGGCAGGATTAAATTATAAGGATATAGAGGCCGTTGTTGTATCATCTGTAGTGCCTAACATAATGTATTCATTAGAACATATGATAAGAAAATATTTTAATGTAGAGCCTTTAGTTGTAGGTCCAGGAATTAAAACTGGTATTAATATAAAATATGATAATCCAAAGGAAGTTGGAGCGGATAGAATAGTTAATGCAGTTGCGGCTCATGATATATATAAAAGATCATTGATAATTGTGGATTTTGGTACAGCTACTACATTTTGTGCAGTAGGTAAGAATGGAGATTATTATGGGGGCGCTATAACTCCAGGCATAAAGATAGCTAGCGATGCATTATTTGAACGAGCAGCAAAATTACCAAGAATAGAACTAGTTAAGCCACCAACAGTTATATGTAAGAATACAGTTCAAAGTATGCAATCTGGAATTATATATGGTTATGCAGGATTGGTAGATAATATCGTAACAAAAATGAAAAAGGAAATGGAGCAGTTAAAGGAAGAGGAGCCTTTTGTTGTTGCAACAGGAGGACTAGCAAAGTTAATAGCTACAGAAAGTAGTACTATAGATGAAATCAATCCATATTTAACATTAGAAGGGTTAAGAATAATTTACGAAAAGAACAGGTGATTATATGAAAATAGGAAACTTCGTTCCAGATAACAACGTATTTTTAGCCCCTATGGCAGGTGTAACTGATAAGGCATTTAGGATAATATGCAAGGAATTTGGAGCAGGATTAGTATATACTGAGATGGTAAGTTCTAAGGGATTATATTATGGAAGCCAAAAGACTGAATTTATGCTTGATATAGATAAGAGGGAGGCTCCAGCGGTTGTACAGATATTTGGATCAGATGCTGATATAATGGGGTACATGGCAGAAAGAATAAGTGAAAAAGAGGATGTAGCATATATTGATATAAATATGGGATGTCCAGCACCGAAAATAGTAAAAAATAAAGAAGGTTCATATTTAATGAGGGAACCAAAACTTGCCGAAGAGATTGTAAAAAAGGTTGTAGAAAAATCAAAAAAGCCTGTGACAGTAAAGATAAGAAAAGGTTGGGATGAAACTAGTGTTAACGCAGTTGAGTTTGCTAAGATGTTGGAGCAATGTGGAGCAAGTGCCATTGCAATTCATGGAAGAACAAGAAGTCAAATGTATGAAGGTAAGGCTGATTGGGATATAATAAAGAAAGTTAAGCAAAGTGTTAATATACCTGTTATTGGGAATGGTGATGTTGTAACCTGTGAAGATGCTAAAAGGTTATTTGAATATACTGGCTGTGATGCAATAATGATAGGACGAGGTGCTTTGGGGAATCCATGGATATTTAAAAGGGTAGTATATTACTTAGAAAATGGGATTATTTTAGATGAGCCTTTACCAGAAGAGAAAGTAGAACAAGCGATAAGACACCTTGAAATGATGTATGAGTTTAAGGGACAACGTGGAGTAATTGAAATGAGGAAGCATATTGCGTGGTACTTAAAGGGATTAAAAAATGCAGCAGCAATTAGAGATAGAGTTAATAAAATGGATAATAAGGATGAGATAATTGAATTACTAAAGGAGTATAAAGAGACTATCTAATTATAGTCTCTTTATATTTTATTGAAAATTTAAATATAAAGGTATAAAATGTAACTAAGCACAAAAAGTGCATGGGGAGGGGCAATATGGATTTCGTTAAAATAGGGGATAAGATTATTAGCAAATCTAGAATAAATAAAAAAATAGATGAAATAATAGAACTTAGGAGTAAAGGCTATTCACAACAGGAGGTTGCAAAGGAGTTAGACATAGATAGGACATTTATTTCAAGGCTTGAGAGTTTAGGTGAAGTTCGCAAGGGGGGAGATATAGCGGTTATTGGGTTTCCAATAAAAAATAAAGATGAGATAGAAGAGGTTCTTCGTTCATTTAATATAGAATATATATTACTGATGAATGAAGAAGAAAGGCAAAGTTTTATTAAAAAACAGGGTGGAAAAGAACTACTAGAAAGTGTTTTAAAAATCATTTCAGATGTTAGAAAATACAAACATTGCGTAATTATAGGTTCTAATATGAGGGTGAAGGTTTTATCAAAGCTTTTGGATAGTCAGGTTTATACTATTGATATAGGTGAATCACCTTTAAAAAATGATGTTTATGTAGATCCACAGAGGGTATTAGATATAATAAAAACGATAATAGAGTAGGGGGATAAAGATGAAAAGAGTTGTTTCAGTAAGTTTAGGATCATCTAAAAGAGATCATTCTGTAGAGGTAGAGCTATTAGGTGAAAAATTTGTAATAGAGAGAGTAGGAACAGATGGAGATAAAGAAAAAGCTATACAGCTAATTAGAGAATTAGATGGAAAAGTTGATGCTTTTGGAATGGGTGGGATAGACTTATATGTATATTCAGGAAGTAAAAGGTATGTTATTAAAGATGCTGTTCCAATGATGGAGGCATCCAAGAGGACGCCTATAGTTGACGGTTCGGGTTTGAAAAATACATTAGAGAGAAGGGTTATTAAGTACATAGATCAAAACATACTTTCATTAAAAAATAAAAATGTACTTATGGTAAGTGCAGCAGATAGATTTGGTATGGCAGAGGCACTTTATGAGTGTGGAGCAAACATTACATTTGGAGATATAATATTTGCGCTTAATATACCTATTCCAATTAAAAGCTATAGAGTATTTCAAATGATGGCAGATATAATTCTTCCGATTGCTTGTAGAATGCCTTTTGAAAAGCTGTATCCAACAGGTAAAGAACAGGAAATTAATGTAGATAAATATGAGAAGTACTTTAATGAGGCAGAGATAATAGCTGGAGACTTTTTGTTTATAAAGAAGTATATGCCTAGTAATTTAGATGAGAAAATAATAATAACAAATACTGTAACATCATCAGACGTTGAAGAATTGAAAAAGAGAGGAGTACATATGTTAATTACTACTACTCCTGAATTTAAAGGTAGATCCTTTGGTACAAATGTATTAGAGGCTGTATTGGTTACACTTATGAATAAATCTTTAGATTTAATAAATAGCGATGATTATAATACAATGTTAGATAGATTAAACTTTAAGCCAAGAGTAGAAATTTTAAATGAAGTTTATCTTAAAGCAGAAAGTGCAGAGTAACTATTATGAAAATTTTGAATTTGAAACATAATATTTAATATAATTATTGACACTGACAAATAGGTGTTTTATAATAACTTCAATGATTGGTAGTAAGCACTATAAGGTTACTTATGGTGCTTATTATTAATTATAATAAGTGTGTTTTATTAATTTTTAATTAGCATATAATATTATAAATTTAATGTTTAAAGGGGAGTAATAATATGGCAGAAAACAAACAAGTAATACTTACATATGAGGGAATTAAAAAAATAGAAGAAGAACTAGAATATTTAAAAACCGTTAAGAGAAAGGAAGTAGCACAAAAGATAAAGACAGCTATTTCTTATGGAGATTTAAGTGAAAACTCAGAATACGATGAAGCAAAAAATGAACAGGCTTTTGTTGAAGGAAGAATTGCTACACTTGAAAACATGCTAAAAAATGCAAAAGTTATCGATGAAGAAGATATTAAAACAGATGTTGTTTCAATTGGTTGTATAGTAAGAGTTAGAGATTTAGATTATGGAGATGAAATGGAATTTACAATAGTTGGTTCAGCCGAGGCAGACTTTAAGAAAATGAAGATATCTAATGAAGCTCCAATAGGAAAAGGACTTATGGGTAAAAAGGTAGGAGATAAAGTAGAAATTCAAGTACCAGATGGTACAATTACCTATGAGATCTTAGAAATAAAAAGACATTAAAATGGAGGTAGATGAAATGGCAAATGAGGAACTAAATCAAGTTGAGCTTAATCAACTTGAAGAGGAGTACAATGAGCTTATAAGACAAAGAATACAAAAGCTAGAAGAATTAAGACAAAAAGGACAAGATCCATTTTTAATAGTGAAATATGACAGAACACATACTTCAAAACAAATTAAGGATAATTATGATGAATTAGAGAATAAGACAGTAAGAGTAGCAGGACGTTTAATGTCTAAAAGAATTCATGGTAAAGCAGGTTTTAGCGATATACATGATAGATATGGTAAGATTCAGCTTTATGTAAAGATTGATAACGTAGGTGAAGAAAAACTTAAGTTCTTTAAGAGTCTAGATATTGGAGATATTATTGGAGTTGAAGGTGAAGTATTCAAGACAAAAACAGGTGAGATATCAATATTAGTTAAAGATTTTACTCTTCTTACAAAATCATTAAGACCACTACCAGAAAAATGGCATGGACTTAAGGACCCAGACTTAAGATATAGACAAAGATATGTTGATTTAATTGTTAATCCGGATGTAAGAGATACTTTTATGAAGAGAACTCAAATAATAAAAGCAATAAGAAAATTTCTTGATGAAAGAGATTACATAGAAGTTGAAACTCCAATCCTTTCTCCTATTGCAGGTGGTGCAGCTGCAAGACCATTTATAACTCATCATAATGCTTTAGATATCGATATGTATCTTAGAATTGCGACTGAGCTTTATTTAAAAAGATTAATTGTTGGTGGTTTTGAGAGAGTTTACGAAATAGGAAAGAATTTTAGAAATGAAGGAATAGATGTAAGACATAATCCAGAATTTACTGCTATTGAGCTATATCAAGCTTATGCAGACTATAATGATATGATGGAACTTACTGAAAGTCTAGTTGAGTTTGTATGTTTAGAGGTATTAGGTACAACAAAGGTAAATTATCAAGGAACTGAAATTGACTTTAAGGCTCCGTGGGCAAGAATAACAATGAAGGAAGCTGTTAAAAAATATGCTGGAGTTGACTTTGATCAAATAAAGTCAGATGAAGAAGCAAGGGAAATAGCAAAGAAGATGAAGGTTGAAGATGAATTAAAGAAGGACCTAAAGGATTGTAATAAGGCTGATATATTAGTAGCATTATTTGAAACCTATGCAGAAAAGCATCTAATTCAGCCAACGTTTGTTTTAGATTATCCAGTAGAAGTGTCACCACTTACTAAGAGAAAACCAGATGACCCAGCATTTACTGAAAGATTTGAAGCTTATGTATTTGGTAGAGAAATAGCAAATGCATATTCAGAATTAAATGATCCAATTGATCAAAAGGAAAGATTCTTACAACAATTAAGAGAACGTGAACTCGGTGATGATGAAGCATATATGATGGATGAAGACTTCATAAATGCATTAGAAATAGGTATGCCTCCAACAGGGGGATTGGGTATAGGTATTGACAGACTAATAATGTTCCTAACTGATTCATATTCTATTAGAGATGTTATCCTATTCCCAACAATGAAGCCAACAAAGTAAAATGATTATTAGAATAATAAACAGGTTCGGCTGTAGTTTAATAAATAGCTGAACCTGTTTATTTTATTGTATATTACGAAGTTATAGTATAAAAATTTTAAAAAGGGTATTGCAAAAAAATAAAATGATGCTATAATATAATCTGTAAGCGTTCCACGGTAGCTCAATGGTGGAGCATCCGGCTGTTAACCGGAGGGTTGGAGGTTCGAGTCCTCTCCGTGGAGCCATTTTAATTGCAAAAAAGCAGTTGACAAAAAAGCAAAAAATAAATATAATAAATTTTGTCTTTAAGAAAAAAGAATGTTGACAAACTGATGAATGAATGATAAACTAATAAAACAACGGTCCTTGAAAACTGAACAGCGAGAGCGAACGTACTTTGAAGCTCAGGTTAGAACATGAGAGTTTGATCCTGGCTCAGGACGAACGCTGGCGGCGTGCCTAACACATGCAAGTCGAGCGGAGGTAGCACTTAACACTGAGTGCTCAGTTTGATAGGGGTAAGTCTTAAGCCAGCGTCAAGCACGCGTAAGCGGGCTTTACGCAAATTAGGATAACACATGCTGAGAACTGAGTGTTAAGTGCTGCCTTAGCGGCGGACGGGTGAGTAACACGTGGGTAACCTGCCCTTGAGAGGGGGATAACAGGTCGAAAGGCCTGCTAATACCGCATAACGCTAAGATGCCGCATGGCGTCTTAGCCAAAGGTTAATTCCGCTCAAGGATGGGCCCGCGGCCCATTAGCTAGTTGGTGAGGTAATGGCTCACCAAGGCGACGATGGGTAGCCGGCCTGAGAGNCAAGCGACTTTTATATATAAAAGTCGCTTGCGGGGAGCAGCGATGAAAAAGAAAAAACAAAAAAGATATTGACAAAATGAAAAAGACGTGATAACATAAATAAGCGTCGACGGTCCTTGAAAACTGAACAGCGAGAGCGAACGTACTTTGAAGCTCAGGTTAGAACATGAGAGTTTGATCCTGGCTCAGGACGAACGCTGGCGGCGTGCCTAACACATGCAAGTCGAGCGGAGGGGATAGGAGCTTGCTCCTTGAACCTTAGCGGCGGACGGGTGAGTAACACGTGGGTAACCTGCCCTTGAGAGGGGGATAACAGGTCGAAAGGCCTGCTAATACCGCATAACGCTAAGATGCCGCATGGCGTCTTAGCCAAAGGTTAATTCCGCTCAAGGATGGGCCCGCGGCCCATTAGCTAGTTGGTGAGGTAATGGCTCACCAAGGCGACGATGGGTAGCCGGCCTGAGAGGGTGGTCGGCCACACTGGGACTGAGACACGGCCCAGACTCCTACGGGAGGCAGCAGTGGGGAATATTGCGCAATGGGGGAAACCCTGACGCAGCGACGCCGCGTGAGCGATGAAGGCCTTCGGGTTGTAAAGCTCTGTCTTCCCTGACGATAATGACGGTAAGGGAGGAGGAAGCCACGGCTAACTACGTGCCAGCAGCCGCGGTAATACGTAGGTGGCAAGCGTTGTCCGGAATTACTGGGCGTAAAGGGTGCGTAGGCGGCTCTTTAAGTGGGGTGTGAAATCCCTGGGCTCAACCCAGGAACTGCACTCCAAACTGGAGAGCTAGAGTGCAGGAGAGGAAAGCGGAATTCCCAGTGTAGCGGTGAAATGCGTAGAGATTGGGAGGAACACCAGTGGCGAAGGCGGCTTTCTGGACTGTAACTGACGCTGAGGCACGAAAGCGTGGGGAGCAAACAGGATTAGATACCCTGGTAGTCCACGCTGTAAACGATGGGTACTAGGTGTAGGGGGCGAAGCCCTCTGTGCCGCAGCTAACGCATTAAGTACCCCGCCTGGGGAGTACGGTCGCAAGATTAAAACTCAAAGGAATTGACGGGGGCCCGCACAAGCAGCGGAGCATGTGGTTTAATTCGAAGCAACGCGAAGAACCTTACCAGGGCTTGACATCCACCGAACCCTGTGGAAACACGGGGGTGCCCTTCGGGGAACGGTGAGACAGGTGGTGCATGGTTGTCGTCAGCTCGTGTCGTGAGATGTTGGGTTAAGTCCCGCAACGAGCGCAACCCTTGCCTTTAGTTGCCAGCACTTCGGGTGGGCACTCTAAAGGGACTGCCTGGGTTAACCAGGAGGAAGGTGGGGATGACGTCAAATCATCATGCCCCTTATGCTCTGGGCTACACACGTGCTACAATGGCCGGTACAATGAGTTGCAAACCCGTGAGGGGGAGCTAATCTCAAAAACCGGTCCCAGTTCGGATTGTAGGCTGCAACTCGCCTACATGAAGCCGGAGTTGCTAGTAATCGCGGATCAGCATGCCGCGGTGAATACGTTCCCGGGCCTTGTACACACCGCCCGTCACACCATGAGAGCCGGCAACACCCGAAGCCAGTGGGCTAACCCGCAAGGGAGGCAGCTGTCGAAGGTGGGGCTGGTGATTGGGGTGAAGTCGTAACAAGGTAGCCGTAGGAGAACCTGCGGCTGGATCACCTCCTTTCTAAGGGTTTAATAGCTCTCGCTGTTTAGTTTTGAAGGACCGCAAGGTCCAAGTTCTTTGAAAACTGCACAGCCAAAGGTAACAAGTTCTTAATGAAGATCAAGCTACAAAGGGCGCATGGTGGATGCCTTGGCACCAGGAGCCGATGAAGGACGTGGTAAGCTGCGAAAAGCTGCGGGTAGCCGCAAACAGGCTGTGATCCGCAGATGTCCGAATGGGGGAACCCGCATGGCTAACGCCATGCATCCTTAGCTGAATCCATAGGCTAAGGAGGGCACACCCGGGGAACTGAAACATCTAAGTACCCGGAGGAAAAGAAAGAATAATCGATTCCCTAAGTAGCGGCGAGCGAAAGGGGAGGAGCCCAAACCAGAGGAAACTCTGGGGTTGCGGACAGGTCAAGAAAGCGAAGGAGTTCTTAGTCGAATAGGTCTGGAAAGGCCAGCCACAGAAGGTAAAAGCCCTGTAGGCGAAAAGGACTTTGAGCGAGACCTGATCCAGAGTACCACGGGACACGAGGAACCCTGTGGGAAGCAGGGAGGACCACCTCCCAAGGCTAAATACTACCTGGTGACCGATAGCGCATAGTACCGTGAGGGAAAGGTGAAAAGAACCCCGGGAGGGGAGTGAAATAGAACCTGAAACCGTGTGCCTACAAGCAGTCGGAGGGCGTTAAGGCCTGACGGCGTGCTTTTTGTAGAACGAGCCAGCGAGTTACGGTATGTAGCGAGGTTAAGCACTTAAGGTGCGAAGCCGTAGGGAAACCGAGTCTGAAGAGGGCGTTAAGTTGCATGCCGTAGACCCGAAACCGGGTGACCTATCCATGGACAGGGTGAAGGTGAGGTAAAACTTACTGGAGGCCCGAACCACGTTGGTGTTGAAAAACCATGGGATGAGCTGTGGATAGCGGAGAAATTCCAATCGAACTCGGAGATAGCTGGTTCTCCCCGAAATAGCTTTAGGGCTAGCCTCGGGTTAGAGACATGGAGGTAGAGCACTGAATGGGCTAGGGGCCGTCTAGGTTACCGAACCTTATCAAACTCCGAATGCCATAGTCTTGATGCCCGGGAGTCAGACTTAGAGTGATAAGATCCTAAGTCAAAAGGGAAACAGCCCAGACCATCAGCTAAGGTCCCAAAGTGCATGTTAAGTGGTAAAGGATGTGGGACTTCTAAGACAACCAGGATGTTGGCTTAGAAGCAGCCATTCATTTAAAGAGTGCGTAATAGCTCACTGGTCGAGAGGTCCTGCGCCGAAGATGTCCGGGGCTCAAACATGCCACCGAAGCTATGGATTTGGTACCGTTGCTACGGTACCAAATGGTAGGGGAGCTTTCTTAGCGGGTTGAAGTCAGACCGTGAGGACTGGTGGACTGCTAAGAAGTGAGAATGCTGGCATAAGTAGCGAGAAATAGGTGAGAATCCTATTCGCCGAAAACCTAAGGTTTCCTCAGGAAGGCTCGTCCGCTGAGGGTTAGTCGGGACCTAAGCCGAGGCCGAAAGGCGTAGGTGATGGACAATCGGTTGATATTCCGATACCACCAGCAGCCGTTTGAGAGATGGGGGGACGCAGGAGGATAGGCTGAGCACACTGCTGGATATGTGTGTCCAAAGCACAAGGTATGCCTCTTAGGCAAATCCGGGAGGATAAGCTGAGTGCTGATGGGGAGCCGTAAGGCGAAGCAGCCGATTTCACACTGCCGAGAAAAGCCTCTATCGAGGATGCTGGTGCCCGTACCGCAAACCGACACAGGTAGGTGAGGAGAGAATCCTAAGGCGAGCGGGAGAACCCTTGTTAAGGAACTCGGCAAATTGACCCCGTAACTTCGGGAGAAGGGGTGCCTACCGAAAGGTAGGCCGCAGAGAATAGGCCCAGGCGACTGTTTAGCAAAAACACAGGTCTCTGCTAAGTCGAAAGACGATGTATAGGGGCTGACGCCTGCCCGGTGCTGGAAGGTTAAGGGGAAAGGTTAGCGCAAGCGAAGCTTTGAACCGAAGCCCCAGTAAACGGCGGCCGTAACTATAACGGTCCTAAGGTAGCGAAATTCCTTGTCGGGTAAGTTCCGACCCGCACGAATGGCGTAACGACCTGGGCGCTGTCTCGACAAGGGACCCGGCGAAATTGTAGTACAAGTGAAGATGCTTGTTACCCGCGATTGGACGGAAAGACCCCGTAGAGCTTTACTGCAGCTTAGCATTGAGTTTCGGTATTGTCTGTACAGGATAGGTGGGAGGCTGAGAAGTAGCGTCGCCAGGCGCTATGGAGCCGCCGTTGGGATACCACCCTGATGATACTGAAGCTCTAACCGGAGGCCATGAAGCTGGTCACGGGACATTGTTAGGCGGGCAGTTTGACTGGGGCGGTCGCCTCCTAAAGAGTAACGGAGGCGCCCAAAGGTTCCCTCAGTGCGGTTGGAAATCGCGCGTAGAGTGCAAAGGCAGAAGGGAGCCTAACTGTGAGACTGACAAGTCGAGCAGTGACGAAAGTCGGGCTTAGTGATCCGGTGGTACCGAGTGGAAGGGCCATCGCTCAACGGATAAAAGCTACCTCGGGGATAACAGGCTGATCTCCCCCAAGAGTCCACATCGACGGGGAGGTTTGGCACCTCGATGTCGGCTCGTCGCATCCTGGGGCTGAAGTAGGTCCCAAGGGTTGGGCTGTTCGCCCATTAAAGCGGCACGCGAGCTGGGTTCAGAACGTCGTGAGACAGTTCGGTCCCTATCCGTCGCGGGCGTAGGAAATTTGAGAGGAGCTGTCCTTAGTACGAGAGGACCGGGATGGACGAACCTCTGGTGCACCAGTTGTCGCGCCAGCGGCACAGCTGGGTAGCCATGTTCGGATGGGATAAGCGCTGAAGGCATCTAAGCGCGAAGCCCACCTCAAGATGAGATTTCCCATAGCGTTAAGCTAGTAAGACCCCTGGAAGAACACCAGGTTGATAGGCCAGAGGTGTAAGCGTCGTAAGGCGTTTAGCTGACTGGTACTAATAGGTCGAGGGCTTGATCATACAGGCTGTGCAGTTTTGAAAGAACTAATCCGGCGACTATGCCGCGGAGGAAACACCCGTTCCCATTCCGAACACGAAGGTTAAGCTCCGCAGGGCCGATGGTACTGCACCGCACGGTGTGGGAGAGTAGGTCGTTGCCGGATCAAACTTAATATTCCACGGTAGCTCAATGGTGGAGCATCCGGCTGTTAACCGGAGGGTTGGAGGTTCGAGTCCTCTCCGTGGAGCCATCTAGAAAATATATGAGGTTGCAAAAGCAACCTCTTTT
>NZ_HF952023.1 GCF_000430995.1 Thermobrachium celere DSM 8682
GACTGAGCTAGTGGCTCTTATGGCTGGGCAGGCTGGACTCGAACCAACGAATGCGGGAGTCAAAGTCCCGTGCCTTACCGACTTGGCGACTGCCCATCGTATTTATTGGGGTGGATAGTGGGATTCGAACCCACGACCTCCAGAGCCACAATCTGGCGCTCTAACCAAACTGAACTATACCCACCATATGGTGCGCCTTGAGAGATTCGAACTCCCGACACACGGCTTAGAAGGCCGTTGCTCTATCCAGCTGAGCTAAAGGCGCATATTATGGAGCGGGTGATGGGAATCGAACCCACACAACCAGCTTGGAAGGCTGGGACTCTGCCATTGAGCTACACCCGCATGGTGGTGACCCCTAGGGGATTCGAACCCCTGTTACCACCGTGAAAGGGTGGTGTCTTAACCACTTGACCAAGGGGCCATACTATCCGGCAACGACCTACTCTCCCACACCGTGCGGTGCAGTACCATCGGCCCTGCGGAGCTTAACCTTCGTGTTCGGAATGGGAACGGGTGTTTCCTCCGCGGCATAGTCACCGGATTAGTTCTTTCAAAACTGCACAGCCTATATGATCAAGCCCTCGACCTATTAGTACCAGTCAGCTAAACGCCTTACGACGCTTACACCTCTGGCCTATCAACCTGGTGTTCTTCCAGGGGTCTTACTAGCTTAACGCTATGGGAAATCTCATCTTGAGGTGGGCTTCGCGCTTAGATGCCTTCAGCGCTTATCCCATCCGAACATGGCTACCCAGCTGTGCCGCTGGCGCGACAACTGGTGCACCAGAGGTTCGTCCATCCCGGTCCTCTCGTACTAAGGACAGCTCCTCTCAAATTTCCTACGCCCGCGACGGATAGGGACCGAACTGTCTCACGACGTTCTGAACCCAGCTCGCGTGCCGCTTTAATGGGCGAACAGCCCAACCCTTGGGACCTACTTCAGCCCCAGGATGCGACGAGCCGACATCGAGGTGCCAAACCTCCCCGTCGATGTGGACTCTTGGGGGAGATCAGCCTGTTATCCCCGAGGTAGCTTTTATCCGTTGAGCGATGGCCCTTCCACTCGGTACCACCGGATCACTAAGCCCGACTTTCGTCACTGCTACCTTACTTTTTTTCAGTTTTTCTACTGCTTCC
>NZ_HF952024.1 GCF_000430995.1 Thermobrachium celere DSM 8682
TTTCCGTCCAATCGCGGGTAACAAGCATCTTCACTTGTACTACAATTTCGCCGGGTCCCTTGTCGAGACAGCGCCCAGGTCGTTACGCCATTCGTGCGGGTCGGAACTTACCCGACAAGGAATTTCGCTACCTTAGGACCGTTATAGTTACGGCCGCCGTTTACTGGGGCTTCGGTTCAAAGCTTCGCTTGCGCTAACCTTTCCCCTTAACCTTCCAGCACCGGGCAGGCGTCAGCCCCTATACATCGTCTTTCGACTTAGCAGAGACCTGTGTTTTTGCTAAACAGTCGCCTGGGCCTATTCTCTGCGGCCTACCTTTCGGTAGGCACCCCTTCTCCCGAAGTTACGGGGTCAATTTGCCGAGTTCCTTAACAAGGGTTCTCCCGCTCGCCTTAGGATTCTCTCCTCACCTACCTGTGTCGGTTTGCGGTACGGGCACCAGCATCCTCGATAGAGGCTTTTCTCGGCAGTGTGAAATCGGCTGCTTCGCCTTACGGCTCCCCATCAGCACTCAGCTTATCCTCCCGGATTTGCCTAAGAGGCATACCTTGTGCTTTGAACACACATATCCAGCAGTGTGCTCAGCCTATCCTCCTGCGTCCCCCCATCTCTCAAACGGCTGCTGGTGGTATCGGAATATCAACCGATTGTCCATCACCTACGCCTTTCGGCCTCGGCTTAGGTCCCGACTAACCCTCAGCGGACGAGCCTTCCTGAGGAAACCTTAGGTTTTCGGCGAATAGGATTCTCACCTATTTCTCGCTACTTATGCCAGCATTCTCACTTCTTAGCAGTCCACCAGTCCTCACGGTCTGACTTCAACCCGCTAAGAAAGCTCCCCTACCATTTGGTACCGTTGCTATCGCCTACATGGCATGTTTTAGCTTGTTGTATCTAATGCTGCTCCTTCGCTTCGCTGCGTAGCAGCATAAAGATGTCCTCTCTTTTCTGTCCTCTCTACCATATAAGCATTAGCAACGGTACCAAATCCATAGCTTCGGTGGCATGTTTGAGCCCCGGACATCTTCGGCGCAGGACCTCTCGACCAGTGAGCTATTACGCACTCTTTAAATGAATGGCTGCTTCTAAGCCAACATCCTGGTTGTCTTAGAAGTCCCACATCCTTTACCACTTAACATGCACTTTGGGACCTTAGCTGATGGTCTGGGCTGTTTCCCTTTTGACTTAGGATCTTATCACTCTAAGTCTGACTCCCGGGCATCAAGACTATGGCATTCGGAGTTTGATAAGGTTCGGTAACCTAGACGGCCCCTAGCCCATTCAGTGCTCTACCTCCATGTCTCTAACCCGAGGCTAGCCCTAAAGCTATTTCGGGGAGAACCAGCTATCTCCGAGTTCGATTGGAATTTCTCCGCTATCCACAGCTCATCCCATGGTTTTTCAACACCAACGTGGTTCGGGCCTCCAGTGTAGTTTTACCTCACCTTCACCCTGTCCATGGATAGGTCACCCGGTTTCGGGTCTACGGCATGCAACTTAACGCCCTCTTCAGACTCGGTTT
>NZ_HF952025.1:0-226 GCF_000430995.1 Thermobrachium celere DSM 8682
TACTGCTGGACCTGATAAAACAGCATGCGTACAGCAAGCATAAACTTCCTTTGCACCTAAGTCAGCTAGGGCATTTGCTGCATTTGTAATTGTTCCTGCTGTATCTATCATATCGTCCACAAGTATTGCAACCTTACCCTTTACATCTCCAATTACGTTCATTATCTCAGAAACATTCGCTTTAGGTCTTCTCTTATCAATAATAGCAATAGGAGCATGTAATCTA
>NZ_HF952025.1:2882-3145 GCF_000430995.1 Thermobrachium celere DSM 8682
GTGCATCTCCAGCAAGAACAATAACAGTTCCATCCTTATCCTTAAGGAAATCACTACAGCACATTACTGCATGTCCTGTTCCTAGCTGTCTATCTTGATACGCCGTTTTGATGTTTTCTTTAAGATGTGCTCTAACAATATCTGCCTTATGTCCAACGACAACGATAAAATCATCAACATTTGCACCCTTTAGTGCATCAATGACGTGAAAAAGCATTGGTTTACCACAGACTCTATGAAGTACTTTTGGTAAACCAATGCTT
>NZ_HF952025.1:5834-6440 GCF_000430995.1 Thermobrachium celere DSM 8682
TTGGTCGGGGTGACAGGGATTGAACCTGCGACCTCATGGTCCCAAACCACGCGCGCTCCCATCTGCGCCACACCCCGAYGACATACTTTATTATATATCATTTTTTTAACTTTGGCAATACCTAATTTATAAAAAAAATATTTTCATAATCTTTTCAATTTTACTATTTTAACTTAATCTATTGACTTATATACCCCTATATAGTTTGATAGGAGGAAATAAAATGAATACTAAAGTTGAAAGATTAGAAAATAATAAAGTAAAGCTTGAAATAACTGTACCAAGTGAAAAGTTCAATGAAGCTGTAGAGAAGGCTTATAAGAAGAATGCTTCAAGATTTAATGTTCCAGGCTTTAGAAAAGGTAAGGCTCCAAAGGCAATAATAGAAAAGTACTATGGTGAAGGCGTATTTTACGAAGATGCTGTAAACTACATACTTGATGAAACATATCCAGCTGCTATTAAGGAAAACAACATTGAACCAGTAGATAGACCAACTATTGACATAGTTAAGATTGGTAAGGGAGAAGATTTTGTTTACACTGCAGAAGTTGTTGTAAAGCCTGAAGTTAAGTTAGGAAACTATAAGGGAATAGAAGTAAAGAA
>NZ_HF952026.1:0-572 GCF_000430995.1 Thermobrachium celere DSM 8682
GGTGTAATCTCAGGATTTAAAGAAATAGGTTATAAATTAGCCTTAATGGCGTTAAAAGACATAGGGGGTAATACAAATGATTGAAAAAAGACTACAAAAATTTTTAGCAAAATTTGATGAATTAAATATCGATGCTGCTTTAGTTTATAAGGATGAAAACAGAAACTATCTAAGTGGTTTTACAGGAGATGACAGTTTCTTATTCATTACTAAGGAAAAGTCATATTTTATAACTGACTCAAGGTATACTGAACAAGCACAAAATGAGGTTGTTGGTTTTGAGGTACTAGAATACAAACCTCCAATACATGATTTTATTAAATCATTAGTAGAAAAACACAACGTAAAACGTTTAGGTGTTGAAGAAGACAGAATGTCTTTATCAGATTATATTACATATAAGGAAAAACTTGAAGGAGTAGAAATAGTAAAACTTGAACAAACTATAGAAAAGATAAGAATGATAAAGACGATGAAGAATAAAGTTAATAGAAACAGCTGCAAGCATTGCAGATAAAGCATTTGAACATATTCTTAAATTTAAAGCCAGGAATTTCAGAAAGAGAAGTTGC
>NZ_HF952026.1:2902-3401 GCF_000430995.1 Thermobrachium celere DSM 8682
CCTTAAGCCCATCTTAATAATAACAGGAGATGGAGTGCATGGGTTTGTCAAGGGCTGCGTAGCAGGCGGAGCTTTACCCTTGATAAACCACAAGCGACATCTATAATATTCAAAATATGGGATTAAGCAATCTTCGATAGTTCTTCATAAAAATATTTTTCTGGGGTTTTGTAATTTAGCAATTTACGTGGCAACCTATTCATCCAATATAGGACAGATGTTTTAGATAGCTGTCCAAAGGCAGATGGCCTCATGATGCTTGTAAGATCAATGTCACCAGATGTAATTGCAGTTGATGAAATTGGTGGAATAAAAGATGCTGATGCAATCATGGATGCTATAAATACAGGTGTAAAAATTATTTCAACTGCACATGGCAGAGACTTTGATGAGATATTAAAGCGTTCAGGAATAAGAAAACTATTAGAAATAACTGTATAGACATAATGTTTTTTTAAGCAATAGACATGGGCCAGGCACAGTTGAAAATATAATGAGA
>NZ_HF952027.1 GCF_000430995.1 Thermobrachium celere DSM 8682
GGGACTGCCTGGGTTAACCAGGAGGAAGGTGGGGATGACGTCAAATCATCATGCCCCTTATGCTCTGGGCTACACACGTGCTACAATGGCCGGTACAATGAGTTGCAAAACCCCGTGAGGGGGAGCTAATCTCAAAAACCGGTCCCAGTTCGGATTGTAGGCTGCAACTCGCCTACATGAAGCCGGAGTTGCTAGTAATCGCGGATCAGCATGCCGCGGTGAATACGTTCCCGGGCCTTGTACACACCGCCCGTCACACCATGAGAGCCGGCAACACCCGAAGCCAGTGGGCTAACCCGCAAGGGAGGCAGCTGTCGAAGGTGGGGCTGGTGATTGGGGTGAAGTCGTAACAAGGTAGCCGTAGGAGAACCTGCGGCTGGATCACCTCCTTTCTAAGGGTTTAATAGCTCTCGCTGTTTAGTTTTGAAGGGCCGAAATCCTGAATGGATTTCGGCGGGCAATTTAGCTAACGAAGTTAGCGTCTAAATTGCCCGGGAGCCGAAAGGCCGAAGTCCCTTCAGATTAAAGACGCTTTAAGATAAGGAACGTCTTTGAGAATAAGTAAAACAGTTCTTTGAAAACTGCACAGCCAAAGGTAACAAGTTCTTTGTAACGATCAAGCTACAAAGGGCGCATGGTGGATGCCTTGGCACCAGGAGCCGATGAAGGACGTGGTAAGCTGCGAAAAGCTGCGGGTAGCCGCAAACAGGCTGTGATCCGCAGATGTCCGAATGGGGGAACCCGCATGGCTAACGCCATGCATCCTTAGCTGAATCCATAGGCTAAGGAGGGCACACCCGGGGAACTGAAACATCTAAGTACCCGGAGGAAAAGAAAGAATAATCGATTCCCTAAGTAGCGGCGAGCGAAAGGGGAGGAGCCCAAACCAGAGGAAACTCTGGGGTTGCGGACAGGTCAAGAAAGCGAAGGAGTTCTTAGCCGAATAGGTCTGGAAAGGCCAGCCACAGAAGGTAAAAGCCCTGTAGGCGAAAAGGACTTTGAGCGAGACCTGATCCAGAGTACAACGGGACACGAGGAACCCTGTGGGAAGCAGGGAGGACCACCTCCCAAGGCTAAATACTACCTGGTG
>NZ_HF952028.1:0-536 GCF_000430995.1 Thermobrachium celere DSM 8682
GCGATATGGATGCGTACATAGGAATTCGTTCAGGTGACAATGCTTCTGAACTTTCTGATGTTCCAGCAGATAAGATGGACCTATATTTTAAATATTTCTGGAAAGAAGTTCATGGAAACATTAGAGTACCAAAAACTAAGTGGGTTGTTTTAAGATATCCATCACCTTCAATGGCTCAACTTGCAAATACAAGCACAGAAGCATTTGAAGATTTCTACTTCAATGTATGTAACCTTGATTATTCAAAAATGTCAAAGGCAATGKATCCACTAGTAGAACTTATGAGCAAAACTGACAAGGTAAGAATAGTAGGACCTGGAACAGACCTTACTTTCTCAATAAAGGGTATACCAGTTGTAAAATGTGATGGAAGCGAGGAGATGGATGTAAGGCTACAAAGAGTATTAACAAGCGACCCAGGTATGGGAATATTAAGACATGCTGATGCAGGATATGATGAGGCAATCGAGTTTGCAAAGAAAGGGCGTAAAGATACCAATGCTTAAATAGGAGGTTATAGGATGGCTAAAATAGTT
>NZ_HF952028.1:2620-3214 GCF_000430995.1 Thermobrachium celere DSM 8682
GATATCAAAATTCTTTTATGGGGCTTTACTAAATAGAAGTAGGCCTAAAAGCCTACTTTTTAATATTGTATATGCTATTTCTTTATGGCATAATATATAAGTACAGCTATGTTCAGAGGAGGTAAATATGAAAAGGTTAAAGTATATATTAATTCCATTGGTGATCATAATTAGTTTAGCGTTAGGGGTATTCTACTACATTAATGACACCATACATGTTCCAACTCCAAAGGATTTTTTTTAGTTCAGAAGAAGAAAGACAGCAGATTAATTTTCAGGAAGAGCAGGGGTTTATTAATATATTATTGATTTGGAATAGATGCAAGAGCAGAAGGAGAACCAGCAAGAACAGATTCCATAATACTTGCAACAATTGATACGAACAATAAAATAATTTTTTTACAATTAAAAACTATAATACAATTTACATCATTTTTCGATATAATCAATTAATTTTTGAATTATCTTCAGGTATATCTGCAGTAATTTCAATTTCTTTTCCTTCTCTTATGGTAGTAAATTTTAATTTATATGCATGTAGTGCCTGTCTATTAATTAAATTACTCTCCCTACCATATAGAGTATCCCCTATAA
>NZ_HF952028.1:5638-5820 GCF_000430995.1 Thermobrachium celere DSM 8682
ATGACAAAAAAATGAAAGTTGTGAATAATATGTAGTAGGGAGGAGTGGTGGTTTTATGGATAGTGAGATTAGAATTGATGGGAGGTTAGAAAAAAGAAAAAATTCTTTAAAAATAATAGAAGGAAAAGTTATAAATATTAGTGGACAAGGTATATGTGGAGCGTGTGTAAAGGCACTGGATG
>NZ_HF952029.1 GCF_000430995.1 Thermobrachium celere DSM 8682
GGTACTCTGGATCAGGTCTCGCTCAAAGTCCTTTTCGCCTACAGGGCTTTTACCTTCTGTGGCTGGCCTTTCCAGACCTATTCGGCTAAGAACTCCTTCGCTTTCTTGACCTGTCCGCAACCCCAGAGTTTCCTCTGGTTTGGGCTCCTCCCCTTTCGCTCGCCGCTACTTAGGGAATCGATTATTCTTTCTTTTCCTCCGGGTACTTAGATGTTTCAGTTCCCCGGGTGTGCCCTCCTTAGCCTATGGATTCAGCTAAGGATGCATGGCGTTAGCCATGCGGGTTCCCCCATTCGGACATCTGCGGATCACAGCCTGTTTGCGGCTACCCGCAGCTTTTCGCAGCTTACCACGTCCTTCATCGGCTCCTGGTGCCAAGGCATCCACCATGCGCCCTTTGTAGCTTGATCGTTACAAAGAACTTGTTACCTTTGGCTGTGCAGTTTTCAAAGAACTGGTGGGCTCAAGTGGAATCGAACCACCGACCTCACGCTTATCAGGCGTGCGCTCTAACCGTCTGAGCTATGAGCCCATATATGGTGGAGATGAGGAGATTCGAACTCCTGACCCCCTGCTTGCAAGGCAGGTGCTCTCCCAACTGAGCTACACCCCCACATTTAGACCTTACGGTCCTTCAAAACTAAACAGCGAGAGCTATTAAACCCTTAGAAAGGAGGTGATCCAGCCGCAGGTTCTCCTACGGCTACCTTGTTACGACTTCACCCCAATCACCAGCCCCACCTTCGACAGCTGCCTCCCTTGCGGGTTAGCCCACTGGCTTCGGGTGTTGCCGGCTCTCATGGTGTGACGGGCGGTGTGTACAAGGCCCGGGAACGTATTCACCGCGGCATGCTGATCCGCGATTACTAGCAACTCCGGCTTCATGTAGGCGAGTTGCAGCCTACAATCCGAACTGGGACCGGTTTTTGAGATTAGCTCCCCCTCACGGGTTTGCAACTCATTGTACCGGCCATTGTAGCACGTGTGTAGCCCAGAGCATAAGGGGCATGATGATTTGACGTCATCCCCACCTTCCTCCTGGTTAACCCAGGCAGTCCCTTTAGAGTGCCCACCCGAAGTGCTGGCAACTAAAGGCAA
>NZ_HF952030.1 GCF_000430995.1 Thermobrachium celere DSM 8682
ATTTTTAGGCTCTTTGTCAATAGTTGGGGCGGGTATTCATTTAGAATGCCTGTCCTTTCTTATTTGAGAGGAATTTTAGAAAGATAAATTGGTTTTGAGGGAGTTTGCCTAAAAGTTTGCATGACAAAAAGACCAACGGTAGTTGGGTTCTTTTAAATATAATATTTTATAAAATTTAGTTACAACAATGAAGTATTCTATTTCTAAACCTATCAAAATTTTTAAAGCCGAAGGCATTTCTTTTAATAACTTTAATCTTGTTATTAAATCCTTCTATACAAGCATTTGTGTAAGGAATATCAAAAGAATTAACTATTCCATCGAAATATCTAATATAAGTATCAGCACATTTTTTGAATTCTTTAAGACCACTATTTTGAGCAAGTTTTATCCATTCCTTTAATAAAGTACGAGCTTCCTTAGAAGAAGATGCAGTTTCAGTAATTTTTAATAACTTTTCTTTTAATGCATGAGCAATAGCTAAATCGCTATTATAAGAAAGCATAACATGTAAAGCAGCTTTTGATTCATTATTAAGCAATTCAAATCTTTTAAGAATAAGCTCTTTACTCTTTTTAAAATATTTTCTCAACTTAGTAGATAGTTCTTTTTGTATACGCTTTCTAACTGCTTCTACAGCCCACATAGCATGTCTAATATAATGGAATTTATCAATTACAATAATGGCATTTTTAAAATAAGTTTTAGCTAAATCAATATAAGGTTGCCACATATCACAAATAAAATATTGGACGCTATCGCGGTTTTTAATTTTTTTAAAGTAGTCCGATAGGACGTGTAAATGTCTATCTTTAATAACATCGATAATTTTTCTATTAACAGGGTCAACGATACAACAGTGATATTTAGAACCTCCAGAATTACCTTTAAATTCGTCAATAGCTATAATTTCAGGTAAAGTAGTAGCAGAAGGATAGGAGACATTATTAAAAATGCGCTTTATAGTATCAACAGACAAATTAACTCTTTTAGCTAAACTTGACATACTATAAGTATTAGTAAGCTCTGTTATAACGTACATAGATAAAAGATTAGTGATTCTATAATAACGTGGCAAGAATTCAATATGCTCATAAAATCTTTTACCACAAATATTACAACGATATCTACGCTTTTTAATAACGAGAACAGTAGGTTTTAAGAATAGAGGAATGTGTTTAACACGTTGTATTCTATAATCATGAACTCTACGAGTTTGAGAGTTACAACAAGGGCAAGTATGAGGTTTCTTCTTCATTTCTAAATAAATCTCAAAGCAATTATCTGTATTAAGTATTTTTGTTACAATAACATCTTTAAAACCGAGTAGGTTTTTGATAAAATTATTATTGTGCACTTGTTGGATGCCTCCTTTCAAATTGTGTGTGTGTAATTTATTATATCAGGCATCTAAACAGGTGCATATTTTTTTTTGTAAAAAAATATGCTGGGGCTACGCCCCAACATTTATTATAGAACCTATAAAAATAAATGCTGGGAAGCCCCAGCATTTATTTTTAAATTTCTTTTG
>NZ_HF952031.1:0-262 GCF_000430995.1 Thermobrachium celere DSM 8682
GTAGCAAGCCAATCAGCAGACTTTGATAGACAAAAGGGATTAAACGTAATGGAAAACATAATACAAGCTACACCAGACTTTGACGCAGTGTTTGCACATAATGATGAAATGGCATTAGGTGCAATAAAGGCATTAAAGACAGCAAATAAAAATGTAATTGTAGTAGGATTTGACGGTACACCAGATGCAGTTACAGCAGTAAATAATGGTGAAATGGCAGCAACTATAGCACAACAACCAGACCTAATGGGAAGCTTAGCTA
>NZ_HF952031.1:2773-3281 GCF_000430995.1 Thermobrachium celere DSM 8682
CTGATATATTGTAGATGTATCAGTTTCAGCTGAGGATGCATTAAATCAGATTAAATCAAGGGATATACCATATGATTTAATAATAACTGATATACATCTCCCTCAAAGGGACCGGTTTTTATATTATAGATACACTAAAGTCAAATAAAGAATATAGTATTCATAAATCAACACCAATTATGATTTTATCTGCTGATGCTACTTCAACAACTGTAAGAAGGGCAGTAGAAAAGGGAGCAAAGGAATATCTAAATAAGCCATTTACAACAAANNAAGAGTTAATATCAAGAATAAAGAAGCTGCTTTTAGATACAGAAGAGAGTTTATATTCATTACTTATAGAGTGTTTAAATGAAGAAATAGAGAGGGCAAAACGAGGCGAGTATGAACTAAGTTTAGTGATTGCAAGCAGGGAGTTTTCTGAAGGTATACTTATAGAAGAAGTAGTAAAGGAAATTAAAAGAGAATTAAGAAAGGTAGATACGGTTATAGAATTAGGAAAATCTAC
>NZ_HF952031.1:5813-6447 GCF_000430995.1 Thermobrachium celere DSM 8682
GGTAAAAATCTCTTCATTACTATCACTCCTTCGCGTTTAGGCTAACAGGTCTTCGCTAATCACCTGTCGCATTTCTCCGCTAAGGATAAAATATAAATTAAATCGGCCTTTTTTACTAAGATATTAAGTTTTAAGTAGGTTATTTTTTGTATTACCCTGTTAATTGCATCTAGTGTTGCTCTTGCTATTGTTTCATTTAAATCATTTTTAACAAGTGCTGAACCTACAAGTACCTCTTCAGTTCCATACAACAGGGCATTTACTATAACAGTAACTACAGATATATCATTACTTGTGTTAATTAGCACATCCTGAACATCAAATATGTACTCTTGTCCTAAAATTGATTCTACTGCCTTAAGGGTTGTTTTATTTATAGTATCTATATCCTGAGAAAAAGTTTAAATTTATTATCTTTCTAACAGTTCCTCCCCTTATTACTGCATTAGGCATATGATGAGGGTACTCTTCAAATAATAAGTTTTCCTTCATCAATTTTTCTGCTCTTGTATAGGTATCTATCTCCTTATATAACATATCAACTTGCTGTTGAGTCATAGCCATATTTCTTCCTAATGTATGGAAAACTACAGTTGGTATACCATACTTGATTGAAAAATATTGTTCATAATAT
>NZ_HF952031.1:9064-9692 GCF_000430995.1 Thermobrachium celere DSM 8682
ATCCTTAAATTTATTTTCATTATTTAAATTTATATCCTTCATTTGAAAGCTTGTCCATTTGATATATTTGAAGTTTCAAGCATTTTGTCAAGTATAGCCCCAAATAACATACCTGTTTGTTCATTACTTGATGCATAGGTTGATTGCAATAAATATGCAGCAAGTATCTGTACTATTTGTTCTGTTCTCAATGCTATCACTCCTTTATAAATATTATAACATATCATTTTGACAAAATATAAAAATAATATTACATTTTATTGCATATTTTTCCTTTTTCCTTATGCATAGTTTTAATGCAAAAAACTAATAATAATACAAAATAATTTCGGGGTGATAGAGTGAAGATTGAATCAAATGGACAATATCCAATAATTGAACATACAAACAATGCACTTCTTTGGCCAGAGACTATAAAAGGTGGAATTGGACTTGATAGATACTTATGAAATATCATCTGTTCCTAAGGACCCAGATACACCTATGGATAGTATTGATGTGTTAAAAATAAAGGGTTAATACCTTAAATATTAAAAGCCGCATAAATGGATTTATAAAAGGCTCCTTTCATATTAGTAATCTTAATGCCTTAAAGTCCATTTACGCGGCTTTTTACAGTTTTATATAT
>NZ_HF952031.1:11904-12508 GCF_000430995.1 Thermobrachium celere DSM 8682
AGGTCAAGAAATAGCCCTTGTTTCAGATTATGCAGGAACAACAACAGACCCTGTATATAAGGCTATGGAGCTTTTGCCAATTGGTCCTGTTGTTATAATAGATACAGCTGGAATTGATGATGAAGGAAATAGAGATTTCTTAAATAAAGCTTTTAACAGCAACTACAACTGGAGGCTTTTACACCTTATGGAGAGCATAGCAAATGGAAAATCTGACGCCTTTGGAATAAGACGTTTTGCTGAAAACTTTGATAAGATTTATCCAAACGGAAGCTTTCCAATGAACTTCATTACAAACCACGATGAAAACTCTTGGAATGGAACAGAGTTTGAAAGGATGAAGGATGCTGTTAATGTAATGGCAATGCTGACCTTCACACTTCCTGGAATTCCTCTTATATACTCTGGACAAGAGGCTGGCTTAAATAAGAGGCTTGAGTTTTTTGAAAAGGACGAGATAGATTGGAAAAACTATCCTATGCAAGACTTCTATAAAAATTTAATAAGATTAAAAAGGGAAAACAAAGCCCTATGGAATGGAGAACACGGGGGAAGTATAAAATTCATAGATGTGAAAAATGATAACGTTCTTGCCTTTGTGCGT
>NZ_HF952031.1:15009-15605 GCF_000430995.1 Thermobrachium celere DSM 8682
TTTGTCTGTTGGCTTTTTATCTGTTACATATCTAAATTCACTTACTAATTTATTATCAACATCCTGAACTAAAATTCCACCATCTACACTTACATACTCTAAATTATCCTTTGGTGTTGATAATGCCTTTATAACCCTTAAGTTCTTCTTCTCCTTCAAAACTAAAAGGGCATCCTCATCATAATCTGGTGCTATAACTATTTCTAAGAATATCTCAATAAGTTTTTCAGCAGTTCTTTTATCTACCCTTCTATTTAGTGCTACAATTCCTCCAAATATTGATATCCTATCGCACTCATAGGCTTTACTATAGGCATCAAAAACATCCTTTCCAACTGCAACACCACAAGGGCTGTTACCATGAAATTGGAGTACCTGCACATATAAAAGKATATTRKGTATTTTGGACTTAACCATCCACCTTCAAACAGCATTCTAAATTTATTAGTTGGCGGTAATGTTAATTGAGTTATAACAAGTGGAAACTGCATTACTGACATTGCAAAAATTATCGCAATAACACCAGCTGAATTAACATTTATAGGTATATGTGTGCTTTGTGCACCATACATACGTGAACCTACTCTTCTTTGTGC
>NZ_HF952032.1:0-977 GCF_000430995.1 Thermobrachium celere DSM 8682
TATCCATGGACAGGGTGAAGGTGAGGTAAAACTCAATGGAGGCCCGAACCACGTTGGTGTTGAAAAACCATGGGATGAGCTGTGGATAGCGGAGAAATTCCAATCGAACTCGGAGATAGCTGGTTCTCCCCGAAATAGCTTTAGGGCTAGCCTCGGGTTAGAGACATGGAGGTAGAGCACTGAATGGGCTAGGGGCCGTCTAGGTTACCGAACCTTATCAAACTCCGAATGCCATAGTCTTGATGCCCGGGAGTCAGACTTAGAGTGATAAGATCCTAAGTCAAAAGGGAAACAGCCCAGACCATCAGCTAAGGTCCCAAAGTGCATGTTAAGTGGTAAAGGATGTGGGACTTCTAAGACAACCAGGATGTTGGCTTAGAAGCAGCCATTCATTTAAAGAGTGCGTAATAGCTCACTGGTCGAGAGGTCCTGCGCCGAAGATGTCCGGGGCTCAAACATGCCACCGAAGCTATGGATTCATGCTTACGCATGAGTGGTAGGGGAGCTTTCTTAGCGGGTTGAAGTCAGACCGTGAGGACTGGTGGACTGCTAAGAAGTGAGAATGCTGGCATAAGTAGCGAGAAATAGGTGAGAATCCTATTCGCCGAAAACCTAAGGTTTCCTCAGGAAGGCTCGTCCGCTGAGGGTTAGTCGGGACCTAAGCCGAGGCCGAAAGGCGTAGGTGATGGACAATCGGTTGATATTCCGATACCACCAGCAGCCGTTTGAGAGATGGGGGGACGCAGGAGGATAGGCTGAGCACACTGCTGGATATGTGTGTCCAAAGCACAAGGTATGCCTCTTAGGCAAATCCGGGAGGATAAGCTGAGTGCTGATGGGGAGCCGTAAGGCGAAGCAGCCGATTTCACACTGCCGAGAAAAGCCTCTATCGAGGATGCTGGTGCCCGTACCGCAAACCGACACAGGTAGGTGAGGAGAGAATCCTAAGGCGAGCGGGAGAACCCTTGTTAAGGAAC
>NZ_HF952032.1:2275-8130 GCF_000430995.1 Thermobrachium celere DSM 8682
GTCCGGGGTTCGAGTCCCTGAAGGCCCACCAAAATGTGGGGGTGTAGCTCAGTTGGGAGAGCACCTGCCTTGCAAGCAGGGGGTCAGGAGTTCGAATCTCCTCATCTCCACCATACATAAAATAATAGAGCAAATCTGGTGACTATGCCGCGGAGGAAACACCCGTTCCCATTCCGAACACGAAGGTTAAGCTCCGCAGGGCCGATGGTACTGCACCGCACGGTGTGGGAGAGTAGGTCGTTGCCAGATTTGCTTTTTTACTCTTTTATGAAAGAGTAAAGCACATGATGGAATATGTATTAAAACTCAAAGCTAGGTATAAGATGATAAAAGGCATAGAATACAATCTATGTCTTTTATTTTTTAAATAAAATCATGTCGAATAAATTATATATACGGTAAATATTATATATGTTATAATATGAGAAAATATGGAATTAAATGGGGGGTAAAATGAATAAAGCAAATAATAAGGTTTATATTTTAACTTTTTTATTATTATTTGTTGTAGTTGCTTTGGCTACAAACGTGATTTTAAATAATGAAAGTAAGAAAGTGTCCAAAGAGTTTCTAAATACTTATTACAATATTCAAGATGTGAAAATATTAAAGAGTAAAGATATTAAAGAATTAAAGGAGGCTTTAACTAAGAAATATGAAGGTATATTAACAGAAGAAGCTTTAGAAAAATTAGCAGCTAGTAGATGGATATTAGAAGGTGAGAAGGCTGCAGATGACTTTAAATGCACTCTTGAAATTAAGAATATACAGTTAAAGCAAGATATAAATAGTAATGATGCAAAATCTTATGACTATACTGTAAACTTAATAGTTAAGTATCCTGATGGTATGAAAAAACAAATATCTCAATCAGGTACCCTTAAACTAATAAAAATAAATAATAAGTGGATTATAAATTCTGTTAATGTTAGAGAAGGGGAATTGTATAAACTTATGAAAAAATAATCGTTAAGGACAATAGTATCTTTTACTATTGTCTTTTTTTATGTGCAAAAATTTTTCACTTAAATGTGTCTATATTTGCGAAATAAAGCGTAAATAATTTAAATGCTATTTTAGTATATATGAAATATGAAAATATGAGAATTAAAGGGTGATTTTATGAATGATTTATCTAATATTAGCTATAATGTAAACGAATTGGTTGAAATATTAAAAGACTTAATTAGGATAGAAAGTCACATAGAGAATAAAATATATGAAAAAGATATAGCACTTTATATTTATGATTTTTTTAAAAAGTTAAATATAAATGTACGGTTACAGTATGTCTGCAGAAATAGATACAATGTAATTGCAAATATAAAAGGTAAAAGCGATAAAACTATTATGTTTACAGGTCATATGGATACTGTTCCAAGCTATGGGTTAGAGGATATTTTTTGTCCTAAGGTAATAGATGAAAAGGTTTATGGTCGTGGAGCTTGTGATATGAAAGGAGCTATAGCAGCTATGCTTTATTCGGCCAAAATAATAAAAGAGCACAATTTAATTCCAAATTCTAATATTATATATGCTTTTGTTTGTGATGAGGAGTTTCAAAGTTTAGGTACAGAAAAGTTAATTAAATCTGGCATAAGAGCGGATGTGGCTATTTTAGGAGAGGCAACCAATATGAATATTGGGTTAGGACATAAAGGCTTGGAATGGATTGATATTGAGATAATTGGAAAGGGGGGACATGGTGGAACTGTAGAAGATGGAGTTAATGCCATTTATATTTCATCAAAGTTAATAAATTTAATTGAAAACAACTTAATTCCTAAGATTAAAAATAGGAGGGATGAATTACTTGGAAGTCCAACATTGAATGTAGGATTTATAAAAGGGGGTGAGCAACCAAGTACTATACCAGAAAGATGTGTTATAAAATTAGACAGAAGATATATCTTTGGGGAGAGCATCCAACTAATTTATGATGAAATAAATGAATTATTAGATGAAGTAAGAAAGTACTATAAATTCAATGCGGTTGTTAAGCCAAATCCAATGAATAAAAATGAAATGGAACATACACCTTATTTGATTGATAAGAATCACCCAATAATAAGGCATATTAAGGATCTATCTAAGAATATATTAAAATTCAATCCCAAAGAAATTTGTTTTTCAGGGTGGACTGATGCTGCACTAATTGGAAACTATGCAAAAATACCAACAGTAATTTTAGGTCCAGGCAACTTAAATTTTGCACATTGTAAAGAGGAACATGTTTCAATATTAGAATTATTAATGGCATCAAAACTGTATACTTTAATAGCTTATACATATTAGGGGTGATTTTATGGATATTAATTTTCAAATAGATAAGTATAAAGACAAGATAATAAAAGATACAATGAATTTAATTGATATTCCAAGTATTTCATCAAATAAGATTGCACTAAATGAAGCTTTACATTATGTAATAAATATTGCTAAAGATATGGGATTTAAGGCTTATACTGTATTAGATGATAGAATAGGTATAGTTGAATATGGAGATGGAGAAGAAACTCTTGGAATTTTAGTACATGTAGATGTAGTTCCTGAGGGTGATTTAAATTTATGGAGGATAAACCCCTTTAAATCGGTGATAGAAAATGGATACATTTTAGGAAGAGGGGCAGTTGATGATAAAGGGCCAGTTATTTCATCACTATATGCGATGAAAATAGTAAAAGATTTAGGCATATTACCTTCAAAAAAGGTAGTATTGATAATTGGAACGCAAGAAGAAGTAGAATGGACAGATATTAGAGATTTTATAAATAATTATCCTATTCCTAGCTACGGATTTACACCAGATGGGGAATTCCCTATGACAAATCGTGAAAAAGGTTATGCAGATGTAGAATTAGTTTTTAAAAATGATAATTCAAACATATTGGAAATAACATCGGGTAATTCAACTAATTCTATACCAGATAAGGCTGTAGCTAAAGTAAGTATGGATTATAATTTATTAGAGAGTTATTTATTAAATTATAAAAAAAATCATCCTAATGAAGACATATCTATAGAAAAACTAAAAGATCATTGTGTTATAGTAGCAAAAGGATTAGCAGTTCACTCAGCATATCCAGAGAAAGGAATAAATGCAATTAGTATTATATGTAATTTTATTAAAGGTTTTATAGAAAATAATCATTTGATAAATTTTATATCAGATATTCTATATAATGATTTTTATGGTTCAAAAATGGGGCTTTTATCTAATTCTGAATTTTATGAGGGGGAATATGTAGGTAAAAATGTTATATCACCAACAATGTTAAAAACGGAAGGTAATAAATATAAACTTATTTGTAATTTAAGAACATCGTATTTTACAAGAAAACAGGATATATATAATGCTTTTAATATTATAAAAGATAAATATAATTTTGAATTTAGATTTATCGATTATCTTGATCCAATATACGTGAATAAAAACAAAAAATTTATAAAAGCATTAAGTGATGCTTATGAAAAACATTCTGGATTAAGATGTGAATATAATTTAGCACATGGAACATCTTATGCAAAGGCAATTCCTAACTTCGTTTCATTTGGTCCAATTTTTCCTAATGATGAAGATACATCTCATGAAGTTAATGAAAAGATTTCAATTGAAAATCTTTTAAAGTGCACAAAAATCTATGCTCAGTCAATTGCAAATATTATCTTGAGCAAGGAATCATTTATAGATTAATTAGGGGGAGGGGTAAAAATGCAGCAATTAGAAATTAAATCTAGAAAAAATAGGTGGGAGTTTTTATCTGATCTTAATCCATTAGTTGTTATATTTTTATTAATTGTCCTTACTTGTCTTTTAACTTATATAATACCTGGAGGAGAGTTCGAAAGAAAAGAAATAGAAGTTATGGGAATGACAAAGAATATAGTTATACCTGGTTCGTTTAAGTATATTGAAAGTATCCCACAGGGTTTTTCAAAGGTTTGGACATATTTTATGGAAGGAGCAATTAATGGTTCTGATGTTTCCTTTACTATATTTCTTTGTTCAGGAGCATTAACAGCTATAATTGCAACAGGAGCTGTAAATGCTGCTATAAATTCACTTGTTTTAAAACTTAAAGATAAGTCACATCTTTTAATTCCTGCCTTAATATTTGCTTTTAGTTTAGGTGGAGCAGTATATGGTATGTATGAAGATGCTATACCTTTTATCTTAATCTTAGCGCCTTTAATGAGAGCAATGAAATATGATTCACTTGTTGCAGTAATGATAGTTCAATATGGTGTTGCTGTAGGTTCTGCAGCGGGATTTTTAAATCCATTTGCTGTAGGTATTGGACAGGCACTTGCTGAAATTCCTATGACATCAGGTATTGGATTTAGGATATTAATATGGATATTCTTAACAGTTATAACTTGTATATTTGTTATGAAATATGCAAAGGAAGTAAAAAGCGATCCTACAAAATCTATTGTTTATAGTGATGATATAATAAATAAGCAGAAGGATGAAGTTAGTGAACAACAAAAGTTTGAAGGTTTTACATTAAGACATAAAATAGTGTTGTTATCCTTAGCTTTAGGTTTTATTATAATGATTTATGGTGTTATGAAAAAGGGTTGGTGGTTTAATGAAATAGGATCAATATTTTTATTTATGGGTATAGTAATTCCTCTAATTGGAGGTATGTCTGTAAATGAAATGATTAAGAAGAACCTTGAAGGTATGGCAGCTGTTATGGTAGCTGTAATTATGATAAGTGCATCAAGAATTATTATATTAATATTAGAAAACAGTAAAATAATGGATACTATTTTATATGGAATTTCTAATTTATTATCAACTTTCCCTAAAACAATAACAGTTTGGATTATGTATGTATCAACATCTTTAATTCATGCTATTATGGGAAGTTCATCAGGGGTAGCAGCAACTGTAATGCCTATTATGGCTCCTTTGGGTGATATTTTAAATATTTCAAGACAAACAGTTGTAACTGCATATCATCTTGCGACAGGTACATTTGGATATTGGGTGCCATGGGATGGAATTTCATTTGCTATGTGTACTCTTGCAGGTATAAATTTCTTTAAATATATTAAAAAGTCAATGAAATTTGCTTTATTCTATTATGTTCCAGCTACATTATTAATACTTGCAATATGTGTTTTGATTAATTTTAGTTAATTATAAAATTGCTACTAGCCTCTATATCTTCTATATAGAGGCTAGTTTATTAAAATATATTTTAACAACACAACCTAGAGTGTCTAGGTATAATATATAGAGAAATTTAAAGAAATATAAAGATTTATTATGATAAAATAATATAACAAGTTATTGTTTATAAAGCGTAGAATTAAATGCATGATATTATATAAAAGTCGCTTGCGGGGAGCAGCGATGAAAAAGAAAAAACAAAAAAGATGTTGACAAAATGAAAAAGACGTGATAACATAAATAAGCGTCGACGGTCCTTGAAAACTGAACAGCGAGAGCGAACGTACTTTGAAGCTCAGGTTAGAACATGAGAGTTTGATCCTGGCTCAGGACGAACGCTGGCGGCGTGCCTAACACATGCAAGTCGAGCGGAGGGGATAGGAGCTTGCTCCTTGAACCTTAGCGGCGGACGGGTGAGTAACACGTGGGTAACCTGCCCTTGAGAGGGGGATAACAGGGTCGAAAGGCCTGCTAATACCGCATAACGCTAAGATGCCGCATGGCGTCTTAGCCAAAGGTTAATTCCGCTCAAGGATGGGCCCGCGGCCCATTAGCTAGTTGGTGAGGTAATGGCTCACCAAGGCGACGATGGGTAGCCGGCCTGAGAGGGTGGTCGGCCACACTGGGACTGAGACACGGCCCAGACTCCTACGGGAGGCAGCAGTGGGGAATA
>NZ_HF952033.1:0-656 GCF_000430995.1 Thermobrachium celere DSM 8682
CCAATCCTTTAATAAAGGTATCAATAGACGTAACAAAGCCTTCATCATCTGATACATGGTCAAGATTTTATGACAGAAAGGCTTTAGCAGATATAGTAGATTATATGATGTTCATGGCTTATGATGAACATTATCAAACATCAACTGTCGCAGGTTCAGTTGGTTCACTTCCTTGGGTAGAACAAGGAATAAAAGAGATACTTGCCAATTGCTGTTTTGGGGTCAGGGTTTGATAATATATATCCTAAGGAAAATATAAAATTATTAAATAGGATTATAGATAACGGATGTGTTTTAACAGAGTATTTACCAAATATTAAACCGTATGGTTATAATTTCCCAGAAAGAAATAGAATAATAAGTGGGTTATCAAAGGCTGTTTTGGTTGTAGAAGCAAGTATTAACAGTGGTTCAATGATTACAGTTAACTGTGCTTTAGAACAAGGAAAAGATGTATATGCAATCCCAGGTGATATCTATAAGGAGACAAGTAGAGGATGTAATAAATTAATTAAAGAAGGGGCAAAGTTAATTGATTCAGTTGATGATATTTTGTATGAATTCGGAATAAGAGCAGAAAATAGTCAATATAATATAGAATTAGATGAGTGTGAGCAAAGGATATTGGAGTGTATCAGTGAGGGAAAAATTACATT
>NZ_HF952033.1:3129-3661 GCF_000430995.1 Thermobrachium celere DSM 8682
GTTGCATTATGTTTTTAGTATGTTATATTTATATTGCAGATGGGAAATAACAATTCAAAAATTAAAAATGTTTTAAGCTTTGTATTGGGGGTTATTTGTATGTTTAGAGCAACGACTATTGTTGCTGTTAAAAAGGGAAATTGTGTAGCAATTGCAGGTGATGGACAAGTAACTTTGGTGAAAGTACTATCATTAAATCAACTGCAAACAAAATAAGAAAGATTTATAACGATAAAGTATTAATTGGATTTGCAGGTTCTGTAGCAGATGCATTTTCACTGGCAGAGAAATTTGAAGATAAGCTAGTTGAGTTTAATGGAAACTTAAGAAAGGCAGCAGTAGAACTGGCTAATTTTTGGAGAAGCGATAAAGCCCTAAGAAAGTTAGAGGCTTTGATGATAGCAGCAGATAAAGAAACGCTCCTTATTATATCTGGTGGTGGAGAAGTTATAGAGCCTGATGATGGAATTGCTGCAGTTGGATCAGGTGGAATGTATGCTTTAGCTGCGGCAAGGGCATTGATGCATAATAC
>NZ_HF952034.1:0-298 GCF_000430995.1 Thermobrachium celere DSM 8682
ATGGCAACATGCGGTATAGCAGCAGGAGCAAGACCAGTTCTTCTTGCAATTATGGAAGAGGTTGAAAAGCTAGGTCTTACTGATGTTGTAGTTGCTCAAACTGGATGTATCTGTCTTTGTAAGATGGAACCAATTGTTGAGGTTATAAAGCCAGGTGAAGAAAAGGTTACTTATGTTAAGATGGATGCAGAAAAGGCAAGAAGAATAGTAAGAGAACATGTTAAGGACGGAAAAGTTGTTGAGGAATACACAATGCACGTAATTCAAGGAAAGATACTAAATGACTATAAAGTAGAAA
>NZ_HF952034.1:3014-3220 GCF_000430995.1 Thermobrachium celere DSM 8682
AAAGGAAAACATTAAGGAAGTATGGAAGGCACTTGCTGATCCAGAAAAGTTTGTTGTAGTACAAACAGCACCAGCTGTAAGAGTTGCACTTGGTGAAGAGTTTGGAATGCCAATAGGAACAAGAGTTACTGGAAAGATGGCAGCAGCATTAAGAAGACTTGGATTTGACAAGGTATTTGACACAGACTTTGCAGCAGACCTTACAA
>NZ_HF952034.1:5778-6317 GCF_000430995.1 Thermobrachium celere DSM 8682
TGTTGCAACAGATGCACTTGACAGGCTCCATACAACAGCAATGGATAGGGCAATGGAGGGTGGCATTGATGATGTAGGACTTGGTGTATTATATGGACTTTATGATTATAAGTATGAAACTGTTGCAATGCTTCTCCATGCACAGCATCTTGAGGAAAAGTTTGGAGTAGGGCCTCATACAGTTTCTGTTCCAAGGCTAAAAAGGCAGAGGGCGTTGATTTAGAGAAGTTCCCATATTTAGTATCTGATGAAGATTTTAAGAAGATTGTAGCTGTATTAAGACTGTCTCTACCATATACAGGAATGATTTTATCTACAAGGGAAGAGCCAAAGTTTAGAGATGAAGTAATAGCTCTTGGTATATCTCAAATAAGTGCAGGTTCCTGTACAGGTGTTGGAGGATATGTTGAATATTATAGGGGAGAGCACCACGATGATGAAAAGCCACAGTTTGAGGTAGGAGATCACCGTTCACCACTTGAGATAATAAAGAGTCTACTTAGGGGTGGATATATACCAAGCTACTGCACAGCTTGTTA
>NZ_HF952035.1:0-569 GCF_000430995.1 Thermobrachium celere DSM 8682
AGGTATATTTTTAGATAAAGTATGTGAATCTTATTTAGGAAATATTGTTGACATCTATACTTACAGAGATGATACAATTCATCTTTTAAAGTTAAATAATAATAAATTTGAAGTTGATGTTCAATCTTTTATCAACTATATTCAAACACATAATAGGGAAAAAATCATAGAGCAGCCTTAGGAGGTTCAACCCCTCTTTTCTTTGGTACTGTAATAAGGTTGAAAGAGAATATTAAACCGGTAGAATTAGGTGATAAGTCATTTGTACACACAGGTGGAGGGGGATGGGATGGTAGAAAGGGAAATATAAACATTGGAACATTTATTGAAAGGTGGAGATTTGTAGAAGAAGTTTCAAATTTCTTGGGCATCCCACAAGAAAATTTTACAGACACATATTCCTTTACTGAGAATAGCTTTACTATGACTGGACACTATAGTAAAAACAGGGAATATATAGAAAGCTCCACTTGGTTTTACAACGTCAAATCCCATAGCTATAAGTCTTTCGTATGTGTAATCTCTTCTTTTTTATTATTCTTCCTCATAGGTATTGAATCATCAATTCC
>NZ_HF952035.1:2977-3894 GCF_000430995.1 Thermobrachium celere DSM 8682
CATGAGCATGTGGAGTTGAACCCATACCAGCCTCATTTGAGAAAAGTCCTCTTGCTACTCCATATCTTAAAGTCTGTCCCATTCGTCCATTACATCCGTGTAGTAGTACCTTCATAACTTCACCTCTATGATAGCTTAATTCCATAATTGATCATTTCCTTCTTTAAAAGTTCTAAATTCTTTTGAGACATATCAACAAGTGGTAATCTTAGGTGTCCAACATTTCATTCCCATTAAGTTCATTGCTGTTTTTACTGGTATTGGGTTTGTTTCAATGAAAAGAGCTTTAATTAAAGGTATCATTTTAAGCTGTATATCAAGTGCAGCCTTAAGATCGCCCTTTAAGAATAGTTCGCACATATCGTGTGTATCTTTTGGAAGGATGTTTGCAACAACAGAAATTACTCCCTTTCCTCCCAGGGACATAATGGGTATTATTTGATCATCATTTCCAGAGTATATATCAAGGTTATCTCCACATAATTGAGCAATTTCTGCAACTTGTGAAATGTTTCCACTAGCCTCTTTAACAGCAACTATATTTTCAATTTTTGATAGTTCATAAAGAGTTTCAGGAAGTATATTAAATCCTGTTCTTGAAGGAACGTTATAGATAATTATTGGTTTTGTCACTGCTGATGCAATTGCCTTAAAGTGTTCAATTGCTCCTCTTTGAGTTGTCTTGTTATAGTATGGTGTAATAACTAGTAAGCCATCAGCAGGTATGATACAAAACGCTCCAATACTTGGAGCTGACAGTATTATTTTAGATTTAGAGGATGCTGTTTCTTTAGATGAAAAGGATGCAGCAAGGCTATTAGTTAAAAACGCTCTAGAGACATTAGATTTTACAGGGTTGTGAGGTTGTAGTTAGAATTAATTCAATAAAGAGTGATTTCGGATATGATGATCTTAAT
>NZ_HF952035.1:6308-6940 GCF_000430995.1 Thermobrachium celere DSM 8682
TGCCCTAACAGGTATGATGGATCCCAAAATGTCCTATGAAACAAAGCAGAAGATTAGAAAACAGCTGCACCTTGATGAACCAGCAATTGTCCAATATAAATATTGGGTTCAGTAATGTAATAAGAGGGGATTTTGGAGAGTCATTTTATTTTAAACAGCCTGTTGGTAGGGTTATGAATACATATATTTGTAAAATAGGGAGGCTTTTTTATGTTTCTTCATTTGGGAGAAAATGTTGTTATTCCTTTAAGTGAGGTTATTGCAATATTTGATGTTAATTCAACTTTTAATTCTGACACAAGAAATTTTTTAAAGATAGCCGAAGAAGAAGGATTTGTTACAAGGATTACAGATGATCCACCAAAATCATTTGTATTAACCGAGAGAAATAAAAAGAGTATAATATATCTTTCTCCTATTTCTTCTGTTACATTGGTAAAACGAACAGGATTTTTGAATGAACTATAAGAAGAGGTGAAAAAAAATGAGTAATATGCAGCAGTATAGTGCAGAACAGATACAAGTTCTTGAGGGTCTTGAGGCTGTTAGAAAAAGACCAGGTATGTACATTGGTAGTACAGGACCTAAAGGACTTCATCATTTGGTATATGAAATAGTTGATAATTCTATAG
>NZ_HF952035.1:8614-9506 GCF_000430995.1 Thermobrachium celere DSM 8682
ACAATAGGGGAAGTATTACTCATTGTCGCGATTCTTTTAGCTACATCTGATTGCAAGTCTTCAGGAAGCCCTGATAAGATTTGTGCAGCTTTTTCTGGTTGAAGATAACATAAAATTAATGCAATGGTTTGTGGATGTTCATTTATAATTACATTCAATAATTGTTGCGCATCGGCTTTACGTGCAATTGAAAAAGGTCTATACTGTTGAGTTATTTCAGATACCTTTTCTATTATCTCCATTGCTTTTTGTGCACCTAGGGCTTTACTTAAAAGATTTTTTTGCATAATCAAATCCACCTTCTAAAAATATAGTCTTTAGCTTTATTAAGATTACAAAAAAATTCTTGTAATACTTCCTCCCTAATTTTCTTTTTTTATTTTTTTGTCATATTAGCTATTTTCAAAGGTTTATCTTTTTGTATATCATTTTTCAGGCAATTTCTTTAATATTGGAGCTGAAGCATCAGGACCTAAAGTGATAAATAATATGGCAGCTTTCTGAACACCTGTTAATCTATCCTTATCTCTTGCCATAATTATCACCTCTCATCCTCAGCAAGCCATGTTTTAATAAGCTCTACAACTTGCTCTGGCTTTGTTGATGCGTAGTTTCTGATTTCTTTTTCTAGGTTCATATTTTGTTCCATATCTTCTAAAACAGGTTCATAGGCTATTGGCTATGAGGCACTTGAGATGTGTGGTCTTGCACCATATCACATAAGAAGATATCCACATGAGTTTTCGGGTGGCCAAAGACAAAGAATAGGTATAGCAAGAGCACTGGTGCTAAATCCAAAATTCATAGTGTGTGATGAGCCAGTATCTGCTCTTGATGTATCAATTCAATCTCAAATTGTAAATCTATTATGTGATCTTCAACAAAAGTTCGG
>NZ_HF952036.1:0-429 GCF_000430995.1 Thermobrachium celere DSM 8682
CTTTAGTCTATTGTAAACAGGTTGTATTAGGCTTTGTGCTTCCTCTTCATTTTTTGCCTTTGCAGTTATCCTAAAATGAACTTCTCCATCCTTTTGCGTCATATGGAGCAAGGGTTGGATTTTGACTCTTTATTAAATCCTTCACCATCTCCTCTGCCATAGCTTCCCCTATGCCCATTATTTTAACTGTTTTAGAAACTAAGACTGTACTGCTCCTTTCCTTAAGGTAAGGGAATACATATTTATTAAACATGGGTTCAAGCTCCATAGGTGGACCAGGAAGAAGTATATATGTCTTATTATTTTCTTCACATATAAGTCCAGGTGCCGTTCCCCATTCATTCATTAATACCCTTGAACCCTCTATAACATAGGCTTGTTTTTTGCTGTTTTCTGTAATTGGTCTTTTTATTTTGTTAAAATACTCTT
>NZ_HF952036.1:3069-3686 GCF_000430995.1 Thermobrachium celere DSM 8682
ACTTTAAATTTAAGCCTCCTGTTTTCTTGAGAATATAAGTGGAATTATTAATCCTATTATTGCAGGTAGGATCCATGCAAAACCTGCACTTGCAAAAGGAAGCTTTGCAACAAAATTTTGTACTCCCTTTAAGTTTAGTCCAATTGCCGCAAGTCCGTCAACTATGCTTATTATTAATGTTAAATATACTGCACCTGCATAGCAGTTTTTATTTTTAATAAATTCATCAAATATATTAAGAACAATTAAAACTATAACAACTGGGTATACAGTAACAAGTAGAGGTACTGCTAATTTTACTATCTTTTCAACTCCAAAGTTTGAAACAACTGCACTAAATACAGTAACAATTATTACAACAGCCTTGCTTCGTGTCTTGCTGTAAATTCTCCAGCTGGAACCTTAGGAAGTTTATTACCTAAATTTATTGGACCTTCTGGAAGGTTTTCTAACGCCTGTCTAATTATCTTTACACTTTCTTCTATTTCTAAAACTCTAACTACAACTCTTGCCCAAACGTCACCATCTTCTAATACAGGTATGTCAAAATCAAATTCATCATAACATGAATAAGGAGCATCCTTTCTAACATCAACTCTTATTCCTGACGCTCTAGC
>NZ_HF952037.1:0-532 GCF_000430995.1 Thermobrachium celere DSM 8682
ACACTCAGTATATCTTAAGGTTTATAGTTACAACGTAAATGCAATTAAATGCTATGAAAAAGTTGGATTTAAATATGCTGGAAGGCTAAGGGAAGCAATAGAAGTTGCTGGTGAAAGATATGATATTATTTATATGGATATCTTAAAAAATGAATTTAAGTCAGTTTATATTAAAGAAGTTGTAGAAAAGAAAAAAGTAGTCACCCAAGTGAAATGTGACATTATCCAATAAATGTAAGTAAAGTTCCACTTAAAAAAGTGGAACTTTTTATTAAGCCTTTTKKTGCCTGATTAAGAACAACAATCCCGATACAAATCTAAGATAAAGAATTTATAGTTCTAGTTGGACCATCAGGATGTGGAAAGTCAACTACACTTAGAATGATTGCAGGTCTAGAAGAAATATCATCAGGTGAGTTATATATTGGAGATAAAGCTTTGCAACGATGTTCCACCAAAGGATAGAGATATAGCGATGGTTTTCCAAAACTATGCACTTTATCCTCACATGACTGTATATGAAAATATGGCA
>NZ_HF952037.1:3287-3473 GCF_000430995.1 Thermobrachium celere DSM 8682
GATGGGCTTATTTTAATGTATTCAAAAATAAATGATCCTATATTGAAGGCAGTAAAAAAAATGCATGTACCATTTGTTATGATAGGTAGACTGCCTAAGAAGGAAGATTTGGATTTTGTTGATAACGACAATGTAGAGGCAGCATTTAATGCTACTGAATACTTAATTAGAATGGGTCATAGAAGA
>NZ_HF952037.1:6220-6791 GCF_000430995.1 Thermobrachium celere DSM 8682
TTTGCTTCTTAAGAATGAAGGAAGAGTATTATTTAAAGATACATATTTTAAGAATTTACCTAGAAGGGAACCCCTAGGACAGTATTTTGAGCAGTGGATTTTTCCTCTTCCTCTTAAAGCATGATACATAGGTGCTGTCATACATACTATACCGAATAAACCAAATATAGGTTTAATTGCTGCAACTATAAGGAATGTTACTAATATAATCCAAGACCAATTTTGGTGGCTCTTCTTATTCATGCAGGTCACCTCCATAGAGATAATTTACATAGAATAATATACCCTATAGGGGTATATAAGTCAMGTTAAGGAGAAGGTTAGTAGATTATTTTATAACTTTAAAATAATATAGAGAAACTAGAGGTGTTAATAGTGTGTGGAATAGTTGGTTGGGTTAATTTTAATGATGATATAAAGGATAAAATAAAAGAAATTGAAAGGATGACAAGAAGGCTTGCAAAAAGAGGACCAGATGAAGAAGGTTTTTATCAGAACAATAATGTTTTGTTTGGCCATAGAAGATTGGTAGTTGTGGATCCAGCAGGTGGACAGCAACCGATGATAAAAG
>NZ_HF952038.1:0-934 GCF_000430995.1 Thermobrachium celere DSM 8682
TGATCAGTTATTATAATATCCATTCCAATAGATTTTGCGTATTCTACTTCTTCAATTGCTGTAATTCCACAGTCAACAGTAATTATTAAGTCTGTAGCCAATTGTTTTATATAATCTATAGCCTCTTTATTTATACCATAACCTTCATTTAATCTATCTGGAATATAAAATGAAACATCAACACCTAATTTTCTAAAAGCCCTAATAAGTATTGAGGTACTTGTTATTCCATCTACATCATAGTCTCCATAAATAACTATTTTTTCTCTTCTTGTTATAGCTAAATCTATCCTATCTACAGCCCTATCCATATCCTTTAAAAGAAATGGATTAAAAAGATGCTCAACACTTGGATTTAGGAATTGAGCAGCTTCTTTTTGCGCCTTAATACCTCTAGAGTTTAATAGGGCATTTATTATTCTATTTTTGTGAAGATTTTGGTTAAATTGCTCTAAACTTCTTATAACCCACTTCTTCATAACTCTTTCCCCTTAATTTAATTGAAACAAATATATTAAAAATGAGATATAAAACTATTTCAATGGGGAAAATTAAAAATAGTCGGCCTTGACCGACTATTTTTATGCAATCTTTCTTTCTGTCCAATAATACCATATTGGGCTTGCAATAAATATTGATGAATAAGTACCACTTAAAATACCTATTATTAATGGTAAAGCAAAATCTTTAACGGATGTAACTCCAACTAGATATAAAGCTGTTATTGTAAATAATGTTGTTAATACTGTATTTATAGATCTTGTTAAAGTTTGTGTTATACTTGCATTTACAAGCTCTCTTTTTGTTGCAAAAGCATGTTTCTTATTATTTTCTCTTATTCTGTCAAATACAACAATTGTATCATTTATTGAATAACCTAAAACCGTAAGAATAGCTGCTACAAAGCTACTATTTACAGGTATTTGAAGTAATA
>NZ_HF952038.1:3222-3826 GCF_000430995.1 Thermobrachium celere DSM 8682
CTCATTAAAATCCATTCCCATTTCCTTTAGAATTCTCATTGATATTATTGCTCCTGTCTGTCCATGATCATGCCTACTTACAACGTTTCCAATATCATGAAGAAAACCTGCAATTGCTGCAAGTTCTACTTCCCTTTCTGAATATCCTAATTGTTTTAGGATATTTGAAGCAATATTAGATACTATTGTTGCGTGCCTTAGGCTATGTTCTGTAAAACCCATTGCACCTAAAAATCTGTCACCCTGTTCCATATAAGTTTTAATTTCTATGTTGTTCTTTACATCATTTAAAGTAATCATAGTTTCACCTCTTATATATTCTACAACTTTTTGATAATTCCTGCTAATTTATTTAAATTTTAAAGGGGTATAACCCCCCTTTTTTATCGATATGCTTCAGCAAGTTCTTTATAATGAATTGCAGACTTTTTTATACTTTCTATTTCTTCATCTGTTAGCTCTCTAACAACCTTTGCTGGTGTCCCCATAACTAAACTCCTTGGTGGGATCTCTTTTCCCTGCGTTACAACTGAACCTGCAGCTATAATACAATCTTCACCAATAACTGCACCATTTAATATTACAGCTCCCATACCAATTAAAC
>NZ_HF952039.1:0-147453 GCF_000430995.1 Thermobrachium celere DSM 8682
CTAGCTAATGGGCCGCGGGCCCATCCTTGAGCGGAATTAACCTTTGGCTAAGACGCCATGCGGCATCTTAGCGTTATGCGGTATTAGCAGGCCTTTCGACCTGTTATCCCCCTCTCAAGGGCAGGTTACCCACGTGTTACTCACCCGTCCGCCGCTAAGGTTCAAGGAGCAAGCTCCTATCCCCTCCGCTCGACTTGCATGTGTTAGGCACGCCGCCAGCGTTCGTCCTGAGCCAGGATCAAACTCTCATGTTCTAACCTGAGCTTCAAAGTACGTTCGCTCTCGCTGTTCAGTTTTCAAGGACCGTCGACGCTTATTTATGTTATCACGTCTTTTTCATTTTGTCAACATCTTTTTTTCTTTTGTTTTGTCGTCCTCGCGACGACTCTTATATATTATCAAGTTACATATCTGATAACATAAGCATTAGAAATGATTAAGCTAAATTATATTATGATTTTTAATGTTTTCTCTTTATTACACTAAATTATATATACTGACATTCCCGGTTATGTTGACTGCATTATTATTATTTTCAATTCTTATATTTTATATTCATATTTTTAAAAATTGATTTCATACAAACAACCTTATAATTTAATTAATTTAATTCCTAAATCCATTAAAGGCTTTAACTTAAACCTTAATTTATTCATTTTATCTTAAATCTTTTAAAATTTTAACTTAAGGGGTAATCCCCTATATAAAAAGCTCAGCTTTGGTAAAACCCAAAGCTGAGCTTAGTACAATTACTTTTCTCCACAAAGTTCAAGAAGTCTTTCCCATCTTCTGTCTACTTCTTCTTGGATCTTAGCAATTATATGTTCATTTTCTGGCTTAAATAGATGCTTAAATCTTCCTTGAAGCTTTAACCATTCAGTTATTGGCTTCTTTTCAGCTGGCTTGTAGTTTAGCTTATAAACTCCATTTTCAACTTCATATAATGGCCAGAAGCAAGTTTCTACAGCAGCCTTAATAACATCAAGTTCAGTTGCTGTATCACATCTCCAACCTCTTGGACATGGAGTTAATACATTCATGAACTTAGCACCCTTTATGCTGAATGCCTTTTCTGCCTTATTGTATAGGTCAAACATGTACTTAGTTCCTGGAATTACAGGTACTGACTGAGCAACATATGGAATATTATGTCCTACCATTATTTCAGTTAGGTCTTTTCTAAATTGTTGCTTTCCTGGTATTACCTTACCAGCTGGTGAAGTTGTTGTATCTGCACCATATGGAGTAGCTGATGATCTTTGGATACCTGTGTTCATGTATGCACCGTTATCGTAGCATACATAAAGCATATCATGTCCTCTTTCCATAGCACCTGATAATGATTGAAGACCGATATCATATGTTCCACCGTCTCCACCAAATGCTATGAATTTATATGTATCATTAACCTTTCCTTTTCTTTGGAATGCTCTATAGCAAGCTTCTGCACCACTTACTGTTGCAGCAGCATTTTCAAATGCTGTGTGTATCCATGAATCCTTCCATGCTGTATATGGATATAGACAAGTTGAAACTTCAAGACATCCTGTAGCATTTGAAATAACTGCCTTCTCATCATCCTTAAGTGCCTTAAGTATCCAATTTACTACCATTGGGGCACCGCAACCTGCACACATTCTATGTCCACCAGTTAATCTAACCTTCTTTGCTGAAAGTTCCTTTAAATTTGGCATGATGGCACCTCCTATTCTCTTACACCAATGTAGTTGTAAACTTCATACTTGCCAGTTTCAATAGCATTAAATAGATTGTTGAATACAGTTTCAAAATTGTAAGTTGTAACGTCTCTTCCACCAAGACCATAGATGTAGTTTTGTACTATCTTACCGTCTGCTTTTCCATACATAGCACTTACTACTTCATTAAATAGTGGTCCACCTGCAGCGTTGAATCCGTCAACCTTATCCATTATAGCAACAGCCTTAACATTCTTAAGAGCCTCTACAATTTCTTCTGCTGGGAATGGTCTAAATACTCTAATCTTAATTAAACCAACCTTCTTACCTTGAGCTCTTAAAGCATCAACAACAGTCTTTGCTGTACCTGCTGATGAGTTGATTAGCACTATTGCAGCTTCTGCATCATCCATCTTGTATTCTTCAAAGAATCCATATTTTCTTCCTGTTAACTTTTCATATTCAGCAGCAACTTCAAGAATTACTCTCTTAGCATTTCTCATAGCTTCTGCTTGAAGTCTCTTATGTTCAAAGTAGTGGTTTGGAAGATCAAGTGGTCCCATTGATATTGGATCTTGACCAATTAAAGCAAATGGAGCCTTTCTTTCTTCTCCAACAAACGCCTTAACTTCTGCATCTTCAAGCATTTCAAGATTTTCTACAGCATGGCTTGTTATAAATCCGTCGTAGCAAACCATAACTGGTAGTTGTACATCAGGATGTTCTCCTATTTTTACTGCTTGAATTAAGTTATCATATGCTTCTTGAGCATTTTCACCATATAATTGTATCCAACCTGAATCTCTAGCACCCATTGAGTCTGAGTGGTCGTTATGTATGTTAATTGGTCCTGAAAGCGCTCTGTTTGTAACAGCTAGAACCATTGGTAGTCTCATTGATGCGCCAACATAAAGCATTTCCCACATAAGTGCAAGACCTGCTGATGCTGTAGCAGTCATAACTCTACCACCTGCAGCTGCAGCACCAATACATGCTGACATTGCACTGTGTTCTGATTCTACTGCTACGAATTCTGTATCAACTTCACCATTTGCAACGAATTGTGAGAAATATTGTGGAACTTCTGTTGATGGTGTTATAGGGAAAGCAGCAACAACATCTGGATTAATTTGTTTCATACCAAATGCAACTGCTTCATTACCACTTAAAGATACTCTCTNGCATTTCCCACATAAGTGCAAGACCTGCTGATGCTGTAGCAGTCATAACTCTACCACCTGCAGCTGCAGCACCAATACATGCTGACATTGCACTGTGTTCTGATTCTACTGCTACGAATTCTGTATCAACTTCACCATTTGCAACGAATTGTGAGAAATATTGTGGAACTTCTGTTGATGGTGTTATAGGGAAAGCAGCAACAACATCTGGATTAATTTGTTTCATACCAAATGCAACTGCTTCATTACCACTTAAAGATACTCTCTTTGCCATTGCCTAATTCCTCCCCTCATTATTCTTCTGGTACAAAGTCAAGGGCACCGAACTTACATTGTTTTGTACATACTCCACATCCCTTGCAGTGGTCATAATCAAATCCTGCAAGTTTGCCGTTTTCAACCTTTATTGAGTTGTCTGGACAAACAACCCAGCAAAGTAGGCAATGCTTACATTTATCTTCATACCAAACTGGTCTCATTGCTCTCCAGTCACCAGTCTTGAAGTCTTCTGCATTACCTGCATCTAAAATAACTCCACCTGGTGTAGTTTCTCTCCAAGTTGTTTCATTTGTAATGTTAACCTTTCTTTCTTTATTCATTTCCCTTCACCTCCTCAAGTGCTCTTTTAACAGCTTCCATGTTCTTTGGAACAACGTGAGGCTTGTTAGCAAACTTATGCTTGAATGAAGCTTCTATGCTGTTTAGGAATGTTTCAACTGGAACTACTCCTGTAATCTTTACAACTGCTGCAAGCATAGGAGTATTTGGGAAGTATGCTCCTAATGTTTCTTCTGAAATTTTTCTTGCATCTATTGTATAAACCTTTCCGTCGAAGTTTAATTCCTTCTTGATTTCTTCAGGTGATTTTGCAGTATTTACTATTACTGCACCATCCTTCTTTAATCCTGCTGTAACAGGTACAGACTTAATTAAAGTTTCATCTACAACTACTACATAATCTGGTTCATAAATATTGCTATGTATTGTTATAGGTTCGTCACTTATTCTGTTGTATGCAGTAATTGGAGCACCCATTCTTTCTGGTCCGTATTCTGGGAAACCTTGAATGTACTTTCCAGTATTAAAAGCTACTTCTGCAAGTAAAAGTGAAGCAGTCTTTGCACCTTGGCCTCCACGACCATGCCAACGAATTTCAACTAGCTTTGCCATTAATTTTATCCTCCCTTCACACTCTTTTATATAACAGAAAATTCTGAACAAACCTGTTATAATATAATTACCCTCAATTGTATTATAACAGGATGTACATGCCTTATAACACAAGGCCTGTCATTACAACAGATTTACAATTAAAATTGTAACAGACTAGCAAAAACCTGTCAATAAACTTACCTAAAAAATTAGACTTGTCTAAAAATTTGTTAGTTCTTTAACATTTATTAAGCAAAAATAAAAGAACAAGCTTAAACTTGTCCTTTTAAAATATAGCCCACTTCATCAATGCCAACACCAAAATACCAGGTATTCCAAGCATTCCAACACATGCAGAAGTCCAAATATTAAGTGGGATTGATATGTTAAATTTTTGTCCTATAAAATTTATTAAAAATATTATTACTGCACCAAGCACTGTTTTAAAAATTATCTTTAATAATAACAACCCTCTTTCCTTTAAAGCCATTACAAATATAAACAGAAGAAATATTATCAAAACATATATAACAACATTAAAATCAACATTTAAAGGCATATATTCCTCCCTATAAACTTATTTGTTATATGTATATGCCTTAAAAATTAACTATATTATTAATTCTTCTTGCAACTTTAAACAAATAACACAACCTTGCAAATTCAGCCTTCTCTTTAAATATTGCATAGTCAATTATATCTGGATCAGTTGAATATTTAAATATTTCTTGTGCGTTTTTTATTTCTAAAAGTGTCCTTTCTATTTCGTTTTTTACCTCCATTAGTTCCTTATTTTCTTCAACCTTTGGTGAACTTATAACCTTTATTGCTCTTTCTATTAAGTCTATAGTTGAAACATGTCCATCCATTATAACCCCTCCTCCAAATTCTTTATTTAGATTATTAACATTTTTAGGAGAAGTTATACAAACAAATGAAAAATAACCAATTTTTAAATTGATATAAATTAATCTCAAATAAATTTAACCCCATGCAAAAACTTTTTTGCATGGGGAAAAGGATCTTACTTTTGAATAATGTTTAAAAAAGCTTCAACGACATCTGGATCAAACTGAGTTCCGCTACATCGTTTTATTTCTTCTATTGCCTCTTCATGAGTTTTTACTTTGTTATAACCTCTTGAATTTGTCATTGCATCATATGAATCAGCAACTGCTAAAATTCTGCACTCTATTGGTATTTCATCTCCCTTTAAACCAAGAGGGTACCCCTTACCATCCCATCTTTCATGATGTTTTAAAATCAAATCTGCAATACTTGATAGCTCATTTGAATTTAGTGCAATTCTATATCCCTTCTCAGTATGTGCCTTCATTATTTCCCATTCTTCATCCGTCAATTTACCCTTTTTATTTAATATATCATCAGGTATGGCAACCTTTCCTAAGTCGTGTACATCTGCAAGAAGAAGTAAATTGTTCTTTTTAGCATCAGATAAATTCATTCTGTCTGCAATCTTTTCACAAATTTTCCTTACCCTTTCTGTATGACCATGTGTAATAAAGTCTTTTTCCGCCAACGTTGCCATTAATACATTCATTATTTGATTTTTACTACTTGCCTTATTTAAAAGTTTATCTTTATACATCATATCATCTGCTTCTTTTATGGCATCTTTTATTGTTTTATTCCTCTTTGCTGTTGAATAACCCATCGCTACACTCAATGTCAATATTTTCTCATCAAGAGTTTCATTGAACTTTTCAATCTCACTCTTTATTTTCTTAACAAGGTTTTCAGCATCTTCCTCATTATAATTTGGCATTATAATAACAAATTCGTCTCCACCAATTCTTGCACAAATTTCTCCATTCTTTATACATCTTTTAACTACCACTGCAAACATCTTTAGAAGCTTATCTCCATATTGATGTCCCATTGTATCGTTAATCAATTTTAACCCATTAACATCTGCCAATATTACACTTACAACACTACCCTTTTTGCCTTCAAATGCATCTACAACCTTGTTATAATAATTTAGGTTGTAAAAACCGGTTAAGCTATCATGAAGACTTAAATACCTAAGCTGTTTCTCATAATCCTTTATTTCTGTTATATCAGTGTATATTGCATATCCACCTACTACTTTACCATTTATTCTTATTGATACACTTCTTAATAATACATTTATCGGGTTATTATATTTACCATAACGTACAGTTTCAATATTAACCATGCCTTCTCTAATGGCTATATCTGTACATTCCCTTGCCTCTTTATACCTTTCCTTTGGAACCACCAAAGTGTCTATATCCTTACCTATACACTCTTCCCTTGTATAACTAAACATTTTAAGAAAGGCATCATTAACATTAACAACATACCCTTCTCTATCAAACTCTGCTATTCCATCTTGAGAGTTACAAAAAAGAGCCTGCAAATATTCCCTCTGCTTAGTTTCCCTTTCTTTTTCTTCTACCAATCTCTCTTCTGTTTCTTTTCTCCTTTCTACTTCTCTTTTTAACATCTTATTCAACTTAGAAAGCTTTATTAAATAAACAATAAATAAAAGCATACCCATTAGGGACGTTAAAGTAAAGAGAATCCTCTGCTGTTTTAAGATTATATTCATATTTTTAAATGCACTATTTACATATACCCCTGTTCCAATATATGCATTGATCTCTGGAATTCCTTTAACATATGAAAGTTTTTCTTCATATTCATTAGAATTAGGTAGAAATGCCTGATACTTAACATATGCTCCATCCTTTGATGATTTTGCAGCCCTTGTTAGCTCCTGTATTACATACTTTCCTGTTGGATCTTTGTAATTCCATTGATTTGTGCCTTCTTTTTCTGGCTGAAATGGTTGAACTAGATAAATTCCATTGTATGTGCTCATGAATATATAGTTGTAGGAATATTCATCTTTATAAATCATTCTTCTTACTACATTTGCAACTTCTCTTCTAGCTTCTTCCTCTGTAATTTTCCCCTGCCTTTTTTGTTCTAATATAGGCTCAATTGCGTTGTATGCTATTTCTACCTTCTGCTTCAGCTCTAATCTTCTCTGTTTCTCAACCTCATTTAAAAACCTTTTAGATAGATTATCTGTAAAATAAAGCTGAAGAAAAACTAACACAAAAACTAAAAACATAATCACCTGTCGGTTAATTATACTATTTATAAATGCTTTAATCTTCTGTCGAAACATACCCTCACCAAACCTCTTGATAATTTATGACAATATTATACATTAATGAAAATATAAAATAAACACCAATATATAAAATAAATTGTTACAAGCGATAAAGCAAATAAATCACTTTTAAGCATAATTTAAGGAAGGTATAGTACCTCCCTTTATGGTTTTAATATCAAATTATTTTTTATAATCATTTAGACTTATATTCATTATACAAAAGTCTATAAAATTGCCTATAAATTCATCTTTAGCCTCTTCTAAATATATAAAGTTAAATTCCCTATATATACGAATATCTTTAATTGGAACTTCCTTTAAAGTTCCAATGCTTAATTCCTTTTTTATGGCCTCTTTTGATATTATAGTGTATCCTAAGTTAGCCTCTACCAAGGATATAATTGCATTGATACTTCCTATCTCCATATATGGTTTTATATCATTTATGTTATATCCTATTTCCTCTAATTTTTGCTCAAATATCTTTCTTGTACCTGAACCCTTTTCTCTAAGTATTAAATTCCCTTTTAAAACTTCTTCAATATCAACCTCTTTTTGTGTTGCAAAATAATGTTCAGGTGATACAGCTAAAACCAATTCATCATCTTTAAATTTATTATAACAGAACTTATTTCTATCAAATGGTCCTTCAACAACTGCAAAATCAAGTTCTCTTTTCAGTAGCTTATCTTCAATATCTTCTGTATTATATACTTCAAGTAATATTTTTATATTTTCATTTATCTTTTGAAATTCTGCTATAATCTTTGGTAAAACATATCCACCAATAGTCATACTTGCACCAACATTATATGTTTTTTGTATACCAGTCTTGTTTTTTATTTCATCAAAGGCTTTTCTATATAATATTTCTATATTCTGTGCATATTTAAATAAAATTTTTCCTTCATCTGTAAGTTCAATATTTCTGCCCTTTTTTCTAAAAAGTTTAACCCCATAATAATCCTCAAGGGATTTAATATGTTGAGATACAGCGGGTTGTGTTAAATTAAGATACTCTGCTGCATTTGTATAATTTTTAAATTTTGCAAGTGCTATAAATGAAGTTAATTTAGCATCCATCAAATCTATCATCCCCAGAATAAATATAAAATGCAATTCTAATTATAACATATTGTTATAATCTTATCATAAATTCTTTATTGTTCATTTAAATGCTTATATTTATATTATTAGTATAAAATTACTTATAAAGGAGTTGACATTATGAAGTGGATAAAGGAAAACTTAAGTGGTATAACTTTATGTTTTATTTTAGCTACTATATCATATAAACTTGGGAAAGTGTTCCCTATAGTAGGTGGACCTGTATTTGGCATTATTTTAGGTATAATAATTAACAATACAATAGGAAAACCTAAAAACACTCAAGAAGGAATAAAATTTACTTCTAAAAAAATTCTTCAATGGGCAATCATTGTTTTAGGTGCAGGTTTAAATATAAAACAGATTTATCAAACAGGATTAGAATCTTTATCTGTTACTATTGTTACACTTATTGTAGCGTTTGCTACAGCATTTATTTTCGGAAAACTTCTTAACATCCCATATAAATTAAAATCCCTCATAGGAGTTGGAACTGCAATTTGTGGTGGCTCTGCGATTGCTGCAATATCTCCAATAATAGAGGCAGATGAAATGGAGGTGGCCTACTCAATATCTACAATATTTTTATTCAATGTAATTGCTGTACTTATATTCCCACCACTTGGTCATATACTTGGCTTTGATGATAAGGCCTTTGGACTTTGGGCTGGAACTGCAATAAACGATACGTCATCTGTTGTTGCTGCAGGATATATATACAGCAATACTGCTGGTGCCTATGCTACAATTGTTAAATTAACTAGAACTACTATGATTATTCCTATCTCACTTATCTTTGCAATAATTACATCATTACAAAAGAAAAAAGACTCAAAACAAAATAACTCTGTAAATTACAGCTTCAATAAAATATTCCCTTGGTTTATCATTTGGTTTTTAGTCGCTTCTATTTTAAATACAATAGGTTTATTCCCTAAGGAAACTATTTCATATATAAATTCAGTAGGTAAATTTATGATTATTATGGCACTTTCTGCTGTTGGACTTTCAACAGACTTTAAAAAGATACTCAAAACTGGTATAAAACCACTATTATTAGGCCTAATTGTTTGGTTTGCAGTTGCAGTATCAAGCATAATAGTTCAAGCTCTATAAGAAATATTAATCATATACTTATCTAAAAAATCAAACCTTTAAATAAAAAAGAGCAAGGTGAAAAACCTTACTCTTTTATTTTATATAATATTTTTTAAGTTATTTTTCTACATTATATATTATATCTTGCCATTAAATACTCATCTACATATTTTCCATTTTTTATAGCAGCATATTTTTTTGTTCCTTCTATTTGAAAACCTAGAGATTCATATAGATTTATCGCCCTATCATTATCAACGAAAACACAAAGCTCAACCCTTACAAGCTTTAGCCAATTATCCGCAAGGTCTAATACTTCTTCAAGTAGTGCCTTGCCTATCCCCATACCTTGATAGTCTTTATGTACCATTATCCCTATACTTGCTGAATGTCTACACCTTGGATTTGAATTAACATGAAGTCCTACAACTCCAACAACTTTTCTCACGCCATTATTATTAACCTCTGCAACAAACACATAATCATTAGGTCCTAAATTTTTGATAAAATCCTCTGTTTTATTTATTCTTTCACTTTTAATTCCTAATATTGTTTCCCTAACCCCATCCATTCTTCTCATTTCATTAACATCCTCTGCATCTTCAAACCTTATCGGTCTTATTATATAGTTCATATAACCCCTCCTATTTAATATTAAACTAATTCATATTTTTACATCTTCAATTACCCTAATCCACTCATCCAAATTGTTAACAACAAAAACTTCTTCCCTGCCATCTATGGTTTCAATTTCAAGTCCTTTCCTTATTAATTTAGCAATTAGTTTCTTTTTTAATTCTTTTATATCTGATAACTTAATTATTGTTTGATGAGGCCTAAGATTATATTTATGTGATTGGAAAATAAGTTCATCTTTAGTTAAAAACAGCCATCCACCTGCTGCTTCAAATTTAGTAAAATGATTAGCAGGACCGTTATAAATTATTTCTTTTCCATTTGTTATCTCTAATCCAAGCCTTTTAAACTTTTTATTTTGAAAGTACATAAAAATACCAATAAATATTCCAAAAAAAATTCCTGCTAATATTCCTTTAATAATTCCCTTAAATAATGATAAGGTTATTAGAGAAAAAAATATACTCATAAAAAAAGCAAAAAGTAAAGTTGCATAGACTGTAGTTTTAATAGCACTTTTCATTTTATCCACTCCTAATTTGTAAATATATTTCCATTTGTAAACTTTCTACACAAACAATATAATTCCTTTTTATAGATGTGATTTTTTAAAAAATACCATATTATAACAAAAAGGAAGAGCCTTAATTTACTCTTCCTTTTTTGAGCAAGTTTATTTTATTTTGAAGAAGTTTAATTGGAATTGAAGGAGTTTTTTTGGGAAAAATAAGTAAGGCAAAAACCTTACTCTTTTTTATTGTACATAATTTCAAAACTTCACCTTCAAATTTTGGAAAATGTCACATTTCACCTGTTATCGTCAAAAAAACTCCTTCAAAACCACCCCTTTAAAACCCTTGAAAAATCTACCTCCCATATAATACCAGTAAAAAAACTCCTTCAAAATTCTCAAAAAAATTTCCAATTTTTATCCTTTATTTTCCAAATTAATATATCGAAAAAGAAAATAAAGTTGTTCAAAATTTAGGGTGGGTAAGGGATTAGTTTTTTAGGGTTATAGGATTTATAAGGGAATAGGATTTTAATAAGATAGGGGTATATCTTTTTCTGATATTTAATCATATTTTTTCTCTATCAAATCCCTATTTCCTTAACACTTGATTTCCCTCATTTCTAATTCCAAATCAATCCTCTTTATCAACTATAATCCTATATAACTTAAACCCTAAAAAACTCCATACCCTAACACCCTATCTTCCTATTCTCCTGAAATCCTAAAATTATACTAAAAGGAAGAGCCTTAAATTTACTCTTCCCTTTTGAACGACTTTATTTTCTTTTGAAGGAATTTAATTGGAATTGAAGGAGTTTTTTTGAGGAAGACATCACCTGGGTGGCACTTATATTTCTCTTCTTCCCTCTAATGCCTTAAGTAGTGTTACTTCATCTGCATATTCTATGTCTCCACCTACTGGAATTCCATGGGCTATTCTTGAAACCTTAATACCAAGAGGCTTAATAAGTCTTGCTATATACATTGCTGTAGCCTCGCCCTCAACATTTGGGTTTGTTGCAATGATAACTTCCTTAACCTCGTCATTCATTCTTGATAAAAGTTCTTTAATCTTTATATCATCTGGCCCAATACCTAGCATTGGAGATATTGCACCATGAAGAACATGGTATAAACCCTTGTATTCCTTTGTCCTCTCCATTGCAATAACATCCTTGGGCTCCTGAACGACACAAATTGTACTTCTATCCCTTGCTGTATTTGAACATATTACGCATGGATCTGTATCTGTTAAATTACCACATACAGAGCAATATTTTATTGATGCCTTTGCTTCTATTATGGCATCAGCAAGAGATTCAACATCTCTTTTGTCCATATTTATGATATAAAAAGCAAGCCTCTGGGCTGTTTTTGTTCCAACGCCCGGAAGCTTTGATAGTTCTTCAATTAATTTCGCAACTTTAGTAGGATAAAACAACTAACTCACTCCTTAGAAAAGACCAGGCATGTTTAGGCCACCAGTTAGTTTAGCCATTTCATTTGCCATCATTTCTTCTGCCTTCTTTAGAGCTTCATTTACTGCAGCTAAAACAAGGTCTTGTAGCATTTCAACATCATCTGGATCCACAACTTCTCTATCAATAACTATATCAACTATTTCCTTCTTACCATTTGCAACTGCCTTAACCTTTCCACCACCAACAGTTGCTTCAACAGTTTGTTGTTCAAGCTTTGCTCTCATTTCTTCTATTTGTTTTTGAAGTTTTTGAGCCTGCTTTAAAAGATTATTCATATTTCCACCCATTGGGGGCATTCCACCTTTAAACATATAAAAACCTCCCTTTATTCACTATCATTTTATTATATTCATTTTACCCTCTTATTGTACCAGTTAGTTTTTGTAAATTCAATCACATATTCTGTACTATACAATCAATAAACACTTTTAAATCCTCTATGTTATTTTTCAAAATACTATATATTACCTTATCGTCAATATCGATATACATATGAACTATTCTATTTCTAAATTTAGCCATCATAAAAAATTTATCTATATATTCTTCTGGGATTATACCATTTTTATATAATGCCTCAAAACTATCTTTGTTACTCTCTATCTTTGCCCACTTATTTCTTGCAACTATATGATTTGATATATCAAGCATTGCTTCAATTGATGTTTGAAGTAAATACTTTGCACTATATACATTTCTAAAATCACTTAAAAATTCTTCTTCAGTTAAAGCACTCAACTTAACTAATTTATTTATGTTATCCTGTAAAAAAGACAATTTCACCAAAATCTTGTCTCTATCAATGTTAAAAATCATTTCTTAATCACCTTAACCTCTATAAAAATAATCTTTATAAAAATTGTTTATAAAATATATTTCATCTCTAAATCTTTTATAAACATATTCTATATAATCACAAAACCGATTAAAATCCCTTACATATATTTCTCTTCCCTCATTTATTGTCTTCTTCTGTAATGTAATTGGTGCTTTTTTTAAGTTTACTAAATCAATGTTATCAAATTTCAATATGTCTGAAATATTTGCTTCTATCTCAAGTTCAGTTAAAATATCTACTTCTCTATTAAATAATATTGCAAAATCTATGTCACTATCCTCCATTTGAAATTCTGTACCATAGGAACCAATTATAAAAACAGCCTCAATTTCATCTCTATTTTTAAAAAAATCTATAAGATTTTGTATCTTTGATTCTATACTGATCATATAACCACCTACTCTATAACCTCTACTAAATCCTCTCCAAATGTATTTTTTAATCTATCTATTTCATCATCCATTGGATCTCCTAAAACTCTAAACTCTAACTTTACATCCTTCTTTAATACCTTTGAAAAATACTCTTCGGCTATCTTTTTATTTTCTGCCTTATCTAAATTATCTTTACTAAAGGAGTATCTTTTATCAAACCCAATAACCACTTTATTCCCTTTAGTTTCAATAACATCTCCTGGCTCTAGATAAGCATATACTATCATCTTTTTATTTGCCTTAAGTAAATTTAATATATCATGCCAGCTTGCTCTTACTTCATTTATAGTAACATCTAATGCAGGTAATTCTCCTAATTCTTCTTCCTTCTTTACTGAAACTTCTTCAACTTTTTTAGGCTGAACTACTTTAGGCTTAATAGGTTGAGGTTTTGCTTCTACATTGCTTACTATAAAAGCCCCTTCCTTAATCTTTTCCTCCAATGTATTAAGCCTTGCCATTATCGTTTCAACGGATATGTCATATTCCCTTTTACAGTACCTTATAACAGTCATTTCAAGAAGTATTCTCCATTGATTTGTAATCTTAGTTGAGTTTTCTGCCTCAACAAACAGATTAACTGCCCTCATTATTTCTTCACTTCTTAACTTTCTTGACTGTTCTACTAGCATATTTATAGTATCCTTGCTTAAATCCAATATCTCCTCTGGGTTTTTACTTACCTTTGCAAGAAGCAAGTTTCTAAAGTGCCTTGTCATATCTTTTATAAACTGCGAAACATCTTTACCACTTAATATAACTTCATCAATTGTCCTTATTGCTCCCTCTATGTTTCTTTCTATCATAAAATCTACTAATTTAAATATATGTTCATTTGACGTAAGACCAAGCATTTCTGACACCCTTTGATATTCAACCTTACCATCTGACATCGCTATTGCTTGGTCTAATATAGAAAGAGCATCACGCATAGCTCCATCTGATACGCGTGATATTAATTCAAGTGTATCATCATCACATAAAGCACCTACTTGATTTACAACCTCACGAAGCCTCAAAACCATATCCCTTGTTGTAATTCTCTTAAAATCAAACCTTTGACATCTAGATAATATAGTAGGGGGAACCTTCTGTGGATCTGTTGTAGCAAGTATGAATATTACATGTCTTGGAGGTTCCTCTAAGGTTTTTAATAGTGCATTAAATGCACTTTGAGATAGCATATGAACTTCATCTATTATATATACTTTGTACTTTGCTCTATGAGGTGGGTACTTTACGTCTTCTATTAGTTCTCTAACATTTTCAACTCTATTATTTGAAGCAGCATCTATTTCAAACACATCAATTAGCGTTCCTGCATTTATCTCCCTACATATTTCACATTCATTACATGGCTCTGCATCTTTAGGATTTAAGCAGTTTACAGCCTTTGAAAGTATCTTTGCAGTAGAAGTCTTTCCTGTTCCGCGTGTTCCACAAAAAAGATATGCATGAGGTATTTTATTCTGTAATATCTGGTTTTTTAGTGTTCTTACTATATTTTCTTGCCCTACAAGTTGGCTAAAATTTTGCGGTCTAAACTCTCTATAAAGGGCTTTGTACATATTATCACCCCTTAAATAATTATAACCAATTATAGTAATTTAAAAAAGTATAAAAAAAAAGCCCTAAAGGCTTATTTTTAGGACCGTGCACCTTACTTCGATGTAAGCCTACAAGCGTTACCTGGGCAGTAAGCTCCAATCAGGCTTACCCACGGCACACGGAAGTGTTCACTTACCGTTGCTTCCTTCCGGACCTGGCGGGGTTCATGAATTTCCGTTGCGCAGGACCCAATCTTCAACACCACTTACCCAGGTCAGTCCCTACATGCTTACACCTAGGTAAGGAATTCAACCCTGCTATAGCGGATTGCAGGTTACAGGGCACCGCTACCTCCCCGTCTAGCACGGTCATGGCGGAGAGAGGGGGATTCGAACCCCCGATACGGATTTTGTCCGTATACGCGATTTCCAGTCGCGCGCCTTCGACCAGCTCAGCCATCTCTCCATGTGCTGACTTTTATATTATATATATTTTATTAAACTATGTCAAGGTGAGATTTGTCAGAAATATTTGTCATAAGTTAACAAGGATTGTTATACTTAGATTTCTTTCTCAAGCATTTTTAATCTAGCCTTAATCACACCATCTGCAGCTTCAAACAGTTTTTTTATCTCATCTGAAGTTAGACTATAATGAATATTAAGTCCTATCTTGTCTCCCTTAACAATTCCTGCATCCTTTAGTATCCTTAAATGTTGTGAAAGATTTGATTGACTAAACTCTATATTCTCATTTAATTTACAAACGCATTGTGGTCCATCTAGTAAGAACTTTACTATCTTATACCTTATTGGATGCCCTAAAGCCTTAAACATTTTTACTACTAATTCTTCCTGTGTCAACTTTAACACCCCTTTGTATTTAGTTAATAATATTATAATTCCCTTAATAAATACCTGCAATATGAAACCTATCTTAAATATAATTTAAAATTATTGACAATCTTATTCATATAAAAGATAATAAATTTAAAGCAATTATAAATTTTATATTAAAGGGGGACACCATCATGAGTAACTCAAAAAAGCTTGGTCTTTGGACCCTTGTTATGCTTACCTTTGTTCCAACTTTTGGATTTGGTAACATAACATCAAATGCAGTAGTATTAGGACCTGCTGCAATTCCTTCATGGTTTATTGTTTCGGTCTTATTCTTCTTCCCATTATCAATCATGATAGCAGAGATTTCATCTGCAAACCAAGACAAAGAAGGCGGACTTTATGCTTGGATTGAATCTTCTTTAGGACCAAAATGGGCCTTCATTGGAACATGGTCATATTTTATAGCAAACCTATTCTATTTACAAATGGTTTTTGCTAGAATTCCAGTTTCAACATCTTGGGCACTATTTGGTGAAAACAGATTTACAGACCAAAATGCATATCTACTTCCATATTTAAGCGTTGTACTTGCTATACTACTAACTTTTATTGCAACAAGAGGAGTTAAGCGCTTTGCAAAGCTTAGCGACTTTGGTGGAAAGTTCACACTAGCTGCAACAGTTATATTTATAGTTTTTGCTATAGTAGGCTATCTAACTGGAACACCATCAGCAACTCAATTTACAGCTGAAAATACAATTCCAAAGTTTGATGTATCATATTTTGCTACATTCTCATGGTTACTATTTGCAGTTGCTGGTGCAGAGGTTGCAGGAACTTATATAAAAGAAGTGGACAATCCTGAAAAGACTTTCCCAAAGGCTGTAATAATAGCTACTATATTTATTGCACTTGCTTATATTATAGGTTCTGTTGCAGTATGCCTTGTTGCATCTCCAGAAGTACTTGAGAGTGCAAACCTAAAGGACGCAGGATATATAGTTTACAAAATACTAGCTGAAAATTGGGGAATAAATGGTAAAATAGTTGTACAGCTATATGCATTTATATTTACAATTACATCTATTGCTGCATACATCGTATGGATTGAATCACCAATTAGAGCTATGTTTGCTGAAGTTCCAGAAGGAACATTCCCAAGATTTTTAACAGCAAAGAGTGAAGATGGCACTCTTAAAAATGCTCTATGGGTACAATGTGCAATTGTTATCATATTGATTTTAGTACCACTACTTGGAATTGAATCAATTGACGCATTCTTTAAATTATTATATGATCTATCAGCTTTATCACTTGTTGTACCTTATATAATCCTAATCGTTGCTTATATATCATTTAGAAAGAAAAATATGGATGCACCATTTAAATTCTTTAAAACTAATTCTTCAGCTATGGTATTCTCATGGATAGCTCTTATACTAAGTGTAGCTGGTTTTATAGGTGCTGGATTTGACTATGTACTTGGTTCTGAATCAACATCTGAGGCAATTAAACTAGTATTTAAAACATATGGAGGACCAATTATATTAATCTTATTTGGATATTTAATTGCCTTTGGTGGTAAGAAAAATATAGCTTCAAAATCACAAGATCAATCAATATAAAAAGGGGCTTATTTCAAGCCCCTTATACTTTTCCTGTTCTTATATTCTTTATAAAACTCTCAGGCATTCCTGCCTCCTCCATGTCCTGTGCAGCCCTCTCATAATCATAAGGTACATACATAATTTCAACCTTAAGCTCATCATCCGCATCTATAATTATATAATTTGCATCTGGTCTACCGTTTTTGGGTTTACCAACACTACCTGAGTTTATTAACATCTTGTTATAGTATCTTTTAAAATATGGTACATGTGTATGTCCACATACTAAAATATCGTGGCTTATTTCCCCCATAACCTCTTCTGCTTCCTTTGAATTTTCCTTTAAATATTCATTTATCTTTCTTGGACTTCCATGAACAAATATAAACGTTCTATCTTCAAAGGTTAAAACTGCTTCTTTGGGTAGAGCTCTTAAAAATCTTTTATTTTCTTCTTTTGTATTTTCTATTGTCCAATTTAATGAAATTGCAGCATTTTCAGCATCCTTTGGATCTGGATAATCACATCCACAAACCATTCTTTCAAATCCAACCGCATCGTCATAGTTTCCCATTATCGTTAGTATGTTCTTCTTTCTAATAAGTTCGATTACTTCGTTTGGATGGGTTCCATATCCAACAAGGTCTCCTAAACATACTGTCAAATCAACATTTCTCTTTTCTATATCCTCAAGTACCTTTTCAAGAGCATATATATTGCTGTGAATATCTGATATAACTGCTATTCTCATATTATCACCCCACAGAATTATTTAATCATATAATAATATATAAATATATTGCTTGTAAAGTTAATTTAGTGTTAAAAAATTCTTATTTTACATATATTATTTCCATAAGCTATTGTACTAATAAGTATAAAATATTATAATATTCATAGCAAGTAAAGGAGGGATTAAATTGAAGGACAAGAAAAAAATTGCTATTGAGTTTATCATCCTATTTGGAATAATTAGTGCTTTAGGTGATGTTACCTATGAAGGTGCAAGAAGCGTATATGGAACATATCTTGCATCCTTAGGAGCAACTGCAACTATAATAGGACTTATTACTGGACTTGGGGAATTTTTAGGGTATACTTTTAGGCTTATTTCAGGCTACTTTGTTGATAAAACTGGCCTTGACTGGCCAATTACTATTCTTGGATATGCTCTTTTACTATCAGTTCCACTACTAGGTTTCTCAAGCACTTGGAAGGTTGCTGCTATATTTGTACTATGTGAAAGACTTGGAAAAGCAATACGAAGTCCAGGAAAAAGTTCAATGCTATCCCATGCAACTAAACACGTTGGAACTGGTTTTGGTTTTGGAATTTTAGAGGCTGTTGACCAACTTGGTGCTCTAGTTGGTCCACTTGTATTTACTTTCGCCCTAACACTTACAGGAACATATAAAGCAGGCTTTAAATTTATGTTAATACCAGCACTTTTAACTATTGCCTTTGTTATATTTGCAAGAATTAGAGTTCCTAATCCAAAAGAACTTGAAGAAGATGTTAAATCAGAAATAAAAACTGAACTTAAAAACAATAAGGCTGTTTACACTAAAAAGTTTATAAACTACTCTCTATTTATCTTCTTTAGTATAGTAGGTTTTGTAAACTTCCCTATATTGTCTTACCACTTCTTGAATAAAAAGATAATATTAGAAGGGATAATCCCTACACTGTATGCAGTTGCAATGGCACTTGATGGATTGTTTGCCCTTATAATAGGAAAGTATTACGATAAAAAAGGATTTAGAGCGCTTATATTTGTACCAATTCTTTCAATAGGGCTTGTAATTTTAGGATTTTCTAAAAATACTTATCTTGCAGTTGTATCAGTTATGCTTTGGGGAATTATAATGAGCATTCACGAAACTATACTAAAGGCTGCAATAGCTGATATAACAACAAAGGATATAAGAGGAAGAGCCTATGGAATTTTCTACACTATATATGGAATATCAATGTTAGTAGGAAGTGTTGCTATGGGATATTTATATGAAATATCCACATTATTAACAATTGTATTTGCAACAATATGCCAGATTATCGCTTTTGTATTCTATTTTAGATTTAAACAAAGTTTACAGAAATGATAAATTAGGCACCCCATGAAGAATATAAAATACTTCATGGGGTGCCTAAATATTATGCTAATGCCTTTATATTTTCAATTATTGAAGCCTTTTCAATATTGTTGTCCTTCTTTACAACCTTACCATCCTTTGTGTAATATATTGTAAGTGCTTCAACATCTCCTAGTCTTGCAGCAAGTGTAGCATTCTTATAAACATCTATCTTAAATACCTTTAATATATCCCTATATTCCCTTTCAATGTCTTCAATAATCTTTAAGTTTTCTCTACTCTTTTCATCTATTGGAGACCAGAGATATATAAGTCCTATTTTATCCTTCTGCATTATTTCCTTTTCAAAAAGCTCAGATTCTGCAACATACTTCTCTGCCATAATTCCAGCAATTGCACCATCCCCAACTGCTGTTGCAACCTGCTTTATAGCCTTTGCTCTAACATCCCCTGCTGCAAAAACTCCATCTATATTTGTCTGCATATTTTCATCAGTTATGATATAACCATTCTTATTCATATTAATTTGCCCTTTAAAAATCTCTGTGTTTGGTTCATATCCAATAAATAAGAAGCATCCATCTACAGGTACTTCAATTAACTCACCTGTCTTGACATTCTTTAGCACAACCTTGTTTAACCTTTCTTCTCCTTCAAAGGAGTGAACCATTGTATTCCATATAAATTCCATCTTAGGATTATTCATAGCCTGTTCTTGTGCTATCTTATTGGCATCCATAATACCAACATCATGAATAACAGATACTATAACCTTTTTAGCAAACTTTGTTAAGAATATTCCCTCCTCTATAGCAGCATCTCCACTTCCTATAACCATTACTGTTTTATCCGTATAATATGCAGCATCACAGGTTGCACAGAAGGAAATTCCCTTATCATATAAAAATTTTTCTTCATTTAAAGCCTTTGTTAGTCTTGGCTTTCCTCCTGTTGCTATTATAACTGCCTTTGCATGATATATTACTCTAAATGTCTCTAGTATTTTATCCTTCCCTTCTAAATTAACAGATTTTACATCTGTCTGCTTAATAGTTACTCCGAACTTCTTAGCCTGCTTTGTAAAAAGGTTCATTAATCCTGTTCCTGTCTCTCCATCTGGGAAGCCTGGATAGTTTTCTATTTCACTTGTATAGGTAGCTAGTCCACCTAAAAGCGATTTTTCAAATAATATTGTCTTAAGTCTTGCACGTCCACAGTATATTGCAGCTGTTAACCCAGCTGCTCCTCCCCCTATTATAGCAACATCATAGTATTCATGTTTCTTTTCCATATTTCACCCTCCTAAAACTTAGGCTCGGTTTCCCGAGCCGCTTTTTACATAAAATATTTAACTAAAAGCTTGCTTCCTATAAAAGCTCCAACAAATATAAATATCATAAATACCCATCCATGTAATGACATTGATGCTACACCACTAAATAGAGCTCCTATATTACATCCAAAGGAAATTCTTGCACCATATCCCATTAAAAGTCCACCAAGGATGGCAGCTACAACCTGTTTCCATGATTTAATCTTTTTAATCTTAAATTGTGAAGCAAGAAGTGTAGCTAAAAACGCTCCAAATATAATACCTAAATTTGATACGCTATGTCCGTCCATCCAAAAACCTGCTTTAATTGCCTCTGCATGTGCTTTTTGTTGGAAATAGAACCAACTTTCTGGGTTTCCTCCTAGCGCCTTATATATCCAAGCACCCCAGTATGAAAATGGTGTTGTTACACCCCATGGCTTACCTGTTGATGCAAATAATCCTATATTTAAAAGTGCTAATATTACTGCACCTGCTGTATAGCTCCATGGATCCTTTAATAATTTCTTGTAATATGGATTATCTTGAAGTTTCATTTACATCCCCCCTCCTTCAATCTAATAAAGGGTATTATTTTGTTTTTTCAATATATATTTCCCATTGACCATCATCTACTTCTTCTATTTCCACATTATATCCTTCTTTTCTTGCCCACTCTGGAACATTCTTTACAGCACAACTGTGGTCAATCTCAACTATTAATATGTCTCCAACCTTTAAAGTCTCCATCTTCTTTTGAGTCTTAAGTAGTGGTACTGGACAAGCTTCTCCTAAACAATCTAATCTGTATTCTGCCATAGTAAATTCCCCCTTCTATTCATTTACATTTTTATTTCCATACCAATCTGCAACAATATATATTACAAGTAGCAATCCAAATTGAACTAAAAGTGCAAGAGGCCAACCTAATACATTTGGTAAAAATACTGGCTTTGTCTTTGAGATTAAATTCTTTGACCACCATCCAAAATCATGTGCTCCCCAAAGTGATCCTATTATAAAGAACACTAAGGATAGCCATTGCATCATAAATCCTTCTCCTACTCTCATAAGTGTACCTGATGCACATCCACCAGCTATAACCATTCCTATACCAAACAATATTGCTCCAATTGCAGTATGAAGTCCAACAGGTGAGATATTGCCTGGTATCTTTGATGGATCCTTTAAAAACGCAGCATATTGAATTGATGAAAATCCAACTGTTGCAGCAGCAATTGCAATAACAACAGCCTTAGTAAGAGAAGTACTTCCAGTTAAAACTGGGTCTCTCATTGAAGCTGTAAAACAAAATCTTGATCTTTGTAGAGTGTAACCTAGAGCGACACCAAAAATCCACATGAGTGCTGATTTAGGTGACTTGTTTGCTGCAAAAAAGCCCACACCTATAATTGCAATTAAAAGTGCCACTCCAAAAGGAATCTGGTTTACCTTTTTCTTTTTTGTCTTTGCCCTAGTTGAAACTTCAATTCTTGTTTCTCCCACACAAATCCCCCCTTATTTGTTAATTGATTAACTGTTTAATTTGTATTATTTTTCTTACAATTTAATTTTAACATAGTTTGTTAACTTTTTATCATTAGTCTTTTTAATACTACATAAGAAATTCTTATGAATATATAAATACATAAGAATAATTGAAAATGTTTATAAATTAATTATATAATAGAGGTATAAATTAATAAGGGGTTGTTGCCAGTGAATATACAAAGCTTAATTTCCTTTAGAGAAGCTGTAAGACAAAATAGTATATCTAAAGCATCATCAAAACTTCATATGACTCAATCTGCCCTAAGCCAGCAACTTCAAAACCTTGAGAAAACAGTTGGATGTTCACTTTTGATAAGAAGTAATAAGGGAGTTGAATTGACAAAAGAAGGTGAAATACTTCTTGAATATGCTGAGTCAATAATTAATCTATATGAAAATATGCTTTCCGATATAAATGAGTCTCTACATAATAAAATTAGTGAAATTAAAATATCAAGCTGCAATATAGTAGGTGAATATCTTCTACCATGTTCAGTTTATATATATAAATCAAAGCATTCCAACATAAAATTTGATATAAAGATTGAAAGTACTAAAAGAGTAATAGAAAATGTTCAAAATAAAATAGCCGATATGGGCTTTATAGATAAACCACTATTAAACAGCAGCTTAGAAGTTAAAAAAATATGTGCCAATGACTTAGTATTTGTTTATAACCCTAAAAAACATAATTTTAAAGAAAACAAGATAAATATTAATAATTTATCTAAAATACCTTTAATCCTTCTATCTAAAGAAAACGGTATAAGATATATTATTGACTCAACTTTTAATCAAGAAAATATAAAAGTCGAAATGGAACTTAATACAATAGAATCTATAAAGGCCTCTATCATAGCTGGAATGGGAGCTTCAATACTTCCTTATACATCTATTAAATCTGAAGTACATGCAGGAATTTTATCTGCAGTTCCAATAGAAGGAATGTCATGTCTATGTAATATATATTTAATATATAATAAAGAAGCTTTAAGCAAAGATTACTTATGTGAATTTATAGAATTCATACTTAAACACGGAAAGGAAACCTTCTGCTAAAGCTTAGTTATCTTTATATACCATATACCTCCTTCATCTTCAACTTCTATCCTACAGTTATAATTCTTAAAGGCTTCTAATATACCCTGTTGCGTACAGCTGTGATCTGTAACAATTGTTACAGTTTCATGGCTTTTTATATTTTTATATGCTATTTTGGCCTTAATTACAGGAATAGGACAAAATAATCCCACACAATCAATTTCACTATTCATTTTGACCACCCTTTAAATAATCTACTAATTTGATATAATATTATTGTACCAAAATATTAGGAGGTAACAAATGAACCAAAGGGAATTTTTTAATAGGTTAGCACCTATTTGGGATCAAATAACAAAGCATGATGAGGGTAAAATAAATAAAATACTTAACCTTATTGATATTAAAGAAAATTTAAATATACTAGATGTTGGATGTGGAACAGGCATACTTGAATCATTTCTTTTAAAATATAACCCAAAATCAATAACTGCAGTTGATATTTCAGAAAAAATGATAGAGGTTGCAAAGTCAAAATATCAAAATCCTAAAATTATTTTCTTAGCACAGGATATAATGGAACACAAAGGAATATATGATTTAATTATTATTTATTCAGCCTACCCACACTTTTATGATAAAGAAGCTCTAATTAAGCATCTTTCAAATATGCTAACAAATGGAGGAAAACTAGTTGTTGCACATTCTGATTCAAGAGAGAAAATAAATAGTGTTCATAGTCGCCATGAGGAAGTTAAAGAGGATAGACTTCCACCTGCAATAGAAACAGCAAATTTATTTTCTAAATACCTATATGTAGACCTACTTGTTGATAATGAAGAAATATACATTGTTAGTGGAAGAAAATAAAATTTTTTTGCCCCATGTTGTGATTACATGGGGCATATATTTTTACCATATCATTTAAACCAAATATCCTTTGCATACTCAAGTATAGTATTGTCACTTGAAAATCTACCTGAATGTGCAATGTTTATTAAAGACATTCTATTCCATCTAAATCTATCCTTATAAAGTTCATTAATTTTTTTATGGGCATCACAATATGAAGCAAAATCCTTTAATACAAAGAATTCATCATTATAAGTTAATAGGTGATTAAATATCTCTTTGAACTCTCCCCTTGGTGCAAAATAGCCATCGTCTAGCTCATTTAATATTCTTGTTAATCGCCTGTCTTGATAGTATAAATCCCAAGAATGATATCCTCCATTTTTATAATAATTTATAACCTCTTCGGATGTCATACCAAATATTATTATATTTTCATCCCCAACCTCTTCATATATTTCTACATTTGCACCATCTAGTGTTCCTAAAGTAATTGCCCCATTCATCATAAACTTCATATTACCAGTACCTGATGCTTCCTTTGAAGCTGTTGAAATTTGTTCACTAACCTCTGCACTTGGAATAAGCTTTTCTGCAAGCGAAACATTATAGTTTTCAGCAAAAACAACCTTTATTCTGTCGTTTACTCTTATGTCATTATTTATCTTTTCACCTACACTATTTATTAGCTTTATTATCTTCTTAGCTAAATAATATCCTGGAGCAGCCTTTGCACTAAATATAAATGTATGAGGAAGTAGATCCATATTAGGATTATCTAAAAACTCATTGTAGAGATTTATAACATGTAATATATTAAGAAGCTGTCTTTTATATGCATGCAATCTTTTGGCCTGCACATCAAAAATTGAATTAGGATCAATCTTTATGCCCTGTGTCTTTTTCATATAGTCTGCAAATTTAAGCTTATTATTATATTTTACCTTTTCAAGCCTATCTAAAAATGACTTATCATCCTTATATTTTTCAAGATTTATTAATTCCCTTGGATTTTTTAGAAAATCACATCCTATTGCTTCTGAAATTAAATTTGTTAGTTCAGGATTTGCTTTAATAAGCCATCTTCTATGGGTAATTCCATTTGTTTTATTATTAAATTTTCCAGGGTAATATTCATGGAAATCTTTAAGTTCCTGATACTTTAGTATGTCTGTATGAAGCTTAGATACGCCATTTACACTATGACTTCCCACAATAGCAAGATTAGCCATCTTTACCCATCCACCACTTATAATTGCCATTCTGTCAACCTTGTTCCAGTCGTTATTATATCTATCCATTAGTTCTTGGCAGAACCTTCTATTTATCTCCTCAATTATAGTATAAATTCTAGGTAAAAGCTTCTTCATCATATCAACAGGCCACTTTTCTAATGCCTCAGACATGATCGTATGATTTGTATAGGCCATGGTTTTGGTTGTTATCTCCCAAGCATCCTCCCATGAAAGATACTCCTCATCAACAAGAATTCTCATAAGCTCAGCAACTGCAAGTGCTGGATGTGTATCATTAATGTGAATTGCTACATACTTATGAAAATCGTATATCGATCGACCACTCTTTTTAAATGTCCTCATTATACTCTGAACGCCAGCACTAACAAAGAAGTATTCCTGCTTTAGTCTTAATAGTTTTCCCTTTTCTGTTGTATCATCTGGATATAAAACCTGCGAAATTGATTCAACGGAATATTTATGTTCAACAGCCTTAGTGTACTCTCCTGCACTAAAGCTTTCAAAGTCAAAATCCCTACTCTTTACCTCTGCACTCCAAAGCCTTAAAGTATTAACAGTTTCTGTTCCATAACCTATTATTGGAACATCATAGGGAACTGCAAGTACCTCCTCATATCCCTCATGTTTTGCTGTAAATCTACCATTTTCGTTTGTAAAATATACATAACCTCCAAATTTTACAATTACAGATTTATCTATCCTTCTTATCTCCCATGGATATCCGTGCCTTAACCAGTCATCAGGCATTTCAACTTGATATCCATCTCTAATTTTCTGTTTAAAAAGACCATATTTATATCTAATTCCATTTCCATGCCCTGCAATAGATAGAGCTGCCATTGAATCTAAAAAACAAGCTGCAAGCCTTCCAAGTCCTCCATTACCAAGCCCAGCTTCTCTTTCAACATTTTCAAGTTCCTCAAGCCTTATTCCTAAATCATCTAAGGCCTCTCTTACCACTTCTTTTATACCTAAATTTATAAGGTTGTTCTCCAATAACTTACCTAATAAGAATTCCATTGAAAAATAATATATCTGCTTTGTACCTTCCTTTTTATACCTCTTATTAGTCTTCATCCATCTTTCAAAGCTATACTCTTTAACAAGCTCTGCAAGAGCAATATATTGATGTAATACAGAGGACTCTTCCAAGTCCTCTGCAAATAAACTTATTAATTTTTTCTGATAATCACTTTTTATTTGTTCCTTAGTTAAATTCATATAACCACCACCTAAATTCCTTCATACAGGGCTTTGTACAATCTTGCAGAATTGTTCCAACTATTATCCCTTTCCATACCATGTTTTATTAAATGATACCATGCGTTTTTATTATTTCTATAAACGCTTACTGCATACTTTATAATATTCAACATCTCATGTGAATTGTAATTTCTGAAGGAGAATCCCCAACCTTCTCCAGTAAATTCGTTATAGGGCATAACTGTATCCTTAAGTCCACCTGTTTCTCTAACTATAGGTACTGAACCATATCTTAAAGCTAAAAGTTGACCTATTCCACAGGGTTCAAACAATGACGGCATTAGGAACATATCGCTTGCTGCATATATTTTTCTTGCAAGTGAATCATTAAAGCATATATTTGCAGATACCTTTGAAGGATAAATAGATGCATAATATTTAAATAGGTCCTCATAAACATATTGGCCTGTTCCAAGTACAACAAGTTGAACATCCTGCCTTAATATTTCTTCTATAACATTAGCAACCAAATCAAAACCCTTTTGGTCTGTTAATCTAGAAACTATTCCTATCATAGGGATATTTTCATTTACCTCAAGATTTAGTTCTCTTTGAAGAGCCAGTTTATTTTTCTTTTTGTTTTCAATAGAATGAATATCGTATTTTACATATATATTATCATCTGTTTTAGGATTATATACATCATAATCTACTCCATTTAATATACCTGTAAATTTATATGATATACCCGCTAAAAGTCCGTGCAATCCTTCACCATAAAATGGAGTTTTAACCTCTTCAGTATAAGTTGGGCTAACAGTTGTTACTTTATCTGAATAGATTATTCCACCCTTCATAAATGAAACAGCGTCATAATACTTCATCTTATCTTCTACAAAATAACCATCATCTAGACCTAGTAAATCTCCTAAAACTTCCCTTCCAAATACACCTTGGAATTTAAGATTGTGTATTGTTAGCACAGTTTTAATATTTTTATGATAATCGCTGTGCCAATAATGATGCTTCAACAAAACTGCAGAAACTGATGTATGCCAGTCATTTAAATGAAGTATATCAGGCTTAAAGTCTAAATGATATATTGCCTCAAGAATTGCTCTACTAAAGTATGCAAATCTTTCTCCATCATCATAGTATCCATATGCACCTGGTCTTTTAAAATAGTATTCATTATCTATAAAGTAAAATGGTACTCCATCATATTCAAGATACTCTATGCCACAGTACTGTCTTCTCCAACCAACCCATACATCAAAATGAGTAATGTGCCTCATCTTGCTTTTAAAATCATAGTTTATATCTGAATACTTTGGCATTATAACTCTAACATCTACACCTATTTTTCTTAACGCCTTAGGAAGTGCATAGGCAACATCCCCAAGCCCTCCAGTTTTTAGGAAAGGATAACATTCAGCTGCTGCAAACAATACCTTCATATAAATCACCCCTCTTATATTCCAACATAGCTACCCTTTTCAATAACAACAGGATAATTTTTATCTCCAATTAGAACCTTATCCATTTCAATTTCAACATTCTTGTCTAAAATAACATTCTTTAACTTTACATTCTTATTTATTACACACTTAGGAAATACAATTGAATTTATAACCTCAGCGCCTTCCTCAATAACAACTCCACGTGATATTATGCTATTTTTTACTGTTCCCTTTATTATACATCCGTTAGCAACAAGTGAGTTTACTACCTCTGATCCATTTAAGTATTTTGTTGGAGGAGAATCATTGGATTTAGTATATATTCTTCTTGGAGAATTTAAAAGCTCATTCATAACTTCTGAGTCTAATATATCCATAGATACTCTATAATAGGAGTTAACTGAATTTATACATCCTACATAACCTGTATATTCATATGCTCTTACATCAAACTTTTTAAGATTTGCAAATATGAACTGCTTTAATGTATCACATCCACCCTCCTGTATGCATCTCAAAATGCAGTCAATAAAGAATTCTTTGTTCATTATAAATATATCCATGCTGACATTGGCTGTATCTGTTAAACATAAATTTCTTCCTACACTTGAAATTCTTCCATCATCTTCAATTTTTAATGTGTCACAGTTTAAGAACATATTATCTCCATTTTCAACCTTTTTATACACAACAGTTACATCTGCATCGCTCTTTTCATGTGCATATGCTATCTCCTCTAGATCAATATTGCATATCATATATGAAGATGTCATAATCACTTTATTTTTTCTACTTCTATATAAAAACTCTAGATTGTTCTTTAAAAGCTTTATATCACTATTTATTGCTGAACTTAAATATCTGTTGAATATAAACAGACCATCATTTTTTCTATTCATATCCCAAGGTTTTCCTGTACCTATATGGTCTATAAGTGACCTTGATGCAGTCTTTGTAAATATACCAACATTAGTAATTCCTGCATTTTTCATATTTGACAACATAAAATCTATAACTCTATATCTTGCAAATATAGGAATTGAAGCTATTGGCCTGTGTACAGTCAAGCTTCTTATATTGCTTTCATCTTCACTTAATGAAATTATACCCATATAATCCTTTAGCATATTTTACCCCCCAGTCATGAATTCTTTGTGTTTTCTTTAATATCCTTAAAATCACCTACAAGAACAATTTCCTGACAGTTACCAACTTGTATACCTGCTCTTACTTTACAGCCTTTACCTATTATAGCTCTGCATACAACTGCTCCATCTTCTATCTCTGTATGGTTCATGATAATTGAATCTATAACTTTAGCATTTTTTCCAACCTTTACTCCATAGGATAGCACTGAATTTCTTACTTCTCCCTCTATTATGCAGCCCTCTACAACCAAAGAATTTTTAACCTCAGCATCTGCCCCAATATATTGTGGGGGGTAGGAGTAGTCCGAAGTATATATCTTCCAGTATGGGTCGTTTAAATTAATTCCACTTCTTTCATCTAACAAATCCATATGAGCTTCCCAATAGCTCTCTACTGTTCCAACATCCTTCCAATATCCATCAAATTTATAAGCATAAAGCTTACATCCTCCATTTAACATCTTTGGAATGATATTTTTTCCAAAATCCCTCTGTGATTCAGGGTCCTTTTCATCTTCCTTTAAATAGTTCTTTAGCTTTTGCCAGTTGAAAATATATATTCCCATTGAAGCTAGTGTACTCTTTGGCTTTTTAGGTTTCTCCTCAAATTCATATATCCTACCATCATCATGTGTATTCATAATACCAAATCTTGATGCTTCCTTAAGTGGTACCTCTATTACTGCTATTGTTGCATCTGCCTTCTTTTCCTTATGATAATCAAGCATCCTTGAATAATCCATCTTGTATATATGGTCTCCAGATAAAATAAGCACATATTCTGGCTCATAGTAATCTATAAAGTTTATATTTTGAAATATAGCATCAGCTGTACCCTTGTACCAATTACCACCTGTTTCTCCCTCGTATGGTGGAAGAAGTGTTACTCCCCCAAATTTTCTATCTAAATCCCAAGCAGAACCTATTCCAATATGAGTATGAAGTATTAAAGGCTGGTACTGTGTAAGTACCCCTACTGTGTCTATACCTGAGTTTGCACAGTTGCTTAGAGTAAAATCAATTATTCTATACTTTCCTCCAAATGGAACTGCTGGCTTTGCATTGTTGCGTGTTAGTGTTTTTAATCTACTACCTTGACCACCTGCTAGTATCATTGCTATTATTTCTTTTTTAGGCATGTGTTACCCCCCTATACTTTTTTTACTGGTTTTAGAGCTATAAATGACAGCGGTGCAACCTTTATATTTATATGCTGCTTCCTTCCGTGCCATTCCTCTTTTTTAGCCTTTATTAAGCCTTCATTAACAAAATTGTTTCCTCCGTAAACACTTCTATCGCTATTGAATATCTCTATGTAATCACAAAATTCAGGTACACCTATTTTAAATTCCTCATATTTACCCTTATTGAAATTACATACTATAACCAAAAAGTCTCCCTTCTTATTTCTTCTTATAAATGAAAAAACTGATTGATGTGCATTTGATGCATCTATCCACTCAAAACCTTCCATCCTATGATCCAATTCATATAGTTCCGAGTTATCTTTATAAAATATATTTAAATCCTTAACATATCTTTTTAGGGCATCATGCATTGGATATTTTAATAAAAACCACTCCAATGATTCGTAAAATCTCCATTCAATAAACTGTCCAAACTCTCCACCCATAAACAGAAGCTTTTTGCCTGGGTGAGTCATCATATAGCCATATAACGCCCTAAGGTTTGCAAACTTCTCTTCGTAAGTACCAGGCATTTTATCAATTAATGATCTCTTACCATGTACAACTTCATCGTGGGAAAATGGAAGAACAAAGTTCTCTGAGAAGGCATACATAATCGAAAAAGTAACTAGATTATGATTATCTTTTCTATATGGAAAATCTGTTTGCATATAACGAAGTATATCATTCATCCAACCCATATTCCATTTATAATTAAATCCTAATCCTCCATCATGTACTGGATAAGTAACAAGTGGCCAAGCTGTTGATTCCTCTGCTATCATTAACGGATTTTTAACCCTTTCAAATATAACCTTATTCAACTTCTTTAAAAATTCAACAGCATCTAAATTTTCTATACCACCATATTTATTTCTGATATCCATATGCTGTTTTCCATAATTTAAATAAAGCATTGCAGCTACTGCATCAACCCTCAGCCCATCAACATGAAACTCATTAAACCAATACAATGCATTTGAAATTAAGAAGCTTTGAACTATTTTTTTACCATAATCAAAATTTGCTGTTCCCCAATCCCAATTATCTGCAAGTAGAGGATTGTCAGACTCAAACACATGTCCTCCATCAAAACAATAAAGTCCGTGCTCATCTCTGCAGAAATGTCCTGGCACCCAATCCAATATTACCCCTATATTATTTTGATGTAATTTATCTATCAAATATTTGAAATCCTCAGGTCTTCCATATCTACTAGTTACTGAGTAGTAACCAGTTGGTTGATATCCCCATGATTCATCAAGAGGATATTCTGATACTGGCATAATTTCAACGTGAGTATACCCCATATCTAAAACATATTCACATAGCTTATCTGCTATTTCTCTATATGTTAAAAATCTATTGTTTTCTCCCCTCATCCATGAACCTAAATGAACCTCATATATGTTTACAGGTGATTCATAAATATTTGTTTTTTCTCTCTGTTCAAGCCATTTACTATCATTCCATTTATACTCTTTAAATTCAGTTACTATTGATGCTGTATTTGGCCTAAGTTCAGAATATATTGCATAAGGATCAGCCTTTAAAACAACACTTCCATCTCTTCTATGTATTTCATATTTGTATAGTTCTCCATCCTTTATCCCTTCAATAAACAGCCACCATAAACCTGTATTTAATACCCTATACATTTTATGTTTTTCACCATTCCAGCCGTTAAAGTTACCTACAACCCTAACCTCTCTTGCATTTGGTGCATAAACGCAAAAGCTTGCACCTTCCTTCCCTCTATAATTAATAAGCTTACTCCCCATAAACTTATAACTTTCAAAGTGTTCCCCCGATATAAATTTATTTACATCGCTTTCAAACAAAAATGCATTTACACGCTTTGGCAACTACTTCACCCCCCAGTACAAATTTTCACTAAAATTTTCACAATAACTGGCAAATTAAATTTAAGTTTAATTATACATGATTTATGTTAAAAATCTATAGTTTCTGTGTAAAAATATAAAATATTATAAATTTTTATTAATTTCAACATTTGTCGACAACGTTATTCCCTATAAATCTTAAAATTTCTTATTGCTTAATTTGTTTAAATGTAAACAAAATTTAACTTATAAAAAATTATGAGATGGGGGTATTTCCCATCTCATTCACAAAGGCTATTATTCTTAATTACATTGCTATACCAATATGCGCTCTCCTTGACTATTCTTTGCTGCGTCTTATAATCTACGAATACAATACCAAACCTTTTTGCATACCCTTCTGCCCATTCAAAATTATCTAAAAATGACCATAAATAATAGCCCCTCAAATTAACCCCTTCAGAAATTGCTCTATGAGCTTCTCTTAAATGCCTATATAAGTAGTCTATTCTATAATCATCTACTACTTTTCCCTTATAATTTACTATGTCATTAAATGCTGCTCCGTTTTCTGTAATTAAAATATCAACTCCACCATAGTTATGGTGTATATTAGTAAGAAGTTCGTATAGACCTTGAGGATATATTTCCCATCCCATATCAGTTTTTGGGTTTTCTAAATCCACTAAAGAAGCCTTTAATGGATAAGCATTTTCATCATATTTCAACACACTTCTTGTATAGTAGTTTATTCCCAAGAAGTCTATTTTTTCACTTATAATACTCATGTCTTCATCTGTATACTCTGGAAGAATATTTTGTTCCCTATATAGTTTCACCATATCTTCTGGATATGTTCCCTTTAATACTGCATCTAAGAACCACCTATTTAAAAATCCATCATAAACCTCTGCTGCACGTACATCCTTTTCATCATCAGTTAATGGATGTGTGCTTGATAGATTTAGCGTAATTCCTATTTTACCCTTTAAGTTCATGCTTCTATATAACTTAACTACTTTTCCATGGGATAAAAGAATATTGTGTGCTACTTGTAGTGCAGTTTTATAATCCTTAATTCCTGGTGCATGAACACCCCAAGCATGACCTAATATTGAAACAACCCATGGCTCATTATGTGTAATCCATATAGGAACTACATCACCAAATTCTTTAAACATAAGCTCTGCATATTCTACAAAATAATCTATTACCTTTCTATTTGCCCATCCTCCCATATCTTGAAGGTGCTGAGGCAAATCCCAGTGATATAGTGTTACAGCTGGCTTAATTCCTTTGCTTATTAATGTATTAATTAACCTCTTATAATAATCAAGGCCCTTTTGGTTTATCTCACCATATCCCTTTGGAAATATTCTAGCCCAAGATATAGAAAGCCTATAATTCTTTATTCCAAGCTCTTCCATTATCTCGATATCTTTTTCATAAAGATTATAATGATTGCAGGCTACATTACCATTATGATTTTTGTATATATTTCCAGGAATAGAAGTAAATCTATCCCAAATATTTTCTCCTTTTCCGTCTACATTATGTGCACCTTCAATTTGATAAGCTGCCGTTGCAACACCCCAAATGAAATCCTTTGGGAAAGTGTATTTTTGCATATCTACTACCACCTTTTCATTTTATTAATATTGTCATTATTGAGTGTTTTAAACTATTAAAATCTGCTACTCCATCTTCAGATTTTAATTTAAAATAAATATCCTTATCTGTCTTATTCATAACAACAACTACCACAGTTCCATCAATATTTTTAAATGCTGTTACCTCAAGATCCTCATAAGGATTTTTAAACCCTATTCTCTTGGCTCCTCTTTTTATAAATCTACTAAAGTGACCTATATAATAATAGGAACTTTGGTAATATACTCTATCATTTTCTGTATCAACAATAATTGGGGCATCGCAGTAATTACCAACATGGTTGGGTCCTCCCATTGTGTCTAATATTAAGTTCCAGTCCACCCAACCAACAGTATAATTGTTTAAATCACCAATTATGTTGTGTCCGTATCTTTCCCCTACATTCCAATCTCCAAGCTTTACTCCACCTTCTTGGCATCCCTCTGTAAATAGAAGCTTTTTATCTGGGAACTCTTCATGAGTCTTTTTTAGGTTTTCAAATTGATCTCCTGAATACCAGTGAAAACCTACACCCCAAACATATTTTGCAGCCTCTTTATCAGATAAAATTACCTTTGCTCTTTCATATAGTAGGTCTCTGTTGTGGTCCCAAACTATAATATTAATATCTTGTAAACCTTCCTTATATAATGTAGGACCTAAATGGTATTTTACAAAATCTCTTTCTTCTTCTGCTGTATACCTACATGAATCCCATACTTGAGTTGCCTCTGGCTCATTTTGAACAGTAATCCCCCAAATATCTATTCCTTCTTCCTTCATTGCCTTAATATATTTGGCAAAATATAGAGCCCATGCATCCTTATACTCATCCTTTAATTTTCCACCGTTATTCATTTCCCCATTTGTCTTCATCCAAGCAGGTGGGCTCCAAGGAGAAGAAAAAATCTTTATCTCCTCCTTAGAAACCTCCTTTGCTTCTTTTATAAAAGGAATAACATATCGTCTTTCTCTTTCAATATTAAATGTCTTCAATTCAACATCGTATTCATCAACATAATCGTAGTTTCCTAGTGAAAAATCACAGCTGTTTATGTGAGTTCTACAGAGGTTATACCCATTCCCTTCTTCACTGTCAAAATAAGCCTTTAGTATTTTTCTCCTATTTTCCTCTCCTAACTTATAAAAGTTATATGATGCTGCTTCAGTAAAAGCTCCACCGAACCCTTCTATAGTTTGATAAGTTTCTTCTTCAATAATCTCAATTCCATTATCATAATTTTTTTCTGACTCTAACAACCTACTACCTTTAAACGTTAATCTATCTTGAGTATCTCTTGCTGTTAAATAAACTTTAACTTCTCTTTTCATGTCTACCTCCAAAAGAGATCTTATTCAAAATAAATATCTATCTTATCAACCTTTCCTTCTCTAACTAGCTTTGCATATTCCTCTTCTATTACATTTCCTAATATTTCTACACAAGTTCCATTTGATAGATAGATAATTATCCTTTGTATTGATGCATCTAAATCATAAGTATTTTTTCTAGAAGGATTATAGTAAGTTACCCTACATCTTCCTAAGAAATTAAAGCTTACTTTATTATCCTCATCAAACAACCAATCTGGAAGAATAGGATTAAAGCTTAAAGCTAATCTTCCATTTCTCATTGTAAATGGATTCTTTCCAACAAACATTAATCTCCACATGCTTAAAAATTCAGCTGTAGCTCCACTTAATCTAGCTACAAATCCTGTACCATGAATTGACTCGTCAACATTTGCACTGCTTGCAATAAATGATGAATTTTCTAGTGGACTTCTACCATATACACTTGGATCCATAAAAGCTATTATTACATTCTTAAAATCACTATAAAATTCTTTGTATAGACCACTCTTTATAAGCTCAAGCATATACTTATATTCCATATGAAGCCAAATTGATTCATTTTCTAGCCATCCTGGTGTAAATGCCCTAGCTCTACCTATTTCAATTGTTTCATCATTTAATGATGCGTTTACCTTATACATATTAAGTTTTCTATCAAACAGATCACTTTCTTTTACCCTGTTATAAATGTCACTTAAGAACTGTTTATCCTTGTATATTTTAAACCCTCTAACAACACCCTCTAAGAAAAGAGGCATTTTATTTTTTTTAAACTTTAATACTTTTACATACTTTTGCTCGTTTTCATCCTTTGATTCTTTATGATTATCTTCAATAACCTCGTATTCTTCAGCTCCATAATAGAAATAAGTAGGCATTATGCCATTGTTTTCTGAAATAGCTCTATTTAGACCTTCTTGAAGCTTATCCTTAAACTTAATTAATTTTTCTGCTAATTCTCCAGAAGTTACTGCAACTTCTCTTCCTTCAAAACCAAACTTAACTTCCTCTCTATACTTTTCACGTAAGTCTGACATTAGGTTCCAAAGTTCATAGTCTTTATTATCATTATTTGATTTGTTGTATGCTTCTACAAACTCTACTTCCTTTTCAATTAAATTTATAACTTCATAAGGAATTTTAATTTGTTCATCTTTATATTCATTTAAAACATCAACTATAAAGTTGAATAACCTTACAAGTTCATAAGCCTCTGCAACAGATGATCCAAATAATCCTGGCAGACCATTTAATGCATCATACCAACCTGGTTTTCCTGCCTCCATCTCAATTCCCATACCTTGAGGATCTATTGTTGCAAACTTAACAGCTGCAAGATTTATAAGCTTAACAATAAGATTTGTTCTATATACTTCACCTAAACCTTTATTTATTCTCATTAAATTTTTATATGTTTTTCTCTCTTCAATAAGCTTTTTCTTATCCTTATCTTCTACTAGAGAGTTATACTGTCTTACTTTTCCATTAGTTAACACATATCTCTTTTCTCTTGGAAGTACAACTTCGCTGTTATCAAAATATGTGTAATCATATTCATTAAATAGTAAATCCTTCTTTTTATCTGGATATACTTCTAAATAGTTTTCGATTAAATCCAAATTATACGTCCAATGGTCAGTCCAGAAACCTTCTCCATGAACTGCATCAACTTCTTCTTCACAGTTTTCTATTATTCTTGTTAAAAATTCTTCTTCTGAAACCTTTAGCTTAATATTCTTATTCTCTATAAAAGTAAATAGTTTACCAGGTGTAAATGGGTTAGCTAAAAACTCCCTTAATGCATTACCTTCTTCTACTAATTCGTCAATGAAGCCTAAATCATTTGAGTTTACTCTATATTTAACCCCATTTATAACAAGAGGGTTGTATCCATCTGCTTGAATTAAATTCATAAATGTCTTTATGTTATAGCTCTTTACATCTGGGTTAAAGAAAACGTCATTTCTTCTATTTTGATTAACATCTCTATAGTTTCCATTGCCGCTAGAATAGTATTCTGGTTGTAGAGTGAAATAGTTGTAATCCCTCTCTAAATCTCCATGCTTTCTTGAATACATATAATATACAAGCGGCTTATCTCCTTTATTTAATACTATAGGATATCCACCTCTTAAGATATTATCTAGATAACTTTGTTTACAGTATTCATCAAAAAGCTTAGATGATGTTTTTGTATATATATCTTCTGTTATATTCTCTATAATCTCTTTTCCTTCAATATATTTACTGTTTATATATTCTTCACTGCTAAATTTATCCTTATATCCTTCTAAAACTGAAACCTCTGGTGTGTGTCCAATTACTGAGTATATATCTATAGAATCATTTGAATTCAACTCAACATAAACTGCTGAAAAACTGCATGGTATTTTATTTGAAGTTATTTGTTTTCTCTTTAAAATATCCTCTAACGAATTATTAGCAAATATATCAGGATAACTTAAGGATGTATTCATTCCAAAAACTAAATCTGCATCTACTATAGGTTTTATTAATTCCTTATTTCCATTTATATTTTTAAATGAAATGTAAAAATTGCCTTCTTTAAACTCAGTTACATTGACACTATCTTCTGATGATGATCTCATTCTAAAAATTGGAGTTCCCTCTTCGTGATTATATACTTCCATCCAAGCCTTTAGCGTATTTCCTACCTGCTTTAATCCTCCATCACTAATACCATAAGGAAGTAGTGCAGGCATTCCATCTAAAATTTCTAATTCTTTTCTATCACTTGATATATTCTTAATTGTTACTTTTCTAACTAACGCAGCTATTTTTTCCTGTGGAAGCATATAATAAAGAACATTTATTTTTATTCCTTTTTCTTCACTTATTTCTTCTATCTCTAATTCATTCATTCCTATATACATCTTTTGTGAAACTTTATAATTATTCCTTGGATTTAAAAATGGTTCATATACTTCATTACTACTTACAAATTTTATAAATGTTCTAAACCCTAAACTCTGTACATTTTGATAACACTTATATGCAGGATAAAACTCCATTATAGGATTGTCTTTATTCTTTATTCCAAAGGATGAAATACACTGTCCCCTATTTACATAAAAAATCCACATTGGAATACCTTTCTTACCAGCAATTCCTGGTAAGAAGCTCGAAAATGGCTTTGCGTTATTATAATTTTCTATAACAAATCTATTTTTTTCATCAAAATAATAATTTTTCATATTTATCCTCCCTTAATCTCCAGTTCCTTAAAGCACTGTTTTTGTTTCTTCCTCTTATCCAACTTTTAGAAGATTAGAGGATAAACTAATACCTACTCCTTTACTGAACCTGCAGAAATACTACTAATTATATATTTTGATAGGAACATAAACGCTATTATGATAGGTGCAACTGACATTGAAATTGCAAGATACATTGAACCTAGGTTTTCTGCAACCTTACCACCCTTTAAGTATCCCATAAGTACTGGTAGAGGATACTTTTCTGGAGAGAATATTACAACTAATGGAACTAGGTAGTTATTCCATGCTCCGATAAATGTAAATATTGACATTGTTGCAATTGCTGGCATCATTATAGGTAAAATTATCTTATGGAAAATAGCTATTTCACCAGCTCCATCTATTCTTGCTGCTTCTATTAAAGCAGGATGCATTGTAGATACTAAGTATTGTCGCATAAAGAAAACTGTAAAAGGTGTTGCTATTGATGGAATTATAAGCGGAATATAAGTATCTAAAGTTTTTAGTGCCTTGTTTAATTCAAAGAATCCAAGTAGTCCTAATTGGCTTGGAACCATCATCATAAGTAAGATCAAAATAAATAGAACTTTTTTGCCCTTAAATTCATATGCAAAGAAACCATAGGCTGTTAATGCTGAAAAATATCCACTTAATACTGTTACAGAAACAGCTATTATAAAGCTGTTTTTATATCCTAGCCATATACCTTTAAATACACCATCACTAACATCCATGTGATACATCATGTTTTTATAATTTTCTATCAAGCTTTTTCCAGGAATTATTGAGAAACCTCTAACTATTTCTGTATTTGAACGTGTTGAATTTATTATCATCATCGCAAAAGGTATTAAACATGTTATTGCAAGTAGAGTTAAAAAAGCATATAAAATACCTCGGATAAAATTTCTTTTATTCAAAAAGCACACCTCCTAAACCTCTTCCTTGAACATGCCCTTGAAGACAATTACAGAGAATACTAATATTATCAAGAACAATCCATATGCAACTGCTGCGGCATATCCAAAGTTTCGGTATTTAAATGCTTGATTAAATAGGTATAGTACCATTGTTACTAATGAGCCTTCTGGACCTCCAAGTCCGTTTTGAGATATTAAGAAAGGTATTTCAAAGAGCTGTAATCCACCAATAAGTGATGTTATAACTACATAAATCATAATAGGTTTTAATAAAGGTAGAGTTACTTTAAAGAATGTTTGAACTCTGTTTGCTCCATCTATCATAGCAGCTTCAAAGTAGTCCTTTGAAATTCCCTCAATACCTGCAAAGATTATGATAAATGTATGTCCAAACCACAACCATGTCTGTATAAGTGACACAGCAAGTTGTGCTGTATGAGGCTGGCCTAACCAGTTAACAGGTTTTGATATAAGTCCTGCTCTAAGTAGAAGTCCATTTAGAGCACCATGATGCCAGTCTAAAATATATAGGAATAATAGCGCAACAGATGAAACTGTCATTAAATTAGGTAGATAAAATATTGCTCTAAATAAACTTACACCCTTAAGTTTTAATCTCATATCTGAGAATATAACTGCTAGTATCAAAGCTAATGCTAACTGAAGAATAATGTTTACTCCCCAAATTTTCCATGTATTTATAAATGCTTGTAGGAAATATGCGTCTTTAATTAATCTTGCATATTGTTGTAATCCTACCCAGTTTGCACTGTATGGTGAACCAATTCCTTTATAGTCCGTAAAACTCATATATAGAGAAAGAAGTATTGGATATACACCAAATATACTAAATACTATAAAGAAGGGAGATATAAATAAATATCCGTATTTGTTTTTTGAATTCATAGTACACCCTCTTTCTATTTATTTAGTATAATAGGTGAACTTTCGTCCACCTATTATACTTTTTTTATTTATTTTATTATTTCTTATCTAGTGGAGTTATAATTTCAGGATATGCATTTTTCACTTGCTTGTAGAATTCGTTGATTGCTTCTTCCTTAGTCTTCTTACCATTTACATACTCTGAAACTACATTACCCCAGATATTATCTATTCCTTGGTCATACTTAGTTACTATATTTGGATTAATCTTGTCAGCTTCTTTTAAGAAGAATTGATAGTGGTTTTGTCCCTTTAGGAATGAATCTGAAGCTGAATCCTTTACCTTATCTGTTACAGGCTTGTATGATAATAGGTCCCCAGTTTCTTTGTACCACCAATTTAAGAACTCTTCATCATGAGTCATCATCTTAACAAATTCCCAAGCAGCACCTTTATTGTCTGAACCTGAATATATTCCTATCCATGTACCACCCCAGAAATATGGTGATGGACCATTAGTTAATCCCCAATCTCCTGCTGTATTCTTTGCATTTGGCTTAATTACATAATGTAGTCCCCATGTTGGCATTACATAACCAAATACTTCAGTCTTATTTCCCTTAACCTTGTTTATATCCTTTTCCCATCCTGCATTAACTGGTACTGGACCTTGCATTGATGCAAACCATGCTGGTGACCATTCTGGAGCCATTGCTGTATATTCATTATCACGTAGTTTCTTTTGGTAATCCATAAAATCTATTTGTGCTTGAGTAAGTTGTAATTCATTCTTTTCATTTACCCATGGCTTAGGATCTGATCCCTTAGCAAACCAACGAAGAGCACCTTCATCAGGTAGGATCTTGTATCCTGCCTTCTTTAATTCTTCTGCAGCCTTTAAAAAGTTTTCCATAGTTGATAGCTTTTCTGCTACAAAAGCAGGATCATCATTTCCCCAAACTTTTCTTGCAATCCATCTCTTATATATAAATCCACCTGGAGTTGCTTGCCATGATAGAGCCTTTACATTACCCTTGCTGTCCTTACCTAAATTGAATACGTATGGAACATAATCCTTTTCCCACTCATCAGCGTTGTATGGATCTTCTGATAGATTTTCCCAATATGGTAGATCTGTCCATTGCTTTAACCAAGCAATTTCTGCAGTAAATACGTCTGGAGCTCCAACTCCACTTTCTAATACTGGTTGAATTTTTGACGCATAGTTTTCTGTTGGAATAATAGTAAGTTCTGTTTTGATACCATATTTCTTTTCAAAGTACTCTAATGGTTTCTTTAATTCGTCAGTGAAGGACCAAACTCTTAACACTTTGTCCTTTTTCACTTCTAATGTTTTGCTCTTTTCCCCAGTCTTTGGCCCGCATCCAACTAGTGATGTAGCAACAACCACTGTGGATAGCAGGATGCTTAAATACTTTTTCATTTTCATTTAATTTACCCCCTCATTAATTTCTTTATTTATATGTGTTCCTCACACATATGTAACATTGGAATGTTTATATTATTTTGCATTTCGAAACCGGTTTCGAATTCGTTAAAAAAAGAAGGTTATTTTAAAGATTTACAAGAATCTCTAATAACTAATTCAACAGGAACTATAACTGATGTTCTAGTATTCTTCTTATCAATTGCATTTATAAGAATATCTGCAGCATTCTCTCCTATCAAATCTGTATTTTGCTTTATTGTTGTAAGTTTAGGAGTTATATATCTACAAATATCCAAATCATCATATCCAATTATTGATATATCTTCAGGAACTCTTAAGCCCTTTTCTTTAATTGCACTTATTGCTCCAACAGCCATAAGATCTCCTGCTGCAAATACTGCTGTTGGCAAATCCTCTAATTCCAATAACTTGCTCATGGCACTAAAGCCACCTTCATAGGTGAAATATCCTCCATCAACAAGGTAGTCATCTCTTATTTCTAAGTTTAACTCCTTTAGAGCTTCTAAAAATGCGATGTATCTTAAATCACCTGCAAAGGTATCTCTACTTCCATATATGTGAGCTATTTTTCTATGACCTAATGAGTATAGATGCTTAACTGCTAAATAACATCCCATAGTGTCATCAGAATGAACACTGCTTGCTTTTCTGCTCTCATTATCAACTAATACACATGGGAAATCACTATTTATAAGTTCTTGTATTTGTTCATTGTTTGGGTCTGAAGTTATTATTAATACTCCATCCACTCCTCTTATTTTGCAATGGTCAAGATAAGTTATCTTATCCCCACCTATATCTTTTGATATAAACAGCAAATCATATCCCTTCATCTCAACATTTTTCTTAAAACTTTCTAAAATAGCACTAAAGAATGGATGTTTAATACCAACGTTTAGCTTTTCATCAAATAAAACTCCTATTGTCCATGACTTTTTTGTAGTTAAAATTCTAGCATGTGAGTTTGGTATATATCCCATTTCATTTGCTTTTTTTAGTATAATCTGCTTTGTCTTTTCGCTTACGTCTGGGTAATTATTTAAAGCCTTTGAAACTGTTGTTGGTGAAAAGCCTGTAGCTTTTGATATATCATAAATTGTTGTCAAAGCACTACACCTCTTAAATTATTTTTCGAAACCCATTTCGTAATCTATTTTCATTATAACAGTGTTAAATATATTACGTCAATACACAATTTAAAAATATTTCAGTAAATTTATAATTATATTTTATTTTGTTTTATTTTTATTTTATTTTAATTTCTAAAATTATAGGGCTGTTTTAAACAGCCCTTAAAATCAATAACCCATTTGCATCTTACATGCCTTAACCAAATTTTTAAATAAGACTGTGTTTGTTACAGCACCAACTCCTCCTGGCACTGGAGTTATATCTTTTACTAACTCTTTTACATCATCAAAATCAACATCACCGCAGAGATTACCCACACTATCCACATTAATACCTACATCTATCACAGTTGTTTTATTGCTAACATATTCCCTATTTATAAATTTTGCCCTTCCTATTGCTACAATAAGTATATCCGCATTTTTTGTTACTTCCTTAAGATTTTGAGTTTTAGAATGGCATATTGTAACTGTTGCATCTTCATTTAATAGAAGCATAGATAGAGGCTTACCCACTACCATCGATCTTCCTATTACCACAACATTTTTACCTTTTATATCTATGTTGTAATGCTTTAATATTTCAACTACTGCAGAAGGTGTACATGGGGCAAAGCCTGTTTTATCCCCCTCCATAACCTTTGCTACATTTATAGGATTTATGCAGTCTATATCCTTTATAGGGTTTATGGCGTTTTTTATATGGTTCTCATCAATATGCTTTGGAAGAGGTCTAAACAAAAGAATTCCATGTATTAGTTTATCATTGTTTATTCTTTCTATACATCCTACTAAATCATCTGTTTTTATATCTTCTTGTAGTTCAAAAACTTCAACCTTAATACCCAGCTTTTCAGCTCTTTTTATTGCGCCTCTCTCATAGGATAGGTCGCTTTCATTTCTACCTACCCTTACAATTGCAAGCTTAGGCTCTATTCCCTTATCCTTCAACTCTTTTACTTCGTTTAGTATTTCTTCTGACATCTTATCTGCTACTTCTCTACCATATAATATCAAGGTATCCCTCCTAGAAAAGTCCTGTTATTCTACCATTTTCATCAACATCTATCTTTTCTGCTGCAGGAACCTTTGGAAGTCCAGGCATCTTCATTATGCTTCCTGTAATTGCTACAACAAAACCGGCACCTGCTGATACATATACTTCCCTTACAGTTATCTTAAATCCTTCTGGCCTTCCAAGTTTAGTTGGGTCATCACTTAATGAATATTGAGTTTTAGCCATACATATTGGAAGGTTACCAAATCCAAGCTTTTCAAGTTCTGCAATCTGCTTTTCTGCATCTTGTGTAAATACTGCATCCTCTGCACCGTAGATCTTTCTTGCTATTGTTTTAATTTTATCCTTAATTGGCATTTCTAAGTCATAGCAGAACTGCATATTTCTATCCTTTTGCTCTATTAATCTTAAAACTTCTTGAGCAACCTCTATTCCACCTTCTCCACCTTTTGCCCAAACTTCTGATACCTTTACACTAACTCCAAGTTCAGCACATTTTTGCTTTATAAGTTCTATTTCTTCTTCTGTATCTGTTGGGAACTTGTTAAGTGCAACCACTGCTGGAAGGTTAAATACCCTTGTAATATTTTCAACATGCTTTAATAAATTTGGAAGTCCCTTTTCAAGAGCCTCTAAATTCTTTTCTCCTAATTTATCCTTTGGTACACCACCATTATATTTCAAGGCCCTTACTGTTGCAACAATAACAACAGCACTTGGCTCAATACCTGCCATTCTACACTTTATATCTATGAATTTTTCAGCACCTAAATCCGCACCAAATCCAGCTTCAGTTACAACATAATCTGCAAGATGAAGTGCCATCTTTGTAGCCATTATTGAGTTACATCCATGGGCAATATTTGCAAATGGTCCGCCATGAACAAATGCAGGGGTTTTGCCTAATGTTTGAACTAAATTAGGCTTTAAAGCATCCTTTAGAAGCGCTGCCATTGCACCTTGTGCCTTTAAATCTCCTGCTGTTACTGGTTTTCCGTCCCTTGTATATCCTACAACTATCCTTGATAATCTTTCCTTTAGGTCTGCTATATCCTTTGATAAACAGAAAATAGCCATAACTTCAGACGCAACAGTAATATCAAAGCCATCTTCTCTTGGAACTCCATTTACCTTTCCACCAAGTCCGCTCACAATAAATCTAAGTTGTCTATCGTTCATATCAACACATCTTCTCCAAGTTATTCTTCTTGGATCGATGTTTAATTCGTTTCCTTGATAAATATGGTTATCAATCATAGCTGCAAGTAAATTATTTGCTGAACCTATTGCGTGAAAATCGCCAGTAAAGTGAAGATTTATATCCTCCATTGGAACAACTTGTGAATAGCCGCCGCCTGCTGCTCCTCCTTTAATTCCAAAGACAGGTCCAAGAGATGGTTCGCGAAGTGCCACTGCAGTTCTTTTACCAAGTAGAGTTAATGCATCTGCAAGTCCAATTGAGTTTGTAGTTTTTCCTTCTCCTGCTGGAGTTGGGTTGATTGCCGTAACTAATATTAGTTTTCCATTTCTACTTGGCTTATTCTTTAATATGTTATAATCCACCTTTGCCTTGTATTTTCCATAAAGTTCAATCTCATCCTCTGTAATATCAAGCTTTCTAGCAATCTCTCTTATGTCTGAGAGCTTTGCCTCCTGTGCAATTTCAATATCTGTTTTAAACATTATGTACCCTCCTTTTTTAGTAATACATAAATAAAGATACCGCCTACTCTCTATAAAATATATTCTACACTATTTACTTGTATCCTTCTATAAGAACTTTTTTGAATATTTAAAAAATCATTTAAAAAATAAATCCCAGGTGCATGGGACATTATGGAAAATGTCACATTTCACCTGGGTGGCACTTTGGCGGAGAGAGTGGGATTTGAACCCACGGTACGGTTACCCGTACGCACGATTTCGAGTCGTGTGCAATAGACCACTCTGCCATCTCTCCATCTAAATAATATGATAAATGTATTACATTTTAATGTCAACATTTTATATTTAGTTAACTTGTATTGTTTTCTCAATGGTGATATAATTTTTATATCGTATTTCGATAACGCGTTTCGAAAGGAGTATTTTTATGGACAATAAAATACTAAGAAAGCTGTTTTTAGGGTTTATTGAAATACATATACTTCATCATGCTAAAAAAGAGCCCTTCTATGGCTCTTGGATGATAGAGGAACTTAGACACCATGGTTACGATATAAGTCCTGGTACATTATATCCTATACTCCATACCCTCTATAAAGAAGGCCTTTTAAACGTAGAGGAGCAAAATGTTAATGGGAAGATTAGAAAATACTACTCTATCACTAAAGACGGAGAAACTGTGCTTAAAATGGCAAAAGAGAAGGCTCTTGAACTTATCAATGAAATAGGAGGTTAAAGAATGTTTGAAATAAAAAATCTTAAATTTAAAGATATTTTAGATATTGAACATCTTATTATAAATAAAAACTCTGTTACAAGCATAGTAGGGGAAAGTGGCAGTGGTAAAACGACTCTACTTAAAATGCTAAATAATATAATTAGCCCAGATGAAGGGGAAATTTATTATGAAGGAATAGAAATAAACAATTACAACCCAATTGATTTAAGAAGAAAGGTTGTTATGCTTCCTCAAACTCCTGTTATATATAAAGGAAGTATACTAGATAATATTTTAATAGGTAAAAGGTTTGCTAAGTCTTTCAATTATAATCTTGAGGAAATAAAAACTCTTTTAGAAAAGTTTAATGTAAATAAAAACTTAAGTGAATCTGCTGAAAATCTATCAGGTGGAGAAAAACAGAGAATATGCTTAATTAGGGTGCTTATAATGAACCCAGAAGTTATACTTTTAGACGAACCAACTTCTGCCCTTGATGAAAACACTGAAGATATAGTTATAAATTATATAGTAGAATATACAAAGAAAAACAATAAGACTCTTGTTATGGTAACACATGCCAAAGACATAGCAAAAAAATATTCCGACTTCATTATTGAAATTAATAAAAGGAGATGATTTAATGAATGGAGCTGTTAGGCTTTCTATTCTGCAGGTGATATCTGCATATTTATTTATCATAATTCTTCTTTTAATCGTTAGAAAAAGAGGATTAAATAGAGAAAAGGAAATTATAATCTCTACTACAAGAATGACTCTACAACTAATATTAACAGGATACATTCTAACATATATATTTAAAACTCCAAACCCAATTATAACTGTACTTGTTATATCAATTATGGAAGTATTCGCAATACAAAACATTATAAAGCGTTCAAAAAACAGACTTTCAAAGGAACTTAAAAAGGTTGTTATTTTTTCTATGCTCACTGGGACTTTGTTTACATTAATTTATTTCATTTTTATAGTAATAAACATAAAACCATGGTATAATCCACAGTATTTTATCCCTCTGGCAGGTATGGTAATTGGCAATTCTATGACAGGAATAAGTCTTGGAATAAATAAATTAGTTGAAGGGTTTAAAAATCAAGTTGATATGATCGAATGCTCACTTATGCTTGGTGCATCTCCTAAGGATGCCAGCAAATCAATATTAGACAATGCCTTTGACTCTGCAATACTGCCTACTATAAACTCAATGGTTGGTATGGGAATTGTATTTTTACCTGGAATGATGACTGGACAAATACTATCTGGCTCATCCCCTTTAGTTGCAATAGAGTACCAAATTGCTATTATGCTAGGTATTTTAGGTAGTGTATCTATAAGTGTAATTATATTCTTATTATTAGGATATAAAACCTTCTTTAATAATAGAATGCAAATAAAAAGAGAGGAACTATAATCCTCTCTTTTTTTTAAAAAAATCACTTAAAAGGGTTGCACACTCCTTTTCAAGCACTCCCCCAACAACCTCTATCCTATGATTTAACCTTTCATCATAGGCTATGTTATAAAGAGTCCCACAGGCACCAAACCTTTTATCATAGGCCCCAAAAACCAGCCTTTTTATTCTACTGTTTACAAGTGCCCCAGCACACATTACACAAGGTTCTAAGGTTACATATATTTCACAATCTATTAACCTCCAACCACCTAAATTTCTACATGCCTCCTGTATGGCTAAAATCTCCGCATGTGCTGTTGCATCCTTTAAAGTCTCCCTCAAATTATGTCCTCTTCCAACTATCTTTCCATCTTTAACAACCACGGCACCAACTGGTACTTCATCAATAAAAAGGCACTTTTTTGCTTCCTTTATAGCTTCCCTCATAAAATATTCCATAATATCACCCACAGATATTATAAATTATGTTTTTTATAAAATAAATATGGTTATAAAGATAATCTCTTTGCTTTGATAATAATTTTCTGTTAATATAATATTAATACAAGAAAAGGGGTGGTTATATGTGTTATTTTATGTTTGTTGAAACAAACAGCAGTATTAATGAAGATGTTATTCTAAGAAACGAAAAAAGTAGCCTATACGTACAAAACTTATCTAATATAGTAAAAACTAAATATGATAAATTGTATCACATAAGCAATGGACACTGTGCCTGTGACATAGTTGTAAGCCCACATAGATTAACCGAAAATGTTCTTGATATAATAAAAAATATAGATGGAGAATTTAAATTTATTATCATTGACAGCAACAAAGAGGATGTAGAACCCCTACTTGAAGAAAATAATGATTTTGACATGTTCCTTTCAAAATTTAAATCAGAAGAAATTAGTTTAGATGAATTTATAAAAAAATACCCAAAGGAAATACAGTTTGATGTGTTGTATAAAATAAAGAGGTAAGCAAAACCTTACCTCTTTATTTTATACCTCTTTTTTGAAAATAAACTTTTAAATTGAGAAAACGCAGATATCACATCTGAAATAGTTGAAACTATATCATCTATGGTTGCAGCCACCTCATCTGCACTTGATACTATATTTGATATTTCACTTCCCTTTGCTTCAATATTTGATGCAATTTTATTAACATTTTCCACAAGTTTTGGTAGGATATCTAATGTATTGTTTATGTTTTCCTTGTTCCTATTTACTAAAACCTGTAGGCTATCCAATACTGAATATAATTTCTTTAATATCTTAATTAGATAATATGTAACAAATGCTACTGCAAAAATACCTACTATAAAAAACAGATCCTTTAAAGATAATGTAAATGTAAATTCCACCCCATTCACCTCTTACTATTCTTCTTTTTTAGCATCTTTATCTTCTTCGCTCTCCTCATTACAGCAACAGTTTGAATCTTGGCATTCTTCATCCTCTTCACAGCAACATTCTATATTATCTCCACAGCAGCAGTCAAAATCCTCAATGCATTCTTCTCCTTCACAGCAGTAGTTTGTCTTTACAACCTTTGATTTTACCTTTTCTGCAACTTCTTTAGCTTTGTCTACTGCTTCCTTTGCACCCTCCTTTAAATCCTCTCTTGTTTCTTTACCTGACTTTGGTGCAAATAATATACCTGAAATTGCCCCAAGTGCTGCGCCTATTGCTACACCTGTCGCAAGACCTTTTCTTAAGCTTCTTTTTGCTCTCTTTTCTCCAATAAAATCAAAACTAAACTTTTTCATGGTACCAACCTCCTTTTGTCATATTATACCACAAAGTATAAAAAAGTAAACTATTTCGACAAATTATATTTAATTAAAAAAGCCTATTTTAAGGGCTTTTTTAATTACACTGTTATCTCATCTCTTATAGAAATAATATTTAATATATCCTCACGGGTATCAGCATCAATAATTTTAGAATCTATAATCATAGTTACTAATCTTCCATCGCTTTCTAATAATCTCTCAGTCATGCTTATTGGTCTTATATGTCTATAGTATTCATCCAGTCTATCTTCTTTTATTGCCTTTTTCATCTCCTGCAGTTCCTTATAATTGAAGTGCTCTAAAAATGTATCAATGTACGCCATATAAATGCCTGTATCCTTTACTTCACTTACCTTTTTACTTATACTGCTTACATATATTTGTTTTTCCTTAATATCACCTATTTTTATGTCCAATAGTAAATTGCTCAACTTACCATATCTACTTCCAAAAACAAGTATTTTATCTAAATTACCTAATACAAAATTATATCCCATAGTAATTGCCCTTAAAACATCAAGCTCATTATCTAATAGTAGATCTGTTGGTAAAAATAAAAGAACTGCATTGGGCTGTATTTCTTTTATCTTTAAAGTTGCATACATTATTGCCGCATAGGTATCTCTACACATTGGCTCAAGTATTATATTTCTATCGTCTATATCAATAAGTTCCCTAATTCTATCCCTATATTCTTTTAAACCAACAACAAAAATCTTCTCTTTAGGTGAAATCTTCTTTGCAAGTTCATAGGTTTCCTCAAGCATAGTCTTACTATTTTGTAGAGCTACAAACTGTTTTGGTACCTCAGAATTAATGCTAAATCTTTTACCTTGTCCACCAGCTAGAATTACTGTATATAGCATAAAAATGCCCCCTTATATTTCTTTATATATTTATCGACCAAAACTTTAAAATGTTTAATTTTTCTGAAAATATTTTTTTTAAAATAAAAAGAGTCGGTAAAACACCGACTCTTTTTACCTGGTGCACCTGAGAGGATTCGAACCTCCGACACACGGTTTAGGAAACCGTTGAAAACGTTTCATTTCTTTGCAGGCCTTTTATCAACTTTACTTTTACAATTTGGACAAATTCCCTCATCATAATACCTTACATTTTCGTCAAACATTTTAACATCTATTTCATTAAATATAGGTGATTTTTTATAAACATCATCAGGCTTTTTCTGAGGCGTGTTGTCTATTTTCTGTACAATAAAGTTGGTTTCCTTATTTTTTCTTAAATATTTCAAAATCGTTTTGACATTTTCATGTGCCGCTTCTAACAACATCTTTACTGTTTCAGCAAATATGTTATTTTGAGTCAACGATGGTATTTCAGGCATTCGTTGGTTATCATCTAAAGAATAGTTTGCTAAAATAACTTTTTGCTCTCTTGGAGAATCTGTTATTTTAAATCTATCTAAAGGCATTTCTTCACAGGAGTACGTATCTATTAATATTTTTCTTAATTCCTGTTCAAACAAATCTTTCTCATCCTTTATATATCTTTGATTATTAAAACCAACCATTTTTGATATTTTCATTATCTCTTTGGCTGTTAAACCTTTCTTGAGTACATATTTTGCTAATAAATACATATCATTCACTTCAACATCTTCTATATCTGTTATAGTATTAAAAAACTTTAAAAACCAATCTTCCCTCTTATGAAAAATACTCGCAGCTATTAAAGCATTTGTTGTATAATATGTAAAAGACTTATTCTTATGAAATTTCCTTAATCTCAAAATCATTTCAAATGCTGAATCTGCATCTCCTAAAAATAAATGTCTTTCTAAACCATAATAAAATAAAAATACATAGCCTATATCTATTTCTTGCTCAATGTTTTGTAACCAATCTAAATATACCCATCTTTGAGAAGGTGTCAAACCCGTTGATAAAAAATTTGGTCCATATGATGGATAATATCCTAGTTTTTCTACATTGTTTTTATTCTTTACTTCTCTAATCGGTAATTTAATACTTATAGCACTGGGTTCTACTGTTTTAGGTGAAGAAAAGCTTATTATTATTCCTTCAACTTCAAAAGTTTTTCCCTGGGCTGGATTATAATTTTTTAGTGGACCATCAACAAACCATAGTAATTTTAAAACATCATATGGTATGTGAAATTTTTTATTATTAATAACAATATCATCCTTATTAAAATTATCTAATTCTATAATTTCTTTAGAATTAGATAATTTTAAGTTCTTCTCATTTTTAAACAAATCTAAAAAGCCCATTTTAATACCCCCAGTATATCTATAATTAATATTTAATAAAATTTATCAAATATAAAATCAATATTTTAATTTATTCGTTTTTTCCACTTTTAATATTTCTTAACAAATACTTTTTATCTACAATTTGCGACAATGCTTTAGATAATTTATAGTGTTTTATTCAATAGGTTAAATCTTTTATACTGCTATTTTATAAAAAAATGAGGCATTATGTGCCTCATAAATTGATATTTTTAGTCTATATAATCTCTTTTTACTATTTTTTATCTCATTGACAAGTACCTATTAATCAAAATACCACCCCATTATACCCCATCATGCCTTATTAGTTCTATTAAAAGCTTTGCATACTTTGCTTCTTCATGCCAGTGCTTCATATTTTCTATGTGTTCAAATGTGGCAATAAATTCAAGTATACTTATTATTGTATTTCTTTGACTCCAATAGTTTGGAAGCTCATTCTTCAACCAATTTCTACCCTGCATTGTGTTTTCCTCTTTTATTGATTGATGAAGTGCAGCAAAAACATTCCTTAAAAGTGAATTACTAAAGTTATCGCTTGTTCCTATGTTTTTCATTCCAAATTCCTTTGCTGTTTTAAGTCTTGCATTATTTGCCTTCGTACTTTGTAGAAGTTCCTTATATTCCTTAACACCAAAGCCCCTTGCAATTTCTTGATAAGCTGAAAGCTGATTTACTCCACTCTTTTCTAAGTCAAGCCCCTTTATATAGAATCTTTCTTCTGATGTTAAGGTCTTCCATGTAAACATATCAAATCCTGTTGGTGTCAAATAGTCATAAGCAATCTTTACAGCCTCTTGTATTATATTTTCAACAGGTGATACATATCCTCTTTGTCCTTTTTTGGATAGTTCATATTGTATATCTATATCTTCTATTCGTTTATAGGAGGTCAATACTCTAAGTGCTGCAGCATAAGCTGCTAAAATGTAATCTGCATCATTAAAATTAGGGTCTTCTTTATCATCAAGTTCCCTCATGCTATCGATTTGTCTTTTTACTTCAAATTCTATTTCTGGATATAGCTCATCTAAAAAGGCTGTTGTATCTGAAAGTTGTTTTCTTAAAACAAGAAGAACGGTTCCTTTTACATAATTTCCATCCTTAAGTCCACCTGATTCTGTTTCTGTTGCAATTGTCCATGCTGCTGTTACCCTAAGCCCTGCTGCCCAAAGTATTAATGTTAAATCTGCCCATACGCTTACTGCTTGGTGGGTAAACATAACAACCTGCATACCATCATCAGGCATATGTTCTGCTAAGTTTCTGTATATATCTATCATGCTTTGATTGAAATCTTCCCCTGTTCCTTTGACAGCCAATGCCCTTTTGGAGTCTGCATACCATTCTGGAAATATATCAAGTAGCATCTTCTTGTCCCACGCAAGGAAAAATTCAGATAGCTCATGGTAGTTAACAGCATCTGCATAGGGTGGGTCAGTAAGCCAAAACAAATTATAATCTCTAATAACTCGCGCATCTATCGGTTTTAGATTTTCACCTTTACTTATCTTAAAATAATTAATATTTAAAAACCAACTACTTCCTAAATGCTTTAAACTCCTAGTTCCATAATTAAACAATGTATTTAATGCCTGATTAGAAAATGTATTTTGCGTTGTTTCTACACCAATACCTGTATTCCAAATACTAAGTTTCGAATTCCAATCACAACACTTATTGCTTCCTAAAAGCCCAACAACCTTCTCCTTCTTTGTTTTAGCTTCTTTATCAATAAGCTCCATTAAAAGCCCGTGTACAAGTAGTTGCCTTGGATTAAATAGCTGATGCCAATATGCCCATCCTCTTTCTCGAATAACTTGGCTCGTATTATATCCCTCTTCTATAATACTACTTGGAATATACCCCTTCTCCTGCCATCTTTCAAATCTTTCCTTTAAAAGCTCTATTACCTTCTCTTCCCTTTTTAAATCTTCCTTTGTTGGTGCTGTATAGTACCTGTTGCCATTTTGGTCTTCATATCTTATGCAATATAATCTCTCTTGAAATACATCCTCTTCCCTTGGCATAAATTCATGCTTTTCCCATCTTCTTAATCCATATACTATTGTTCCATCATCAAGCCTTCTATCCTTCCTTATGGCTGTAATAGGTGTTTCCATATTACAATGTGGACATATAAGCTTACTATCCCTTACAGTCCCTTTTTCAGCCTTCTTCATCTCTTCACTTGTTGCATCCATCTTTATCTCAATATCAAATCCACCATGTCCATTATCCTTTAAAATTGCTACTGTCTTTGTCCCTTTACCTATAACCCAAGATGGTGCAAGTGGAACCTTATATCCNTACTATCCCTTACAGTCCCTTTTTCAGCCTTCTTCATCTCTTCACTTGTTGCATCCATCTTTATCTCAATATCAAATCCACCATGTCCATTATCCTTTAAAATTGCTACTGTCTTTGTCCCTTTACCTATAACCCAAGATGGTGCAAGTGGAACCTTATATCCACACTCTGGGCATATTGTTTCATTGCAATATAAATATGCATTTGCCCTATGTCCTTCTTCATTATGTTCTATACCCCATTCAGTTATAATCGCATCCGCCTTGTTATATACCCTCTCTTGAAACTTTTTAAGCTCCTCAATTTCTTCTTTACTACTTCCAAGTATATTAAGTGCAGACCATGTTAAAAGCATTGCAATAGGGTTTAAATCTGATGCATATACATCAAATCCCATCCTTGCTGCCTCAAATGGAATACTTCCTCCCCCTGCAAAGCAGTCTCCAACAGTTGGTACCTTTCCAAATCTTTTTTCACCAAGCTGTCTTACAAGCTCCTGAAGGCTGTAGGCATTAGTTCCAAGGTGGTCATTTATTTTATCCCATTCGTTTTTATCCTTAAGCTCAACTTCCTCTGGCCTTTTGCAGTATTTTAGCTTTTCGTCATAACTCATCCTTTTAAAGGCAATCATTTGAGCATTTTGTTTTTCTTCTTTAGAAAGTCCTGAAATATATTGAACCTTCCCAGAAGATTCAACAAAATATCTACTTCTTTCACTTGGTGTTAAGTAGTTATATACTTCTGATGCTGGTATAGCTTTATCCTTTCTTAATTCTAATCCCTTTTCATCCATTGTTAATATTTTTAAAAATATCTCTCTATCCTTCTTTGGATTATCTGATGCTGGCATTAAAAGTCCAAGTAGTGTTGCTCTAACAAGTATGAGGGGCTTTCTGCCCCACCATTTACCAAGTCCTGTTAATGTCTGTCCTAAGTTTGCCTTTCTTTCCTTATAGCTTTCCTTTGAAACCTTTGATACTGGAAACTGCTTTTCTATGAATGATAAATTCTCCATTTAGCTTCACCTCTATTTATCTATCTCCCTTTGTATAGCATAATCAAGTAAATTTAATTGTTTTACTGACTCCTCAATAGGATTTTCTTTTAAGGCGTATATTATTAAATTTTTACAATCCAAGATTAAATTTAAAATTGAATCATCATTTCCACCCACTCATTAAACACTTTTTCTTCTCTTTACTATCTAATACTGTTGAACAGCTTTCCCAATCAATTCTTTTTACTTGATTATATCTTAGTTCAAATGGATGCTGTTTAGGAACAGCATCAATTATATGTTTTGCTTCTTCTATTTCATTTAATGCAACCTTAACCCAAACATCCTCTAAAATATCTGGAATTTGTCCAAATAAATTGTGTATATTTTCAAGTCTTGATGATAATAGTTCATGTACTCTATCTTCAACCGAATCCTTGTATCTCATGTTATAAATATATACCTCATCATATATCTGTCCTATTCTTTGTATACGCCCTTTTCGTTGCTCAAGTCTTGTTGGATTCCAAGGTAGGTCAAGGTTTATAAGGCTTCCTAACGTTTGCAGATTTAATCCTTCGCTTGCCGCATCTGTTCCAACTAATACTCTTAATTCATGTCGTCTAACCATCTGTTTTAATTCTTCCTTTGTTCTTCTTTCAAATACTCCATCAACAAATATTCCTGACTTATCTCCACCTGCATAAAGTCCTATCTTCTCAAACTTTAAATCCTTTGATAAATTTTCAGCCACAAAGTATGCTGAATCGTAGTATTGTGAGAATATTATACAACCTCTATCTATCCATTTGTCATTAATTAATAATTTTAATACAAGTTCATACTTTGGGTCCTTTGCTTGGTTGTTTTCTAAGCATTCAATAAACTTTCTTAAACAATCTTGTTCTTCTGCTGTTAAGTTTTTAATTTCTTCCTTTTCCTCATTTATCTTATCTACATCTTCATCTTCGTAGTCATCATCAGTTTGAAGCATATTCCAGTTAGATAACATCTTTTCTGCTGTATTCTTACCAGCAATTATAGTACTTCCAACTCTTTTTAAAAGTAATGTCTTTAAAAAGCCTCCACCCTTTACACGCTTTTGTAAAAGTGCACTAAACTCTTCTGCATATCCATAGGCCTTTTTTAGATATGGTGGTAATACTATAGCTTCATCATCTCTTTCTCCAAACAGTTTAACTTCTACCTTCTTTAAATATGGTTCATTTGTCTCTGGGTTTATTGTATTTTCAAGAAAATCTCTTGTTCTTCTAACAATATGCCTTATAAATGGATTATGAAATTCAATAAAATTATTTTCTATTATTCTTCCTAACCTTCTATAATCAGGTGTTGTTTTTAAACCTTCTATTGCTTCATGGCTTAAAACAAATTCATCATCCTTCATATCAGCACGTCTTCTTACAAGCGAAAAATTAATATCTTCGTTGGCTGGTGGGAAAGGATCTCTTACCCAATCAATTATACTCATATCAAATTCATTAAACTTTTCCTTACCTAAAAGTAAATTTAGTGCCTTCTCTGGTTGTGTTCTCCATTTACTAAACTTACTTCCTAAAACACTGTCATTTTTTTGCGATAAAATCTCCAACAAATCCCAAGCCTCAATTGGATGTAACTGTACTGGTGTTGCAGTTGCTAAAAGCATACTTTTTGTTCTCTTTGAAATATCCATCAAGAACCTCATTAAATTGTTTTGATTCGATTCGTGTGCTACTGTTTTATCATTTCCTTGATTATATTTTTTTCTTCTTGCCCTATGTGCTTCATCCACAATTACACATTCATATTCCATTGACAATAAATAATCTACAATAGGTGAATTAGATGTAATAAGCCCTTGCGATACAATTCCTATCCTTCTTGGACATTTCTTAATACTTATATCTCCATTTGAAGGATACTTTAATCCATTCTCATCAACCCATTCTCTTCCTGTCCAAACAGCTGACGGCATATCAAGCAGGTTATATAATTCATCCTGCCATTGCCAAAGCAATGTTTTAGGAACAATTATAAGTATTGGATTATCACCATATAAAGCCATAAGTTGTGCTGCCATAGCAAGCTGAACAGTTTTACCAAGCCCTACCATGTCAGCAAGAACATATCTTGCACCATAGGATTTTTTATGGTCTTCAAAGGCAAGATTTATAAAATACTTTTGATGTTCCCAAAGCCCAAGTTCCTTACGATAAACTGGCGATTCTATTACTGTTGAAGCTGGCTCTGCATTTTTTCTCCATTCTTCAATAGAATATATAACTTTTCTCTGTGCCAACCTCTTTATATCTTCAATTATAAAATCAGACAATGGAATAGCATATTGACTATTCCAAAAGAAATCAAATTCCTCTTGTACCCAGTCTACAGCCTCCTTGGAATCATCTTCCCAAAGAATTTCATAATTTAATTTCCATGCTGAAGCTGTTTCATTTACACTACCTATAAACGATGTTTTTCTACCATCCTTTAGTGTGATTACTCCTGCCTTACCATGTATTAGTCCAAATACATCATTTGGAATAACCTTAATTTGCAGTTTTCCTGACTTTAATAGATTATAAAGCTTTTCAAGTCTCAAACCTGCTCCTATTAACTTCTTTTCAGGCTCTGATTCACACCACTCTCTTCTTTGGGCCTCCTTTGCTGCCTTTGCTGTTTTTACATCTTCTATTGATAGCTCTGAATTACAAACAACACGAACTATACCTTCTACAGATTCTATGGCTTCACCTGCTATCTCAAGAATAGAGGAGCTAAAATAGCCTGCTATTCTATCGTAGGCCAATGCTCCTCTTAATTTTTCATCTAAAAATGTTTTATCTAATTTTTGTCTCCTTGATGAATACCTGTAAATCAAAATACCACCCCATTATACCCCATCATGCTTTATTAATTCTATTAAAAGCTTTGCATACTTTGCTTCTTCATGCCAGTGATTCATATTTTCTATGTGTTCAAATGTGGCAATAAATTCAAGTATGCTTATTATTGTATTTCTTTGACTCCAATAGTTTGGAAGCTCATTCTTTAACCAATTTCTACCCTGCATTGTGTTTTCCTCTTTTATTGATTGATGAAGTGCTGCAAAAACATTCCTTAAAAGTGAATTACTAAAGTTATCGCTTGTTCCTATGTTTTTCATGCCAAATTCCTTTGCTGTTTTAAGTCTTGCATTATTTGCCTTCGTACTTTGTAGAAGTTCCTTATATTCCTTAACACCAAAACCCCTTGCAATTTCTTGATAAGCTGAAAGTTGATTTACTCCACTCTTTTCTAAGTCAAGCCCCTTTATATAGAATCTTTCTTCTGAAGTTAAGGTCTTCCATGTAAACATATCAAATCCTGTTGGTGTCAAATAGTCATAAGCAATCTTTACAGCCTCTTGTATTATATTTTCAACAGGTGATACATATCCTCTTTGTCCTTTTTTGGATAGTTCATATTGTATATCTATATCTTCTATTCGTTTATAGGAGGTCAATACCCTAAGTGCTGCAGCATAAGCTGCTAAAATGTAATCTGCATCATTAAAATTAGGGTCTTCTTTATCATCTAGTTCCCTCATGCTATCTATTTGTCTTTTTACTTCAAACTCTATTTCTGGATATAGCTCATCTAAAAAGGCTGTTGTATCTGAAAGTTGTTTTCTTAAAACAAGAAGAACTGTTCCTTTTACATAGTTTCCATCCTTAAGTCCACCTGATTCTGTTTCTGTTGCAATTGTCCATGCTGCTGTTACCCTAAGCCCTGCTGCCCAAAGTATTAATGTTAAATCTGCCCATACGCTTACTGCTTGGTGGGTAAACATAACTACCTGCATACCATCATCTGGCATATGTTCTGCTAAGTTTCTGTATATATCTATCATGCTTTGATTGAAATCTTCTCCTGTTCCTTTTACAGCCAATGCCCTTTTAGAGTCTGCATACCATTCTGGAAATATATCAAGTAGCATCTTCTTATCCCACGCAAGGAAAAATTCAGATAGTTCATGGTAGTTAACAGCATCTGCATAGGGTGGGTCAGTAAGCCAAAACAAATTATAATCTTTAATAACTCGTGCATCTAATGGTTTTAGATTTTCTATATTACTTTTATTGAAACAATTTAAATTTAAAAACCAGCTACTTTCTAAATGTTTTAAACTTCTTGCTCCATAATTAAACAATGTATTTAATGCCTGATTAGAAAATGTATTTTGTGTTTTTTCTGTTCCCACACCTGTATTCCAAATACTAAGTTTTGAATTCCAATCACAACACTTATTGCTTCCTAAAAGCCCAACAACCTTCTCCTTCTTTGTCTTTGCCTCTTTGTCAATAAGCTCCATTAAAAGCCCGTGTACAAGTAGTTGCCTTGGATTAAATAGCTGATGCCAATATGCCCATCCTCTTTCTCTTAATAATCTTGAAGTTTCATCTCCTTCTTCTATAACACTACTTGGAATATACCCCTTCTCCTGCCATCTTTCAAATCTTTCCTTTAAAAGCTCTATTACCTTCTCTTCCCTTTTTAAATCTTCCTTTGTTGGTGCTGTATAGTATCTGTTGCCATTTTGGTCTTCATATCTTATACAATATAATCTCTCTTGAAATACATCCTCTTCCCTTGGCATAAATTCATGCTTTTCCCATCTTCTTAATCCATATACTATTGTTCCATCATCAAGCCTTCTATCCTTCCTTATGGCTGTAATAGGTGTTTCCATATTACAATGTGGACATATAAGCTTACTATCCCTTACAGTCCCTTTTTCAGCCTTCTTCATCTCTTCACTTGTTGCATCCATCTTTATCTCAATATCAAATCCACCATGTCCATTATCCTTTAAAATTGCTACTGTCTTTGTCCCTTTACCTATAACCCAAGATGGTGCAAGTGGAACCTTATATCCACACTCTGGGCATATTGTTTCATTGCAATATAAATATGCATTTGCCCTATGTCCTTCTTCATTATGTTCTATACCCCATTCAGTTATAATCGCATCCGCCTTGTTATATACCCTCTCTTGAAACTTTTTAAGCTCCTCAATTTCTTCTTTACTACTTCCAAGTATATTAAGTGCAGACCANTGCATCCATCTTTATCTCAATATCAAATCCACCATGTCCATTATCCTTTAAAATTGCTACTGTCTTTGTCCCTTTACCTATAACCCAAGATGGTGCAAGTGGAACCTTATATCCACACTCTGGGCATATTGTTTCATTGCAATATAAATATGCATTTGCCCTATGTCCTTCTTCATTATGTTCTATACCCCATTCAGTTATAATCGCATCCGCCTTGTTATATACCCTCTCTTGAAACTTTTTAAGCTCCTCAATTTCTTCTTTACTACTTCCAAGTATATTAAGTGCAGACCATGTTAAAAGCATTGCAATAGGGTTTAAATCTGATGCATATACATCAAATCCCATCCTTGCTGCCTCAAATGGAATACTTCCTCCCCCTGCAAAGCAGTCTCCAACAGTTGGTACCTTTCCAAATCTTTTTTCACCAAGCTGTCTTACAAGCTCCTGAAGGTTGTAGGCATTAGTTCCAAGGTGTTCATTTATCTTATCCCATTCATTTTTATCCTTAAGCTCAACTTCCTCTGGCCTTTTGCAGTATTTTAACTTTTCGTCATAACTCATCCTTTTAAAGGCAATCATTTGAGCATTTTGTTTTTCTTCTTTAGAAAGTCCTGAAATATATTGAACCTTCCCAGAAGATTCAACAAAATATCTACTTCTTTCACTTGGTGTTAAGTAGTTATATACTTCTGATGCTGGTATAGACTTATCCTTTCTTAATTCCAATCCCTTTTCATCCATTGTTAGTATTTTTAAAAATATCTCTCTATCCTTCTTTGGATTATCTGATGTTGGCATTAAAAGTCCAAGTAGTGTTGCTCTAACAAGTATGAGGGGCTTTCTGCCCCACCATTTACCAAGTCCTGTTAATGTCTGTCCTAAGTTTGCCTTTCTTTCCTTATAACTTTCCTTTGAAACCTTTGATACTGGAAACTGCTTTTCTATGAATGATAAATTCTCCATTTAGCTTCACCTCTATTTATCTATCTCCCTTTGTATAGCATAATCAAGTAAGTTTAATTGTTTTACTGCCTCCTCAACAGGATTTTCTGTTAAGGCATATCTTATTGCCTTTCTCCAACCTCGTTTATCGTTTGCATGGCCTGTTGCAGCGTTTGTCATTGTAAAGAGCCACCATCTCTCTTCTTTAGATAGGCCAAGCCAGTTCTTTATTGCAGTAGGTATAACACTTGGGTCACAATCCTCTATTGCCCATGCAAGTAATACAAGTTCTTTACCAAATAATCTGTGAACTGGTGTTTGTCCTATCTGCCATTTACCAACAGGTAGCTTATCCTTTTTAAGCCTTTCATTAAATTCTGTCCTAAGTGTATCCTCTATCATTTTCCATTTATGTTTTGAAAGTTCAACTTTAGGTATATCTCTTTTTATATCTAAAACCTGTGTATCTTTATCATGTTGCCACGCAAATCTCTCATAGACAACCACTTTAGCATTTGGACTTCTTGGAATTATAACCAGAAAATGGTGTTCTGATTCTTCTGGGTTAAACCCAAATCCTATTGTATCTTTTGCCATTATTGAATTATCTCCCTTTCTTCAAATTCAGTTAGTGTCTTCTTTTTATCTGCGATGTAATCTAAGAAGTTTTGTCCTGTCTCAAAAATAGCCTTACTATATTCAAACGAAATATTTACACTTCCACTTTGAACTAGAGTATTTCTTATGTTATCAAGAACCGTCTCTATTGCATCAGGTTTACATACAATATCATTTCCCATTGAAAGATCTATCCATCCACCACTTGATGATATATCATTTCTAAATAGAATTATATTTACATCTGAAACTGATACATTATGCTTCTTTAACATATTCAATTCTTCATAGGTTGATTTAGTATCTTGGAATTTTAATCTTTTAACAAGTGTTAGCTTTCTTGATTTATCTATTTCTCTTGCGTTTACTTGTCCCTTTTCTACTTTAATTTGTATTTGTTCTGAATAAATACCCTTTTCTTCAGCCACTGCCAATATTATTGTAGTATTATCTGGTATTTCCACTTCTCCTTCATATATTCCACCATTTTCCTTTGGATTCGAACCATCTGTAGTATATTTTATCTTTACATTTGGATTAGCCTTTAGTTCCAATACTTTCTTACCATTTTTGTCATATACTCTACCCTTTATCGTTATTTTATTTGTCCAATATACTGGATCACCTGTTTCATGTTCACCATTTGAATCTATACAAACAAATGATAACTTTAATTCTTTAGTTTTAAATTCATTTGGATTTTCTACTAAATTTGATGCACTTGTTGCTGGTCCATCTATTTCATAATAAATCTTATTACCATATTGTGGAGTTAGCCTTAAAACAGCCTCTCCTGTTTCTTCATCATATCTTATTTGTTGTATTAATACATTTGTCTTTTCTTTTGGGAATGGCCCTTTATCAACATATCCACCATTTTGTCTCCATATATCTTTTCTTAACATATTTTCAAGCAAATTATCTAATGCACTTGGTTCATGCCATTGCCATTCTGGATTTATTGCTGCCCTTTCCTTAATATCTTGCCATCTCATTTCCTTTTGAGTAAATAATCTTGCTTCACATTTTTGTCTTAACTTATCATCATCCAAATCGGTTGTAAACTTTTGTCTTTGAATTAGTACTTCTTTTATTTGCTTTTCACCATTATATTCATTTCCCACAAACTGCATAATAAAGTCTACTTTTAACAGACCATATTTAGAAGGATAGTATAGGCACTGGAAGGTCTCTCTTGCTGTTTGAAGTAATTCTAATTTTATCTTATCAAGCTTATCCTGTGCCTTTTGGAATTGTGGATCACTATCCTTTATCCTTTCTTCCTTCATCCTTTTAATTATTGCATTTATAGCCTTGTGTTCTTTAGCCTTTGTATACAGGTTTTCCATTGTTCTTCGTTGACCTGTTAAAAACATAACTCTATTTTTAAATCTTTGATATTCATAAAACTTTTGAACTTCTGGATTTAAATCGTTTGATAACTCATATGGTTCAACTATTATAAGAGATATCTTGTCTTGTTCAAGTTGTACTTCATCTAATGCTGGAAATACATATAGCTTTTGATAGCAATCTGCTAAACTTGGCTTAAACTTTTCTTCTAAGAATGTTCTAAGTTCCTTTTTAGCACTTTCATTGTCATAGGAATCTATTAATGAATTCATTTCAGCAATTATATTTTTTATATTTTGGAAGAATATTCTTCCATCTCTATCTGTATTTAAATACCATGCCCTCATTGCAAGTTCCTGCAATGCTCTTTTAATTCTTGTTATATCTTTATTTGGCTCACATAGATAACCTATTATCTCATGTTCTGAAAGTCCAAGCAATGCATGTGGGACATCCGCAAGTGAAGCTACCAATATTATTTTGCTGATCTCCTGCATTGATGTTTCATTTAAAGATCTATCATAAATTTCTGCTACTGCCTTTCCATTTGATGCAATGTCATGGGATATTGCATTTGATAATGATGGCTTAATTTGTGTTATTGCCGTAAACATCTCATGGTCATTTAAGTCAAAATCATATACATTTACTAAATATTTCTTTGCTGCAAGTGGCTCTTCTCCTCTATATAGCTGATTTATTATTATTCTCATCAACCTAATAAGGCCTCTTGTTTGCTGGAATCCTGGATTCTCTTTGAATCTCGCATACAGATCTTTAATTACAGGATGGAATGGATAGGAATCCTTTATTCCAATATATACTTGGTCTGCTGATATACTTGTATATCCCATTTGCCTTGCTTCATTTACTGCTGACTTATATGCATTTGCAACTTCATTTATTTCTTCCATACTTGGAAGTTCTTTAAATAATCTTTTTCTCAATATATGATATACTTCATCTGATGCTTGTTGAACTGGCTCTATATTTAATGCAAAACGATTTATTTCACCTTCTAATTCTTTAAAAGATGATTGTAAAAGTTCGCTTCCACTTTCATAGCTTGCCTTAAGGTCTGATACTACTAAACAAACATTTGATAGTTCTTCCTTTGCTATAGCATTAAAAAGATTTGCAAGTGCTGTTGTTGTAATAACAGCAAGGTTAGTGTCTCCAATAACCTTTGATTTTGCATTTTCAAGATATGGTGGTAGCTCATCAAGTAAAATAAGCAATGGTTCACCCTTTAACAAATTAACCCAAGCTGTTTGACCTGGGGCTTGAAGTGGTGAATAATAATCTTTAAAATATTCCTTCTTGCCTAATTGCTCTGCAATTGAGCCCCATATTCCAAATGGTGCATCTGACTCACGTCCAGTAAATGCAACAACCTTTATTTCACCTAAATGGCTATTTCTATACTTTTCACCAAGTATTTTTTCCCTTATTCTTGGATATTTAGCTAACAATCCAAGTGCAATCATGTTATGGGTTTTACCACCACCCATTGATTGAGTAAGCTTAATTATTCCTGTTTGCCCTTGTCTATGAAATCTTTTAAAAGCTGTATCAAATAATATACTCATCCCTTGTGTTATATAGTTTTCTTCAAAGAATTGCTCTGGATTTATCCTGTTTTCTATTAAGTCTGTTAAGTCAAGCACATCATCTCTTTTTGTTTCATCAAATACACTTTCTCTTGGCCTACATAATTCAAATAGAGTTTTCAATGGAACCCCACCCTTTCGCTATTATTGTTACATATTTATTATATATCATATTAGTTAATTTTTAAATTTTAAAAAGCCACCAATTTATAAAATCAGTGGCTTTTTAAAATATGGTCATAAAATTTGTGTTAACTACATTATGCCGTTTAAAATTTGTCATATTGATTTTAAAACGCTTCATTTTAAACATCCTTGAATTAATCGGAGAATTTTAAACAAAAAACGCCTACAAACACATTTATATATGTGTTTATAAGCGTTTAAGCGTTTTAATACCTGTGGTGCACCTGAGAGGATTCGAACCTCCGACACACGGTTTAGGAAACCGTTGCTCTATCCTGCTGAGCTACAGGTGCAGGTTCTATCTTGATTATATTACCATGAATTTTTTTTGTCAACTGCAAAAAAATAGGGGAAATCCCCTATACTACCTTCTTATTTTGATATTTTTTCTGAAATATTACTATATATTCATCTAATTCTTGACTTATTTTAACTATTTCATCATTAGTTACGTAGTTATTTTCTCTTAGTTTTTCATCCAACAACCCYTTAGTTTTTCTATTTTTTTGCGCAAGTTTCCCATCCCGACTCATCCCCTTTTTTTTTAGGAGTCGGTTCCTAAAAAGTAAAATTATTATTATAAACAATTATATTGCCTTTAGTAAAGATTTGCAATACATAATGAATTATTTTAATTAGTAAATTTATTTCATGATGTTTGAAATTTATCCTTCATTTTTTTGATATTATCGATAATTTATTGTATAATATTCTTAACAAACGAAAAGGAGTGGGGATATGAGAGTTAACATTACAGAAACTATATTAAGAGATGCAAACCAATCTTTAATTGCGACAAGACTTCCTTACAAAGAATTTGAGGCTGTACTTGAACTTTTAGATTCTGCAGGATATCATTCTTTAGAAGCATGGGGTGGTGCAACATTTGACTCATGCCTTAGATTTTTAAACGAAGACCCATGGGAAAGACTGAGAAACATAAGAAAAAGAGTTAAAAACACAAAACTTCAAATGCTTCTTAGAGGACAAAATCTGTTAGGTTATAAACATTATCCAGATGATGTTGTTAGAGAATTTGTAAAAAAGGCTATACATAATGGTATAGATATTATAAGAATATTTGATGCACTAAATGATTTTAGAAATATTGAAGTTTGTGTAGATGAAGTAATAAAGCAAGGGGGACATGCCCAAGGAACCATAGCCTACACAATAAGTCCAATTCACAATATAGAAAGCTACATTAAACTTGCCAAGGAATTAGAATCAATGGGAGTTCATTCAATATGTATTAAAGACATGGCAGGAATAATGGGGCCAAAGGATGCCTATGAGCTTGTTTCTGCCTTAAAAAAGACTGTTAAACTACCAATTGTACTTCATACACACAGTACAACAGGCCTTGCACCAATGACTTATCTTAAGGCCGTTGAAGCTGGTGTTGACTGCATAGATACTGCAATTAGCTCCTTCTCAGGTGGAACAAGCCAACCAGCTACCGAATCAATGCACTATGCCCTAAAGGAGCTTGGATACGAAACAGGTCTAAATGAAAAAATATTAAAGGAAATAAATGACCACTTTAAAAAGGTTAAAGATAAATATGTAGAATCAGGACAACTTAACCCATTTGTACTTGGAACTGATACAGATGCATTAGTTTACCAAGTACCTGGGGGAATGCTTTCTAATCTTATATCTCAATTAAAGGAACAGAAGGCTCTCCACAGACTAGAAGAGGTTTTAGCTGAAGTTCCAAGAGTACGTGAAGATTTAGGTTATCCACCACTTGTTACTCCAATGAGCCAAATGGTTGGAACTCAAGCTGCTCTTAATGTGCTTCAAGGTGAAAGATACAAAATAGTATTAAAGGAAGTTAAGGCCTACATAAAGGGTGAATATGGAAAAGCACCTGGTAAGATAAGTGAAGAATTGATAAAGAAGATATTAGGAGATGAAAAACCTCTTGAAATTAGATTTGCAGATATGTTAGAACCTGTATTTGAAAAAACAAAGGAACAAATAAAGGATTTTGCAAAGACAGATGAGGATGTTTTATCATACCTTCTATTCCCTCAAGTTGCAGAAAAATTTTTAAAGGAAAAGTATTCTGATAAACCAAAGGAAAAGACAATTACATTTAAAATAGAAGCTGTATAATGTATTGTTTAAAAAGCCTCATGTAAGGATTTAAAATTAATAATCCTTTCATGAGGCAATATTATAAATAACATTTAAAATTAAACACCCTATTAAATAAATTCAATATACCTTCCAAATACCCATCCACCATCTACCCTATACCAGCCATCTATAATCTCATATACCTTAACCACTTCTCCATATTTTAAAACTTGAACTATAGGTGATTGTAGTGTTGGACCCTTTCTTACATTGAGTCCAGATTTTGCAATAACCTTTCCCTGTTTTATATCATATATTGTTATTCCTAATGCATTTCCAATTCCCCTTGCAATACAAAGGGCAATCTTTTTCTGCATATTTTCGTTCTTTAGTATAGCTTCTTCCTTTATATTGCTTATAAATGCCACTTCAACAAGGCATGCTGGCATCTTTGTGTGTTTCAAAACATAAAAATTTCTAGTTTTAACCCCTCTATTTCTAAATCCCATCTTATCCACAAGTTCCTTTAATATTTGTTCTGCAATACTTTTAGCAGGACTCCTTAAGCTATAACAATATACTTCACTCCCACTAGCATTTTTATCTGCAGCACTATTACAATGTATACTTATAAAATAATCAGCACCTATAGAATTTGCAAAATCCACCCTATTTTTCAAACTCTCTCTTGAATTCCTGGCAGGGTTTTCATCCTTTTCTCTTGTTAAGACTACATCAATTCCATTAAATTTTAGTATCTCTGCTAACTTTAATGAAATTGATAAATTTACATCCTTTTCCATTAACAAAGTTGGTCCAACAGCACCTGAATCAAATCCTCCATGACCAGGGTCTATACATATCTTCATTTCTATCCCCCCTTATACAGTATATTCACTTATTAAATTGTTGTTAAATAAAAAAATTACAATTGCAAACAATAAAAAAGGGAGCATCCGAAGATACTCCCTTTTTTTTGTTAGGTTTTTAGGTTATTGCTTACCAGCTAGATTTCTTTCGTAAGCTTCAACCATCTTCTTAACCATGTAGCCACCTACTGTTCCACATTCCTTAGAAGTCATATTTCCCCAGTAACCTCCATCTGGAACCTTAACACCTACTTCATTAGCTACTTCATATTTGAATTGGTTAAGAGCTTTCTTTGCTTCTGGAACAACCTTTTGGTTCTTTCCTGTTGTATTCATTCTGTTCACCTCCTGTTTTGTTCTGTTATTATTAATTTAACCAAATCAACTTTTTATATTCAGGGAATTAGGTGTAATGCTACATGTATCTATTTAAAAATACTTTTTTTGTTAAATAAAAATAACTTTAGAAATTATGTAATATTATTTATTTTAATTTATTTTTAATACTATAATTTTAATAATAGGGTCTTGATTTAATTAATTAAATTGGAGGGGTTTATATGGCAGTTAAAAAGATTGCTATTTTAACTGGTGGTGGGGATTGTCCAGGTCTTAACGCTGTCATTCGTGCAGTTACACGAACAGCAATTTTAAAATATGGCTATGAAGTAATAGGCTACAGATATGGATATAGGGGTCTTTATAAAAACGACTTTATTCCTTTAACTCTTGATACTGTTTCAGGAATACTACACAAGGGCGGAACGATACTTTACAGTTCAAATAAGGACAATTTGTTTGACTATCCAATTGAGGAAAATGGAAAAATAGTAAAGAAGGATGTTTCAGATGTTGCAATAGAAAATTTAAAAAAAGAAAATGTAGATGTACTTGTTGTAATAGGTGGAGATGGAACTTTAACAAGTGCACGCGACTTTGCAAGAAAGGGAGTTAAAGTTATAGGTATCCCAAAAACAATAGATAATGATTTATATTCAACAGATTTAACCTTTGGTTTTTATTCAGCCATAGATGTTGCAACAGATGCACTTGACAGGCTCCATACAACAGCAGAATCACACCACAGAATTATGATACTTGAGGTTATGGGAAGAAATGCTGGTTGGATTGCTCTGTACTCTGGCATTGCAGGTTCTGCTGATGTAATTTTAATACCTGAAATTCCATATAGAATTGAAAAGATTGTAGAAAAGATTGAACAAAGAAAAGCACAAGGTAAACCATTTAGTATAATAGTAATTGCAGAGGGTGCAAAACCAAAGGATGGTAATGTAGTAATTAGTAAAATTGTTGAAGACAGTCCAGATCCAATAAGACTTGGAGGAATAGGTAATAAACTTGCAAGTGACTTAGAAAAATTAATAAAGAGCAATGAAATTAGATGTGCTGTGCTTGGACATATACAAAGGGGAGGAAACACTTCAACCTTTGATAGAATTCTTTCAACAAGATATGGAGTAGCTGCAGTTGAGCTTATACATCAAGAAAAGTTTGGAAATATGGTATGTCTTAAAGGAGATACTATAACCTATGATTCGCTTGAAAATGTTATAGGTAAAACTAAAAATGTTGATCCAGAAAGTGAGCTTGTACAAGTTGCCCGTTCAATAGGAATAAGCTTTGGAGATTAAACTCCAAAGCTTATTTTATATACCCAATATCATTGTAGCACAAGTGAAATATACTATTAATGCAACTGCATCCACTATTGTTGTAATAAGTGGACTTGCCATGATTGCTGGATCAAGCTTTAGTTTTCTTGCAATTATAGGAAGAACTCCTCCTACAATCTTTGCAAGCATAATTGTAATAAATAGTGTTATCGTTACTGTAAGAGATACTTTGAAATTTATCTTTTCTATATAATAAATTCTTAAAAAGTTTATTAATGATAATACAACTCCTACTATGAAAGAAACCTTTAATTCTTTAAAAACAACTTTAAAGAAATCCTTTGTTTTAATCTCCTCAAGTGCAAGTCCTCTTATTACAAGTGTAGATGATTGAGAACCTGCATTACCACCCGTGTCCATAAGCATTGGTATAAAGGCTGCTAAAATTGCAACCGATTGGAGAACCTCTTCGTATCTTTGAATTATTCTTCCTGTAAATGTTGCAGAAATCATAAGAATTAAAAGCCATGCTATTCTATTTTTAGCTAAGGTGAACACACTTGCATCAAGATACTCTATATCAGATGGTTCCATACCTGCCATCCTTTGAAAGTCCTCTGTATTCTCCTGTTCAATAACGTCTACAATATCGTCAATTGTAATAATTCCAACAAGTCTTTCCTCTTTATCTAAAACAGGAATAGCAATTAAGTCATACTTTTTAAATAAACTTGCTACTACCTCTTGATCATCGTGAGTATGAACGTATATTACGTCTGTATTCATTATATCTTCAATCTTTCTATTTTCATCACATATAACAAGCTTTCTTAATGATATAATTCCCTCAAGCTTCCTACAGCTATCTATTACATAGCATGTATATATAGTTTCCTTTTCAATGCCCGTCTCTTTTATATGCTTAATTGCTTCGCCAACAGTCATATCCTTTCTTAAATCAACATACTCTATTGTCATAAGGCTTCCTGCTGAGTTTTCTGGATAGTTTAAAAACTGATTAATTAAGGCTCTCTCTTCTTCCCTTGTGTTCTTTAATATTTTCTTTACAACATGTGCAGGCATCTCTTCAATAAAATCTATCATATCGTCAAAATACATTTCGTTCATTATATGCTCTATTTCTTTATCTGTAATTGAATCAATTATATTTTTCTGTGCCTCATTTGAAAGATAAGCAAAAACATCAACAGCTAAATCCTTGGGTAGAAGTCTAAATAATATAACTGCTTCACTTGTATCTACTTCTTCAATTATATCTGCTATATTTACTTCATTTAACTCTATAAGCTCACTTCTTAATTCTTTATAATTTTTGCTTTTCAAAAGCTCTAGAATTCTTTCATTCATCCTTGACCCCTCCTTTTTAGAAGAGCCAATATCCTAAGTGACGGATATGGCTCTTTTTTATTAAGTTTTTATTTTCAGGAAAAGGACTACTAGAATCCATATCCATCACTCCCTTCATTAATAAAATAAAAAAATCTCTACTCAACAGTAGAGAAATATACATTTCTTTATTGTTGAGCTTTAGCACTACAAAGCGTAGACTCTTCGTCAGCTACATTAGAAATAACCTTCACGATTATTTCTGTTAACCCATTGGAATCTCTCGATTTTTCTGGGCAGTAGCATATATCTTTGTAGGAGCCTCACCTAACAATCGTATTTAATTTTATCCATGTTATATTATATTAGATTTATTTCAATAATTCTAGTGTTTTATTAAAAAATTAACATTAAAAAAGTAAACTTAAGGCTGTATGCCTTAAGTTTACTTTTTTATCACTCCTCTAAACTTACTTCAGCCTCTAATTCAATCTCTTCAACAGGTCTTCCAACAAACCTTACAAGCATAAAACAAGCAAATACACCAAGTAGAAGTGAAACTACAACTGGTATTCCTATTGCAACTGGTAGATATCCACAAACAACTGTTACAACACCTACTACAACTGCATAATAGAGCTGTGTTTTAACATGGTGTAGGTGGTCACACATTGAACCCATTGATGATAGAATAGTTGTATCTGATATCGGTGAGCAGTGGTCACCAAAAATGGCTCCTGTAAGTACTGCTCCTATACTCATTGTCATAAAGTTTACATCAGGTGACATTGAGTGCGCAAGTGGAATAACAAGAGGCATAAGTATTCCCATAGTACCATAGGATGTACCTGTTGCAAAGGATATTACTGCACCTAATATAAATACTATACTTGGAAGTAAGAACTTAGGTAGCGTTCCTGATAAAACACCTGCTAAATATTTTGCTGTTCCAAGCTCTTTAATTGTTCCAGATAAGGACCAAGCAAGAAGTAAAATTGCACCTGTTATTACCAAGGACTTTACTCCCTCAAGCCATGTATCTATTGCCTCTCCTATTGTCATTATTCTTTGTGAAACAGCCATAACTATCGCTATAATACTTGATAAAAGGGCTGATTGGAAAAGAACAACACTGGCATCTGATGCACCAAATATTTCTCTAATTGAATTAAATGAAAATGGTGCATTTTTTATAGCCTCAATTAACTCCTTATTATCTCCTGACATTATACTTGTATATCCACTATAGTAAAATCCTAAAAATGCAAACAATATTAGTGATCCTATCGGAACTACTGCGTTCCATATGCTTAATTTAATTCCCTCTTTAGGTTCTATATTTGAAGCCTCATTTGACACCATTGGTTTTGCATCATCTGCAATAACCTTTCCAAGTATTCTGGCTCTCCTTTCGGCCTCAAGCATTGGACCAAATTCACGTGCTAAAACTGCTGTTAGCACTATAAATGTGAGTATAAATATGTTGTAGAACCTATATGGTATAGTTGATACAAACATTCCATATGCATTGATATCTTGTCCAATTTGAGCATATCCATCCTTTATTAAGCTTATCTCATATCCAACCCAAGTTGATATAAGTGCAATTCCTGCAATAGGGGCTGCTGTTGCATCTATTATAAATGATAATTTTTCCCTTGATATCTTCATCTTATCTGAAACAGGTCTCATTATTGGTCCTACAATTAATGAATTTGCATAGTCATCAAAGAAAACAAGTATCCCAAGAAGCCAAGTTATAAGCTGTGCACTCTTTGCTGATTTTGCCCTCTTTGACAGTGATTCTGCTATTGCCTTTGCACCACCCATTTTAGATACAACTGCAATCAAGCCTCCAATTGCAAGGCATTGAAGTATTACACCTGCGTTCCAAGTATCTGCAAGGGATGAAAGTATCTTGTCCACTAATCCTAAAAACGCATAGAAAAAGCTTAAAAGGAAACCATGGGAACTTAAACTTAAAAGAAATGTACCTGTGAACACCCCTACAAATAGGGATAAAAGAACATTTTTAGTTATAAATGCCAATACGATGGCGACAATTGGTGGTAGAAGTGTTAGAATTTCTGGCATAAAAAAACTCCTCCTTTGTAATTATTTTTTCGGAGGAGAGTCCATCAAAGCAAAAGACACCAAAGGTACAAAATAAGTACCCTGCCTTTGCATGATAGCTCTCCACAAACTATGCGTTTGTGACAGTGCTGTATATATTCTATACAGCCCCAGCCATAGAGCCTTAAAGCATCAGCTCTACGCTTCGGCGGTGGCTCCTTTCCTATACCCTCATCGTGCTTGCCTCAGATATAGTACTCTTAGACACCGCGCCTCTATCATGTCTAACGCATATTCAATTTTTATTAATATGCATTTTACAGGATACTTGCCAAACTGTCAACATCTTTTATAAATTTTTTGCAATTTGTGCAGCAAGTTTTACATTGTTAAATACAAGTTGGATATTAGACTCAAGGCTCTTTCCACCTGTAATATCCTTAACCTTTGCAAGTAAAAATGGAGTTGATTCTTTTCCCTTTATTCCCTTCTCTTCTGCTTCCTTTAATGCATCCTCTATAGCTCTATTTATAGTATCATAATCCATTTCATATTCCTCAGGAATTGGATTTGCAACAACGACTCCACCTTTTAAATTAAGTTCCCATTTAACCTTAAGCATTTTTGCTATCTCCTCTGGTGTATCTAGTCTGTAATCAACCTTAAATCCACTTCTTCTTGTATAGAAGGCTGGAAGCTCATCTGTTCTATATCCTACAACTGGAACTCCAAAAGTTTCAAGGTATTCAAGAGTAAGACCTAAATCAAGTATTGATTTAGCACCTGCGCAAACCACTGCAACATTTGTATTTGCAAGCTCTTGAAGATCTGCTGAAATATCAAAGGTCTCTTGTGCACCTCTGTGTACTCCACCTATTCCACCAGTTGCAAACACCTTAATTCCTGCAAGTGCTGCTATAATCATAGTTGATGCAACAGTTGTTGCTCCATCTAATCCCTTTGCAACTATATATGGGATGTCTCTTCTACTTACCTTTACTATTTCTCTTCCCTTTTTACCTAGGTATTCTATCTCTTCCTTGGTTAAACCTGCCTTTAGCTTTCCACCTATGATTGCTATTGTTGCTGGAACTGCTCCATTTTGTCTTACTATCTCCTCAACCTTAAGTGCTGTTTCAACATTTTGTGGATATGGCATACCATGAGATATTATTGTAGATTCAAGTGCTACAACAGGCTTTCCATTTTCAAGTGCCTCTTTTACTTCATTTGAAAGAACCAAATAATCCTTTAACATAATCCCAACTCCTTTTGTTTATCTTTAACATTTTGTACTGTTAACCTATCTGAAATAGTATCCTTTGAAGAAAGCGTTATTGCTGCTGCCGACATAGCAAATTTAACTGTTTCTTCAATTGTAAATTCATTTAAATATCCATATACTAACCCAGCCAAAAAGGCATCTCCTGCACCAGTTGCATTAACTACCTCAACCTTTGGCATTTTTATTATGTGTATTCCTTTTTTGCTTCCATAAATCACACCTTTTTCTCCAAGGCTTATAAATACATTTCTAACTCCCTTATTTAAAAGGACTTCGCAGGCCTTTTTACCTTTATCCACACTATCAACACAAATTCCTGTTAAAACTTCTGCTTCATAAATATTTGGTTTTACTGTGTGAAAATTACCTATAATGTCCCTTACCTTCTCTGCCTTTGCTGTTGATACAGTATCTAAAAACAAAATCAAATCATCAAATTCAGTTAAAACTTCAATTGCTTCCTTTGGAATATTAGTATCTACAACACAAAGCCTTGAGCCCTCTATTATCTTCCTTTTAGCCTTAATGTAATCAACATTGATTTTTTCACATATGTCCATACAGGATAGAGCAACTTCCATATCTCCCTTTTCATTTAAAATTGAAAGATATGTGGATGTATATTCTCCTGATAATACTAAACTGTGGGACATATCAATTCCTATATTTTTAGAATGCTCAAGTATTTTCTGACCATACACATCTTCTCCTACGGCTGTTATCAACTTAACATTAACATTAAGCCTTGCTAAATTTTCTGCAACATTTCTTCCAACGCCACCTAAGGACATGTTCAATTGACCTGGGTTTGAATCTTTAAACTTAAGCTTTGATTTTGGGAACCCCTGTATGTCTACATTTGCCCCACCTATAACCAAAACATATTCGTCCTCATTTACAATATATCCTTTACCTAAAATATATCCCTTTTTCATTAGATTTGTTATGTGAACTGCCACTGAAGCCCTTGCTATATTGAGCTTTGATGCTATTTCTTCTTGAGTTATAAATGGATTTTTCTTAATAAGTTCAAGTATTTCTCTCTCTCTATTCGTCATAAAATCACCTAAACATTTGTTTATTTTATAATCACATGTTTATTTTATCATTTATTCTGTTTGATTTCAATAAAAATTAATAAAATTAAGTCAATTAATGATAAAATAAAAAATATTTTAGCTAAACTCTCTCTGTCTAAGCTTTTTTTAGCTTCACTAAAACTATCCTTAACCTCATAATATCTTAATCTTCCATTTTCATCTACTATACAAATTTGCCCCTTTAGTCTTGGTGTAAAGTCAAAATTACTTAAATATATGCCGATATTTTTTATGTTTTCACTCTTTACGGTTTTTAATACTGCTAAAAAAGAACCCCTATTATCAAATAGAGAAAATGCTGACTCATTTTGCTTTAAACCCATCAACATCTCATAAACCTCTTTGTTTAAACTAGATAATTTAATATTTTCATCTGAATTTATATACATAAAATTATTTCTATTTTCATCCAATTGACTTGATACAGTTAAATTGTCTATTACTTTAATGCTATGGCCAAGATAAGAAAATATATTACACAGATACTTTAACTCCCTTGATGTAATGTTTTTTGGCAGAACTAGGTTTAAATTATTTAAACTATATCCTTCAACAAATGGAGCAGGATAATATATTAAATCTCTTCTAGTTTTATATTCTTTAGGTATATAAAATATTGAACTATTTAAAAGAACTGCAAATAGCCTATTGTTATAGTAATCTATGCAATTTTTTTCCCTTGGATAAAGATTATATTTAACTTTAACTTCTATATATGAGTTGTTTTTAAATTCCTTTAGAGAAATTTTTAGGCTATCTCCTAAACTCTTTTCTGTAGATAGGGGTTTATCTAGATATGGTCTTCCATTTATAAACACAGTTAAATACGAACTTTTAAAATCCAACATATTAGAGTATCTATATTTTAACTCTAAATATGCATCATCCTTTAATTCATATTCTTTAGGAATACCTATCGAAAAAACAGCCTCATTTTGATTATTTAATACAAAATCATCATACCCTAAATCCATCAATGTTAAAGTATCACTTAAAGTTGTATTGTAATCCATCTTATAACCTTCAAATAATGTTGAAGTTCCTTTTAATCCCTCTAAATATTCCTCATATCCTAACACTTTAACTGCCTCTATAATTTTTTTAGAGCTTATGGAGGTTATTAATAAAATATATTTCCCATTAGGAGAAGGAATTAGTTTTATTAATGCTTTATTATTTAATTCTTTTTTTTCGTATTCTGTTATGTATGCCTTAAAGCGATCATTTAATTTATTGTAATCTGAAATAACTATTATATTTTTATCTTCATTGTTAAACTCATCTATAAATTTTATATTTATATCCAAATTAGAGTAAGGCTCATATTTACCAAATATAGATGATAAATACAAAACTGCATTTATATCATCTAAACTTCTTGAAGTTAAAATCAATGCATCAACAGGAATATCTTGTCCCTTTTTTAAAAATGGATATGGGAAATCCCTAAGGGTAATATTTTTATTTTCATCTAAATACTCCAAATGTATATACGAATCCTCCAAAAACTCAACCCAATTTGCAGGATTTATAAAGTCCAAACAGTCCTCTTTATTTATTACTTTAAAGACCTTAAAACTTAATGTATTAAACCCCTTTTTTACCTTTTTACTAGGAATAGGAACTGCAGTCTGTATATTTTTTGTTCCAAACAAATTAATAGTTCCAATAGGTGAATTATTTAAATAGATAGTTAGGGAGGATGATGGATATTTTATCATTTCACTTATATTTATGTTCATATAAACATAGCTGTTATCACTTACAATCCAATGGTCATTTACATAAAAATTCATATTAAATTCATTATACACGCCCTTTATTTCCATGTTTTCTTGTAACTTGTAATTTATAACCTTAACATCTTCACAATGACATTCTGGAGTAAAAATAAAAAACAGTAATATGAAAAAGTAAATAATTTTTTTCATAAAATCCCCCCTAAAACCTCTCTGTTTTATACCATTTGTGCTCTCTATTTAAAACCCTATCCTTTATAAAGGAATATAATCCTTGAGCTGAAACAATTCCCCAAAGCTTGCAGTAGGTAAAATACATTAGAAATATAAGCATTATATTGTTAAATGTAAATTCTTCCTTCTCAAGCGACAGAGAAATTGAAACCTCAAGAACAAACATTATGTATGCCAAAAACCAAATTAAAAGAAGATTACCTGTAGTATATACTTTAATATCAGTTAGGATACCTAATATAAAAACAAGATCGGATATAAAAATTGCAGCTAAAAAAATTACATAGACTAAAAAAAAGTATAAAACATCAGCATAAGCTCTATTTTTCCTCATATCTTTGCTTAATAAATATTTATAAACAACATAAATATTTCCCTTAACCCATCTTTTCCTCTGCTTAAACCAAACCCTTAAATTCTCTGGTTCCTGCTCATAAGTTACAGCCTGAGGGACAAATTTAATTTTAAACCCCATACTATATATCCTAATACTTATTTCTGTATCCTCAGCTATAGCTTTTTCATCCCATCCTCCTATTTTATCAAGTATGCATCTTCTCACTAAAAAATTAGTACCTGGAATTGTACACAGGTTAAATATTCTCCATCTTCCTCCCTGTGCCATCCACTGAAAGCTTAATCCTTCGATGTTTATAAACCTAGTCAATAAATTTTTATTCTTATTTATAGTTCTAAACTTTCCTATAACAGCACCTAATGTATCATCTTTGTTTATCTCTGCCACTAAATACATTAGTGCTCTTTTATCTGGCCTGTTATCAGCATCATATACTGCAATAAGTTCTCCAACTGCATGTTTTAACCCTACATTTAATGCATTTGCCTTTCCTCTTCCACCATTTTCTTTATTTGTCCTTACAACCTTCATCCTTCCAGCGAATTCATCCTCAAGCTTACCTAAAATAAAGGAGGTGTTATCCATAGATAAATCATCTATTACAATAAGCTCAAATCTATCAATAGGGTAGTTAAGCTCCATTATACTCCTCACAGTCTCCTCTATTACCTTTTCTTCATTATGCGCTGGAACTAATATAGATACAAAGGGAAACTGGTCTATTTTAAACTTTTTTCTCCTAACCTCTAAATAATACTTATATCCAAAGAATGTTAATATACCCCCATAAAAAAGCATTATCCATATAGAATAAAGGGAGAATAAAAAAAACCTATCGTAAAAAATCATACATTCTCCCTCCTTATAGTTATGGAATGAATTAAAATAACCACCATACCTAAACTTAAACTTAAAAATATAATGGAGACTGCCTTTTGAATATGGTTGAAGCTAAAATAAAAACTGTTTATTTTTCTATAATTACATTCAACATTACCACCTTTACTTTGTATTGTTATATCCTTTATATTTACATAGTTATCCTCCATTTTTAAATCATAAAACTCAAAACCCTTATCCTCTATCTTTTTAACTATTTTCTTTAGATAATTAATATCCATGAATGTATGAAAATAAAAACCTCCATAGTAATCTCTAACTATAGATGCTCTATCTAAATTTTTAAAAATATCATTTATATTATCGCTATATACATATCCTAAATTTTCTGGTATAAGCCTGTTTATAAATTCTATATTTTGGATTTTAAAGGGATATGCTGTTGTACAAAAAGAATAGTTTGATGTTTGAATGTGTCCAACGTATGTTGAAAAATGTTTCTTTAAAAAATCATATCCTTCTTTATTTATTGCATAATGTGGTGCTTCAAATGCAAGAGGATATATTCCATTTTTGACACACTCTAAAACTGCGCTGTATATTCTATCCTGCATATACTTTTCCATATCATCTGAAGGTGGCCTATTATTTTTTATATCCCAAAACTCATATCCTTCCCCTGTCCTTTCATCTCTTATTTGATGAGTATAACCATGTAGTACTATACTTGCCCCATTACTTTGAAGATATCTTATTGTTTCAACAAATTCCCTATTATCAGACATTTTATATATTCTTCCATTCTCCTTATAGGCTGGAATTAGGGCTATCATATATGGAATTCCTTCACTTTTTAGATAATCTCCAATTCTTCGTAATCTCTTTATATCAACCCTTGCATGAACATCCTCTATTCTAACAAACACCTTTTTTTCTTCCCTATGAGGAATTTTTAAAATCTCATGGAGTACATCACAGAGTATGTAAAATACAGGACCTTCAGAATCATATCTTGTAACAACCCAAATATTGTTATAATTAAATATATAAGGTATTTCCCTTTTTCCATCATTAAAATAAGCTATAACTTGTCCATTTCTTACATCATAAAAATCAACAGAATTCCTATCCCCTATTCCATACTTACTTCTACTAAAAGGTAACATGCTGTTTTTATAAATTACCTCAACAGCATTAAAATTTTTACCTAAAAATTTAAAGTTTCCAAACTCATCAAGGCTTAATACATCTTCAAATCCACTTCCTATAAAAGTAACTATCCCCTTATATCTTATTAAATCTTCTTTTAATCTTTCACTCACTTTTTCATCATCAAGCCCCATTACAAAAACATAATCAAACCTATTAACCAACCCTAATGAATAGTCCCTTTCACTTACCTCATAAACATCTAAATCAAAGTGACCTAAAGCCAATTTAAATGTTAAAACCTCATCATTGTCATAACCAAATTTATGTCTTACATCATATACAATTAAAACCTTGTCCTTAACCTTATCTGCAAAAGCTCTCCCCATCATAAAGCTGAGTATTATAATTAAACTAATCAGTATTTTCTTTAACATAACACCCTCCAACCCTTAAGGCCAAAAGAGCATTTAAGTTATCAAAGGAATGGGCATAGTTTGTTCTTACATCTCCAAAGGCTCCATATATTTTTGATGATTTGTCTTTAACCTGAAATGCCATCATCCTACGCAATAGCATATTAAATAGATCAATATCTTTATAATAAAGTGCTATCCTTGCCAAAGTTGCATAAACTGCGGTAGATTCCATAGTGGAGGTTGGCTTTCTAGTTTTTATATCATATTGACTATAAATTGCCCCTTTAGTATTCATTTCATTTTTTATAAACTCAATAAAATCAAGGTAGAATATATTGTCCTCTGCTAAATGTTCTACAACTATTGCATTTTGAAGCATGTCTGCCTTTAAATCATTTGAATACCTCCTGCTTGTAAAATTATATTTATACGCAAAAAATGGAGTTCCATCAATCTTACCATTTTCAAGTATCCACCTAGAGTTCTCATATATACTTTTAAATCTTAAATCATAGTTTCCCATTAAATTGAGGGTATATAAATCTATGTATGAAAGTGTTATAGTATTTGACTTGTTATATCCATCATAATAATCAACTAAAAAACCTTTCTTGCATTCATATCTATATACTGCAGTAGATATCTTTTTTGCCAAGTTTATATAATCTTTATTGTCAAATACGCTATAACCGATTATAAGTGCCCTTATAATCCTTAAATCATCTATACTAGCTGAAGCTGAATACTTATAATCCTCACCAACCCTCCAAGATACCAAGTTATTTCTTAAAAGCATTCTATTACTAACAAAATCATAATGTTCTCTAAACTTTTCTTCATTTTTAGTGTAAGCATAATAGATCATAGCAAGCCCCTCAGATTCAGATAAAACATCCTTTGACCCCTGCTCTAATTTATAATTTGTATAAATTCCCCCTAGGCTGTTTGTTAATTTATTTTCTAAAAAGCTTCTAACAAGCCTCTCCTGCTCTGTTTCACATGAATATTCAAAGTTAAAAACAAGCTTTTCCTCCTTCATATTTACCCCCCATAGTATAAAAAGTATTGCAATTATAACCAAAATATACCTTTTTATATATACCACTCCCCCATATCTTATAGAAATTATATTTAGTAAACCAAAATATTAGAACATAATGGTAACACCATAAAAAATATAATTATAAAAAAACTAGTTAAATCATTGACAAATTTCGATATTTGCTTTATACTTAATTTTGGAATTATCTGAATATTCTTGTATTGGAGGCGACTTCTATGAGCTTATACCACATCGACGCAAACTTAAAAAACTCAATCGATGAAATAGTACAAGAAATAATTGAAAATAACTACGATGTAATTGAAATAGATAATGCCTGTGAAGGCTGTGATAGTGATATAGTATTTAGTTGCTTTGACAACCACCCAGCATTTACACTTTTAAAACAACTTCAACTTCAAGGAATAAGAGGATATAGATTTGACTGCAATGTATTAAATCTTGATAGAGAAAAAACAATAATTAGAAAATATGATATGACTAACATTAATGACATATAATTTTAAATATTATGATTAATTGTTTATTTCTTGACATCAGACTTTTTATACTATATACTACAATTGTTAATTGTCTGAAATATTTGATGGTTTACCATCAAATATTTTTTTACACTTTATGCAATCGTTTGCTCATTTAGAAGGAGGTTTTACTATGTCTAAAAAAATATTCACCTTTGATTTTTGGCAAAAGTTCGGGAAAGCACTTATGGTAGTAGTTGCAGTAATGCCTGCTGCAGGACTTATGATTTCACTTGGAAAGCTTATTGGAATTTTATTTGGGGACATAACACTTGCACAGACGATTGCAAGAATAGTTGAAGACTTAGGTTGGGGTATAATAGTAAATCTTCACATATTATTTGCAGTTGCAATAGGTGGTTCTTGGGCAAAGGAAAGAGCAGGTGGAGCATTTGCATCGCTTATAGCCTTCATATTAATAAACCGCGTAACAGGAGCAATATTTGGTATAAATAGCGCAATGCTACAAGATCCAAACGCAACAGTTAAAACTATATTTGGTTCAAACTTGGTTGTTAAAGACTACTTTACTTCTGTACTTGGTGCCCCTGCACTTAACATGGGAGTATTCGTTGGTATAATATCTGGTTTTTTAGGTGCTACACTTTATAATAAATATTACAACTACAACAAACTTCCAAATGCACTTTCCTTCTTTAATGGAAAAAGATTTGTTCCTTTTGTTGTTATATTAGGTTCAGTAATTACAGCAACCATACTTTCAATATTTTGGCCAATTGTACAAACAGGTATTAATACATTTGGTAAGTGGATTGCAACATCAAGAGACAACGCTCCATTTATATCAACATTTATATATGGAACACTTGAGAGAATTCTTCTTCCTTTTGGTCTTCACCATATGATTACAATTCCTATGAACTATACAGAACTTGGTGGGGTTTACAACATACTTACTGGTGATAAAATTGGACAGGTAGTTTATGGACAAGATCCACTATGGCTTGCATGGATTACAGACCTTAACAACCTAAAGGCTGCTGGAGATATGGCTACATATAACAAACTTTTATCTACTGTACATCCAGCAAGATTTAAGGTAGGACAAGTTATTACTTCTACTGCATCTCTAATAGGTATTGCACTTGCGATGTATGTAAGTGTTGATAAAGAAAAAAGACCACAGTATAAGTCAATGTTCCTATCTGCTGCACTTGCAGTGTTCTTAACTGGTGTTACAGAACCTATTGAATTTATGTTCATGTTTACATCACCAATACTATACTTTGGATATGCAGTTTTTACAGGACTTGCCTTTGCAATGGCAGACCTTATAAACTTAAGAATACATGCCTTTGGTTTTATTGAGCTTTTAACTCGTACTCCGATGATAATAAATGCAGGACTTACAAAAGACCTATTGAACTTCATATTTTCATGCGTACTATTCTTTGCAGTAAACTTCTTTGGATTTAAATTTGCAATAAAGAAATTCAACATATTAACTCCTGGACGTGGAGAAAACACAATTGATACATCCGAAGAGGAGGCTGCTGCAACAACTACAGGAATAAGCAACAGAGAACTTGCTCTAAAGGTAATTGAACTACTTGGAGGACGCGAAAATATAGTTGATGTAGATGCCTGCATGACAAGACTTAGAGTTACAGTAAATGACATTTCAAAGGTTGCAGAACAAAGCAAGTGGAAGGAAAACGGTGCTGTTGGACTAATCATAAAGGACAAGGGCGTTCAAGCTATATATGGACCTAAGGCAGATATATTAAAATCAGATATAAACGATATATTGGGGGCATAATAATGAAGCTTTTAACACTAAACTGCCACTCTTGGATTGAAGAAAACCAACTAGAAAAGCTTGAAATAATTGCAAAGGACATAGCTGAAAAAGAATATGATGTTGTAGCTTTACAGGAAGTAAACCAACTAATAGAAGGCAAGATTGTGGAAGGCATTGTTAAAGAAGACAACTTTGCCTTCCTTCTCATGAATAGAGTAAATGAACTTTCAAAGGTAAAGTATACGATGCTTTATGAAAAGAGTCATGTAGGATATGGAAAATATGAAGAGGGCGTTGCATTGTTGACTAAGCATAAAGTATTAAATACTAACTCCCTCCTTATAACAAACTCAAACAACTTTAGTTTTTGGAAGACAAGAAAGATATTAAAAGCTACTCTACTTGTAAATAACAATGAAATAGACTTCTACTCATGCCACCTTGGATGGTGGAATGATGAAGAAGAACCATTTAAACAGCAGTTCGATAGATTATATAATACAATTGATAATAATAAGCTTACATTCCTTATGGGAGACTTTAACAATAACGCATTTATACGAAACGAAGGATATGACTATATGCTTAAAAAAGGACTATTTGACACATATAACCTTGCTTTAGTAAAGGATGATGGCGTTACAGTTAAGGGTAAAATAGCCGGTTGGGATAAAAATAAAAATGATTTAAGGCTTGATTTAATTCTAGTAAATAGGCCTATCACTGTTAAATCTTCTTTTGTTATATTTAATGGAAAAAACAAAGAGGTAGTATCAGACCACTTTGGAGTATGTGTTGAAATATAAATATACAGGCTGTCTTAAAAATAAATTCAATAAGGCAGCCTTTAATTTAAAGGTGATATTTTCTTAATATTTTAAAATTTATAAATTATTGTAAAGGATGGTGTTTTTATGAATAGAGTTTGGTGGAAGGAAGGAATTGCTTATCAAATATATGTTAGAAGCTTTAAGGACACAAATGGAGATGGAATAGGAGATTTAAAGGGAATAATAGAAAAGCTTGACTATCTTAAATACTTAGGAGTTAACATCATATACTTAAACCCTATAAACAAATCTCCAAACGACGACAATGGATATGATATAAGTGACTACTACGATATAATGGATGAGTTTGGAACTATTGATGATTTTAAACTATTAATTGAAGAAATGCACAAAAGAGACATGAAACTTATTATGGACTTAGTTATAAACCACACATCCGATGAACATCCTTGGTTTGTTGAAAGCAGAAAATCAAAGGACAATCCTTATAGAGACTACTATATATGGCATCCTGGTAAAGATGGAAATCCTCCAAACAACTGGGGTTCCTTCTTTGGAGGAAGTGCTTGGGAATATGATGAACAAACTGGCGAATACTATCTACACCTCTTCTCAAAAAAGATGCCAGATTTAAATTGGAGAAATGAAAATGTTAGAAATGAAATAATTAAAATGATTCAGTTCTGGATAGACATGGGGGTTGATGGATTTAGATTTGATGCTATAAACCACTTAGAAAAGGACTTTAACTTCCCCGATGCTGAGGTTAAGGAAGGTCAAATATATGGAGACTTTATAAAATACGTTCAAAATCTTCCAAAGGTGCATGATTATATAAAGGAAATAAGAAGGAGAGCCTTTAACACAGGACACCATGTTTTAATTGGGGAAACAGGTGGAATAAGCTACCACAACGCATACCTATACACAGGCGTTGACAGAGAGGAACTTGACATGACCTTCCATTTTGACATGCATTCTGTAGGTAAAGGAGAAAAGGACTGGGAGAGGAGAAAGATAGATTTAGTTAAAGAGATAAAGGAAAAGATGAGTGGATGGCAGATGAGGGATGAGAAGGAAGGCTGGTGCCCAATATTTTTCTCAAACCACGACTCAACAAGAACAGTTTCAAGACTTGGAAATGATGAAAAATACCATAGAGAGTCTGCAAAGATGCTTGCAACACTACAGCTTACCCAAAAGGGAACGCCATTTATTTACTATGGCGATGAAATAGGTATGACAAACGCTTGGGACTTTGAACTTGAGGATTATAGAGATGTTGCTGTTTTTAATAAATATAGGGATTTTGTTGAATCTGGACTTGTGAGCCACGAAAACTATATAAAGGGACTTCACTTAACATCAAGGGACAATGCAAGAACTCCAATGCAGTGGGACGACAGTAAAAACGCTGGATTTAGCGAAGCTACTCCTTGGATTAGGGTAAACTCAAATTATAAAGATATAAACGTTAAGGCTCAAATGCAGGATGAAAACTCCATATTAAATTACTATAGAAGGCTTATTGAACTTAGAAAAAATAATTTAACTCTTGTTTATGGAGACTTTATTGAAATAAATAGGGAACATGAAGAGATATATTCATATATTAGAAAAGGTGAAGACGATGCCTTCCTTGTAATTGTAAACTTCTTTGATGGAACACCTACGTTTAATCTTCCTGAAGATGTGAAAATTAAAGAGGCTGAGCTTGTTTTATCAAACTATAAGTGCGATGATAAAAATGTAGATGGCATAACTTTAAAGCCTTATGAAGCTAGAATTTATAAGTGTAAATTGTAATCAAGTAGGAGCTTAATATATTTTATCCAGCAACCTCTCACACCATCGTACGTACCGGTCTGGTACACGGCAGTTCATTAGTTTACATACATTTTAGAATACTGTGAAATTAGGCTTTTATATCCTTACTTATTAAAATATTCGTTAATTAGAGTTGTTGATAGAATGTAACTATTTGCTATATGTCAATATCCTTTTCGGGTATTGGCATATATTTTTGCAAAATATGGTTTCATTCCTAATCTTATCAGATTCCTATCCCTTTTTCTGAACTTTTTCCATAGTTTCCATTCACACATTCTTTATATTCTTATCTATTGCTCTAATTCTTTCATATGGGTCTTTGCTTTCGCAAGTCCGAAGTAATTCACCCATCCAATTATTATTTGATTAAATTTATTTATTCTCTCTTATATGCTTATCGGTTTCCTTCGGCTAGTTATATCTCTTATCTTGTTTTTAAATTCTTTTGTTTTCCTCTACTATTCTTATGTTTAGTTCTCCTTGGACTATATTATAAGAAAATCCAAGAAATTTTCTTTTCCATAGTCTATCAACTACACTTTTCTCTTTGTTTACCTTTAATTTGAGATTCTTTTCTATGTAATCAGTTACACTCTCTTAAACTCTAAGTCCTGCCCTTTCACTTTTAACAAATATATTGCAGTCATCCGAATATCTGCAGAACTTATGTCCTCTCTTTTCTAACTCTTTGTCTAAATCGTCTAGGATTATATTTACTAAACTCATCAGGATATCGTAATTTACTTTGTCAAAGAATTTCTCTAGGTCTAATCTACCACCCATATATATCCTTCATTTATGTACTCATTTGCTTTCTTTACAGCATCTTTTGCACTCCTATTTGGTCTGAAACCATAACTGTTTTCTGAAAAGCCTTTATCAAATATTAATGTTAATTCTTAAGCTATCGCTTGTTGAATTAACCTATCAAGAACAGTTGGTATCCCAAGTAGTCAAACTCCACTATTGTGTTTTGGTATCTCAACTCTTATAACTGGCTGTAGTTTGTATTTACCTTGCAATATTGCTAATTTTATTTCTGGCCACTCTTGTATTAGAAATCCCCGACGTTCATAGGTTGTCATTCTATCTATTCAATGGCTACCTTTATTAGCAATTACCCTCTTGTACGCTCTTTGTATATTTTCTCTTGAGAGTAGTCTTTCTAAGGTTCCATATTCCTCTGCACAGGTTTCTCCTTCTAAGACTGCCGGAGATACTCTATACACTCCTTGTTTATCTTCATGTTCCACATTATTCTCAGCAAGATAACCTGTATATTCAGTTTTCTGCAATCTTTGCATATCTCTCGAAGTCTTCAAAATTTAAAACCTCCTAATATTCAGTCCTTCCTATGATAAAGCGTATCTCATGGTACTATGACCTCTGCTGACTTCTAATAGTTCAACTGTCCAACATTTAATAGGTTACCACTTTGAAAGTTCATTCTTTTAGTGATGTATCTGTTAGACCTCCCCAGGTAAGAGCAACCACCTTCGTCCAATATACTCGCCACATTTACTGCATGAAGTTCGGGTAATATTGGACTTTGTTTTGTAAACTCATCCACCTCAAAACAGTCTCGTATGTAGTTCTTGTTCATCGAGCCGGGACTTTGCCTCCGGCTTCCTTCAGATTCCACCTTACGATAGGCACCCTTGCCATTTAACTAGTAGTTACCACACCAAACCTATAGGGGGCTTTCACCGCCAAGCTGTCGACCATGCCGGGCACACATAAAAATACTCTAGGTGCTAGGCACCTAAAGTATTTTTATTATCCTTCCTGTAATTTTGATACTGGTACTTCAAACACCTTGTTGGTTTCAAGATCCTTTACTACTGCTGATTTAGTAGATTTATGTACCTCCTCAATCCAAACGCTGTGTCCGTTATACTTTACATCAATTACTCCAAGTGAATCTTGGATTTCCAGAGCCCTTTCAAGTCTCATATCTTCACCCCTTTTTTATTATGTTGTGTAAAATTAAAAATATTATTCACAATTTTTTACATATTATTTTTTAGACTTTTTGCCCTACCTACAGTTCCACCTAATTTTCTCCAAACATAATAAAAGCACTTAAAAATAAAACAAAAAGTATAATTACAGTTCTCCTATTCGGTGTCAAATTAAAACCTTTTTTATTAATAAATTATTTAAGAAAACAAATACATCTATTTAAAATTTTAATTTTTTTATTAAATATTTTTATATTTCATGTGTTATATATTAATATTTTTAATTTTTATATTTACATTTTTAATATTAGAGTTATAATATAATTAAGAGAGGTGAAAAAGTATGACATTTAAAATTATATCCAAATGTCCTGTGTGCAATTCAAAATTAATTGCAACTAAACTTAAATGCAAAAAATGTGAAACTGTTATTGAAAATGAATTTGAGCTTTCAAGATTTTCAAATTTAACAACAGAACAACTAAACTTCATTGAAGTTTTTATAAAATGCAGGGGAAATATAAAGGACGTTGAAAAGGAACTTGGAGTATCCTACCCTACAGTAAGAAGCAAACTTGATGATGTAATATCTGCACTTGGTTACATACCAACAAAAACAAAAGATGAAAATAATACTCTTGATATACTAACAAAGCTTGAAAATGGTGAAATAACAGCCGATGATGCAATTAATTTATTAAAAAATAAATAAGGGGGATTAAAATGAACGAAGAAGTAATGAAGGTATTAAAAATGGTTGAGGAGGGCAAAATTGACTCACAAAAAGCAGCTGAACTCATTTCACTTTTTAATTCAAAAGAACAAGAAAAAATAAATGAAACTAAAGAAAAAATGTTTAAAATTATAGTAAAGTCATCAAAGGGAGACAATGTAAACATTAATGTTCCTGTTAAATTTATTAGTACACTTGGTACAGCTATTAAAAAGCTACCAAAAGTCGAAGGCGTTGAGGGACTCGAAGAAATTGATATGCAGGCTATTTTAAAGGCAGTAAGTGAAGGCCTCGAAGGTAAAATAGTAGATATAAAGAGCGAAAACGGTGACATTGTTGAAGTTGTAGTTGAATAATGGTGAGAAAGATGAGAATATACATCAAGCAAAATAATGGTAAAAAAATAGATATATTCATCCCAAATTTTCTATTAAATACTGCAATTAATATATTTAATGCTACTATTTTTTTCGGAAAGCCTTGGCTTCATAAGGAGTTTAAAGAAACTATAGATTGCATAGATTTAAGAGCTTTAAAGAAATGTTTTAAGGAATTAAGAAAATATAAGGGATTAAAATTAGTATCTGTAAGATCACAAAATGGTGAGGAAGTTGAAATAATAGTATAGGGCTGTGTTTTACAGCCCTAATTTATTTATCACCCATCCTATGAATTTTGTAAATACAACATCATATATATAGAAAAATAGTTGTGCTGCTATTAAGAATAAATAATAATAACCTATTACAATGTCCTTTGAAATAAAAAACTTATACACATTATACACAGCTATTATAGAAAGGTTAAAATAAATGTACTTAAACACCCAATTGAATTTTATTCTGCTCTCTAAATATGCCTTAACAGAAGGATAAAAGGACATAGGGATAAAAACTAACACATACACCTTATTTGGTATTAAATAAAAGGCTAATATATCTGAGGCTAATGCCACCAAAAGCCCAGTGTATATATTAGAAACAATAATTGGTATTGCAAGGATATAGCTTGAAAGGGATAAAAAAGTTATCTTACCCTTGACACTTATAAGCCCTAAATAAAGCGATATTATAGTAAGTGCTGCGGCTATGCCACTGTAGGCAATCCTTTTGGATTTATCCACATTATCCCCCCTCTTAACAGCAGGAAATCAAATCTCCTCCTAAACATTCACAACAGCAATCTGCACAGTATAAATATGTACATATAGTACAGCAGTCATCGTTTGATCTTCTTGGGGTGTTATAGTAATGAGTATTGTAACTTCTATAGCTGTTATTCATCCTATAAAGTGCATCCCTATACTCCGTATTATATGGGTTCATTTCTGATGCTCTTTTTATGTAGTCATACCCAACAGAATAATTACCTCTGTTTATATATATAAGCCCCATAAGATAGAACCATTCATCATTTCTAATATTTATTCTATTCAACTCTCTTTCTGCACTAAAATAGTCTCCTCTATTTATATACTCCCTAACCCTTTGAAAATCTGAGAAACTATTTTGGCCATAGTAACCACCTGATGAATAGCTACTTGAGTAACCTCCTTGTTGTTTTTCATGGTTATTTAAAAGATATTCATAGGCCTCATTTATTTCTCTCAGCTTTTCCTCTGCAAGTTCCTTTAAAGGATTGTCATGATATCTATCTGGATGATATTTCTTCACAAGCTCCCTATAGGCTCTCTTTATATCCTCCATTGAAGCGTTCTTGTCTACACCTAATAGCTCGTATGGATTTTTCATTTATCTTTTCCCCCTTTAGTATTCTTTCTGTCTTGTCTGCAAGGGATAGATAAATTATATTATCTAGTATCCCCTTATTCTTTTTTATATCAATAAGTTCATATGCCTTAGTTATGTTTTCAAGGTAGCTATATAAAACAAACCTCATATTTTCAACTACCCTTTCTCTAAAGTTTTCTTCTTCATTGTAGTTAAAGGCATAAATCAATGGATTGTACTTCTTTTCCTTTATGTCCCTTTCTAAATCATCTAAAGCATCTATTACATATATCCATCTTCCAAGATTATACCCAAAATACTTTAAAACTTCACCTACTTTACCCTCTAAAACATCAAATATTTCCTTTGTTATTTCTCCAAATAGGTGGCTTAATCTGTCTATATCAGGTGAGTTTTGCTTTTCTAAATAGGACATCTCATTAAGATTTTTGTCTATCACTTCAATTTTATCCCTAAACTTTTCATTATTTTTCACATTAAAAATCTTTGAAAGTAAAAATGAAATATAGTTTTTGTCGTCATTGTAATCATCCAAAAGTTTTCTATTGGTTAAAATTATATTCATCATAGCTGCATAATCTATATATTCATTGGTAAAATAGTTTACTTTATTTACCTTATACCCACAAAACCTTCTCTTTGGCCTATCCATATCATACTTTATAGAGGATAAAAATAGAGCGAGGAAGGTCATATCGTAATTTAAAATGTACTTTGTTGGGTAGTTTATCTTTCCAAGGGATGTGCAAACTCCACAATAGTAACCCTTGAAAACATCAAGCTCCCTAACCTTAAGCTCTGACTTTAACGGTGTAACATAACCGAATATACCACCACATCCTTCTTTATAAGTATATTTTAATTTTACTGCAAATATATTAAAAATTCCAGATATGGTTAATTTAAAAAGAAAAAGAATTCATCCGAAGATGAATTCTTTATAAGTTATAAGTTATATTGTTGCCATTTAAAAACTGTTCAAGTATCAAATGCTTATTTTGTCGTGTCAATAAAACTACTTCATAGTTTTGTTTTACAAAGTCTATAAAACACTTTATTATCTTATATTCTTCTCTATTTATAACTTCTATGTATGCCTTGGCTAATTCACCCTTTAACTCCCTATCTCTCAAAAGTAAATCCCTAAGTGTCCTTATAAGCTCAAATCCCAAAGCAAGTTCTTGTAGAGAGTAATCCTTAAAACCTCCCCCCACTTCCTCAAAAGGATTAAACATAATATTTTCTAAAATACCAACAGCCCGATTAAAATCCCCCATAAATATCCTCCCTGTTTAATAAAAAAATACTATTTTTAGAAATAGTATGTTTACAAAAACAAAATTATTACTAAAAAAGAGTGCTATAAAAATTACTCTATAGCACCTATTTTAAAAACAATTAAAAAGCAAATTACACACATATTAAAACTCAATTAAAAATATATTAAACAAAAATAATATCATTTTAAAACCCTTTTTAGGGAAATTAATTATTACACAGTTTTAGCTTACCTTTAAGGAATTGACTTTTAATCCCTCTTTAGGGAAGTAGAATTGCATATCATACCTTAGCATTAATGAATGATGGAACTGTTAACTTTTAATCCCTTTCTAGGGAAATAGAATTCTAACTTCAAGTGTTGTAAAGCAACTTTTAGATATACTACCTTTTAATCCCTTTCTAGGGAAATAGAATTCTAACGCCTAGGCGAAATGTTCGCCCTCAGCCTAACCTCAAACCTCTTTTAATCCCTTTCTAGGGAAATAGAATTCTAACAGATAAAGGTTTCAACTCCCTTTGCCTTCTCTGGGTTTTAATCCCTTTCTAGGGAAATAGAATTCTAACTAAAGGTTCAACAAGGAAAATTGACATTAAAAATAGGTTTTAATCCCTTTCTAGGGAAATAGAATTCTAACTAGGTGAATTACAAAGGTTTCATCAACCATTATAGATTGTTTTAATCCCTTTCTAGGGAAATAGAATTCTAACGAAAAGAATATTCTTTTTGCATATCTAAACCCTAAAAAAATTGTTTTAATCCCTTTCTAGGGAAATAGAATTCTAACTTTTTTATTAAATTTCATTTTATCCCCTCCCCTCTATTAGTTTTAATCCCTTTCTAGGGAAATAGAATTCTAACATATATGCAATTTGTTTGTTATAAGCCATATCTTTAGTTTTAATCCCTTTCTAGGGAAATAGAATTCTAACAGGTCGACAGCAAAAATGATGTGTAATACATATAGCAAGTTTTAATCCCTTTCTAGGGAAATAGAATTCTAACTTATTGCTGTCGCATAAATCCTTAAATAATTGCGAGTTTTAATCCCTTTCTAGGGAAATAGAATTCTAACCCATATTGACTTTGTGTCGCCTTCCATAAGATTTTTGTTTTAATCCCTTTCTAGGGAAATAGAATTCTAACCTCTCCAGTCCAATCTCCTGTTTGTTTGCTTTATGAGTTTTAATCCCTTTCTAGGGAAATAGAATTCTAACATCCTGGCTACTACAATGCATCCGTTGAATTCATAGATGTTTTAATCCCTTTCTAGGGAAATAGAATTCTAACTAAAATATGATACCTCTAATACAATGAAAGCAGATATGTTTTAATCCCTTTCTAGGGAAATAGAATTCTAACCCTGCCCCTTAATTTTCTTCTTGACATTTTAAATAATTGGTGTTTTAATCCCTTTCTAGGGAAATAGAATTCTAACTCAATTACATGATAAAGACTCTATAACAGGTTTATTGTTTTAATCCCTTTCTAGGGAAATAGAATTCTAACCTTTATAAAGCCCCAACGCATGTGTTTTTGTGAATTTTGGTTTTAATCCCTTTCTAGGGAAATAGAATTCTAACGGATAAGGCTAATTTCCAAACTGCAAAGATTCAAGGGTTTTAATCCCTTTCTAGGGAAATAGAATTCTAACGGATAGAGAGCTTGCCGGAGAAGTTAAAAAAGCAATGGGTTTTAATCCCTTTCTAGGGAAATAGAATTCTAACCTGCTTCTTCTATTGCTTTGATTATTACTTCATATTCGTTTTAATCCCTTTCTAGGGAAATAGAATTCTAACACCACCCTGTTGCAGTAAATCCTGATTCGTCTTCATCTCCGTTTTAATCCCTTTCTAGGGAAATAGAATTCTAACATTTTAGCTTTTAGCGTCTTAATTTCTTCTGTTTTTGGTTTTAATCCCTTTCTAGGGAAATAGAATTCTAACTAAAATTTATCAAGAAAACGAAGGAATAAGAAAAGCAAAGGTTTTAATCCCTTTCTAGGGAAATAGAATTCTAACTAGATATAGCATTTGAGCTTCCTGCTGTTGTATTATCAGTTTTAATCCCTTTCTAGGGAAATAGAATTCTAACGGTGAATGGGAGTTGGGAACTCCCTTCACCCTCATTATGTTTTAATCCCTTTCTAGGGAAATAGAATTCTAACATCGGATAATCTTGTTGCCCCCTCCACCCTGAGTCGGGTGTTTTAATCCCTTTCTAGGGAAATAGAATTCTAACTTTGCAGTCATTCATGTTGCACCTCCGGTTATAAGTTTTAATCCCTTTCTAGGGAAATAGAATTCTAACAAATAGCAGATACATTCAAATTTCAAGAACAGGAACATAGTTTTAATCCCTTTCTAGGGAAATAGAATTCTAACAATCTAACAAATATACCATTCCGATTTTCAAGTAATTCGTTTTAATCCCTTTCTAGGGAAATAGAATTCTAACCTTTAACATACCTGTTCCCCCTTTTGTTTTTCTATGTGTTTTAATCCCTTTCTAGGGAAATAGAATTCTAACGCATACCAATTAACGTCTAATGTCGGCACCCTCGGAGGGTTTTAATCCCTTTCTAGGGAAATAGAATTCTAACGTAGTCTTTGTTTTTGCCATTTTTCAAGTTCTTTGTTGTTTTAATCCCTTTCTAGGGAAATAGAATTCTAACATAATAACATAAAGGAGTGATATTATGTTACCAATGTTTTAATCCCTTTCTAGGGAAATAGAATTCTAACTTTTTTCGGAGTAAAGAAGGTAATTACATCTATGGGTTTTAATCCCTTTCTAGGGAAATAGAATTCTAACGAATAACCATAATCTACTTGTCCACCTGGAGTATACATGTTTTAATCCCTTTCTAGGGAAATAGAATTCTAACTTAAACCTAACACTAAATATTGTTATAGTTTTTATGCAAAGTTTTAATCCCTTTCTAGGGAAATAGAATTCTAACCATTTTCTTTCCTTCTTTGAGCAATCTTGTTCAAGTCCCGTTTTAATCCCTTTCTAGGGAAATAGAATTCTAACCTCTTTAGTAACGGCTAAAGCCTCCTGCATTTTCTTTCTGTTTTAATCCCTTTCTAGGGAAATAGAATTCTAACATATGTCAACGGGATTCCTGTAAAGTATCCGTTACGAATATCGTTTTAATCCCTTTCTAGGGAAATAGAATTCTAACAGTATATGGGGATGCAAAAGAATGATTTATTTTATGTTTTAATCCCTTTCTAGGGAAATAGAATTCTAACTTATTATACATTTTGTTTCAAGTCCAAACAATTTAGTTTTAATCCCTTTCTAGGGAAATAGAATTCTAACAGCACCATATAATGGAGAATTCACATACAAAATAACTCGTTTTAATCCCTTTCTAGGGAAATAGAATTCTAACATCTTTTCCTTTATTTCATCCCATTTTTTATTGACTTGTTTTAATCCCTTTCTAGGGAAATAGAATTCTAACATATACCTTGTGGACGAGCAGAAATATATTGAGTTTGTTTTAATCCCTTTCTAGGGAAATAGAATTCTAACAAGATAAAGAATGGACTTTATATTTCAAAGTTGAGGAGTTTTAATCCCTTTCTAGGGAAATAGAATTCTAACGAAATAAAACAGAGGGATTTATTCCACATACCTAATGTTTTAATCCCTTTCTAGGGAAATAGAATTCTAACATAGGTTGGCAAGAAAGGTTAAAATCCGCTTTGGAAGAGTTTTAATCCCTTTCTAGGGAAATAGAATTCTAACATCCAAAGGCAACCTAACATCCCATGCACATGATGTTGGTTTTAATCCCTTTCTAGGGAAATAGAATTCTAACAAAAGGGGTAGTTGCGTAATTGTTAAAACAAGAATTTATGTTTTAATCCCTTTCTAGGGAAATAGAATTCTAACGTTTTGCTTCCTCTAAGCTCACTATCATCAAATCACGTTTTAATCCCTTTCTAGGGAAATAGAATTCTAACCAGCAGTATAGTCAGTTGATTCGTCGTCAAGAACATAGTTTTAATCCCTTTCTAGGGAAATAGAATTCTAACTGATATAAAGGTGCTTGATGAATATACAAAGAAAAGTTTTAATCCCTTTCTAGGGAAATAGAATTCTAACCTCTTGTGTTGCAAGCTCCTAAACCTTCTGTGATAAGGTTTTAATCCCTTTCTAGGGAAATAGAATTCTAACACCTGCTTCGTTTACGATATAAGCCTGTTGTTTTCTCCCTAGTTTTAATCCCTTTCTAGGGAAATAGAATTCTAACCTATATCACGAGATGACCACGAACTAAAACCAATTAACTATGTTTTAATCCCTTTCTAGGGAAATAGAATTCTAACCATGTTGTCATTCATGAGCTTTATAAACCTTGAAGTGTTTTAATCCCTTTCTAGGGAAATAGAATTCTAACAAATTTGTGGGGGCTAAGGGAATACCTCCTAATTTAGACGTTTTAATCCCTTTCTAGGGAAATAGAATTCTAACGATAATAGCATGAGAATTAAATTTAGAGACAAGCTCTATGTTTTAATCCCTTTCTAGGGAAATAGAATTCTAACCTATGTGTAATTTTTACACATACCTATGTGTAATTTTTAGTTTTAATCCCTTTCTAGGGAAATAGAATTCTAACTCATAGTACACCTCACCCTTTAGAATTTATAATTTATGTTTTAATCCCTTTCTAGGGAAATAGAATTCTAACAGAATATTGCTGCTAATACTCACAAACCTTATAAGTTTTAATCCCTTTCTAGGGAAATAGAATTCTAACCGCTGGTATAAAAGCCGATGTATCGTCTGTTATACAGTTTTAATCCCTTTCTAGGGAAATAGAATTCTAACATAGACACTGACAAGCCTGGTATAACTTTATTTTGTTTTAATCCCTTTCTAGGGAAATAGAATTCTAACATTATATTCATTTCATCAAAACCTTCACTTATTTTAGTTTTAATCCCTTTCTAGGGAAATAGAATTCTAACAGGTAATGTAATTTTTAAATCAAAAGTGGAAATTGGGTTTTAATCCCTTTCTAGGGAAATAGAATTCTAACAAAGAAATTGCGGATAAAGAAGGTTTAGAATTTAGTTTTAATCCCTTTCTAGGGAAATAGAATTCTAACAGCATAAATTTCATTTAATTCACCACTTCGAACACTCATGTTTTAATCCCTTTCTAGGGAAATAGAATTCTAACTCATTCCAACTCAATCATGGCAAAGATTAGTTGTTACTGGGTTTTAATCCCTTTCTAGGGAAATAGAATTCTAACTTTTGAATGTCAGAATACCTTTCCCCATCAATTGCCCTGGTTTTAATCCCTTTCTAGGGAAATAGAATTCTAACATGGATTCCATAGACATAGGGTAGGAAAAGAATATCAAGATATGTTTTAATCCCTTTCTAGGGAAATAGAATTCTAACGAGAGTATGCATCACAATAAGTCGCAAGCATATCAATATCGTTTTAATCCCTTTCTAGGGAAATAGAATTCTAACTCCAATTCTTGCCCTCTTCCCAGCATATCCATTCTGGTTCAGTTTTAATCCCTTTCTAGGGAAATAGAATTCTAACTCTGTCTTCAAGACGTCTTGAAATTAAAGGATTCTTTATATATTTTACGAATACATTGAAAATTAAAGTAATATTTCTACAAAATTATCTCAAAAATTCTTTTATAAAATCTGAAAATACTCATGCGAATAATATTTCTAAGGTTTAACATCATAGAACAATTATAAATACTTAATTCATATAAATTTAATTTTGATTTATTTTTCAGTTGAAAATCTTTTCGCAACCTATGTTATACGTAAAAAATATCTTCATCAAAATGTTTCTTTAAACCAATATATTCAACAAATCTTTGTGCCTCTGGAGTTAATCTGTAAATTATTATACTATCTTCATTATTATTTATCAATTTCATTAACTTCACTTTCAACATCTGTAGTTGGGTATTATTTAATCTGCACTCAAATAAAGAATACTGTACTCTTTGACCAAACCCCTCTAAAACCTTTGAGACCCTATTCCTTGTTCTATCTTTTGGAATATCGTAACTTATCACATATAAATTTTTATACTCATTCAATAACATCCCTCCTACTTAAAAGTATAAGGTATATACTCATCAAAATCACCAATTAAATATTTAACAAGCATCCTTGATTGTAATAAAATAACTTTTTGAAAAGGTATTTTTTCTTTTGCTAATACATGTGATGTTTGCCTTTCAAATCTTTCTTTTATTCTTTTAAAATATTTTAATCTTGCATCACTATTTAAGTAATAAGCTCCTAACTTTTCTTCAAAATCACCCTTTTCTATTTCACCATTTCTAATTAAATTCAATACAAAAGCATCAGCAATGGGTCTTATTTCCTCAAGCATATCTAAAGCAAGTGCAGGTCTTCCATATACACAGGAATGTAAAAAACCTAAATAAGGGTCTAACCCTGCCGTAATTAAACTACTTATACATTTTGTAAGAAATATTGTATATGTATAAGATAACAATGCATTTATCTCATCTTTTGGAGGTCTTCTACTTCTCGAATTAAAAGTAAATTCCTCTGGAATAACCTTTCTAAATGCTTCAAAATATATTCTACTAATTATCCCTTCATATCCCATAAGTTCTTCTATATTATCTGCCTCTAAAATTTTTGCCTTAATTGACTTTATCTCATCTATTTCAGTTTGCAAAAACTTATTATATATCTTCTGCCATCTATATAGCATAGTAATTTGATTTTTAACTTTACCAAAAATAAACCTCTTAGCTAAATATAATCTGTTACTATCATATGCTTTATATTGTATAACTCGTAGATTTATGTTTTTGCCTAAAGGTGGTATTATACTACCTTTATACTTGGCATCTTGTGTTAAAAAATGTACATATATTTTTTTATCCATAAGAAAATGTACTGCAGGAGTTGTTAAAGTGGCTCTACTTAAAATAACGATATCATCTACATCTAATAATTTTATTTCAGTATTAATATCTTTTAAAAACAAAACTTCTCCACTTTTTGATATTTGGCCATTATATTGGTCTATAAATAAAGTATTCAACTCAATCCTCCTCTTTAATCAATGTAAATTCAGGTAAACATACTTCTTTTTCAGAACAACCTTCACATCTATTTGTATATTCAAACTTAGGTACTAAACCAGATGTTATTATGCTTTTCATATTTTCTATAATCTCTTTTAATTTTTTAATTTCATCTTCAGTTTTTTCTATATATCTTCTTCTATTTGAGAATTCATAATAGATACTTATCTCATCAACTTTTTTATTATATGTCTCCTCAAAAGCTATAGCTTGTGCCAATACTTGAAATTTATCATTTTCCCATTCTGCCCTTCTCCCCCTCTTTTCTTCAATAATAGTTATCTTTCCGTCTTTAATTAAAACAATATCAATTATCCCTTCAACACCTAAATTTTCACTGTATACATATATATTTTTGTAATATTTTCCACCATCCGTCCAATGTTCCAAATCAGAATGTTTCTCTTTGCCTTCTAATGTATAAAAATTGTCTGTTCTAAACCCCAAAAAATACTCTAAATAAAATCTTCTTTTACAATATACAAAAGTATTTATAGAAGAAATTGGTATATAATTTTCCAATATAATCATCCCCTTGTGATTTCACGTACACTCTTCCCATCTATTTTTATATTAATATTTCCAAAGCCATGAGCATTTTTAGCTCCAATTCCTATATATGTTGAATACACAAGTTGTTTTATAAATACCTCTCTATCTTTTAAAGATAATCCAGTTATATCGATTTTTATATAACCTACACAACCATACATATCTAATCCACAATACCTAACCTTTATGTTTTTAAAATAAAAACTTGTTGGAAATAAATTTTTTATGTCTATTTCATCAGAGTTACCCTCTATTTTAAATTGATTTTTCTTTAAACAATTACAAATTATATCGATATCTGGATAACAATAATTTTTGTTCACAAGCTTTATAAAAAAAGGTGTATTTATAAATAATTCAACATCTTTAATTTCTGAAAAAGGAATATTATTTATATCTTTCATTCTTAATCCAAAACAATCATTACTGCATTCTTGATATGAATTAAATTTAAATTCTATACATTCACCATTTAAATCAAAATTAAATACCATATTTTCAAAAACCAATCTATCTCTTATATCATTTAAAAGTTTTATCCCTTCCTCATTCCAAGTAGCAACATACATCTCTGCTCGATTTTCATTAAAATTTAAATATAAAGGCGATAATGAAAAAATACTACTTCCATGTATTTTTTCCGCTTCTTCTCTATCAAGTAGTTTATCAAGCAAAATATTATAGCTTGCACCATATAAAATTAACTTTTTCTCACAGTTATTATGATGTAAGCTAAATTTAAATTTTACTTTTTTAAGCACTAATATATCCCCCTTCTTTTCTGAAGTATGCTCCACATCAAAAGTGCATTTCTTCCAATAAATATTTTTTTATTATCTTGAAAATCAAATGTTTTAAATAAAGGTGGTAAATTCATTTGAATACCATCTTGAATAACAACTGGATAAATTATATTTTCAAGTTTATCATTAATATGATTTAATGCATTCTTATTTATATCACTCTTATATCTCACCTCAAGTACAGCAAACTTTAAACCATTATAGGTAAGCTCATCAAAATCTAAATCATCATCCTCTTCGTAAAGTGCAAAATAAAATCCACCTTGTTTTTTTTCACTTTGTTTTCCTACCAAGACTGCTATAGAACTTCTATCCTTTCTTATCTTTTTCCTCAAACCATTTGCTTTTTCTTTATCTAAATACTTATTAATTTCCTCTTCTTCCTTAATCACTTCTAAATCTGTAAATCTACTTAATGCGGTAATTATATCTACATTTACATAATCATTTCTTTTTTTATCTACTATATAACACGTGGGTACAAAATCTCTAAAACTAAATAGCACTTGACTAAATGTATCTTCATATTTATGTTTAAACTTATCAATTAAATTATTGATTTCATCTAATTCCTTTTTTACTTTAAATATATTTTTATAAGTTATTTTATAAAAATCATCTTCAAGCTCCTTCAAACTACAGCCAAGTATTCTCGAAACTTTTGAAAATGCATTATATATAGTAAGTGGTGCTACAACCCTAGAAGCTTCTTCAAAATCTTCAAGTTGATAATATATTTTCTCTAATTGCTCAAATAATTCCTTTCTATTTACTTCATTTCCATCATATTTCTTTAATCTATCAAACACATATTGAGGTATGAACATAATCGCTTCAGAAATCCTATCTAATCTTTTTCCTCTTGCAATTCTTCCTATTCTTTGAATAAATTGTGCACTGCTTCTTGCCTCTGCTATTAATACATCTTTATATGTTCCATCTGCATCATTAGGGTCAACTCCAACTTCAATTGCCGCTGTTCCTATCGTTATTTTTGACTTCAAAGGTTCATTATCTTTTTTTATTCCATGAACTTCTGCAATATCTAACCCTTTTGATTTTAATTTTTCTGATAATATATTTGCTTGGAACACAGAATCCATTATTATTAAAATTGATTTATTTTCCTTCATATAATTATCTATATTTTTTTCTAAATATTCTTCAATATCTTCATTGCCTTTCCACAACCATAAATTAGAAGGATATAGCTTTAGCTTTACTTTTTCTTGTATAATTTCATCTCCATCCTCTGCATGTACATTAACAACCTTAATTCCTATATTTCTTATTGAATCAAGCATTTTTTCCTGTGGTGTTGCAGTTAGTATAATAAATATAACTGGTTTAGATATCTTTTCCCTTAACTTATATGACTCATAAATTATAGATGTTATTTCGGCCTTTTGTTTTTCGTCATATAGGTGGAATTCATCAAATACCCAAATCATATATCTTCCTAAAAGATGTGCTAAACTATAGTTTTCTGTAATACCTTTATAAAAATCAGTAAAGGTTAAACAATATAATATATCAGGGTTAGTTAAAACAACATCTCTGCTAAATAATATTTCTATTGCTTTCAATCTATTATCTATATCATTTTCTAACATAAATTCATCTATTTTATCACTAAAAACCAACTCCACCTTTGAATCATCAAATCCACTTAAAGCCCTATACTGATCCTTTATAAGTTCATTTGTAGAATACACTCCTATTGTTTTATACCCATATTTTAAATATGCTGAATATGCCGATAGGGTTTTCCCTGCCCCTGTCGGTGAAGTATTAAATATAACAAGCTGTTCTTTATTTTTAACTGCCTCTTCGATTGCCTTTAATGTATCTTCTTGATGTTGATAAAACTTTATATTTCTTCCCTTTATTAATTCTTCTCTACTTCCTTTTTTTATTCTTCTTTCCTTCAACATAATTTCTATACAATTCATCAACATCACTCCCAAAATATTTACAAATTGGCAACACAACTCCATTTTCAGACTTTATACATTCTATCTCCTCTTCATAATAAGCATTTTGTATAAGCCTATTTGGAATTGAAAGTTCTGTAATGTCAAATTCCTGTGGTTTTTGTAATAAATCCATATAATTATATACTCCTTCAAACATTCCATTTGCCTTAATAACTTTAGCTTGTTGCCAGTTATAACTTATTCTACATGCAGTATCCCATTTACCTAATCTAATAATATTCTTGATTTCTATTTTTTCATTACTTAAAATGTATGTTGTTAAAACTGCTTCTGGTTCTATTGCCGATATTACTCCATTCACAGGAAATGGTGTGTTTTTTTCCATACTAAGTGCATAACCATCCTTCATACTATTAAATCTTAAATCTACTAAATTACCATCCCATTTAGAAGGATATATATAAATACCTACTTTATTCAAATTATTTAAATCTTCTAAGTAATATACCTTGTCATAATACACTTCATATCTATTAGGGCAAAAACCAAATGCATAGCTCAAACTGTAATTATGTTGATATTTAGATGTTATATAGTAGTCACTAATCTCCTTTGAGGCATAGAAAAGATAATCTTGAAGCTCTATTTTAACTTCTGCTAAATACATCTATATCACTTCTTTCTTGATTTACTTTTTTCACCTTTTTCTTCAACTTTTCTTATACTATATTCCTCTATTTGTTTTTCAATATTTTGATAAATTTCCATTAGATTTGTATCATCTTTTATATAATTTCTAAATTCTTCAATAAAAGTATTTATATTGTCTACCTTTTTAACACTGGAAAAAGCATTTTTTATAATTTCATCCTCTACTCTATTGAAAGCCTCTTTAACTAAATTAAGATCTATGTCGTCGAGTTTATCTTTAAGTTCATCATATAAATGTTTTGTTAGTTCAAGATTTGTAAATACCTCTTGATTTGATATATATATTCCAACAATATGGTTTTTAATAAGCCCTCCTCTATTTGCTTCAGCTCCATATCTTGTAGTTAGAAGTATATTAGCTAACACATACAAAAATTCATCCTCTGTAACATCAACTAATGTTTCAACACAAGGGAATATAACCCCAGGTTTTATATGTTCCTTGGATGATAGTGCTGTTCCTGTTGAATGTGTTTCTTCATCTACTGCATTTAATGTTATTTCTTCAACTGTTTTTTCACCATAATCTCTAATTGAAAATGCTGTATCTGTTATTACTCTTGTTTTTCTCGACTGATTTGTATCTGCATTATCTCCACCCTGTGCTGCATACCCATACAACATACAATCTGGACATTTCCCGCAAAGATGTTGAATAAGTGAACAATCTTCTCTTCCGCATATAGTCAACCCTTTTTCAATTAACTTTCTCCTAAGTGCCTTTCCTGTTCTTCTCTCACTTGCAACTTGCTTTCTCTTTATCATCAATACTCTTGTTACTTTTGAATTATCCTTAACCCCTGCTGTTGTTTCTGCCACATTCAATATTCTTCCTTCTGTTGTAAATATTCCATAGGATTGAAGTTCACGTAGTATTACTATTTGAATATATTTATTTTTCTTTACATCTGTTATCATTTCAGCAAAAGCATTATTTTCTCTTAATACATTTAAAAAATCTTTACTCATTTTTTATTTCCTCCTCTTTCTTTGTATCATTTTCATATAGTTTTTTTATTATCAAAAACTCTATTGCAGAAGCAAAATAATTTTCATTTTTAGATAATTCTCCTTTTTTACATTTGCAAACCCCTTCATAATAACCATATATAAATACATCTACAAACTGTTCTATAGCATTAATCCTGTCTACTCCATATGTCGGTGAATATACTGTATTATGTCTTTCTACTAAATCTCTTACCGAACCACACACAATCTCTTTTATCTCTTGGATATTATTTGTCTTAACTTCTTTAATCGTTTTTACAGAACGTCTAAAAGGAAGAGTAATAATATAACTTGAGTCACTCTTATTAGGTTTCCAAAATTTTAACATTTTTTCTGCAATTTCACTACATACAGTCATCTGTACACCTCCATTCAAATTTGCTATTTTGAATAAAGAATTGATAAATGGACCATTTAATTTGTTTTCATAAATAGCTTTGAAAAAAGCAGCTCTCTCACTAGAATCTTTAAACCTTAAATAATTAAATATTCCTAAAGGATGAACTGACATCTTTGTTATTAGTGGTATTAATTCCCTACTTCTTTGTCCTTTAAATCCGTTATACACATCTTCTATCAAAAATACACTATTTAATACATAGAAAGACTCTTCTAACCCTTTATAATCTTCAATTTTCGTTAAATTATTAACCTTAACTTTATTTAAATAAATATTTTTGTAATTACCATTAAATAAAATATCATTATTATCAAAATTTAATGTTTTAGACGAAGTAATAACAGTGTTTAAACCATAATAATAAGAAAGTACAAGAGCTTGATAATACATTTTTAGAACATTTTCTGCATCTGATGAAGTAGCTACAAAAATATTAAATCTATATTCAGGTTTTAAAAAATCCTCGGCCAATTCTCTTTTATTTATTTCTATTTGCAATTCTTTTTCTTCAACCTTTATGAATAAAGATTTATTATTAAATTTTGTTTTATATAAAGTTTTTTCATCAATTTTATCTTTGATTTCTCGTTTTATTTTTTTAAAAGAGTCTATACTTATTGGAAAATCTATATTTTTATAAGTATAAACATATATATCAGGATTTAAATAAGTATCTGACAAATCAAAATTTATTTTTTGTAACAACATATCATAAGCACATATTTTGCATAAATACGGTTGCTGTTTTATTTCTTTAGTAAGTCTTCCATTTTTTTGATTAATAACTATTTCTTCTGGCTTTGATTTAAATGAATATTTAGTAGTTAAAAACCCCTTTTGAAATCCTAACCCTTCTGGTATTTTTCTCCCACATATTAAACAAGTAGACTTTATTTTATCGTTACTTGTTATATAATCAGTGTCATTTACTTTATTACCATATACTTCATAAAAATAATCCTTTAAATCTTGCCTTAACAAACTTACATTATTGTTATTTATACAAAATTTCTGTATGCTCTTTTCAAAACTTTCTTTGAACCTTTCTTTCATTTTATTAATAATCTCTTTGTAATCATCTCTTTGTAATATTAAGTCTGCAATGTAGGTTGATATTAAAATATAATAAATTTTATTTCCACCATCATCTAAAACCTTTTTAAAATTTCTCATAAAATTAATATTAGAACTTATTTTTTTATCCATTTCATTTAAATTCAATATATCTTGGTTAAATATATTCCATACTTCCTCATATACATCTTCAACTTTTTCATTTAACAAGAATGTATGATATGAATTTAAAGATATAAATATTTGTCTTACTAAATCTATAAATATATCATCTTCTTTTCTATTTAAAATGTTATTTATTATTTCAAATCTTGTATCTTCCATTAAATCCTTGTCTAAATTATTTTTGACCTTTTCAAATCTGTTTTTTAAAGCTCTAAACAAAATATCATCATTTTTTGAAGTTAATGCTTTTCTTAAAATTTCTAATTGATTATCTGTATCTAATATCAAAAACATATCAAAAAAATTAAAATTATATTTATTATCCCTGATATTACTTGCAACAGCATCTAAGTATTTAGTTTCTTTAGTTGGAATCAATAAAGTTTTGTTTACTATTTCATCTATTTCTTTTTCTAAATCAATTTTTTCACCTAAATAAATAATATAATTTTTAAAATAACAAAACATTCTTCTATTCGTATCATAAATATGCTGTTCCAATGCTTTTAGCATTATATTTGTTATGGCTGGACGAATTTCTTTTATTTTTAAATAGTTTATTTTATAATTTAAATTAAGAAATAAAAACAGTTCTTTTAATTTTTTTATTACATCATCAATTTCATCCATAATTACAAGTTTATCTGCACATCTAATTATTTCCATTTCCTCTTCATTTTCATCTAATGCATATCCTATTTTATAAGTATTTTGTTGCCTACCTTTGTGTATTGATGACGATAAAATAAATTCTGCACAATCTTTAAATTCTGAATATAACCCTAAATCACTGAGTATATATTCAATATCTTCTAATTCAAAATCTGTTTCTTTTTCTTTTTTATACTTTGGTATTTTATTTATATCGTGAAACAAAGCTCCTGCTACTATCTTTTTTATATTATCATCTGTATTTTTCTCTGGGTGTTTTTGATAATATAAATTCGATATACACAATGCAAAATTTAGAGTTTTTATGGCGTGTTCAGTAAATCTTTCATTCCTTTTACAACCATAGTTTTCTTTATCTTTTGCTAATTCCATATGAAATCCATTGATGTAAAATACATCTAATATTTTTTTTGCTATGTAACTTGCTTTTTCAAAATTTATTTCATTTTTCACTTTTTTCACCTCAACTTTCTTTAATTACTATTCATAATATAATTTTATATTTATTAAAAATATTCTGTCAACTATAATTGGAGCTAAAATAAAAACAGCGACATTATGTGTCACTGTTTATCATTATTGCATTATTTAATATATTTAAGTATTCTTGTTTTAACTCTATTGGTTCCAATATTTCAATTCCTTCTGCATATTGTAATATGAATGGTAACATTTCTTGTGGCTTTGCTACTGAAAATTCTATTACTCTATTTTTATTATCATTTATTTGAGACCTATGCCAATCAACTTCAGTTAAATAAGTCCATATTTCTTCTTTATGAACCTTTAATCTCACTTTTTTTATCTCTTCACCACCATAAAACTCCCAAGCATTTTTAAATAAGTCCTTTACATTATCCTTGTACACATTATAGTCAATTGTACAATTTTGTTTTCTTAAATCCAATATTCTATTTACTCTAAATATTTTAGCTTTATAATTTTCAATACAATCCAGAGCTAGTACATACCAAGCTCTTCTTTTAAATACTATTTTATAAGGAACTATACAATACTCTTTTTCTTCACCATTTGGAAGTAAGTATTTCATATTATAAATAAAATAATCCTTATCCTCTAATAAACTATCATAAAGCTTTGTCATAAAATATTTTTGCTTACTATTTAACCTACAGATAGGTTGTTTATGTATTTCTATGTAATTATCTTTAAACTTTAAATTAAATTTAGCCTTTATCAATTCTGGTGAGTTTAAAAAAAAGTCAATATAAGATTCAGCAGCTTCAACAGACAAATTAATAAGTTGTTTTAGATCTTTAGTAATAGAAATGCTGTCCTCACTTTGTTTTTCAATATAAACTTTATTTTTATTTGATTTAATATCAATGTTTTTTACCTTCTTAGCTTTATTAACATATCTATAAAACGTCCTTACATCTATATTTAATATCTCACATATTTGATTTTTTGTATAATTACCCGATTCAACAAGCACTAAAAAATTTTCAAACCTTTCTATACTTCCCTTCAATAACACTCCTCCCTTTTAAGACAACATTACTACTTCTTTCTTAATAGGTTTATAAATATCTCTGCAGTACCAAGGTTTGTTGCAAGAGGTACGTTGTGTACGTCGCATATTCTTAAAAGTGCTGTAACATCTGGTTCATGGGGCTGTGCTGTAAGTGGGTCCCTTAAAAAAATAACCATATCTATGTCACCTTGAGCTACCATACCGCCTATCTGCTGATCACCACCATATGGACCTGACAAAAATCTATGAACCTTAAGCCCTGTTGCCTCTTGAATTAACCTTCCTGTTGTACCTGTTGCATAAAGTTCATCGTCCTTAAATACATCCCTATACTTTTTTACAAACTCAACCATATCATCCTTTTTCTTATCATGGGCTATGAATGCTACTCTCATCTTTTATCCCCCTTTAATCTTTAGCACTTAAAAATATTTTGTTCAAAAAACTACTTTATATATACCGTTGTCTTATTTGGAATGTTTTCATACATCCACTTAGCATCCTCAACACTCAATCTTACACATCCATGGGAACTTGGTTTGCCTAATGTATAGTCAACTATCTGCCTTTTAGTATTCATAGGTAGTGAATGAAATAGATATTTGCCTTTAAACCTTATCCAATATACTCCACCCTGCTTATACTTTTTTGAATAAAACCAAGGTCCTCTTGCAGTTATTGTAAATATCCCCTTTGGAGTGCTTTTACCCTTTACTCCTGTAGAACATACAAGCGTTTTAGCCAAATTCCATTGGTTGTTTTCCTTCTTGTAAATTAAGGTATTTTGTGTTTTTGTATCCACAACTACAATGTAATCTGTTTTGCTTTTTATTTTCCCACTTGCTATTTCTGGAAGCACAATATTATTTGCCTGATTGCTAACTTCTGCTAAAGCTAAACTTGATTTTAATAAAAACAATACCACAATAAGTCCAAAAATCTTTTTAAATTTCTTCATCTGCACTCTCCTTTCCAGTTAAATTATACATTAAAGTTTTTAAAAGTACATTAGAAAATTTTTATAAAACATTTTGGTATTTATATATTCTAAAGAATTATATATAATTTACTTGTAACTTTTTATAAAGGAGGTTTTTATTTGATTAATCAGTTTGTAAATAAAGCAAAGGAAGACGTTGTTCTGTTTTTATCCTTTTTACTTGCCGTTTTAACTTCTTTTATTTCATTCCCTAAAATCGAATATATAGATCTTAAAGTGTTAATATCTTTATTCAACCTAATGATTGTTGTTGAAGCCTTTGAAGAATACAAACTTCTAGAGGTAATATCGATACGAATATTAGATAAGTTTAGTAATGAAAGAAAAGTTTCTCTTGTACTTATAGTTATCACATTCATTTTTTCAATGTTTGTTACAAACGACGTTGCACTTATAACCTTTGTGCCTCTTGCTCTTATTATTGCAAAAAAGACAAATATAAACCCTGCTGAAATAATAATATTTCAAACTTTAGCTGCAAACATTGGAAGCAGTTTAACACCAATGGGAAACCCTCAAAATCTATTTTTATATTCAAAATTTAATATCAACACATTAGAATTTTTCTATATAATGCTTCCCTTTGTTGTTCTTGGACTTGTTTTCTTGTTTATCTTAAACTTTAAAATTCCTAATAAAGATATAGTTTTTCATATAGAAGAAATAGAGATAAAGGACACAAAAAAGACATCTATATTTTTAGGTCTGTTTATTTTAATAATTCTATCTATATTTAATATAATTAATTACTATATTGCCTTTGTAATAACCATTTTAGTAACCTTTATATTAGAAAGAAAACTTTTTAAAGAAGTTGACTTTGCTCTTTTACTAACCTTTGTGTTCTTTTTTATATTTATAGGAAACCTTTCAAACGTTGAAAGCATAAAAATCATATTTGATAAAATGTTAAATAAACCAAAGGCAACATATGTGTCTGCTATTATATTAAGTCAATTTATAAGCAATGTACCATGTGCTATTTTACTATCAGGATTTACCAAAAACTATAGAGAGCTTCTTTTGGGAGTTGATGTTGGAGGCATGGGTACACTCATAGCTTCCCTTGCAAGTGTCATATCTTATAAATTCTATGCAAACGAGTACAAAAAACTTAAGAAAAAGTATCTTTTTACATTTACAATATATAACTTCTTTGCTCTTCTTGTATTTGCTCTATTGTTTTTATATTTGATTTAAATAAAGGCCAATGGAATAATTTAACCATTGGCCTTTTTAATTCAATATATCTATCTTCTAACCGCCCTAATTATTGCCTCCTCTAGCACAGATGTTGCAATCATTCCTAAGGTGCTTATATCCACCTCAACCTCTCCTGTTGCCATAGTAAAAATTGTATCTCCATCAAACATTGTATGGGCTGGTCTCATTGTTCTTGCAAAGGCATCATGGGTCATTGAAGAAACCTTAGTAGCCTCTGCCTTAGTCAACCTTGCATTTGTAACAACAACTGCAATTGTAGTATTACCACTAAATAAATTTGTTCTATCATTATATCTTGAAAGCATAACCTTTGTGCTATCTATAAAAGCTGTTTTATCTTCATTTAAAGCACCTGCTATAATCTCTCCTGTCCTTGGATCTACAACATCCCCAAGACAATTTACTGCAACCACTGCACCAACTTCAAGCTCTCCCACCTTAACAGCATAAAATCCAAGTCCACCATCTACTGCATATTCTGGCCCTAATATTTTTCCAACTGTTGCACCTGTACCTGCTCCAAATTTTCCATTTTCTATTCTTTTTATTTCATATGCATTTACACAAGCCTCATATCCCATTTTTTTATCTGGCCTTACCCTATAGTCTCCAACCATAAGATCAAATAAAACAGCACTACATACTATAGGAACCTTTGTAACTCCTACATCAAACCCAATATTTCTCTCCTCTAGAAACTGCATAACTCCACAAGAGGCATCAAGTCCAAAGGCACTTCCTCCAGATAATACAACTGCATGAACCTTGTCAACCAAATTAACAGGATTTAAAAGATCTGTCTCCCTAGTCCCTGGTGCTCCACCTCTTACATCAACACCACAGGTTGCTCCTTCTTCACATATAACTACTGTACACCCTGTCCTTGCCTCAAAGTTTTGTGCATTCCCGATTTTTATTCCCTTAATATCTGTAATATTTATCTCCTTCATAAATTACCCTCCAATGCTTAAATAACTCAACTTTAGGCAAATTGCCTAAAGTTGAGTTACTACTACTTTCTAATCTTATTTACTCCTATTACAACAGGTACAACAATAGCTATTGAAACTAAAACCTCTGGTATTCCATTTGTAATGCCAATACCAACTATTGTTGCCCTTGCCTTTGCTATATCAACACCTAACACCTTTGCAAACCTTTCAAGATAGATTAAGTAAATTAGTCCTAATACAAGTATTGTGTTAGTTAATGTTCCAACTGCTGCAGCAAATGCATACTTTATGCTATTTAATTTTCCTGGAATTAATTTGTATGCATAATATGAAGTTATACCAATTAGTATTCTTGGTAGAACTGCAATAATTGGGTTTAAAAATAAAAAGGATGTTGGTGTTGGATTAGTTGCTGCTTGGAACATACTAAATAATCCAAAGAATAATCCTGTTATTGCTCCAACCACAGGCCCTTCAATTATTGCACCAATTATTACAGGAAGGTGCATAATCGTTGCCTTAACTGGTGGAATAGGAATAAACCCTAAACCTGTAACTCCAAGTACGATGATTATAGCAGATAGCATTCCTACAGTTGCAATCTGCCTTACCCCAAACTTTTGGGATGACATTGTTTGTGTTTGCATAATACTACCTCCTCGTTCTCACTCCAAAAGGATGCAAGACGATATCCTTATGAAGTTTTTATTTTTTGTTCGGTCAAAGGTACCGACAGTTTAATTTTAACAGTTTTTAGCATTAAGTTCAATAGAAAAGCCACCCAATAGGGTGGCTCTTTTTTATTACTTTTGAGCTGCTATAGCATCCTTAACAGTTTGTACGCACTTGTCAAGTGCTGCCTTTGGTTCCATTTGTCCGTCCCAAATAGCTGAGAATGTTGTCTTTAGTGGTTCCCATACAAGTTGCATTTGTGGAATTGATGGCATTGGTTCTGCATTCTTAATTTGTGCTATAAATCCTGCAACTATTTCATCACCGCTTATTTCTGGCTTATCCATTAGAGCTTTAACTGGTGGAATTTGATGTGTCATTTCATATCTCTTCATTAACATTTCATCTGATGTTGCAAATTCAGCAAATAGTTTTGCAGCATTTGGATACTTAGTGAATGAGCTTACATATAATCCTCTAATTCCTGAGAAGCTCTTTGGTTGCTTTCCATTGAATGTTGGAAGTGGTGCTACACCAAAGTTTACTCCTGCCTTCTTGTATCCTTCTACTGCCCATGGTCCATTTATAATCATAGCTGCCTTCTTAGCTGAGAATGAACCATCCATGAATGAATAATCAGCATCCTTTGCCTTTAATGGAATAATTGAATTTAGGCTCTTATAGTACTTAGCACCTTCAACAGCACCATCGTTGTTTAATCCTATATCATCCTTATCTGTACCAGCCTTACCAAATACATATCCACCATTGGCACTTAAGAAACAATATGAGAAATATGGCTCTGCTACATTCCAAAGTAAAGCATATTTCTTTTCTTTTGTATTGTTATACTTTTTTGCAAATTCAACTATTTCTTCAAATGTTTTTGGTGCTTCCTTTACTAAATCCTTATTATAGAATAATGCATATGTTTCAATTGCTGTTGGGTAACCATAAACTGTTCCGTCCATGCTTACACCATCTACAGCTGCTTGTACAAAATCATTCTTTATTCTATCTGGCTTATGGTTTGGTTGAATTAATCCTGCAGCAACCATCTTACCTACATGGTCATGTGGTGCTGAAATTACATCTGCCCCAACGCCAGCTGGTCCATCTTGTTGTAGTTTTCCTGATGTTGCAGTATGATCTACTGGTTCATACTTAACAGGAACGCCATACTTCTTTTCAAACTCAGCAGCAACATACTTTATGTATTCTCCTTCTGGTCCTTCGCTTTCCCAAACTACAAGCTTTGCACCTTCTTCTGGTTTTAATTCTGTTACAGCTGGCTTGTCATTATTATTGTTATTATTATTTTCTGCAGGCTTCTTTGAGCATCCAGCAAGTAGTGATGCTACTAAAAGCCCTGAAAGAATTAGAGCAAGTGGCCTTTTCATAAAAATCCCCCTTCTTTTTATTTTTTAGGCAAGCGTTTGTACTTGCCCACATCCGCCCCCTACAATAAATATGTATTAATGCATTTGAAATTTTATTACAATTTTATTTATTAAATAAAAGAAAAAATCACCCATGCAATGCATAGGTGAAATATAAATAAATTTAAGTTTGAAGGGGGATAGTATAGCTACTTAATGAAGTTTATAAACTCTGGAAATCTTTTTGCCCAATATATTTCGCTATGTTTTGCTCCTTCGTCTATAATTAACTTTATTCTCTCCTTGGGCATAAATTCACTTAGTGTTTCATAGATCCTAATTGTTCCATTTATATAATAGTCCTTAAAGTTTGGATCATCATCATTGCTTGTTTCCTCTGTTCCAATATCAAGGTATACCCTCATTGGAATTCTTTCTCCCTCATCTCTTAAAAACTCAATAAGCTCTCCCTCTTTAAACCAAGCTGCAGTTGAAAAGGCTCCTATTTTAGAGAATATTTCTTGATATTTAAAGCCTATATATAGGGATATAAATGCTCCCATTGAGCTTCCTGCAACTATTGTATTATCTCTATCCTGTAGAGTTCTATAGTGTTCATCTATATATGGTTTTAGTGTATTTACAATAAACTGTGCATATTTATCTCCTTCTCCACCTGCACCATCCTTTATTCCTCTTTTTAGAAGACTTTCTATCTCTTCGTTTTTCCAAGGTGAGTATTCATCAAGCCTTTTAAATCCTTCTTGATTGTTATCTATTCCAACTACTATAAAGCCTTCTATCTTGCCATCTTGCTGCATCCTATCTAATGTTTCTTTTACTTCCCACGAATGTCCTGAATAGGATAATTTGTGATCAAATAAGTTTTGTCCATCATGCATATATATAACTGGGTATCTTTTGTTTTTGTTATCATAGTAATCTATAGGAAGGTACACCCTTATATTTCTTTTTCTATCAAGCTCCTTCATATATATTTCTCTAATTTCAATTCGCTCCATATTCCCACCTACCCTATTTTATTTTTAAAACCATCTTCGCATGTGGAACAAGTTCTATCTTTTTATTTATTTTAACTATTTTATTAGATAATATATCCATATATTCTCCATCCAAGTAGGCAGGTATTTCCCTTACTTTATCTGAAAGATTTAAAATACATAAAACTTCTTCATCGTCTGTAAATCTTCTAAAGGCATAAACTTCATCATCTACAAAATACTTTGCATATTCTCCTATCTTTAGGGCCTTTGATGATCTTCTTATTCTTGTTAGATTTTTATAGAAGGTAAACAGTTCATTGTCTATGTTATCAAAGTCCATAGTTATTCTACAGTGTGGATCTGTTGCACCAGATAAACCTGCTTCGTCTCCATAGAAAATCATAGGAATACCTATTGTAGTAAACATATAGAAGGCAGCAGACTTTAATTTTTCTTTATCATTAGAACATTCATATAAAAATCTAGCAGTATCGTGGCTATCTAGTAGGTTTAATAGGTTATATCTAATATCCCTCCTATATCTTGCATATAGGTTTTGCATGTATGAATCAAGTTCTTTTAGGTTCATTGTTCCCTTCGCAAAAACCTCAAGAGCCACATGCATAAATGGATAGTTCATGGATGAATCATATTGGTCTCCTCTTAGGTAACTCTCAGCACCATCCCATACTTCACCTATTATCATTGCATCTTCCTTTGCTGCCTTTACAGTTTCTCTAAACTCCCTCCAGAACTTATGATCAATTTCATTTGCAACATCAAGTCTCCAACCATCTATGTCAAACTCCTCTATCCAATACTTTGCTATATTAAGTAGATATTTTTTAACTTCCTTATTTGTTGTATTTAGCTTTGGCATGTTTTTAGAGTGCCCAAACATCTCATAAGTACCATCTTCGTTTATAAAGTACCAGTCAAAGTATTTTGATTTTCTCCCCTTCTTCATGGCATCCTTAAATGCAAAAAATTCTGAACTTGTATGATTAAATACCGCATCAAGTATAACCTTTATTCCTCTTTTGTGGCACTCTTCAACTAGTTCTTTAAAGATCTTCTTATTTCCAAAGGACTTATCTATATCATAGTAGTCTATTGTATCGTATTTATGGCAGCTTGGAGATTCAAATATAGGGGTAAGGTAGATTGCATTTATCCCAAGCTCCTCTAAATAATCAAGCTTGTTTATAATTCCCTTTAGGTTCCCTCCAAACATCCTTTCATTTGTAGGCTTATCAAACCAAGCTTCATCAAGTTCTTCCTTGTTAAACCTATCAACAAATATCTGATAAAATATTGAATCCCTCCACCAATCATATGCCTTATATAAATCACCTTTACATATGTAGGAGAAAAGAAAATATCTATTTCTATCCTCTGGAGGTTCTCTATAGAACCTCTGCTGTGAATAGTATAGTGTTTCTTCTTCATCCTCAAGCTTAAAGTAGTAACAAATTCTATTAAAACTTGGTGAAATAATTATTTCATAGTAGTCAAACATATCATCTGTAAAAACCTTTTTCATTTCCTCTTCAAACATTGTAACAACTCTTACAGGTTCATATCTATCTCCATAACAGAGTGTAACTCTTTTTAAACCATCCCTTTTAGTTCTAAGCTTAATACATAGTGTCTTTTCATCTAGTGCATAAGCATATGTACTATCGCTTTGGTGATAAATGGCTTCCTTTAGCATACTTGTACCTCCTGGTTTAAACGTTTAAGTTTGGGAATTTTAAGGCAGATTTTACTCTGCCTCTATAACTGTATACTGTACGTACTTATAGTCCTTATCTATATATCTTAAAAGCAAATCTGAAATAAGCTTTGCTTTCTCTTCAATGTCAACCTTTATTCTTTGTACTTCTTCATCTAATAGGTACTCTTCATTATTTATGCATATTACAGATATTCTATTCTTATCTATATATCTTGAAACAACACTTCCTAATTCTTCTGAAACTACTACTATCTTTTCGTTAGGATGTTTACTTAACACTCTCTTTAGGTTTTCTATTGAGTCTATGAAGTATACCTCTTCATTTTCATTTGAATCTTGCTTAATCTTCTCCATTAAGTGTTCATTATTTAACTTTGGAATTAATACTATATATTTTTTATCAACATTCAATTTTCTTGCATAGCTTAAGTAATCTACTATTATTTTATGGAATAATATATCATCTAAGTATGCGTCAATAAGAAGGATGGGTACTGTAAACTTTATTGATATATCATAAAATATCTTGTTATCTACATTAAAAATAAGTACTCCATCTAAATCCCTCTGTTTTATTATATCTAAATTAGGTTCATCTAAATTTATGTTTGAAGATAAAACATGATATCCCTTCGTAGCCAAATATTCCTCTATCTTTTCAAGAAGCCTATAGTTATGGTTTGTAAATATAGGCATTTTGTTTTGCTTCTGCTTTACAATTAAAACTCCAACAAGTCCTGACTTTCTTTTAACCAGTGATCTTGCTGCAAGATTTGGTACATAATTCAATCTGTTTGCTGCCTGAATTATTTTATCCCTTGTTTCTTCAGATATACTCTGCTTTGTATTTCCATTTAATACATAGGAGACAGTCGCAACAGATACGCCTACCTCCTTTGCAATATCCTTAAGTGTTGGCCTTTTCATAGTTTACCCCCTTGTAATGTGGATACTTTTCCACATCAACACTTAATTTATTTGAAAAATTCCCAATGGCACATATGCCATTGGGAATAGTATATATCAATTTTCCCCCCAAAACAACTATTTAATAATTCCCCTCTTTAATTAGCTCTTAACAGCTCCAGATGATAATCCTTCTACTATATACTTTTGTAGGAATGCATAAAGTATTGTTATTGGAACTGCAACTAATATAGCACCTGCTGCAAATAGTGTGAACTTAGTATTTGTTTGTCCTGTAACCATTTCCATAAGACCCATTGCTAGAGTCTTCTTATCTGCAGTTCTTAAAACTAAGCTTTGGAATATAAAATCCATCCATGGTCCTATAAAGCTTGTTAATGCAAGGAATACTATTATTGGAACTGCAAGTGGCATTATTATCTTTGTAAATGTTGTAAAGTTTGTAGCACCATCAACCCTTGCCGCCTCATCCAAGCTCTTTGGTATTTGGTCAAAATATCCCTTTATAAGCCATGTATTTGCAGGTATTTGTGCACCTGAATAGAAGAGCACAAGTCCAATGTGTGTATTTAATAGGTTAAGTTGCATAAGTAGTGTATATATAGCTGTAAGAGTTAGGAAGCTTGGGAATACTTGAAGAACAAGTATTGTAACAAGTCCTGCCTTTCTTCCCTTAAATCTAAATCTTGAGAAAACATAGGCATTGAAAGTAGTAAGTATTGTTGAGAATATCATATTTAAAAATGCTACTTTTAATGTATTTTTATACCAAATTGGATAGTCTGTCTTTGTAAATAGTTCTTTATAGTGAATAAATGTTGGGTTCTTTGGTATCATACTTGAAGAGTACAAGCTATCCCCAGGGTTTAGTGAGGAACCTATAATCCAAAGTATTGGAAATAGGATAAATATTGTGTTTGTTATAAGGAATGTATATACTAAAACTTTTAAGGCAATTGCCTTAGGAGTTAATTTCTTTTTAGGCTTAACAAACTTTATTTCAGGTACTGGAGTTGGTGTCCCTTTCATTAGATTAAATCCTCCTCTCTAAAGGACTTGGACCTTGTAAATGTGTATGCCACAATTGGTGCAATCATTAGGAATATAAGTATTGTTACAACTGATGCCATGTGGTATTGTTGTTGATTTAGTGTCATCTTATAAATCCATGAAATTAGTATGTCTGTATGTCCAGCATAGCGGTAATTTGGATTTACAGGTCCACCATCAGTTACAGCATAGATTAACATGAAGTTGTTGAAGTTATATGCAAAACTTGATATTAATAGTGGCATTGTTGAATATAAAACCATTGGTAGTGTTATATGTCTTAACTTTTGAAAAGCTGTTGCACCATCTATGTCAGATGATTCATATAGGTCCCTTGGTATGTTTGTTAATATACTTGTCATAAGAGCCATGAAGTATGGTGCTCCAAGCCACATGTTTATAAGTACAAGAGTAATCTTTGCTATATGTGGATCAGTTAGCCAGCCTATTCTTTGTAATCCTAAATGTTCTAAGAAGTCATTTATAGGTCCTGGTCCACTGAATAAGAGTCTCATAATAAGCATTGATATAAGTCCTGGAACTGCATATGGAATTATAAATATAGTTCTCCAAAGCTTCTTTATCTTAACACCTGCTGAATTTACGATTAAAGCCCACATAAGTCCAACGAAAAAGCTTGTTACAGTTGCTAATATTGCCCAAGTAACTGTCCAAACAAATACCCCAGATAGAGTTTCATTCCATATCTTAAGTCCAAATAGTTCTTTAAAGTTTCTAAATCCAACCCAGTTCACTAAGTTTCTTGGTGGTAAATGGTATGGTGAAGAATAATCAGTAAATGCTATAAGTACTGTAAATATAATTGGTAATAATATAAAGAATAATAGTGCTAATATACCAGGTGTCATGAAAATATAATGGAAGTTTCTGTCTATCTTATCCCTAAGGGTTATTTTCTTCTCCTCTTTAGCTTTATAAGCATCTTTAACATTATAGATATATATTCCTATTATAATTAGAATAAGTAGAATTGATATAATACCCTGTAACATTAAGAAAATTGAGTGGTCAAAAACCGCAATCCCCTTTTCATTGTAATGGAACTTTGTTTCTCCTAGTGTTACTATACCCCAAAGACCATGTGCAAAGTATGGAATACCAAATATTATAGTTAATACTTCAACAAGTAACAAGAAGATACCTTTAATATATTCTCCCTTCATTATCTGAGCTGAACCCATTATAATGTAGGAAAGCCATGCATATTTTTTCTTATCTTCCATCTTTTCACCTCTTTTCAAGATTAATTATTATAGGTATGTGCACAAGGCACATACCTATAACTATTTAATTACTTATATTACTTTTGAGCTGCTATAGCATCCTTAACAGTTTGTACGCACTTGTCAAGTGCTGCCTTTGGTTCCATTTGTCCGTCCCAGATAGCTGAAAATGCGTTAGCAAGTGGTTCCCATACAAGTTGCATTTGTGGAATTGATGGCATTGGTTCTGCATTCTTAATTTGTGCTATAAATCCTGCAACTATTTCATCACCGTTTATCTCTGGCTTATCCATTAGAGCCTTAACTGGTGGAATTTGATGTGTCATTTCATATCTCTTCATTAACATTTCATCTGATGTTGCAAATTCAGCAAATAGTTTTGCAGCATTTGGATACTTAGTAAATGAGCTTACATATAATCCTCTAATTCCTGAAAAGCTCTTTGGTTGCTTTCCATTGAATGTTGGAAGTGGTGCAACACCAAAGTTTACTCCTGCCTTTTTGTATCCTTCTACTGCCCATGGTCCATTAATAATCATAGCTGCCTTCTTAGCTGAGAATGAACCATCCATAAATTGATAGTTAGCATCCTTTGCCTTTAATGGAATAATTGAATTTAAACTCTTGTAGAACTTAGCACCTTCAACAGCACCATCGTTGTTTAATCCTATATCATCCTTATCTGTACCAGCCTTACCAAATACATAGCCACCATTTGCAGTTAAGAAGCTGTATGAGAAGTATGCATTACCAACGTCCCAAAGAAGTGCGTACTTCTTTTCCTTTTTATTATTGAATGTCTTAGCAAATTCAATGATTTCTTCATAAGTCTTTGGTGCTTCCTTAACTAAATCTTTATTATAGAATAATGCATATGTTTCAATTGCTGTTGGGTAACCATAAACTGTTCCGTCCATGCTTACACCATCTACAGCAGCTTGTACAAAATCATTCTTTATTCTATCTGGCTTATGGTTTGGTTGAATTAATCCTGCAGCAACCATCTTACCTACATGGTCATGTGGTGCTGAAATTATATCTGCTCCAACACCAGCTGGTCCATCTTGTTGAAGTTTTCCTGATGTTTGAGTATGGTCTACTGGTTCATACTTTACCTTTACTCCATACTTCTTTTCAAATTCTTGTGCTACATACTTTATGTATTCTCCTTCTGGTCCTTCACTTTCCCAAACTACAAGTGAAGCTCCCTCTTCTGGTTTTAATTCAGCTGTTTGTGCTGGTTGATTGTTGTTTTGTTCTTCTGCTGGTTTCTTTGATCCGCAACCAGCCATTAATGAAGCCACTAAAAGTGCTGAAAGCATAATTGACAATGGCTTTTTCACAGAAATTCCCCCTTCTTTAGTTTTTTAAATTAATTAACTTAAATGTTTAAGTACAATTATATTATACCTCTTTTGCAAACGTTTGTCCATACTTTTTCTGAAAATTTTAAAATATAATTTATTACAAAATATTTAATTTCATTGTTGTATTTGTTTCAATTTTGTATAAACCTGAATCTATTTATCATAAAAATATAATTTTTACCTTTTTATAGTTTTTAATGAACTATTTATATAGTATAATCATCATTGTTAATTTATTATTGAAAGGGGAATTTTATGAATTGGTTTTCTAGATTTTTAAATGTTGCTTTAAAAATTTTGTTTTTACCTATAATTTTTTCTAACCTTAAGTATACATATAGGCATTTAAGATACTTTAAAAGCCTTGATATATATCTAGTTTTGTTCTTCATTACAGCTTTATTAATGTTTACATATCTGTTAAAAAGGAATATTAATGAGAAGATACTGTTAATTATAATAATTCTATTTGGTGCTGCATTAAGACTATTTTGGGTTATAACACTTGATAACAGGCCTGTTTCTGATTTTGCTGGAATGTTCATAAGAAGTAGACTTTTTCTTAATGGTGTCTACTACATGTTTCAAAATAAAAACTACTATGCACGCTATCCCCATATGACTATGACGGTTTTATACTTTGCACTAATTAGAAGCCTATTTGCAAATTCTCTCCTTGCTATAAAGGTTATTAATGCAATTTTATCTACACTTAATATATTCTTTGTTTACCTTATTTCAAAGGAAACATTTAACTCTAAAAAAACTGCCCTCTACAGTTCATTTATAACAGCTACTTATCCAGCCTTTATTGGATATTCTGCTGTTTACTGCTCTGAAAATATTGCTATGCCCTTTTATCTATTTAGCATATATTTATTTATTCTTGTCATGAAAAATAAATCTAGTATAAACATTTTAATTTTAAGTGGGCTTGTACTTGGAATAGGACATATTTTTAGAATGGTTGCGGATGTTGTTATAATAGCTTATATAATGTATATTATTATTTACTTTAATAAAAATATCTTTACAAAATCAAAATCAATAATTTTTATAGTATTAGCATTTTTAATCCCTATGGTTACTGCAAATACCATACTAAAAAAACTAGGAATTCTTCAATACAACCTATGGAGAGGATGTGAAACTAAATGGACAAGTGTTTTAAGGGGATCAAACCTTGAAACCTATGGAAGATGGAATTTAGAGGATGCAAAATTTATAGCCTCCTTTGATGATGATAAAAAACTAGAAGAGGCAATAAAGCAAAAGGTTAAAGAAAGATATACAAAAACTCCTCTGCCTAAACTTTTAAATTTCTTCTATAACAAATATTCAAATCAATGGTCCTATGGAGACTTTGGTGGATTTTATTGGGCACAGGCAGATACTAAATCTTTAATAGTTGATGTTTATCATAAGGGTATGTTGTATGTAAATCTGTATTATTTTATAATACTTTTATTAAGCTACGTAGGACTATTTAATAAGAAACAATATTTAGACAATCCATATATTAATCTTTTTTATATAATATTTTGTGGATATGGACTGCTTTATTTAATAACAGAATCCCAAAGTAGATATTCATATATTGTCTGCTGGTTATTTATATTTTTCGCATTAACTGTATTTAGAAGGGATGAAGTGTATGAATAAATACATAGAACTTATGCGTCCAAAACAATGGATAAAAAACTTCTTTGTATTTGGTGCTATTATTTTCTCTAAAAAGTTTTTAGAAATAGAAAGTTTAACAAAGGTTATTTTAGCCTTCTTATCTTTCTGTCTTATATCTTCAGCTGTGTATATTATGAATGATATAAAGGATTTAGAACAGGACAAGGTGCATCCTAAAAAGAAACACAGACCTATTGCAAGTGGAAAAGTTTCAATTAGAAATGCAATAATTGAGATGATTTTATTAATTATAATCTCTCTATCTACAGCCTTCTATTTAAATAAATTTCTACTTATTATATTACTTATATACTTTATCAATAATGTAATCTATACATTTAAAGTAAAACACATTGTTCTTCTAGATGTTATATCTATTGCAATAGGATTTATATTAAGGGTTATTGCAGGTGGAGTTGTTATAAATGTTGAGCTGTCTGTTTGGATAATACTTTGTACTCTGTTTATTTCTCTATTCTTAGGTTTTGAAAAAAGAAAAAATGAACTTAAATGCTTAGAGAATGATGCAACAAAACACAGAAGAATATTAGATGACTATTCAATCAAGTTCTTAGACGATATTTCAAACATTGTATGTGGATGTACTATAATCTTTTATTCTCTATATACATTCTTTGCATACAGCCACAAGTATATGATGATAACTAATATATTTGTAATATATGGACTTTTTAGATATAAATACCTAACAGAAATAAAGGACTTAGGAGGAAGTCCAACTGAAGCTGTTCTTACAGATAAGGGAATTATAATAGATGTTATATTATGGGGAATTTGTAGTAGCATAATAATTTTGCTTACTAAATAAAGGAGGTTATCTATTGATTAAGAAAGTTGCAATATTTGATGTGGATAAAACAATAATAAACGGAGACTCTATGTTTATGCTACTTTTTTATACAATAAAGAAAAAGCCTAAAGCTATAATTGGACTCCCAAGGCTATTTATTATGCTTGTACTTTATGCTCTAAATATAATAGATACTAAAAAGGCAAAGGAAGAGATGTTCTACGTAATAAATTATCTTAATGAGAAGGATCTTGAGGACTTTTTTAAAGAAAAAATATTAAAGCACACCTTTTTTGATGCTAAAGAGGAAATTATAAAAAGAAAAAAAGAAGGATACACAGTAATACTAGTCTCAGCCTCTCCCGAATGTTATATTAAATACTTTAAAAAATACTTTGATGTTGACTTCGTGCTAGGGACAATTTTAAGAAAAACTCAAGAAGGATATACAAATATAATAGATGGTGAAAACTGCAAGGGAGAAGAAAAGGTTTTAAGGCTTAAAAAACTTTTAGAGATAGAAAATATAAATATAGATAGGGAAAATAGCCTATGCTTTTCTGATTCACTTTCAGACATGCCTTTATTTAATCTTGTGGAAAATAGGTTTTTGATAAACAATAATAAAAAACTCAATGGATTTAAAAATTTGAGGTGGAAGTAATGAAAAAGACTTTTAACAAAGGAATAATACTTATGATTGTATCTGCCTTTTTAACTGCAAATGGACAGCTCTTTTGGAAGTTTTCTCAAACTAATGGCAAACTTATGAACATTTTTATTGGATTTTTACTATATGGATTTGGTGCTCTTTTTATGATTTTTGCCTTTAAAAATGGAGAGCTTTCTGTCCTATACCCTCTAATGTGCATCTCTTATATTTTTGCCTTAATTAATGGATATGTTTTTTTAGGGGAAACAATATCTATTTATAACTTAATAGGTATTTTAATTATTATTTTAGGAGTTACACTACTTGGAAAGGAAAGTAAGTTATGAGTTTAAAGACATTTTCTATTCTTATTCTTATGACGCTTTGTGGTTCACTTGGAGGATATTTTTTAAAAAGAGCCTCTTCTAATTTAGACTCTTTTAGAACTCTAATTTTAAATAAATTTATATACATAGGCGGACTTTTCTACTGCCTTGGTGCAATTTTAAATATAATCCTTTTAAAATACATACCATATAGCCTTGTACTTCCATTAAATTCAATAACATATATATGGACTCTACTTCTTGGATATTTTCTTTTAGGAGAGAGGATAGGAAAATATAAGCTACTTGGGATATTATGTATTATTATTGGAGTTGTATTCTTAACAAAATAAGGCTACAGAATTATTCTCTGCAGCCTTATTTTTGACTCTGAAAGCTCCTTCTTTTTATCTTGCCCCAGCTGTGTTTCATCTTCCTAAATTTAACAATACCTTCAATTCTATAGAGAGTTGTAAGCTGTCTGTATCCAAAGTTTTCAAGTATTCCATATATACTTAGTTTAATTAGCTGTTTTAAAGTAGGATACTTGTTAAAAGTATATTCCTCAAGCAGTATTGCACCTAATGAAAGTAGTATTCCGTAAAGAATGGATGCTGCAAAGAATAGAATGAAATACTTTAAGTTTAAAAGTCCAAACATATATGCAAGGGGTATCATTATATATCCTAATATCTCAATTATTGGACCTATCATCTCAAACAGCCAAAAGTAAGGAACTGCAATAAGACCAATCTGCTTATACCTTGGATTAAAGAACATCCTTTTATGTTTAAAAAGGCTGTCCATAAGGCCTATTTGCCATCTTCTTCTTTGGGACCTTAAATCCTTTAATGTCTCTGGTGCCTGTGTCCAGCATACAGGGTCTGGAACAAACTTAATTCTATAGGGCCTTTTATTTCTCAGGAAATATTCATGCATCTTAACTACAAGCTCCATATCTTCTCCAATTGTATTTTTTGCATATCCACCAACCTCTATTGCTGCATCCTTTTTAAAGGCTCCAAAGGCTCCTGATACTATAAGTAGGGAATTTAGTGCATCCCATCCTACCCTTCCTGTTAAAAAGGCCCTTAGATACTCTACAATTTGAAACATAGCTATCCTACTTTTTGGAAGGCCAATATTAACAACCCTTCCTCTTTTAATAACTGAACCATTTGCTATTCTAACTATTCCACCAACTGCAACCGTCTTTTTGTTTTCTATAAAGGGCATAACTACTCTAACTAAAGAATCGCTCTCAAGTATAGAGTCTGCATCTATTGATGTTATTATAGGGTAGTTTGACACATTTATCCCTGCATTTAATGCGTCGGCTTTTCCTCCATTTTCTTTGTCTACTAAAATAAGGTTTGGAATATCTATATTTTTGTAAATACCCTTTATTTTATTTGTTTTAAGTCTATACCTTACTGGCTGATTTACCTCCTTTAATTCAAATTCCTCTATAACCTTATTTAATGTATTATCCTTTGAACCATCATTTATAACTATAACTTCAAACTTAGGGTAATTAAGTGAAATAAGTGACTTTATATTATCAACTATAGTTTCTTCTTCGTTATAGGCTGGAACTAAAATGGATATAGGAATCATATTATCTGAGGTTATATATTTTTTATAATCTGAATACCTAATCTTTCTTATATAATCACTTAAATTAAATGCCGCAAGTATAAGCTGCAGAAAATATATGAAATTTATTAATAATACATAATAGATTATAAAATAGTTAAACTTTATAACAATTTCCTTCAATAGCGGTGTATTCATAACTCTCACCTATCTTTTTCTTCAATATATTTTTTAATAACTTCGCTCAGCTTAGGTGTTCTTTTATTATTCATATCATACTTTAAAACCTTATCCCAACCATAGCTTGTCTCTAAGACTGATACAACTATATCCTTCGCAAATCTATCTTCACCTTCTAATACATCATATACAAGCTCAATTCCGCCTTCAATTGAGATAAGTGAGTTTGCTGCATTATATCTAACATACCATTCTCTATCAGACAAGGCCTTAACAAGTGGTATTAGTGCTCTATTATCCTGCAGCTGTCCTAATACCTTTGATGCAATTGCCCTAACTTCCCAAGATTCATCATTTAAAAGTTCTATTATCTGAGCTACATATCTATTGTCCCCCATGTTACCTAAAGCCTTTAATGCAGCTATTTTCTTTTCCTTATTTTCATCTGCTAAAAATATTGCAATTTCATCTGCTAAAAGTATGTTTTTATAATTGCCAGCTGATTTTATAAATATAGATGAAATAAACTCATCCTCTAAATACATTAAATTTCTATATACATATATTTTATCTCCCTCAAAACTATCTGCTATCTCAATCAAACTTCTCTCACTTAATGGAATGGTTTTTGAAAGCTTTTTAAAGGCTTCAACAAATGCCTCTTCATCTCCAATTTTTGATAGAGCCATTAAAACGTTGTATTTAACCTCAACAACCTCAATATCTATAAGCTCTAATAGTTTATCTAGTGCCTTTTTACTTCTAATTTCACCTAAATTTTTGCAGGATAATGCCACTTTATGCATATCTTTACTATTTAGTTTTTCTAGTTCATAATCAACAAGACCTATATCCTCTGCAAGTTTTGTAAGCTTATCTGAAATGCTTCCTTTTAGATTTTCAAAGTAGAATAAAAATCTCTCTTCTACTATCTCCCTCTTTATTTTATCCTTCATAAAACTCTTTAAAACCTTAAGCTGAACATGTGTAACCTCATACTCGTCAAGTCTTGAGGCTATATCATCAAGATATCCTGAAACCTCTTTATACACCTTCTGCTTTTTTCTATTTTTATAGCCTTCATATAGCTTTTCTGCGATAAGATAAAAATAAAGAAGTATAATAATTATTGAAAATATTAATATTGAGTATAAAACAATTAACTCCATACAAATCACCACTAATCTAATAACTTTTTAATTCTGCTGTCTAGTTCAACCGGTGAAAATGGTTTAACAACATAATCATCTGCCCCAAGATCAAGTGTCCTTTTTATATATTCTTCATTCTTTTGAGATGATAAAACTATTATTGGGATATCATCATTCTTCTCTCTTATTTTCCTTATAAGCTCATCTCCATTCATAAGTTTTAGGTAGTAGTCGGTCACTACTAGATCTATTTTATTATCCTTTAATATCTCTAGTGCCTCTAATCCATCGGATGCAGTAAATACATTGTAGCCTTTGTTTTTGTACCTTGATTTTAATATAGATAGAATTATTCTATCATCATCAACAAATAGAATATTTATGGTGTTATTTTTCTTAACTGAATCTACATCAACAACTACTCTTCCTCTACCTTCCATTTTAGCTACTGCAAGGGCTCCCCTTGCCCTTACTAAAATGTCCTTATACTCTGCGTTTTCCTTTGATATAGAAGATATTCCTGCTGAAAAGCTTATTTTTTGCCCCATCTCCTCTCCATACTTCTCTGCAAATATAAGTACCTGCTCTGCTACATTCTTAACCCATTTAACATCTCTATCGTAGAATATAAATGCAAATTCATCTCCTGACATTCTGTAGGCTATATCAACCTTTGTTGTATATTTCTTAAACTCCGATACCACCTTGTTTATTATTCTATTGCCAAAGGATATACCTAGCCTTTTGTTAACCTCTCCCATAAAATCAAAGTCTATTAAAAGCAATGTGCCCTCTTTTTCTTCCTTCTGTGCCTTAATTAAAAGCGAAGATGCAAGTGCTTCCCCCTGTTTTCTTGTATAAAGCCCTGTTGCAATATCGTATACTGTATTCTTTAGGCATTTTGAACTTAAGTTTATTAAATTTAAAAGTTTTAGATATACCTCTTCTACATCAAAATCATAGTTTATATAGTCTATAACACCTAATTTTAAGCATTCAATCTTTGCATTATAATCGGCATCTGAAATGACTACTATTGGCATTTGATCTAGTATTTTTTCTTCTCTTATACTATTTAAGATAGTTACTGCATTTATGTTTTTGTTATTTTGAATTATAACGGCATTAGGATTATATGATAGTATAGCATCAACTGCATCTCCCTTAGAAACAATAACCTCAACATTGTTTTCTTTTAGCTTTTTAATTAACCCATTTAAAACATCATCGCTGTCTGGGAATATTAAAACCCTATTTTTTTCAACAATTTTCTGTTCAATAATATTTTTAACTTTGATTAGCTTTTCTATATACTTTTCATCTTCATTATCCTTTTCAAAGCTGTCCTCAATATCCTTTAACTCAAGAACTACATCCTCTATATTGTTTTCCTTTGATATAGTATATAACTTCTTTAATACACCCTTTACAATACTCATGTACGCTTTATCTTTATTTTTAACTTCAATTAGATCATTTATGGTGTTTAGTATTTCTTGTATTACTAAATCCATATGAGCCATATTACTCACCTCCTATAGATTTGAAGGCCTCCTTTAAAATGTAGTAGGATTTTTTAAGCCTTTCATGATATTTAGGCATATCCCAAGAATTCCAAATATATTGCTTCATTGATGTATATATTACCTCATCATGTTTCTTTAAAATTGCACCCACATAAAATCCTTCTGTCTTTATCGGTTTTATTCCATTGTTTAAATACAAATCATCCATTATCATTTTAGTTGATGGGTCCATTACATTTAAAAGCTGCCAAGGTATTCTTATTTCAACTACATCCCCCTTTATATAGTAATCAGCTAAAGAATTAAAATCCTCTCTGTTTGGATTTGAAACTCCAAACATAAGCTTTCCTGTTTCGTATTTTTGAAGAGGAAGTTCTATTTTATCCTCAGGAAGTATAAAAGGTCTATTTAAGCAGAGATAAATGTTATTGAAAATACCACTATCCTTGATTTCATAACTTGTATTTTCCTTATCCATCTTTAATCTTTTACTGTATTCATAGTAAAAATGATCATAATATGCATCTACCATAATTCTTGAGTCTTCTTTTCCCCTTATCTTAATAACAAAATCCACAGGTCTTTCAAAAATTAATCCTTCATCTATAAATTTAGTATTGCCTTGATTTTCTTTTATATCTATAGATATATATAATGTATCTTTATCTATATTAAAGTCCTTTACTTTTAGCTTGAAATACACATATCCCTCATCATAATTTACACTTAGATTTATATTTTTTTCCTGTATCAAAGGATCATTATTCCACTCCGATTCATCTCCATCAACATAACATACACTCTTTACTTCCCCAGGTTCAAATGTTAAAAGTCCAAACATCTGCTCATTTGTCTGTACGTTTTTCCAATATGGCCTTCTATCTGGCAAATCTAAATCCATAGTGTTCCAAGTTCTTTTAAACCACTCATCCTGCCAAGTAAAAACAAGCCCTCCAGCATATCCTTCTCTGTATATATCTTCAAGCATGCTTACAAGATATTCTCCCTGTTTCTTCTCCTCTACAAAACCCTGATTAAAGCCTGTGTGGATATTTACATGTGCCATTCCTCTTGATGATGGTATCCCAAACTCAGCAACCAAAACAGGCATTGTATGTTCCTTCCTCAAATCCTTTAGATATGCCCTATATGGATTTACCTTCCCATTTTCATCTATATATGATGAATACCTTTTATCATAGCTCATAAAATCAGGATAGTATGGATATATATGATATGAAGCAAATAGACCAGGTTTAAAAGTGTCCTTTTTCTTAATATGTTCTGGATTTACCGATACCATATCCTCTTTTTCTAAAGGCTCATTAGGATGTTCTAACATATCTGTTGTAACCCAGTTTGATAATGCTGTAGGTCTTTGCATTCCATATTTTTCTGTTTCATATTTTATTGCCTCATCTAAGAATTCACAGAGAAAAACCTCAAATGGTGAAGCGTCCTTTGTATATAGGTATTTTCCATCATAACTTGTTTTATCTTTATTTTTATTGTTTGTCTCAACAACAAACTCTGGATCCCACTCTATTCCAAGTATCCACCCTATCACATACTTTGATATGTCCTTTGTATAGTTTCCAAAGGCATGTCCCTTTTCCTTTTCAATGCTTATATTTCCATGTATTATATCTATAATCTTTTTTACCTCATCTACTGCAGCCTCTTTTATCTTAGGATTATGAGCATCCTTGTATTTTAAAATATCCTCTTCATTAATCCAAACCCCATGAAAAACATATAAAGGTTTGTCAGCCTTTTTATTATATTCATACAATGCCTCATAGAACTCTGGCATAAGTCTAGTATAAACCCTTATGGTGTTTGCATTCATGTCTTGAATATACTTAAACCACCTCAAATAATCTTCCTTTGTTATTCCAAATTCTCCTGGGAAGTATCCGGGTTTTGAGGCACCAATATTTACTCCCTTTATAAATATCTTTTTAAACTGTTTATCTTCATATATGTAAAAATATTTATCATCAACCTTAGATATATACTTAACATTACCATCTTTAAAGATTAAATCCATATTCTTTTTATATTTTATAACCCTATTCATTGGATATATTAAAGCTAATATCAAAATAATAAAAACAAAGTACCTTTTTATATTCAATAATATTCCCCCTTAATAATATGTACTTATATATATTCTACATCAATTTACAACTTTTTTCTATTAAATAATTTAAATTTTCCAAAATCTATTGTATAATATTTGTAATTAAAATTATTGGAGGAGATGGAATGGGGAAAACTTTAAATTTAGATAATCTTATAGATAAAATAGACTTTTTAAATAACATCTATGATGCAATAAGAATTGTAGATCCTATAAAAAAGAAGGTGTATTATTTCTTCTCAAAAGATGATGAATCTATTGAACAAGACGGTTCCTGCTACGATTTTTGGAATCAAAATAAAATGTGTCTAAACTGCATATCCATGAGGACATATACCCAAGATGAAACCTTTATTAAAATAGAATACAATGGACAAAAGATATACGTTATAACTGCAACTGCAATTAATACAGATGCAGGAAAGGTTGTTGTGGAATTTTTAAAGGACGCAACAGGTACAAGCATTATTGAAGATATAGATGGTTTAACAAGCACAGAAATATATTCTAAGATAAATAATTTAAATGAACTACTTGTTAAAGACGCTCTAACTAATGTATATAACAGAAGATTTTTAGAAGATAGACTGCCTGTCGATATATTAAAATCAATTAGCGAAAATACTCCTATGTCAATTATAATGTGTGACATTGACTTTTTCAAAAAGGTTAATGACACCTATGGCCACTTAGCAGGTGATGAAGTCTTAAAACATTTTGCATCTATTCTAAAGGAAAGCATCAGAAAAAATGATTGGGTTGCAAGATATGGTGGAGAAGAGTTTTTGATAGTTTTAAATGGTGCTGATAAGGATACTGCTTCCAATATTGCAGAAAGAATAAGAAAAAAAGTTGAAGAGTCTGTTATTGAATATAACGATTTTAAAATAAAAATAACCTCAAGCTTTGGAGTATATCAAATTTCCAAAGAAGACACATGCTTTGATGCAATTGATAAGGCAGATAAAAATCTATATATAGCAAAAAGCGAAGGTAGAAATAGGGTTATATCATAATAAATTTTATTTAAGAAAATTATTTTTCATTAATAAGTATTTGTGTTGAATTTATTTGAAAATTATGATAAAATTAAGGAAAACTATTGGAGGTGGGGTTTATGAAATCTCTAAAGGGAACAAAAACCGCAGAAAATCTTATGAAGGCATTTGCTGGAGAATCACAGGCAAGAAACAGATATACATACTATTCTTCTATTGCTAAAAAGGAAGGATATGTTCAAATATCAAATATATTTATGGAAACAGCAGAAAATGAAAAGGAACATGCTAAGGTTTTCTTTAAATTCTTAAATTCAAGCCTTCAAGGAGAAGCTGTTGAAATTAATGCAGGATACCCTGTTGGACTTGGTGACACAAAAGCAAACCTTATGTATGCTGCAAATGGAGAAAATGAAGAGTGGTCAGAGCTTTATCCTGAGTTTGCAAGAGTAGCAGAGGAAGAAGGATTCCCTGAAATTGCAAATGCATTTAGAAGAATAGCAGAAGTAGAAAAACATCATGAAGAAAGATATAGAAAACTTCTTGCTAACATAGAAAATGGAGAAGTGTTTAAAAAGTCCAGCCCAATTAAATGGAAATGCTTAAACTGTGGATATATACATGAAGGAGAAGAAGCACCTGCTGCTTGTCCTGCTTGTGCTCATCCACAAGGATACTTTGAAGTTTTAGCAGATAATTTTTAATATACATTGAGGTAGAGGGAAACCCTCTACCTTTTATTTTTATAAACTTCATTTCCTTAAAACTCTCCTTTTTTTATTAACAAATCTATATTATAATATTGTTTGTTATGTTTTTAAAAACTAAAGGAAAGGAAGCCAAAGATGAGTATCTTAACTGTTAAAAACTTAAGTCATGGTTTTGGAGACAGGGCAATATTTGAAGACGTTTCTTTTAGACTATTAAACGGAGAACACATTGGACTTATCGGTGCGAACGGTGAAGGTAAGTCAACATTTATGAATATTATTACAGGAAGATTAGAACCAGATGAAGGAACTATTGAATGGGCAAAGAGAGCTCGTGTTGGATACCTTGACCAACATACAGTTTTACAAAAAGGACAAACCATAAGAGATGTTTTAAAATCTGCCTTCAACTACCTATTTGAGCTTGAAAAGGAATATAACGAGATATGTGAGAAACTTGCTGAAGCAAGTCCAGATGAAATGGAAAGCCTTCTTGAAGATATGGGAACAATTCAAGATATTTTAACCCATAACGACTTTTATATAATTGATGCAAAAGTAGAGGAAGTAGCAAGGGGACTTGGGCTTACTGATATTGGGCTTGATAGAGATGTTAATGATTTAAGTGGTGGACAAAGAACAAAGGTTTTACTTGCAAAACTTCTTCTTGAAAAGCCAGACATACTTCTACTTGATGAGCCTACAAACTATCTTGATGAACAGCATATAGAGTGGCTAAAAAAATACCTACAAGAATATGAAAATGCATTTATACTTATAAGTCACGACATACCTTTTTTAAATAGCGTTGTTAATCTCATATATCATATGGAAAATAGACAGCTTAATAGGTATGTTGGAAACTATGATGATTTTGTAAGGGTATATGAGGCAAAGAAACAACAGCTAGAGGCTGCTTATAAGAGACAACAGCAGGAAATTGCTGAGCTTAAAGATTTTATAGCAAGAAATAAAGCAAGAGTTGCCACAAGAAATATGGCAATGTCAAGGCAAAAGAAACTTGAAAAGATGGAGATTATAGAGCTTCCTAAAGAAAAACCTAAACCAGAATTCAACTTTAAAGAAGCAAGAGCCTCTGGAAAAGTTCTTTTTGAAACAAGGGACTTAGTAATAGGTTACGATACTCCTCTTTCAAAACCATTAAATCTTAGAATGGAAAGAGGACAAAAGATAGCACTGGTTGGAGCAAATGGTCTAGGTAAAACAACACTTTTAAAGAGTATATTAGGTGAAATTAAGCCTATATCTGGTGAAGTTCAGCTTGGCGATTATCTATATATTGGTTATTTTGAACAAGAAATAAAGGAAAATAACTACAATACATGTATCGAAGAGGTATGGAATGAGTTTCCTTCATTTACGCAATATGAAATAAGAGCTGCCCTTGCGAAATGTGGCCTTACAACAAAGCAAATAGAAAGCAAAGTTTGCGTATTAAGCGGAGGAGAACAGGCTAAGGTAAGGTTATGTAAGATAATTAATAAAGAAACAAACTTCCTAGTTCTAGACGAGCCAACAAATCATCTTGATGTTGATGCTAAAGAAGAGCTTAAACGAGCACTTAAGGAATATAAGGGAAGTATACTTTTAATATGCCACGAACCAGAGTTTTACAGAGATATTGTTACTGATGTATGGAACTGTGAATCATGGACAACTAAGGTAGTATAGTGCCACCCAAGTGAAATGTGACATTTTCTATATTTTAGCATATTAATTCTTTTTTTAGTTAGTTATAATAGGGGCTATAATTTAGCCCTTATTTTTTTATCTACTAACCTCCTTCTTAAAGTTTATTTGGTTTTATACCTATTTCTATTATCTTTCAAAGAAACATACTTTTGATATACTAAAATAAAAAGGTTATGTGGTGATGTTATGGTGCAAAATGTCTTAAGTTCATCTAATGCAAGTAATTGTCTAATGGCAAACATAATAAAATCAAGTTCACCAGAATTAAAACAAGTGGGAAGTATTTTTTATCTTCAGCCTAAAGGAATACAATTTGTTGGTGTTACTGCGTATATAACAGAATATGTAAGTATAGGAACTAATGTTGATCTACTTGCGTAAAATAACTCAAATTTATCTTTTCTATTTACATTTTGTCTCAAATATAAATTCCTTATAAATTTATCCCCAACTGTTCAAATCTTTATTTCTTTAAGCTCTTTTTTGTAACTAGTTATATAAGTAACTAGACTTTTTTTATTTTTTTGTTATTATATCTATATAAATTCTTATGTAAAGGAAGGTGTCTATGAAAAATAAAATTCGTTGGCTATACGTTGTCTTAGGAATATTAATTTTCATATGTCTTGGAACTGTTTATTCATGGAGTATTTTTAGAAAACCCCTTGAAAAGGCTTTAAGCTTAAATTCAACTCAAAGCAGTTTACCTTTTATGACTTTTCTAGCCTTTTATGCCTTCTTGATGCCTTTAGGTGGAAAACTTATTTCTAAATATTCACCTAAGATTGTTTTAATTATAGGAAGCATACTCGTTGGTCTTGGATGGATTGGGTCATCCTTTAGTAAAAATATAGTTATGCTAACTATAACATATGGAGTTGTAGCTGGTAGCGGTGTTGGAATTGCCTATGGTGTTCCAATAGGTGTTGTATCTAGATGGTTTCCTGATAAAAAGGGTCTTGCCCTTGGTATTCTTTTGTCTGGTTTTGGTATGTCACCATTTGTTACTGCTCCAATTGCAAAAAAATTAATAGATATGTATGGAGTATTTACATCCTTTAAGCTGCTCGGAATTATATTCTTGTTTATATTAATAGTTTTATCACTGCCATTTAAGTTTCCTAATGAAAATGTAAAAACTAATACTGAAGATTATAATTCGTTATCTCCTACTGAAATGCTTAAGGATCGTAAATTTTATATTTTATGGACGTGCTTTGCAATAGCAACATTTGTAGGCCTTATGATAATAGGTATTACGGGGCCTATGGGTGAAGATATAATTGGTATTCCATCCACTACAATGGCCTTCTATGTTTCTCTTTTTTCCATATTTAATGGTATAGGTAGGCCATTGTTTGGATATTTATCAGATAAGCTTGGTCCTTCTAAAGTTATACTACTATCATACACACTTATATCCTTTGCTACACTATCAATACTATTTTTTAATAATGCAAAGACATTTTTATTTGTTTTATCATTTGTAATATTTTGGATGAATTTTGGTGGTTGGCTATCTATTGCTCCTACTCTAACCTCCAAGTTCTTCGGGCCTAAGTATTATAGCGAAAACTATGGAATTGTGTTTACTGCCTATGGAATTGGTGCAATACTTGGTAATTTAACCTCTGGACTTGCTAAAGACTTGTTCGGAAGTTATAAATTTGTATCATATCCAATATTGGTTTTAGTTTTAATAGGAATAATTTTATCTAGATTCATAAACAAATCATCTAAAATATGATTTTGTAGTACTTTATATTAAATGTAAAAAAGCAAGTGGTATGAATATCATATCACTTGCTTTTTAAAATGTAATAAAATTTATAAAACTTATTTCCCTTTTAATTGGAAAATTTCACATTTCACTTGGGTGGCACTATTTTAATAATGCAAGTTTTGAAATTTATTTTTTCACTTTTATTTGATTTTTAGCATAAAATATATTAAAATATTATTAAATTTGAAATTTTGATAATGGTAAATTTCATATAAAATTTATTAGGAGTTGATACAATGTTTATACCATCTACTATGATGACTCAACACCCAGATAATGCCAAAGAATATATTTCTATTCAACAAGAACCAGATGAGGCTGTTTTTTCTCTAAAATCTCAAGAAGAAGGCGGATTAGGAATTCATGAAGTAATGGTAGATTTTGAAGGAAAACTCACACCTTATCACCAACCACTTCAAATAGCATTAGAACTTTATAATAATGGTATAATACCTGGAAAAGACGTTTTTATAACACCAAGACTAGCTAGTGCCGGAAAAGAAAGTATATTTAGACAACTTATGTGTATTATGGCTGTAATCGAAACCAATATATCATTATATGAAAAAACAGGCCATCAGGCAATTAAAGAAGTTATAATACCAATGTGTGAATCTGCTCAAGATATTATTAAGGTATACCATAGAATAAAATCTGTAATAGAATTAGGTAACAAAAATTTTTCTATAAAATTAGACGAAAATTCAATTGGAATTATCCCTCTCTTTGAGGATGTTTGTACACTCGTTAATGTAGACAAACTACTTAACGAATATATTAATGAGTTAGATAAAGAGGGCTACAGACCAAAATATATTAGATATATGATAGGAAGATCTGATTCAGCACTTTCATATGGAATAATATCCAGTGTATTATCTGTTGTCCTATCACTATTTAAATCTAAAAAACTGTCAGAAGAAACTGGAATAAATATTTATCCAATAATGGGTTGCGGAACACTTCCCTTTAGAGGACATCTAACATATGAAAATATAGAAAATTTCTTAACAACGTACTCAGGTGTTAAAACCTTAACAATTCAGTCGGCCATAAGATATGACCACAGCATAGATAAAACAAAAAAATTAATTAAGTTTATAAATCAAAATATATCAAAATATAATAGGGAAGATTATTCAGATGAAGATATTGAATTAATCACTAATATGATGGGTATAGCAACAAAACACTATTTAAAATCATTTATGAATATTATAGATACCGCATCTAATGTTGCAGTTCTAATACCTAAAAACAGAGATAGACTAGCAGCATCAAAGAAAGGATTATCTTATTCTAGAGAGTTTGTAGATTTAAATAGATTTGCTGAACTTATTAAAGACAATGATATTAAAAAGGAACTTTTAAATATAAATACAAATATAAATACCTCAATTCCAAGAGCCATAACATTTACAGCAGCCATGTATACAATAGGAATGCCTCCTGAACTTATAGGAACAGGAAAAGCTTTAAATGAAATAAAAGAACGTTTTGGACAAGAAGGAATTGATAAATTAATACGCTTTTATCCTCAATTAAAAAAGGATATCTCCTTTGCATTAAGATATGCAAATCCAACAATACTAAAAAGATTTGTAAGCGACGATGTTAGACAAGACTTCAAACAAGAAATATCTTTAATAAACAAAGTTTTAGATTTAAATTTTGATTTGGATGAAAACGTAGAAAATGAATATTATCATACACTTCTTAAAACTGCACGACCAATGATTTTACACATTCTAGGAAAAGAAGATCAAATACTTGATAGTAATTCACAGGAATATAGTATAGTAAAGGAACTTATTACTAAAATGGGAATAATCAGAGGTGGATTAGGCTAAAATATATGCCACTCAGTTTATAACTGAGTGGCATATTTATTATATAATTATAGCCTTATCCTTTAATTCCAATTCTCCATTTTTAACAACAACATCTTCTCCATCTATTAAATTCCTATATATGCCATCCTCTAAATCAACCTTAACAAATCCCTTTTTAAGTTCAACATTAAATATTCCAACTAATTTTTCATCTCCCATTTTATATGATGCAACAATAACATTATTATCGTCACAATCTATTTTATAAAATCCTTTGGCCATAATTTCCTTCTTTTTTATCTTAGCAAGTGTCTTCATATACTCAACAAATTCTTCCTTCATACCACTCCAATTTACCTTATCTATATCAAACAAACTTGGAGTGTTATCATCCTGCGCCTCTTGTCCAGCGTAAATCAAAGTTGCTCCCTTTTGGAAGTATAAAAATGCTGTCCATATTTTAAGCTTAGTCTCATCTGGTATAAGCTTCTTTGCTCTTGGTTGATCGTGGTTTTCTAAAAATCTAAGCTTTACATAATTATTGGGATATATTGCCTCTTGTAGCTTTACCCTATTTATATAATCCTTTAGAGTATTTTCCCCCTTAAAGTATCCTATATAAACATCATTCACATCATAGTCGTAGCATATGTCAAAGGCTTGATATACTTCACTATCTGAAAGCCCAACAAATCCATGTTCCCTCATTGCTAGTACAAAGCTTAAGTGGACACTTTCTGCAAGCCAAATTACACCTTCTTTAACCTTTGCAACCTCTTCCCTTGCCTTTAGCCAAAATTCAAGAGGGATAAGTGGTGCAACATCACATCTAAATCCATCCACACCTAAACTTACCCAGTATTTTAATGTTTCTATTTGATAGTCCCAAAGATCTCTGTTGTTATAGTCTAAATCTACTATATCTGTCCACTCTCCTACCTTATTTCCCATTTTTCCATCCTTTTTTCTATAGAAAAACTCAGGATGGTTTTCCACAAGGTATGAATCTGGTGATGTATGATTATATACAACATCTATCATAACCTTCATACCTAAGCTATGTATCTTGTCTATTAATCTCTTAAAATCCTCAAGGGTTCCATATTCAGGGTTTACAGCCCTATAATCCTTAATTGCATAGGGACATCCTAAGCTTCCCTTTTTATTTTTAACACCAATTGGATGAATAGGCATAAACCAAATTATATCTGTACCCAATGATTTTATTCTCTCTAAATCCTCTTCAACATCTTTAAAGGTTCCATTTTTACCATGATTTCTAACATAAACAGAATAGATTATTTTGTTTCTTAAAGTTATGTCAGTAGTCTTTGCCATAACAGTTCCCCCTTTAAAATCATACTTTAATTAACTCATACTCCATATTTCCTATTCCTATATTTTGTGCATGCTCTAGGCATACCCTCCAATCAGTTTTTCCATGAATTGCTGTAAACTTATCTTCAATATGTAAGTCACTATCATGATGATCGTGTATTGCACATCCCTTTATTGTTGGTGCACTATTTACCATATCAACGCATGCCTTATCTAGCGCAACTGGGTCAAAGGATGCAGCTATACCTATGTTTGGAACAATAGGCATATCATTGTTAGACCAACAGTCACAGTTTGGTGAAACATCCATAATAAAATTAATATGGAAATGTGGTTTATCCTTAATAACTGCATATGTATATTCTGCTATCTTTTCACTTGCAATAGATGCTGCCTCATCCCAGTTAACCTGTGCAGCATTATATTGGCATACTGCAATACATTGTCCACATCCAACACACTTATCATAATCTATAACTGCAACCCTATTTTCATTTAAGAAAATTGCATCATGGGCACAGCTTCTAACACACATTCTACATCCTACACAGTTTTTCTCCTTAATCTTTGGCTTTGAGGATGAATGCATAAATAGTTTTCCACCTCTTGAACCTGAACCCATTCCTAAATTCTTAAGCGCACCACCAAAACCAGTCATCTCATGTCCTTTAAAATGATTCATTGAGATTATAATATCCGCATCTGCAATAGCAGAACCTATCTTTGCTGCCTTTGTATGCTTTAGATTAACTTCTATTTCTCTATACTCTGTTCCCTTTAAACCATCTGCTATTATTACTTGACATCCAACTGTAAGTGGATTAAACCCATTTTCATAGGCTGCATCTAAATGGTCAAGGGCATTATGTCTTCTTCCTGTATAAAGTGTGTTTGCATCTGTTAAAAATGGTTTACCACCTAGCTGCTTTATTAACTTAACTATTCTTGCTGCATAGTTTGGCCTTATATATGCAAGGTTTCCTGGTTCTCCAAAGTGTATCTTTATAGCAACATATTTTTCTTTAAAATCAATATTTTCTATTCCTGCTGCCTTAACAAGCTTTTCAAGCTTATCAAGCATATTAAACCCTGGTTTAGTTCTAAGGTCTGTAAAATATACCTTTGACTTCTCCATAGTTTCCCTCCTAAAACAATAATTTCTCAAAATATTATAACACATTTGTATATACAAATATATTTATACATGGATAAATATTGCATGAATTTGTTTAGGCACATTTATTCAAATTATAAACTATTCGAATTATTATTTATAATTATACCGAATAAGTGTTATTTTTTGAATTATTACCTAATCTTAAATATATTTTCTTGCATATTTATAAATTTGTTATTGACTTTTAACAAATTTGTAGTATAGTTATTTAATGTGCTTTAAAAAAATACAGTAAAGAGGTGGAGTTAGTGGAAAAGGAATTAAAAAGAGAATTAGGACTTCTTCCTGCAACTGCTATAGTTGTTGGTAATATGATAGGTTCAGGTATCTTTATGGCACCACAAGGTCTTGCAGCAGCATCTAATCCAAAGTCAACAATAATTGCATGGATTATAACGGCACTTGGTTCAATGCTTCTTGCATTAAGCTTTGCAAACCTTGGTGTTAAAATGCCAAAAACAGGTGGACCTATTGTTTATACAAGAGAGGCATTTGGAGAATTCCCTGCCTTCCTAATAGCTTGGACCTACTGGATAGGTTCTTGGGTTGGAAATGCAGCAATTATTACTGCACTTATGAATTATTTATCCTTCTTCTTCCCTGTATTTAGTCAAAACAAACCTTTAGCCTTTTTAACATCCTCCCTAATTCTTTGGGCTTTAACCTACATCAACCTAAAGGGAGTTAAAGAAGCAGGAATAGTAAGTATGATTACAACAGTGCTAAAAATATTACCTCTAGTTGTATTTTCAGTAATTGCACTAACTCATTTTAATATATCATACTTTAATACTGTTTCTTCAAAGGAAGTTTCAGGGTTCTCAACACTTCCTGCAGCAATTGCAATAACTCTATGGTCCTTTGTTGGACTTGAAAGTGCCACAATTCCTGCAGGAGAAATAAAAGATCCTGAAAGAAATATTAAGCTAAGTACAATATATGGAACACTTATAACTGTTGCAATATATCTTGCTATATCAATACTTGCAATAGGGGCTATGCCTCAGGATATGCTAGCAAATTCAAATGCACCACTTGCTGATATTATAAACTATGCAACAGGACAAAAATGGGGTGGAACACTTATTGCCCTAGGTGCCGTTATCTCAACTTTAGGTGCAACTTCAGGTTGGATTTTAATTACTGCAAGAAGTTCCTTTGCAGCAGCAGAGGATAAGATGTTCCCTCAAATTTTTGCAAAGGTTCATCCAAAATATAATACTCCTTCTGCATCACTTATAATAAGTGGTATAGCTGCAAACATTCTTCTTGTTATGAACTATGTTTCAAGCTTAACTTCAGCTTTTAACTTTATGCTACTTCTTGCAACACTTTCATTCCTACCTGCATATTCATTTACAGCCGCAGCAGAGATACTACTTCTAAAAAATAAGGATAAAAACTTTAACTTAGTAAACTTTATAAAGAGCTCCTTTATATCAATACTTGCCTTTGCATATTCAATATATGCAATCTATGGAACAGGTGCAGAGGTTGTAATGTATGGGTTTATATTAATGCTTATTGGAATTCCTTTTTATGTGTATCAAAAAATACAAAATAGATAAAATAACCACTTAGGGTTTATTCCTAAGTGGTTATTTTTATATTTTATGTGAAGTTAACGCTTTACCCTTATAAATCTTTCTGTTTTTAAAATTGAATGCCTTAAAGTAATAATAAACTGTAATACCTACTAAAAAAATTATATAAATCAAATAAATAAGGGTATAAATTTTAACTTTATCTATACTAATTGGATCATTACAACTCTTATATATAAAGCTATGTACTACCCCAAAGACTATTGATATCACCACATATTTAATTGCTGATAAACATCCGTTTCCTGAACCTTCAACCAAATTTACATCAATAGTAAAAGGCAATTTAATCTCCATATCATTTAGATAAATTAAACACATAAGTATCATAGTTATTATTACTACAATATACTCTAATACTCCAATTTCCTTAAAAATAATAGAAAATAACAACAGGCTCAAAATAAATATAGGAAAAATAAAATTTAGAAATATAGCCTTTACTGCACCCTTTATAATAGGTTCAGTTTCTTCTATAGGTAAAACTTCATATATATACGCTGCTTTAAAGCTACTTGTATACAAAATATACTCAAGCTTTGTTGCTAAAAATATGATAATACCATAAACCACCAAAAACCACGAACCCGAACCTACATTTTCCCCCTTAAGTACATCTCTTATTAATGGCGCTATAAATATTACAGCACTTGATAGTCCTGCAGCCATCTTTTGTTTTAAAAGTCTATCTCTCTTAAACATTGACTTTGCAAATATATAAGAACTTTTTTCAATAGGATTTTTAATCAATAAATCTGTAAACCAACCCCTCTTCATTTTAGCTTGACTCTTATCTCCCATATTAAATTTATATAAATTTCTTTCCAGTTCAACTAATATATATTTTATAGTTACTATGAAAAATATAACCGTTATTAAACATCCTATTACAAAAGAAACTAAGTACTTTAGACTAAACTCTCCTAAAATAATATTAAATATTGCTGAATACCAAGTAGAAGGCAGAATAAATATGGCTTTTGAATTTTGTACTACATAGGAAGAACGTTGAATTATGCCTACACCAAATTGATAGAAAAGGACACTGCCTATTATAAAAACTATTTGAAAATAGTTTACGATATCCTTTAATTTTTCACCATCATAGTATTTAAGTATTAATGAGTACATAAAAATAGTTAAAGAAACTGAAAACATCATAATTAAAGGAAATACTATAAGCATCGAAATTAAATATTTATAACCAAAAATATACGTTCCTATTGCAGTTGGTAATATTGTAAGCATAATCATAATTGAAATTAAATATATAATTACATATGTTATTCTAATCGATGATAATGTTTTTACATCTATAGGCATTGAGCCTAATATGTTTTTATCAGATGTGCTCAATATTATTGAACTAAAGTCATGCACTAGGCTTAAGAATATAAAAAATATTATAATTGCAATTGAAAAATTGGATATTTGTTCTATATTATTTAACACAAAAGCAAGAGATGGTACTAAGCCTAAAAATATAACTCCAAATATAAAGGATTTAATTTCAGATTTCTTGCTTAAGCCTTCACCTATATAATCCTTATACAGAGATTTTCTTCCACGCCTATCGTTTTTAAATTTAATCTCTAATATTTTATAAAGCATCTCATAATCTACTTTAAAGTAATTGAATATAAACTTTAATTTACTTAACAGTTTTAAAAGTAACAATTCCATATATATATCCTCTCCTTATTTATACAATAATATTTAATATTACCATAAAATGCTAGATAAATAAATAACAAAAAAGTAAATTAAGGTCGCCCATGTATTAGGGGCGACCTATAAATTCTATTTCCATACATCTGTTTCTACTCCTATATCCTTTGAAACAAACCTACTTCCTTCATTTTTCTCATAATGTTTCAAAGTATCTACTACAATTTTTGAAGCTACAAGTAATATTGGTACGTTGGCAAATACAACCATTATATTTACAAAATCTGATATATACCATAGGTTACCAAGTTCAAGCCCTGCAAGAACTGTCAAAACTCCAAAAGGAACAAAGAAGAGAGCACCTAATGCACGGATGAAGTTTATAAATTTACTGCTCTTTGTAATAAAGTTACCTGATATTTCTGCAAAGAGTATAAGTCCTATTAAAGTTGTAAAGGCAAATAGTGCATAGCATAATGAAAGTATGCTTTGAACTATTGAATCTAGAGAAGTTCCTGGGATAAGGTATTTTACAGATTCCATATAAACAGTGATCTTTGAATTTCTAATTGCATCCCAAGCAACTCCTGCTTCTCCTGTCCAAAGATGTGCCATTACAACTAAAAATCCTGTTAGTGTACATATAACCATAGTATCAAGGAAAACACCTATAATTTGAACAAATCCCTGTTCTGCTGGGTGTTTGTTTTCAGATACTGCTGCAGCCATTGTAATTGTACCTTGACCTGCTTCGTTTGACATTAAACCTCTCTTTACACCTTGAGATAATGCTATTCCAAAGGCACCTCCAAAAACTGCCTCTGGTTTAAAGGCCCCAACAAAAACTTCCTTAAAGAAATATGGGATTAATCTTATATTGATTAGTACAATTACTATAACAATTGTAAAATATACAACAGCCATTATTGGAACTAAATAATCTGTAACCTTTGTAACACGTCTTAAACCACCAAATACAATTATTATAACTGAAATTGTTAATAGTATTCCTATTGCATAATAAACAGTTGATTGACGTCCATGGGTAACTCCTGTTAATGAATCTGCAACAGATCCTAAAGCTGTAAAGAGGTGGAATGTCTGCCCTGGAACGCAGAATAGAGCATATATTATAAATATAACTGAAAGGAATACTCCAACCCATCTTCTGTTACCAAATATCTTCATACCATAGAAGGGAAGACCTCCAACATATTCTTTATCCTTCTTTTCTTTAAAAAGTTGTGCAAGTACGGCTTCAGCAAAGGCAAGGGACATTCCAAAGAAGGCTGACACCCACATCCAAAATAGTGCCCCTGGACCTCCAACCGATACAGCACCTGTAACCCCCATTATATTTCCTGGACCTATACGCATAGCAGAACTTAAAAGGAATGCTGCAAGAGGGCTTATTCCTGTTTTTGCTACCCTCTGCTCTGTTAATATTTTAAGTCCTGTTTTAAACCTCTTAATCTGTACAAAGCCTGTTCTAATTGTAAAATATATTCCTGAACCTATTAGAAGTAAAATTGCAAATGTAAATTTACCAAGTACAGGAATATTAGAATACCACTTGTAGTTTGTTGGGAAATCCCATAGGAAATCTGTAATTGGAACTATAAACTCAAAAAATTTATTAATGGAATCAAAAAAGGCATTCATATTTAACCTCCATTACTTAATTAAATTTTACTAAATACATTTTTGATTCTTACAATTGCCTCCTCAAGCAAATATCTTGGGCAAGCGATATTAATTCTTTGAAATCCCCTCCCTTCTTCTCCAAATATTGAACCTTCTTGAAGTGCTACCTTTGCCTTTTCTTGAAGCAATCTTGATATTTCTTTATCCGAAAGTTTAAATTCCCTAAAATCAAGCCATACAAGATAAGTACCTTCTGGTTTAATTATTTTTAATTTAGGTATGTTCTCTTTTATATACCTTTCAAGGAAATTATAGTTCTCCTCTAAATAATCTATTAACGCATTAAGCCAGCCTTCTCCTTTTCTATATCCTGCCTCTATTGCTACAAGACTAAAGGCATTATTTCTTCTTATATCAAGAACCGCAAGCTCATCTTGGAAGGCTTCTAATTCTTCTTTTCTTGGGAACTGTACAAAGGATGCTTGAAGACCTGCAATATTGAATGTTTTTGTTGGTGAAAAGCAGGTTATAGTGATGTCTTCAACCTCTTTAGATAAGGATGCAAATGGAGTAAATTTATAATCTTTATATACAATATCTCTCCATATTTCATCTGAAATAACTCTAACATTGTATTTTAAGCATATTTCAGCCATTCTTGTAAGCTCTTCTTTTGTCCATACTCTTCCAACAGGGTTATGTGGGTTACATAGTATAAACCACTTTAAATCTGGGTCTTTACACTTCTCTTCAAAGTCATCAAAATCGATTATGTATCTACCATTAACCTCCTTTAGTGGATTTGTTACAAGTGTTCTTTTATTCTTTTTTACTACACTGCTAAAGGGTTGATAAACTGGTGGTTGGATTAATATCTTGTCACTACTATTTGTAAATAGCCTAATTATGAGCGATATCGATGGAATTACTCCTGGAGAATGGATTAATGTTTTTTGGTCTATTTCATATCCATACCTTCTTTTAGTCCAATCACAGGCACTTTGGTAGTAGGAATCTGGTCTATAGACATAACCAAATATCCTCTGTTCAAGCTTCTCCTTCATAGCTTCATATATTTCTGGTGCTACTTCAAAATCCATATCTGCAACCCAAAGGGGAATTAAATCATTTGATATAAAGTGTCTATCCATCTCACTCCATTTTGCTGAATGGTTTTTGCTTCTATCTACCTTTTTATCAAAATTGTACTTCATAATACTCCTCCTAATCTATTAATAGATGTTATATTTAATGTATCATTAATTTTTATAAGCATAAAGATTATTTTTATAATAAATATATTCAAATTCTAATAATAAAATACTGAGTAATATAAAAGGCCAAAGTATTTAATACAATACTACGGCCTTTTTAAGTGAATATGCTATTATTTAGCTGGTGCTGGAGCCTTTACAACAATTAATTCTAAAACTTCATCGTGCTTATTGCCAACATTCATCTTTGTATTAAAGGGTATTTTTAATACTGTACCCTGTTTGTATTCGTGAATTTCCTGTTCATTTAGTCCAATTGATAGTGTTCCTCTTACAACTGTCATATAAACATTTGAATTTGAAAAGTGTTCAGGAAGTCCCTCGCCCTTGTTAAAAATCATATGGATGTAGTGTATATTTTCATCCATAATAACCTTCTCAACTGCTTTTTCATTGCCAAGTGCAAGTTGATATACCTTTTCAACCATATCTCATTCCTCCCAATGCATTTTTATTTAATTTAACACAAATAAAAGCACTATATCTATGATATAAATCACAATTTTATTAATTTATTATTTATTAATAAAAAAATATATCTTTTTAATAAATATCGGAGCGTAGCCCAAAATTTTTTTAAATATTCACCTGTTTTATATGCTTGATAAAATAAAATTACACACATTCTAACTTTAAAAGAGGTAATTAACAAGTTCATTTTAGAGTTTTTAAAAAAATTTACTAGATATTAAAAATGTTATTAAAACAAAAATACTCAATACTAGCAATCATGATGGGATTTGTTTAAAAATGATAAAAAACTTTTACTTGCCTTTGTTATAATTCTCAAAATCGTATAATTCACACAATTATAGAACTTGATAGATTTTATTGCATTAGATACACTATGTAAGCTGTAGAAATAGTTAAAAAGCGTATACTGTAAATGTCAATATATTTTTGCACAAAAAGTGGAATATATTTATGTACAAAAATTGTACTATGATGATGTATTGGAAGAACTGTTAAAATATTTCATTTTAGATTTTAATCTGTATGAAGGACCTTTTATAGATATAACATGTGAATGATGTAATAATCTATCCAATATTGCATTAGCAATTGTTGCTGAACCAAATACTTCTCCCCAACTTGAAAAAGGCATGTTAGTTGTAATAATGGTTGAGTGTTTTTCATATCGTTTAGATATTAGTTGAAAAAATATATTGGCTGTATCTATATCAATAGGTAAATATCCAACTTCATCAATTATTAAAACTTTATATTTTGAAAAATGCTTCAATCTTGCTTCTAAACGGTTTTCAGCTAACGCTTTTTTAAGTTGAGCCATTAGTTCTTGAAAATGAATGAAATAAGTTGAATACCTGTGTTTGGCACATTCAATTCCTAAAGAAGTAGCAAGATGCGTCTTACCAACACCAGGTGTTCCTACAAAC
>NZ_HF952039.1:148023-152690 GCF_000430995.1 Thermobrachium celere DSM 8682
CAAAGTAACAATACCTTGAAAAACCAAGTTTAAAGTTAAAAACATTGATAATATATTCTTCCCCATATTTTGAAGTTAGCTTAATCTCCTCCTTCCAATCTACTTGAGCTTGCTCTCCTTCGGGTGTTTCAAATCTTGGATGAGCCATTATTTTTTTGGTTGGTTTTAATCCTTTTCTTTTAACATATTTATTAAAATTTGAATATGTGCCTATATCATAACCTTTGCTAACAAAGAATTCATAAACTGCTTTAACAGTAGTTCCTTTAATTGCAAGCTTCGCTTTTATTTCATCGTAATACTTGTCCAATTTACTTGTTTTATTTTTAGTTTTTGGTTTTCCCTCATACCCTTCAAAATATTTCTTTACAGTTCTTCTATCCATCCCATATTCTCTTGCAAGTTCTGAATAATTAGGCTTTAGTTCCATAGCTTTTAATATATTTAATTGAGCTATTATATTCATCATATTTGGTATCCCTCCCATTAAGAAGGATACCAAATACTTGTACAATTTTGTACATTTTTATTTTCCACTTTTCGTACATTTTGATTTTATCATTTACATATACAAAAAAACTTATACTTAGTTAAAAAATATTTTAAAAAGAGTATAGAGCTTATCCTTAAAAGATTTAAAGTGCTTAATAATCAGTCAAAATTTGTTTTATATAATTTATACTTTCTTATAACGATTTAGCTATTACTCATACATTAAAAGAAAAGCTTGAAAAATTACTGAAACTGCATCTTCTAAGGAAGCTCGTACGTTATTAAAGGAATGAATAAAACTTGATCTAAATAATGCCCTTAAGTAATTTGAAAAATGTATTGATACTTATATTAGATATTTCATAAGTGAAAAATGCCCACAATATTTTGTGAGCATTTTTTTATCCTTCAATATTAACTTTTTTTTCTTTAAACAAAGTATTTGATCCTATAATAAATCCTATATATCTAATTAATACATATATAACAATTAACACTGCAACTATCTCAATAAAATTAACATAATATATAGGTATAGTTATTGAATTTCCTATTTTATTTAGATATACATTTGTCATTTTCATTGCCATAGCTGTTATAACGAATGGAAATGTAAATGCCGAATAACTTGGATAAAATTTTATTTTTAGCATCTTAGGTAAGTTAATAATAACAAATACAAACGTTATTATAGAAATAATTGTTAAGAACCATATCATATATATGTTTTTATTTTGAAACGAACTCATATAGCCAGCTAGACATAAATTAGCTGGTGCTAATAATATTGTTTTTGTAGGGATAGCTGGCTCCAACATTTCTTTAAATTTCATGAACCTATAAATAATAATTGGTGCTAAACCAATAAAAGCCACAAATCCAAACCAAAATATAATTTTACCAACACTCTCCATTTTAAATGCAGGTGATGTTAAAGAAGCTGCAACAATTCCAACATACACTACAAAATAACTTGCAAATACCTTTTTAATATTAAAACTTATAATATACTTCTTAGTAAAATAAAGTATATAAGATATGTGAAATATAACGGCTAATTTCCAAAGCCAAAAAGCAAATTCATAAGATAAAGGTTTAATATAAGTGGATAAAATCATTGCCCCCATAAATAAAGTTGGTAACACACTGGCTATTACAGGATTTTCTAAATCATTTATACATTCTTTTGGCATCATAATTATTTTAGCTACAATACATATAAACATAATTCCAGAAATTATTCCAAATATATTCTTATATAAAATATTATATCCTGATAACAAATTTCCTAAAGATGCACAAGCAAGCATAAGCCCTGACATTGGGATTGGTATCTTTTTAATAGTTTCAAACATAACTATCCTCCATCACTTAAAGTTGTAATTTATTTTAGATTGAATATCTTCATCCTCCAAAAACTTTTTTGCTATCCAAGCAGCTACTTCACCTGTTATTTTAACACAGTGAGCCTTTCTTTCTGGGCTTGTAAACTCGTAATTTTTAACTAGTACTCTACAACAAGTGCTTCCATAAAGTTCTTTAATGTGGTTATGTAACTCTGCAGATAAAGGAAACATTTTTTCATTCATTGGTTCACCATGTTTTCTCCCATATACCATTCCTAAAGCCATAGAACCACCACTTACAGCTCCGCATAAACATCCTGATTTCCCTAAACCTATTGGAAATGCTGATGCCATTTTTACAACATCTTCATTATATGGCCAACCCAATAGTTCGTTGATAGTATGAACTACTGCTTCTGAGCAAAAAAATTCACCTCTTTGAAAATATCCTTCTGCTTTTTTGCGAACTAATTCAATAATTCTTTCCTTTTCCATAACCTTAACCTCCTATACCATTTTCAATTCAAATTATACAATATATTTAATAGTAAATTCTAATAGACTCTTTCTATAGATAATTAATTTTTATTGATATTACAAATAATAACATAAAAAGCCATAGGAAAAATAAATATCTTTTCCTATGGCTTTTATATATCTGTCCCCTATTTAACTTTTTACTTTCTATTTAATACTCCATTTACTACAACTCCAACTATTGCTGCAAAGCTAAGTCCTGATATTTTAACAGTTTCTGTTACAGGTATTCCTATGTTTATTCCTGTATAAGTTGGCATAAGTCCTAAGATTAAAACTGTTGCCATTACTATTATATTCTTTACATTAAACTCAACCTTGCTATTCTTTATAGTTTGAACTCCTATTAGGGCTATCATTGAGTAGAGCATAAAGCTTATTCCACCCATTACTGGAACAGGGATTGTTTTTAAGAAGCCTCCAACCTTACCTACAAACCCTAGTATCATTGCGAAAGCTGCTGTCATTCTTAGAATTGATGGATCATAGTTTTTAGTTATTGCAAGAACACCTGTATTTTCTCCGTATGTTGTATTTGCAGGTCCACCTATAAATCCTGCTACCATTGTTGCAAGCCCATCTCCAAGAAGTGTTCTGTTTAATCCTGGATCCTTTATAAAATCCTGTCCTACAACTTCACCATTTGTTGTTATATCTCCTATGTGTTCCATAAACACTGCAAGTACAACTGGTGCTATTATTGCTATTGCTGCTACATCAAACTTTGGAAGAGTGAAATTTGGCACTGCGAAAAGTGGTGATGTTTTAACTGCTGCTGTATCAACTATTCCTAATCCTGCTGATAGGATATATCCAACAGTTACCCCTATTATTATTGATAATTGCTTTATTAGTCCTTTTCCTAAAACCGTTACTGATACTGCAGTTAAAAGAGTGATTATTGATACCGTGTAGTTTGTCTTTGCACTACCATAGGCAACTGGAACTAAGTTTAACCCTATTACCATTATCATTGGTCCTACAACCTGTGCAGGAAGTACCTTTCTTATCTTCTCTACACCTATCTTTTCAACAAGGAAGGATACAAGTACATATATTAAACCTGCTACTACTATTCCACCTTGTGCATATCTTAAGTCTCCATTATATACTTGTTTTACTGCAAGTATTCCTGGGATAAATGCGAAGGATGAACCTAAGAAAACTGGTACCTTTTTCTTTGTGCAGAAGTGGAAAATCATTGTTCCAAGACCTGCTGAGAAGATTGCAACTGATGGGTCAAGGCCTGTTAGGATTGGGACAAGAACAGTTGCTCCAAACATTGCGATTAGATGTTGAACTGCAAGTATAACTTTCTTTACCTTTTCCCATGTAGTTACTTCTTGAGCTTTAAATTCCTTTGCTAAAATTTCTTGTGCCATAATAAAACCTCCTCCTTTTTCAGCCTCTCAGGACTGATTTAAAAGTTTTTAGACATAAAAAAACTTCTTACCCTGCTGGTAAGAAGTTATAGACGCACCTTCATATAGATATAATATTTCCACGTACTCCTAACATCTTACCAGCCTCACGGGACTGATTTAAAGACCACATTCATTTTTTTAATTATATCATAGGCATATTAACATTGCAACACTTTTTTAAGTGCCACCCAAGTGAAATGTGACATTTTCCATATAATGTATTAATCATATAAAAATTTTACCTCATGAACCAACTATTATAATGCATACATCTTTCATTGTTAATACATCTACCATAAGGGAGACATATTTAAACCTCATGTCCCCCTTAAAATATAGGAAATACCTATCTAATATTAATGCAATAAAAAGTGTCAATCAAACGATTGACACTTTGAAGAAGATTTACATTTTCTTAAATTGCAATATTAAATGCAACACCCCTGTGAAAAATCATGTAGAATAGGACTGACAATAGTCAAAATCAGCCTTAAGCCCATCTTAATAATAACAGGAGATGGAGTGCATGGGTTTGTCAAGGGCTGCGTAGCAGGCGGAGCTTTACCCTTGATAAACCACAAGCGACATCTATAATATTCAAAATATGGGATTAAGCAATCTTCGATAGTTCTTCATAAAATATTTTTCTGGGGTTTTGTAATTTAGCAATTTACGTGGCAACCTATTCATCCAATTTTGAATCCTTTGAATTGTATCAAAAGATAAGTCTTTGATGCTTTTACCCTTAGGGATAAAACGACGTATAAGACCATTATGACGTTCATTAGTACCCCTTTCGAAGGTAASRATAAGGGTGAGTATAGTATACCTCTATACCATATTCTTTAAGCAAAGTTTCTAAATTACT
>NZ_HF952039.1:152973-157718 GCF_000430995.1 Thermobrachium celere DSM 8682
GTACAATGTTTTAGTAGAAACAATATATTTATCCTTCCAAGCAGGGTCATTTTTACAATAACCTACTACAGCATCGACGGACCATTTATCTTTAAGAATTTTTGTTTCTGCATACTTTATAAAAGCTTCGGCTGTAGCTATTTTAATTTTTGCTCCGCAATTTGAGCGATGATTTTCATATACAGCCTGACCTGTTTCAGGGAAATAACTTGTAAATGTAGATAAATCACTTTTAAGCTGTAAGGTAGTACCACGTTTAATTTCACGGGAGATAGTACTTGGACTACGTCCTAATTTTTTAGCAATATAGCGAATACTTTTACCTTCTTTTAGTAATGCATAAATTTCTCCACGCTCATAGCTATTTAGGTGTTTAAAAGAACGTACAGTTGTGTTAGAATTAATTTTATCAACCATAGTGAAAACCTCCTGTATGTTTGGATTTGACACCTATATCATACATGATTTTCACTATGGTTTTAATATTTTTTATCTGTTGCATTTAATTTTACAATGAACCAGATTTACATTTTTCAACTGTCTACTTGACAGGAGGCAGCTTTAAAAGTTTAATACCCATTTATTGGATAATTTCACATTTCACATGGATGGCACTCTATTCTATCTGCCACATCCTTTGCATCCTCTATATCATGAGTTACAAATATTGAAGTTATATTTGACTTTTTAAGAATTTCTTTTATTTCTTTTCTTATTCTCTTCTTAAGGCCTGCATCTAAATTACTAAAGGGTTCATCTAATAATAAAAGAGATGGTTTTGGTGCAAGTGCTCTTGCTATCGCTATCCTCTGCTGTTGCCCTCCACTTAACTCGTGAGGATATCTCTTTTTATACTCCTTCATATCTACAAGCTCTAATACTTCATCTAATATCCTTTGTCTTGCCTCTTTATTTATCTTTTCAAGTCCAAACAAAATATTCTTTTCAACCGTCATATGAGGAAAGAGTGCATAGTCTTGAAATACCATGCCGATTCCTCTTTTTTGTGGTTCTATAAAAACATTTTTGTTATATAATACCCTATTATTAACAATTATCTCTCCACCATTTGGTATCTCAAGCCCTGATATAAGTCTAAGAATTGTACTTTTCCCACTGCCACTTGGTCCTAAAAGTGCAACAATTTCTCCCTTTTCAATTTCCAAATTAAAATTTGTTATCTGATAATCCTTTGCATTTTTATATTTAAAACTTAAATTTTTTACTATAACATACATACTATCTACTCCTTATCAAACCTATTTATAAAGCTAATTGCAACTATGCTTATTAGTATTATTATAATTGCTGGAACAGCTGCCTCTTGAAGCATCTCGTCTGCTGCATAATCAAAAGTCCTTGTAGCTAAAGTATTAAAATTAAATGGTCTTAAAAGAAGTGTTAATGGAAGTTCCTTTATGATATCTATGAAAACCAAAACCAAACTACTTATTATTGCTGGTTTTAACATAGGTATATCTATTTTTAAGAATGTCTTAATGGTATTTTGTCCAAGTAACCTTGAAGCTTCAAAAAAACTTTTTCCCATCTTTTCATATCCAGCCTCTATTGCTTGATATGAAACACCTATAAATCTTATTATATAGGCAAAGAGGAGCATAAATATACTTGTTGAAAGTACAAGTGTTTTGGAATTAGGATTTATTATTAAATAAAACCACTTTAGCTTTCTATCTATGTTAACAAATAACAGTATCACTGAAATTGCAATAACTGCAGCAGGTATAGAGTATCCTATCATTGTTATTTTAGAAATTATTTTAGAGAGGTTACTTTCATTTATTCTGCAATAATTTCCTATAATTAATGAAATTATTGTTATAATAATTGCTGCTAAAATTGATAAAGCCAAAGAATTTAATGTCATCACAATAAATGACATATTCAAAACTCTTTTATAAGTTAAAAATGCAAAATACATAAGCTGTAAAGTTGGAATTAAAAAAGAGAATAAAAATATTATAGTAAAAAACATTATAACTAAATTCTTTTTTATACCTTTTAACCTTTTTCTTACAACAGGTCTTATTTTAGTACTACTGTAGCTGTACTTCTTTCTTCCCCTAAAAAATTTTTCAAATAAAATCACAAAAACAACTCCAACCATAAGTATTGCTGCAATTCTTACTGAAGACTCAACATCTCCAAGTGAGAACCAAGTTTTGAATATAGCTGTTGTGAAGGTTTGAACACCAAAATATGCAACAACTCCATAATCACTCAATACCTCAAGTGCCACAAGAGTAGCACCACTTACTATAGCAACCCTTGAAATTGGAATTATTACTTTAAAAAAGATTTCTATATTACTTTTACCAAGAAGTTTTGCACTTTCTACAAGTGTAGCCGACTGTTTTTCTAAAAATGATTTTGTAATCAGATATACATAAGGAAATAAAAACAAAGTTAATATAAATATAGCTCCTTTAAGGGACATTATATTAAAATATTTTTGATTAACTAATATACCAAATCTATTTCGAAGTGTAGTCTGTATTATTCCCGTATAGCTTAAGAGCCCATTATATGTGTAAGCACCTATATATGGTGGTATAGCCATAGGGAGAACTAATACCCATTTAAAAAATTTTCTAAATGGGAAATCATAAAATGTAATAAAATACGCTGATAAAACTCCTATTATCACAGTAAACAAGACTACTGCAGTTGTTAGTTTTATGCTGTCTGTAACGTAGGCTAATAACATATACTTTTTTATATGCGCCCAATTTTCATTTACAGGTTTTAATAAGTTTAAAATTATTTCTATAGTAGGCAGTAAAATTAATACCACCATAACATAGCTTATTAACGCCCATCCATTTAAATGTAATTTTACCTTTATCCTTTCCATATTCAACACCCTTTTTATAAATTAAGGCCCTAAAAAGGGCCCTTTTTACTTCCAACCAACTTCATTAAATATTTCAACAGCATGCTTATTATGTTCACCAAGCTTTGACATTTCTATATCTTGTCTTTTAAATTCTCCCCAAGATTTTAAAAGTTTTGCTACTTCAACTTTTGGATTTGCTGGATATTCAAAGTTTGCTTCTGCAAATAGTTTTTGTGCTTCTTCAGAAGTTAAAAATTCAATTAACTTAATTGCATTTTCTTTATTCTTTGAAGCCTTTGTTAATCCTGCCCCACTTATATTTATATGTGTTCCTGTAGTTTGTTGATTTGGGAAGAAAACTCCAACCTTATTTGCTGCATTAACTTCCTCTTGATCTTGTGAATTTAACATTTTTCCAATATAATATGTGTTTACAATTGCCACATCCCCTACTCCTGCTGCAACTGCTTTAACTTGGTCTCTATCATTGCCTTGAGGTTCTCTTGCAAAGTTTTGTACAAGTCCCTTTGCCCACTCCTTAGCCTTTTCTTTTCCATTTATTTCTATCATTGAAGCAAGAAGTGATTGGCTATATATATTTGTTGATGATCTTGTTAAAACCCTTCCCTTCCACTTTGCATCAGTTAATGCCTCATAAGTTGAAAGTTCATTTGGATTTACTCTATCCTTTGAATAAACTATAACCCTTGCTCTAACAGTGAGTGCAGTCCAAGTGTTATCCTTATCTCTTAAATTTTTTGGAATGTTTTTATTTACTATTTCTGAATCAAATGATTGTAAAAGCCCTTGTTCCTTTGCCTTATGTAGTCTTCCTGCATCGGCTGTAATTAAAATATCTGCCTGTGTATCTTGTCCTTCTCTTGAAAGCCTTTCTATAAGTTCATCAGATTTACCTTCAACTACATTAACCTTTATACCTGTCATTTTAGTAAATTCTTCGTAGAGCTTTTTATCTGTATCATAGTGTCTGTCTGAATATACATTAACAACCTTTTCTTTTTGTTGTGTTGGAGTTTTTTCTTCCGCTATCTTTGCACAACCTGCAAATATTGATGTTGATAGCAATAATGCTGATGTTATTGAAAGAAATTTGATTTTTTTGTTCATAGTAAACCTCCTTATTGAAATTCTATTTTATTTGAGAACAATTATCAATTTCATTATATGGGACATATTTAAAATTGTCAATACGTTTTTTAATGTTTCCAAAATAAAAACGGGATGATAACTTTAATCAGAATAAGATTAAGTTAAAGGCTTACAAGATACAAAAAGTAAGAAAAAATAGATTTGAAGTGCCACCCAAGTGAAATGTGACATTTTCCATATAATGTATTAATCATATAAAAATTGGTTCTATAATAAATGTTGGGGCGTAGCCCCAGCATATTTTTTTACAAAAAAAAATATGCACCTGTTTAGATGCCTGATATAATAAATTACACACACACAATTTGAAAGGAGGCATCCAACAAGTGCACAATAATAATTTTATCAAAAACCTACTCGGTTTTAAAGATGTTATTGTAACAAAAATACTTAATACAGATAATTGCTTTGAGATTTATTTAGAAATGAAGAAGAAACCTCATACTTGCCCTTGTTGTAACTCTCAAACTCGTAGAGTTCATGATTATAGAATACAACGTGTTAAACACATTCCTCTATTCTTAAAACCTACTGTTCTCGTTATTAAAAAGCGTAGATATCGTTGTAATATTTGTGGTAAAAGATTTTATGAGCATATTGAATTCTTGCCACGTTATTATAGAATCACTAATCTTTTATCTATGTACGTTATAACAGAGCTTACTAATACTTATAGTATGTCAAGTTTAGCTAAAAGAGTTAATTTGTCTGTTGATAC
>NZ_HF952039.1:157962-165184 GCF_000430995.1 Thermobrachium celere DSM 8682
TGCTTTCTTATAATAGCGATTTAGCTATTGCTCATGCATTAAAAGAAAAGTTATTAAAAATTACTGAAACTGCATCTTCTTCTAAGGAAGCTCGTACTTTATTAAAGGAATGGATAAAACTTGCTCAAAATAGTGGTCTTAAAGAATTCAAAAAATGTGCTGATACTTATATTAGATATTTCGATGGAATAGTTAATTCTTTTGATATTCCTTACACAAATGCTTGTATAGAAGGATTTAATAACAAGATTAAAGTTATTAAAAGAAATGCCTTCGGCTTTAAAAATTTTGATAGGTTTAGAAATAGAATACTTCATTGTTGTAACTAAATTTTATAAAATATTATATTTAAAAGAACCCAACTACCGTTGGTCTTTTTGTCATGCAAACTTTTAGGCAAACTCCCTCAAAACCAATTTATCTTTCTAAAATTCCTCTCAAATAAGAAAGGACAGGCATTCTAAATGAATACCCGCCCCAACTATTGACAAAGAGCCTAAAAATTTTACCTCATGAACCAACTATTATAATGCACACATCTTTCATTGTTAATACATCTACCATAAGGGAGACATATTAAAACCTCATTTCCCATTAAAATATAGGAAATACCTATCCAATATAAATACATAAAAAGTGTCAATCAAACGATTGACACTTTGAAGAAGATTTATATTTTTCAACTGTCTACTTGACAGGAGGCATCTTAAAAAGTTTAATACCCATTTATTGGATAATTTCACATTTCACATGGGTGGCACTTTAAAACCCTTGCCCCTTACTTCTGCTGCATCTAGGATGGTTATAAAGGCTCTGTTGTCTATTTCAAGTATTTTTGCCTTTACTTTTTCAAGCTGATTTAAAGTTACTATGCAATATATAACCTTCTTTTCGTTATTTGTGTATGCACCTTCTCCATAAAGGTATGTTATTCCTCTATGTATGTCGTTTATTATATAGTCTGAAACCTCGTTTACTTTATCTGTTACTATAAGGAGCATCTTTTCGTTGTTTATACCCTTTAATGTTTTATCTAGCATTTTTGATGATACATACATAGAAATCAAGGTATAAAGTGCTGTTTGGATTGAACTTATAATGCTTCCAAGCATAACTATAAATATATTAATTCCAAAGGAGAGGGTTGAGATATTTATACCTAGTCTTTTTTTGGTTGCAACTGCTATTATGTCAGTTCCCCCCATTGAACCTTTGTTTTTAAGTGCAATCCCTCCACCTAAACCATTTAGTACTCCTCCATAAATACAGGATAGCAGAATATCATTAATGTGTATATATTCTCTTATACCTTTTGTAAGTGTTAAGAATAAAGATAAAAAAGCTACTCCAAAGATACTTAATATTGCAAATTCCTTATCTACTTCCTTTTTACCATATAGAAAAATTGGTATATTTAGAAGTAAAACAAAAATTCCTGATGGTACTTTTGTAATATATTGAAGCAATATAGCTATACCTGATACCCCTCCACTTAAAAGCTTATGAGGGACAATAAAGGCATTAATTCCAACTGCTGAAATTAAGCATCCTATAGCTATAAAAAATATTCTTTTTAATGTAACTTTTAAATTCATCTCCCCATCTCCTAAACCTTTTTTAAATATTTTATGCATTAAATTATAGCATTTAGTTCTTTCAATGTGTTTAAATTTAAAAATATTTCATAAATAATTAAAAATGGAGAGCACCTGCCCTCCATTTTTACAGTGTTTCAGGATCCTTCTTGAAGTATACTCTCCTATCTTCCTTTACATTTTCTTTAATCCTTTTTCTTACATCTTCAATTACATTATCCATCTGTTCAAACATCTCTTCATCAACAATGTAATAGAAGAAAAGGTCTTCTAAATTTCTTGCTGTATCCAATATCTTTTTATTTAGTTCTAAAAACTTTTCAAATTTGCCACTTGTAATAACGTTTTTGAATTGCTCTAGATCTATTTCTATCATATTTACTACATCCTTTAAATCGTCAAAAACCCCCGCAATCATAGGATATGGTTTTACTCTTTGTAGGAAGTATTTATTTTTTGCATTTATATTATACGCATAACTTATTTCATATCCTTCTACATCAAACTTAACAAAACACTGTTTACCTAAAAAACAAGTAACCTTTCCTCCCATTTGCTTTAACATCATTTCGTGCATAGTTTCTCTAACATTAATCTCCTTCATGCCCTAACCCCCATTCTAATGAAGCTTAAACAACACTAAATATATTGTTGATATTACTATTGATAGTATCATCATTGGAAAACCAATCCTTAAAAAGTCCTTAAATGTTATTTTATATCCTTCCTTTTCCATTATACCAACAGTTACTACATTAGCGGAAGCCCCAATTAATGTTCCATTTCCTCCTAAACAAGCACCCAGCGATAATGCCCACCAAAGAGGCATTATATTCATGCCAGACATAGCCCCCATTCCCTTTATAAGAGGTATCATAGTTGCAACAAAAGGGATATTATCTAGAAAGGCTGATAAAATAGCCGATGCCCAAAGTATTATAAGTCCTGTTAATAACAAATTCCCTTTTGTAAATCCAACTATTATCTTAGCCATCATTGAAATAACTCCAACTTCCTCTAAAGTACCTACTATTGTAAATAGTGCTATGAAGAAAAATATAGTTGGCCATTCAATCTCAACCAATATTTCATCAAGTTCAACACCACTTATTAAAAGAAGTATTGTTGCACCAGATAGTGCAATTGTTGAAGATTCATATCCTAAATGTTCATGCATAAAAAATCCTAATATAACTAACGCAAGTACTATTAAGCTCTTTGTTAATAATACTTTGTCAGTTATAGCACTATATTCATCTAGCTTCATTATTTCATTCTTTAGTTTTTCTTCTACCTTTAGGTCATTTTTATAAATGAGCCTCATTATATAAACTGTTGAAATTAATATAATAATAACAACTGGTGAAAGGTTAACTATAAAATCTAAGAAACCTATTCCTGCTTCTGAACCTATCATAATATTTGGTGGGTCACCTATTAAAGTTGCTGTACCACCTATATTTGATGATAATACCTCAACCATAATAAATGGTATAGGATTTATCTTTAAAAGCTTTGATATTACAAGTGTGACAGGTATCATTAATAATATTGTAGTAACGTTATCTAAAAATGCTGATAAAATAGCTGTCATAATACCAAATACAATAATTATTTTCATTGGATCTCCCTTTGATAGCTTGGCCATCTTTATTGCGAGATATTGGAATAATCCTGTCCTTTTAATAATAGATACAATAATCATCATACCAACCAATACACCAACGGTTGTATAATCAATAAATTCAATTGCATTTTCTTGGGAAATTATTTTAATAATAAGAAGTACCATTGCACCTAACATTGCTGCTACAGTTCTATTTATTTTTTCACTGACTATTAAAACAAATGTTGCTAAGAATACTGCTAAAGAAATAATTTGAACTAAATTCATGTTTTCATCTCCCTCTTCTTTTGTTATATATTTAACTTCCCCCAAAAAGTAGATAAGACCTTGAAGAACTCAAGGCCTATCTGTTCGTATTTATTTTACTCCTATATAAATATATATTCAATAAAAATTACAAAAATATAACTATCTATACTCCGCACCAAATATCGCTACATTCTGCCTTACTAATTTAAATCTCTTACCATCCCACTTTAAAACTGTCTCTACATAACCTAATCCGTCCGCTCCATATCTTCCAGAGATACCTTGAACTGCATAAAGCTCATATATACCATCTCTATCAAAATCAATTGGATATAATCCTCCTAAAGGTCTTACAAACCCCTCAATAGGTTCCTTTAACTTTCCATTTTTATCGTATATCTCTGATAAATACTCTCTTCCCTTGTATTCAATATCTAATCTAAATTTATATAGTAAAGTCTTGTTCAAAACATCTACTTTAAAATTGTCCCTATAAGTTACACCATATTTGTACTCTTCAATATATTTGTCTGAATCAAACAATTTTTTAACCTCATTATTAAGGAAGGAATAAACATAACTATATATAGTACCACCACTTCCTCCTGTGTCTATTACAATTAGTATTTGGTTTACTTTCCCTTCAGAAAACCTTCCTAAAAACAATGTAGGATTATATCCTGCATTATTCTCTAGAGGAACTCTAGTAAACTTTAGTGTCCTTCCATCCTGTATCAACAGGGTTATATTCCTATATAATATCCCCTCTCCTGGAAGCCTATCTGCAATCAAAAAAACATTATCCTTTACTCCATCCCCATTTACATCTCCCTGTTTAAAATCAACTACCTTAGCCCTTAAATCTTCATCATCTTCAGCCTCTCTTATGTTTTTATATCTACTTTGGTATCTCATTAGCTCATCCATCGAAACAAATGGAACAATAAAAAAGTTTTTCATATTAAACCTCATTTAATTACTACACTAACATAATATGTTTTTAAATGAAAACTGTTAATAAACCCATTTAATCTTAAGTTTCTTAAACTTACTTAACATAATTTTAATAAAAAATATAATTTATTTAAATTTTTTATGTTAAAATATCGTTTGCATACTACACAAGGAGGGAATATATTTGAAAAAACTAAACTTCAAAAGTCTAAAGCAACAATTACTTCTAACTTTCACAGCACTTATCTTTACAATATCTGTTGGTATATCTTTAATATCAATGTATATCTCAAAAAAAGCATTAGTTGATACTATAAGTATGACTCTTCCAGAAGTTGCACAACAGGCAGCTTCATCAATTGAACATGCTATTAAAGTTAACCTTACTGCATTAGAAACAGTAGCAAGCGAAAATATATTTACAAACGAGACTATTCCTTTAGATGAAAAACTTAAAGTTCTTGCTAACGTTAAAACTAAATATAACTTCATAGGAATAAGCTATGTGGATACAAAGGGAAATCTAGTTGATACAGATGGAAACTCCTTTAATATTGCAGGTCAAGAAAGCTTTGAAAAGGCCATGAAGGGTATAAGCAATATTTCTGATCCGATAATAAGCAAGGTGGATGGAAGCATTCTTGTTTTATATACAGTTCCTGTTAAAAATGCTAATGGACAAGTAATAGGATGTATTAGTGCCGCAAGGGATGGGAATGAAATAAGCAATTATTCAAATGATATTAAATTTGGTAAAAGTGGCCAAGCATTTGTTATAGATAGAACAGGTACAATTATAGCCCATAACAACAGACAGTTAGTTGTAGATAAATTTAACCCTATTGAAAAGTCAAAGCAGGATAAAAGCCTTAAGGAACTTGCTGATATAATGAAAAGGATGATAGCAGGTCAAATTGGATCTGGTGAATATGTATATAATGGTGTACGTAAATATGTAGGATATGCTCCAATTAAATCTTCCAATTGGTCTGTTGGTATTATGATTGAAAAGAAAGAAATACTAAAGGAGCTTAAAACACTACAAGTAGGCATTGGTATAACAACAGTACTGTTTATTATTTTAGGTTCAGCTCTTGTTGTTACGCTATCAAAATCCTTAACAAAACCAATACAAACAGCTGTAGAAAAATTAGAACTTATTTCTCAAGGAAATTTAACAGAAGAAACACCAGAAAATATGCTAATTAGAAAAGATGAACTTGGTAAAATGGCAAACTCAATTGAATATATGAGAAAGACGCTACTTGATATAATTACACAAATTAAACATAATGCAGATAAAATCGGTGCTCAAACAGACTATCTATCATCTATTTCTGAAGAACTTAATGCATCAAGCCAAAACATCGAAGCAGCAACAAACGATGTGGCACAGGGTACAATGAATCAAGCACAGGATTTATCAGATATTACAAATATAATTTTTGAATTTAGCAACCAATTGGAAGGTATAGTAGAACTTATAAAGGATGTATATGAAAGTACAAACAAAGTAAAACAAATGGCAGATAGTAGCAACACAGATATGGAATTTGCTATTCAATCTATTGAAGGTGTAAATAAATCATTTAATAATTTGACACACAAGATACAAGAAGTTGGAGTAAATGTATCTAAAATAAACGAAATTACTACTTTAATAAATAATATAGCAGAACAAACAAACCTTCTTGCTCTAAACGCTGCAATAGAGGCAGCTCGTGCTGGAGAAGCAGGTCGCGGTTTTTCTGTTGTAGCTGATGAAATTAGAAAACTTGCAGAACAAAGTAAAAATTCTTCTACAAATATAGCAAACCTTGTTTCTGAAGTGTATAATGAAACAGCTGCTATGGTTAATACAACTGATGTTATGAAAAAGGAACTTGAAAATCAAATGGATAAAATATATACTGCACTACAGTCCTTTAAGTCAATTACATCTTCTGTTGATGAAATAGCACCAAAGATAGTTACAACAACAAATTCAATTGAAGAATTAAATAAGAGTAAGGACAGCATAATAAATAAGATTGAATCTGCATCAGCAGTTGCAGAGGAGGTTTCTGCTTCATCCGAGGAAATTGCAGCTTCCACTCAAGAGATGAGTAGGTCTTCAGAAACACTTGCAGAATCTGTTCAGCTTCTAAATGATATGAGCCAAAATATGAATGAACTTGTAGGAAAGTTTAGGGTGTAACAAAACTCCCTTTTGGTAATACCAAAAGGGAGTTCAGATTGTTGATAAACCTCTTGATTCTAAAAATCAAGGGGTTTATTTATGCGGTAGCATATAAATTTTCACAGTAAATTTCTGATTTTAACATAAATATTTTATTAATACCTTTAAAAAATAAAAGGGATAGTACCCTTGCAATCTTTTTCATATTTTGAACTGCTGCTGTAAGTAAGCATTGTTCGCTTACTTTAGCTAATCCGCGGAAGCGACAATAGCGAAGCCCATGTAATTCTTTCGAATCTGCAAAGCTTCGCTCTATTGTTTCCTTTCTTCTTTTGTATATTCTTTTACCTTTATCAGTTTTTAAAAAGGCTATGTTTTTATCTTTATATTCTTCCCATACATGTCGTCTAATAGTTCTAAATTCACTTTTTCCAGTTAGGCACTTATCTTTAAATCTACAATTTGAACAAATTTCTTTATCACAAACATATTCTTTATATCCCTGACGGGTGGTAGTCTTATATTTTAAAAAACAATTATTAGGACAAGCATATACATCCCATTCTTTTACATACTGAAATTTATTTTTTGTATATTTGCCCTTTTCATGAGGACCTA
>NZ_HF952039.1:165587-173548 GCF_000430995.1 Thermobrachium celere DSM 8682
TTTTTTGTGCTATATCTGTATCCTTAAAACGTCTTCTCCTATTTTGACTTATAGTTGAATGATCAGGAATCTTATCTGTAAGTGAGAAACCTAAAAACCATCTATAGGCAACATTAACTTCAATATCCCTAACGAGCTGACGCTCGGATCTAATACCAAATAAGTAGCCTATAAATAACATTTTAAAAAGAACAACAGGATCAACAGCAGGTCGTCCATTATCATGACAATATAAGTCCTTAGTTAATTCACGAATAAAAGAAAAGTCAATATATTTATCAATTTTCCTCAGTATATGATCCTGAGGAACTAAATCTTCAATGTAAACCATTTCTAATTTTTGTTGTTTTGATTTAATTTCATTAATCATTGGGCACCTCCAAATTTATTTCTCTATATATAATTCTACATAGATGTTTAAAATCCTTTTTGCTACGCAAAAAAAACTGTTGACAAAATTTGTTTGTCAACAGCCTGAACTCCCTTTTGGTAATACCAAAAGGGAGTTTTATTTAATAATCACCCTTCCCCCATTCTCCTTAAGCCACCTTCTTTTCTCCTCAAAATCTGGCATAATCTCCTTAACCAAACTCCAAAACCTACTTGAATGGTTAGGGTGCTTTAGGTGGCAAAGTTCGTGTACTACAACATAATCTATTACATCAAGGGGAACCATTATTAACCTCCAATTGAGGTTTATGTTACCTTTACTTGAACAACTACCCCATATAGTCTTTTGTTCTTTTACTACTACTTTATTAGGAAAAAGATTATACCTTTGACTATACACTTCAACCCTTTGTTTTAACACCACTTTAGCCTGTTCCTTCAGCCAATTGTTTACCTTCTGTCTTAATACTTCCTGATCTTTTTCAATATTAAAGTTTTTAGGCACAATTATATAAAGCAATTTATCCTGCTTAAAAATTTTTATTTTATCCACATTATCCTCAAATATTTTAAGGATAAGTTTTTGACCTATAAAATCTAATTCTTTTCCTGTGTTTATATTATCGTCCCTAAAATTCAACAAATCATTTACATGCTTTAACTTTTCAACTATCCATTTTGCCTTACTTTTTACAAAATCCTCAATGTACCCATCATCTACATAAAAAGGAGCTGTTACAACAACTTCTCCCTTTTTTGTTATTCTAAGTGTAATTGTCTTCTTTCTTTTTTTAATAATCTCATACTCTATCTTCTGTCCATCGTAATTAAAATATGCCATAAACAATCCCTTTCTATTATTTTTTCTAATCAATAATTCGACATTCCATTAGATTTTCCTCTTTAAAATAAAAGCAGCCTTGAATTAGGCTGCCTTCTATATCATCTTTTAATTCTAATCTTTGCGTAGCTATTATCCTTAGCTTGTTGAGCTATTTCTATCTTTAGTCCATAGCTTATTATGTTTCTTCCTAAATATGGTAGTTGTGCATTAGTGTAGTCCTTTGTATCATCAAATACATGTTCTGAATATCTATAATCATCTTCTGCATATCTACCATAGTAATCAACTAAATCTACATATAAACTAGATTCCTTATTCTTACTAAATGCTGCATCATGCATTTGATAAGTTGCACTTGCAAAGGCTTTTTTACCATTAATGAATTTCCACATAATATTGTTTTGATCTGCATCTACTATGCCAAGGAAACCATCTCCTGGATGAACTCCATACCAGTTGTCAGTAAAATATTCATCCACATACCAAACTAACATTCCAGGATCATATGAGAATATATTGCCCAATACATTGTTATGTGCAAGGCCCTTATCTACTCCATGGTGATTTCTCCATTCAACAAGATAATAGTGTGGGGCAAAAATAACTCCTGTATCCTTTATAAATCCATTTAGATTAAACTTAGGTTCACCTTCAACATCATCAAATAGAACTTGCTCATTATCAGCAATTATACTTATATTGTCAACATAAAATCCTGCTCCAAATACGTATGAATCTGTCTCATATTCAAACTTTAATTCTATTTCTTTACCTACAAAATCACTTAAGTCAAATTCTGCATCTACCCATTTTCCTTCAGATGATCCTGTTATTCCAAATGGAACCTTAACATCTGCATTTGGATCACGTTCTGTAGTTGTAATATTACCTTTTAGGAATGTCCATTCTTCGCTTCCAACTTCTCTTACCTGAACTGTTGCAAAATCCCAACCTTCTTCAATATCATACCATGTTTTAAATGTTAGCTTAGCTGTCTCTTTATTTGTTAAATCTACTTTTGCAGTCATCCAGGTCTTAAATGGAGAACCATCACTTCCCTTTCCACCCCAATATGAGTATTTTCCACTATATGGTGTATTAACTACATGTTTTTTATCTGGTAAAACAATTCTTAAAACTTGCCCTGTTTCACTTGCCTGCCTTAAAACTACTTCTGATCCTCCTTTGGTTAACTCAGAATAATTAATATCTATAACATTTTGCCAATTGCCTCCATAAACTGCCTGAAGAAATTGTTTTGCATATGGGCTAAATCCTGTTGGTTCTGTTCCTAATATTATTCCTGACCAGCTTCCTGATGACATTATGGACCATCTTGATATAGGTTCTGAAACAGGGGAGCTATAAATTGTATCATATTCATCAGGTAAACCTAAATCATGTCCAAATTCATGAGCAAAAACTCCTGTAGCCCCATCCTCTGGCTGAATTGTATAGTCATATGCCCAATATTCTGTACCTGGAATTTGATATGGCTCTCCTAAATTCCATCTATGTGACCATATTGCGTCTGAACCTAAACTACCACCACCTGCTTCTTGACCTATACCTGCATGTATAATCATTAGATGGTCAATTATTCCATCTGGTTCATCATAATTTCCATCACTATCAAGATCATATCTATCTTCTTTATCAAAATCAGCAAAATTTATGCTAGGATCTAATGCCGCCTGTTGAAGAGCATGTTCAACTAAAGTTCTTGGGCTTATATCATGTGATGTACCATTTTCTGCACCATAATATGCAGCATTTTCTGGTGCTGTATACCATCCAGCTACCTTGCCATCAACAATCAAACTTCCTCCTGATTGTTCAAGGTAGTACTGTTTCATTGATATAAACTTTTCTCCATTTGGGCCAGTGTATCCATTGTCTCCAAACAATAAATCTTCAAAATGTTTTTTGTTGTAATCTTTATAATACATGTCTGTCTCTTCTGGCATAATACTGTTATGTTTATAATCTTGATATTCAATTAGTAAAACAAGTATATTAACCTTTTTAGGATTAGCGTCAGGTTTTCTCTTTTCAAAAACGTATTTTTTAACTGCTTGATTTTGTTTTGCCTTAAGCTGTTTATCCATTTTATTTATCTTCTGCTTGATATTTTCCTTTGCAGCATTTCTCATATATTCTAAATATTTATTATATGCTTCCTCATAAGTAGCATTTTTATTAATTTTCCCCTCCTTTTTTAGCATTTCAATTATTTTTTCTTCATTTGCAATCGAAAGGTCTACTGGCCCTCCATATTCATAGTAATACTTTCCATTAGTAGTTTCTGTAGCACTTATTTTTGTGGAATTTAAATTTAAAAAGGATAAGGATATTAAAATAGAAGTAAGAATAGCTACTGCTTTTTTGATTAACACCATACCCACCTTCCATAATTTTCTATCACCATAAATATATTAGATTGACTTTAATAATATTACAAAATAAGAAACAGCCTAACTTAAGGCTGCTTCTTACTCTATTAAAATTCCCATTCCATTTCTTCATCTTCTTCATAATCTTCTACGTCATACCCAAGTTGTCTTGCAATCTCAATTAGTTCTTCTTCATCTGCATTTTCAACACTATCAATCAATGGCCATATTTCAGATGGACCAACTTCATCTAATAAATCTCTTTTTAATCTTCTATAGTCTACTCTTCTAATAAAAACCATCTCCCTTCAATATTTTATCAAAATAGATTATTATCATTTTCAATTCTTAATGACTCATAAAGCTCCTTAAGTTCATCATCTGACATATTCTTTAGCTTATTTATATATACTTGATCAAATCCAGCTGCTTCAAAATACTGTTCAAGTTCAACTATTATCTCTTCTCTTTCCATTTTTTCACCTCACTTTAAATAACTATTTTGTTTATAAAAACTATACTAATAAAACATATTTTTTATCTTCTATAAAAATTACAAAAACAAAAAATAAAAGGAAGTCGATTTGACTTCCCTTTCCAACAAAACCACCTCAAAATACATTATACTATTAATAACATAGTTTATAAATTATTTCATAATATTAAATTAAAATTATTTAATATAAGGAGGAGTATATGTGATACCATTTTTAAAAGGATTGTTAGTGGGCCTTTCTGTTGCTGCTCCTGTAGGTCCAATTGGTCTTTTATGTATTCAAAGAACACTTAATAAAGGAAAGTTATCTGGTTTTTTATCAGGTCTAGGTGCTGCAACAGCAGATGCAATTTATGGATTTATTGCAGCATTTGGGCTGACATTTATATCAAATTTTCTAATAAGTAATCAAGCAATTATACGCCTATTTGGAGGAATGTTTTTAATATATTTAGGGGGTAAAATAATAATTAGCAAACCTGCAAATAAATCTGCAAAATCAAAAGAAGGTATAAGAATATTAGATGACTACCTTTCTACTTTATTATTAACTATCACAAATCCTATGACAATAATGTCATTTTTAGCTATTTTTGCAGGATTAGGCCTAAACATTGAAAAGTCAAATATTAAAGCTTTTTTAATGGTCATAGGTGTCTTTTTAGGTTCTAGCCTATGGTGGTTAATTTTAAGTAATGGGATTAATCTATTTAAAGATAAATTAAATCAACAAACTTTAAAGTACATCAATTATGTATCTGGAATTATAATTGTAGGATTTGGTATTACTGCAATTATCAAGTTGTTATAAAATCAAACATAACATAAATTACTCTTCACAATATGAAATATAGTCTCATATTCTAGTAATGTAATACTAATTAAAAGGATGGTACTGTGAAAAATAATATTGAAAATAAAACTCGTGCACAAATTCCTGAAAGATGTCGTGTAGGTTTTCAAAGGTATACTGTTGTTAAAGGTGATACTTTAGAAAAGATTGCTAAACGTTTTAACGTAACTGTAGGCTTTTTAATAGTAGAAAATCCCCACATAAAAGATCCAAACAAAATTTTTCCAGGGGATGTGCTATGTGTACCTATACAGCCTCCACCTGGAGTTGGAAGAATACCTGAAAGCTGTCCAATCGGATATGAAAAATACACTATAAAACCAGGTGATACCTTTTCAATGATTGCTCAAAATATCGGAGTTCCAGTTGATCTTCTCATTTGGAATAACCCCCATATACCAGACCCTAATATAATTTTCCCTGGAGATGTACTTTGTGTTCCTGTCCCACTCAAGTTACCATCCTGTTCTATATTAAAACCAATAAATTCTTCTCTACAAAATACATTTGGTTCAGCATTAGTACAAAAACTACAAAATGGTCAGCACCAACTAATAATCACAGGCATTAATCTCCCTAAACCTTCAAGTTTAGGTAACTATAATGGGTATGATGGATTTGTAGGAATTGCAGGAATTGGAGGTTATGGATTCCCTCTTACCAATGTCTCAAGTGAAGAAGGATTATGGATAGGCAGTTTAGTAATTTTCCCTATTTTGTCTTCTGGAAATCAAATCTACATTATACCAAGTAATTCTGAAGTTTCAGTGCCAAGTAAACCTTTATTAGAAGGTATTTTAAAATAAAAAGTAAAAAGGTACAGATATTCAAACACGAATATCTGTACCTTTTTTTATAATCCATATACCAAAATTAAATTAATTACTATTAATCTTATTAGCCAATTTCATTATAGGTGTTAAATATTTTAAAATATCCAAGCTAGTATTATTATCACATAGCCTATCTATTAAATTATCTATTAGCTTATTGTCTAAATTTTTAACTATTGCATCTAATTTATCGTCAGTTAAATTTTCTAAGTATCTCCTTAATACAAGGGAATTGTTATAGTTTTTAAATAAAGGTTTAACAAGTTTTTCATATTTTTCTATACCTAAAATATCATAGGCACAATAGACTCCTGTTAAAATTGATGCAAACTGACCAAATCCTAATCCTGGACTAATTGTCCCAAAACAATTACCAATGAAATAAGTGTTGTCTATTTTAGGTCTTAAACAAATTCCCATCATATATCTTGTTATTTGAAAACTATCTCTTATCTTAAGACTTTGATTTAGATCGCTACTTGCTAATTCATAAAATCTACTCCACATTTTATCTCTATCTAATTTAATGTTATTTGGATAATCAGGATAAGCAATAACTAAATTTGCCTCTTTTTCTGAGAAAGGAATTAACCAACCATATCCTTTAGGAATGATATCATAATTGAACCAGACATGGGGATTACTTTTTATAAAATCTCCAACTACTGTTGCTCCAACTATAGTACAGGTAAGATCACATCTGTAATTACCTAAATTTGATGAGTATTCTCCATCTCCTGTAGCTAAAACTACAAAATCAAATTCTTTACAAAGCGTTTCATATTCATAGGATGAATTAAAAATGATTTTGCTCTTTAACTGTTTTTCAAGTTGTCTCTCAAAGGAATTTTCATGCCTTCCTCTTAAATTTGTATATCCTATTTTACCTTGAATACTTGAAACTTCATTTTTGGAATGAACAATTAATTTATCTACATCTGAAATAGGTTGTAAATCAATATTAAATTTTTCTCTTATATACCCCAAACAATCTTTAATAGGTCTATTTAATATATCAAACATAGCTTCTGCATTTATAAATCTATCACCAACTCTACTTCTTTTCTCAAAAATTGTAGGTTCTATTCCATTTCTTTCTAATGCTATTGCACAGGATAAACCAGAAATTCCTGCACCCATAATAGCAACCTTCATATGATCACCTTCTTTGTATTTATTATGGTATTCATATGAACTAGTTTTATGCATTATATATTAATATTTTTCTACCTGACGTTGTCATTAACTAGTTTATAATGAATTCAAAAAATGATGAAAGCCTTGAAGAACTATCTTCAAGGCTTTCATGGTGCGCCCGGAGGGACTCGAACCCCCGACCAACTGGTTCGTAGCCAGCTACTCTATCCAACTGAGCTACGGACGCATATTAACTTTTGAAGGATAAAAGCCGCACGCTGTGCGGCTTTTGTGGCGGAGAAGGAGGGATTTGAACCCTCGCGCCGGTTTCCCGACCTACGCCCTTAGCAGGGGCGCCTCTTCGGCCAACTTGAGTACTTCTCCATGTTGCCTACTTAATAATTTTTATGTGGCGGAGAGGGTGGGATTCGAACCCACGGTGGAGTTGCCCCCACGCCGGTTTTCAAGACCGGTGCCTTAAACCAGCTCGACCACCTCTCCGTATCGGACATTATTTATTATAACAGCCATATCTTTTATTGTCAACTACTTTTTTATTTTTTATTTTTCTGGTTCATTGTAAAATTAAATGCAACAGATAAAAAATATTAAAACCATAGTGAAAATCATGTATGATATAGGTGTCAAATCCAAACATACAGGAGGTTTTCACTATGGTTGATAAAATTAATTCTAACACAACTGTACGTTCTTTTAAACACCTAAATAGCTATGAGCGTGGAGAAATTTATGCATTACTAAAAGAAGGTAAAAGTATTCGCTATATTGCTAAAAAATTAGGACGTAGTCCAAGTACTATCTCCCGTGAAATTAAACGTGGTACTACCTTACAGCTTAAAAGTGATTTATCTACATTTACAAGTTATTTCCCTGAAACAGGTCAGGCTGTATATGAAAATCATCGCTCAAATTGCGGAGCAAAAATTAAATAGCTACAGCCGAAGCTTTTATAAAGTATGCAGAACAAAAATTCTTAAAGATAAATGGTCCGTCG
>NZ_HF952039.1:173894-183061 GCF_000430995.1 Thermobrachium celere DSM 8682
CACAGCTGACAAGTGGGGTTGAATTTAGTAATTTAGAAACTTTGCTTAAAGAATATGGTATAGAGGTATACTATACTCACCCTTATTCTTCCTTCGAAAGGGGTACTAATGAACGTCATAATGGTCTTATACGTCGTTTTATCCCTAAGGGTAAAAGCATCAAAGACTTATCTTTTGATACAATTCAAAGGATTCAAAATTGGATGAATAGGTTGCCACGTAAATTGCTAAATTACAAAACCCCAGAAAAATATTTTTATGAAGAACTATCGAAGATTGCTTAATCCCATATTTTGAATATTATAGATGTCGCTTGTGGTTTATCAAGGGTAAAGCTCCGCCTGCTACGCAGCCCTTGACAAACCCATGCACTCCATCTCCTGTTATTATTAAGATGGGCTTAAGGCTGATTTTGACTATTGTCAGTCCTATTCTACATGATTTTTCACAGGGGTGTTGCATTTAATATTGCAATTTAAGTTTTTTATTTTTCTCTGTCGCCCATCGACATTATTTATTATATAATCATCTATTCTTTTTTGCAATGATAAATATATAGTATAAATGTATAGGAGTAGCCATATTTCATGCTACTCCTAAATGTGAAATTACTTTGTTATTCTTTCTATTCCACCCATATATGGTCTCAATACTTCTGGAATTACTACTGAACCATCTGCTTGTTGGTAATTTTCAAGTATTGCTGCAACAGTTCTTCCTACCGCAACACCTGAACCATTTAATGTATGAACATATCTTGGCTTATCCTTTGGATCCTTTTTAAATCTTATATTTGCACGTCTTGCTTGGAAATCTTCAAAGTTTGAACAGCTTGAAATTTCTACATATCTTCCATAGCTTGGCATCCAAACTTCAATATCATATTTCTTTGCTGCAGTAAATCCTAAGTCACCTGAACAGATCAATACTACTCTATATGGTAAACCAAGTAATTGTAATACCTCTTCAGCATCATTTGTTAACTTTTCAAGTTCTTCGTATGAATTATCTGGATCTGCAAATTTAACAAGCTCTACTTTGTTAAATTGATGCTGTCTTATAAGGCCCCTTGTATCACGTCCTGCTGAACCAGCCTCTGAACGAAAACATGCTGAATAAGCCACATGCTTTATTGGTAATTTACTTCCATCCAATATTTCATCCATATACATATTAGTTACAGGAACTTCAGCTGTTGGTATTAAGAAATAGTCATCATTTGTTACCTTAAATGCATCTTCTTCAAATTTTGGAAGCTGTCCTGTTCCTGTCATACTTCTTCTGTTTACCATAAATGGAGGGAATATTTCTGTATATCCATGCTTATCTATATGAGTATCAAGGAAGAAGTTAATTAGTGCTCTCTCTAGTCTTGCTCCAAGTCCTTTATAGAATGTAAATCTAGCTCCTGTTACCTTACCTGCCCTTTCAAAATCTAATATATCTAAGTCTACACCTATATCCCAATGGGCCTTTGGTTCAAAATCGAACTTTCTAACTTCACCCCATCTTCTAACTTCTACATTATCAGCATCTGTTTCTCCCTTTGGAACATCCTTATGTGGTACGTTTGGAATTCTTAATAGCAAATAGTTTATCTCTTCTTCTACCTTGCTAAGTTCAGCATCATATTCTTTAATCTTATCTGATAGTTCCTTCATTTCCTTTAATAGTTCATCTGCATTTTGACCTGCTTTTTTAAGCTTTGCAATCTCTTGTGAATCTGTGTTTCTCTTATTCTTTAGAACTTCTACTTCTGCTAATATACTTCTTCTTTTCTCATCTAGTTCTACAACCTTGTCAATCATTTCAAGGTCAAAGGCCTCTCCCCTGATCTTCATGGCCTCTTTTATAGCTTCATGCTCTGCCCTTATTCTTTTTAGATCTAACATCTTAAATCCTCCTCTTCTATTTTATATTTCTTATTATTTACAAAAATAAAGACCTTTCATCCCTGTAAAGGGACGAAAGGTCATACCTTCCGCGTTGCCACCCTAATTGGCTATAAGCCCACCTTGAAACCTATAACGGAGGTTACCGTCTTGCTCATCGCAAACCCTCAGGGATGGATTCAATAAGCCAAAGTACTGACTCGCACCAACCGTCAGCTCTCTTAAACTTTAAACTTATTTACTATTTCCCCTCATCAGTTTATTTTAATATATATTATAACACCATTTCAAAAAATTACAACATCAATTTAATATTACCATAATAAAATTATAAATTCATATTTGTGAAATCTATTAAATCTAGGTATAAGTATCCTTCTAATTGCCATTTTATTTACATTACCCATATTTATCCCAAAGTTATGGCTTGCGAAAGCCATTTGAAATCCTGACTTTTTAACTAACTCCTGTATTTCTTTTGATAAATCCCCTCCACCATATGGATAACAGAAGGAAATTGGTTTCATACCTAAATTTTTTTCAATATCCTCAAAACTCCATTGAATTTCCCTTTGAGCTGTCTGTTTATCAACCTTTAAAAGATTGACATGATTTCTAGTGTGTCCACCAAAATCTATTCCATTGTTTTTCATCTCTTTTACCATTTCCCAAGTTAAATAATCGTCTTGGCCTATCCTACCTGTTGCTAAAAATATTGTTGCAGTAAACCCATACTTTTTAAGTATAGGATATGCATTTTCATAATTATCTCTCCAACCATCATCAAATGTTATTAATACAGGCTTTTTAGGTAGTTTTACTTTATTTCCATTATAGTATTCTAAAAGTTCCTTTTCTGTTATTGTTTTATACCCTCTTCTTTTTAAATATCTCATTTGCTTTTCAAAATTTTTTACTGAAACTGTAGGAACTTTTTTATCATAAACATTGTCATTTACTCTATGATAAGTTAAAACTGGTATTGGTTTTTTAGTATTTTTATAAGTAAAACCTGTTGAGAAGGTAGCTAAAAACAAAAGTGCCAGCAATAAGCTATATACCTTTACCTTATTAATTCTAAAATTTAATCTATACCTAATTATTCTAACCCCTACCCATATTAAATATATGATAATTATTATCTGTAACCCACCAAAAGATATCAACCCTAAAGAATAGGTTATTAAAGATAATACCAAAAACATAAAAATATCTATCTTCATTATATCCCCCCCTGTTTAAACCCTCAATATTTGGCAATAATTATAATGGGGAGGGGTTAAGATGAGTGAAATTGATGTTTTAAGTCAAATTGCAAACTTAAAGGAATTAGATTATAAAAACACATTAATGATAGTTGGATTAATTGAGCTTTTAATTGAAAAGGGACTAATAAGTAAATCCCAACTTATTAAGAAAATAAATTCACTAGATACTATTGCAAACATCGAAACAGAAGATATTATATAATATGCCCCATGTAGTTACATGGGGCATATTTTTATATAATAAATTTTCCATCTTTATATATTAATTCTCCATCTGCATATATTTCTCCACCATCTCTCATATCACAAAGCATATCCCAATGTATAGCAGAGAAATTTTTAGAGCCTGATTCAGGGAAACCTCTTCCTATTGCAAGGTGTACTGTTCCACCTATCTTTTCATCAAACAGCATGTTCTTTGTGAATCTCTTTATACCATAATTTGTTCCAATCGCAACCTCTCCTAAGAACTTTGCTCCTTCATCTGTATCCAATAACTGAAGCAATAAATCTTCTCCTTTAGCTGCTGTAGCCTCAACAACCTTTCCCTTTTCAAATCTTAACTTTATATCTTCAATCTCGCGTCCAGCATATATTCCTGGAAAAGAAAATCTAATATATCCTTCAACACTATCTTCAATTGGGCTTGTAAACACTTCTCCATCTGGGAAATTTTCATTTCCACAGCAATTTATCCATTTTCTTCCTTCTACCCTCATCTTTATGTCTGTATCCTTTGATACTATTCTTATTTCTTTTTTAGTATCAAGTATTTTACAAATTCTATCTTGTTCTTCTTTAACCTGCTGCCATTTCTCTATTGGATTTTCTGTATCTATATATCCAGCTCCATATACGAAATCTTCATATTCTTCCAATGACATACTTGCCTCTTGAGCATTAGCTTCTGTTGGGAAGAGAGTACCACACCACTTTAATTCTTTGTTTGCCATTCTTCTCTCAAATATCTCCATCAACTGTCTTCTTCCTCTTGATCTTAACTTCATTTTTGATGCATCTATATTAGTTAACATTCTTGTATTTTTTTCTCCCCAAACTGTTAATATTGCATCAACTGTTTCAAATGCTGTCTTTGAAGATTCTGGTATGTACATTATCTGTTCGTCATTTCCATGTTTTAACATTATCTCAGTGAGCTCTTCTATCCCTAAATCAACCTGAGGGAAAATCCCCATTTTTATAGCCTCTCTATATACTTCCTTTATAAAGGGTAAAGTTTTTTCCCCACCTTGTATCAATAGTTTATCTCCTGACTTTAAATTTAATGAATATCTCAAAATAACCTGGGCAAGTTTTCTAGCTCTTATATCCATAATCCCCCACCTTTCAAAAGAATTATTAAAATTTTAACATATTACTGGACTATCTGTAAATATTATTCAATTAGAAAACCTTTTTCCTTTAAAACCTTTAAAATTCTTTCCATATCCTTTTCACTATCTGCCTCAATTGTATGTATGTGAACCCCTTCAGTTAAGTTGGATAGTGGCTTTGCATTACTATCTTTTAATTTATTTATAAACATTTCTACATCATATATAGATTTTAGCATTAACTTGCCTGTAATTTCCCCGTATATTTTATGCTCAATTGTTACATCAATTATTCTACCACCTAACCCTACAATTGTCCTTAACTCCTCTTCTATTTGGTTTTCATCATGTTTTACAGCTATTATTTTCCTTATATATCCATTATTATTTGTCATCAATATATAACCTTGAGGAGTTGCTATTATATCATGCCCTTCTGCTCTAAGTAGAGCAATGTCTTGAACAATAACTTGTCTACTTACATTATATAATTTAGAGAGCTCTCCTCCCTTTACAGGAGAGGAGGCCTTTTTTAAATAGTTAAGTATTGATTCTCTTCTTTCTTCTCCCCTCATATTTGCCTCCTACATATTTGCTTGAGAAGTTAACCAATCAACAAGCCATACACCTTCTATATTAACGCATTTAAAGTATAGATCTACTTTACCTTCTGGAGCTAAAAAAACTACCTTTACCTTAGCCATATTTCCATCTACGGTATAACTACCAACTTCAAACTTTTGTTTTGTAAATCCAAGACTATATACCTCAAGCATTTCTCTATAGTATTCATCATAGCTTTTTCTAAAGTCATTCGTAACTTCATCTGACATCAAAAGATACGCTGAGAAAAAATCTCCTTCCTGCTCATATAACATCTGTTTTTTTAGTACCTGAGCTGGATTTAAACTTTTATCCCTCTTTATCAGATTTCTATTTCTTATGTAGGTATATTCTCCTTTATTTGTACGTATAACAACCTTTTCAACCTTTGGAACTTCAGTAACAGTATTTATTATTGAATACAGTACAAGATTATTATCCTTTTTCATATCTCCAACTTCTTTATTTAATTTAATATAGACAATATTTGATTCCTTCTTTATAGATTTTAATTTTAAATTTTCACTAATATGTCCTTGTTGTTTTAATATATTTATAACCTCATTTACTGCTGTCTCTTCTAAAGAATTCTTATATTTTGCTATAACTTCTCTTGGTCTTAAAAAATTATCATCACCAGGTTCATAAACTATTAGTCTAACATCATATGTCTGTGTTTGCATTTCTTTTTGTCTACAACCAAAAATAAAAATTGAGAGTGAAAGAAGAAGGAATAGAATAGTTTTTTTCATAATCAACACTCCTAACCCTTATATTCATAAGGAATTATTATTATAAATTCCGTTCCTTCCCCCACCCTGCTCTTAACTTCTATACTACCATTATGCTTTTTTATAATTTCATTAACAATAGAAAGCCCAAGGCCACTGCCACCAGTTTTTCTGTCTCTGGTTTTATCTACTCTATAGAACCTTTCGAATATTTTGGGTAGATCCTCCTCTGGAATTCCTACCCCGTGGTCCTTTATATGCACAATCGCTCCTCTGTAATCCCTTTCAACCCAAAAATCAACTCTGCTAAATTCATAAGAATATTTTACTGCATTTTCTACAACATTATATAATGCTCTAAATATATTATCTCTATTTCCTTCAATTTCTACACTCTGTCCATCATAAAATATCTCTATATTTTTTGTTTTAGCTATATATCCAACCCTTCTTACTACTTGGAGACATACATCGTTTAAATCAAATTTTTCTACCTTCATCCCAAAGCTTCCTTCAAGTTTGGTAAGTTCTAGTAGGTTATTTACTATATTTGTTAATCTATTTATTTCTGAATTAATGTCCTTTAAGAATTCCATTGCCATCTCTTTATTTTCTAATTCGCTAGATATCAATGATTCAACTAATACATTAATACTTGCAAGAGGAGATTTTAACTCATGGGATGCATCTGCTACAAATTGCCTTCTTTCCCTATCTATTTTATTTATCTTTTCATTCATTTCATTAAAAGCATTGCAAAGCCTTGCAATCTCATCATTCCCTATAACTTCAACCCTCTGCTTCAAATTACCCTCTGCCATGTTTTCTATTGCATCAATTACACTGTATATAGGTCTTGTAGCATAGGTTGAGATTAGATACCCAATTAAAGTTACAAGAACAAGTATTAAAATTGATATGGCAAAAAGTTTCTTTTGTATTACTACAATTTTATTATATATATCATTTATAGGAGTTAAAAATAAAACTACTCCCTTTACATTTTCTCCAACTAATATTGGCGTTGCCACACTCAAATAACTATTTTCAAAAAATCCTCTTAGTCTTGCAGTTTTTACACCTGAAAAAGCCTTTTTTACTTCTCGATTTTGATAGTAAGTGCCTTCAATCTGATCTTTTGAATCCGATCTAACAATATACCTATCATCTATCACCAATATTCTGGAATTTGACTGTCTTGATATAGTTTCCAAAGCAATGTCAAAAAGAGGCGTTTTATTTAAATCCGCCTCATAAGCTAAATCAGCAATTGTTCTTTGGTATAAATATATGTTCGCTTTCCTCTCTGTAATATACTCTTTTCTTATAGCTAAAAATACAAATATATTAACCAAAAAAAGACATACAGTAAGAATTACTACATAAGATAAGGAAAGTTTAATTTTAACAGAATTTCTTATAAAATCATCCTTTATAATAATAACCAACTCCCCACTTAGTTAATACATATTGTGGGTTACTAGGATCCTTTTCAATCTTTTCTCTTAGTCTTCTAATATGAACGTCAACTGTTCTTGAGTCTCCATAGTAATCATAACCCCAAATTATTTCAAGTAGTGTATCTCTGCTGTATATCTTTCCTGGGTTTGTAACCAATAAGAAAAGTATATCAAATTCCTTTGAAGTTAAATCAACAGGCTTTCCTGCAATATTAACTTTTCTTGAAGGTACATCAATCATTATATCTCCAGACTTTATTATATCTCCCTTATTTGCAACTATGTCATATGTTCTTCTTAAAAGTGCTTTTATTCTTGCTCGAAGCTCTAAAATGTTGAATGGTTTAGTTAAATAATCATCTGCACCATATTCAAAACCTAATACTTTATCTTCATCTTCACCCTTTGCAGTAAGCATTATAACAGGGACTGAAGATCTTTCTCTAATCTTCTTTAATAGAGTTAATCCATCTATTTTTGGTAACATTATGTCCAATATTATTAAATTATATATATTTTCACTTATTTTTCTTAACGCATCTTCTCCGTCATATGATACATCAACACTATAGTTGTCAAGCTCAAGATTATACTTTATTCCTTTTACAAGATTTTCTTCATCATCAACTATTAAAATACGATAATCCATAATATATCCTCCCTCGTATAATATTAGGGTATGTCAAAAAATTATAACTATTGCAATTATATTATATAAATATTAATGTTTACAATCAACTTCTTGAAGTATTTTTAACTTTTTATCATTTATTCCATAATTGTGATGATTTTTTATTAAGAATTTTATATAGTTGTCACAATTATTTAGATATGTGAGTGCTATTTCAGGATGATTATAGTATGCATATATTGGTCTTATATTATAAAACCTCTTTAAAAAATTTGGAAATAGTTTATTAAATATAGTAATTATTGATTTATTTATTACATTAAGACCACTATCTATTTTACCTATGTCATGAAGTAGAGCAGCCTTTATTAGATTAATATCATACAGATCTAGTTCTAATGACCTTTCCAATACCTCTTTTGCTACCTTAACTGAATGTACCTTCTCGGATTCCTTAAGCCTGTTAAAAAGAACTCTTTCATTTTCACTCAAATATGCATTAACAAATTTTTTATCATCATCAGTCAACTTAGAAAATAATGCCCAGAAAAACTGTCTAATCCTATACATCGTATTACATCCTCTTCTAGTGTAATTACATGTGTATTTATATATATTTTACATCAAAAAATAAAAAAAGCAAGGTTAAACCTTGCTTTCTAATGGAGCCGGCTATAGGAATCGAACCTACAACCTACTGATTACAAGTCAGTTGCTCTGCCAATTGAGCTAAGCCGGCATATTTAAAATGGCGACCCAGAAGGGGCTCGAACCCTCGACCTCCGGCGTGACAGGCCGGCACTCTAACCAGCTGAGCTACTGGGCCATACTATCCGGCAACGACCTACTCTCCCACACCGTGCGGTGCAGTACCATCGGCCCTGCGGAGCTTAACCTTCGTGTTCGGAATGGGAACGGGTGTTTCCTCCGCGGCATAGTCGCCGGATTAGTTCTTTCAAAACTGCACAGCCTGTATGATCAAGCCCTCGACCTATTAGTACCAGTCAGCTAAACGCCTTACGACGCTTACACCTCTGGCCTATCAACCTGGTGTTCTTCCAGGGGTCTTACTAGCTTAACGCTATGGGAAATCTCATCTTGAGGTGGGCTTCGCGCTTAGATGCCTTCAGCGCTTATCCCATCCGAACATGGCTACCCAGCTGTGCCGCTGGCGCGACAACTGGTGCACCAGAGGTTCGTCCATCCCGGTCCTCTCGTACTAAGGACAGCTCCTCTCAAATTTCCTAC
>NZ_HF952039.1:183597-185000 GCF_000430995.1 Thermobrachium celere DSM 8682
CTTTCGTCACTGCTCGACTTGTCAGTCTCACAGTTAGGCTCCCTTCTGCCTTTGCACTCTACGCGCGATTTCCAACCGCACTGAGGGAACCTTTGGGCGCCTCCGTTACTCTTTAGGAGGCGACCGCCCCAGTCAAACTGCCCGCCTAACAATGTCCCGTGACCAGCTTCATGGCCTCCGGTTAGAGCTTCAGTATCATCAGGGTGGTATCCCAACGGCGGCTCCATAGCGCCTGGCGACGCTACTTCTCAGCCTCCCACCTATCCTGTACAGACAATACCGAAACTCAATGCTAAGCTGCAGTAAAGCTCTACGGGGTCTTTCCGTCCAATCGCGGGTAACAAGCATCTTCACTTGTACTACAATTTCGCCGGGTCCCTTGTCGAGACAGCGCCCAGGTCGTTACGCCATTCGTGCGGGTCGGAACTTACCCGACAAGGAATTTCGCTACCTTAGGACCGTTATAGTTACGGCCGCCGTTTACTGGGGCTTCGGTTCAAAGCTTCGCTTGCGCTAACTTTTCCCCTTAACCTTCCAGCACCGGGCAGGCGTCAGCCCCTATACATCGTCTTTCGACTTAGCAGAGACCTGTGTTTTTGCTAAACAGTCGCCTGGGCCTATTCTCTGCGGCCTACCTTTCGGTAGGCACCCCTTCTCCCGAAGTTACGGGGTCAATTTGCCGAGTTCCTTAACAAGGGTTCTCCCGCTCGCCTTAGGATTCTCTCCTCACCTACCTGTGTCGGTTTGCGGTACGGGCACCAGCATCCTCGATAGAGGCTTTTCTCGGCAGTGTGAAATCAGCTGCTTCGCCTTACGGCTCCCCATCAGCACTCAGCTTATCCTCCCGGATTTGCCTAAGAGGCATACCTTGTGCTTTGGACACACATATCCAGCAGTGTGCTCAGCCTATCCTCCTGCGTCCCCCCATCTCTCAAACGGCTGCTGGTGGTATCGGAATATCAACCGATTGTCCATCACCTACGCCTTTCGGCCTCGGCTTAGGTCCCGACTAACCCTCAGCGGACGAGCCTTCCTGAGGAAACCTTAGGTTTTCGGCGAATAGGATTCTCACCTATTTCTCGCTACTTATGCCAGCATTCTCACTTCTTAGCAGTCCACCAGTCCTCACGGTCTGACTTCAACCCGCTAAGAAAGCTCCCCTACCATTTGGTACCGTTGCTATCGCCTACATGGCATGTTTTAGCTTGTTGTATCTAATGCTGCTCCTTCGCTTCGCTGCGTAGCAGCATAAAGATGTCCTCTCTTTTCTGTCCTCTCTACCATATAAGCATTAGCAACGGTACCAAATCCATAGCTTCGGTGGCATGTTTGAGCCCCGGACATCTTCGGCKCAGGACCTCTCGACCAGTGAGCTATTACGCACTCTTTAAATGAATGGCTGC
>NZ_HF952039.1:186160-192858 GCF_000430995.1 Thermobrachium celere DSM 8682
GTAGGAGTCTGGGCCGTGTCTCAGTCCCAGTGTGGCCGACCACCCTCTCAGGCCGGCTACCCATCGTCGCCTTGGTGAGCCATTACCTCACCAACTAGCTAATGGGCCGCGGGCCCATCCTTGAGCGGAATTAACCTTTGGCTAAGACGCCATGCGGCATCTTAGCGTTATGCGGTATTAGCAGGCCTTTCGACCTGTTATCCCCCTCTCAAGGGCAGGTTACCCACGTGTTACTCACCCGTCCGCCGCTAAGGTTCAAGGAGCAAGCTCCTATCCCCTCCGCTCGACTTGCATGTGTTAGGCACGCCGCCAGCGTTCGTCCTGAGCCAGGATCAAACTCTCATGTTCTAACCTGAGCTTCAAAGTACGTTCGCTCTCGCTGTTCAGTTTTCAAGGACCGTCGACGCTTATTTATGTTATCACGTCTTTTTTCATTTTGTCAACATCTTTTTTATTTTTTCTTTTCATCGCTGCTCCCCGCAAGCGACTTTTACATAATACCATGTGATTTAATCTTCTTCATAATTAAAAATAACAAATATAAAAATATATTTTATTAATTCTTTATTTTTCTTTTTATTTCTTAATAAATCTTTATATGATACTCAAGGTATAGTTGTAGTATATCTTTAAAAATTATAAGCCGCCCTATTTAATGTGGCGACTTATATATCTTCTAAAATATATGATAGCCATACAAACTAATCCTCCTGAAGTATCTATAAGAACATCTCTAAAGGAAGGCCCTCTACCTGGAACAAATCTCTGATGAAATTCATCAGAAGCAGCATATAGAAATGTTATTATAAAAGCAGTTAACAAGCTTGGTTTAAAATATAAATCTTCCTTTAATGCATTAAATAATAAAAAATATAGAATAAAGTACTCTGTAAAATGTGCTAGTTTTCTTATTACAAAATCAGCATTGCCATTAAAAATAGAATTAACATCCAAGCCTAATAAGTTTAATATGTATACTATAAACTCATTATTTTTGCTAGATTGATCAGAGTTTTGACTTGAAAACATAAATATAATTACCATCCAAATTACTACTAAAACCCATTTCTTAATCCTACTTTTCATGTCTTTCTCCTTTTCTGCAGATTTTCTATATAACTATAGTACATAATAAATAAAACTATATCAAGTAAATAAATATATATAACTAAAAATAAAGGCATTCTTTGAATGCCTTTATTTTTACTCAAAAGTTCCTACCTTTTCTAATTTTTTATCCCTCATCATAATATTCCCTTTTGAAATAACATCATTTATACAATAATCTTCATCCACTAAAACTATATCTGCATCATATCCTTCTTTAATTTGTCCTTTACCTTTAAGTTTTAAAATTCGCGCAGGATTTACTGTAATAAACTTAATTGCCTTCTCTATAGGGACTCCATCCAAAATAGCATCTCTAACTTCATTATACAGCGACGTCACCCTTCCAACCTGTAGTCCTATAAATTCTCTTTTATCATTAAATTTAGGAAGACTTCCTTGACCATCCGATGTAAGCGTTACATTGTCTTCTAAACCTTTTTCTATACAAATTTTTAAAGCAATACTTGCCTTAACTTCTCCTTCTTCATAAAATACTGGATCTGAACTAGTAGTAAAATCTATAAAACCTCCCATTTTTGCATATTCTAAACCTTGATTAAAAAGATCTGGATTTCTATTTACATGAGTAGGATAAAATTGTGTTATTGGAATTTCTGTTGTTTCAACTATTTCAATTAATGCATCAAGCCCAGCCTTTCCATCTCCCATGTGAATGTTTACTATACCTGCTTTTCCTGATAAAATACCTGCAACTCTTGCATCAGCTGTTAACCTTTTTAATTCATCTAGACTTGGTTGTGATGATCTATGATCCGACAATGCAATTTCTCCAACTCCAATAACTTTATCGATAAGAATTAAATCCTTCATTATGCTGCCTGTAAATGTAATAGGCGGAACTCTATAGGATCCAGTGTATATAAATGTTGTGACACCTTCCTCTTCTAATGCTTTAGCTTTAGCATACAAATTTTCAAGACTTCGTGTTATTCCATCTGTCCCTAATGTTCCTATAACTGTTGTTATCCCCCCTCTTATTATGTCTGATAAAACAATTTCAGGTGTCCTTGTCTTATATCCTCCTTCTCCTCCACCTCCAGTTATATGAACATGGGAATCTATAAACCCAGGAAGAGCCTTTTTTCCATCTCCATCGATTATTTCAACCTCTACTCCATCTATTACAATATCTTTATCTACCTTTAAAATTTTATCTGCAACAATTAATATATCTTTTTTTCCAATATATTGTGGCATATAAATATCAACATTTTTTATAATTTTTATCATACTATCCACCTCTTTTATATAAATATAGGGGCATAAGCCCCCTATTTTTAATTAAAACCTATGAAATGTGCAACAAGTACGAAAACTGATCCTAATGCAAATAAGAATAGCTGCATTTTAATTTGCCATTTAGCCCATCTTCCCCAATCAACTCTAGCAACTCCTAGTACACCCATTAAACAAGCTGATGTTGGGACAATTATGTTGGTTAGACCATCTCCAAGTTGAAATGCTAAAACAGCAACCTGTCTTGTAACACCTACTAAATCAGAAAGTGGTGCCATAATAGGCATTGTTATGGAAGCCTGTCCAGAACCAGATACAACAAAGAAATTAAATACAGATTGGAAAAGGTACATAAACCAAGCTGCAAAAGCACCACCAAGTTTACCAACTACATTTGATAAAGAATTTAATATTGTGTTCAATACTGTTGGAGTTCCTGGATCTGTGCCTCCAAGAATTATTAAAATACCTTGTGCCATACCAACAACTAAAGCAGCACCTACTAAATCTGCTGCCCCCCTCTGGAATGAATCTGCAATATCATTGGCAGTCATATTATTTAATCTGAATATTACCCCTATAATACCTGATAATAATCCCATTACAAAGAACTGAGAAGCAATTTCTGGTATATAATATCCCTTCTTTGTAACTCCCCAAACAACCCAAATTATACCTAATAATAGTATAAGAAGTACGAGTTTATGTCCTAAATTAAATTCAACATCTTCTACATCTGTTTTCATATTCTTTTTAAAATATTCTGTTGCTTCTTTTGCAATTGAACTTTCAGGATTCTTCTTAACATTTTTAGCGTATCTTAATGTATAAAGCAAACCTGCTAAAGTAAATACTGCCCACATAACCATTCTAAACTGTGCTCCAGAAAATACAGGTATACCAGATACCCCCTGTGCAACAGCTAAACTAAATGGATTCATCCATGATGTAGCAAATCCTATTTGGCTTGCAACATACGTTATAAGAACTCCAACAACTGCATCATATCCCATTGCAACAACTAGAGGAATAATTATTAGAGCAAAAGGTATTGTCTCTTCTCCCATTCCAAAAACAGCTCCACCTAATGAGAAAAGAACAAACAAAACAGGTAGTATTAAAAACTCCTTGCCATTTGTTATCTTAATCATTTTGAGTATTCCTGAATCAACTGCTCCAGTTCTTAGAATAATTCCAAAAGCTCCACCAATCACTAGTATAAATGCTATAATTCCTACTGCTGCTCCCCACTTATCTCCTCTTACCATTCCTTCAAATACATAATTGAGCATTCCATAACCACCAAAATCTTCTGTACCCCATAATTTTGCTGGTTTCTTTACAACTTCTCCCTTGTCGTTTTTTTCATATTGGAATGAACCTGCTTGAACTACTGTCTTTGTTTTTTCCTTTCCATTTACCATATACTTTACTTCTGTCTTTTCAAATTTTCCTACAGGAAGCAATAATGTTAGTAACCATGCAAATAAAACTACGAAAAATATGATGATATATGTGTGTGGGACCTTAACCGTCTTATTCTCCACTGTCTTTATTTCACTTTGAATAGATGTGTTTGTACTTGACATATTATCCCCCCATATTTTTTTATTAATGTTATAGCAAATACAATGCCAAATTTCTAAAAAATAAATGCCTTTAATATAAAACACTTAATAAACACTGTTTTATATTAAAGGCTTATTTGGGTTAAATATGGGTTATTATAGGTTGTATAAGTTTACATTATCATAAAAGCATAGTCCCTACTCTTCCTTTTTGGGATTTTACATATCCCATTTTCTCCAATTCTTTAAGTCTTGTTCTTATCATTTGTTCCGTTAAATTTATGCCCTTTTCTCTGCATATCCTTTCAATCTTTCTTCTACTTGCATTTTCTCCCCTTTTTCTTAAATCTTCAATTATATCTAATATTAATTTTAAATCCTGCCTTAACATATTATCATAGTGCAACATATCCAAAGGGAGATCCATTTTATCAATTTCACTGCCATTACAAACTGCCACCATATACTCTACTAAATTTTTAAGTTCTCTAATATTCCCAGGCCAATTGTAGTTTATTAATATATTAACTACTTCATCCTTTATTTTTAATCCTTTATCTTTTTTAGATATAAAATAATCTAATAATACTTTAATGTCTTCTTTTCTTTGCCTTAAAGGTGGAAGCTTAATATACATAACTTTTAGTCTATAATAAAGATCTTCTCTAAACTCTCCTTTTTCAACTAATTCCCTTAAATTTTTATTTGTTGCTGCAATTACTCTTACATCTATAGGAATAATCTTATTCCCACCAATCCTCATTATCTCTTTCTCCTGTAATACCCTTAAAAGTTTCGTCTGTAGTTTAAGTGATGCATCTCCAATTTCATCTAAAAATATTGTTCCTCCATCAGCCTGCTCAAATAATCCTTTTTTTCCACCTTTTAAGGCACCTGTAAAGGCCCCTTCCTCATAACCAAAGAGCTCACTTTCTGCAAGATTTTCAGGCAGTGATGAAAAGTTTACAGCAACAAAAGGCTTATTTTTTCTCATAGATTCATTGTGAATTGCTGAAGCAAATAATTCCTTTCCTGTTCCACTTTCACCTTCTATCAAAACTGTTAGATCATTCTTTGCTATTTTCCTCCCTATGTCTTTAATATAATTGATTTCTATGCTATTTCCTATAATGTCTTCAAATGAATACTTTGCATAGTAACCTTTTCTATATAAATCCTTTAACATTTGCTTTTCTAATTCTTCTAAATCCTTTTGGCTCTTCAAAGTTGCAATACTTATATTGTCTTTATCAAGAATAAATTTAGTAATGATATATTTTTCTCCTCTTATTTCAAATAAATTTGATGCTTCTTTATCACAGGATAATAAAAATTCTATTATATTGTTACCCGCAAAAATTTCTCTAATACTTTTACCAACTATATTTCCTTTTGCACCCACAATAAACTTTAAATTCTCATTAGATACAATAATTTTGCCTTTATTATCAAAAGCTAAAACAGCTTCTTTCATCCCATCCATAACAACTTTTATATGATTGAATGCCCTAGTCTTTTCTTTTGAAATATCAGCAAATTTCTTAGCCAAACTAACTATTTTATCTAGGTACATTATAGTAGCATCTTCCCACTTCTCATCATATACATTCAGTTCCTTTAATATTTCAGCTATAGTTACTATATCTATAAGTCGCGGACCTATATCTATTATATTTGCTATATCCTTAGGAACAATATCAATCTCTCCAGGAGTAATTGCATAATTTATCTTTTCCTTTAATTCACATCCTGGATAATATGGAATATATTCAACATGGTTTAATCCTAACTTTTTAAGCCAATCTATACATTCTTGAGTTGTTTCTTTACAATCATTAACAAAAAGAACCTTTTCACCCTCTGGAATAAAAAGCAAGTTTTCTATAATCTTATAATTTAAAACTCTTCTTGCTACTATAACTTTAGATACTCCTTCAATAAATAGAATAGCTTCATTATATATTAAACTTGTTGAAATTATTACTATATCAGCTTTAATTTTATCTTTTATCCCCTTATCTATAGCATATGATTCAACTTGAGCAATACCACCTATGTAACTTTCTAATTGTTCATGTAGTGTCTCCCTTGTATGTTCTGTTCCTGCAATTAAAACAACCTTTTTCATCCAACATCCCCCCAAATATCAATTATACTATACATTAATAATATTCTGAAATCTTTTAACAAAAAATAAAAAAGCCTTAGAGATAATTCTCTAAGACTTATGGAGCGGGTGATGGGAATCGAACCCACACAACCAGCTTGGAAGGCTGGGACTCTACCATTGAGCTACACCCGCATGGTGGTGACCCCTAGGGGATTCGAACCCCTGTTACCACCGTGAAAGGGTGGTGTCTTAACCACTTGACCAAGGGGCCATACTATCTTTAAGCGACCTACTCTCCCACACCGCATTAGTGCAGTGTCATCGGCCCGCGGTTAAATAACGTGTTTGGAATGGGAAAGGGTGTTTCCTCCGCGGCATAGTCACCGGATTAGTTCTTTCAAAACTGCACAGCCTGTATGATCAAGCCCTCGACCTATTAGTACCAGTCAGCTAAACGCCTTACGACGCTTACACCTCTGGCCTATCAACCTGGTGTTCTTCCAGGGGTCTTACTAGCTTAACGCTATGGGAAATCTCATCTTGAGGTGGGCTTCGCGCTTAGATGCCTTCAGCGCTTATCCCATCCGAACATGGCTACCCAGCTGTGCCGCTGGCGCGACAACTGGTGCACCAGAGGTTCGTCCATCCCGGTC
>NZ_HF952039.1:193955-195984 GCF_000430995.1 Thermobrachium celere DSM 8682
AAGGGTTCTCCCGCTCGCCTTAGGATTCTCTCCTCACCTACCTGTGTCGGTTTGCGGTACGGGCACCAGCATCCTCGATAGAGGCTTTTCTCGGCAGTGTGAAATCGGCTGCTTCGCCTTACGGCTCCCCATCAGCACTCAGCTTATCCTCCCGGATTTGCCTAAGAGGCATACCTTGTGCTTTGGACACACATATCCAGCAGTGTGCTCAGCCTATCCTCCTGCGTCCCCCCATCTCTCAAACGGCTGCTGGTGGTATCGGAATATCAACCGATTGTCCATCACCTACGCCTTTCGGCCTCGGCTTAGGTCCCGACTAACCCTCAGCGGACGAGCCTTCCTGAGGAAACCTTAGGTTTTCGGCGAATAGGATTCTCACCTATTTCTCGCTACTTATGCCAGCATTCTCACTTCTTAGCAGTCCACCAGTCCTCACGGTCTGACTTCAACCCGCTAAGAAAGCTCCCCTACCATTTGGTACCGTTGCTATCGCCTACATGGCATGTTTTAGCTTGTTATATCTAATGCTGCTCCTTCGCTTCGCTGCGTAGCAGCATAAAGATGTCCTCTCTTTTCTATCCTCTCTACCATATAAGCATTAGCAACGGTACCAAATCCATAGCTTCGGTGGCATGTTTGAGCCCCGGACATCTTCGGCGCAGGACCTCTCGACCAGTGAGCTATTACGCACTCTTTAAATGAATGGCTGCTTCTAAGCCAACATCCTGGTTGTCTTAGAAGTCCCACATCCTTTACCACTTAACATGCACTTTGGGACCTTAGCTGATGGTCTGGGCTGTTTCCCTTTTGACTTAGGATCTTATCACTCTAAGTCTGACTCCCGGGCATCAAGACTATGGCATTCGGAGTTTGATAAGGTTCGGTAACCTAGACGGCCCCTAGCCCATTCAGTGCTCTACCTCCATGTCTCTAACCCGAGGCTAGCCCTAAAGCTATTTCGGGGAGAACCAGCTATCTCCGAGTTCGATTGGAATTTCTCCGCTATCCACAGCTCATCCCATGGTTTTTCAACACCAACGTGGTTCGGGCCTCCAGTGAGTTTTACCTCACCTTCACCCTGTCCATGGATAGGTCACCCGGTTTCGGGTCTACGGCATGCAACTTATCGCCCTCTTCAGACTCGGTTTCCCTACGGCTTCGCACCTTAAGTGCTTAACCTCGCTACATACCGTAACTCGCTGGCTCGTTCTACAAAAAGCACGCCGTCAGGCCTTAACGCCCTCCGACTGCTTGTAGGCACACGGTTTCAGGTTCTATTTCACTCCCCTCCCGGGGTTCTTTTCACCTTTCCCTCACGGTACTATGCGCTATCGGTCACCAGGTAGTATTTAGCCTTGGGAGGTGGTCCTCCCTGCTTCCCACAGGGTTCCTCGTGTCCCGTGGTACTCTGGATCAGGTCTCGCTCAAAGTCCTTTTCGCCTACAGGGCTTTTACCTTCTGTGGCTGGCCTTTCCAGACCTATTCGACTAAGAACTCCTTCGCTTTCTTGACCTGTCCGCAACCCCAGAGTTTCCTCTGGTTTGGGCTCCTCCCCTTTCGCTCGCCGCTACTTAGGGAATCGATTATTCTTTCTTTTCCTCCGGGTACTTAGATGTTTCAGTTCCCCGGGTGTGCCCTCCTTAGCCTATGGATTCAGCTAAGGATGCATGGCGTTAGCCATGCGGGTTCCCCCATTCGGACATCTGCGGATCACAGCCTGTTTGCGGCTACCCGCAGCTTTTCGCAGCTTACCACGTCCTTCATCGGCTCCTGGTGCCAAGGCATCCACCATGCGCCCTTTGTAGCTTGATCGTTACAAAGAACTTGTTACCTTTGGCTGTGCAGTTTTCAAAGAACTGTTTTACTTATTCTCAAAGACGTTCCTTATCTTAAAGCGTCTTCAATCTGAAGGGACTTCGGCCTTTCGGCTCCCGGGCAATTTAGACGCTAACTTCGTTAGCTAAATTGCCCGCCGAAATCCATTCAGGATTTCGGCCCTTCAAAACTAAACAGCGAGAGCTATTAAACC
>NZ_HF952039.1:196716-199689 GCF_000430995.1 Thermobrachium celere DSM 8682
AATTAACCTTTGGCTAAGACGCCATGCGGCATCTTAGCGTTATGCGGTATTAGCAGGCCCTTTCGACCTGTTATCCCCCCTCTCAAGGGCAGGTTACCCACGTGTTACTCACCCGTCCGCCGCTAAGGTTCAAGGAGCAAGCTCCTATCCCCTCCGCTCGACTTGCATGTGTTAGGCACGCCGCCAGCGTTCGTCCTGAGCCAGGATCAAACTCTCATGTTCTAACCTGAGCTTCAAAGTACGTTCGCTCTCGCTGTTCAGTTTTCAAGGACCGTCGACGCTTATTTATGTTATCACGTCTTTTTCATTTTGTCAACATCTTTTTTCTTTCGTTTTGTCGTCCTCGCGACGACTTTTATATAATACCATGTACAAAACAAATTACACAAATAAAAAGAGTAGAAATTTTAATTTTAGAACAATATTTCTACTCTTTTTTATATATTTCTCTTTTTTTCGCACCTCAACACTCCAGGTTATGTTGATTTAATTGTACAATTTATTTAAATATGTAGTAAAATCCATACTTTTTGCATTGCGTACTTCTTATATTTATCAACACTATTTAAACATACAAGCTGCATTTAACGTAATAATATTAAAAAACATCTATGAATATATATTAAATAAGTATATTTAAAAGGAGGTACTATATGAATAATAACGTTGAATTAAAACAAAAAACTTCTGTTGCTAGTCTGAAATTTATCATTTTTAGCTGTATAGGTATCTTTATGTTTTTTATTAATGTAACCATTAATAAAACAAAAACAATTCCTCTTGATCACATTGTCACCTTTATACGAAATAACTTGCCTTGGGTTGCTTCAACATATGCCCTAATTGTTTTGCTTTTAGGTGCAATTATGCCATTTTATCTTAAAACATGGAACAAAAATAAATTAAATTTGATCTTTTCTATTTTAAAAGTTTTTGGATTTTTAATTGGTATCTTAATTTACTTTAAAGTAGGTCCAAAGTGGCTTTTTGAAGCAGATATGGGACCATTTCTTTACAATAAACTTGTAATTCCAGTAGGAATAATAGTTCCAATTGGTTCAATTTTCTTAGCTTTCCTTGTTGGTTATGGTTTATTAGAATTCATTGGTGTATTAATGAGACCTATAATGCGACCTATTTGGAAAACACCTGGTCGTTCAGCAGTGGATGCTGTTGCATCCTTTGTTGGAAGTTATTCCATTGCTCTATTAATTACTAATAAAGTTTTTAAAGAAGGAAAATATACAATAAAAGAGGCAGCAATAATTGCCACAGGTTTTTCAACTGTTTCCACTACATTTATGATCATAGTTGCAAAAACTTTAGGCTTAATGAATATTTGGAATAAATTTTTCTGGATTACTTTAGTTGTTACATTCTTAGTTACTTCTATAACTGCAAGATTATATCCACTAAAAAACAAAGATAATTCATATATAAATCTTCAGGGAGATCCAGAACCAGAATACAAATCTAAACTATTAAAAAATGCATGGAATGAAGCTATTAAAGCTGCATCTAATGCTCCTGGGATATTCGAAAATATATATACTAATTTAAGAGATGGATTCAAAATGGCATTAAACATTTTACCTACTATTATGTCTATTGGTCTTATAGGTTTGGTATTAGCTAAATATACTCCTGTCTTTGATATATTAGGCTATATATTCTATCCTTTTACCCTAATCCTTAGAATACCCGAACCAATGCTTGCAGCAAAGGCCTGCAGTATAGAAATCGCAGAAATGTTCTTGCCTGCGCTACTTGTTGCAAAGGCACCTCTTATTACTAAATTTATAGTAGGAGTTGTATCAATTTCTGCAATACTATTCTTCTCTGCTTCTATTCCTTGTATATTATCAACAGAAATTCCTATTACTCTGCCTGAAATAATAATTATATGGTTTGAAAGAACAGTTTTAACATTAATATTTGTAACTCCTATTGCATATTTGATACTATAAAAAAAGAGGATGTTGAAAGTAACTTTCAACATCCTCTTTTAACATTAAATATGTAAAATAAAAAGACCATGTAGTCACTTGCTACATGGTCTTTTGGAGCGGGAAACGGGACTCGAACCCGCGGCATTCACCTTGGCAAGGTGACGCTCTACCAACTGAGCTATTCCCGCATAAAATTTGGTGGCCAGAGCCGGAATCGAACCAGCGACACGGGGATTTTCAGTCCCCTGCTCTACCTACTGAGCTATCTGGCCAGGGATGGTGCGGGCGGAGGGACTTGAACCCCCACGCACTGGGCACTAGATCCTAAGTCTAGCGCGTCTGCCAATTCCGCCACGCCCGCATATTATGGTGGGCCATCGGGGACTCGAACCCAGGACACCCTGATTAAGAGTCAGGTGCTCTACCAACTGAGCTAATGGCCCAAATTTTTCAGCCTTACGGCATTTAAAGTGGTGAGCCACCGGGGAATCGAACCCCGGACACCAAGATTAAAAGTCTTGTGCTCTACCGACTGAGCTAGTGGCTCTTATGGCTGGGCAGGCTGGACTCGAACCAACGAATGCGGGAGTCAAAGTCCCGTGCCTTACCGACTTGGCGACTGCCCATCGTATTTATTGGGGTGGATAGTGGGATTCGAACCCACGACCTCCAGAGCCACAATCTGGCGCTCTAACCAAACTGAACTATACCCACCATATGGTGCGCCTTGAGAGATTCGAACTCCCGACACACGGCTTAGAAGGCCGTTGCTCTATCCAGCTGAGCTAAAGGCGCATATTATGGAGCGGGTGATGGGAATCGAACCCACACAACCAGCTTGGAAGGCTGGGACTCTGCCATTGAGCTACACCCGCATGGTGGTGACCCCTAGGGGATTCGAACCCCTGTTACCACCGTGAAAGGGTGGTGTCTTAACCACTTGACCAAGGGGCCATACTATCCGGCAACGACCTACTCTCCCACACCGTGCGGTGCAGTACCATCGGCCCTGCGGAGCTTAACC
>NZ_HF952039.1:200859-201942 GCF_000430995.1 Thermobrachium celere DSM 8682
ACGGTACTATGCGCTATCGGTCACCAGGTAGTATTTAGCCTTGGGAGGTGGTCCTCCCTGCTTCCCACAGGGTTCCTCGTGTCCCGTGGTACTCTGGATCAGGTCTCGCTCAAAGTCCTTTTCGCCTACAGGGCTTTTACCTTCTGTGGCTGGCCTTTCCAGACCTATTCGACTAAGAACTCCTTCGCTTTCTTGACCTGTCCGCAACCCCAGAGTTTCCTCTGGTTTGGGCTCCTCCCCTTTCGCTCGCCGCTACTTAGGGAATCGATTATTCTTTCTTTTCCTCCGGGTACTTAGATGTTTCAGTTCCCCGGGTGTGCCCTCCTTAGCCTATGGATTCAGCTAAGGATGCATGGCGTTAGCCATGCGGGTTCCCCCATTCGGACATCTGCGGATCACAGCCTGTTTGCGGCTACCCGCAGCTTTTCGCAGCTTACCACGTCCTTCATCGGCTCCTGGTGCCAAGGCATCCACCATGCGCCCTTTGTAGCTTGATCGTTACAAAGAACTTGTTACCTTTGGCTGTGCAGTTTTCAAAGAACTGTTTTACTTACTCTTAAAGACGTTTCTTATCATAATGCGTCTTTAATCTGAAGGGACTTCGGCCTTTCGGCTCCCGGGCAATTTAGACGCTAACTTCGTTAGCTAAATTGCCCGCCGAAATCCATTCAGGATTTCGGCCCTTCAAAACTAAACAGCGAGAGCTATTAAACCCTTAGAAAGGAGGTGATCCAGCCGCAGGTTCTCCTACGGCTACCTTGTTACGACTTCACCCCAATCACCAGCCCCACCTTCGACAGCTGCCTCCCTTGCGGGTTAGCCCACTGGCTTCGGGTGTTGCCGGCTCTCATGGTGTGACGGGCGGTGTGTACAAGGCCCGGGAACGTATTCACCGCGGCATGCTGATCCGCGATTACTAGCAACTCCGGCTTCATGTAGGCGAGTTGCAGCCTACAATCCGAACTGGGACCGGTTTTTGAGATTAGCTCCCCCTCACGGGTTTGCAACTCATTGTACCGGCCATTGTAGCACGTGTGTAGCCCAGAGCATAAGGGGCATGATGATTTGACGTCATCCCCACCT
>NZ_HF952039.1:202866-205630 GCF_000430995.1 Thermobrachium celere DSM 8682
TTGGTGAGCCATTACCTCACCAACTAGCTAATGGGCCGCGGGCCCATCCTTGAGCGGAATTAACCTTTGGCTAAGACGCCATGCGGCATCTTAGCGTTATGCGGTATTAGCAGGCCTTTCGACCTGTTATCCCCCTCTCAAGGGCAGGTTACCCACGTGTTACTCACCCGTCCGCCGCTAAGGTTCAAGGAGCAAGCTCCTATCCCCTCCGCTCGACTTGCATGTGTTAGGCACGCCGCCAGCGTTCGTCCTGAGCCAGGATCAAACTCTCATGTTCTAACCTGAGCTTCAAAGTACGTTCGCTCTCGCTGTTCAGTTTTCAAGGACCGTCGACGCTTATTTATGTTATCACGTCTTTTTCATTTTGTCAATATCTTTTTTGTTTTTTCTTTTTCATCGCTGCTCCCCGCAAGCGACTTTTATATATTATCACTTTAATTATATATTAACATAGGCATAAATGCCCTTTAAATTAAATTAGCTTATAATATCTTTTATTTTCTCTATTATTCTATTTGTATTAATTCGTGATACACAAGGATTAGTTGATTTAACTTCAATTTTATTAACTTCATATGTAGATATCACATCTGGAGCTATAATTAATATGAACAAAATAACCATTATTCCCTTTGCTATGAAAATTTTTATATTGTTATCAATTCTTCTTAATCCTATTGAATTTTCAATATAATTTAAAATAAAAAGCAAGCCCACTGAAGCCATTGTAAATATAAATGTAAGTTCCTTTATCTTTGTAACTATATTCTTTAAATCTTCTCTAGGTATACTTTTATAATTATGTACCCACCTACTTAAATCAACCCTAGAATCAGAAAACATAAACATCTTATGCAAAAAATTTAGTGCAACTAAAATCAAAAGAGCAAACGATAAATTAAATGATGTGAAATTTATTAAGTATAATGGTACAATACACATAATAAACGAAAAAATATAGTTTAACTTCCCCATCTTCTTATCCCCCATATTATACTTTTAATGAAATACTAATATATATTTCTTGTTTTTTCAATATTCAATTTAGATAAACCAGTTTGTGAATATGTTTAAAATAAATATATCTCTTCATTAATATGTTTTTGTTTACAATTATTTGTAACTGGTTTATTATTATTTATATATACATTTTCCCAATAAATAATATTTCTAGAAAAAAATTTTCTGTATTAATTTTTTATTTTTCTTCTAAGGTTTGTCCAACGCAGAATGCACTTGCTATTTTTCTATCTAATGAAATTATAAAACCAATGGGGGTAACTACTCCTGCCTTCAAAGAATATATAACTTCCTATGCAAGTTTAGATAAAACGCAACTAACTCAATCGAAATTATTTGTAGATAGAGCATATAAGCATAATACAGTATCTGACTATGTATCAACTGCGGCAACAATAATAAATTTCATAAAAGGAAGTACTATTGGATATTAGAGTCAAGCTTTTAAGTTGTCTCATATGCTATTAAAGCAGATATTAAACCATATGAAACTGTTTCTTTTTGTTATGATGCATATATACTAGATTTAAAGAATGGATAACTTTCAATAGAGATTATTAATCTATAGATTGGCACCTATCCATTATCCTGTTGTAGTTTCATACCATCATTAATACAAAATTAGGATATGATTTTAATTTTTTGCCAATATAATATTTTCTACTAAGGGGGATAATTATGAAAATAATAAAGACAAACACAACTAAATTTTTATATGTTATTGCAATAATATTCATTGTTATTACAATAGCAGGTGCATTCTATACTAGACCTACAAAATTCCATAAGACATTCAATAATCCTATTTCAACAACAGATCTTATATCTGTTTCATCTAGCCCAACTATAGAAATTGACGGGTTTATTACTAAAAGATTATCTATAAAAGATTTTAACAAACAAATAATTTTAAATGGAAAAATAAAAATTGATAACAAAACCTATGATTTGTTTGCATATAATCTTGGAAAGGCAACTAATTATGTTGTATTTGGAGAAGTAAAAGAGAATTCAAATGATATGTATCCTAAATATATGTTGTTTTTATTTGATGACTATAATTCAATATATTTAACTGGTTTTGATAGTAAACATTACATAGCTTCTCCTGCTAAAACAATAGATGATATCAAAAACTTACAAACAAAATTACAGAGAAAAAACTAAAATAAAAAGACTGCTTTCGCAGTCTTTTTTGTTTGGAGGCGGCACCCAGATTCGAACTGGGGAATAAAGGTTTTGCAGACCTCTGCCTTACCACTTGGCTATGCCGCCATATTAAATTTTGGAGCGGGAAACGGGACTCGAACCCGCGGCATTCACCTTGGCAAGGTGACGCTCTACCAACTGAGCTATTCCCGCATAAAATTTGGTGGCCAGAGCCGGAATCGAACCAGCGACACGGGGATTTTCAGTCCCCTGCTCTACCTACTGAGCTATCTGGCCAGGGATGGTGCGGGCGGAGGGACTTGAACCCCCACGCACTGGGCACTAGATCCTAAGTCTAGCGCGTCTGCCAATTCCGCCACGCCCGCATATTATGGTGGGCCATCGGGGACTCGAACCCAGGACACCCTGATTAAGAGTCAGGTGCTCTACCAACTGAGCTAATGGCCCAAATTTTTCAGCCTTACGGCATTTAAAGTGGTGAGCCACCGGGGGAATCGAACCCCCGGACACCAAGATTAAAAGTCTTGTGCTCTACCGACTGAGCTAGTGGCTCTTATGGCTGGGCAGGCTGGAC
>NZ_HF952040.1 GCF_000430995.1 Thermobrachium celere DSM 8682
ACTTTCATTGACGCAGAACAGTATAGTGATCTAATTTTAGCTATTGATACAAAATTTATAATAGATAATAATGAAATAGCAGGTAACTTCTTTTTATACCAAAACCAGGTACATTCAATTTTATTTTGAAAAAACTAGGTTTATGTTAGTAAGGGAGGAATAAAAATGGCAAGAGTGTTAATAGTTGATGATGCTGCTTTTATGAGAATGATGTTAAAGGATATTTTAACAAAGAATGGTTATGAAGTTATAGGTGAAGCTCCAAATGGTGCAAAGGCAGTAGAAATATACAAAGCTGAAAGACCTGATGTTGTAACAATGGATATTACAATGCCAGAAATGGATGGTATTCAAGCAGTTAAAGAAATAAAGGCATTCGATCCTAATGCAAAAATCATAATGTGTTCAGCAATGGGGCAACAAGCTATGGTTATGGAAGCAATAAAATCTGGTGCAAGAGATTTTATTGTAAAACCTTTTCAACCAGAAAGAGTTTTAGAAGCATTAAAGAAGGTGCTCGGATAGGAGTTGATTATAATGCAAGTTGTTATATTTAACATAGGGAAAGAAAAATATGCCCTTGAAACAAGAATAGTTCATGGCATTGAAAAAATGATGAATATAACAAAAGTGCCAACAGCACCATATTACGTTAGTGGACTTGCAAATCTTAGAGGAAATATAATTTCTGTAATTGATTTAAAAAAATATTTAAATATAATATCCAATTAACAGCAAATTTAAGAACCTCTGTTCAAATTAAAGTTATATCAACAGAACAATTAACATACGAAGAATTTATACATTCTATACCTAACCCGACAATTTTAGTAACATATTTTTTAGAACCATTTAATGGTATATTTTTATTTGAAACTGGACCACAATTTGTTTTCCAAGTTATAGACATTTTATTTGGTGGTGAAGGTAAAGAATTAATAAAGGTTCGAGAATTTACGGAAATAGAAAAAAATATTATAAAGAAAATTAACATTAAACTAATTGAAAGTTTAAAACTTAGCATGGGAAGATGTAATAGACGTAGAACCTAGATTTGATTCACTAGAACAAATCCAGTTTTAAATACAATTTACTAGCGCCTAATGAACCTGTTGAACTTATAACCAT
>NZ_HF952041.1 GCF_000430995.1 Thermobrachium celere DSM 8682
TGAGCCAGGATCAAACTCTCATGTTCTAACCTGAGCTTCAAAGTACGTTCGCTCTCGCTGTTCAGTTTTCAAGGACCGTCGACGCTTATTTATGTTATCACGTCTTTTTCATTTTGTCAATATCTTTTTTGTTTTTTCTTTTTCATCGCTGCTCCCCGCAAGCGACTTTTATATATTATCACCCTATCTTTTTAAATACACAATAATTATAATCATTTATTTAAAATTATATTATTATTTCTATAAAAATCTCATTATTTCTCTTATTTTTTTATTAAGATACACCAAGAAACGTTGTTTTAAGTTATGTAATAAAAAACACCATGAAGGCCTACAACCTTCATGGCTTTTCAATATAATTACTTCCCAAAAACTCCAAGTGAATTCAAGAAAATAACTACAACTAAAATAGGTGCTACATACTTAACTACAAAAACAAATGCATTTAATATATTTTTATTGTTTATCCTTCCATTATTACTTAATTCATTTAATACATCTTCCTTTTTAACAACATATCCAATAAATATAGTTATAAACAGACCACCAAGCGGTAATAGAATATTGCTTGATATAAAATCAAAGAAATCAAAAAAGTTTTTCCCAAACAACTTTATACTTGCTATAAAATTATCTCCTGCAATTGATGCTGTTGCTAAAAAACCAAATAAGAGTATTATAATAGCTGTTAAAATTACTGCCTTCTTTCTATCCATTTTCTTTTCTTCAGCAAGATAAGCAACAGGTACTTCAACTAATGAAATCATTGCTGTTGTAGCTGCAAATGATGTTAAAAGGAAAAACAGCGTAAGCAAAACTCTTCCAAATGGCATCTTTGAAAACACTAATGGTATAGTCATAAATAAAAGCCCCGGTCCCGCTGTTGGTTCCATGTTAAAACTAAATACCGCTGGAAAAATTGCAACTCCTGCAAGTAATGAAACTAAAAGATCTGAAAAAGCAACCTTTAATGCTGTTTGTGGCATATCATTATCTTCCGTAAAATAGCTTCCATAAGTAATCATTGTTCCCATACCTATGGATAATTTAAAAAATGCTAGTCCTAATGCTACTAATATACTCGCTTTTGTTACTTTTGAAAAATCAATTTTAAAAAGAAACTTTAAACCTTCAAATGAATTCGATAAAGTTATTGCTCTTATGTCTATTAAAATAATCAATATGAATAAAATAGGCATTAACGTCTTTGTTACTTTTTCAATTCCATTTTTTACACCCATTATTAGAATAGTTGAAACAACAACTATAACTATTACCTGCCATAAGTAGGCTGTACCATAATTTGATATAGTGGACGTAAATAAATTTTCAGCCTGCTTTGGAGTGACGCCTTTAAATGTACCCATTAAACTTTTAAATACATAAGAATAGACCCAACCTGCAACTCCACTATAAAAAAACATAATTAAAAATGCTGATACAACACCCATAAGTCCAATAAATTTAAAATTATCTTTATTTAGTTTTCTAAATGCCCCAACAGCATTAGATCTTGTTTTTCTTCCAATGTAAAACTCGCTAATCATTATAGGTATGCCAACGAGAAGCATACATAATATGTAGATGAATAAAAATCCACCTCCACCATTCATACCTGTAATATATGGAAATCTCCATATATTACCTAAACCTACTGCCGAACCTAAGGTTGCAAAGAATACTGCAAGTCCTGATGAAAATGTCTCTCTTTTTTTGTTTTGCATACAAATCCCCCTTTAATAATTTAAATTAAAAAAGTTTTCTTATAATATAAAGCACCCAACTCGTTTTGGGTGCTTTATATTATTGTTTATAATTGTATAAAAAATGCAAGTTTAAGTCAATCAAATTTTATTTACAATTTCTTTGAATTTTCGACCTCTTTCTTCGAAGTTTTTAAACATATCAAAACTAGCACATGCAGGTGATAAAGTTATAATATCTCCTTCACTTGCTGATTTATATGCTTTAAATACAGCATCCTCCAAACTGTCTGCAATAACTATTGGTAAATCTATTTTTCTTTCCTTCATAACCCTTAAAAATGCATCTTTTATTTTATCCTTTGTTTTTCCCATTAATACCAAACATTTTATATAATCTATTCCTTCTTCTGCTAAAGGTTCAAAAGGTATGTTTTTATCATAACCTCCTGCTATTAAAATTACCTTCTTCTTAAATGATTTTAATCCTGCTAAAGTTCTTGCTGGACTTGAAGCAATTGAATCATTATAGAACTTTACTCCATTTACTTCCCTTACAAATTCTATTCTATGTTCTACACCTGCAAAATTCATTGCAACAAATCTCATATTATCTATAGAAACAAAATCATAAACAGCCGCAAAAGCAGCAAGTAGATTTTCTATATTATGCATACCTGGAAGCTTTACCTCATCTACTCTACAAACTACATTGTTATTAACTATTAATTTATCTCCATCTAAACATGAAAATGCATTTTCTCTTCTTGAAAACAATCTTACTTTTTTATCTGTTTGTTCTGAAATAATTCTTGTTATTTCATTATCCTTGTTTAATACAACAACCCCATCCTCACCTTGATGTAAAAATATATTTTTCTTTGCATCTATATATTCTTGCATGTCTTTATGAACATCTAGATGATTTGGTGTAATATTTGTTATGATTGATATTTTAGGTGAATATTTTGCATCGATAAGTTGAAAACTTGACAACTCTAATACAACAAAATCTTCCTCTTTTATTTCCTCAATTCTATGAAACAATGGATTACCTATATTCCCACCTAAAAAAACGTTATATCCTTGTTTTTTTAACATTTCATATACAAGTGTTGTCGTGGTTGTCTTTCCATCACTTCCTGTTATACCTATAATTTTCCCTTTACAATACTTTAAAAATTCACCCATCTCTGATGTCACATATGCTCCTCTATCTATTGCTGCTTTAATGAAGGGATTAGTTGGCATTAATGATGGTGTTCTAAATATAATATCTGTATCTTTTATTCCTTCTAAATAATTCTCACCTAAATATAGTTTAACATTTTTACTTCTTAATTCTTCTTCATATTCTCCTAAACTTGTTTTTCTATCACATACAACAACATTTGCTCCTAATTCTATCATCATTTGTATAAGCGGAGTATTGCTTATTCCTGCTCCAACTATAGCAACTTTTTTCCCAAATACAAATTTTTTAAACTCATCAAATGAATGTGCCAATTAGAACGCCTCCCTAACAATTACTTTTAATATATTTCTTTAAATTCTTTAAATCTTCTATGTATACATCATATAAAGATCTATTATATATTATACTCGCAGGATGATACAGTGGATATATAAATCTTCCATTATACTCTATTAACTTTCCATGTACATCTCCAATTTTTACATCTCCTAATAATGCCTTAAGTGGAGTATTTCCTAATGTTACAATTATTTTGGGTGATACTATTTCTATCTCCTTTAATAGAGTATCTAAAGATAATTCTATCTCCTTTTTATTTGGTGCTCTATTTACCTTTCTCCCTGTTTTTTCATTTATTTTATATGGTCTAACCTTTACAACATTTGTTATAAATAAATCTTCCCTTTTTATCTCTAATATATCTATAAATTCATCTAAATTTTTGCCTGCTTGACCTACAAACGGCTTTCCCTGTTCTTCTTCAAATCTTCCAGGTGCCTCACCAATTAACATAATATCAGCATTCGTATTTCCATCTCCATAAACAATCTTTCTATCTTCCCCAAAGACTTCTTTTATTTTATCACTATATTCTTTATAAATAGTTGTTAAATCCATTTTATCACTCCTTGCTATATATTTTACTACCTTTTGTAAAAAAAGTCTTTTATAATTTTAAAGCAAATAATAAAAAATAGGTGGAAATCCACCTATTACATTATTTCTGGTAAATTATCAAGGTTATTTCTGCTATCCCCATCTGGTAAACTTCTTAAGAACTTCTCTCCTGATTTAGACACTCCAACAGTTACACCTTCTATTTGACCTTGTTCTGCAAGCTTTATACCTTCACCTTTTGATATTATTTGTCCTGTATTTAATCTATAAGATATAATTTCTCCATTTTTATCATGTTTTACACCTGTTATTCTAAGCATATTACCCCTCCTTTTTAGTTATTGTTTCACTTAAAGAAGGGTTTCATACATAGCTTTTATCTTTTTTAAATCTTCCCAAGCAAATTTTTTCTTACTTTCATCCCTTAAAAGAGCTGCTGGATGAAAAGTTGCTATTATATAAAAATCTCCTTTTTTATACCATACTCCTCTATCTCTTGTAATTTTAATACTCTCATCTATTACATACCTTGCTGCAGTTGATCCTAAACACACAATTATTTTAGGTTTTACTATAGCTACCTGCTTTCTTAAATAAACTATACATGCCTTCGCTTCATCATCAAATGGAACCCTATTATTAGGTGGTCTACATTTAACTATATTAGCTATATACACATCTTCTCTTTTTATATTTATTGCCTCAAGCATTTTGTCTAATAATTTTCCTGCTTTTCCTACAAAAGGCCTTCCTGTGTTATCTTCTTCTTCACCTGGTCCTTCACCTATTAACATAAGCTTTGCATTTATATTTCCCTCACCAAACACTACATTTTTTCTCCTTTGTGCTAGTCTACATCTCTTGCAATTATAAACATATTGTTTTAACTCTTCAATATAATTCATATAATCTACCCCTATTTATTGTTATATAACGTATAAATGTATTATATAACAGTATATATATTAGCATTCATTTTATTTATTTATTATATTTATAAAAAATTTTATTAAATATGTTGCACATTAAATATAAATGTGTTATATTTATATTGTAATAATTAGCGAAAAGACCCTTTCATATAACATATCCCCATGATTGAACCCTATTAACTGACCCTAGCCAGGAGACCCCCTGGCTCTCTTTTTTACTTCGTAAATAGAGTATAATATTCTTAGGTTTTTGTGTAAATAATCAATATAAAAAGAGTTGAATCTAAGTTCAACTCTTTTTACTAATAATACACTTTTTAAATCTCTAATTATACAACAATTTATAAGTTTGAGAATCTAAAACACCTGTCTGTGGCAATCCTTTTGCCTTCTGAAAAGCCTTTAATGCTGATTCAGTAATTGACCCAAAATATCCAGTTATAGATGGATATTTAAAATATCCTAACTGTTTTAATTTTGACTGTAATCTTTTCACTTCATCTCCACTCATTCCATATGATAATAAAATTGCACCATTTTTAACTTGAATATTGGATATTGCATTTCGATTATTTAATTTAATCTCTATTGCATTTCTAGTAGCTGGACCTACAATACCATCTACCTTTAAACCATTATCTCTTTGGAAATCTCTAACTGCTTTATCCGTTATTGTTCCAAAATATGTAGTTGTAGTATGGTATTTAAAATACCCCAGTTTTTCCAATGCTTCCTGAAGTAATTTTACATCTGTTCCCATCATTCTTAAACGCAGATTTCTGCTTATATTTAATCTAATATTTTGTTGAACAGGAGCTGCTCCACCTCTTGAAACAATTGGTTCTTTTTCAACTGTAAATTTTAACTCTCTTATGTCATCATAATCATTTTCACTAACACTATCCTTTACTCTCACCCTAACTATGTATTCTCCCTCATCATAAGGAATAAAACTAAATGCTGAACTATTCGATACTTTAGATGCTACTATTCTGTCACCTTTAAATACTTCAAAACCTATTACCTTGTCTTTTGATGTTCCTCCTAAAATATCAGTTTTTATATATATGTCTTTTCTAACATATAATTTTTCTGGTCCAACTGATATACTCTTAATTTTCGGTGAACTAAAAGCTTTAAAACTTAAAGAAACTTTATCATCATAATTGTTTGAAGATTTTATGTCCTTTATATATACTGTAGCAACATAATTACCTTCTAAAAATGGAGTAAATATTGCTTGTCTATCAGCCAAAAAATCTCTTATATACACAGTTCGTCCATCTTTTTCAATTACATATTTATATAAATATTCCCCAGTTCCACTCTCAGCTTGAGATGTCAATATTAAGTTCTGGCCTACTAATATTTCATTTTTATTTAATATAATATTTTTTACTTTTGCTAATAAAGTCTTTAAAAAAGTACCCTTGTAATAAAAAATTAGAATTTGTTCATAAGTATGTCCATTTAATGCACGGTTTCTGGCGCCTATTTGACTCATTCCTACTCCATGGCCATAACCTGAACCTTTAAATGTATAAGTATCATCTTTTTCATTATATGTAATATCATATAATGAACTCCTTAGATTTAAAAATGTTCTTGCAGATTCTTTCTTAAATGTTTTAATTCTTTGTACACCATCTTTATCTTGGTATAATATATTTAATTCCTGAATTCTTCCACTTTCATATTTTTTTATACTATTAATATCTATTTTTAAAAACTTATCATCTTTAGTTAATATATTTTTACTTTTCAATATTTCATCTATTTTAAGTGACGTAAATTGGCTTGTCCAATTATAATCCTTATCAAATTTATCCTCTTGAGCTACTAAATATGGTATAGCCTGAACCCATACATTTTGGCTTGCTTCAGTATAACCACCATTACTAGCAGAATAGTATGCACTAACAATATTAGAATTATAAAGAAGTACAACTGATTTTGTATCTTCAACAGCTTTAATAACATTTTTTAAAGATGGATCAAACCCTCTATAAACTTGACAACACACATCATCACATAAATCATAACTTTTATTCTTGTGTTTTTCTAAATTGCTTAATGCATAATTTCTAGCAGCTACTGCTTGAGATTTTAAAGCTTCAATTGGATAGCTATTTGACATTTCATATCCAACAACACCTTTAAGATAATCCTCTATATCTATTATATTAATTGGTATAATTTTATCTCCATCTAAGCTAAACTTAAACTCTCCTAAATAATTGTATGACTTACCACTTGAGTTAATGGTCAAAGTATTTTCAGGATTAATAGGCTTTAAGTCCAAAAATTGTACTTCACTATTGTTATAATACATTTTCCCATTGATTACACTAAGTATAATATTTGTACCACTTTGTACTATATTTCCATTAACAAAATATGCTCCATTCAACTTTATATTTAGATTACTTGATGACATAGTTACAAGACCTATTTTTAATTTAGTATAATACTTTTCACTAAGAGTAGCTGCTAAAGTTGTTAATGAATTAAATATAATGATTAAAACTATTAAAATTCCTATTAATTTTTTGTTCATTTTCCCACCCCCTTTTTAAATTGTAAATTAATCTACAATTTTTTGCAAGTTTTTAATAATTATTATTAAATTTGATAAGACTTCTCCTAAAACAAATCATCTGATGATATGAATTACAATTAATACTATTCTCTCTACATTTTATAATCTTATTTAGATGCATCGGAAAATCTATTATTACGTTAATATAATGTAACTCAGCATATTTTTTTACAAAAAAATATGCACCTGTTTAGATGCCTGGTAAAATAAATTACACACAACAACACATCACCTGAAAGGAGGCATCCAACAAGTGCATATTTATGTTTTTTAATCATATTGAATTTTATATAGAAATGAAAAATAAACATCATGCTTATACCTAAAAAAAAGCAAATCTGGCAACGACCTACTCTCCCACACCGTGCGGTGCAGTACCATCGGCCCTGCGGAGCTTAACCTTCGTGTTCGGAATGGGAACGGGTGTTTCCTCCGCGGCATAGTCACCAGATTTGCTCTATTATTTTATGTATGGTGGAGATGAGGAGATTCGAACTCCTGACCCCCTGCTTGCAAGGCAGGTGCTCTCCCAACTGAGCTACACCCCCACATTTTGGTGGGCCTTCAGGGACTCGAACCCCGGACCGACCGGTTATGAGCCGGTTGCTCTAGCCAGCTGAGCTAAAGGACCCTCAACTATCCGGCAACGACCTACTCTCCCACACCGTGCGGTGCAGTACCATCGGCCCTGCGGAACTTAACCTTCGTGTTCGGAATG